>NZ_CP117835.1:0-2400000 GCF_029094545.1 Alkalihalophilus pseudofirmus | reverse complement strand
TCATTGATAGGCTGCTTTATTTTGCTATAGAATTCCTTGATCTTTAGCCATTTTCTTCGCCACTTTAGGGGCAAGCCACAATGTTGGGAGCATGATCAGTGAGACGGGAACTGCAGTAAAGACAATAAATGATTGAAGAGCATTAATACTGCCTTCTCCTAAATATAATAGCACTGCAGCTACAGCACCCATAGAAAGCGCCCAAAACAATCGAATCGATTTAGCTGGTGTACTGCTTCCTGTTACTGTCATTGAAATTGTATAAGACATCGAATCTGTAGTAGTCGCAACAAACACAATGGTTACTAATAAAAACGCAGCAGCGATCCAAAAACCAAACGGCAATTGTGTGACAATAGCAATCATGGAAGCGGGCAGCCCGGCTTCATAAAGCGGTTCGCTGACTGAACCAGGATTTTGGAGTTCAAAGAAGATTCCGGAGCCTCCTACAACAGTGAACCAAAAGTTCGTCACAAGAGGGGCAATAACAATTACGGCAATAAATAGTTCTCTAATCGTACGGCCGTGAGAGATACGGCTGATAAAAATAGCCATCATTGGACCATACCCGATAAACCATCCCCAAAAGAAAATCGTCCAAAATGATAACCAGCCTGTATCACCTCGATATAAACTCAGTTCAAAATAATCGCGCAGGTAAACACCGTATGTTCCAACAAATGAATCAATAATAAAGCCAGCTGGTCCTACTAATAATACAATGACGACGAGGACGAGAGTAAAGATTATATTAAATCGGCTTAGCCATTGAATTCCCTGATGAATCCCGGTTACTGCAGAGATCCCTGCAATCGCAACTAATCCAAAAATAATCAATAACTGAGTGAGAAATGTATTTGGAATGCCAAATAAGGAATCTAACCCATATGCTGCTTGTAATCCAAGAAAACCGATCGGGCCGATGGTACCAGCAGCTACGGCAATAATGGAGAATGAATCTACCGCAATACCTAATACATTGTTTTTATTCATGATGTTTTTACCTACTAGAGGGTAAAGCAAAGTTCGAGGTTTAAAAGGCAATCCCTTAGAATAGCCATACATAAGTACTACTACACCTAATGTACCTAAAATCGCCCAAGCAGAGAATCCCCAATCAAGAAAAGATTGAGCAAGAGCTGGAACGATTGTCTCCTGCTGACCAGGCGGAATATCACCGTACATAGGCGGCGTCTCTAGAAAATGATAGATCGGCTCAGCAGCAGCCCAAAATACTCCTCCGCCTGCGAGTAACGTACACATTATCATGGAGATCCATTTAAATGTACTTGTTTCTGGTTTTTCACTTCTTCCGAGACGAACAGACCCGTACTTTGAAAACAATAACCCTAGTGCAATCAAGAACGTTAGAAGCATAAATACTTGCCAAAAGGCACCGAAATAGGTTGCAGACCAATTGAACGTAGCATCTACATAATTGGCAACCCCTTCAGCTGATATAAATGAAGCTAGTACGAATAAGATCAAAGCCCCGCCGCTAATGATAAAGACCGGCCAATCAATCGTTTGTTTATTCAAAAATATTACCTCCTATATAACTATCCGAAATAAAAATAACTTTATTACCCTACCATATAAATAAAGCTGGGTAAAACGTATCATTAATAGGCAAAATACTTAAATTTTAATCACTGTAGGACGAGCCTTATTATTAGCATTCTAATAAAGCACAAAAGCTATTCTCTCAAGGCCTTGTTTTTTGAAATCATTTGCTTCAACTAACAATTCTATTTATAATGAAATAAGCAGAAAAAGGAGGGGATATTATGCTTCACAAAACGTGGATGGATAAAGAAACGATTCGTACAGTGGAATGTGTACATACGGATGCAAAAAAATACATGGTCAATCGTGCTTTAACGAAAGGCAAAACATACGAGCTTAAAAATGAAACGGATGAATTTTATTTTGTCATTGATAACACTGGTAAAATGGGTGGGTATTACAAAGAGTATTTTAAGAATTAAGACAGTGGGATCACTGTCTTTTTTATGTTCGATTGAGAAAGACGTATTGATTGCTTCAACATGGTCATTCTACTAAACTAGATATATAGGGAAAAATGAGAGGGGGCCATGATGGTTGCTTTTACTGAAATGATCTCTTTTATCCAAAGTCATGGTTATATGGCCTTGTTTCTGATTTTTTCAATCGGATTATTCTTTTTTCCAGTCCCAAATGAAATCCTCCTGATGAGTGGAGGACTGATTGCTACCACTGCTTATGTAAATCCTATCCCAGCTATGTTTGTCGTTTATGCAAGCATTCTTGTGCACGGGACATCCCTTTATATCGTTGGTCATTTCTTAGGTACTAAATCCATTCCTATTAAAGAAGAACGGTCGATTTGGTATAGGCGGGCATTAAAGGGAAAAGAGCTGCTTGATCGTTATGGATTAAAGGCAGCATCGTTTAGTTACTTTTTTCCTTTTATCAGGCATGCGGTGCCATTTAGTGTAGGGTTGTCAGCTATTTCCTATCAACGTTTTGCGGCGATCGGATTTAGTTCTGCTTTTGTTTGGATGAACCTTTACTATTGGATTGGATTTCATTACGGCCGTTCGATTAAAGACTGGTCCTCATTTGTTCAACAATTAATTTACACATTAATAGGAATTGCGATCTTATTTGGCATTTATACCTTTATTAAATACAGAAGAGAACGTCACAGAAAGCAGCAGCCTAATGATCAATGAAAATGCCTGAAGGTTTATCAGGTATTTTTTTGTTGCCAATTTTCATCTTTTGATCTATGATAGCGTACGTACGAAAGGGGAATGCAAAATGAGAGTGAGAGTCAGCGGGAGAGATCAAAAAGAATTAGTTGATTTTATGAAAGACCTTGAGAAGCTTCAGAACTTCGAGGTTACGTACGCCTCTGAATTAAGAGATTCAACGCGCACGAACAATCCGAAGTATAGAAACAGTAAAGAGATTATGCAGTATGTTGATATAAAACGCAAATCATAAGAAAACAGACACCCTACACGGCATGCTTGGGTGTCTGTTTTTTTATAGAGCGTGCTTTATCCGGCTTTGAAACTAAAAAGATAGAGAAGAGAACAAGAGCTACTCCGAACCATTGAATCAGCGATAATTGGTCTTTGAAAATGAGAAATCCGATGCCGATTGCTACCACAGGTTCAATCGTAGATAAAATAGAAGCCCGGCTGGATTCGATCTCGGCTAAGCCACGTGTATAAAGCAAGTAAGCTAAAACAGTGGGGAAAAAGGCCAGCCCGAGTCCATAACCGACTACATCTATCTGAGTGAATAAATGAGCTTTGTTCCATAACCCTGATGTAGGAATCATAAACATAGCTGCACAAATAAACGAATACGTAGTAATGGTCATTGAAGAATATCGTTTCGAACTCACTTTAGCAAATATGCTGTACAAGGCATAAAAGAACCCAGATCCAATACCAACTAGCAGTATATACGGAGTAATAACTGTGTTGAAGCTTGGGAGAAGACCAACGACAAACGCACAGCCTATAATTGTCAGTACTAGGGCTGTTACTTTATTTGGTGTTAACCATTCTTTAAAAAATATTCGAGATAACAGCGTTACAAAAAATGGGCCCGTATATAAAAGGACAACTGCCAGCGATAGATTTGATTGATCAATCACGGTAAAGAAGCACCAATTAAAGAATACAATACTGATAATACCGGTACCAATAAATAAAGGCAGATCGCGAATGTGAATCCTTAGCATCTTTCTATTTGTAATAATCAAATAGCCCACTAGCAAGAGCGCAGAAAAGATTGCTCGTATTGCGACTATTTCCCAAGCTGTAAAGCCATACGAATAAAGGGGCTGCACAAATAAACCAATAATCCCCCAAAGAGCTGCGCCTAAGACAGCATAAAGATAGGCTTCTTTAACGCTCATCCATCATCCCTCCACACATCCATTCCTATTATCATATCACGACTCATATAGCTTGTAAGCAGGGTACATGTATTTTGTAAGAATTAGTAAAAGAGATTGCAGAAATGCCAATAGTAGCATATACTTTCTTAAAAGATGACACATGTACGTACATAAAAAAAGCGATGAGAAAGAGGAGTACATACTTAAAGCCTTCTTAAGAGAGCTCGTGGCAGGTGGAAACGAGTGCTGGCTGTGTATGGAATGGACTTTTGAGCTGTAGGCTGAACATAACAAGTAGGCTGTATCGTGTTGGTCCCGACGTTATCAGGGGATGCTGTTTCATAAAAATGAGACGGTTTAAGCGGGTTTATTAAGTTGTGCATATAAACCAATAAAGGTGGTACCACGGGCTCTCCCGTCCTTGTATAGGATGTGGAGGGCTTTTTTTATTTATTAAAGGGGGTGATCGTCATGGATTCTGATTGGTGGTGGCAAAGACTTTTTCCGACATGAATAAAACAAATAAGGAGAGATAGTGATGACTCAAAAACAAACTTTAGTATCAGGGATCAGACCAACAGGCGATCTCCACCTTGGAAATTATATAGGAGCGATGAAGGAAATTCATAGGCTGCAAAAAGAATATGAGGCTTACTATTTTATAGTTGATTTGCATGCATTAACGACACATCCTAAGCCCGAATTAATAAAATCAAGGACACGTGATGCAGTGAGAAGTTATTTAGGAGCCGGCCTTGACCCAAATCAGGCAACGATTTACGCCCAATCATCATTGGCTGCTGAGATAAGTGAATTACATCTTTACTTGAGTATGGTTATGCCTATTGGTGAGCTGTTAAGATGTCCCACATTTAAAGAAAAAGCAAAACAGCATGCTGATCACGTTAGTTATGGGTTAGTAGGGTATCCGGTCTTAATGGCAGCTGATATGTTTATTCATGGAGCTCATAAGGTGCCTGTTGGAGCAGATCAGCTTGTGCACATCGAAATTGCAAGAGATCTCGCACGCAAATTTAATTCTATGTATGGAGAAATATTGACTTTGCCAAACGGAATGGTTGAAAAAGAGGCGAGGGTACCCTCATTAGGCGGAAAAGGAAAAATGAGTAAATCATTAGGGGCGAAAACCTATATTTCTCTGCAAGATTCAAAAGAAACAATCGAAAATAAAGTGAAGAGAGCTTATTCTGATCCAACACGTACCCATCTAAGCGATCCCGGCCACCCGACAGTAGGTGGCTGTAATGTATATCATCTCCATTCCTATTTTTCCAATGAAGAAGTGAGGAAAGATATAGAGAAGAGATGCAGCGATGCAAATATAGGATGTGTAAGGTGTAAGCAAATGCTTAGTGAATCTATCATTGAGCTGACAGAACCGATGCAAAAGCGCGCTCTGGCCTACAGTGATATCGATGTGGATGACATTTTACGAGAAGGGGCTAAAAAAGCGCAAGAATCAGCGCAGGTAACGATTGCTAAAGTGAGGAAGGCAATCGGGCTGATTCAATTATAATTTCACGTAATGAATTAAAAACACAAAATAATTCAATATAAAAAAGCCGCTAGTGAATAACTAGCGGCTTAACTTATTACTTTTTGTATTCAAGGAATTCATTGTAAGTCATTTGCTTATCAATTAAGCCATCTTCCGTAAGTTCAATAATACGGTTAGCAATGGATTCATTAAATTGATGGTCATGACTCGAGAAGATCATGGAGCCTTTGAAGGCAATTAAGCCATTATTTACAGCTGTAATTGATTCAAGATCTAAGTGGTTAGTAGGCTCATCTAACAGCAATACATTTGCACCGCTTAACATCATTTTAGACAGCATACAACGAACTTTTTCTCCCCCTGAAAGCACGCTTGCTTTTTTCAATACTTCCTCACCAGAGAACAACATTCTTCCAAGGAAGCCGCGTAAGAATGTTTCACTATCGTCTTCCGGAGAGTATTGACGCAGCCAGTTGACAAGGTTTAAGTCACAGCCTTCGAAGTATTCGGAGTTATCTTTAGGGAAGTAAGCTTGAGAGGTGGTTACTCCCCACTTATACGAACCGCTGTCAGGCTCCATTTCACCAGCTAAAATTTTGAATAAAACGGTTTTCGCAATTTCATTTGTACCAACTAAAGCGATCTTATCGTCTTTATTCATTGTAAAGCTGACGTTGTTTAGAACTTTTTCGCCATCAATTGTTTTTGTTAATCCTTCAACACGAAGCAAATCATTCCCGATTTCACGTTCCGGTTGGAAGTGTACATATGGATATTTACGGGAAGAAGGTTTAATATCGTCTAAAGAGATCTTATCAAGCAGCTTTTTACGTGACGTTGCTTGTTTCGATTTAGAAGCATTCGCGCTGAATCTAGCTACGAAGTTTTGAAGCTCTTTAATTTTTTCTTCTTTTTTCTTATTTTGGTCTTGAGCCATTTTAAGAGCTAACTGACTGGACTCATACCAGAAATCGTAGTTACCTACATAAATTTGAATCTTGCCAAAATCAAGGTCTGCGATATGAGTACATACTTTGTTTAAGAAGTGACGGTCATGGGAAACAACAATGACAGTATTCTCAAAGTTAATTAAGAATTCTTCTAGCCACTGAATCGCTTGTAAGTCAAGGTGGTTAGTCGGCTCATCTAGTAAAAGGACATCGGGCTCACCAAATAACGTTTGAGCAAGTAATACTTTTACTTTCTCACTACCTGTTAGATCAGCCATTTTCTTTGAGTGAAGATCTTCTTGAATGCCTAATCCTTTTAGTAGGATCGCAGCTTCAGACTCGGCTTCCCAACCATTTAACTCTGCAAATTCACCTTCAAGCTCCGCTGCTTTAATGCCATCTTCATCAGAAAAATCTTCCTTCATGTAAATAGCATCTTTCTCCTGCATCACTTGGTAAAGGCGTGCATGTCCCATAATAACTGTTTGAAGCACTTCATACTCTTCGTATTCGAAGTGGTTCTGCTTTAACACAGCGAGACGCTGGCCAGGCTTCATATGCACGTCGCCTTGTTGTGGTTCAATTTCACCAGATAAAATTTTCAAGAACGTTGATTTCCCTGCGCCGTTCGCACCAATTAAGCCGTAACAGTTACCAGGTGTAAATTTAATATTAACTTCTTCAAATAGTTTACGGTCCCCATATTGTAGACCAACATTTGTTACTGTAATCATGTAGCTATATGCCTCCAATGTCTGTAATCGTATGAATTATACCATTCCTAACAACAAGAGGATAGCCAAAGAGCTGTTTTCTCAAAAAAACATCATAAAATGCGATTCGAAAAATGATTACAATAAGTAATAAAAAGCATATACAGCAAGGCCTGCACCAGCTGCGAGCATCACCACAGCAAGAAATTTCATTGATTTTAAAGAGTAATTGACAATGATTGCCCCAAGTAAAACAGCAAAGTATAATGAGAAGTCAAGCGGGAAACGTTCGACTGAATGAAGAAATGTATCTCTTGTTGCAATCATAATCAAGACAGGAGCTAAATAAATCAAGGCAACAATAATCAATCCGATGGTATTCTTTTGTTTTAACGTAAAGTTCATCAGGAACACACCTTTCTAACGTATGGTTATTACGTATAATGTGCCCATAATATTCATTTTTATCATCCATTTGAAAAGGGGAGAGGCTGTTGAGTATAGAGAAAATGCATGAGGCAGAACAGATTCTAAAAACGTATTATGGCTATGATTCCTTTAGGTATGGTCAACAACAAATTATTGAACAGGTGTTAGCCCAAAAAGATACGCTTGGGATTATGCCTACAGGCGGGGGGAAATCTCTTTGTTATCAAATTCCAGCGCTTACTCTTGAAGGAGTAACATTGGTGATCTCGCCATTAATATCATTAATGAAAGATCAAGTAGATGCCCTTCATCAGCTTGATATAGCAGCTACATATTTAAATAGTACATTAACAAGAGAAGAGGAAGAAGAACGGATCAGTCTTATTCAGACAGGTGAGTATAAACTGGTGTATGTTGCGCCCGAACGATTAGTGCAGCCATTCTTCCAACAACTGCTAGCTTCAATTCCGCTTTCATTAGTAGCTATTGATGAAGCCCATTGTTTGTCTCAATGGGGGCATGATTTTAGACCGAGCTATTTAGGGATTTCAGCGTGGCTCAACAATTTTAATCAAAGGCCGCCAGTCTTAGCTTTAACTGCTACAGCCACTAAGGCAGTACAAAAAGACATCCAAAATCATCTAGACATCCAAAACGAGAATACGGTTGTCACCGGTTTTAATCGTGAGAATTTAACGTTAAAGGTATTAAAGGGAATAGATAAATGGCGTTATGTGAAACAGTATGTACAAACCCATAAAAGCGAAGCCGGGATTATGTATGCAAATACACGTAAAGAAGTGGAACAGCTGTATCATAAGTTACAAGAGGTCGATATTCAGGCAGCAATGTATCACGGTGGACTGAATGAAAATGAAAGAGCACGACATCAAGAAGCTTTTTTGCATGATCAAGTAAGTGTGATGGTAGCGACCAATGCGTTTGGGATGGGGATTGATAAAAGTAATGTCAGGTACGTTGTCCACTACAATATGCCGCGTACAATCGAATCATATTACCAAGAGGCTGGTCGTGCCGGACGAGACGGAGAAGATAGTGAATGTGTACTCTTGTTCAGCCCTCAAGATATTCGTGTTCAATCCTTTTTAATTGAACAATCTGAGCTGACAGAAGACCGTAAAGCTCAAGAGTATGAGAAGCTTCAACAAATGACGTCTTATATTCATACGGAAGGCTGCTTAATGACGTACATCTTAAGCTATTTTGGGGATGTGTCTAAAGCGGATTGCGGCAGGTGCTCATCATGTGTCCGTGAAGGAGAAAAAGTGGACCGAACGAAAGAGGCACAAATGGTTTTCTCTTGTATAAAACGAATGAGGGAACGCTTCGGAAAAATGATGGTGGCTCAAGTATTAGCTGGCTCTGAAAATCAAAAAATAAAACAGCTGCAGCTTTATACTCTTCCGACCTATGGCATTATGAGCGGGTATACGGCAAAGTATGTGGCAGAGTTTATTGACTATTTAACAGCCGAGAAATACATTAAACCCACTGGTTCACAGTATCCAACACTTCAGCTGACTGATTTAGCTCTGCCTGTTCTTAAAGGGGAAAAGCAAGTTCATCAATTTGTTGCTTTGCAAAAAGAAGAGGCAGAAGAAAATGATGAAGTATTTGAAGCATTACGGGATTGCAGAAAAAATCTTGCAGCAAAAGAAAATATCCCTCCTTATATGGTGTTCTCTGATAAAACGCTCAAGCAGATGAGTCAATATATTCCATTAACTAAAGAGGAATTATCCATGATACAGGGAGTGGGCGAACAAAAACTTGAGCGGTATGGAGAGACTTTCTTGGATGTACTCAGTTCGTTTAAGGATCAAAAAACAACAATGATTAATGAAACAGCAACTAGATTAAGCTCAAGTTCTAAAGGCACGAAAGCAACAAAAGGAAGCCACCTCATCACAATTAAGATGTTTCAAGATGGTCAGAAGGTAGAGGATATTGCAAAAGAGCGAGGGCTGAGCGAACAAACGGTATTAAACCACATTCTTAAATCAAAAGATGAGGGCATCGATCTTAAGCTGCCAACTTATGTGGAAGAAGAGGTTCGAAAGGAAATTGAAAAGGCTGCTGAACAAATCGGAACAGATAGGCTTCGACCGATAAAAGAAGCACTCGGAGATCATATAACATATCAAGAGATCCGCTTTACAATAGAGAAGTGATTTAAATAAAAATTCACTTAATTGATCATAGATAATTCATGGTTAAGGGCCGATAAGGTGTCAGAAATGTGGTATGATAGGGGCTAGAGAGAAGTTTTTTGCCCATTTCGGGAATGGGACAAGCGAACGGGAAGATAAAGGAGAATGTGAATATGACGACGATAAAAATTGTTACGGATTCAACTTGTGATTTACCTGCAGAGCTAGCTGCAAAGCATGGAATAGAGGTTGTTCCCTTATCGATAACATTTGGAGAAGAGACGTTTTTAGACGGGGTTGATATAACAGCTTCTGAATTTATGGATAAACTGAGAGCGAGTGAGGAATTACCAAAAAGTTCACAGCCTGCAGTTGGGGTATTTGAAGAAACCTATAACCGCTTAGCAGCAAGTGGTGATGATGTGAAGATCATCTCGATTCATATAACAGAAGGTATGAGTGGAACGATGAATGCAGCACAAACTGCAGCAGACATGAGTAATGCTGATGTAACCGTTGTTAATTCACGATTTATTTCTCAGGCTTTAGCCTTTCAAGTAGTTAAAGCGGCTGAACTTGCAAAGGAAGGGAAGTCTGTAGAGGAGATTATTAAAGCCATTGATAAGGTACGTGAGGGTACATCATTATTTATAATGGTTGATACATTAGAGTACTTAAAAAAAGGCGGAAGAATTGGACGTGGGAAGGCATTACTCGGCTCTTTACTAAAAATTAAACCGATTGCTTCTTTAGCGGATGGAGTGTATACACCTGTTACAAAGGTACGTACTCATATGCAGATGATTCAGACGCTAACGAAGACGTTTGCTGATGAGACAAAAGGAAGAGTCGTAAAAAAAGTGGGTATTGCTCATGCAGATGCAGAAGCACTTGCTGCAAAATTAAAGCAATCCGTTGAATCAATTAATGAGTCAGTTGATATCACCATTTACCCAACTTCACCGATTATCAGCACTCACACCGGACCTGGTGCGATTGCATTAATGTATTATTCTGAATCAAACTAAAAAGAGGAGTGATGAGCATGAAAGAAATAACAACAGACCAAGAGTGGCATGATTTATTTAAGCAATCAGATGATGGTCCTGTTTTATTATTGAAGCATAGTACAACTTGTCCTATTAGTGCAGAGGCATATGATGAATTTCAATCATTTATAAATTCTTCGAACGAGAATGCTCACACGTATGCTATGGTTAAAGTCATCGAGTCACGACCTGTATCTAATCTAATTTCAGAAGAACTAGGTGTGAAGCATGAATCTCCACAACTATTTATTTTAGACAAGAAACAAGTTAAATGGGTTGATTCACATTTCTCGATTACAAAAAAGAAAATTGAAAAAGCACTTGCTTAAATATAGAGTTCTCAACAATCTGAAAGCCGCTTCATTTTTGAAGCGGCTTTTTTACTTTCTTTCGAGCCATTTGAATATAAGTGAATATTAAACAACTTGCCCCGCCAAATGAACAGATGTATTGTAAGATCCTCATAAACTCCATTAAAACCGCCTCCTACTTATAGAATGCACGAGCAAGAGGCGAATTATGCAAAAATGTGTAAAATATTGCAGAGGAATTTATAACTTTTTTTATTTGAGGGAGGAGTTCGGCAATCATTGTCGAATCTTTGTCAGAGTAACAAATAAAAGGGGGAACTCAAAATGAACGCTAAAGAGCAGCTAAGAGCATTAGTAGAAAAAATGAACCGTGAACCAGCACCTATTGCTGAGGAGAAAGACCGCGTATTTCAATTTGATTTAAAGGAGTCAGGAAGCATTCAAGTGCAATTTAAAGATGGAAAAGCATATATGATAGAAGAGGCCACAGAAGAGCCTAATGTCACCCTTAAAATGAATGATGAATCATTCATAAAGATGTTGAATGATGATTTAAATACGACGATGGCCTTTATGAGCGGTAAATTAAAAGTAGACGGCAGTATGGGACTGGCGATGAAACTGCAGCAATTAGTAAAAGAATATAAAGAAGTATCCTAATAAAAAACAGGTCATCCGCTAGTGGACGACCTGTTTTCATTTTATTTATAGAGCAAAAATAGCGAAACTGATACCAATCAAACCGATGATTGCCATGATATAAACCGGCAGCTTAGGCATCTCTCCGTTATTTTCCATTGCTTTACCGAACATAAAGAACACGACAGGGTGAACTAGAAACGGCATAGAGAAGATGAATGGAATAAGGAGTGAAGATTCAACCCCAAACATTTCACCTTGAATCGCTGCAAATAAACCAAAGTGAGAAATAGCTGAAGTTTGCGCCATTGCTCCGTATTCAAATGACATTGAACTCATACTTAGCAGGGCAAGACCACCGAATACTGCACAGATCTGCCATCCAAATGAGAATTGCATTAACGCTTTTACCTCTTTACGATCCTCACCATTTGCATTGCGTAAATTTTTAAGTGCCAGCGCTGTTAAAACAATACCAATTGTTACGATAATGGCTGTTGGAATGAACCATAATGAGCCTTGTTCTGCACTAATCGCAAGAACAGAGAATACGAAAATATGTCCGAAAAACGGAATATTAATCATAATTGGTGCACGTTGAGCCGCCACCTTACCAAAGTCTCCAGCTGTACAAGCGCCTGTCAGACCTGAGTGGGACAATGAACCTGCCATTCCTGGTGCTAGGTTGCGTGTGTGAGCTGTTTTAGCAATAAACATCACAAGGGCAATACCGCCAAACATCCAGAACAATTGACCAAAGAAGCCATAGAATAGAACGGCATTCATACCTTCAATGGCAAATGCATCCCCAATTCGTGAACCTCCGACCATGAAGTTCGCTGCAAGGACAACAGGAATACCGGCAAATAGTAAAGCACGAACGGTCGGACCAAATGTCCAGTTATAAAAAATAGCTCCGATCGCTGCTGAGATCATCATAGCAAAGAAAATTTGCGGCAGGGCAATGATTGGCTGTACTGCTTGGGCAATCGCAAATGAAATAAATAAAACGATGATAATAAGAGCTGTCTCAAGAAGCCCTTTACGAATGTAGATATGCTTATTGCCAACTTGAGCTTTGTTATCGACTAAAATAACAGAGGCAATCAAACCGATAAACGCAATAAGCGGGTAAAAGCCAGCTACTGTATCAAGCGATCCTGGCTGCAAGAACATTCTCATGAATCCTTCAATCCCAATTAATAAGAAGAACGAACGAAGGATGAAGATGAAATGAGTACGGCCTGTACCTAGTACCACTTCTTCATTCATAGGGACGACAATATCCTTCACTTCCATCTCTTTGTTTCCAAGAATCTTACGTAATTCTTGACCACCTACAAAGAAGGAAACGATCAAAGCGATAATCGTCGTACGCGCCATAAAATCAACAAGCGGGAATTCTGGAAGACCAGGTGTTGCAATATTGACCTCAACTAACAAAAATCCTAAAAGCAAACCGAAAATAACGATAATTAAAATCGGTGAAAACCTAGATCCTGCAACAACCATCCTTGAGATAATCACCATAGGAACGATAAAAAACAATAATAACCAAAACTGGTTTAAAACTTGTACCTGTGAAAGCTGATGAACGATTTCCATTGACATACTCCTAACTATTATACAAATGTGCTATCAAATACTATCTCATTAAAGCATTTACTGCAACACGTGAAAGCGTCTACAGAGTAAAGTTGTAATACTAAGTGTTTTCAAAAAATAATTACTCACTAAAAATATTTACATCTATTTAAAAAAAAGGAAATTGAAACATTTTTTGATATGATATCGTAAAGAGGGTGAGGGGGAATATTCAAATGAATCAGAAATTATTAGAGACATGTAAAGAAAACATTCGTCAAAAGGAAAAATGGGAGGATCATCTAAAGCGGGCAAAAGATTATTTGAGGGAAGAACAAGCGAAAATCATACAGTTGAAAAATCAATTAAAGAAAGAACAGCTAGATGTTGAGCGATTAGAAGGATTATCGTTTTCCAATCTATTTTATACGATCACCGGTCAGAAGCTTGAAAAGATGGAAAAGGAGCAGCAAGAAGCGGCAGCTGCCCAGCTAAAGTATGAAGAAGCTAAGGAGACAGCAGCAGACCTTGAGAGGGAAATAGAAGAGATCAAGCAAAAATTGACCAATCTCGGCGCCCCTATTAAAAAATATGAGCAGCTCATGCATGAGAAAGAAAAGCAGCTTCAATCAAGTAATAGTAAATTAACAGTTGAAATTGATGAATTAAGTGAAGAAGAAGCGAACAAAAAGTTGATTCTAAACGAATTAAAAGAAGCAATCAGCGCAGGTAATCAGGCCAGTTCTGCCTTATCGATTGCAATCTCCTCTTTAAACAGTGCAAAGGGCTGGTCAACATGGGATTTGTTTGGAGGCGGAATGGTATCAACAGCAATTAAGCATAGCAAGATCAATGATGCTAAAAGCGATATTCATCAAGCTCAGCGAAAGCTCCGCCATTTTGAAGAAGAAATGAAAGACGTACAAAAGTTTGCCTCATATTCCATTCATATCGGTGACATGCTTACGTTCGCTGATTACTTCTTTGACGGCTTTATCGTTGATTGGATGGTCCATGGGAAAATCAATGATTCACTCAAACAAACCGAAAAGATGAAATATAAGGTGGATGAAGCAATTGACTCCTTGATTGAGTTTCAAACAGAAATCCAAACAGAAAAAGAGCTAATCAAACAGCAGCGTATCCGTTTGATAGAAGAGGCATAGACAGAGATATGAATAAACAAAAATGGATCATTATCCTCTTTCTATTAGCCGGACTGACCTTGTTTGCTTATATCCAATCACTTGGTTACGAAACAGCTGGTACCGATGACAAAAACAATAAGGAAGAAGTCACGGACAGAATTTATTCTTATTTAAATGAAGTTGATGAAGAAGGTTTAGTCGAAGTCATGGAGAAGGCCGCACCTGGTATTACGAAGGCAAGAGAGTTGGGGTTGACGAGAACCTATGATACAGAGTGGGAGTTAGGTGATACGAATGATACGCTTCGCATAGAAGAGGTGTGGGTTCGTAAAAGTCATCATTCATTCCTCTTTTACAGTGTGGATTTAGCAGATGACACAGAACGCATACATGATTTCCCTAAACTAACAAGCCGGATTGAGTTCGATGATCATGATTTTGAATATTATAATGAAGTGTACTCAGACAATGAGTTTACGGGATTCAACCATGTTTATAAAGACGGGCGGTATTATGGTGTGGCCATGTTTTACCTGCCGTATTTTTCACCGGATATCGAAATTGTAGAGCTTGATGAGATCAAATTAACTCCAACCACGGTCCATTCGGGAGGAAACATTCATCAAATCGAATCAATTACGTTGGATGTGGATTATCAATATGATGATATTCCATATAATGAAATCAATGGTTCATCTGTTATGGATATAGGAGATTTATCCGTTAAAGTTGATTCGATCAGAGCTCATCCTGAATCATTTGATCTGCAATTTAAGTTTATGGAGCACCCAGACTTAATGCTTGATTCACTTTGGGGCTACTTAACAGGAGCTGGAGATTCAAACAGTTCAGTGGGAATGAAGAAAGATAATTATACCTATTTAATCAGTTATGATACTTACAGCGAACCTGTTAATGATCTTACATTTACAATGAACTCTATGTATTTAATAAGTAATGAACGTATAGATGTTAAACTTCCTACAGATGAAGAATTATTTGAGAGTGTCAAGGATGCAGAAATTTATAGCGGGGAATATGGGACCATTTTAATTAAGCAAGTATCTTATAATCAGGATCAGCATTACAACATTGAGTTCAGTTTTATTCCGAATGAAGACGCCTCTTACCATTATGATTTATCGCATGTATCAATTGATTACGGAGATACACAATGGTCAGAGAATGAGGAGTTTGAACGGGCTAATATCCTTAGCTTCAGCTCAGATAATGAAAAATTAGATCCTCAGTACCTTTATATGGGCAGCGGTTCATCGGAACATTCTTTTGAGCTTTTGCTTGATCAGAGAAAAGTGGAAGAACTAGATGAGATCACCTTGTCATTTGAAAATATCGGTATCAATGTTGATCTGAACGACTCATTCACCATCCCTCAAGATATCTTTAATTATTAATTTGCATAAGAATAAAATCACTTCACTCATCAAACGCTAAGCGTGAGGTGAAGAAGATGAATCGGCCAATGCTGACTGCGCTGTTAACAATCGGGCTTGCGCAAAGCCTTAAAGTTCCTATTAAAAAAATGCAAACGGACCAGTGGGAGTGGGATACGTTGTTAGAAACGGGAGGTATGCCAAGCTCTCACTCTGCAGGGGTCACAGCTCTTGCCACGTATGTAGCACTAGAGCGCGGGGTATCATCCGTAGATTTTGCTCTTTCCACTGTATTTGGCTTAATTGTGATGTATGATGCACAAGGAATTAGACGCCAAACAGGTGAATTAACGATTAAAGTGAATGAAATGAATGCAGACCTTGAACGAATGGCTGGGGACTCTCATGCGAAACAAAGTGAGAAACGCTCTGTGAAATTAAGAGAACGTTTAGGTCATCAGCCTGAAGAAGTTGTTGGAGGCGCTCTTTTAGGGCTGATTACAGGTGGAATTAGCTATGCATTGACAGGCAGAAGAAAAAAGAAATCATTTATATTTTAATGGAGGAATTGCCGAAAGTGGGCAATTCTTTTTTTTGAGATGAAACGTATACTCACTAACAGGCGTCTTATTGATAAAGAATATAAGGGGTGCACAAAAATGAAAAAGTTAATCGGGGTATTAATTATTTCCTTTTTAGTTATGCTCACAGCTTGTAATCAGCCGGTAGAAGATTCACAAGAAGAGCAGCCTGTTGAGGAGAATGAAGAGGGTGGAGTGGAAGAGGAAGTGGTTGATGAGGAAGAAACAGATGGTGAACAGGGAGAAAACGGTGAACATGAAGACGGAAACGACGTGGAATCGCCAGAGGAAGCGGAGAATGGTGAAGGGGAAATTGAATTAGCAGACGAAAAAGAATTGACGTTTGAAATAGAAGGGCAGACAGAAACGCGTGTTGCTCAGTTTAACCGCAGCGAACTTGGATATGGGATCTATGTGCTAGAAGGGTATACGCTTCATAGTGAAGAGCCAGGCAGAGATGCCCTTGTTTTCAACAATGATGGAGACTTTTTCACACGTATTATCCCACATAAGAATGAAGGTTCGGCAGAGAAATTAAAGGGTGCTATTGAAGAGCATGCCCAAGGAGAGATTGAAAACCTTCAAGACCTGCCAATGAGCGGCCTGCAATATGCCCTAAAGGAATCAGTTGAGATTAGTGGAGAGCGAACGACGATCTATCATTTGGCGAAAGAGGCAGAAGGGGAGTTGTTTCAATTGACCGTCTTTCTACCTGCTAAAGAGGCACAGGAAGGCGTTGCTCCTAGCATGCTGGCTATGCTAGAAACAGTACATCCATAAGTAAGGGACGTACCATTCTGATTTCAGTCAGGATGGTTCTTTTTTATTATAGGGTAGATAGTGGTGAATAAAGACAGCAGAAGGAAGACTATGGTACTGTAAAAAGAGATAAATTCCGTGTTGCGAAGGGTAATATAAGTAGTATATAGATAATACGCTCATATCAATAAGATATAACACATAACACAAGCCCTGAGGAGTGTGAGAAGCATGGAGGAGAAAATTTTGATCGTTGAAGGGACGAATGACCGCAAACGAGTGAAGAAAGTATTAAATGAATCCATTGATATCGTTTGTACGTATGGGACCCTGAGCGATGAAAAGCTTGAACAATAAATCCTACCTTTTGAAGACCAAGATGTCTACATTTTAGTTGATGCAGATGAGGCGGGCGAGAAATTAAGAAAACAGTTAAAAAGAGAGCTCCCGAATGCAACTCACCTTTATACACAAAGGGGATATGGACAGGTTGAAACGACTCCGCTTGATTATTTGAGCCAGGTGCTCAGGGGGTATTTTGAGGTGAAACATTAAAGAAGTTGTGATAATTGCAAGAATACGCTAGCGTTCCTATTCGCCTATTATAACCGCTAGCATGCTTATATTATTTGGAAAAAAGACTGCTTATTTATACGTTTAAATATCAACTTCTTTTGACGCTCGTTGATTGTAGCGGAAGGCACCGACTCCTGCGGGATGCGCGTGGCCAGGGGAGATCCCACAGGAGCGTAGTGACGAGGAAGCTCCCGGACCGCCCGCGGAAAGCGTGTGCCTGCAGCGGAAATCAACATATTCAGTAAGCGGGGAGTTAGTACTGTTCACCTGATCATTATGAGGCTGGATTCCATACAAGGTCTCCAGATTTGTCGTCATGATCTACTTCTACATCAAAATGATGCTTTTCATAAAAATGGATGAGTCTGTCAAGATGATCCCAATCGCGTTGTGCGATATCACCGGTAATGTATTGTACATTTTGATCCATGGCATGGTTTTTTAAGTAATTCATGCAGATCGAACCATATCCTTTGTTTTCTTCCCCTTTTATATCACCGATGTGGATCGTATGATCATCTGCATATGTGGCTTGAATTGAAAAATCCCAGACCCCTCTATAGGCAGAGTCACATTCATTGAGCATAATTTTACACTGAGCTCCATCATCTAAGATGTACACAATCACCCATTTTTCTTCTTTGGTCTGCTCGATGCCGAGTACCTGCCACCGTTTAGCAATTTGTTTCAAATTCTCTTGCATCCGGAACATTTGAAACTCCAAATCATTTAATTCTTTTTGCAGCTCCTCTGGCTCTTTGACTTCATCAGTCGTGAGAGTTGCGAGTACCACCGAACCACTCCTTTTATATTTAATATTTCTTAGTTAATTTGGCTCACACAAGTTCAGTATTATAAAGGAACTTAATCATTTTTTCAAATTAAAAAGCCGAGCTCAGCTCAGCTTTTTCTTACTAGTATTGACGAGTAATCCACTTAGATAATGCATCGCGTACTTGTTTAAGTTGTTCTTCTGTAGAAATGGACGCTGGGGTGTCGCCTTTTTGAGCTCCGTAAGATCCAAATTGTGCATGGTTGCCGCCTTCGATTATGATTTCAAGGTGTTCAGAAGTGAGGTATGCTTCAGCCTTATCGTAGCGGTCTTTATTTAAAACAGAATCATTTGTTGCAATAAATGAAATCGAGGAAAGTTGTTTATCTGTAAGGCTTCCTTTTTCATCAGGATAAGACGCTAGGAAAAAGACCCCGTTAAATACTTCCTCATTGTCAGCTGCAAATCTTGAGGCCATCACCCCGCCGAGTGAATGCCCGCCGATAAATACCGGCTCATCGCCTAAATCTTTGATCACACCCTGAGCTTTGTTCCCACCAAGAACAGCTAAATTCACCGGCATTTTTATCACAAATGTACGGAAGCCTTCTTCTGCAAGCGAGTAAGCAAGAGGGGCGTAGCTCTCATGCTCTACAAGGCCGCCAGGATACATAATCACGTTAGCTTCAAGCTCTGTTTTGCGCGGAGAGAATTCAATCCAGTTTGAATCTATTTTCACTTCGACTTGTTCTGATGAGTGTAGGAGTGACAATGCCTCTTCACTTGCCGTGTATGGTCTTAGGAACCAAAAGATTAATGCTATTAATATAAGGATGGTCGCTAATAAAATCTTCCACCAATGTTTGCGCAGCCACATGATGCCATCTCCTTTATTGCTTTTAAAAAAGCTACCCAGCAATTGGATAGCTTAGACATTATAATAAGGTTGTATGCAGTTTGATCTTTAATTCAACTGATTGGAAAACAGATTCCACACGCTCATGGTCCATTTCAAATGTATAAGTTGTAAAATCAGTGTCTTCAAGGTCTGGAATCTCGCAAATAATCGTAGCCAGTTTTTTACTGAGGATGGCCGATTCCCTACCTGCAATCAGCTTCTTCTGATATCGTTTATATGCAGGGTCAAATTCTCCAGTTTCTAATTGATTATAAACACCTTCAACGGATCCATATTGCTGAATAAGCGGAAGAGCGGACTTCTCTCCGACCCCAGGACAGCCCGGAATATTATCACTCTTATCACCAAGCAAAGCTTTTACATCAATCCACTGAGTTGGCGTAATGCTAAATTCCTCTTCGAAGTGGGTATTAGTGTATAGTATTTCTCCCTTTTTACTTGCGATAATTTGAGTCGTGCGCTCATCTAAAAGCTGAAGAAGATCGCGGTCATTACTATAAATCAAGCAGCGTCCATCGTTTCTGTTTGACCATTGACAGGAAAGAGCTCCGATTGCGTCATCGGCTTCATAAGGCGGAACTGTTACTTGCAATATTCCCATATCTTCTAAGATGCGAGTACACGTTTCATATTGCTCAATCAGCGGGGCAGGGAGGTCATTACGTGTTTCTTTGTAAGTCGGAGCATATTGACGTCTAACCGAATCTTCACGCTTAACATCCCATGCTACTGCAGCATGCGTGACATCATGTTCATGAATTAAATTCATTAATTTTTGAAAGAATACACGCAGTGCGTTTGTATATAAACCATCACTATTTTTACTAAGCTGATCATCACTTCTGCCATAAGACGTAGCAAAATATCCTCTGCTCAGTAAATTAAAACCATCAATTAATAATAAGGTAGGCTGTGTCAAAATAACGTCTCCTTTAAAATGAAAGTTCTTATAGTTTAACATGTCTTATGCATAAATGAGCAATTCTTTTAGGAAAGAGATTTCATTAGATGGAGAAGTCATTTAATGATAAAATGGAATGAATTGATAAAAAAGGAGTTCCACAGTATGACGGTCTTATTTATAATCGCTATCATCACATGTATCGCAGCTCTAGTAATTACTCTTGCACTAACAAAGCAAGAGGATGAACAGTATGGAAGCAAACGCAGTATTACGAACCTGTCACTCGTTTACTTAATTATCTTGCCAATCATTACGGTTATTATTGTATTCATCTGGTGGATATTCTAAAGAAGAACATGCAGTCAAATTGGACTGCATGTTTTTTTAGAATGATTTTTTTAGTTACACTTCTAATTGATCCACATCCACAGTCCAAAATTGTTCAGTGAAAAATTTCACTGCAGCATCTGGCTGATCTCCGTTTACTAACGTTTCTTCAAGGTCTTTTAACATCCAGGCAGTTTGTGAGATGTGTGCTCTTAAAGCAGCCATTTTTTGATTAGCAAACGGGCTGATCGAGTGAACGACATCTGCATTGCCAATATGTTCTTCATGTCCATTTGAGAAGGCGACACAGTGGAGAGTCGGACGGTCTTCTTTTTTCATCTTTTTAACCGCACGTACAACAGCTCTAGCTGTCGCTTCATGGTCAGGGTGTACGGAATATCCCGGATAGAAACTGATAATAAGAGATGGATTACATTCACTAATAAGGTCACTTACCAACTGAACCATTTGATCATCATCTTCAAACTCTAATGTTTTATCACGCAGCCCCATCATTCTAAGGTCAGTGATTCCAATAGCTTCCGCAGCCTTTTTCAGTTCATCTTTACGGATAAGGGGCAGAGATTCACGTGTGGCAAAAGGAGGATTCCCCAAATTTCTTCCCATTTCTCCTAGTGTTAAACAAGCATATGTAACAGGCGTTCCGCTAGATGTGTGCATCGCAATGGTTCCTGACACTCCAAACGCTTCATCGTCTGGATGAGGAAAAATCACAAGAACATGTCTTTCATTGCTTGTAGTCATGGACATTCACTCCTTTACTGATTATTCGAATGGTGTTTTGCTGATTTCAAGCGCCACGGCTAGTTTTCCGTCAAAGCCATGGCCAGCTAACAGCAGACGCCCTTCTTGATCTAATTCAAAGTGAGTCAATCCCTCTGCATAGACCCAGCCGATTTCAATTTTGAGACCGGCACGAAAAGGACCCTCGCCTATAATTTTTCCATGCTCGTATGTAACATTTGCATTTCGTATATAAGCACTAGCTGAGAAAAAAGATTGATCAAAATGACTCGCATAGGCCCCGTTTGTTGTTTCAAGATGTATGTATACGGGCTGCTTAGCAAATTGATTAATCAAAGGCTGTACTTCTTCAATTGTTATTGGTTTCACTGAACAGTCCTCCAAATGTAGTTTAGTATGTCGTTCATTATAATGTATCAGCGAATGTAATAACAGTAAAACGCGTTAATGTGTGTGCTTAAACAGGAATACAATTGTGTTTTGTCGAATCTAGGGAGGCAAGGCTATAATCAACATTTAAAATAGGGGCTGGATGATAAATGAGTAGAAAAGCATTATTAATCGTAGATATGAGTTATGATTTTGTAGCGGATGATGGCGGATTAACGGTCGGTACTCCTGCACAGACCATTGTGCCTGATATTGTCCGTACAGCAGATTTGTTTCTTGAAAAGGGAGACGTGGTGGTCGTTTGTATGGATGCCCATATAGAAGATGATCCCCATTTTGAACTATGGCCGAAGCATAATGTTATCGGAACGAAGGGGCAAGAATTGTACGGTGAACTCGGGACGTGGTACGATAAAAACAAAGAAAATAAGAGTGTCCTCTATATTCCAAAGCCTGAATATGACGCATTCTTTAACACGAATTTAGAAGAGGAATTACTTGAAGCGGATGTTGGTGAAGTATATGTTGTAGGTGTATGCACCGATATTTGCAATTTCCTTACTGTATACGGGGCCTATGCAAGAGGCTTTAAAACGGTTGCGATTTATGATCAGATGGCAACATTCACACAAAATCAAGATGTTTTTATCCAGCAAATGGAATCTATTTTTAAAACGAAGATTGTGTATACAAGTGATTTAGAGAAGCTAGAGTAAGGGGGATTATTGAGATAGTGTCTAGGCACCGAGATGATTCAGATGAAACAAAAAATGATCAATTAGATAAAGACATAATGGAAAATAATACTAAGGAAGATCCTTACGGAGAACCACCGCTAGAAGATTTCTTATTTGATGAAGCAGAAGAGGAAGATCCTGAGCTGCTTGAACAGAAACGCAAAAGAAAACAGTTTATCATTCGATCGATTGCTATAGGCATCAGTTTATTATTAGTAGTCAATGTGCTAAGCATCTGGCTGAATGTGTTTAGTTTAGATTCCCTTAAGCTCCTTCGTGGAACGGAACAATATTCAGAGGATGAGATGGTACAAAACAGCATGGAATCAGTCGTTCTGATCCAGAACCAGCAGTCACGCGGCACTGGTTTTATCGTATCAAGCGAGGGTCTTATTGTGTCTAATGATCATGTTGTCGATGGCGGAGGACCATTAGCTGTCACGTTACCTTCTGGTGAGCAGTATGTAGCAGAGATCGTTGATTCTGATGAAGGGCTGGATCTAGCGCTGCTTGAAATTGAGGCGGAGGGGCTCCCATATTTGCCGTTAAGTGATGTAGGGGCAGAGCGTGATGAGCGAATTCTAGTTATCGGAAACCCGCTTACCCAGCAGCAAATTGTTAATGAAGGAGAAATCTTAGATCAACAAGAAGGCTTTGAGATTTTACGAATTTCTGCACCAATCTATGGAGGTCACAGCGGAAGTCCTGTACTGACAGAAGCTGGTGAAGTCATTGGAGTTGTATATGCGAGAACGGTTCCTGGTTTGTTTGATGAAGAACCTTCAAGAGGACTGGCAGTTCCAATTGAAAAAGTGAAAACAAGATTTGCAGAGTATTTAAATGAATAAAGAGAGCTGTCCGCTATTAAGAAGTGGACAGCTCTTTCATGTGTGATGAGAATTTACGCAATAAACCTGTGAATTAATACAATTCAGCTTTACATTAATCCATATATTTGCTGAATCGGCACATTAACTGCAAATTGACGCAATTACTATTTCAACTGGCGCTATCCTTAGAGCAATCCCCGCAATTCCCTTACTGACTGACGCCATAAAGAGGCTGAAAAAATATAATAGATGATTGCTTCAGGTACCGGGTACTAGCAGCATCCTCTACTCATATAGCTTGCCGTTTTGATCCACATAGACGCTCTTTATCAACGTTCGCTCGAAAGGGTAGCCTTTTTTCGTTTCGCTTTCCATGTCAATCGTAAGCGTATAGATGCCTTCTTTCTTTAGAGGAATGGACAATTCGCCTGCTGAGTTGATTGTAACTGGAACGCTGCGGCTTTTCTGTTTGCCGTGTTTATCTGTATAGGTTGCTTCTGCACGATAGGTTGTTTTCTTGGACGGTGGAGGCTGGAGGTTATCTTTAATAGCTATTTTCTGCTTAGCGGTACCTGTTATTTCAAGTGTCACCGCTTGATCATAAGGGCTGTCAATTGATGCTGTTACTAAGTAGGCGCTGCCTTTTGCATGATTCGTTTGAATATGCCATTCTCCTGGTGATGGCTGATTTAGCTTGTATAAATGATGGTAAGCGCCTTCAAAAATTTCGTCATTTGAATAGGAGATATTAGCAGGGATAACTTCACCACTTGGTCCGTGCAATGTAGCAGCAGAAAAGTGCTCATCACTTAAGAAATCAATGGTGACGGAGGTGACGTCTTCTTCAATATGAAAGGAATCCGTTTTACCAAAGGCTTGAAGAGGGCCGCCGCGTACAATTTGGCTGCTTGCTTCTTGGTTACTTTGAATGTTTTCGTTTGCAGTCATTGAAAACAGCGATTTCTCAGATGTAAGATAAGGCTTAAATGTCGTGAATGTCGCATGACCTTCTTTAACTGTTGTATGATTCCAGCGTCCGACGGCAAGTTCTCTTGAGTATGGAAGTCTAGAATTAGCTACTGTTACGGCTCCATCATTTTGACCGTATGAGCTTAAATATACACCGCCCCAGTAAAGGGATGAACCGAATGACCCCCAGCTTGTTCCTGCCAGTGTAAAGAAAGGGTTGATTCTGGCGTTAGGGTGATGGTCGGTTTCACTCCTGAAAAATGCCATGTATCCCGTTTGGAGAGAGTTCGTTGCTGCATTTCTTCCTCCTATAATGCCGGCTAGCCATCCTGCCCAGCTGCTATAAGCTAAATCAGCCAGCTGTGAGCCATAATGCGGGGTCGATAATGTGATCACATTTGAAACATAGGCATGAGCACCATGATGAACTAAGGCCGATTGAGTATCAATCCCGCCTTTACTATGTGTGACTAAGACAAGATCTTTGCCGAAATGCTGATGAATTTCAGCCAGCTTCGCAGCAAGCAGTGCGCCGTTTGTCCACATATCTTCCGTTCCGTGAAGGTCAACAAAAGCTGTTTCATATCCATCTTGCAGAGCGACTTGATACATGTCATTTCCTTCCCACCATGTGCGAGAGGAGCTGTTTAGCCCATGGATAAATATAAGCGGCGCTTTTGTCGGATTAATACTCTCAGGTGATTCTCCAATATACCACTGGCCCGGAACGCCTGGAGTCCCTTTGTCGCCAAACGATCCAGCGTGGACTTGGATGGGACTGACTAACATAACAATAAGCAGAAGAATCAACAACACGTGTTTAATCATGCATAACCTCCTTGTATTAATAATAATGAACTGCACAGAAGTGAATATATGCACTGAGTACTTACTCTATTAACCTTTTTTTATTGTTTTCCTGCAGGAAGGAAGACTTATTTTGAATAAAATGACAGATGGAAAAAGTCGAATAATAACGTTATAATGGAGTAATACATATCCAAGTATTTAGATGTACGCAACTCAACTGTAACCTGAATCATTAAGAACTGGGAGGAAAGCAAAATGATTTCACAAGAAATTAAGCAAAATTTAACTCAAAGCTCATGGATTCGTAAAATGTTTGAAGAAGGTCAGCGCTTAAAAGCAATCCACGGGGCGGATAAGGTTTATGATTTCTCCTTAGGGAATCCTGTGATTGATCCTCCAAAAGAATATTTCGAAGCTCTAAAAAATTATGCGCATAACCCTATTTCAGGAGGCCACAGCTATATTCCTAACCAAGGTCTAGTCGAGGCGCGAGAGAAGGTAGCTGGACATTTAGGGGATCGTTACGGTGACATTGGAGTAAGCCATGAGTCCGTGATTATGACTTCTGGTGCAGCAGGTGCATTAAATGTGGCGTTAAGAAGTATTCTTAACGAAGATGATGAAGTGATTATTTTTACACCGTTCTTTGTCGAATACAAGTTCTATGTAAATAATGCAAAGGGTAAGGCAGTGTATGTTCCTCTTGCTGAAGACTTTACTATTGATTTAGATAAATTAGCTGAACATATTACAGGCAGAACGAAAGCGGTTATCTTAAACAACCCGCATAACCCAACAGGACAGCTTTTGACTCAGGAAGATCTTGAAGCATTTAACAGTCTTCTTCGTGAAAAAGAAACAGAGCATGAAGCGATGATTCACGTCCTTTATGATGATCCATATAGTCAATTAATCTATGATTATGATGCGCCAAATCCATTTAAAGCAATTGACCGATTATTTTACGTATCATCATTCAGTAAAGATCTTGGACTAGCCGGTGAACGTCTTGGCTATTTAGCAATTGACAGCCGCATGGAAGACGCAGGTGAATATATGGCTGCCTTCGTATTTGCAAACCGTACATTAGGATTTGGAAATGCGTCCGTTACAGTGCAGCGTATGATCAGTCAATTGCCGACTCTTACACAAGAGCAAGCAGGTTATAAAGAAAGACGTAATGCGATGGTTGAAGTGTTAACAGATGCCGGTTTTGATTTTGTGGAACCTAAAGGTGGATTCTTCATTTTTCCAAAATCACCTTTAGCTGACGATACAGCTTTCTGTAAGCTTGCAGCTGAAAAGTTCAATATCTTACTTGTACCTGGATCTGGCTTTGGCCGGGAGGGACATTTCCGTCTATCGTACAGTGTGTCACTTGAGCAGATTGAAAACTCAAAAGAGGCTTTCAAAGCATTACTTCAGGAATGTAAGGCTATGAACAAAAAATAAAGAATGGGTTAGGAGTTTTTACTATGTTTATCGTCCATTCGACGTTTAAAGTTCCAGATGAAAAAGCAGATGAAGTAATTGATATTTATAAAAATAGATCTGGCCTGGTTGATAAAGCCTCGGGATTTCAACGTTTCAGGCTGCTTCAGAATGCAAAGCGGGATGGAGAAATTACGGTTGAAATTGAATGGGATTCGAAAAAAGACTATTTAAACTGGGTCCGCAGTTCAGAGTTTAAACATATTCATGATCTGGAGAAGAAATATCCAGACCAAGAGCTTGCTGCTGTTATTCCAGAAGTAAAGCAGTTTGAGGTGGTGATTGATTGATACCTTTTCCATATCCTGAATACCATCCAATTATTGATGCCATTACAGAAGAGATTTATCAAGCTTATCCTGAACTTGAAGAAAAGTACGGAGAGGCTGGCCGGAGAAAGTGCCGAGAGGACAATCAACACCACTTTCATTCCTTAGAAACAGCTTATCAAATGAAACAAGAAAAGATCTTTGTCGACTATGCGCTTTGGTTAAATGGAATATTAGTCAAACATGGAATGGACAAACAGCATTTAATTGATAATTTCGAGCGAATTGAACGTTTGATCAAAGAGAAAGTAGACGATCAAAAGGAAGAAGCGTTTAAAGCATATCTACAAGCTGCTATCCAAGCTGTAAACGAGAACAGTGAGTGAAAGCAGCTATAAAACTAGAAAAAAGTGCTCGGCAGCTGCTGAGTACTTTTTTTGTTAAGTAGCTATTTTGAAACCATCGAATGGCTCCATCACACTTACTATGAAAGATAAAATAAATTAAGGAACGTTGACATTATGCCGTTACAATTCCTCTTTGATATGCATCCATTAGTAGTAGAAGGAGGATGAAAAATGGACTTTAACATAGCGAATGAAATCGCTACAAGTCAATATGTGTGGGCTATTCTTTGTATTCTGTTAGGCTACTATGTGATTCGCGAAATGAGAAAAGAAAACAAAGAACATAGAGAGCATTCTAGACAAAGAGAAATAGATTTGATGAAGCATTTAGACAGGTCGAATGAATCACAAGAAAAGATGGTTATAACCCTTGAGAAACTGCATGATTCTCTAGATTCGCTTGAGAAAAGAATTGACCGCATTGAACAAAAAATGGATAAAGATTAACGTTTAATCCCTTGATGCGTTTTCACTCCAAAGGGATTTTTTACATAACTGAATTAGTTCATTAAAATACAAAGGACGGTTCCTTGTGTTTTTATTTTGAGAATAGAAAGAAATACCTTGTACTGGTTAAGAAAGAGGAATAAACTGAATATACTAACTAACATACTGACTGGTAGGTATTAAAATCATGGAGGTGCAGAGGTGGATACGAAGAGAATATGGATGTATTCAATAATTGGAATGCTTACTACGATTGTTGTTCTTGCTTTTGCCAGGCTTTCTTTTGGAGTTATTCTTCCTTTTATGAGGGAAGGGCTGGTCATTACGTATAAAGAAGCAGGTATATTAGGAACGGCGATCTCTTTTGGATATGTGAGTATGGTTGTGTTCTCAGGGGTTGCTGCATCAAAATGGGGAAGTAAACGAACCATCATTTTTGGCACTATCCTTGTCAGCATGGGGTTTATCGGGATTGCAATGACACCTGGGTATTGGGTTGCATTCGTTTTTATGATCATTTTAGGTGTCGGTACGGCTTTCACCTATACACCTCTGATTTCATTGTTGGTAGCATGGTTTCCTTTAAAGAGAGGATTAGTGATAGGATTAACGACAAGCGGTGTTGGGATAGGTATTCTTTTATCCGGTATTGTTATTCCTTTTATAAGTACGATGTTTCCTGTGTTTGGCTGGAGATATGCTTGGGGATTGTTTGCATTATGCGGCATCATCGTTATATTCATTATCGCTTTCTTTATTGAAAATCCTCCCGTAATCAAAAGAGGAGCAGCAGATGAGAAAACAGTGAATGTACGAGAGATTTATAGAGACAAAGGTGTCATCAATGTCAGTCTTATTTACGGTGTCGTTGGCGTTGCCTATATTATTCAAATGGTGTTTGTGATGAGTTTTATGATAGAGTCTGGGATCTCAAGTAGAACAGCAGGACAATTCATGGCACTAAACGGATTTCTATCAATTTTTACGGGGCCGGTGTGGGGGCATCTTTCTGATAAAATAGGCAGGAAAAAATCATTAAATCTCACAATGGCTATAACATTGATTGCGATGATGATCCCTGTTTTTTATCCAACATTTATTGGTTTCACTGCACATATCATTTTAATAAGCTGTACATTAACCGGTTTATTCACCCTTGTTCAAGCTGCAACACTTGATCAAGTGAAGCCGAGTGATATGCCTGTCGCTTTTAGTTATGCAACCTTTTACTTTGCGGTAGGTCAGCTTATTGGACCAGTTATCGCGGGATGGCTGATTGAAGACTTTGGCGGGTTTACATATGCCTTTCTCTTTTCATCGATTTGTCTAGGAGCAGGGTTCATTTTAAGCCTGAGAGTTAAGAACCGGCAGGATGAGCCTGTTACAGTAGAAGGGAAAGTAAGTATATAAGAATTTAAAGTAAATTCAAAAAAGGTCATCATTCGTTGAAGAATGGTGACCTTTTTTAGCATGTTACTAGAAAAACCAAAGCCCGAACAAAGTGGCAGCAATTAACCCCAACATAACAGGGAGGAAGCTTTTACGTACAAGCTCCATCACTGGCACCTTGGCAAATCCAGCAACAGCCACAAGAGAGGACCAGGCAATGAGCGTTCCTCCTCCGACCCAGATCGATCCCATTTGACCAATAGCAGCAAGGGTAGCCGTATCTACACCGACCGTTGGGCCGAGTGCACTTGATAAGGCACCTACTAACGGAAGCCCTGAGAATCCTGAGCCATCAAGACCTGTAATCATTCCAATAATTAATATCGCAAACCCGGCAAGGAAAGCGCTCTCTGGAATGAGCTGTTGACCTGCTTGCACAAGATCAAATAAGAAAGATGGAGACGCCTCGTTTCCAACTCCTAAAATCTTACCGGCTAGTTCACCGCTTCCGATAAAGAAGAATCCTGCAATCGGAATAACGGGCCCCATCGCTTTAAACGCAAACACAAAGCCAGTAATTAAATGTTCACTTACTTTTGTAAGAGCGGTTTTTGCCTTATCAGCAGTGGTAGAGGCGAGTAATAACAGGGCCGCTGTTCCCCCGATTAAGGCCGCGCCGGTTCCTCCTTCAATCGATGGAATCACGTCTGAAAACTTAGCCATGACCATGTACACAATGATGAATAAGAAAGAAGCTGGTACGAGTAAGGCAAAAACCATGCTTTTCTTTGTGACAGGTTTTCTCGTTTGGTTCGTTTCCTCCGTTGATGCTGAAGTGATTTTCTCCCATTTAATTAAATGATTTTTTGATGGAGATTTAATCCACTTTCTAAGCAGCAGGTAGGCAGTCGTAATAGCAATACCGCCTGTTACAAGGGAAAGAACAAACGCCCGGTCTGCTACTAGAGAAATATCAACACCAGCAGCTGTAGCGCTAAGCATCGGCGCTATTTGAATAATGTAATCCGATGACAGAGCCATCCCTTGGCCCGCGAGTGATATCGCGATGGCAGCACCAATCGGCGGAAGGCCTGCACGGATTGCCACAGGAATGAGCAAAGCTCCTACAAGCGGAACCGCTGGAGTTGGCCAGAAGAACAATGAAATGGAATAGGTAACTAGAACAATAACCCAAAACGAAATGTGACCATTGACCATGACTTTTTGAAATGGGGTAATCATTTGTTCATCGGCACCTATATCTTTTAATGCATGCAAGAGAGCAGTCATGATTGCAATAATTAAGAAGATATTAAACAGCTCGCCAGCAGCAATCAAACTGGCTTGGAAGATGGTCTGCAAGCCGATAGATAATGACCCGCTGAAGATCCATCCTACTAAAAATGTCATCAATATAGCCGGAACGACAACATTTTGCCTAAATAACATCGTTAAAATGATTAAGAGTGTCCCAGCTAAATACATCCAATGAGACATCGTAAGCTCAATCATATCGCAGCCTCCTATCTGTCAAACTACGATATCTTATGAAACAAACTAGGCATTGGTGTATACGAGCAAAAAATATCTCCTTTCTTCTGGGCTCATAAATATCTTAATATTTGCTTAATAAAACTTAACAGCTCGTTTATCGTTCCTTAATATAAACCTGGTACTCTAAAGCTGTAAGAGATTCAAATGAAAACAAATTACATAGCTTAAACAAGCGGGTGGAGAACACATTGAGAAAACCCAAGTTGTTGCGTAATGAGGCCTACTGCTCGTATGTCTTATGTGCATCATCTTGGGTTTTTTATATTTATTTGGAGGTTGCTGTGAAAGATTACAAACTATTTTTCTTTGATTTAGACGGTACGTTAGTCAACGGAAATTCCTTGTTTCCTCATGCAAACGAAGTGATTCAATGTTTAAGGAGGAATAAAAAAAGTGTCTTTTTCTTAACCAATCATCCAGCTAGGCCAAGAGAAGAGTTATGTGAGAGGTTAATAAATATGGGGTTGGAGCTTAAAGTAGATGAATTGATTACGCCGACTTTAGCGATCAAACGATATTTTAGCGCGAGACCATCTTCATCAAGTATCTACGTCGTCGGGTCTGAGTTGATAAAAGAAGAAATTAGGAAAATGGATATTCATGTACTAGACCATTCAAGGGAAACCTCAATTGGTGAAGTGTTTGTGGTTCTTGGTATGTCACCTAATTTAAATTATGAGCAGCTGCAAGAAGGCTTCTTCTTATTGCAAAAAGGAGCGCGTTTAATTTTATTAAATCCTGATATATGCTGCCCTGCTGAGAGTGGCATGTACTTAGATACAGGGGCGATAGCTCGCGTATACACTAGTGCGTCGCCAAAACCTTTTATTAAGCCAGAAGTCATTGGGAAACCGTCTATCTGGATGCAGCAAGTACTTTTAGACTTTGCAGGCAGTATCCGTTCTAAGGCTGTCATGGTTGGGGATTCGATAACAAGTGACATTGCGATCGGACAAGCAGTAGGGATGGATACCGTTCTATTATTAAGCGGAGTGAGCAAGAAGGAAGATTTGCACACGGTTCGTCAACGACCTACACATGTGTATTCAACGCTTGATGAATTCTATCAAAAGATAAAGGAGCTTACGTATGTTTAAGGAGCGCCATATTACCGCACTAACCGATTGGAATAAGCATGAGGATTGTATGAGTTCACCTTTTAAAACCGTATTTTTGTTAAATGGAACCATGCTTGATTTGCCTGAAAGAGTATTTAAGCTGCAGCAAAAACAAAAGGAGGTATACCTTCATGTTGATCTCATTTCAGGTATTCAGCCGCAGACAATTGAAGGAATGACCTACATTGCTGAAGTGATTCAGCCAGACGGTATTATTAGTACCAAAACACAGGCCATTAATCATGCGAAAAAGCTTGGTTTAAAAACGGTACAGCGCATCTTTTTAATAGATAGTCATGCTATGAATAAATCCATTGAAGCATGCTTGAAAACAAAGCCTGATGCAGTCGAGGCGATGCCAGGATTAATGCCGAGAGTGATTAAGGAGCTTACTATGAAACTGCCATTCCCTATTGTTGCTGGGGGATTGATTAGAGATCAGGCAGAAGTTGAAGAGGCATTAGAAGCTGGTGCAGCAGCAGTATCTGGCAGTTACTCTTTTGTATTTTATAAAAAGGCGGGTGCAATTCATGAGGAAAGTTGAGTTAGAAAATGTATGCAAATCGTATGATCAAAAATCTTTTGCAGTTGAGGATATTAATGTAGAAATTAAAGAAGGAGAATTCTTTATCCTTGTTGGACCTTCTGGCTGCGGGAAGAGTACGTTATTACGCATGATTGCGGGTTTAGAAGAAATTTCAGCAGGCAGACTTATGCTTGGTGAGAAGGAAGCGAATCATTTAGATCCGAGTAAGCGCGAGCTCTCTATGGTCTTTCAAAACTATGCTCTCTACCCGCATTTAAGTGTAGAGGAAAATATCTTATTTGGTCTTAAGGTGAAGAAAATAAAAAAAGAAGAGCGTATGAGACGGTGCCTTGAAGCGGCTGAATTGCTCGGTTTAACGGATTATTTGAAAAGAAAGCCAAGAGAGCTGTCAGGAGGTCAGAGGCAGCGTGTTGCATTAGCAAGAGCTGTGGTGAGTCAAGCTCCGATTTGTTTAATGGATGAACCGCTCTCTAACCTCGATGCAAAGCTTCGTGGACAAATGCGCCTGGAAATCAGACAGCTTCAACGTAAATTAGGGACAACGATGATCTATGTCACACATGATCAAGTCGAGGCGATGACGATGGGTGACCGGATGATGATTTTAAAAGACGGAAAGGTTCAACAGGTAGGCACTCCGCTTGATATTTACAATCATCCAGCCAATGAGTTTGTTGCGACGTTTATTGGTGCTCCGCCAATGAATTTAATAGACGGTGTGGTGGATAAACACGGAAATGTGGTTGTTGGGAACAGAGAACTGGTTATTCCTGTGGGATATAGTTCAAAAGAGTTAAATGCAGGCAGACACGTAAAGCTTGGATTAAGGCCAGAGCATATTGGTCACGCGCCTGTGAAAGGATCTGATTTAACAGTAGAGGTTGAGGTTGTTAACAGCGAAGTGCTAGGTAATGAGAGCATTATCTCGTTTCACTTAGCTGGTGAAGTATGGCGAGCCAAATGGGCAGGGCAATGGCCGATGCCTGCAAATAATCGGGTCAACGTCGCTTTTGCCCAGCAGGAATTACACCTATTTGATGCAGGGAATGGACAGATTCTCCAATCACCACAAAAGGTCGAAGCGGCCAAGGAGGTACATATTTTGTGAATACAGCAGAACAAGTAGTAAGAGAGAAAATACAGAAATATCGAGTGGAGAAAAAAAGCACTCTGTGGAGAGAATCAAAAAATGTTCGTGTAGCGATGCTCTATTTGCTGCCATCCATTGTGCTATTTTCAATCTTCTTATTTTATCCGATGCTTCGAACCATTTATTTAAGCTTTTTTCTAACAGATGCACAAGGGACAGCTGCATTATTCGTTGGACTTGAAAATTACATATATATTCTTCAGTCGAGCCAGTTTCAAAAGAGTATGATGTCGACCTTCCTGTTTGTCTTATATACGGTTCCTACAGGTGTCATTCTCGCTTTATTTTTGGCCGTACTAGCAAACGAGAAAATGAAGGTGATTGGATTGTTTAGGACTTTATTTTCTTCAACCTTAGGAATGAGTGTCGCGGCTTCATCTGTTATTTGGTTATTTCTGTTCCACCCGACTGTAGGCATATTAAACAGCTTTCTTGGGCTGTTTGGGATCAATTCCATTCCCTGGCTGCTTGATCCGACATGGGCTTTAATTTCAATTGCGATAACGACCGTTTGGATGAATACAGGTTTTTCATTTTTGATTTTACTTGGCGGGCTGCAAAATATTGATCGGCATTTATACGAGAGTGCGAGAATTGACGGTGCGGGATACTTCTATCGTTTGTTCCGAATTACCTTGCCAATGCTTTCGCCGACGATGTTTTTTATCATTACGATCACATTTATTAATTCGTTTCAGTCATTTGGACAAGTTGATATTTTAACTCGAGGAGGCCCTGCGGAGTCAACGAACTTGATTGTGTACTCAATCTATCAAGACGCTTTCATTAATTATCAATTTGGTACAGCAAGTGCGCAGGCAGTCATCTTATTTGCAATCGTTTTTCTGCTCACTCTTATTCAATTTAAGTTTGGAGAAAAGAAGGTGCATTACCAGTGAAAATATTTACAGCATCCTTCCGCTATTTCTTATTAATAGCGAGTAGTTTTGTTCTGTTCTTTCCGATCGTCTATGCTTTTTTAGTCAGTTTTATGACGGGCCCAGAGGTGCTCAGCCGCTCGCTGATTCCTTCTCAACTTTTCATCGAGAATTATGAGCGTGTTTTTCGAACAGTGCCGTTACTGCAATATATAACAAACAGCTTTGTCGTATCAACAGCCGTTATGATCGGACAGCTGATTGTTTGTTCGATGGCAGCCTTTGTATTTGCTTTCATTCCCTTTAAGGGAAGAAATGTCATTTTCATTTTGTTTGTCTCCACGTTAATGATTCCTTGGGAAGCAGCGATGATTCCGAACTTCTTAACGGTGCAGTCGTTTGGCTGGTTGAACTCCTATTTAAGTCTAACCGTACCGTTTTTTGCTCTAGCCTTTGGAACATTTTTACTAAGACAGCATTTTAAAACGATTCCGCATGAATTGTACGAGGCAGCCCAAGTTGAAGGCTTGAATCGCTTTCAATTTTTCTATAAAGTCGTTATTCCTTATTCCAAAACAAGCTTAGTGACACTTGGAATTTATGGGTTTTTAACGACGTGGAACATGTATTTATGGCCGCTGTTGGTCACAACGAATGATTCAAAACGTACGGTGCAAATTGGGCTGAAACAATTGCAAACCGTAGAAGTTGCAACCGAATGGGGGGTGGTTATGGCAGGAGTTGTCATCGTTATTATTCCAACTCTATTATTATTGTTCATTGGACAAAAGCAATTACAAAAAGGTCTGACAGAGGGTGCCATCAAATAAGAGGGAGAGATGAACATGAAATCTACTTGGAAATGGATGCTTAGCTTAGTTGTTTTAGTGCTTTTATTAGCTGCTTGCGGGGGTACAAGTGAAGAGAGTGCTGGTGCACAGCCTGATGATGTGAATGCTGACGATCAACCGACCGAAGAAGAAATCGGAGAACCTGCAAGTGATGATGTGGTTGAAATTGAGTTCTGGCACGGCATGGGCGGGGGACTTGGCGAGACGTTAAATGAACTTGTAAAACAGTATAATGAATCCCAAGATCAAGTATTCATCAAGCCGGAATATCAAGGTTCTTATGAAGAATTGCTGACTAAATTCCGCAGTGTTGGCGGAACAGGTGATGCTCCAGCACTAGTTCAAGTATTTGAAGTAGGAACGAAGTACATGATTGAAAGTGGATACATAACATCTGTCCAAGAGTGGATTGATAAAGAAGGCTATGATGTATCTCAGCTTGAAGAGAATATTCTTAGTTATTACTCGGTTGATGGTGATCTTTATTCGATGCCGTTTAACTCATCGACTCCTGCATTATTTTATAACAAGGATGCATTTATTGAGGCTGGCTTAGATCCTGAAAATCCGCCGCAAACGTTCTCTGAAATCCAAGAAGCAGCGGCTGCATTAACAACAGACGATCGTTATGGATTCTCAATTCTTGGCCACGGATGGTTCTTTGAACAGTTGATCGCGACACAAGGTGCAGATTATGTTGATATGGATAATGGTCGTGCCGGGAACGCTACAGAGGCGCTTTTCAATGGAGAAGAAGGACAAAAAGTGTTTAATTGGATTAATGATATGAATGAAGAAGGGTCATTCGGCTATTTCGGTACAAACTGGGATGATATTCGTGCATCGTTCCAAGCAGGTCAAGTAGCTATGTATCTTGATTCGTCTGCAGGTACTAAAGATGTTATTAACAATGCTGATTTTGAAGTAGGTGTATCATACATTCCTCATGCAGATGATATTGAGCGTAATGGAGTGATTATTGGCGGCGGCTCAATTTGGATGGCCAATGGTATTGAAGAAGAAGAACAAGCGGCTGCATTTGATTTCTTAAAGCATTTACAAACGCCTGAAATTCAAGCTGAGTGGCATGTTAACACTGGTTATTTTGCGATTAATCCTGAAGCTTATAATCAGCCGATTGTAGAAGAAGAACACAGCGAGTATCCTCAGCTGCGTGTTCCAATCGAGCAGCTTCAAGAAACAATTCCATCAACTGCGACACAAGGGGCATTAATAAGTGTATTCCCTGAATCACGTCAACAAATGGTGACAAATTTTGAATCTATGCTTCAAGGAACTTCACCGGAAGATGCATTAAATCAAGCAGCAGAAGGGACAAACCGCGCAATCGATGTGTATAATCGTACGGCTAATTAACTGATTAAGCAGCGGCTCTCTTTAAATATTGAAGAGAGCTGTTGCTTTCTACTTTTGAATATGAACATAACATGAAAAAGAAGGGGCAGATTTGAATGAACAACACCTGTGAAATTTTTGCACATCGTGGCTCTTCAATAGATCATCCAGAAAATACAATGGCTGCGTTTCAGGCAGCTTATGAGATCGGAGCAGATGGAATTGAATTTGATGTTCAATTAACAAAGGACTTAGTACCGGTAGTGATTCATGATGAAACACTCGATCGAACGACCACGGGGTACGGCCTAGTATCAGATCACACAAAAGAGCAGCTGAAAACACTGGATGCGGGAACATGGTTTGACACTCAATATGCAGATGAGTCCATTCCTACCTTAGAAGAAGTGCTTGTTTGGGCGAGTGATAAGTTTATTAAATTGAATATAGAATTAAAAGGTCATGTGAATCAACGTGAATCGCTTATTCAAAAAGTCATCCCAATGATTCAGACCTATCAACTCGAAAGACACGTAATTCTCTCATCCTTCGATCACGTTTGTATAAAAGAAGTTAAGAAATTGGCACCTGAAATGGAAGCAGCAGCCATCGTAACCGCTGCCCTGCATGAGCCTTTAACGTATCTTCGTTCCCTAGGCGTAGAAGGGTATCACTATATGTCGCCCCTCTTACTGAAGGAAGAGGCAGGGGTACTTATAGATGCAGGTGTACACATTCGACCTTATACAGTCAATGAAGAGGATATGCTGAGAAGGTACATTCAATGGGGCTGTGCTGGTATTTTTACGGATCACCCTAAGTTAGCTTTAACTATAAGAGATGAAAAATAAGACAAGTGCACGGCACTTGTCTTATTTTTGTTAATTTTTAGGTTTTATTCTTTTTTTAGAAGGGAATATCTAGCATCATATTGAATTATTTATCAATCATTTTTAGAAGGGGATGACCTAAATGACACAGTCTGAAATCAAAGAAATGAATGCAGCTCAATCTGAATCAAGACGTTTAAAAGTACATAAGGAATTAGATGAACAATTTAAGAAACCTCTCATTCATAAGGCGATAACAAGTAATACTGTGTATGTTCCTTTAAATAAAGAGAAGTTATGGGGTTAAGGATCAACTTTTGTTGGTCCTTTTTTCTTTTGAAGATTAGATTGCTAAAAATAAAGGATAGCTTAGAGAAGAGTAGTACTTTATTGTTAAGGTTACAGGATTGATTTCCTGAGCGATTGGAAGTAAGCTAGATAATTAGTATAGATAACAGGAGGGTCAAATGAAGAAAGGGATACTCATTTTTCTCGTAATCATTTTATTGCTAGGTGGAATCGGGTATGGTGTTTACTATGTTGGAACTAACATTGCTTCAAAGAAGATCACTGATGATCTATCGGCAGAACTACATAACAGCGGGCAATTGGAAGAAGTAAGGGCATATATCGAAAACGATCCTGACTTACAACGCTATGTAGAAGAAGCTAGGCAGGCAGATCGTGCTGCGCTCCCGTTTACAACGAAAGAAGAAGCGACTAGAGTGCTCATAAGAAAAGTCGGCATTACTGATCTGCTTGAGATGCAGTCACGGGTTGAGAGAGGGAAGGCGAGCCACCAAGAAATCATTAATGAGCTTGAATCGAGTTTAACAGAGGATGAATTACTTGCGTTAAAAGTGATTGCTTATAAAGAGCTATACGAATAAAAAGGCTAAGCCCAAAGATGAGAGCTTAGCCTTTTTTCTTATTCTGGTACGCGGATCTTATTTTGATAGCCATTCGTTTTGTGAGAGCCGTCACAGAATGGAAGGGACTTTGATTGTCCGCACATACAGAGAGAGAAGGCAGGTTTTTTAGGAAAAGGCTTACCCTCCCCGTCGAGTAGTTCAACATCTCCGGTCACTCGTATTGAGCCATTATCATTAATTTTTAACGTTACTTTTTTGTCTTCAGCCATAATCTTCAGTCCTTTATAAATAGTATAGTTATGTAGTTCAGCAAAAAATGCCTAAATCCTTTAATATTCTAGCATAAACTTACATTAAATAGCTCTCAATCCTATAAAGAGTGCGAGATTCTGTGTGAAAGGTACTAGGAAATCACTCATTTTTTACGGTTCTCACAAGTTATTACACGGTTACTTTTAAGAAAATATGCTATGATATTGGCTATAGCTTTCGTAGGATAGCTAGATAAGATAAAAGATTTATGTAAAGAAGGGGATCTAAATGAATCAACGGACCTATCCATCGTTATTCTCTAGTATTAAAAAGCCAGCTTCAGCGTTTGAATGGTTTACGGCCTTTTTATTTGTTTTATTATTTATCGTTGGCTTATTTAATGCGTTTGCATTTAGGTTATTTGTGATGTTGTTTTTAGTAGGGTTATTACTGCAAGTGAACCGATTTATCCAAAGTCGTCCTATGGAGAAAGTTCCAGTGACTGATATTGAACAGGAAGCAGCAAAAGTGAAAGTCCAATCGGCTGCTGCGGCAGAGCTTACTAATGAACATACAGATGAAGACATTTTAGAAAAGACTACACAGCTGCAGAAAATTGATTTAGATCGTACTGAGCTTCTTGAAGAGCTGTTTGCGAAAGCGTCATTAGATGATGAAGAAAAGCAAAAATACCGCTCTAAAATTAAACAAAAAGATAATGAGATTTCAAGACTACGCCAAGAATTAATGAATGCTGGTGAGAAGATCCAGCAAGTGGTGCTAGATACGAAAAATTATTTTGTGAAGCACGACCCAATGAAGGAGCTTGCTACATCAATCGATCAAGAGCTTCTTGAAGCAGATTCGCTTGATTTATTAAATGAGCACTTACAAAGAAAGCGTGCGACGATGTCAGAGGAAGATCTCATGGCTTTAAGCAAGGCTGGCTATGTTGATGAGGATTTCAAATTGACGCGTGCCGGGTTTAAAGCTTTAACAAAAGCAGTAGAGAAGTAGTATGAGGTGCAGTGTGGTATAGAGATTGCTTCATTGTGGAGCTTTATTGAGCGGATTTAAGGCAATATAGCGTCAGTTCGGTCGGTAAATGCGTCGCTCCGGCTGCTATATGCGCTGGTTCAGAGGAAATGCGTCCATGCAGCGTCTGATTGCGTCTGTTCATGTTCATATTGCGCCGCTTCACCACATAATTGCGTCAATCTAAACTATGCGTGTCTCACCAAAAAAAGGTTTGCCCAAATCGGGCAAACCTTTTTCTATTTTCCTTCAAATTCATCGACTAACTCCGTAAAGAATGCTAAGGCTTTCTCGATTGGCTCAGATGTCGTTAAATCTACACCGGCCTTTTTAAGCAGCTCAAGCGGATAATCAGAACTTCCGCTTTGCAGGAATTCAAGGTACGCTTCTTTTGCACCTTCTTTATTTTCTAAGAGACCGTTGGCTAGTTGAATAGCCGCTGCGAATCCTGTAGCGTACTTATACACGTAGAATGGGCGGTAGAAATGCGGAATTCTAGACCATCCGTATTTTACTTCCTCATCAAATACCATATCAGGTCCGTTGTATTCACGGAACAACTGCTCATATACCTCATTAAACACCTCAGCAGTAAGCGGCTTGCCGGCTTCTGCTAACTCGTGAGTATCCTTTTCGAAGTTCGCAAACATTACTTGAGTGAAGAACGTGCCTTTAAACTTGTCAATAAAATCATTCACTAAATATTTTCTTGTTTTATCGTCTGTCGATTGGTTGAGTAAGTAATGAATGAGTAACACTTCATTTACTGTTGATGCAACTTCGGCGACGAAGATCGTATAGCCGGCTGTGATTTGCGGCTGATGCTTCGCTGACAGGTAGCTGTGCATTGCGTGACCCATTTCATGGGCGAGTGTAAATAAGCTGTTTAAATTATCTTGATGGTTAAGGAGTACGAATGGGTGAACCCCATACAGCCCCATATTATAAGCGCCTGAACGTTTGCCTGGCGTTTCACGGACATCAATGTAGCGTTTGTCTTTAAATTCAGCTAAAGTCTCTACATACTCCTCGCCAAGCGGAGCCAAGGCTTTAAGCATTAAATCATATGCTTCATCGTAAGGTATATCCTTATCTACACCTTTAACTAGCGGAATGGATAAATCGTACTGACGGAGTTCATCCACACCGAGCATTTCTTTTCTAATCTTTTGATAGCGGTGGTAAGGCGCAAGGTGATTTTTCGTTGCTTCAATCAGCTTATCATACACTTCTTTTGGAACTTGATCGGCAAACAGTGATTTTTCAAGTGCTGACGGATAATTCTTCATTTTAGAGACGGTGACATTTGTTTTAATGGCTGATGACAGGGTTGAAGCAATTGTATTATTCAGCTCCACATAAGGCTTGTAATACGCATGATACGCTTCTTTTCGCTTGTTGCGGTCTTCGTTTTTAAGCAGTTTTTCATACATGCCGCGCGTTAATTCTACTTTCTCGCCATCATCTTTTGTCACTAGACCGAATTTAATATCTGCATTATTAATCATGCCAAAGGTTTTACTAGGAGAGGACAGGGCTTCGCCGAGCTGAGTTAACACCTCTTCTTTTTCTTTACTTAAGACATGGGGCTTATAGCGATACAGATCCATTAAATCGTCTTCAAAATAAGTCAGCCCTTCTACTTCTGATATGTATTCTTGAAGGGTGGACTTATCAAGACTTAAGATGAAAGGTCTGAAAAAAGAGACTGCAGTACTTGCTTTTACACTTAGTTGAGTCGCTTCATCAAGTAAGGATTCAGCCTTCTTATCGCGAGTATCAACATCTACTTGAAGTCTGGCATAGACGACCACTTTAGATAAATGAAAGCTTAGTTTTTCCTGCATTGATAAAAAATCGTACAAGGAATGTCCATCCTCAATCTTTCCATCAAACTCTTTAAGCTTTACTGTCATTTCTTCAATGGCTGCTACATCTTCTCTCCATTCATCTAAAGAAGAGTAAATATCGGAAACATCCCATTTTTCGTGTTCTGGTACCTCTTTGCGAGAAGAATATGTGCTCAATACGATCACTCCTTTTTTATTAGGTTTACCATTATCCACCATAGTTATGATTGTATCACAAGGAAATGCACACAAAAATGGAGAAGCTTTATAGGAACAGTAATCGTTATATAATTCTGACTATCTTTACAAAATCCCTCTATTTGTCTACGATATAGATATGTTTACTAGGAGATGACACGGATTTTATTAGTTGGAGGATGATGACATGGGGAAACCATTAGCAGGTAAAACAATTGCATTGACAGCGTCGCGTAAAGTCGAGGAGATGAGCACGCTGATTGAAAAACAGGGCGGGAATGTGATCGTGCGGCCGATGCAAGGAACGGTGTATGTTGCGAAAGAGGAAATTGTTTCAGAATTAAAAGAAATGATTGATCAAGGAGTAGATTGGTTTGTCCTTACAACGGGTATAGGGACAGAGAAGCTCGTTGAGTTAGCTGAAGAGATTGGTTTGAAAGATGAATTAATCGAGCGATTAGCTCATGCGAAGATTGCAGCAAGAGGCTACAAAACGAAAAATGCATTAAAAAAGCTTGGGTTAACAGCAGATATTAGTGACGAGGATGGAACGACAAATGGACTGATCCACGCAATGGAATCTACTTCATTTAAAGGTAGTAAAGTAGCGGTGCAGCTTCATGGTATCCCTTCTCCAAACCTTCGTACATTTTTTGAAAACGAGGAAGCAGAAGTTGTTGAAGTCTTGCCATATCGTCATATTGCTCCTGATGAAGAAGAAGTTAAAACACTTTATGAAGAAGTAGTTGAAGGAAAAGTTGATGCGGTCTGCTTTACTACATTTCTGCAAGTGAGAGCATTGTTTCAGTATGCGGAATCTATCAAGAAAGAAGAGACGCTGCTCAATCAATTCAATAAAAAAGTCTTAGCAGTTGCAGTTGGTAAAGTGACAGCTGAAGCGTTAACTAATGCCCAAGTGACAAGAGTCATTGTGCCCGAAAGAGAGAGAATGGGTGCCATGATCGTCGAGCTTGCTAAATTTATGGATGCGGATGAATAGAAGAGAGCCCTGTAACATGTTACTTTATAAAGTGAATATAAAAAGTTAGTACATAATCTAGTGTATACAATCGAAAGGTGGAATAAGCTATGCGTACATTTGATGCGTTTGTGATTGATCTTGAAGACGGAAAAACAAAGCTTGAGCGCAAGCAGGTAACGGAAGAATTTTTAGGTGAAGGAGAAGTGACGATTGAAGTCGCTTATTCAAGTGTAAACTATAAAGACGGACTAGCTACTTTACCAAAACAGATTATCCGGAACTATCCGTTAATTCCAGGGATTGATCTATCAGGTACTGTCATCGAATCAAAAGATGACCGTTTTAAAGAGGGGGATGAGGTCATAGCCACTAGTTATGAAATAGGCGTGTCTCATCATGGCGGCTTTAGTGAAATTGCTAGGGTGCCAGCTGATTGGGTTGTTCCTTTGCCTGACGGTTTATCACTAAAAGAAGCAATGGTGCTTGGTACAGCTGGATTCACGGCAGCTTTATCTGTCCAAAAGCTTGAAGATCAAGGTATCACGCCTGAAGCTGGGCCAGTCCTTGTGACAGGTGCTACAGGCGGTGTCGGCAGTGTAGCCGTTGATATTTTAACAAAGAATGGCTATGAAGTGCATGCTAGTACTGGGAAAGAAAGTGAGCATGGCTACTTACGTGAGCTAGGTGCTGTTGAAATCTTAAATAGAGAAGATTTAACACCAGAAGACAGGAAGCCGCTTCGGAAGGAAGTGTATGCCGCAGCAGTTGACCCAGTCGGAGGAAGAACTCTTGAACATATTCTAAGTACGCTGAAATACGGGGGCTCTGTAGCTACAAGCGGACTGACTGGCGGTAATAAAGTAGAGACGACCGTCTTCCCGTTTATCTTAAGAGGGATTAACTGGCTCGGTGTCGATTCAGTTTTCTGTCCAATGGATGTACGCAAGAAGATTTGGGACAGACTTGCATCTGACTACAAGCCAAATCATTTAACAGCAGGCATTGTTAATGAGATCACTCTAGATGAGCTGCCTGATACGTTATCAAGCATTTTAAAAGGTGAGGTACGAGGCAGAACAATTGTAAAGTTGAAGTAATCCTTTGCCTAAGTCTGTTTTATTCAGGCTTAGGCTTTTAAGATCTAAGGAGGTGAGAGGATGCCTCACACCATTTTACCGCGCGCTTTTTATGATCAACCGACACTCGACTTAGCTAAATCGCTTTTAGGTAAACAGTTGGTACACGAAACAAGTGAAGGAATCTGTTCAGGCTATATTGTTGAAACGGAAGCTTACCGAGGGCCGGATGATCAAGCGGCACATAGTTATCAAAATTTGAGGACAAAGCGAACAGAAGTAATGTTTGGTGAAAACGGACACTGTTATGCCCATGTGATGCATACTCATTGCTTAATTAATGTCGTAAGTGGTGGAGTCGATCGGCCGGAAGGTGTACTGATCAGGGCTTTAGAGCCAGTTAGCGGGATTGATCTTATGTACAAAAGGCGAGAGAAAGCGAAACGGGACAAAGATTTGACGAGCGGCCCTGGAAAATTAACCAAGGCGCTCAATATTACCAAAGCAGATTACGGCAAGCCATTCTTTCAACCGCCGCTATATATTGCGGAAGGAAAAGAAGTGAGTCAAATCTCGATGGGTCCTCGAATTGGAATTGATAACAGCGGGGAAGCGAAAGACTATCCTTGGCGTTTTTGGGAAACGGGTAATCCTTATGTATCTAGATAATAAACAGAGCCTCATCTAACTAATAGATGAGGCTCTGTTGTCGTTATCAGCTGCTATGACTATTCTTTTTATTATATTTCCACATCATATAACGATAGCGGATCGTACAGCCAATACAGTAGCCGGAAAGAGCAAGAGCAGCAGCTAGAACAATCATACCAGACATGATGTACATGATGATTTCAAAGCCAAAGCTATAGCTGATAAAGGCCACAGCTAAACAAATCGTCGCAATCCACTGATTAAATCGCTGCTGAGCTGCATCTTCTTGTACGTATTCTTGAGCCGGCCTTTTTAAGAAAGGTGTGAATGCTCGCATGATAATGTTGCGCCTGAATGCAAGTGCGATGATTCCAACAATTAAAGGGATGACGAATAAAAGCGGGCTTATTAACCAGCTTAATAGTACAAATACGATAAGAAACACTTGGTTAACTTGTACAAGTGGTTTCGGGATACTCATTATAAAACCTCCAAAAATTCAATTAGCATGGTGACTAATTTAAGTATACCAATAAGCGTACCGCCTGGAAAGAAATAAACCAAGTAAATAGGGCGGTATAATGAAGTCTTTGGGGGGTATTGAATTCAATTATTGCAGATGCGGCGGTGGATACCGCTCCTGAAATATGCCTCGCTTTTCGTGGGGAGCCAGTGAGCTTCCTCGGGCTAATGCACTGGACCCATAAAGTTGGACACTTTTTTAAGCAGCTTTTTGGGTACTGAGTCGATAAGCTACTGGACTTTTCCGGTTCAATCTTGATTTAATTCTCACATGGTTGTAGTAATAGATGTATTGTTCTAACTCTTCTTTGAAGTGTTCAATACTATCAAATTCGTTTAAATAAAGGAACTCCGATTTCAGGATTCCAAAAAAGTTTTCCATGACAGAATTATCGTGACAGTTGCCTTTTCGAGACATACTTTGTGTGATGTTATGTTCTTTCAGTTTCCTTACGTAAGGGGCCATTCGATAGTGCCAACCTTGATCAGAATGAATCAAGAGATCATCGCCTTTATTTAGGTGCTTTAACCCTTGGTCCAACATCGTATCGACCAAATCATACGTTGGTCTTGATTGGAGCGTATAGGTTATCAGTTCGCCGTTAAACAGGTCAAATAGTGGAGACAGATAGAGCTTCTGTCCAAACAATTTAAATTCCGTAATGTCTGTCACCCACTTTTGATTAGGCTTCTCGGCTCTAAAGTTACGGTTTAGGATGTTTGGAGCTGCTTTTCCAACTTCTCCTTTATATGATTTGTATTTTTCATTCGTACAAGGCATTTAAGCCCTAGGTCTCTCATCATTCGAAGCACTTTCTTTTTGTTAATCGCATATCCCTTTTCCTGAAGGAGGTCTGTAATACGACGATAGCCATATCGACCAAAGTGCTTATGGTAAATGAATGCAATTCTTCTTTTCCATTTTCGATCAGGATCTGGTTCGCTCCATTTTTTACAAGGTTATAGTAAGTGCTTCTAGGCATCTTGGCTATCTTTAACATTCGAATCACCGGGAATTCGTTCCTTAGTTCATATACTACTTTCGCTTTGATTTTGTTGGTGATTGTTTTTCCTGAACTAAGGCTTTCAGCTTTTTTAAATACGCATTCTCCATACGCAGGTGTTCCAGTTCTCTTTTCATCTCCTTCTATCGATTGGGTTGAAGAGTCGCTGTTGCCCTTGTTTTTATTCTGATTAGAAGTCATTGTAGAAAGCCCTTTTCTCTTGGTTCAAGGGCATCTTCTCCAGCTGTTTCCCACTTTTTCTTCCATCTGCGAAGCATACATGGAACGGGAATATGAAAAATGGCTGATGCCTCTCGAATGGAGTAATTCTCTTCGGTCATAAATTGAATTACTTTCAGTTTAAAGGCAGCTGAATAGTTTGTATAGGGAAAGGTAAAAGCTTGATCCCCATGATAGCGAACTAACATCACCCAATATCGCAGCGTCGAATCATCTACGCCCACTTGATTTGCAAGTTCTCGATAACTGATGATTTCATTTAGATAACGTTTAGCCGCTTGAAGTTTATATTCCTTGGTGAACGTGGTCATTGATGAAGGCACCTCCTATTGTTGATTGAGGTGTCCAACAATAGGGGTGCAGTACAGCTAAGCCCTGTGGGATCTCACTCCTGCTCTAGGCGAGGCCACTGAAAAAGTTCTTTTGTTTTTTAGAGAGTGGTTGGCCGAATTTATTCGCCCAACCACTCTCTTTTTCCTATATAATTAAGGTACTAATAACGGTATAGGTGATGTTGAAATGATTAAAGGACAAGACTCGATCCCTCTTAGCCCATATATGGGACTCTATGATCTCGTGGTACCTAAAGACAATATGCTTCGTCAAATGAATGAACTCGTGGATTTTTCTTTCATTATGGACGAACTCCAAGACAAGTATTGTTTGACGAATGGTCGTAATGCGATCTCTCCGATCCGCATGTTTAAATACCTTTTATTAAAGACTATTTTTGATTTGTCAGATGTTGATGTAGTGGAACGCTCCAAGTACGACATGTCATTTAAATTCTTTTTAGACTTGGCTCCAGAAGCTGGTGTCATTGACCCCAGTTCCCTAACGAAATTCCGTAAACTCCGTCTTCCAGATGAGGGTTTATTAGATATGCTGGTTGGGAAGAGCGTTGAGATCGCTATAGAACATAATATCCTTAAAGACCCCACTATTATCCTTGATGCGACTCATACGAGAGCTTGTTTTAATAAAAATCACCGAAAGAATTTCTACAAGAAAAGTCTAAAAATGTTCGGAAAGCAGTCTATCGTGTAGATGAGTCGATGCAAGGGAAGTTCCCTGACAAACCTACATCTAATGACCTTCAAGAGGAATTAGAGTACTGCCGACAGGTCATCTCTACTGTAGAAAGCTCAAAAAGTGTCGAAGTACCCGCTGTGAAAGAAAGGCTTAATGTCTTAAAAGAAGTTGTCGAGGATTATGAAGAAAACATGATTCAATCGGAGGACCCTGACGCACGAACAGGATTTAAATCTCAAGACACTTCTTTCTTTGGATATAAATCTCACCTTGCCATGACAAATGAAGAACGAATTATTACCGCTGCGGTCATTACATCAGGTGAAAAAATGACGGGAAATACCTAAGAGAACTCGTGGACAAAACAAAAAATGCAGGTGTAAACGTAGATACCATTATCGCTGATACAGCTTACTCCGAAAGAGAAAATATCCGTTTCACAAACGAACACAAAATGGAGCTTGTCTCAAAACTTCACCCTCTAGTTACTAATGGATCACGTAAGAATGATGAGTTTGAGTTTAATAAAGATGCTGGTACATATATGTGTAAGGCAGGACACCTAGCCATTCAAAAGAAATATGATGGCTGTACCAAGCACAATAAAAATCCTAGATACCGTTATTTCTTCGACGTAGAAAAATGTAAGGTTTGCCCTCTGAAAGAGGGATGTTACAAAGAAGGGGCTAAAACAAAGTCGTACTACGTAACAGTTAAATCAACTGAACACACCGAGCAAGAAGCGTTTCAAGAAACAGAGAGATTCAAAGAACTATCAAAGTCTCGGTATAAAATAGAAGCGAAGAACAGCGAATTAAAAAACCGGCACGGGTATAAAAAAGCGAATTACTCGGGTCTATTTGGTATGCAAATACAAGCGGCCACCACCATATTCGCCGTCAATTTAAAAAGAATATTGAGACTCAAGAACCAAAAAGAGTCGTAATAATCAAGAGAAAGGGCAGTTTCTTCTCCACGGCCGGAGAAGAAACTGCCCTTATTTTTTATTTTTTTGATCATTTCCTCAGGCCACTAAAAAAACCATGGGTTTATCAGTGGCCTCCTCTAGGCCCCACAGAAGTCTTCACATATTTCATCCGCTTGGTTACTTGCATTTTGTACTTATTACGTGGAGTGATGTATTTATGGCTCAGTTAAAATGTTAAACCCAAGCCTGCGTTTGCTTAAATCACTGAACAGCTGCTAATATGGGAGCACTATACAACATCTTTTCTCCGTTGATTGGAGCGGAAGGTGCGAAAATTCAGTGGGGATGTGTGTGACCAGGGTGACCCCACAGGGCGAAGGCCCGTGGAGGCTCCCGGTCCGCTCGCGGAAAGCAAGTACCTGCAGTGGAAATCAATAACTAGTGTAGCAGCCTTCCAATAAAATTCTTATTGGTTTATTGAGAAAGATAGAAACGGTAATGACTTCTGATCTAAATGAACGCTAGCTGGCGTTTCTAAATAGATTTCCCCGTCTATATCAACTTCTTCTTTTTGCTCAATTTCTAATTCGAACGAGCTTGTCTGGATAAAGTCGATTCCTTCCATTTCATCAGGGAATGTTGGGGAAGTAGCCTTATTAAACAAATTTTTTAACAAAGATAATCCCGCTTCTCTTATTAGATAAATATCTAACAAGCCATCTGTCAGGCTGGATTTTTCGTGATATAAACTGGTGGTACCTAGGGAATGACCGTTCATGGCGAGGATCATTACAGCTTCATCATTTTCTACACCTTCCTTTGTTTTGAGAGTATAGGAAAAGGGAGCGGCCTGTTGCATCGACTGCAGTGCGCTGACAAAATAGCTGAACTTCCCTATGCTTTGTTTAAGATCATCATTTGTCCCTTCAGATGCTTTTGTGATAAGTCCTACCCCAAAGAAATTGGAGAAGGCTCGGCCATTTACTGTACCTATGTCTGATTGGATCATTTTTGCCTCTTCAAAAGCTTCACATGCTGCATCTATTTTAAGTGGAATGTTCAAGGATCTAGCAAAGTCATTGCATGTGCCTGTTGGAAGAATAAAAATAGGGGGCGATTCCTTAAGCTTGATTAATCCATTTACACATTCGTGTACTGTCCCGTCACCGCCCATAATGATAATAAGATCAAATTGAGATGCACGCTCTAAACAAAAGGTTTCCGCATCTCCTTTTTTTAGTGTTTTCATTAAGGTTAATTCATTGATATAAGACTCAAGTCCTTCGACTGCTTCAGCTAGGGAGGCTTTAATATCATTGCTTCCGGCAGAGCCGTTATAGATCAGCATCGCTTTGTTATACATTTCCATCCCTCATTTCTATACTGTGTATAGTTCCCCTTATTCCCTTATTAGATGAGTTCAACACATAGGATCCGTCCTTTTTTAAATGACCAGATTTAGTATGACATTGTCTAAAATGGTTTGTTATAATACGGAAGAATACTTGGTCAGTTGACGTGAAGGAGTTTATCAAATGGATTTTACGATACAGTACTTATCATTTTTTGTGATCAATGTGGAAGGACAAGGAGAGCAAGCTAATAAGACATATAAGCATTATCAGACACTCGATCATACGTCTTATGAAAACCATGCGTTAAAAGATTTCTTAGATGGGGAATTAATGAAAGTGGCGAAGCGAAAAGTAGAACAAAATCCGAAATCAGAGCAGGTGCCGACTAAAATTGGACGCTTTGTCGTAGAACCGGGTTATGATCTAGATACTAATCCTAATTACAACCAATTTAATCGGATTCGTTTAGCCGAGACATCTGAGGATTTTAAACGCCATAGTGAGCAGCTCGTTCATGCTTATATGGATACGAGTGCGATCCGCGGCGGTGCTTTGCTTGTCATTAGAGCTAAATTGAATAAATACATGGATGACCCTTTTGTCTTTGTTTTAAAATGTGATTTTGAACAGAAGGTAGCAAGTATTACGGATGAGAAAACGTTGATTCATCATGTCAATCGTGCGATTACAACAAAGAATATGAAATCCATTCAATACCCTTATATGCCAGAAGAAGGAATGGTCGAGGAGTGGGAGCTGAAGGTTCATCAATCCTCCCATGCAAGATATTTTGAAGACTTCTTGAAATTTGTGGAATACAATAAATCAATGCCTGAACTTGTAAAGCATCAAATGATCGAAATGGCGCAGCAGCATATAGCCGACACGTATCAAGAAGCAAGTCCAGAAAGAGAGCAGGAAGAAGAGTTTATTGAAGCATGGTCCAATACGCCTGTACGTGAAATGCAGGAGAAATGGACGCCCGATCAGGTGGTAGAAGCTTCTGCACCGATCATTGAGCATCAACCAGAGATTGAATTGAAGCTAAAGCTAGACCATATCGATGTGCGTGCCATGCTATCAGATTTCGGTGAATGTCTGCATATTGCTAAAGTAAACGGTAAATACGTGATTGTCATAGAAGGAGATTCATTTACGTTTGAAAAAGGCGTTTCGCCAGTAGAATTTTTGAGGCCGGATGATTTAGAGGAAGTGTTGAAGAGGGTAGGGAGATAGTTTTATATAATTAGTACGCAAGCATAGAGGCCACAGTGATCGTGGGGCTCTATGCTTTTTTATGATGTGAAAAAAACCATTTTTACGCCCCTTTAAATAGAAGGAGGACAAGAGTCTTTGCACTAACAAATTTCGAACATATGGTGGAAGTAAAGGGGGTGTAAAGATGTCAATCAGCAGAAGAAAGTTACGCAAAGCATTAAGAGTTGTAGCAAGCCTGCCTTTAATTCCACTATATCAGCCGCCGGCAGAAGGGAGCTCTGGCAGCTGCTCAAACTTCTGTTCTAACGTGTGCAGGACGCTTTATCCGTTTCAGTTTAACCAATGTTTTAATGACTGCATCAATTGCCAACAAGGCGCCGCAGAAACAGAAGAGGACTAATTAAAAGAAGAGAAGCAGGAAAAAGTTGAGGCTGACATGCCTCAATTTTTTATTTTCCTATCATTAATTTCCTATTAATTAGTGCTTATCCGATAAAGTGCTTTTTCTGTCTCTATTTTAATCTCGTTTCCATCTGAATGAAATTTGAATGATTCATCAAGAGGAATTTCAAAGTAATTATCAGGGAGCGGGGTGCGAGTTTCATCTCCATGTATGTAGCCTTCACCGTATAAAATGACTTCTTCGCTAGGCAGGTAATCATCTTGAGTGTTCTGATTTGCTGAACGAACCTCAACTGATTGTAATTCAAGTGAAATTAAATCAATATCTAATACATCTTTGCTTCCTGTCTCATGTTCACCTTTTTGAATAGAAAGAGTTTGACCGTTATGTTCATCAAGCCATTGCGTAAATTGGTCGACATTTGTGTTCATTTATTTCAGCTCCTTACTTTAGTATGTGCAACTTAGTATGGTTAAGAACCCTTTACTTTATAAGGGTGAATTCATTTCATAACAAAAAGCAATGAAAGAATGAGCCTTTGATTGCTTAATTAACCTGATTTATATTGTTCTAAACCTAAATAAAGAGATAGAAGCTGAAAATTGCTTCTATCTCATTTAACTATATTTATCTCACTTGTCCTGAACCTGAAATTTTAAGCTTTGTTGTCGTTAGAGCAGGGAGCCCCATAGGTCCGCGTGCGTGAAGCTTTTGAGTTGAGATCCCAATTTCTGCACCGTATCCTAGGGCACTTCCGTCAGTAAAGCGTGTAGAAGCATTATGGTAAACTGCTGCTGCATCCACTTGATTTAGGAATAGATCGGCTGCAGCTTGGTCCTCTGTTACAACAGCCTCAGAATGTTTCGTTCCATATTGCTCAATATGATTGACGGCTTCTGTAATGTCATCGACAATTTTCAGAGCAATATCAAGGCTTAAATATTCTTCAGCCCAATCCATTCTTTCGCAAGGACAGCGCCAGGGATCGTATTGACGACCTCTTGCTCACCATGAACCGTAATACTGTATTCTTTAAATGTTGAAATGAATGTTTCTTTGTGAGCTGTGAAAAACTCACGGTGAATAATTACTGTTTCAAGCGCGTTACACACAGCAGGGCGGTCTGTTTTCGCATTGATCATGATATCAAGCGCTTTTTTTAGGTCTGCTTGTTTATCGACATACACATGCACGTTTCCAACACCTGTCTCAAGCACCGGAATCGTTGCCTTACGTACAACCGTATCAATTAATGAACCGCCGCCACGAGGAATAAGCACATCAATATGTTCTTTCATCGTAAATAACTGCTCGGTTGCCTCGCGGTCTGTGCTCGCGATAAATTGAACAGCATCAACTGGTATGCTTGTTTTTTCAAGTGCTCGATGGATAACGGAGATAATTCCTTTATTAGAATTCAAGGCAGATGAACCGCCTTTTAACACGATCGCATTTCCTGATTTTAGAGCAAGCCCTGTTGCATCAACCGTTACATTTGGACGAGCTTCATAGATCATTCCGATCACACCTAGCGGAACACGCTCATTTTTAACATTCAGCCCGTTCTCAAGCGTCCATTCAGAAACGGTTTCACCTACAGGATCTTTAAGTTTAACTAGCTCGCGTAGGCCGTTTGCGAAATCTTCAATTCTTTCTTTTGTTAAGAGCAGGCGATCCATAAATGCTTGCTCATAACCTTTTTCGCGTCCAAGCTCTAAATCTTTCTCGTTCTCTTCTAAGATAGACGAATGATTGGCTTCAAGTTCATCGGCAATAATTAAAAGTGCTTCATCTTTTTGCTTTGTTGAAAGGGCAGCGAGTGATTTGCTCGCTTTTTGAGCCTTTTGTGCTTGTTCTCCTACATTAACAGTCGGTTTTGTGATGGTAGTCAATTCGATCCTCTCCTTATATCGGTTTTAGGACATAGTTACACTTGGAACACAAACAAATTCATCTTGACGAATTGCTTCACTTTTCGTCACTTTTATATCAGCAGGTATATCATTAAGTTTCAGACGTTTAATTTTACGCAGTTGTTCAGCCGAATAGTTAATAACGCCGCGGCCAACTTCCTCGCCATTCAGGTGGCGTATAACTACAACATCCCCGCAGTCAAAGTCTCCATTTACTTCACGTACGCCTTGAGGGAGGAGGTGGCTTTGTTCTTCTGTGATCGCAACTCTGGCGCCATCATCAATGATGACTTCTCCTTTAGAGCCAGAGTTAAATGCAATCCAGTGCTGAGTGACATCAAGACCGTCTTCTTTTTCATCCGGTTTGAAATATGTTCCTCTAGCTGAATGATGCACAGCATCTGAGAGAATATTCGACTTGTTCGCATCCCCGATAAACGTTTCAATGCCTGCAGCTAAAGAGATTTTCACCGCATCGATCTTAGAGCTCATTCCACCTGTACCTACATCACTGTTAGAATCTCCGGCGGCAGCCTCAATTTCAGGAGTGATTTCACGTACTTCTTCTAATAGGGTAGCTTCAGGATTCGTTTTAGGATTGTCATCATATAACCCGTCAATATCAGAAAGAATGATTAATTCATCAGCCTCGACAAGGCCGGCTACTTTTGCTGACAAGGTATCGTTATCGCCGAATTTCAGCTGTTTAATTGTAATCGTATCATTTTCATTAACAATTGGAACGACGCCGCGTTCAAGCAAGACTTGAATCGTGTTACGTGCGTTCATGTAACGCATTTGATCAGAGAAATCACTGCGCGTAATTAAAATTTGCGAGGCAATATACCCGTGAGAAATGAAGCGCTCAGAGTATGCCTCCATTAATAGACATTGTCCGATTGAAGCGGCTGCTTGTTTTTCTGCAAGTTTAGTAGGGCGCTCAATTAAGCCAAGCTTCCTGTAACCTGCTGCAACAGCTCCTGAAGAAACTAATACGACCTCATGACCCTCTTCTTTAATAAGTGCGATCTCATCGACTAAACGGTCAAGTTTACGTAGGCTGATCTCACCGTTACGGCTAGTCAATGAACTGCTTCCAATTTTTACTACGATACGTTTTTTGTCTGTCAATTTCTTCACTCCAGTATATCTATAAAATTAGCTAAGTGTTTTCTCACGTACAGTTGATAATTCTTTCGTAATATCGCGAGAGCGCTTTGCTGCTCCTTTAATACATTCAATAATAATGTCTTGATAATCATTGTCTTCAAGAACATTTAATCCAGCTTCTGTTGTACCGCCTGGACTTTTTACATTTTGATATAGTTCACGAGGAGACTTATCTGTTGATTTCATTAAATCAATTGCCCCTTGCATCATCTGTAAAATGACTTCTTCTCCTAGATCTTGATCAAGGTTAAGCTCCTCAAGAGATTGCTGCATCCCTTCAACAAGATAGTACATATAAGCAGGACCGCTGCCTGCGATCGCAGTAAGGCTGTCAATATCATGTTCAGGCACTGTTTTAACCATACCGACTGATTTAAATAGTTCCTCTGCAATAGTCAGCTGATCCTTTGTTACACCATCGCCCGCTGCAATCATTGTTGCAGATGAACCAACAGCAGCTGACGTGTTTGGCATAATTCGAATCACAGGCGCATCGTGACCAAGCAATTCTGAAATATATTCAGTTGTTATACCTGCAAGAACCGATAAGAATAGTTGGTTTTCTGAAGTGAATGAACGAATTTCTTCTATTGAATCCTTCACACCAACAGGTTTCATCGCAAGAATAACAACATCTGCTTTCTTTAAAATTTCTTCTTTATTCGTACTCGTTTGTACACCATACGTTTCCTTTAAATGGTTCAGGCGGTCAAGATTTGAGCGGTTTGTCACATAGATATTCTCCGCTCGGACCATTTTTTGTTTAATCAATCCTGCAAAGATCGCTTCTGCCATCGATCCTGCACCAATAAAAGCAACATTCTGTTGTATCACGTAGTATCATCTCCACATTTCGTTTTTGGCTGTTAACCATTTAATTCTGTTGTTAGTTGATAAAGCTTAAATCTGGTCATATTCGCTTAAAAAAGCTGATTAATTAATCTCACAAGTAATAATGCTAAAGGAATTATTCATTTGATTCAACTCGTGTAAGGCTTCATTATATGTACTGTCGCATTCTATCGCAGATTGTGAAAAACGTGAGGAATGGTAAGGTTACATATACGGCTTTATAAGAGCAGATGCTCTTGTTAACTAGAACATGAATAGATTATTTACATATAGAGGATAAATCCTGACGATTATTTCCGTTCCTAGACATATAAAACAATATAAAAACTAGCTGTTTACCATTTTTCTTGTAAATCAACTAGTGAAGTGACAGTATTTATTGGACCATACCCTAATTTTCCAAATATCCAAATGTAGGCGTACCTTTAGGTGGTATTTAACATAGAATGTCAATGAAATACCCAATAAAAAATGAAAGGTAGGATGTTTGGATGAGTAAAAAAAATAGAACCAAACAAAACATAAAGCCTATCCAAGGCAGACAACTTCCTAATGACGTGCAGCCAGAATGTATTCGCACAATTAAAGTATACGACTGGGTTATCTTAACGAACCGCGATCGTAACAAGGTGCCGATTCCTGAAGATTGTTTTGCAGAGATTGAAGCTTGCCGTGCTGCAGGTTCGATCGTATCAGCTGAGTGTGAACTAGTAGAAGATTCTACTTCTTGCAATGTCATTAGCAGCCAAGATGCAAATATCGAGGGTATCCCAAGTGCTCAAATAGTAACTCTTGGCTTCCACGCTCAAATTCAAGTTACATTCTTCTGTGACGATGACGAGCTTTGCAGTTTCACTGTTCCAGTTAGCTTCGTAGACGATGTGATCTTATGTTACCCTGATGGAACAGAGATCAACTGTGACATTTTTGATGTGCAATGTAATGTTGTCATGGACTATATGTTCGGCAACATGGTTATGCTTGATGTCATTATGTGTAAAGACGTTCAAGTTGAAGCAGAAGTAAAGCTTGAAGTAGAAGCGAAATTCTGCGGACCTCGTCGTCCAATCCCAGTTCCAGATGTACCGATTGAATGTCCATTCCCAACATTCCCGCAGCAATGTCCAGAGTTCTTCCCTCCAGAAAACTGTGAGTGTCAAGGCGGGGCTTCATTATTTAATTCTGAGGAGACTATTTTTGTTAATGCTAGCGGAACGTTATCGCCAGTTACAGGTAACCTAACGTTAAACACTACAATTTGTGATCAATGTACGTTAGCAGGAAGCACATTAACAGCTAGTTTTGTTGACTTCCCACAAGTAGATCCTTCACCTGAAGACATTATAGATCAAAGCTTCAGCTTTATTGCTACTCAATTTGACTATCCTACATGTGATGATGATACCCTCACAGTAACAGGTGTTGGTACGTTCACACTAGCAGGTCAATTACCACAAAATGCGAACTTCACATTAATCCTAGATGATTCAGACGAGTCTGTTGAATTGACCATTACAGCACAAGGCGGCGGAACATTAGCGGTAATTGATGTTGATGAAGCTGATGTAACAGTAAGAAACTGCGTAAGATTTGATGACTAGTATGATGTTACACAACGGGAAGAGACTTTCTTTTCCCGTTCTTTTATTTTAGCCGGTCCTTTCTTCTAAGTTCGCTTAGTTCTTGCTTTAACACCTGAAATTCGCTCTCCATTTTTTCGGCCAATAGTTGACTTTCTTTCAGCTGTCCTTCGTAATAAGCTAATCGTTCTCTTAAGTTGTTTAAATACGAATGGTTCATTTTTTTAGATAAAGTCATTTGCTGTGAGAGTAGCTGATTTTTTTCATTTTGATGACTTGCCTGAATTGTTTCAAGTTGCTTTTCTAGGTTATGGATCCTTTGTACATATTTAGAAATCTCTCGTTTAAGGTTTCCGGTTACTTCTTCAGATTTTTTTGATTTTTGCTGCCACTTTATTTTAGAGCGCTGTTGGATCTCAGTTCGTTTTTTACTTTCCTTTAATTCTGTTTCTAAATTGTTCCTTTCGTGTTCAAGGAGGTTGTTTTTCTCTTGTAGCTGTTGAAATACTTCTTTTAAATGACTGGTTTGTTCACGGCTTCTCTCTTCAAGTGTGGCGGCTTTTTTTAGTTCATTTTTGAGTTTTAACATGTTGGCTTGAAGGGCTCGTTCTTGAGTATTTTTTTTATCAAGCTGTGTGGCTGCGTTTTGGACTTGGTTTTGTAATTCATTATTTACAGCCGTAAGGGAGGTTATCTGCTTTTTGAGTTCATCAACTATTTTCTCCGATTCTTTCTGCTTGGTTTGAAGCTGAAGATTAGACATGTTTAATTCATCTATTCTAACAGCCAATTCATCCACTTGATCATCTTTTAAGCTTAACTGTTCATTAAGCTGCTTATTCAAGTCTTTCTCAAGGGTTATCTGGCTCTCGGCATCTTTTGCTAAATTCTTCAAATTTTCAATCTCTTCTATTAGAAGAGACAACTCATGATTTAGTTCTTTATTCTCGATTTTTAACTGTTTAAGCTGGCTGTAATGGTAGTTTTCCTCATATTCTTTTAGTTTCACTTGACTCGCCTTTAATTCGGATTTTAAGTGGATAATAATATGTTGCAGCTGTGTGTTTGTTTTCTTGTGATAACTCATCTTCTCTTTAGGGTCCATTTTCATTTCTCTAACCCCCTTATACGTCCTCTCCTAAAATATATGCATGTTTACAAAAAATAAGAATTATTCCTCAAAACATATTCATTTCAATTACATTCCTTTTTCACCAATCCGCATTTACCTACATATACATATATCAATTTTACATATCACATAAAAGGGTGGTGGGGCTTGATGATCAAAAACCTGCTAAGAGAGGTGTTTAAGGAACTTGATGATCTTGAGGACTATGACAAAAAGGTAGCGAGGCATCAAGCCTCACTGAACTCGTATAAGGAAAAATTAAAACAGTGCAAGGTAATTGAAGATGAGCTCATGCTGGCTGTAAATGAGCTTGCTGGATCTATGGAGCTTGAAACAAAGCAATTAACGATAGAAGAGGCAGCTATAGCAGATAAGTCAACCCAAACGGCCACAGATGCTTTACCTTGGAGCGATAGACACCGTCAAAAGGGGTCACCAAGTCTTGTGAAAGAAGTAGGGGATCATAAAACGAAAACCGTATGTTACCAAAATTTAAACTCCCATGCTGAACGTATTAAGAGACAATTTCATAGGATAGATAAGAATATGTGGGCAAAGGAAGACTCAGCAAATGAAAGTACGACTGATAAAAAGGGGAAGTGGTATGCTATGTTTTGGAATACGTCAAGCGAAGACGAATTAAATCACTATAAAACTCAAAATGAACAATTACGTAAAACGATTAATCATTTAACGGAAGATATCTCAGAAATTAAGAAAATCTTCTTAGATGTTCACGAAACGTTAGAAACGTATCAGAAGAATGATCGCGAAAGCTTAGGGCAACTGAGCAGTGAATTATCAAATGTAAAGGATAAGGAATCTCAAATTAAGCTGGAAATAGATAAAATGTATGATGCGATACGTACTTTGCAAGATAAAGAGGAGAGAGCCAAAAAAGAAATTTCAGCGTTAAATGAGATAGTGATGAAGTATAAAGATTATGATGAACAAAATAAGAAGTATATCGAAGAATTGAAAGCTGCTTTAAAAAACAATCAATCAAAAGAGAATCAGTATAAGGAGCAGTTGAAACGTTATGAGAAAACATTAAAATCAATGAAGCAGCAAAATACGTCTCCTGCACAACATAAAGCTAAAAGTGATTCAAAAGAAACAGATCCGATGGGTATTTACCAACGATATGAGCACTTGAAGGCTATTGATCCATTTAGAGCTTACCGTCGCTAATACGATAAGATCATGTAGGCAGTCCAGAGAAATTCCAATGTCATAATAACGTCACTGTTTTTCCTAGTAAGCAAGTGTGAAAGGGGAAGATAGAAACATGAACGTTAAAGGGTTAGCAATAAGCGGCAGGCAAGTCCCTAATTCTGTTGGAGTGGAATGTATCAAGACGACTAAACTATATGATTGGGTTATTTTAACGAATAGAGATCGAAATAAGGTGCCTATTCCGAAAAAATGTTTAGCGCTGATCAAGAAATGTCATGGATGTGATGGACAATTAAACATCGTATGTCAAGAAATAAAAAAGACACGAACGTGCAAGATTCTTGAAGAGAAACAAATCAATATCGGTGTGGCGAGTGCAAAAATCGTCACGCTTCTATTTTCTAGTGAAATTAGTATTTCTGTAACATGCACTAGAGCAGATTGTGAATGCCAAAAAGATTGTCATTTTAAAGTGCCCATTACTTTTATAGATGATGTGATTCTATGTCACCCTGAAGGCACTGAAATTAAATGTTCGATTTATGAAGTGTATTGTCAGGTTTTATCAAATGAAATCTTAGGAGATTTTGTACTTCTCGATGTTACAATGTGTAAAGAAATGGTAGTGGAAGGCGAGGCTATTCTAGAGCTTGAAGGAAAGTTCTGCGGTCCTAGAGATCCGATTGAATTATCTGCTGATTATTCAGCGTGTGCATTTCCGACATTCCCTAGTCAGTGTCGAGAGTTTTTCCCATCTGACACTTGCGAATGCCAAGGAGATGCTGAAGTCATTAATTCAACTGAAACCATTCTAGTAAATGGAGGTAACGGCTTATCACGCGTCAAGGAGCGTTGACTTTGAGTACAGTGATCTGTAATCAGTGTTCCATCCAGGGAAGCCAATTCAGTGCTTCTTTTATTGACTTCCCGGGGCAGAATCCAACCAGTCCTACTCCTGAAGATTAAATAGATCAAAGCTTCACCTTTCTTGCAAATGGTTTTAGTTCAATTTCTTGTACAAATCAGAGTTTAACTGTAAATGGAACAGGGGTCTTTTCACAAGCTGGACAATTAGCAACAAATGCAATTTTTACGCTCGTTCTCAATCAATCACTTAATACGATTCAGACAGACATTAGGCTGTTAGATACGACTCCATTAGCAACGATTCAAGTAGTCTCATCAAATGTAACGGTAGCTGATTGCCTAGACTCCAATCGATAATTTAACTGTTCTTTTCGTATACCTATTACCTATTTTTAGTGAATACTGTTACCAATTGGCAGAGCTTCTCATATAAATAATGTATGCCAGAAAGGAGAGCTGCTTGTGAACTTTGAACAATTTAAACATATCGTTGAAAAGAGAATTAACAGTGATAGTTATAAGAGGCCCACTCAGTCGAAACGGGTATCTTCTACTCCTGCTGCTAAAGGGAAGTCTGCACCTAAAAAAGGCTGCTGTGGGAGAAGAAAGCAAGTTTAGTGAAATATTATTACACCTATTGTATTATCCCCCTCAAATAAGTTCATAATGATACCAGTTATATATAACTGGTATCTTTTTAATAGGAGACAAGGATTCGATTATTTGATTGAACCTCGAGCTTTTGTTCGTTAAAAAATACAAATCCCTCAATTTGTACTTTAGCTGTTTTTTCATTTGAGGGCAAAGAAATTTGAACATTATTTAAAGAGTGCTGAGTATTAGGTTGGATAGTTAGGTCTTGTATTGGACTAATCCATATTTCTCCCTTTTCTCTTAAGTGCTCATGCCAATCATTTGCATGATACTTCCACCCGCTTGCTCCACTATCGTTCATTATTCCCATGCTTTGTGCAACATTTGGAGGTACGATCTGTCCTGAAATTTTAATTTCGTTGTCAGGACCTGTTTTTAGACAAATTAATGGGTTTGTAAGTTGAGTAGTTCCGGTGTTTTTTATTGTGAATGTAACAAGAAGCTTCACTTTTCTTTTTTCTGAGTCAAGGATGGTTTGATAATCAAAAAAAGTTTCTGCAGTTTCCCGGACGATTTTTTTTGAGGTGTCTAGGGATATTTTTTTGACTTGATTTGAGTTTTCCTTGTGAAGTTCGTTTTGTGTTTTTTTCGACTTATTTGTTTTGGAAATTGGTTGATTTAAGAACTCCAATGGTAAATAAGAAAGTAAGCTAAGCGGCATATCCGACCTAAATCTAGCTAAAATGCTCATTGCAATCATAATCGCGTAATTCTGTCCGTAATCATTCCAAAACGTTTCATTTTTAATTTCAGGGTGGTTTGCCTGAATCGTAAGATAAGGCGTCAAATCATTTATGGTTTCATTAGATTGAAAGGATGCCCCGTACTTTCTAATTTCATTACGTAAGATAGATAACCATTTTCGATTGTTTGGCTTCGCATTATAGGATAATTCAATGACGGGCTCTTGCAATTTGACCAATTCAGTTATGGCCAGCCTTAAATGAAAGTCTGCAAGGATTGAAGGTTTCTCCTCGGCAAGAATGGTTACTTTAGCTCCGCTGTGTTCTAAATACTTTTTAATTTGTAGTAAGATTTGTTGTTCGACTTGGTTTCTTCTAAAGGAATTCAGGTGTGAATGCATAACGGGCGATAAGGTAATGTGCTTTTCATGTAAGCCAGGTTTAAGTTCAAGGGTGTGATGTTCATGATCGAGCTGTGTTTCAAAGCCTGATTCATTTAAGAAATAATAAAAAGCTGCTAATGAATCTGGTGAAATGGAGCTAACTTTTCTTCCGTTATTAGTAATGTTTACGTTCAACATTCATCCCTCCTATTTAATGTAAGATCATCATCGATGCTGTTCCAAAATCTACACAGTATTCATATACATACTATATGTTGATGAATAGGAGTGATGATTAAAATGGGATTTGATAACTTTAAAAAATTAGTTGAAAGTAAGATGAGTAACTCAACACAAGGAGCCGGTAGAAGGGCAAAACCAACACCAAAACCAACAGCAAAACCAACACTAAAACCTGCGCCCAGTCTCCAACAACAAAAAGCAAAAAGAGGCGGCTGCTGCTTTAAGCGAAACTTACCATAAGAAGAAAAATAAGCTTAGGAGGACCTTGTTCATTAAAGCGAGCATATATCAAGAAGTAATTAATCATTGTCAAAGCGAGCTTCCGTATGAAGGGTGTGGTTTGTTGTCTGGCTCGGAGGGTGTGATTACATCGTGTTGGCCGGTGACAAATATTCAAAGAAGCCCCACTTCTTTTGCAATGAGCAATTCAGATATGCTTAGGGTTTTTGAAGAAATGGAAAAATTAAATGAAGAATTTCTTGGAATTTTCCATTCGCACCCAACCGCCAAAGCTTATCCGTCTCATGAAGATATTATTTACAACCCTTATCCAGAAAAGGGTTATTTGATTATTTCTTTTTTAAAGGGCAAACCGGTATTAAAATGTTATCGGTTCAAGGGCAAGGAAGTTTATCCTGTTGAGGTCGTACAAATATAAAATGAATAAAGGTCAAGTTCAACATACGAACTTGACCTCTTTGTCGTTATTTGTAACAGTTGCAACCTTTATCTTTCTTCTTCTTTTTGTGTTTTTTATTGTGTTTTTTATGCTGCTCTTTACAGCATGTATGCTTTTTCTTGCATTTGTCTTTTTTCTTCTTACATTTATGATTCTTCTTTTTACACTTCTTTGGTTCCTCTTTACAGCTGCAGCAAAGCCAGCATTTACAACAAAAGCTTTTTTTATCTACTTCTTCAACAGGGTTATAGGACTTTATACGATCTTCATGAATAAAACATTTATTAAACATTAGGAAAACCTCCTTTCAATGTAACTCTTATATTCTATTTCCAAAACATCCTTTCGGTGTAGGCTAACGAGCTAGATTGGGAACAGTCTATTAATCTAACTATGTATAACATTTACTAATCTTGTTCATCAATCTAGGGGGGGAGCGAACTGATTCATTTAAGGCAGCATATAAAGAAAAGAGATGTATAGATTTACAATATATAGATTAAAGAAGGTGTTTGGTTTGAAAGGTATCATCTTAGCTGGAGGAACAGGTACCAGGTTAGCACCTATAACTAAAATCATTAACAAGCATTTATTACCCGTAGGACAATATCCGATGATTTATTGGTCTGTTATGAAATTGAAAGAAGCAGGTATCGAAAATCAACTTATTGTCACAACAAAGGAAAGTATGCCGATGTTTAAAGCACTGCTAGGTAAGGGGGAGTCACTTGGGGTAAGACTTAGTTATATAGTTCAATCTTCCGCAACAGGAATAGCAGCAGGAATTGGGTTAGCTAAGGAATTTGTAGGGGATGACCGTTTTATTGTCGTTCTTGGTGATAATTTATTCGAAAGGTCATTAACACCTTATATTCGTGCGTTTGAACAACAAGATAGCGGTGCAAAGGTGTTGCTTAAAGAGGTGCAAGATCCACATAGATATGGAATAGCAGAGGTAGACCAAGAGAATAAAAAGATCAAATCAATTGTAGAGAAACCTTCAGAACCACGTTCGAATTATTGTGTGGTTGGCATTTACATGTATGATTCAAGTTATTTTGATCTGCTTACTATTATTTCTCCATCAGATAGGGGGGAGCTTGAGGTCACTGATATTAATAAACAATACATGATGAGAAGTCAACTTACCTATGATGTCCTTAGCGGGTGGTGGATCGATGCTGGAACCCATGAATCTTTATTTAAGGCAAATACGTTGATTTATCAGGGAGGAGAGGAGTAAATGCAAAAAATTCTCGTTACTGGTGGTGCCGGATTTATTGGCTCGAACTTTATACGATATGCCCTTAACCATTCTGATGCACAAATTACTAATATTGATGCTCTCACCTACGCTGGAAATGAGAGTAGTTTGTCTGATCTAGCAGACCACCTTAGATATCAATTTATAAAAGTGAATCTAGTAAATGAAGAGGAAGTAGAGGCTGCTTTTTCAGAACCATATGATCTCATCATTCATTTTGCAGCAGAGTCCCATGTAGATAGAAGCATACTGGATGCCGGGAGCTTCATTAATACCAATATTCTCGGAACCCATCAGTTGCTTAAAAAAGTACTCGAAGGGAAAGCCTCAAAAATGATTCATGTTTCCACCGATGAAGTGTATGGTTCCCTGAACGTAGGGGATGAAGCATTTACAGAAAGCACTCCGATTGCCCCTAATAATCCTTATGCAGCCAGCAAGGCCAGCTCCGACCTCTTTGTTCAGGCATTCCATCATACGTATCAAGTGCCAGTTATGATTACAAGATGCTCAAATAATTACGGTCCTTATCAGCATCCAGAGAAATTAATCCCCACTATCATAAGAAAAGCCTTAAAGGAAGAACCAATCCCTTTATATGGGGATGGGTTAAATATTCGTGATTGGCTTTTTGTTGAAGACCATTGCCGTGCTATATGGAACGTTGCCGAGAAGGGGAAAGCTGGCGAAGTGTACAATATTGGCGGCAATCACGAAAAAACAAATCTTGAAGTCGTAAAAACAATTCTAGATTATCTAAAAAAAGACCGCTCGCTGATTACATTTGTAGAAGATCGATTAGGTCATGATCGCCGTTATGCTATTAATTCTAGTAAAATCCAACAACAGCTTGGCTGGCAGCCAGAGACGACTTTTGATGAAGGATTAAAGAAAACGATTGATTGGTATGTAAACAACGAGTTGTGGGTGCGTGATGTTTTGAAAAAGGATAAGCAACTATGAACGTATTAATTACTGGTGGCGGGGGACAGCTTGGTAAGTCTTTAGCTAAAGTATTACAAGAGGCCAATGCAAATGTATATAGTTATTCAAAGAGCGAATTAGATATTACGAATATGGAAGATGTGAGGCGAGCATTTCAGGAAGCAATGCCAGATTACGTATACCACGCAGCAGCCTACACAGCAGTTGATGAATGTGAAAAAAAAATCAAAAAAGCGTATGACATTAACACGGTTGGTACTTTAAATGTAGCCAAGGAATCTAGCAAGTATGGTGCTTGTCTATTTTATATGAGTTCAGATTACGTGTTCGACGGGGAAAGTCAGACGGCTTACACAGAAGTGAGCGAGCCGAATCCGAAAAGTGTTTATGGATTAAGCAAGTGGATAGGAGAGAGGGTTGTTCAAGCAAGCTTATCAACCTATTATATTGTCCGCACGTCTTGGTTATATGGCCATGGCGGGAAGAACTTTGTGAAAACAATGAGGAGGCTTGGACTAACGAACAAAGAAATACAAGTTGTGAATGATCAAACCGGTTCACCGACCTATGTAGAAGATTTAACGAAGGTTCTCCTTCAACTGATCGGTAAACCATATGGAATCTATCATATAAGTAATAGCGGCAGCTGTTCATGGTATGAATTTGCTAAAACGATCTATCTTCTAAGCGGGGCTGACCCTGAATTAGTCAAACCAACAACCGCTGAAGAGTACGGAGCGCTAGCACCAAGACCTGTTTATTCAGTATTAAGCATGGATCGACTTGAAGCTTGTGGCATACAAAAGCCTCAGTACTGGCTGGATGCGGTAAAAGAATTCATCGAAAAGGAGGAGTGGGTTGATGATTAAAGGTGTGAAAGTAAAGCAGTTAAAAAGACATTGCGATGACAGGGGTTTCTTTACCGAACTTGTGCGGGATGACGAAGACTTGTTAGAACGATTTGGGCAAGCATCTATGTCAATGAGCTATCCTGGTGTAATCAAAGCCTTTCATTACCATGAAAAACAAGATGATGTATGGTTTTTTCCATCAGGAAACGCCCAAGTCGTGCTCTATGACTTAAGAGAGGATTCAGAAACCTATCAACATACGGATGTTTATTATATGGGTGAGAACAATCCAATCATTCTAGTGATACCAAAAGGGGTAGCGCATGGATACCGTGTATTAGGAAACAAACCAGCAACGATTATTTATTTCACAACAGAGTCATACGATCCAACAAATCCAGATGAAAAGCGAATACCATGGGATGATAAAGAAATTGGGTTTGATTGGGTGACGAGATTCCATTAATAAAGACATGATAAGTTTATTTAAAAATGATAACTAAAATTAAAATAGACAATGCTATGATTAGCAATAACTATTTGTTTTTATTATTAGCTTATAGTAAAATAAAAGTGCAGAACTCAATTATTTGAGTTCTGCACTTTTATTAGTATGAAGCCAATATTTTGGATCGTTAAGTGAAATCATTATTCATTATTGAATCAATAATCAGTTCAAAAAAATTATCACTAACATATTTTGAGGGAGTCCACACATTATTTTCTTTATGAAAGAAAGTTCGGTTTTGAAAATGTTTAATCGGCCAACCAACTGAAGTTTCTAATAAAATAGGTTTTCCATTTTCAGTAACAAAGTCCATAGCACATAAGTTAAAATTATACTTTTTTGCTATTGAAAAGGCAGTCTCAATTAATTCTGTCGTAAAAGGGTCAAGGGCATTAACCGTTTCAACATTATTTGAACCAGATGCAAAAGGCACATTATTTTTGTTGTATCTTCTTAACACACACACATATTTATTTGCTATAACATGAACTCTCCAATCCCCTTTATTATCTTTACAAAAATGTTGCCAAAATAAATAGTTCTTTTGATTTTGATCAAAATGTAAAGGGATTCCAGTACTGAAAGCGAGTTTAATTTCATTTATTGCTTCTTGCTTATTATTTATTAATCGGATGTTACTTGAACCGGCTCCTTCTTTTGCCTTAGAGATAAATGGATAATCAATTTTTTCGATTATTTCTTTTGCTTTCGCTTCAGACTGTAAATAGTAACTTTTTGGCATGTGCTCATATAATAATTGATACTGTGCAACTTTATCATCATATAATTGAGCTTCTAATAGGGTAGGAATTAGCTTAACATCTTTTTTTGATAATTGTTTCATCATTTTTTTATTTTGTTCTCTAAATTTTGGATGGTGGTTCATGTGTACAAAGACTGTATTGTTACTGTTATTTGGGATTTCATGTGAATATTTAAAAATATTAACGTTAACCCCTTTTGTCTTTCCTGCATGAAACAACAATTCTCCCCAATTACGGTTATCTTCATATGCATAGATCATTTTTTTCTCCCCTTTAAGAAAGTTCAGCTTCTAATATTAGATATGATTTCAAGAAATCTTTTTACGTAACTTTCTGACCGATATTTTTCTTCGATTTCTTTTAAAGCATTTTTAATAATTTTTTTTCTGAAACTATCGTTAGTAAGTAAGTTTGATAATTGCTCCACAGCACCATCAATATCACCAAGTTTATACAATAAACCATTAAAAGAATGATTAATAATTTCGTTTTTACCTGGTCTATTTGAACTAACTACAGGACAGCTGCAAGCCATTGGTTCTAAAACATGATTGCCAAGTCCTTCACTTGGAGATGTGGATAATATGCACCCACCTGATTTACCAATTGTCAAATAAAGACTGGGCATTAGGTCATTTGGTATTTGGGGTATAATTTTAATATTTTCTTTTTTTATACCCAATTCTTTACATCGATTTTGTAAAAGGTCAATACGATTATATACTTCACATGTTGCTACATTACTAATCACCCATAATTCTATGTTCTGGTCTTTATTAAGCAACCCACAAATATCAACCCACTCTTTCCAATTTTTAGTGCTCATTACTCTGCCTACATACCCAATTACTTTATAACCTTTTTTGGGTATGGGGATATTGTCATTTGTTTCATTATTATTAGAAGAGAATTTATCTGGGACGAAATTTAGATCTACATATACAGGTATATTCTTAACTCTTTTTTCAACTAATGGTTTAATATAATTTGCGATACAAATTATTGCATTTACTCTATTAGATTTTTTTATTTGTTCTAGTACATTTGTGACGCTTGAACTCCAGCCACGAATTTCAAAAACTATTTTTCCTTTAAACTTTTTAGGGATAGTATCTATATATTTAAGTGAATATATATAGGAAATAATGTCATAGCTTTTTTTTGAAAGGTGATTATAAAATTGATTTTTATTTTCAATAAAATAATGAGGAATGTCATTAAATAAATATTCGGCATTACCCCGTTCAAAAAAAATTACTTCTGCATTAATTTTATTCTTCCTTAGCGCCTTTATTCTATTACTAGTAGTTACTTGTATTCCGGCAAGGTTAGGCGGACGATCAACTATATAAAGTATATTCATAATTTTCACTCTTTCTTAGTAGAAGATTCGCATTAAATATTCTCAGAACTAGTTGTTTTTAAAGAACAATTCCCAATCTTTTTTACACAATTCCCAAGTCCATTTATTAACAATTGTTTCACGAATATTCTCCCTGAATTTCTCACAAGTTTTTTTGTTATTTAATAATATAAGCACGGCTTTCTTTATTGCTTCAGAATTTCTATCTACTATTAAACCATTCTCTCCATGTTGAATTAATTCTGGTACAATTCCAACATTAGTCGCAATTATAGGCACTCCACATGCTGCCGCCTCTAAAACTGGCATAGGATGCTGTTCTGAAATGCTTGAACAAATAAACATATCTAGAGATTGGTAAAATTGAACCATTTCATTACGAGTTACTTTTTTTTCATTAAATGTTCGTAGCTCTAATTCCACATCTAGACTTTTCAAAGCTTCGTAAACAAGATCAATTCCTTTGTGAGAACGATGAGTTTCAGTATCGATACGACCGACCCAACCAATCTTAACTTTTTTATTTTGGAGGGGAGTATTAATAGGTTTGAAAATATCTTCAAAAATACCAGTTCTTGTTTTATAGATGGAACATGATTGATTAAAAAGATTATAAATTTCAGATGAACCCGTATTGATTCCTTGAAGTGTCTCAGAAAATTCTATAAACGATTTTTTTATTGTTCCATCTCCATTAATAAATTTATTTGCACTCCTAATTGAACTTAATCCTGAGGCAATTTTGTTAGGGTTAATTCCTTTTTTTGTTAATTGTTTAGCCATTGAAATAGATGGTGCATAAATAGTATCGTATTGACTTATCTTTGAAACTTGTAATTGATTATAGAACTCTAATTGGAAAGTCAAATCTTTAAATTGTAATGACATTAAATCACGAGCACGATGCTCCCATGCCCATCCTGGGTGGTCAGCAAGTAATAGAATTTTTTTCACTATTATCACTCCTTATTTCAATTACTTTCTATCAATTTAGTAAGTAATAATTCTAACGTGAATTGTTAAAATTTTTAAATTAATTTTACAATATATGCTATAAGTATAAAGATGGCCACGGTATTTGTACTTTAAGCGTAAACTTCAATAAACTGTTTTATTTATGAAATGTTTGATAGCATTCGAATGAAAGGAGTATTAGTATTGATTGGTGTTAGATTATGGAATAGGGGCTTAGTAAGTAGCATTCAAAAAACTTATTGTTTTAAACGAAATTTCTAATAAACCGATTTTTTTATTTTTTATTAATTTCAAATAGGGTGGATAACCATTCTTGTACGTTAGGTTGAATTTGCCAATGAGTTAAGATATTCATTCTTAATTCATTCTTTAATCCGTTTAGTACCTCTCTATTATTCAAGAGATCTTTTATTTTTGTAACAAATTCCTTTGGGCTATCCGTGTCTAAAATTAATGATTTTGCTTTCGGAGTCGCCCATTCTTTTATAATTCCTATATTTGTTGCTAGGACTGGAACGCCTGTAGAATAGGCTTCCATGGCAGGGTTTGGTAGACCTTCGTTAGAAGCTGTAACAAGAAGAAGATCTAGAGATCTATAGAAATCAGGCATGTTCTCATGAGGGATTCGTGATGCTTTAGTAGCTTCTACGAATTTAACATTTTTATTATTCTCAAAGGCCTTTTTAACTTCGTGATACAAAGTATAATAGTTTTTGGATAGTTTACTGTAATTACCAACCCAACCTATAGTAAAAATAGGATTGGTATTAGTCTTTTTTAACAATAATGGTTTGAATTTTTCGCTATCTACAAAAGACTTTACATATTTGACATTTGTTTCAGGGCTAATCATTTTTATAGTCTGAGATAACTTTGGATTAACAGCTCCAACCTTTTTTATTTTTTTTAATACTTCATTAACAAAAAGCTCATTCGGTTCTACATGGTCACACCATTCACGAAAGTCGTTTTGATTGTTGATGAAGTGGCTATAAGAACCTGCAATTGAAGAGTCTATTCTAATATTGTGTTTAAGAAGTGCATTAGCACTCCATAAGCTCAGCGTTGAAATAACTTCGTATGCTTCATTAATTTTGTGTGCCCCTATTTTTTTGATTAAGTTTATTAAATCGTGGTAAGACATAATATCTAATGATTCATGATATTTCTGTAAAATAAGAGCTCTTTGCCCTTGTATCCACCATATCCTATCATAGATGAGTAAATGCTTTCGCATAATTATCCCTCCAAAAACTATTTATTTATTCCATCTCCTAATTGAATGATATTACCACCTTCTTTATACTCTCCTAAGATGTTTTTTGTGTCATAAATTAATTTTGCTTGATCTATAATTTGTTCTATAGGGATCTTAGAATGGTCAGTCAAAATTAATACACAATCGCTTTCATTTAGTACGCTGTTTGTTAGTGGGCTGTTTTTTAGAACAGTACCTTCAATTGAAAATGAATCAATAAATGGATCGTGATAAGAAACTAAGGCTTTATTGTTTAATAAGGCTTTTATAATAGGAAGAGCAGGGGAGCTTCTGACATCATTTACATCTTTTTTGTATGCGACACCGTAAATCAATATGTTTTTATTTTCTAAAGAGCCATTCATCGCCTCTTTTAATTTATTGATAATGTGTGATGGAATTTCATCATTTATCTGATTTGCTAACTCTATAAATTTTGATTCATGACCTACTTGATTTGCTTTCCATTGGAGATACATAGGATCAATCGGAATACAGTGACCACCTATACCAGGTCCAGGGAAGAATGGAGAGAATCCAAATGGCTTGGTTCTAGCAGCTTCTATTACTTCCCATACATTTATATTAAGTTTCTCACAAATCTGACTAACCTCATTTATAAACGATATATTAATGAAGCGGTAACTATTTTCTACTACCTTAGACATTTCGGCGATTTCTGGAGAGGTTACCTTTACTGTTTCTTTAAAAACAGAAGAATATAAATCTTCAACTTTCTGTAAACACGTATCCGTCACTCCACTAATAACTTTAGGTATGTCTTCTAATTTAAAATGAATATTTCCAGGGTCTATTCTTTCAGAGGAATATGCTAAAAAGATATCAATACCCACCTTTAAACCGCTTTTCTCTATAATTGGTTTTAACTCTTCTCGTGTTGTCCCGGGGTATGTGGAGCTTTCAAGTATGATTAATTGGTTTTTCTGTAAATGTGGCACTAAAGAATGAGCTGCATTTCTTAAATAAGTTAAATCAGGTTCATTTTCCTTTGTTAAAGGAGTAGGCACACAAATGATGATCACATCCAAATCTTTCACTACATCATATTCATTACTCACAAGTCTCGAATTATTAGCGAAAGAGGTTAGGATTTCTTCATCGCTTATTTCATTTAGATAACTTTTATTTGCTAATAAACTGTTTATTTTATTTATATCCTTATCAATGCCATATACTGTGTACTTTTTATCTGAAAATAATAAGGCAAGCGGCAGCCCGACATATCCGAGGCCAACAATACCTATTTTATCCTCTCTTGACTCTATATTACTCTCTACGTCGCTCATTCTAGCAGTTCTCCTCTCCTAATGTTAATTCTAGTTCCGTTAATATACTATGTATGGATAATATAAATGGAACGGGGACGGAAATGGAATTTATAGCTGATTTTATTCATGTATTGGTGGAGTGACGTGGATGGACACACTAGAGTGACTATTGTGTTATAAAAGGGTTGCATCTTAGATCCATAACTTTTGGAGTATATAAATATTTTCATTGCGTGGAGGTTTCTAACATGAGAGAAGCTAATGAGGTTAAAAAAATTGCAATTTATACAGTTATTATTGGAAAGTACGACGCTTTACTTAATCCTGCTTTCATTGATGAAAATATTGATTATATTTGTTTTACTGATGATAAATATCTAACTTCTTCCATTTGGAAAGTAGTGTTAGTAGAGACGCTTAAATTAGACAATGCAAGAGAATCAAGAAGATATAAAATTTTACCTCATTTATATTTAAGGGAATATGAAATAAGTATGTATGTAGATGCTAATATCAAAATTTTAACAGACCCAAGACCTTTTTGTTTAAATAGTATAAAAAAAGCTCCTATAACATTGTTTTCCCACCCTGTGAGAAAGTGTATATTCAAAGAAGCCGAGGTTTGTATAAAGCTAAAAAAAGATGAACCAAGGATAATTCACAAACAAATGGAGTTTTACAAGTCTAAGAATTACCCTCTAAATAATGGATTAGTCGAATGTGGCGTACTGATCAGAAGGCATAATGAACAAGGGGTTATAAACATTATGAATGATTGGTGGTTGCATGTGAAAAATTATAGCAAGAGAGACCAATTAAGTTTTAATTTTGTTACTAAAGAAGTAAAAGACGGCTATATTAACTTGCTCAATATGAATTTAAGGAACCATGAATGTTTTAACGTAGTAAAGCGTTCAACTTGATAAATTACTCACAATATTGTCAATTCTACCACACTTCATAAGTTGCCCCCCTTGAAGCTGTGATATGGGAAGTATAGCATTATTACAATTTTCAGTGTATTATCGTTTTGAGCCAGATTATGGGTATGTTCATGTTATTTGATTTATGCTTAGCTATAAGTTGAACAAAAAAGAAATCATAAAGAAACGTCTGTAAATCCTAATTTAATCATGACTGAAGGGTCGGATTTCCACAATGATGACATCAGTTAGGTCTATTTCATTTCAGCTAAAATGATGTTAGTGACCATTTCCTTTAAGCGATGAGTAAACGTATGTTTATTCATCGCTTTTTCATAGCTTGCTTTAGCAATTTGTTTTCGTTCTTCATTATGAGTTAGAAAATGATCGATTTTCCTTACTAAGTCTTCTTTAGTTGAAAAAGAGATGATTTCTTTTCCTTCTTCAAAATGTTTTCCTACGTCTGTTTTGTTGTCAATAAGTTGAAAGCCCTGTGCTGTAGCAATATCAAACGTTCGATTGTTCACACTTTCATTTAGAATTTGCAGTGTGTTTTCATTTTGGGCAAGATTAAAAGGCCGATGTGTGTTTAGGTTGATTTTTGCTTGATTGAAGTATTTATTAGCTTTTCTGGGTGTTACCCAATGCGGGTGGATAGAAAGAGTTTTATACATATTTAAGTCATTGATATATTCTTTCCACTTACCACCAACTAACTGGATGGAATAAGGAGTATGGGTGAGTAAGAAGTTTATCAGTTCAACACGGTCGGGGTAAGGGTAGCCTACCAATGATAGATCAGTTAGTGATTCAGTCTGATGAACAGGCTTATAAATGTCTGGATCAGAGCCTAGCGGGAGGTAGTGAACATTTTGATGTCCAGCTTTCTTATACGTACTAACTGCTGCTGTATCTATTGAAAATATATAATCATAATGGAAGATTTGTTTTAGGGTTCGATCAATATAATATGGGTCTTCAGTTAACCACACAGCGGTTTGAATCCCTCTTTTTTTACATTCTTTTAATATGTGTGGAGGGATTTTAAACCCAAGCATTGTGATCATGATATCTTGATGGTTCAATTTGTTTTTCATTATCGTAGCAAGTGCATTTTGATAGGAGTCGAAGATTGTAGGGTAGTTTAAGGCCTTACATGCTTTAACAATAGATTTATCAAAAGATTGATAGATCCGTCCATATCCTGATTGTAAATATAAAATACGCATATAGCTGCCTCCTTTTTACATACTGCTCTATTCTATGCAGACACATGACAGAACGGAATAAAGACCCGTGCAAAGCACAGGTCTTTAAGAAGGTAAGGATTAATCTTCAAAGAATACTCAGTTAATGATGTAACAAATTAAAAAAACAGTTTAGGCTAAATACCCAAAGTTATTATGGAAGAATATATGGTCCTAGTTGGTCACAGGGAATATCTCTGTATGTTCTAGATGTAGAAATTTCAGTTGCATATATGATTCTAACAGTAGTACAACAATTTTTTTTGTTTATATTTGTTAAGATGATCTCAGCAATTGTACCCGCTCCTGCTACAGGATCACCTTGACCAACTCTGAAAATCGCTCCATTGATTACTAAAGAAGTAAAGTAAACAGGAGTTTCTTTAGCAAATTGGTTACATAAGCAGGCACACGATCTCTTTTCTTTTTTCTTCTTAGATTTATTCTGAGGGTGCCCATCTTGATTTCTAGATCCGCAACCACATCCGTATTGTTTAGGTTTAATGGAATTGAATTTATTCATATTATTTCCTCCTAATATAGTTTAAATCCTTTTCACTAAGGTTACTATACTCTATGTTTTGGAGGTGAAATGGTATAGGTTTGTGGCTAGTAAATGTAAAAACAGGCAAGATGCAGCGGTGATTTGTCTGTTTTTACTAGATTTCAGACAATCAACAGTAAATCCTGTATCTTAAAATTACTCACCTTTCAGAAATAGTAAGATTACATATAAAGATATATATGAGCTGATACTCTTTTTAACGAAGATGGTAAGTTCTATAGAGATGCTGCTTTATGTACCATGAGCAAGAAACTATTCACTATATGTTACCTAAATTAAATGATGTTTGTTGTTGAAGTGGTGTGTACCTCAATAAAAGACAAAGAAATTAAATTAAAGTTAAAAAATCTGCCAGTATAACCGGCAGATTTTTTAACTTTATAGCTCTTCATATAACACTATATTTTTACAGTCAGTTGTAAAAGTATAATTCTGAATATTAGGGTTGTCTCCTTCACAAGGGCTTCCACCCGGACGAGAAACAATCCTAAAAGTAGCACAGCAATCCTTTATTCTAACGAGTGTAATTCGACAGATGTTCAAAGGGGGACTACTGAAAAACGGATCTCTTTCATCTAAAACAAAGTTTCTATCGTCTACTACTAACTTTGCTAATGCAACATTTGTTTCGCCTTTGAATTCGTTACAGAAGCACCCCTCACATTTTTGCTTATCTTTCTTCGGTTTATGGTGGTGATGATGTGTTTCAGGTGATCCAGATCCACATCCACAGCCGTGGTAATTTGAATCTAAAGAATTAAATCTACCCATTTATATTTCCTCCTAAAATTAATTTCCCTTTTTAAAAGGGATACTATACTCTATGATCTAAGATAAAGTTGGTATAGTTTTCAGACTAGTACAAATAAAAACAGGCGTTACGATTCTATGAATAGCCTACGAATACTAGATTTTTAGACGTATATAACATGATTTGACAAACCGAATGCAGATGACGTCAGCATCCGTCGAAATATGCGCTTACCCGGGAAATTTACATTTTCCCCATGGAAATAGGGGAATGGAAGGAGTCTATCATGACAACAAAACTCTATTATGAATCAGCCTACTTAACACATTTTGAAGCTAGTGTTATAAAGAAGGATACAGACGAACAGGGGGATTACATCGTATTAAATCAAACCGCCTTTTACCCGACTGGAGGTGGACAGTCTTGTGATAAGGGACTGCTAGATGATGTGAACGTTAACCAGGTAGAAGAAATAGAAGAGGAAATAAGACATTATATAGAGAATTCTGTTTTTAAGTCTGGTCAAAAAGTTCATGGTCAAATAGATTGGAATAGGAGATTTGACCATATGCAGCAGCATGCAGGCCAGCATATCTTATCAGCCGCTTTTGCTGAACTGTTTGGCTATCAAACAGTGGGGTTTCATTTAGGCTCAGAAGAAGTAACCGTTGATATAGAAGTTTCTCAACTGACAACAGACGAGGCGGAGAAAGCGGTCCACTATGCAAATGAAATGATCCAAGAAAACCGAGCGATCGAGGCAAGGTGGGTGAGTGAGGAAGAAGCAAATCGTTATCCGCTTCGCAAAGAACTCTCAGTTAAAGGGGATATCAGGCTTGTGATTATTCCTGATTTTGATTACAACGGCTGCGGCGGCACCCATCCAAAACAGACGCTTGAGGTGCAGGGGCTGTCTATTACGGGCTGGGAAAAGCAGCGAAATCATATTCGCGTCAGTTTTTTGTGCGGGAATCGTGTGTTTAGGCAATTCACCGAGCAAAATCAAATTCTACAGAAACTGTCCCAAACACTAAATGCGCCGTCCATTAAACTGCCCGAAAAAGCAACAAGCCTTATTGTGAAACAAAAAGAATTGGATAAAGAGCTGGAGCAGTTAAAGGGTGAATTATTTAAATATGAAGCAATCGAATTACTGGATAGCTGTGAAGTGGTGAGCAATCAATCACGATTATTTAAACACTTCGAAGACCGTTCAATCAAGGAACTGCAGCAGCTTGCGAAAGATGTTGTCGAAGAAAATGATCAGGCTGTGGTCTTTTTTGTATCGGAAACAGCTGAAAAAACTCAACTTGTTATGGCTGTCGGAAAGGCGGTAAATTCTGTTCAAGCGAATATGATGATGAAAAAGGTACTGCCTTATATAGATGGAAGAGGCGGTGGAAATCAACATTTTGCTCAAGGCGGAGGAAATAAAGGGGCGGACGTCGAATCATTATTTGAGCTTGTTAGAGAGTTATTCTAGAGATGAACGAGAGAGGCTGCAGCTGTAGTCTCTTTATTATGTAAAAGTTCACATTACATATCGCATCAGAAGGTATGTTCTGCTATGATAAGGAGTGGACTTTTACAGAAAGCATACTAGATAAGGCTGATAGACTGTATAGTAAGGAGATTATGATTTGATTAAACCATTACCATTTACAATATCAAAAACAGAAAATTTCTTTGATCAATTAGGTGATTATGTCGGAGATGTCTTTTATGACATCTTGCCTGAAAAGGGCTATGAGCTGCGTGATGAGCAGATATTTATGGCTTTTCAAGTGGAGCAGGCGTTTAAACAGAAGAAAACGATCTTTGCAGAGGCTGGAGTAGGGACTGGAAAGACATTTGTTTACCTCCTTTATGCGATTTGTTACGCACGCTATATGCGTAAGCCTGCAATTATTTCCTGTGCAGATGAGACGTTGATCGAGCAGTTAGTGAAAGAAGGCGGAGACATCGAAAAGCTTCAAAAAGCATTAGGACTTAACGTCGATGTTCGTCTTGCAAAAGCGCGTGAACAATATGTCTGTATGAAGAAGCTCGACCCGCTTTCTAACCAAACAGATGATGAGGATATTTTGCGTGTGCATGATGAGATTCCTAACTTTGTGTATGATCAGTCAACCTCAATGAATGCATTTAGAAGCTATGGTGACCGTAAAGAGTATCCATGGGTGCCAAACGATAAATGGGAGCAGATTGCATGGGATCCGTTGCAGCAATGTTCCACCTGTGATTGGCGTCATCGCTGCGGGCAGACGTTAAACCGTGAATATTACCGTCATGCTGGTGATTTGATCATTTGTTCACATGATTTTTATATGGAACATGTGTGGACGAAGGAGTCAAGAAAACGTGAAGGACAGCTGCCGCTATTGCCTGAGGCGAGCTGTGTCGTGTTTGATGAAGGTCATTTATTAGAATTTGCGGCTCAAAAAGCACTAACGTACCGCTTCCACTCTGAGACGTTAACGACTGTCCTTACCGGCTATATGAGCCAGGATGTACGCGAGGAATCATTATTTGCGATTGAGGAGCTTCTTGCTCTTCATGATGAATGGTTTGATGTGCTGAGAGAAACGGCTAAGCAGGTAGAGGGCTCACAAAGACGTGAGGTGCCTCGTACAAAAGAAATGCAAGCTCTAGCTTCTAAAATGGATAAGCAGGTGCAGATTATTTTAGAGCAGCTTGTTTTTGATTCTGAGTTATTTGTGCTTGAAGATTATCATATTAAAATGATTGAAGAGTACTTAGAGTTCTTCTCTTACGGGTTATCGATCTTGTTAAAAGAAGACGAGGGGATTTTCTGGCTTGAAGAGAACGCAACAGAGACCTCCTTTGTTATCATGCCGCGGCTGGTTGAAGATATCTTAAAAAAAGAAGTCTTTACTCAAAACATACCGTTCGTTTTTTCTTCTGCGACATTATCGCGTAATAAAGATTTTTCATATATGTCTAACAGTCTAGGAATTGACGAGTCTCTTTCGTTCTCTGTCGAATCACCATTTGATTATGATGAACAGATGAATATCTATGGCCATATTGATCAAGATGAAGAAAAAAAATGGGAAGAGATCGGCAGTAAGCTTGTTGAAAATGGCGGCCGCTCGCTCATCCTATTTTCTTCTGTAGAAGAAATGAACCGATTTAGGAGCTTTACAGAACAACAAAACTGGTCGTTTCAAATGATCTATGAAGGTGACGGGGAAATAAGTGAAGCGGTGAAAGAGTTTCAATTCAATGAAACAACTGTCTTATGTTCGTATCATTTATGGGAGGGACTTGATGTTCCTGGACAGTCACTAACACAAGTATTGATCTCATCCCTGCCATTCCCGCCACAAGACCCAGTATTTAAAGCGAAGCGAATGCATGCGCTAGATCCTGTTGAAGAAGTAGATGCACCGTATATGCTGTTAAGGCTTCGTCAAGGGATCGGTCGTTTGATTCGCAGCAGTGAAGACAAGGGAGCTGTGCATATTTGGATGAATCGAGCTCAAAAAGAAAAACATGAAGCAAGTATTCAAGAAGTTTTTCCTGTATCACTGAACTGGAAATAAACCATATTGGAAGCCGTGCGTAAATAATCGCACGGTTTTTCTCACAAAAGTGTTGACAGCGAATACAATAGCGAGTAAGATTATCTTAAATTCAAGACAATCGCACCGACAGACAAAATCGGTTAATTATTCAACTAATATCTTAAATTCAAAACACTTTGTCTTAAGATATTTTATTTTAGAATAATATCTTGAATTTAAGATAGTGTGTAAGATGGATGGAAAATGGTAACAGTAAAGCAAGTAAAGGTTGCTTATCTCAGTTTACCGACTGATCACATAAATAAAATATGCTGAGGTGAGATGGATGGGATTTTTAGAAAAATTATTCGGGAAACCAACCCAAAAGGAGAATGAAACGATGTCAAACGTAAAAGTAGCAATCATTTATTACAGTTCAACAGGTACTAACTACAAGATGGCGAAGTGGGCAGAAGAGGGAGCAAAAGCACAAGGAGCAGAAGTGAAACTAGTTAAGATTCCTGAGCTTGCTCCCCAAGCAGCGATCGATTCAAATCCAGCGTGGAAAGCTCATGTAGAGGAAACAAAGGACGTACCTGAAGTAACGCTTGATGATCTAGAGTGGGCAGATGCATTTATCTTCAGCGTACCTACACGCTTCGGTAACATTCCTGGCCAAGTAAAACAATTCCTTGATACAACTGGCGGACTTTGGTTTAACGGGAAGCTTGTTAATAAAGTAGCAAGTGCAATGAGTTCGGCTCAAAATGCACATGGTGGACAAGAGGCTACGATCTTAGCACTTTATACTACGATGCATCACTGGGGAACGATTGTGGCATCACCAGGTTACTCAGATCCAGTAACATTCGCATCAGGCGGGAATCCATACGGTACAAGTGTAACTGTTGACCAAGATGGAAACATGAAAGAAGACGTAGAAGAAGCAGTAAAATACCAAGCAAAACGTACAATTGACATTGCTTCACGTATTAAAAGAGGAAATGAGTAAGAAGAAGAAGTATAGTTAAAAAAAGAAGCTGTCCCGAGGGGCAGCTTCTTTTGTTTTGGATTAATTATTCTTCATTAGATGGTCTAGTCGTTTGGAAAGGGAGTGTTTCCCAGAAGCTAGTGTCGACTGTATCAATCGAACCATCAGCAATGGCTTTTACTGTTGAATCTAGTGTATTAACCGTTTGTCTGATTAAGTAGCCGTTACTTTTTTGACCAAGAACCGCTGTCGGATTCGTATGATCACTCATCCCGCGCATTTCAAATAATAGTGTAGCGATGTCATAACGCAATGCGATTCCGTTACGGCCGATATTGTCGCCGCTGCCACCATTATACTTGCCAAGATGTCCCCAGCCTTTTGATTCAATTTCATGGAAGACAACCGCGCCTAGTTTCTTAGAATCCTCAACAATAGCAGGATCTACATTTGGATTTGTAGGGTAAAGAATAGAACCTGATACAAGCTTTCCATCACGCTCGCTTTGAGTGCCTTGGTGGTGAAGGTCAATTAAGTAATCGATTTCATATTTTTCAAATACGTTTTCATAGAGGGCACGAGCTTCTGGCTCCATTTCATCGATTGGCTTGTTATGCTCACGGTTTAAATCAATATTATTTGCATTCGTACGTGTTAGGTGGCGATCTCCGCTTGCAATGTAATTATCCGTAGAGAAGTTTACATCACCCATAGCCCCGTCGGCATTCAACATTGGAATGATTAAAATGTTTACGTTATCTAAAACAGAACTCGTCTTGCCTGTTCCTAAATGTTTGATAAACTCCATTGCACCTTCAGTTGTTAACTGCTCATTTCCATGCTGCTGGGTTAAAAATAGGATGGTAGGATTTTCTTCATTTGAAATATATTTGGCCATATAAATGTCACGGCCTTTAACTGTTTCACCAATAACTTCAAGCTCCATTGCTTGTTGTCTTTGTTCTTGCTTCTCTAAGTAATCAACTAATTCTTCATATGTAGTAAGGATGGAAGTTTGAATGGATTCATTCCCATTATAGTTTGGACCATTTCCCACCGCTCCAACAGGAAGGCCTGCCGTTGTCAGTGCACCAAACGTCATAACACCTGATAAGGATAATGCTAGCATTGTCTTTGTGATCTTTTTCATTCATTTTCCTCCTCTAAAGAAATATGGGTAACTTACTAAAAATAACTATATTTTAATAATAAAGAAAAGTGAATAATCTGTGAATAAGGAAGAAAGACTGTTTTGGGGATCGAAATATTAGGGAGGATAGAACTATTAGTGTGAGGTTATCTATCAAGGCTTGATTCAAAAGTTCGGGATAAGTAGATAAAAGATTCCTATATTATGAGTATACTAATATATTTATGATGAATGCAGGTGGGAAAGGGCTTTCTCGAATGAAAAAGAACTAGAATCTATTGTTTCCAATAAAGACCAGCCCTGTAGAAGAGGTTTTTTTGTCATCACTCGTGAATATAGTAGATACATAAGAAAACAACCTAAAAGTGGTGATGCTCATGTTTATTGAAACCATAAAACGACCAGAATTATTAGAAGCCATTATTCATAGTATTGATGAAGCCATTCATGTGGTAGATGCAAGTGGGATCACGATTTTTTATAATGACAGGGCAGCCCAGAATGATGGAATCTCCATACATGATGCCCTCGGAAAACATGTGCTTGATATTTTTCCATCGTTAAATAAAGAAAACAGCACCTTACTCAAGGTCATTGAAAGCGGCCAGCCTATCTACCAGCAGCATCAATCGTTCACAAACATACGGGGGAAGCTTATAGATACCGTGAATACAACGGTTCCGATCTATTCTGGAACAAAATTAATTGGTGCGGTCGAGATTGCCAAAGACCTTTCTACAGTCAAACAGCTCTCACAAAAATTAATCGACCTGCAGTCAAGTGTGGTGAGTCAGCAAAAACCAAGTCTGACCACAGGTGCCACCTATACATGGGATGATCTCATTACACAAGATGCGCAGATGTTGAAAGTGATTGAGCGAGCCAAAAAAGCGGCAGCCACTTCTTCACCTATTATGGTCTATGGCGAAACAGGGACAGGGAAAGAGCTGGTTGTCCAATCCATTCATCAATCTTCAAAAAGAGCAAAGGAAACACTGATCGCGCAAAACTGTGCCTCCCTGCCATCCACGTTGTTAGAGAGTATGTTATTTGGAACGAAGAAGGGGTCTTACACAGGAGCAGTGGACCGGGCGGGTTTAATTGAACTGGCACATGGGGGAACCTTATTTCTAGATGAATTAAATACGATGCCGCTTGATTTTCAAAGTAAATTATTGCGTGTATTAGAAGATGGCGTAATTAGAAGACTCGGAGGCTCACAAAGCTATCAAACGGACGTACGCTTTGTTGTAGCGCTGAATGAGCATCCTCATGTATGTATGGAAAAAGGGATCCTAAGACGAGATCTTTATTACAGACTGAATGTATGCTTGCTTGAGATCCCGCCTTTACGCGAGAGAAAAGCTGATATACCCTTGTTAATGGAGCATTTTAGAAAGAAATATAATTATACGTTTCAAAAGCTTGTTACTCATATTGACGAGGATGTATTAGAGCTTTCTAGCAGGTACTACTGGCCCGGAAATGTGCGAGAACTTGAGCATGTTGTTGAATACGCAATGATGATGACAGAAGGAGATGCGATTCATCTAGACCATCTCCCAGCTTATCTAAAACAAGAGTTGATGAAGCATTCAAGCGTAAAACGAGAGCAGCCAGAGCGAAAGCGTTCATTGCGAAAAACGCTTGAGGAGACCGAGCGAACGTTAATTAAAGAAGCGATTCAAGAAGCAAAAGGAAATGTCTTGCAAGCAGCCAAACGGCTTGAGATACCAAGACAAACACTTCAATACAAGCTGCAAAAATTACACATTACGTACGAGGAGGGCAGAACATGAAAGAAACCGTGCAAAAAGCTTCATTTACAATGGAGCTTACAAAAGATGATTTTAATAAGCGGCTTAGAGTGGAAGCGTTTAGAGGCAATGTAGACGATGTCGCAGCCTTTCTTTTAACAGAGGCCAAGTCAGGAAACTATGAAAAGGTGATTGTTCAATCTGCCGCTAGCCAATGGCAGGCATTTCTCAGGCAGGGGTTTGAATTAGAAGGTGTGCTAGAAGGATTTTTTAATGGAAGCGATGCGCATGTGATGACTTTTTATACAACAGACGCAAGGAGAACAAGTTCAGCTTGGCAAGAAGAGCAAGATATTTTAAAAGCGGTTCAAAAGAAATATGTAAAGCCCCATCTAAATGATCTTCCACTATTATACCAATTGCGAAAAGCGACAGAAGTGGATGCAGAAGCATTGGCCCATCTATATAAAACGGTGTTTCCTGTATACCCTACGCCAATGGATCAGCCAGAGTATGTCCGCAAAATGATGGCGGGCGGCAGTCTTTTCTGTGTGACTGAGTATGAAGGAACCATTATCAGTGCCGCGTCGGCTGATGTAAATGAAACCTTTCATCATGCTGAACTTACGGATTGTGCAACCTTGCCAGAACATAGAGCTCATGGGTTGATGAAGCATCTGCTCTTAAAGTTAGAAGATGAGCTAAGGACAAAAAGTATTTACTGTGCCTTCTCTCTTGCGCGGGCGAAATCATTTGGAATGAATGATGCCTTCTTCCAACTCAGCTATTCATATGGAGGCCGGCTGACGAATAATTGCTACATTTTCGAGGATCTTGAGGATATGAATATTTGGGTAAAGGATTTATCACAAACGTAATACTTTCTAGCGGAAAACGAGCTGCCAATAATTAGTCGAGTGCTGATTATTAGGCAGCTTTTTTTGGTTGGTTTTCCTTATAGAGTGCCAGAAAATCGGCAACTGTTTTCATTCAAGTAAGACCCAGCCCATTTCTTTTGCGTCTCGGTATAACCAAAAACATTGATAAACCAGCCTTAGGTGCCCAATTTAGGTAAGAGATGAACAATTGGCATGCTCCTTGCTTTTACTATTAGGGAGTAGATAAAAGGGGGAGATCATATGTGGATGGATTTATACAAACCTGATCGTCATTGGAAAGAGATATCTTTATGGAAAGATGTCACAGATGAGCAGTGGAACGACTGGATTTGGCAGCTCACTAATACCATTCGTACGTTAGATGACTTAAAGCAAGTAATCAATCTGACGCCTGAAGAAGAAGAGGGCGTGCGGATTTCGACGAAAACGATTCCGCTAAATATTACTCCTTACTATGCTTCATTAATGAATCCAGATGACCCGAGATGTCCGATTCGAATGCAGTCGGTGCCGATTGGAGAAGAAATTTACAAAACGAAATATGATATGGAAGATCCGTTAGAAGAAGATGAGGATTCTCCTGTTGCGGGCCTTACACACCGCTATCCAGATCGAGTGTTATTCCTTGTAACTAATCAATGCTCGATGTATTGCCGCTACTGTACACGCCGCAGGTTCTCCGGGCAGATTGGGATGGGCGTTCCGAAAAAGCAATTAGACGGGGCGATTGACTATATTAAAAACACACCTGAGGTTCGTGATGTTTTAATTTCTGGCGGTGACGGTTTATTAATTAATGACACGATCCTTGAATATATTTTGAAGAATTTACGCGCTATTCCGCATGTGGAAATCATTCGCATCGGAACTCGTGCGCCGGTTGTATTCCCGCAGCGAATAACTGAAAATTTGTGCAATATTTTAAAGAAATACCATCCAGTCTGGCTGAACACGCATTTTAATACGTCGATTGAGATTACTGAAGAGTCTAAGAAAGCCTGTGAAATGCTTGTCAATTCAGGCGTGCCTGTTGGAAACCAAGCAGTTATTCTTGCTGGCATTAATGACAGTGTGCCGATTATGAAAAAGCTATGCCAGGATCTTGTGAAAATTAGAGTAAGACCGTATTACATTTATCAATGCGACTTATCAGAAGGGATCGGGCATTTTAGAGCGCCGGTCTCAAAAGGACTTGAAATTATTGAAGGCTTAAGAGGGCATACATCCGGATACAGTGTACCGACCTTTGTCGTAGATGCTCCGCATGGCGGCGGCAAAATTACTCTTCAGCCAAATTATATGATCTCACAAAGTCCGGAAAAAGTGGTGCTTCGTAACTTTGAAGGCGTAATTACGACCTATCCAGAGCCGGAAAATTATACAGCAGGTACAGCTGATGAGTACTTTAACGGCGTTTATCCTGATACGGCTCTAAAGCATACAGATGTAGGCATTGCTTCTCTTTTAAACGACAGTCAGCCAACATTAACACCGAAATCATTAAAGCGTCATGAGCGTCGCGTGGCATATCAGTCAACCGGTGAACATACAACTTTAAAAGATAAACGTGAAAAGCGTGACCAGCTGAAAGAAAAGAAGTACCAAGCAGAATTAAAAAAGAATGCGCCAAAAGAGGAGCAGCCAGAACAAGAGGAGAGTAAAGAGAAGGAGGCGTAACAGATGCGATGTGTTTGGTGCGAGGAGGAGAGTGCAAAAGAAACGACGTCTAGTGTGTATTGGGAGCTTCCAGACGGCACAAGGGCGATTGAAATAACCAACACTCCGACCATTGAGTGTACGGAGTGCGGGATGATGTATCAGGATGATCAATTAATTGAAGAACTTGAAGACCACCTTGTATTAATCAATATCAAAAATGTACCGAACTGTATCTCTTATAAAGCACTTATGGCAGAGCCGAAATTGTTAAAACGTAATTACTTCCGTTTTTAAAAATGGCAGCAGCAACGAGTGTGCGGAGGGGTGGGGAGGTTTGTGAAAAAAGATCAGTCGCTTGTCATTAAACCGTTGTTAGATGAAAATTATCCAGTCATTTCACACGGTGAGGGCATCTATTTATATGATAAGGACGGAAAAGCTTATATCGATGCCGCCTCAGGTGCTGTGACTGCAAGCATTGGACACGGCAACGCGGAGATTATTGAAGCGATGAATGAGCAGGCAAAGAAAGTCTCTTTTGTGTACCGGTCTCAATTTACCTCAGATGCTGTAGAGGAGCTTGCGCGTGAGTTGAATGAATGGGCAGGTGGAGACGAGGATTATTATACGTTTTTTGTTAACAGCGGCTCAGAGGCAACAGAAACAGCGATGAAAATAGCGATTCAGCATTTTCAAGAGAGGGGGCTGCCTCAAAAAAATAAAATTATCTCCCGCTGGACCAGTTACCATGGAATTACGATCGGAGCACTGTCAATGTCTGGTCATAAAAAGCGGCGCGAGCGGTTTCACAGCTTATTAGCCGATTATCCAGTTGTCGCCCCTCCCGCGTGCTACAGGTGTCCATTCGGTGAAACGTATCCTGCTTGTCATTTAAAATGTGCAGAGGATCTTATTACGGCAATTGAAAAAAATGGTGCAGAGCATATCGCAGCTTTTATCGCTGAGCCGATTATCGGAGCGGCTGGGGCAGCGATTGTTCCGCCTCCTGGCTATTACGAGCGGATCATGGAGATTTGCCGGGAGAATGACATTTTGTTTATCGCAGATGAAGTGATGACCGGAATTGCGAGATGCGGTACACCTCTTGGTATCAATCATTGGAACGTATTGCCTGACATTATTGCATTAGGAAAGGGGTTAAGTGCTGGCTACACCCCGATGGCTGCGGCCTTATGTACGGAGACGGTTCTCGAGCCGATTAAAAACGGCTCCAATTTCATCATGAGCGGACACACATATAGTGCCAATCCGCAATCTGCCGCAACGGCCTTAGCAGTTTTGCGCTATGTAAGGAAGCATGGTCTGATTGAGAGATCAAAAGAAAATGGGACATATTTGAAAACAAAATTAAAGTCGCTGTTTAACCACTTCGCATGTATTGGAGACGTACGTGGTGCGGGAATGATGGTCGGCATTGAATTTGTACAGCACCGTTGGTCAAAAAAGCCGTTTGACAGCCAATTAGGGTTTACACAGAAGCTGGTTAAAGCCGCACAAGACAATGGATTATTAATCTACCCGGCTGGCACAGCACGGTCAAAAGGGGACGGTGATGCTGTAATCATTTCTCCTCCTTTAATTACTACTAAAGATGAAATAGATGAGATTGTTCACCGGTTAAAACAATCGATAGAGCAGGTTCTACTAGAAATGCCTAGCTGAGATAAGATGGGAGGAGTGGAGATGGAGGCCAAAAGGTCGTTAAATAAAATAGGTACCTTATCAGATGCCCTGTCTGTGATTCACGATGGCTCAACTGTGATGTTTGGCGGATTCGGAGGAATCGGAAATCCGCCGACCATTATTCGCGGGATGTTAGAAAAAGGCGTGAAGGATCTTACCTTAATAGGGAATGATTCGGCCTTTCCGCATATTGGAATCGGACAAATTATTAAAAATAAACAAGCAAAAAAGTTGATTGCTTCCCATATTGGCTCCAATCCAGTGGCAGGTCAGTTGATGACAGAAGGCGAATTAGAAGTTGAATTCTCTCCACAAGGAACGTTAGCTGAACGGATCAGAGCCGGCGGTGTCGGCATTCCAGCATTTTTAACCGATGTCGGTCTTGGCAGCATGATTGAAGAAGGAAAAGAGAAAGTCACCTTAAATAATAAAGAATACTTACTTGAAACAGCCTTAACAGCAGATGTTTCCATTGTATATGCCAAAAAAGCAGATACATTTGGCAACCTTATTTATGAAACGAGTGCCCGCAACACAAATCCGCTCGTCGCAATGGCTGGTACATTTACAATAGCCGAAGTAGAGGAGATTGTAGAACCAGGAGAGCTGGCGCCAGAGGAAATTACAACTCCTGGTATTTTTGTGGACCTCATTATTAAGACCGAGGGGGTCGATTGGAAGTGGGTATGGGAGTAGATATCAGAAATCAAATGGCCAATCGTGCGGCTAAAGAAATACAATCAGGCATGATCGTTAACCTTGGCATCGGCATCCCTTCGCTCATACCAAATCATATTTCAAAGGAAGTAGAGGTTCTATTTCATGCCGAGAACGGGGTGCTTGGGATGGGGCCATCACCAAGAAAAGGAGAAGAAGACCCTACTTTATGTAATGCGGCAGGCTATCCGGTAACGACGGTTCGCGGAGCTTCTTATTTTGACAGCGCGATTGCTTTTGGAATTATTCGTTCAGGCTATCTCGATATGACCTTCCTTGGCGGTCTTGAAGTCAGCGAAGACGGAGACCTTGCCAATTGGATTGTTCCTGGAAAAAGAGTGCCAGGAATTGGCGGAGCGATGGAGCTTGCGCAAAAAGCAAAAAAAGTTGTTGTGTTGATGAATCATTTGAATAAGGACGGTGAGCCGAAAATTGTGAAGCAATGCTCCTTCCCGCTTACCGCAAGGCGATGTGTATCATTGATTATTACTGATATGGCAGTGATTGAAGTGACGTCTTCTGGTCTCCTATTAAAAGAGGTTATCGCTCCCCACACGATAGAAGAAGTGATAGCTGCAACAGGCGCAGAGCTTACGATCGCTGATAGGGTTAAAGTCCTTGACCCGAGGAAGGAGGAACATTCATGAAGCCATCTATCAATAAGGCTCAAGTGATTAAACAAAGTATTGATTCAAAAAAGAACGAGATCATTCATTTGCTTAGAGTTTTTGTTCAAGCAGAAAGCACTCAAGGGAATGAACGAGGGGCTCAAAGTCTCGTCATTGAAACACTGCAGCAGATGGGACTTGAAGTAGATGTGTGGGAACCTGATGCAAAGGAAATTACAAGCCATCGTTATTTTGCGTCATCTAGAACAGAGTTCAGAGGCAGCCCGAATGTAGTCGGGGTGTTGAAGGGAACGGGGGGCGGCAGGTCCATTATTCTTAATGGACATATTGACGTTGTACCTGCAGGAGATGTCACGCAATGGAGTGACCACCCATTCAGCGGTGTTGTGAAAGACGGGAAGATGTACGGGCGTGGTGTGACGGATATGAAGGGCGGCAATGTTGCCCTCCTGCTAGCCATTCAAGCCATCCAAGAAGCGAATATCTCTTTAAGAGGGGATGTCATTTTTCAAAGTGTCATCGAAGAAGAGAGTGGAGGAACGGGGACACTTGCTGCTCTTTTGCGCGGCTACAAAGCAGATGCAGCGATTATTCCGGAACCTACCAATATGAAGTTTTTCCCTAAGCAGCAAGGCTCGATGTGGTTTAAGCTGCATGTAAAAGGCTTATCTGCCCACGGCGGCACGAGGTATGAAGGAGTCAGCGCGATTGAAAAAAGCATGACCGTTATTAATCATATAAAAGAGCTGGAGAAGATTCGAAACGACCGTATTACGGACCCGTTATATCAAACGATTCCTATTCCTATTCCAATCAATATAGGCAAAATTCAAGGAGGAGACTGGCCGTCTTCTGTACCTGATCTAGTGACGGTGGAAGGCAGATTTGGAGTGTCGCCTGAGGAGACGATTGAGGAGGCGAAAGAAGAAATGAAGCAATGGATCCGAAGGCTTGCCGAGAAAGATCCTTGGTTCGAAGAGTTTCCAGTAACCCTTGAGTGGTTCGGGGCCAGATGGCTTCCTGGCTCACTTGATCCAAATCATTCATTTATGCAGTTACTTGGGGATAAATATATAGAAGTAATCGGGGCTCCGCCTGTGATTGAGGCCTCACCATGGGGCACAGATGGAGGCCTCTTAACTGAAATTGGCAGCATTCCAACGGTTGTATTTGGTCCAGGTGTAACAGAGAAAGCACATTTCCCTAACGAATATATTGAACTTGAAAAGGTCTTCTCTTGTGCTGAAGTGATTGTGCACACGATCATTGATTGGTGCGGAGAAGAAAAAGCTTAAGCAAGTCACTCTCATTCTATTCGGTCTTAAAATATGCTAGGATTTAAAAGGTAGATTTAATCGATCGTATAGAAAGGGAGATTGTGAGTAGAAATGAAGTTGATTTCATGGAACGTAAATGGCCTGCGAGCTTGTGTGAAAAAAGGATTTCTTGATTTTTTTCATGAGCAGAATGCAGATATCTTCTGCCTGCAAGAGACGAAGCTTCAGGAGGGACAGATTGAATTAGAGCTTGACGGCTATCATCAATTTTGGAATTATGCATTGAAGAAGGGGTATTCCGGCACGGCTGTATTCACGAAACAAAAGCCGATCTCCGTAAGGTACGGAGTAGGTGAGCTAGAATCAGAGGATGAGGGCCGCATTATCACTTTGGAGTTTGATTCGTTTTATTTAGTTAATGTGTATACGATTAATGCAAAACGTGATTTATCTCGTTTGTCAGAAAGGCTGGAATGGGAGGATGCATTAAAAGAGTATCTTCTAGATCTCGATCGGTATAAACCCGTTGTCTACTGCGGAGACTTAAATGTTGCCCATGCCGAGGTTGACTTGAAAAATGCCAGATCAAATCTCGGCAATTCTGGGTTTACTCTAGAAGAGAGGGGAAAAATGACGACTCTCTTAGAATCTGGTTTTATTGATAGTTTCCGTTATTTATATCCTGAGCGGACAGATGCGTTTACATGGTGGTCTTATATGAGAGATGTCCGTGCAAGAAATATTGGCTGGCGGATCGACTATTTCATTGTCTCTAATCAGCTAAAAGAAAAGATTAACGAAGCATCGATCTATGCTGAGGTTTTAGGAAGCGACCACTGTCCAATTGGCTTAGAACTTAATATATAAGAAAAACCACGCAGCTGCGTGGTTTTTTATCCTTATTCAACTAGATCCACATTATGGTGGACATGCTGTACATCTTCTAAATCTTCTAATGTGTCAATAATCTTTTCAAATTGAACTAGATCATCACCAGTCAGTTCAACTTCACTTTGCGCAAGCATCGTAATCTCAGTGACAGTAAAGTCTTCAACTCCTGCTTGTTTGAAGGCTTCAAGTACAGCGTGGAATTGATCAGGTGCTGCATATGTAATGACTGACTCGTCTTCTTCAATGATATCACGCACATCTACATCTGCTTCCATTAATAGTTCAAGAGCTTCATCAGCCGTTTTACCTTCTAACCCAATAACAGCTGTCTCATCAAACATATACGCAACCGAGCCGCTTACACCCATATTTCCGCTGTTTTTGCTGAAAGCTGCACGAACTTCAGCTACGGTGCGGTTTACATTATTTGTCAGGGCGTCAACGATAATCATCGAGCCGCTCGGGCCGAAGCCTTCATAACGAAGCTCATCAAAGTTTTCTTCTGTTCCGCCTTTTGCTTTTTCGATCGCGCGTTCAATAATATGTTTTGGAACATTGTACGTTTTAGCACGCTCAAGAACAAATTTCAATGCCTGATTTAATTCCGGGTCAGGCTCGCCTTGTCTAGCTACCACATAAATTTCACGGCCGAATTTTGCATAGATTCGGCTCGTATTTTTATCTTTTGCCGCTTTTTTCTCTTTAATATTGTTCCATTTACGACCCATCGTGAACACTCACTTTCCGAAATAAGTTTCTTCTTCTTAATACGTCCTCTATTATACATCATCCTTTTGTGAAGGAAACAAGGAATGCCTAATTTTAGGTGAAAGGATGTGAATGAAGAGGCAGGGCAACGCTAATAGTCTAGTGAACTATCAAACAATTGTATGGTTTTAAGCGTTTTATATGTAGGTTGCAGAGGGGATTGTGCCTATCTCTTGTCCTTTCGTGCTGGTTCCTTACTTAATTGCGTCACTCCCAACGTATTGCACCTATTCAAACATTCTATGTGTCAGTGTTACGCGGAATTGTCGCTATTCAGAGAGTTATTGCGCTGATTAGATTGAAATGAAAAAGAGGCCGGCCGCATGAATTGTGGCAGCCTCTATAATAAACCTATTTATTTGGTAACCTTATTAAGTACAAACTCTTCAACTACTTTAGCTACACCGTCATTCATATTCGTGTCTGTTACATAATCGGCAATCTCTTTAATGTCATCAGGGGCATTGCCCATTGCGACACCAAGGCCTGCAAACTCAATCATCGTCTGATCATTGTAGCTGTCGCCCATTGCGATAACCTCTTCTTGCTTAATTCCAAGCTTTGTGATCAAGCTGTGCAAGCTCGCTCCTTTTGTCACACCATCTTCTGTAAATTCAAGAAAATAAGGCTTTGAGCGCATCACGCTAAGCTGGCCGCGAAACTCTTCTTGAAGCTTCTTTTCTACCTCTACTAAACGATCGGGATGACCGACCATTAATGCTTTTACACAAGGTTCATCAACCGCATCAACAAAACGCTCGACTTCAATTACTGGCATTCCTGTAATTTCGCCTTCGATCATCGTATATTCGTTATTAGCTTCCGTAACAATGTCATTTTCCATATATGTGTGGATCCCGACATTTTCACGCTGGCTGACATGATACAACTCATGGAGCTGTTCGGGAGATAATGTGCTACTGTACATTTCTTCATTCGTTTTGGAGTTAATGATTTTAGCTCCGTTAAACGATAGAATAAAGCTTCCGTAATCAGCAAGTTTTAACTCGTTAGCAATAGGAACCATCCCGTATGTTGGTCTGCCTGAAGCAAGTACGACTTTTACGCCGTTTTTCTGTGCCTGCATTAATGCTTCTTTCGTACGGCTGGAGATCGTGTGGTTATCTCTAAGCAACGTATCATCTAAATCTAGGACAATCATTTTATACTCTTTATTTATATCAGTCATGATGAAAAATCCTTTCGTACTTTACTATTATGCTACTTTACTATTATGCTACTTTACTGTTGTGCTAGTTTACTATAACGGAATGTTGTCTATTCTTGCAAGGGCAGGACTTGGTAAAGCTAAGAGGAATTGAGAGGCTGCATCTCGAATCAGTAAGGGTACGGCATAATTTAACCAGCGGAGGATTAAGAATGAACATTAAGATTATACAAAGTGAGCAATATATAGAAGCTATTAATTTATCAGAATATGCCTTTCAATATAAAGTATCAAAGGAACGAATAGAGGAATTAAAGCAAAGGATGAACCATCATCATATTGTATATGGAATTAATGAGGAGGAAAAGCTGGCCTCAAAGCTTCATCTTCTTCCGCATCATATCTATTTGCAAGGTAACAAGTGGAAGATGGGAGGGGTAGCCGGGGTTGCAACATATCCTGAATATCGCAGAAGCGGCCATGTGAAGGCACTGCTGCATCACTCTCTTTGTGAGATGAGAGAAAAAGGCTTGACGATCTCGATGCTTCATCCTTTTTCAGTTCCGTTTTATCGAACATACGGGTGGGAGCTTTTCACAAACCGTCTAATGACCACCCTTAAAAAGAGTGACCTCAAAAGGATCGGCAATACTGCTGGGAGCATCAAACGATTCACCACAGAGGAAGAGCATCCCGACCTAACTGAAGTATACAATACCTATGCGAGCCAATTCTCAGGTATGCTGATCCGAGAGTCGTACTGGTGGAAAACGGTTGTAAAGGATATGAATATCGCTGTGTATTACGATAAAGCAACAAGTCCAAAAGGTTATCTTCTTTATACAGTGAAGGACTCAAAGATGGACGTTGAAGAATTTATAGCTCTTAATGCAGAAGCAAGAACGGGGTTATGGAATTATATATGCCAGCATGATTCGATGGTAGAGGAAGTGAGCCTCACTACTCATGAGAGAGAACCGCTCTTTTTTGCGTTAGATGAACCAAGAGTAAAAGCTGAAGTGAAGCCTTACTTTATGGTGAGGATTGTTGATGTGGAAGCATTTATCGCAAACTATGAGTGGGATCACACTAAGTTAGCAGAACCGCTTACTATCCATGTAACTGATTCATTTGCCGAGTGGAATAATCAATCATTTCTATTCAATAAAAAAGGCGTTAAATCACAAAAGCCGATTAAAGAGGGTGTCACGTTAACGGTTCAATCGCTGGCAGCACTTTGCTTTGGCTACAAGCGTCCGGCTGAGTTAAACGCATCCGGCCTGCTTGATGCAACAGACGAACAGCTAAATCAGCTAGAGCTACTCATCCCACAATCAACACCTTACTTTTATGATTTCTTTTAAAGCTTAGGAGCGCTACTAAGAACAATAAGCATATTATGACGAGGTCGAGACACAAAAATTATGTGGGGAGTAAAACATGACAAAGGCGCTGAAGTATTCCGCTCCTGAAATATACTTCGCTTTTCGCGGGGAGCTAGTGAGCTTCCTCGGGCTATTGCCCTCCGGGATCTCACTCCTGCTCTAGTCCCTGCAGAAGTCTACGTATATTTCATCCGCTGGATTATTCCTTTGTAGAGATATTTAGTGGAATGATGTAATTACGAGTCAGTTCAAAACAACATTGTTCTTATCTGCAACTTAGGATGTAATTTTGTTTTAAAGACTAGTATAAATGAGAGGTCCCACTTATCAATTTCCTCACTCCGTTGATTGGAGCGGAAGGTGCGAGACTCCTGCGGGATGTGCGTGGCCAGGGAAGACCCCACAGGAGCAAAGCGACGAGGAGGCTTCCGGACCGCCCGCGGAAAGCGAGTACCTGCAGCGTAAATCAATAACTACTATAGGAATATGATGTGTTTTTCTTCCCAGCTTTTCCTTTACTCATCTCTTTTACCCAAAGCTTATTATTCACGCTCATTATTCTCTTGAAGGGTTTTTATAAGTTCTTCAAAATTCTCATTGAATCTGTTTAATTCATAATCTAATTCATAATAATACGTGTCATTGCCTGTGTAGTTTGGTTGAGTGTCTCTAATTGCACTTGATATATTACATGAAGAAAATAATATCGTAATACTTAATAGAACGATTGCGCCTGTCACTGATAACCTTGTTTTTTTCTCCTCCAAGAAACGTCCCCCTAAGAATTTTTGTCTTCCACGCCTGTTTTAACATTAAATTACAATTGCGCTATGAAATATTAGAGATGCTTCAATCATAAAAATGGTCAAATTCATAGTCTTCATACGGATAAATCATCCGTGTATGTCTTTTGCTATTTCCGTACGTAACCTCTAATTTAATTTCTCTTATTTGCAGTCCGCTAATCTGAAGAGTCCATTGTTCTAAGCTTCCATTCTTATTCTTAGTAAGCGGCACCTTTGAAATCTCTCCGTCTTTATCGGTCACAATGGCCTGGGCTTTGGTTGCTTTGAAATAGTCTGGCTGATTAGCAGGTATAGAAAACGCTGCCTCGTAAGCTGAGAGGATATCATTATTTGTATGAGTATAAGAGCTAAACTCCATGGTTAACGGCTGCGGTCGGTAAAGGTCAGCAGGCACATAGTCAATATCAGAACTTCTGGTTATGGCTCCCTTTGACACAACTTGGTATTCATATTCTAGGTTAGGTAGGACATCAAAGCTTGCTTCATAAAAGAGCTCATCTGATTGGATTGCATCTACTGTGTGCCATTCAGACTCACCCACGGCTCTGCTTCTTAAAAAGACCGAGGACTCAGATTCATTTTCTGAAAAAGACCAGCTTATCGTAATCGTAACAGGAGGCCCATATGTTTCAGGGTAGGCTGCTGTATAGTCCGTGTATGACAGCCAATTAGTATCTTCGCTTAATGAGAAGAGTTCAGAATGCAGATAAGACAGTTCTGACTGAGTGTTTTGCAGCTCATTTTGAACATGGTACAGTGCCGCTTTGACTGAGGTTACGACATACATTTGATACAGGGAAAAGATGAGTAAGCAGGTGATAAGGAGGATGTTTACATAGAGAAGGCGTTTGAGCTTCATGGATTTAGTCCCCTTCACTTGAAGTAATGGTGTTTTCTTCCTTATTATATTCCGAAGAAGAGGATGGAGGCATGTCATTCACTCGACAAAAAACGCAAATAGCTGTCTATTTGCGTTTCTTTAAGTTATTCATTTCTTCGGTAACGACAAAGGCTAAATCATCATTGCCGAATAAAGAGAGTACTCCAAGCAAGGTCTGATCATCTACTTCACCTGCTTCTTCTTTAGGTACTGTTAATTCTAAGGCATGCTTAAGGGCTGGATTATCTCCTTGATTTGGGTAAGCACGCTTATAAAGGTCAGCAGGGTCTAGGTCGTGATTGACACACCACTGTGCAAAGACGAGGATCATCATGCTTTCTTCTTGTTGATATTGTCCAATAATCTTATCTTCTATCTCTTTTTTGTTCATCTTAATGACTCCTTTTTTAAAGCTATATGTTGCTAGTATAACGAACATAGCAGAAAAATCCTATAAAAGACTATGAAAACAGCAGCTTACATAGTAAAATGTAAGAATTTAGAAAGAGTAAATGTGTAAGGGGAGCAGATAGAACATGAGTGTAGACATCAAGGGATACGAAGAAAAGAATAAAGAACAGATTTTAAACTTAATTTTACCGATTCAGCAAGATGAATATGGAGTTGCCATTACCGCGGCTGACCAGCCAGATTTATTAGATATCTATAGCCATTACATCAAAGAAGGCGGGAATTTTTGGACAGCTGCTATTGAAGATGAAGTGGTAGGGACGGTCAGTTTTCTTAAAGTAGAAGACGGGGTGTTGGCCCTTAGAAAAATGTTTGTAAAAAAAGAGTATAGAGGATCTCGTTACAACATTGCAGCCAGGCTTTTAGAGTATGCACTTGAATGGGCAAAAGCGAACGAATTTGACGTAATCTATCTTGGAACCACAAACGAATTTAAGGCGGCACATCGGTTCTATGAGAAGAATCATTTTGAAGAGATCACAAAGTCAGATTTGCCCTCGTCATTCCCAATTGTGCATGTCGATCGAAAGTTTTATAGACGTAAAGTAAACTAGCCATGCGTTAATTGCACGGCTAGTTTTTTTGACGAAGCTCTTTGATCGAATAGAACGTTCCTCTCCATACAATCCCGCCCCGATAGGCAGTAAGAAAGGCGGCACGGGCAATACAGTAAATAAAAAGAAGAGCAGTAACGGGGAGGACAGGAAGAGACTTAAGGGCCCCTTTTGTCATCTTATGAACGGTCTGCATGTACACACTAGCAATCAACACGATACTAAGAATAGATAACATACGGACGAGTTCAGAGTTTGAAAATAAGGTAAATAATGGGAAAACATGGGTGATAAATACACCGCTTACTGCAAGAGCGACCATGGAATATCGATAATAGAGTCCTGCTAATGTGTTTTTCTCAAGGCCTACAAATGCCTCTTTTAAAGTCGCATACCATTCTACTTCGAGGTGATTGAGCGCCGTGACCATCCTCTGCTTATATCTTTTTTGTTTCAAAAGGACCCCAAGCATCAAATCATCGTCAGGCCGCTCTTTAATTGCTTGATGACCACCGATTGATTCGTAAGCCTTCTTTGAAACTAAATTAAAAGCACCAATCCCGATGGCGGATTTACTTGAATCAACATTGGCCATCCACGGTCTTTTAAAGAAGGAAAATCCAAATAAGAAAAACGAAATAAACGCCTTAGGCCAAAATCGTTTCACATTCATGTTCGGTGCAAGCGTGAGATGATCGATATCGTTTTTCTTCACGTAGTTCATCGCCTTTTCAATTGTATCAGGCTGATAGATAATATCTGCATCCGTAAATAAAAGATAGACTCCTTTTGCTTTTTTGTACCCCTGATACAGCGCATGATTTTTACCAAGCCAGCCTTGTGGAAGCTCCTCTATATGGATAGGGGTTATTCTCGCATCTGTTTTACGAATAGATTCAATATGCTCGCGGGTAAGGTCTGTAGAACGGTCATTCACGACGATCCATTCTAGTGCTGGGTAGCTTTGTTTTAGCTGTGAATAGAGACTAGCAGATATACCTGTTTCTTCATTTCTAGCAGCAATAATAATGGATATAAGGGGAGCGTCATCGAACATTTCCACACTTACATCTTCTAATCGATCAATCTTTCTCATTCCAATCGCTGCATCTATTAAAATGATCAGCCAAAAAAGGCAAGTAAATAGAAGAAGCCACATAATCATATAGTAATCACTCCTTACCTATGATCTTAGCCTTTTTTAGTTTCGATGAGAAGCGAGATGATTAAGCAACAAAAAAAGCGAGGGGAATCCCCTCGCTTTTAGCGGCCAATGAACATTTGTGTCCAATAGTGACCGTACGAACCTCCTTTTGCATAACCTACACCAATGTGTGTATAGTTTGAAGAAAGAATATTCTGACGGTGGCCTGTGCTGTTCATCCAAGCATTGAACACAGCCTGTGCAGAAGTTTGACCAGCAGCGATGTTTTCACCTGAAGCGCGGTATGTAATCCCGAAATTACGGATCATTTGATGCGGACTTCCGTATGTTGGTGATGTATGGCTGAAGTAGTTTTTATCACGCATATCCTCTGACTTGAATCTAGCAACACGTGATAATTCCCAGTTGCTTTGTAGTGGATTTAAGCCGTGTTTTGCACGTTCTTGGTTCACAAGACGAATCACTTCTTCTTCCATTGATACAAAGCTTGATGCGCTAGGGATTGTTAGGCGCTGGCCAGGATAGATCACATTAGGATTAGATACTTGCGGGTTTGCTTGGATGATTTCTGTTACGCCCACTTGATAGCGAACAGCAATTTTCCACATCGTATCTCCTTGTGAAACAGTGTGTGTGGTAGAAGCTTCGGCATCTGTTCCACCAAAACCAAAGACTAGGGCAACGGACAATAAAAAGAGTGAGGTAAATCGTTTGAAATGTCTCATAAATCTATAATAAAAAGGTTTACTATGTAAGTATAGCGGTAATTGCTGCCTCTAAAGATAAGTACTTGGCTAGTTTGCTAGGATTAGGAAAATGCTAGATCCCTTTAATTGATATTTTTGTGCAACAGATTAATAAACAAATTTTTTAGAGATTGCAATATCTTTTAAATGCCAAATATATTCGTTAAAGATTATCACTGAAAATTTGTCTTACATACAAAGACCTAAAATTTTTTTAAAGGTTATTAATAGTCACTAAATCTTCTTGCTTTCATAAACTATCGATATAGGTGGTTCTTTATTTGTAGGGTAAAAACCATTATATGTCGTTATATAAACTGGAGTGAGAGATGGATATTAAAAGGTTTAATAAAAGTGCGCGTTTCTTAGTCACTGGTGGTGCTGGTTTTATTGGAAGTAATATTGCAGAATTTCTTTTAAATAATGGTTTTGAAGTTAGGGTTTTAGATGATTATTCAAATGGAAGAATAGAGAATATAGACTACCTAAAATCAAAATTTGATATAGAATTTATTAATGGGACAATTGAGGATTTTAATGTGTGTTTGAAAGCAACAGAGAATATTGATTTTGTCTTACATCAGGCTGCTTGGGGGTCTGTACCAAGGTCAATAAAAATACCTTTAATATATGATCGAATTAATATACACGGTACATTAAATATGTTAGAGGCTTCAAAACGAAATAACATAAATAAGTTTGTCTATGCATCTTCCTCATCTGTTTACGGTGATGATATTAGATTGCCCAAAGTTGAAGGAAATGAAGGGAACCCTCTTTCTCCTTATGCAATCACAAAGAAAGTCAACGAACTTTATGCAAAGAACTATTTTGATTTGTTTGGTCTTCAGACAATTGGTTTAAGATATTTTAATGTCTTTGGTAAGAGGCAAGATCCACACTCAACATATGCAGCAGTCATCCCTATATTTATTAAATATTTACTAGAAAATAAAGCTCCTAAAATTAATGGAGATGGAACACAAACTAGAGATTTCACCTACATTGATAATGTCATAGAAGCAAATTTATTATCTTGTTTATCAACAGATACAGCTAATGGTGAAAGTTTTAATATTGCATATGGTACAAATATTTCTATAAATGAACTATATCTCTATGTGAGCTCTCTACTTGGCAAAGAAATTAAACCAATCTATGGTCCTTCAAGAGAAGGGGATATCTTACAATCAAAAGCTGATATATCAAAAGCACAGAAGATTTTAGGGTATAACCCTAAAGTAGATGTATATAAGGGCTTGAGGGAAACGATAGAATGGTATATTCAACATGTATAACTTCAAAACTATATACCCCCGTGAGTGAATTATCATTCATGGGGGATTTTTGTTGAATAAGCAGGAAAAACCTGTTTACTAGACGAATGTAAAAGTATAGTAGTAAGAATATTATGTTAATGAGAAAGGTGAACGTTGCATAAAGTAATAGCGATAAGGTAGTAAGTTAAGTAGAAATGAAAGCGTTTTAAAGGGGGATATGCATGGGTACAGCATCTTTTTTAAAAGAAGAGCATATGATTTTTCGTAAAGCGGTTCGGAGTTTCCTAGAAAAAGAGATCAAACCTCATTATGAAAAATGGGAGAAGGATGGACTCATTCCTAGGGATATTTGGTACAAGCTTGGTAAAGAAGGACTTTTATGTCCATGGCTTCCTGAAGAGTACGGCGGAATGGGAGCTGATTTTGGCTACTCCTTTGTCCTAATCGAAGAACTAGAACGCATTGGTTCAAGTCTAGTAGGAGTTCCATTGCATAATGATGTGGTTGTTCCTTATTTATGGCATTACGGTAATGAAGAGCAAAAGAAGCGCTGGCTGCCTAAGTGTGCTACAGGGGAGGCAGTGACAGCCGTTGCGATGACAGAACCAGGGACAGGTTCTGACCTTCAGGCAATTAAAACAACCGCAATATTAGATGGGGATTCCTATGTATTAAATGGCTCTAAAACGTTTATCTCAAATGGCCTCCACGGGGATCTATTTGTCGTCGTTTGTAAAACAGATCCAAAAGCAGAGCCAGCTAGAGCAGGAATCAGTCTTTTAGTCGTAGATGGAAATTCTGAAGGATTCATTAAAGGGAAAAAACTCGATAAGGTCGGACTCAGATCTCAAGACACACTTGAACTCACATTTGAAGATGTCCGTGTACCAAAGGAAAATCTATTAGGAGAGGCCGGGAAGGGTTTCTACTACTTAATGGAGCAGCTGCAACAGGAGAGGCTGATCGTAGCGATCGCAGCCGTTACAGCAGCTGAAGTGACGCTTGATTCTACTCTTACGTATGTAAAGGAAAGAAAAGCATTTGGAAAACCGGTCGGATCGTTTCAACATAATCAATTTACTTTAGTTGAACTAGCAACAAAAGGGGAAATTGGCCGTACCTTCCTTCACTCCTTAGTAGAGCGGCATATGAGAGGCGAGGATGTGGTTAAAGAAGTGTCTATGGCAAAGTGGTGGCTTACTGATCTTGCGAAAGAGACAGTCAGTACGTGTGTCCAGCTGCACGGAGGATATGGATACATGGAAGAGTATGAAGTAGCAAGGCGTTCTAGAGATATTCCTGTGTCAGCAATTTATGCAGGGACGAATGAAATTATGAAAACGATCATCGCGAAAAAAATGGGGTTATAGAGATGGTTCTGTCTAAACAAGGAATACTTGATTCAATAAAAATCATTGATTTCACAAATTATCTCCCTGGTCCTTTTGCCTCTTTACGGCTTGGAAACATGGGGGCACAAGTAATTAAAGTAGAACCTCCGCATGGTGATCCTGCCCGGCACCTGTCTACGATGCATGAAAGCGTGGGAGTTATTTATGCCGCAACGAACTGGAATAAACAATCGATTCACCTTAATTTAAAGGACCCCGCAAATCAAGAAAGAGCCCTGCAGCTCATTAAGAATGCGGATGTTGTAATTGAGTCATTCAGGCCTGGTGTGATGGAGAAATTCGGCCTTCATTTCGAACGGCTGAAAGAAATGAATCCTGGCTTAATATATTGTTCAATCTCTGGCTACGGGCAGCATACAGATCATCAAAGCGGGTTTGGCAGCCATGATATTAATTACATGGCAGAGAGCGGGATATTATCTTTGTTATCTGATGAAAATGAGAAGCCTGTTCATCCCCATATTCAATTTGCCGATTATATGGGCGGAATGTATGCTTCTGAGCAAATTCTTGCGGCCCTAGTCAGCCGCGGTGTGAATGGATACGGGCAATATGTAGATATCAGTCTTGTCGATGCCTTATTTTCAATGCTTGGTGCCCATGAGTTAATTTACCGGGAAACTGGACGTACTGACGGAGTAGATGAACTGAACGGTCAGTATGTATGTTATTCCATTTATGAGACGAAGGACGGGCGCTATATGGCAATAGGGGCGCTTGAGCAGAAATTTTGGAGTAACTTTTGTACAGCTGTTCACCAGCCGAACTGGAGACATAGAGGACAAGACCGGCGGGATGAGGTGCATTCAATTGCAAGTGAAGTCACTGCTCTGTTTAAAAGCAGGACGTTAGATGAATGGACGCAATTTGCTAAGAAAGTCGATTGCTGCTTGTCCCCAGTCCTGACCATAAACGAGGCGGTGTCTTCGCCGCTTATTCATGAACGAGGGCTGATTGAGATGCTTACAGAAGAGAGAGCAAGAATTCGCACATCACCAGCTAACCAACCTAACAAAAGAAAGGAACGATCAATATGAGAGAAGTAGTTATTGTAGAAGCAGTAAGAACTCCCCTAGGAAAAAGAAAAGGTGCCTTATCAAACCTCCGTGCAGATGAACTATTGGCGCTGCCTTTAAAAGAGCTTGTTGAGCGGACGAACATTGATCCGGCAGAAATTGAAGATGTAATTGCCGGCTGTGTGTCGCAAGTAGGAGAGCAGGCACCAGATATTGCACGGCTGGCAGCGCTTATTGCAGGCTATCCGATTGAAGTACCTGGTGTGACGATCGACCGTCAATGCGGCTCAAGCCAGCAAGCCGTTCATTTTGCTGCGCAAGCGATTGCTAGCGGTGATATGGATGTCGTCGTTGCAGCCGGAGTTGAGCATATGACGCGGGTTCCAATGTTTTCAAATGTTCAAGGAAGCTCTTACAGTAAAAAGCTAAGCGACAAATATGAACTCCTTCATCAGGGAGTATCATGTGAACGGATGGTCGAAAAATGGGAATTAACAAAAGAAGAATTGGATCAGTTCTCGTTAAACAGTCATAAAAAAGCAGTAAGTGCTTGGGAAGCTGGCCATTTCGACCGTGAAGTGATGCCGATTCAGTATACGGCAGAAGACGGATCAGTTATTGAGCTGACAAAAGATGAAGGCCCAAGAGCAGATACAACACTTGAAGCATTGCAATCTTTAAAAACAGTGTTCAAAGAAGAGGGCGGCACCATTACAGCGGGAAATGCAAGTCAAATGAGCGACGGGGCGGCAGCAATTCTACTCATGTCACGTGAAAAAGCAGAGGCTTTAGGTCTTAAACCACGCTGTAAAATTACAGCACGGAGCGTAGTCGGCTCTGATCCAACACTTATGCTGACCGGACCAATCCCAGCTACGCAAAAAGTATTAAAGAAAGCGGGCTTAACGATTGAGGACATGGACCTTTATGAAGTAAATGAAGCCTTCGCTCCCGTGCCGCTTATTTGGGCGAAGGAAGTAGGGGCGGACTTAAATAAACTAAACCCTAACGGTGGAGCGATAGCTCTTGGCCACCCGCTTGGAGCAAGCGGTGCTCGTGTGATGACGACTTTGCTCCATGAGCTTGAACGTACAGGAGGACGCTACGGCCTGCAAGCCATTTGTGAAGGTTTTGGAATGGCGAATGCGACGATTATTGAACGACTAGACTGATCTTTTCGATGGATTAACTCGATGAATTAACTTAGAGGAGGGGCATGAGAAAATGAGAGTAAAGAACAAAACGTTTCTAGTGTCAGGAGGCGCATCAGGCCTTGGCGAGGCGACAGTACGGATGATCGTTTTAAATGGAGGTCAAGCGGTGATTGCGGACCTAGATTCGACGAAAGGCGAAGACTTAGTAACTGAACTAGGAGAAGCAGTCACATTTGTCAAAACAGATGTGACAAACGATGAAGATGCAAAAAGTGCAGTCGCTCATGCTGTTTCCCATTTTCAAACGTTGCACGGTCTCATCAATTGCGCAGGCGTAGGAATCGCCAAAAAAGTGCTAGGTAAGAGAGGGCTTCACGGGGTCGAAACCTTCCAAAAGGTCATGCAGGTGAATTTAATCGGTACTTTTTCAATGATTCAACATGCAGCAGAGGTGATGAAAGAGAATGAGCCGAACCGTGAAGGAGAGCGAGGAGTCATTATTAATACAGCATCTGTTGCTGCTTTTGACGGACAAATTGGGCAAGCTGCCTATGCTGCCTCAAAAGGTGGAGTAGTCAGCATGACATTGCCTCTAGCTAGAGAGCTTAGCGCATTTGGCATCCGAGTGATGTCGGTAGCACCAGGAATATTTGAAACGCCGATGTTTGCTACGCTTCCAGAGGCCGCTAAGCAATCACTAGGTCAAATGACCCCATTCCCCAATAGACTCGGTCATCCGAAAGAGTATGCCGATCTCGTTCAGCATATTATTACAAACCCGATGTTAAATGGGGAAGTGATCAGGCTGGACGGGGCCATTCGAATGCAGATGAAATAATTACTAGGGTCTGTCACTGCACAATGGTTGTAATTTTCGCTGCAGGTACTCGCTTTCCGCGGGCGGACCGGGAGCTTCCGCAATAACTTTAGCGGATGAACGATACGTAGACTCCTGTGTGGACTAGAGCAGGGGTGAGATCCCACAGGGCTTTAGCCCGAGGAAGCTCACCAGCTCCACACGGAAATCGAAGTATCGATCAGGAGCGGCGAGCCTGCTATAACCCATGTTTGCGGTGCTTTAAATTTTGAATCTATCACTACATCACCACTTCACCTAATAATAACCCAGCGTAGTTTATTTCAGGAGCGGCAATCCCACATTGAACTCTTTTGGTATTAATTGTTCACTCACCAGCCCCCGTGAAAAATGCACTCTATTTGAGAAGAAGTACGCCTCCCACTAACACCTTCTCCCCTTAAATCAAAACCAATCGATCTGTCCAATCACTATTTTCATTAAATTGCTAAAAAGACTTATTTCCAAATGGATAAGAATGGTGTAAGATGAATAAAGTTTAGGTCTAATGTAATGTGAAAAATGTCTGTTATATGTTTATGAGTGTAGGTATATAAAAAAGGGTGATAAGGGGAGAGAGTGACGTTGAAGCTGTTATTTAAACAACGTAAAAAGCAATCTGAATTATTAGAAGAAATGGATACACTTACCTATGATGATGTAGTGCTAGATGTATCACCAGAAGTGGCACTCCAATTAAAAATGATTCATTTAACAAAAGAAGATTTAGTTCGAATTAGAGCAATCCAACCGCTTATTCATGAGCATATTGAAGAGATTGTCGATCAGTTCTATAAAAATCTATATCAAAATCCTTCACTTACATCGATTATTGAAGATCACAGCTCTGTAGACCGGCTAAAGAAAACATTGAAGAGACATATTGAGGAAATGTTTGCTGGGAAAATGGATGCCGCTTACATAGAGCAGAGAAATCGGATTGCTCATGCGCATGTAGTAATTGGTCTTGAGCCGAAGTGGTATATGTGTGCATTTCAAGATTTGTATACATCGATTGCAGTAATGATCAAAGAGCATGCGGTGGATACTTCTGAATGTCTGGATGCAATGCTCTCTGTATCCAAAATTTTAAATATTGAGCAGCAGCTCGTACTTGAGGCTTATGAAAATGAAAATGAGCGTAACCGCCAGAAAGATCTTGAAGAACGCCACGAGCTTCAGTTGAAAGTGAATACGACTGCTGAAGAGCTTGCAGCGATCTCAGAGGAAACGAGTGCGTCGATTGACGAGTTGAAAGCAAAGTCAGAAGATGTGCATCGTTACAGCACGGAGGGGACAGCTGCCTCATCTCAAGTGGAGAGCCTATCGAAAGAAGGAAAGGATAAGCTTCAAGAACAGTATTTAAAAGTAAAAGAAGTCGATCAATACATGGAGAAAATTTCATCTGAAATGGAATTATTAAAAGACGTTTCAGAAAAAATTAATGATATTGTAGGGCTTGTCCAATCTATTGCTGATCAAACGAATTTACTTGCGTTAAATGCAGCGATTGAGGCAGCCCGTGCAGGAGAAATGGGTAAAGGCTTTTCTGTTGTAGCAAGTGAAGTCAGAAAGCTTGCTGAGCAGACGAAAGCGTCCGTAAGTGAAGTGTCTGGCTTAATCGTGTCTACAAAAGAACGGATAGGTTCTGTATCGTCCTATATGTCTACCATTGATGAACTTGTTAAAAATAGTGCCAATGGTTTATCTAGTACGAATGAATTTTTCGACCGTATTGTCACTCAAACAGAAACGACGAAAGAACAGAACCGGAATGTCGATCAAGAAATTAAGAAGATCGCTCATGTTATTGAAGAGATTAATGATGCAGCCTATCAGCTTGCAACAACTGCTAATGAATTGAATATGATTACGCATCATCTTGACTAACAGAAAGCACCTGAAGTGAAAAACTTCAGGTGTTTTTTTGTTCTTAATTAAATTTTAATATTTATCTTGTACATTATAATCAACTACTTAGAGAGGATGAAAATAATGAAAAAAGCAACTTTTCTAGCATCTGCCTTATTAGGTGCTTCCATATTTGTAGCAGGCTGCAGCGAGGAAACGCATACGGACCATGAGCCTGCTATGGAACAAGAGATGGATGAGAATATGAACGAAGAAATAGAACATGAGGGAATGGATCACGGTGATATGGATCATGATCAAATGGACAGTGACGACTCCAATGAAGATGCCCATCAAAGTCATAATAATCAAGGTGAAAAAACGGATGATGCAGAGGAACCACATTCATTTAACGAGGCTGCAACCGAACAGTTACTCGTATCAAACACAAAAAATATTACAAGGTTAAATGAAGATAATCCGATAACATTGTCTATTCATGTATCTCAGATGATCTGGCCTTCTACACATGAGGAAAATCAACCGGGCACCGTTATTTTAGCTCCAGTTAATAATTGGCAGTATTCTTTAGCTGCTTTAACTTTAGTACATCATCCAAATGACGGCCCTATTCTTTATTATGATGAGGAAATAAATGATGATGTATTAAATGAATTAAACCGTCTAAATCCAAAAGGTAATAATGAAGGAATTGAAGTGTTAGCTGTCGGGGAGCTTAGCGAGTCTGAACGAAGTAAATTAACTGCATTTGAAGTGAAAACGATTAACGAGAACAACCCAGCGGCGTTCGCACAAATGGTAGAAGAAGAGTTTTCAAAAACAATTGATACTGTAGAAGAGGCAGTCATCATTGGTTCGATGGAAGACACTGCAAAAGAATATACGCTCACTGCAGCGAATTGGATTTCTCATATGAATGAATCACTTTTGTATGTGAATAGTGATACGATTCCAGAAGAAACAAAAGAAGCCTTAGCACAAAGAGAAGGTTCGGCCCAAATATATGTGTTAGGACCAGAAGAAATGATTAATCAATCAGTTGTAAGCGCACTAGAAGAGTATGGTGATGTTGTACGTATAGAAGGTGAGAATGCGGTCAGTCAATCAATTGAAATGGCTTCTTTTAAAGACACGGAGACTGGTTTTGGGTGGGGGATCACAGAACCTGGACACGGCTTAGTGTTTGCTTCGACTGCCTCACCAGAGCTCGCCATTGCAGCGGCACCATTTGCCCATTTAGGCAAACATGCTCCAATGATCTGGCTCGATGAAGGAGAACTTACTCAAGATCTTTACAATTATTTGGCTCAAGTAAAGCCTGAATTTCAGGAAGATCCAACAGAAGGACCTTATAATCATGGATATCTGCTAGGTACCTTTGATACAATATCATTCAATACACAAGGAATACTAGATGAAAAATTAGAGATTGTCTCAGCTGATGGAGACGGTCATGGTCAACATTAAGCAAAAGGAGAAATAAAATGAAAAAATGGTTGTTACTAGGAGCGGGTTTCGTAAGTATCCTTGCGGGATGTCAAACTGCAGGAAGTGAAGTAGAAGAGTTTTCTCACCTCCATGGACTTGAGTATGCCCATCATGAAGATGCTTTTTATGTTGCTACTCACCACGGGTTAATTAAGCATGCAGATGGGGAGTGGATAGATGTAAATAAAGAAGCAGAGAAACATGATTTTATGGGTCTTGCTATTCTGGATGAGAATACAATGCTCTCAAGTGGTCACCCGAGTCACTCGTCAAATTTAGAAGATCCTCTTGGGGTGATGAAAAGTACCGATCAAGGAGAAACGTGGGAACCGATTGCTCTTTATCCAGAAGTGGATTTTCATCTTCTTCATGCAAATAAAGGAGACTCAAACCAAGTTTATGCTATAGATGCGTACAACTCTCACTTTTATCACTCGGAAGATGGTGGTTATTCATGGGAACAGGTTGAAACAGAAGGGTTGCCAGAGCCAATTGGTCATACGTACAGTTTAACGTCACATCCTCAGTTTCCTAGTCATGTACTTGCTGGTACTGAAGAGGGAGTGTATATGTCATTAGATAGCGGTCAGACCTGGGAAGAAATGGAGAGCAATTCTACAGCGACTGCACTTGAATCATTAAACGGAGATAACGAAGAATTAATGGCCTACTTTGTAGGTGAATTAGAAGGGTTATATTTCAGTAAAGATTTTGGACAAACATGGGAGTCCCTCGATTTCACTTTAGAAAATGATATGATTTCTTATATTAGTCAACATCCAGGCCAAGATAATGAAATCATTTTAGGTTCCATGCAAGAGGCGATCTATCATACAAGTGATTTTGGAGACACTTGGACGCAATTAGCGGAAAATGGAAAATTTCTTCCGTAGAACAATAAGCTGACCATTTAGAAGATATCTAAATGGTCAGTTGTTTTTATAGCATGATGATGATTGGAATGGGGATCTTCATTTGGAGCGAGACTTGGAGCTTCGATAAAATGAATACAGATAAAGCTTGCACAAATGAATAAGAAATACCAGATAGTCTTGAGAGATAAGGTCTTTTGGGTGTTGTTTTTTATTTCTTGAGCCAGTGCTAAATAAAGAATAAACAGGGTGCCGACTAAAAGCAGCAGCATGACTTGAGTGAGTGGCAAATGATGCTGCGTGGGCACCATTACGGCAAGCATAGTGCCCATCATACCTCCCATTAAACCTGAGATAAATCCGTCCACTACAGCAATAAGTGAGAATGGATAGCCAAATAAAACGCCTATTAAAGCGCCGATAAACATGCTGATGATGGTCGTCTCAAAAAAGGCATCTGAAAATAATATTCCAAGGACAACACCCGATGAAAGTCCTATCATCATTCCAATTGCCATAGCTGTGCACATTCCGAGCATATTTGATAAATGAGATTTATAAACAAAGACAATAAAACCAATGATGGCCAGTAAAATGACGAGGAGACATAGTAAATACCACTGCATGACGAATTCTCCCTTCTATTTCAAAATGTACATTTACGTACTATGTAAATACAATGAATAACCCTTTATTCAAAAGGTAGTTTGTACACTAGTATTAGTTTGTCTTAATAAATATGTCTAAAAACGAAAAGAAGAGATTGGTGAGAATAGATGAAGAAAATAATAATTATTGATGATGAGAGGGAAATGCAAAAGTTACTTGAACTCTGCATTCAATCAAGCAGCTATGATATTAGAACGTTATCAAGCGCCATTGAGGCAGAGTTTTATTTAAACAAGGAGGATGTCCACCTCATCTTATTAGATATTATGATGCCAGAGATGACGGGTTTTGAATTTTTGAAGCGCATAAATGAATTACAAAAAGAAATTCCGGTCATTTTAATTACCGCTATGGATGATACAGAAGCTGTTGTTAAGGGTCTTGAGCTTGGCGCTTATGACTTTATCACAAAACCGTTTGAGCCTAGAGAATTAAAGGCTAGAGTTCAATCAGTTATCAAGAGAACAGAACACTTATTTGAGAAAGATACAATTATTAGCAGGTTCGGAATTAATAGGAACCCATCTCAAAGAATTTTCACATATAATGAACAGGTCATCCCGTTTACAAATAAAGAATATCAATTATTCTCTAGGTTCTTTCAATATCCAGGAAGAGTATATACCAGAGATCAACTCCTAACACTTGAATGGGAAGAGGAAGAAGAACGCTTCAACCGAAATGTAGATGTCCATATCAAGCATATTCGAGACAAGTTAGTACAAGCTGGCATAGAAAGACCCTTAATTGAAACCGTGTGGGGTGTGGGGTATAAAATGCCATTAGAGGAGCTGGACTAGGTGAAGCTGGCTACAAAATTATTAATAGCTATTTTCTTCTCTATTGTTTTTGTCATCCTCGTAATGAGTCTATCTTTTTATCATTTTTCTAAGTCTTATTATAAACATCAACTTCAAGAAGACGTGGAAAACCGGCTGCTTTCTCATGCCGAAATATTAGGCGCGCACTCTGATGAGACAACCTTAGCGCATGTCATGATGATGGAGGCAGGGCAAGAAGAAAATACATTCATTATTTTTGATGAATCACTACAAGTCATCAACAGTTCGAGGTATTTTTCTGATGAGGTCTTAGCTAATTACCAATTATGGATATCAAAGAAGATTCATCAGAACATCAAAACTGAATTTATCGACACAATGGAAGAACATATCCCTCATGCTTGGTCTTACACTTCCTTTGCGACAATAGATGGAGAAAGAGGGTATTTATTTATTGATCAAGATACTGGAAGCTTCGAGAAGACGAGAAAACATATCTTCTTATTAACATTAGGCATAGGTTTCCTTGCCATGTGTTTAGCTGTCATCGTAAGTTTCTATTTATCAAAGCGGCTGACCAATCCTATTATGAAGGCTCAAGAACTAACTAGGGAGATTGCCTCGGGTCGATTAGATGTAGACGTACCTATATCGACTAGTAAAGATGAGGTCTCCATATTGCTTTCCGATATTTCAATTATGGCTAAAAGTTTAAAAGAGTATCGAGATGAAAGACAGCAATTTTTAACGAATATCTCTCATGATCTTAGAACCCCCTTAACTTACATAAAGGGCTATTCCGCGTTATTAAAAGATCAGCAGCTTGAACCACCTGTAGTCAAAGAGCAATCCAACATTATTTATCAAGAAGCCTCCCGGATGGAGCATTTAGTTCAAGATCTCTTTCATTTAATGAAATATGAAGAGGGTTCATTCCATTTGGATGTTGAAAGAACGGATCTGAAAGGTTTTTTTGATCAAATACAAACAAAATTGAAGCTTGATATCCAATCAAAACAGCTAAATTTAAAGGCTCATGCACCTAATGATGATATGTATGTATTTATTGACAGAGGACAGTTTGAGAGGGCGGTAATGAATCTTGTATCTAATGCGATTCGTCATACTCAACCTGGGGGAGAAATTAATGTTACTCTAACTCGTGAAAATCAGAGGTGTATGATTGAAATACACGATAATGGCACAGGCATACCCGAAAAAGATCTTGATCGCATTTGGGAAAGGTTTTACCGAGTAGATTCTTCTCGTTCTACTAAACTTGGCGGCAGCGGTTTAGGTCTTGCCATTACGAAAGAGATCATTCATCTCCACAACGGGTCGATCTCCGTTTCTAGTAAAATGGGGGAGGGGACAACGTTTATAATCGAAATTCCTGCTGAATAGAACGCTTTTATGATATATTTCAATTATAGGAGTCTTTTATATAATTGGAGAGGGGCATATCATGAATACAATACATCCAACAACAATCCCAGCACTAAATAAAGAGCTAGGCGAGCAGGTTTCAGGTTATATTAACACTTTAACGAAACCGCCAGGAAGCTTAGGAAGATTAGAAGAATTAGCGATTCAGTTAGCCGAAATGAAAAATAATCCATTTCCTAAAGTATCCCCTGCGGGCGTTCTAGTGTTTGCGGCTGACCATGGAATAGCTGCTGAAGGGGTCTCTGCATTCCCGCAAGAAGTGACCGAGCAAATGGTCATGAACTTTCTTAATGGCGGAGCTGCGATTAATGTATTTTCAAGACAAATTGGTGCTGCATTGAAGGTTGTAGATATTGGTGTAGCAGGAGAGATCGATCATGACGCGTTAATTGTGGATAAGGTACGAAACGGCACTCGTAATTTCTTAGAAGAAGATGCGATGACATACGACGAAGCAGTTGAAGCCATTGCGGTCGGAAGAAGGCAGGCTGAAAAACTCATTGAAGAAGGCATTGAGAGCATCATTCTTGGAGAAATGGGAATTGCCAACACAACATCAAGCAGTGCGCTCCTAGCTGTATTGACTGGCAAGCCCGTTAAAGATTTAGTTGGATATGGGACGGGTATCACAAATGAACGCCTGCAGCATAAAATAGAGGTTATTAATCAGTCAATCGAGAACAGAAAAGCAAATGCAGCAGATCCGATTGATGTGTTGAGGAAGCTAGGAGGTCTTGAGATTGCAGGCATGACAGGAGCCATGCTGTGTGCGGCTGAACGTCGCGTGCCGATTATTTTAGATGGATTTATTTCCACGGTCGCTGCACTGATTGCTGTCCGTATGGCACCAGTATGTGAAGATTACATGATTGTCGGGCATCAGTCGGTTGAGCCAGGACACTTAACAGCAGTGGAAGCCCTCGAAAAGAAACCGCTAGTTAATTTGGGATTAAGGCTTGGTGAAGGTTCTGGTGCTGCGGTAGCTTTTTCAATTATTGAATCTGCATGCAGAATGCTGAATGAGATGGCTACCTTTGAATCGGCTGGTATCTCAAAATAATTATTATAGGAAAATGATCTCACCATAAAAAATCCCGGTAGGCACAGCTAGTCGCTGTCCACCGGGATTTATTTTTGCAGTTATTCAGTACGTGTATTACCGCCATTATTCTGCCCATTTCCACGAACTAGAACTTTTAATCCTTGTCCCATATCAGAAGCTAGTACGTAATTTCGGTCAACGAATACGCCCCATACATCGCCTTGATCTGGTACATACTGACCAATTTGCTCTGGGTTAGCTGGGTCTGAAATATCTACCATGTACACGCCGCCAGCATAGTGGCTTAAGTAAAGCGTATTTCCTTGTACTTTAGGGTCATGAACAGTATTGGCAAATGTCGTACCATCTTCTACTTTTTCCGTTAAGTCCGTTTTGAACTCACTTAAAAGCTTTGGATTGGACTTATCCTTCACATCGAAAATACGAGTATAACCATAAGACTCTTCATAGCCCGCGCGTACAGGAACATACACTTCTCTTGTTTCAATTAAGACGTTGCCGCCACGAGCAAGTGCAGCGGAGTGAGCAGAACCTTGCTGCTCAGAAGAAAAGTCTGTGCGACCAAGGTATACAGGGTTTTCAGGGTCACGTACATCAAAAATGACTGTTCCTAAATCCCACATAGACACATATGCATATTGTGCATTATTGTCTGTAATGACTGAATGATTAAATACTGCTCTAGTTTTACCATCCGGAGCGTTCCAGTGGTATCCATTAAAGGAATCGTCTACTTCAGGAAGATCACGAGGGTCAAACTCCCACAACTTTTCAGGGTTTGCAGGATCAGTGACATCAATAATTTGGAAGTCTTTTTCTTCACCGTGGCTGTAGTAGTCAGCATATGGGTTTGAAGCAAAGACTAGGGCGCGATTTCCTTGAGTCGCTAAATAAAGCTCATGGGTACCTGCTGTATTATCATACACTTCATAGAAACCAAGTTTCTCGGGACTGTATGGATCGGTTACATCATAAAGCAAGAATCCTCCAGCAGTGTCGGCATTACGATTGCGCTGCTGAACACTTACAACCGCAAGATCTCCTTTGAATTCAGGTGTATTCACTGATTTTACAATGACTTTCTCCTGCCATGTACCAGGAACATCATCGTTGGCAAATGCAGCTACTTCAACAGGGTTTGAAGGATCTTTCATATCAAAAACACGAACCCCGCCGTTCGCTCCGCCAGCTGTATGTGTTCCTAAATAAGCGAATCCTTTATGTGCATACACATCAGCGGTGTTGTTTTGAGCATCTCCATTAATTTTCTCGATTTGTACAGATGCTGCTTCTTGTAAGCTTGACACTTTGCCTGTCCCTTCATTTTTCGCCTCACCAAGCGTGGCTAACTCTTCATTTGAGAAGACAATACGCTCACCCTTTTGAAGTCCAGACTCATCTAGTGCATCATGTGCAAGTACTGCAGGTACTGCAGCCGATAATACTAAAGCGCCTGCTAATGTAGATTTAAGAACAACATGTCTCATTTTTTTCAATCGAATAACCTCCAATAATTATTAGAATATTTCACCTTTTCACAATTCAATATACTAAAGCAGAAACCTTTATTAGTATACTAATTATTTCGGTTATTGAAATAATTAATGCTATTTTCCTAACGAGCAGTAGGTATGTAGTTGGATATTTTTTCTAGGAAGGTAGCTGCTGAATAAAAAAGAACTAGAATATTTCTATATGCGAAACATTCTCATTGCTTCTATTATTAAATAGGAGTAAAGTGGAGGAATGGAAAAAAGAGAGTAAGAGGGGAAACCTATGAATCATTTTTTGAAGCAACATTTATATGTTGTTTATTCTGTCATTTTACTTATGTATATAGCCAATACTTTTATAGGCAGTGAATCAATTCATTATGTAATCGGGATCCTTGCCATTCCGATGCTTCTCATATCCTTATTAGGAGCGAGTAAACTATTTCGTATTTTAGGCAGTATTTTTATTGCTGTCGGTACGGGGATGTATATCTATTCTGGACTGCCGCTCTATCAAGTCCCGCTGTATTTTACATCCACTATGCCGTTACTCGCCTTTTTCATCGTGTTACCTTGGATGAACAGCATCGTTCGTGCAGGACGTTTTGACCGTCGTATTAATGAATTAATGAAAGCAAATGTATCGGACTTGGGGAAGCTGTATGTCAGAAGCTCGTTTACGACGTACACTTTATGTTCGTTCATTAATTTATCCGCCTTATCGATTTCTCAAGAAGTTCTGCTAGAGAATATGGCTAAAATGAAGAAAAAAATCAAGGATTCTTTTATAAGTCAAACGACGCTGCGAGCGTTTGCCGTTGCACTCTGCTGGAGTCCGATGGAGATTATGGTGGCGATGACAGTGGATGCGACAGGTGTCAGCTATCTAGCTTATCTTCCTTGGCTCATTCTTTGTTCATTCATTGTGTTAATGGTGGATTGGTTATGGGGGTCCAGGCGATTCAAGTCGGTACCTTATGAAGCAGCTGTCTACCATCCCGAGCGAACGATTGAACCTGGCATCATTGCATGGAAAATCACAAAACTGGTTATTGCATTAACTGCCTTTTTGCTCATTGTGGTGACATTAGGGAATGCCTACAACTTAAACTTTATTTTATCTGTTACGCTTGTCATCTTGCCATTTAGTTTCTGCTGGGCTCTTGTGATGAACAGGATGCGGAGTTTTCTTGCGATTGGATGGGGGACGTGGAAATTTCGAACAAACCACATGCAGAATTTTGTTGTGTTGTTTTTATCACTTGCCTTTTTCTCCTCCAGCTTAAACGAAACACCTTTTCTAGGAATGATCCAGCAGCCGTTTTTAGCTGCCTCTGAAACACCTTTAGTCATTTTACTGCTTATTCAAGGTACATACTTATTGATGAGTATGATCGGTGTCCATCCGGTAGCGACAATTGGCATTTTAGCTGAGGTGATGCAGCCTTTATATTCAGTCATTAATCCAATGAGCGTTGGCATGGTATTAATTACAGGAGCGCTAGCAACAGCTACAGTTGGAGCTTACGGGATCACCGTCACGATGACCTCGATGAACACTGTCCAAAATCCTTATCGTATCACCTTGCGAAATATGCCGTTCGCTATTTTTTACGGCGGGGTCGGCACGTTAATCGGCTATTTGCTTTTATAAAGGAAAAAAAGGAGATGACCAGCGCATTGGCGGTCATCTCCTTCTACCTTACCCTAACAACTTACAATCTGGGGTCGTAACGATTATTATCTGCCACAGACACCTCATTTCATTCTTGTTAAAAACAATCTTGAAATTTCTGGTTACTGTACAATGCAATCACCTCATAAAAGGGATAATCGAAAAACATCCAATTTGTATAGCTAACATCATGTTAAAATGATGGGGTATGGTTAATGAGAGCACTGCTGCCCTCAAAATTTATTATAGCCAAAGGATTATTTTCTATACAAAAAAATAAAAAACATTTAGGTGCCTATAAAAGTGCAACCTAATCATATGGACAAAAGAAAAGATGAGGGATGTTATGGAGAATCGAATAAGCAAGGGAAATCAAATAAACAATGAAATTCAAATAAGTAAAGAAGTTCAAAAGGCGCTTGACCTCTTGAATTATAAAAAGCTGACGAACGTTCAGAAAAAAGTTGTACCAGTTGCTTTAGCTGAAAAAGACGTGATCGTTAAAGCGCAAACTGGAAGTGGAAAGACGGCTGCTTATGCCATTCCATTGTGCGAGAAAGTGGTTTGGGAGGAGAATAAACCGCAAGCCTTAGTATTAACACCGACAAGAGAGTTAGCGGCCCAAGTAAAGGAAGAAATCATTAATATAGGCCGTTTTAAAAGAGTGAAAGCAGCAGCGGTTTATGGAAAACAATCCTACGAAAGACAAAAAATAGAGCTAAAGCAAAAAAATCATATCGTAACTGGCACTCCAGGACGAGTTCTTGACCATATCGAGAAGAAGTCACTTGATACAACAAATATTCGATATTTGGTCATTGATGAAGCTGATCAGATGCTGAATATGGGATTTATTGATCAAGTGGAGGCCATTATCGCGCATATCCCAGCTGACAGAGTGACAATGTTATTTTCAGCTACGTTTCCTGATGGAGTAGAGGAGCTTTCTAAGCGCCATATGAGACTTCCTGAATATATCGAAATTACATCAACAGAAGCAAGCCGGCCAAATATTAACCATGCTTTAATTGAAATAGATGCTGTTGAGAAAGAAGACGTGTTAAAAGATGTGTTAATAGTAGAAAATCCTGATAGCTGCATCATTTTCTGCCAAACGCAAGTAGAGGTAGATAAGCTTGAAAAATCCCTTTTAAGAAGCCAATATCCTGTACAAAAATTACACGGGGGAATGAAGCAGGAAGACCGTTTTGATGTAATGGATCGGTTTAAAGAAGGTGCTTTTCGTTATTTGGTGGCAACAGGGGTTGCTGGCAGAGGAATTGATGTCGCTGATATAAACCTTGTCATTAACTATGATGTACCTGCCGAAAAAGAAAATTATGTGCACCGGATTGGGCGGACAGGCCGTGCAGGGAAAAAAGGAAAAGCGATAACCCTTGTTACTCCGAGAGAACATGGATACATTGATGATATTGAAGATTTTATTGGTGAGCAAATTACACGAGTACCATGTCCTGTAAAAGAAGAAGTAAGAAAAGCCGTGAAGGCGTTTCAGAATAAATTAGAAAAGAAACCGCAACTAAAAGAAAACAAGGCAAAAAACCTGAATCAAGATATTATGAAATTGTATTTTAATGGTGGAAAGAAAAAGAAATTACGTGCGGTTGATTTTGTAGGAACTCTCTCTTCCATAAATGGCATACAGTCAGATGATATCGGGATTATTATCATTCAAGAAAGAGAAGCTTATGTTGAGATCTTAAATGGAAAAGGCCCGCTCGTTCTTGAAGAGATGAAACATCGTACGATCAAAGGCAAGCAATTAAAAGTTCACCCTGCGAAAAAATAAGCGAACTGCCAGTCTAGTACTGGCAGTTTTTTCTATAAAAATGTTCACGTTTCGTTCAATCAGATTAAGTGCATTTTACTAATAGGTTGTTTATAATAGACATCAATAAAGATATTGTGAATCATTTCACTAACTCGATTTACTCAAGTTAAAAAATAGGGGAATGAAACGATGACTGAACTTAAACAAATTGCAAAATCATATAAAATGACTAAGCTTGCTCTTATTATCACAGCGATTTTAACTGGTGCAACAGTGATTGCCCAAGCCTATTTCATTGTCACGATTGTCGATGAAGTATTTGTACAGGGCAGTGCATTTACAGAACTCATCCCACTATTCGGCTGGCTTCTTGCGGCACTTATTGGGAGAGTGGTCCTGACTCATATAAACGGATTACTTGGTGTTAAAATGGCTGCATCAGCTAAAGCCAAGCTTAGAAAAACATTAATTGACAGGCTGGCAGCGAATCCGCTTCAAGCATCGATAAAAGGACAGTCTGGAAGAAAAGTCAGTGTGCTGATGGATTCAGTGGATGAGGTGGATAGTTATTTCAGCAAGTATATCCCGCAGGTCATCCAGACCTCTGTTATTCCGCTGATGATTTTGATTGCCGTTTTTCAAGCGCATATCTATACCGCGCTGATCATGATTATAACAGCACCATTTATTCCATTGTTCTATGTGATCATTGGGTTAAAAACAAAGCAAAAGTCAGAAGAGCAAATGGATAAGCTCGCCTCATTTTCCGGGCGCTTTTTAGATACACTTCAAGGGTTGACGACATTAAAATTATTTGGTCAGGCTAAAAAGCAAAAAGAGACGATTCGTGAGAGCAGCAAGGGGTTTCGCGAAGCGACAATGGATGTATTAAAAATTGCCTTCATCTCCTCATTAATGCTCGAATTTATCTCCATGCTGGGAATTGGCTTAATTGCTCTTGAAGTAGGATTACGTTTAATCATTTTTGAGAGCATCACGTTTCATGCAGCCTTCTTTGTTCTCGTATTGGCACCGGAATTTTATATGTCGCTAAAAGACCTCGGCAGTGCCTTTCATACAGGGCGAGGCAGTCAAGGGGCTGCTAAAAAAATTACCGATGAACTGAAGGAAGAAAGCGGGAAAGTAAACTGGGGTGACGCTCAAATGAAGAGTGATGAAGTGCCGCCTAAAATTGAGTTGCATCAGCTTGAGGTCACATATGGTGATGGAGATTTCACTTTACAGGACATTAATACAACAATTAAACCATATGAAAAAGTAGCCATTATCGGACGCAGCGGATCAGGAAAAACAACATTGCTTCATACGATCGCCGGGCTGCTTCCACGCACTGCGGGAGAGATCATGATCGACGGTTTGCCACAATCAAAATATAAAGAGTCGGAATGGTTTGATCAGGTTTCCTATATTTCACAGAACCCTTACTTGTTTGCTGGCACTATTGCTGAGAATATTGCGATTGGAACAAGTGGTGAGGTAACTCGCAATGATATTGTTGAGGCATGCGAAAAAGCAGGCTTAACTGAGTTAATCAACGAGTTAGAAAATGGCTATGATACAGAAGTCGGTGAAGCCGGACGAGGACTTTCTGGCGGTGAGAAGCAACGGCTCGCAATCGCTCGTGCGTTCTTAAAGCAGCCCAAAATTATTCTGTTTGATGAGCCTACGACCGGCTTGGATCTGAAAACAGAAAGAATCCTGCAAGCGTCAATCGAGGATCTTTCTAAAACATCAACTGTAATTACAGTCGCTCACCGTCTTCATACGATACGCCATGCAGATCGCATTATTCTCTTAGAAAAGGGTGAAAAGATCGCAGAAGGTCGTCATGAGGAGTTATTACAAACGTCTCGCGAGTACCGTGAGATGGTTCAGATTCAACGAGGAGGGGAGACTCGATGAAAGAATTAGCGAATGTGGCGGCTTTATTGCTTTCACAAAAAAGAGACATTGTCTATTCAGTTCTTTTAGGTTTCTTAGCGGGTCTTGCTGCCATAGGGTTGTTTTCTGCAAGTGGATATTTAATCTCCAAAGCAGCCCTCGCCCCTCCGCTTTATGCATTATCCATCATGATTGCGTTATTGAAGTTGTTCAGTATATCAAGAGCAGCAGCCAGATACGGCGAGCGGCTGTTCTCACACCGAGCAACATTTACTATGCTAGGGGACCTGAGAGTGTCCTTTTATGAGAAGCTTGAACCGCATGCCCCTAATTTATTTACTAAATACCGGAGCGGTGACCTGCTTGCGCGAGTGGTCGGTGATGTGGAAAGCCTGCAGAACTTTTTCTTGCGTGTATTCTATCCGCCCCTTGTGCTTGGGCTCGTTTTTTTAGCAACAATCATGTTTTCAATGTTTTACTCATTCTATATTGCCTTATTGCTTTTATTTGGCTTGCTGTTAACAGGCATTATTCTCCCAGCTCTTTTTGCAGTCAGCCTGAAGAAAAAGAAAAATGCCGTGCGAGTGGAACGGGCAAAGCTATCAACCGATGCCACTGAATTCATGCATGGGTATCGCGACTTGAAAATTTATCAGAAGCTAAATGAGAAACAAGGTCTGCTTGAGAAATCAGCTGCCTCCTATGTTAGGGAACAGCAGATTGAAGGGAATGTAGCAATGGTCAATCAAACAATTCATCAAGCTGCCTCTCTTATGATTTCATGGGGCGTCCTTCTTTTAGGTGCCTATCTTGTAAGCGGCGGACAGCTAGATGGAGTGTTTCTTGCGATGCTCGTGATGATTTCGTTAACAGCATTTGAAAATGCAGCTCCAATGGCCGTTTTTCCGAACCATTATGAGGAGAGCCGTAAAGCTAGCAGCAGATTAAATGAAGTGGTGAAGGATGATAAGCAAGAAAATCCAGAGAGCCCATTGTCACTAACTGGTGCACCATCTATTCGAGTGAACAATCTGCAATTTTCATTTGAGGGAGATTTTAGGCCGGCATTAAGAAACATTTCAGCGGTCTTTCCAAGAGGCTCCAAAACAGCGATTGTCGGTGCAAGCGGCTCTGGAAAATCAACCTTGATGCAGCTTTTGTTAAAGGTACAAAAAGCAGACTCAGGTGAGGTTGCTTTTAACGAAACATCGATTAACGATGTATCAGACGAGAGTATATGGACACATGCAAATGTTGTTCTTCAAGAAAATCATTTCTTTTACGGCACAATTAAAGATAATTTATTAATCGCTAAAGATGATACATCAGATGAAGAGCTGATTGAAGTCTTGCGCAAAGTGGAACTAAGCGGGTTTCAGCTAAAGGATCAGGTATATGAAAAAGGAGAAAACTTATCTGGCGGCGAGAAGCAGCGTCTTGCCATTGCAAGAGCGATGCTAAAAGGAAAGTCTCTATGGCTGTTAGATGAGCCGACCTCTTCACTCGATTCTCTAACAGAAAAGAACATCTATAGCCATCTATTCCAACAAGCAAAAGACGATACGATGATTTTCATCACACATCGCCTGACAGGGCTTGAATATATGGATCAAATTATTGTGATGGACCACGGGGAAATCGTGGAATCAGGAAGCTATGAAGAGCTTATGGCGAAAAAGGATTACTTCTATGAGATGAAACAAGTGGAAAGAGAGATGGTTGGATAAACCTATATAAATAAACCGAGTGAAGGATGCTCGGTTTATTTTTCTATGATCGTTTTAGGGGTTGAGTGGTATAATTAGCTATTCGAACATACGATGTCATTTAAATTTCTTTTTGAGGGGTGATGTTTATGATCTTGGTTAGCTCTTGTTTGGCTGGGTTAGAAGTAAGATATAACAGCAAACATAGTTTAGATAAAAGAATAAGAAAATTAGTTGCGGAGAATCAAGCTATTACTATTTGCCCTGAACTGCTTGGTGGATTTTCAACACCTAGAGAACCAGCCGAAATATTAGGAGGCGAGGGTGAAAATGTGCTTGATGGAAAAGCTAAGGTGATCAATAGATGTGGTGAAGATGTAACAAGTCTATACCTAAAAGGAGCTTATGCCACTTTAGAAACAGCTAAAGATATCAATGCAACAATAGTGATTCTTAAAGAAAACAGCCCTTCCTGTGGTAGTACAAAGATAGATAACGGTGAATTTAAAGGTGAAAAAATTCCAGGAAATGAGGTTACCTCAGCTTTACTTAAAAGAAATGGTTTCCGAGTGATTTCTGAAGAACAATTTGTTGAAAATATACTGTAGTTTTTAAAGTGTTGTGATTAAATGGAATATAAACAAGCGGATGAAATATACTTAGACTTCAATAGGAACTAAAGCAAAGCTGAGACTCCATATGGCATAAGCCCGAGGAGGCTCAGCAGCTTCTCATGGAAAACGTAGTATATTTCGGGAGCGGCGTGATTGTTTATCAGGACTCTTCAGGCAGGTCTTTATAGCAGAACCACCAATCAAAACATTCAACCTCACCAGCTTCTGCTTCCTCAATCCTCTTTTGTACTTTCATCACATCAGATGGAGGAGCTAAAATGACCTTATCCCCAATCAACTCATTGTTTGGCCAGTTTGCCGGCATTTTCACATCGTATCCGTCTGCTAGCTGCAGAGCATGAATAATCCGAAGTAATTCATTAGTATTACGGCCGACTTCTGCAGGATAATTTAAAATGATACGAATATGACCTGTTGGATCAATGATAAAAACAGACCGAACCGCTGTCGTGCCGCGTTCTGGGGCAATCATGCCGAGACGTTTTGCCACATTACCCAATTCATCTGCTATGATTGGGAAGTTAATTTGAATTCCTAAGTTATTTTGAATCCACTCCATCCATTTCATATGCGCAAATACAGTATCAATCGACAAGCCGATGAGCTGTGTGTTCAGCTGCTGAAATGCCTGTTCATTCGTAGCAAAAGAATAGAATTCAGTTGTACAAACTGGAGTGAAGTCTCCCGGATGGCTGAACAGCATGACCCAGCTCCCTGCGTAGTCATCGGGCAGTGTTTTTTTCCCTTGAGTCGTCTGAACGACAAAGGTAGGGAGTAGGTCACCTATCTTTGGTGGGATTTCTTGATGTGGCTGATCCATTCATAAACCCTCCTTTTTTCTTCTGAAATATAATATTTGCCTAGGTGGAATTATATGAATGGATCGTTTTGCAGCTAAAGATATATAGACAGCTCTAAGTGTTTGCTTTTAATGATTTTAACTCTCCAAGCACTGCCGCAAACGCCTCTCCTTGCTCATCAAGATTTTCACGTATGTTGCGGAAAGGATCACCTTCCGAACGTAACCGCTCGATTACTCGTGGAATCGTAAAGTCATCAGGTGTAAGTTTGTCACCAACCTCCTCCCAATAAAGTGGAGTAGCCACAAGTCCCCGTCCATGACCTCTGGTTGAGTATGGAGCAATGATTGTTTTTCCAGCATCATGCTGAATGTAATCAATGTATAAACGACCGCCACGATTTTTCTTCAGCCGCTCAATGGTAAATATCTCAGGGTTTTGTTCGCATAAATAAATACTGACAAACTCACTAAATGCTCTAGTTTGCTTATATGAAAATGCTTCCTCTGGCAGCGGGAGATAAAGCTGAAGTCCTTTATTCCCTGACGTTTTCACATAAGAGGTGAGATGAAACTGATCAAAGATCTCCTTCATCTGTAAGGCTGCTTGAACAGCTAGTCCAAATTCATCTACACTGGGCGGATCAAGATCAAATACTAATTCTGCAGGCTTGGTTTGATGAATCGTCTGATACGGGATGTGAAACTCAAGTGCTAATTGATTACCAAGCCACAATAAGCTTTTAAGGTCATTGCAAAGTATATATTCAATATCCTCATCGACTGCCGTTTGAATGAACGATGGGGCATAATCAGGCGTGTTTTTCTGGTAAAATGACTCATCTTCTGCTCCGTGTGGAAACCGAATAACAGTTAACAGTCTGTCTTGTAAAAAGGGAAGCAAGAATGGAGCTGCTTTTTGCAAATACAAAAGATAATCATCCTTCACTAGATGAATAGATGGCCAAACTGGCTTGTCAGGATGAGTGATTTCAACTTGTTTAGGGATAGGGTGGAGCTGTCTTTGTAGAGAATTCCATGTGCAATCATCCGGTTCTGCGTCCATCAAAAATGAATCAAACTGAGGTTCACGAAGCTGTTTTCCATCAAAGCCGATAGAAGCTATATTCACCACGATAGATGGTGGCAGGGTCCACGTTTCTTTCCCTCTTTTTTCGCCATTCTCCTTAAATAATTCAGTTAGAGTCGTGTACTCCTCATCCTTCATTCCGTGTTTAAAATGAGTTACAGCAGTCAGCTCACCATCTTTTAAAACGCTGCCTTCAAAATATCCGTTTCCTTTATCATAGGCGGTCACTATTAATTGAACATAGCGCCAGTTTTTAATTTTCAACCAGTCTTTTGAGCGGGTAGATCGGTACGTACTCGTCTTTTTCTTTGCTACAAGACCCTCGCCATTATGTTCTGTAACAAAGTCAAAGAGTTCCTCTCCTTTCTTAAATGTTTCGATGATTTGCAGAGGAGACGTATCTTTTGTTATGCCTAATACTTTGCATAGCTTATCTAACTGTTTTTTTCGTGTGAAAAGTGGATTCTCCATAAGAGATGTGCCGCTGATTTTTAGGAGGTCAAATATGATAAAATTCATCGGATGAATCCTGCTGTGATGAGTGATGGTTTCTTTTGTCCGCAGTTTCCCCCTCTGCTGCACTAATGTGAATTCACTTTGATAAGGGTTCAAAAGGTGAACCAACTCGCCGTCTAATATAAGAGGGAGATATTCTTTTACTAGCTCATATTTAGTGCGGCACCACTCAATGACTTCTGGAAAGTTTGCGGTTAATTCTTTTTCGTTCCTGCTATAAAGTCTCGGCGTTTCATTTTCCCAAACCAACAGGCAGCGATAACCATCGTACTTTGCTTCGTAGAGCCATTGGGTGCCTCGGGGTATGGTTGGATTAGAGTGAAGAAGCATCGGTTTCAAGTGTAAAACCTGCCTTTTCTTTTATATTGGTATCGTTTGATAGTATCGTTTGATAAATGCATTCTTCTATACATAATTCGAGACAAACTTCTGCATAGTAAGAAAAAAAGCAGGTGAGAAAATGCATACAGTATGGAAAGGAAGCATTAGTTTTGGACTTGTCAATATACCAGTGAAACTGCATACAGCAACTGAAAACAAAGATATCAAATTAAGACAGCTCCATAAAAAATGTCACACACCGATCAATTACCAAAAAAGGTGCCCCGATTGTGAAGAGGAAGTAGCTCAAGAGGATATCGTCAAAGCCTATGAATACGCCAAAAATAAATTTGTCGTCCTTGACGCAGAGGATCTTGAGCAATTAAAAAAAGAACAGGAAGAAAAAGCAGTAGAAATTATTGATTTTGTGAAGTTAGAGGAAATAGATCCGATTTATTTTGAAAAAAGTTATTTCATGGCACCCGATGCAGGCGGGGCAAAAGCATATAGTCTTCTAAAAGAAGCATTGAATGAATCAGGAAAAATTGGCATCGCCAAGATTATCATACGTTCTAAAGAGCAGCTAGCTGTTGTGCGTGTATACAAAGAGGGCCTGATTATGGAGACCATTCATTTTCCAGATGAGGTTCGAAATATAGAAGATGTACCAAACTTGCCTGAGGGGCAGAAGATTGTGAAGAAGGAATTAGACACCGCCTTGTTGTTAGTTGAACAGCTGACGACCACGTTTGACCCTGAAAAGTACCATGATGAGTACAGAACCGCATTGATGGATCTTATTGAAGAGAAGAAAACGGGCAAGAAGACCGTTACAGCAACAGATAAAAAGCCGAAAGAATCGAATGTCACTGACTTAATGTCGGCGCTGCAAGCATCGATTGATAAGACGAAAAAGAAAAAGCCTGCTCCAAAGAAGCGGACAACGGCTAAAGCTAAGAAAAACGCATAAGGCTGGTGCTGGCAAGGTAGGGCTAGGGAGCCATGGTATACATTCAGACGATTTATGTGTCAATGTCAGCGCTTATTGCGCGGGTGTTATAATTATTTGTATTCGTACACCTCATTATTGCGTCGCTTCAAGTGTATTGCGCCTGTTCAGCCAGGATATGCGTCAGTGATAAGTCTAATTGTATTGATTCACCTTATTATTGCGTCACTTCCAACACAAAAAGAGAGCTGCGAAAATGCAGCTCTCTTTTCTTATGAGGAAATAACCTTTAGATGTATTTTCCGGTTTTTTCTCGGGCCGTCAAATTCACAGAAATACACACCTTGCCATGTGCCAAGAACAAGCTGTCCATTTGAGATAATAAGGGTTTGCGCGTGGCCGACAGTGCTTGTCTTTAAGTGAGCGGCCGTATTTCCTTCTGCATGACGATCAAGTTCATGCTCCCACGGATATACTTCATCTAGTCTTCTTAGGAAATCTGTTTTCACATCAGGATCCGCATTCTCATTGACCGTAATTCCTGCTGTTGTATGAAGAGATGAAGCGATCACAATCCCGTCACCTACTCCAACATCTTTTAACCAATGTTCAATTTGCGAGGTGATATCAATCATCTGATCTCGGCTGTTTGTATCGATATGTAAGGTTTTTTCCATTGCTACCCTTCCTTTCTTTTCCTTTAACGCATCATTATCGTATCATTCATATTGTACCCTTACTATAGAAGACAGAAACATGAATAGAAAAAAGCCGCTGCCCGAGGCTGCGGCTTTCTCTATTAATAAAAGTAAGGGAAGAATAAACTGCTTAATAAGAAGAAAGGGAAAAATTGACGTCTAAATCTGCGGAATCTTCTAGGGTAACGGCCATAATAGCCATAAGGATATTGACGCTGATTGTTGTTCATGTTGTTATCATAATCATCATCACCAGCAGGCATCAGCATCGTAACCCCTTCTTGATTGACATCCTCAATGATTCCATCGTACATACTTCCATCATTTGTACCAAATTGTACTAAATGCTGCATGAATTGAGTACAGAAATTATACATTTCTTCTTGAGAAGGTTGATCCATCTGTCCATTTCCATTCATCATCTCAGGCGGCATTTGTCCATTCATGCCTGGCATCTGCATCTGTCCGTTGCCATTCATCATTTCAGGCGGCATTTGCCCATTCATACCTGGCATCTGCATCTGGCCAGTACCATTCATCATACCCGGCATCATCTGTCCATTCATACCGTTTTGCATATGGTGATCTCTCATTGCGTTTCTGTTCATGTGTAACATAGTTAATTCAGCCTCCTTGTTTTGCTCTCATCGTTAGCCTATTCATGACCTAGTCAAATGACACAAAAAATTGCAAGAGATATTTAAAGTGTCCAGGCATTATATTTCATTTTATGAATACCGTTTTTAGAGGAGCAAAGTACGGCACAGAAAAGATAAGATAAGAGGGGGGCGGGAATTTGCAAATTCATGTGGTGGTACCGGGAGATTCGGTCTGGTCAATCGCTAGACAATATGAGATCCCTTATCAGATGATTGTAGATGCAAACCAGCTAGAAAACGCCGACCAGCTTGTTGTAGGGCAAGCGTTGGTCATTCCATCAGTCGGGAGATTTCACTGGCTGCAGCCTGGTGAGAATATTTGGGAAGTGAGTCAACGGTATCACATTCCGCCAGAGCTGATAACTCAAGTTAATCAAATTCATTCTACACGCGACGTGCATGTGTGGAAGAGGTTGTATATTCCGACCGAATACCGTCAAAAGCCTGCTATTGATGTGGGTGGTTATATTGATTTAAATATTACAGGGGAAGATTCGGCAAATGTTGTAGGGGATAAGGCCCGCTATTTAACATTTGTGATGGTATTTAGTTACGAAATGAACTACGATGGAACGCTTCGTCCGATTGATGATCAAGCGATTATAAATACTGCATACAGTCAGAATGCGATTCCGCTTATGGTCATTACAAATATTGAAGATGGTGGCTTCAGCACAGAGCTTGCTACTGCTATTTTGCAAGATGAACAGCTGCAGGACCGGCTGCTCGACGAAGCGATCGCAATTATGGAGGAAAAAGGCTACTTAGGACTTGATTTTGATTTGGAATATTTAGGATCAGAAAATCGAGAAGCCTATAACAATCTTATGAGGAAAGCAAAAGAAAGATTGGATGAAAAAGGATTTTACTTATCGAGCGCGCTTGCACCTCAAGTGGAAGAGGGGATGGAAGGGGTCTTATATGAAGGTCATGATTACCGGACGCATGGCGAGGTCGCTGATTTTGTCTTTTTAATGACCTATGAATGGGGTTGGACAGGAGGACCTCCTAGAGCTGTTGCGCCAATTGACCAGGTAAGGCGAGTGATTGAGTTTGCCGCCTCTCAGATGCCTAATGATAAAATTATGATGGGCATTCCGTTGTACGGCTATGATTGGACTCTGCCATTTGTCGCAGGTCAATCACGTGCGAGAGCCATTGATCATCAAGAAGCGATCAGGCTTGCTGCCACATACAATGCAGCCATTGAATATGACCAAACCGCTCAATCTCCCTATTTCAGGTATGTTGATGAAGAGGGCCGCCAGCATGAAGTGTGGTTTGATGATGCAAGAAGCATTCAGGCTAAATTCGATCTTGTCAAAGAATTTGGGCTGCGTGGTTTATTTTACTGGGTGCTCGGCTGGGATTTTCCACAAAACTGGCTTTTGCTTGAAGACAATTTTATGATTAATAAACGAGTGTAAGTATTTCACCTCTAAGCCCTGTGGTTTAGAGGTTTTTTGATTTCCAACAACACCCTGATTGATGGGGGGCTGTTTTGCAAATAGTTAAAGAGTATAAGTTAAACTTCAATAAAGGATGGGAAAAAATGACACGTCTTTTAGTAAGTGTACTACTGTTCATGGCCATTATGATGCCCCATTCTGCCTTAGCAAAAGAGGAAGCTGCGCCAATCATGCTTGTGGTCAAATCATCGAGTGATGCTGTTCATCAAACAGAGCTTGAGATTCGGTCTTCTCTTGTCAACCGAGCACTGCAAAACATAAAACCCATTCAAAAGGTCCGGGAAATCCCTTTCTCTACCCGCTCGATTTTAGTTGATCAAGGGTATCGTGTACAAGCTTTTTCAATTGATGAAAGAGGGTATTTATATGACCCCTCAACTATGACCAAATATCAATTTGAAAAAGAGGAGATATGGAAGAAGCTAAGTACGTTCTTTACCGGGCTAGAAGAAGAACATTTTGGTGAATTGATGGAATGGGAAGAAGTGGATAAACTCATCCCAAGGTATACGAGTTTTACGATTTCAGACCTTGAAACAGGACTAAGTTTTCGAGGACAGCGCAGAGCAGGAGCGAATCATGCGGATGTGCAGCCTTTAACATTAGAAGACACAAAAATCATGAAAGAGATATATGGCGGAAAATGGAGCTGGGCGCGTCGAGCGATTCTTATCCAACATGACGGCCGTGAAATCGCTGCTTCTATGCATGGCATGCCGCATGGGGGCGGGGCCCTTGCAAATGGATTTCCAGGTCACTTTTGTATTCATTTTGCAGGGAGTGTAACACATAAAACGAAGAATTTGGACTTGTCTCATCAAGTAATGATACACAAGGCTGCAGGGTTAGTTGTTCCTTTTGTAAAGCAGCAAACGCCTGAAAATATCGTACATTTATTAGCAACAGCATACAACCATAATGATTCAGACTTGGCCAAATTAATTCATATACCTAAAACCGACATCCGAACGGAAGAATTAAAACAGATAGAGATTATGCGAATCACAAAAGAGCACACACCTAGCTTAGATAACCTTCTGTACCGGGAAATACCCTTTACGTACAGGTTGTCTGAGAGAGGGAAAAAGGAAAGAGAACTCACAACCACATTCCGCTTACAAAGAGAATCTCCTCTAAGTGAATGGAGAATGATTAGAACCGCAATCAATTAACATTGCGGTTCTTTTTGATAATATAGTGAGATATTCACTCAATTAGTAAAAAAACGAAACTGTCTCATGTTGGAGGCAGCTTCGTTTACAATTCCCTTTCTATTCATCTACATCAACTTCAGGCGGGAGTTTATTAGGCGCACGAGGAACATCGCGCGGTGTATAATCAATTTCCTCCGATGAGAAGACTTTTACAAGCAAGGTTCCGTGATACGTTTTAGCGAGGATCAAAATCGGCTGATTATGCCTGTTAGTAAAGGCAAAGTCAGGGCCATACCAGCTGACTGTTGCATCTCTTCCTGGCGGCACGTACGTCACACGTTTTGAATGCGTATAACGCTCAATGATGTTCATGCCAGCTTTATCTACGGCATTAAACAAGGTCGATGAAACCTGACAAATGCCGCCGCCGATTCCTTCCGTTAATTCACCGCGCACAATGACTGGTGCTGGAAGGTAACCTCGCTCAGGTGTCCTCTTGCCCACCGCTTTATTAAAGGAAAAGCGTTCATTTGGAAAGACAACATAATTATTAATCGCTTCAGCTGCGAGGGTAATATTATGGGCTCGTTCCTTGTTGTGTGAATTGAAATAGGTAACATAGGCACCCATCTGAACAGCGCGGATCTCTTTTAACAGTTCTTTATCTACTTTTGCAAATAGAGTAAAGGTCGGCACGTCAGTTGAGACCCGTTCGCTTCCGTAAAAATACTCAAAAAATAACTCTCTAAACGCTCTGCGGTCTAAGGTTATCCCAGTTTCTTCAGGGATAATCTGGCCAAATTCATCAAGCTTGGCATTTACAGGATCCATGTACACCTGAGTGGCAATGGTATCCTCAAGCTCAGCGTATTTATCCTCATCTACAGCAGCTCTGCCAAGAATGCCATCTGCAAATTCAGTGCGATGAATGGTAATCAGTGTTTCACCGTCATGGGTTAACGTTAGAGTTTCTTCACTCGGCATAAAAGAAAATAAAAGTATGATGGATAGTAGTGCACTTGACATTTTAATGGTAATCACCCCTCAAACTAGTATGAGTCTGGGTCTAGATTTTCATTCGAAAAAAATCGACAGTGCCGGGGTGTTCCGTTGTATAATGGACTGATGCAGAATACGAACAAACAAAGAAAGGAGAGTAAGCGATGAAAGGTTCGTTTGAGCAAAAAAATAAGCCGGACATTGATCCAAAAGATCCACGATTTAAAATCGCTCATCGAGAGGCGCTGATTGGAGTCATTTTAGTCATCATAAACTTCGCATGGTGGTACGGCTTTGCATATGGACTTGGCTCTAAGCCAGTGAGTGAATATACATATATATTCGGACTGCCTGCATGGTTTTTCTACAGCTGTGTAGTTGGATTTCTCGTTATGGTTGTTCTCGTCATTATTGCTGTAAAGGGATTCTTCAAAGAGGTTCCGTTTGAGGATGAGGAGGGGGAGTCTAAATGAACTGGCCCGTCATCATTCCACTGATTATTTTTTTAGCTTCAATTTTTGTCGTTGGTTTTTGGTCTTCGAAGTTTTTAAAGCGGTCTGACTCCTTTTTACAAGAATATTTCCTAGGGAGCCGGGAACTTGGCGGCTTTATATTAGCGATGACCATGATTGCTACATACGGCAGTGCTAGCAGCTTTATCGGCGGGCCTGGCATCGCTTATACCCAAGGATTAGGCTGGGTACTACTTGCAATGGCGCAAGTGGCTACAGGTTATTTTGTCTTAATGGTGCTTGGGAAAAAATTTGCGATCTACGCGAGAAAATACAAAGCGATTACGCTTGTTGACTTTTTAAAGCAGAGGTATCAAAGCAAGTGGGTCGTGCTGTTTTCTGCCTTCAGCATTATTATCTTTTTATTTTCAGCTATGACTGCCCAGTGGGTTGGCGGTGCACGATTAATTGAGTCGCTAACTGGGTTAAGTTATACGTCGGCTTTATTTATTTTTGCCGTTGCGGTCTTATTTTACGTTATTATCGGGGGCTTTAGAGCTGTTGCTTTAACGGATACGATTCAAGGTGTGGTCATGGTATTTGGTACATTGATCATATTAATTGGGACGATTATTGCAGGGGGCGGGATTACGAACATTATGCAGGATCTCGTCGCTGAAAATCCGAATTTGGTTACCCCGTTTGGGCTTGACGGTGGATTGACGCCTGCTTATGTCTCATCTTTTTGGATTTTAGTCGGAGTAGGAGTTGTCGCTCTGCCGCAAGTAACCGTTCGTGCGATGTCTTATAAAAATGCCAAGGCGATGCACCGCGCCTTGATTACTGGAACAATTGTTGTCGGTTTTATTATGCTTGGAATGCATTTGATCGGTGTATTTGCACGTCCGATTCTTCCAGGCATTGAAGTGGCTGACAGTGTCATGCCGCTTATTACATTGGAGGTTCTGCCGCCATGGCTTGCCGGCATCGTACTCGCAGCACCAATGGCAGCGATCATGTCAACGGTGGATTCCCTGCTTCTTTTAGTCAGCTCCACTGTTGTTAAGGATGTCTATTTAAATTACATTAAGCCAAATGCTGCTGATAAAGAGGTAAAGAAAATCACCATAGGAACAACCTCGGCTCTCGGTATTTTAGTGTTTATGCTTGCGTTAAGCCCGCCTGATTTGCTTATTTGGTTAAATTTATTTGCATTCGGAGGACTTGAAGCGGCCTTTATATGGCCTGTTATTATGGGACTGTATTGGCAAAGAGGGAACAAACACGGTGCTCTCGCTTCGATGATTGTTGGAGTGGCATCCTATATTCTTATTCATACCTTTGCGCCGAATTTATTCGGATTGCATACCGTGGTGTTCCCAATCGTATTATCCTTTATTTTCTTTGTGGTCGTCAGTTTACTAACAAAGCCTGCAAATGAAGCTGTCCTGTAGAGGGCAGCTTTTTCATTTATCTAGCAAGTTATAAAAGCGAATTATTTATGAACTAATATATATAAATGTTCGTAAATGGTGTAAAATACCTTGATTATATCATCTGATTCGCGTTATCATTAGTTAAAACCAATCATTTGATAAAGGGGTCGTTACATATGTATGGTGTGCCAAATACAGTGAATGCCAAAAAAATGCTGCTATTAGGATCAGGTGAATTAGGAAAAGAAATGATCATTGAGGCTCAAAGACTCGGAGTGGAAACGATTGCTGTTGACCGTTATGCGGGGGCACCAGCGATGCAGGTCGCTCACAGATGTCATGTGGTAAATATGCTTGATGCAGAAGAACTGCGCAAAGTGATTGAATTAGAAAAGCCAAATCTCATTGTTCCAGAAGTGGAGGCCATTGCAACGGATGCATTGGTTGAGCTTGAAGGAGAAGGCTTTAACGTCGTTCCTACTGCAAGAGCGACGAAGCTTACTATGGATCGTGAAGGAATCAGACGTTTGGCAAGAGAAGAACTAGGTCTGCCAACAGCGAATTATGCGTTTGCTGACTCTCTTGAAGAATTAAAAAAAGCGGTTGCTGAAATTGGTACACCATGCGTAATTAAGCCGCTTATGAGTTCTTCAGGAAAAGGACAGACACTTTGTAAAACATTTGATGATGTTGAATCCTCGTGGAATGAAGCGATTGAAGGCGGACGCGGGAAAAGCACACGAGTCATTGTTGAGGAGTTCATTCACTTTGATTCAGAAATTACCTTATTGACTGTCCGCTCTGTATCAGGGACTTCGTATTGCGCACCAATCGGCCATGTGCAAAAGGGTGGAGATTACATACAATCATGGCAGCCGCACCAAATGTCAGCTGCTCAAATCGAGGAATCACAGCAAATTGCTAAAAAGATTACTGATGAACTAGGCGGATATGGATTGTTTGGCGTTGAATTATTCTTAACAAAGGATAAAGTATACTTCAGTGAAGTGTCACCGCGTCCTCATGATACAGGCCTTGTTACATTAGTCACGCAGAATTTATCTGAATTTGCTCTTCATGTTCGTGCGATTTTAGGGCTGCCTATCACTGAAATCGAACTGCATTCAAACGGCGCAAGCCATGCGATTAAAGCAACAGAAGCAAGTAACACTTATCAAATGACAGGTATGGAAGACGCTCTAAGGGTTCCTAACACACAATTACGGATCTTTGGAAAACCGAATGCCCTCAAAGGAAGACGTCTTGCTGTCAGCTTAAGCACGGCTGATACAGTGGACGCGGCATGTGAACAGTCAAAGAAGGCTGCAGAGAAAATTGGCATTATTTATGAGAAGGAAGTCCAACCGATTAATTAAAAATCATTCCATTGTTTGTAAGCTGGAAAACATTGAATCTACTCCCTTTATTCGTCCATAGATGTCACTTAACATCTCACCTATAATGAGGGGAGCGAATAATAAAGGATGATCGGCATGGATAAAGAACAAGCGATTTCATTATGTGAGGACCTTCTGAGGAATGAAGAAGAAGTTTCAGAAGTGACCTATCTCTATCTATCTTGGAATATGAAACAAAACTATGAAACCAAAACATTCGAATGGCTCTTAGCTAACGCCACATTGCTCGCATCTCTTCAGGAACAAGCTGCAGCAGATGAGATTTTTATTGATATGCTAAAGAAAATGAAAAGCTATCAAGATGCTGTCAAGCTGATGAAAGACCCGGAGGAAGTAAGAGAATTTAACCGTTATACGAATGTGGTTCCGTTGTTTAGTTGAGTTGGTGATGCCCTTAACACTTAGTGTTAAGGGTTTTTTTATATTTAAAGAAAGTCTTAGAGATTTAGAGAAAGAGGAACTTTACTCAAATTATAGAACTCTTTATAAAAGGGGTGTGAAGGTTCTAATGATTGTACTTTATAAAGTTGATGAGATGTACGTTGATGAGCTAGCAGCATTGTTCGAAAAGGAAAAGATAAAAGTTCAATATTTTTCCTCTCTTAATTCACTACTAGACCAAGTAATGAATCCAATGATCATAGTGACTCCTGCGATATACAAGAAAGAGTTAGAGCATATTCCTTTGCCTATTATTCCTATAATGATTACTTCTTGGGACATTCAAGAATATATAAATCATAATAAGGAAACAAGTTATAAAGTAGTTGGAACTCAGGATGAAATAGATTGGTTGAAAAGAAGTGATTCAGCGTCTTCTTTTGTATTATTAAAAGATGCTTCCTCTATAGCAATAGATGATCGCACTGCATACATAGCACCTATTTGGCTGAAAAAAGAACTTGTTCATATACCGCTTCAACATCTCAATTTTGTCACACCAGGTAAAGCTGTTTTAATTAATATTGTTCAAATTGCAGCCTCCATGCTGACTTTTACTGAAGAGGTAATTAGGGACCGTTATCAAGTTGATGCCATACTTGATTCTGATCATGATGGGATTGTAACGGTTGACAAAGACGGAATAATAAAGCTTGTAAATCAACATGCTAAACGAATTCTTGGGTTAGATAACCACAGTATTGGGCAGAATATCACCTCTTATATACCTGATTCAGATATGTTACGTGTTTTGAAGACAGGTGTCGTAGAAATGGGAGATCTTGCAACAGTTCATGGGCGTAAGTTAGTGATTAATCGCTATCCCATTAAAATTGGTAAGAAAGTGATCGGTGCTGTCTCGAATTTTAAAGAAATTACTGATATTCAGAAAGCTGAGCTGAAACTTAGAAGAAGGTTACATGAAAATGGGTTAGAGACGGTATATTCCCTAGAGGATATTGTTGGACGATCCCCCATTATCCACTCTACTAAAAAACTTGCATTAAAGTATGCTGCAACAGACTCAACCGTATTAATCACTGGAGAGTCGGGTACTGGAAAAGAACTATTTGCCCAAGGAATCCATGCTTCAAGCAGGCGTTCATACGGGCCATTTGTAGGGATCAACTGCTCTGCACTTTCTGAAAATTTACTTGAAAGCGAGCTGTTTGGGTATGTTGAAGGTACATTTACTGGTGCGTTAAAAGGTGGAAAACAAGGGCTGTTTGAATTAGCTCATGGAGGCACATTATTTCTAGATGAAATAGGAGAAATACCTCAAAGAATTCAAACTCTTCTCCTTCGCGTGATACAGGAAAAAACGGTCAGGCGCGTTGGAGGAGATAAAATTATACCTGTAGATGTTCGCATTATAGCTGCTACAAATCGTGAACTTGAACTTGAGATCAAGGAACAGCGTTTTAGAGCGGATCTTTATTATCGATTAAATGTACTTGCGTTAGATATTCCTCCCCTACGAGAACGGTTAGAGGATATACCGGACATCGTAGAGATGTTTATGTCTGAGTTTAATAAAGAAAGAGGTTCTATTATTTTAGAGGTTGAAGAAGGCGTTTATCGAAAATTAAAGGAGTATGAATGGCCGGGTAACATTAGAGAACTTAGAAATGTTGTAGAAAGAATGGTTGTCTTAGAAGAAGGTTCGGTATTGAAAGCGGATAATCCATTTATCCCGTATATGGAAGAAAGGGAAGTAGCTAGACAAGCAGGGCTGAAAGAAAATGAGCAGCATTTAATCGTACATGCTCTTGAGAAATATGATAATAACCGAGTGCTTGCAGCTCGCTCCTTAGGTATTGATCGAACCACTTTATGGAGAAAAATAAAAAAATATAATCTATGATGTTGCAATCTGCAACATCATTGTTGTTTCTTGCAACTTAATGCAACCTTTATCTCTAAAGTAGTGTACTTTTATGTGGATTAAAATTGGCACAGTTCTTGCTTGTTATTTAGTACCAGCTCATTATTCAAGCAAAGCGGGGGGATAGGAAAATGGACTCTACACAGATTTGGGAAAAGATGTACATTGATGGTAACTGGTTGAATGCTTCGAATAAAGAAATGATTGAGGTTGTAAATCCCGAAAGTCAGGAAGTCATAACCGCAATACCACGTGGGCAAAAGCAAGATGTGGCACACGCAGTGACAGCAGCTAAGAAAGTGTTTGATTCTGAATCTTGGCAGTCATTAAAGCCTTCACAAAGGGGTAGAGCTCTTAATGAAATAGCAGCTAATTTAAGAGAGAATAAATCAGAATTAGCCAATATTGAAACAAGTGATACAGGCAAACCATTATCTCAATCAGAAAATGATGTAGAAAACAGCGCTCGTTATTTTGAATATTACGCTGGAATGGCAGACAAGATGTTCGGGGAAACCATACCAGTGGAACCTGGAATTCTTGATTATACGATTAGAGAGCCTATTGGGGTAAGTGCACAGATAATCCCCTGGAATTACCCCTTGCAAATTGCTTCTAGAAGCATAGCGGCTGCAATCGCCACAGGTAATACAGTTGTTGTGAAGCCGGCTGAAGATGCTTCACTCTCTATCCTAGCACTAGGGAAACTGATTGCTGGTAATGAGACATTGAAATCAGCTTTGCAAATTGTTACTGGTTACGGTCATGAAGCAGGAGATGCTTTGATTAATCACCCTGACATTGACCATATTACGTTTACCGGTTCTTATGATACGGGAGTCAAGGTGATGATGGCTGCAGCTAAACAAATCGTACCCGTTACATTAGAGCTTGGAGGTAAGTCACCCCATATCGTTTTCGAAGACTCTGACTTAGATGAAGCTGCTAAAGTAATTGTCCGATCATTTATTCAGAATGCAGGCCAAACATGTTCTGCCGGTTCTAGATTAATTGTACACCATACAGTCAAAGAACAATTACTGACGAAGCTAGTTAAGCTGATAGAATCTATCTCTATTGGTCCTGGAGCAGAGAATAACGAGTTAGGACCAATTATTACAAAAAAACAGTTCGACCGAATTCAAGCAATGGTTGAACAGGCTAAATTAGAAGGGGCCAATGTGATTACTGGAGGTAGACCAGCAGAGGTCATTCATTCAAGAGGTTTTTATTACCTGCCGACAATTTTAGATCGAATTTCTCCAAAAAGTGAGATTGCTCAAGAGGAAGTGTTTGGACCGGTACTTACTGTATTTGACTTTGAAACCGAGTCAGAAGCAATTGGTCTTGCTAATGGGACAGCTTACGGGTTAGTGACAGGTATCTGGACAAAAGATATCTCGCGTGCTCACAGGGTTAGCAACAAAGTAAAAAGCGGTCAAGTATTTATAAATAATTACGGCGCTGCAGGAGGGGTAGAAATGCCTTTTGGCGGTTATAAGAAGAGCGGTATTGGCAGGGAGAAGGGTGTTGAAGCTTTGCAAAATTATACACAGCTAAAAAATATTGCAGTCAAAGTAACATAAAAATCTACTAAACTATAAACGTTTGTGAGGTGTGTTCGCTTGAAGCATTTTTCTATTTCTGTCATTGCAGGGGATGGGATCGGTCCGGAAGTCATGCGTGAGGGATTAAAAGTCGTTGAAGCAGCTGAAAAGCTTCATGGAGGGGTTCGCTTTTCATATGAATCATACGGATGGGGGTGTGATTATTACTTAAAAAACGGAATGATGATGCCAAAAGATGGGCTTGATCAGATTAGAGATTCAGATGTCATTTTATTTGGTGCAGTTGGTGCTCCTGAAGTGCCTGACCATGTATCAGTTTGGGAACTGATCCTTCCTATACGGCGGACGTTTCAACAATATGTCAATCTTAGACCGATTAAACTGCTTAAAGGTCTTGAGAGTCCATTACGTCATAAGACGCATGATGACCTAGATTTTCTAGTTGTAAGGGAGAATACAGAAGGTGAATATTCAAATATTGGGGGGAGGCTGCACGAAGGAACCCCTTATGAATTAGCAATCCAAAACAATGTTTTTACGAAATTCGGTACAAAAAGAATTTTAGAATATGCATATACTTTAGCCAATAAAAAACAAAAGAAAAACATGACGATTGCAACTAAATCAAATGCTATTAACTTTGCAATGCCTTTTTGGGATGAGATAGCAAAAGAAATAGCCGGTCATCATCCTGAAATAGAAACGAATATCTATCATATTGATGCTCTAGCAGCCTACTTTATCTCTAAGCCAGAAGAATTTGATATTGTTGTCGGCAGTAATCTATTTGGTGATATCTTAACCGACTTAGGTGCAGCGATCGTAGGAGGGTTAGGGTTAGCTCCTTCAGGAAATATCAATCCTGACTTTCATTACCCCTCTATGTTTGAACCGATTCACGGGTCTGCACCGGATATTGCAGGAAAAGGAATTGCTAATCCTATTGGGCAGATTTGGAGCGTTGCAATGATGATGGATCACTTAGGTTTAACGGTACTAAGTGAGCTGATTATCCAATCGATTGAAGAGGTACTTCAAGAAGGGCTTGTACGCACACCAGACTTAGGAGGGAATTCGTCTACAGTTGAAGTAGGAGAGGCTATTGTCCATAAGTTTAAGCAATTAAGTCAATTCGTTAATTAATCTAAGGTGGTGAGAGGTGTGGCATTACAATTAGCAGGTAAAACCGCAGTGGTAACTGGGGCAGGTTCTGGCATGGGAAAAGCTGTAGCACAGCTATTTGTTCGCGAAGGGGCCAATGTTGTATTTGCTGATATTAACATGCAGGCAGCTGAGGACGCAGCAAGTGTTTTTTCAAACGATACGACTATCACCGTTAAAGCAGACGTAGCAAATGCTAAAAGTGTCCAGTCTTTAATCTCTGAAACAGTCGAAAAGTTTGGAACCCTTCATATTATAGTTAATTGTGCGGGAATCCCTCAATCATTTACTCAGATTGAAGAGTTAGAGGAGGCAGAATGGGATCGTTTAATGGATGTAAATACAAAGTCAATCTTTCTAACAACTAAATATGCTGTACCCTATTTCAAAAAGCAGCATTCTGGATCTATTATTAATGTTTGTTCAATTGCTGGGGTTAGAGCTAGACCAGGTTTAAATGCATACTGCGCGTCCAAAGGTGGAGCAATTATGCTCACTAAAGCATTAGCGATAGAATTAGCTCCATACAAAATCAGGGTGAACGCCATTAACCCTGGACCAACTGAAACACCAATGATTTCTCAATTCCTCGCTGATGAATCAAAGAATGAAGATATAAATGATATTTTTGTGAAAAGCATGCCATTAGGTGCGTTGATACAATCGGAAGAAATCGCTCAGGCGGCCCTTTATTTATCAACGGATGCAGCCAGAAGTGTTACAGGAGAAATTTTAAATGTAGATGGGGGAAGAGGAATTTAGTTTTTTATATGGAAAAATAACAGAAAATTAAGAAAAAGTAAATGTATCTATCCTCCTAGACCTAGTTACGAATCTTTATTCCTTGATTTCTATTTGAAAGGAGCTATTACGTATGGCTAATAATCAAATTGATCCAAATGATCCTCGATTTAAAATTGCCAACCGTGAGGCATTAATCGGTGTGGGGTTAGTACTATTTAATTTTATCTGGTGGTTTGGTTTTGCGTATGGATTAGGGTCTAGGCCGGTAGAAGAATATTCATATATATTTGGGCTGCCTTCTTGGTTTTTCTATAGCTGTGTAGTAGGTTTTCTAATTATGGTGGTATTAGTAATAGTGGCAGTAAAAGGTTTCTTTGTAGAAGTTCCATTTGAAGATGAAGAAGAGGAGGAGATTCAATGAACTGGGCAGTAATGATTCCTTTAATCATCTTCTTGCTTTCGATCTTTGTAGTTGGTTTCTGGTCATCACGCTACATTAAATCTTCAAATAACTTTCTGCAGGAATATTTTTTAGGAAGTCGTGAGCTTGGTGGATTCATTTTAGCGATGACTATGATTGCTACGTACGGCAGTGCAAGTAGTTTTATTGGCGGACCAGGTGTAGCTTATACTCAAGGACTCGCATGGGTGCTCCTAGCGATGGCTCAAGTAGCTACAGGTTATTTTGTATTGATGATACTTGGTAAAAAGTTTGCCATTTATGCTCGTAAATACGAAGCGATTACATTAATTGATTTTTTAAGAAAACGGTATAGAAGCAAAGGAGTAGCTATTTTTTCTGCAATCAGTATTATCATTTTTCTCTTTTCTGCAATGACTGCACAATGGGTTGGCGGTGCAAGATTAATAGAATCACTTACAGGCCTTAATTATACGTCCGCATTATTTATTTTCGCGGTTGCAGTGTTAGTTTATGTAGTCATCGGCGGCTTTAGAGCGGTTGCACTAACAGACACGATTCAAGGTGTTGTAATGGTTGGTGGTACTCTCATCATTTTAATAGGGACCATTATAGCTGGAGGTGGGATTAGCAACATTATGTCAGACCTCATAGCTGAGAACCCGAATCTTGTAAGCCCGTTTGGTCATGATGGCAGCTTAACACCTGCCTATGTATCTTCTTTCTGGATTTTAGTTGGAGTTGGGGTCGTGGCCTTACCTCAAGTAACTGTGCGTGCTATGTCTTATAAAAGCTCGAAGGCGATGCATCGTGCCTTAATTACAGGAACTATTGTTGTTGGATTTATTATGCTTGGTATGCATTTGATCGGGGTATTTGCACGCCCCATTTTACCTGGAATTGAAGTTGGAGATTCTGTTATGCCGCTTATTACATTAGAAGTTCTCCCTCCATGGCTGGCAGGAATTGTCCTAGCTGCACCAATGGCTGCTATCATGTCAACAGTTGACTCCTTGCTTTTATTGGTCAGCTCAACTGTAGTAAAAGACGTTTACCTTAATTATGTCAAGCCAACTGCTTCTGATAAACAAGTGAAGCGTATAACGCTTGGTGTAACTACTTTACTAGGTGTGCTTGTCTTTGCTTTGGCATTAAGTCCGCCTGATCTATTAATCTGGTTAAATTTATTTGCTTTTGGTGGTCTTGAAGCAGCATTTATCTGGCCGGTTATTATGGGACTGTATTGGAGTCGCGGGAATAAACATGGTGCGCTTGCTTCAATGGTGGTTGGGGTAGGTACCTACATTCTTATTCACACATTCAGTCCAAACGTTTTCGGAGTTCATACGGTTGTTTTTCCAATCATTCTTTCATTTATCGCGTTTGTGGCAGTTAGTTTAATAACAAAGGATCAATCGATTTCAACGGAAAACCAAGTGAATGCTTAAGTTATTTTTTGAAGGGAGATGTGAAGATGTACAAATTGAGTCCAAAGCAAGAACAAAGGAAGCTCCGTGATCGAGAAGAGGTTATAAGTCTCACTCAAAAGCTTGTTCAAATACCGAGTGTATATAGACCCGGAACGAAGGATGGCAATGAAGAGAAGGTAGCATTGTTTGTGGCAGATTATTTAGAGAAGCTTGGTATAAAAGCCCATATTGAGTACGTAGAGGAAGGCCGGCCAAATGTGATTGGCATCGTTGACTCAGGTAAGCCTGGAAAGACCTTGTTGTTTGAAGGGCATACAGATGTTGTAACAGAAGGGGACCCAGAAGCCTGGGATGACCCGCCGTTTGCGGCTGTTATTAAAGAGGGCAGAATGTATGGACGCGGTACGAATGATACCAAAGGGAATTTAGCATGTATGATTACAGCAGTCCATTCAATTCTCCGTGATAACGAATCGTTCACAGGGAAAATCCTCCTTTGCATCCCATGTGATGAGGAAGGAATGATGATCGGTATTAAGGAATTTATAAAGAGAGGCTGGGCCAAGGGGGTGGATGCGGCTATTATTTGTGAACCTGAAGAAAATCAACTATGCATCAGTCAAAAAGGTGCGATGAGAGTCATCGTGCGTACGTATGGAAAGATGGCTCATGGGGCGATGCCATTATCAGGAATTAATCCTAATACGAGAATGGCTAAGGTGATTTGTGAACTTGATCGCTATGAGCAACTAGAAAAAGAGAGAGTAGGCTGCCACCCCGAGCTAGGCTGGCCTAGTGTGACACCGACTATTTTACAAGCGCCAGTGAAAGGAGATCCACAAATTAACGTTGTACCAAATGAGTGTATGACTACTCTGGATATTAGAACCGTTCCTGGTCAAGACCATGAGACTATAAAAAGAGATATTCAATCTATACTGGATTATCTTAAGCAAGCGGATCCTGATTTCAAAGCTTCTTTTGAAGTCATAGAAGACCGTCCATGGACCGAAACAAGCAGGACGGAACCTGTAGTCAAGTCGCTTGCTTTTGCTTACAAAGAAGTTACTGGAAAAGAACCGGTTTATAATGGTGTTCCTGGTGCTACGGATGGTACCTTCTTACATTTAGAAGGAATACCGATTGTAACCACAGGAGCAGGAGATCGGGAAGTTCCTCATCAAATAAATGAGTATGTTGATTTAGACGAATTAGCAGAAACCACAGAGATTTATCGTCAAGCAGCATTACATTTCTTAAACAAATAAAGAGAGATATGAGTGCAGTTTCTTGTGAGACTGCACTCTTTATCTTTTCTTTAGATATTATGCCTAAATCATATGCTAAACTTTAGTTGTATGTAATAAGTTATAGGATTGAGATTAGGAGGAAGGTACATATGGTTTGGGATTTTATCTTTATTGGAGCGGGGATTGCAGCAGCTGGGTATTTTATTGGTGAGGGGTTAAAAAACTTCAAAAATCCAAACTCGCCAAATTTTTTTGATTCACTAACTGAAGATGAAGAGTATGGATTAATAAAAGAAAACGAGATTCATCATTTTATGGGGATTTCAAAAGAGGATGCAAAACATTTAATAAAAGAACATCCCCAAATTCCTCATTTAATAATTAATAATACAGTCTATTATCCAAAAGCTAAGGTCAGAGCGTGGCTAAAGGACTAAACGATTTTCTGCATGCTAGTAAAAGGGGGAGTATAAATGAGCAAAGTCGTTATAATAACGGGAGCAAATTCAGGCATTGGCCGTGCTGCTGCTTTTAAATTTGCAGAGCTTGGCTGTGAGGTCGTAATGGCTTGTAGAGATAAGGAAAGAAGTAAGCAGGTACAAGAGGAAATCATTCAAACGACAAACAACCGGCATATACACCTCATGCAGGTGGATATGTCCTCAGTTAACTCAATTAAAGAATTTTACAAAGAGTATAAAGCACGTTTTAATAAACTTGATATCTTGATACATAATGCGGCTTATATTAATCATGGTTCCCCGCATCGTTTAAATTCAGATAATATAGAATTGACATTTTCCACGAATGTGGTCGGTCCGTTTTACATGAGTGAAATACTGAGAGATGTTTTAAAGCGTGGAGAAAAGCCTGTCATTTTAAATGCATCGAGCAATATCGTTAAGCACTTCTTTGATCCGAAAAAGCACATTCATTTTGAGCACTTAAAGGGTGAGTGGAGTGCGAGAGAGCCGTTTAGTGTGTATAAACAATACTGTGAATCAAAAATGGCTCTAGTGATGTTAACCTTCTATTTAGCTGAAAAGTATAAAGAGGACGGCATCAGAGTAAACGCATTGCAGATCAACGGGGCACGAATGTCACGAGAGACCCTGGATAAATTCACGCTTAAGTGGAGGCTTGCAGCTAGAGCTCAAAATGTATTCTTACCGCCTCCTGAAAAAATGGCGAAATGCTATGTGGATATTTGTACATCATCACGCTTTAAGGATGTAACAGGGTCACTAATGAACGATAAGCTAGAAACGATGGTGCGTGCAGATGAGGAGCCATCTGTCTTAAAGCAGGTTAAGCAGCTAACCGGATCTCAGTTTTATCCGTATTATGCAGACAATCCAGAAGAGAGAAAAAAGCTGATTGATTTCTGCGAATCGATCATGACTCCCTATCAACAAGATGTTTCAACTCTTTGAACCTTCCTAGCCCACACAAGACACAACAGGTGTGAAGAGTTATAATAGGGGTTGATGACGACATAGACATAGGAGTTTAGATCATGTACCAAAACCTTGAAGAATGTATTGTTGACTTAGAAAAGAATGGACAATTGATCCGCATAAAAGAAGAGGTTGACCCTCATTTAGAAATAGCAGCCATTCATTTGAAAGTATTTAATGAAAATGGACCTGCTATTTTGTTTGAAAATGTGAAAGGCTCAAAATTCCCAGCTGTGTCCAACCTATTTGGCACAGTTGAGCGCAGTAAATTTATTTTTAGAAAGACATGGGATAAAACACAGGAAATCATTGGACTTAGAAATGACCCGATGAGCGCACTGAAAAGCCCTTTTAAGCATGTCGGTTCAGGGCTTGCAGCAACGAAAGCTCTTCCGCAAAAAAAATCTTCACTGCCTAGCACATTTAAAGAAGTGAGAATTTCAGATCTTCCTCTGATTCATCATTGGCCGGATGATGGCGGAGCGTTTGTGACGTTGCCGCAAGTGTATTCAGAAGACCCTGAAAAGCCGGGTATTATGAATGCCAATTTAGGAATGTACCGTGTTCAGTTAAGCGGGAACGAGTATGAGTTGAATAAAGAAATCGGCCTTCATTATCAAATCCACCGCGGGATCGGCGTTCATCAAGCGAAAGCGGTGAAACAAGGCAAGCCGTTAAAGGTGAGTATCTTTATCGGCGGACATCCATCGCATACGTTATCTGCTGTGATGCCGCTGCCTGAAGGTTTGAGTGAAATGACGTTTGCCGGGATGCTTGCAGGACGCCGCTTCCGCTACAGCTATGAAGACGGCTACTGCATCAGCCACGATGCGGATTTTGTCATCACAGGAGAAATTCATCCTGGAGAGACAAAGCCTGAAGGCCCGTTCGGTGACCACCTCGGTTACTACAGTCTGACGCACGAGTTCCCGCTGATGCGTGTGCATAAAGTGTATGCAAAGGACAATGCGATTTGGCCGTTTACGGTGGTGGGACGTCCGCCTCAAGAGGACACAGCATTTGGTGATTTAATCCATGAACTGACAGGAGATGCAGTGAAGCAGGAGATCCCCGGGGTTAAAGAAGTACATGCGGTTGATGCAGCAGGGGTTCACCCGTTGTTATTTGCGATCGGAAGTGAGCGGTATACGCCTTACCAAAAAGTAAAGCAGCCAGCAGAGCTTTTGACGATTGCCAATCGAGTGCTCGGTACAGGGCAGCTTAGTCTGGCTAAGTACCTGTTTATCGCAGCAGAAGAGGACAAGCCGTTATCGACTCATAAAGAAGTAGAATTCTTATCGTATATACTAGAACGGATGGATTTGCGCCGCGATATTCATTTCCAGACGAATACGACGATTGATACACTCGATTATTCTGGAACGGGCTTAAATACAGGAAGTAAAGTCGTGTTTGCTGCTTGCGGCGATAAGAAAAGAGACCTTGCTGCGAGTCTTCCAAGCGAGCTTGAAGGCTTCATGAACGCCCGCTGTGTGATGCCTGGGGTCGTTGCGCTCCAAGCATCTAAGTTTGAAGACTATACGAAGGTTGAACAGGAAATGAACGAACTGACCGCTGCATTAAAGCAAAAAGGGGACCTCTCAGGATGCCCGCTCTTCATTGTGTGTGATGACAGTGAGTTTATGAGCGCTTCATTAAGCAACTTCTTATGGGCCACATTTACTCGCAGCAATCCTTCACATGATATGCACGGTGTAAACAGTTCGATAGAGCACAAGCATTGGGGCTGTGACAATCTTATCATTGATGCAAGAATTAAACCGCATCACGCACCGCCGCTTATTGCAGATACAGCCGTTGAAAAGAAAATTGAACGCTTTTTTGAAAAGGGTGCTGTGTTGGGGAATTTGAATAAATAGATAGGTATAGAAGCTGTCCCATTTTGGGGCAGCTTTTTGTTTGGTGATGTGAAGAGGCGCAATTATTACGTGAATGGGTGCAATGCGGATCAGTATCGACGCATACAACTGCTGAACCCGCACAAATAGAGCAGACTGACGCAATTAGTCTATGAAGCAATACAATAACTGGATGAGCCCAAGCAATTACCCATTCAACTGACTCAAAAATGTCTTGAAAGAGTACATTGACCGGTCAGTCTCATCTCTTCAGTTATTTCGACCTCTTAATTCTACTAATCAGTGTATAAAAATAACCATTAATGAAAACCTAACCATATTATATGGTAGGGGGCGCATTATGTTTACGGTCGATTATGTTCAAAACAAAACTGACTTATTAACCGGCATCGGACCCCAATCAGACCTTGTTGTTAAAAGCGCATACGTTTCGTCATTGAAACGTAGAGTTACTTTTTATTCGTTTGGGGAGATGGATGAGCATAAATTTGACCGCTGTCTACACTATATGAATAGCTTAACTCTATCTTTTGTTGAAGAGAGAGAGATACTAGAAGAGCAGCGTGAACCCATGATCTGTATGGCAGAAGCGACCACAAAAAGTGTGGATGAATCTGTTTCTTATTTACATAAAGGCCTGTGCATCATCCTTATAGAAGGTCTTTCCTTTGCCTATGCTGTGCGGTTAAAAAAAGAACTACAGAGACCCTTAGAGGAGTCAGAAACAGAGAGGGTGATTCGAGGCCCGCGTGCTTCTCTTATTGAAGATGTAGATCAAAATATAGCGCTAATTCGTCAGTTTGCAGATGATCAGAATTTGGTTGCTGCAAAACATGTCATAACAGATATGAAAAAAGAAAAAAAGATTCTATACATGTTTAATAAAGATAAAACGAATCCAAGTGTAGTAGAAGAAGTCAAGGAAAAGCTCTCTAAAATAAAGCAAGCAAATATCGAGGATTCTGGAAAAATTGAGGGCTTTTTAGATGGGTCGCCTATTTATTCCCCTTTTCTTCAGGTTCAAAGTTCTGATCGAGTGGATCGTATTTTAGCAGGGTTTGAAGAAGGAAGAGTAGCTATATTTGTTGATGGTTCTCCTTTTGCATTCATGGTTCCAACGACATTCGAACAGCAGATGCAAGCGCCAGATGATTATTACCAAAGATGGATGATTGGCTCTCTTATAAGACTTTTAAGATACATAGCATTATTTATTACCTTGTTTGCGGCTCCGATTTACATTGCTTTAGTGTCATTTCATCAGGGGTTAATCCCAAATGAGCTATCTGTAACCATCATGAACTCTAGAATGAATGTGCCGTTTCCTGCCGTAGGAGAAGTTATTTTAATGACACTCTTTGTGGACTTGTTGCGTGAAGCAAGTATTCGACTGCCCAATCAACTAGGGCAGACAATTGGTCTAGTAGGTGGGGTAGTTATCGGACAGGCTGTGGTTGAGGCAAATCTCGTCAGCTCTATTATGGTTATTATTATTGCTGTAACGGCTATTGCATCTTTTGCTGTCCCGTTATACAGCCTGAGTATGTCCTTTCGCTTTTTAAGTTTTATCGCTATTGCCTTTGCCTCAGTACTCGGTTTATTCGGAGTCATCGTATTTTTTATTCTGATGTCGATTCACCTTGCTAGCTTACGTAACTTTGGTGTTCATTACTTTTCATTTGCTTTTTCACTTAAACATCACGGTCTTTCTGATTTACTTATTCGCTTTCCGTCGATCATGAAAGATAAGAAAGGGTGATCGTATGAAATCCTCCCACGTTCGGTTAAGTGATACGTTAACGACTTATCAGTTAGCTGTTTCCTTGATTTCAATGATGCTTGGGGTTGGTCTATTAAATTTACCAAGAACTCTAACCGATCACCTAGATACAGCAGATGGCTGGATTTCAGTTATTATTGCAGGACTAGGAATGGGAATTTTTTATCTGTTTATCATTTACGCTTTTAAAAAGCATCAGGTATCGTCACTAGATGATTATATGAGTATCGCTTTTGGAGATATACTCAACAAAATTATTAGTTTAGCCATTGCCTTCTATTTTCTTGTATTATGCGGCTGGCAGGCTGTAGCGATGAGTGAGATGATTCGCTATTTCCTGCTTGAGAGTACTCCATATTACCTTGTTATTTGTATAATTATTGTCTTATGTGCTTATGCCGTTTATCATTCTTTACCGACCATTGTACGTGTGGCCTGCTTTTTCTTTCCGATTAGTTTTCTTGTCCTTCTATTTGTTCTAGGATTAGGTGCGAGAGATGCTTCATTATATAATTTACGACCGGTTGCTCCAGAAGGGATAGGGCCTATTATAAAGAATTTAAAATATGCACTTCAGCCTTTTCAAGGGATTGAGTTGATCCTGATTTTATTGGCGTCCGTTCAAAAAAAAGCGAAGACAACAAAAGCAGGAATTGGTGCTTTATCCTTTGTTACTGTTTTTTATGTGACCACCTATATAGTTGTTGTTTCAGTACTTGGAGTGGTTGAAGTTCAAACGGTCATATGGCCTACAATTGCCCTAACCCACGCTGCCGATAGTAGTCTCTTATTTACCGAAAGAATGGACTCTTTTTTAATCACGACATGGACGCTTCAATTTTTCTTAACAAGTGTATTTTCGTTATATGCTGCAACCTATTTACTCGATAAATCATTACCGATAAAAAGGGGCTACCTCATAATCGGTGCCACGATAATCACTTGTACGATTGCATTAATTCCACAAACAACTGATCAGATTTCAAAAGTATCTGATTGGCAGCAATATGGATTTGCCGTCATTTTTATGCTTCTACCCATCCTCTGTTATGTGCTTGTTATGATTAGAAGAAAGGTGAAGACATGAAACGAATTCGTTCTATTGCATGTATAGTGTTGACTCTATGTCTTTGTGGCTGCTGGGATAGTGCCAATATTGAAACATTTTCCTTTGTCATGGGTGTCGGGATCGGCGTTGACCATAGCAACCCTGAAAAAGTAGGTATGGTTACTCAGCTTTACTTACCAATAAGCGAAAATGAAGGGGCGTCTACACTAACTTACCAAAATAAATACTCAACAGGTGAGTCCACCCTTGAAGCGATACGGAATCTTGAGTTGGTTGATCAAGGAGTTATGAGTGATCATCAATTGGCGTTAGTCCTTCACAGCGAGGCACTTAAAAAGTGGCAAGCTGAGGCATTAATTAATCAGAAAATGAGAGATGAACGAGCACGGAGAGGGGTACGGGTATTTGTAACTAACGAGGACCTTATTGACCTTTTTAATTACCCTAAAGGAAGTAATGTAGCTCCAACCTCACAGACACTAGATTCACTTGCTCAAAATAATGATCGAACGACTGAGATTACGGTACCCGTAACCCTTGGAAAGTTATCTGATTCGATTGAACGATCGCAATCAATCTTAATACCAAATATAACAATCAGCGAAGAGGATGTTAAATTAGAAGGAGCCCATATATTAAAAAATGGGAAACATATTGATGGGTTTCTATCTCCCGACCAAATAAGCTACGTAAACTGGTTAATCGGTGATGTGCAATCTGGAGTGATTAATGCAAAAGTAAACGAATCACGAATCGTCTACGAAATTTTAGAAGCAAATGTTGATTCCGTTTTATCATCTGTTGAAGGAGATCAGCTAAGCTTGCATATTAAAGTGGTGTCAGACGGTCGTTTAGCAGAAAACTGGGATCCTAATGAAGATCCTTATAACCCTGATTACCTACAAAAGCTAGAAACAATTTTTGAGGAAGAGCTAACAAATGGAGTCACACACATGATCGAGCTCTTGCAAACAGAGTATAAAACAGATCTTATTGATCTTGAGAAATATGTTCGGGTGCAGCAATATCCATTTTGGAAGCAACACAAAGATGAGTGGGATGCTGTTTTTGAAAAAGCCTCAGTAACGTATGAAGTAGATTTAACCATCGTCGACTTTGGAACACGCGGTAAAAACCAGAATGGAGATTGAATATGTTCAAAGGGGAGCAGCAACTTGCCGCTCCCCTTTTTATAGTAGGGTACCAAGTAAAGGTGGTTAAAAAGAATTCAAGACACTTCTTATACACTACCCTTTACAGGCAAAACCATTAAATTCTCATCATAATAACAGTCATCAATTTTCAAAGCATGTTGATCAACACCGTATGTGGTGAACCCGAGTGATTCATATAATCGTTTTGCTGGGAGGTTTGTTGAGGTCACTGTCAAATAGATTCGTTCCATCTCACATTCATTTTTTGCTGTTAAAATCGCTTGCTTCACTAACGCTTTTCCTATGCCAGACTTTCGTTGCTCTGGTGCGACATACATGGCAACGATGGTTCCCCTATGCATGATTTTTTGTTTTGCCTCTTTGAGTAAAGTGACCATTCCAACGAGTTGTGCATCCACGTACGCGCCAAACGTTATAAAATGATCGAGTGTAAGGCGTTTTTCTGTTTTCTTCAGCGACCATTTCTTTTCTTCTTCATAACTCGAACTAAACGCTTCCGGATGATGTTTGAGTGCTCGTAGGCGTAAGCATTTGTAATCATAAGCATTCGCAGCATCTAGTAATCGAATATCCATGTCAGAGCCCTCCAATCTATTACTACTCAGTATAACAATAGATTAAAGAGTACGAAATAAATAAGGTAGTGTATCTTTTAATCAGCTCACATATGAAGTGGCGCTATAATCGATTAAGTGAATACAATTGTGCTCTCCACCGGCACATATCCCCGCTGAACCAGCGCAATTAGAGTAAACTGACGCAACTAAGCCTTGAAGCAATACTATAACCGGTTGAACCCGCGCATTAACATCCTCAACCGACGCATAAACGGTGACAAAGGGACAAATACGGTTACCTCTTTACGAAACATAAAAAAGAGCATGATCCTCATCATGCTCTTTCTCTCGTACTATGAACGATCGTTCAACATCTGTTTCATCTTATCACTGACAAACTCAACATCCGTTCCAACAATGACTTGAATGCTTGATTTACTCATTCTCATCACACCGCGGGCGCCGCTTTTCTTAAGTGCATTCTCATTAATCAAGCTAGAATCAGCAATCTCAAGACGCAATCGTGTCGCGCAGTTATCAATAGAAGTGATGTTTTCTTTGCCGCCTAACGCATCAATGAATTGAACAGCCATCGTGTGATACTTGTCGCCTGTTGCGTGCTCTGTGCTTGACTCTTCAACGATGTCATCGTCATCTTCACGGCCCGGTGTTTTTAAGTTTAGTACGCGGATTAATACATAGAAGATGACAAAATAGATGACCCCGTACACAAGTCCGACTCCTAACAATAAGAGAGGCCTTTGTGCTATGGAGAAGTTCAACGCATAATCTAGAAAGCCTGCTGAGAATCCAAACCCATGCCGTATTTCAAGTAAGTAGGTAACGGACATCGCAGCCCCTGTTAAGAGTGCGTGAATCACATAAAGTAATGGAGATAAGAACATGAACGAGAATTCAATCGGCTCTGTAATTCCTGTTAAGAATGATGTAAGCGCAAGACCAATGAACATTCCTGTCACTTGCTTTTTCTTCTCTTTTTTAGCTGTTAAAATAATCGCCAGACACGCTGCAGGAAGACCGAACATCATGACAGGGAAGAAACCAGTCATAAAGATTCCGGCACTAGGATCACCTGCAAAGAAACGATTCAAGTCACCTGTTGCACCGTTAAACTCTCCAAATACAAACCATACTAAACTGTTTAACACATGATGCAGTCCGATTGGAATAAGCAAACGATTTAAGAAACCATATACTCCTGCACCTAGTGCACCTGCATCGATGATCCATTGCCCAAGGCCGTTAATCATTTCTTGAATCGGCGGCCAAACGACACCGAAAATACCAGCTAATATAACCATTGTCGCAGCAGTAACGATCGGGACAAACCTCCGGCCGGAGAAAAATCCGAGCCATTGCGGGAGCTGGATGTTATGAAAGCGGTTGTATAAAAGTCCAGCAATAATCCCTGAGATAATTCCTCCTAAAATCGCCATTTCAATATTGTCGTTAATTGCCTGTGTTCCATTGACTAAGACAAAATATCCGATCGCCCCGGCAAGAGCCGCTGATCCATTGTTATCGTGAGCAAATCCAATTGCCACACCCATCGCAAAGATCAACGCCAGGTTGTCAAAAATAGCAGCTCCAGCTCCGGCCATAAATGGAATATTTAATAAGTCCTCTTGCCCAAGCCTGAGCAACAGTGCAGCTGCTGGTAAAACAGCAATTGGCAGCATTAATGATTTACCAATTTTTTGTAAAAACGCAAGCATGTACCTCATCTCCTTATCGAATAATAGGGTAGTAAAGATGAAATTAGTGTAGCATTAGAAAAGTATAGATGTCTATACCTATTATTTTATTTTGAGACTTATGACAGTCGTTTATTGAATTAACAAAGAAAATAATATAGAATTGGTATAGACAAATAAAAGTTGTTTTGTTTTGGAGAAGGATGTGAGAGTAGGTATGAGAGAGAATCTTTTTATTACAAATGTAGAGATATATGAGGAGATGAACCTGATTACAAATGGGTTTATCAAAATACATGACGGGAAAATTGCAGAGGTTGGGTCAATGGATGCGTTTAAATGCGCTGAAACGGACACAGTTTTGGATTATAACAATGAGTATTCGCTGCTTCCTGGCTTTATTGATGTTCATATTCACGGGGCCAATGGGGCTGATACGATGGATAGCAGTGTTGAGTCGTTAAAAGTGATTGCTGAGTATCTTCCAAGGGAAGGGACGACAAGCTTTTTAGCAACAACCATCACCCAATCGGAAGATTTAATCGAAGAGGCTTTAAAACAAACGGCTTTCTATAAAGAGGTAAAAGCCTCAAATCTTGGTTCAGATATGGCAGGTGTACACCTAGAAGGGCCTTTCATTTCGGATAAACGAGCAGGAGCACAGCCCCTTCATCATATTAAAGAACCTGACATCAAGCTTTTTAATCAATGGCAAGAATGTTCAAATCATCAAATTAAAGTAGTAACGATGGCACCAGAAGAAACGAATGGACTCGCTTTTTTAGAAGAATTGCAGAAAAATGGCACGGTCGTATCGATCGGACATTCTGATGCCACTTATCCGGTCATTGTGGAGGCGATTGATAAAGGCTTATCGCATGTCACCCATTTATATAACGGCATGAGAGGTCTGCACCACAGGGAGCCAGGTGTTGCGGGTGCAGCAATAGCCCATTCTGAATTAATGGTCGAAATGATTGTGGATGGTGTGCATATTCATCCGACAGTCGTGAAGAGTACCTATAGAGCAAAAGGGGCGGATGAGATTATTTTAATTACAGATGCCATGAGAGCGAAAGGGCTTGGAGAAGGAACATATGACTTAGGCGGACAGGAAGTAAAGGTAGAAAACGGCAAAGCATTATTAGCCGATGGGACGCTCGCTGGAAGTATTGTGAAAATGGATGAGGCTGTAAGAAATATGATCGCTTATACTGGATGCTCACTAAGGGACATAACAAAAATGACGGCGGAGAATCCAGCGAAACAGACTGGCCTTTGGGATAACACAGGTAGTATTACCGTTGGAAAAGCTGCGGATCTTGTCCTTTTAGACAAGCATAATCAAGTTGTATTGACCATTTGTAAGGGACATATTGCTTTCCAAGAAGGAGTGTAATCATGAATATTGTAAGAGTAGATAGTTATGAAGAAATGAGTAAGGCTGGTGCTCGTTATATTATAGATAAAATAAAAGCTAACCCTAAGATAACGCTTGGTTTAGCAACTGGAAGTACGCCTAAGGGCACCTATCAATATATCATTGAAGATCACAAGCAAAATGGGACGTCATATCAGCAGATTTCAACGTTTAACCTTGATGAATACATCGGGCTTTCGGCGGAAGATCCAAACAGCTATCATTTTTATATGAAAGATCTCTTATTTAATCATATTGATATTCCTTTAAATCATACGCATATTCCTAACGGAGATACCGTGGATAAAGAGGAGGAATGTGTTCGTTACGAGGTAAAAGTGAAGGAAGCTTCTATTGATTTACAGATTCTTGGAATTGGTGCGAACGGACATATTGGATTTAATGAGCCAGGTACATCCTTTCATAGTAAAACACATGTTGTTGCCCTTGCTGAATCGACAAGAGAAGCCAATGCACGCTTTTTCCCTTCAATTGATGATGTACCGAAGCATGCAATTACAATGGGGATTGCCTCAATTATGGCAAGTAAAGAAATTTTGCTCCTTGTCTCAGGGGACGCAAAAAGTGAGGCGCTCGAACGATTGTTATCAGATCAATTACCAAGCGAGGACTTTCCTGCTTCTATTTTAAAAACACACCCTCGTGTTACAATTATTGCTGACAACGAAGCGCTCATGTCGACAGGAATCACTCGTTAACAGAAAGGAGACTGGTTTTATTTTGATAATAGATAAAAATTCACCTCTGCCGATATACAGCCAGATTGAAGAATATATAAAAGAACGAATTGAAAAAGGGGAATTAAAGCCAGGAGACGTTCTCCCGCCTGAGCGAGAATATGCAGAGCAGTTTGATGTGAGCCGAATGACAATCAGGCAAGCGATTAATAACCTAGTGAATGACGGCTTGATTTATCGTAAAAAAGGGAGCGGAACATTTATTGCGGAGAAGAAATTTGAACAGCCTCTCCAAGGATTGACCAGTTTCACTGAAGATATGAAAGGAAGAGGACTTACTCCAAGCAGCAAACTTATCTCGTTTGAATTAATCCCGGCTTCTGCTAACATTGCGGCCGTATTGCACATTTCTGAATATACACCTGTATATGAAATCAAACGTATACGCATGGCTGACAATACTCCGATGGCTCTTGAAACGTGTTATATCTCTGCCAACCTGATTAAAGGGCTGACAGAAGAAATTATTAACCAGTCATTATATCAATATATAGAAGAAAAACTTCAGCTCGAGATCGGCGAAGCAACGCAAGTAATAGAGTCAGCACTTGCTAATGATTTAGAAGTGGAACTGTTAAAAATAAATGAAGGTGATCCGATCCTTTTAATTGAAAGATGTACGTATTTAAAAAATGGCACCCCATTTGAGATCGTTCGTTCTTCGTACCGAGCCGACCGTTATAAATTTACATCTAAATTAAAACGCTAAATGAGGGGTTATATTGATTACGAACTATTTTGAGCAGATTGAAGCACTAATAAAAAAGGTAGAAGTAACCGAAGCTGAGTCTATTGAAAAAGCGGCTTTTAAAATCGCTCACGCCATAGAAAGTGGAGGGATTGTACACGTGTTTGGCTGTGGGCATTCTCATATGCTTTCAGAAGAAGTGTTTTACCGCGCTGGCGGCCTTGTACCTGTACAGCCGATTTTTATCGAAGAACTGATGCTGCATAAAGGAGCTGCTAATTCTTCGAAACTGGAACGAAGTGAGGATTATTTTCAGGAGATAAAGGGACAGCTTGACATTAGAAGCGGGGACGTGTTGCTTGTTGCCTCCACCTCTGGCAGGAACCCAGTGCCGATCGATCTTGCCCTTTATGGAAAAGAACAGGGTGCCTACGTGATTGGGCTTACCTCTTTGTTATATAATCAATCTCAAGCATCCAGACATAAAAGCGGGAAGCTGTTAGCGGATGCGGTTGATCTTGTTTTGAACAATCATACAAAACCAGGCGATGGCGTACTGCATAGAGGGGAGCTCTCGTTTGGCCCCTCCTCCTCTGTGATCGGACTTGCCATAATCAATGCGTTAATGGCAGGTGCAGTCGATAATCTGATTCAATCAGGCAAGACACCGCCTGTATTTAAAAGCGGAAACATAGATGGGTCTGATGAGTATAATCAACATCTCATGGATCAATATTCGGACCGCATTCGCTTTTAACAAGCTTGTAAAAAGCTTTTGCAAATATGTAGATTCGCCCTAGACTTTGTCTGGGGTTTTTTTATGGGAGAATAAGGTATCTTTTAAAGGGGAGATTAAGAACATGTCTTATTATCAGGGGTTGATGGTAGATGATGCAAGAATCTCTCGTTACGATTGTACGAGCAGTTATAACTTTTTTTACGATCCTATTATATTCAAGGTTAATCGGCAAGCAGCTCATAGGAAATCTTACGATGTTTGATTACATAAATGGGATAACAATAGGTTCAATCGCTGCGACTCTCGCAACGGATGTTTCCTCAAAAGCACTTGTCCATTGGATTGCGTTAACCGTATTCCTCGTACTAACGATTGTTTTGCAATACATTGGTTTAAAAAGCCGCTTTCTCTCAAAAGTTCAAGACTCTGAACCTGTTGTGCTTCTGCAGCGTGGGAATATGCTAGAGAAAAACTTAGCGAAAGTAAGGATCACGAAAGATGAATTGATGCTCCAGCTTCGCTCCAAAAATATATTCTCGCCTATAGAAGTGGAAGTAGCGCTGTTAGAACCTGACGGCACGGTGTCTGTTTTACCCAGATCACAGTATCAGCCGGTCCAGAGGGGAGATCTTAATCTTCCGCCAAAACCAGCAAAACTTACAACAGAATTAATTATTGATGGAAGAATCATTGAACAAAATTTAGAACAAAGGAAAAAAGATAAAGACTGGTTAATGAGTCAGTTAAAACTGCACGGGATTTCTTCATTAGAAGAGGTTTCTTATGCGGCGATTCTTCCAAATGATCAATTCTATGTTGATAAGTTTGATGATGACGTTTCAGATGATATGAACATTAGTGACTATAAGGGACCTTATTAAGAAAGGAGGGATGACTACTTGTGAGAAAGTTTCTATTGTATGCCATTCCTATTCTTTTTATGATCGTATCTTTTTCCATTATGATCAGCGGCATGTGGTTAAAGGAGCCTCTTGGCGAAGATGATCATCTTCTCTCCTACATTCAAAACGTTGAAGAAAATGTGAAAGCAGAAAATTGGGAGCAAGCAGATCAAGAGCATCAAAAAGCACAACATGCTTGGAGGAAAATATCCAAACGAGTTCAATATAGCGTAGAACGTGATGATATGATGGCTATCACAGAGGTCTTATCTCGAATTGAAGGAGGGATTAAAGCAAAAGATGAACCGACTATTATGCCAGACATTTATTATTTTTATGGGATATGGAAAGATCTCGGATAACAATACGGATCAACGTTTGCGGATGGGGAATGTTGATCCGTTTTTTGCTTGAACGTTTATAATAACAGCCGGAACACCGGTTGAGCTAAATAATAAATACTAAAACTGCAAAAACTCCTCCAGTTACAAACGCACATGAGAGAATCATAAATTTTCTTCGGCTTATTTCTTCTTTTGATAATGCGATTTTTAATACCTTTACCATATAAAATACGGTTATAAAGACGATTACTGCTGAAAAGGCGCAGAATAATAGAATTTCTATCTTCATCCGGGGAGTCCACCTCTTTCTTATTTTTATTTTTGGAAAATTACGTTAATATAAATGGTATTAGATAAGCAGTAAAAAAGAAAGGGGAATCCCCATGTATATCCCAAAAGCTTTTAAGCTGAATGATCAAGCCGTAATAGAGAAAATTATAAACGAGAATGGCTTTGCCACCCTGTTCAGCCAGCGTAACGGAAGACCTGCTGCCACACATTTACCGCTGATGCTAGATCGTGAAAGTCATTATTTATACGGTCATTTCGCACGTCCTAACTCACAATGGAAGGACATTGAAGGTCAAACGGTGCTCGCGGTATTCCAAGGTCCGCATAGTTATATTTCACCAACTTGGTATGAAACAGAAACAGCTGTTCCAACGTGGAATTACCTATCTGTCCATGTGTATGGCAGCGTAGAATTAATCGATGAAGAAAAGAGTACGCTGGCATCTCTTCGTCAATTGATAGATAAATATGAAGGCCTTGATAGTACATACAATCTTAATGAAGTTGATGCTGATTATATAGATGGACTAAGAAAAGGAATCCAAGCGTTCCGTATCAGAATCACAGAAATAGAGGGAAAAGCCAAACTGAGTCAAAATCATCCAAAAGAACGCCAAGAGCGGGTAGCTAAACAATTAGCGAAAAGTGAGCATACCAATGATAAGCTGATTGCTGAGTGGATGATGGCACAATCTAAAAATAATGATTAGGAGAGAGGTTAAATGAAGCAAAAAAAGAGCGTCTTTCCTGTGCTTGAAACAAAACGATTGAAGCTGCGTGAAGTTACGCATGATGATGCAGCTGATATGTTGAACTATATGTCTGATCCTGAAGTAGTAAGGCATATCGGCTTAGAGCGGTTTAAATCTCTAGAAGATGCCAAAAGTGAAATTAGTTGGTATCATACGATCCATAAAGAAGGTTCAGGAATGAGATGGGGCATCACCTTGAAAGGAAAAGATCAACTAATTGGAAGCTGCGGGTTTCTTAACAGAGCAAAAAAGCATTTTCGAGCAGAAATTGGAACGGAGCTTAGCAGGGAGTATTGGGGGACAGGGATAGCAAGTGAGGCATTTCAAGCTGTAATTAGCACAGGCTTTAATCACATGCAGCTTGAAAGAATTGAGGCATTGATTGAACCGCTCAATATTGCTTCGCAGCGATTAGCAGAAAAACAGGGGTTTGTTAAAGAAGGCCTTCTACGAAAATATGAATACACTCAAGGGAAATTTGATGATTTGTATATGTATTCATTGTTGAAAGAAGAGTGGGGTTAATAGGGGGGATAAATAATCGCTTTATCATCTAAACAAAGAATGCTATTAAACATTAATTGCCTCAAACAAGGGTTATAGCATAGTCTTCGCTACTGAAATATGCTTCGCTTGGTTATTGTTTTTTGTAATGATGATGTGGAGGATTTAGTTATAGTTCAAAAGCTATTAAACATATAGGGCCTCAAACATGGGTGATAGCATAGTACTCGCTCCTGAAATATACTTCGCTTTCCGTGTGGAGCCAGTGAGCTTCCTCGGGCTAAAGCCCTGTGGGATCTCACTCCTGCTCTAGTCGACACAGGAGTCTACGTATATGTCATCCGCTTGGTTACTGCGTATTATTATTATTATGTTAAGCGAAATAGTTATAGTTCAGTTCAAATTATATAAAAATGCATCCGCTAAGTTCACTGAACTGCTGCTCATAAAAGTGGGAGTACTATACAAAATACTTCCTCCGTTGATTGCAGCGGAAATCAACAATTACAGCAGGGAAGGTAAATAATTTTAGTTACTCTGAACCGTTTATTGGACCTAAAACAACGGCTCTTGTTCATCTGTAAAATGAAACGTAAATGGGCTGAGTGATAATCCTATTAATAAGAAGATGAGGCCGTAAAGAATAATCCCAGGAAATCCTATGTCAAACATATTTAAGCCAATAACCATGAGGATGATTAGAATAGGCGTATACCAAGCGCCTTTTTTTCTTGATTCCGCGGTTAAATAATTCGTTTCTCCGCAGCGTGGGCAGACAGTACTTCCTCCCCATAATAGCAAGAGCTTTCCGTAGCTAAACTGTTTTTTGCAGTTCCAGCATGCAGGTAATTTCAAGCATGATCCCTCCTTCTACAGATGATTTATGTCATCTAGCTTTTCTTCAATCGCTTGCAAACGTCTATTCATCTCTTTACGTTGTTTAGACGCATTCACCAAATATCGAATAATAAAAAAGATGATCGTAAACAAAATAATAAAATTAAATACTTGAAAAATCATTGATGGAATATGATAGCCGTCCATATGTAAACCTCTCCTAACGTAGCTTTCAAAAGTTCTCTACCTAGTGTAACAAATAATAAAAAGAAGATTATGGATAAAACGACAGATTTTATACTTATTTCACATTTCTATGTTAAGGTGTGGGTATCCGTTGAAAGATATAGGAGTTGAAGCTATATGAACTTATTTTTTGAAAAACGAAACAGCGATGTCATTATAGAAGCAGATACAAAAGTGATGGCAGAGATTAATGGCAATCTAACGGTTTTACCAGGTGCCAAATTAGAGTTAACGGCTCCAGTACAAGGTGATCTCATTTTAAGAAAATACTCAAAAGCATCGATTGGAGCAGAAGTAAATGGGATTGTGTATGATGAAGGTGCAAGTCTTGAAATAGCTAAAGATATTGACATTCAGTATGAAAAAATAAAGAAATAAAACAAGATTTTGTATGATAGATATAGGAGGGGAATCTGTATTCTTAACAAACTAAGGATTGTGTTGGCCGTAGCTGGGGTTAGTTTGGCCGGGTACGGAATTATCACTCAAAACGTTGAATATACAAATTATTTACTGATCATTATCGGACTAACACTTCTTACAACAGGTGTAATTGAACTACAAAAAAATATAAAAGGTACTACAGGCTACTTAAGCTTATTTGCGGCATTGTTTGTTTTAATTGTGGCCATTCAAGGGGCTTTGCTAGGTAGCTAGTACATACTTGTCCAAAGGGGGAGAAGTATTGCATACGGCTTTTATTGTCTTGATTATTGGTGCGGTTGCTATATTAGTTGGTTTTATCATCGTAACTGAATATATCTTTAAACGAAAGTGGAATATTCCAAGAAGCAAAATAAGTATTTTTTCCGTAGAAAGAAAATTAGTTTACACTGCAATTGAGATTGGGTTGTTTGGGCTCTTAATATTGATCTTTATAATTATGACATTTTTTATACTTATTACCGAATCTGTAGATTTGTCGCCATTTTTAAGCCTATTAAGTAGTGTAATGTTCACTTTGTTTTCGGCTGTTCTAAGTACATTTCGAGCTTTTGAAGAGTGGAAAGAGAACAAGAGTCAGAGAAGGTATTATCATGATATAGCAGCCGCAGCGACATTTATTTCCATTGCGACGCTTATGGGACTAACGCACATTATCTATCTTTAAAAAAGGATGTTGACCATGCGAACATACCATTTCGTAATCCTAAACTTATTATTGCAGGCGACTTTTTTTGTTCTTTTCTTAAGCGGAAGTCTTTTATATATAGGTCCTGTTGTTGGTTTTACCACCTGTCTCTTAATAGGTTCTGTCAGTCTAGGTGCAGGAGTGAAAGCGATTCGAAGAGCTTATCCGGATTCCTTATGGCTGACTATTAGTTCGCTAGGAGCGGTTGTTTCCTCTCTGTTTATTATCCTTTTTACTGTATATATTTATTTATCAGTGGAAGGAGACGGTCTCGGACCGATCCTTTTTCAATCATAAAGGAGAGAAGAGATGTTTATTTTTGCACTTATAGCCTTTACTTTACTAATGGCAACGTTATTTGCCATTGAGAAGAAACTAGCTAAGATGAACGAGCAAAATGAAGAGATCATAAACTTATTAAAGCAGCAAAATGAGACTGATAGGAAAAATGGAGATTAATAAAATAAATATGTCCATTACATACATAAAGTAAAAGAATGTCAGTAAATATCCATATCCTCTCCATTTTTTTACTGAATTGGATGATATCATTTAATCAGCTTGTAAGATGACATAAGAGAGGAAGCGGAATATGGAAGAGATTACGATTTATTTAGCTTTTGCAGCAGGGGTCTTAGCCTTTCTATCGCCCTGTACACTGCCTTTATATCCATCTTTTATATCTTATATCACCGGAGTCTCGGTGCACGAATTGAAAACAAATAAGAAACTTTGGAAAATCACCCTTGCGCACTCAAGTTTGTTTTGCGTAGGATTTTCAATCATTTATTATGTGCTTGGCTTCTCAGCAAGTCTGTTTGGCAGGCTGTTTATTGAAAATCAAATGTTAATCCAGCAGCTCGGTGGTATTTTTCTTGTATTAGTAGGGCTTTTTTTAGTTGGAGTGATCGAGCCAAAATTGCTGATGTCTGAATGGAGAATAAAGTATCGTCCTAAAAAAGTCTCCTACATCAATACCTTTTTAATCGGATTGATCTTTTCAGCTGGATGGACGGCATGTATTGGGCCGATCTTCAGTGCAATTATGTACTCATCTGTTGCGAACCCCGCAGGTGCATTTGTCAATGTAACGGCCTTTTCCCTCGGCTTTTCTGTTCCTTTTATAGCGATGGGTTTTGCAATTGGAAAAGTACGTTTTTTAACTAAATACTCAGCCGTCCTGATGAAAATTGGCGGCGTAATCATGATTATATTAGGTGTGACGATTTTCTTTAATAAGATGTATTACGTAAATATCTGGGGCAACCGAATTCAACAGTTTTTCAGCGGTTTGTTTTAATTAAATAGTTAAAGGTGATGCACATGTTTCTAAAAAGAATAACCCTTCTTCGTGAAGAGATCTCATCTTTCACAGCTTTTCCTTTTACAGTTCCTGCTATTAAGAATCTTGACGAGATAGAGTTAGACAAGAATGTGACGTTCTTTGTTGGTGAAAATGGGTCTGGTAAATCGACGTTACTCGAAGCGATTGCGGATAAATGTGAATTTAATACAGCAGGCGGAGGCAGGAATAATCTCTATGAGGCGCATGCTTCAGAGTCTGCGCTCGGGGAGTATATCAGGCTGTCTTGGATGCCGAAAACGACGAACGGCTTTTTTCTTCGGGCAGAATCTTTTTATCATTTTGCTACTCATATTGATGAAGTAGATACGACGGGTTTTCAAGCATATGGAGGCAGGTCTCTTCATGAGCAATCACACGGGGAATCATTCTTATCTTTATTTTTAAATCGTTTTAATGGGAAAGCGATTTATTTACTTGATGAGCCCGAGGCAGCATTGTCGCCGCAACGACAGCTGACATTTTTGAGAATCATTCATGACTTAGCTTCAACAGGAAACGCTCAATTCATTATCGCCACTCATTCACCTATTTTATTAGGATATCCGGGAGCTGACATCTTTAGCTTTGATCAAGATCGAATGGAAAGAGTAGAGTATGAGACGACTGATCATTATCTCATCACGAAATCATTTTTGCAAAATAGAGAACGTATGCTAGAAGAGCTTTTTAAAGAAGATTCATAAGAGTAGTTTTGGAGGACACAAATGAAGATTGCAGGCGTATTATTATTACCATTCTTTTTCTATGCTTTGTATGTCTTTTTCACCTTTATAAGAAGCAGTGAGGGGAAAAGTGAACGAGGGCAGAACATCTTGAATCATTCGTATAAGGCAGCTCTACCAATTATGCCGATTGGGTGGCTGTTGATTGAAGTCACGCACTCATTCATAAATTATTCGTTTGAAACGTACCGTGATTTGATGTGGATTCTTATTTTAATCACATTTATCGTACAGGGTTTCACAGTTCATACATACAAAAATAAACAGTAAATTAGGTGATGAGATGAATAAGAAACACATGATGATCCGTTTTATCTCAGTAATTTCGTTAGGATTGTTAGTTGGTGGAACCGTTTTTTTGCTTTCAATCGGACCGTTAGAACAACATCAAGGTATACGTTCTGTGGTGATTGACTTGTATCAGATGGATCCTAAAGTTCAGCGTGATACCTTATCCGGGACCTTGCAAATCCAGCCAGATGAATTTGCAACAGATACTTTGCAATACATAAATCAATATATGTACCTGCCGATTGGAGCCCTTATTCTTTCTGCAGTCTTAACTGTAGTGAGCTTATTCATATTAAATAAAAACAGCAAAATGTCTGGCAGTCTCTTTATGTTTGCAGCGGCTGCATCCTGCTTTACTGTCATTCCACCGATCATGCAGGTGATTTCAGGATCACTGCTTTTAAAAGGAGAAAACGGGGGAAGGGAATTAAAGGCTGAGTCTAGATGAAGAAACGAGAAATTGTTGGGAACTTTTTATCTAGCAACTCGTATAAAAGGATGGGGAAAGAGTACGAGTGGGAAACTTCCTTTTGGCATACCAATTATTTTAATTGGAGCTTTCTTATTGAGTTTGACTGTTAATAGCTTCGGAACCTTTGGAAACATCATTATGAATATAGCAGGTATCGCCATTCTAAGTTCAGGAGCTCTTATAATCAGAGGAAGGAAAGAAAAACATACTCCATAGTTCATTAATGTTATCACTAGTCAGGGAGGTGAGGGAATGGGCGTATTGAAATATGTCGCCGTCTTTGTAGGGTTGGCTCTTAGTATGTGTTTTTTTTCAGGATGTGATCAACAAACGGAAAAAGCATTTAACGGCGGAATGTTATCAGAAGAACAACTTATCTTAGTAGATCAGGCTAAAGATTATTTAAACGAAGAAGAATACACAGAAGTGATGTTAAAAACAGATACACGTAACGTTTTACAAAGCGGAAGTTATCAGACCTACTTATATACCGCAGCCTCCCTTTCAGAGGAACAATTTAAAGAAATTCAATCAACGTATTTTGCCTCCTTTGTTGATTATAGCGTCTATCTACATTATGCAGATTCACTAAAGTCACCACAGGAGTTATTTGGATTTGATAAAGAACAGGAGCTGCATTCCCTTCATACCCAGCAATACGCCTATTATATAGTAGGGTTAATGGAAGTGTTATCGCCCCGGAGATAGAAGATGCTATGTTCCCTAGGAGGTCTAAATGAATATTAGTGAAGAATACATAAGAGTAATCACAGCTCGATTTAACAATGTAAAAGAGCTTGGTGACAAAACGATTGAGCAATTATCTGATGAAGAGCTGTTATGGTCGTTTAACGATGATTCAAATAGTATAGCAGTAATCATCAAGCATGTTAGTGGAAATATGATTTCAAGATGGACTGACTTTATGACTTCAGATGGAGAAAAGGAATGGCGTAACCGCGATGAAGAATTTAAAATCGCTGCCTATTCAAAAGCTGAGTTGATCGAATATTGGGATAATGGCTGGAGAGTAATGCTCAATTCACTTACTAGTTTAAAAGAAGAAGATTTGTTAAAGAAGGTATACATCCGCGGAGAAGGTCATCTTGTAATAGAAGCAATCGAAAGGCAGCTAGCTCATTATTCCTATCACGTAGGGCAAATCGTATACATAGCCAAACAAATTAAGGGAAGCGGTTGGAGCAGCCTGAGTATTCCAAAAGGAAAATCAGTAGAGTTTAAGAGTGAACTGATGGAAAAACACCGAGATCAATAATGGAGATGAAAGACGAATGGTATCACATGAGCTGCTTGTAGAAGAAACGATTAATCAATTGACAAAACAAATAGATAAAGAGCAAAACCTGCTTTTCTACAGTTATTTAACACAGCGAAGAGATAGTGCATTCTTTATTGGTCAATATGTCGAGGGGCATTTGACAGCTGTTTTAGGCTACTTAAGTGACTTCCCATTCCCTGCTTTTTCATTTTACTGTGGCAATGTAAACGAAGTCTATTTACCAGAGCTGATGAGTTTCACAAGAGAGATCACAGGGTTAGATCATAAGGCTATCTGTGGAACCATCCTTGGCGCAAAGGAACTTGAACTCTTTGAAGCTCATAATCTCCTTAAAAATCCACCACAGACTTTTCTGTCAATGAAACATGTAGACGAGTCTAACCTATTGGACTCTAGTATGAGTAAACGTGTGATTGAAGAGGACTTCCAAAATGTAACTAGGTTTTTACATGAGGGAGGGATGAAGTTCTTTATGAGCGAGGAATTAATTCGCTGTCCGTTTTATGGTGTGAAAGAAGAAAATCAATTCATTGCAGCCGGGGGATTTCATTTCTATGACCGATCATATGTCGAGCTCGGAAATATATATACGCATCCAAAGTACAGAGGCAGAGGTCTAGGCAAGAAGCTGACAAGTGAGTTAACGCATCTAGGTATAGAGTTAACCTCTGATATTTATCTAGGTGTGTTGGGAGATAATCTTCCAGCTATACGGTTATATAAAGATTTAGGCTATGAGACGGCTGCACAGGTATCCATTGTTGATTTTAGCTTAGCTTAATATGTTTGAAAGGATGACACTAATTGCTCGAATCTAAAAGGTGTATCATACGGGCTTTTCAACGATCAGATATAAGAGAGATAAGAAAGCTTTACAAAAGTGAAGAAGTTCGAAAGTATTTAGGCGGAGTTCCACAAGCTCAAACAATTGATGCGTCTTTAAAAGAAATGGAGCGACCTAAAAGTGGTTCCTATTATTGGATTATCCGAGAAAAACAAACGGACGAGTTTATAGGATTGGCTTCTCTTGATCCTCATCATGATGGGGTAAATATTGAATTATCTTATCAACTGCTACCTCGATGGTGGGGGCGAGGCTATGCTACAGAAATCCTTCAGGTAATTATTCCTTACGCTCTGAATGATCTGAATCTTTCAAAAATAGTTACTGAAACACAAACAGCTAACATCGCATCATGCAGACTGTTAGAAAAAGTAGGAATGAAAAAAGAGCAGATCCTCTTTCGGTTTGGAGCTGAACAAGCGATCTATTCCTTACAGAAAAAGATATGACAATAGTAAAGTCCAGTTACTTTCATCCTCTGATTCTGTTCTCATGACTTATTAGTGCATTTACCATGGCACTATATGCATTCAGAAACTACAGTAATCAAGAATTAGGTTTAGTAATTGTCTTTGTCGTGTTGGCCTTATTTTTCTTTTCGCGTGTCATCCTCGGAGTGATCTTAAACCAGAAGAATTCGGCCATAAAAAGAAGGAACCTTAAGAAATAGAGGGGGATTTAAGTGATATTAGAGACACCGATTGCAAGTGGTAATACAGCAGAGATCTATCTGATAGATGGAAGGATCATAAAGATTTTCAAGGATCACTTGCCGCCTGCAGAAGCAGCTTATGAAGCAAATAAGCAAAGGCGTGCTTACGAGGCGGGGCTCTTTGTTCCTGAAGTGTTTGATGTTACCCGGATTAATCAGAAGCAAGCTATTGTGATGGAGTATATAAAAGGTAAAGCAATGGGTGAGCTGCTAATGGAGAATATGGAGCTTGCAGAAGACTATATCAACCTCTCAATAGATGTCCAACAGAGGATACATAGTGTGAATACGGTTAATCTTGAGTCAATGGAAGCGAAATTAGTTAGGAAAATAAAAGCAGCTAATCAATTACATCAGGAAAAAAGATCTTATCTGCTTCAAAAACTATCAATGATGAACTATGAAAAGAAACTATGTCACGGAGATTTTCATTTATTTAACTTAATAGTCACAGAGGATGATCGTGTTTCAATCATTGATTGGGTAGATGCAAGTTCTGGAGACATCCTGGCTGACGTTTGCAGAACCTACTTATTATATCAACCTTTCTCTGAAAGATTAGCGGAATTGTACCTGCAGCTGTATTGTCAAAAAAGCGGGTTAGCTAAGGAGGATATATTAAGATGGATTCCGATTCTTTCCGCTGCAAGGCTGACTGAAAATGTCTCAGCTGCAGAAGCTGAATGGCTAATAAAATGCATTGAATATCATATTAACCTAGAGTAAAGCGGATTAATTTGAAAACAACGCATTAGTTCACCTTACGTAGTAATCTTTCTCCATCTAAAGTTGTATAAAGATTACTACCTTCCGACGTGTTTAGTTGCCTTAAAAGATTATATGCTGTAAAAAGAGGGCTGCATGAGAAGTATGCTAACCCACCTTATAAAATGCAACGGAGGCAGACTAATGAAATTTACTAATATAACATTATTAACAAACAATCTAGGGGAGTTAAAACAATTCTACTCAGAAGTACTTGAACTTCCATTACTGAATGAAGATCAAACTAGCTTTGTTATACAAATAGGCACCAGTGCAGTGACGTTTAAGCAAGCTGATACTAAGGAAAACCCTGTTTATCACTTTGCTGTAAATATTCCTTCAAACACATTTCAAGAAGCAAAGTCTTGGCTGAAACCAAGAGTAGAATTAAATAAAGAGAATGGAGCCGATGAGGTATTTTTTGAGAGCTGGAACGCACATGCACTCTATTTCGAAGATCCATCCGGTAATATTGTAGAATTTATTGCCAGGCATGAATTAGAAAATGAAGTGGATCATCGCTTCTCGATTGAGGACCTTCTTTATATCAGTGAAATCGGAATTGTGGTTGATGAGGTTGTACCGTTTGTAAGGAAGCTGAATGAAATTGGTATCCCAAATTGGAAAGAGGACAGCGAGGCATTAACACCAACAGGGGATGAGCACGGCCTGTTTATTATCGTTAAAGAAGGCAGGCGCTGGTTTTTCACCGATAAAGAAGCGCATTTCTTTCCCTTGGAAGTGAGTGTAGAAGGGATGGGCAGGTTCTTTTTTAGAAAAGAACAAGGTAAAGTTATTAATGAGAAAGAAGAGGAAGAGTAATCCAACTTTCTTACACTAGTATTAAGGGGGAATGGACTTGAAGAATATGATTGAAGTCTTTGAGCGAAAATCACGTGAATTTAACCCTTCAATTCATTTTGCATCACGAATAAAAGAGATGGAGAAGACATCCAGTTACGGGGTGCAGCTTGCTTCTAAATGGAGAGAGTTATTAAATAGATCAAAGATGAACGAGGTTTATCCAGTTGTTCATCCGATTGGCAAGGAAACATTTTCTCTCTATGCAGACTATCCATCAGGTATTTTTGAGTATGCTTTAGATATTGACCTGGCGACTTCTTTAATTAAAGAAAAAGGCATGTCGCCAATAAAAGTCTCGCCGAAAAATATAATTGATGCTGTTGATCCAGGTAACATCAATAGAGGTCCAGCTAAAATAAAACCCAATCATAAAAATCCGGTAATGGTCATTCAAAGTCATTATCTTACTAACAATGAGTATTATTGTATTAATGGAAACCACCGGATCTTTGAAGCGTATCGTAATGGTGAAAGAAAAATAGAGGTTTATCTATTTAAAGACTTGGAGTTCCTTTCTTTCTTTTATGATGAGCTCAGCAAAGCGACTTACTTTTTAGAAATCGATGCTGCCCGTGTCCTCAACAATCAACAACATATTCAGCAAAGTGATCAATATCCTTTTGATTTCAACTTTTCTCGATAGTAAATAATAGTAAGATATAGGTGTGAACTTTAAATAGGAGGTACTTATGAATCCATATAAAGTCGTTTTATTCGATTTAGATGGCACACTGTCAGATCCGAAGGCAGGAATTACTAAATCGGTTCAGTATGCTTTAGAGAAAATGAATAAAGCTGTTCCCGATGAAGAAGAGCTTGAACCATTTATTGGTCCTCCACTACACGTTTCATTTTCGGAATATTGCGGTTTTGACGAGTGGCATACTCAAACCGCAATCAATTATTACAGGGAACGATTTAAGAGAGCGGGGATGTATGAGAATGAGCTGTATGAAGGTATTCCTCACTTATTACATACTTTAAATAATCAGCGGTTTAAATTGGTAGTGGCCACTTCTAAGCCAACCGTTTTTGCTGAAAAGATCCTTACATATTTTGCGATAGATCATTATTTTGAACTCATCGTAGGAAGTCAATTAGATGGTTCAAGATCTTCAAAAGCAGAAATTATTCAATTTATACTGGATTGCTTTCCTGATTGTGAGCTAGACGAATTTGTGATGATCGGTGATAGGGAGCATGATTTGATCGGCGCAAATCAAATAGGCATTGACTCAATTGCTGTAACATATGGCTACGGATCCTTTGAAGAGTTAAAGGCGTGTCATCCTACGTATCTAGTGGAAAGTGTTGAGGAGGTTAAAGAAATTTTAATGGGAAGGCTAAATAAGCAAGAGCGAAAGGGGGATATGCTAGATGAAAGCTGTCCTTTTTGATTTAGATGGAACCTTATTAAATAGAGATGCCTCTGTTCATGCATTTATAGAAAATCAATATGATCGGCTTAATAACGGCCTTAAACATATCCCGAAAGAGACGTATTGTTCCAGGTTTATCGAATTAGATAAGCGGGGCTATGTGTGGAAGGACAGAGTCTATAAGCAGCTTCTCACTGATTTCGATTTGTCAGCTTTACAGTGGGAGGACATGCTTGAAGATTATATCAGTGAATTTAAACATCACTGCGTCCCTTTCAATGGGTTGATAGAAATGCTTAAAGAGCTTAAATCTATGAAGCTTCCAGTAGGAATGATCACAAATGGTTATGGACAGTTCCAAATGGATAACATTGAAGCTCTAGGTATAAAAGAGTTCTTTGATGTCATTGTAGTGTCTGAATGGGAAGGGATGAAGAAGCCAAGTCAGGAGATCTTTCACAGTGCACTAGAGAGAATGAATGTAGCTTCTGCTGAAAGTGTTTTTGTAGGAGATCATCCGGATAATGATGTCTATGCAGCGCAGCAAGCTGGAATGAAAGCGATTTGGAAAAAAGACAGTGAGTGGGATCAAGTTGATGCGGACTTTATTGTTAAAGATCTTTCAGAAATACCTAAAATCTTTTATTCTTTAATGAAAGAAGCTGCGACCTCAAAAAGTATACTACACACTGAATAACAGAATGATAAGCGAGTTCTGTTGGGGAGGGTATAATGGGAAAACTCAAAAGAAACAGCTGGCGCGAAGAAGTGAAGAAAGCTACTTTTGAAATCAATTCTAGCGAAGACTTTTCATGTATTGCTCGCTATATAAAAGATAAGCGAATTATTCTCCTTGGTGAAAACTCACACGGAATAGGAAATTATTTTACCACAAAAACAGAGTTAATCCGTTACCTGCATCAACATCACGGGTTTAACGTTGTCGTACTTGAAAGCGGACTTCTTGAAGCCACTCTGTGTAAAGAGTTCTTAACAAATCTATCCCCCGATAAACAAATCCAAGAAACCTTATTAGATATTTACCATAATGAAGAAATGAAGCCATTGTTTCAAGAAGAATGGGCCCAGTCTATCAAACTCAGCGGAATGGACCCTCAGCCTACATACCCTTTAGTCTCTGAATACATGGTAGAATGGGTGAAAACTCACGTAGATGACGAATTATATCACTCAATGAAAAAAGCTGAAGAACAGTACTTTGAATTTCAAGATGAACTATTATTTAAGATCACAAAGCCGTTAAAAAGGAAAATGAAAAAAAGCATTCAAGATTATGAAGACTTACTAGATTTACTAGCAATCAAACAAATGAGAGAAAAAACTCCTGAAATACAGAAGATGCTTTTACTTATTGAGCGGGGAATGCAGAATAGGCTGCAGTGGCTGCAAGTGAATTTAAAAGGGTATGTTGCCTCAGGTGTTCAAAGAGGGTTACATATGTTTCAGAATCTAGAGTGGCTCATGAATCATTATTATAAAGGTGAGAAGATCATTGTATGGGCTCATAATTTTCATATAAGAAAAAAACGCCCGATGATCGCAAAAGCATTAGGGATTAAATCAGTCGGGTATTGGCTGCAAAAGAAGTACCCTGAAGATATATATACTGTTGGGTTGTATGCAGGGAGCGGAACCTTTGCCACACAATTACGGGTAAATTTAAACATATATATGAAGAAAAAACAATATCATTTAGAATCGCTTCTTTATGAGGTAAAAGAAGCGGATTTATTCCTCCCACTAACTGGAAACGAAGATCAAAAGTGGTTGAGAAGATGGCGATTATTAGAGTCAGGATTTTCAGGACTATCTCCTATGGTTGTTCAACCGCAAAAGCATTATGATGCTATTATGTTTATCCGAGAAGCATCTCCTCCTGCTTATTTAAAACGGAATGAATGTAAAGCGTGAAAAATGAGATGTAAGCCAGAAATAACACATAAAAAGAGGGGGATATTATGCGTAAAAATACATTAATGAAATCATCAAATGATCGAGCACTAACAGGAGTGTGCGGAGGCATTGCAGAATATCTAGGAATCTCTTCTTTTGTTGTAAGAGTCTTATTCATCTTTTTACCGGTTAATTTACTGGTTTACATTATTCTTTCAGTAATACTGCCGGATGCACCTGAGTCTTTGTATTAATTAAAGTATATTGAGGTAAGTACCGTATTTACGCAATTAGTATTAGATAAGGATAGCAAATATGGAGTTGTCCTATTCATACCCTATTCATACATAATAATGAAGCATAAGGTCGCTACTGATCTTTGCTTCATCGTTTGCCAATAAGAAAGGAAGAATGTGGTATGCTTTTTGAAGGCAGCGATGATAAAAGGGGAAAAAGTGCTCAAACTTGAAACAGAAAGACTTACAATAAGGCCTTTCACTAAAGAAGATATTCCGGATCTCCATACGATCTTCTCTGATCCTGAAACAATGCAGCATTACCCAGCACCATTCCGTTATGAAAAAACGAAAAGCTGGGTGGAGAAAAATCTTCAACGTTATCAAAAGGACGGTCATGGCTTATGGGCAGTATGCTTTAGGGAAACGGGTGAAGTCATCGGTGATTGCGGATTGGTTACCCAACAAGTCGAGGGGAAAAATGAAATTGAGCTTGGCTATCATATCAATAAAAAGCATTGGTCAAAAGGGTATGCTACTGAAGCGGCCATCGCATGCAGAGATTATGGGTTTCAGCAATTAAAGGTTGATCGACTAATCAGCTTGATTGTTCCTAAAAACAAGCCGTCTATTCGAGTGGCAGAGAAAATAGGTTTTGGGAGAGAAAAAGAAGTATTAATTTTTTATAAATATCACTACATTTATGCGGGTTTTAGACAACATGAATCGAAAGGTGATACGTCATGATCATAGATAAAATGAATCCGACCGATTGGACCGAAGTTAAAGCTATATATTGTGAGGGGATTGCTGGTGGGAATGCCACCTTTCAAACTGAGGCGCCGGCGTGGGAAGAGTGGGATAGAAGTCATGACAATGAATGCCGGTTAGTGGCAAGAATAGACGGCGAGGTTGCAGGTTGGGCTGCACTTAGCCCGGTATCGAACCGCCGTGTCTACGCAGGTGTGGCAGAAGTTAGTGTGTATGTTAGTCACAAGTGGAGCGGAAAAGGTCTTGGAAGCTTATTACTTAGCGCATTAGTGGACCTTAGTGAAAATAGAGAGATCTGGACCCTTCAATCAGGCATTTTTCCTGAGAATACAGCAAGCCTTTTTATACATAAGAAGTGTGGGTTTAGAGAAGTTGGCAAACGCGAGCGGATTGGTAAGATGAACGGTGTGTGGCGGGATACCATTTTGTTAGAGAGAAGAAGTCAGCTTGTTGGAATTGATTAAAAACTCAGCGCTATAAGTGGTAAGAGGAGGTGTATATATGAAAGGAGATTTAGTTTGTCTTAGAAGACTTGAAAAGCGAGATCTTCATAGCTTTTACCAGGCGATAGAAAATAAGGAAATTAGATATATGACAGGGACCAAAAAGCAATTTACATATGAAGATGTCGTTCAATTCTATGACAAAGCGGCAGATGACTCTACAAGACATGATTTTGCGATCTGCCTTCTTAATGATCAGTGTATCGGGGATTTAGCTATCTTGGAAATAGATGAAGGCAATAATAAGGCCGCCTTCAGGATTGCTCTTCATGACCCGAAGTACTTTAATAAAGGATACGGGACGGAGGCAGTTCAATTAGCGTTAGACTATGCCTTTCATAAGCTAAACTTAAACCGTCTTCAACTAGAAGTATATTCCCATAATAAAAGAGGACTGAAAGCATATGAAAAAGCAGGGTTCAAAGTAGAAGGGGTTCTGCGTGACGCCCTGTTTATAGACGGAAAATATTCGGATGAAATCATTATGGGAGTTCTGAAAAGAGAGTACATAGAGAAAAATAAAGATAAATAGAGGGATGTTAGAAAGATGAATCAATGGTGGTATAGTTTTTATTTTATCGTATTAGGGGTCGTTGCCTTTTTCACTGGGGAAATTGTGACGTTCGTTATGCTTGGCTTTATTTTGCTGAGCTTAAACAACATCAATAACACGTTAAAGAAGATTTATCATAGTAAAAAAGAGTAGTTTATTGCACGGGGGAATACATATGGATGAACGGAATTGGCTCATTTTAAAAGAGCTTTTTGCAAAGAAAAACATTACAAAAACAGCTCAAAGTCTCTATATTTCACAACCAACCTTAACGAAGAGAATTCAACAAATGGAAAAAGAATATGATGTTTCTATTATTAATCGAGGGGCAAGAGGAGTGGAATTCACGCCACAAGGTGAGTACTTGGCAACATGCGCAGAAGAGATGATTGCTCGTTTTCAAAGCATTAAAGAAACGGTCTTAAATATGGAAGACGAGGTAAGCGGGACACTGCGATTAGGGGTTTCTAATTATATTGCGACGCATAAACTTCCTCACATGTTAAAGCTATTTCAAGAACATTTTCCAAACGTAAACTATAAGGTTACGACTGGATGGAGCCAAGAAGTGTTTAATCAAGTGTATCACCGGGATGTACAGATTGGGATCGTCCGCGGTGAGTATGAGTGGCCGGAATCAAAGCTTCTACTATTTGAAGAAAACATTTGCATTGTCTCAAAAGAGGAAATAAATCTTGAGAATCTGCCGTCATATCCAAGAATTGATTATGAAACGGATACTCTTCTTTTGCAGATAATCGATAACTGGTGGAGCAGGTCGTATTCGCACCCTCCGCTCATTGGAATGGAAGTTGACAAAGGAGTCACATGCAAGGAAATGGTGATTAATGGCTTAGGGTACGGAATTCTTCCTAGCACGTTAATAGAAGAGGAAGAAGGTTTGTTCCGTGTGAATTTAACGGATAAAAACGGCGAGCCTATCGTGCGGAAGACGTGGATGCTGTTTCATGAAGACTCTTTAAAGCTTAAGACAATCGCTGAATTCGTCCGTTTTATGAAACGAATTGATTTTAATGAATAAGTTTTCCAAGATATCATTCCTTTTTTGAATACCTCTCAATAGATAAATTGAATTTTACACTCTTTCCTTTCAGCTATAAGCTAGCTTAAGAGGAGGGGTGTGCAATGGATGTTTTATTCGCCATACTTATTCAGGTAATGGTGCCGATCTTTTCATTAATAGCGATCGGTGCGTACCTTCATCGGAAATTCACTTTAGATATGAAGACGTTATCTAAATTAAATACGTACCTGCTCATTCCGGCGGTTTGCTTTGTGAATGTATATAAAAGTGAAATGGGTGGCGAGGCGCTTTCTCTTATTCTTCTCTTTCTCGTCATTCAAAATAGCATTCTCATTATTATAAGTGCAGCCGTTGCAAAAGCAGCAGGTTTCGATCATCGCTTAACGTCTACCTTTAAAAACAGTGTAGTGTTGAGTAATAATGGGAATTTTGGCCTTCCGATCAGTCAGCTCGTTTTTGCGCAGCACCCAATAGGCGTAACCGTTCAAGTAGTCGTCTTGCTATTTCAGAATATCCTTACGTTTACCTATGGATTATTCAATGCTGTGTCAGCTGAGAAAAAAGGGCTTCAATCTCTTAGTTTCCTTTTAAAGAACCCCGTCATCTATGCTTTATTACTCGCTCTATTTTTAAAAGTATTTTCTATTGCGATACCTAGCTTTTTCTTCTCGCCCATTGAAAATATAGCTGATGCTTTTCTCGCGATGGCACTTGTTACCCTTGGTGCACAAAGTGCTTTTATTAAATTGTACAGATTCCAAAAGCCCTTACTCATGAGTTTAGCAGGCCGGCTTCTCTTATCCCCATGTATTGGACTTCTCGTTATTTTTCTTCTAAATCTTGATGGAATCATTGCTCAAGCATTGTTTATCGCAAGTGCGTTTCCAACGTCTAGAAACAGCTCGATCTTTGCGCTTGAGTACAATAATTACCCTGAGTATGCAGCCCAAACTGTACTTGTCTCGACAATATTCAGTATGGTCACAGTTACAACCGTCGTTTATGCGGCTGGAATTTTATTTCCTCTTTATTAGTTCCCTTATAATTGAGCGAATGATTCGATTATTCCGATTTGTGAATGCTAGAATGGAAGAGTTGAGATAGATTTCCACTTTAGCAGAAAGGATGAAGATCGATGAGAAAGCTATTTAAGGGCGGCACAGTACTGACGTTAGATAAGAATTTAGGGAACTTTGAGACGGCTGATGTTCTCGTTGAAGGATCTACTATTGTTGAGGTAAGACCCAATATAGAAGCAGGAGACTGTGAAGTAATTGATGCATCGGATATGATCGTGATGCCAGGGTTGGTGGATTCACACCGGCACACATGGGAGTCGCTCATCCGTAATATAGGAGCAGATTGGTCGCTGCAAACGTATTTGAGTAAAATCTATTATGGTGGCTTGGGGTCGATGCGCAGGCCTGAAGATGATTATACAGCAAACCGGCTCGGTGCTCTTGAAGCATTAGATGCAGGGGTCACCACCTTGCTTGATTGGACGATGATCATTTCTCCTGACCATACAGAAGAGATGATTAGAGGGTTGAAAGACTCTGGAATTAGAGCAGTCTTTGCTCATGGCAGCCCGGGGGACACAGAATATTGGAATGCTGACAGCACCATCGATAATGCAGAGGATGCCAGAACAATAAAAGCGCGTTATTTCTCTTCACGGGATCAGCTGTTAACAATGGGCCTCGCCATTCGCGGCCCTGAGTTTAGTTCTTGGGAAACTAGTGTAAAAGAAATTCAATTAGCAAGAGAGCTGGATGCCGTATGTAGCATGCATCTTGGTTTTGGTACATGGGGATCAACAGCTCGTTCGATTGAAAAGTTAAATGAGGAGAACTTATTAGGAAAAGATTTAAACTTTGTCCATGCTAATGCGATCAGCCCTGAAGAGGTGAAGCTATTAGCAGAAAAAGGCGGAAGTATTTCCGTAACACCTGAAATTGAGATGATGATGGGACACGGGTATCCCGCTGTAGGGTTATCGCTTGAAAATGGACTAAAACCAGCACTCGGAGTCGATGTCGTCACCTCAACAGGCGGGGATATGTTTGCACAAATGAAGTTTGCCCTTCAAGCAGAGCGAGCGAGATATAATCAGATTCAGCTAGAAAAAGGGATTATGCCAGGTCCCGAGCTGAATCTATCAGCAGAAACGATCTTAGAATGTGCCACCATTGAAGGTGCTAAAGCTCTTATGCTAGAAGATAAAATCGGCAGCTTAGCTCCAGGCAAACAAGCGGACATGATTATGATCCGTACGAATGATTTAAATATCTTCCCTGTGAATGATCCTATTGGAACCGTGGTACAAACGACGAACACAGCAAATGTTGATTCAGTTTATGTGGCAGGAGAAGCGGTTAAGAAAGACGGGAAATTATTGAATGTTGATCTAGCCAGCTTGAAAAAACAAGCGATTGAGGCAAGAGATTATATGTTAGAGGAATACCGCGAGCAGGTGAATCAATAAATATAACTGAAGCTTGCTTTCTAGAGCTGCTTACATGCAGCTCTTTTTTTAAAGGAGGTAAAGGTGGATGGATTATTGTATACAGGCAAGCACATATCATTCAAAGAGAATAGGTGAGCTTATATGGATGTTAGAGCATACAAGAGAGGTGACCTTAAGCGAAATTGCTCATTTAAGCATGGAAGAACTTGATTTAGTTGCAGAAAAAACGATAAATTCAATTGCTATTTTATTGGCACATATTGCATCCATTGAATTTGTTCATCAGGTAATCTCGTTTGAAAAGAGAGACTTAACAAACAAGGAGTATGAAGAATGGGGCCCGTTGTTAGAAATAAATACATTAGCAAAAGAGACAATCAGAAATAAACCAGTTGAGTATTATGCTGAAAAACTGCGTCAAATAAGGGAGCGTACATTGGTTCATTTAAAAGAAAAAGATGATCAATGGTTATTTGAAGAAAGTAAATGGGATAATGGTGTCTCCTATAATAACTATTACCTATGGTTTCACGTAATGGAAGATGAAATCAGTCATCGAGGACAGATCAGGTTAATTAAGAGGATGTTTGAATTAGGATAGAGCTTGCTGAGGGGAGTGCCGCCCTATGAAAACAACGATAAGTTTTAACAAATGGATACCTCTTACTCTATTAATGATTAATCTCTTTTTATTTCTATTGTTAATGGAAGAATTAATTGATGCAACAGAACCCAATTACGGGGTATGGTCATTTTTGATGCCTGTATTTGGTTGGATTTCTTTTTATTACATTAGAATAACGAGCAAAGGAAAGGCTCATGTTTCACTGAAAATCATGCAAGGCTTTAATTTATTTTTTATGATCTTTCCGTTGATCATTATTGGGTGGATCATCATATTAATGGTTTAACAGTGGATAAAGACGAGCAATAATGGATGAGGTGAAGTGATGCGATCTTTTTTTGAGTACAACTGGCAGGTGAGAGACGAGTGGCTCGAATGGTGTGAACAGATATCAACGGCAGAGCTGCTAAAGCCGCGCACTGGCGGACCAGGCAGTATACTATATACCCTGTTTCATGTTATTGAGGTAGAAAACAGCTGGATTAAAGCCATTCAAGGCAAAGAGGATGAAATTATTTCATTTGAACAATACGATACGCTGGAACAATTGAAAAAGCTTTCTAATGAATGTCGTGCTGAAATTATGAAGTTTATAGAAAAAGGGTTATTTGCAAACAAAGATGAGAGTCTAAATGTGTCTTGGGAAAATCAATCTTATACTAAAGATGAGATCCTTCATCACGTCATTGCTCATGACATTCACCATATAGGCCAATTATCAGTCTGGGCAAGGGAACTTGAATTTAAGCCTGTTTCAGCTCATTTTATAGGGAGAACTGAACATGGAAGATCATAATATTTATATCCGAAAAATGACTCAAGAGGATTTCTCAATCATGGCAAAGTGGCTAAGTACGAATGAGGTTTTAGAATACTATGGTGATGTCAATGCTCCTTTTTCATTTGAGCAAGTAAAGCAAAAGTACGAACCGCGTGTGCAGGGAGAAGTGAATGTACCTCCTTTTATCGTCGAGTGGCAAGGCACGCCGATCGGCTTTATGCAGTATTACAAGCTTGCTGAAGATAAATATAATGAATTTGGATACGGCCGTAGCCTCAAAGTATATGGGATGGATCAATTTATTGGCGAGCCTGCTTTGTTTAATAAAGGGATAGGTACCCTAATGGTTTCCTTTTTTGTCAGGAAGATAGTAAAGGATACGGGAGCAGACACGGTGATTGTCGATCCAGCGATATCGAATGTGAGAGCGATAAAGTGTTATGAGAAATGTGGGTTTAGAAAAGTGAAGCAGATCAATGAGGGAAGAGAGTGGTTGATGGAAGTGAAATGTAATTAGTAACTTCCTATTATTTTAGTTGAGGAGGGAAGATTAAAATGGACATTCATTTTAGACTAGCAACAGAAGGTGATTTGGATTCGATTGTGTATATGCTTGCTGACGATGTATTAGGCAGCAAACGAGAAAAGTATGAACAACCACTCCCAGAAAGTTATATAAAAGCCTTCCATTCAATCAAGTCTGATCCAAATAATGAGTTAATCGTTGCCTGCAAAGAGGAGACTGTCGTAGGTGTGCAACAACTAACCTTTACACCTTATTTAACGCATCAAGGAGGATGGAGGGCAACGATAGAAGGTGTGAGAACAGCCGCATCAGTACGTGGTCAAGGGGTTGGCAGCGAGCTAATTAAATGGGCAATCAATCGAGCAAAACAACGAGGCTGTCAGGTGATACAACTGACAACAGATAAAAAAAGACCTGATGCCCTGCGCTTTTATGAACGGTTAGGATTTGAAGCCACGCATGAGGGATTAAAACTAAAGCTATAATCTGAGGAAAAAAGTGCGAATCTAATGGTCGGAAATCGCACTTTTTTATGTCACTGTACGTTTAATTCACATTCTCGAGAACAAAACTCTCTGTCTGGCCGTCCCACTCAATCGTAAATTTAATACGGTCATCACGGGTGGTAACTGCACAGCCGCTGCAACCACCACTTTCGCTGCTTGATAATGTGCCGTTATCATTTAGCTCCCAACCGTTAGCCGAAATGCTTCCAATCTCAAAGTCTACAGGAGTGGCAGGAGGGTTTTCTCCCAAATAGCGGATGCTAAATTCAGTTTGTTCACTATTTTCCTCGTAAATATTCGCCGTATAAACAGCCTCCCAATGTTCGCCTTGCCCGCTAAACTTCACAGTGTCTTGCCCACAAGCAGTCAGGGTGAGAAGCAGCATAAATAATAATCCTGTTCCAATAACCTTTTCCATCCGCATCCCCCATAATGAATAGTATTTTATATGATATAGGTTCATTTTAGCATAAAATTCCAAGTCAACCTCACTATTTATTATTAATTAAGGTTAATATAACAATCTTTATTATTAATGTTAAATTTTAAGGTGAATTTAAAAAATTACATATAACTATATCCTATCTAAATCTATTTGACTAGGAATTTTGATGTGATTAAGGCTAATCACTTTAGTCATATTGAATAAAAAACTCCCTTGCTTTAATATGGAAAAGATTAATAGGATAATTTTACATAAAAAGTGGGTTTATCCTTTTAAAGGAGGAGGACACGAATGAAAGTTTTAGAAGTCCAATCAATGGAAGCTGGAATAAATGAGACTATTCATTCAATCAAATTATTATCAAAACAATTTGATTTGATAGAAAACAATATTCGTAATTTTACTTCTTTGAATGATTCTTTTAAGGGGGATGCTGGTGAGTCAATTCAATCTTTTTATAAGGAATGTCATCTGCCGCTTCTAAAATCCTTTAAAGATCTTTTTAATGCTTACGAAAATGTTCTGCATCAAATAACTGACGGCTTATACACAATAGAACCTGATTCAAACGGGTTTATTAGGGAGAGTTTTTTAGAAGGTGATTTAGAGCCTTCTTTAGACAAAGTAAAAAATTTCACCATTGATCTTACTAATGTTGCTAATCAAATAATGCAACAAGTACAACACATTGTTTCTTTGCCAAGGCTAAATGATGAAAATGTATTGGAATACATAAATCAAGGTAAAAAAGAAATTCATTCTACAATCGAAGAAGTACACTCTTTTGATTGGGCAATGTCAGGCGCTCTATTAAACATAGAAACTAGTATTCAAAGTTTGAATAAACATATAACGAGCGTACAAAGTATTTATAGAGATGTAGGGGTCTCTTCATATAGAGTTGGAAGTTTAAAGCAGTACAAATCAGATATACATATAATAAATAATAACTTAGAAGAAAAACAATCATCTAATGGATTTAATAATATCTATTTAGGTCCCAATGGAAAAGTAACTCTAGACCCTTCAGCACCTTTTTCAAATGTAGGAAATACTGTGAATACGGTTGCTGAAGCAGCTGTTATATCAAGTGTTTTCTATAAGACACAAGTTCAGGGTTTCGCTATAGAAAAATACAAAGCGGGTTATAAAGTGAAAAATGGTATGGTCAACAAAATTAATGGGACGAATTACCAAAACACTTATATAAGTTCACAGTTAGAGCGTGGCAATGAACCTCAAATTGCTAGGTATGTGCAACCAAAGGTAGCTGCTAAATATGCTTTGAAAAATGGACTAAGCTGGGTAGGAGTCGGTGTTACGACTGGTCATAATTTATATGAAAATGTGCAAGCAGATGAAAAAGTGGCAAAAACGATAGGTGATGCAGCTATTGATGTAAGTATTGGAGTTGCTACGATCGTAGGAGGGGCAGTTGTTACATCATTTGTAGTTGCTGCTGGGCTGCCTGTTTTAACAGGAGCATTGATTGGTGCTGGAGTTTCAATAGGTGCTTCTGTGCTCCTTGATGGTATTAAGGTTGGGGGTAAATCAATTTCAAATCATATAAAGGATGGTGTACAAAAGGGCATAAGTACGGTTACAGGGACGGTAGCTGGTTGGTTTAAGAAAGAACAGACGGCAAAATAATGATTAGATTTGGTGGTTATTATGCAAATAAATAAAGAAATAAAATATAGGGATTTACCTAAGGCTATACAACAACATTTACATGTGTTTGCTTCATTTCAAACTAAACAAATTATTGGGGGATTTACATTTATATTATTAAATTTTTCTTTATTTCCTCTCCTGGTACCTTTTACTTATCTATATGCTGCACTGACAGTCCCTTTAATTATAATCATAAACTTATGGTCTATTTACCTATTATTTAGGAGTCCTTACACCATACAAGTACACGTTTTTTTGTTTTTAGGTATGTTGAGTATTGTAGCTGCATGGGCTTATACTGTTGCTGTTCAAAAATATGCATATATAATCTTAAACGTTCAAGGTCCTTTATTTCTCTTTTTAACCGTTGGAATTCAAGTGGTACTTATAGTAGTTATGTATTTATATTATAAGGGGAAAATGTTAAATTTGGATGGTCAGAGAAACATCAAGCAACCTTCAAAATTAACTTACATATTATATGGCGCTGGCCCTGCCCTTGGTTATATCTTTTACCATCAAGTTGCAAAGCAATCTGAAATGGCTATGTTAATGGCATTGCTTGGGGTATTCTATATGTTTGCATTGGTCTTTTCTTATACAAGTGTCAAATTCATCCACAAGTATCTATTCATGCGAGCAAATAGTCATTTAGTAAAACTAGAAAAACCACTAAAAAAATCGAAACAGCATCATATTGAGGTGAAATAATGAACGCAAAAACATTTATACCAAACGGCTCAATTGTTCTTTTAAATGGAGGAAATAAAAAACTAATGATTTATGGGAGAAAGCAACTGTTACTTGCTGAAGAAAAAGAGGAAATGTATGATTATTTAGCTGTTCCTTATCCAGAAGGCTATATTAATCCGGATTATTCGTATGTTTTTAATGAGAAGGATATTGCCGAAATCATACATAAAGGATATTCGGATCAAGAAGAGAAAGAATTTCAAAAAGTTCTTAATGAAGTGTAGGTGTCGCATATGCTCTTTAATAAAAAGAAAGCACCTCAACAAGAACATGAGTGGTTTAGCGTTCTGATTGTTACTGAAACAGAATTAAAAGACTCTGTTAGAAATGATATTCAAGAAGAGATCAAATATAACGTTGATAATATGGCTTTTAGTGGTAATCTTGTTTTAAACGACCAACCTAAGGAATATACTCAGAGATTCAAAAAAGATATATTAGAAAAAGCTAAAATACGGCCTGTTTACGTCATTATAAGAGTGGATCAAGATAAAATAGATGCAGAAATAGATGCGCTAAATAAAAGACATAAGTGGAAGAAGCTATTTAATCTAATTCCTGGTTATAAATATCAAAGAATTTATGATGAGATGATGATAAATCCTGATAATGTCGTATTTTCAACAGAAAATGTTGATCAAGCAATTGCATTTTTAAATTCTAAAGAATGATATTAAGGCTGGGACATAACTAAAATGTTTGGTCCTAGCCTTTTTAGGTTCTTGTAACCTCTTCTTACTGTATGCTAAGGATCATTTCTAACTCAATCTTCATTTTGTTTTCCCCCTCATCCTTTATTTCAATCAAAGAGGGAGACGAAGAAGGCTTCTTCACAAACCCGTCAACCACACGCGCTTCATGTTGCTGCCAATAAGTAACTTTGGCTGGCTGCTGCAGGGCGATTTTTTCTTCTATTATGTACATCAATTCTTCCATTGCTTGCGGATCAAGTTCTGGTTTTTGCGGGAGATTGCGTTTTTCCCGTTCTGTGCGGATCATCTCCATATGTTCTGGTATCGCCAGCTGTGTCCATTTAATCATACCTCGATATTGCATAATACATCACTTCCTCCCTTTTATAAGAATATATGTTCGTATTTCGTGTTTAGTATACCCGGAAAGAGGCGAAATTAAAAGGGGGATAGAATACAATTCGCATTCAGATGGCAGCAATTACACTCTGAAAAGGCGCAATAAAAGCCAACTGACGCAATACACGTTTGAACCAGCGCAATAAAGCAAAACACCCGCGCAATCACCTTTGTAGCAGGCGCAATTAAGCAGAAGACTGACGCAATTCTACTTTTATAACCTTTGCTGACATTCACCTTAAAAAAGACCTTGCAAGTAGTCATTAACACTACTAGCAAGGTCTCGTTACATCTTAAATCCGTTCCCCTTTTTTCAATCGTTCAATAAATTCATTCAAGTCTTCTTTTTTTACGCGCCAATGTCTGCCGATCTTAAAAGCAGGAATCTTTCCTTCCTGAACCAATTTATACGTAGACACTTCACTTAATTGTAAATACTCAGCGACCTGAGTAACCGTCATAATCTCTTTCTCCATACGATAAGTCCCTCCGAATCAAAGCTAACCTTCCTTTTATCATACTATATAATTCGATTTTGTGCCTATACATTAGAGATATTTATACTCAGTTATAAATGGTTTAATTCAAAAGTAATTAAAAGGTGATTCATTCAAAAGAAGAGAATATGGACGAAATCGGATGTTTGAACGATAAAAAGTATATTTGTTCCCGCTTACATCGGATTTTAGGTTTTATGTAACTTTGTGGTATGATTCTTTCTGTTGAAAACGGACCTTGGCTTTCGTGAGAGTCGAAAGTCGCAAAAACAGTTTAACAATTTAATAGAAAGAGGTGCTAAATTGAATATCGAATCAATTAAGCAAGAATGGTTTAGTAATGTACGGGGAGATGTGCTCGCAGGACTCGTTGTCGCTCTAGCATTAATCCCAGAGGCAATTGCCTTTTCTATCATTGCCGGTGTTGACCCGATGGTAGGACTTTATGCATCTTTTTGTATTGCTGTAGTGATCGCTTTTGTAGGTGGACGACCTGGTATGATCTCAGCTGCAACAGGGGCTATGGCGCTTGTTATGGTTACACTTGTAGCAGAGCATGGGCTGCAATACTTACTTGCCGCCACAATCTTAACGGGGATCATTCAAATTATTTTTGGGGTTTTCAAGCTTGCTAGATTTATGCGTTTTGTGCCTAGATCGGTCATGGTTGGTTTCGTAAACGCTCTAGCAATTCTCATTTTTATGGCTCAGCTTGACCAATTTGTAGACGCGACATGGGTAATGTATGCCTTAGTTGCTGCAACACTTGCGATTATTTATTTACTGCCGCGTGTAACAAAGGCTGTGCCATCAGCTTTAGCAGCGATTGTAGCGATTACTGCTATTGTTATTTTTATGAACATCGATGTTCGTACAGTAGGAGATATGGGTGCGCTGCAGCAAGCACTGCCAATGTTTTTAATTCCGCAAATCCCATTTAATTTAGAAACACTCATGATTATCCTTCCTTATTCATTAGCATTAGCGATCGTTGGTCTCCTTGAATCATTACTGACGGCGAATATTGTTGATGATATGACAGATACGGAAAGTGATAAGAATAAAGAGAGCCGCGGACAAGGGATTGCAAACATTGTAGCTGGTTTCTTCGGCGGTATGGCTGGTTGCGCCATGATTGGTCAATCGGTGATCAACGTGAAATCAGGCGGACGCGGGCGTTTATCAGCACTTGTTGCAGGTGTAGTCCTTATGTTCTTGATCTTGGTATTAGGTGGTCTTGTTGTTCAAATTCCAATGGCTGCATTAGTCGGGGTTATGTTCATGGTATCAATCAGTACATTTGACTGGGGCTCAATCCGTCACATCAATAAACTGCCACGAACAGATGCGATTGTTATGGTTGTTACGGTTGCAACGGTTGTTGTTACTCATAACCTAGCCATCGGTGTATTTGCCGGTGTCCTGTTAAGTGCAATTTTCTTTGCTGCGAAAATTTCTAAAGTAGATGTCGAAGGAATTAGAGGACAGACGAGTGCTAAGAAGATCTACCGCATCAGAGGGCAAATTTTCTTCGCTTCGGTAACAGATTTAATTAATAAATTTGATTACAAAGAAGATATAAAGGAAGTTGTTCTTGACTTGTCAGAAGCTCATTTATGGGATGATTCAGCAATTGGTGCGTTTGACAAGATTGAATCAAAATTTGAACAAAATGATATTAAAGTGAGCTACGCTGGCCTTAACAGCGAAAGCGAACAGTTAAAAGAACGCATCGGAGGCTTATCTAAAGCATCTGGACATTAATCATCTAAAAAGAGAGGTTGATTGTAAGAGATTGCAATCAACCTTTTAATAAATAAAAAAGGGGAATGAACATGTATCGCAATATACTATTAGCTGCAGACGGTTCAGAGCACTCATTCAGAGCTGCGAAAGAGGCAAGAACATTAGTAGATCCTAAAAAGGGAAAAGTTGATATTGTCTATGTTGTAAGCGGTTCATCTTCTAGACAAGACGTTTTGCATCATGCGAGTAAAGAAGAAATGGACTATGCAAGGAAAGAGAAAGTTAGAGGGATCGCAGAGCTTTTTGAAGACGAAGGAATCTCGTGCACGATCCACGTTTTACGCGGAGAGCCGGGCCCGACAATCGTTGATTTTGCCAATAAAGGTGAATATGAGTGCTTGGTCATTGGCAGCCGCGGGTTAAATAACCTTCAGACCATGGTGCTCGGAAGCGTCAGCCACAAAGTGGCGAAGCGAGTGGAATGTCCGGTCATGATTGTGAAGTGAATAGGTGGTAGAGAGGCTGATACTGAGTGTAGTATCAGCTTTTTTGTTTTGAAGTGGATTGTGTGAGGCCTTTAAAAGCGAACAGGCGCAATAAAGCCTGACACCGACGCAATTCGCATCTGCACCCACGCAATTCCCCTTCCAATCGGCGCATAAAAGACCAACAGAAGCAATTAATGCTCAAACAGACGCAAAAAAGCCAAACACTTGCAAAATCAGCTGCAGCATCCACGCAATTTCTGCTTACACTGACGCAATCGAATCACATCTCATAATCCCTCAACCCAGCCGACCAATATTTTATGTTTGTAAGAACGTTTGTTCGTGTATAATAAGCTTAAAGAGAGAAAAAGGGGGAAGTAGGATGTTCAATTATGAAGCATTCCCTAAACAGTCTTATTTATGCTGTGATTTAAAGAGTTTTTATGCGAGTGTGTCGGCTGTGAAGCTTGGTCTGCACCCGTTTGTAACAAAGCTTGCTGTCGTTGGAGATACAAAACGTAACGGAAGCGTGGTGCTTGCGGCGACACCTAAATTAAAAGAAATGGGCATCAAAACTGGTTCAAGGCTGTTCGAGATTCCAAAAGATCCTGATATCGTCGTTGTGAACGCGGAAATGGAGGAGTTTTTAAAAATTTCGACCGAGATTACATTACATATGGAACAATATGTTCCGCCAGAGGACATCTTTGTGTATTCGATTGATGAGGCATTTATTAAACTTACCTCAAAGCGTCATCAAGGAAGGGAGAATCAGCGTGGGTTTGCACGTATGCTGCAGCAGTCGATTAAATCATGCTTCGGATTAACGCTTGCTGTCGGCTCATCTTCCTGCAATATGCTTTTATCTAAAGTAGCTTTAGACATCGAAGCTAAAAAGCAGGAGGATCATTTTGCCCACTGGGATTATGAGGACGTTGAAACGAAGCTGTGGAGAATTCAGCCATTATCAGATATGTGGGGGATTGGGCGCCGCTATGAGAAAACATTAATGAATATGGGAATCCGCTCGGTCGCACAGCTTGCGAATTCCTCTCTTAAACGTCTTGAATTTAAATTCGGCAAAGTGATGGGACAGCAGTTGTATCAGCATGCGTGGGGAATCGATGTCAGTGACATTCATAAGCCAGCAAAAATCAAATCGAAAAGCTATTCCGTCGGCCAAATTTTACTTAGAGATTATGTCGGGACCGAAGAAATTAAAACGGTCATTCTTGAAATGTGTGAGGAGGTTGTGCGCCGTGCAAGGAAGAAAAGAGCAGCAGGCCGAACGATCAGCCTTGGTCTAGGCTATAGTAAAAACGAAGGCGGGGGAGGGTTTTCCCGGCAGCTCACAGTTGATGAGCCGACAAACAGCACGCTCGATATTTACAATGCCTGTTTAAAACTTTTAAACAAACATTATCATGGGGAAACGGTTAGGCAGGTGTATGTGGCCCTTTCAAAAGTACAGCCGGATACCGAGCGCCAGTTATCTCTATTTGTAGATGAGGAAGAAGTGACTCGTAAGCGGGAGCTTGGTTATGTGATGGATTCAATTCGAGAAAAGTACGGGGCAACAGCGATTCTTCGTGCAAGCTCGTATACAAAAGGCGGGACAACGAGACATAGGAGCGGCTTGATCGCCGGACATAAAAAGTAAGTGAGAAACTCTCGGGATCTTCTGATATCCGGGAGTTGTTTAGCTTCAATTACTTTAACGATAAGAAACTTTCTCAAGTTGAATCTTTCTAAAAAAAGAAACAACCGTTACAATATCAACTAATGATGTTTTGAGAGAAGGGTTAGAATGTTGATGAGAAAAGTAAAGCTTCGTACCGTGATTCTGCTGCTTGTATGTATGGTCGTTTTATTATCTTTGTTTATCACAGACCTCTTAGTCTCAAGGTCGATTAATGAGAACAGCATGCGTTATGAAGAAGAGAAGGCTCTTACGACAGCTAGGATTGTTGCTGATTCTGATATTGTGATAAGCGGGTTAGAAAACCAAGAAACAGATGCCGTACAAGTATATGCGAATCGTGTACGAAGCTCTGCTGAGGTGCTGTTTGTGGTCGTGTTAGATATGAACGGTATCCGTTATTCCCATCCAAATGAGGAGATGGTCGGCCAACCGTTTGAAGGCGGTGATGAGAAAGAGGTCTTTTTAAATCAAGAGTATAGCTCAATCTCCGAAGGAACTCTAACTACTTCACTTCGGTCCTTTACACCCGTTTTAGATGATGAGGGGGAACAAATTGGGGCTGTAGTCGTTGGGATCTCGCTTGAATATATTGAGCAGATGATTAACCAGAACCACAGAAATATTCTGCTAGGATCGCTGTTTGGCTTGCTGGCTGGGGTTCTCGGGGCTTTTTTTATGGCAAGATACATAAAGAAAACATTATACGGCCTTGAACCTAAACAGATTGCAAGCATTTTAGGAGAGCGGAATGCGATGCTTGAATCGGTACATGAAGGGATTATTGCCGTAGATGAAGAGGGGAAAATAACGCTCGTTAATAAATCTGCTCGTAAGTTGTTAAAGCGAGCCGGACTAACAGAAGATCCGATCGGAGTTGATATTGCTTCGTTCCTGCCTATGACAGGACTAGAACGAGTGCTTAAGACAGGCAGGGCAGAGCTAGGAGATGAGCTTGTTATTAATGACATGTCCTTCATTGTGAATCGTGCGCCGCTTATCGTTGATGATAAAGTAATTGGAGCGATCTCGACATTACGTGATAAAACAGAAGTGAAAGAGCTCGCGCAGCAATTAACTGGAGTAAAGCTGTATGTCGAAGCTCTTCGCTCACAATCCCATGAGGTGAAAAATAACCTGCATGTGATCTTAGGGATGCTTCGGATTGGGGCGTATGATCAGTTAAAGGAGTTTATCCTGAAATTAGTCGATCACAAAAGTCATGAAATCAGCCAAGTGCAACACGTACGAGACCCTGTCTTATCAGGTTTTCTATTAGGTAAATTAAGCTATGCGAAAGAATGCGGTGTTACCCTGACCATAAAAAGTCAGACACCTATTCATAAATCGCCTGATCAAGAAATGGTGCATGAGATGATTACAATCCTCGGAAATGTGATCAATAATGCGATTGAAGCTGTTGCTGAGTCACCGTTTAAAAAAGTAGAAATGACTCTTGCAGTAAAAAGGGGAAAATTGCACATAGAAGTGAAGGATACAGGTCCGGGCATTAAGACTGAACAATTGAAAGAAATATTCACTAAAGGCTACTCTACAAAAGGAGAAGGGCGCGGATACGGTTTAGCCAACGTTAAAGACAGTATTGATCAGCTTTCTGGTCACTTGACGATCGATACGGTCGTAGGTGCAGGAACAACGATTATGATTGATATACCATATGATGCAGAGGAGAATGACAGTGATTAACGTACTTATTTTAGATGATGATCCAATGGTTGCATCGTTTAATAAACAATATGTAGAAGAAATAAAAGGCTTTCAACTGGCAGGTTTGGCAAAATCCTTCGATGAGGCGAAGCAGCTGTTAGAGGAAAACGATGTACAATTGCTCTTACTAGACATTTATATGCCGGGTAAAAATGGGCTTGAATTGCTGCAATATATTCGTAAAGAAACGGCTTACAATGTGGATGTAATTCTAGTTACAGCTGCAGACGATGTGGATAGTATTCAAACGGCGCTCAGGTACGGGGCAGTTGATTACATTATTAAGCCGTTTGAATTTGAACGCTTTAATAAAGCATTAACAACCTATCGTGAAAAGCACAGTCTGCTCACGGCCCAGCAGTCTTTAAAGCAAGAAGAATTAGATGCAAGCATTCTTCACCAACATGAGAAAAAGAATATGACGCTGCCAAAAGGCCTTACTCCGAATACGCTTCAGGTGATAGCAGCAGCGATTGTCGATAAAGAAAATCAACCCTTTACAACGGATGAAATAGCAGAAACTGTACAAATCTCACGTGTTTCTGTCAGAAAATACATTAAGTATTTAAAAGAGATTGGGGCCTTGGCAGAGAGAATGACGTATGGAGCGATCGGAAGACCATATTATGTATACGTGAATAGAAATTTAACGAAATCGTCTTTTCAAGATTTAGTATAAGCAGCCGTTATGGCTGCTTTTTTTAATTACAAAAGGTTACTTATCTTTCATAAACTATTCGATTTGATGTGATGAGTATAGACTTAGGTTCAAGATTATTGAAACCGATTACACCAAGGGGGAAAACATGATGACTGAAAGCAATCTTCGTGAGAGAGCCATTCAACTACATAGAGAACATAAAGGTAAAATTGAAATGGTGAGCAAAATAGATATCCATACTGAATCTGATCTCAGCCTTGTTTACACACCCGGAGTAGGAGATGTATGCAAGGAAATTGAGAAAAATCCTGAACAGCTGAACACCTTAACTTCAAGAGGGAATTCAGTAGCCGTTGTCACTGATGGAACCGCTGTCTTGGGTCTGGGTGATATCGGACCTGGAGCAGCGATGCCTGTGATGGAAGGCAAGTGTATGCTGTTTAAAAAGTTTGCAGATATTAATGCTTCCCCTATTTGTTTGGATACAAAAGACGTTGATGAAATTGTGGCAATTGTGAAAGCGCTGCAACCGACATTTGCCGGAATTAATTTAGAAGATATCTCAGCTCCGCGTTGTTTTGAAATTGAAAAGCGGTTGAAAGAGGAGCTCGACATTCCTGTTTTTCATGACGATCAACACGGAACAGCGATTGTCGTATTAGCAGGGTTATTGAACAGTTTGAAAGTGGTGGGCAAGCATATGAGCCAGGTTAAAGTCGTCATTAACGGCGCAGGGGCAGCGGGCATCTCGATTGCTAAATTGCTGCTTGAAGCAGGCTTTCGTGATCTGACTCTTGTCAGCTTAGAAGGAATCGTTCACAAAGATGAAGCGTGGCTTAATCCTAGTCAAAAAGAGATGGCAGTTCTCACTAATAAACAGAATCGTAAAGGTCGCTTGAAGGATGCGATCGTTGAGGCGGATGTCTTTATTGGCGTCTCTGGTCCCGCTGCTTTAAAAGCTGAAGAGGTCAAATTGATGGCAGCTGATCCGATCGTCTTTGCTATGGCAAATCCGATCCCAGAAATATATCCCGAAGAGGCGCTTTCTGCAGGAGCAAAAGTGATCGGCACCGGCCGTTCAGATTATCCGAATCAAATTAATAATCTCCTCGCATTCCCAGGAATTTTCAGAGGGGCGATTGATTCAGGAGCCACAGACATTACTATTGAGATGAAAATTGCTGCAGCCTATGCGATCGCGAACGTTATACCAGAAGGAGAACTCGCGCCTGATTACGTCATTCCGCATGCACTTAACGAGCAAGTCGCTGACGTTGTTGCGAAATCAGTAGCAGATGAAGCTTTAAAAACAAGGAAGCAAGCAGTGAAAACGAGCTAGAGCATAGATAGAGTAGAGAGGAGTGCAGGAGATGGGAGAATCAGCAAAGAAACTTCACACAGAAGAATTAACTGCAAACGAACTGAAAGTGTATGATAGGAAAAGAAAAGACCAACTCAAAATTATGGGACTGCCGCTAATTTGGTTTGCTGTTTTTTTAGCGATTACACTAGTGACACTATATACAGGAAACCTGCCAACAGGAATGATTGGAAGTCTTCTAGTAATGGTGGTTTTAGGAGAGGCGCTTGGCTGGATTGGTGACAGGCTGCCAATTATTAAGTCGTATTTAGGCGGGGGAGCGATTGTTGCAATTTTTGGATCGGCATATATGGTGTATGCTGGTCTCCTTCCTGAAAGTGTGATTACAGGCGTCGATGAATTTATGACAACAGGCGGATTTCTTGATTTCTATATTGCTGCGTTAATTACAGGAAGTATCCTAGGAATGAATTCAAAAGTGCTAGTCAAAATAGGCGTACGTTATTTTGTACCGATTTTTGGAGCGGTCATCGGTGCAATGGTGATTGCCGGGATTGTAGGTTTCTTAATTGGGTTTTCCGTTCAAGATGCTGTGTTAGTAATCGCCCTGCCAATCTTAGGCGGCGGCATGGGGGCTGGGGCAATCCCAATGGCGCAGGTGTATTCTGAGTTTTTAGGGAATCCTCCGAGCTATTATATTTCAATTCTCGTGCCGGCACTCGCACTCGGAAATGTCTTTGCAATCGTTTTTGCGAGTCTGTTAAACTCGCTTGGAAATAAAATGCCGTCTTTATCTGGAAATGGTCAGTTGATTCCAGGATTTAAAATTGAAGAAAAACAGTCAAGCTTTGATATTTCTAAAATGGGTATCGGACTTCTAACTGCTCTTTTATTCTTTGCATTAGGGCATCTGCTAGGAGCATTTATTCCGCTTCACCCATATGCGTTAATGATTATGTTAGTCGCGTTGGTGAAAATACTTGATCTTATTCCTGAAACAGTCGTTGAAGGAGCAAGCCAGTGGTATCAATTTGTCGCAAAAACATGGACGCTTGCTTTATTATTCGGAATTGGGGTAGCCTTCACGGATCTTGATTCAGTCTTAGCCGCACTAAGCCTGCAGTATATTCTACTTGTTGCGGGTGTGGTTTTCGGAGCAGTGTTAGGAGCAGCATTACTTGGTCGTTTAGTTGGATTCTATCCGATCGAGTCTGCAATCTCAGCTGGTTTATGTATGGCCAATATGGGCGGTACGGGAGACGTTGCCGTTTTATCTGCAGCTAAACGCATGCAGTTAATGCCTTTTGCACAAATTGCATCAAGACTTGGCGGCGCGCTCATCCTTCTTTTAGCCGGATTGATTATACCGCTGCTCGTTTAAGCTTATAGAATAAATGAGACACCCTCGATTCGAGCAAGAAGCGAGGGTGTTTTTAGGGCTTTAAAAAGCTAATTTCGAGCTGAACTCCACAACAACACTTGTGAGATCCCTGCTAGAATAGGAAGCTCAATCAGCGGGCCGATCACAAGTATCAGTGCAATGAAAGGCTCATCGGGGAAGGCTGTCATCGCAATTGCCAAAGCAATCGGAGAATTTCTAGCGAGTGTCGTCAAACTTAAACTCACGCAATCGCTGTATGAAAACTTAAGGAGCTTGCCCGCTTTTTGAGAGATAAATAAATTTACAATAAAGAAGAGGAGGATCGGTACGAAAATGATCCATAGCAATTCTAAGTTCTGAAGCAGCAATTGTCCCTGTGCAGCAAACATCGCCATAATCGCGAGACTCAACAAGAGAATAGGCAAGGGACTTAGCTTTACTAGTATCGCTTCTTGGAGTCCTTTATGCCTTTTTAAAAGGAAATTCGTCATAACAGCCAGTATAAGAGGTATCATCAACACAACCAGCACACTTTCTACTAAAAAACTAACCTCCACAACACCAGTTGACCCTGCGAACAGCAATAAATAGATAGGCAGCAGCATTACTTGAAGCAGTAGGTTTAAGGGGAGGATTGCGGTAGATAAGGCAACATTTCCTCTTGCAATGCCTGTGAAAATTAAATACCAATCTGTGCAAGGTGTCACCATCAACATGATGAAACCAATATAGAGTGCAGGATGATCACTTAAAAAAATCATTGCTAATAACCAAGCAAAAACAGGTGTCCAGACAAAATTCAGCAAGAGTGAGGTTGATGTGAATTTGATGTTTTTGAACGCTTTTTTCAATTGATCAAGCGGTATTTGTAAAAAGGTGATGTAGAGCATGGCTAATAAAAAAGGAACAATAAGACTCTCAGCATGAATACGTATCAGATCGACTTGACCTAGGCTTAAGCCAAGGATAACCGCCGCTAAAATAATGATGGAATATAATTTTTCAATAACACTCATTCAACATGACAACTCTTTTCAAGAGGTAGTAAAGTTCATTTTACCATATTCAGAGTTTATCAAGTCAGGGGAAAAATTCTTTCAGTCGATGATATTTTTTATCCAAACAGGGTATTGTATGGTAGTAGGAAAAATGTGGTCCAATTTTGTACATAGTAAATGACAGGAGGAATGTATGTGAGTAAAGTAGCGGTTATTACTGGCGGCGGCAGCGGGTTAGGTCAGTCTTGTGCAATTCGTTTAGCTGAAGAAGGGGTAAATATTGCAGTTGTCGATGTAAGTGATGAAGGTGGTAATCAAACAGTTGAAGCGGTTAAAGAACTCGGCCAGGATGCGATTTTTATTAAAGCAGATGTCTCAAAAGCAGAAGATGTGAAAAGATATGTAGATGAGACGATAGAGTATTTTGGCACGATTGATTATTTTTTCAATAATGCAGGAATCTCAGGAAGCGGAGCGTATTTTCTTGAGACTGATATTAAGGAAATTGAACAGATTGTCGGAATTAACTTGCTCGGTGCTTTATATGGCATTCGATATGTCGCAGAAGTAATGCTGAAAAATGGAGGCGGCTCGATTGTCAACACTGCTTCAAGTGCTGGCGTAATTGGGCAGGATACGGTTGTCACCTATTCAGCAACAAAGCATGGGATCGTCGGCTTAACGAAGAGTCTGGTCGCAGAGTATGCAAAAGACGGGCTCAGGGTAAATGCGATTGCTCCAGGACCTACTGAAACGCCTATGGTGAAGTCTTATTTTGAAGCGAATCCGAAAATGAAAGAAAGTGCAGAAAGCGGCATCCCGCAAAAACGGCTTGGAACACCAGAAGAAGTAGCGGAACTGGTCACATTTTTGCTGACGTCAAAAGCAGAATATATCAACGGTGAGGTCATTAGAATTGATGGAGGCTTTACGAATACTAAATTTTAATGCATAAAAGCAGTCCATGTCATCAGGGTATGGACTGCTTTTTTCATTAAAATTAGAATGATGTAAGCGCCACCGCTGTAAACTCTTCCAATAAATCCTAAAATTATTGAGGAAACATAAGGATTTGTTACGAATCTAGCGGAATAGTTAAGATCTCCATCCTAATACTAGATTGCTATAGTATATCACTGCATATCACGATTTATCCATACGAACGACGTTTTAAATCAACATCAAGTTTGTGGTTAAATAGTAAAGTGTTTTCATTGACGATAGGGAAAAAATAATTGAATAGGAAGTGTTGACTATTAAAGACGACAGGATAGTGTTTAAGATTTCAGTTGGAATTGCCGTCATTTTTGTATTAATCGGTGCGTTAATTCCAGAACAGTTAGGTGAGGCAATGAATATCGCTCAAGCCTTTGTGCTTGAATCATTTGGTTGGTTTTATCAGCTTGTTGCGACGTTCTTCCTGCTGTTTGCAGCATTTATGATTTTTAGTAAGTACGGAAAGATCAAATTAGGAGCGCCTGATTCTAAACCTGAATACAGCCGTCCTACTTGGTTTGCAATGCTGTTTTCAGCAGGGATGGGAATAGGGCTGTTATTTTACGGAGTATCAGAACCAATTGCTCACTTCTCTGCACCTCCGATGGGAGAAGGAAGCACAGAAGCTTCCGCTATTATGGGTATGCGTTATACATGGCTGCATTGGGGCCTTCATGCTTGGGCAATCTACGCTGTTGTTGCGATGGCGCTGGCTTATCAAAAATTTAGAAAAGGCGCACCGGGATTAATGAGTGCAACCCTGTATCCCGTATTAGGTGATAAAGTGAAAGGGCCAATTGGGCATGCGGTTGATGTTGCTGCTGTTTTCGCTACATTATTTGGTGTAGCAGCATCGCTTGGACTTGGATCACAGCAAATTAATGCCGGGCTTGAATATCTATTTGGAATACCTAATACATTCGGCATTCAAATGCTGATTATGGGGATTATCACCGTTCTCTTTATTGTTTCAGCCAATACAGGAATCTCTAAAGGTATTAAATACTTAAGTAATGCGAATATGTCAATCGCAGTTGTATTATTTGCTGCGATGCTTATTTTAGGACCAACCTTATTTTTACTGAATATGTTTACCACGAGTCTTGGAAGCTACATGCAGAATTTAATGCAAATGGGCTTACGTTTATCTCCGTTTGATGAAAATGAAGCAGCTTGGACTCAAGGCTGGACCGTCTTTTACTGGGCATGGTGGATTTCATGGACGCCGTTTGTCGGTATGTTTATTGCCAGAGTCTCAAAAGGAAGAACGATTAGAGAATTTACTGTAGCCGTTATTTTGGTTCCATCACTAGTATGTGCAATGTGGTTTACCGTTTTTGGCGGGACAGGAATGTTTTTAGAGTTGACACAGGGACTCGCTGTATCTAGTCAGTCTCTTGAGACAGCATTATTCTATGTATACCAGCAGCTGCCGTTAGGTGCTTTGTTATCATTCTTAACAATTGCCCTAATCACCACATTTTTTGTGACATCAGCTGATTCGGCAACGTTTGTACTTGGTATGATGACTACCGGCGGAAAGCTTAACCCGTCTAATAAGGTTAAAGTCACGTGGGGCATTATTTTAGTTGCTGCAACATGTGTTCTAATGGTGTCAGGAGGCTTGCAAGGACTGCAAACAGCGATTATCGTCAGTGCCTTGCCGCTAACGTTCATTGTTCTTTTGATGACGTACGGATTAGTCAAAGCACTGAATCAAGAATTAAAAGATTTAGGTGCGAATCCAACTGTTGAATTGAAGAAGAAAAAAGTGAGTTAATAAGAATGCAGGGGCTTACCTATTACTAAATAGGGCAAGCCCCTTTTTAAATTTTAATTACTCAAATTTGTTTTAAACATGGGTAGAAAGGTCATTATATAGGATTGGATCTACAGGAATATAAGTCTGTTGTCCTTTTGTTAAAGGAAATGTAATTGTAAAAGTAGTACCAACGCCTTCTGTACTTTCAATTGATCTCATTCCGTTATGATTTTCGATAATCTTGTCGCAAATAAGTAAGCCTAAGCCTGTGCCTTTTTCTTTTGTCGTGAAGAAAGGCTCAGATATTTTTGATAAAGCTTCTTTTGAGATTCCGCAGCCTTCATCCTGAATGATGATATCAACAAAATCAAGCTGCTTTTTCACCGTAACATAAATATGACCATTTTTTGTTGCTTCTACAGCATTTTTTAAGAGGTTCACAAATACTTGTTTAATTTTCGTTTCCTCACATTTAATAAGCAGCTCTTCTTCGGGATAAGATGTAATAATATCATTACCTTTAATGATGGCTTGTGTTTCAAGGAGAGTTTTCACTTCTTCGATAATTCTAGAAATGGAATGAATTTTAAAGATATCTGAATGAGGTTTAGATAAGATAAGAAATTCGTTAGCAATTTGTTCAATCCGGTCAAGCTCGTCATCAATAATGTTAAAGTACTTTTCCTTGCCCATTCCATATTTGATCAGCTTGTAAAAGCCTTTAATTGATGTGAGAGGATTTTTAATTTCATGAGCAATCCCAGCAGCGAGCTGACCAGCTAAATTTAGCTTCTCAGCACGAATCATTTTCTTTTCTAATAATTTATATGGAGTTAAATCAATTAATACATGCAGAATAGACTCAGATTCTTTATACCAAGTAAAGATTGATTTAAGCTTAAACGTTTTAATAGAGTCATTTTCTAGCTTCAATTCAACTTCTTTCATTTCAAATTCTTGATTCGATTGCAAGGTATTTATCCATTTTTGTTCTAGGAAATGATCTGTAAAATGAATGAAGTTAAAAATACTTTCCCCTTTTATATTTTCAAAAGGTGGAAGTTCTAAGTCTGCGAGGGCTCTTTCGTTGGCATACACAAGGGTATCATCTTTAGAGATTAAGATGGGGATAGGCAATTCTTTTAGTAGCTTCCAGTAGTCTTTCTTTTTTCTAGCGATTATTTCATAGGCTTCACATAAGTTTTCATTATCATGAATAAGCTGTCTGTTTTTTCGCTCAATATTAGCTATGCGTTTTCTATCATGATCTGAAAAACTTTGAAGGTGTTCACGTTGATATAGACCTGATATGGTTACTTCATCATCGGTCATAAAGTATTTATGTGTTTTGAGGAGCTCCGTTTGAACATAAGCAGGAATGGTAAGGCCATTATAAGCACATACGCTGGTAATATGTTTTTCCGAAATAAATTTATCGCAGTTCATTTCATATTGTCTAAGTTGAGATAGAGAGTTTTCACTTGGGAAAAGTACTTGACCCCATATTAATATATGTTCTCCTTTTTGAAGCAGGGGAGTTAAGAGCGATAAAACATGCTCTGAGTTACGGTCTGCATCGAATTGTTTCCCATTGAGATAAAATTGCATGCTATCTTGATACATAATTGTATCTACTTTTTCAGAAGAGTAGGTTTTGAGAAGCTGAACTCTTATTTCTTGATAGACAGTATCTTCTTCAAGAAAAAGCACGTTTAAATTATGTTCAAGTGCATAACTAAGAAAGTAGAGAGCGTTTCTAATATATTTATGACGTTCTGAGAATGTGTAGTAAATATGGAGGGGCTCAACCCGATCCTTCTGGTCTAAGAACAGTTGTAGAGTTGTCATATTTTTCATAACTAAAACTTCACCCTTTCTTACTAGTCATTGCTGATAGTATTCAACATAAGAGCAAAGATACCCTTTAAAAGGACTGAATTTTCTGTTTATTATAAAAAATATTTGCAAACATGGATGACTTTCTTCATACGTGGTTAATAGGAATAATAACCCAATTTAAGTAAAAAAACCCGAGAGAAAATATGCTCTCGAGGTAAATTTACATTTAATTACATTTGCAGTCGCTTATTTGAATCATTTAGATATACTGTTTACTATAAGAAGGTGAATCTGCATCTAAAGACAAATGTTTTTGTGCTAGAGGTAATAAGATTGTGTACGTAGTTCCTACATTTTTAGTACTTTCAATGCTCCTAGTACCATTATGAGTGTCAATAATTTTATCGCAAATCAATAAACCTAAGCCAGTTCCTGTTTCTTTCGTTGTAAAGAAAGGCTCTCCCACTTTTTTTAAAGTGGTTTCTGAAATCCCGCAGCCTTGATCTTGTATGCTGATTTCTACATTCTCGCCTCGTAGATTGGTCGTTATAAATATGTGTCCGTTTGTTGTAGCTTCAATGGCATTCTTAATGAGGTTAACAAATACTTGTTTCATTTTTGTTTCCTCGCAATAAATGAAAAGCTCGTCACTTTTCTGAAAGGACGTTATAATTTCATTTCCTTTAAGAATCGCTTCTGTTTCTAGTAAAGTTTTCACTTCTTGAATGATTTTTGAAATCGAGTGAACTTCAAATACATTTGAATGAGGTTTAGATAAAGCTAGGAATTCATTAGCAATTTGTTCGATCCGATTAAGTTCATCTTCAATTATTTTATAATAGAATTCTTTCCCCATATTAAGTTTAAACAATTTGTAGAACCCTTTGATCGCAGTAAGCGGGTTTTTAATTTCATGGGCAATTCCTGCAGCCAACTGCCCGGCGATATTTAATTTTTCTGAACGAATCATTTCTTTTTCTAACACTTTATATGGAGTTAAATCAATTAGAACATGCAAAATGGCTTCGCCGCCTTGATACCAAGTACGCATCGACTTTAGCTCAAACGTTTTAACCTGCCCATTAGAAAGGATTAGTTCTACTTCTTTCAGTTGAAAATCTTGATTTGATTGAAGGCTAAGTAACCATTGCTCTTTAATGGAATGATCGATAAATTGAATGATATCAAATACATTTACATCATGAATAAATTCAAAGTTCGGGAGCTCTAAATCTATGAGAGCTTTTTCGTTCGCATATACTATACAATCTGATTTGGTAATAAATGTAGCAATGGGTAACTCGGTTAATAACTTGCGATATTCCTTCTTTTTTCTACTAAGCAGTTCATACGCGTTACTCAATTTTTCATTATCAATAGAGAGTTGTCTGTTCTGTTGTTCAATCATATGTATACGTTTATTCTCTAATTCTTCTTCGACGTGGTAATACCCCATCTTAAAGATACCTGATTTAGTAATTTCATCATCGGTCATAAAATATTTATGTGTTTTAAGTAATTCAGTTTGAATATAGGCAGGGGTGTTAAACCCATTCATCGCACACACTGTTGATATTTGATGCTCTGTAATATATGGATCGCAATAAACTTTAAACTTTTTGAGTTGTTGAAGAACAACTTTTTCATTTGCAAATTTTATATTGCCCCATATCATGAGACGATCCCCATTGTTAATAACAGGCCTCATTGCATTTAATAGCTTTGAAGACTGGTCCTCGCCTTTAAATACATTTGAGGCAAGATAAAATTCGCTGCTGTCATAAAAAGTGATATTCCTAAGTAAATCATCAGAGTATACTAGTGATAATTGAGAAAGCAATTCTTGATATAGAGAGTCATCTTCTATACATATGACTTTATAATTATGCTTTAATGCAAAACTTACAAACTGGAACGCATGATGTAAATATTTTTCACGCTCAGTGTAAGTATAGTAGGCTTGGATGGAGTCTATATGATTCTTTTTTTGTAGTAATGTATATAGAGAATCTGTTTTCTCCATCGTTCATACAACCCTTTCTGGGGATCAAGATTTAATACAATCCCTGCTTTATCGATTCAAATATTGTATCTCAATTTCTTCTATTCAACAAGGGTTGTCTCTCCATGAAATAACTAGGGCTATATTAGGTAAACGTATAAATATCTATTATTTTCTCATCAACAAATACATAAAATAAGGAGCACCGATTAACGCGACCATGATGCCTGTCGGGATCCCATCAGGTTCGACAAGATTTCGTCCAACCGTATCAGCTAACACTAAGAGCCAGCCGCCAAGCAGGATTGCGACAGGAATGTAGAGCTGATTTCTTGGTCCAACCAACGCCTTTGCCATATGAGGAGCCATCAAACCAATAAACGCAATGCCGCCAGTAACTGAAACAGCTGATGCAGCAAGAGCTACGGCTGTGATCAACAGTACAAATCGTTCACGCTCAACACGGATGCCAACTCCAATCGCAGCCGGCTCACCAAGCCCGAGAATGTTCAATCGGTTTGCTTTATAGAGCGTAAAAGGAATTAAAATAACAAGCCAAGGCAGTATCGCCCAAATAAATGGCCAATCCGCCCCCCACACATTTCCTGCCATCCACCTGGCAATAAAATCTACTTTAAATGGATCAACAGATGAAAAGAGCAAGATCATCACACCTGATAAAGCCATCGAAAACCCTACACCCGTTAATACTAACCGCACAGGAGCAAGGCCTGTTGTACGATTATAGGCGAATAAGTAGATCGCTATTGCTGTAATGAGGGCAGAGGCAAAGGCGATCAGAGGGAGCAAAAAGACAAAGCTGCCATTACTAACCGGGAAAAATAAATAAAAGACAGCTACTCCAACGCCGGCTCCAGAATTAATGCCGATAATACCCGGGTCAGCCAAATCATTTCGTGTAATGCCTTGTAAGATTGCGCCCGATAACGCAAGGGCCATACCTGCAAGAAGAGTTACAACAATTCTAGGCAGCCTCACAGAAAATAAGATAAATTCCTCTTTAAATTCTCCTTGACCAAACAGAGTAGGGAGGATGCGGTTAAAAGAGAGGGAAGAGGGGCCTATGCTTGCTCCGATGGCCGCTGTAAGTATGATTAGAACCGTTAAGACAATTAAAATCATGCGCTGTTTTTTGATAATACTTGGATGAATCATAAAAATGCCTTCCCTTCTTTTCGAACAATAAAGAGAAAAAATGGAAGCCCAATGATTGCAACAATTGCAGCAACAGGGGTTTCATAAGGTGCACTGATTGTACGTCCAACAAGGTCACAAAGAAGCATAAAACCGGCACCAAATAAGACGGACATCGGCAATACATTGCGATAATCTGTTCCAACTACTGCCCGAACGATATGCGGGATCATGAGGCCGATAAATGCCATATTACCAACAAGCGCGACTGCAGCACCTGCGAGAATCACAATTACAATAAATAGCATGATTTTGACTTTGGTCGTATGCTGGCCAAGCCCCACAGCCACTTCTTCACTTAGGCTGAGAATTGTCAGCTGCTTAGACAGAAGGATCGCAATTAAAATTCCCCCAAAAATAAAGGGCGTAACTATTTCAAGCTGTCCCCAAGACGTACCGATCAACCCGCCTGCCGTCCACATTGAGACGTCTTTAGAAATCTTAAAATATATCCCGATCCCTTCAGCGATGGCTGTTAAAAAAGCCGTTACGGCAGCCCCGGCTAAAACGATCCGAAACGGGGAGAACCCGCCGCGGCGGGAGGCACCTATGCCAAGCACCATAAGAGTTCCGACAGCTGCACCAATAAAACAGGCAATCATCATGCCGAAATAATTAGCGGCAGGGATAAAGGCGATTGTAATAGCGAGCGCAACATTCGCACCTGCTGTAATTCCTAAAAGGCCGGGATCAGCTAACGGGTTTCTCGTTAACCCTTGAATAATCGCACCTGAAACCGCAAGAGCAGCTCCAACAGCCATTGCACCAACTGCACGTGGGAAGCGGATTTCACGAAGCATCGACAGCTTCTCACCAGAATCACTTGTAAACATAGCCGCCCGCACATCCTGAATCGTCACATCAGCTGCGCCAAACAAGACGGAGCTTATAAAAATGGCGATAAATACTGCTGCAGCTATAAGAAATGCTGCGGATTTAGATTTAATTAATCGTTTAGTATGTACCATCACATCTCAACTCTTCTTCTGAAATAATAGGATAAAATAAGAGGAGGAATCCGCTTTAGATTCCTCCCAAATTAATCATTGAAACAACTATTAATTACTGCTTAAAAAACTTTCAGTGAAAAAGTCTAATTGGAAGTCTAGTGTAATTGGGTCATTAAAATAAAATTCAGATGCATTTGCTGTAAATACACGCTCATTTGCAACAGCAGGGATGTTCTTATACGTTTCCGTTTCTTGATACGCTGTATCCGCACCATCTGAGCTGACGATCATATAATCACCAGCATATTCTGGCAATACTTCAACAGAAAGAGCATAGTAGCCTTCGTTTTGAGCCATTTCTTGAACTTTCTCAGGCATCTCAAGCTTCATTTCTTGATAAAGAATTTCCGTGCCGCGGCCCCAGTTATCGCCGAATACATATAATTGTTTATCAAAATTTTCTATAACTGTAACCGTCGCGTCTTCGCCGATTTTTTCCTTCACTTCTTCGCCTGCTTTATGTGCACGTTCTTTGAAGTCATCAACCCAAGCTTGTGCTTCTTCTTCTTTATTTAACAGCTTGCCAATTTCAACATGCTGCGTTAAATAATCGACCTCTCCGTACGTAAACGTAACAGTTGGAGCTATTTCACCCAGTTTGTCTAGGTTGTTGTTTGTTGGTGCTGCAATAATAAGGTCAGGGTCAAGCTCAATAATTTGCTCTAAGCTTTCATCGGTCACTTCCGCTGCATCGCCAATATATTCCTCATAGCGTGGGTTCATTTTTGCCCAAGAATCAACACCGACAATAGGAACATCTAGAGCCATGACGCTTCCTGCATTAAATGAAGATAACACAACGACACGCTGTGGATCAGCTGGAACTTCAATCGGACCGTTTTCTGACTGATAAGTGATTGTACCAGTCTCTTCAGTATTTGTATCTTCTTCAGCTGAAGAAGCAGAGTCTTCTGATGTGCTGCCGCAAGCGCTAAGAACTAGCACTAAGAGCATAAGAAAGGGAATGAGCAGTTGTTTTTTCATGGTGGTTTTCTCCTTTAAGTAAATTGTAAGTAATACACATTGGTTTGTTCGTATTCGGGTCGCGTCCGATGACAGCATCAATTCCAAACACTTGCTTGAGAACATCATTTTTAATGACGTCTTCACATGTACCAGATTGAATGATGCGACCGTCTTTTAGCGCAATGATATGATCAGCGAATCGTGCAGCTTGATTCAAGTCATGAATCACCATCACAATCGTACGGCCTTCTTCATGATTAAGCCTCTGCAACAGCTCAAGCACTTCAAGCTGATGAGCCATATCAAGGTAAGTGGTAGGTTCATCCAGAAAGATAATCTCAGTCTCCTGTGCAAGGGCCATCGCAATCCAGACCCGCTGCCGCTGTCCGCCTGATAAGGCATCGACCGAACGATATTTATACTCGAGAGTACCTGTCACACTAAGAGCCCAGTCAATGACTTCGATATCTCTTTTACTTAGACGACCAAATCCTTTCTGGTAGGGGAAACGACCGTAGGAAACAAGTTCTCCAACCGTTAATCCGCTTGCACTCTCAGGAGTCTGCGGCAATGTCGCCATTTGCTTGGCAAGAGCCTTCGTATCCTTCGTGAAAATACTCTCGCCGTCTAGTATGACGTTGCCAGATTGCGAGGAAATCACACGCGTAATCGCTTTAAGCAGCGTCGACTTTCCGCAGCCATTGGGACCGATAATGGTTGTGATTTTGCCATCAGGTATGTTTATACTCAAATTCTTTACAATGACATTCTCACCGTAACCGATACGTAAATCTTCTGTATAAAGACGAGTCATTTTATGTAGCCTCCAATCCCTCCATCTAACTGAAAACAATTATCACTATCATTTATGATTACACTATAAGTCTAGAATTTCTAAGTGTCAATGAATTTTTTTGTGAGTAATTAGACGATTCTTCTTATATTAATAAGCAAAAGAGGAGGATGTATTAGAAATTTTGAATAGGCTGTGTTAGGATAGTCTTACGGGGTATACGTATAAGGAGGATGGTTATGGAAGCAAAAAAAACAGTCCAGCCGAATAAACAGCAAATGCTAAACCGATTGAAACGAATAGAAGGACAAGTTAGAGGAATCCATAATATGATTGAAAATGATCGCTATTGTGTAGATGTATTGACTCAAATTTCAGCTATCCAAGCTGCTATAAATAAAGTATCTTTAGGACTTGTCGAGGACCATACTCGTCATTGTGTAGCCAATGCTATTAAAAATGATAACGGTGAAAAGGCAATTGATGAACTAATGGATGTAATGAAGAAAATGCTCTAATAAGCCTTCATACTAGATGTAAAAAAGCAATTAATACTTTACTTTTTATTTAACCCTTGAATACTATACCCTAGTATAGTATATTGAGGTTGAAGTGATTAAAAACTATTTCTTGGAGGGTTCAAAATGGCACAAGAAACACTCACAGTAAAAGGAATGTCTTGCGGGCATTGTGTAAGTTCAGTAGAAGGAAGTGTTGGCGAATTATCAGGAGTTGAATCTGTAAAGGTTGCCCTTGATAAAGGTCAAGTGGAAGTATCTTATAACGAAAACGAATTAAACCTTGGAACGATCAAGGAAGTAATCGAAGACCAAGGATATGATGTAGTATCATAAGCATCCCTATTTAGGAAAATGTCGTGCTTACTTGTGAAGCACGATATTTTTTCAAAAAAATATACCTATACTGGGTATGAGGTTAGGTGGGATTTACATTGGAACAAAAAGAAGTTTCGTTAACTATAACAGGTATGACATGTGCAGCCTGTGCCAATAAAATAGAAAAAGGGTTATCTAGAGTCGAAGGGGTAGAAGAAGCTAACGTAAACTTTGCCCTTGAGAAAACAACAATTAAGTATGACCCTTCTATCGTTGATAAGAAAGAGTTCGAAGCAAAAATCGAGAAACTAGGATATCAGGTCATTCACGACAAGACAGAATTTGATATATCAGGTATGACATGTGCGGCTTGTGCAAACCGGATTGAGAAAAGAATGAATAAACTAGAGGGCGTTTCATCTGCCAATGTTAACTTTGCCTTAGAAACTCTTTCCGTTGAATATGATAACCGGGCTATTAACCCGAATGAAATGGTAGAAACAATTAAAAAATTAGGATTCACACTCATTCCCAAGCAAGATGCAAGGGAGACGGTCGACCATAAAGAAAAAGAAATTGAAAAGCAATACGGGAAGTTTATCTTCTCAGCCATTCTAACATTACCGCTTTTATGGACGATGGTTACTCATTTTGAAATGACGGCGTTTTTGTATATGCCAGGTATGTTCATGAATCCGTGGGTGCAATTAGCGCTCGCAACACCTGTTCAATTTATTGTAGGTGCTCAATTCTATAAAGGTGCTTACCAAGCTCTAAAAAACAAAAGTGCCAATATGGATGTGCTAGTGGCGCTTGGAACGAGTGCAGCTTATTTTTACAGTATCTATTTAGGATGGGAATGGATGGCAGCCGGAGGTCAAGGGATGCCTGAGCTTTACTTTGAAGCTGCTGCTGTGATCATTACTTTAATTGTGCTAGGAAAGCTGTTTGAAGTTCGTGCCAAAGGCCGCACAAGCCAAGCCATTCAAAAATTGCTTGGTCTTCAAGCCAAAACAGCACGAGTCATCCGGAACGAAGAAGAGGTGGAAATTCCTGCAGAAGAAGTTATTGTGGGAGATGTCGTTATCATCAAGCCAGGTGAAAAAGTTCCAGTTGATGGAGAGTTGATCGAAGGCAGATCTGCGATAGATGAATCAATGATTACAGGTGAGAGTATTCCGGTTGATAAGAGTGTAGGCGATCCGGTGATCGGTGCCACTATTAATAAGAATGGATCGATTAAAGTAAAGGCAACAAAAGTCGGTAGAAATACAGCTTTATCACAAATCGTAAAAGTCGTCGAAGAAGCGCAAGGATCTAAAGCTGACATCCAGCGTTTAGTGGATAAAGTGTCAGGAATCTTTGTTCCAGTCGTAGTAGCTATTGCCATTGCTACATTTCTTATTTGGTATTTTATTGTTGCGCCTGGAGATTTACGTCAAGCATTAATTCCAATGATCTCCATTTTAGTTATTGCCTGCCCATGCGCACTAGGCCTAGCTACTCCAACTTCTATTATGGCGGGATCAGGCCGTGCAGCTGAGATGGGGTTATTATTTAAAGGCGGCGAACACTTAGAAAATACGCAGAACATCCAAACAGTTGTGTTAGATAAAACAGGGACCGTCACAAAAGGACAGCCGGAATTAACGGATGTAGAAATTGCTGAGGGCTTCACTGAAGAAAACGTTTTATATTATGTCGGCTCTGCCGAAAAACATTCAGAGCACCCTTTAGCTCAGGCAATTGTCAAAGGAATTAAAGAAAAAGGGATCAGTCTAAATGACTCAACGGACTTTGAGGCAATTCCAGGCTATGGAATCCGTGCTATTGTCGATAATAAAGAGATTCTAGCTGGGACTAGAAACTTAATGAAACAACATTCTGTTCCTATGAAGAACGCAGATTCTTTAATGGAAGAACTAGAAAACCAAGGGAAGACGGCGATGCTAATAGCTGTGGAAGGGCAATTTGCAGGGATTATCGCGGTTGCTGATACGGTGAAAGAAACCTCAAAAGAAGCAATTGAAAGAATGCATGATTTGGGGCTTGAAGTGATCATGCTAACCGGTGACAATGAACGTACTGCCAAGGCTATTGCCAGCCAAGTTGGGATCACGCACGTCATAGCAGAAGTCATTCCAGAGCAAAAAAGTTCTGAGGTTAAGAAGCTGCAAAAGCAAGGGAAGAAAGTAGCGATGGTTGGTGACGGGATTAATGACGCGCCTGCCCTTGCAGTTGCTGACATCGGAATGGCCATCGGAACAGGTACAGATGTTGCGATTGAAGCGGCAGATATCACACTTATGCGAGGCGACTTAAATAGTGTAGCAGATGCGATTCATATGAGCCGCAAGACGATGAAAAATATCAAGCAAAACTTATTCTTTGCTTTTATTTACAACACATCTGCCATCCCAATTGCTGCAGTCGGCCTGTTAGCCCCGTGGGTTGCAGGTGCTGCAATGGCGTTTAGTTCCGTATCGGTTGTATTAAATGCTCTACGTTTACAGAAGGTGAAGTTTACAAAATAAAAGGAGGCTCCTTTTATGAACAATAAAAGAAATTGGGCGTTAGCTGGATTTGTGTATGTCGCGCTCGTAATGGTTGCATATGGTGCAATTACTGGAGAAGATCCATTTGAGCGAGGAGATTTCCATGATCACCATCCTCAATCAGAGACTGAACATGGAGAACATTCTTCCTAACTCTTAAAAGATATGGTGACGGGATAAAAGAAGTCACTACGCCCTTAACAGTTTTGTATTAAAAAACGAGAGAATGATTAAAAGCTGTGGTCTGCTTTTCAGTAGATCCAGCTTTTTTCGTTTTTTAAAGATCTTAATACTTTCTAAATACATATCATCTATTCTTTATGATGATCGTTAGAAATGAGGGATACAAGATGCGTAGAACAAAGGATGAAACATTAAAAAAACTAGAAGGGAATTCCTTTTACTGTAAACTTAATAGCAGACAAGATATCACTCTTCCTTATACCGTTCGAAAAACATTACTAATTGAACCAGGCGTATTGATTACTGTTGGTCTGGTACCTGGGACAACAAGCATTTTTATTAAAAAAGATATAGGATCTTTGGTTGATAATAAAATGGTCGTTAGTGAAAATGGCTCTATTCGGATCCCGTCTGAAATAACCAAGCGTGCGGGCTTTTGTAAAGGTGATCGCTTTCGTATTCATGTAAGAGAAAAAGATGGTTTAATACTGCTACACAAATTAGAAATGTAGAGAGGGGACAAGGGTTATCTAATTTCAATAATAAATTTTAAGATATCTATCGTTTCTTCATACTTTCTAAATATTTTTTGTTTATTTTAGGAGTATAAGGATTTAAGAAAGGAGCGCCAATAATGAAAAAGACTTTGAAAGCGACAGGGATTGCAACAGCTTTTGCCCTCGTAATAGCAGGCTGCTCAAATGAAGCGGTTGACCTGCAGGTATCAGATGAGGAGGTCACTCAAGAGGAAAAAGAAGAGACGATCAACACATCTTCAAATAATGAGGGAGTCAAAGAATTTAATTTAACTGTAGAAGAAACCCATTGGATGTTCAATGAAGAGGTAATGGAAGATGCTTGGACATATAATGGCAGTTTACCTGGTGAAGAGATTAGAGTTCAAGAAGGAGACAAGGTGATTGTCAATGTAGAAAATCAATTAGATGAACCTACTGCCCTTCATCTTCATGGTTTTCCGGTTCCAAATGAAATGGACGGGGTGCCAGGTATTACGCAAAATGCAATTATGCCTGGGGAAACATTTACCTATGAGTATGAAGCAGACATTCCAGGAACGTATTGGTATCATTCTCATCAAGATGGAGCTAGACAAGTAGATAAAGGACTATACGGAGTCTTTATTGTAGAGCCCAAAGATGAAGAAGACTATGATATAGACGAAGTTATTGTTATAGATGAATGGTCTTCTATGGGGATGGGTGATATGGACCAGGGAAACATGAATGATGGAGACATGGATCATAGAAATATGAATGATGGAGACATGGATCATGGAAATATGAATGATGGACACATGAACCATGGAAATATGAACTCTAATGAGGAAGGGGAGAATCATAACATGGACGGTATGACTCATGCAGAAATGATGAACCGCATGTATGATACCCCTTTAATTAACGGGAAGGCAGCGCCTGAAATTGAAGCGATTGAGGTACAGGAAGTTGGAAAAACAAAGCTTCGTTTTGTTAATGCCGGGCTCTTTACCCAAGTTGTATCTATACCTGGGCACTCTTATAAAATCACTCATTATGATGGACAGGCTGTAAACGAACCAGAGGCGATTCAAGGTACACCATTCCGTATAGCTCCTGCTGAACGATTTGATGTGGAAATTGAGCTGGATCAAACTGGTGCGTGGGGCATTCAAATTTATGCAGAAGAAAATAAAGAGAGATTAGATGCAATCGTTCCACTTGTTTACGAAGGTTATGAAGATAATGATCTTGAAACTGAAGAAGCAAGCTCCTCTTTCTTTGATATAAGTTCTTACGGTGAAACAAAAGAAGTAGATTACGGCGAAATAACAAGAGAATATGAGATGATTCTAGGGACAGATGATGGAGGGGAAACCTGTACAATTAATGATAAGCAGTTTCCAAACCATGAAAGCTATGAAGTGGAAGAAGGCGATGTTGTAAAGTTTACTATTGAAAACGACACAGAAGTAGATCACCCTATGCACATGCATGGTGAATTTTTCAACGTCATTTCAAAAGATGGCACTCCAATTTCTGGGTCGCCTATTGTAAAAGATACCTTGAATATCAGACCAGGAGAAACGTATGAAATTGTGTTTGAAGCAAAAAATCCGGGGATATGGATGTTCCACTGTCATGAATTCCATCATGCGAATGCAGGAATGATGGCCGAAGTTCGCTACAAAGGTTTTGCACCTGATTTCACGGTAGATCCTGATATTCCTAATAAACCCGAATAAAAAATAAACAATGGCCCGAGTAGAGAGAAGTGTTCTCTTATTCGGGTTTTTTGTAGCGAGGAACTTACATCAAAATTCATATAAATTAATTTATATCTCTAATATTTATTAAACGCTTTCAATTTCTAGTTATTTGTCTTACAATTAAAATACATCTTTAGAAGAAGGGGGGATTTTCCAGTGGAAGAAAATAAAGAAGTTGATATTAAATCGCTTAGTCGGAAATCATTATCGAAACAAGTGATAGATGAAATCATAAATTTACTTATGACAGGTCAGTTGAAGCCAGGTGATAAAATCCCATCTGAAATGGAGTTAATGGAAATATGTGATGTGAGCAGGCCCGTAATCCGGGAAGCCTTAACATCACTTGAAGTGATGGGAATTGTGAATCGGAAAACGCGCCATGGGACATTTTTTTCAGAAAAGATAGGGAGTAAACCATTTTCCATGATGCTCGCCCTCTCAGCAGGTGATGTGGTTTCGATCATTGAAACACGTATTGCTTTGGAATTGGGGCTCGTAACCCTTGCAGCTGAAAAAATTACGGACGGGGAGCTAGCCAAATTAAAAGATTCTATAGATGATATGAAAAAGCTGCCAACTGATGATTCATCTGAGATTGATATGCGTTTTCATAAATTAATTGCTCATAGTGCCAGAAACCCGCTATTTGAAGGGATGATTGATGCTCTGCAGAAATCTCACATGAAAGTGTTAGAACAGATCCCTATTGAGGATCGTGATTTGAATGCTACATTAAACTATCATCAAGACATCTATGATGCACTTGCAAAAAGAGATCCAATCGAAGCATACAGTGCGATGTATCGGCATTTAGACTTTGTAAGAAAGAAAGCCTTACGAGCGTTAAAGAAAAAGATGGAAGAAGCCAAATAATGGTTACCTTTTAATCATTATTTGGCTGATTTTAAAATCTATATTTTTAGAAAATTCAATATTGACTTATAAATTCATTTGTCTTACAATTAAAATAACAAACAAATAGCTGAATCAAATACAATACAAAACTATGTAAGCGTATTCTTATCTGAATGGAGATGACCAATATGATGAAGGTATCGGTTACCACGACTAAATTTGATTTAACAGACGCAGAATTGAGACAAATGTGCCAGCTTGGTGTGGATTGTGTGGACTTTGGTACAGGTTCTTCTTTTCCTGGAGTGAAAGAACAAGGTTTTCCTGATTTAGATAAGGTACTTAAGATGAAAAAACGGGTTCGCTCATTCGGTTTAGATGTAAACAGAGTGACGCTTCCGGATCTCTCCGAGCGCTTTATGAACGAAGACGATGGAAGTGAGCTGGAGCTTGAAAACTCCGTTAAAGCTGTAAAAGTTTTCGGTGAGGCTGGTATTAAGATTGTCAGACAGCGATTTGCAGGAGATACATACAATTATATGACAAAAAGCTATCAAGCCAGGCAGCGAGGCGGTGCCATTGCTAGAGGAGAAAGCTTAGGCTTTCAAAAAGAACCTTATGTAACACCAACTTTAGAAGAGCATGAAAAATGGTGGTCACGTTTTAGAGCGGCCTACGCTGAACTGGTGCCAGCTTGTGAAGACTACGATGTGAATTTAGGGATGCACCCATCGGATTCGCCTAATCATGATACTCCCTTCGGTGGACTTGGATACCGCAGGATCATGGATGAATTCCCAAGCAAAAATGTAGGCTACATCTATTGCGTAGGTACGAGGGCAGAAGAAGGTGGGAGCCCTCTTGTATTGAATGAAATTAATCAATACGGCAGAAAAGACCGCATCTTTCTAGTTCATTTTCGAAATGTGCGCGGTTCCTTGCCTACAGCAGGTGCATTTGAAGAAGCTCTCTTAGATGATGGTGATATGAATATGTATAAGATTTTATTAGAACTTAGAAAAGTTGGATACAATGGCTGCTTAAACCCAGACCACGTACCAATGATGGAAGGAGATAACCCAGACCTTGACGGGAATTGGGCTCATTCGAATATTGGCTGGAGTTATGGAAGTGTCGGCTTTGCGTATTCAATCGGCTACATTAAAGCCTTGTTAGCAGCTTTAGTAGAATTTGAAGGGTAGCATAATAGAGTGAGAGGGGGAGGATGCGATGATCCAACGAAATCAAGATGCTTTTGCAAGCGTTTTCTTATTAGCGGTTTCAGTGCTAATGTTTATTGCCACATACAATATTCAACAAATGACTGTTTCAGCGATAGGAGCAGATTTTGCTCCTAGATTAGTAGCTGGAGGGTTATTTATCCTTAGCTTCATCATGCTTATTACCTCGATAAGAAAACAAAAGAACCCTGCTTCCCAAGCAGAAGAAGAGAGTGATGAAGATACTGAAGCTGATCAGAACGTGCCAATAAGCAAAAAGTCTGTTTTCCTAACAATTGGATTATTGATTGGGTATGTTGCGCTCATTCCAATCATTGGATTTTTGCTTATGACAGTCGTCTACTTATTTTTACAGATGTATATATTGGCTGAAAAATCACAAAGAAGAATCGTACTATTTTTAGTGGTCTCTGTCATTTCATCTGGTGTTATCTATTATTGTTTCAAGAATATTTTTTACTTAAGACTTCCAGCAGGGATTTTAGGATAAGGGGGTGAGAAGGTGTTTGATCTTTTCATGCAAGGCTTTTCTGAAGTCATGACTTTATCAACGATATTATTAATCTTACTTGGAACGGCAGTAGGATTAGTATTTGGCTCAATACCAGGCTTAACAGCAACGATGGCCATCGCGATCGTTCTTCCGATGACGTTTGGGATGAGTCCAATGGAAGGCATGGCTATATTGATGGGTTTGTATATAGGGGGGATTTCAGGCGGGCTCATTCCTGCTATCCTGCTTAAACTGCCAGGCACACCATCTTCAATCGCAACGACATTTGATGGGTATCCGATGGCTAGAAAAGGAGAAGTCGGTAAAGCGTTTGGGTATGCAATTCTCTTCTCATTTTTAGGTGGTTTATTAAGTATTATCATTTTAATGCTCTTATCACCGCCGCTGGCAACGATTGCATTGAAATTTGGACCTTACGAATATTTTGCCATTACGATATTTGCATTAACGATGATTTCTAGTCTTGCAGGGAATTCACTTGTCAAAGGGTTGATCGCCGGATTATTAGGGATTGCACTAGCGATGGTCGGATCTGCACCAATTGATGCGTTTCCTAGGTTCACGTTCGGTTATAGTGCCCTCGATGCCGGATTTAATATCTTGCCAGTGCTGATTGGACTCTTTGCTGTTGCAGAAATTATCAAAGCGTCCGAACGGAAAATTTCAAAAGGGCAGTCCGTTGACTACAAAATGAAAGGCTTCGGTTTTTCGGTTAAAGATTTCTTTAAGCAGGGTTGGAATGGGCTAAGGTCAAGTTTTATTGGAACAGGGATTGGGATTCTGCCTGGTATTGGCGGCGGAACAGCTAATATAATTGCCTATGTAACAGCGAAAAACCGCTCTAAACATCCAGAGGAATTTGGGAAAGGCACCCCTGATGGCGTTGTTGCATCAGAGTCAGCTAATAATGCTGCAGTCGGCGGAGCGCTTGTACCGTTAATTGCTCTAGGGATACCAGGAGACACAGTTACAGCCCTTTTACTAGGCGGGTTAGTGATTCATGGCCTCACTCCAGGACCGCTGTTATTTCAAAATAACGGGGATGTAGTGTATGGGATCTTCATCGCTTTAATTATTGCCAATATTGCGATGATTGCTTTTCTCTATTACGGAATGAGGTTCTTTACGAAAATCCTAAGTATACCTAAATACATTTTGCTGCCGATCATTCTCGTTTTATGTGTAGTAGGGGCCATTGGCGTAAACAACAGAATGTTCGATGCTGCGGCATTGTTATTCTTTGGGATCCTTGGTTATTTACTCATTAAATATAAATTTCCGATTGCACCGATCATTCTTGGATTTATCCTTGGACCGCTTGTTGAAACGAATTTGCGTCGTGGCTTGATGTATTCTCAAGGAGATTTTATTCCATTTCTTACTCAGCCGATTGCAGCAGTCTTTCTGATCCTCGCTGTTTTATCCATTGTATTTAAGTTAAGAGATACGTACAAAAAGAAAAAACTAGATGAGGCTGGCGGAATTAACACAGGAATCTAATTAAGATTTTAATAGAGAAACTCTATTAAGATAGATAAAAACAATTGGGGAGGTTGTATGATGATAGGTTATATGAAAAAGCTTGTATTTATGTTCGCTGTTTTATTTCTAGGTGCTGCGATTGTAGGCTGTTCTAGTGAGGGTGGATCTGGTGAGGCAAGTGAATCATCAGGAAACGGAGAGCAAGGAAGTAGTTCGGAAGCCGCTGCGTCTAACTATCCAGCAGGTCTAATCACCGTTGTCGTTCCTGCCGGTGCTGGCGGCGACACAGACATTAACGCTAGAACATTCGCTAAATACTTAGAGCAAGAACTTGGGCAGCCAGTTGTCATTTCAAATGTAACAGGAGCAGGTGGAACAGTTGGAGCTCGTGAAGTGCTAGATTCTGCTGCAGATGGACAAACCGTTCTGTTTTTCCACAATTCTCTGCTTCTAAACAAGATCCTGGGCTTGGTTGACTTTAGTTTTGATGATTTTAAACTAGCTGGCATCCCAATCTTAGATGAAGGAAATACGTTCATGGTCAACAGTGATTCTCAATTTGAAGACTTGCAAGACTTAGTAGAGTATGCTCGTGAAAACCCAAATGAAGTATCGATTGCAACTGAAGTTGGCGGTTTTACTCACTTGCAGCTGTTAGCACTTGAGCAAGATCAAGATATCGAGCTGAATATCGTTGATGTGGGCGGCGCTGCTGATAAAGTTGCTGCACTACTCGGAGGGCATATTGATATCGTTCCAACGTCGTTAGGTTTAGTGCAAGAGTATGTTGAGTCGGGTGATATGAGAACGCTTGGAATAATGGCAGCTGAAAGATCTGACTTAATGCCTGATGTACCTACTTTTATAGAGCAAGGTGTTAATAGCAGCTTCGAGAAATTCTTCTTTTTCGGATTTCCAACTGATACACCAGACGGAGTAGTTGAGACATTTACAAACGCTGTAGAAACAGTTGTTGCAAATGATGAGTACCGCGCAGAAGCTGAAAAGTATTTAGTAGCACCAACTTATATGAGTCCAGAAGAGGCTGCAAGCTACATGCAGGAAGCAGAAGCCTATTATGAGGAGCTGTATGCAGAAGAATAAACAGATTAATTATAGCTAGTATAAGAACAAAAAATTTTTAGAGTTATTTGTAAGACAATTAAATCATAAAACAAACAATAGGAGATGAAGAGATGAATTCTAGAAAAAAATTCCCAACAGGTATTCTTGGTTTCCCAACAGCACCTTTCAATGAAAAAGGTACAATTGACGAGAAAGCACTGGCAGTGAATATCGATTTTCTAATAAATGAAGGACTCAGCTCTATATTTATTGCTTGCGGTTCTGGTGAATTTCATGCGATCAGTCGAGCAGAATATCAGAAAATGGTTGCGGTTGCGGTTGAAACGACTGCTGGCAGAGTTCCTGTATACACAGGTGTTGGCGGCAACATCACCGATGCTATTGAATTAGTTAAGCTGTCTGAGGATCTTGGGGCAGATGGATATTTAATTTTACCTCCATACCTAATTGACGGGGAGCAAGAAGGATTGTATCAGTACTACAAAGCCATTGTCAAAGAGAGTGAGCTAGACGCGATTCTTTATAACCGTGACAATGCAATTGTTAATCTTGACACACTCCAACGTTTAGTTAATGAATTCCCTCAAATTGTAGGGTTAAAAGACGGTCTGGGTAATATGGAGTTGAATTTAGAGCTCGTTCAAACAATTGGTGATCGATTGGAATGGTTAAATGGAATGCCGTTTGCTGAGATTACAATGCCGGCTTATGCAAAAATCGGTTTTAATTCTTACTCATCAGCGATGTCAAATTACATGCCGCATATTTCACGCCTTTTCTTTGAAGCACTTAAAGAAGGCAACGAGGATGTCGTCAATGATATTTATGTAAATGTGTTACTGCCGATTAATTCAATTAGAAAAGCGAGAAAAGGATATGCTGTTTCATTGATTAAGGCTGGAATGAACATTCAGGGCTTCCCAGTAGAGAATTCAGTAAGACCGCCGTGTATTGCTGTAGAAAGCGATCATTACGAAACACTAAGCAAAATCATTAAGAAAGCGTTAGAAAAATACCCTGCAGAACAAAAAGAAATCTCCAATCTATAAATCTATTTAAAAAAGAAGGAGGATTATATTTCATGACAGTTGAAACAAAAAATAAAACGTACTTAAATTTTGTAAATGGTGAATGGGTTGCATCAGTAAGCGGAGAAGTGAAAACGAACCTCAACCCAGCTAATACGGATGATGTTGTGGGTGCAATTCAAATGTCTACAAAAGAAGAACTTAATGATGCAGTAAAGGCCGCTAAACAAGCTCAGCAAGCTTGGAGAAAGCTCTCCGGAAATGAGCGAGGCGCGTACTTATTTAAGGCAGCAGACATTTTAGAGAACAGATTAAATGAAATCGCAGAATGTATGACTCGCGAGATGGGCAAAACCTTACCGGAAGCGAAAGGAGAAACCGCTCGTGGTGTGGCAATCCTCAGGTATTATGCCGGGGAAGGTCTGCGCAGCGAAGGGGACGTCATTCCTTCCACAGACCCAAGTGCCCTCATGTTTACCAAAAGAGCTCCATTAGGTGTTGTTGGTGTGATTACTCCGTGGAATTTTCCGGTCGCGATCCCATTATGGAAAATGGCCCCAGCCTTAATTTATGGCAATGCAGTCGTCATAAAGCCGGCTCAAGAGGCAGCTGTGACATGTGCAAAAGTAGTGGAATGTTTAGAAGAAGCAGGATTTCCTAAAGGTGTAGTGAACTTGGTTACAGGTTCTGGCTCTGTGATCGGTCAGGCATTAACAGATCATCCGGATGTGGCTGGGATTACGTTTACTGGATCAAATTCAGTTGGAAAAAGAATAGGCCAAGGTTGTCTTGCCCGCGGAGCGAAGTATCAGCTTGAGATGGGCGGTAAAAACCCTGTGATTGTAACAAAAGATGCAGATCTTAATCTAGCTGTTGAAGCAACGATCAGCGGGGCATTCCGGTCAACAGGCCAGAAATGTACCGCAACAAGCAGAGTGATAGTGGAAGCTGACGTGTATGAAGAATTTAAAGAGAAACTTCTCGCAAAAACAGCAGAAATTACAATAGGTGATGGTCTTGGTGAGAATGTGTGGATGGGCCCTTCTGCAAGTGAAAATCAGTTAAATACGGTACTTCACTACATTGAAAAAGGAAAAGAAGAAGGAGCGGCACTCATTGCTGGTGGGAACAGATTAAAAGGGGGAGTATTTGATAAAGGTTATTTTGTAGAACCTACCATTTTTGAAAATGTTTCACCTGATATGACGATTGCTCAAGAAGAAATTTTCGGTCCTGTCATTGCCCTTATTCAAGTGAATCGCTTAGAAGATGCGATTAAAGTGGCAAATGACGTGGAGTTTGGGTTAAGTGCCTCCATCTTTACAACAAATATCCAACAGATGCTTTCCTTTGTGGATGAGATGGAAGCGGGACTTGTCCGTGTGAATTCAGAAAGTGCTGGAGTTGAGCTGCAAGCTCCGTTTGGCGGAATGAAGCAATCAAGCTCGCACTCTCGTGAGCAAGGGCAGGCAGCGAAAGAGTTCTTCACTTCAATTAAAACTGTATTTGTTAAATAAAAGAGCGTGACCACTAGAATAAATCATTCTGGTGGTCGCGCTTGAATCAGTCTATCAATTTATTTATTCAATCTATAAAGGTGGGATCAGGATGCATATCGAACAAGTTAAAGAAGAAAAAGCTACATCTACTCCGGTTGTAAGTGAGGTAAAGGTCATTCCTGTAGCAGGTCATGATAGTATGCTCTTAAATTTAAGCGGAGCACACAGCCCGTTTTTCACTAGAAATATTGTCATATTAAAAGATAGCGCTGGAAATATTGGGGTTGGCGAAGTTCCTGGAGGAGAAGGCATTCGAAAAACAATTGAAGATGCGGCACCTTTAATTGTTGGAAAATCGATAGCCACCTACAATTCTATTTTAAACGTCATTCGGCATCAATTTGCTGATCGTGATTCAGCCGGCCGTGGACTGCAGACATTTGATTTGCGCATTACCATACATGCGATTACAGCTTTAGAGTCTGCATTTCTAGATTTACTCGGGAAACATTTAGGTGTGCCAGTAGCCGAATTGCTCGGAGAAGGCAAGCAGCGTGACCAAGTTGAAATGCTAGGTTACTTGTTTTATATAGGAGACCGAACGAAAACAGACCTGCCATACTTAAGTAATCTTGATAATGAGGATGAGTGGATGCGTCTTCGTCACGAAGAAGCGATGACACCAGAGGCTATCGTTCGTTTAGCTGAAGCTGCTCATGAACGCTACGGGTTTAATGATTTTAAACTAAAGGGCGGAGTTTTATCTGGTGAAGAAGAAATGAAAGCAGTGACAGCCCTTGCCGAGCGTTTTCCAAAGGCAAGAATTACACTTGATCCAAACGGTGCCTGGTCTCTAGCTGAAGCGATTGAACTATGTCGTGATAAACATGATGTGCTCGCTTATGCAGAAGATCCATGTGGTGCAGAAAATGGCTATTCCGCCCGTGAGGTTATGGCAGAATTCAGACGGGCAACCGGGTTAAAAACAGCCACAAATATGATTGCTACGGACTGGAGACAGATGGGGCATTCTATTACTTTACAATCAGTCGATATTCCACTAGCAGATCCTCACTTCTGGACGATGCAAGGCTCGGTACGTGTCGCTCAAATGTGCCACGATTGGGGCTTAACATGGGGCTCTCATTCTAATAATCACTTTGATATCTCCCTTGCTATGTTTACACATGTGTCAGCTGCTGCGCCTGGTGAGATCACGGCAATTGATACGCATTGGATTTGGCAAGATGGGCAGTATCTTACGAAAAACCCGTTCCAAATTAAAGATGGGAAAGTCGATGTTCCAAATACTCCAGGTTTAGGGGTAGAGGTAGATTTTGATCAGATTGAAGAAGCACATGAGCTTTATAAAAGAGAGGGTCTTGGGGTGCGTGATGATTCAATCGCGATGCAGTATTTGATCCCAGGTTGGAAGTTTGACAATAAACGACCATGCCTTGTTCGAGAGTAGGAGGATGAGGCTGTGGGCTATAAAGTAGTGATTGCAAAAGGTGTTTCAGGTGTCGGTTCTTCCTATTTAATGGAAAAAGGGTATGCCGTTATTAGTAATGCAGTATGAACAGGTAAAAAGCCCAGCTGGCCAGTCAACCAATCTGCTTTATGACTAAGAAAGGAGAGGTTCGGATGGATGTACATACAAAAGTAAATGACATCCCGCTTTATATTAAAGTACATGAGAATGATAACGTTGCGATTATTGTAAACTCAGGCGGCCTCAAAAAGGGAACAGCCTTCACCTGTGGTTTAGAGTTGATCGAATTTGTTCCGCAAGGGCATAAAGTGGCTCTTTTTGACATCGAGCAAAATCAACCAATTATACGTTACGGGGAAATTATCGGCTATGCATTATCTTCTATTCCGACCGGAAGCTGGGTCAAGGAGTCATTAATAGACTTGCCTAAACCGCCTGATTTAGATCATTTGTCGATAGCTTCGCGAAAACACGAACCCCTTCCGCCTCTAGAGGGTTATACATTTGAAGGATATCGAAATGCAAACGGAACAGCAGGAATCAAAAATATTTTAGGAATTACGACAAGCGTACAGTGTGTAACAGGTGTCCTAGATTATGCAGTAGAGAAAATCAAAAAAGACATTCTGCCGCAGTACCCAAATGTTCACGATGTTGTTGCTCTAAATCACGCCTATGGCTGCGGGGTAGCGATTGGTGCACCTGAAGCAAAAATACCAATTCGTACCATTCAACATATCGCCGTTCATCCTAATTTTGGTGGAGAAGTGTTAGTAGTGGGGTTAGGGTGTGAGAAGCTTCAGCCTGAACAACTAAGCGGGCCATCAAATATTTTATCCCTTCAACAACAGCCTGGATTTGAGGCGATGGTGACGGAGATTTGCCAAATGGCTGAAGTTAGGTTAGCGAAGTTAAATGAAAGGCAAAGAGAGACGATCCCTGTGAAAGAGTTAGTCGTAGGTTTGCAGTGCGGTGGAAGTGATGCATTCTCGGGTGTAACAGCGAATCCGGCAATAGGATATGCAGCAGATTTACTTGTTCGGGCAGGTGCAACTGTGATGTTTTCTGAAGTGACAGAAGTCAGAGACGCGATTCATTTATTAACAGAAAGGGCAGTAAATGAAGAGGTAGGCCGCTCGCTTATTCAAGAGATGAAGTGGTATGATACCTATTTAGAAAAAGGCGAGGCAGACCGCAGTGCAAACCCATCTCCAGGTAATAAAAAAGGCGGGCTATCCAATGTGGTGGAAAAATCGTTAGGGTCTGTTGTGAAATCAGGCACCAGTCCCATTTCAGGGGTTGTCCCCCCTGGGGAAAGAGCAACGGAAAAAGGACTGCTTTTTGCAGCCACTCCAGCGAGTGATTTTGTCTGCGGTACGTTGCAGTTGGCTGCTGGTATGCACTTACAGGTGTTTGCAACAGGGAGAGGTACACCGTATAACCTCTCAATGGCACCAGTGATTAAAGTGTCCACCCGAAATTCATTAATGGAAGAATGGAAGGACTTAATTGATATAAATGCCGGTACCATTGCAACTGGTGAAGCGACGATTGAAGAAGTAGGTTGGGAATTATTTCATTTTATCCTCGATGTTGCGAGCGGAAGAAAACAAACATGGGCTGATCAGTGGGGAATTAGTAATGATCTAACACTATTTAATCCTGCGCCGATCTCTTAATTGAACGCCATGTCTTCGTTTAGTGGAAAGGGGCAGCTGCTGCGTAGTTATCTCATTTTATCGATGTGTTTTTTATTTCTTATACAATACTTCGCAGAGCTTACATGGTTAGGGTACGTGGTCGTTGTGATAGCTGTGCTAGCCTTCATTACAAGTGCCTATTTTTCTCGAGGATTTCCAAGAATAATTGGTTTTATCATGATGGGAACAGGGATAGCGTTGGAATTTAGTAAAGGAGCTGGGTTTCATGGGGTGAGTGAGGGGGTTTTACTCATTTTGCCTCTTCTTTGCTTAGTAACACTTTCTCCTATGCTCTCGATGCCGCTCAAACTGAATGGATATTTCCAATCCGTAGAGTCGTTCTTACAAAATCTGCTGCATCATCCGAGAAAACTGTTCTTCGGCATTACAAGTTCATTATTTATTTTGAGTCCAATCTTAAATTTAGGATCGATAAGAATCGTCAGTGAGTTTTTAGAGAGTCTAAAGCTCCCATCAGAAATGTCAGCTAAAAGCTATTTAATTGGATTCTCATCAGCACTAATGTGGTCTCCCTACTTTGCTTCTGTTTCTCTAATCTTATATTACTTAAATATGCCAGTGGGCCGCTATATTATCTATGGCATGGGGCTCTCTATTCTTTCACTCCTTATTGGCAATCTTTTATTTTATCTATGGAGTAGAAACCATACCGTTTCTGCAGAAGGATTTCCCCAAAAGCAATTAGATAAAACACATAAATGGCAGCTGCTGAAACTAGTCTTATTTGTGATGATCCTTATGAGTTCGTCCTTAGCAATAGAGTATGTGACAAAGTGGTCGATGGTCATAATCGTGAGCATGATTTCTGTGATCCTTCCGCTAATGTGGGGAGTATTAACGAAAAGCTGGAGGAAACTCAATCCACTATTAAAGGGGTACCGTGATCAATCGGTCCCGATGTTAAACAATGAAATTATGCTGTTTATGAGTGCCGGCGTATTAGCTCACGCTCTTCAAGGGACCACTTTCGCAAATAAGATTAGTGAGCTGCTAATCGTAATAGCTGAACAATCATTTTTATTATTTGCCATGGCTATCATGGCTCTTGTCCTGCTTGTCACTTATATCGGCATTCATCAAATTGCCGTTATTGCTGCTCTTGCCATGCAGCTTAATGCAGATGAGTTAGGAATCAGTACGCTGTCACTGGCTATGCTTTTGTTGCTCACTTGGTCCATATCAGCTGCTTTAAGTCCTTTTTCAGGATTAAATTTAATGGTCAGCCGGCTAGTCGGCATGACAGGAGTACAGACAGGACTGCGAACGAATGGTGTTCACCTGCTTGTTCTGGCCATTTTAGGAATCAGTTTTGTGATGATGGTGAAATAAAGGTCATTTATTTGAGGTCGTTTGTAGGTGTACCTTGCCGGCAATTGTATCTTTTCACACGCTTTATGCGTAGGTTGCGGAGATAATTGAGCGGGTTGCATAGGTTATTGCGTCTGTTCTGGGGTCAATTGCGTCTGTCTGCATTAATTCCGCCGATTGAGAGGACAATTGCGTCGGTGTCAGTCGCAATTGTATCTAGTCCAATAATAATTGCGTCAGTCTCAAGACACTCAGCACTCCAACTCACATCTCTTTACCACCTAAACCATATAATGGTAGAATCTTGACATAGGGTGATAGATAATGAATAAGAGGTGAGGCACGAGTGAGCGAATACTCGATCCAAGAATTTATTCAAAAGACGATGAACAAAGAGAAGCAATACGATACGTTCGGATTAGAGACGGACCGCATATTAAGAGTGGAGCTTGATGATTTAATTTGGTCTAAAATGGGCTCAATGATTGCCTATGAAGGGGATATTCGCTTTGAACGTGAAGGGATGCTTGAGCACGGGGCAAACCGGATGTTTAAAAAAGCCTTCACGAATGAAGGCAACGAGCTGATGAAAGCGAAAGGAAACGGCATTCTTTATTTATCAGATCAAGGAAAAAAGATTACAATTTTAGATTTGCTTGGAGATAAAATCACTGTCAATGGAGACGATGTGTTAGCATTTGAGCCTTCGGTTGACTGGGATATTCATATGATGCGGAAGGTAGCAGGGATGATGAGCGGAGGGCTATTTAATATTGGTTTAGAGGGGCGTGGGAAAGTAGCAATTACGACGCATTACGAGCCGCTGACCTTACTCGTTGAGCCTGGAAAGCCTGTATTTACAGACCCTAGTGCAACTGTCGCTTGGTCAGGTCATCTCGAACCGAAATTTAAAACCGATATGAACTACCGGACCTTTTTAGGCAGAGGAAGCGGCGAGTCCATTCAAATGGCGTTTGAAGGAAATGGCTTTGTCATTGTTCAGCCATATTTTGAAGGGGCTAAATAAAAGAATTTTAGTGAGTCACTAAGTATTTTATCTCATAGCTAGATATGGGGTGTTGCAGCGGCGCTGTCCGAAAAAGGGCGGCGTCTTATTCTAATTGTTCGAAAAAATTTAGGAAAGCGGTTTCGAAAAAAGTATTGCATACTAGAAAAGGAGAGTATATAATAACTTTACGAAAGGGCTTTCTTAAACAATTTTATATAAACGAGATCTCACACTGCTAGCAGGCAGTCGAGGTTCCAATAATACGTTTACGTTTAGTAGAATACAGCGATCTATTTTTTTCGCTAACTACGAAAGCGCTTTTACTAGACAGAATATTCAAAACGACATGGAGGGAGTTATCATACATGACTATTATCCAATTTCCTAAAGATATGAAATGGGGAGTCGCTACAGCATCCTATCAAATAGAGGGCGCCGCAAATGAGGGCGGCAGAGGAACATCGATTTGGGATACATTTTCAAAAACTCCAGGCAAAGTAGTAAACGGAGATAACGGAGATGTCGCTTGCGGCAGCTATCACAAGTATGAAGAAGACATTGAGATTATGGACGACCTTGGGGTTGATTTCTACCGCTTCTCAGTGGCATGGCCGAGAATTTTTCCAGAAGGCACTGGAGAAGTAAACCAAGAGGGCTTAGATTATTATCATAACTTAGTAGACCGTCTGCTTGAGAAAGGTATCGAGCCGATGTGTACCCTTTATCACTGGGATCTTCCGCAAGCACTTCAAGATCAAGGCGGCTGGGATAACCGTGAAACGATTGAAGCTTTCTTGCAGTATGCAGAGTTAATGTTCAAAGAATTCGAAGGGAAAATTAAGCATTGGATTACGTTTAATGAACCTTGGTGTGTGTCATTCTTATCCAATTACGTAGGTGCTCATGCTCCTGGTAATAATGATTTGCAGCTAGCAATGAATGTGGCGCATCACCTGCTTGTGGCACACGGCAAAACAGTTATTCGCTTTAGAGAACTTGGAATAAAAGGACAGATTGGTTACGCTCCGAATGTTGAATGGAATGAGCCATACAGCAATAAAGAAGAAGATATTGATGCATGTAAGCGAGTGAATGGCTATTTTATGGATTGGTTCTTTGACCCGGTATTCAAAGGAACGTACCCAGATTTCATGGTGAAATGGTTTGAAGAAAAGGGAGCGGTACTGCAAATTGAAGAAGGCGACATGGAGATCATCTCACAGCCGATCGATTTTCTAGGAATTAATTATTACTCTGGCGGGGTCGGACGCTACAAAGAAAATGAAGGATTATTCGACCACGAAAAAGTCGATGCAGGATACTTGAAAACAGATATTGGCTGGAACATCTACCCTGAAGGTTTCTATAAAGTGTTAACACATATTAATGAGAATTACGGAAATGTTCCGATCTATATCACGGAAAATGGTGCTTGCATTAATGACGGTGTGGAAAACGGTGAAGTGAAAGATGATCGCCGCACAGATTATTTGAAGCAGCATTTAGTAGCTTTGCAGCGCAGCATCGAATCTGGTGTGAACATTAAAGGATATCTTACTTGGTCTCTATTAGATAACTTTGAATGGGCAGAAGGCTATACAATGCGCTTTGGAATCGTTCACGTGAATTACAGAACGCTTGAACGTACGAAAAAAGACAGCTTTTACTGGTACAAACAAACGGTTGCGAATAATTTCTTTGAAGTGTAAGTGATATATTTTTTTACAATGAACTAAAGCGCTTTAGTAGCTAATTCGAGCTTAAGATTGCAGCCTTTTCCTTTATTACTTTTTACTTCATTAAGGGGGGTGAGGGGTAGAGAATTGTTGTAAAGTAAATAACATCACTGTTTCAGACAGAAAATAACTGGTATAAGGGGGAGCAATAAAAATGAAAAAATTCTTGAGATTAACAGCAACAACTGTATTAGCTCTATCCGTTCTAGCTGCTTGTGGAGGAAATGAAAACACGAACGGCGATGGCGGTGACACTGATAACGCAGGAGATGACACAACGTCAGAAACAATTGGCGATGGTGACATTGAGTTAGTTTTTTGGGAGTTCGGTAATACAGGCTACGATAAATTAATTGAAGAATATGTAGAAGAGAATCCAAATGTAACAATTAACCTACAAAACAGTGATATGAATGATTTACATGATAACTTATTTACATCGATCTCTGCTGGGACGGGTGCTCCTGACATTACGATGATCGAAGAAGCTCAAATCGAGAGATACCGTAATGCTGAACATGCGTTTACAAACCTATACGATCTTGGAGCAGAAGAAGTGTCTGAGAACTACCTTGATTGGGTTTGGCAAAATGGTGAAAATGCAGACGGCGACTTCCTGTTCGGACTGCCAACAGACATTGGACCAACTGTTATGTTCTACCGCACAGATGTGTTTGAAGAAGCTGGCTTTGATTCTTCACCAGAAGCTGTATCTGATTTAGTTGCAACTTGGGACGACTTTGAAAATGTAGCCAAAGAGATTCAAGAGAAAACAGGAAAGCAAATGGTTGATGGAGCGGAGCTTGTATACAATGCAAGGCGTGATCAAGCAACGGAGCAATACTTTAACACAGACGATGAGCTAATCGTAGAAGAGCATAACCAAATTAGTGATGCTTATAACTATGTAGCTAGTTTACTTGACCAAGATTTAATTGGAAACATTCCGCTTTGGACGCCTGAATGGTTTGCTGGAATGGATGAAGGAAGCTATGCAACAATGTTAGCTCCTGCTTGGATGCAAGGGGTTATTAAAGACAACAGCCCTGAAGAAGGCGTATGGTCTCTAACGACAATGCCTGAAGGTGCAGGAAACTGGGGCGGTTCTTACTTAACAGTTCCAGCTGAGAGTGAGCATCCGGAAGAAGCGTATAAATTCATTGAGTGGCTTACTGCTCCAGAACAGCAGCTAAAAGCATTCTTAGATTACGGTTTATTCCCATCAGCACCAGCTGTATATGAAATGCCTGAATTCTTAGAGTATGAAGATTCGTATTTCGGGGGTGCGCCAGTTGCTCAAATCTTCTCTGAAGCTGCAGAAGCAGTTGTACCTGTATACAAAGGCAGAAACTACTACCCTGTTGACGGCGAAGTGAAAGAAGCGATTGATAACGTAGCAGCAGGCAGCGATCCACAAGAAGAGTGGGAAGCAGCGCTAGTACGTATGGAGCGTATTCTTGACAGACAATAACTAAGTGAATGGGGATGCCTGACTACACAGGTATTCCCTCTCACTCACAAAGAAATTGACAGTTATCTTTGCTTGTTGGACTAATATTACATCGTTTCGAGGCTGGCTTCTACACCTATAAATGAACATTCAAGTGACCATAGGGAATATAAGCCACTCTCGAAAACCAGCAAGCCATTCTAACAGCAGTCAAAATTATTTTGCAGGGAGGTACATACGATTGGAGACATCTAAAAAAGCCAAATGGCTGACAGAAAAACGACGTACCGCTTTATCAGCCTACTTATTTATTTCTCCTTTTTTCATTCTATTTGCTATCTTTGGGCTATTCCCAATGATATTCAGCTTCTATTTATCCTTCTTTAGGTGGGATGGATTAAATCCAATGACATTTAATGGATTTAAAAACTTTGAATTTATCTTTAATGATCCAGTGTTTTATTCTTCTATCAAAAACACGTTCATTATTGGGATCATGGGAACATTACCGCAGATTATCATTGCTATTTTAATAGCATTTGCCTTAAATTCTACTTTGATCCGTTTTCGTAACACATTCAGAACGATGATTTTCCTGCCGTATATTACATCAATTGTAGCAGTAGCAATCATCTTCGGTGTTGTATTCAATAATCAGCCGTTTGGATTTGCAAACTATATTTTAAGCTTCTTTGATGTAGGGCCTATTCGCTGGGATGCTGAATACTGGCCTGTAAAGATTGCCATTGCAACGATGGTATTTTGGAGATGGGTTGGTTATAACACGATTATTTTCTTAGCAGGGATGCAAAGTATTCCAAAAGAATTATATGAAGCAGCAAAAATGGACGGGGCTACATTGAGCCAGCAAATTCGTCTCATTACCCTTCCTATGCTTAAGCCGATTACGATGTTTGTTGTATTCACAGCAACGATCGGAAGCTTTCAATTATTCACAGAACCATTAATTTTCTTAGGACGTAATTTACGTGAAGAAGGGATTACAATGGTTGCATACTTATGGAGAGATGCGTTTGTTTACAACTCATTTGGAACCGCATCAGCTGCAGCAATCGTTTTATTCTTAATCATTATTACGTTAACTGCAATTAACCTATGGATTACAAACAGAATCGGCCGATCAAAAAAGATTAGTTAGGAGGGATTGGCATGGCAGCTAAAAAAGAAGTTGGAGAAGGGAAATTTTCACTAAATAAGGTTCTGGTTTATCTGTTCTTGATCACTGGATCTTTAGTTTCCCTGTTTCCCTTTTATTATATGTTCGTTATGGCAACACGATTAAACCGAGAAATCAATTCTGTACCGCCGCCATTTACACCAGGTACACATTTAGTTGAAAACTTTCAAAAAGTAACGAGTAATATTGATTTCTTCGGTGCGATGTGGAATTCATTCTTTGTTTCCACGACGATTACCATTGGGACATTATTCTTATGTTCCCTAGCTGGGTATACCTTTGCTAAGTTAGAATTCAAAGGAAAAAACGTACTATTTGTCATGATTCTTGTTACGATGATGGTCCCGCCGCAGCTTGGGTTGATTCCACAATATTATATTATTACAACATTAGGCTGGTTAAATGACTTTAAAGCATTGATCATTCCTGGTTTAATAAATGCATTCGGTATTTTCTGGATGAGGCAGTATATTAAAGAAAGTGTACCGTTTGAAATGATTGAAGCAGCAAAAATTGATGGCTGCTCTAACTTCCGAATTTATTGGAATATTGTTGTACCGATGACGCTTCCGGCGTTTGCAACATTAGGAATTATCGTATTCATGCATGTATGGAACGACTTCTTATGGCCGCTCGTTGTTCTTCGCGACCCATCGATGCACACCTTGCAAGTAGCGCTTCGTGCATTAAATGATTCCAGACAGATGGATTATGGTATGATAATGTCTGGTACGTTCTGGGCAACAGTACCATTACTAATTGTCTTCCTATTATTTAACCGTTTGTTCATTCAAAGTTTATCAGAAGGAGCAGTAAAGAGCTGATCACCATCAGCTCTTTGCGGTGTCTGTTTAAGGTAATTCACTTAAATATTGGTTAGAGCGAAGTCACCGCGGCTGAAATATGCTTCGCTTTCCGTGTGGAGCCGGTGAGCTTCCTCGGGCTTGTGCCCTGTGGGATCTCACCCCTGCTCTAGTCCACACAGGAGTCTACGCATATTTCATCCGCTAGGTTATTGCATTTTGTAATTATTATGTTGAGCGATTTAGTAATGCATAGGTTCAAATTAAAAAAAGCAGACATCCGTGGGTTATCTGCTAAAAACAGTGAACAGCTGCATATAGAAAGGGAGCACTTACAATATCCCTCCTCGGTTGATTGTAGCGGAAGGCACCGACTCCTGCGGGATGTGCGTGGCCAGGGGAGACCCCGCAGGGCGAAAGCCCGAGGAGGCTCCCGGACCGTCCGCGGAAAGCGAGTGCCTGCAGCGGAGATCAACACCTATCGCAGGGGAGACTTTTTCAGTATATGCGTGGCCAAGAGGTATTCCACAAGAGCAAGCGAGTGCCTGCAGCGGAAATCAACAATTATTGCAGGGAATCTGCATTACAACCAACTATTAGTATTCTTACGTAAAAGGAGGGTTTCAAATGGGCAAGTTAATCGTTCAAATAACCGAAGTCGTCTATAAGTTTATTGCACTGAATATCCTATGGCTGTTCTTTTTTGTAGCAGGGCTTGGTTTATTTGGATTTATGCCAGCAACCCTTGCTTTGTTTCGAGTCATAAGAGACTGGATCAAAGGAAATCAGTTCAATTTATTTTCAAGTTACTTCACATATTATAAAGCGGAATTTATACGTTCAAATCTTGTAGGTGCAATCTTTACCGGATTGTTTTATATTATTTATGTAAACTTTTCATTTGCTGGATATTTCTACAGTGAGTCGACACAATTATTCGTTTACCTCGTCATTGCTGCCATTGCAGCTATTATACTAATGACATTTTTAAATGTATTTTCTGTTATGGCGCATTTTGAATATAAAACGTTCTCTTATATTAAAGCATCACTTGGACTTGTTTTTGCTCATCCATTAATGACCCTTACGCAGCTTGTTTGGCTTCTTGCGTACTTTTTAATTGTGGTCAATTTCCCGAGAGTGTCCTTTGTGATAGGGATAAGTGTGTTTGCTTATGTGCTGATGAATGTGAATTATTCTGTTTTTAAGAAATATAATGCGGTTTAACTATAAACATCAACATGCTTAAACATGATTTTTAGCATAGTCGCCGCTCCTGAAATATGCTTCGCTTTCCGTGTGGAGCCAGTGAGCTTCCTCGGGCTAAGCCCTGTGGGATCTCACCCCTGCTCTAGTCCACACAGGAGTCTACGCATATTTCATCCGCTAAGTGATTGCTCTAAATGACTTTTACGTGGAGTGATGTGATAACAGACTCAAAGCCTTAAATACCTTAAATGCTTTAAACATGGGTTATAGCAGCATCTCCGCTCCTGAACTATACTTCGCTTTCCGTGTGGAGCTGGTGAGCTTCCTCGGGCTTGGGCCCTGTGGGATCTCACCCCTGCTCTAGTCCACACAGGAGTCTTCGTATAGTTCATCCGCTAAGTTATTGCGTTTTTGTAATTATTATGTTGAGTGATTTAGTTATGGTACAGTTCAAATTTGAAAAATGAAGACACTTTTGAGTTCATTTGCTAAGTTCACTGAACTCTGTTTATAAAAATGGGAGCACTATACAACATGCTTCCTCCGCTGATTGGAGCGGAAGGCACCGACTCCAGCGGGATGCGGGAGACCAGGGAGATCCCACAGGAGCCAATGCGACGAAGAAGCTCCCGGACCGCCCGCGGAAAGCGTGTGCCTGCAGCGGAGATCAACAATCACAGTCGGGGCTTATCTATTGATTCATGTATCTGACAGGCGGAATAACTATTTAATAGAAATTTTATCAACAGCATCAAAGAGTAAAGGGGGGATACATATGGCTACTATTTATGATATTGCGAAAAAAACAGGCTACTCAATCAGCACGGTTTCGAAAGTGTTAAATAATTATAGTGATGTTGGTGAAAAAGCGAAGCGGATTATTAATGAAGCAGTCGAAGAGCTGGGATACTATCCGAGCTCTAGTGCGAGAACACTTTCGACAAAAAAATCATGGACGATCGGCGTTGTATTTGTAGAGGACTCCGGGATTGGAATTGAGCATCCTTTCTTTAACGCAGTCATTGAAAGCTTCAAGAAGGCTGCCGAAAAAGAAGGCTACGATCTTTTGTTTGCATCAAATAAGATCGGCACGGAGCAGAGATCGTATTTAGACCATTTTCTATACCGTGGCGTTGACGGGGTTGTTGTCGTTTGTTCAACCATGGATTCTCCCGACCTTGATATATTAATGGAATCTGATCTCCCTTCTGTGGTGATTGACCTTGATACAAGGGGAGCAAGTGTCGTTTTTAGTGATAATATTCATGGAAGTGAATTAGCAGTGGATCATCTTTATGAGTTAGGACATAGAAAGATTGCTCATATTGCTGGTCACAATAGTTTATATGTCGGCGTTCACAGGTTAAAAGGCTATATTCAAGCGATGAACAAGCATAATCTTAATATACCAGATGAATACATTGCAGATGGCGGCTACTTCACTTTTGAAAGCGGAAAAAAAGCGATGGAAGATTTACTGAAGCTAGAAGATAGACCGACAGCTGTGTATGCGGCGGGGGACTTAATGGCGCTAGGTGCAATTACTGCGATTCAAGAGCAAGGATTAAGTGTCCCAAATGACATCTCGGTTATCGGTTTTGATGATATCCAGATTGCTCGGTATATGACACCAGGGCTTACAACCATTAAACAGGATACATTTTTAATTGGAAAAACAGCAGCAGGATTGTTGTTAGAACAAATTAACGATAAGAAAAAGCATTATATGTCGATCAAAATTCCAGTAACACTTATTGAAAGAAACTCTTGTAGACCAATTTCTTAACATTGGTCTACATTCTTTCACTTCTTTTTCTGTACGGCTTCGTTTAACTTGTTTCGAAAGCGCTTTAGTAAAAGTCTACTATATATTTAGAAGGTGATACCATGTATACATTAAAAGATCATAAACGCTTTGAGATCACTAATTATCAGCAAAAATCCCCGTTTGCAAGTTTCTTGCCAGGAATTGCAGGGGTCGACGGCATTCCAATGTGGGTATTCTATGTGAACCGCGGACAAGGCATTGCAAGCTTTGGTGTCCAAGACAAAAATCATGCGATGCTAGAATTTATGCCAGCAGATAAATCCTATCAGCAGGTACAGATTCAAGGATTTAGAACCTTTATTAAAGTCAAAGAAGATGGGAAGGAAACCTTTATTGAAGCGTTTTCTCCTCTCACATCAGGTAAGGAGGAAGTGCAGGAAACGATGAAAATCGAAGAGAATATGCTTGCACTTGAATACGTCCATCATCAACATGCATTTAAGTTAAATGTTGAATATTTCATCCTTCCTGAAGCGCCTTTTGCCGGCCTGGTGAGAACGGTTACGTTAACGAATCTAGGAGATGCAGCAAGAGAGTTTGAGATTGTAGACGGTCTGCCTTCGATTTTTCCAAGTGGTGTGCCGCATGCAGCCTACAAAGAATTAGGCCATACGATCAAAAGCTGGTTCGACGTCAAAAATATCGAAAATAAGATTCCTTTTTATCAATTAAGAGGAAGTATTGAAGATTCAGCTGAAGTCAAAGAGATTCATCACGGACATTTCTATACGAGCTTCTCACGCACACCGGCATCAGAGGAAACGCACCTAGAACCGATTATTGATAAAGATGCGATCTTTGGAAGTGACACCTCACTGCAGGTGCCGCGAGTATTTATTAAAGAGCCGGTAGACTCCTTAAAAGATAAGCCGCAGCATACGACTAATAAAGTTTCATGCGGATTCTCTTGTGAATCAGCCAGTCTGCAAACAAATGAACAGATCGACCTATACACTGTGATTGGATATGCAAAAAACCTTGATCTTGTAAATACAGGTGTAAAAGAAACTCTTTCTATCAATGCTCTTAGTGAAATGAAGACGCGTGCCCAAAAAATCACAGATTCGATTACAAATAAAATGGCGACGAAAACGAGCCAGCCATTATTTGATGCGTATGTGAAGCAAAGCTATTTAGACAACGGTTTGCGCGGTGGATTCCCGTTAGTGATTGAACGTGACAACGAGGATAAAATGTACTACTTATTCTCAAGAAAACACGGGGACCTAGAGCGAGATTATAACTTCTTCTCAATCAGTCCAACCTATTATTCTCAAGGGAACGGGAATTACCGTGATATTAATCAAAATCGCCGCTGTGATGTGTTACTAGAACCAAGAGTTAAAGACTATAATGTTCAACTGTTTATGAATCTGATTCAGCTTGATGGATACAATCCGCTAGTGGTTAAAGGAGTTCGTTTTAAAGTAAACAGCACCTTGGATCTCGCATCCTATGTAGAAGCAGGCGAAGAGAAGCTCCAATCGTTTCTTGAAAAAAGCTATACACCGGGTGAGCTGAAGCATTTTGTTGAAGATGAGAACATTTCTTTATCCGAGCCGTTTGAATCATTTCTTGCTTATGTGATGCATGCATCAGAAGAGCTGCAGCAGGCAGAGTTTGGTGAAGGATACTGGGTTGATCACTGGACGTATAACTTAGACTTAATTGATAGTTATCTAGCTATTTATCCTGATAAAGCAGACGAGTTTTTCTTAACGCCTGGCTACCGATTCTTTGACAGTCCTGTACGAGTGAAAACACGACGGGAGAAGTATCGTTTCGTAAAGAGCGGTCTGCGACAATATGAAGCTGTAGAGAAAATCGCGGAAAAAGCATCTCAAGCGGCTCAAAATGAAGGCGTCCTCTGGGTCAAAGATGCAAGCGGAGAGATATATCATACAAGCTTGTATTCAAAGCTCGTCACACTTGCTTTAGTGAAAACATCGACAATGGCACCTTTTGGGTTAGGCATTGAGATGGAAGGGGACAAGCCGGGCTGGAATGATTCATTAAACGGACTGCCTGGAATGATTGGGGCGAGTACGTCTGAGTTATATGAATTAAAACGCCTGCTCACGCTGTTAGATAGTGTGGAAAGTGAGGGTGAGGTTGCTCTGCCGGCTGAAGTGAATGACTTCCTTTTACAAGTCGCAGGTGAAGTGAAAGAGGTTGAAGAGGGCTCTGATGAAGCAGAACAACGCTACTGGAAGCAAGTCACATCTCAGCGAGAAGCGTATCGTGAAAACGTGTATGCAGGAATCAGCGGTCAGGAAGTTACGTACACCGTAAACGAAATCAAAGATTACGTAAAACAACTGGCTAAACGAGTTGACACAGGAATCGAAAGTGTTGAGTCATATGCGAAACCGTTCAGCCCGACGTATTTCTACTTTGAACCAAAGGAAGATCTCACACAAGAATCGCTTGAGCGTCTTGAGTTTGATTGGTCGCCTAAAGCAGTCACTCCATATTTAGAGGGAGTTGTAAAACAGTTAAAGCTAACAGATGACCGCGATTCAGCTAAGGCACTGTACGATGAAGTGAAGCAGTCACCAATTTATGACCGCAAACTGAAGATGTACAAAACATCTATGAGCATTAACAGTGAGCCCAATGAACTTGGCCGAGTAAAATCCTTTACACCAGGCTGGCTGGAAAATGAATCTATTTTCCTTCATATGGAATATAAGTATTTGCTCGCAACGCTTAAATCAGGTCTCTATGATGAGTTTTATGAGGACATGAAACAAGCACTGATTCCATTTTTAGATCCAGAAATGTATGGACGAAGTATCTTAGAGAACTCTTCATTTATCGCTAGCAGTGCCAATCCAAATGTTGAGCTTCACGGCAAAGGATTTGTGTCACGTCTTAGCGGCTCAACGATTGAACTGATGAATATGTGGTTTGTGATGATGACAGGAGGCTCACCATTTAAGCTTAAAGAAGGCGAGCTGTCATTAGAATTATCTCCACGTCTGCCTGATTGGCTGTTTGATGAGAATGGGGAAGTCACGTTTACCTTCCTTGGTGAGATTTCTGTGACGTATATCAATCGTGCAAAGAGCTCTACGTACGGAGAAGATGCAGTCACTCCATCTGGAATTGAACTGACGTTTAAAGATGGTGCAGTAAAAGAAGCTGGTGCGAATGAAGTGACTGGAGAACTTGCAGAGGCAGTCCGCAACCGTGAAGTAAGCAAGATGAACGTTTACTTAAGCTAAAAATTGGTCAGAGAGGGAAGTACGATTCCTTCTCTGCCTCTTTTAACAGGAACTGAAAGCGCTTTCGATATATCTTGTTAAGGAGGTGAGGAGTGGCTGCTGCTTTCAAAATCTTGAAACAATGATTAAATGGGAGGGGAAAATCGAGTGAAAAAATCATTTCGTTTACTTGCAGGAACAGTTATGGCAGCTTCACTTATTAGCATGAACATCAACGCACAAGCTGCCGGAGAGCAAAACGATACGAATGAATCAAGCGACGAATGGAAAGTTGTTTGGGAGGATCATTTTGAAGGAACTGATTTAGATTTAGACAAATGGAGCTATGACACAGGAAATGGTTTCGTTGATTCAAATGGGACATATGTGTCAGGATGGGGAAATGAAGAACTGCAATCATATCAACAAGAAAATGTCCGAGTAGAAGATGGCAAGCTTGTACTTACGGGCCAGGAAGAATCCGTTTCAGATGAACATGGAACGTACAATTATACCTCAGGAAAGATCCATACACAGGGTAAATTTTCGCAAAAGTATGGCAAATTCGAAGCGAAAATGGCCCTTCCAGAAGGACAAGGCTACTGGCCGGCATTTTGGATGATGCCAGAGGATGATGTATATGGCGGCTGGGCTGCATCAGGGGAAATTGATATTATGGAAAATGCCGGCGGACGGCCTAATGAAATTGGCGGGGCGATTCACTACGGCGGACAATGGCCGAATAACACATACACGGCAAAAGACTATCATTTTCCTGAAGGACAGGATGTAACAAACTTTAATGTGTACGCGGTGGAGTGGGAGCCTGGTGAGATCCGCTGGTATGTGAACGGTGAACTGTACCAAACACTGAATAACTGGAGCTCACAAGATGCAGGCAGCCCTGCACCATTTGCTTATCCTGCTCCGTTTGATCAAGAGTTTTATCTGATCTTAAACTTAGCAATCGGCGGCTGGTATGGCGGCAACCCTGATGCGACAACCGATTTCCCAGGTGAGATGCAGGTTGATTACGTTAAAGTATATGAGCTTGAAGGACGTGACTACCGTGAGCCGGTTGAGCCAGTATTTGAGGCAGAAGAGCTGCCTGAAAATGCGAAAGAAGCTATAGACGGCAATTATGTGTATGATTCAAGCTTTGAACAGGAGATTACGACGATTGCAACGGGTGCAGAGCTTGACCAGAAGTGGAGTAAAGATTATTGGAACTTAGTTTACTTATCAGACTTCAACGGTGATGCAACGGTATCTAAAGAGGAACTTGATGGATATCGTTTTGCCAAAGTAGATATTGCACGCGGAGGAAGCCAGTCTTATTCCGTTCAGATGATTCAAAATGTGACGCTAGGAAAAGGCCGATGGTATAAGCTGAGCTTTGATGCTAAATCTACGACAGCACGTCCACTGAATGTAAAGCTTGGCGGGGGGCCTGACCGTGGCTATACCGCTTATTCACCAAATCGTGATTATACCCTGTCTAATCAAGTGGAAACGTATGAATTGGTGTTTCAAATGCAGCACGATACAGATATTCTCTCGCGTTTAGAATTTAATATGGGGCTCAACACAAATCCCGTTTGGTTAGGGAATGTGACGCTTGAGGAAGTAGATGCCGAAGATCCATACCAAGAAGATGCTCCTAAAAATCCATTAAGAAATGGAAACCATGTGTACAATGGAAACTTTGATTTAGGCCGCATGGATCGTATGACGTTCTGGAACTTCGAGACAAATGGCGCCGAAGCAGAAGCATCGGTTGAACCTGATCAACGTGAGCTTCATGTACAAATTTCAGATGGCGGCGAGAGTACTGATGCGATCACTTTCACACAAAAAGGGATGAACCTTCTAGCAAACAATGAATATCAATTGTCATTTGAAGCAAGAGCAGATGAAGCAAGAGAGATCGGAGCAGCCTTGCTTAGTAAAGACGGAACAATCAGTTATTTTGAAGGGACTGAAACCATTACAACAGAAATGAATGAACACGTCATGACGTTTACAATGCCTGATACGACAGATATTGAAGGACAATTAGTCTTCTATTTTGGAGGATCTGCGCATGATGTAATGCTTGATTCAATCAAACTTGAACGTTTAACCGATATATTTGACGGATTAACGTTTGATGAAAGCTTCCCGCTTAAAAATGGTGCCTTTGTCAATGGTCTGAACTACTGGGATACACATATTCAAGGCGATCATGAGGCAGGTACATCCATAGCTGAAGTTAAGCATCAAGACGGAATGGTGTCAGCATCGATCGAAAATGAAGGATATGAGCCGTGGCATGTTTTATTAATGCAAAATCAGATGCAGCTGCTAGCGAATCAAACGTATATTCTAGAATTTGATGCCTCTTCTACTGTAAAACGAGAGCTAGAAGTCGTGCTTGAAAACAGTGCATATGAACGATATGTCGATGAGGTGATTTCGTTAACTCCGGATATGCAAACCTATTCGTTTGAATTTAACATGACGGAAACTGATCTTGTTGACCTAAAGTATTTAATGGGGAAAGTAGGGGACGCAGCAGCGATCGGTCCTCACGAGGTGAAGATTGATCAAGTAAAATTAGAAGTGAAAGGCGAAAGAGAAAAGTTTTTCCCTTTAGCTAATGGTGATTTTTCTAGTGGTTTAGACAACTGGAATGGACATGTTCAAGGTAGCTATGACGGGCCGTCACAAGCGAGCTTTGAAGAAAGAGACAGGGAAGCAGTTATTTCTGTCACTAACGAAGGGGAAAACCCTTGGGATATCTCCTTATCTCAGCAAGAAATGGAACTAAAATCAGGAGAAACATATGTTTTACAATTTGACGCAAGAGCGAGTTTGGACCGAAAAAATGAACTAGTCGTCGACAACGGGGCACCAAATTATCATCGTTATTTTGAAGACATCGTCCAATTAGATCAAACGAGGCAAACATTCAGCTATGAATTCGAGATGCCTGAAAGTGATTCAGTTACACTGAGCTTCTTAGTCGGAAAAGTAGCTGGAGAAACAATCGGGAACGCACATGACATTGTGATCGATAATGTCATCCTCGAAGTAAAAGGCGCACAAGATGCCTTACATGGCGCAGCAGCTGCCGAAGAGCCGGGTACAGAGGAACCAGGAAATGAAGAGCCGGTAACGGATAAGCCAGGCAAGGGTAAGGATAAGAAAGAGAAAGGCAAAGAGAAAGGCAAGAATATGAAAGAAAAAGCTAAAGAAAAAGGTAAAGGCAAAGGGATAAATAAAGAAAAGAATAATTGATGATATGTACGTGGAGGAGCTGTCGAATTAGGCAGCTCCTTTTAGTGTTGTCATGCGGTGGATGAGCGCAATTACTGTCAGAGTGGATACCATTGTGCCTTGCACTGACGCATACAGCAGGTGAACGGACGCAATTACATGAGATTGACGCAATAGTGTCGGAAATGCGCACATATAACTATTGATCCCGCGTACTTAAGCTCAATATCGGCGCATAAAAGCTTTAAAACAATACAAATAAAATGTATCTACAGCGGACTCCAAAGCCCTCGATTAGTTAAACGACGTTCAATTTTTAACTTTTCGTTCTAGAAAAGGTACCTGCTAACTATATATAGACTAATTCAATTTCTTAACGAGGTTCAAATATTGAAGAGTGTTTAATTTTTAAAGAGGATTAGGTGGATGAAAACATTTAATAGATATAAATTGTAAGCGGTTACGTTGATTGTCTGGAGGTGGTTATCGTCAAACTGTCAGAGAAAAGATTATCTAAAAAAAAGAAGCAAATTCTCGCATCGGCGATTGAGATTATTAATCGTAAGGGCTACAACGGAGCGACGATGGAAGAGATCGCAGCAGAATTACTGATGACAAAGGGCTCCTTGTACTATTACTTCAAAAATAAAAGTGATCTGATGTATCAATGTCATAACTTCGTCCTCTCACAAGCGACCGATGAATTAAGGAACATTTTAAATCAAGCAGGTTCAACTGAGGAACGTTCAATTAAAGAATTTCTTCAATTAATGATTGCTGCACATATTAAATATGCGATTAAAGAAAAGGAAACATTTAATTTAATTATGGAACCTAAACAGTTCTTCAATAAAGAACAATTGGTACTAGTTCTTCAATTGCGAAGAGAATATGAAGGGCTGTTTGAAGAAATCATTTCAAGAGGAATGAAGAGCGGCGAATTCAGTGTAGAAGAACCAGCCTTTATTCGAATGTTCATTCTGGGTTCTATGAACTGGGTGCAGCAATGGTATAAACCTAACGGAAGACTAACGATAGATGAACTCACTGCTTTATATAGTCAATACATTATAAAGCTGTTGAAATGAGAGGAGGATACTCGTGATCGAAGAAATAACTCTCTATGAAAGAGACCATGTGAAGGTATTTAGTGAGCGGCCTAAAAATCTAACGGCCGTTCTGCAAAACAGTGTAAGACGATATAAAGATAGAAAAGCCATTGTCACTGAGGACCAAACGTATACGTACGAAGAACTAGACACGCTTTCTTCAAGAATTGCCTCTAACCTTCAGCAGGATTGTAAGGTAGAAAGAGGAGACAGAGTCGCTGCTATTATCGGCAACCGCAGCGAATTTCCACTTGTGGTATTAGCCTGCGCTAAGATAGGAGCCATTCTAGTACCAGTCAACGTAAAGCTCACATCGGATGAGATGTCCTATATCTTAGGTCATTCAGAAGTGAAAGTCGTCATTAGTGAAGAGAAGCATATGAACAAATTAGAAGAGGTTAGGATGAAGAACGCTAAAGCACTTCCAAATAAAGAGAATATCTTTGAAATAGAGGGTGTGAACAGCTTTACTAGGTTACTAGAGCCAAACAGTGCGCTCGTTAATGTGGTAGTTGACGAATTAGATCCTCTCTTCATTTTATATACGTCTGGAACGACAGGAAGGCCAAAAGGGGCTGTCATTACCCATATTAATGTCATTCATAGTTTGCTTAATTATCAGCGAACGTTTCAAACGAACAGCCAAACGACAACATTAATAGCGGTTCCCATGTTTCACGTGACAGGTCTAGTCGGTCAATTGCTGCACATGATTTATGTAGGTGGCACATGTTACACCATGGATCGCTATCAAAATAGAAAATACATTAAATACATTCAAGCATACAAAATCAATTTTTTATTTAACGTTCCTACTATTTTCTTAATGATGTCTACAGAGGAAACGTTCAGACAGATGAATTTTGATTTTGTAACGAAAGTAGCATTTGGTGGGTCTCCTATTTACCAGCAAACGTTCAATATGTTAAAAGAGGCATTTCCTCATGCGGAACTTCATAACGCCTACGGCGCAACGGAAACGACATCGCCAGCTACTTTGATGCCGATTACTTATGATGAATCCAAGGTCACTTCTGTAGGACGTTCTGTTCCTGTTGGCGATATTAAGATTATGAACGCAAACGGGGAGGAATGCGCCCTAGAAGAGGTAGGAGAGCTATATATAAAAGGACCGATGGTGATTAAAGAATATTGGAAGAACCCTGAGGCAAATGAGATAAATTTTACTGATGGATATTGGCATTCAGGAGACCTTGGCATGATGGATAGGGACGGGTTCATTTATATTCGAGATCGGATTAAAGATATGATTAATCATGGCGGCGAGAAAATCTTCTCCATTGAAGTCGAAGATGCTCTTAAAAAGCATGAGCTTATTAAAGAAGCGGCTGTCATCGGCATTCCGGATACGTTATATGGGGAAAAAGTAAAAGCTTACATTGTCAGTGATCATCTTACTGCAGATGATGTTTCTTTAATTAAGAGTCATTGCTCACAGTATTTAGCTAAATACAAAGTGCCTGAAGTCTATCGATTTGTTTCAGAGCTGCCCAAAAATGCCTCTGGAAAAATTATGAAACACGCACTAAAAACAGATAAAGGGGAGTTACCATGTTAAAAGAACTTTCAAGTTACGCAAATCAATTAAGAGAAGAACTGCTCGTTTTTATGGATGAACATATTTATCCAAATGAATCCGTGTTTGAAGAACAGTTAAATGAACAGGGGAATAGATGGGCGATCCCGCCGATCGTTGAAGAATTAAAACAAAAAGCAAAGCAGCAAGGGCTATGGAATCTCTTTCTACCAGACACGGTACATGGCAGTGGTCTAAGTAACTATGAATATTCCTTCCTTTGTGAAATCATGGGACGTTCATTGATGGCACCAGAAATCTTTAATTGCAACGCTCCTGATACAGGGAACATGGAAGTGCTCGTAAAATACGGAACAGAAGAGCAGAAAAAACAATGGCTTGAGCCGCTGCTTGAAGGCAAGATCCGATCTGTATTTTCCATGACTGAACCTGATGTTGCTTCTTCTGATGCTACTAATATCCAAAGCTCCATTGTACGTGATGGAGATGAGTATGTAATCAATGCAAAAAAATGGTGGTCAACAGGCGCACTGGATCCTCGCTGTAAAGTGGCGATTGTAATGGGTAAAACAGATCCAAATGCAGAACCACATAAACAACAATCGATGATTCTCATTCCATTTGATGCTCTTGGCGTAACTGTGAAACGGCATTTGCCAGTGTTTGGATATGATCATGCTCCGCACGGTCATGCAGAGGTTCACTACGATAATGTCAGAGTGCCAGCTTCGAATATGCTGCTCGGTGAGGGTCGCGGTTTTGAGATTGCACAAGGCAGATTAGGTCCGGGAAGAATTCATCATTGCATGCGCGCAATTGGTGCGGCGGAAAGAGCCTTAACTCTATTAATCAACCGGGCGAATAGTAGAGAAGCGTTTCACTCTAAGCTTGTGGATAAGGATACGATCCGCACGGAAATCGCTGAGAGCAGAATTGAAATTGAACAAGCGAGACTGCTGACATTGCAGGCGGCTCACAAAATAGATCAAGAAGGTGCAAAGGCAGCCCGTAAAGATATAGCCATGATTAAGATTGCAGTACCGCGTGTGTCAATCAACGTGATTGATCGAGCCATTGAAGTATTTGGCGGAGCCGGTGTATCTGATGACTTCCCGCTTGCTGCTCACTTTGCAAATGCTAGAACGCTTCGAATAGTAGATGGTCCTGACAAAGTTCACTTAAGAGATATTGCTAAATTGGAATTAAGAGAACAGTTATAACAGATTTGTACGCAGAGGAGGTGTTGTTGGAATGCAATCATGGTTTGTAACAAAAATAGGAGAACCAAACGACGCACTAGAAATAAAAGAAACACCAAAGCCCGTTCCACAAAAAGGAGAAGTACTTATTCAGGTAAAAGCGTTCTCGCTTAATTTCTTTGATATCCTGCAATGCCAAGGTACTTATCAAGAGAAGCCTTCCCTCCCGTTTACGCCTGGTGCTGAAGTAGCTGGAATCATTGTTGCAAAGGGTGAGGGAGTGAAAATTGAAAGAGGAAAGCGTGTACTGGCCACACCGAAGCTCCCAAACGGTGGTTTTACTGAATATGTCACCGTAGGGGAAGATGCTTTGTACCCCATTCCAGAGGACCTTCCTTTTGAAAAAGCGGCAGGAATGCACATTACGTACCATACGGCCTATTACGCGCTATCTTCAAAAGCCAATTTGCAAAAAGGGGAAAGTCTTTTAATACATGCAGGATCTGGCGGGGTTGGATCTGCTGCGATTCAAATAGGGAAAGCACTTGGTGCCAAAGTTATTGCGACAGTTGGGTCAGTTGAAAAACAGGAAGTCTGTAAACGATTAGGAGCAGACGTAGTCATCAATTATCGTGAAGATGATTTTGATCAAACGGTAAAAGAGGTGACAAAAGGTAAGGGTGCTGATGTCATTTTTGATCCAGTGGGAGGAGAGGTATTTCACCGCTCTAGAAAATGTATCGCTTTTGACGGTAGGCTGCTGTTGATCGGCTTTGCAGGAGGAGCTATTCCTGATGCACCAATGAATCACGCCTTGATTAAAAATTATTCGCTCGTCGGCGTTCATTTTGGCTACTTCAGAAAGTTATTCCCGGAAAAAGTGAAAAAAGCTCATGCGGATCTAATGCAACTATATATGGCAGGGAAAATCGATCCTCTGATCTATCAGCAATATGCTTTTGAAGAAGTTCCACAGGCATTAGATGAATTAGGAAGCCGGCAAACATGGGGAAAATTAGTCGTCCATCCTTGAGTATTTATCTAATTGATTTGATAAAAGGTTACAGACTATGAAGGAATGAAGAGAAACATTATTATTGGGGGGATTTAGTGATGAAACGTCTAAAGAAATATCTTTTCCTATCAGTGGTTGTAAGCGGTTTCCTTGTAGCTGGTGCTTGTTCTGATAATACTACATCAGATTCCGAGCCAGAAACGGATAAGGATGGAGCCGAAAATCAAGAAGTTATTACGCTTCGAGCAGCTACTGGCTTAAGTACCCAGCATGCGTGGTGGTCTGATACGATGGTTCCTTGGATGGAGAGAGTAGAAGAGTTAACAGAAGGTCAAGTAGAATTTGAAACATTCCCAGGTGGAGAGCTCGTTTCTGTTCCAGATGAAGGGGATGCCGTATTAAATGGAACCATTGATGTGGGGCTCGTTCTGCCAATCTATCAACCAAGTGAATATCCGATGGCTGAAGTCACGATGCTTCCTTTAGCTCATTCAGATACTCATATTGGATCGAATGCATGGAAAGCCCTATTAGAAAGTGACGTTGAATTAGATGATGGTAAAACATATAAAGAGATGCAATTTGCCGACTTTAAAGTTTTCCCTATTTCAACCACTCAAGAATATTCCATCTCAACTACTGGTAAAGAGTTCAACTCAGCAGCAGATATACAAGGAACGGCTCTTCGTACGCCCTCACGTATTCATGAAGTATATTCAGACAAAATTGGTGTCAATAGTATCACGATGCCAGCTGTTGAAATGTACGATGCCCTAAGCCGAGGAGCCTTTGATGGCAGCTATTACAGTATTGCAGACTGGTCTGGTTACGGATTCCAAGATCTATTCAAATACACCGTAACAGGGGTCAACTTTGGACACTTTAATGCCTTTATTGGGATGAGCAATGAAAAGTGGGAAGGACTTCCGGAACATGTGCAAGAGGCTATGACTCAAGCGAATGAAGAAATCTTTACACCTGGTGCGGAGGAATGGATTACCCGTGCAGAAGCTGCAATTGAACAAAATATTGAGGATGGCGGAGAGTTTGTTGAGTTTACCAATCTTGATCAAGGCGTCCAAGATGTGATTAACCAAGGGATTGAAGAAACATGGGAGAATTATGCAGAACTATTAGAATCACAAGGACTGCCTGGCATGGACTTAATTACTTTATGGCGTGATATTGTCATCGAGCAAGGTGGAGATGTACCAGAGGGATTAAAAGAAATGGAGTAACAAATAAGCTCGGAAATAAGAAAAAGGTTGAACCTATCACTTCGATGTCAGACAGTTTATCTTTAATGGACAATTGCGAATGGTGATAGGTTCTTTCTTGTTGGTTGAATACAAGAAAGGTAGGGATACAGATGAGCAGTTTAATAGTGATAGGCATTATCCTTACAATGTTAGTGCTCTTTCTCAGTTCAGGTCTCTATATCCATTCGGTGTTATTCGCAAGCGGTGTGATTGGGTTGATTTTACTGGAGGGTTTTTCTACTCTCCCTGGTCTTTTAGGCAATGAACCGTTTAACCGGGTCGCAAGTTATACCCTGACGACGATTCCTTTATATGTTTTGATGGCTCAGTTTATCCTTCACTCAGACATCGTCAAAGATATTTTTCATATCGTTCATAAAGTGTCCAGAGGGAAAAATAGTATCTTAGGTATTTTAACGATGTGCATTGGAGGCGTACTCGGGGCTGTTTCTGGGTCTGGTACGGCTACAGCAGCTTCATTGGGGCAAGTTGCCATACCGGAATTAAGAAGACATGGTTACAGTGCACCGCTTGCAGGAGCCATTGCTGCAGCAGGAGGTTCACTTTCAGGGATCATTCCTCCAAGTATTATCCTTATTTTATATGGAGTAGCTACTGAAACTCCGGTGGGAAAACTTTTTATAGGGGCGATCATCCCTGGAATTATGGTCATGATCGTCTTTATCTTAGTGATGCTGGTCTACTTGAAATTACAGAAAAAAGAGATGCCAGCTGAAATAGAAGCAGGACTAATTAATGAACAAGCTCCTCATACCGTTTCACCGATCAGGCTTTTTATTGTAAGTTTTGTTGCGATGTTGATTATGATGATCATCTTTGGCGGGATCTACTCGGGCGTCTTTACTCCAACAGAAGCAGGTGCAGTCGGAGCATTTGTAGGTTTAGTTACGGCATTTGTTCTTGGAAAAGTGAATGCAAGATTTATCAAAGTCTCAATTGTTGAAACTCTTAAACTTACAGGAATGGTCATGTTAATCATGATCGGTGCTCAGATTTTCGGGCGTTTTGTTTCGTTATCTCTACTACCTAGAAAGCTGCTTTCGCTTCTAGAACCAATTATGGATACACCAGCCCTTGTGTTGATTGTCATTTCACTCGTTCTGTTTGTACTATTCATGTTTATTGAAGGGGCTGCGGTTATTTTAATGTCCATTCCAGTTCTTCTTCCGATAATGACGGCTCTTCAGGTTGACTTACTATGGTTCGGGGTCTTTGTAGGGATCCTATGTACAATCGGCCTCATCACACCGCCCGTTGGGTTGAGTGTATACGCGGTTTCAGGTGTGAGTAAAATCCGCTTAGAACCGATTTTTAAGATCGGTATGGTTTTTGCTCTAGCAGTATTAGTAATCGTTTGTGGCTTAATGATTGCATTTCCTAGTATCGTAACATTTTTGCCTGATTCCATGAAATGAGGAACGAAAGGATGATGGATATGAATGGCCTAAAGATAGCGTACAAGTGGTTTGACTATATGAAAATAGCCGGTGTATGGATCAGTGGCATTAGTTTACTCGGCATGATGTTTTTTATTGTTTTTGATGTGGTATTGCGAAATGTATTTAGCAACTCTATTAACGGGGGATTTGAAATCGTACAAAATTACTTTATGCCCCTCGTCGTCTTCCCGGCACTCGCTTATATTTACGCGTCTGGTGTACTGCCGCGCATGGATTTACTCATCGAAAAGTGTAAGCGTTCGATTAGAAAGTGTTTAATTATTGGGATGCTGGTAATTGAGGTCTTTATCCTGGTCATTATGGCAAAGTATACGCTCGATTACGCCATGAATGGGTTAGCCAGGCAAATGTCGTTTCCGGCAGCAGGAACGCTCTATCCGCTCTACCCTTTATTCTTTTTAATCCCGCTTTCGTTTTTCTTAATCATTATTGAAAATATGTTTCTATTACTTAAAAATTTTTTAGTGAAAGAACCGACCTTACTATTTAAATCCGATAAAAATGCTGATCATCAAAAAGGTTGAGGTGCTATGCGGAAAATTCATGTCATTACTCAAAAAGAACTTGTAGATTCACACTTAATATGTGGGTGCACGGCAGTTGTAATTGATGTGTTTTTGGCTACATCAACCATCACGGCATTAATTGAGAGTCAATATACGGAAGTCTTTGCCGTAAAAGATGCATCCATTGCTTTAGACCAAGCAAATACACTTCAAACTCCTTGCCTATTGATGGGAGAATCGAATGGAAAATCGATCGATCAATTTATCTATCCCGATCCTACCCTTATTGAACATCCAGTGGGTAAGCAATCGGCTGTAATTTGCTCTACAAATGGAACGGTTGCGATACAAAAAGCTCAGTTTGCAAAGAGATTATATGCATCCTCCTTAGTAAATGGAGACCGAGTGTCAGAGGATATTGTTTTAAAGGGGGATGATTCATCTGTTGTCCTCATCTGTTCAGGAAATGCCGGACGATTTTCGATCGAAGATTTTGTCGGGGCAGGTCAGCTGATTGATCACCTTCTTACTCAGGGCACGTTTACTCTCTCAGATGCTGCAACAAGTGCGAGAGAATCCTATCAACAGGCGCGGGCCAAACATTTTATCAATCTGCTAACAACAGAAACAGCCGACTTGCTGAGTCAAACAGGATATGAACACACCATTCACTGGGTTCTTTCAAACATTGAAAACTTGAAGGCAGTACCTATTTATCAACATGGCCGTTTTGTAGCTGCTCAATAAATGATTAAGAACGAGAAAGGAAGGGAACTATGGGGGACACACAACTTGTCACATATGAAATAAACTCAGATTTTGCCTCTCTTACCATCAATCACTCTCCTTTAAACGTATTAACAGATGAGGTGATTACCCAGCTAGACGTAGTCATGGAAAATATATTGAGAGAGCCAAGGTGCAGAGCTCTGATTATAAGAGCTGCTGGAGAGAAAGCGTTCGTTGCAGGCGCAGATATTCGTCAGTTTCCAAGTTTAACTGAAACGAGTGGCATAGAGCTCGTTGAGAAAGGAAAAAAGGTGTTTGATCGAATCGCCCACGCACCTTTTCCAGTCATTTGTGCAATTAACGGGCTGGCACTAGGAGCGGGATTAGAATTGGCGCTTGCTTGTGACATTCGAATTGCAGAAAAAAGAGCAAAGCTAGGCCTTCCAGAAACAAGCTTAGGAATTCTGCCGGGATACGCAGGCACTCAGCGTCTAGCGAGGTTAGTCGGACCAGGGAAGGCAAAGAAAATGATCTTTACCGGAGCGGCTATCTCTGCTGTTGAAGCTTATGCATTCGGCCTGATTGAGGAGGTTGCTGAGGACGGTGAGTCGTATCAAGCAGCCCGAAAGTTAGCTGAACAAATAGCAACTAAAGGTCCCATTGCGATTTCAAAAGCTAAATTAGCCATAGATCAAGGACTTGAAGGAACTCTTGAAGAAGGTCAAAAGCTAGAGTCCAGGTTATTCTCCCGTTTATGCTTAACAGAAGATATGCAAGAAGGGGTTAAGGCCTTTAAAGAAAAGCGCGCTCCTCAATTTACAGGAAAATAAACCTATAGAAAAAATACCTAATAGAAAGGGGACTTTTATGAGAAAATCTGAAGAACGTATCGATCATCAATACGTTAACTGGGGTAAGCTGGAAGATCTCCTGCGAGCATCATTGGATGATATTCCTGATGCAGAGATGATCGTCAAAAAATTCTCAGAAGGCTATTCGAATATAACGTATTTATTATCATTTGGAGAGTTTGAGGTCGTTCTTAGAAGGCCGCCGTTTGGAGCCATTCCGCCAAAAGCGCATGATATGCAAAGAGAATACTCAATTTTAAAGAAGGTTAGTCATGTATATCCATTGGCTCCTAAACCTTATTTATTTAGTGAGGATCAAGAGGTCATGGGCAGGCATTTTTATGTAATGGAGAAAAAGCAAGGCGTGACAATAGATGATTGTATACCTAAAGAGTATGGTACATCAAAGGAAGCAGGGCCCCTTATCTCGAAAAGTGTGATTCATGCCATGATAGAGCTGCAGTCTATTAACTATCAGGAAGCTGATTTATCGGATATTGGAAAACCTGAAGGGTACTTAGAGCGGCAAGTATATGGGTGGATGAAGCGATATAAACAAGCGAAAACGGAAGACTATGCCGGGTTAGCTGACTTAGAAGCTTGGTTCACTGAAAAACGTCCGAAAACAAAAGAGACCACGATCGTTCACAACGATTTTAAACTAAATAATCTTTTATTACACCCAAAGGCCCCGAGTATGGTTTGCGGGGTACTAGACTGGGAGCTATCAACAATTGGTGATCCGATGACAGATCTTGGGTCGACAGTTGCTTATTGGGGTCAAGCGGATGATCCTGATTTAGGTATAAATATTATCACAGACCAGCCAGGTTTTTTAAGCCGGAGAGAATTTATCGAACATTATGCGAATGAAAGCGGGCGTGACGTATCTGAGATTACGTATTATACAGCCTTTGGTTTTTATAAGCTTGCTGTCATTTTGCAGCAGATTTATAACCGCTGGCATCGAGGCGAGATAGAAGATCCTCGTTTCAAACACTTAAACCACTCGGTTGCCAATCTATTTGAAATGGCGCATTTAACACGATCTCATCAGATTATTTAAATCTATTTTATGAGTTACGGGAACTAAATTCAGATTATTTAAATAAAGAAGGGATGACATGAGAATTAATCGAAGTCATAACTATACGCCTTTTAAAATAGAGCAAGGGAAAGTAAGGGAGTTCGCACGATCACTTGGTTTGACCAATCCTATTTATTACGATCAACAAGCAGCTATAGAAAAAGAATACAGAGGGGTGGTGGCGCCCCCTACTTTTGCCACGGTGATCGATTATACAAACCAACGTGATATCTATCAATTCTTCAAAGAGCTCAATCTCAGTCCACAACATGTCCTTCACGGCGAGCTAGAGTATGAGTATGTAAGGGATATGTTCTCAGGCGACACAATCTCAGCAGAGGTCACCCTTGAGCGTGAAGTAGTCAAACAAAAGAAGACATTTTACTACACTAAGACTATTTATCACAATCAATTTGGGGAACTCGTTTTAATTGCTCGGTCCACTATAATCGATATAAAAGGAGGCGGACATGAATCATAAAACGATGATGATGGGACCGATTGAGCCGATTGACCTTGTGAAATACGCGGGAGCATCTGGGGATTTTAATCCGATTCATACAGTGCCGGATTGTGCCAAGAATCAAGGGCATCGAGATATTATTGCGCATGGGATGTATGTGATGGGGCTTGCTGCAAGATCCATTGAAGAATGGTTTCCACATCAAAAATTAAGAAGGATTCAAGTTCGGTTTATGAGCCCTACTTATCCAAATGATCAATTAATTATACAAGCTAAGTGCACAGAGTCGGCTACGGGTGGTTGGAGAGAAGGTCTAATAGAGATAACGGATGATAGAGAAGAGATTAAATTAAAAGGCTCATTTGCATTACATGAGGAGGAATAAAATGACGGACGTATATATAGTGGAAGGGGCAAGAACAGCATTTACGGCCTTTGGTGGCTCTTTTGCCGGAGTCGGGGCTACAAAACTAGGCGTTTCAACAGCAGTTGAGGCAATGAGACGCTCACATATCGAACCTGCTCAAGTGGATCATGTGATTTACGGCAATGTGATTCATACTGAAAAGAATGCCTCATACTTAGCGAGGCATATTGGACTAGAGGGCGGCATTCCACAAGAAGTACCGGCATTAACCCTGAATCGGTTATGCGGCTCTGGACTGCAGGCTGTGGTGAGCGCTTGCCAACATATTTTAGTAGGAGATGCCAAGGTGGTTTTAGCTGGCGGAGCTGAAAATATGTCTCAATCGCCCTATTCAAACTTTACTCAACGATTTGGACACTCGAAAATGGGCTCTTTAACATTTGAGGATATGCTGTTAGTAACGTTAACCGATCAATATACAGGAGAGGGAATGGGCTTAACGGCAGAAAGACTAGCCAATCAATATGAGATTTCAAGAGAAGAACAGGATCTATTTTCAGTAGAATCCAATAAAAGAGCAGCTGATGCATGCAGGAATCAACGATTTGAACAAGAGATTGTTCCTGTTGAAGTGAAAACGAAGAAAGGAAATGTACTCATTACTAAAGATGAACATATCAAACATGACAGCCGCATAGAAGCATTGAGCAAACTGAGATCCTCATTTACAAAAGGAGGAACCGTAACGGCTGGAAATGCTTCTGGAATTAATGACGGGGCAGCTTCTGTTGTGTTAGCCGGTGAGAATGCTGTCAAAGAAAATAAAATTAACCCTCTTGCTAAAATTCTTTCTTGGTCTGTTGCTGGAGTTGATCCATCCATAATGGGGATCGGACCTGTACCAGCGATTAAGACTGCTTTACAACGGGCTAATCTTACGCTAGCAGACCTGGATGTGATTGAAGTAAATGAAGCGTTCGCTGCCCAGTATTTAGCCGTTGAAAAAGAACTAGGCTTAAATCGTGAGAAGACCAACGTTAATGGTGGAGCCATTGCTCTTGGACACCCTGTAGGGGCGAGCGGTACTCGTATTTTACTATCAGCCGCTTATGAGCTTAAAAGACGGAATGGTAGATACGCAGTTGTAAGTTTATGTATTGGCGGCGGCCAAGGAATTGCGATGGTGATCGAGAATGTCTAAACTGCCGTTAATTATTGCACCGATGTTTTTAGTATCTACTCCTGAAATGGTCATTGAAGCGGGAAGGTCTGGAGTGATTGGTTCTTTTCCGCTGTTAAATGCTCGTCCCGCTGAACAATGTGCGGAGTGGATGAAGCAGATAAAAAAGGAAATACCTGAGCTCCCTTGGGCTGTTAATTTCATTTGTCATAAAAAATCAAATAATCGATACACAGAAGATTTAACCTTAATCAAAGACTATCAACCTCCAATTGTTATTACCTCTTTAGGCCACCCTGGGGAAGCGATTGAAGTGGTTCATAGCTATGGTGGATTAGTCTATTCTGATGTGGCGACGGTTAACCATGCAAAAAAAGCGGCTGAAACAGGAGTGGATGGACTGATTCTTGTTTGTGCCGGAGCAGGTGGCCACGGCGGGACATTAAATCCTTTCGCTTTTATAAATGAAGTAAAAGAATTTTTTCATGGAACGATTATTCTATCTGGAAGTATATCTACCGGAAAAGATATAGCGGCTGCAAAAATGATGGGGGCGGATTATGCCTACATGGGGACACGTTTTTTAGCCGCCGAAGAGAGCAGTGCGGATACCGAGTATAAGGAGATGGTTATTCAAGCTTCTGCTCACGATATCCTTTATACCAATGCATTCAGCGGTGTGTCTGCCAATATTTTGAAGCCGAGCCTCATAAAAGAAGGTATTGATCCGAAAACGCTGCAATCAAGAGATGATATTGATCTTTCGCACTTGGTCGATGTCAAAGCATGGCGCAATATTTGGTCAGCAGGACATGGGGTAACCAACGTGAAAAAGCACGAAACAACAGCCGAGATCATTCAACAACTAAAGATTGAATACAAAGAGGGGGTCCAAAGCTTTGTACAAAACAATTAGAACCAATCTTGCAGAAGGTGTGCTGACGGTGTATTTGAACCGCCCAGTAAAAATGAATGCTTATACAGAAGAAATGTGTGAAGAACTGATAGAAGTGTACAAAGAGGCGAATGAGAACAACGAGGTTAGAGTGATTATTGTTACTGGTGAGGGCAGAGCGTTTTGTGCAGGAATGGATTTAAGTGAGGGAGGTTCGACATTTTCTTCGAATGAAGAGATGGAAGATTACCGAGATAGCGGAGGTCGAATCAGCTTGCAGGTCTATAAATCGAAAAAACCGATCATCGCTGCGATTAATGGCCCTGCAGTAGGGATTGGGCTGACAATGACGCTTCCGATGGACATCCGGATCGTGAAAAAAGATGCTAAGATCGGCTTTGTATTTGCAAAAAGAGGGATCGGACCAGAAGCTGCCTCTGGGTGGTTTTTATCACGTCTTGTAGGAGTGGGAAAAGCATTGGAATGGATGTATACAGGCAGATATATCCCTACTGATGAAGCGCTCAATCATGGATTAGTGCAATATGTGGATGAACAGCCATTAGAAAAAGCGTACGAAATCGCAAAGATGATTGCACAAGAAACAGCAGTTACTTCAAATAGTTTTACACGACTATTGATCTGGAAAATGAGCGGACAAGAGCATCCCTATGCTTCCCATTTAGCTGAATCTAAATTTCTTTATTGGGCGGGGAAAAATGCTGATGCCAAAGAAGGAATCCAAGCATTCTTGGAGAAAAGAGCGGCAAAATTCCCATTAAACAGTCACGATGTACCCGATTGTTTTAACAAAGGAGAGGAACATAAATGAAACTTGCAGTCATAGGTTCAGGGATTATGGGGAATGGCATTGCTCAATCGTTCGCAATGAGCGGCCACTCAGTTGTGCTGGTCGATCTTTCAGAAGAAGCTCTTCAACAGGCAAAGGTAAATATGAAAAATAGCTTAGAGACACTAAGCAAAAAACAGGACGGCATAGAGTTTAATAAGGTACTAAATAATATTCACTTTACAACAGATAAACAGAAGCTCAAAGATGCAGAAGTGGTCGTTGAAGCCATTATTGAAAATGTAGAAGCGAAGAAAATCATATTCCAAGAACTAGATGAATTATGTGATGCAAAAACAATTCTAGCATCTAACACGTCAAGTTTATCCATCACAGAAATGGCTTCTGTTACGAACAGGCGAGACCGCGTCGTAGGATTACACTTTTTCAATCCAGTGCCGCTCATGAAACTCGTAGAAGTAACCGCAACGGAAGAAACTTCCAAAGAAACATTAGCCATAGCTGAAAGCCTAGTAGAGAACATTAACAAGGAAAGCATTCGAGTAAAGGATACACCCCTATTTGTGGTGAACCGTCTTCTTGTCCCATTAATTTGTGAAGCGGTCTATCTTGTAGAGGAAGGCACAGCCTCCCCAGAAGATATTGATAAAGCCATGAAATTAGGAGCTCATCATCCTATCGGTCCATTATGGCTTGCAGATATGATTGGTTTAGATACGATGCTTCATATTCAGGATGCTTTATATACTAAAACAAACGATCCTAAATACCGGGTACCTCAATTGCTTAAGAACATGGTAGAGGCAGGAAAGTTAGGAAGAAAAAGCGGAAAAGGATTTTATGAGTACTAAACAAGTTTTGGCGAGCAGTGTAATCAGCTGTTCGTTTTTTATGTTACAATCCTAACAGTAAATCATTTTAAATTACCCATTAAATTGAGGTGAAACTGTGAATCAATCAACAAAAGATAATCGGACATTTTATAAAGTACTCGCCATCATCTGTTTATTACTCATTCCTATTGCTGCAGCAATAAATCTTTTATTTGGTTTTAATCGCGACCCGCTTCAGCTTGGTATTATGGCATTAAGCTTTATTATTTTAGCATGGATCAATTGGTCCAAATATCGGAAAAATTATCAAGAAGAACTGGATTCCTAGCTGAAGTACCATACTTATAATACCCATTTATCATGAAGATATTGCATATTTGAATGTTCTAATGCAAACAATAACCCCTGTGACATGTCAACCCTCACCTGAAACGAGGTATATGATGAATCTACAAAAATTAGCGAGGAGTGTCGTTATGGGTATTTTAAGTGGGAATCCGCAAGATGAGCCTATGCATTACGGGGAAGTTTTTACAGTATGGAGCAATGTACTTGCAAATAACGGAATGATTGCTGGCTATCAATCGTTATTAAATCATGCCGGTGATCAAGACTTACAAAAGCTTGTTCAAGAAGGTATTGAAGGATTACAAAACGAGAACAAGCAATTAGAAGAGCTGCTTAAAGCAAATGGAGTAGGACTTCCACAAGCATCACCGGAACGTCCATGTGCGGACCTGGAATCAATTCCTGCTGGAGCTCGTTTTATGGACCCTGAGATCGGTGCGAAATTGTCAGCTGACTCAGCTGCCGGTCTTGTAGCATGCAGCCAAGCGATGGGGCAATCGATCAGAGAAGATATCGCTATGATGTATGGCCAGTTCCATGCAGCAAAAGCTCAATTCGGCGCTAAAGTGTTAAAGCTAAACAAAGAAAAAGGCTGGTTAATCCCGCCGCCATTACACATGACGAAGAAATGTGATTAATTATTAATACCAAAAAAGCTTACAGGTTCGGTTACTGGTGAGAAAACACCAAAGAACAACCATACGGGAGACACTATTCATATACGAAGAGGTGTCTCCCTTTTTTGTCTCAACGGCTGCCCTCCTTATACAAGGTATGTTTTTTAAGTTAATGAAAAGGAAATTAATGTTAAACTAAAGAGGGATATTAATTTTAGGAAATAGTTAATTAGGGGGAGTCATGAAATTAAGATAAATCAACCTTAAACAACGAATGGAACATTACAAAGTAAACGGTTTGAGCACGGTTTTCTTAACATCATTTGTTGCGCTCACTGTATAAAGATTAATAGGCTTTACCTGTAACTATATAAACTCAAAGCAGGAGGTACACTTGTGGAATTATGGGATGTGTATGATATCAATCGCAGGAAGACAGACCGCACATGGGTTCGAGGTAAAGAGCTTGAACCTGGGGATTTTCATTTAGTAATTCATGTATGCATTTTTAATTCAAATGGAGAAATGCTCATTCAGCAAAGGCAGTCCTTTAAAGATGGATGGCCTGATCTCTGGGATCTCACTGCAGGAGGGAGTGCGATTGCAGGAGATACAAGTCAAATTGCTGCGCAAAGAGAATTACATGAAGAGATTGGTTTGCACATAGATTTTCAGGATATCCGACCTCACTTAACGATTAACTTTGAGAATGGATTTGATGACTTATATTTAATTCAAGAAGATGTGTCATTACATACGCTCACGCTACAGTATGAGGAGGTTCAAGCCGTGAAATGGGCTAGTAAGGAAGAGATTTTGAAGATGATAAAAAACGAAGAATTTCTACCATACTATGAAAGTCTGATCCATTTATTATTTGACTGCCGAGACAAGAGAGGGACGATTCAAGGGTAAAAGTCTTTGCTGATGGGTTCTGTTGTTACGAAAAATGTTCGTTGAGGTAGCAGCTGGAAATCCTAAAAGTATATAAATAAGAGGTAAATGTCTGAGTGTTTGACTTTAATTCTTCTGCCATTGCTTGTAATGAAAAGTCTGGATTTGTAAAAGAGGGTGTTTTAAGAAATGCAAGAAAATAGGTGATGAATAATGGAATTTATAGAAGAAGGCTAGCAACTATAGATCAACAAACGCTCAGAATTCTGAGCGTTTTTATTTTCATATACACTATTAAATTAGGTTTAAATATAGGTCGCTTAACAGGTGATTTCACTTTTAATAGGGGTTCTCTCCCTATCATCCGAACCGATTCGCGATAAACTCGGACCTTTTTGCAGGTAAATCTAACGGTCTGCTGATAGTCTCCTACATAAATGACCCCACTCTATTGGTCTCAATACTTTCACACCAATTTTAATAAATAATGGAAACACTCTTGTTCATCAGAAAAAAACCATTTATAGTGACAACAAGCAAAAAATGAGAATAATCAATTTTCTTGTTCAAAAAAACTTGATAGGAGTGTAAGGCAATGAAGAAAGTTTTGAGTCTATTATTAACTATGGGATATGTGCTGCCTATGTCCGTTGCAGCTGATACTAATGGGCAAACTGTGGAAATCGATGGCGCGGAGGCTGTTCAAATCATTCAGGAAGGTGAAGACCTTGTACAATATACGTATGTGGAAGACGGCGATCATTATAAAGTAAATATGTATCTTTCTGAATATGACCGTGTGATACATAATGAAGTATTTAAACAAAATGAAAAAGGCGAGTACGAATTAATTCGAACTACCGAATTCATTACAGACAGAGAACATACTCACATTACTTCAGTGGAAAATGGACAAACCAATTCATTTACAATTGACACGCCCGATGTGGATGATATTACAAAGGAAGCACAGACCGAGGGGTTAATGTTTACAACAAGCAATTATGCAGATCTTGGACCTTGGACATATAGCTTCACCTCGAACTACAGACAAGATATCCAAGGCATGGCGAGAGACGCAATTGCGGCAACGTTAGTAGGAATTTACAATTGGAAAGCAGGTGCAGCAATAACTGCAGCCGGGATCATTAACGCCATGAATACAGATGCATTTTGGGTAAAAGATGAAGTCTATTATAAATATATTAAGGGAACCTCTTTGCCTAGGGGAGAACGCAGCAAGACCACAATTTATGCAGATAAAGCAAATCAACACTATATAGAAGGACCGCATTATTATGATACATATACTACAGGATGGGGTCCGAATGATTAATTCATAGTAGTCTAGGTTTTCCTGCTTAGACTGTTATTCTTATCGACTATTTACTATGGTACATATAAAGAGGTGACAACAATGATCAGAATTCTATTAGTACTACTTATCCCTGTCGCATTTCTTAACTATATTATTTTTCAAACTACAGTTTCGGGAATCTTATCATTAAGTATTCTTGGGGCGGGGGTGGTCATTTTTTTACTGCAGTCACCTAGAGAATCTAGGTGGAAAACGATCGCATTTTTCGTCATCAGCATCCCGTTGCTCCTTATGATGATGACCTATTTAAGATAATCAGCTACCATTTTCAAGCCTTGGAAGCATTCATCTTCTAAGGCTTTTTGTTTTTTAAAAATAAAAACACTCATTTTCTTAAAATGACCACCTCTCCACCCCTCAAAATGACGTTTTGCCCTATGCGAAAAAAGCAAAACACCAGCATATGGACCACTCATTTTGATATTTTACCAACATGCGCGCTCTATGTTGCTCAGTTATGCTTTGCCTACCACTTAAAGGAGGCAACAAACATGCAACATACAAAAATAGAGACTTACAAACAGTTAAGTTCTTTTCAAACAGACGATCACTTTAAAAAAGAGGTCAGGCAGCATCTCGCATTTTATACGGAATGCTTCACCCCAAGTGAGCGAATTGCCTGGAATCAATTAATTAGAACAAGTATTCCACATCGCGGTGTCGCGGTGTCTACCGTGTGCAAAATGCTTGCAGCGGCCCATGCAAGTGGAAACCCGGTATCGCGGTCAACATTTGAGAGGATGCTCGTGAAAGCTCGGAAACTAGGGGTCATCACCATGCATCATACCATCCGCGAAACGGGCGGCTACCATCACAGCATCTATATTTTTCAGCTTTTTACTTCTTCAAACATCTCCCCAAAGCAACGAACAAGTCCCATACTCCACAAAAAAGTAAATTCAGCCACTCAGAAAAAAGTAAATTCGTCCGTTCCACAAGAATTTACTAAAGCAACAGCTCCATTCACTGATTGGGAACCGAATCTTTCTGTTAAGCTTTGGTCGATTGCCGAAGCTTCCTTCAAACGAATGAAATTCACAGATTCGATTGAAAACCACCTTCCACTTATTATTCAAACCTTTAAGCAAGTCATTCAACAGTACAAAAAACAAAAGATACAATCTACTATTTATTCGTACTTTTACGGTACACTGCTTGCCAAACTAGCAGAAGAAAAACGACGTATTGTGAGAGACCGTGACGGAATGCCCGTGTGGCTTGAGCAAATGTAAATAACCCAATCTACCAAAAACCAAAACTATCCCCTAAGGAGGCAATCCATGAATTACGAACAACACATCCAAGCTTTCTACAACCAACTAGAAACAAACCCGCTCACCCCATCAGGAATTGCGACATGGCATGCGTTAATGCAAGTATGGCAAAAAGCAGGCTGGCCGAAGTCGTTTACTGTTGCTGTATCAGTCATTGCCGTGAAGTCAGGAATGAAGGTACGTCACTTTTATAACATTCGAAAAGAGCTGGAAGAAAAGGGCTATCTCACCTTTAAAAGCAGAGGCAGCGGTCAAGCTGCTCAATATGCGATGACCGACCTATCAACTAACCTTCATCACCAACCTCGTGCACTATATGCACAAGATCGTACCCAACCTAATGCATCATCTTCTTCCCAACCTAATGCACAACCTAGTTCCCTATTAATTAAAGAAAACAATTTAAAAGAAGATACTAAAGATATAACTCCGTTTCAATTCTATGAAGAGAACGGATTTGGAAGGCTCTCACCATTTATCTCTGAATCAATCAATGCCTGGCTCGATGATTCAACCTTTACAGAACCGAGTGGAGTGGTGATTGAAGCGATGAAAGTGTCGCTCCTGCAAAATGTGAGAACTTGGGGCTATGTCTCAAAGATCCTGCAAGATTGGAGCGGCAAAGGCTTGCAGACGGTGGGTGAGATTCGTGCAGAACGAGAAAAGTGGAAACAAAAAATGGCTGCATATCATGCGAAGAAGAAAGGGGTGAGTCCACATGAAACAAGTCAATGCCCATCTTCCGCCGACTATTCAAGCTATGACTTCGGATTCTAATATTGTAAAAAGAATGGTATGTCCAGGCTGCCATGAAAACATTACGGTTAGAAAGATCTTGATTCCATTCGGACCGGAGAAAGGAACAGAAAAGGAATTAACGTATGGCTGCCGCTGTGAAGATATTGAACTGGCAAAGAATGTGCTTAAAAGAAGGAAAGAATTAGAGAGAAAGCGAATCTATCAGATATTCGATCGTGAAAGCTTATTAAATCAAGACTTACTTGAATCAAGTTTTGACAGCTATGTCCCACGTACGGAAAGCCAAAAATCTGCATACGAGCAAGTGAGAGAGTTTTGTGATACGTATTCAAAAGATAAACCAAGAAACCTTCTATTAACCGGCTCATACGGTCTTGGAAAATCCCACTTATCATCAGCCGCTCTAAAAGTATTGATAGAGTCAGGATACACCTCGATCTTCATCTCTGTACCGAAACTCCTAACAAAACTAAAAGCAACCTACAACAAACATAGTGAGTTCTCAGAAGATAATTATTTAGAGCTGCTAGAAAAAGCTGATTGCGTCGTCCTGGATGATGTCGGCGCTGAGCACGGACGTGATCCATCTAGCTGGGCAACATCAAAGCTGTTTGAAATTATCGACAGCCGGATAGGCAAGCATACAATCTATACAACGAATTTAGGTGGAAAAGCATTGCAGGATAAGGTTGGGGCCAGGAATTTTTCCCGGATGATGCAGCAAACAAAAGTGATTGCCATAAGCGGACCTGACCACCGCTTAAGTCATTTCTCACAAGAAAAAGGGAGTGGTGTGCATGAGTAAAATCAAAATAATGATCGACCCAGGACATGGCGGACGAGATCCGGGAGCTGTAGCAAATGGTTTAGTGGAGAAAGATTTAACATTGACGATTGCTCGTGAAATACGAGAAGTGCTGCTAAGAAATTATGACGTGCTCATCAGGATGACCCGCGATAGTGATATGTTCGTCTCCCTTGAAGACAGAGCTCGGCTGGCTAATAGCTGGGGAGCTGATTACTTCATCTCTGTTCATATTAATGCAGGAGGCGGCACAGGATTTGAAAGCTTTATCCACCCGCATGCAGCAAAGCACACCGGCCAATTTCAAGCCTGCATCCACCAAGCCATTCTGGGGAAAATTAAGGCTCGTGACCGCGGCAGAAAGACGGCCAATTATGCCGTGCTGCGCTTAACAAAAATGGCTGCTGTCCTGACTGAGAGCTACTTCATCGATCATGTAGAAGACTCAAAAAAGTTAAAGGAATTAAGTGTGATCAAAGCCATCGCTACAGGCCATGTCGTCGGTTTGCAGGAAACGCTTAATTTGAAATTGTTAAATGAAAATCCAGCTCCACGACCAAAGCTTGTCAAGGTATACCGCCTCCTTGTAGACGGCGTGCAGGTCGGAGCATACGGCGAACGTGAAAATGTGATGGCTCAGGTCAATCAGTTTCTCGATTCAGCGAAGAAGATTGAGGTGGAGAGAGTGGAGTAGCGGTTTGCGTGGGTCAGGGGGGGCGGCGATTGCGTCAGATGAGACCGCTTATGCGTGAGTTGACGGAGGATAGGCGCGGTTCCGTCAGCTAATTGCGCCGGTTGCAAGTCTTATTGCGTCGATCTCCATTTATTACGTCAGTTCAGACGCTATATGCGTCGGTGTTCAGCTGAATGGTATCCAATCTGCTAGTAATTGCGCCAGTCCACGCCTTGTCACTTCATGCTAGTCCTCATTCACCGCCAAAAACCAATACTCATCAAAAAGAGCCGCCCCAATAGGTCAGCTCTCAACAGGTGCAGCTTTTCGCCCCTTAATTATGATCATCATGCTTGCAATAAGAAATAACGTAGATTGAATAATCGTTCCGCCAATTGTTAAAACGAGCATCACTAGGGCAGTGATCAGAAAACGCTTTGCTGCCTTTTGCGGCTCGGTTTCTAACAGTTTGTAAGCCTGTAATCCGATCACAAGACCGATAAGGTGAGCTCCGAGGACAACATATGCAAGCCACAGCTCAAGCTGGGTCGGCAGTAATTCCGGATAATACATGTGAACAAAAGCAACCGGCGGGATCACAAGCACGGTGATCAAACCTTGTAAAAACAACCCTGTACCAAATAACAATCTTTCCAATGAATACATAAACATCACCTCATTTCTACCTTCATTTTACAAATAATAGAAAAGGAGTGCCTCCGTCTTAAGTCTGAAATTGTAACACTTTACCAATTACGCAGCTGCTTTTTATCAAGCTTACCGACTGCGGTTATAAGGCAGTTGATCAACTACCACGATTTCCTTAGGCGTTTGATGTCTCGCAACACGCGGTTTCAGCCATTCCGATAGTCGATTCCCACAGGCGGTCCGGAATCATCCTCATCCCTCCACTTAATTGCTGAAAAAACATTAACCTAGCGGATGAAATATGCGTAGACTCCGCTATAAAACATGATTATGGCTATTAAAGTTTAAAAGCTAACACTTATGACCATGTACTTTTTCCTTTAACTTCATTTTTACCGCTACATTCTATCTATGAATTGTTTATAATAGACGTCAGGAGGTGCTTTCCTTGGAAGAGACGATGATCATATTAAAAATAAAAAAGCATATACATCAATTTACAGCAGCAGAACGGAAAGTTGCTGATTATATTTTGGAGTACGGAGAATTTGTTCCGACGATGACGACCAAACAATTAGCAGAAGCTGCTGATGCAAGTGAGGCAAGTATTGTCCGCTTTTGTAAGCGAATTGGCTTTGACAGCTTTCGCATGTTAAAGGTGGTGTTAGCCAAAGAGTTCTCACAAGGCCCGATGACGGTGAACAGTGTGTCGCTTCTCGAGTCCAATGACACGCCGCACAGCTTGTTTCAAAAAGTAACCCATGTGAATAAAATGGCACTCGATCTCACATTAAAAACACTCAGTCATTCAGAATTTGAGAAAGCCGTGGCTGCGTTTGTTCAAGCAAAAAAAGTGGCTTTATTTGGAGTGGGCGGCTCCTACCCTCCGGCTGTTGATGGACAGTACAAACTGATGCGGATCGGCTATCACGCGGCTGCCTCATCCGACTATCATTATATGGTTCCTTTTATCACGTACATGAAAAAAGGGGATGTGATCCTCGTTTTCAGTACATCTGGAAAAACAAAAGAAGTCATCGACATTGCTCAATATGCAAAAGAAAGAGGTATTACTGTGATCTCCATTACCACATTGAACCAATCACCGTTATATAAAATGTCTGATATTACACTTTGTATTCCAGATCTTGAAGCGGAAGAACGAATTGGCAGTATTGCTTCTAGAACCGCACATCAAAATGTAGTGGACGCTTTATATGTCAGTATTTTTCATCAGATTGGAGAGGACCTTGTTGAGGCCTTTGATCTTTCGAGGGAGAAAGCTAGTGAAAAAAGAAAATAAAAAGATTGAAGAAAAAAGGAGGATTTTTGATGTCTTTGTTGAAATTTAATTTCAGGTAAAGATAAATAAATTTAGAATTTTAATTTTAACGCGCTAAATATTAGCTGTTCATCCAAGGAGCTGGGAAGGTATGCTGGACAATTTATCAACGGAAGGTAGAAATGACAAAACGATGAGAATGGATGAGATGTCCTCTCAAGAGATTTTAACGGTTATGAATGCAGAGGATGCTGAAGTACCTCTTGCTGTGAAAAAAGCAATCCCCGATATTGCAAAATTAGTAGAACAAACGATTAGGTCTTTGAAAAATGGCGGTCGTTTAATCTATGCTGGAGCCGGTACGAGCGGACGATTAGGTGTTTTAGATGCAGTCGAGTGTCCGCCGACTTTTGGTACAGACCCGTCGATGGTCGTTGGGCTCATTGCAGGAGGCGAGAAGGCTTTTACAAAAGCAGTTGAAGGGGCTGAAGATTCACTAGAATTAGGAGGTGCTGACTTAGCAGAAATCCATCTCACAAAAAATGATGTAGTCATTGGCATTGCAGCAAGCGGCCGTACCCCGTATGTGATTGGGGCGTTGCAATATGCAAAAGAAATAGGGGCTGTGACAGGCAGCATCGCTTGTAATCATGACGCAGAAATCAGCAAGTGGGCGGATTGTCCAGTAGAAGTCGTAACCGGGAGTGAAGTGCTCACAGGGTCTACCCGTCTTAAAGCAGGGACAGCACAAAAGCTGGTCTTAAATATGATCTCCACAGCCACAATGATTGGCTTAGGAAAAGCGTACAATAATTTAATGGTCGATGTTCAGCCAACGAATGAAAAGCTTGTGGCAAGAGCGATTCAAATTATTGTGCAAGCAACTGGGGTAAATGAGTTGACGGCAGAGAATGCTTTTCAAAAAGCAGAGCAGCAAGTTAAGCCTGCGATTGTGATGATCTTAGCAGACGTTTCTTATGAAGAGGCAAAAAAGCGGCTGGAAAAAGCTCAAGGGTTTGTAAAAGAAGCGATTTCTATCACTTCGTAAAGGGGGAGTAATTAATGAAAAAAGAAACGATGATCGCACAGGGGATAGCAGATCTCGTTGGCGGCAAGGAAAACATTAAGAGCATCACTCATTGTATGACGAGAGTACGCCTAGATGTGAAGGACCTATCAAAGGTTCAAATGGAAGAGCTAAAGAAACTTCCAGGCGTCATGGGTGTAGTAGAGGATGAAACGCTGCAAATTGTTGTTGGGCCAGGTACCGTTAATAAAGTGACAGCGGAGCTTTGTCAAATAACAGGCCATTCGCTAGGCAGTGTGGATGAGGGCGAGGGGCAGGATCAACCAAACAAGCAGCAAGTGAAACGAACACCGATCAAGAGCTTTTTAAAACGAATCGGAAATATATTTATCCCGCTCATTCCCGCGCTTGTCGCATCAGGATTGATAAACGGAGGAGCTAACTTTGCAAGGAATGCAGGTGTGGACCCCGAGACCACATGGCTTCAAATCTTACTTGTGATTGGTGGAGGGATTTTCACGTACTTGGGTATTTTAGTTGGGTGGAACACGGCAAAGGAATTTGGCGGAACGCCGGCACTTGGGGCCATTGCTGGTATTCTCATTATTAATCCAGCTTTAGCTGACATCACCCTCTTCGGAGAACAGCTCATACCTGGTCAGGGGGGATTGTTTGCGATCATTTTAGCCGGATGGGTGATGGCAAACGTAGAAAAATTCATTCGAAAAGGTGTACCGTCTTCATTAGATATTATTTTAACGCCATTTTTAACGGTATTAATTGTCGGAATATTAACAATTGTAGTGCTCCAGCCGATTGGAAGTCTTTTATCAGATGGCATTACGACAGGCCTGCATGCCGTATTAGATGTTGGCGGTGCGTTTGCAGGGGCTATTTTAGCAGGTACCTTCCTGCCACTCGTTATGGTTGGCATGCATCACGGTTTAACACCAGTCCACTTAGAATTTATTAACACCATTGGCGTCACACCGCTGTTAACGATTTTAGCAATGGCCGGAGCGGGGCAGGTCGGGGCAGCGATTGCCGTATTCGTCAAAACGAAGAGCGAGCGCTTAAAAAATACCGTAAAAGGGGCACTTCCCGTTGGTTTCCTAGGAATTGGCGAGCCGCTGCTATACGGGGTCACACTCCCGCTAGGACGTCCTTTTATTACTGCTTGTCTAGGTGCTGCTGTAGGCGGAGCATTTCAAGCTGTTATGCAGACTGCTTCACTTGGAATCGGGGTCTCTGGGCTGTCACTTATCCCGCTGATTGCTGATAATAAATATTTACTCTACTTCTCAGGACTTGTGATTGCCTATACATTTGGCTTCATCTTTACGTACCTGTTTGGCTACAAAGAGGAAATGGCGAAAAACTTGCAATAATCGACATGGGTGTCTCATGAATCAAGATGAGACGCCCTTCATTACGAAAAGGAGGTGAGAGACATGCGAGGACTTTCTGTCTATCTAGGACAGCAGACATATCCTGAACTGAAAAACTATTTAGTGAAAATGAAAGAAGCTGGGTTTCAAAGTGTTTTTACATCACTTCATATTCCTGAGGACGATCCAACAGTGTATAAAGAGGAGTTGCAGCAGCTGGCCCAAATAACATCAGATTTATCTTTAGAGTTGGTTGCTGACATCTCCCCTGCATCCTTAGGCCACCTAGGATATTCATTTGAACAGGCATATGAATTAACTGACTGGGGCATTACAGGCTTACGTATTGATTACGGCATAGATACAGACATCATCGTTTCCTTATCGAAAAAAATGAAAGTCGTCTTAAATGCCAGCACCCTGACTGAAGAAGCGATCCAAAACTTAATAAAAAAAGGGCTCGTCACACATAATGTAGAAGCCTGGCACAACTATTATCCACGCCCTGAAACAGGGTTAGATAAAGAGGCCTTTATTCAAAAAAATGAACAGCTGCGTCACTACGGGATTATGATGGCAGCATTTGTTGCGGGGGATGCTAATAGACGAGGGCCTTTATTCAAAGGCTTGCCAACATTAGAAAAACACCGCGATATTTCTCCGTTTGCTGCTACAGTTGAGCTGTCAAGAATGTGTAAGATCGATAAAGTACTCATAGGAGACCCAGATCTGTCTGAGTCCACGATTCAAGCATTTAAACAGTATGATCAAGGCATAATGACCTTTCGTACAAATCATTACCCAATGAATGATGAGGTAAAAGCAATAGTTAATCAAACTCATACACAGAGAATGGATGCAGCAAGAGATGTGATCAGGTCCCAAGATACAAGAATCTATGTTCAAGAGACTAACATAAGCATACTAGCTGAGCGATGTGACGAGCGGCCTAGGGGGACGATCACGATTGATAATGAATTAAACGGCAGGTATGGAGGGGAGCTTCAACTAACGAAAACGTCATTAGCCCCGCAGCCGGGCGTAAATGTCATAGGACATGTGATCAATCAGGACGAGCCTTTACTAGACCTGCTGCAACCAGGAGAAGCGTTTGTATTAAATGAAGTAAATAAGCAGCATATTTAAATAAACGGTAATGGGGGATGAGAATGAAACAACTAATTAGTCTCGGTTTGGTATGTATGTTAATCACGGCATTACTCCTAACAAGCTTTCAACCAAGATCTGTACTCGCTGATAACTCGCTTAAAGATCTTGTCATCTATCAAAATGTGCCGCAAGCAGATATAAATGATTTAGAAAACGCCTTTCAGTTAAACGCCCTGAATGTCTATAAAGACGGGAAGTTTCTCCTTGTCACAGAAGGGTTGGAATGGAAGTCTTCCAATAAAAATGTGGCCGATATTGATCAGGATGGAAATGTGCGACTAACTGGGCAAAATGGTAAAACATTTATTAGCGTGACAAATGGTGAATATACAGACCGAATTGCCTTTAGTGTTAAACCAGAGCCAAACAAAGGAAAAGGAAAACCAGCATCAAAAGTTGAGATCAAAAAAGAATCCGGAAACCGCTACAACCTGATCGATCATGCGATTAGTCAAATGACAATCGAAGAGAAGATTGGTCAATTGCTCATGCCTGATTTCCGGACATATAACGGAGCAAATGTAGAAGAGATGCTTCCAGAGATCGAGCAATTAGTGAAAGACTATCATTTAGGCGGTGTCATCTTATTCCGTGAAAATGTGGTGACAACTGAGCAGACGACGAAGCTTGTCGCTGACTACCAAGCAGCAAGTGAGAAGTTTGGCTTATTAATGACGATTGACCAAGAAGGCGGAATTGTAACGAGATTGCAATCAGGAACCGATATGCCTGGAAACATGGCACTCGGTGCAACGCGCTCACCTGAGCTTGCCGAAAATGTCGGGCGAGTGATTGGAAGCGAGCTGCATTCACTTGGAATTAATATGAACTTTGCCCCTGTGATGGATGTGAACAACAACCCTGATAACCCGGTTATTGGTGTTCGTTCGTTTGGAGAAGATCCTAAGCTTGTCGCAGACATGGGTGTAGCCTACACTCACGGGCTTCAATCGAGCGGAGTAGCAGGTACAGCTAAACATTTCCCAGGCCATGGTGATACGGCTGTGGATTCTCATTTAGGGTTGCCGGAAGTCCCGCATGATATCGAGCGTTTAAGAGAGGTAGAGCTGTATCCGTTTCAACAAGCGATGGATGCTGGAATTGATGCGATCATGACAGCTCATGTCACGTTCCCAAACATTGATGATACAAAAGCGATTTCCAAAAAGACAGGAGAAGAAATCGCGATCCCTGCGACACTTTCCTATAAAGTATTAACTGAACTGATGCGTGAGGACATGGGCTTTGATGGGGTAATCACAACAGATGCACTAAACATGCTTGCGATTGCTGATCATTTTGGACCTGTAGATGCGGCTGTTCGTGCCGTTCAAGCAGGATCAGATATCATCTTAATGCCTGTCGGACTGAGTGAAGTGAGAAATGGCCTGTTAGAGGCAGTTGAAGCAGGAGAGCTGACAGTTGAACGTATTGAAAAATCAGTAGAACGTATTCTCGCTTTAAAACTAAAACGAGGTGTAATCCTTGAAGAAACGCCTTTATCGGTGGAAGAAAAAATAGAACACGCCGAACAAGTGGTAGGTTCTAAGGAACATAAAGAAGTTGAAAAAGAAGCAGCAGAGAAATCAATTACTTTAATCAAAAATGAAGATGTGCTGCCGCTAAGCCCTGAGGCAAGTGATTCATTAGTCGTTGTAGGCAGAAGTTATATTAAAGAGTTAGGCGCTGCCGTTAAATTGCATCATGAGCAAACAGAAGTAATTGAAGTAGGTGCAGATTTCAGATTAACTCCTGCGCAGCTCGAAAAAGTAAAGTCCGCAAGTTCAGTTATAGTCGGTACCACTACAGCTGGAGTCAATGACCGTCTGCCAAACAGCCCGCAAATGCAGCTCGTTCATTCACTTATAAATGAAACGGAAACACCAGTTGTTGCAGTGGGAATCCGTAATCCTTATGACATTATGGCTTATCCGGAAGTGGATGCGTACTTAACACAATATGGATTTAGAGCAGCAAGCTTTCAGGCAACAGCAGCAACCATTTTTGGTGAAATTCAACCGACTGGTCAGCTACCTGTTACCATCCCGGATGATGATAAGGGAGTGCTTTATAATTTTGGCCACTACTTAAACTATTAAGCATAAAACGGAGGGATTAGGTTGAAAAAATGGTTGATTCTATTACTCGTTGCAGCTCTAACGTTAAGTTCCCTATCTGTCGTGTTTGCTGATAATGGAAAAGGGAAAGGCAAGGGAAAAGGAAAAGAGAAGGCCTTTGCTCTTGGGGTAGAAGTGTTATTAGAAGAAAAAGACTTGATTGCAGGTAAAAGAGTAGGTCTTATTACCAATCCGACAGGGGTAAACCAAGAGCTTACAAGCATTGTCGACCTCTTGCATGAAGACCCGGATACAGAATTAACTGCGCTTTACGGTCCGGAGCATGGGGTAAGGGGAGATGCACAGGCCGGTGATTATGTAGAGTTCTATATTTATGATAAAACAAGTCTGCCAGTATACAGTTTATATGGTCCGACACGAAAACCGACACCGGAAATGCTTGAAAATATTGATGTACTTCTTTTTGATATTCAGGATGTTGGTACACGATTCTATACCTATATTTACACAATGGCCTATGCGATGGAAGCAGCCCAAGAGCAGGACATTCCATTTATCGTTCTCGACCGTCCAAACCCGCTTAATGGTGTGGATGTTGAGGGGCCGGTACTTGATATGAATTACGCTACGTTTGTTGGAAATTACCCGATCCCGCTTCGTCACGGGATGACGGTAGGAGAGCTTGCTCACTTTTTTAATGATGAATTCGACATTGGAGCCGATTTGACTGTAGTGGAAATGAATGGTTGGAAAAGAAGTATGTACTATGACGAGACGCCGTTGCCATTTGTCTTGCCTTCGCCTAATATGCCGACATTAGATACTGTTCTCGTTTATCCCGGAGCAGCGTTAATTGAGGGCACGAATGTATCAGAGGGCAGAGGAACAACAAAACCATTTGAATTAATCGGAGCCCCTTTTATAGATGCATTTGAGTTATCAAGTACCTTAAACAAATTAAACCTGCCAGGCGTCACGTTTAGAGCAGCATCATTTACACCAACCTTCTCTAAACACGCAGGCAGCCTTTCACATGGTTTTGAAATACATGTAACAGACAGAAATCTTTATGAGCCAGTCGAAACAGGGCTTCATATCGTGAGTACGATCCATGATCTGTATCCGGAAGACTTTGAATTCCGTGCAGAAAACAGTGCGGGCATCTCATTTTTCGATAATCTCATCGGAAACAGCTGGATTCGTAAAGGAATCGAAGAGGGACGTTCAGTGGAAGACATGACAAAGCAATGGGATAAAGAGTTACGATCGTTTAAAAAGATCCGTAGTAAATACTTGCTCTATTAGGGAGTGTGTTAAGAACTTGAGGTGAGGATCCTCAAGTTCTTTGCTTTATATGGTCCTGATTTGCAAAAAAATGTCTGAGGACAAAGGATTACCCTTACAAAAAGAGAAGTCTAATAGTGAAGGGGATAAGATCATAAAATCAACTCGACGTATGTTACAAATGGTACCCGAACATTAGGTTTCATACTATACAGGGAAGAGGGGTTAAATAATGAACATATCAGAAAAATTAGCCTTATGCGCAGAGATGAACCCAGAGAAAGTGATCACTACTTTTAACAACCGAGATACGACGTACGCAGAGTTTTATAAACAAGCAAAAAACTTAGCGGGATACTTCCAAGCGAAAGGGTACCAAAAAGAAGATATTATTGCCGTTTATTTACCAAACTCCGATTATTTTCTAGTATGCTATTATGCTTGTCAGATTGGCGGGTTTACCATTTTACCTGTTAATACGAAATTGACTGCCGCTGAGATCGACTATATCTTCACTCACTCTGAAGCTAAAGCTCTTATTTATGATGAACGCTATCAATCTGTTGTTGATGAGTTAAAAGAGACAACTTCCAAAATGAATGACCTGATCATCGTTGGCAAGGATGATCATTCATTAGCTGATATTTTAAGAGGGCCCGAGCTGCCTGTTCAAAAAAATGATAACCAAGGTGAGGAAACGGCAGTTGTCTTCTACACTTCAGGGACTACAGGTAAACCTAAAGGCGTCATGCTATCAGCAGACAATATCAAAGCCTCTACAAACATATGGATGGAAGCGATGGACATTACAAGTGAGGATCGAATGCATATTGTCGCACCTCTCTTTCACTGTGCAGCAAGTAATGTGTTTAGTTTACCAGTGATCTATGCAGGGGGAACGATCATAATCGAAGAAGGCTTCTCTCCTGACCAAGCGCTTCAAACGATGGAAAAGGAGAAGGTAACCATTTTCTTTGGCGTCCCAGCTATGTACAGCATCCTGCTCAATACCCCTAAGATGTCTACTTTAGATTTATCTCATCTGCGATTATTCACATACGGAGCAGCACCTATGCCTTATGAGTTAGTAAGAAAAGTAAAAGCACTTTTTCCTGCTATTAAAGTTCAAAATTTATATGGTCAAACAGAAAACTCCCCAGCGGCATCGACCCTAAAAGACCATTATGCCCTTGATAAAGTAGGCTCGGTGGGAGAAGCTTTACCTCAAACGGAAATTCGAGTCGTTGATGAAATGGGTGAACCTGTTCATGTTGGAGAAGTAGGAGAAATTATTGTCAAAGGCCCTCAAGTGATGAAAGGCTATTTAAAAAATGAAGAAACAACAAATGCGACGATAAAAGACGGCTGGCTCTACAGCGGCGATTTAGGCCGTTTGGATAAAGATGGTCTTCTCTATATCGTGGACCGAAAAAAAGATATGATCATCCGGGGCGGGGAGAATGTGTATCCTGTTGAGGTGGAAGAGGTTTTATATGAAATACCTGAGCTTCTAGAGGCCGCAGTGGTCGGTGTCCCAGACGAAGTATTAGGAGAGGTACCAAAAGCTTTTGTGGTTTTGAAAGAAGGGGTTGATTTGGAAGAAGAAGAGATTCTGCACTTCTGCAAAAAGAGACTTGCTCCTTATAAGCTGCCAAAAGAAATTGAACGTATCGAGAGCTTACCAAGGAATGCAAGCGGGAAAGTGTTAAAGACAAACTTAAGAGCCCACTAACGGTTTCATTAGCAATATTCTTTTAAATGGAGGCGTGACATGAACGATTGTTTTATCTGCCAAAAACACTCTAATTCAATCCAAACCTCGGGAGTAATGATTTATAAGGATGATTATGTGTATGTAGGTCATATTGATCGAAATGGAGATCCCAATTACTTAGGTCATATCATGATTGATTTAAAAAGACATGTCCCAACGCTTGGTGATATGAATATGGAAGAAGCTAAAGCATTTGGCATGATCACCGCACGAGTGAGTAAAGCTCTGATAGAAAGCGAGAATGCCGAGCATATCTATTCTTATGTGATGGGCGATGCTGTTCCCCATCTTCATATGCATCTTGTTCCTCGTTATCCCAACACTCCTAAAGAACATTGGGGGCCAAATGCAGTTTATGAGTGGGAAGAGGCTCCTATGGGGGACAATGAAGAGGTCATTCAGCTTTGTAACCGTATAAAAACGTATTTAGAGAACCATACAAATGAGTAACGATAGGAATGAGTTCAGCTGGGTAGGCAGTGAAGAACACTTTATCGACAACCCTCACACTTTTACACTCAATCATATCATTGTAGGGAGATATGGTGGTCATTCGAAAGCAGGCCAATCGAAAAATGAAGATGGCTGTCTCGTCTGGTTTAGTGAAAAGGAAGATTGGGAATTTATGATTATTTTGGATGCTCACCATACAGCAGAGAGTGCAGAACTTATCGTCACAGAATTCAATCAGCGACGGTCGCAACTCACCAAACTATTATTCCTACAGACCACCCATCACACATTTAAAAGATTGGAAGAAAACATACTAATCTTGTTTCAATCAAGCGACTTTCGATCTGCTTGTTCTAAAGTCCAAGGTGAAACGTCTTGTTTAATTGTGGCAAGAAAAGATAAGTATGTCTGGTGGTTTTCGGTTGGGGACTGTGTGCTGTATTTGTTTCACAAAGAATTAGCTGCACTCGGTCAATATCAATTAAATCAAAGACATTTTTATCAATGGATCGGGAAAGTGAATACTTTTGAGGGTGATGTACCTTGTTATAGTGTCGGAATACATGAGTTAAGAAAAGGAGAGAATCGGATTTTAGTCACAACGGATGGTTTAATTGAATGTCCAAACGAACCATACTCAAATCCGTTAAAACTATATAACTCTTTTAAGAATTGTAACGATGATCAAAGCGTTATTCGTTCGATATTTGACGAACTCCGTGATCATAATGTTAAAGATAATACGACAATCATTTCTTGGAATATAAATAGTGTAAAGGAAGCAGCCATGCCAAGTAATAGTCACAATCAATCACCATAGGATTTCACTAAAAGAGGTGCCGAGAGCACCTCTTCTAGTGACCAACACTTATAAAACAAGTCCTTATCCTCTCCTGAAATTCCCCAGCACTTCCATTGTCTCATTTATGCTCACAAACGCATTAGGGTCAACTTCTTTTATGATCGGCTTAATGATCGCTAACTCATAGCGAGAAATAACCGTATAGAGAACTTGCAATTTCGCTTTCGAATACGCGCCTTCTCCTTCCATCACGGTGATTCCGCGATACAGGTTTTTAAGCAGCGCTTCCTTTAACTCATCTTCCCGGCTCGTCACCACGACAAGGCTAAGTTTGATATGGCGGGTATGAATACGGTCGATAACGAGCCCTGTTATATAGATGGATGCCATGGTATATAGGGCTAAATCCCAAGCAAAGACAAAGCCTGAAATAAACACAACAATACTATTTAATGCGAATATTAACGCGCCAAGTGGAACATCGCGCTTTTTCGTAAGTATAAGTCCAATGACGTCAAAGCCGCCTGTTGATCCATAAAAACGAATGATAAATCCGATCGCAGCACCTGCAATCACGCCTCCAAACACCGACGATAATAAGGCATCTTCTGTAACTTGGACAACCGGAATATAAAGCATAGAAATTGACGTTACAACTACTGAAAATACGCTGTTTGCAATAAACGTTTTACCAAGCCCAAGCCAGCCTAAAATGAAGATCGGAATATTTAAGACAAAGATCCATATCCCCGCATTAATAGGTGTAAGTAAGCCAAATACCATGGCAAGACCAGTGACGCCGCCCGTTAACACTTCATGCGGCAAGAGGAATAAATTAAACGCAAAGCCAAGCACTATAGAGGCAGCAAAGATTCCAATTAAACGATACATATTGCTCATTTTGACACTCCTAACTTATAACAAGATCTTCCACTTATTTACCCCAAAAACAACTAGAGCAAAAGTAATTTGGAAAAAAGATAGAAGGAGGTAAAAAGTACTGAATCAAGCCGTAAGGTGCTAAAAACCAAATCTTTTTGGTATAATTTACAAAAAGGAATGTTGAGGAAAAAGGGGGGCATGATGCGAGGAGAGAAAATCAAATCAAAGTTATCTGTCCTATCAAAAGAGTTAAATGACCTGCTGAATATTCTCTATAATCATTCAAAAACACATCAAAAGCTCACCTGGGCGCTTATGACCAAAAATGCGTTCATAATGCTATTTCGGAAAGTCCAGCTGCTTTTATCTCTTCAAGGCATTTTAAGCATCATATTCATTCTTATTCCTAGCTACTTTATCTACGAAACAACAAGTGCATTTGAGCATATTGTCGGTCTGCCCCTAAGCTCTCTTATGCTGCTAGGTGGCGCGGCATTCGCACTCACGTTTTTATACATTCGAACGCTTACCTTAAATGAAATGAGCAGGATTGAAAGCGACCTGTTTCATATTGAGGTATTTGAACGAAGACGTCAGATTGAATATCGTTCCTTGATTGCACTTGCCAAGGAATTAGACTTTATTGACAGGCTGCGTGCAGATATTATAAAAGAAATAGAAGAAGCTAAAGGCTCGGAGCCAGATGGTCAAGGCGGATATGAAAGCTTAGTGAAGAAGCTAGAAGAGGCAATCCAATTTAAAAATGAAGCGATTGAATCACTGCTCGTCCAACTTGAAGAGACAGAAGATTCGGCAGATTTATTCAGAGAAAAGTATGATCTGTTAATCGACTTTCTTTTTCAATTAAAAGCAAAGCTGAACCTTCTCGTTACCGATCAATTTAACTTAGATAATCTTGACTTTGGTGTCAATTATTCTTTATATAAAGTAAATGAAGACCACTTAACTTTTATTGATTCCTATGGTTTGAATAAAGCAGAGCTTGATGTTTCTATCCCTCTAAGCGAGGGTAAAAATAAATACGTGATGTCGATCGATAAAACTCAAGAAAATCCGCTCATTCTCACTGATTTTATTTCATGGAAAAGAACGCTACAAGATGGAACGGAATGGATTATTTCTCTTCATCTAGATCAATCGAACCGACATAAATTGAACCATTCAGAGGAAGCTGGTAAGCTGAATGTAACCATAACGCAAGAGCTGTTATGGATCTGCTGCGAATTGTTAAATAAATTTTCACCTCACTCTACTACCCAATAGAAAGGGGTGCGCTAAAATGAGACAAGCCTCTACGATGAAACCCTACTCCAAACAACTTTCTAACCATTATTTGAATAAGCGTAAATTAAAAAACAAACAAGTGCGAGAACAAGCGCTTCAAGCCTTAGAAAAGAATGAAGGACAAGCCGATAAGCGAATAGAAAAAGCTGGCACATAGTGTCAGCTTTTATTTGCCTAATGCTTCGCTCGCTTTGTTTTTTGCTTCTTCATTACGGCGTTTCATCTCATTCATCATTTGTTCCATCTGCTTTGATGATTCTGATTTACTCAAACGAAAACCCTCCTGCCCTTTGCTTGTCCTCTCCATTGTTTCCTATATGGAATATATGTATACAGCCAACCGGATGTAGGTGACAAAGTCCATTTTTTCAATAGGTGTATCAACCGCTCAAAGGACTTTTTTCCAAGCATAGTTCCTGCGCGAGAGGTCACAATACTTATGTACGTTTGATCCACACACTTTTGGGGAGGTATGCAGCATGGGATTTTTTGACCTATTTGAAGAGCCAGAACAAAACAAAGACAAACAAAGACAAGTTCGTAAGGAAGGGCAAGATACAGAATTTGCGAACGAGGCACACCTAGATCTACGTGAAGAAGAATTGGATATCCATAAACACCGTGTGGAAACAGGCGATGTCGAGCTTCACAAGGAAATTGTTGAGGAAGAAAAAGAAGTGAATGTTCCTGTATCACATGATCAAGTCATATTGAACAAAGAGCAGTTGACCATGAACCAACTGAAGAACCTATTTCTGCAGAAGAGACGATGCATATACCTGTAACTGCTGAAAGAGTAGATGTAGAAAAACACATTGTCGTCACAGGTGAAGTAACAGCTCACAAACGCTCAGTTGAGGAAACCGAGCAGGTGCATGATGTCCTTCATAAAGAAGTGGCTGAAGTTGAAAAACATGGAGATGCAGAAGTGATTAATGAGGATTAGTTAGTCACTCTCTTTTTTCCCTACTTAGCTTAAGTTAAGTAGGGATTTTTGATATAAAAATAGGCTAAACTATAGCCAAATATGTTGCAGGAGGCATGTCAATGGGTATGTTTATCATCAGTGGAGCAGTTGTAGGAGGACTCCTAAGTTTACTTTTGAATATGACAGTCGCGACTGGAGCCATTTTTGGAGCTATTGTCGGGGGGATCGTGGGCACATGGTATAAGAAAAAATCATCCTCAGAAAGTAAGCAGGTTTCTGATTCACAAACCATGCAGCTTCGTGAAGAGGAAATGGATATAAAAAAAGAACGCGTACAAACAGGGGAAGTGAAGATACACAAGGAAATAGTGGAAGACAAAAAAACCATTACCGTCCCGATTAGACGAGAAGAGATGGTGATCGAAGCGGGAAGTGAGGACGAGTTACGAATTCCATTGAAAGAAGAGGAAATAGATATCAGCAAACATCCTGTCCAATTAAATGAAGTCACGATTAAGAAGCAGCAAATTGAAGGTGTGCAGCATATAAAAGAAAACGTGAAAAAAGAAGTTGCGGTTGTTGAAACAGAAGGGCAAGCGGATGTGATAGAAAAGGAAGAACAGTAAAAAGGAATCTCTTTCTTAGAAGGTTCCTTTTTTAGCCGTACGTATAAAACACCGAATATGGCCTCTTATGTGCGTTTTGAAAGAAATGCTGCGACCTCATTTGAAATTCAGGCACAGAGAATAAAAGATGTTCTTGATTGGTATGAGTGGATATACGTTGATATTGATCGGAAAAGGTTAAAAGGGAGTCAATATACTCACCAGATTGTGATTCAATCAGCTGTTTTGCTTGATAAATCGTATGATTCGCTTCTTCATTTCGCTCAATTAAGGCTCTAAGCCGGTTCGCTTTTTCGTCTATAAGCGAACTTGAATGATTGGTAAAGGTATGGGTACGTCTAAAGACCATATAGATTCACCTCGCATAAGTGCCGATTGAGCTGGCAATTGATTCATCTGTTGCAAACATTTCAAGATAAGTCGCCTGAAACGACGATACGAAGGATTCTAGGTGATTAATCTCATTTTCGATTTGATTGATCACATTATTTACAGGATTGGTAATCGCTTCATCCATAGGCTTAAAGGAACGATCAAACTCAATCCGATCTAACGTTCTAAAATCAGACAAACTTCCACCCAGGACACCTCCTGAGGATCGTTTCGGTGTGGATACGATTGAGCCAGGAGAGGATTCAAGTGAGGTCATTTTCGCATTTAAATCTCGTTTGACCTCATCATACAAATCATCTATTTCTTGATGCAAGAACGCCCTCAGTTCTTGCAGGATAAGATATTTTTGTTCAATCGCATGCTCATAACGCAACCCGAATTCCCTTAAGTCCTGTTTATTCAAAAGGACATACTCCCCAGAAAGTACATCTTGAACTTGATAAATCGTTTGCTTAGTATCATGTTGTTCATTGTAAGAGGAAATAAGCGCATCTAAAGTGTGGTTATGGACAAGGTGCCAATTGGACTTAACCTCATAAGACTGGTATAAGATCCCCGGACTTCTCAGAGCTTGCTGAGCTGTGTACAATAAATACGTACCAGAAGCTCCTAAAGCTATTTGACCCTCTGGTCTGGCAGCTGAGCGGCGAAGAATATCCTGCCAGTTCTTCATGACGTACTCCACACCTTCACTCCCAAAGCGTTGATCCGTTTCCCGCACCAGCCAAAACAACGAACCAACCTTTGATTCATACCTAAGCTTATCTAATGTGAGAACAGGAGAGTATTTAGCCAAATTAGATAACGGGTACTGCCCAACGTCTGGAAAATCCCTCGTCTCTAAATCGCCAATATAATGAATCTGCTCACCAATGTACAATTTGCCAGGAAAGCTCTGCGAATAAAGTGGATCACCTTTAACCCGAGTGTGGCTGATCACTTTCGATTGTTCCTTGTAGAAATCACGAGCAAGGGCTGTGATGGTTTCTTCTTTTATTTTGTTGGTATCGAATTCTCCAGTGTGATTAACCAAATATCTATTGAATTCTCTATCGTATGTAGCCATCTGAAAAACATTTATTGGGGCATCATTTAATCCTCTAACATCAGAGAAAGCTTTTGTATTCAATGCTAAACTTGTTATAAGATGTCCCCCTAATGAATGACCATCCCCATATAATTCTTGATTCACTGTTGAAAGTTTATTTTGTACTTTTTTAAAAAATTCTCCCGCATCCTCTATTTGATCATTGTTAGAAGCCGTGGCAATTCCAGCAGCATTATAATAGATATCCTCAAATTTCGCTGTACCACGAAAAATATAGTATACTTCATTTATGTTTTGATCTTCGTTATATAGGTGTATAGCAGAACCATCAAACCCTGACTCTATTCCAATATTTAAATCTTTACTATGGTAAACCCTCATATCAATATCTGATAAGTCACTTTTAGATCTTTCATGAATAATTGTCCTAACATCTTCTACGGTAAAATCATCAGTATATTGTAATTCGGTTAAATAATTCCGGGTTTTATTATCTAGTGTTGGTTTACTCATAATTAATCCCCTTGACCTGTAAATTCAATACTCTTCATTAGTTTTAAAGCGAACTTATACTGTTCATCACTGTCTATTTTGCAGCCTAGTTCTTCTTTATAGCAAATTGTTGAATAAACGAATTCTATCGTTCGGTTTGAATGCCGATCTTTTATAAGTCCAAAAAAATTATTAGCCGGGCTTTGCTTCGGATCTCTAAACTCACTTTTTGTATCATTCATTTCCCAGTGTGATAAACCGTGATAAATAATTGTACGATCATTATCTAATTCATCATATTGATTTTGATAAGAATTGTTTTCCAGTAAAACATTTAGTCTTGTACTGGTTAAATCTGCTTCTGACTCCCTAAACATAACTCTAAAGTCATAGCGTATCCCATCATTAGTATCTTCATAAACCATAGCATTCCACATTTCAAAGCCTTCGCCTCGCCTCCCATAAAACTCCGGCGGCTCACTAATCATCTGAAACTCATTTGGAAACAGCATCCGATATTGACCAGTCTTAGATTCGAATAAATGAAAATCCTCCTCAACAAACTCCTCTGCAATGAATTCTTTCGTAAACGAATCGTTCAAAGCAGTCGCTTCACCATTCATGGCTTTCACTACAAAAAAACCTCCTAACACAAGTAAAAAGAATAAACTAATCATTCCAATTCGCTTTTGCACCCACATCACACCTAATCATAAATTCATAGAAAAATAACATTTATTAAAATTTACCATATAATCACAATTACTTTAACGCATTCAGCAGAGTATAGTTGCAAATTGATTCATAAGGACTAATAAAAAAGAGTGGGGGGCGAGTGAGGTAGTTATAAAGGTATAGAAGGCGATTCTTAGTTCGCTTAAGGGTTAAGGAATTCAATACTTTTCATTAATTTCAAAGCAAACTCATATTCTTTATCACTATTTAAATCGCAGCCTAGTTCCTCTTTATAACAAATTGTTGAGTAGTTAATTACTATTGAACGATGTGAGTTAGTATCAACTATGAGTCCGAAAAATACATTTGCGTTATATTTATTTGGATCTTTTTTGTCGCCCCTTGGATCATTAGAATCCCAAAACGAAGAGCCATGAGAGATAATTTTATCTTTTGTTACTAGCTCTTCAAAAAGTCCGTTATATGAATTATCCTCTAACATTCTATTTAACCGAATTTCATGGAAGTCCCCTTCATCTTCTCTAAACTTCACTGTGAAATAATAGCTAATTCCATTACTTTTCTCATTAAAAATTTGCGCGGCCCAATGCTCATAATAATCTCCCTGCCTCCCATAAAACTCCGGCGGCTCACTAATCATTTGAAACTCATTTGGAAAAAGCATCCGATATTGACCAGTTTTAGATTCGAATAAATGAAAATCCTCCTCTACAAACTCCTCTACAAACTCCTCTACAAACTCCTCTACAAACTCCTCTACAATGAACTCTTTCGTAAATGAATCGTTTAAAGCAGTGGCCTCATTATTCATAAGTCTTACTGTAAAATAACTCACCAATCCGAGTATTGCTACCATAGTCAAAACTACTATACGTTTTTGCACCCACATCACACCTAATCTTAAAATTCGTAAATGAAATACACCTTTCTAAATTTACCATATAATCACAGGTGACATAACAAGGTTAGTAGGTTCGTATGGAATTGCTCCATTTGAACTATGATTATAAGGAAAGGGATAGAGGTGCTACAAACCAGATGTTCAGCTAATACATGTTACTTCAAACCTTCCCCTCACACCCTTATCTCTGCTACAATTAACTGGTTAAAAAAGACATCTACCAATAAATATTTAACATCAGAGAGGAGGGAAAACACTATGCCTTCATACTGGTTATGGCTAGCTATACTAGGCATCTCTTGGACAGCGGCCATAATACACACATCCATAACTCCGCAGCACTTGATTGGAACAGCGGCCTTTTTTGCATTATTCTTTATATCTGCGCTTTATAAAAGACGTGAAACGATCTTTACGATGATCTTAGCTTCTGCAGCAATCATCACCACGCTGACATTATGGCCCGAGCCGCTTACTGAACCTAATCCTCATACGTTGTTCATTTATTCACTTATTTTGGGGAAGGCAGTGCTGCATGTACCTAAATGGTATGCAGGAATGTTGGGTGTCCTCCTATTGGGCGTAGCATTGGCACCAACGATGCTTGGGTATCCTTCTTTATCTGCAGTGTTTCTGATCCTCTATTTCAGCATGGTCGGGTTGGGCTTCATTGCTTTCTATCATTATTACAACAGTCACAAAGAGGTTACTGCGCGAAATGAAGCTCTTTTAAGTGAATACCGTAAAGTAAAACGACAGGTAGCTGCAAGCGAGCACCTTGTAAGGCAGGAGGAGCGCACCCAGATTGCACGAGATATCCATGATTCAGTTGGTCATAAATTAACGGCGCTCTTAATGCAGATCGAAGTCTCAAGGCTTAAAGCTGACGTGCAGACAGCATCCGATTTGCTAAAGCTAAAGGAACTAGCCAAGGAAAGCTTGGATGAAACAAGAAGTGCGGTTAAAACATTAAAACAAGATGAGGTTGGCGGGATATCTGCGATTATGAATTTAATCAGAAAACTTGAATCAGAGAATTTTTTACGGATTCAATTTTCGTTAAAACCTGGTGCCTTCTCAGCCGCTCTTTCTAATGAGCAAATGATTACCGTTTATCGAGCAATTCAAGAAGCTCTGACGAATATGATGCGCCACAGCGGAGGCCGTGAAGTGAGTATTACGTTTGAAGCACCTGCCGGGGAGGTATTTCGCTTTGAAGTCACGAATCCATTAAAGGAAGAAAGGCCTTATACAGAAGGGTTTGGACTAAAATCGATGCGAGAGAGAGTAGAGAATGTTTCAGGACAGCTTGAAATCTTTCAAGGAAATCGTCAATTTGTTGTACGCGGTACATTGCCGATACAAGATAGGAAGGAGGGGTAGGATGGTACGTATTTTATTAGCAGAGGATCAGGGAATGGTCAGACAAGGATTGAAAATGATGATTGAAACAGATACAGAGCTAAAGGTGACGGGTGAGGCTGCGAACGGGAAAGAGGCAGTCGCCTTATGTGAAAGCCAGTATTTTGATGTCATCATCCTGGATATCCGTATGCCTGTAATGGACGGACTAGAAGCAGCACGGATTATGCATTCTCGCTGGCCTGAACGAAAGGTATTAATCTTGACGACCTTTAATGACGATGAATACGCGCTTCAGGCGCTGCGTAACGGGGCTCGCGGCTATATGCTGAAAGATGCTGATGCGGTTGAGTTAATCCGGGCGATCAGGAGCTGTTTATCAGGCGGGCTGTCAATCGAGGAGCATGTTGCAGCAAAAGTGATGCCACGATTAATGCAGAAAACGCAGGATGCCACGGTAGACCCGACCATTACCCCAAGGGAGTTAGCGATTATGAAGCTTGTTGGCGAAGGGCTAAGCAATAAAGAGATCTCAGAAGAGCTTTCTTTATCTGTCGGCACGATCAAAAATCATATTAGTGCGATTCTTGATAAATTAAGCTTACGTGACCGCACACAGCTGGCGATTTATGCGATCCGCCACAATGTGGTGTAGAAAAAGTGACTCAAGTCATAGGTAGATACATAAGTGATGACTGAAGACAGTGTGCGCACTGTCTTTTCGTTTATATACTATTTCATAGGTTGAAGTTTTGTTTGGGAGGGATGAAGCATGCTTGAGACAGAAGCATTGAAAAAAGCATTTAAAACAAAGCCTGCAGTAGACGGGGTGAGTCTGTATTTAGATAAAGGGGAATCAGTTGGTCTCCTAGGTCCGAACGGGGCAGGCAAATCAACGACAATCTCCATGATTTCTACATTAGTCAAACCAACGTCAGGTGAGGTGTATTTGCACGGAGAAAGTGTGATTAAGAATCCGAGTAAAATGAGGAATGTGTTAGGCATCGTACCACAGGAAATTGCGTTATACACCGAACTGACGGCGTATGAAAACCTTAAGTTCTTCGGCAGGCTCTACGGGCTAAAAGGGAAAACGTTAGAAAAGAGAATCCAAGAGGTGCTTGAAATTGTAGGACTAGAAGGAAGGCAAAAAGAGGTTGTTAAAACGTATTCTGGCGGGATGCAGCGCCGGATTAATATGGCCGCTGCGATGCTGCATGAACCGGAGATTCTTATTATGGATGAGCCGACGGTCGGAATCGATCCTCAATCACGTAGTCATATTTTAGAAACCGTGCGTCATTTAAATGAGGAGAAGGGACTGACTGTGCTCTACACAAGCCACTACATGGAAGAGGTAGAGAGGCTGTGTGACCGCGTCTACGTTATGGATCACGGCCGGGTCATGGCGAGCGGCACAAAAGAAGAGTTAAAAAGCATTCTATCTGGTGAAGAAACAATCATTCTAGAACTCGATAAACCATACCCGAATCTCACTGCCGATTTAAAAACGCATGACAGCATCCGGCAAACGATTGAAACGGAGAAAGGCTTGAAGCTGATTGTACCAAAGGGAAGCAGGCTTTTAGCAACGATTTTCCAAGAGGCAGAAAAACATCAAGCGCATATTTTGAATGTAAACGTCCAAGTCCCGACCTTAGAAGATGTTTTCTTACACTTAACGGGCAGAAAGCTAAGAGACTAGGGGGGGATATGATGGGTACATTTTTGAAAAAAGATATTCTCGTGCTGATCCGCGATCGAAGTGAATTAATTGTCCTGCTTGCCATGCCGTTTATCCTTTTAACAATTCTTGGCTTTGCATTAAGAGGACTGCTTGGCGGAGATACGGAAGCCCTGCACATGAACGTAGCCATCGTGCAAAATGATCATGAAGAAGAGGGGATTGCACAGTTTGTTGAAGATCTGAGAGGGAGCGGCCTGCCTGATGAGGCAGTAGAAACGTTAGGAGCAACAGCTGCTGAAGTCAGTCCGATTCCAATGCTTCATCAATTATTCTCTAATGATGAAGTGAAAGAGCTCTTAGAAATTACCGAGCTAAACGAAGCTGCTGCAAAACAGCAATTAAAAGAAGGCAGCGTTGATGCAATCATTACTATACCAAATAATTTCACATACCGTATTTTAAATAAAATGATACTAAACAAAAGCAGCGAAAGTGAGTTAGAAATCACCGTAAATGAATACTCCTTGAAAACAACTGTGCTCGAAAACATTATGGAAAGCTTTGTTGACACCTTGAATTTTGAGACGGCTATTGCACAAGCAGCGGGGGAGAGTGGGGCAGCAATAACTGAAGCAGAAGCGACCGAGGTTGGCGGGGTGGAAACCATTACGGCAACGGAACCGATATCTTCTTTTCAGTACTACACAATTGGAATGGCAGTCATGTTTGTTCTATTTGTAGGCTCAACCATTTCAAGTAAGGCGTTTGTAGAAAAGAAGCAGCATGTTTTTCACCGAATTATGCTCTCAGGTACATCACCAATGGCTTATTTAAGTGGAAAAGCAATCGCAGCTACCGTCATATCATTTTTTGCAGCTTGTTATTTTATTTAGTTTATCCGCCTTGTTATTCCAATCCTTTTCCTTTGAATCAGTGGAATTTTGGGCAGGCATGGGATTGATATCATTATTGCTTTCTATTTGTGTAGGAGGGTTTGCCGCATTATTAACTGCTCTTTCAACTAAATGGGATACAGACAGTGTGTCATACGTATTTGCTGGAGGACTTGTAACGATCCTTGCCTTTGCCGGAGGAAGCTTTTTCCCGACCACAGGAATGCCTGAAATTGTTCGCGAAATTGGAAACTGGACGCCGAACGGGGCAGCATTAACGGCTTACTTGCAGTGGATGCAAGGACTTGGAATGGTGGCTGTTTGGCCGCTTTTACTCCGGATCATGATAATCACTGTTGTGTTATTAGCGCTCAGTGTTCTTGTGTTTCCAAAAAGGAGGTCCGTGTAGGATGAAATCTGTCTTTTTACTACAATGGCAAAGGTTCAGAAGATCTCCTATGTTAGTGCTGTCATTCTTTGTCTTAACGATCATCTTTGTTGCGTTTATCGCAGGATTTTCATCGGGCGATCACCAGCTAACAATCTCTACTTTTGCTGATGACTCTTTAACTGAAGAAGAAAAAGAAGCTTGGATCACGACTTTAAATGAATCAGATGCTTATGAGTTTGTTTGGGTCGAAGAAAATGCAGCCAAACAATCTGTATCATTAGGAGAAGAAAGTCTGGCACTTAAGCTTTTACCAGATGACTACAGGATTGTCGTAGCAACGGAAGATCCTTCACGATTTGCAATTGAAACTTATCTACAAAAGGTTTACCGAGAAGAACTACGCTTGCAGCAGTTAGATTCTTCCCTTGAAAATAAGGAGTTTCGATCAAACGTTATTGAATACATGCAGGAGCCTGCATTACAAGTGAAAACGTCAGCATTAGGAGGGGACCAGTCTTCTTCTAATCAATTTGAGCAAGTTCATGCTTTAGTTGGAATGACTTTATTCTTTGTCATTTATACGATTATCTATAGTTTAATGAATGTAGTAGATGAAAAGCAGCTTGGAACGTGGGATCGTTTAATCATTTCACCGGTTAAAAAGTGGCAGGTGTATCTTGGCCACTTAGCATTCAGCTTTGTGATCGGATATTTACAAATCATCCTAATATTTATCCTGTTTATCTATGGATTTGGTTTTGATTTAGGGGATCGAATAGGTACGGTTCTGTTTGTCATTGCATGCTACACATTTACCATTGTTGCTGTTGGAATCTTGTTGATTGGACTCTCCAAATCGTCGCAGCAGTTAAATGCGATTATACCCATTGTTGCAAGTGGAATGGCGATGCTTGGCGGAGCATATTGGCCAATCGAAGCGGTAACAAACGATATTCTGTTAACCTTATCAAAAGGCATGCCGATTCTGTATGGAATGGAAGCATTAAAAGGGGCCGCTCTTTATGACCGAGGAATCGTCTCTCTCGCCGAACCAATCTCCATCCTGTTGCTTATAGGAGTCTTATGTATGGGAGTGGGGATGAATTTGATGGAAAGACGAGGGTAGTACCGGTGACTAGGAAGAAGTATTTTCCAAATATTTGCTCCGTTTGTTTATAAAAATGCTAAGTTCGTTTAAAAATTAGGAAATTCGTTCATAAAATGCTAAGTTCGTTTAAAAATACTTGTCAGTTGTTTATATAATGAAAGTGCTGTCCATTGTGGGCAGCACTTTCTTAACTGGTTCAGCAAACGGCCCAATTATGCGAGGAACCCGCTTAATAAACTAACAAACCAACGCATAAACAGCCTGAAATCATACAATTTCAGGCCGCAGCTTCTATTCTTACTCTTCCGTTACACGGTTTTTAAATGCTTCTTTAGTAGACAAATATCCTTCTTCTTCAGGTGTTTTAGTATCCGTGTTTTTAGCCTGCACGTTTTCGCTGCCTTCAGGAAAGGCACCAGGGTGACCTTTTCTCTTATGGTTATGGCTTTTACCAGTGGACATGTTGAAAACCTCCTTCACATATATGTGAGTAGTGTCTTCAACAAGAGTAAGAATTATGCATAAGCAAATTGCTTGTTACAGAATATCTTTTTACCACTTCCTTCCTTATGTAGGTATAATAATATAAAGTTTTCCTTGAAATGAAATGAAAAAGAAAAGGAGTGTTTATACGTTGGTACGAGTGATTTGGATAGGACTAATAATTCTCTTATTATTAGCTGGGTGCTCAAATAAGATTGACGCTCCTCATTTTATGTGGAACGACAATCTATACATTGCTACAAATGAACCTATCTCAGAAGAGGAGATCCTAGGAGAAATTGGGGAAATCTCAGTTGTTGTTAATCGTGACGTAGAGAAAAATGGCGAAGCAAAAGAGATCGCAAAAAATACAAAATTATATCAAATAGAGGGAAGAGAAGTTTCAGATGGTGAAGTTGGCTATATCGCTTATGAGATGGAAGGAAAATATTATGTAGCAAGTAAACTAAATTTTTAAGATTCTTTCATTTAACCATAATAAAACCTCCTACCCATTATTTACAAATGGTTTAGGAGGTTTTCGGGGTAAAAATCATGACCTAAAAGTCACTCAATATCTTCTTCAATCTTCATTTTCAATAACAACACCGTCGAATATTTTTTTACCATCTGTTCTAGATCTTGCTCATTTTCAAAATTAAAGCCTGAGATCGAGCCGTTAGAAGACTGCCTATAAGCAGCTAAAAGTACGGTTTCACCTAGCTCTACATTTTCCGCTTTGTCTTCAGATATGGCATAATCCCACGTACTCGCCATCCCAGCCTCAAATTGAAGTTCCTCCTCGATTGATGAAGGGATAATACTTACTCCGGGTGCGTATAGAAAAATAAGAGGATCTTCTGTATTCGGATTGATTAACCCAAAACCTAAAGGACCTTCTGATTTATCTGAAGGTTGACTGCCGTATGAAAGATGCGTTAGAGGTTCCGGATCTAACTCACCCATATGATATCTCTCGACCCAAAGATTCACCCATCTCTTATCGGCATCAGGTACAAAAAACTTCAAAATCAAATAAGATTCCTAGATGCATCGCTTCAAACGCCTTTACATAATCAGAATTTGGCGCTGCTTTGATTGTCGGATTGTTATTAGATTGAAACACTCCAGTTGAGCATCCTGCAGAAAGAATTGTTAGCAAGCCCGCTATACATAGAGCAGTGATCTTCTTACGACTCATTTTGATGAGCTCCTCTCGGAAATGTAGATTGTTGTCTTTCTTTTTTATATCGATTATATGCTGTAAATAGGCTAATCAGAAATACTCCCCAGAGGATTGGGCTTGTGATACTGATTCCTCTTTCCGATGTCCCGCCAAGAATAGGCAGCAAAGCTAACAAACCGAAAAAACCAGCGCTTGTTACGATAATAAACATCAATTCCTGCTTAGCAGACTGAAAGACAGGTTTACCTTTAGGCCGGAAAACCACACTAAGCAAAATAGAAAAAACTACGCCTAAGGCAGCCACTGTCATACTAACTGGAACAGCAGGAAAAAAGTCTTTGACGAGCATTAAAATGAAGAATCCAGCCCCTGAAAATTGTGTTGCAAGATATATCCGATTACTCATCACAATTCTCCTTTTGACTGAACATTCATTCCTTTATATTACCACTAAATGTATAATATAGGTTATAGCTAACTGAGAAAATGTAGTATTTATGTTAAAGCACGCAATAAGGAGATGAATTCATGGGTATTTGTCATGTTTCTAAGGGGAGGATTCACTATAAAATAGAAGGGGAAGGAACTCCAATTTTAATTCTACATCCTTTAGGTACAGACTATCGCTCTATGTATCTATGGTTAGAACCACTGTTCAAAAGAAGTACTGGGTTTCAAAGAATTTATATAGATCTCCCAGGACACGGTAAAAGCATCGCCTCTCATCAATTAAAGACAACCGATGACATGCTTCAAAATATACTTGAATTTATTAATATGAAGCTGGGTAATCAACTATTTTCTCTGATTGGCTGCTCTTTTGGAGGATATATCGCACAAGGAATTTTAGATCATAATATCAATCAAGTTCAAAGTTTATGTCTCCTAGCACCTGTTTTGCACCTAAAAGAAAGAATTCTTCCAATGAAAACAATTGTTTCAGATCGTACAGACGAATCTATTATTAAGCAATGGGATACAGAAGTGAAGAATGCTTATAACTTATTAATGACGTATCAAAATGGCAAAAACGCTAAAAGATTTTTAGAAGAAATACAGCCTGGCAGATTGCTTGTGAATAAGAAAGTCATAAACAATACGTGGAAAGAGAATCATTATTTATTTTCTCTAACGCCATTAGCAAAGGTTGCGAGTGTAATACACAAAGTATTAATCATTGTCGGGAAACAAGACTGTATTTGTGGGTATCAAGATCACTCGAATTATTTTGAAAAGTTTCCAAACAAATCATTTGTTGCAATTCATAATGCAGGTCATATGCTCTATATAGAGAGAAGAGATTTAGTTTCACAAAAAATTGAAGCCTGGTTAGAGGAAATCATTTAAAGGAGAGTATACCCAATGGATCTACTGCTAGCATTTATGTTGCTTTTCTTTTTCGGCGGATGGCTGGTTCTTATTTTAATAAAAAAGAAAATAGATAAGAGGGAAAGTTCAAATCCTCAACCTGTAGTTAGATGGATAATGGCGGTAACTGGCTGGGGAGTGATCAGTCTTTTTCTAGTATCATGGTGGTTTAATAAAACAATGTAAAATCCTCCAACTATTGATCTAGGATTTTTTGTGCAGATAGGCTGATTGTCACGTCTTTTCATCGAAGTTTGTCGAATGTATTCGTATTGGTAAGAAGGTTTGGTATGATCTACGATGGAAAGTGACTGCTAATCAGTGGGTATTTTTTACACTTATGGGCGGGGATACGGGAGGCAATATATAGAATGAAGAAAATAGTATGGATCACAGCAGCAGCGTGCATGCTGGCTGCCTGTTCAACAGAATCGTCTGATACACAAACTGAGGAAGTGCAACATTCAGCTGTAGAAAATGCTGTAGAAGATGAGAATGAACAAGTAGAAGAAATAACAGAAGAAGAAAGTGAACAAGAAACGAACGATTTTATATTTAATCAACTTGAGGTTCCTTATGTGCCAGAGTCAATGGAGGGTGTGCTCACGTATCCTGTGGGGGAATTTGCTCTTGTTGATCCAACAGAGTCTAAAGAGTTTCAAGACGTATTGGCAGAACTGCCTAATCTTGGAGAAGAGGCTACATCAGAGGAAATCCGTACATACATTATCCACTTATCAACATTAACGGCACCAGCGTACCCCGACCCCAGGTTGCTAGCGAATCGCTGGGAGCAATTAAGTTTCTTAGCACCGAATGAAGAGGGAGAATTAGGACCCGAAAAGAGGGAATTGAATGTCGAAATTTTGCTCGATGCAAGCGGAAGCATGAAAGATGAAGTGAATGGGGTTGATAAGATGACCCTAGCACGTGAAGCGATCCAAGACTTTGTCGAAGAGCTGCCTGATCAAGCAAATGTGGCGCTTCGAGTCTATGGACACGTAGGAGAAAGTCCTGAGAAGTCATGTAAAGGAATTGACCGTGTATATGATCTTCAACCATATGATGAAAGCAGTTTCACGAGTGCGATTGATGGGGTCATGGCTAATGGCTGGACGCCTCTTGCAAAGGCAATAGAGGTAACAATTAACGATTATCGAAATGGTTCAGAAGAGGCGACAAATATGGTGCTAATTGTAAGTGATGGGATGGACACATGCGGAGGTGATCCTGTACAGGCCGTTAAAGACTTAAGTGAATTGGATGTGACACCGCTTATTTCGATCATTGGTTTCGATGTGCCTGCAAACGAGCAGCAGCAGCTAAGAGAAATGGCTCAAGCTTCAGGAAGTGCATTTGCTACGGTAAATGATCAAGCACAGTTAAGAGCGGAACTCGACCGAAGTGGCAAACTCGCAAAAGCATGGATGATGTTTCAAACCGACGCTAGAGTAGAAATTGAGGCAATACGTACCGAACAAGCTGTCGAAATTATGGATGAACGAGTAAAATGGCGCCTTTTAACTCAGGACGAACGTTTATACATGGTAGATCTAGTTAAATACCTTAATGATAACGATAAAGTCGCTCCAGTTCATACAATTGAAATATGGGATATTTTACTCGAAAGACAACAAGCTGCCTATGATATCGGTGAAGAAGTGTATGATGAGCTGTACAATGCAAATGAAGAAAATAGAGAGCAGATGAGAGAAAAAATTGACGAGCTGGTCAATGAAAAGACAGAGTAATGAATGATAAAAATAAAAAAGCTCATACTCTGAGCTTTTTTATTATGCATTTTGACGGCTTTTCGGAATCAACAACGTAAGAAAGACTCCTAAAAGTATAAATACAGCTGAACCTATGATTACTTTCGGTGGAGAAATCTTGTAGAAGCTTGGATCTAGAATAATGGTTATAAGATGAAGACCATTATGCTTCTCCGGTAAGGTCCATACCGACCACCAATGTCCAGCAGCTGAGTGATGACTTGAAACGTACAACCATATCAAAAAGCCTAATACAGCAAACAAATAACCAATTATTTTACGATTCCCATCACTCACATTCTCACCTCAGCTCCTTTTATTTAGTGGCAGTAAGCTTCCGACTAATCTTTGAAAGCAGTCTAATCATTTCTGCTATACCTACTAACAACAATCCCGCCACTAAACTACCTACACTTACTAGCAAGATCAATCCGTCACTTGATGTATCAAACTGAACCTGCACATAAATACCGAAAAAGATGGCGCACATAGCAGTGAAGTACAATAGAAAGGCGATTGTATTTACGTTTTTCAAAAAAACACCTCATTAAGAAATATTAGATATTTGGTTTATTAAGATCGTTACACCTTTCATTCGAAATCAATAAGTTAGTTAACCATTAGTCATGAACCAACCTTCACAAAAATAAAATGGAATGATAAGGTTATTTTACCATATTTAGATACCGTTTAAGGGGATTTATGCTATATTTATAGAATCATAAAGGGGCAGGTGAGGTATGTATGGAAAAAGCGGATAATAGCAGTTATATTCCTAACAAAAAAAGGCTTGAGCTCATTGCATTCATCATTGGCATTCTTTGCTTCAGTATTGTTTTCATTCCTTTTACCAGAATCACCATGACAGGTCATGCGTGGGGGGATATGATTTCTATTACCCTTATGTTCATCGGTGTTACGTTAACAAGCATCTTACTGAAAAAATATGGCCGCAGCCCACTACTGATCTTTTCCTTGATTTTAACTTTATCATTTCCAATCTACTTAGTTATTCTTTTCGTTGCATTATTTACAGGCTTGATTGAATTCGGACCTTAAGAGGGGAAACGTATGAAAATTTATTCCTTTTTCGTAGGTGTTATCTTTGTTTCTTGGGTCATCCTCTCCTTTATATACCCAGAACCAAGCTGGTGGTCAATTTTCTCATCAAATCGATCGACTCACACGCCGATGATTGAACAAGTATCACTTGTTAAAGTGACATTTGTCGCTCTACTTATTGCCGTTCCTATCCTTTTAAGGAGGCTTGGAAAATGAAGAAAACACATGCAAGCATAATTCTGTATGTTTGTTCTCTGATCCCTATCGTGGCAAACATTATTATCTTTTATGTTTATAGAGGACCAAATATTGATATTTATTTTATAATCAAAACACACGGGATGCTTGCTGCTCTAGGGATCGCACTCGCATTAGTATCCTGGTATATGAAGAAACGCCATCTATTATTTATCTTCAGCCTGCTAGGAAATGGATTTTTTGTTGTTATAGCTGCATTATTACTGCTAGCTATGGGGATCAGTGAACCTTAATGAATAAGAAGGAGTATTTAAATGTTTAAGGTCGTAAATGGATTTAAAAATATGTTTCTCGATCTATTTTCAATGGGAAAAGGGTTTCTTTATGGATTTGTCATGATAGCGTTATTTATAATTATTGGAACCGCCTTATTATACGGGTTATTAGCATTAAAGAATATCCTATTATAAAAGGCATTCGTTTTAGAAAATTGAGGGAAGGAGCCTGATTTCATAATAGCTCCTTCACAGTCATTACATATAGTGTAAAAGGGAAGTCGCAATTGTAAAATATACAAATAAACCAATAATATCGTTAATTGTCGTGATAAACGGTCCGGATGCAACAGCTGGGTCAACCTTTAAACGATGAATGACCAAGGGGATTAGTGTGCCAGACAATGTTGAAGAAAGAACAGTTATGAAAAGGGATACTCCAATGATGATTCCTAGTGTCGCACTGCCACCAGGAATCAAAAAACCTATTAAAGAAGCTAATATCCCACATACTAGACCCATTAGAAAACCGGTTGCTGCTTCTCTTTTAAGTAATCGTAAAATGGTTTTTTGATCAAATTTACGAAGAGCTAAGCCACGTACTACCACAGCTAAGGATTGAGTTCCTGTATTACCAGCCATATCAGCAATCATTGGGATAAAAATAGCTAGTACAGCCACTTCAGCTAAGGTAGCTTCAAATGATCTAATTAACCCCGCAGTGAACAGGCCGATAAACAATAAAAGGATCAACCAAGGTAATCTTTTTTTGGTTGCTGTTAGTGCAGTGACTTCTAGATCTAGAGCACCCTTAACTGCAGCAAACTCTCCTAAATCCTCAGTTGTTTCTTCTTCGATCACATCCATCACATCATCAACAGTGACTATTCCAATAATAATCTCATCTGAGGTTAATACAGGTACAGCCAGAAGATTGTAGTCTCTTATAATCGTAGAAACTTGTTCTTGATCAGTTGCAGGAGAGACAGAAATGATTTGTTCTTTCATGATCGTATTCACAGTTGAAGAAGGCGGAGCAGATAACAACTCCCTTAAAGAAACGACTCCAGTTAATTTATTGAACTCGTCAACTATATAAATATAATAAATCGTTTCTGCATCCATACCCTCTAAGCGCAGTCGTTCAATGATAAGTGATACGGTGTCCTGAGCAGATGCTTTCACGTATTCTGTCGTCATAAGTGAGCCGGCAGAATGTTCATTATAGCTGAGTAGGTTTCTAATGTTTTCCGCATCTGCTTTATCAAGCTTATTTAACAGGTAGGTCGTAATATGTTCAGGCAGTACATTAAAGAAGTCGGTTAATTCATCAGCAGGCAGTTCACAAAGCATTTCATGCGCATAATCATCATCTAGCTCAGTAAAAACTTGTTTTTGTTCATCTGGTTTAAGCCCTGTGAAAAGCTCAGCAAATTCATCAACCGATAGATAGTCATAGACCTGTGTTCGTTTCTCTAGACTCATTTGTTTAAAGATATCTACTTGGTCGGTAGGGTGTAAGTCCAAAAACTCTTCTCGGAACAGATCTTTTTGCTTGTTTTTTAAATACATAAATAAATAATACGTATATTCTTCACGATTCTTAAAGCTTATTTTCTTCATTAGTCATCCCTCCTTCTAATGCTCAATTTCAACCGAGAGGACATTATCAATTTTCTTCAACAAGTAATAAATTTCTGTTGTGTATTGTTTTTCAGGAGCAGATAATTTTAAGTCTATTTGTTGATTGCCATTATCGAGATCTTTCAGCTTCAAGTTACGAATAACAATATCGCTTTTTTCAGTTGCATTAAGCCCTTGACCTTTTCGTTCAATCGCTTGGATTAATTCAGTCATCTTAAAGTTAGGTTCCATTACCACTTTAACTAGTACATCTCTTTGACTTAATGCTCGCGGACCAATTTTTTTGATAAGATTCGGAATGAAGTTAATGGCTAGAATGAATAACAAGACAGCGATAGAGGGTAATAAATAAAAACCTGCACCTACTGCTATTCCCAAGCCAGAGGCTGCCCAAATGACCGCAGCACTTGTTAAGCCTGAGATCACATCATTATTTCGACGTAAGATTACTCCTGCACCTAAGAAACCAACTCCACTTACAATTTGAGCGGTAAGACGCATAGGGTCCATTGCATGATAAGTAGGGGTAGCAAACTTATAAAATGATTCTATAGATACAATCGTTACCATACAACTTGCCACACAAATGATCATGCAGGTTTTCAGCCCGAGTGGTTTATGTTTTAATTGGCGGTCAATTCCGATCAACATGCCAAAAAATAACGCTAGAGATAATTTTATCACTAGCTCTAATTCGTTTGTCATTTCGTTCACCTTCTTTACATATCACTAACCTTTCTATATTGCCCAAATATTGCCCCAAAAATAGAAAGGCACCCAAACGATAAAGGGTGCCTTTCATCAAAGATAGCAAACCACTTCAATCGTTGAGTTTTAGCACTGTATGGCATAGGAAATTTCCAGCTGCATTAAAAACTACCTTAGTCGATAGTTTCTGTTGACCCATTGGCGTCTCTCGACATTTCTGGGCATCAGCGTATCTCCATACAGGAGCCTCACCTAACGAAGCAATATCAAGTTTTATAAGAAATCAAGTAGGGCAGTGGCAATCGAGAAATAAATCAAGAGGCCAAGAATATCATTTACAGTTGTAATAAAAGGCCCTGATGCAATCGCAGGATCTAATTTCAGTTTATTAATAACCAGTGGAACTGTTGCTCCGATGACTGTAGCAATGCTTAGTGTACAAAAAATTGAGAAGCCAACAATTAATGCTAACATCCAATTTTGATACATAACCGTCACGGTGATACTTAACACAATCATACAGATAAACCCGAGCATAACTCCTGTTCCTAACTCACGTCTAACCATCTTTCCAATACTGCCTTTTTTAATCGTACCAAGTGCTAATCCTCTGACGGCTACTGCAAGTGATTGAGTCCCTGTGTTACCGGCTGAATCCATAATCAGCGGGATAAATACAGCAAGCAGAACAATGGCTTCTAGGGTTTCTTCAAATTGGCCGATGACTTCTGCTGTAATCAGACCAAAAAACATAAGCATAATAATCCAAGGCGAACGTTTCTTTGCAGCTGTTATAGCACTAACATTTACGTCAGTTGCCCCTTTTGCAGCTGAAATCTCACCTAAATCTTCTGTAGCTTCTTCTTCAAGAATATCAATAACATCATCAATCGTAACAATTCCCACTAAATGATTTTGTTTTGAGACCACAGGAGCTGCTAGGAAATCATATTTTTTAATTAATTTTGCAACCTCTTCTTGGTCAGTGTCATCGGTGACTGAAACAACTCTAGTACTCATTACGTTTTCAATCACATCCGTTGGCTGCGCTGTAATAAGGTCTCTAAGCGAAATAACACCTACTAATTTTTCAAGTTCGTCTACAACGTATAAATAGTAAATCGTCTCTGCATCTGGAGCAGCACTTCTTAATTTATCAATCACATTTGAAACAATATCTGCTGAAGAAATACTTACATATTCCTTGGTCATTACAGCACCCGCTGTCTCGGGTTCGTAAGACATTAATTCTTTAACATCATCTGCATCTTCTTTGTTCATTTTTCGTAAGATGGTTTCAGCTTTTTCTCCTGTCATCAGCTCTAAAAAGTCAGCAACATCATCAGCAAACATATTATTAAACATTTCTGATGAGTAGCTTTCGTCTAGTTCAACATAAATTCGCTTTTGCTGATCTATTTCTAATCTTTCAAAGATGTCCGAAAATTCTCCTGGATTTAGATATTCATAAACTTGGTTACGTAAATCATCTTGTAATTTAATAAAAATATCGACTTGATCGGAAGGGTGCAGCTCTAAAAATACGTCTCGAAATTGCTTAGCGTCCTGTAATTTAAGAGTCTCTATAATAATTTGTTCATATTTCTCACGATTTTGATTATCTAATCTAACCATAGTAATCCTCCTTAACATCGGAGTACATCTAGAATTTCCCTCGCAAAGGTAGTGTGACATGTACTCCTGATCCTTTTAATTTCGTATAAACTAAATAATGAACACGCTGAATCAGGTTCTGAATAACTATCCAATCCACACCACCTCCACATACTAGATGTTTGTTTAGTTAGAATACCTGGTTAATTCCACAAAAAAAGACGCCTTCTACAATGAAGGCGTCTTGTTCACAGCAAATTAAAGCTATGTATATACTTTAACAAGCACGTCAAAGCAAAGACACAGCAAATATGCATCTAATTTCCTCCATTCGTAGAGCTTTAGCACTGTGCGGCATAGGAATCTTCTTCCAGCTACATTAAAAACCACCTTATGTCGATGGTTCCTGTTGACCCATTGGCGTCTTTGGACGTTTTTGGGCAGCAGCGTATCTCCAGCACAGGAGCCTCACCTAACGAGGTATTCAATTAACAACAGTTAAAAGGCTACTAGAGAAATATTCTTTTGTCAACAGCTTTTATTAATCGATAAATTAGCTTACTACAAAAATAATTCTGAAATAGGTTTTACTAATATATTGGAAAATGATAGAGTAATAGGGGTTTACAGGATATACACTATTAATTGAAAATCTCGTTCTTATACAAAAATGGGAGGGGATTTTTTTGTTACTCAATTATTTGGTAAATACAGAGGTCAATAGATGTATTCAAGGTTGTAAACAGTAATAAAGGATATATAGGTGGGGTTTTATGCAGTTTTCACTTCACGTACCAATGAATGTGATCGATCTAGTTGGTACGGCTTTATCGTGGGGTATTTTTATTTATTTCATTTATTATTTTTATCAAAAGCAAGAAAAGGAATCGACGCTTTGGAAGGCATGTCTAGCCGCATTTGCAGGGGTTATCAGTTTTAACATTAATACAACGATGTTTAACACCGATCTCAGCCTGCCTATTTTACCTATCGGAGTATGGTTATTGCTTTGGTATGCCTCAACGCGAAAAAACGGAGCATGGGAGAGGTATCGCCCATTCGCCTGGTTTGGATTTTTAAGTAATTATATAACGATTGTCATTATGATTCTATCACTAGTTATACATAATTTGGTTTACCCGAAAGATGATCTGACAACGTTTATAGCTAACTATGAACATGCTGAATTGATGGCAACCCATCCCTCGGCAGATGAGGTCATGTTAGATATGGAGAGTCTAGAGCAACAACTCCCTTTGTTTGAGGAATCCTCATTAATGGATTTGAGCTGGTACGAAGAAATAGCCTATGGAGAACGATCAGAACAAAACGAGCAATTTCCATACATGCTTACGGGCACATATACGAAATGGGGAAGCGGACTGCCTGCAATACTATATGTGGAGAGAGATGGAAAAGGCATTTTAATTGAGTTGCCCGACGAGCAGAGATATTTCCAAGCGGATGACTCCGTGTTGAAGGGCGGGGGAATGGAATGATGAAGAAAGTATGGATCTCACTTAGTGGCATCATAGCTATGATCATTGTAGCTAGTGTATATTATAACTACTTTTCAAACCCGTCGGAGTTTTTATCAGAAGATGAAAGGATCGACATCATAAATGAACCACAATATGGTTTTGACTCATTGGAAATTCTAGATACGATCTACTTAGATGATACACATGTGTTTGTACCATTTGCACAGGATCAAATTTACGGAACCAGTTTTTGGATATGGGAGAAACGTAATTGGGAGATGAAAGGATTTAATACAATGTTAGATCCATATTTATGGCAGCTTGATCCTAACGACCCAAACACCTTCTATATTACATGGAATCTTGATCCAGTTAATGACCTTTCACAAATCGATTTGTACCTCATGAATCGCAGGGGTTTTAGATCAAGTGACTTTAACCAAACAAATACTTATACACCTGGAGTCCAGCTGCAGCATCAAATTGAAACTAACCTTGATGAGGCATCATACGGTGTAGAACGCTTGCCAAAAGAGTGGATTACTTTTCTTGAAACTTATTTAGAAGTTGAAGGCGCTAAAAGTACGGATGATTTTTTCTTAAACCATTTTCATAGGAGCAGCTTAAGCTACGGCTGGATACCGTATAGTGAGGATGGTAAAATAAGCGAACGTGTTTCGCCAAATGGCTCAACTAGCAGCTATGGCAGCTTCTATGGAGAAACATTGTTTTGGGTAAGAGAAGACGAACTAGAGTAAAAAATAACTAATTTGTGGATGAAATCATTTGTTGATAATAGTAGGCTCAATAATGCTTAGCTTTTTCAAATACATAGTGTGGAGAATTAGCTTATATTGTAATAGATGCTGGAAATACACTTGAATGTAAATGAATTGGAAGGGGCAGAATGTGAAGGAACCTGATAAATGGTAAATATGAAACAGATGTCTTTATGAGTATCTTAGATCACGAATATGAAGAAAAGTAAAAGAAGAGTTCACTTAAGTAAGTGGACTCTTCTTTTATTACTCGCCTTTTATCTTAACCTCCGTTGGCACTTCTGAAAAAATAAAATGCGTGACTGTACGTGCATAGGGATTTACGTCTTCTATAAATTGTTCTGCTTCTTTAAAACTTTGAAAATGCAGCTTCATCATAAAGCAAGCCTGGCCAGCAATACGGTAGCAGAACTCTACATTCGAAAGGGACTGAATATAGTGTTTAAATCCAATATAATCTCCATTTTTAACCGTCGCTTCAACCATGCATTGTATAGACTGTCCTAATTTCTCATAGTCAATCGTCAAGGTATAGCCTTTAATAATACCAAATGATTCCATATGTCTCACGCGTTCTGTGACCGATGGGGATGAGAGGTTTACTCGTCTTCCGAGCTCGCTCATTGAAAGGCGGCTGTCCTGCTTTAATTCATCTAATATCCTTCGATCAATCTCATCAATTTTCATTTAATGTTATTCTCCTTGAATTAATTAAATTATATAAGTAAATGTTGATTATACGTTTACTATTTAATGTGCTTTGTATTATCGAATTATTATAATGAATATACAAGGAGGAGATCTAAATGGCAAGGATAACGGAATCAAAAACAGGCAGAACACCATTTCAACGACTATTGGGACATAACCCCGAAGTGATGAATGCATGGTCAAATTTAGGTAATGTATTAGAGCGGGATGCATTAATCTCTGCTGATCTAAAAGAACAAGTCAGAAGAACATTAGCACAGGGCAACGGGTGTGAGTATTGTAAGGCAAAGGGAAAACCAAACGCTATGCAATTTGATGAAAAAACCTCAATAGCAGTCGGGCTAGCAGAAGTGTTTTTAAAACAAAACATAACGATCTCAGATTCACAGTTTCAAATAATTGAAGAAACGTTTTCACAAGAAGAAATAAGTGAACTGTTTGCCTTTATTACATTTACCACTGCCTCGCAGTATTTTGGAGCAATAATGCAGTTGGAAGGGTGAAAGTATAAATACATTAGCTGCTGATAGAACAAAATATGTTAATATTATTCACTGCTTTTATAGCATTTAATATTAAAATAAGGAATATACTATTCTATTTAACTACCTGCTCTAGAAGAAAGGAATCAAAATGAAAAAGTTAATAACGACAGTTCTATTAGCAGCCTTTGTTTTAAGTGCTTGTGGGAATAATGACGTACCCTCAAATACAATTGTAAATGCAGAGTTAACCGAAAGAGAAAAAACCATCCTTTCGGCAACAACGGATCAAACATTTATTTTTGACTTCACTACCGGCAGTGAATTTAACGAACTAGATGTTTGGATTGAAAAATATGAATTTGGGAAGTTGGTTGATGAACCAATAGGTCACATTAGAACGGAGATTGAGGAGAACGGTTCTATTTTCTTTACTACTAATCAATCAAGTGTAGAGTCTAACGAAGCCTTTTTTCGTTTAGGCATTTCCAGTAATGGAAGTACAGGATCTTCTGCGCTTTCTGACATCATTTCTAATAAAGACTCAGAAGGGATGCAAACAGTGTGGGATACCCTTAACGAAGAGATCGATATTACAAACGATGAGCTTGTTCTAGGCAGTATATGTTATTCATGGGACGAAGCAGGTATGAGTTCACTTTCTTCAGAATTTTATCATGATGTGGAAGGACGGATACATGAGATTGAAAAGTATGAAGTGGTTTACCTGCTGAGAAGTAAATTTATGAATTGAGCTTGGTCCTATAATAAAGGAGACGTTTATGAATAATAAATTTATTCTTCTAATCATTGTTCTTTGTTTAGTTTCAGGTTGTAAGAACGAAGTAAATACTAGCCAGTTTTCATATCCACAGCTACTTCCGGCAGAAGACGGGAAGTACTCTTATGTAGTGATTTATCCAAACGAACATACAGAGCATAGGATACCTGAATTTATGAGAGGGTATGAACAAAATTCAAACTTAACACTCGGAACCATGATGTCGCTTGAAAACTTTAACTTAGAATACTCTGAACTAGCGATAGCTGAAGCTCCTTATTATGTATTTCTAGATACAAACGGAATTGTTTTTGAAACGAGTGATGAACGAGAAGCAGGGGAGATTTATTTAGAAAACATTCATTTAAATTAAAGGGTAGAAGAGCTGAGAGTGATATGTTCTTAGCTTTTTTGTTGTTTTTTCAATTTAAGAAAGATAATGAATTACGCCCAACCTGAAACCACGACAACAAATAATACGTATAGGTATTAAATAGAAATAAAGTTAAATTTAATATATTTAAGGAAGGAGCTGCTATGAATCAAATCCATAAAGCTTTAGTGTATACGTTCCTGCCTCTGCTGCTTGCTGGATGCATAGAAGCTAATACCTCCTCATTGCCAGCCTCAGAAGACTTCCCGGCTGAAGCAGTAAGAACGCAAATAGACAAAGAAAGAGATTACTATCCTACTGAAAATTGGCAAACGAAATCACCTGCTGTACTGGGCTTAAATGAAGAGGTGTTAAAAGAATTAACAGATGAAGTCCGTCACGAAGATGTGTACAGTATGCTGTTGATCAAAGACGGTTATTTAGCGGAGGAATATTACAAATCGATAGCTTTTGACAATTCACGAACTCCGATCAATTCGGTTGCAAAGAGTATTACCTCTTCCTTAATCGGCATAGCGATTGAACAAGGCCATATTGAGGGAATCAATCAAAAAGCATCAGATTTCATTCCAGAAATACTAGATCAAGAGGACACGCGTAAACAGAATTGGACCATCGAGCATTTCTTAACCATGACAGATGGTTTGGATTGGCCGGAAACAACCTCATGGAATGAGATCATGGTGCCGCTAGAGTCTAGTGAGAATTGGGTGGAGTTCATTCTTTCTCGTGAACTAGCATATGAACCGGGTATGAAATTCAACTATAATACAGGATCATCTCATTTATTATCTGTCATAATTGAAAGAGCTTCAGGTCAGTCAACAAAGCAATTTGCGAATGAGCATTTATTTTCACAGCTAGGCATTGGGACGATGGACTATTTCTGGGACATTGATTCTAATGGATATTACACTGGTGGATATAAGATGGAAATGGCGCCAGCTGACCTCGCAAAAATCGGCTATTTATTCTTAAATGGTGGTAGGTGGGAAGGAGATCAGCTCATCCCTCAAGAATGGGTGGAAACTTCAACTGCTTATCACACTATGACAGAATTAAATACAGCAGGCTTCGGAGATTATGGGTACCAGTGGTGGGTTAAGACGCTGCATCTCGATACAGGCGAGTTGATTCATAGTTACTACGGCTCAGGTGCATTTGGACAAAAACTGATCGTCATTCCTCATTTCGATATTGTCGCTGTATTTACAAGCAATTTGCCAAACGAATCTTACGGTCTGTATTTTGAACAAATAACGGAACAGTTTTTATTGAAGTTATTTGAAGGATAAAGATAAATAATTTAAACCAGTATACCCAAAGATGTTTTGAACAAGAAAACTATAATATAACTAGACTAAGTTTCCAAAAATCTGGTATGGTTTATCATATAGATTTCCATTTGGTCGATTATAATTCCCGTGAGGAAGCCATTTATATGGTCGAGCCATTTGTTAAAAAAGTGACAATTATAGTGGCAAATAAGTAGAGAGAAACATAGTGGAGGAGTGATTAATGTGACAAAGGTATTTGAAGCAACGTATGAAGGACGTCAAATCCGAGTCGAAAATAGCTGGTTTAGCGGGGAGAAGCTCTATGTAGATGGGAATTTACAAGATCAAAACCTAGGTCTCTCATTAAGATCCACTTTACAAGGTCAGTTAACTGATCAAAACGGCGAGAAAAGAAATATAAAAGTAACAGTTGGTGGCACCTTTAAAATTCAATGCAAAATTTTTGTTGATCACGCATTGATCTATCCTGAGGAACAAAAGTAATGGCGGGGTGGTTTAATGTAGGGGTCTCGTGCTTGGGCGCAATTAGTCAGAAAGTATATACAATCAAGCTTTCAACTGACGCATATCTGAGCTGAATAGACGCAATTGAACCACATCAGCGCATATACTTGTCCAATCGACGCAATAAAACAGTGGACCAGAACAATAGCTCTCTCAAGCAACACAATTAACCTCTCAAAAGGCGCAATCAACAAACCTAAAAAGAGCTGACACACATCAGCTCTTTTTTTAATGCAAAACATGCTAATCCTTCAAGACTATTCCTTTGAAAAGCTGTGAAGGCCTTATACTATACTTATACTTTGCACAAAGTAATTTGAACAAAGTAAAAAGACGTCCAGGGGGATTAAAAATGAGAGTAAAAGATAAAGTAGCGATTGTAACAGGTGGAGCATCAGGGATTGGAAAAGAGATTGTACGATTATTTAAATAGGAAGGTGCAACGGTAATTGCAGCTGATATCAATGAAGAAGCCTTAAAAGAAGTGGCAAAATGGGATCTTGTCCATGCGAAGGTACTTGATGTGTCTTCTGAAGAATCTTGGTCAGCACTCGCTTCGACGGTAGAGGATGAATTTGGTAGAATAGATATATTAGTTAATAATGCAGGAATCTCAAGTGAGAAGCCGTTGGAAGAAATATCAATCAACGATTGGGATGTGATGATGCGTATTAACAGCTTTGGTCCATTTGCAGGGATTAAGCATGTGGCTCCTACTATGGAAAAACAGAAAGCAGGATCAATCGTAAACATCTCTAGTTATACAGCTCAAATCGGACTCGGGTTGAATGCATATTCCGCTTCAAAAGGGGCGGTGAGAGCCTTATCTAAGGCAGCATCTACTCACTACGGCCGCCAAGGAGTACGAGTAAATGCTATTTTCCCAGGAGTGATTGAAACACCGATGACCCAAGCCTTGCAATCATCAAGTCAAATGTTGAACCAGCTTATTCAAGCAACACCACTAGGCAGATTAGGAAAACCAGAAGACATTGCTAATACCGTTCTATTCTTATCTTCTGATGAGTCATCCTATATTACAGGAGCTGAAATTGTCATTGACGGAGGTTTCTCTGCTCTATAATTTAAATAAGGGAATGTTCTTATGTCCATGCAAATTCTAGTGTTGGCTACACTTAAAAAGAAGCCGAATCACCCATATGAAATCAAACAAACTCTTTATAAAGATGGATGGAATAAATTAATTCTGATTACAGATGGCAACCTATATCAAGCGATCCGAACGTTAACTAAATTAGAATGCATTCGTGAAGTGAAATCGGAGAAAGAGAATAATCGACCCAACCGCACGATTTATGAAATCACACCAACTGGAAAAGAACATCTCCAAGCATCGATTGTATCAGTGTTTGAAAAGCAGCAAACAGATGCAAGAACACTTTATCCAGCTCTCGCTTATATTGAGCATGCAGATAAATCAAACGTGCTGCAGCATATTGGAAGATGGATGAATCAATTAAGTGAAGAGTTGAATCAACGCAAAGAATACAATGATAAAATCAATCAATTGATTCAAGAGCATTATTATGAACAATTAGAGTTGCAGTACAATTGGTTGAAGCGAGTAAATGAGGTTCTAAGAGAGGAAGATTCTTAAATTAAATTAACAGATAAATTAGTCACTCTTAAAGAAGCAACCGATAAAGATCTAGAAGAGTTTTATTATTTGAAGTACGAAGAAACGTTTTCACAAAAAGAAATAAGCGTAGAGATGAGTATGCCACACTGCTCCCTCAATCAGATCGTCCTTATCGAACCTTTTGTAGGACGTAATCCAATTGAAATAACAACCTACCTCACCAACTGAGGTAGGTTGTTATTGTTGGAATAAGAAATTTTTTTGAGTGAAATGATTTTATTTAAATAGAACAAGCATATAAATTTAAAGGAATTGTTTCAATTATCTAGAAAGGTAAAGATGAAGACCTCAAAAATTGATAGAAGGAGGAAAAGGATGTCGAATAGAGATGCAGTGATTGTTTCAGCAGTTCGAACAGCAATAGGTAAACAAGGTGGTGCACTAGCAGGTTTAGATGCCCATCAGTACGGAGCGGTTGTGATTAAAGAAGCGCTTGAGCGGGTTTCGATTTCAGCCGAAATGGTGGATGACGTGATTATGGGGAATGTGTTAAGTGGTGGCGGTAATATCGCTCGCTTAACAGCTCTGCAAACAGGTTTGTCCTTAGAAATCCCTGGTCTAACGATTGACCGTCAATGTGGATCTGGTATTAATTCTATTAACCTTGCAGCACAAGCGATTAAAGCAGGTGATGGGGATGTGTTCGTTGCCGGCGGGGTCGAGAGCATGAGTCGGGCACCTTACTTAATGGATCGTCCAACGAAAACCTATTCACCAGTTCCTCCTAAATTCCGTACTTCTCAACTATCACCTAAAGAAATTGGCGACCCGCCTATGGGGATTACAGCCGAAAATCTTGCAAAGAAATACAGTATTTCCAGAGAAGAACAAGATGAATTCTCTGTGCGAAGTCAACAAAGAATGGCTAGAGCTATGCAAGAAGCTTATTTTAAAGATCAAATTGTTCCGGTAGAGATCCCTGTTAAACGAGGGGAAAGTATTACATTTGATACCGATGAACATCCACGACCTTCAACCAGTCTCGAAGCTTTAACAAAGCTATCCCCAGCATTTCTTAAGGATGGGACTGTAACCGCAGGGAGTAGTTCTGGATTAAATGATGCTGCAAGTGCTGTTGTGATCATGTCTAGAGAAAAAGCAAAAGCTTGCGGGTTAGAACCTTTAGCGGTCATACTAGATTATGCGGTGAGTGGTGTCGACCCTACGATTATGGGGATCGGGCCAGTACCAGCGACCAGAAAGCTGTTAAACAGAGCAGGAATTCAATTGAATAGGATCGATTTAATCGAATTAAATGAAGCGTTTGCAGCACAGGTTATCGCATGTGATCGCGAATTAGAATTTGACCCTGAAAAATTAAATGTTAATGGTGGGGCGATTGCACATGGACATCCATTAGGGGCAACAGGAGCGATTCTTTTAACGAAGGCAATCTATGAATTACAAAGGAGAAATCAATCAACAGCCTTAATTACCGCTTGCATAGGTGGAGGGCAAGGGATTGCTACCTTGATTGAAAGAGAATAACAAAAAGGAAAGAGAAATGAACGTACGCAACTAAAACATACTAACTAGTAGGTATGTTTTAGTTGCAAAGGATATAAATGTGAGTGTTCAGAACGCCATTATACTAAGGAGGCAGAAATGAAATTCGAAACCAATGTAAAAGTGCGCTTCTGTGAAACGGATGCCTTAGGTCATCTTAACAATGTCAGCTACTTTATCTATTTGGAGGAAGCACGTGTAGAATTTTTTAAAGCCCTCAATCCAGATATGACAATCGAAAATTGGAATATCATTTTAGCATCAACTTCATGTGACTTTATTAAACAAGTTTATTTTGACGAAATTCTTTCGATAGAGACATCGGTTGAAAAAATCGGTACATCTAGCTTCCATATTGTCCATGAAGTGTTTAATCCCGCTAAAGAAGTTGTAGCGAGAGGCCGGGCAGCTGTGGTCCATTTTGATTTTCATTCGCAAACAACTCAATCCCTGCCAGATTTTATGAAAGAACGTTTAAACAAGTATTACCAAGAAAAGATATCATCCAACTAGAAGGCAACTTTCACGTGATGGACGAAAGCTTACGATCAGTAATCTTGAAACGACTTAATACAAGGAGGATCACTATGTCCATTTACAACGATAAGCCATGGTTATCGCTTTATCATGAAAGTGTAGAAGAAACAATTGAAGTAAACGATCTCTCGTTAAATGATTTATTTACCCAATCGATTGAAAAATACAAGAACAAAACCGCTTTAACTTTCTATGACCGAACCTTTACCTATGAGCAGGTTGATGGAATCACCAAGCAATATACGTCATCTCTTCATAGTTTAGGATTTTCAAAAGGAGATCGCTTCGCTGTTATGCTTCCGAATACTCCTCACTATCTCTTTACGTTGTTTAGTGTGTCAAAACTTGGTGGCATCGGAGTTCAAGTCAATCCGATGTATATCGAAAGAGAGATTGAACATGTGCTCAAAGACTCCGGGGCAGAATACATGATTGTTTTAGATCAGCTGTATCCACGCGTCAAAAAAATTCAGGAAAAAACAAATCTGAAACATATCATCGTTGTAAGCTTGGGGTCAGAAATAACGGAAATAGAGGAGAATGATTTCTTTTTTAATGACTTCTTATCCTTAGGAACAGAGCAACCACCTCATGTAGAGATTGATCCAGTGGAAGATATTGCAATGCTTCAATATACAGGTGGGACAACAGGTGTGTCAAAAGGGGTTATGCTAACACATCGTAATTTGATGACGAATATAGAACAAATCTATGAGTTTATGTTTAAACCTATTGAGTACCCAGACAATCCGAAAATCATGAGTGTTTTACCTATGTTTCATATTTACGGCTTAACGTGTAACGTCTTTTTGGGATTCAAATGTGGATGTAATCAAATTATCTTACCTCGTTTCGAGCTCCAAGAAGTCGTTGAAACGGTTAAACGACAGAAGCCTTTCCAGTTTTCGGGCGTTCCGACCATGTATGTAGCATTAAATAGTCATCCGAAATTAGAAGAATACGGATTCGATCAAGTATCCTATTTTAATAGCGGAGGCTCAGCTATGCCTATTGAGCAGCTACAGACTTTTGAAAAAAGAACGAACTGTAATTTATGCGAGGGCTATGGTCTGTCTGAAGCCTCACCAACCACTCACTTTAATCCTCCAACGCGAGATAGAAAAGTGGGAAGCGTCGGTATACCACTTCCTGGGTTAGAATCAAAAATAATTAAAGAGACTGATCGTGGTCCGATTGACGTACCTGTAGGTGAAGTAGGTGAGTTACTCGTTAGAGGGCCACAGGTGATGAAAGGCTATTGGCAGCGAGAAGAGGAGACTAATGCCGCATTAAAAGAAGGATGGCTCTATACAGGGGACTTGGCGCGAATGGATGAGGAAGGGTACTTTTATATCGTCGATCGCAAAAAGGATATGATTATTGCAAGTGGGTTCAATGTCTATCCTCGAGAAATTGAGGAAATCCTTTATCAACATCCTGCCATTCAAGAGGTGATTGTCGTCGGTGTTCCAGATGAATACAGAGGAGAAACTGTAAAAGCTTTTATTAATTTAAAAGCAGGTGAAAAGGCGACTGAAGAGGACGTAATTGCCTTTGCAAGAAAATTACTTGCTCCTTACAAAGTTCCAAGCTTTATAGAATTTCGCGATGAACTTCCAAAATCAGCTGTCGGGAAATTATTAAGAAAAAAGCTCCGTGATGAGGAAATAAACAAGGCTCGTTCATAAAGGTCTGTATCGTTCGTAAATCCATTAAGAAAAGCTAGATCCTTAATGGATTTATCATTTTAGAATTAAGGGAACAAAAATTAGAAAATTCAATCTTTTTTATTGACATCGTAAACAAATAGATTTAGAGTGAATATAAAATTAACATACTGACCGGTTAGTTTTTAATTTCAAGGAAAAATGAAAGCGTTTACTTATATGGGGGGGTTATTTGCACCTAAACAAAAATAATGATGAAATAGGGAGGTTGAAAGATGGGAAAAAAACGTACATACGGCGGAATTCAGCCAGGTGTTAAGTGGGGACCTTTTACGATGCGGCTACCTGGGGTACATGTGGCTATTTCGTGGCCTGAAGCAATTCAAGGGGCATTTTTATCGCTTGCTACAGGGGGAGCTCTAGCACCGCTCATGATGCAATTTTTTGAAGTTCCTTTCGAAGTAGCATGGTCGATTTTAACGATTCAATTGTTCTGGGTATGGTCGCAAACAGTACTATTTGGAGATGCCTATGCTGCTGGTTGGATCACCCCAGCGCTCCCTTTAATATTAGTCTTTTTAGGTGGTGTATCACCGGGGTCTGAAGCCGTGCAAGCGATGATAGCAATCACTTTAGTAGTCTCCTTCTTATTTATTTTCTTCGCGATAACAGGCCTTGGACAAAAGTTTAATCAACTAGTCCCCGGGCCCTTAAAAGCCGGGATAATCCTTGGTGCTGCCATAGCTGCATTTATGTCGGAGATTAATCGAGTACAAACATTACCCTTTACACTGATCACCTCATGGATTGTTGTATTAGTACTCATGTTTTCAATACCATTCGGGCGTTTACCAAATACGAAGGCAAAAGTATTGATGGCATCCAATGCGATGCTAGTAAGTTTTATCGTAGCCGGGATTGTTGGAACATTTGCAGGGGAATTAACATTTTCGATTGAGTGGGGATTCTTCATCCCGCAATTTGGTGAATTGCTGGCTACAGTTTCTCCATGGGGAGTCGGCATGCCATCATGGTCATTAATCCTATCTGCAGTTCCCATTTCCCTTATGATTTATGTTTTAGTCTTTGGTGACCTTCTTGTAGCCGATTCGCTATTAAAGGAAGCATCTAAATCGAGACAAGATGAAAAGGTTGATGTCAATCACACTCGTACGCACTGGGCACTAGCCATTCGTAACGTTGGTCAAATGTTTACAGGCGGGGTGCTCATTCCCTTGCATGGCCCGATGTGGACGGGAATTCAAGTATTTATTATGGAGCGTTACAAGTCTGGTCGAAAAGCATTAGATTCTATCTACTCTGGTACCATCAGCTGGTATTTACTATCATTACCATTAGGGTTTTTATTGCCAATTATCGGGCTCATCGTCCCGTTATTACCAGTTGCTCTATCTCTTACGTTATTATTAACAGGGTTTGCCTGTGCTTATGTTGCGATGTCGATGGTAAATGATAATATCTCCCGTGGATATGCATTAGCGATTGGGATGATCACTGCCTTTGTAAGTCCAGCATGGGGAATAGGAGCCGGTATCGTTCTATACTTGCTCTTAATCGGCAAAAATGGTGGTGCTATGGAAGGTACTGCATCAAAAGAGGATAAGCAAGTTTCATAAAGCTTCTATAATTGATATTAAAAAAATCATGCGTTTCTGTTGTAAGCAGGAACGTTTTTCTTTTGCTTAATAAGAGCTATCTCATTTAAAATGTCATATTTGTACTACGATACTGTCAAATGAATTATCTATCACCAGACGATCACTGCTAAGGTGATCGTCTTTCAGATTTAACCTATATAGTGCCACAGTTATAGCGCAACAGTGGTTTAAAAGACGCACAAACTAACGCGCAAAATTTTAAATAAACAACGCAAACGTATCACCGTTGATCTAACCCATTTTATAGTTGAGTAATTCATAGAATGAAGAGGGAAGCACCCTTGGATATTATATACATGGTTTCTTGTCACGTAGATAAGGCCCTTCATTAACAGCTATTGCTCTATACTAAATTTGTTCTGACTCAACTTTCAAAGGTGGTGCATCTTTTTCAGTTGTATAATGTCTTGCTGCTAAGTGTCTAGTGCTGCAGGTGTGACAAGCAATGTTATATATTGTCACCTTATTAGTTGAATGTCTTAGGTCAGTTGTCATTTGTTTTTCAATCAGGTAACTAGATAATTCAGAGCTGTTTGATTGATATAAGTGGTGCAAAATTGCCCTCTCTTTTTCATATTCTTCAGGAAGAACATCGAATAATTTAGTAGTAGAATAATAGCCTGGCGTACAGCTTTTGCATTTATAAACATTTGCTGACAACAAAAACGGAATAGCTAAAGCTCCTGCTACATATCCAGCAACCTCCACCCATAGGGCAGGTACAATTAATACTTGATCTACAGGTATTAGGTGTTGAAAGTTTCGATCTGTATAAAGATTATTCATAAATGAGAAGAAATCTACCTGCTGCCCGGCCATTAATACCACACTCGGATCACTAATATGCGTTCCATCGCCGAAATAATTAATAAACCCATGATCAGAAATAAATGTCGCTTGAAAATGGATAAAAAAGATCGAGATAAAAGTAAGAAGTGAAGTGAAACTAACAAATACTAAATCACCTACCTGCCACTTTCTTTTCTTTCTTAAATAAATGAAATAGCCAAGTGAAGACAGTAAGCCGAGTATGAAGGCACCTAGAGGGAATACCCACACTGCAAAAGAGTGTACAGGAGATCCTAATAAAAGCAGTAGAGAAGAAATCAATACTGTTCCTACGACGGAGACAAGCCCCCATATATACTTCATCATATCAATCAACACCACCTATCTTGGCATAATTATACCATATTATTCTAACCTTTGATAAAAGTGGGTTATTACGATAAAATAGGAGACTAATAGAGAATGGCTGGAGGATTATCATGATCAACATTTCAGGCAAGTTAGTCACTCTTAAAGAAGCAACCGAAAAAGATCTAGATGGACTGTATTATTGGAAGTACGTAGAAGAAGAACAAGCCGCTAAAAAGTGGAATGGACCCTACATACCTGAGCCTGTAATTTCAAAAATGGAATTTAAGCAGCATTGGCAAGAGACTAATGAAATCATTCCAAACACTCCAAGTGCACTAACCATTCATGTTAATGAAAAGCTGATTGGCATTGTCAGCTGTTATTGGGTAGATAAACATACAAATTGGCTGGAAACGGGAATCGTCATCTATGACAAGGAATACTGGAATGGAGGCTACGGTACAGAAGCCTATCGTCTCTGGATTGATTATCTATTTACCACTACAGACTTGCATCGCTTAGGAATGTCTACTTGGTCTGGAAATATACGGATGATGAGAGCAGCTGAAAAGATCGGAATGAAAGAAGAAGCACGGATCAGGCAGGCTAGAACCGTAGAAGGTGAATATTATGACGCGATCAAGATGGGGATGTTGAGAAGTGAGTGGGTTTTATTAAATGAATAATAGAAAACTTTTATTGATCATTTACATGGCAATAATCGTCCTTGCCATCGTTCTTATTATAACAAACAAGCTTAATCCTGTTGGGTATGCGTACTCCTTAAGTGATGATTTGAGTGTGATAACGATTGAAGAGGGATATCTAACAAAAGAAGTGTACCAGTTCGAAGTGGAAACAAGTGAAGCATTACGCATTGTTTTGCCAATTACAGAAGCGAATCAACTATGGGAGTTGAACGTAGCCATCTTCGCATTACTCGTAGCAACCTTTAACTTGATCTATCCAAAAGTGATTAAACCGCAAACTTATTCAAAGTGGATTACAGCAGGTTTTATCCTGCTGCTCATCGTATTAGCAGCCTTTCATTTTAATGCTCATCTAGAATTGCACCGTACGATTTCTGAAATAATTCATTCCAGTCAGTAAGGGAGACTTAATATGAAGGCTAACATAACGAAAATTATATCCGATATTCAAAAAGCAAATTACTTTTCAGGTTCGATTTTGGTTACAGAAAATGAAAATGTGTTGGTAGAAACGTCTTTTGGACATGCTAACCGCTCTGAAAAGCTTAAGAATGACACATCTACAAGGTTTGGAATTGCATCAGGAAGTAAGCTCCTAACAGCAATAGCTATTTGCCAGCTAGTAGAGAACGGAAAGCTATCATTCGATACAAAATTATCTGATTGCCTTAAAGTAGACTTTCCGCACTTTGATAAAAACATAACAGTTCATGATCTTTTAACCCATACTTCTGGCATCTCAGATTATTTTGACGAGGAACTAATGGACGATTTTGAAGAGCTTTGGTCTGAATTTCCGATGTATCAATTAAGGAGGTTAAGTGGGTTCCTGCCTCTTTTTCAAAATAAAAAGATGAAATTAAAAGTCGGAGAAAGGTTTCATTATAACAATGCAGGATATATCATACTCGGATTAATTATTGAAGAAGCAAGTGGTTTTACCTTTACGGATTACATCCAAACATTTATTTTTAATAAAAATAATATGAAAGATTCTGGATACTTTGAATTTGATGCGCTGCCCCAAAATACAGCTATAGGATATATTGATTTACCTAGTGGAAAGTGGAAGACAAATATCTATTCATTACCTGTCAAGGGTGGTTCAGATGGAGGAGCATTTATCACAGTTAACGATATGACGAAACTTTGGAATGCGCTTATGAATTACTCCATACTAAATGAGAAACACACCAAGCTCCTGCTTAACCCTCATGTCAATGTTGAAGAAGAGGTTCATTACTACGGTTATGGTGTATGGATTAAGAAGAACCAAACATCTGTTGAGAAGTATCATGTAATGGGCTATGACCCTGGTGTATGTTTTCACTCTTCTTATTATCCAGAAGCTTCAATTTCCATTGTTGTTTGTTCCAACAAGTCTGATGGAGCTTATGATATTGTTAAAGTATTAGAGAAAGAGTTGATTAGTAATCATTTAGATTCATGAAATACTTGATATTGACACGATTTGAGAAACGGAAGTGAGGTGAACTAGCTTTGCATGATGATAAAGCTTATGTTTTAGCTCATTATGCATTCAATAGAGTTTGTCCAATCATTAGAACATTTAACTGACCAAGAATGGCGTACCGCAATAAGTAGTGGAAAATGGACTGTCGCAGAAATAGTTGGCCACCTCATTCCTTGGGATCAATTTGTGATCGACAAACGACTACCTTACCTATTTACTAACAAGCCACTGCTAATAGGACCAGATGCGCATGCACTAAATGAGCAATCAGCAAGTTTAAGCAGGAGACAGAGTAAACAAACGACCATCAGCCAATTTATTTCTACTAGGACTCATTTACATAACAATGTTCAGGAGATTGCAAATGAATATTGGAAGACGTCCTTCATTATAGGAACGTCAACTCTCACTCTTAATGATTATTTAATAGGGCTGATACAACATGACTTACACCATTTTGAACAAATCAGATCTGCCTTAAACAAGTATTAGCTAGAAATGGAGGATCTTTCATGATTCGAAAAGCGACCGAAAAAGACATTCCTAGCTTAGCAAGTCTAATGGGTGAGTTGGGGTATCCGACAACTAGTGAAGAGATGGAAACACGATTTAATAAAATTCAAGCTAATCCTGACTACAATACCCAAGTTGCGGAGATGAATGGTGAAGTTATAGGCATGATTGGCATGATTTTAGGAACTCATTATGAAAGAAATGATCATTACATACGTATAGTCGCTTTCGTCGTTGCATCAAATTACAGGAATAGTGGTATTGGGGCTGCTCTGCTTAATAAAGCGGAGGAATGGGCCATAGAAAATCAGATTGTGAAATTAGTATTGAACAGCGGTAATCGTGACGAGCGAGACGGTGCTCATCAATTTTATACAAACAGAGGATTTGAAGGAAAAGCTACGGGTTTTTATAAGATTCTACCCTATGATTTTGACACAAACTAATAAAGAAAGAGTGAATGAAATTGAATAATAATACATCTATTACACAACTATGGGAAACCTTCCGTAAAAGCAATCCCAATGCACCAGAGGAATATTCAGCCTGGGCCTTTGGAGATTCCAAGGAAATGGCAGATGAGCTTGCCTTATTAGTCGTTGAAGGAGTGAAAACAGCGACGGCATCAAACTTTACGCTGTATGAACTCGAAAATGAAGCATTGCCGCAAGTGGGTCAGCTGAATATCATTTTAAATGGAGAAGGAGATGCCGCAGCAATTGTGCAAACAACGTCAGTCGAAGTTATTCCATTTGATGAAGTGACAAAAGAACATGCGTATTTAGAAGGCGAAGGGGACCGGTCGTTAGCTTATTGGCGTGATGTGCATGAGACGTTTTTTAGAAAAGAGTTTGATCAAATTGAAAAAGAATTCACCTATAAAATGCCCGTTGTTTGTGAGAGGTTTGAAGTCGTTTATAAGTAAGATGTTACTTCTTATTTTGATCGGACATTTTCGCTAATTGCTGCTGTAATTGCTCCATTTGGCTCTCTAATTTGGCAAAACGTTCGTCCTGCTCCTGTTGAGATTTAAGATTATCAAAATTACTTGAGATCTCCTCATCTATAGCAAGCCTTGCTGAATAAGCAGCTAAAGCATCACCAATGGTCGTAATAATCCCTGCTATTAATCCTAATCGCAGGCTCAAGCTAACGTTATAAGGATTATCTTGTGGTGAAGGACCAGGCTGCTGGTTATTAGATGGGAGCGAATTATCCGAATCATTGTTAGCAAATGTAGCAGGAATTTGCCTGTTCATGTCACCACCACCTCACTTAGAATCGTTAGTTTATCTTATGAGAGGCATGGGCCTAGGTTGCTTGTATAGGTTTAAAAAGACCTAAATAATGATGAGTGAAGAAGCTTTCCGGTATTAACGGGCGCAATTAATACATAAGTGAATACAATAACAAACTATATTCGCGCATATAGTATCAATACTGGCGCAATAAGTGAGAATCGACGCACTTACACTCTCAACAGGAGCATTTAAGACAAACACCAACGCAATTGCAACGGTAAGCAAAGCAATAATCAATTCAATACATACAATTAATTCATTCTCACCAAACCAATAAGCTGCACTTTATCAAATCCTTGTAATAAAAGGAGAGAAACTATGAGAGAGAAATTAACTCCACTGCTACTCATCTTAGCAGGCGCAGGAATTGGGCTCCTCGGCTTTTTATTCTTCCTGTATGTCTTCATCCCTAACTTGATGTAACTGAACACAGCAAGTTTCTACTGATCGTTTAATCGACAAAAAGGGGACAAAATTACAGTGAATCATCATACCAATCAATTCTCCAAGGTAAGCATCCTTTATCTATTATTCTTAGTTTTATTTACATTCGATTCTCCCTCAACTTTATCTGCAAATGTAGCTGATTCCATAGAAAATAAAGTTGAGGAGTATTTAAAAGAACACGAAAAAGACATCGCTGGATTAGCCACAATGGTGATAGACGAAGATAAACTCATATACAAAATGAAGGGTTACGCCGATATAGAAAATCAAATCCCCGTTACAGAGGATACGGTATTTGAATGGGGATCTGTGTCTAAAATTCTTATTTGGATCAGTGTCATGCAATTAGTCGAGCAAGGACAAATCGATTTAGAAACAGATATAAAAACGTACTTGCCAGATGATTTCCGCACCAAAACCACGTATGAAGAACCAGTCACGATGCGTCACTTAATGCATCATACAGCGGGATTTGATGACAGCTATACAGATTTAATGATTCATCATCCACCTGAAAAGCACACCCTAAAAGAAGTACTTGAAAATGCAGATATAAAGCAGGTATTTCCTCCTGGTGATGTGGTTGCTTATTCTAATTACGGAAGTGGTCTTGCTGCCTATATTGTGGAAGAAGTGAGCGGCCTAGACTACGTTGAATACGTCCAGCAGAAAATTTTCGAACCGCTTCGTATGACAAAAACAGCAATCGACCCAGCACTAGACGATAACGAATGGGTAAGAGAAGCGAGGGAAGAGGTACAGGGATATTCGTCAGCACTGCAGCTTATTGAACCTAATTTTTACTCAATCCCTATGTATCCAGTTGGCAGTGCGACCGGGACAGCTGCAGATTTACAAAGATTAATGCAAGCTTTATTAGCTGAAGATAATACCCCTCTATTTAAAAATAAAGAGACACTTGATCAACTGTTTGAAACAACATTATATTATCCGGGTACCACTATCCCAAGGATCGCAAATGGCTTCTTTTATTTACCATCCAAAAGTCAGCATGTGTATGGTCACGGCGGTAATTCTAAAGCCTTTAGCTCCTCATTTTATGTAGATCGAAACGAACGTACCGGAGTGATCGTGTTAACCAACATTAAAAATGAAAGTACGTTCACAACGGGAATACCTGAACTGATTTTTGGTGAATATGTTCATGTTGAAAATAACGGAAATCTTGAAGAGTCATCTATGTGGAAAGGTGTGTATGAGCCAGCCAGGCTACCTAGCTCTGGATTCAGCAAGGTGTACGGGTTATTTTTAAGAGGGAAAACGACACAAAGTGAATCGAATCATTTAGCTATTAATGGCTTACAATATACCCAGCTAGAACCAGGCATCTACAAAACAGAGGACAGCCCGAGCTTATACAGCTTAGATGTGTATTCAGAGCACCCACAACTGAAAAACGTGTTATCTAATACTTATTCTGATCTCCTTTACGTGCCTTATTATAAACATGTGCTAGAGTGGGGCGGACTCGTTCTCTGTGCAGCAGCTATACTGTTTTCATTCATCTATGTGATAATTGCTGCTATTAGAAGGATATGGACTAAACAACCTCTGCATCGATTACTATTTACTCAAAATCTTTTAAATCTGCTTATATTCACAAACGTTCTTTGGATCGTTTACAAGACAGCATCCATGGTCAGCTATGACTTTCTCAAGCCCTTTTTAACTCTGAACCTAATCTATATCGTGATCGCTCTTATAAATAGTGTATTTTTAACTGTGAAATTAAAAAATCAACGCTTAGATAAACGTGAAAAGCGATTTTGGATCATGACGATTATTTTTACGGTTATTCTATGTGTAAACATGCTGTACTGGGAGTTTTATTTCTAAGCTCCATAATAAGTGAGCGTCAATGCTGCAATGCCAGAGCAGTACTTTTCACGAAGTGCTGTCTTTTTAACGTTTGAAGCTGTTGCTTACTTAAATGTTACATATTTTTTTCATCTTATTCCTTTTGTATATTTAAACGAAAAGTACTACACTCTATACTATCCAACGAAGGGAGGGGAAAAGGTATGAAAGCTGTACAAGTAACAGGGTATGGTGATGTAGATAAATTAGAAATTGTTGAAAGGGCTATTCCTGAACCGAAAGACAATGAAGTGCTCATTAAAATAAAGGCTTGTGCCATAAATAATACAGAAATCTGGATGAGGGAAGGAGCTTACGGAAATGGCTCTAAGTCTGGATGGCGTCCAGAAGGGGTAGAGTTTCCACGCATCCCAGGCTCTGATATTACCGGTACCGTCGTAAAGGCGGGCAGCCTTGTAGATCAATCGATGCTCAATAAAAATGTCGTTCTTTTCCCGTTTAAATCGAGTGGAGAGGAAGGATTCGAACATATTTCAGATGATATGTCCTTTATCGGCTCAGAATTTGATGGGGGATATGCAGAATACGTCGTATGGCCGGCTGAACTATGCTTTGATATGCCGCTTGCCGATTATATCGAAAGTGCCGTTTTTTCAGTTAGCGGGTTGACGGCTTGGCATATGGTTGAACAAATTCAAGCTCACCCCCGCGAGACTGTGATGGTTACAGGCTCAAATGGCGGTGTGGGATCTCTTAATGTGCAAATTGCGGCTAACGTTTTTGGCGCTAAGGTGATTGCAATTGTTGGCGACCTGCGTTTGGAAGCACAATTAAAGGAGCTAGGCGCTACCCATGTATTATCTTATAAATCACCTAATCTTGCTCGAGAAATAATCGAAGTAAATGGCGGACCAATTGATGCCGTGTTAGATGTAGTAGGGGATGCATTATTCCCAACTTCCCTCGAAGTACTGAAAAAAGGCGGGAAGTTCTGTATATCTGGTTCTGCTGGCGGTCAAAAGACAGAACTTGATTTTAGAACACTGTACTTAAAACATATTACGTTTTACGGCTCTGTATTGGGCACTAGAGATGAGTTCAGACGCATGCTTCAAGCTATATCTGCGGGCAAAATCAAACCCGTCATTGATTGCACGTTCCCTCTAGAACAAGCTAGAGAAGCTCAAGCCTATTTTAAAAAAGCAGGAAAGCTAGGAAAGGTAGTCTTGCTTCCTGAAGAATAACCATAAGAATAAAAGCCTAATTCCTCTCTTTAGTAGCAGGGATTAGGCTTCTTTTAATAGTCTTACTTCTCCGGCGTAATATAAGGAACCATCTCCGCAGTCACTCCAACAGATGCACCACGGATGAAATCTTCACCAACTAACGCTTCAAAATTCTCTGTCTGACCCGTCAGCATTACACCCAGCACCTCAACTTCATCAATGGATTTATCGCCGTTTTCACTCAGAAACTCTTGAATGGCGTCATTATAGCCTCTGTCATCATACTCTTTTAGTGTCTCAACAAAATAGGCATAGGTATCATCATCAGGCGAGGAACCAGGAGCAAATCCGTAAACAGGCATCCCAGCCGGACCCATGCTTTCATCTCGAATTTCAGAGGTCATATACAACCAAACGATGTTTAAGTTGTCAGGAATACGTCCTTGAACCTCTGCAAATGTGTAGGGGCGGTCAAACGAAATAGCCACTTCAGCCACGTAATTCTCCATTTCTGCAACAGCTGCTAATTGATTTTGCACCCCATCATGGTAGTCTTCGATTAATGGATGATAAAAGGTTGCCACTTTCTGTTTTGTTTGCTTATCATACTCGTAAAATCCTGTATCAGAACTGTAAGATCCGGGTATTAGTTCATTAAAATCAATTTCCGTTTGGATCCAGCCATACGAGCTAGTTAGAGTACTCCAAGGAACAACATAGCCATTAATATTCTTCGAGCGATTTGTGACAATATTTCCGCCGAACATCGACCGGTTGCTCGTCACTCGTGAATCCATATGCACGTTCGGCTGAGAAATCGCATGGTGCATCACTAATGCATCGTGGAGTCTCATCGTACTTTTTGCCGCAAAATAATTTCCCGTTCTATAAAAGACAGGCAGTAAAAGCATGACGACAAGGATAGAAATCATCGTAATTTTTAGGAGTTGCTTTCGCTTTGCTTTTTTTAAGGCTTTTTTTAGTGAGTGATCCATCAGCGTTTTCCTCCGGTCTTTGAGTGAATAAATTTTCTTGCGCGGTACAACTTTTGTTTTACTGTATCTGTCTTCACACCTAACATGTCAGCGATTTCTTCATAAGAAAAATCATAATAATACTTCAGCAAAAAAATTTCTTTGTATTCTTTTTTGACCTCTTTTAAAAGGTAGAAGATCTCATCCTTATTCAAGACCGCGTCAAATTCACGGTCTGCATGCGCAAGCTTCGTATAAATCTCATTATTCAAATAAATGGTTTGTTTCTCTTTTTTACGCATCAAGTCAATATGTTCATTCAAAGCGACCCGAAAAAACCAAGGACGCAAATTGCCTTCTGTTAAATCATCAAGCAGCGTATACACTTTATAAAACGTATTTTGAATAATATCTTCTGCATCTTCCTTCACAGCACCTCTCACCAATAACAACCGAAACACTTCCTCTCCCAATTGGATAAGATAGGAGGCGAGCACATCTTCTTTTTTCATTTCTTTATCCTCCCAACACTTATACAACGAATCAGCATTTCAAAATGTATACAGTAAAACCAATTTTATATGAAAAGTAATCTTGGATGGAGACAAATTTAAAGGCCTTGGCATTTTCTTCAATAATTGTAATCAATGAATCTCAATAAAGAGATCTATGCTAAAATTAAGAGACAATAAAAATGTACATAAATAGTGGATATTTCTATTGAAAGGGGAGCAGCATTGCAATGGCCTTCAGATTTCGGCGAAGTAAGAAAATCGCTCCAGGCGTAAGAATAAATGTCAGCAAAAAATCAATTGGATTAAGTGTAGGAGGAAAGGGGTTTAGACATTCTATCAACACGAGCGGAAGACGGACAACGACTGCTGGAATACCAGGGACCGGCATGTCCTACTCTAAGTCTCATTCCTCTCGGAAAGGAAGGAAAACGAACTCAAGCCAGGCTTTGAGCAAGAACGCAACGGATCAATCTAATGAAACCTCTCAGCTTGTAGAAGAATACGAACAACACATAAAAGCATTACAACACCTCCATTTACGAGTATCAGAACCGATCAATTGGAAGGAAAAAGCAAGTGAAGCACCGCCATTTTCAATAGGTGAAATGGGGCCACACGAGACGGATGCACGAAGAGATGTCGAACAATATAAGCCGTCCTTTTTCTCGCGACTATTAAAAAAGGAAGCAAAGGAACGTGCCGGGTTAGAGGAAAAGGTGGATCAAGCCGTCTTAGAGGACAAAGGGAATTATGCCTCATGGCTTAACCGTGTAAATAAAGCACAAACACTTGCTTCGGGCGGTGTAGAAATGTATCAGGAGCTGCTCGCTGAAACAGATCTTTTCATTGCTGCAAATGAATATGGTGCCGTAGTTGAGCTTGTGCCGATTGATAGAAGTGAAGTACTGTTGAAGGTGCTAGTAAACGATGATGTGATCCCCGATGAGACATTTAGTTTAACGAAGACAGGAAAGCTTTCAAGAAAAGCACAGACGAAAACTAATTACTATCATTTATATCAGCAATTCATTTGCTCTCTTCTTTTAAAAGCAGCGCGCGACTGCCTGCATGCATTGCCAGATGTCACGACGGTTCATTGTCATGTAGAGGAGAGGCGCATTGATCCAACTGATGGTCATCATAAGGATATTAGATTAATAGAAGTGACATTTACCCGTGCTCTAATGGCGTCTAAGCGGTTTGAACATATTGATGCCCAAGCTGCAGTAGCTGGGTATGATCCGGCATGGAAGTTCTTAAAAACGAAGGGATTCCAGCCGATCCGTTAAAACAGGTTAAGGAGATAAGAATGATGTGGAAAAAGTGGTCGCGGATCATCTTACCAGAATTACAGTTATTAGATTTTAAACGTAACACTAAAGAGAACAAGGCACATATGAGAGTGCCGGGAACACATACAACTCATACACCAAATGGTCTTGAAGCAATGAAGCCATCCCCGACTCCCCATAACAGGGAGTCGAACCGTCCTGTTGCAACGACTAAGCCAGTCAAAGAGAAGTCCTCGAGAAAGCGGCTTTATAAAGAAGAGATTGATCAGTTATTCCATTTAGTTGAGACGTCTGTTGGCCAGCGTGTGTATGGTCAAAAGGAATATCTGAAAGAGCTCGTCCTATGGTTTAAGAAGCAATACTTACTTGAGGGAAGTCTTGACGGTAAAGCTCAAGTGATCTCTGTGACAGGGCCGATCGGAACAGGGAAAACAGAAGGATTGACAGAAGTCGTAAAGACGCTTCATCACCATAAACTGCTTACCAACCAACAAGTCATTACACTCGATGTGAGTCTCTACAGTGAAAAAGATATACATTCTAATTTCGTCAAAGATTTCTCAAGTGCCTTCTCCTACGGGGGCTCAACGATCGTGTTTAAAGGGATCAAAAGTGCACATACACAGGTTCTAACTAACTTAGAGCAATTAGTGAAAAATGGCTATTTTAGAACAGAAGCAGGCGTCATGATTGATGCTGCGAATCATAGACTCGTCTTTATTACTGAAAAAGAAAGAGATCTGCCAGAAGCCATCCGCTCACAGATCCAAGATCAGCTGCATACAAAGCCGTTAGAGCTCGAGCATCTCATAAAAATAGCGTCTCACATGCTGCAACGAGCTCAATCACAAGCAGCCGAGCTTACAAATAAACAGATTACCTATGATGATGCGGTTGCTGAATTATTAGCAGAGCTATCTCTGAACACAGAAGAAAACGGACGGGTATTAAAAAAGTGGATCAGCATTCAGCTTGTTGAAAGTCTCGTCGCAGCTCGTGCCCGCGGTCAATTAAATGATCAAGCACATTTAATCACTGCTGATCATGCCATTTATATTGAAGGTCAGGCACACCCGCTTCTCACTTTAGAAAAAGCAGAAGCAGAGTCTGTAGAGCAAGCTTTTAACGAACTCGAAAGCTTGATCGGATTAGCTGAAGTGAAAACCTTTGTGCATGAATTAACGAAAACAGTTGAACTGCAGTTGAAACGAAAAGAGATGGGATTATCAACGACTCCGCTGACGCTTCATATGATTTTTTCCGGCAATCCTGGTACGGGTAAAACAACGGTTGCTAGACTCATTTCCTCCATATTAAAAGGACTTGGCATTCTATCAAAAGGGCAGTTGGTTGAGGTCGCTCGCCAGGATTTAGTCGGTGAATATGTCGGTCACACCGGACCAAAAACGATGAGCAAAATCCAAGAAGCTCTAGGCGGGGTGCTGTTCATTGATGAGGCGTACGCTCTTTCAAGAAATCAGCATGACAGCTTTGGACAGGAAGCCATCGATACTCTTGTAAAAGGGATGGAAGATCACCGCGAGGATTTAGTTGTCATCTTAGCTGGCTACACGCAGGAAATGGAGGGCTTTCTTAAAACAAACCCTGGTCTGCGGTCTCGCTTCCCGTTTCAAGTTGAGTTCTCAGATTACCGTGCTGACGAACTTTATACGATGCTTGAGTTAATGGCGCAAAAGCGTGACTACCACCTTGATCAAGAGTCGAAGAAACCTTTAATTGAACTTTTTGAACGAAAACAGATACCAGGCCGTAATGACAGCGGCAACGGACGCCTTGTTCGTAACGTATTAGAAGAAGCCATCCGCAAGCAATCGGTGCGAGTGAACGAAGAAGCCGAGGCTGACTATCAACTGTTAACAGTTGAAGACTTTGGCATCATGGAAACTCAAAGATTTGACCTTGAAGAAGAGCTCTCAGCTTACGTCGGCTTAGACTCTGTCAAAAACGTTATCCGTACGCTTGAGAAACAGCTTCTTGCAAATAAACGCAGAAAAGAAGCGGGACATACGATCCGTACAGAGCAAGTATTGAATATGGTGTTCTCCGGAAATCCAGGTACAGGAAAAACAACGATCGCCAGAACCCTCTCTCAGATGATGAAAGAGCTCGGGGTGTTGAAAAAAGGACATTTAGTGGAAGTGGGACGAAGCGAGCTCGTTTCAGGCTATGCCGGTCAAACGGCAGAAAAAACGAAGAGTGTAGTCGAGTCAGCCCTTGGCGGTGTGCTGTTTATTGATGAGGCGTATGCGTTAGTCGATGGTCACGGAGGCTACGGGGAAGAAGCAATTAATGAGATTGTCCGGCTGATGGAAATTCATAAAGATAATCTCATCGTCATTTTAGCAGGCTACGAAGACGATATGAAAAAATTACTCGACACCAATGCGGGCTTATATTCCCGCTTTCCGCTGCATATTCACTTCCCGGATTACACAGCGACGGAGCTTGTACAAATGCTCCATATCCTGACAAAGCACCGTGGGTTTCTGCTGTCTCACGAGCTTGATACAGAACTTGAATCAGCATTTAGAAGGAAGCAAGCAGCCGATCGTGAAGCGGCTGGAAATGGGCGGATGGTTCGAAATGAATTAGAAGCAGCAATTAGAAGACAGTCAGTGCGCATTGCTGAAATAGATTCAAATGAACCTGAAGCACTGATCGAGCTGCAAGCAGAAGATTTCGACATCCACGTGGAAACAGAAAACAAGGATCAGGCCAAAGAGCAGTTAAATGACATTATCGGCTTGCAAAATGTGAAAACCTTTATGGAAAATCTTTTTGCTCAAGTCGCAATGAACGAAAGACGTAAGGCATTGAATCTGCCTGAGATCAGCGGGCAAAGCCTGCATATGTCATTTACCGGTAACCCAGGAACAGGGAAGACGACCATCGCTCGCATAGCGGCTAAACGCCTGCATGAACTCGGTGTGATCGCAACAGACCGCTTAATCGAAACCGACCGCAGCGGACTCGTAGCTGGATATGTCGGACAGACGGCCTTAAAAACAAAACAAATCATCGATGAGGCAAGAGGCGGTGTCTTATTTATTGACGAAGCCTACAGCCTGGCTGGTGATCAATTTGGACAAGAAGCGATTGATACGATCGTAAAAGCAATGGAAGATTTAAAAGGAGAGCTCGTTGTCATTGTTGCCGGCTATGAAAAAGAAATGACAGAATTCTGGGAGTCAAATTCCGGTTTGCGATCACGTTTCCCACATCAAATTGCCTTTCCTGACTATTCAACAGATGAGCTCGTGAAAATTTCCAACGTGATGTTCACGCACAAAGGCTACAAAATAGAGGCCGGTGCTCTTGATGCGATTCGTGAGCAATGTGAAATGGAAACAGCAAAGGCTTCCCGCGGCAACGGGCGATTTGTCCGTAGTTTAATGGAAGCGACCATCCGCAAGCATTCCGTCAGGCTGATGAATGTGCCTGATGCAGAGCTTGAAGAATTAATTACGATCACAAAAGAAGATGTCGCAAGAAGGGAGGAGATCGCATGATGCGCTTAGTACGTGTCGGCGGAAGGCTGGTCTTTTATCCGTTTTTCTTCTTTATTGCTGTAAGTATTCTCATTGGTCCGTTTTTGGCCATTGATGATATACGGACGATGCTGCAATACGGAACACCAACCGGGTCTGTCTATCTGTTCATGATCGGTCTGTGCAGCTTCTTCCTCTATTTATCCATCCGAATAGAGACCTTAAGCTGGATTTATACAAAGTGGCCGATTCTCTGGCCAATCTTGCAAATGGGGCTATTTATGCTAATTGGCCTTGGGCTTGGAGCGACCTTTTTGAATAGTTGGGCAGAGCATAATTTCCCTTCAAAAGGCTTTGCGATCTTCCTTGCAATTATGAGCTTCATCGGAGTAAGAGTGCTGATGTCATGGTGGTTTCACCGTCACCCAGCCTCATCTCCGTTTGCAAACAGGAGGACGATGTAGATGAACAAGCGACCATATATGCATAACGAAAAGAACCAAGACCGAGCGAGCCAAGTGAAAAACTTGATTAATGAAGAGCGGGAGGGATCTAGTCAGAAAAGAGAGCTGACCCCATCCGCCAAACTGGCACGAACAGCAATCGGACTTTTGGCGTTGATCCTTACAATCTCAGGCATGGCATTCTCCACAGGAACGATGTCTGATGAAGCAGCAGCCGATGAAATCGCAAACCGTACATCGACTGAAATGGAATCAGGCTTTGTTCTAGAAGATGCAAGCCAAGTAGCCTTAGACTCGCAGGATTTTGCAGTCGGCAACTTTGACGGGGGCACGGCGCGTATGCTGATCTGGGACTTCACCGGTGACAGCGAGGACCGAGTTCAGATCATGGTAGACGGACAAATCATCCGTGAAAGCCATACGCTCACATCAAATGCCGCAGCATACAGCGTCCCTGTCCCAAGTGTTGTGACGATCCAAGGGCTAGAAGGCCAGGCAACATATGCCGTTAAATTTCCAGAGCGGAAATACACGATTTTCAATGCCGTCGCACCAGGCGGGGCTAATGCGTATACGTTGACGCCGAGCGTGTTGCCTTAGGGGAGGAGGAGCGCAGTGCCAGGGCATGCAACCGGCGCAATTATAGTGAAAATTAATACAATTCAGCGCTAAACCGACGCATATCCGCTCGCAACTGACGCAATTCAAAGAGAGTGACGCAATTGTGCGGTCAACCGAAGCAAATAAGCCGAAAAGCCGCGCAATTAACTTTTGAAGCCACGCAATAAGTGGGTGAAAAGATACAATTATAAGCTACACAAAAGGAGAGAACTGCATAACTCAGTTCTCTCTTTAAATTTATCTACTATAAAAAATACTTTTTTAAATTCAGATACATCATGTATAATTAGTTGGTAGATTATGTATATAGTTATTTTCTGAAAGGATAAGTTAATTCATCTCCTAACAATCCCGACTTGGTATGTTATTCAATTGATTTTTATACGAATACAAGAGTTTAATTCCCATTAAAGGAGGAATAAGTTTGCATCAAACAAACGAGCTTGAATTAAAACTGATATCAGATAAAGGAATGGAAGGATTTTATTCTTTTCACCTGCCGAAAGATCAAGAAATGTATACTTCGCTACCAGATAATTATAAAGAAGTAAAAGAGGGTCAATATCGGATAGGAATATATTATAAAGGAGAGCCGGTTGGTTTCTTCTTGCTCCATTCAACTGATAGAGTTAAAGAATATACTTCTAATCCACTAAGTATGTTGCTTACTGCTTTTTCAATTACTGAAGACAAACAAGGAAAAGGATACGCAAAACAAGCAATGCTATTACTAAAGACATTTATTAGTGAAGAATTCCCCTATTATAATGAAGTAGTATTAGCTGTAAATCACAAAAATCTTGCAGCACAGAGCTTGTACAAAAAAGCAGGCTTTTACGACACAGGCTCACGAAAAATTGGACCCATAGGCGAACAATACATCTTGCAATTAAAGCTATGAAGAATATTAATAAGTTTAAGCTAAATAAGGGGTATTAAGCATGGAGGCATAGAATCGTTTAGAATCATGGTGAAGCAATCGTACTGATGATGAAAAGCTAAATCAATACTTTTCCTGACCTATCTATTTAAGAATGATCAGATATGTCTTGAAGAGAATCTTAGTGAAATGGATTGAGGATGTTAATTTCATAGAAAGGCAGGTGGTTCTACTGCAACCAGTAGAGAGAGAAATAAAGAAGGCTATCTCATATAGGCAAAACCACGAGTATAATGAGTCAAACAAGCTCCTTTTAGAACTTGTACGTCAACACCCAGACCATGCAATAACAAATTATCAATGTGCTTGGAGCTATGACATATTGGGAGAAGAGTCACTAGCTGTTCCGTATTATAAAAAAGCCATTTCACTTGGATTACCTGAAAAGGAACTTCAAGGAGCATATCTTGGACTTGGTAGTACTTACCGAACATTAGGATTATACGGTTTGTCTAAAGAAACATTTTGTAATGGTATATCTAATTTTCCTCATAATAAAGCACTTCAAACTTTTTATGCCATGACTTTATATAATTTAAATGAACATAACAAAGCAATGGATCTATTGCTAAACTGCTTAGTGAAGACAACCTCAGATCCAGAAATTAAATTGTACCAAAAAGCAATCGAATTCTATTCTGATAAACTTGATCAAGTGTGGAAATAGAGTACTAACGAATTCATACATAAACCATCCTAAAAAAGGGGAGTTACATTTGAACGAAACAAAAGGTTTTCTATTAGGCTCCGTATTCATCTTATCAGGAACACTACTGCTTGGACTTATGCATTTAGCCATAGCGTTGCATGTACCACACGTTATGAGTTGGGGTAGTCAAGTTGGGAAGTTTTTCATCGTTATGAATGAGATTATGGGTTGGTTTCCCTATTTATTAGGTCTCATTTTACTAACTCGTGGGCTGGTATTAGTATGGACTGCATATTCTACACAAAAGCCTTCTGACTAACAACCGAGAATACCGAAAGAGAGGTCAGCTATGGACAAAGGCAAACTATAGGACATTATTTAATTTGAAGAAGACAAGACTAGAAGTAGACTAATTATTACATATGAATGGAGAGATAGAAGTGTCAGAACAGACTAATAAAGAGATATTAATAGAGCTTAAGAAATTAAACGAAAAAATTGATCGATTAGAAAACCCTACATATGTACCGCCAATGAAGTTTATCTTAAACTGTATCTTAATCTTTTTTACCGTTTTAGCAGCAACAACTTTATTGTACCTTATTCCTATGTTTTTTTAGGGCTGTCTAAACCAATTTACTAGAGAAATTATAGAATCCCATTAAGAATGCATACAATATGAGTAATAATTAGTAAAGCGTTTCATTAAGTTAACGAAACGGCTTTACTTGAGTTACCAGAACTGTCGAATAGATGTATCAAGCGGTTTTTTATTCAACTATACAAAGAAGGTGAAAGGTGGATCCTCAAATCTACTAATTTAATATGATTTTATCAATTGCAATTATCATCTTAGTTATCACATTTCTTAACAAAAAAGGGATATCAGTAGGGGGATATAAGAGAAATTATCACTTAAAATTTTTTATAGGAATAGTGCTTTTAGGGATCACCTTACAAATTAACGAGTTATTTATTGAATACGAGTATTTATTTAAAGATACGGTTGAACCTATAATTGGGATCGTTTTAGTCTATATAACTATGGCAATTATTAATAGAAATGGGCTTTTAGACAACCTAAAGATTAATGATTTTGCTGGGGGGTTATTTCTGGTTGGCGGAGTTACCTTTTTATTCTTTATAATGCTTTTTCAAACTATCTAATTCCGATTTCTTCATAATACTAAAAACATTGAATATATCTCTGCCACTTCAAAAGACGATGCCATAATCGGACATCGTCTTAGTTTGTATTAGTTATAATGCAGTCTTCTTCTTTACAGCAATCCAAATTTCACTGTACACATTATCTAGATCTGAATAGTCTTCTACAAACGATAGTTCAGGGGCATCAACTAACTCATAGTTGGAGCTTGGAAGCCATTCAGATGCAATTTTAGCCCATGTGTCCTGCATCGTTTTAGGAAAACGGCCTTTAGAAGAAAAGATTGCCCAAGTATTGCTCGCCACTTCTAGAAGTTCAAGGTCGTCGTAAGGGCCTTCTTTCGTTGTTGGGACACCAATCATGTGTTCTAAGTAACCTTTCTCTTCCGAACGGCCTTCATCAAATTTATAGGACGAGTTCATTACCTGATACGGATCCATATTTTTCAATTCATTCATTTTTTCGTACTGTTTATTCGTAATACTTTCTGCGAGCTTTTCAATTTCTTTGTTAACTCCCTCAAACTGAATCGGGACTCTCTTTTTAACCCCTGCTATTTTAAAGGCATTCTTATTCACTATTTTGTATTCCATCTTTATTCCTCCTTGAATGGTTAATTGGAAGGACAGCTTGGGAAAAGCTTGCAATTTGTACGATTCATGCTTCTTCACTTCAGAGGGAGTAAATCCAGCCCACTCTTTGAACGCTCGTGTAAATCCATCAACCGAATCGTAACCATATTTAAATGCCGTCTCAGTGACGGAAACATTCTCACGTAATAACTCAGCCATTGCCATAGAGAGCCTTCTATTTCGAATGTAGGTACCCAAGGTCATCCCTGACAAATAAGAAAACATTCGCCGAAAGTGGTAGATGGAAGTCCCTGTGATTTTCTCAAGTTCTTGTGGTTCGAGCTCGTCATTTAAACGGTTTTCGATATAATCAATTGCATCATTCATACGTTTTAGCATGTGAATCCCTCCTGTCATCTATAAGAATACCTGCCTTGTAAGCTGGATACTCGATATTTTTAATACAGTTTTTGTCGGATAGAGGCAAGGAACCGGAATGTGGAACATTAAATGTAATGTTCAATTATACAAATTATAAGTATTGAAGGTATGATGGTTTAACTATTGAAGTTTTCTAATAGGCGATAAAATGAAGATACACACGGAAACAAAAATATCTGTTATTCCATGAATGAATCAAGTATGGTTTTAATAGGAATGAGTATTTGAGAGGGTGAATGATATGAAAGAACAACAACTCGAACAATCCAGTCATTTAGCAGTCGAAGCAAAAGGGCTTGTCAAAGTATTTGGGGATCACCGAGCAGTGGATGGCGTAGATTTATCCATTCAAAAAGGAACAGTATATGGTTTTTTAGGGCCTAACGGGGCAGGGAAGACGACCACAATTCGCATGCTTGCGACATTGCTGCAGCCAGATGAGGGATCAGCTCGCATATTTGGTCATGATTTGGTTCAAGAAACAGAGGCCATCAAAAGCCGCATTAGCCTGACGGGTCAATATGCCTCAATTGACGAGGATTTAACCGGCGTTGAGAATCTCGTGATGATAGCCAGATTAATGGGTTATTCAAAAATAGAGGCAAAAGGACGTGCAAATGAATTACTTAGTGCCTTTGGCCTCGAAGAAGCGTCAAAAAGACAAGTAAAGACTTATTCTGGCGGCATGCGCCGTCGAATTGATATTGCAGCGAGTATCGTTGTGACACCCGAGCTGTTATTTCTGGATGAGCCGACGACTGGATTAGATCCACGGAGCCGCAACCAGGTGTGGGATATCGTGAGGGCTTTAGTAAATGCTGGCACAACAGTGTTACTAACAACTCAATATTTAGAGGAAGCCGATCAATTAGCGGATCGAATTGCTGTGATAAATAAAGGAAAGATTATTGCCGAAGGAACGAGCAACGATTTAAAGGCTTCAGTCGGTACAGGAACGTTGAATGTATCGCTTCTTAATCCAGAAGATCGTCCAAGAGCCATTGATGTTCTGACACAAAAACTACAAGTGACAGTTTCCCCCGCTGGCGATGCCGCTTCTCTCACCGCTCAAGCCGCCGATGCTTCATTAGCAGCTGAGGCCCTTGGTGAATTAGCGAAGGAGAAAATAGCTGTACATAATTTCTCACTCGGTCAGCCTAGTCTAGATGAGGTGTTTCTAACGTTAACAGATCAGTCTGTGGAGGAAGCGAAAGAAAGTGAGGAAGCAAGATAATGAATAATCAATCAGAGACGAAAGAACAAAACGGAGCAGATGCAAAACTGCTTGATGCGATTGCCTCAAGTAAACGCCCAGATCGGCCGAGTGCCTTATCTTCATCTCTTACCTTTGCCAAAAGGGCCATGCTTCGGATTAAGCATATTCCTGAGCAGCTATTTGATGTGACTGTGTTTCCAATTATCTTTTTACTTATGTTTACGTATCTGTTTGGAGGGGCGATTGCGGGATCCACGAGTGAATATTTACAGTTCCTCCTTCCCGGTATTCTTGTCATGACTGTAGCGCAAATTACGATGTATACAGGGATTGACTTAAATAATGATATTAGAAAAGGGATCTTTGATCGTTTCCGCACGTTACCGATTTGGCTGCCTTCAGCCTTAGTAGGTGCATTACTTGTTGATACTGTTCGTTACTCGATTGCCTCGGCCATTATGATCGGACTTGGTTTTCTGCTTGGCTTCAGGCCGGATGGCGGGTTTATCGGGATCATTCAAGCAGTCGCCTTAATGTTATTTTTCTGCTTTAGTTTATCATGGATCTGGACGACACTTGGACTTATCATGCGTTCTGAGAAATCATTGATGATGGTCAGTATGATGGTACTCTTTCCGCTCACGTTCGTCAGTAATGTATTCGTAGATCCAGAGACGCTGCCAGGCTGGTTGGAAAAGTTCGTTGATGTAAACCCGATCTCACTTCTAGTGACTGCTGTTCGTGGATTGATGCATGGGATGGCTACACTTGAACAAATTGGCTGGGTGCTCTTTGTCTCCGTTCTAATCATGGCTATATTCGCACCTTTGACGATGTATTTATACCGTAAAAAGTAATATTGTGTGAGCTTAACGACGAACTGTATGTCGTTAAGCTTTTTGATGTTAACTCTTAAAAAAGAGGGATATACAGTAAATAAAACCATAAATAAGGAGAATTATGGTAAGGTAATAATAGTAAGACATTGCTGGAATGGTGCGAGCGCGGCCTTACTGACAGGCAAGTAAAGGTGGGATAGAACGATGCAAATTTCCTTAGCAAACGTATCACATGGGTCAGAAGTGATTAAGTTCTTCAATGAACATCTTGACACTAATAACAGTGCAGTTTATTCTGAAGAATTTTTATGCCCTCTTGGAATGAAAGCAGCCATAAGAAGAAACCAAATGATGATTGCGACAGATCAAGGAAAAGTAGTAGGGGCCCTTCGTTTTTACCGAAAGAAAACGCAGAAGCAAATATCTTTATACCAATTTGCAATAAGTGAAAGTCATCGGGGGGAAGGTTTATTAATTGATATGCTTAAAACAATCAATGATCTTCCAATCCTTGTCTCCTGTCCGACTAGTTCCAACTTTAATGAGTACTATTACAAGTCAGGGTGGGTTCTACAAAAGCAAAATACCGAATTTAAAGTATGGGCATTTAATAATGATCCATAGTAACAAATATAGGCCACCGCACGTGATAAGTGAGGCTGTAAAAGATGATTAATAAGATACATATTATTGGCTCGGTCGGCAGCGGCAAAACCACTTTAGCAAGGGAGTTAGCTGCAAAACTCAATCTTCCACATATAGAGTTAGATAATGTTTCTTGGGAGAGAAGCCCTTCAGGAGATAAAAGGCGGACAGAGAAAGAGTGTGCAGCCTTATTACATACCCTCGTTCAATCAGACCAGTGGATTATTGAGGGAGTACACACGAAAGAATGGGTTGATACTAGTTTTCGCAATGCGGATTTGGTCATATTTTTGGATACAGCTAACCACGTAAGATTGTACCCAGTACTAAAAAGATATTTGTTACAGAAATTAAGAATTGAACCATCAAACTATAAACCAACCAAAGAAATCTTATTTAATATGTTTAAATGGAACAAGTATTTTGAGGATGTTGCAAAGCCAAGATTCTTTAAGAAATATGCTTCGTTACAAGATAAAATACTCATTGTAAAAAATAAAAGACCTGTAGACGAATATATGCAATCATTATCACCTAATAGATTAGGCTTCATATAAGAAAGGAAGAAAACATTGAATAACCCATCCATCACACCATCTAAAGATATTAACCTGAACACAAAATCTATCGTATCACTTACTTTTGGGATCACCGCCATGTTTATCGGTTATTTTAGTTTAGCGGGCATCGCCATAGCTAGTATCGGTTTCATCCTTGCTTTCTTAAGTTTGAGAGAAATTCATTACACTGCACAGCGGGGAAGAGCATTGGCTGTTGCTGCACTCACCTGCAACGCTCTAGCTATTCTGCTTCCGCTCATAACAATAATGATTAACCTTATTCTATTTACCCCTGTAGATTTTAAGATAATTGTATCTTAAAAATAAAAAGAGAGACTGAAACTTAATTCGTTCCGCTAATTTTTTGTCGCTTTCACCAGTAAAAAATAACCGCCTCATTAGACGGTTATTTTTTTATGTTCAACTATACTTTAAGAAATATATCTCCTACATCACACTTCTAACCAGTCTTGTGACCATTTTTCCATTTCTCGCATGAAAGGCTCAAGTGAATTTCCTTTTTCAGTTAAAGAATATTCGATTCGAACAGGAGTTTCTGGAAACACTTCTCGTTTTACAATCCCTTCGTTTTCAAGGTCCTTTAGCCTTTCTGAAAGGACTCTTCCACTGACACCGATTGCCGATTCAATACTGCAAAAACGCTGTGGACCAGTTAGAAGCTGGTAAATGATTAAACCTGTCCATCTTTGACTCATTAAACCCATAGCTTTTTCAAATCTAGGACAAATTGACTTATCCAATTCAATCAACTCCTCACTTCACATATTATAAACTGCATCGAGAAATAATAAAATTATTTTATATCAAAAAGTTACTTGACGTCATATAGTTATAATTATATACTAACTTACATAAAGTAAGCTACTTATAAAACAAGTTGTCATTTAATCATTTTCAGGAGGTAACTATAATGAATTTTCATCGTGAGCCTACTACATATGTAGGTCAAGTAAACCTTAAAGTACAAGATTTAGACCGTTCTATTGCTTTTTATAAAGAAGTGATTGGGTTTAAAGTGCTAAACCAAACGCCAAGATCCGCTGTATTTACAACGGATGGAACGACAGCATTATTATCAGTAGAGCAGCCAGAACAAGTTATTCCAAAACAAGCAAGAACGACGGGCTTATATCACTTTGCGCTCCTTCTGCCAAAGCGAGAAGACTTAGCTCAGATCGTTCATCATTTTGTAAGACATGACGTACAGTTAGGTTCTTCTGACCACCTAGTAAGTGAAGCTCTTTATTTATCTGATCCAGATGGAAACGGAATTGAGATCTATGTAGACAGAGACCCATCAGAGTGGAGCTGGAGCAATGGAGAGGTGCAAATGGCAGTTGATCCGTTAAATTTTCCTGATCTTTTAACAACGCATAAACAGCAGCAATGGAAAGGCCTTCCATCAGAAACAGTCATGGGCCATATCCATTTACATGTATCAGAATTAAGAAAGACTGAAGAGTTTTATATCAAGGGTCTTGGCTTTGAGGTTGTCAATCGATTCGGAAGTCAGGCGCTTTTCATAGCAGATGGAAAGTACCATCATCATATCGGGTTAAATACGTGGGCCGGCGTAGGGGCTCCGATACCGCCGCTAAATAGTGTAGGACTCGAATCATTTGATCTTATGCTCTCAAGTGAGGAAAAGAGAAATCAAATCATTTCACAGTTAAAAGAAATCGGAGCAACCGTAAAAGAAGACGACGGTTCTACTGTAGCTGTAGACCCTTCAGGCAATCACATTCGGTTAATAGCTAAACAATAGAAAGCTGCATTGGAGTTAGTAAGAAAATAAGAAACATAGAGGAGAATGAACAGTGGAACAAAAGTATGAAGTAAGTCTATTTATTATTCGTGTCGTATTAGGAGTGACATTTTTAATTCACGGGATTGATAAGTTTCAAATGGGGCTTGGTAACGTAGCTGGATGGTTTGAAAGTATTGGTATTATGGGCTTTTTCGGTTATGCTGTTGCGATCATTGAACTTGTGGGTGGAATTGCCTTATTACTAGGAGTTGGAACTAGAATGATTTCTGCATTAATTGGATTCGTCATGCTAGGGGCGATCTTTATGGTCAAATTACCACTCGGTTTCATGGGTACAGAAGCAGCAGGTTATGAATTAGACATAGCTTTATTGGCAATGGCAGCTGCCCTTGTTATTAGTGGCAGCAAACTGCTTGCATTGGACACTAAATTATTTGGAAACAAAAACGAAAATTCGAGTACAAGAATAAGCGCGTAAAACTAATTAAACCGACCTTTTAAATAAAAAAGATCGGTTTCTTTCTCGTTTAATGATTTAAATATAATACCTTATATAATGGTTTACCCTCGTTCATTCAAAGGCTGAACCGGGCGGTGGTTCTCTTCATAAATCTCTTGGAATGCTTGAATTTGTTCAGCTGATTTTTGAATCGGCTCTTTGAATACAATCCATTTTACTTCTTCCGTACATGGCGGGGTCGTTAGTGATCCGTTGTAATGGAATGAGGATTGGTCTTCAGGCAAGAGGTTTTGAAGGTTGATAGGCTCCACTAAAGCAATGTCATTTTCCGTCTCCTCTTCCGGCAGATCTCCCCATGCAGGCGCTAATTCTTCGTTTTCCGCACCTTCTTCAATCATCACACCTAAGACTGCTAGATTCCCATTAATATCTTGGTGTACAAGATGCAGCTCCATGTCAAAATGCTCCCCGTTAAATTGGTGTTCACTTGGTGTATGAAAATGAAATTGAACAAGCTGATATTCTTGCCCATCTAACGTGATCGCATTATTCTCATCCACTGCATTCTTTTGAATCGTATGTCCATTATTAACGAGTGAAAAAGAAGCAGGCTCGTATTGAATATCAATCTCCTCTATTTGTTGACTTTCCTCCATTTCAGCTAAATCAATGTTAATGGGTGATTGTTCACTGCCATCAACACATGCCGAGTAAGAAGCGTGTAAATGACCCCAATGCTCAGGTCCAGATTCCCCGTCATAAGACCATTCCGTAAGTTCCTCAGTAGATTCCTCTTGAGATTCATCACTAGGTTCCGTGGAGTCAGTTGTTGGTGCTGTTTCTGCAGGCTCGGTTTCTGTTTGTTCTGCGCAAGCCGCTAATGCCAAACATGCAGCGACTAATAGGTAAATAGATTTCCTTTTCATCATTCTCTCTCTCCTTTTCTCTGTTAATACTCCCAGCAACTACCATACTAAAAATCGAAACAGAATCATGTGAAAAATCTATGACATATAAAGTAAGTAAGAACCGCCTAAAAGCGTACTAATAAAGCCTGAGACCATAGAGGGAGTTAGAGCAGGCAGGGAGGACGCAATTATATCAAAAGTCTATATATTTCCTCACTGAACTGACGCATATCCAGCCGACTGACGCAATTAGTCGCTCAACCAACGCAATTAAGCCGAAGCGCCGCACAATAACTCGAGCAACAGACGCAATAACCTGCCGCAATAATACAATTAACAACCTCTCATCATAAAAGCGGAGGCCGGCATTAAGCAAGCTGCCTATTTTACTGTTTATTCCAAAAATCACTTGCAACTCTCCACCTGCATATGATAATCTAATTTTACAGATTGATGATCTAATTTATTAGATCGAGAGGAGAACGGATTATGTCAAACCAAAAAAAATCACTCGACATCTCAGTGGAACAGGCGAAATTACTTGGAAACGCTCTCCGTGTAAAAATCATGAAGCAGCTATTAGATACACCGAAAACATCGAAGCAAGTAGCCACACAACTTGGACACTCGCCAGGAAATGTGCATTATCACCTGAAGAAGCTGCATGAAGGTGGTCTGGTTGAACTAGTGGAAGAGAAGCCATTTGGCGGAGTGGTGGAGAAGTACTACCAAGCTGTAGCCAGCCGGTTTAATTCACCAGGAGGCGCAATGGATCCCGTTTTACAAGATGGATTTAATTCACGTGATTCCTCGCTCATCAGTATTCGTTTAGAACTGACTGCCAAGCAGCGTAAAAATCTGCAGGAAGAATTTTTGGAGTTTTTGGAATCATGGGTCGAGAAATCTTCCCACACTCAAGCAGACGAGAAAACAGAAGAGTTCAGTATCGGCGTGAAAATCGTCTCAACTGAACCAAAGGGGGAAGAGGAATGAAGCTGTTCTTAAATCGCAACTTTGCCTGCATGTTTTTTGGCCGTATCTTAACGAATGTAGGTGACAGCTTATATGCTGTTGCCGCGATGTGGTTCGTATATGATCTAGGCGGCTCGACATTTTATACCGGCCTTGCTGGTTTTTTAACGATTCTCCCTAGAATGATTCAGCTGCTCGCAGGGCCGATTATTGACCGTCTTCCTATTAGAAAACTCCTCATCACGACACAGCTCACACAAGCACTTCTATTACTCATCATACCTGTCGCTTCCTACTATGGATTTCTGACTGTGACGCTCGTATTAATCATTTCTCCTATCCTTACGACGTTAAATATGTTTGTGTATCCAGCCCAAATGGCCGCACTCCCTTCCCTTGTAGAAAATGACGATTTAACAAAAGCAAATTCGTATTTTACCGTGGCCTATCAAGGAATCGAAATCGGCTGTAACGCGATTGCTGGTGTGTTGATTGTAGCGATTGGGGCGGTATCCATTTATGTGTTAGATTCTGTGATGTTTTTGATTGGAGCCATTTTGTTTTCATTCTTAAGGGTACCGGCAGCTCCTAAGAAAACGAACACGGAAAGTAAAAGTCTCCAAACCTTCATACGAACGTACGCAAGTGAGTTAAAAGAAGGAGTAAGTGTCCTTTTCAACAAAACCTTATCTAAACTGCTGATTGGTGTCATCGGGATCAATCTTGTCGGTGGCGCAACCTTCGTCGTTCTACCCGCATTCAGTGACTATAAAGGCGGGGTAGAGATATATGGATTTCTACTTATGGCGCAAGCTGCCGGAAGCCTTACCGGTGCTCTTTTGACCCCGTACTTGAAGCTTGAGCGTTTTGGGCTGGGAAAGGTATATGCCTATGCGTTCATGGTGAGCGGGGTTCTATGGTCGGTTGCAATTTTCAGTCCATGGACATGGCTTGTTGTCACTCTCTACGGCTTAGCATGGCTGCCAGGCGGAATCACCAACATTCTCATTAACACCGTTCTTCAAAAAGGCATCCCTAAAAAGCTGCTAGGGCGCGTGTTCTCTGCAGCCTATAGTGTCTCAGGTATTGCACTGCCACTCGGCTCTATGGCAGGCGGGGTGCTAGGGGTGTATATCGGCAGCCAATATGTGATTGCCCTAAGCGGAATCATTGTTCTATTTGTCGGACTTGGCTGGCTTATCGACAAACAAACGAGAAACCTTCCTAAAATCAACGAAATTAACGAGAGTACCTTTATAAAAGATGAACCAAAACAAATGATCTTATCAGAGACCGTGTAGATGAAACCATTTCATGTTACATTATTAGTAACCACCATTAAACAAAGATAAGGAGCTCTCTTAATGACGACAACAAACAAGGAATTAACGGCTGAACAACGTGAGGAATTACTAACAAAATTAAAAAAACGCTTTGAGAAACATATGAACCGTCATGAAGGAATTGAGTGGGGTGAGGTCCAAGCGAAAATCGACGCTCACCCGGATAAACTTTGGACACTGTTTCAAATGGAAGAAACAGAAGGCGAGCCGGATGTTGTTGCTTATGATGCGGAAGCAGACGAATACATCTTTTATGACTGTTCAAAAGAAAGCCCTAAAGGCCGCAGAAGTGTGTGTTACGACCGTGAAGCATTAGAATCGAGAAAGAAATATAAGCCAGAAACAAGTGCGATCGATTTAGCTGCGGAACTAGGTATTGACCTTTTAACAGAAGAGGAGTACCGCTACCTTCAAACGTTAGGAGAATTTGATAAAAAGACATCCAGCTGGGTTATGACGCCTAGCCATATCAGAGATCTTGGCGGAGCCTTATTCTGTGACCGCCGTTATGACACGATTTTTGTCTATCATAATGGAGCTGATTCTTATTTTGGCGCACGAGGATTCCGCGGATCCGTTAGAATTTAACGTTGAAATAATTGCACTACTAACGTATAGTAGATAGTAACTAATGAGAGGAGGGTTGTTAAAAATGATGCATGCAGGAAGATTACGCCACGAAACTTTGAACACGAAGTAATTTCATAGTTCAAAGGCTCTGTTTTCATAAAAAGCAGAGTAAACGGGAGTAGTCTGCACATTTTTAATAATCCTTTACGGACAAATGTACATTTTTGACGTGAAGAAGGCAGATACCTATCTGTCTTTTTTTCGTATGCTTTGATAATTGAGTCGTCTATTTGTGGTCGCCTCGTTTACTCTAACGCACAGACAGAAGCCCAGAAGCCCGTCTGTGTTTTTTTATGACCAGATCCTTTATCAAATAAACCACTAGGAGGAAACAAACATGAATACACGTAAACTTAAACAATTAGCCGAGCAAAATGGATTATCTATTTTAGAAGACTCAATAAAAATCAATGAATCAGGTGTAGACTTTCAGGTCGCACACGCCAAAGACGAAAACGGTCATAAATGGATTCTTAGAGTGCCAAGAAGACCAGAATCAATGAGACATGCCAAGAAAGAGAAACAAGCATTAGACATCATGCAAAAAGAGGCAAGCTTTGAAGTCCCAGACTGGTCGATTTACTCAGATGATCTCATTGCCTATAAACAGCTGAAAGGAATGCCAGCAGCGACCATTGATATGGAGGTACAAGTATATGTCTGGAGCTTCGATGAAAAGAATGTACCTGCAAGTTATTATGAGACACTAGGAAAAGCTTTGGCAAACCTGCATAATTTGCCTGAAGCTCCGTTTAAGAATACCGGCATCGAGATCATTGAAGCAAGTGAGTTAAGAGCGTCAATGAAACAGCGTATGGAGAGAGTGAAGCAAACCTATGAAGTGAATTCAATCAAATGGGAAAGATGGCAGGCGTGGCTTAGTGACGATTCACTTTGGCCAAAGCATGTGGGAGTAAGGCATGGTGATATGCATCCCGGCCATATTTTAATAGATGAAGCCCAGCGTGTCACAGGCTTTATTGACTGGACCGAAGTTGGAATAGGAGATGTGTCAATAGACTTTATGTCGCACCAAATGCTGTTTGGTAAAGAGGGGCTCCAACAGATCCTAGCTGCCTACGACAATGCAGGAGGCAGAACGTGGTCAAAAATGGAGGAGCATATAACCGAGCTATTAACGACAAGCGGCCTAACCGTTGCCGAGTATGCTGAAGTGTCCGGCTTAAAAGAAATGCATGAAACAGCAGTGCAGATGTTAGCAAGTGAATAATATGATATAGAAGACTGGCTTAGACAGTAATGTCTTCTGTTTAACTAGAGAGAAAAAATGAAATAACAAGCGTATTGAGGACATCATTTACAAACGAATTGGTGTCCTCTTTGTTGTTGCTATAGCAATCCTTTAACAAATTAAGCATACGAATTTGCATATCAGTATCCATACAGACACGAAGACAGCATAAAACTTTATGAGGTGCTTCCTACGTGCTAAAACAAAGTATTTTGACCTCTAGTAAGCAACTGTTTTTTCAAATTAGTTGGACATTTCATGGTAAAATAAATGTAAATATTGTTAAAGATTTCACTTAAAGTAACGGAGCAGTTTAGCTGAATAACTATGAGGAGAGACTTCAATGAAAAAATTATTTAAATGGTTTGTGATTGTCTCATTATTATTTATTGCATTGGTCGGTTATGGAGTTTATTGGGCATTTTATGATATGAACAGGTTACCAATAGGAGAATATCTTACAGAAGAGACTTCATCAGACGGAAAATATATCTTAAAAGCATATGTCACCAATGGAGGTGCAACAACATCACACTCTATTCGTGGTGAATTAGTTTTTAATGAAGGAAATAAAAAAACTAAAAATATATATTGGAATTATAGAGAAGATAATGCAAATATTACTTGGACAGATAATGATACAGTAGTGATAAACGGACATACATTAGATGTACCAAATGAGAAATTCGACTTTAGAAATGAGTAATTACCTTATTCAATTAACGGGTGCGATAGCTAATTAAGGGTTATCGCCCTTCCTTATTATGCGAGGAACAGGGCAGGTTTGAACAATAAGGAATTGGATTATTTTTATTAAACTTTTAGAGGTTAAATCTATAATAATGAAATTGGGTAAATTATACAGATTTAGAAAAGAGGTCAATAAAATGCAGCATAGAGGTTCCAAACTTACTTTAATTAAAATAATTGCTGCCATGGTTTCATCAGTAATTTTTAGTTTATATGTATCATGGAGAGCATACACTCCAGTAGCTGAAAGAATAGCGGATGTTTATTACTATCCTTTCAATGGTATATTCGCTTTCAATTTTGTACCGATCTTTTTTATTTTTACTATACTAGGTGTAATGTTGTCTTTTGTTATTGAACGTATTGTGTTTAATAAGTTTAATATGATGGGAGTTAAAGGGATTTTAACCTTGACATCTGCTTACATATCACTAGGGATAATTAGTGGTATTCTAATTGGGGTTTTCTTTTTAGGGGTTAATTCTATTATCCACATATATATGTTGAGATTCTTAACCCTTACTATTTTTGGGGCCTTGCTCTTTCTCTTCATTCAAACAATATTTGTATTTGGTGTTTATAAACTTGCCAGATAAAATTAAAGTATTTTTAAAGTAAAGGGTGCATTCATTTAACAATGGATTATCGCTTGTTGTCCTAACAGGGGAGCTTAATAGAATAGGCTATTTCTAAAATATTGTAAAAGGAAAGAGATGATGTACATTTTGTTATAAATTAAAATAGCATAACCTTAAAAAGAGAGGGGTAAAAGAGTTGAATAAAAGTATGTTACACATTGAAGGGCTGGCGTTTTTAGTGTTAAGTGTATATTTTTATTGGGTTAATGAGTACAGTTGGGTTATGTTTTTTATCTTATTATTAGCACCTGATATTTCTATGTTAGGGTATTTAGTAAACAGTAAAGTTGGGGCACGTTGCTATAATATTTTTCATACTTATAGTTTGTCTATTACTATTGTTTTAGTAGGGTTACTCCTAACTAATCAGTTGGTGTTGGCAATAGGGTTAATATGGTCAGCCCATATAGGAATGGATAGAGCCATTGGATACGGTCTTAAATATTCAACTGATTTCAAAGATACACATTTAAATAGAGTTTAAGTTGTTTCATAAACGGGTTGCGATTGCTCAATAAAGAGTAATCGTTTCTTCTTGTTGAAGTAACGAGCAGTAGACTTTAAGAAGAAAAGTTTTAATTCACATAAGGAAAAAAGTGATGATTATTACATTGAATCAATGCACAGCCAATGATTTCGAGTACATAAAATGTAGGCTTAATTCATTATTTTTGCTCTACAAGTGGACTTATAAGATGGAGATACTATATATACTTGCAATTTTGTAAAGGTCTAATTAGCAGTAATTGGTGAAGTGTACCAATCCTGAGTACACTCATGATATAAATCAAAAAAAATTGATTTATTTACTTGACCTTACTAAAATTTGGATGTATGATTAATTCATCAAATAAATTTGATTTAATAAGGAGGGAAATCACATGAAACTAGAAATACCAATTATAGATAGCCTCAGTACCCCGACCGATTTTAGTTATTATGAAAAACGATTCAAAGCATTAGCGGATCAAAAAAGACTTCAGTTACTCTCGATCCTTTGTCAACAAGGCTCAAGTTGTGTGTGTGATTTAACAGATCTACTTGAATTACCGCAATCAAAATTATCCTATCATCTTAAAATTTTATTGGATGCAGAGCTAATTCAGAAGGAAAAGAAAGGGACGTGGAATTACTATTCCATCAATACGAAAACAGTCGATCATTTACTATCTGAACAGTTATGTTGCTTATTTCGTCCAGCTTCCAAAGGATAAGTTGGACGTCTTCTTTACATAATACATCAAAAAAAATTGATTAATTGGAGGTGATAAGGATGGTTGAAGTCTTAGAAAGTTTTTTCTGGATCGGATTACAACTAACCGTGTTATTTGTCGGTATTTCCTTTCTACTGAATCTCGTTCAAAGCTACATACCTTATGAAAAGATAGAAAACAGATTAAAAAAATCGCATCCGATCGTAGGAGGAATCATCGCATTACTCTTTGCATTCATGACACCATTTTGTTCTTGTTCAACGATTCCTGTGGTAGTTAATTTACTCAAAAACGGTGTTCGATTTGGGATTGTCATGGTCTTCTTATTTGCTTCCCCTGTATTAGATCCAACGATCTTAACCATTATGACCGTGATTATGGGATGGGAAGTCACGCTGATTTATATCCTGATTACAAGCAGCTTGTCGTTAATCATCGGGTTGACCTTAGAAAAGCTTGGATTTGAAAAGTCTGTAAAGCAAGTAATGATGAGTGGTTACAAGCAAGATGATCAACGGTTTTCATTTAAAAGAGCTTGGCAAGAAACCATTTCTCTCATGAAGTCTGTGTATCCGTTTTTGTTGCTCGGAGCATTCATTGGAGCCATCATACACGGATTAGTGCCAACCGAATTTATTAGCTCGTATTTTGGAGGAGAAGCCTGGTGGTTGATTCCGATCGCAGCAGTCATTTGCATCCCATTATACATCCGTTTATCTAGTATGATCCCCATTTCACAAGTATTGATAGCAAATGGAATGGCAATGGGTCCAGTCATGGCAATGATGATTAGTTCAGCTGGAGCAAGTCTACCTGAGTTGGTCTTATTGAAATCTAATTTCATCAATCATTAATTGTTGTTTTTGTTCTCTCTGTTTTAACCATGTCGACGATTAGCGGTTTTGTCTTTTATTTACTTTAACGAGGAGGGATTTAGATGTTTAAAAAAGTGAAACGGTACTTAGCGAAAGGAGGTCTTTGGGTGGTCAAGTGCTGCCGTCATTCAAAAGAGCAATTGGAACAAGTAATGTATAATCAGCAAGCCGAAAGAAATCGAGAACGACTTAAAACACAGATGTATCGATATTATTGAGAGGAGGGGATCGTATGTTAGATAAACTTAAGAAGTTATTTGGAAGTGATGTTAATCAAAAAAAAGATTGTTGCAAAATTGTTATCGAAGAAGTGAAAGATCAGAATACTTGTTGTGCAAGTAAGAAGAAATAAATTGTTGTGAGAAGGAGTTTCTTCTTACAACTAACGGGTAGCACCCCTTCAATAAGGAGTGCTTTTTTCTTTGTCTTACAAAAGGAAATTAAGCAGTCCATTTTGGGGGAAACATTACACTGAGTGTGGAGAATAGCCGTTCGAACGAGCTATTCTCCATTGATTAACACAACGTCGATTTAATCAGCGAAGTGAACTGAATATAATAATCCTGGAGAGTGCACCATATACATGATTACAAAAAGGTCGAAATGCGTTTTTTTATTCGATCATTCATTCTCATTTGATTACTTGATTGGGGGTTAATCCGTAGAAAAATAATTGAAGTAGTTGATCCATTTCTTCATCATTCTCCCGTTTACCATGAACGCTTATGTGTTCACTGATTTCATAAAAAAATAGTTTGAAGTGTTTTAATAAGACTTTATCCGAAAAACCTTTTGCAATATATCCTTCTGTTTTTCCTATATGAACCAGTCTATGAAAAAAGGATTCTAACTTCTCTTCCACACCACTAAGAAAAAAATGAACAGGTTCAGGATCTTGACTCTGACTCTGACTCATATTAGCCAAAAGTCTGAGGTTATGAGCTTCCAGTGTCATGATGTCTTTTATCTTGTCATTGAAAGATTTGCCCGATTGAAGGATGACATCATATTCATGTATTTTAGAATCTACCCAATCATGAAGCATGGAATGGTAAAGTTGTTCCTTCGTTCCAAAGTAGTTATAGATCGTGGCGGGAGAAACGCGGGCTTTAGCGGCGATCTCATTGACACTGATCTTGTCAAATCCATATTGGCAAACCAAATCAAGTGAAGCAGAAAATATCTGCTTCATTTTTTTTTCTTTTCTTTTTTCAAATCCATCCATACGATACCACCTCATGTTCAGTTTATCTCAAGTTTTAGAGTATTTCAATTCACATGCTATAAAATTATTGCATATATTGATATATAGTTTTATACTTATTATGTATAAATACTACATAAATTTTGTTGTGGGAGGGTAATAAATGAGAGACATAGAAATTCCGGATTTTTTTCATGAGGTTTTTGGAGAAAGACAAAGTGTTCTGCACATCATCGTGATCTTACTCTTTGGAGTGACGTTATCTACAGTGTTGTTTTACTTGTACCCCAACATGTATATGGACCTTCCACTGTGGCGTAGTATACTAGCCTTTATTCTCGTGTTTGATATATTTTCAGGGTGTATCGCCAATTTCACTCAATCTACAAATGATTACTACGCAAAGAGAAAAACGAAACGTTTCGTCTTCATCTCTATTCATGTTCACATATTGCTCGTTGCAGTGCTGCTTCATATACCTATTTTTTCAGTTTTGATGGTTTGGATGTATACGATTATTTGTGCATTTACCATTCAATCCATCGAAGGTAGAAACCAAGTTTTTGTGGCTGGTTTGTTATTGTCGCTAGGGGTAGCATGGATGCCAATGCTTGAAATGGAAGCTTTTATGCTGATTGTCAGCATGCTTTTTATGGTCAAAGTATTGTTCAGTTTTAGTGTCAACCATTTTAGAAGGTACGGGAGTAGGGGGCGTCATTGATGAGCAGAGATGACCATATCAGAAGGTTAAATAGGTCGGATAAACCATGTTTTGTTCAACTCATGGCAAAATCATTTGAAAATGATCCATTATTCAATTATTTATTTAAAGATGGTGAGGTAGATCAAAAATTTGAGGAGCGTGCTTGCGCGTTTGTTGCCTTTCTTTTTGATAAAAGCTTTTGCTTGTTAGAAGAAATATGGGGCATCTATGATCAAGACAAGCTCATTGGAGCGTACATCATCGAGATGCCACATATGAAAGGAACTCAAAAGATTTTTGGTGGACTTAAGCTAGTCGGTAGGGTCATTCAACTTCTGAAAAATCTATCGTTGAAGACAGTCATCAAGCTGAATCGTTATATGAAGGTATCCAGAAGAAATGTTCCGAAGCTGCCCTTGCATTACCTCATCATGATTGGCGTAATGCCATCCAGACAAGGATATGGTGTTGGCGGTCAGTTAATGCAGCATATCATGAAACAAGTTCGTGAAGATCATCGTTCTCGTGGGATTGCATTAGATACTGAACATAAAAGGAATATTAGCCATTATAGGCGGTTTGGTTTTTGTCTATATAGTGAAACACAATTAGACGACATCGCCATTTACGGTATGATGAAAATAAACGTGAAGCTTCAGGGAAGGGATATGCAACAGAAGCCGTGAGTAGTTTAGTCATAAAGTTATTTGATGAATTTGATGTACATCGTATCGCCATGCCTATCCAAGGGGTGGAGGGCCGGTTTTGCTAGCGGCAGAGCCTAGGTCGTATCATATAACGGGTGGGATTCCCGTCGAGTAAGAACTAGCCATTCGCTCGTAGCGAGTCTTGGAGGACTAAGGGTAGCCTTATTGCACTAAACCAGCTAATAGTTTATCAACATTTTTCAATGAGAATCTTAATTTGCACATGATATACTAAAATTGAGAACACCAAATAACCTACCACTTTATATCACTTGGAAGGTTTTGGGCTATTTAGTTAGATATAGCTATTAAACTACATCTCGGAAAGGTATTTTGTTTTTTAGTAAGGCAAAAATCCAATGTAAGAGCTTATTCACACAGGCAATAATAGCTACTTTATAAGGCTTTCCTTCTTCACGTTTACGATCGTAAAACTCTCTCATTTTTTGATTGCGTGGGAGTATTTCATCAGTTGTTTTCTGCATACGCTTATCTCGTATTGCACAACGAACAGCCGTATACAAAGAGTGACGAAGCCTGCTCGAACCACGCTTGGTAATTCAATTAATAGTGGCTGAGAACTTACCTGATTCAAAGACACTCGGATCTACACCCGCAAAAGCTACTAATTTTTTAGGGTGACTAAACCGATCGATTTCTCCGATTTCGGAAATGATCGTTCCAGCGATCTTCTCTCCGACACCAGGGATCGATTGGAGTAGGTGGTACTCTTTAATTTCATGTGCGAGGGCATCTATTTCCGTTTCTAATTTGGATAGATGCTCTTTGTATTGAAGAAGCATACTAATGTACAACCCAAGGCTTAGAATATGAGACTGATAAAGTGTTCTTGTAAATGGATTTCGTGCTGCCGCAGCTTTAAGTTGTTGTGCTTTTTGTCTAGCCCATTTGTCGGAACGACTTGCACAGTAATCGGCTATTCTATTAGTTAGGTCCAACTCACTAACGTTTAATATGTCCTCAGAAGAAGGTAAATCCCTGAGCGTGAGTAGCGAAACTACCGAATACAAATCACCAAATACTCCTCTGTGTTGGGGAAATATCTGGTCCAAAACAGCTTGGAACTGGAGCTTTGTTTGGACGTACATACAAGTTATATTGTCATGTCGCCTCGTTAGATTCCGATGATTTAATATTTGAATACCACGCTTCTTATATGGTTCTAGATCCTCTTTATAATACAGCTCGCAGAGGTGGTGGGCGTCAATGGCATCTGTTTTAACCTTCCGCAGACTTGAATTTTTAGCTCGGTATGAGATCAGAGGATTAACAATGATCAAGAGATACTGGTGGTCTCTAAGAATTGAACAACAGGTATATGGTAATGTCCTGTAGCTTCAAGAACCACCACTGGTCTTATTCCTGAGACACCCTCTACCTCTTGAAGAAACTCTAGCAATAGAGCCAATCCTTCAAGATCATGTAATACACTAAAACTCTTACGATAGGATTTGCCTTTACTTAAAAATGCTTGGACCTGACTTTCACCTTACCAGCCTCAAACATGTTACTACAAGTAGGGGGTGAACTGTTTAGTTGACGGGATCTATGTCCCGCGGGTGCGGACGTTCTACCCCGGCTACCGTAATGATAAGATGAAACAAAATAAGGTCAACCAGAAAAATCTGGCTGACCTTATAATACGAACGGGTGCGATAGTTGAATAAAAGGTTATCGCCATTTGTTTAAGAAACGGAGCAGAATACTTTAAGAATGATTGTGGGTTTTAATGGTAGTATTGGTAGTATTTAAGAAAGGGAGGTGAACTTTTTGGGTATTTGGAAGATGTATGCTATTACATTTGTTGAAATAATCATTTTCTTAGTTGTGGGATTCCTTTTGACTCAAAATGTATTAAGTAACATATACGAAAGTGCAGATATAGCATATTTAGGGAATGTTGGTGTATTCTGGTTTGGTTTATCTTTTTTACTATTTTGTCTATATACATTGTTTCGGACTTATATCTTATCTAAAAGAAGTCCACTATTGACCGAACGTATAACTTCTATTACTTTTTGGATAGTTTTTATTTGGTCTGCTTATTCTGTGTTCTCTCCTTTTGTAAAAGGTGAAATTTAAGATATTAAGCTAACGGTAGCGTTAGCTTAATAAAGGTTAGCGCCTTTATCCTGTTGAAGGAACGGTCAGAAGGGTATAATAACTTAACTTTAGTTTGTGAGGGTGATACAAATTAGTTCAAAGGCTTATTTCCGATTGGCGTTAATTATTAACTTTTTTGCGATGTTCCTCAATTTATTTAGAGATAAGATAGGGCTGAAATATGTAATAATAACCTTTGTTATTTCAATACTTATAGCTTTATTAGGATTTAATAAATTGAGAAAAGAGAAGAAGAATTAATATACTTAAAGTTTTAATGGTTAATTTGGATAAAACTAATAAAAAACTCTACTATAAAAAGTGAATATTATCCTCTTAAATCACTGTTTAACCGAAAAGCTTAATGAATAACTCATATTTCATTATTTATCGTTTGGTCAGGTAGAGCGTTTATAGTACAAATACTATAACGAAAAAAACTATATATTTTTAAGGATTTTAGTTGAATTATTAATTATTTTTTCAACAAACGGGTGCATTCCTTCAATAAGGGATGCTTTTTTCTTTGTCAATAAAAAGGAAATTAATGTTAAACTAAAGGGCAGGATTGTTGAATTAAAACAAGAGTAGAAATAAAAAAAGGAACAGTTTATCACTGTTCCTTTTATGTCAAACTTCAGCACACCATAGTTCAATTTCAACTTTCAATTCAGGCAATCCTAATGCAGTAATATAGGCAACTGTCATAGATGGGTATGCAGTTCCAAATAACTCATCCCACAGAGAATCTAAATAATCCCAATCGATTTCTTCAGTGGCCCATATATTAACCTTGATAACGTTCTCATCAGTTAAGCCTTCTGATTCAAGAATCTTTTTCATGTTTGAAAAAGTATTTGTGATTTGGTCGTTTAAATTTGAAGGAACACTTCCATCCATATTTGTTCCTATTTGTCCCGATGTTACAAATAAACCCGCACCTTTTGGCACTCTAGTGATATGACTGTAGTTGCCCACTGGTTTTGGCATAAACTCAGGGTTTTTCCTAGTGATTTTTTGCATAATATTACCTCACTTACTATAAATTTTTCTGCTTATTTTCTTAAATTAGACAGACTTCACCAATTCCTGTATATCTAAAAAAATACAGCAGTCGAGTATCCATAGCCTTTAGGTAAGAACATAAGTATGTTCTTTTTCATGACTTGAACACTCCCTTTCTTTATAGTGTGAGTACCAACAAATATGTTTAATATGATGTTATCTTTTCTAATCATTAAATTAATAATATCATATCAGTATACGTTGTCAAAAATTGTATCTTTTAAATTGTATTTTATACTTACTTTACTAACGAGGGAGTTTCTTCTGATGCTGGTCGTATTTTTTACTTTTAAGAAAAGATTGTGAAATGTTGTACTTAAACAAACGGGTGCGCTTGATCAATAAAGGGTGATCGTTTCTTCTTGTTGTAATAAAAGTAAAGGGTGCGAAAATTTAACTTGTGATAAGGGCAATATAATTCCCCTTGCTTTCCTTTTTACTTATGTGGTAATAAGGTTTTTCGAGTTATCGGGTTATACAATAAATTCAGTATAAGTTTTTGGAGGTTATGGTCAATGATTATAAAGAGAATTTCATGTATTGTTAAAGATGATCAAAGAGAAGCATTTCAAGAATATCAAAAGCAATGGGGACATCTTAGTAAGGTAAAAGGTTTTTTAGGCCAAATTGGTGGATGGAGTATCAAACAACCATTAACTGCATGGATCTATTCTTTTTGGGAGAATCAAGTCGATTATCAACAGTTTATGAAAGGGCAACATGATCAAATCTTTGTCAATTCCGGCCAGGAAAACACTTATGAATCAATAGATGTGACATTATATGATGAGAAACTAAAGGTGCCAGGCTCAGAAGATAATATTCTTAATATTTTAAAAGATTGTCAATATATACGTGTGACATTGACACAAGTGAAAGAAGACCAACTTAAGAACTTTATAGATATGCAAAAAAATGTTTGGAATATAGGGATGATAGAGTCCGAAGGGATGCTTGGAGGAACAATCGCTTTCTTACAAAGGGAAAGTAATGGTTTTCTTGTGTTTACTGGTTGGGAGAGCGCATGTTTACACGAAAACTATACTCAAGAAATTTTTCCGGAATTATTTAAAACTGCAAAACTACAGAATTATATATTCGAACTTACAGGAGAACAATTCAAAGTTGAAGAAGAGTGGCGTGTCCTAAGTAAAGAATGTCATTTAAACTAAACCAGCTAATAGTTTGTCAACAATTTCAATAAAAAAATGAAATTACACATGCTATACTAAAAATGAGTATACCAAATAACCTACCAATCTGTACTTTTTGGAAGGTCTTGGTCTATCTAGTTAGATATAGCTATCAAGCTACATCTTGGAAAGGTGTTTTGCTTTTCAGTAAAGCATAAATCCAATGTAAGAGTTTATTGACACAAGCAATGACAGCGACTCTAAATGGTTTACCTTCTTCGCGTTTTTTATCGTAAAACTCTCTGAGTCTCTTGTTCCGTGCAATAATTTCGTCGGTTGTCTTTTGCTTACGAGAATCTCTAATCCCGCATTGAACGGCCATAAATAAGGCATGTCTCAGTCTGGAAGAGCCTCTTTTAGTTATCCGATTAACGGAAGCTGTAAACTTTCCTGAAGAGTAAACACTAGGGTCGACTCCAGCGAATGCAACCAACTTCTTTGGGTGATTAAACCGATCTATCTCACCGATCTCAGAAATAATCGTGGCGGCGATCTTTTCTCCAATTCCGGGAATAGATTGGATAATCTGATATTCTTCAATTTCTTTCGCAAGGGCATCTATTTCAGTTGCGATGTTGGATAGGTGCTCTTGGTATTGAAGAACGATGTTCGTTAACATCTCCAAATTAAAAATATGACTCTCATACAAATTCTTTTGAAACGGGTTACGCAAGGCAGCCTCTCGCAGCTTTTGTGCTTTTTCTATGGCCCACCTCTCAGAACGACTTTTACATAACGAAGCGATCTTTTCGACCAATTCAGACTCATCCACTTGTAAGACAGCCTCTGAAGTTGGAAAAGCCTGCAGGGTTAATAACGATACCTTCGAATACAAACTACCAAATACGCCTCTGTATTCAGGAAACACCTGATCCAATAAGGAATGGAGTTGTAGTTTCGTATTCGCCGATACTTCAGCGATCGTCTCTTGTTGTCTGGTTAAATTACGAAGATTTAAGAGTTGAATCCCTCGTTTTTTATAGGGTTCAAGCTCCTCCTTGTAGTAAAGCTCGCACAAATGATACGCATCAACGGCATCTGTTTTTACCTTGCGTAAGCTCGAACTTTTCGCTCGATGCGAAATGAGTGGGTTGATGACAATATACACATACTTTTGGTCCTCCAGAAACTGAATCACAGGTAGATGATAATGACCTGTCGACTCTAAAACCACAGAAGGTGGTTGTCCTTGTGCTGCTTGTTCGACTTCTTGAAGAAATGCCAAGAATGTCTCGAGACCCTCACGATTATGTTTAATACTGAAACTCTTACGATAAGGCTTTCCCTTGTCCAAGAAGGCTTGAACCTGACTTTCTCCTTTTGAGACATCCAGACCGATGACTGGATTCATTGTTTATCAACTCCTAGAAATAAATTAGTCGGTAACCCCTAGAGCTTCTTGTAGTGTCATAGGTTCGCTTGTTAAACGGGATCATTTCTATGTCCCAACCAGCCTGAAACATGTTCATACAAGTAGGGGGCGAACAGTTTAGCTAACGGGATCGAGTCCCACGGGTGCGACGTTCTACCCCGACTACCGCTATCATATGACCATAAAAAATAAGGTCAACCAGAAATATTTTCTTATCTGGCTAACCTTATATTACGAACGGGTGCGATTGCTTAATAAAGGGTAATCGCTTCTTCTTGGTGAAGTAAAGGAGCTTGTAAGTTGAATTAAGGTTAAAAACTCATTTGCCAATATACGGTAAATTGGGAGTGATTCAGGAGAGCGTTCGATAGGAGGTAATTGTTTGTTTTTATATCATAACGTTATTGAAGATGACAATAACTTAAGTATAAGCCCGCAAAGGGTTTTAAAAGAAGGATTAAATCTTAAAACAGCAACAAGATGGTATTCAAGAGGTGCTAACTGTTTTCCGGAACTAACAGACCGTTTCAAACCTGTAAATTTACCAGAATGGATTGATTTTAAAGTAGCATTCGGTGCAGATTTGAAACCATATCAAAAACCTTACTTTCGTTTTCCTGTGTTCAGCGAAAAGATTTTAGTTTTTAACATGGATATATCAAGTGATTTATTTGCTCATATCGAAGATATCTATGATGGTGGCAGAGGGTACCTTGTTAAAGGGTTATCTTCAAAGGAGGATTTAATTAAAGAGTATTGGAAAAGTATGAATACTCTGGCTGACTATTTAAAGCACAAGCCTTATAATAACCCTGAAGTTTATATTTTTGATCAAGTTCCAGCAAAGCTAATTGACTATATAGAGTAAATTCTTGTTCAACTAAAGGGGGCTTTAGTTGAACAAGTGTTAATCTTTACAGTTGATCTTCTGCTGCATAGTACAACAATACGATACTTGTAATTAAATAGTCATACGAAGAGATCACTCTTTTTAGATGGTCTTTTTTCGTATTAAAAGAATACTCCGAAATAGAGATAAGGATATAAGGTTGCACCAGAAGGGTTTACTTGGGTTTGGCATGTATAGATAACTTTAAATAAAGTAATCAAATCAAATGGAATTGGCAGTTTATATAAAATAACATTAAAAGTTAAAATTTATTATCTTGCTTATATCACTTATGGCAAAAAGGAGAGTTTATGAAAAAGATTATAGCTTTTGTATTAACGATATTTATATTATTCTCAGGATTCGCAACACAAAGTTATGCGTTGTCAGATTCGAAATCTGCGGCAATACAATCTTTACTAGATGATGCCTCTCGTATATCAGGTGTACCGGGAATGTCAATCTCAATACTTGCAGATGATGAAGTGTTCTACTTTTCTTCAGGGTATGCTGACCGTGAAAAGGGGTTGTCTGCAACTGAAAATACACTCTATGAGTTAGCCTCGGTCAGTAAAGCTTTTACAGGTATGGGTATTATGCTGTTGGAAGAGCAAGGGATGCTCTCAATGACTGACCCTGTCCAAAAATATTTACCTTGGTTAACGTTAAAGTATCAAGGTAAACCCGTCGATATGAAAAGGCTTACACTAAATAACTTTCTTCACCATACCAGTGGTCTAACAAATTTTAGGCATAGTCAATATATTCCACAAGGCGACACTCCGGATATGTTGCAAAAGACTGTGGAAATGCTCGTAGATGCTGAATTGGCGTTCCCTCCCGGTGAACAGTATAACTATGGAACCGTTAATTATGACGTATTGGGTTTGGTTATTGAGATTGTGTCACGACAAAGCTATGAAGAATTTATGAGGGAACAGGTATTTCAGCCGTTAGGGCTTCACCAGACGTATGTTTATAAAGAAGATGCTCAAGCCACGGGACAGTTGGCGCAGGGTTACCGTTCTTCCTTTTTTATGACAACTCCATTCGAAGCTCCGGATTTTGCTGGGAATAAACCAGCAGGCTACATCATTTCTAATACAAAAGATATGGCGCGTTGGATGGGCATACAGATGGGTATTGTGCAGGACATACCCGAAATGTTTCACACGCTTATCGAAAAATCACACAGGGGTGATCTGTCTGTTTCGGCTGTCAACAATATGTATTATGCGGCAGGATGGACGATAAACGCCGACCAAACGATTATAGAACACACGGGGGGCAATCCAAATTTCACAACCAAAGTAGCCATACTGCTAAATGAACGAACTGCCATCTGCTTGCTGAGCAACGGCGCAAATACCAATCTAAACCTGGTACTAAAAGTTAAAGATATATTAGACGGCAATATACCTCAATCATATGAAATGAGCGGCACACAGCTTTTGGATATCATTTTGTCGTCTATCACTATTATTCTTTGCCTATTGGCCGTCCTGCTATCTCTCTTAGGATTACACAGAAGGAAAACGAATGAACGGAAGCCAATGAAAAAAAAGAGAATAATCGTAACAGTTCTTTTCCTGATTACTACGATTGCCTTGTGTATACTGTGCTTTGCTTTCGATTGGTCAACGATACTTATTTGGCAAACATATAGTGTTCTTACAGCTTTGATTTCGTCAGCATTATTAACAGCAAGCATTACATGGTTTGTATATACTCACAGATAAAATATCTCGCTCTCGAGATAAAAATAATGGTAAGTAATTAAAATAGTTATTAATGCTTGTATAGATGGGCTGCGATAAGCAGTCCTTTTTGGGTATCAAATGGAGCTAAATATATGTATTGTAAATGTTTTCTCTTAAAGTAACGGGTGCGATTGTTCAATAAATGCAGTAGCTTGTCCACCAATGGGGAAGATCAGCTGTAGAAAGGTGATGGTTTTTTGGTAAGTAATAATAATCAGAGTGGCACAAATTATACAAACAATAGAGGACAAATTCTCGTAGCAATTATAATCGGAATCATTAGTTTATTTTTAGGTGTCGTTTCTCCATTAAGTAATTTTATTACTGTACCAATTTCTGTGATTGTGCTTCTTTTTGCAATATTCTCTTTAGTAAAACATGAAATAAATGGGAATTGAACACTATATTAAGCTGCAAATACTTAAAGGTTTATAGTGATCAGCATCAAATTTCTGTTGTTCAACTAAAGGGTGCGAGAATTTAAAAGAGCAACACGTACTTAGTGCTGCTCTTTTGTCATGCTTAAAAGTATTTTCTATATAAGTCTTGTCTAAGTTGTCCACTCAGTTGGGCATAGATCCGTGTCGTCTCCGTTTTTTCATGGCCGAGTAAACTCTGTATGACATCAATAGGGGCTCCATTGTTTAATAAATGAGTGGCATAACTGTGTCTAAGCTGATGAGGGTGTATGGTTTTATTAATGCCTGCACGGCTTGAAATACGTTTTATGATATACCTCATTTGAGCGATGCTCATTCGATGAGGTGAACGATCTGTAACAAAGATCGCAGGGTCCTTATCTTGGCGGATGTTGATGTATCGTTTTAACCAGATGTCACATTTGATGTTAAAGTACACCTCACGTTCTTTATCGCCTTTTCCTCTAACAATAGCAGAACGATTAGACCAGTTAATACAATTCTTGTTCAGAGAGACAATTTCACCAATACGGCAGCCAGTTGAGAACATAAACTCAAACAGCGCTTTCTCCATTGGCATTTTACAAGCTTCCCTAAGATGTTCAATCTCTCTTTCTGTAAGGAACTTGGGTATTCGTTTCCCGACTTTTGGTTCCTTAATCTTATAAGCTGGGTTTGAGGGAATGTGTCCCTCTTCATGTGACCACCGAAACAAGGACCGCATGAATCGAATTCGATGGGCTAAGCTAGACGGCTTTAAATGTTCGCTTGATGCCGCTAAATACTCCTTTAATTGATTTGTAGACAATGATTCAATTGCCACATCAGTAAAATAGCGGATAAGAAGGCATGATTGAAGCTGGTAAGCTTTTAACGTTTGAGAAGAGAAACCTTCAATTCGTTTATCAGATTCATAGGTTTTCCACGCTTGTGATAAGAGCATTTTAACCCCTCCTGTATAAGTCTTTACAGGAATTATTGACGTTTTTGTTTCAAAGAATACAATAAACAATGTAATCACACAAAAGGAAATTAATGTTAAGCTAAAGAAGCAGGTTTATGGAACAACTGCATTTCTTTGTAATATAAAAGAGAGGAATAAATTTATGACTTCCTATCAAATAAAGAAATTAGAACTCGAAGATTATTATAAGTGCAGCAATATTTGGGATATGGAAAAGAACCCGAAAATGGCTAAGCTGTTTAATGATGAAATAGAAAGTGGAAACAGAATTACTTTTATATACTTAGAAAATAACGAGTTTATAGGTGAAGGTTCGTTAGTTTTTATAAACAATGACCCAGATTATACAAGTACAGATAAACGAATTTATCTATCTCGAATGATTGTTAAAGAAGAATATCGCAATCGAGGAATAGGTAGTATTATTGTTGATTATTTGATTGATTATGCTCAAAATCTTGGATATGAGGAAATAACACTCGGAGTAGATACAGATAATTTACACGCAAGGCATCTATATGAAAAGAAAGGATTTACAACCGTATTATATCTTGGTGAAGATGAATATGGTGAATACGTAAAACTTCTAAAAAAATTAAAATAGATTACCTGATAAATTAATGTGTAGAAATATTTTACTAACGGGTAGCATTCCTTCAACAGGGAATGCTTTTTCTAAGTCAAATTAAAGGAAAATAATGTTAAACTAAAGGAGCAGGTTTGTTAAAGAGGAAAATGATTTTATTGAACAAGGGATTTTCTTTTAGTGAAACAAATATATGCATTTGAAACAAGGAGGTGTATCATGTCTTTCTCTACTTCAATTATTGACACCATGCGCAGACGCCAGTCGATTCGAACGTTTGATGATAAAGACCTTCAAGCAGAAGACATCAATAAATTAACGTCATATTTAAATGATGAAAGCAACTTGATCGGACCTTTTGGGGCAAAAGGCCGGATTGATCTGGTATTGGTTCAAAAAAATGTGACAGACAAAGGAATTAAGCTTGGAACGTATGGATTTATTAAGCATCCTAAAGCGTATTTAGTTGGTTCATCAGTGAATGCTAAGTATCCACTGATCGAGTATGCTTACATTTTTCATCGAATGACTTTATTTGCAACACAGCTCGGCATAGGTACGTGTTGGATGGGCGGGACGTTTACCAGAAACTCATTTGAAAAAGAAATACAGTTGGAAGAAGACGAATTCATTCCATGCGTGACACCACTCGGGTACCCAAAAGAAAAGCAGCGTGTCTTTGATAAGGCCTTGCGTTTTGTCGTGAGGGCCGATAATAAGAAGCCGTGGGAGAAATTGTTTTATGATGAGACTTTCGCCGCTCCATTACAACGCGATAATGCTGGCTCATTAGAAATCCCGATAGAAATGGTTAGGTTAGGACCTTCTGCCTCCAATAAACAACCGTGGCGACTCGTTCTCTCAGAAAACCGTGAGACTTGTCATTTCTACATCGAACATACACCGAATTACAGTAAGGCATTAGGCTATCAAATGCAGCTGTTAGATATGGGCATTGCGATGTGCCAATTTGAATTGGCTTGTGATGAGCTAGGTATCAGCGGGAATTGGGTTATAGACGAACCTGGGTTAGAGAGACTAAACGAAAACATTGAGTACGTCGTTAGCTGGAACCAACAATAAACAGCCTCTACCAATCGATAGAGGTCTGTTTGAAAGCTCATATAGATGTTACTCACTCGAGATGGTGTTTTGAACGACAATAAACCTCAAAGACTCTCACTTTGAGGTTCGCAGTTCAATAAGAATTTCAACCCTACCTAAACTCGCCCCTCTCATACTTATCCAACAATACCATCCTTACGTATTCCCTACATTCACTTGATAGGCTGGATCGTTCGGGATGAATGATGTCTCCGTACGGTCTACCTCCGAGAAATTTGACCTCTCCAGTAAACTTCTTTTCTATGATGGCATCGTATCCATTAAATTGGACAAATATCGATTGGTGTTCTGTTAGTTGGTAATCCATTATACTTACGATATGGGGTTTTTGAGTCATATTAGATATTCTCCTTTTTAGTCGTTCACTCTATCAAAAGCTGTAAGCGAACAGATGTCAAGTGACACACTCATAAAAGATCGTACTGTAAAAGACAAAGTAATACATTTATAGTGTATTGTAATATTTGTATTCGTAAAAAGGAGGATTATATTATTGAATATTTTAATTTTAGGCGCAACAGGACGAGTTGGAAGTCAAATAGTAACTTATGCCCTTCATGATAGACATCATGTTACTGTATTAGTTCGCACTCCTGAGAAGATTCAAATAAATAGTGAAAATTTAACCATTGTTCAAGGGAATGTATTAAATAAAAATGATATAGTACGTGCAATGGATGGGATTGATGTAGTTATTAGTGCACTGAATACTGATGGCACAACCACTCTATCAGAAAGTATGCCACTAATTATCAAAGCAATGGAAAACGAAGGGATACAACGAATTATCACGATAGGAACTGCAGGGATCTTACAAAGTAGAATTACGCCAAAAATACTCCGTTATCAGTCAAGTGAATCGAAACGTAAATCAACCCGTGCCGCAGAAGAACATCATAAAGTTTACGATATTCTGAAACAATCATCACTCGATTGGACGATTGTATGTCCTACATATTTGCCAGATGGAGAAAGAGAAGGTAAATATCGAATTGAACGTAATTTTTTGCCAGAAGGCGGCATGGAAATAACAGTTCCTGATACAGCAGAATTTACTTATCGTCAAATAGAAAGCAACGATCATGTCCAATCACGTGTAGGAATCGCCTACTGATAATACTCTCATTATTACTTGCTGTCACAAGGTAAAATTTATTGTTTTTGAAAATTGCATTTAAACAAACGGGCGTTATTTAAAACGATTTAAAAACATGCGTTGAGATGATTAAATAGATAGGAGGGATTAAACGATGTCTGGAATAAGCTACAGTGTTTTAATGGTTGCCGTAGTATTCATAACCTATCTCTTTGTCAGACGTAAAGGTGAGAAGAAAAAGCAAAAGAATTTATTAAAAATGCTCATTCCATTCTCTATTATCGTCCTTCTTTATCTCCCAACACAATTTTCCGGGGCAGAGGAGCCAACTTACCTGCTATTCGTTAGTTTACTCTCTCTCCTTTCCATGGGGTTTGTCCATTTTGAGAAAAAAAGACTCTTTATAGGTACTGTTTTACTCGCACTCACAGGGCTGATTATGCATTATATCTCCCTTATCTAAAACCTTTCTTTTAGATTTGGTTAAGAAAAAGATAATAACTCTGCAAAGGAGGTTTCTAATGGATGTTGACCAACCACTCACGCTAAAAATCTTCAAATACATAACGACTAAATTAGCTGGTGCTGGATTGCTATTATTTATCCTATTTATTATTTTGCTCGTATTCTCTACAGGCTTTAATCTCTATCAATTGGTAGAGGAGCTTTCTAGTCCAAACATATGGTTCCTTATATATATATATGGAGTGTTAAGTTCGATCGTTATTGATTTGATCGTTCATAAAATACCGAAACTAAAAAGCAAGTTAAACATTTCAGAGGACAACTTAAAAGCCAGTCTATATGCCATTGCCGGGTTTGGCGTGTTTCAAATATGGGGTTTAGACCCGTTTACAATCTTCGCTGGAGTGATCGGAGCAGGGAGCGCGTTCATTTTTTACTTAAGTACGAGGGCTGCAGAGCAAGTAAAATCATTTCGCTATCTATTCGCTATCCTCATTCCATTATTCATCTGCACCCTTTTAACGATCGACTTTACATCGAAGAGCGGCTGGACAGAAGAGCGAACCGAATCTTCCTACACAGCATCTTTCGATTATTTGAATGGCAGACATGAAATCCCGATTCATTTAGAAGAAGGAGAGGTATTTACCGTCACTTACGAATTTTACAATGCAAACGGTGCAGGGCACGGCTTCCATATCCGGAATGATAAAAACCAATATGTCGGAATGGACCATATAAGTGACGATCCATTCTTATTACAATTAAACGTCGAAGAAACAGGGACCTACAAAGTAGTTATCACCGGCTACAAAGTAAGCGGCAACTTCACGGTTGATTGGATCATTGAATAAATTCAAAGAAACTAGAATGTAGCCGCCAGCCCCGAATTGTGATAACTTAATCAATCAAAAAACGACTTATCCTCCAATGGTAAGTCGTTTTTTGGTGTGTTTTCTTTTAAAGAGATGACGCACTACCGGGGAAACTAGCTGAATAAGTCTTCCTATAGCTAATGTTGATCTCCGCTGCAGGCACACGCTTTCTGCGGGCGGTCCGGGAGCCTCCTCGTCAGTCTTCTACCATAATGCTCATAAGTAAACTGAAGAAAGGTCCTCCTACATTAGTTGTTGATTTCCGCTCCAATCAACGGAGGAAGTAGGTTAATAAGTTGTTCCTCCCATAGGTGTTAGCTTATTAGAAACCTTTACAAATGACACAGAGGATAACCGTAATGATATTTTAATTAAATGACTCAAATTAAATCATGCCACTAAATACTTTTACGAAGCAAGTAACCTAGCGGATGAACGATACGTAGACTCCTGTGTGGACTAGAGCAGGGGTGAGATCCCACAGGGCTTTAGCCCGAGGAAGCTCACCAGCTCCACACGGAAAGCGAAGTATCGTTCAGGAGAGGAGAATCTGCTATAACCCATGTTAAAGCATTTAATTTAAAGCATTTAAAGCTTTGAAGCTTTGAAGCTGTTACCACATCACTCCACATAATAACCATATAGAGCAATCACTTAGCGGATGAAATATGCGTAGACTCCAGCGGTGCCTAGAGCAGGGCTGAGATCCCACAGGGCCCAAGCCCGAGGAAGCTCAGCAGCTCACCGCGGAAAGCGAAGCATATTTCAGGAGCGGGATATTCGCGCATATCTGCAATTTGTTTGCACTGTTTTAAGAACTAGACATCAGTTTAATTTTCTAGTTCAGCAAAATATAAATGTCACAATGTAATATATACATTGCATAATGTAAACTATAGTGTATAATAAAGATATACAAAATCTGGAGGTGTTCACTATGGCACTATGGAACAAAAAGCCAGCTGATGAACGAGTAACCACAATTCAAAACAAAATTTACCGCGAAATTTACTACCTTGTCATGCTCATCACCCTGGCCTCAGTCGTATTCAAATTCATCACAATTGGCACATCCCTGAATGTCGTCCTAACGGAGGTTTTGATTTTGCTAGGCGCATCCACCTATTATCTCATCCGCTCAACCTCACTTGGCATCTATTCAGAAGAGGTGGAAATTCATGATACTAACAGTAAGATAACAAGAAACAAAAAGAACTTTTACTGGGGTCTCGCAATAGGGCTCGCTCTGGCTCTTAGCTTCGCAACAAACAGCGCGGTTAATTATGCGGAAGGGACTCAGCAAGCGATCCATTATTTCGTCCTCGTCTTTTTCGTTTCCTTGTTCATTTACGCACCGTTTTTCATCATGTTTACTGTGATTACACACAATGCGGCGAAGAAACGAAGTGACCAAGTGAATCAAAAACTCCTTGATGAAGAAGAGGTAAAGTAGGCGATGAAGAATGTTAGGCTCAAAATCGCACGAACGGAACATGATTTATCACAAGCGGAACTGGCGAAAAAAGTCGGTGTCACAAGACAGACGATCGGCCTGATAGAAGCAGGGAAGTACAACCCGACGCTGCAATTATGCCTCTCCATATGCAAGACACTAAATAAAACGTTAGATGAATTATTTTGGGAAGAGTAAAAAAGCGGCTGCTGCTAATAGCGGCCGCTTTTTCATCTTTATAAATAAAAGTTAGAATGGTAAGAAATTTCCGGTTGTTCTGTAAGTAAAGCTTTGTTACTATTATGAGGTTGAAATTTTTTCTGTTGGAACGCAGTAAAGTATAAAAGTAGGAGTTGAAAGAGTTGGAAACGCAAAACGAACAATGGTCGTCAAAGCTAGGATTTATTTATGCGACGGCTGGTACAGCAATTGGACTAGGAGCCATCTGGAAGTTCCCTTATGTAGCAGGAACAAGCGGAGGAGGCGCCTTTTTCTTATTATTTATTTTATTTACGCTTCTCATTGGACTTCCGCTGTTAATTGGAGAATTCATTCTTGGCCGCAAAACAGGGAAAGATGCGATTTCTACTTATAAAGAACTCGCTCCAAAGTCAGCTTGGGTTGCAACAGGCTGGATTGGTGTCATCACTTGCTTTATTATTCTTACCTTTTACAGTGTAATCGGCGGCTGGATCTTAATTTATTTAATGAATGCAATCACGGGGCAGTTATCCGGCTTAAGTGTGGATCAGCTCGGTGTGGAGATGGGTGAGATTATTGCAAACCCATGGACGACATTAGGGGCGCAATTAGTCTTTATTTTGTTAACAATCATTGTTGTCGCAAAAGGAATCCAGCAAGGTATTGAGCGTGCAAGTAAAGTCATGATGCCGGCTTTATTTGTTTTGTTACTCATTATTGCTGTTAGATCACTCAGCTTAGACGGGGCAATGGAAGGGGTACAATTCTTACTGCTTCCTGACTTCTCAAGCATCACATCAGAAACGATCTTATTTGCATTAGGACAAGCTTTATTTGCTTTATCACTGGGGATCTCGATAATGGTCACGTACAGTTCATACGTTCCGAAAACGCAGAGCTTACCGCTAGCTGCAGGTTCGATTGGAATCATGAATATCTTTGTAGCACTTCTCGCTGGGTTAATCATTTTCCCTGGAGTGTTTACGTTCGGACTAGAGCCAAGTGAAGGGCCGCAGCTTATTTTTGTGGTACTTCCGGCGATCTTTGAGCAGATGATGTTTGGCCAGCTGTTTCTCATTGCTTTTCTTGTCTTATTCTTAATCGCAGCACTCACATCAGCGTTCTCATTACTTGAGATTATTGTGGCAAGTCGTGTAAAAAAAGAGATGAGCAAACGTCAAAAAGCAAGCTGGATCATCGGTATAGCTGCTTTTGTATGTGGAATTCCTGCCTGCCTATCTTTTGGAGTCATGGCAGATGTCGAGATTTTCGGCCTGACATTCTTTGATGCAGCTGATCAATTAGCGAGTAATATTTTGATGCCGCTCGGGGCGCTGTTAATTTCTATTTTTGTCCCGCTTAAATTAAGCAAAACAACGCTTTTAAATGAATTGAAGCAAGGGTCATCGGTTGCTTCTAAACTGTTTATGACGTGGTATTTCCTTCTAAAATATGTGACGCCTTTTGCGATCATCGTAGTATTTTTAGATGCCTTAGGTTTGTTTTCATTATTTTAAAAAGTAAAGTGAGCCCCTGCAGTATATAACACTGCCGAGGCTAATATGATTAAATATTATCTTAAGGGAAAACGCCAGTAAAAGGCGTTTTCCTTTTTTTAATGTTTATTGCGTTTTTGATTTTGCTGGTTCTTATTTTGCCCAGTCATTTTACTAACTGCGTTTATAGTACCGTCAACCGCACTCATTGCAATGTTTTCTGTTGCTTCTAATGCATTATGCATTGTTTCAAATGCAGAACCAGCCGTATTCTTAATGCTTTGTGCAACTTGATGATTTTGCTGCTGGTTTTGGTTGTTCTGTTGAGTTTGCTGTTGATTATGTTGTTGATTTTGATTTTGTTGGTTAGCCATGATGATCTCACCTCCTGCCATATATAATGTGAAATTTGACTTCTATTTATCCCACGTTAGTTTTAAAGGTAAACATGCTTTCTTTGCATACGTAAAAAAACAGTCGTAATAAATTTCGAAAATAAAAATACGCCAATATATGCGATAAAGAGATGAAAATAGGTAAGACCCTCACTTAGTTCAAAAAACAAATGCATAACTAGAATTGGTTTAAGAACAAATGATAAAAATGCGGAGAGTAATAAAGAGTAAAGATAAAAATTCTTACGATGATTTAATGTCCATTGATACACTAACATAAACAAGACTGGAACAAGAGCTGCTTCAAGGGAGACATTTCCAGAGAGAAAAGGGAGCAGCTCATATGGATACCCGAGGACACCCATTTTGTCTTGAGCCGTATCGACATACCCAAACCATACATGAATGTTAAATCCATAAAAACCTAACAATAACATTTTCCGCCTATCAATTAAAAAGTACAAAGCAATCAAAGGTGCTGCAAAAAACAGCAGAAAAATGACCCAGAATTCAAACGTATGGATACTTGAAAAACGCACCCAATACTCCCATTCTAATTGCATCACCTGCTCTTTTGCTGATTCGATCTTTTGATATAAAGTCAGTTGGTCTTGATCCATCACTTTCTCCAAGCTATACACCCCTTAAACAGTCTCCACATCAGTCTTTGCGGATTATGAAATCATTATGTAAGGCATGTCATTTAATAGGACGCTTTCGTAATCATTTGGCTGAAGGGAATGACGTTGGGTTTTTCAGGCGGAGCCATGGCTATCACAGCTATTGTCGCAGCTGCTGTAATGGGTGCATTTGAATTTTATTTCCATGCCTATATACTCTGATGCTTTTTTTTTGGCCTATGTAAACTTTAATTCTATTAAATGGTATGATAGGTACAAATTGCAATGATAGGAGGCATTCATCTTGAATTTAACTCACGTGCGTTTGCTTGTTGATAATTATAAAGAAAGCTTCTTATTCTACAGAGATTTATTAGGATTCGAAGTCACTTGGGGAGATGAACATTCGTTATATGGTCAATTTAAAGTAGGAGATGTAAATGTAGGATTGTTTGAACGAAAGCAAATGGCTGAAGCTGTTGGATTTCCATATGCTCCACATGACCCTAGGGTGGATAGAGTGGCTTTAATTCTTAAAGTAGAAAGTGTAGAAGAGAGTTATAACGAATTAAAAGAAAAAGTGGAATTTGTTACGAAACCTAAAGAGCAGGAGGATTGGGGGATTAAAGTCGCTCATTTTAGAGATGTTGAAGGGTTTCTTATTGAAATGTATGAAAATCTTTAGCGGCAGAGGAACGGTTAAATAAACATATTGATATCAAAATCGAGGTAGATGACATAAGTCATTTACTTTTTTTATATCCAATTTTCAAGGTTTGGGCGGTAAGGCAAGCTACGAAAACTGCCTAAAAGTAATAGGCTACTGTATAAGCAAAAGAGGTGAGAAAATGGGTAGGCGAATCAAACATACTGAAAATGATGTCAACGCACTAGCAAGGCTTATGATGTCGGAGGCGATAGGTGAAGGCCCCGAAGGAATGGATATGGTTGGAACAGTTGTGGCTAACCGAGTTGAGGCTGACTGTGAGCCGGACTTCATGAATTTACGTAATATCCGTCATGCTATTTATCAAACAATACCGGGAACGGGAATTCCTCACTTCGAGCCGGTTTTAAATGGAAGCTTGTATACACAGCGTCCGACAGAAGAAGACCTCCAGAGGGCTAGGAATTTGCTGCAAGGTCATCGGAATCCTCGAGCCCGAATGAATTTATGGTTTTTTAATCCAAGTCCGGGGCAAGCATACCGAGATCCTTGTACCCCTACAATGCCAAGATCCCCGATGACGCAGTTCGATCATGCATACAGGAATCATTGCTTCTATGTCGGTGTACCGGGCTATTGCCCAGAGTTTTATAGATAAATCAAAAAAGGAGATGGACTTCACATGAATTACGGAAACTCAAATTACAATCCAATGAGCAATCAGGCTGGTTATCAACAAGCTGCTATGATGGGGGGCGATACCCAGCAACAATTCAGTAACTTTCAGGGTATGCCTTCTGGACCTGCTTATTCAACGCCAGTGGTTCCAATGGGCACAGGACAGCAGCTTTTGATGGGCATGGGCAGGGTTGAAGAATCGTTTATTGAAAATATCCTGCGCTACAACAAAGGCAAGGTGGGTACTTTCTACTTTACTTACCAAGGCAATACCGAATGGAATGCAATGGTCTACCAAGGCCGTATTGAAACAGCTGGACGTGATCATATCATTATCAGCGACCCTGCTAGCGGTAAACGCTACTTGCTGATGATGGCAAATCTCGACTGGGTAGAATTTGATGAACGAATTAACTATCCTCATACGGAGATTAGTCCGGAAATCCAGGCGTCTATGGAAGTATCAGAGTAACGTAACAGAATTCAAAAAAACGATTATCAAAATGAACTGAACCATGTTATGTGGACAGTGAAAAATAATGTTAAGCGGCTTAATTTCTAGGCTGTCTAATCTTTTTTGCCAGACACTCTAGTAGATAATGTCACCCCAATAATGAAACAAGGTAGAGTATGGTGAGGAAACTGTTAAAGGTTATACCATTCAAGAGACGATTGCATTAAATGTGATCGTCTTATTCTAGTAGACAGATACTGTGCAGCAACCAAATTTATTTCAGGCGTCATTGTCAAGGATTTGGTACAAGATGAAAATGAAAATATCATGTACTAATTTTTAAACTTACTGAAAAGGTAATCTTACTTTAAAATGAAAATAAATATGTCAAAAAGGGGTGTATTTATGAAATTTGATGAGTTTACAATTGAACAGGTGTTTGAGACGAAGTCTTTTAAATTAACAAAAGAGGATATGATTGAATTTGCTGGAGAATTTGATCCTCTTTATATGCATTTGAATGAGGAAAAAGCAATGCAAAGCAGATTTAAAGGAATTATTGCTTCTGGAATACATACGATAGCCATTACAACTAAACTTTGGGTGGAAACAGGTATATATGGTGATGATGTGATCGCAGGGTCTGGAATGAAGAATATTCAATTTATAAAGCCAGTGTATCCAGGTGATGAGTTGTATACGATAGTTAAGGTAATGGATAAGGAAGCAAAAAAAGAAGAGTTCGGAAAAATCACTTTACTATTTTCAACTTACAATCATAAAGAAGAAAAAGTATTTGAAGGTGATTTGTCGGTATTGATTAAGCGATAAGCAGTTAGTATAAGTTGGTTACATTATCTACAGCAGCTTTATGAAATGTTAATATTTAAAAAGGACACAAAAACAAATTGGTTTCTTGAAATGGACAAATAGAAATTGAACTTACTTCTCAGCCTTTATTAATTAAAGTTTCAAAAATTAAATATGACTACTCCTTCCATAATAGCCCATTTGAACCAATTAGTATCAACATGTTTTAATTTTCTTCTCTGAGTGTAAAGAACTGTAAGCACAGAAAAATACAAGGAGGAGATAATAATGGAACATGTCAAAGCGCTGCTCATCAAAGGAGCTGCAACACTGGTTCTCTTGTACTTAGTACTTGGGCTGGGACTTGGAATGGCATTTGAATATGTCCTGTTTATTACCCTTGTGTTAGGGATAGGGTCTTATATAGCAGGCGACTTGATCATTTTGCCTAAAACGAATAATAAGATTGCCACAGGTTCAGACTTGGGTTTAGCATTTATCGTTGTTTGGCTAATGGGTATACCATATGGTTACTCAATTGGAACGATGGCCATAACAGCTCTTGTCGCTGCTCCAGTAATAGGGGTATTTGAATTTTTCTTCCATATCTATATTTCAAACAAAGAATTAGGCAGATACGGTTCAGGAAACCGAAAATGGAAGACGGAAATTGAATAATAATTTAAGCATCAGATAAAGGTTCTGATGCTTTTTTAGTGCATTGTCAAGCAACGATGAATATAATAGGAGCTCACCATGAGAAAACAGTTATAATGTAAGAATTGGGGGTGAACTAGTTGCTTAAAATCGAACAAGCTGAGGAAATACAACTGCCCGTAAGAGACGGGACCTTACTAAGCGGTCATTTATTTAAACCAGAAGGCAGCAAGAAATGGCCATTAATCATCTTTATAACTGGTTCTGGCAGCTTGTCTTACATAATGGATTGGCAAAACGATTCGTTTTATTTATGCCGGACATTCGCGGCAGTTTGTTTAGCAGAGGGGTTTGCTGTATTACTGGTTGATAAGCGCGGAGTAGGTGGTTCAAAAGGGAAGTGGCAAAAGCAAAGCTTCTACGACAGAGCAGAGGATATGTATGATGTCATTAAATTGATGGAGAAGCGCCCTAACCTCTCGGAGAACCAAATCAGCGTAGCTGGTCATAGTCAGGGAGGGTGGATTGTTCAGCTGCTTGCCTCAATGTACCCAAATGATATTAAGTCAGCACTCAGTATCGCCGGTCCAGCCTACAGTGTGCGTGAGCAAATGGTTGATAATATGGAGTCAGAATTGATTATGAAAGGATACAGACGGTCGGTGAAAAGGCTGCTTTTTCTGTATAGTACGAGCCTTACCCTTTACCACTACGTGTCAACATTCGTTAAAACAGGTTTCATAAGTAACATACTGAGCTATGATGCAAGAGATGTCATTCAAGCCATAAAGGTACCGACTTACTTTGCCTTTGCAGAAAATGATCACCTAGTTCCATTAGAGAAAAATGAACCGCTAGCACGTGAGTTACTGAAAGATGTAAACATACCATGGGAAATCAGGGTGACAAAAGGAGTCAATCATAGCTATGCCAGCTCTGCAAAATACCAGACATGGGATGAGATCGAATCCAAAGCAAGCCCCGGACTTGCAGACTTAATAAGTGATTTCTGCAAATGGACAAGGAAGCATACGCATTAATATTATTCCTCCACCAATTCTCTCTCAAGTTTTGCGTTCCGATGCATCTTAATAAAGACATTCGTAATCAATTTAGAAAATAAGAAGATGACCACATATAAAAGGAACAAGTGCACATACGTTGTTCCGTTATGCAGCTCAAAAAATAAATGCATGATCAAAAGCGGCTTAACAATGAATGATAAGAAAGCAGACAAGAGAAGGGAATAGAGATAGAAATTCTTATGATGGTTCAACGTCCATTGATAAACGAGCATAAAAAGAATTGGGACCAGTGCTGCTTCTAATGAGACATTTCCGGATAGAAAGGGAAGCAACTCAAAAGGGTATCCCCAAAATCCCAACCTGTCCCCTGCAGAGTCGATGTAACCGAACCACACGTGAATATTAAACCCGTAAAACCCTAATAAGAACATTCTCCGCCTGTCAATTACAAAGTACAATACAATTAAAGGCGCCGCAAAAAACAGCAGAAAAATCACCCAGAATTCAAACGTCGCAAAAGACGAATAAAGGTTCCAGTATTCCATTTCTACTTGCGAAAGCTCAACTTTTGCCGTTTGTATCTTTTTATATAATGTCCGCTGCTCTTGATCCATTACCTTTTCCACAATTTGCACCCCTTAACTGATAAATGACAATGTTAGTTTTCACAAAAGGAAGGGATATATGTAAAGATATGGTTGAAAGTACCTAGAAAAACATGTTAATATTAATTAACCAGTGGTCAATAATGTAAAGGAGTAGATGATGACACCAAGAAAATCGTCAAAAGAACTCAATAAACAATTAATAATTGAAGAAGCAAGAGAGCAATTTGCTCATACAGATTATCAATTAGTATCAATGCGAAGTATAGCTAAGAAGCTAGACTGTACCCATGGTGCTATTTATTATCATTTTGAAAATAAAGCTGCCTTATTCTATGCAGTAATTGAAGGTTATTTCCAACATTTAAATAAAAAGATAGAAGAGATTATCACAAGTAATGAGGATCAAAAGGAGAGTCTTCAAAAATTATTTATAGCTTTTATTAAATTTGGTTTAGATCATCAAAGACCATATGAGTTAATGTTTATGACTAGAAACAATGAGGTAGATGGCCTAAACCATGAGTCGGCTAATCATTGTTATCAGAACTTCGCTCATGCTATTCATACTCTGACTAATCATCATGTAACGATGCGAGATGTATATTCAATTTTTGTTTCTCTACATGGCTTTATTTCCCATTACAGAGGTTTTGCTGAAGGGTATAAAGAGGCCGAAGATGCCGCTTTGGTGCATATTGAGTTTATACATAAAGCTCTGCGTCCTTTTTAAAAGGACATTCTTTTTTTAGTTAATTGACCACCGGTTAATAAAAGGCAAAGGAAGTGAATGGGAATGAAAAAGGTATTAGTTGCAGGAGCAAGTGGAGGGATAGGGAGTGCTATCGTTTATGAATTACGTGAAAGAAACATAAACGTTATTGCATTAGCAAGAGATGAAGATAAGCTCAATCATCTATTTGGCAAAGACACCGGGGTCAAGGTTGTATCAGGAGACGTATTAAACCAAGAAGACCTAATTTCAGCATCAAAAGGGGTAGATATTATTTTTCATGCTGTCAGCTTTCCGTATCCAAAGTGGGGAAAAACTCATATCCCCTGTATAAATCATATGGTGAAAGCAGCGGAGAAAAACCGAGCTAAGATTGCATTGGTTGATAATATTTATGCATATGGCAAACAACCCGAAAATCTTGTCACAGAAGAAGCAGTTAAACAGCCTCATACTACTAAAGGGAAAATCAGGTTTACTATGGAAACCATTCTAAAAGAAAGTAATGTTGATACACTTATTGTTCACATGCCAGATCTCTATGGACCCCGCGCAAACAACACCCTTCTTCATGAAACATTAAAGAATGTAGCTAAAATGAGAAAAGCAAACTATATTGGCGATCTGAATAAAGGCCGTGAATTTTTATATACAAAAGATGGAGCAAAAGCGCTGGTAGAGCTTGCCATACGGAAGGATACGTATAATCAAAGTTGGAATATACCCGCTATGCATCCGATAAGCGGGAACGAACTAATGGAAATATTCAAAGAAAACAAGAATTACCAAAAGCCACTAAAATCAGTTTCAAAGCGCATGATAGCCTTTTTAGGAATCTTTTCACCATTTATGGGAGAACTTGTGGAGATGATGTATTTAACAGAACAGCCTGTTATATTAAGTGGAGAAAAATACGAAAGCACAATTGGGTTGCTGCCAAGAACCTCCTACAAGCAGGGGCTCAATGAAACGATAAGATGGATAGAAGAAAGTATATAAATCACATAAATTCTTTGAAATATGTAAAGCAGAGATGCACTCGATTTATTAGAGCAACCTATTCTTCAAAAAATACAATTGACACTAAAAGTAAACCACCATATATTATAAATATAACTTACTTTTCAAACACAATTACACTCCAAAGGGGAGTAGCTAACAGTTTGGTCGACAATACGTGATGGTACATCACCGGCTTAACTGGCAACATTTATGTTGTTTGCGAGACCTTTGCCAATATGGTAAAGGGATACATGATTCAAGACCTTTACCATTATTTGGTGGAGGTCTTTTCATTTTTCGTGGAGAGGAATAGAAATGTAGGCTTAAATTTTATCAATCTATCAAAAACAAAGAGATTAAAAAAGCATAAACAGGAGGAGAAGCTATAATTGGAAGCGGCTTTATTAATTGAATATGGATGGGTACTATTAATCTTAATTGCAATCGAGGGTATATTAGCAGCGGATAACGCATTGGTCATGGCTACAATGGTGAAGCATTTACCTAAGAATCAGAGGAAAAAAGCGTTATTATATGGATTAGCCGGGGCCTTTGTGTTTCGCTTTGGATCGTTGTTTTTAATTTCGTACCTTATTCAAATTTGGCAAATTCAAGCGGTTGGTGCAGCGTATCTAATAAGTATTGCTGTGCATCACCTTATTAAGAAATATGTCTTAAAGCCGTATGTAAATAAAAAGATAAAAGAATCAAAAGGGTCCGGGTTTTGGATGACCGTTTTAAAAGTAGAGTTAGCAGACGTTGCTTTTGCAGTAGATTCTATTCTTGTTGCTGTGGCATTAGCTGCAACCCTGCCTACAACAAACCTCCCTATCATTGGGGGCTTAGATGGCGGACATTTCACCGTCGTACTTGCCGGTGGCATGATCGGATTAATCATAATGAGGTTTGCAGCTAGTAAGTTTGTTGAATTACTTGATAGAAGACCAGGATTAGAAACAACCGCGTATGTAGTCGTTGCTTGGGTAGGAGTGAAATTAGCTGTTTATGCTTTGTCTCACCCGGCACTGGCAGTGATCTCACACGAATTTGCAAAGGGGACGACGTGGAAATTCATTTTCTGGTCAGTTCTTTTAACCATCGTTGTAACCGGATGGTTTATGTCTAAAGAAGAAGAAGTGAACGAAGCAGACGCCAGTCCCATTTCAAATACTCTTAAGTAACCATATATATAAACCAAAAGCATACCAGGTTATCCGCTGGTATGCTTTTTATTCTTTCGCTTTGTTATGCTTGCTCCAATCATACGGCACCATACACAATTTTAAAAAATGGATAAATAAAAACATCCAAATCCCTGTAAAAATATTCATCATCCAAGTAATCTCATCGCGAAACAAAAATTGATACGAGCAAAACAATAAAACATATGTAAATGAATAGAGGAGAGGTTGGTTAAACAAAAGATAACCTCCTTAACACAAAATCAAGTCTCCTTAATCTTCTTAGTACGTTTAAAGTAATCAAAAATATCAACCACCCATAACATGAATATATAGCAAGCAAATAGAATGGTCAGCATGCTTAAGCTCAAGTCAAAAATCCAATTCAACAATAAAACGATAATTAAATAGCTAAACCCTAGTATGGTACGCACATATTTACTTTTTATATAACACCTCACACACATTATGATTTCTTCTTACTCCAGTCATACGGCACCATGCACCAATTTATAAATTTAATGATGATATACATAATAATCGCCACCATGATATTATCAAACCAAGTAATCTCGTCACGGAATAACGCTTGAAAGAGAGTAAGAATGATAAAATAAATAAATGGAAAATAGGTCATTTCCTTCAACAAATTAAACCTCCAGTTAATCTAGTCAATATTGGTAGTTTACCAAAAGCATAGTATTTTTACAAAATAATAGAAAATTCATGATAAGCTTATTTATACATGAATAAGAGACATAGTATGTATGGGGGATATTTAATGGAATTTAGCAGTCAACGACTAACATTACGACTATTTCAAAGCAATGACTTAGAAGATGTATATGACATTTATAAAGATGAAGAGACATGTAGATATCTGTTGCATGATAACTGGACAACCGAGAATATGCATGAAAGCTTTAATGAGAAAGTAAGAAATACCCTGCTAGAAAAAGGAAGTACTCTTAATCTGGCAGTAGTGAATAACAAAAAAGTGATTGGTGACTTAACTGTATGGTATACAGATATGAGGGATACGGTTGAAATAGGATACTGTTTTTCTCCTCAAGCTGCAGGAAAAGGGTATGCAACCGAAGCAGTTAGCCTTTTATTAAACAAGCTGTTTAGTGAGTGGAATGTGCACCGAGTCCAGGCGAATATGGATGCACGAAATACGTTATCTCAAAGGCTCTGCGAGAGAGTGGGCATGAGGAAAGAAGCACATTTCATAAAGGATTATTGGAATAAGAATGAATGGACAGATAGCTTCGTCTATGCAATGTTACATACTGATTTAGAGGAAGCAAAGTGACTGGTTAAAAAAGAGTAATAAGATAAACTTTTACTAACCCTATAAATGCGAACCCTTGTATATAACGACTGTTTAGTTTACCCTTTGTAAAGGGGGCGAATGTTATGAATGAGAGTATTGAAGGTATTGATTACAAGGAAGTTATTGAATATGCACTAGATCCGCTAATTGTTCATTCACAGTTAAAGATTATCTATATTAACGAAGCAGCAGAAAGTTTTTTTAGAGCTTCGAGGGAGGAAGTAATTGGGGCAAGTCCTGTCGATATATTCAAAGAAACCTCTAAACCCGCCATTATAAAAAGAATATCGGGAGCTTATAGTGAACCGGCAGAGCTGATTGAGGAAACGATCTATAAAATGGATGGAACTTCAGTAGAGGTTGAGTTATATTGTCACCCTATTATGATAGGGGAAACAAAAGCCATTCAAACGTATGTAAGGGATCTCACTGAAAGAAAACAGCTAGAAGTAGTACAAAATGAAATGAGTAAAGAAATAAATGAGATAGCTTCCAATATAGTCCCGATTTTAGAAGGCATTGCTATTCTTCCTTTGGTTGGAGCCATCAATCAGGAGAGGGCAACGCACCTCTTAGAATTGGTGCCAGTCAAGGTTCAAGAGCAGAGAGTAACCTGTTTAATTATAGATTTTTCAGGGATTTATCAACTTGATAATTTAGTAGTAGATTCTCTTTTCAAATTTAATAATGTACTAAATTTGATAGGTGTTAAGTGCATTTTAACAGGGGTAAGGCCCCAATTAGCCATGCAAGCAGTTGAACTTGGCTTTAACTTAAATAACCTAATTACTTTTTCCACTGTTAAGGATGCTTTAAGCTTTTTACAGGAAAAGAAAACAAATTGAAGTGAAGATTTGTTCAAACATCTCTTCCTAGCCAGGCCGCTATTCCTAAAGGATTAACGGCCTTTTTGATGAATAGAATTTGTGGATAGAAAGATATAGCGCACTAGATATGCATAGAAGGTGTTCTATGAGAAAAACTTTTATATACTTAATTACAAATATAATGTAAATGTTCAGTTAGTACGGAAATTAACTCTCCTTAATGGTAAAATTTACAAATAGAAATTGGGTTTTATCATTATAAACAAGGAGGTACTACATGGATACGTTATTTTATCAACTCATAGCTATACTATTTCCTATTTCTATAATTTTTTTAGTGGTCTGGGTTATAAGTACATCCATAAGGAAGAGTAAACAATTAAAGCGCATTGAACAAAAGCTAAGTCACATTGTAAATGATAAAACGAAAGAACATTAGTATTGCGGCTTAAAATAGCGATGTAATGCAATATAAGACAGTTCGAGATTCCCTATTAAAATAGAGCCGTTTCAAAAACGTTGTATCGCCTGTAATGTAGCTAAAATTTTTACCTCATCGGATTCTTTGTAAACTAAACTAAATACTTTCCTCTAAAATAACCTAATTAACGTGCAGGAAACCCAAAATAGAGATACCCATCATATGACTGAATACCTACATTAGGAACAAATGAAACTATCATAGTGATAATGAAACTCACAATCCATAAGTACTTCTTATAATTTAATATTTATATACCCCTATTCAATTTAAGTTTTAAATTACCAAATGGTATTATAATCTATTATTTAATAAAAATATAATTTAAATATAAAAAGGAGTCTAGATCAGGAATAACTTCCATATACAACAAAAAAATTCACTTAAAGTAACAGACATAAGAGTTTAACAAGGGGGTATTTATGAGTTGTGAAAGTGTATTACACCAAATTGAAGTAGCGTTAAAAACAATAATTGAAATAGTAGATAATATAGAGGAAGAAGACCTACAAAAAAGACCGACACCTAATAAGCATTCTATCGGGGAGCTATTAGAACATATAGCATTAATATGTAAAGCAGATTGGCATATTTCAAGAGAAGCAACACAAGAAGATATGCAAAGTTTTTATGCAGGAGTATCATATAAAACCTTAGATAAACTTAAAGACGGTTTACTAGCCAATTTTTATACATTAAAAAACAATTATATGAATTTATCCGCGGAAGAACTAAATTCTCAAACTACTTCATATTGGGGATTAACTTATACGATGTATGAATGGTTATTAGAGATATTAGCACACGTCTATCATCATAGAGGGCAATTACATGCTATGCTTGTCCATTGTTATAACAAGGACCCTAAAATCTTAATGTTTGAATAATGCTTCTTCCATTAAAGGGTGCGATTGCTTAATAAAGGGTAATCGCTTCTTCTTGTTGAAGTTAAACAAGCGTAGAAAAAATAAAAGGAACAGTTTTTTACTGTTCCTTTTGCTCATTAAACTTGAGCACGCCATAGTTTAATTTTAACCTTCAATTCAGGCATTCCTAATTTAGTAATTCAGGCATATAATAGCTGTCTAGCTCTTGGACAGATGCCTACTATACTTTTATGAGTATAAATCATTAAGCAGAAGCTTTGCGACAATCAGCAACCTCTATCAAAATAGTTAATATTGATAATGTGGTCCGATTTCATCCGCTCTTTGATACAACAATTCTGAGACAGTAACGAACTCATATCCTTGCTCATTAAGGCTTTCCAAGATGATAGGAAGGGCAGCTGCCGTAGCTTGATGAATATCATGCATCAAAACGATGGCACCATCGTAAATGTCTTCCAAAACTCTTTGAGCTATCTTATCCTTGTCTCGAGTCTTCCAGTCAAGTGAGTCGATTGACCAGAGAATGATAGGGGTACCTGCATCTTTCATAACGTCTACCAAAAGGTCATTATAGGCACCATAAGGAGGCCTCATAGTAGTGGGACTGAAACCTACCGCCTCTTTAATATGAATGTTGGTCTGTTCCAGTTCACCACGAACTTTTTCATCGTTTATTGACGTCAAATCTGGATGATTCATGGAATGGTTACCAATTTCATGTCCTTCCACGGCGACAGCTTGGACAAGAGAAGGGTAATACTGAGCTTGAATGCCCAGCATGAAAAAAGTAGCCTTCGCATCGTAACGGTTTAGTGTCTCAAGCACTTGTGGAGTCACACTGGGATGTGGACCATCATCAAAAGTAAGGGCGACGTATTTTCCTTCCGGGTCCAACTTCGACCACTCTTGTACATCTATATCTATTTGCTCGTTTACAGTTTCTGCACTAGCCTCTGACTGATAAAAAATATCTTCATAGATGTAAGGTGTTATGTCATCAAGAGGTATGTCTAGCTCAATAGCCCCTACAAAACCCGGTGCAATCTCATATTCATCAAAATAGAGAGAGAAATTATCTTGATTCAAGGACCACATCCACTCATCAGGCGATTTCAACAACGTATTTAGTTGATCTTCAAACAGTACATCCTGAAGCATCTCCTCTTGATGGAGTTTATTTATGATAATTTTCTGCACTTCTTTTGAGTAAGCACTTAAATTGATGACATCATTCACTTCCAATAGGCTTCCATTGGAAAGGTCTACAGTAAAGGTTTGAATTTCTTCTTTACCGTTCGCTCCTCCGAGGTAATAATACATTGAAAAAATAAAACTATATATATCATCCGTTATTCTTTTTGTATCTAGTTCTATAGTCAGATTTGATCTAACTTGATGAGACTGATCTTTAACAGCTGTTGTAAAGTCTTTTTCCTGTTCTGTCACCCAGTCCATTAAGATTGAATTAATGGATTCATTTTTTGTCTCAGGCAAAGCGATTGAGTACGTATATTCATCCGTATGTTTAGTACGAACTAGAACATCTAGTCCTGGAAATCTTCCAGAGTAATCGTCACTATCCTTTATCACACTGGCATTAGCCGTTTCTTCTAATCCATTCTTATCTAGATAGCTAAAAAAGTTTAAAGTACTACCAGTTACAATTAGTAGTAGTATTAGAATAATGGTCCAACCAGGCAATTTAATTCTTCTTATAATACTTCTTCTTTTCATTGATATTCAAAACCTCTCCTAAAATTAATAACATTGAGAGATATTATCACATAACTGTACGAAAGTCACCTTCATAAAAATTACATTTCCTACTTTTTTAATAATTCTACTTTAGGCTATTAAACTCGGAACCACATTTGTATCGTTTATTATCATTACATAACTTCTCGACCTCATCCATGTAGTGTAATGTTAGGACGGTACTAAAAAGACTGTCGACAATATTAGTTTTAGCAACCGACCTGGCGAAGTAATTGGCATGTAGACCAACTGGTATAATATTATGCAAGGTATTAATTTTAATAACATGAAAACAAGAGTCACTGTATTATCACTTTCCAGAGAGAAAAGAACAACTTACACTTAGATCACTAAAGAGGACTTCAAAGCTTCTTACGAATAAAATTTTAAAGGGTTTGGAAAAATATATTGAACCAGTTAAGGCTATTCAATTTTCTATCGGAGACACAACAGACAAACTTGATAAAGAGGGGTTCAAAGGCGGGGTTCCAATAGCTTCCATTGCTCTAGACACCGTCTAATCTAGTGAAAAGTTGAGACTAGCATGTCAATCAACTTATGGTGAGTTTCAAGATTCTTTTACTCAAAAGTTAATAAATGGTGGGGAAGATTAAGATAGAGCAAGAGAGCTGGCGGTTCATGTGATGATAGAAGGGGCTCTGATTGTATCTTTTACCATGAGAAATAGTGAACCATTATGTGTCATAGCTCTACAAATACTAGTTCTTTTTAAATCGAAAAACTGGTAACCAAAGTACATCATTATACAGACCGGTCTAATTTATTGTATCAATAAATAACTTTTATGTAAGTGATGGATTTGATGAGAGTATTAGTGGTAGGGGCATCTGGTAATGTTGGTACATTTGTCACAAAAAATTTATTGAAAATGGGAGAACAAGTCGTTGCTGCAGGAACAAATGTCAAAAGATTGCAAGATATGTTTGTTGAGAAAGTAGATCCAGTGTTCTTTGATCTTTCCAAGAAAGAAACTTTTAACGCAGCTCTTGAAGAGATCGATAGGGTAATCCTAATGAGACCGCCACATTTAGGTTAACCGGAGGATTTATACCCTTTCATTGATGCTATGAAAGCTAATCAAATTAAGCTGGTTTCATTTCTATCTCTTATGGGAGTGGAGAAAAATCCAATTCCACCGCATCATAAGATAGAAAAGTATATTGAACAATCTGAGATTCCATATGCCCATATACGCCCAGGTTTTTTTATGCAGAATTTATCGGGTATTCATGCTAAAGAAATAAGAGAGTTAAAGCAAATATTTATTCCTGCAGGAAACAGTAAAGCGAGTTTTATTGATGGGGAGGATATTGGGCTTGCAATAGCAACCATACTAACGAATCCTAAAAAATATAAGAATACAGCCCACACCATTACAGGCAGAGAAGCTTTAAGCTATTACCAGGTTGCAGAAATATTAAGTAAAGTGACAGGTAGAAGCATTACGTATGCTAAACCGGGATTCCTTAAATATAGAAAGTATTATATACAAAAGAGAAGCCTGGATAAGGAGTATGTAGATGTGACGGTAGCACTCTATTTTATGACGAGAATGGGAACAGCAAAAGCAGTTACCAAGGATTTTTTGGCATTGACAGGTAGAAAACCTCGTACTTTTGAAGAATTCGCTAAGGCAAACTTACAAAGCTTTAAGCAAGAATAACTATCTAAATGGAGGAATAGAAAGTAGATATTTCCATGACATACTACCAGTACTAAAAAGAGGGATTTATTATTGTTAGTACAATATAAAGAAAGAGACCGAGCTTATACATTTATATTTTAAAAAAGATGGAGATTGCTAAAAACACTTCTAATAGCGTACATTACCTTTCAAAAAGAAATGAGCTCCGTCAAGAAGAGATTGATAAGTTTACTACTATTCATAAGAACAACGGAAGGTATTTTATTGCTGGTTCCAGGTCAATGGTAAGTTCAATATCTATTCACCTTCAAAATAATGGTGTTTCTATAAAGTTTCTAAAGAAGGATGTCTATTTTGGCTTTAGTTAATTCAAACGATTTACTCCCCTATAAGGAGGGGTAATATTTTATAAGTAATGGGTATGAAGTTTATATATAGTATTGGAATGGATACAAATAGAAGAGGGTAGTGCTGTTTTGAAAATGGCTTGTTTATTAAGGAAGTGTCCTTATCAGTAAGGAATGGAAACAGGAAGCAGCCCTTACTCAAAAACTGTTGGACGTGTTGACATATGCATCAATAAAAACTAATATCAGTATTTTTACAGGCTTTCGTTTGTTTGGATAAGTAGATTTAAGCGTAGGTATCATCATCAGTATGATTATCTTAGCTATAAGAGTAAAGGGAGCGGATACAAAATAAAGCTCTTAAAAGTAAGTTGTCCTTTGTTGAACAAATCCGTCATTACTCGCCCTCGCCTCTTAACTGCTCCCCATTCCCCGTTTGGATTTGGTTTAAATAATAACGCTCTTGACCAGGTTCACTTAAGGAAGAAATGCTAATTAGATAGCTTTGGTCTGTTTCAATCAAATTGTAAACGTTAGCATCTTTTATATACACTTTGAATTCTTCACGACTTTCTAGATCTTCTTCTACATCATTATAGCCAATAACCCACATCTCCATGTACTCACCTGGTTCAATATAGAAATCTTTTTCCTCCACGTAGAAAACTCCAAAGGTATGAGAGATATAGACTAACCGATTATCTTTTAGCTGTTGATTTACGAAAAAGCCTATCACACAGCCAATTACAACCAAACAGATGACGAGTAAAAACAACTTCTTATTACGGGTCATAAGCCACCTCGCTCGATCTTAAGTTTATCTATCCTATTCACAGAAGATAAAAGAGAGCACCTGCTCTTTATCAATACAAAGAAATTGATTCATTAATTCTTTTTATCCCAATTGTAAGGGACCCTGCACCAGTTTATAAATGACATAAGAATAAATACGATGAATCCAATCGTTAGATTCTCGATCCATCTCATTTCTTTATCTAGAAAATATTGAACCAAGCTCATGATTACAAAGTACATAAATGAAAATCTCATCGCTTGCTTGAGCATACAAAACCTCCTAATCTTGTTAAAAAATACAATAACATAATAACATCCATAATGTCTTCTGCTTCACTGATGAAGCAGCAGAATAGTTTCAAAACAACTCGTTCTACCAATATCCTCATATATTCCTATTTTATCCAGATGTCGAATGTACTAAGATAATAGGTAAAGTATTCCTTTTTGGCTTAATAGAGGTGATGTATGAAAACATTAGACGTGCCTGGCTTACATAGTGGTATAGATGAAATAAAAACAAAGATCGAACATCAACAAGAACAGCTTAAACAAATTGAAACATCCGTAATGGGTATCGTCCGTTTAAGTGACTCCTTAAAAGGAGAGGGAGGGACGGCCATTCGGCGTTTCTATCAGGAATGCCATCTTCCGTTTATCCAATACTTAACCGGGACCCTCGCACAATATGAGCAGCTTCTTATGCAAATGAAGTCCTCGCTGCAAGCACTTGAACCAGCATCAAACGGTAGAATTCAAGAGAGTTTCCTTGAACAAGAAGTCGAAAACGGCCTAAAGCAGGTTGAGCTCGTCACAACCGCACTCACCAACCAAACGAATGCGACCATGCAAAAGGTACAAGATATCGTCTACCTAAAGCCGCTGCAAGACGATGAAGTCAGGCAATATGTACAAAAAGCCAAGCAAGAAAAAGACCAAACGCTAGAGCAGCTGCATCTATTTGATTATGAGCAGGCGGCAGCACTAAGCCCTGTTGAAACTGATACCCATATGATGCAATCCTATATTAAGGAGATTCAGGCAATGTTTAAGGGAGGAGCAGGGCTAAACCAAGGGTCGATCAATCTGATGATCAATCATTCCTCCCATATGCTTTTAATGAATAAGCTGTCTCAAAGGAATATGGCGCCTAACTTGCTACATACGAATCAGCTAAACTCCTTACATACGAATTGGCAGGATCCTATTACCTTTGACCAATGGTATAATCCTTCCTGTGCGAAGCCTGTTGCAGCAGCAAATGCCACCGCAGAAGCTGAAGACACCGGCGGATTTTTTAAAGGGGCATGGCAGGGGATTGCGAAGGCTTTCACAGATACAGTAGATGGGATTAAGCGTCTAGTGACAGAGCCGGTGGAAGTGCTGAATGAAACCGTTGATTTTATTACCGATGTAGCAGATGATCCAAGCCTACTCCTTGATATCGGTCACGATTTATGGATCTCGTTTGATGAGAATGTGATAAACGGAACGGCATCAACTAGAGGAGAATGGATCGGCTATGCATCAGCCATCATAGGCGGGTCAATTCTTGGTGATAAAGGATTAAGCAAAGTTTCACAAGCCAGTCGTCTAGGTCAGCTAGGAGGCAAGCCTGGTTATTCATCCCAACATCAATTACAATTACAACTAGCCGCACAAAATAGGTTAAATCAAGCCACAACTGCAGCGACAAATGCAAGAGGACTCACCCACATACGAGAGCTAATCCAGCAGTCAATGAACAGAGCCGGAGCAGCGGTTCAGCAAATGACACCAAACGCAGGCTTACAACCAGCCCTAGCTGGAATCCCACATAACGTCATCAATACAAACGGGATGAGAAACCAGCTAGGTGAGATGAACCAAGCGAACTTGATTAAGGTAGAGCAAGGAGCTGGGGTACGGAGTGGTAAAAGGGTAGATTCTCAGACAATAAAAAATTATATAAGAGATATGGAAGGCAGAACAGGAAGGGAATTACCCAAAAATCAAATAGAGAATTTGAAGGCTGCTTTAAGAAATAAAGAATATAAAAAAATGTCTCCAGTTGAAACAGCAAAGCACAGGGTAGTTTTTGATAGAGTAAAAAACAAAGTTATCAAAGATTGGGAAGTAAACACAGGACAACAGTGGCCAGTGTATAACGAAAATGTAATTTCAGAAAAAACAGGTAGAATTATTCGGAGAAAAGGAGACAAATATGATGCTCATCATATAATTGAAAATACTTTTGGAGGAGAACACGAATGGTGGAATATGCACCCTGCAAAATTCCCTACTGAGCATCAAGCTGGAATTCATGGATCAGGGTCACCAGCTAATATACTTTTTAAAGGAGTTAAACAATAATGAATTATGATTTTATTAAGGTAAACGAAGAAAACACATTCTATTCAGTGTCTAAAGATGAAATTAAGGAGGTTGAAAAGGAACTTAATTTAAAATTCCCAAGAGAGTTAGTCAACTTTCTTAATGAGATTGGTTACGGTTTTATTAAAGGGTCAGAGTATAATATTAATCGTATTATGGACCCTTACTCAATAAGAGATTTCCGTTTAAGAGTTAATGATTTTGAGTTCTATCCTGACATTGAAATATATGATGCATTTGAAAATGACAAACTAATATTTTTTGAAGGTAGTGAATCAGCTTTAATGTCTATAGAATTAAATAAAAGCAACACGAATTCAATTTATTATTATGACATTAAAATTGCAGACTCTCTTAAAGAGTTTTTAAGTAAGATAGAAATTAATGATCAATATTACTTAGATTTAATTACAGATTAATTAAGTCATGACTCCATGGAAAGAATTGTTAGCAGAAATTGAAAAGATTGAAAAGAAAGACGGAAGTTCACTTAAGAAGCGAGCATCACATACAGAGATAATAAAAATGAATCAAGGGATTCAGCAGAAATTCGGGAATATGGTATTACCTGATTCGTATGAGAGATTTTTAAAAACTATAGATGGATTAGATTTTAATGGATTAGTAATTTATGATGTTGATAAAGGTCTACTTGATAATGAATTAAATGAAGACATGCCTGGTTTTATCGAGTCAAATGAACTTTGGTATGAAAATGAATGGCAAAAGCAATATATATTCTTTGGAGATTCTGATACAGCATGGTACTGTTAAGACTCAATAGGGGGTGCTTATTTAGAACTCGATAAACCTTCTGGGACTGTTATCCAATCTTACGAGAGTTTTGATTCTATGATCTCTCATGCACTTGAGACAGCTCTGTTATAATTGCTGTTCGTAGGCATCAGCCATTATGTCATTTAAATTCCAAATAGATAGCGCTTGTATGTCAACTTGCACAACAAGTGCTTTTATGAATGAAATAGTTTAATAGGTGATTAACCAATGAACCCAAAAATTGAAGAAATGCTTAATGAATATATAGAAGATGGAGATTTTATTGGAACAGTTTCAGATGAAGCTATTGAAAAGGCGGAAGAAGTTTTAAAAGTGAAATTCCCAAGAGACTATAGAAAATTTGTTAAACATTATGGCTCAGGTGGCATTTGTGGAGTTGATATATTGAATATTGAAGGTACGGGTAGTGACAGGCACTATTTAAGGTCAAATATAAAACACCTCCCATTAAAGAGAGGTGTTATTTGGTTGATTATTTGTCTTTTGCAAGATTTTTTCTATTTGGAGATAGAGGAGGCTCTTCTAACCATTTATACTGCGTCATTAGATTAAACCATTCTTTTGTCACTATTAAGTTTTTCAATATAACCTTCTCATAAGTTACGGCAAGGTCAGTTCGCATTGCAGAAGCAAGTCCAGTTCCATGATAGGCTTGTGCGGTTTGTAGCAAGAAACCAATATGAAACAACATTAACTTATCTGAAAAAGGAGAATCCTGAGAAGTTGTGACTTCTGTTTCCCAAGACATTGGTACAGGCAAATTATCTTTCTTTAATATAGTACTAAGTGCTTGGATTTGGTTATCCGAGGTCTTTTGCGATGATTCCAAAAATTTTCTTACTTCTTTAGATTGGGCAACTTGGCTAAATGCAATAGAAAGAGTCTTCTCCAACACCTTCTTTTTCAAATTAAACGAAAGACTGATAATTTCCGTCGCAGCTAAAGGTCGTTTGTCCCCGAAGTAGCCATCTAAAAATTTTCTACCTGAAATAAATTCAGGAGTTGCTTCAGGATAAAAGTAAGGGTCTCTTTGAAAATGTCCCTTTTCTAACAGTAATTCTATCGTTTGATGATACATTCTTTTTCCGTCATTATCGCACGAATCATAAAAAATTCTCAAATCCTTTCTCACAGAGGCACTAAGTGATGTTATGTGTCCCAATAAACCATGTAATGTCATTACGTGTAAATAGTGTAAACAAAAAATGTCCGAAAACAATCTTTTTGTCCCTTTATTAAGGTCTGAATCAGTAAATCCAATTGGTACAGGAAATCCCTCATTTTTAATAAACGTTGCTATCTGATTTTTCTGTTTTTCAAATGTACTTATCGCATCCTCAAAAATTGTTCTTATTTTTTCATCTTCAATAATGGATAACATATACTTGTTTACAATATCAACAGCTGTACCATTAACATATTCTGCCCACAAAGTCCCTATCTCAGCAGATGTGAGTTTTAAATCCTCTTTATCCATAAAATCACCTCATAAAGTATATTTTACTAATTAGGATAGAAATATAATCTTTTTATAAATATAAAGGAAATGGAAAGTTTGAATTCTTGAGAAGTATTTTATATAAGTATGAGTGTGGGGGCGCAATTCACAGGCACCACCCGAACCTAATCGAATTTAGTCGAGCGAATATTTTCGATAATAAACGAGTATTAGGCCCTGATAGGAAGGTGTTCTCCCATAATAAATTTGGTACAAAAAGATTAATTATATATATCATTTGTAAAGTACGTTTAGGTAAATCACAAAAGACAATAGAACTTACTATGTTTGAAAAAGCAAGAAGAGTTGTCTGCTCATATAAAATATACATACTCAATCGGTGATAGTAGGAGATGATTACAGGTACCTGTCACTACTCGAAGAATGTCGAAAGATTATCGACAAAATACGGGTAGTGACAGGCTCTATTTATTAAGAGCACTTATTCTCACATCAAGTGCTCTTTTGAACGTTAACTAGTTGGTGAACTCTAAATTTATTATCCCATTTATAGTATCAATCATTGCTAAATAAGGTCCTCAACGTTTCTAATATACCTAAAGAATACGTTCCCTTTGTAATAGAAGCGTGTAAGCTCTTTGCTTCATCTGTAGCGTTAGCTAAAAGATAACCATATTCGACAGCTTTTAACATCTCTATGTCATTGCCGCTATCACCAAAAGCAATTGTGTTAGTGAAAGGAACTTGATAATATCTAGTCATAAATGTTACTATTTCTTTTTTTCCAGCATTTAACGGAATAAAATCAATATCAAAAGCGTCTGCTGGGTCTCCAGCTTTAGGGTTACAACGGTTAATATTTATGCCTAAACCGTTAGATGCTGCTAAATGCCTGATAATCCGTAAATCATATCGACTTTGAGCATGTGACTTCCAAAAATAATAATAATTACATTTATATCCTTTTTGTCCTAATTGAGTCTGCTCCACAAGCTTTATATGATAAACATTATAGAGTTCAGTTACAATATCTGTGACGATCGAGTGTGAAAAGCCACTTTTGATTAACCTATCACCCCATTCTTTATTAAACAGTAAGTCTCTGTCATTAACATGATGAAGCTCTGTACCCAGGTTGCTGGCAATGAAATGCGGACTAAATGATAGATTAGCCCGCTTCATTTTATAAGCGACTTGAAGTAGATCACTCCCGGTTACCCAGCCAACTTTTACATAGTGTTCATGAACCAACTTCTGCAAGTACTCTTCTAATTCTTTTAAATGAGATAATAGTTCATCCGTACATTCATGCGGGAAATAGGTTTCATCAAAATCAAAAAAGATAATATACTTTGCTTTATAATCATTTGAGAAAGGTTTATTAAATTGAACATTCATTTAGACAGCTCCTTTATTTTTTTTCAATATATACGCTGGGATTGGTCCCAGGTCAATACTTTTTTTGAGGTGAAAAATGGTTACCATATATGATATTGCAAGGATGAGCGGGGTTTCTAAATCAACCGTATCTCGAGTGGTTTCTAACCATCCCCATGTATCCGCAAAAACCAGAGAAAAAGTACTAAGAGTGATGCAAGAACATCAGTTTGTTCCCAATTCACTAGCTACACAATTCCGTTATAAACATACAAAATGTATAGCCATTATCACTCCAAGCATAGATCATCCATACTTCAGCCAGCTTGTTCATTACCTATCCGTTGCTTGTACCAAAAAAGGATTTAAAACAGTCATACATCAAACTCTCGCAAACAAAAAAACAGAGGAAGACATTTATATTCAACTTCAAAAAAATGAATATGATGCGATTATCTTGGCTTCGTCTTTATTAACAGAGGAAGAAATCGCTAAATACACAAAAAATAGATTACTAGTTGCTTGTAATGAGGATTTTTCCGGTAATTATTTTGATGTGTTCTGTATAAATGAGGAAGAAGTTATGATGGAAGCAACCACCTATCTTTTAGATAAAGGCCTTACAACATTAGCTTTTTGTTCAGACAATCTTACCTCACCTCTGCAACAAGCTAGACTGAAAGGATTCCGTTCAGCTCACAATAATAAGGGTTTACCTTTCACGGAACAATTTGTTTTTGATAAAGTATGTGGGATTGAGGATGGGATTGAATTAGGTGAGAAAATTTTTAAGGAGGGACTTCCATTTGAGGGCATATTGACAGGCAGTGACTTTGTAGCAGCTGGATTAATTAGTTCTGCATTAAGAAACAACATAGACATCCCGAATCAACTATCTATTATCGGCTTTGACGATCACCCTATTACTCTAGTTACTAGCCCTCAAATTTCTACTATTCGTAATAGAATTGAGGAGATGTCTAATGACGTAATCACCCACATCCTGAATAAAATGAATGAAGGGGAGAGGGGACCTATTAAAAAGGTATACAAGGGGGAATTCATAAAAAGGAGTTCTTGTTAGTACCAAACAAGCGTTTTACTCATTGGAATATTGACTGCTAAGTTTGGCTTAGTGAAGTACTTTAGAAGGTATTCTAGCAGTAGAATAAGTACTTAACATAGCCTTCCAATCGGGGAGGTTTTGTCAATTAGTAAATTTGTTGAAGCATCCAGCTAATTAATAATTCAAATGAAATTGTAAAAATTTTACTTCACACCTACTTTAATAGAGGGTTTCCTTTTCAGCAATTCTTGCATAAAATTGTCCGTGTGTTTTGGTGAAATATATACTGTTTCGTATTGTTTGTACTTAATTTCAATTCGTTCAATGGAGAGTGCTGGCGCTATCAAAATATTTTTGGTATGAGAAATTGAGTTAATATCTTCAATATCTATTGAATTGTGCGAAATGCCTGAGATTATTTTTAATGTTCTATGGGTAATTATATAGCGTGTATTAAACCATTTAGCACAAAATAAGCTTATGATAATAACCATTCCTATAACTCCCACCATACTAAAGTCAACAAATAGAGAACGATAAAGAATCCAAATGAAGATAAGGAGTACAGCCCAAATCAAACTACCTATAATAAAATCTTTTTTAGATGGTATGCTCATACAATCACACCTTACTTGACATGTAATTAAGTAATTAAATTACTTATAAATGTATATAAGCTAGAAAAGCAATATGTATTAAAAGTAATAACTTATAAATGACTAGTAACTAATCATTTAACTAGGATGAGTTTATTACCCCTGCTTGCCAGCCTTCGATTGATCTTTATAGGTTAGGTAGGCCAGTACAAAGAACATAAGTACAACTCCATAAAAAACCACGGCTTCAATAAAACCTTCCGCTCCTGTAAAATGATTGACAAATAGCAGAACGATTAACACCGTTTGGATACTGAAAGCGACCTTAAATCCACGCCCGTTATGATTTATCTTTTGAAACATCTTATCACTTCCTATTAGTAAACTCTAACATATCTATTAAATCTTAGTAAGTGTTATAAGATAGATGGAGAATGACACTTTGAAGAGAATTTTCAAATATAACATATACATACTAAACAACTTAATCGTGGTGATAATAAATGAGTAATCCTATTAGTAAAACAAAAGATGTACATGTCCGAACGAATATTGTCCTCAACTTAGCCAAGAAGAAGAGGGTAAAGAACGACAATGGCTACCTTGATACTCTCATCAAACGTTTAGAGGAGCTACTAGAAGACTTACAAATACAAGAGCTAGATACAATAAAAAAACATCAATCAAAGGAGCTCTTCGTGCAGATCTGGAGACCAACCTTGTTGAAAGTTACAAAGATCCTTTCCTAGTAGAATTAGATAAATTAGAATTTATGCTTAAGTAGGATGAAGGAGTATAACTAATGAGCACTGTTCATGATTGTAAGTTATTAAATTACCAAGTAGACTTTGAACGTTCTAGGCTAGAAATAAACGTTTTAGATGAAGAAGAAAAGAATGTGAAAATTATATTCGAAGATCTTTTTACTTTTCATTTTGAAGACCAACTTCCAAACAGCATACTGTTAGATATCGTTGAAGAAGACGTTCATTTATTTGCCAGTAAGAATAAAGAATTGTTACATAGGTCGAAAGATTATTCGTGGCCTATGAATTATGAGAATATCAAAGAATTAGTAAGATATATTAAACAAAACAACTATACCTACTACCAAGTTCAAGCTTCATACGGATTAAACGGATGGGTCCTTGCTAAGAGGTTGCTTATCAAATAATCTATGCTGGCTATGAGGTTCCAAACATTCCTCTTTAGAAGGAAGGATACTATTAAGAAATGAGGGAGAGGTAGAATCAGTGAATGAATTTTATGAGGCGCTAACATATGTCAGCAAAAATCCAGATTAAGGGGCAGGCAGATTTCAACTCAACTCGAAATCGGTTAGATTTAGAGTCGCAAAGATAACACCTAATAAGCTAGGGCAGTTTGTTGCTTTTTGGCAAAAAGATAGGAATCAAAAAACCAAGCTTTTTCAAATGAAAAGGCTACTGACTTATTGGTTATCAATACCTTCACTAAAGAGAATAACTTCGGACAATTTGTTTTCCCAAAAGAAGTCCTTATAGAACAAAATATCATTAAAACACCAACTACAAAAGGAAAAATGGCGATTAGAGTATACCCTGGATGGGAAAAACCCCTAAGCAAACAGGTAATCGAAACACAGAAATGGGAATTGGAATATTTTGGTGATTTAAGGAACCCCCAACCATTTATCAATGCGAGAATTATTAAGGTTGTATTCCTACATGAACTCCCATAGCAAATTTCCTCTTAAGTTGAATCTTGCTGTGTGGTTTAATAAACGTCGCTAGGTAATCGTCAAGTCTAGAATAAAATTTAAGGGGATTGAACATGAAAAAAACAATCTTTATTATTAGCGTCGTCGTCTTTGCATTTTCATTACTATATAACACCCAATCTGGTAAGACCAAAAATGTGCAAGTAATCATCGAAGCGTCGGTCAAGTTTACTGATGAGGAAATAACTGATGCATCAGTCACTGTCCAGTGAAAGTTCAAGGGATTTAGAGGATGTGAGTTGACAGAACTATGGTATGAAGAAAATAAATCAAATGAATTTATTCAAGACTATTTGACATATGGTAATGGTTCTTCAAACGGTATTGAGGCAGAAAATGTGATTGTGCTTTTGTCTAACTTTAATGTGAATGCATTCGGGGGTGATGGCAGTTTCGAGCCGAACTCAACCGAAACGAATTGGAAGTGGATATTAATAAGGGATGACAAAGATGATAAGTGGAGAGTTGATGACTGGGGGTATTGAAAGGTTCAAGTATAGGTGACTGTGTAGTCTACATATAAGGTGACGTCTGTTAACTTCTCATTCTACCAATATCCTCATATATTCCTATTTTATCCAGATGTCGAATGTACTAAGATAATAGGTAAAGAATTCCTATTGGCTTAATAGAGGTGATGTATGAAAACATTAGACGTGTCTGGCTTACATAGTGGAATAGATGAAATAAAAACAAAGATCGAACACCAGCAAGAACAGCTTAAACAAATTGAAACATCCGTAATGGGTATCGTCCGTTTAAGTGACTCCTTAAAAGGAGAGGGAGGGACGGCCATTCGTCGTTTCTATCAGGAATGCCATCTCCCGTTTATCCATTACTTAACCGGAACCCTCGCACAATATGAGCAGCTTCTTATGCAAATGAAGTCCTCGCTGCAAGCACTTGAACCAGCATCAAACGGAAGAATTCAAGAGAGCTTCCTTGAACAAGAAGTCGACAACGGCCTAAAGCAGCTTGAGCTCGTCACAACCGCACTCACCAACCAAACGAATGCGACCATGCAAAAGGTACAAGACATCGTCTACTTAAAGCCGCTGCAAGACGATGAAGTCAGGCAATATGTACAAAAAGCCAAGCAAGAAAAAGACCAAACGCTTGAGCAGCTGCATCAATTTGATTATGAGCAGTCTGTAGCACTAAGTTCAGTTGAAGCTGATACCCATGTGATGCAATCCTATATCAAGGAGATTCAGGCTATATTTAAGGGAGGAGCTGGTCTGAACCAAGGGCCGATCAATCTGATGATCAATCATTCCTCTCATATGCTTTTAATGAATAAGCTGGCCCAAAGGAATATGAACCTGCCATTTAGCTCCAACAGCTATTTAAATAACGCATTACCTTTATATGCTGAGTGGCACCAACTAATACAATTTAACTATTGGACCAATCCATCTTGTAATAGATTAAATAATTACCGAGCAGATAGTGAGAAAGCTACAAAAAATCCAATTGCAAAGTCTAGAGATAGTTTTAAAGAAATAGGTTCTATGGCATGGAGCGGTATGAAAGAAAGAAGCGAAAAGAAGTGGGGTTCCTTTACTGATTTCGGGAATTATATATCATTTGGGTTAGTTGATGGTGTCTGGAGTGGGTATAAAGATCGTTATAATGATATGAAAGAAAACCCTTCTATGGCCTCTGTCTTAAATTGGACTTCTTCCGGAATAACAGGCATGGTTGAGCAATCAGTTAAACCAAATGAAGCCTACTCAGCAGAACACTGGCTTAATAGCATAGGACTTGCATCTTTATTAGGTGGAGGAGCTTTGGGCCAGGGATTAAGAAATTCAGCGACTACACCTCCAGTTCAAAAAGTAAGTTCATCGAAAAAAGAGCTAAAAACTAATAGTGTAAATCAGACTAAAACAAGTGAAAGTATTCAGAAAGTCATTACTCAAAACGGGCTTACTGTTGATGAGTTTATGCAGTTACTTCATCCAGATAGAGTCTTATCAAGTGCTGAAAGAAGAATAGTAGATTCTGTTAGAGAGCAGATAGGAATTCCGTCAAAAAATACTCCTATGGCTAAAGTAATCCCACAAAGAGATATTTATAAATACGTGTATAATGAGTACACGGGAGTAAGAGGCTTTACAGCTGTTAAAGAGCATTCAAGCAACCTTAGAACATTAAAAGATAATTATGAGGGGGCTCGATTAGATTACAATAATTCTCCTTATAAACTTACAAATGGTGTTGATGGAATCTCAAGTTCAAATGGAGCTCCAGATAAATTCTATGGGGTCATTGAATATAGGTTAAATGATAATAGCAAAGTCGAGATTCCGAATTGGAATACTTCTCCAGAAAATTACCCCTATACAGGTAGAGGGTTTACTGGAAGTGAAAATGTTGTTCTCCCTGAGTATTTTCATGGGACAAGGAATTTTCAAGATGGCGATTTAATGAAAATAAAAAGTAGTAATACTGGAGATACATCTACCACCTTAATTTATGATGGTGATCTAAATTCTTGGATTCCTAGAAAGTGAGGAGAAATATATGAGTAGGTTTGCAATATATAAGGGTAATGTTTATCCTTTAAATGTTCGCGATGGTAACCTCAGGTTGAGAAGTAATGTCAAAGAAGAAGGCTTTAAAGAATTAATTGATATTGCGGGAAATAAACATAATGATATCTTTATTAAGCAGTTAAGTGAAGAAGACGTTGAATTAGCTTTTGAAATTGAGGTATTAGTGGTATTCAAAGGGGAAGAGTTTCAGTTATTCTCTTCGGTATCTCCTGAAGATAATACTGTCAAACTAATTAGTTTTAATCCGGAGCAGGCTAAACATTACGATTTTCAAATTCATGAACCATTTGTGTTTAAAAAAGAGATCTCATTTGATGAGGTGGAAGAAATCATTGAAATCAGAAAACCAATATTGAAGTGGGAAGGTCAACCTGTAAGTAAAAGCGTTATTCCGAAAGAGTCATATAAAGCCTATTTTGAATTAATGAATAAGTAGAAAGCTACAATCAACGCCTAAATTCCTAAACCTAAGCCTTCTTGCAGGGCTTAGGATTTTTTGGTTCCTAGTGCCTGCCACCACCCGAACCCAATAGAACTTTGTCGAGCGGATTTAATCGATAAAAAACAGGTATTAGGCCATTAATTTCTCATTAGTAACCCCTATCTTAATAAGTGTAGCTAATAAGGTGTAAACTAAACAAAAAGGGTTTTATACGGGAGCTTTAAAAGTGGTTAATAACAATACAGTAATGGAAAATGGAAAATGTATTGAATGTGGAGCAAGTCAAATAGATTGGCTTTCATGCTATGAGATGTTCCAATTTCCCTTGGTGTGGGAGCATAACGATCCCAAGTTATATGCTCTACATTTTTGGCTTGTTTCCTGCTATATGATTCAACACCCATCTAACTTTACAAAGGATGGTTATCATCAACTCGTTAACTTGTTCATCGAAGCGTACGACGGTGAGTGGGATACAGATTATATTCTTATAAAGAATCGGGAGATGGTAGGAAACATAACCAACATAACTAATCCAACTGCGAATGAGAAGAGAGAACGTACTTATAGAAAATGGTCAATAACAATTGAGGATATATATAAAGGGGGAGAAGTAAACGCAATAGACTCAATTAATAACTGGAAAGAGAAAATTAGAATCAATTTAAATGTATGTTAGACTCAAATTAAATTAACTGCCGATTAATTGATAAAGTGTTAATAACAATCAATAGAAAGGAGCTTGGTTATCCAAGCTTCTTTACTGTGGTTAATTATTATCTCAATTTATCACTAAGGGGTCTATTTTAACTTTTTATACAATTTATAATCGAGAAACCAAAAAAAATTTTTATCAAATTCCATATATTAGGTAAAACTTCAACGATCGTTAATGGTGTGTTATTTCCTGCAAACAGATAATGTTCAAAAAAGGAGCATATCTGTGGGAAAACAAGGAAAAGATGCGTTAAGTGAATCGTTTGGAGTGATCATCCGGACAAAAAGAAATCGAGCCGGCCTAACGATCGCAGAGTTAGCTTGGATATCTGGTTTAACAGAGACATACATAAGTGAAATTGAAAATGGAAAACGAAATATGTCCCTAGACATTATCATGAAGCTCGCTGCATCGTTTGAGCACGATGAACCCGGAAATCTCTTAAATGAAACTCCACATGAAGTATATGAAGCCATAAGAACACCAATCCAACAGCGAATCGACGAAAGCAAGAAGTAGAGAAAATAGGTGCCCACATCTATTTTCTCCTTAGTCAAACGCCTTATCCTACCAACCATCCTACTACGTGACAAGTAAGCCGTCACAATCCTACCACTAAACCTAAAAGGAGCGTTCCCCCATGAAACCATCTATCCAGCCGCATTATGATATTAACCGCCACACTCTTGCGATTATGCCAGCCTATCACACCGACTATGAAACGATTGTCTATGAGAATCATCAAATCTATTATGTAGCCGAATCAAGCCTGTCGATGATCAAGCGAGCTTGCATTGAAGGCGGCGCCACCTATGACGGCCGCAGAACAGCAGTAAGCGAAATCACAAGAGCACAAAGTAAAGTGCCGATCCCGATTGATACGATTGATCAGATCTACACCTTCCCAACCCATTCACCCACAAAGCTCGAATGCTCCTGGTTTTTCTATCACCACATTCGCACCTTTATGCCAGACCCTGACCACGCTGCGAAAACGATCATTACCTTCCGCAACTCCATCCAGTTAACAATTGATGCCACCTATGCAACAATCGAACGCCAAATCCAGCGCACTTCTTATTGCATTTTAAGACTCACATATAGACCATATAAAACAGAGCAGGTGATGAGGCAGATCAATTATTCACCAGCCCATTACTAATGACCTAAAAAAATTGCTGTTATTTGTAGAGATTTAATGTATGATGAAGATAGGAAATGAATGACAAACAGATTCCTTCACAAAACTCTCCAAGAATAAAAGTGAACACTCACACAATCAACGACTCGACTCTTCACCCAAGACCCCTTAAAAGCAAAGAAATTTAAAGACTCAACCATCACATACTCCATTACTAAAAACTTTATATAAACCATTCAACCACCTGCTCAAAAAACTCAAAAACAGCCTCAACAACATGAAATTCTCATCCACCAAATCCAACAACATTTACTTGCAGCCAATAAGAATTGAATAAGCAAGCATTAAGAAAGGATAAATAACCTATGAAACCACAAAAAGAACATTCCGTCCGCGCCTATCAGCTGCTTTATGATCTAGAACATATCCTAAAGAAAATCATCATCATCACTCTGCCACTTAAAATAAAACAAGACCCATCGTACTCCAACTTAGTCAATATCATCATCCTAAACAACCTCATCCCATTAACCCAAGACCAGCTCCAACACCTCACTCACACCAAAGTCACCCGAAACAATGTCTGCCATATGCACCCGATCATGATCCAAGACCTCAACAACCTCAGAAGAGTATACGGCCTAGCCGAAAAAGCCCTCATGAGACTCGAACACAAACAAGAAATACAGAGTGAGAGAAGACAGCGAGTGTATCGAAGAAAGGTAGATAATACGATGAGGTTTGGGTCGTAGGGGGAGGGAAGGTAGATCCGTAAAAACCTTATGTGCTAAAAGACGAAAAGGGCTAACTTCAATAATGAAGTTAGCCTTTTCTATTTAATTCAGAAAACTACTCTTTATACTTCCTCACCAGCCCGCACGTCTCCCCTAACCCCTATCAATTGCTGGTGCAGCACACCCTCAACTAATAACATCGTTTCATACGCTGCTTTGTAATCAAGAGTTTCAAAGTCAGTGTGCTCATGCAAGTAGCCTGCAGATAAGTTCACAGAGGGAATGCTATACTCAGCAAATACTCGAGCATCACTTGAGCCTCCAACAGTTACTTTCCAATCTTCCATACCTAATGACTGACCTGCTTTCTCAAAAAGCTCCCCGTACTCATCCGGGCAAAAAGAGGTGGAATAGTTTGATGTGACAATATCTCTTGTTCCTCTACGGTCAACGACAATCGCAGCATCGATATCAGAGATAAACTCTTGGTCAATCTCTCTAGCACCAACGCAGCCAATTTCTTCTTTAACGGTGAATGCGACTTTTAACGTACCATTAAAGTTTGTTTTAGAAATGCGGGATAAGACCTCTAAAACAACGGCAATCCCAGCCCGGTCATCTGCTCCTAGGATTCCATCTGAACTGGAGAGCACTGTTCCTTCTTCAATGATATACCGATCTTCACTAAACTCTTCAACTGTATCCATATGAGCTGAGAGTAAAACGGTTGGACCCTCACCGCAATTAAGGTAAGCAAGAAGATTGCCGGCACGGTCCATATACGTGTAGTCGGTGATTTTATTTAATTGCTGGCGCAGGTGATTTCTAATCTTTCTTTCATTACCGCTTGCCCCTGAAATAGAGAGGAGGTCCATTACTTTAGACTTGAAGCCATCCGCCTCTAAGTGAATGATATTTGCAGGGTCTTTAACTAAAGCAAAGAAATGTTCTGAAACATCAAGCAGCTTTTGAACTTCTCCAGCTCGATACAAGAAGGTCGCTTTCTTGCCTTCAATTTTAATTCGTACATCTTTAGTGGCACAAGCTTTCAATAATCTAATTTCTTCTTTCTTTAGCAAACGAATGAAAGAGACATGAGCAGGCCTTTTGTTATGACCGTCACAGCAAAAACTTGTGTGCAACCCTAGTTCATTCAGCCAACGAACAATCCCGCGAATATAAGGATCCAGCTCGGCTAGAGGCAGCTCTTGTTCCCTTGGATCAACCGACATTTCACGGCCAACCCTTTCTACCTGTGTTGATGCATGGAGAAGTGCTTCCATCCATTTAGCCTCAGGGATTGGGTCCCCAGTTTGCCCCACATAATTTAGCGCCTGTTTCAGGAATGTACCGACCTTGCTATGCCTACCCATAACGTTAGCCTTTAAATCTGACTCCATAAATCCATGACGTGCGAACAATGTTTCTTTTTTCATATTTACCAGCTCCTTCTGCTTTGTTGAGATAAGTGTAGCAAGAACCTTGTGACAACACTGTCACAACGAAAGGAGGGGATGGTTGTAGTAAAATAGAATTAGTACCTATATAAAAGAAGAGTGGGGATCAACGGATGAAAAGATATTCGGAATATACCTTGGAAGAGTTGAAAGAATTAGAAGATAAATGGATGGATAGGGAAGATGCATCAGACAGAAGATGGGTTAATGAAGGTGTCCAGCTTTTTACTTACTTATCGTCTAAGGAAAGAGATAACATCAGGTACAAAGAAGTAAAAGCGTACCTTTTAATTTTGCAAGGTGAATCCTTGAAAATAAAAGATCGTTCATTTGACAGGGCGATCAAAGCATTTCAGCAAGTGATAAGAATAGAACCTGATAATGCACGCGCGAACTACAGACTTGGCTTCCTATACTTTTATGAAGAAGAATGGACTAAGTCGTTAGATGCCTTCTACCAGGCAGCCCATTCAAATCCTAACCTAACAAGAAAGAAGTTAACTTCAGAACAAAAGGTAAAAGCTCATTACTACATACTTAAAAACAGTAAAATCATTACGCAAGCATCGCTCGTTCAAATTGATGATATGCCTTATAAACAACTAGAACAGAACGAGGAACTAAAGCTGCTTCTAGATGAAATAAGAAATGGTATTGAACCAAATGAAGAATTAAAGCCGTACCAAATGATTTTAAATGGAGTAGAGTACAGCAACATTTCAGAAGAAGAGTACGAAATGTACTCAGACATCGACCAACCCATGTTTATATTCAACCAGATCAGCCTGAACGATACCGAAATTTCATACAACGGAAGAAGTGTATCAATACCACTAAGAAACGCAGCGATCCTAGAGTATTTAATGAAAAATCCCTCTGGAGTATCGAAACAAGATATTATTTCCAGACTTTCACAACAATCCAAAGATCCAGAAGCAGCATTAAGACAGATTATATCAAGGCTTCGTAGGAGATTAGCAGAATTAAAACCTGAGATTGAGTTTATTAAAACAATAGATGGAGGATACCTTTGGAGTGTAGCAGGGCAGTATCGGATGTTTAAGCATTTTAGGTGTGTGGGAACGGAATTGCAATTGGATTGAGTATAATTACAGAATAAACCGGCCTACTATTTAATGGAGGATGCTCTATTCTGTTTACTAGGGAATTAATCATAAAAATAATCTAATTTCTTTATAACTCGGCTATCCATTTATGGTTACTCAGCCACCGGAAGTTAATCTTCTTAAATGATGTGCCTCCCTAACAATAAATTCTATTTAATATATATATTTTAAGTAAGAGGTGTAGGAAAAATGACAATTCCAAAAAACATTAATAGAGAACATATTCTAAAGGCTATTAAAAGAATCAAAAGAGAAGGAATACCATGGCGAAGACAATCAACAAAATACAACCTTCTTTATGAAAACAATTTATATCCACCTAAATATGTATTATCAATTGCTAATTTTTTTGCAAATGGTGAGGAATATTCATCTTACGACTTTAATGGTGGTAATGAGACTAATGTCTTCCTTGAAAAGATAGGTTTTTTAATAGTTAGCACTTCTGAAAATATACCTGACAATTCAACTGACACCCATTCATTTCAGCTCCCTATTCTTCAACCTGTAAAACGTATAAGGGAGTATAACTTATATGAATTTCCCACTAGGGACAGAGTAGTTTATGAATACCTTTTTCACTCAAGAACCCACCGCTGGCTTGATGAACATGCTATAGGCTTGAACCCTGAAGAAAGTCGTGGTTACCAAGCGATGGGAATACTACACTATATTGGACTAAGAGATAAACATAAAGGGATTTTTGAGAACTTCGATATAGATGATGCAATTAAACTACTAGAACAGCAAGATTCAGATTTTACTTTACTTATTCATTCTCTTCAAAGATACCACCAACAAGATAACGGTTACTTAAATACAATCGTTAGAGAAGTAACAGATGAGCTTTTAAAATTAGAATCAATTGTCTTAGATGAACAATTACAAATTGAAGTTACAGAAAAAGAACAGCTTATTAAGTCGAGAATCGGTCAATCAACATTTAAAAAAGCTCTTTTATTAACCGAAAAAAAATGCAAGCTATGTGGGATGTCAGATGAGCGTTTTCTAATAGCTAGCCATATTAAACCCTGGAGGCATTCAAGTCATCAAGAGAGGTTAGATGTCAATAATGGGTTGCTACTATGCCCAAATCATGATGCGTTGTTTGATAGAGGAGATATAAGTTTTGATCAAACTGGAGATATTTTAATCTCAGATAGTTTGGATGATTCAACAAGGATATTTCTTAATATAAATGAGAACATGAAAATTAGAATAAATAAGAGTCAGCTAGATTACATGATATGGCATAGAAACAATCTATACAAACCTAATAATCATTTTAAAGGCCAGCAGATACCTCCAATAGATCGAACTAAATAACTACATAACCTAGTGAACCGCACGTGGTTTATCAATTTCCAAAAAGTGGATATATCAAGAATTGTTCACTTTTTTGAGCGTCTGACGACACTGATAAAGCTTTAGATACTTGCTAATATTTTCTTGTGTATTGTATAAAAATTCCATGGGCCTATTATCAGAAAATAAATAATGCACGTGCTCATTACAAACTTGGCTTCCTATACTTTTATCAATGGACAAAGCCAATTACCAACCATTGTTTATATCTAACCAAATCAACATGAATAATATTAAAGGGAAGAAATATATCAATACCACTAAGCGCATAGCTATTCTAGAGTACCTTATCAAAAATATGAATTGAGTAACTGGATAAGGCATAATGTCGAGACCCTCTAAACACTCCAGAAAACTAGAAACATTTTATAAAAAATATCGAGGCTTCCTAGAAAATCAGTGTTTAATATAAATTCTGAGTTTATTGAAAATTAGAGGTAGATGTGAAGTTGGATTAAGAAAGCTTTTTAAAAAAGGCGGTATTCAATTATGAGGATTTAGTTATTTCTATTATATTTTGCGGGACTTCACAACTAAAATAAAGTAACTTAATAACCATGAAAATTAATTGTTTTGTAGTTTTAATAGTGTAAAATAGTAAGTATGTACCAAATTATCACTAGTATTATTTTATATTTTATTTATTAATTAGAAGATTTAAAGGATTGGTTTAATATGAATAAAAATATACCTGATTTTTTAAAGGTTATAAAAGAAGATTGGTTTGAGTTCTTCTGTGAACTTGGTTTTCTTTTTTATCATAGTTATTCAAGTGAGGAAGGTAAGCTAAATCTAGTGCTAAACGTCCCCTCTAATACCAATATAACAATAGCATTATCAATGGGAATAGCACATGCAATCTATTCAACTAAAGCAATAAATAAGGCCGATATCTCTAATTGGATTAGTAATATTAAACCTGGAACTTTAGTCTTTTACTCACCTAGCGAGACTACTCCAGAGAGAAGTTATATATTTGATGGACTATCTGAGTTAGGTTACCCAACTTTAAAAGGGCTGGGTATTAATAAAGATATGATAACTACATTATCTAAAAAAGAAACTTGGAAAAATATTCGAATTGCTCCAGAACAAAATAAATATAAACGTCAGAGAACTCTTACTAGTGATAGTGGAATAAATAAGATTGTTGAGAAATATGATGCAGATTCAGTTAAGCAGTTATTTAATCTTGGGAGCCCTTACTTCTTATTAATTGGAAATGAACATAACATTCGTAAAGATACCCAAAAAATAATAGAAGACGATTTTACAATTCAAGATTTTCTGAGAATCAAGAAATTTGGTGGCAGACAGTACTCTTTTATTTCTGAATGTTACTCTAGTAACGATGATGAAAAAAACACACATACTCTAAGGAACGGAATTCCAGTTGTAGTTGATGGGACTAATTCTTTTTTAAGGTATTACCAAGATATTAAAGAAAATCCTAAAGTTATTGTTTTAACAAGAAGTTCACCGTTAGATACAACTTTAGATGCTCTAGAAAAAATAGAACATTCACTTTTAACCGGTGAAATAAATAATGATGAAGAATTTCTACAAAAAGTAAGTTTAATAAATGTACCTTCAAATATAGAAATTCTGTGTTGGAGGGAAAAAAATGAGTAATGATAGAGGTCCAAATAGATATTATCAACTATCAAACTCTTATAGAATAAATTATATAAGAATAGACAATCCTTTATTAAATAAAATCTATAAAATATCTAGGCCGAAATTTTCTGGTGAGGAATATGACAATGAATTGTTTGGTAGATTCTTAATGCCACTGCGATTTGCTTTATATGAAATGTCTACATCATTAAAACCTTACTGTGAAATAATAGAAGAAGACAAGTTAAGAGAATTAAAAAATGTTGTAGAATTAATTAATGTAATATATAAAGATCGCAAAGAATATAGCCTATTATTTGATTTGCTTTTGAAGATTGTTTCTAGTAACAATAATCCTATATTGGATTATCTGAAAACAAATGTAATTAACCATAGTTCACAAACACATGCAGTAGTAACAAAACGAGAAATAGAAGAAAGTAAAAAAAGTTTTTTTAAGAGACAAATTGGTGTTCAGACTATTGAGTTTTATTCAGAGAAAACTTTTAAAGGAACAAACAAATTCTTTGATTTTGTTATTTTTATTGGGAATGAAAAATATTTTGATTACTCATTTAACAGTGTTCCACGAGCTAAGGTGAGTTACTATTTGTCATATAGTATTTACGATAATAAATTTGAAAATAATAGTATGTTTTCACACCTACATCAAGCAAGTTATTATTCTACCATGTATAAAGGGTTAACAATTACTAATAACGAAATAAAAAATATTAATGGCGAAGAGGATTTAGATTTCAAGGGGAATTCTGAAGAACCAAATGATACAATTCCTTCCCCTAATATAGAAGAACCAAAAGTAAGTTCATGGTTTTTACAAGATATAATCTCAGAAATAGACACGCAAGAACAAACAGTGCTTATTGAAATTGTACCAGTAGAATTAACAGAGGGGCGTATTATTCTCTTAGCAAACAACGAAAGGAAATATGAAATACTTACTAAAGCCAGAAGAATTGAAAAGAGAAAACTAGACTCTATAACAACAGAAGATTACTTATTGATTCGAAATCAAAGTGAAACCACTTTAATTAAAACAGTAGCAGATGAACTTTTTGCTGATGAAAACATTTCTGAATATCGACACTTACAGAAAAAGTTGAAGAAGTATTTAAAAAAACTAGATGAAAAGCACGGAACTGAAAAACTATGCCGTATATTAAATAAAAAGGGATTAGAATCCATCAACGAATTGAAAATTAATCATTTATTAAAAGATGAGTCATTTAAACTAAAGAATAATAAAGAGTATGCGAAGTTTTTATTAATCCTTGCAAAGGAAAATGAAGAAACTGCCACTAAGTATTATGAGGCTTCACGAAAGCTTTCAGCATTCCATATTCAAGCTGGAAGAATGATTAGTAATGAATTAAGAAGAAAAATAAAAGAATTAGATTTATCACAACTTTATGAAACAGGTTCTCAAATTGTTGAATTACCAGAGTATAAAGGGGCTTCTTTTACTATTGAAAGGATACTTGATTTTAAGAGTGAGATTTTCTCTGTTCCTTTAAGTCAAGAGAAGAAAGTTATAAATTTTTTATGAAAAGGGATGACTATATGGGACTTGAAATTAATATTGAGAATAGAGATGAACTTATTGATAAAATAAAACAAGAATTGATTGGCCCAGTTAAAGTGGATAAGGACAAAATGTTCCCATTAAAAGTAACCCAAAATGTCGTGTTTCAAAACAGGGAAGAGACTTATAGAAAATATTACAATTCTCAGACATTAGAAGAGATTCTTCAGGTGAACCCTCCTTTGTTACAATATTCAGCTGGGGTTTTATTCCCATTTGAGACTGAAAGTGATGAAGTATTAACTCAAGAGAAAGATCTAACAGAAAGTAATGATGAAGGTGAAGAAAAATTTATTACGAAAGATGGCATAAAAAATATTGAAACACTAATAGAAAGAAGTAGTTCACTTAATTTTAATAACAAAGAGGTAGATGAAGTAGAAAATGTCGACTTAATGCCACAAAAAAATGACTTTTCACCCGCTAGTTTAGCCCTGAGTTATTATGTGCGACTTGAAAATGAAAACTCTAAAATGAATATTGAGATAAATGGAGGAAGTTATAAGAACTTTTCTATAAGTTTAGCAGATGAGAAGAAGTTAAATAAATGGTGGACTCGTGAAACAGTTAATTTAGATCTAATCCAATTTTCTAAAAAAGATTTAATAGAGAAATCTACTCATACTAAAAACATTAGTGTGAATGGATTAACTTTACAATTATTGCTTTTTTCACGAAACTATGGGGATAATAAGTTTTTAATAACTATTAGTCTAACTAACCGAACTCCTGTCACATCTGACACTACTCTAGAAGAATGTTGTTTATTTCAGAGTGAAATATCATTAACCTTATCTGATTATATTCAGAATCAGTTTTGTCCTTACCCATCAACAAAAGCTAGTACACAATTGGATGAAGAAGAAAATTCTAATAGGTTACTATATCGAGAAGCACAAACTTTTGCGTTAGGACATGGTTGTTCGGCAAATTGGTTTAAAGATAAGGATCGTAGATACATTGAAAGGATTTCATCTACATTTTTACCGGAATATGAAGCTATAAGTATGACTCCTGATATTACTGATCAAAATGGGAATACTTATTCGATCTCAATGTTAGAGTTAGCTGAACTAGTTCCAAACTCTGATGCGATTGAAGAAATATTAAGTAATCTTGTAGAAACATATGAAAAATGGATTGATATAAAAGAAAAAGAAGTAGCATCTTTACAAGCTGAATATGGTAATACTCCAAAAAATCATTTAGACAAGTGTAGGGAATCTGCGCAAAGAATGAAAAGTGGAATTGAACTTCTAAAAAAGGACGAGAATGTAAGGAAGGCCTTTAAATTAGCCAACTATGCAATGGCGATACAACAAGTGGTCGGAACCAATATTAGAGATGGTGAAGTGAAGGATAATAACATCTTTTTTGAGCAAGACATAGAATTCAGGGAAATACCTAAATATAATGATATTTTGGAGAGAAACAGGGGGAACTGGAGAGCTTTTCAGATTGCTTTCTTCCTAATGTCTATTCCTTCGGTTGCTGAAGGAAACTCGATTGATAGAGAGGTTGTTGACTTAATTTGGTTTCCTACAGGTGGTGGGAAAACGGAGGCTTATTTAGGTGTAGCAGCTTTCTCAATGTTCTTAAAAAGACTTAAAGATAACAATGACACTGGCACAGATATAATCATGAGATACACTCTTCGCTTGTTAACAACTGACCAATTTCAACGTTCTTCTAGATTAATTTGTGCAATGGAAATGTTGCGCAAAAAATTCTCTGAGGACCTTGGGGGAACTCCTTTCTCAATAGGAATCTGGTTAGGTTCGAAAGTAACACCAAATCAAAATGAAGGTTCTTATGGTGCTAAAGAGCAACTAAAGCAGTGGAAAGAAGGAAATGACCGTAAGTCTTTTATAGTAAAGTCTTGTCCGTGGTGCGGGGCAAAATTGGGGAAATATACAGTTGAAGATGAGAATGTGTCAACAGGATTAGCTTCTAGACGTAAAAAAACAATGAAAAAGGAAGAACGAGTTCTTGGCTATGACTATAGCCGGAAAAATAAAGAATTAATAATTAATTGCCCAGATAAGAAATGCCCATTTCATAACAAAATAGATGTATATATTGTAGACGAATCTATTTATGAACATCAGCCTACGTTTATTATTGGGACAATAGATAAATTTGCTATGTTATCGTGGAAACCAGAAGCACGCGCATTATTTGGGATTGATAGGAATGGGAAAAGGCATTACTCACCTCCAAATTTGATCATTCAGGATGAACTTCATCTTATATCAGGTCCGTTAGGGTCAATGACGGGTATGTATGAAATATTAATAGAAGAATTATCAACGGATCGAAGAACTGAAAATCCAATTAAACCAAAAATAATATGTTCAACCGCAACAATACGTCGTTATGAAGAACAGATAATGGCTCTATATGGAAGAGATAAAAATAAAGCTAAACTTTTCCCAAGTCCTGGGCTTTCCCATGATGATTCCTTTTTTGCGAAAGTAGCTGTTGAGGAAAATAACCTTCCAGCTAAAGGAAGAAAGTATGTGGGGGTTTATTCTCCAGTAATAGGTATGCAGATGTTACAGGTGAAAATATATTCTATATTATTGCAATCTGTAATGAATTTCCAAGAAGACAATAGAGACCCTTTTTGGACGTTATTAAGTTTCTTTAATAGTTTAAGAGAATTAGGTGGCGCGCTCACATTATTACAAACAGATATACCTAGTTATCTTAACCAGGTACGTAAAAAACACAATATAACAGATAGAAACCAGACACGATGGCTTAATAATTTTCTTGAACTTACTTCACGATTAGATAGTGGAGAAGTTTCAGATGTAATTCATAAATTAAAAGATAACAAGAATTCTATTGATGTATGTCTAGCTTCTAACATAATAGAGGTAGGGGTAGATATTGATCGGCTTTCATTGATGACTGTAGTGGGTCAACCAAAGAATACAGCGCAGTATATTCAAGTTACAGGTAGGGTTGGCCGAAATTGGAAAGAGCGTCCAGGTCTTGTAGTTACTTTATATAAAACGGGAATCTCTAGAGATAAATCCCACTATGAACATTTTAGAGAGTATCATGAACGACTGTATTCAAAAGTTGAGCCAACAAGTGTAACTCCTTATTCAGATCCATGTATTAATAGATCTTTATATGGGTTAATTATTGGATATCTGAGACAGTTACATGATGAAAAAGTAGCAGATTCACCTGAGTATGTACGGGAGCATATAAACTCATTAAATAATTTTAAAGCTTTACTATTAAACCGTGTAAAGTTGATTGATCCTAAGCAAACCCCAGTGGTAGAGAAAAACTTTGATTTATACGTAAACCATATTCTGAATTTAGGTGCAACAAGTTGGGAAGAGAAAAGTGATGGAGGATATTTTCTAATGTATCAGTCAGGAAGTTATGTCCAAGAAAGATACAAAAGTACCGCACTACCTGTTCCTATGTCAATGAGAAATGTAGATGCTTCATGTCAAGGTGAAGTCACAAACTCTTATCTTGTGAAAGAGTTGGAGGAAATGCTTGTATGAAAAATAAAAATGAAACCAGAATCCCTTTAAGAAGGGCTGAGTTGATATCACCTTTTGGTGTAGGTGCAATATCAACAAACAATGAAGGTATTAATATGATGACAGGTGTACTTGATCAGTGGTTTAAAGGAAACAATGTTGATTTAGCTGATTATAGGTTTAATGAGTCGAGACTTGAGAATATCTTAGGAGTTAAGGAGTTTCGTCTTCCTCCCGATTATAGATCAATATTTGGCAAAAGTGGAGGCAGCCTTAAAAATGTAGATCTTAAAATTCCTATGATACTATTTCCTACATGGTTTTATTGTAACCGTTGTAGGAAAATGGAGAAGCTACATCTCGCTGATATTAGTAAGAAAAAGTGCAAACATTGTAATAATGGTTACTTAGTTCAAGTACCGTTTGTTACAGTTTGTAAGCATGGGCATATTGATGACTTTCCTTGGAACGAGTGGGTTCATAGAGATATATCTAATAAATGTAAAGGACCTTTAAAACTTGTCTCAACAGGAGGAGCAACACTTACAAGTATGCGTGTTGAATGTACTGTTTGTGGAGAGGACTATAAAAGGTCATTAAAAGGGATTACCTCTAAATTAAACAATGGAAATATTTCACCTCTTGTAACACAAGTACAAGAAGGAAAAACTTTTCTATGTACCGGTAGAAAACATTGGTTTGGTACTAATGAAACTGCACATGAAGAATGTCTTGAACAACCTTTTGTGTTGTTAAGAAACTCGAATAACGTTTATTATCCTGACGTTATTAGCGCTCTTTATTTACCAGGAGATTACTCAAGTGAACTCAAAGAAGTAATTGAATTTCTAAAGCAGGAACCAATTGCTCATGAAATTGAGACATTAAAAATTGTTATTGATGAAAAAGAAAAGATTGCAACTTATCTATTAAATAAGTTTAGTGTCGATCTCCAAACAGCAAACAATCAAACTATTATTAAAGCACTTACTATAATTGAAGGGGAGAGTCTGGTAGTAGAAGATAATGAATTAGAAGATATTGAAAAGAAACTTAGGTATCAGGAATTCTGTTCTCTAAATGAACCAATGGATAATAATCATCTAAAAGTTGTTTCAGAGTTTAATGAAAAATCTAATTCACTAGTGGAGTTTAAAAAATTAGGGATATCTAAAATTCATCTGGTACCTAAATTACGTGATACTAGGATATTGTTTGGTTTTGAAAGGCTTAATAGTGACCAATCTATAAATAGGGATAAAATAAATAAAGGAAGAGAATTACTTTTTAGGAATCCTAGTATTCCAGAAAATAATTGGTTGCCGGGTTATACAGTTTACGGGGAAGGTATATTTATTGAATTCAATGATGAAGTTTTAACTAATTGGGAAAATAGTAGACTGGTAAAAGAACATTTTAATTTACTACAGTCTAGGTATAAAGAGATAGAAGCAGCGGGTATAGTCATGGATAAAGAGCTGAATCCTAGGTATGTCATGTTGCACACGTTAGCTCATTTGTTAATTTCTGAGATGATCTTTGAATGTGGATATAGTACTTCAGCTTTACGGGAACGTTTATTTATATCAAAAGAACATGGAAAAGAGATGAACGGCTTTCTGATATATACTGCTTCTGGTGACTCTGAAGGGACAATGGGTGGTCTAGTTAGGTTAGGAGAAAAGGATACATTACTACAGATACTAGAAAGATCTATTGATAAAGCTAAATGGTGTTCATCAGACCCAGTCTGCACTGAAATTGGAGTAACATCGGGTCAAGGAATCCATTCATTAAATATAGCCGCTTGTCATAACTGTACTTATCTTCCAGAAACATCATGTGAAGAATTTAATAGATTCTTAGATAGATCATTAATTGTAGGTTTACCTGATACAGAAGGTATTGGTTTTTTCGAGGACTATTTTAGTAAATAATTATTAGGCTATTTATAGAGGAAGATAAATTATAAATAATTCTTACCTACATTCCAAATTTTTTCTATGGATGTAGGTATTTTTCTGCTTCGGATATTGCAGAAGGAGGTCCACAATAAATTTAAAGGAAAAATCCAGATTATACGTTTGGTGGTAATTAGCAAATTTAATAGAAAGTTTCTTTCTAAACATAATAAAAAAGGAATATTTAATCACAAAATTGCTATAAATTCCCCTTGTTTATCCCGGTCGCCTAAGGTATTGTTAGTAAACGACTCTACTATTTTATGTTATATAGGCCTAAAAGAATTTTAAATTTGTTATAATAGGCTTACTAGAACAAGTTGAAGGGAGATTAAAAGTATGTTATATAAATTCATTGACTTGTTCGCAGGAATCGGTGGAATTCGTCTCGCTTTTGAACCTTATGGTGAATGTGTATTCTCTTGCGAATGGGATTTAAAAGCTCAAGAAACTTATGAGGCTAATTTCGGTGAGAAACCTGTTGGGGATATAAGAAGTTTAAATGAAAAAGAAATTCCAGACCATGATATTTTGTTGGCTGGTTTTCCTTGTCAGCCCTTTTCAATTGCAGGTGTAAGTAAAAAGAAGTCTTTAGGTCAAGAACACGGATTCCTTGATGAGACACAAGGAACTTTATTTTTCGATATAGCTCGTATTATTAAAGAAAAGCAACCAAAGGCATTTCTTCTTGAAAATGTTAAAAATTTAAGAAGCCATGATAAAGGGAAGACTTTCAAAATCATTAAGAAAGTTCTGGAAGAAGAACTAGGATATACTGTATATGCTGATGTTTTAAATGCTAAAGGACTTGTGCCACAGAATCGGGAAAGAATTTATATAGTAGGCTTTAAAAAGCCTCTTAAATTTGAATTTCCACAACTGCCGAATAAAGGTCCCGCTCTAAAATCAATTTTAGAAAAAGAGGTAGAAGATAAATACACTTTATCAAATAAGCTGTGGGATTACTTACAGGCTTACAAAGAAAAACACAGTAAGAAGGGTAATGGTTTCGGTTATGGCCTTGCAGATTTAGACTCTTATAGTAGAACATTAAGCGCAAGATATTATAAAGATGGAAGTGAAATCCTTATTCCACAAGGTGAAGGGGAGAATCCAAGAAGGCTAACTCCTCGTGAATGCGCCCGCTTGCAGGGTTTTCCAGAAACGTTTAAAATTGTAGTAAGTAATACTTCTGCTTATAAACAATTTGGAAATAGTGTTGCTGTTCCTGTAGTGCAATTAATGGCAGAAAAAATGATACAAGCCATAGAACGTAATAAAATAATTGAAGACACTGTGGAAGAGGGTAGATTAGAGTATGCAACCACATAGTTCTGAACTATTAACAAAAGCGATTCAAGCGGCCAAGCAATATGGTCGCTTTTATTGTAAGTTCATAACCGCAAATGATGTTGGACTTACTAATGCCCATCAAGAAGGGTTACATATTGCAAAGGGAGCATGGAAAATATTCTTTGAAGAAGAAGGTGTGAGAGGGGAGAATAAAGACAAACATATTAAAATTCACATTGAAGGATTTTATCCCTTTGAAAGCAGAGTAATATATTATGGAAAAGGGACAAGAAATGAATATCGCATTACAAGGTTTTGGTCAAATTCACCATACGAAAAAGAAAATCAAGTTGGAAACTTAATTATTTTTATCCCTGTAGATATGGAGAATATCAAAGTTTACATATTTGATACTGAAGTAGAAATAGAGAACTTTAAAGAGACGTTTTCTCTTTCACTCTTAAATAATAATGCTGTATACTTCACTGGCGAAAAGTTGGATGTGGATTTATCAAAAAAATTGGAGTTAAGAATAAATAAATCTGCTACAATTTTTGAAGACTTCCCCAAAACAATCGAACTTGCAGAATTAGCACGGCAATTAAATAAGGACTTATTTGAAAGGAAGGGTTATCAACTTGGTAATGATCCTGACAAAATGCTGTTAAAATGGATCGAAACCGAATACAGTTTATTTAGGGCAATAGAAAAAAATATATATAAATCATATTTAAATGAACCCTTCTATGAGTTAGATTCACTATTAGAGTTTGCTAGTAGCGCATTAAACCGGAGAAAGAGTAGAGCGGGTAGATCATTAGAACATCATATTGAGTTTATATTAAGCAACACTAACATCCCTTTTAGCCACCCAGGTAAAACAGAAGGCAAAAAGAAACCGGATTTTTTACTGCCTTCTAATAGTAAGTATGCAGATAAACTATATGATTCTAACAAACTTGTTTTTCTAGGTGCTAAAACTACATGTAAGGATAGATGGAGACAAATTCTAAATGAGGCTAATAGAATACCCATAAAACATTTATTGACATTACAGCAAGGGATTACTATAAATCAGTTAGAAGAAATGCAAGATGAGCAGGTAATTTTAGTTGTGCCTAAACCTTACCATAAAGCATATCCTCAAACTCATAGAGAACGGCTTTGGACAGTTAGTAAATTTATAAAGTACGCAAGAGAAAAATATATCGATTAAATAAAATTATTTTAAAATTAATTAATTACAACTAATATTGTATCCCTAAAATTCAAACTGAAAAGTAGTTAAGTTTTCCCTAGTCAAAGTTAAATTATATCCATTAATATAAAAATGAAAAGAGGTATGGTTTCTTATCAATATTTGAAACTATACTTTTTGGCATTTAAATCTGTATGTTCATGTTCAAATGAGGTGATGGATGAAGAATATTAGATATTGTAAAAGATAGTTTCTATGAAAAAGAGGCTCTAGATAGAAGGGATAATAAACTATGAGTCATTTACTAAAAGTTGGTGAGTTAAAAGGGACTTACCATACAGATGAGGATATATGGCGTACCTTTACAATTGTTCTATCAAGTAAATCTGTAAAGTCATCTACATATAAGTACGCCTTAATTAAAGCAATTATAGAAAATCTTTACAATGTAAACGAAAATTATGAGTTATCATATAACCAACTTGCTTATACATTTGCCAAGGTGTACTGGAACCTAATTGTACATCATAACTTACTACATCAAAATCGAGGGAAATCAGCTAAGGTTGTTTCGATTATTAAAGAAGAACAAGAAAGAAATAGTATCCCTCCAGAGATGGTGTTCGACAAATTAGATGATACACTTCAAGTTAAACTGACAGGCAAAATTAAAACTACGATGAAACAGAACGTATTTGGCGCACTTTATGGAGACACACAAGGCATGTTTTATGCTTTTGACCACCGGACTGAAACACTACGTCTACACCCGACAGTACATACGTTTATGTTGAAGTATCAACGACTTATTATTCATCTAACAAACTATCATATGGCGGCTATGATTGAGAGTTTAAATGAAGTGCCTAGTATTAATTATTTACTTGAAAAAGTTGAATACATCGCACAGCGTTCATCACTTCGTCCGTTCGAAAAACTACTACTCTCGCATTTTAATGCTCAATGTTTTTATTGTCATAAGCCTCTTTCAGGGCAGAAGAGGACGACCCACGTAGACCACTTCATTCCTTGGTCCTTCGTTCAATCAGACCAGGTGTGGAACCTTGTGCTTTCTTGCAATACGTGTAATACAAGAAAAAGTGATAAGTTACCAGTAAGACGTTTTCTTGATGACATTATGGAACGAAATGAAACCTTACAACAGTCTAACGATACACACATCAAACGTCTAATGGAGAATTATCATGATAATAAAGTTTTAATGCTGTATGAGTACTCTATGAAAAACGGGTTTGACCAAATTTGGACGCCTTAGCAATGTGAACTCGCATTTTAACCGAACAAGGAGGAACTTCCGATGCCTACATACAACAAACTCATCAGAGACCGCATCCCTCAGATCATCGAGAAATCTGGCAAAAACTATCGTACGGAAACACTTGATGCAGAGAGGTTTGAGCAAGAACTTCGCTTGAAGTTGAAGGAGGAAATGAATGAAGTCTTAAACGCCAATTCACGTGAGGAGATATTGGGGGAGTTAGCCGATCTGGTAGAGGTCATCCATGCGTTAGGTGACCTTTATCAACTAAGTCCAGAAGAAATTGAAGCACAAAGAAGGCTGAAGTTTGAGGAAAGAGGCGGATTTGAGAAGAGGATTTATTTAGTTGATGTTGAAGATTGAACGTTAAGACAAAGCAAATGAGGGACCATACATGAAAAGATCAGCTGCAATCATCACTTTACTAATAGCCCTACTATTAACCGGCTGCCTTAACCGCGGTGACCCGATGGTGTTGCTTGACGAGAACATCGAGCAAGTTGATGTCTCCTATTCACGAGGAGGTGGAATGATCAATGATGACATTCTCTACACCTACTCAGACGAAGCAGCCATTCAGTCCTTTCAACAGATCATTACAAGTGCAAGGAAGCGGCCAGTAGAGATCACAACAGCTCCTGATTATGACATCGTCGTTTCATACGGTGAGCATTGGCCTTTGCATGGAATACACGTGTGGCTTGGTGAGGAAGGCGAGGAGAGTGTGTTTTCCTATCTAGCTGACTTTGAAGAGACGTACGTTACTAATGCAAATACAACGAAGCAGCTTCGTGAGCTAGTAGAAAGAGAATAGGGGGCTATTTTATGAAAGACCCAATTAAGATTATGCTGCTAGGGATTTCGATTATGCTTTTAGGTTTATTTATCCAGAATACTTCAAGCTGGGATGCTGGTCCGACGAATGCGGTGCAGCTTCTTATTGCTGCTGGGTTTATTACGGTTTTAATTGGATTTTTTATGAATAAGGGGAAGTAGGGTTTTAAATTTCGGCTCACATTTCTAGTAAATAGTACATGGGAATAAATCACTTTGACACCATTCTAAATATTCTGTATATTTAAACGTAAGTTAATCGTTTGCGCGGAGATGTTGAGAAGCTCATTGAAATACTGCCTGGCAGTTATTTTTGTGAGCTTTTTTGTGTGAACGATCAGCTTAAATGATGTAAAAGGGGAATTTTAGATGGTTAAATATTCGTTTCAACTCTTTATTGCAATCGCTTTCTTTTTTGTTCTGCCTGATCATTTTAATGCTGGAGAGGCATTCTTGCTTGAACAAGGAACACCGCCTCCGGGAGCAAACCTTGCCTCGTGCAAACCGACAGAAGACAAGCCTAACCCGGTTATTTTGGTGCCTGGGACATTTGAACGAAGTGCTCAAAATTGGCTGACTCTATCACCCGAGCTTGCTAAAAAAGGATACTGTGTCTATGCAATGAATTACGGGTTAACTCACGCTGGACCATCAACAGGTGATATTAAAGAGTCAGCTATAGAGTTGAATGAATTTGTAGATAATGTTTTGCAATTAACGGGGGCAGACAAAGTCGATATTATAGGTCATAGCCAAGGCGGGATGATGCCGAGATACTATTTAAAGTTTTTGGGCGGAGATAAATTTGTGGAGAATCTGATTGCTTTTGTCCCTTCTAACCATGGAACAACGGGATTTTTTGGATTAGAACAGATTAATTCAGGAGCAGCAGATCTTACCTCGTGTAAAGCTTGCCAGCAGCAGCTCGTTGGATCTGAGTTCTTAGAGGAATTGAATAAAGGGAACGAGACACCTGGAAATGTCTCATATACTGTCATCTCTACAAAAACAGATCAAGTTGTGATTCCTTATACATCTGCATTCCTAGATGGTCCTGAAAAACAGGTATCAAATATCACCATCCAAGACTATTACCGATTCAATTTAATTGGCCATCAAGGAATTGTGTACGATCGATTATCGTTTTCTTTTGTTTTTGATGCACTTGAACATGAAGGTCCTGCAAACCCTGAGCGCGCAGTAAAAAGATAAGTAGAGTATGTTCATGTTTCTTTGTATAATGAGGGAGCAACGTACATACATCCCAGAGAATTGAAGAACAAATAGTAGACGAGGGGGGATCTATAGTGGCATCAGACAACGTCTTCCTAACGAAGCTAAGTTCACCAGCAAGAAGCGCCTTAGTTCACGAAGGAATTGATACATTGGAGAAGCTTTCAACCTACATAGAAAAAGAAATCCTAAAACTCCACGGCGTTGGCCCAGCATCCCTGCCAACGATGAGAGCTTCACTTGAAGAAGAGGGCCTGGCTTTTAAAGAAAAATAAGAGGATTGAGGAAAAAGCTCATCTAGTCATGAGCTTTTTTTGATGCTAATTGAAACATCTATCCGCCGTAATACGTTATATAGTAAAGAATTAAGGGGTGGCTTTATGTATAGACACTTAATGAGAGTATTCATGCTGCTCACAGTTTGTCTGCTCGCAGCGTGCAGTAATGGAGATCAAATGCAAAATGCTGCTTTTACAGGCACGATTGAAAGCATCCATAATGACAGCGCGATTATTGCGATTGAAAAAGGAGAGATCTTAAGCTCTGGTGATAAGGTGAGCGTGAACTTGGCTGTAAATGAAGAAGAGACGTTTCAGGTTGGTGACCAGGTGGTTGTTGAGTATGACGGGGCTGTGATGGAATCTTACCCGCTGCAAGTGCACACGATTTCAATCAAATTGATTAATTAAAATTAAATACCAAGCATTCATAACATTCACAGAAGAATTAGAACTTCTATATTGTTTATGAATAGGATTATATATGTCGCATTTGGGTACTCTAAGACAACTGTTTTTAAGCGAGGTGTATCCATATATGAAGACTTCAAGACGACATATGATTTTTAATCTAATCATCATCTTAGTTCCATGGGTTTCATTACTGTTTATTGGCAAACGGCATTTCAAAAGGTTTTTTGCTTCCAGCTTTATCATAGCCACTTTAGAAACGATCAGCCATATCTATGGACACATGCGAGGATGGTGGGAGTTTTATGATAAACCGAGATCATTTATAAAAGACGAACTCCCCTTTGATATCGGCCCCTATATCCCAATTGCTGTCTGGCTCCATAAATTTTCATACGGGAATTTTAAGAAGTTTGTTTTACTTAATGCTCTGGCTAACACCGCTTTCAGCTTTTTATTCATGCCTTTTTTAAAGAAAATTAAAATCATCAAGTTAAAAAGACTAAACTATGTGCAATTCTTTTTCTATATTCATTACAAAGCCTATCTCTTATATGGTGTGCAGCATTTGATTGAAAGGAACAGGGATAAACGAAATGCTTACTGAATTCACTAAATAGAACCCCAGGTATAATAGTCCAAAGAGGTGATTTCATGTGTGGCAGGTTTACGTTAACCGCAACGAAAGAACAAATTGAAGAGCAGCTTGATGTTCAATTAGATGACTACGAGCCAAGGTTCAATATCGCTCCAAGCCAGCCTGTCTTAAGCGTGATTTCAGATGGAGAGAAGAGGAAGGCTGGATACTTGAGGTGGGGCCTTGTTCCCGCGTGGGCGAAAGATCCTAAGATAGGGTATAAAATGATTAATGCTCGCGGTGAAACGGTGGATGAGAAGCCTGCTTTTAAACGTTTGCTGAAAAGTAGGCGTTGTTTAATTGTGGCAGATGGCTTTTATGAATGGAAGAGAACAGAAGAAACGAAGCAGCCCTATCGCATCACTGTAAACGACAGTATCTTCACCTTTGCCGGTCTATGGGATCGATGGAATTCAGGGGATGAGGAGATCGTTTCCTGCACAATTTTAACAACTGCACCGAATGAATTTATGAAAGATATACATGATAGAATGCCAGTCATTCTAGGGGATGAGGATAGAAAAGTGTGGTTAGATCCTTCCATAGAAGATAAAGAAATAGTAAAAGATCTTATTAAATCATATCCAACTCAATATATGAATGCTCACGAGGTTTCAACGTTTGTAAATAATCCGAGAAATGAATCTGAGGAATGTATTAAGTCTTTATCAGAATAAAGATTGAGCGGTGGTCTTTAAGAGACCACCGCTTTTTCAAGTTGAATATACCGTTACAATAATGTAGAAATGCTTATAATACTCGAAAATAAAATATAAAAAGGGAAGGGGTGGCTTTATGTATAAACATTTAATGATAGGTATTCATTGTGCTCACCAGCTGTCTGCTCGCAGCGTGCAGTAATGAGGGTCAGATGCAAAATGCTGCTTTTAAAGGGACGATCGAAAGCATCCATAATGACAATGCGATTATTGCGATTGAGGAGAAGGGATCTTATGTTATGGTGATATGGTGGACGTGAACTTGGCTGTAACGTTTCAGGTTGGTGACCGGGTGGTTGTTGAGTATGACGGTGCTGTGTTGGAATCTTACCCTTTGCAAGTTCATACGATTTCCGTTGAACTTGTGAGTGATTAAAATTACGGACAGAGAGGATCTAAGCTTGTTGGTCATTGTATGTATTCCGGCTAGTATTCTAGCCTTGGATCAACTCCTTAAATCCAAAGAGGTGTACCAAAGAATGGCAGGTTGTTTACCGCTGCACACCTACTAATTATAGGGTGCCATTAACTCTTTTATTACATAGTAAACTAAATACTGCGCAACAATTCCTTCATTCTTATACTCCGGAAAATTAACCTTTCCTTTAGTGGTAATCCGACAAGATTCTATTGTTTTTTCTTTTTCTATTTTCCAAAGAAAAAGTAGTTGACGTTGAAAGTGAATTTATGATATTATTAAAAATTTGATAAAAAACAACATATATGATAAGGTTAAGAAGGTTACCATATATGGAGGTGGATTATTTGTTTCAAATTGGCGACAATATAGTTTATCCAATGCACGGAGCAGGTATAATTAAAGCCATAGAAGAAAAGGAAATCTCAGGGGAAAAGCAACAGTATTATGTTATAAAAATGTTAATCGGTAATATGCAAGTTATGATTCCTACGGGAAAAATATTAAGTTCAAATATACGCCCTGTTACTGACATAATTGCAATAAAAAACATCATCCACATTTTTCAACATGGAGAATCAGATAGCTTACTGTCGTGGAAACAAAGGTATAAAGTGAACACGGACAAAATAAAAACAGGTAAATTACAAGAATGTGCTGAAGTTGTTCGTGATTTAAGGCAAATGAAGAAAGAAAAAGCACTTAATACAAGCGAAAAAAAAATGTTAGATAACGCACATGAATTTTTGATTAGTGAACTGGGATTCATTAAAGGGATTACTGAAAATCAAATAAAAACTTTCTGTTAAGGTTAATTTAAAATAACGTATTACATCACCCGAAAACATCCTAATTTTTCGGGGGAATATGTTTATTATTAGAAGTATATCTTTTCAAAGACCTTCAACTTCTCCAACTCACCTTTAGAGCATTAACCTCTTTTGTTGTTTCTACAATCTAATCCATTTTTAATATTTAAATTTCTCTAACGATCGTTTGAAGCTTCATCAAATAACTCGATAAAATAGTCACTTGATTTTTGCAATCCTGATTCACACTGGCACGGACAAGGAGCCGTAAGGATGAAAGAGAGGTAGGGCTTTCATTGTTTTAGGTATACAATTTATTATTTAAGTCATTATTTCTAGAAGAAAAACAATCATTCTCACATCTACCTTTAAGAGATATTTACATCTACTGAGACAGTGAATAGAAATTGTTTATCTTCTTTACGTAAAAGAGAAAAACGAATTGGTAACAGTATATGGTCACCTATAAAAATGGCTTCCAAATCAGGAAACCATTTTTATTGAGTATTATACAGAGAACATAAAAAAACAGGCCCTATATAAAGAGCCTGTTTATATATACGATTTAAGATTAAGCAGCTTTTTGAACGTTAGCGGCTTGAGCTCCACGAGCACCTTGCTCAACGTCAAACGTTACTTTTTGGCCTTCGTCTAAAGATTTGAAGCCTTCACTTTGGATTGCAGAGAAGTGTACGAATACATCGTCTCCACTTTCACGTTCGATAAAGCCAAAACCTTTTTCTGCATTAAACCATTTAACTGTACCTTGTTCCATTTTTGTTGCCTCCTAGTGCGTTACCACACATTGTATTACTATCCTTGCTCAAAGTATCATCAAGATGAAAAGATGATATTCACACTATCTTTTACACCGAACAAAAATAATTCTTCTTTATCATATCAGGAAACGGAAAAAATAGCAAGTTATTGCAATTTAGCTAATATATTAAATCTGCAAAGAAAAAGAAGAACATTCATGCAATACAAATAAAAGTCGTGCTTATGTAGAAATGCTTATGATAGTGGTAAATACGATATAAAAAGGGAAGGATGCAACCGCCATAAGCAAGCAAATTTTCCCCATCTTTTTCTTCTCTGAGTCCTTCTCTCCTAGCCAAATGAGAGCTAAAAGCAATCCGATAAAAGGGAAAAGGAGACATACAATATAAAGCAGTATTCGATCATGCCGAGATTTCACAACATTTCCTCCTTGATAAATATTACACTATTCACTTACAAATAATAACATCTATAGGAAAATGAAGGAATAGATTAAAGGAAATATCTCTTTCCACCATAGGAGATCTTTAATTGAACCATCCTGCCATCCAATTTATAATAAAGAAAAGAGTAAGGGAGAGTTCTATGACGACTAAACATAAGATCTATACGATGAGCTTCGCAAAAGTTTACCCGTGCTATGTGGCAAAAGCCGAGAAAAAAGGACGCACAAAAGAAGAAGTCGATGAAATCATCCGCTGGTTAACAGGGTACGGCCAAGAAGAGTTAGATGCCCATATCGAGAAAGAGACCGACTTTGAAACATTCTTAGCAGAAGCCCCTGAGATGAACCCATCTCGGAAACTGATCAAAGGAGTAGTCTGCGGCATTCGAGTAGAAAACATTGAAGAGCCAACGATGCAGGAGATCCGTTATATGGATAAACTGATTGATGAATTAGCAAGAGGGAAGGCGATGGAGAAAATATTGCGCGGTTGATGCAGATTCTCTAAAAGATTAAAAAGGGCGGGGTATGAGTCTCCTAACTTTAGTTGTTGATTTGTGCTGCAGGTACTCGCTTTCCGCGGGCTGACCGGGAGCCTCCTCGTCGCTTTAGCTCCTGTGGGGTCTCCCATGGTCAACGCTAATCCCGCTGGAGTCTCGTACCTTCCGCTCCAATCAACGTAGCGAAGATGTTGTAAAGTGCTCCCGCATTATAAGATGCAGTTCAGTGATCTTAACGAATCAAATAACTTAGCGGATGAAATATGCTTAGACTCACGTGTGGACTAGAGCAGGGGTGAGATCTCACAGGGCCCAAGCCCGAGGAAGCTCACCAGCTCCACACGGAAAGCGAAGCATAGTTCAGCAGCGGCGAGTCTGCTATACCCCATGTTTAAGGTACTTTCCTTGCATAATGGACACAAGCACCATAAAAAAACACCGAATCCACATCTCAATGGTCCGGTGTTTTCATTTACTCAGCGTTATTTAGGAGCAGAGCGAATTTATTATGTTCATGCTGATTTCATAGATATTCTTTTAACGTTTCTTGCAGCGTTCCTCTAATGTCTGTATCATTTTCAAAACGAATTCCTGCTTTCACCATATTCTTTACAAGGTCTGGTCGTAATCCTGTAAGAACGGCCTTACATCCCATCATAGAAGCACCTGCTAAAATCTGATCTAATTGATCGATCACATTTTTCTCCATTACTGCTATTCCGGAAAGGTCTAGAATAAGTGTTTGAATCCGCGCTTCAGCGATTTCGTGTAACACTTTTTCCTCAATGATTTGAATTCGATATGAATCGACGCTTCCTATAAGAGGTAAGACGGATACATGTTCTTGCACAGGAATAATCGGTACCGACAAATGCTCTACTATTTGCCTTTGTTTATTCAGCATCTCATCTTTATAACATGAATATCGGATGAAAAAGTTGTTAAGAAACTGATCTATCCGGTCATTGATCATCTTCTCTAATTCAAAGAAATCATTACGCGAGTCTGTAAATCTTTTCGTCGAATCCAAATCATTAACAAACTTCCAGATCGTTCTTCTAATAGCCTGTACCCATTCTAATTTTAATGACAATGTTAAAGAGTGCGAGGCCCATGCTTCTCCTTCTTGATTAGCAAAAGAAATTAATTCATCATCTTCTTGCTCTAAGACATAACGAGTTAGTCGTTGAGCATTTTTTAATAAATCAATGTTGCCTGTCTTTAAAATATCACTGATCTTACTTGATACATTCACCGCTTCTGAGAGCAGCATTTCTTTAAATTCTTCAACGTTCTCTTGAATATAAATATTTGCTTCCTTACCCATGCTAGATATTTCCATAGTGGATCCTCTCCTAAAATTCTTTTAGTTATGTAATCGATAGATAGAGTGAGAAATTTCAAGGAGTGAACTTAATTAGAGGGCCTATCAAAAGTGTATACTGAATATTCTTTAAACACAATATCATTTCAGTAACTTTCTATATAAGTATGTTGTATAACTAAAGTAAAAATAAAGCATTTACAAAAGTAAGATAATCCCATATGATAAGATCTAATTCCATATCAAAAGCGATGAAAAGAAGAGTAGGCTCATTACATTATCAACAGAGACCTCTGTAGCTGAGAATGAGGGATAAGAGTGTGAGTTGAACCAAGGCTTTGAGCTGTGCTTCGGATTTATGTAACCCATAATGATGCGGCATCGGGTTCTCCCGTTACAGAGATAGGGTATCGCAGGCGAAATCTAGCCAAGCCGTACTTGATAAGGCTTCTTTAGTGATGAAGAAGTGAATGGGGTGGCACCGCGACATAATCTCGCCCCCAAAACGATTAGGTTTTGGGGGTGGGATTTTTTTGTTCTTTTTCAACATTTATTGAAGGGAATGGTGTCGGTGCTGAAATGGAAAGATCCACTATTACTATTAGGCGGTATAGGTATTTCAACCATTGGAGGCTGGGTGTATCTCATTGCGATCAACCTCATTGTATTACATGAAACAGGGTCGCCCCTTGCGATGGCGCTCCTCTATATTCTTGGCCCAATCGCAGCTGTTTGCTCGAATGCGTGGGCAGGAAGCTATATTGACCGGATGAATACTCGCACGTTAATGATCTATCTCGATGTATTTAGAGCGATTGGAATTTTCCTCATTCCATTTTTACCCTCCTTACTCTATGTGTACGTTCTGGCTTTTATTATCCATATGGCCAGCGCGATTTTTGAGCCTGCATCCATGGTTTACATGACAAAGCTGATTCCAAAAGAAGACCGTCAGCGTTTTAATGCACTGCGAAGCTTTATTCAATCAAGCGGAACAATCATCGGCCCATCTGTGGCAGGCGTTCTATTTATAGCCGGTACACCTTATACGGCAATCTATGTCAATGCAGCTGCATTAGTTGGATCTGCCTTTATCATTCGTTTGTTACCAAATGTTGATCCTTTGTTAGGTCAAGGCAGTTCACCAAAGGTCACATGGTCAATGATTAAAAATGATATGAAAACAGTCGTTACCTTCTGTAGATCATCTTCCTATGTAGCTAAAATCTATTTGTTGGGTTGCGGGGTGACGATTTTTATGACAGCGATCGACTCATTAGAAGCGGCTTTTGCAAAAGGGGTCTTGCTGATGACGGATGCAGCGTATGGATTTTTCTTAGCTGTGTTTGGCGCAGGAATCATTGTAGGCTCCATCATTAATTCAGTTTTTGCGAAACAGTTACGTGTGAAGTTTTTAATTGGTTTCGGTACTCCCGCTGCAGCTATTGGCTACTTCGCTTTATATAGTTCAACTCATTTTTACCATGCTGCAGCTGGCTGCTTTTTAATAGGGGCTGCAATTACGTTTTCTAATACCGGCTTTTTAACCTTTTATCAAAACCATGTTCCAGTAGAAGTGATGGGGAGGTTCGGTAGTATTCTAGGGATCATAGAAGCTGTTTTTATTGTTATCTTGACTCTTACGATTGGGATTGCGGCAGAGTTTACCTCCATACGACCTGTAGGGTTGATTGCGTCCTTGGGATTTTTCATACTAGGTATCGTTACTTTACGTACGGTTATGAAACGGAAGAGTGAGATTTACTTTAGGAGTGATGGCGGGGAGGAGGAAGAGGTGATTTGTCATTCAGTGTAGCGGTGGAAGGGGTTATTATCAATTTATTCATTTAAGGTAAACAATAAATGGTCCTTTCTATTAGAAGAAAGGACCTTACCTCACTTAATAATCACGACAAGCTGATAATGTGTTTAAGAAAGAAAGTATACGTTAGCCAATATAACGGTAAATAGAACAACGCCAATAAAAACGAGATTAAAGTATACATTTTTTACTGATATATTATAGTCCCTTTTACTGAGCAAGTAATTTAGAAATACAAATAAAGCAGACCCAATAAAAAAGATCGAAGGAGTCAGCCATTCAAGATAGATAAGAAGCATTAAGCCTATACAAAATAAAATATAACGAATCCCTTCAACTTTTATAAGAGACACCTGATGTTCCCACCTTCAGAATCTTTTTACAAATTATATCATAGCAAAACCATCTTAACTGATATAAAGGACATTTATTGACAATAAGTGTTAAAATATAGTAGATAACTAGGAGCTGTTATGAAGAATTAATTTAACTCCAAAATAAATACATACAAAAAAGAGGAGACAGCTATGTTCAAAAATGATTATACATTCTTTACTTTCATTGGCCTATTTTCGTCCATTATAGGCGTAATCCTTATGATATCAAGCGTGTATTACGGAATAAGATTAGCGGATCTTGTCGTGTTAAATCCCTATAGTCCGATAGATACTTCTATTTATGAGCTTGCTGTAACTAAGTATATTGATACCTTTTTCATTATTGGTTTAACAGCACTTATAGTTGGTGTAGTCATTTTATTTTTAATTAATTATAAACGCATCAGCAGTTGTTAATTACAGAGGCGGTAATGATTCGACTCTGATTTCACAACAACTAGCAATCGTTATTTTTTGATCAGGAGTGAACAGTCAATGAAATACACTTGTCCTTGTTGCGGCTATAAAGTATTAGATGAAGAGCCTCCTGGAAGTTATGAGATTTGCAGTATCTGCTTTTGGGAAGATGATGGAGTCCAATTTGACGATCCTGATTATGAGGGTGGTGCAAATACGCCCTCTTTAAGACAAGCGCAGATAAACTATCTCTCATTTGGGGCCTGTGAGAAAGGTTGTATCGAATTTGTTAGAAAACCAAGTATAAATGATGTCAAAGACCCTGATTGGAAGGTGCTGTCCAATCCTTAAGTTGAAATGTTAAAGGGAATGATGTACTTAACAATGGGAGTCATTAACGACTTCTATTTATTTAAACCAAAGATATATGAAAGGGAACAAGACATGACTCAGTATATTTATATTGCTTCACCCATGAGACTTCCAAGCGGTTCATATGGTACAAATCCGGTATCATTAGAGCAGCCGAATGTGTATAGAAATGAATTGGATTTCACTCATATCTATTTCGAGAATAATTATGACAGCCGTTCAAAACAAAGATTTTCATATAGTACGCATTTTTCATTCAAACATCAAGTGACCGCATTTTCTAACCATATCCCATTACCCTATCAAATAAAGGGAACAGCTGAGCAAGATAAATGTTTGAAGATCCTCTATTCCTACCTCGAAGCAGCGGTTCAACAAAGTGGAGTAGTAGAGTATTTCACGTCTTTAAACGGGGGAGAAGAATTGCCCCTTTCAAAAAAGAGAACCATTAGTTGGATGGACTTAAAGAAACCTTATGACTTGGTTTTAGAGGACCGCGAATTATGGGAGATTACATTATGGAATTAAATGAATACCTAGCTTATTCTTTCCCTGGATTACACTTGAAGCCGAGCATCTATAACCAATGGCATATCGGCATTCACTTTGAATTAGGTAAAAATATGTATCAATTAGTTGGAAATAAGCTTAATCTTGATTTATTTGAATTTGTGTACATGCAGGCTACGTCTATTTTTAATGATCTCTTCTCCGAGAAGGATGAAATGATGTTGGTGACCAATGCTTATCTTAACAGTGGGAATAAAAAATCTGTTAAGGCTCCTAACGTTTATAAACGATATCTCAAGAATAAGGAATTAAAACATAAGATAAGGCAGAAGACTTTGCCAGTTATGATTGATGACGAAGGAGATACTAGTGAGTACTATATTTCCCAGTTTCACCTAAAGTGCAAAAAAGGAGACTTGAATTACCCTTTACTTATCAAAGCAATCTGTCATAAGGACTTTCATTTGAAACCTAAACTGGGTAAACGCAAAGGGGCATATGATCCTGATGTGTTTTTTGTAAATATCTCTAAGAATATTATCTACTATATTTATGATGATAGAGGATGCGAAGTGATCGCAAACAGCAAAGAAACAATTGTGCCTCTATATAACGATTATACGATGTTGGTTGCCGAAACTAACCGAGATGAGATTGAAAGGATGCTTCAGATCTCATTATAGCTGCTCGTTTTACATAGCTTAGAGGCAGGACCATATTCGTACTAATTATAGGCAAGTACTATCTTAGCTTGAAAGGAACCCTTTATGGACATCATTACAGACAAAGTTATATTAATTGCACTATTTATCTTAATCATTCATTGTATCGAGACCTTAGCCTATTCGGTTCGTATATCTGGCGCAAGAGTTCGGTTGATTGCATCAGGCCTCGCCTTATTTAATGTGATGGTCATCGTTTCACGTTTAGCAAACATGATGCAGTAGCCGTTTACCGGAAGCTTAATTGATACAGCGCCACCAGATCAAGCTCTGACGCTTGTTGAAAGCCAGTATCGAGTTATTATTGGCGCCTCAACCGTTGGAACGATCGTTGGCGTACTGCTTCTGCCTACTTTTATAGCTATCTTCTCACGCTCTATCATTCATTTATCAAGACTAAATGGTTCCGTTCCAGCCCTGGTTCAACAAGGAATCAAGTGGCGAGTGATGAAAAGAGGCATTCGACATATCCGGATGCCGCGGCTTACATATCTTAAGGGAATTAGATTGAGAGACTTCCCAATAAAATTATTTCTTATAAACATGATTGTGACCTCGGTTTATACAATTGGTGTGCTGTCAGCGTTATATGCGTCTTTACTTGCACCAGAGCGAGCATCAACAGCTATTATGGCTTCTGGTCTTATCAATGGCATCGCTACGATTTTACTCGTCATTTTCATTGATCCAAAGATTTCAGTGCTGGCCGATCAGGTGGTGAATAAAAAAGGGAGCTACTTATCTCTTAAAACAATCTCCATCATGATGGTCACTTCTCGATTATTAGGCACGCTGCTTGCCCAGGTGCTCTTTATTCCAGGTGCTTATTATGTCGCTTGGTTCACAAAATTTATTGTGTAAGGAGGCAGTTATGCTGTCAGAAGAAGAGATCCTATTTATGATACAAGAGGATGAATGGATGATGGATACTCTCCAAACGGTCCGTCAGCTGAAACTTGAAGATTGGTGGATTTGTGCGGGGTTTGTTCGTTCTAAGATTTGGGATGTTGTTCATCAGTTTGAAGAGAGGACGCCCTTGCCTGATATAGATGTTATTTACTTCGACCAGCAACATGCTGAGGGAGGTACAGATCGTGCATTGGAAGCCAAGTTACATACATTAAAACCTAATCTGCCCTGGTCCGTTAAAAATCAAGCAAGGATGCATACAAGAAATCAAACGCCTCCTTACAAATCGAGTGTTGATGCAATGTCGAAATTTCCGGAGACAGCCACAGCGCTCGGGGTTACTCTAACTCCTCACGGCGAGCTTATCCTTGCAGCGCCTCATGGCATTAATGATGCTGTGACGCTGCAAGTAAAACCGACGCCATGCTTCCAAGAAGATCTCAAGCGCAAAGAGATCTATATAAATAGAGTGACAAAAAAAGATTGGAAGAAGGCTTGGCCAAAGATATCGGTATATTATTAAATCTGAATGGAGGTGAAGCTTATCATGAACCTTTATGCATGCTGCAAATGCCACTCAAAAGCAAGCTTTAGTGACCGCTTTAAATCGATGTTTTTAAATAAATTTAATTGTGAGACGTGTAACTTCAACAATGAAATCTCCATTTATTCAAGAGTCATCATGAGTGTACTCACTTCATTAAGTATATCTGGTTTTGGATTTTTGCTCTTTAATAGTCTGGAATCTATTTTCTGGTCTATGTTAGGATCTGTCATCTTCACATTGCTGCTCATACCGTTGTATCCATTTTTGATTACGTATGATTGTGAAGAGGTCTAGTAACCTCATAACAAGACATAAGGAGGGCCTTATGCTCAAGAAATATAAATCTTATCTGCTCCTTTTAATTGGATACATCATTTACAGAGTTACTACAGAAGAGACGGTTACTTTTACAATGATCCTAATGATTATTTTATCATTTGCATTTATTGCTTGGATGCTCGAGGAGCTGGATAAACAGAATGCAAACTAACGGCACTACATCGAGCATAGTCAGATTAAACATAGTTAACTCGTCTGGTTTATATACTACATAAAGCACATATATAAGGAGGAGTACGATGAAAGATGCGTGGAAGTATCTAGGCTGGATGCTGTTGATCGGTGTGGTATTATGGGGCGGCTTAACCTTTCAGCATCATTTAAGATTGGAAGCCTCAAGAAACTTTGAGATTTGGCCGTTTTTTCTATATTCAACTTTGTTTCCTATATTTCTAGGAGTTCTTCTACGTCTACCAAGGTTCATTAAAGAACGCAAAGGAGGGAAAGGGTGGAAGGTCAATTGGATAAAGCTGCTTATTGTAGGCTTCCCGTTGTGTTATGTTACTTTCATCCCGCTGCTTGCCCATTTTATCCCTTTACAATTTCTGCCGTTCACCCTCGAAATTATGCATATTGAATCGTGGGCCATCACAGGAATTATTTTAGGGTATGTGGTGCTCGATAGTTTAGTTGAATGATAAGGTAGGTGGTTATTTAAGTGCTACGTATTTATATCATTTCCGGCTCAGCAAGTGTAGGGAAATTTAGAAGTAAAAAGGGTTGATCCAATATAAAAAAGGATCGAAAGAAAAGAGGAAATCAAATGATCACATTAACTCCTATTGGTATTGCTTATAATCTAAGAAATGAGATTGAAGATGATTACTGGGGTGAGGTAGTTAGTAAGATCGTATTGGACTCTACCTTCCCAGAGGAAGCTTTTAATGAAATTGAATCTTTTTCACATTTAGAGATTATCTTTTATTTTCATAAGGTGGCGAAGGATAAAATAATTACAGGTGCTAGACACCTTAGGAATGATACGTCCTTACCTAAAGTTGGGATCTTTTCGCAGCGTGGAAAAAACCGCCCCAATCAATTAGGGCTTACAACGGTAAAGGTAGTTGGAAGAAAAGGTAGAGAGCTAACTGTTTCAGGCCTTGATTGTATTAACGAAACGCCAATATTAGATATCAAGCCAGTAATGCAAGAGTTTCTTCCTAGAGAGACGATCTCTCAGCCAGGATGGACAAGGGATATCATGAAGAATTATTGGAAGTAATATTGGTAATGAACATTCATATCTATTTAAATGGAGGGTGCACTATGGCAATCATTTTTATTACAGGCTTATCTGGAGTCGGTAAATCAAGTGCATTGGTACAGTTAGAAAAAGAAGGATACAATGTAGTCGATACGGATTATGGCTACGTTAAGTCGATTAGAGATGGGGGAGTGGAAGAAAGAGTTTGGGACGCGGAAAAAATAACTTATTTGTTAGAGCAATATAAACAGTCACACCTTTTTATCTCAGGATGCTACTCTAATCAAGGGAAATTTTATCACTACTTTGATTATGTGGTGCTGCTAAAGGCGGATCTGAATGTAATGCTTGATAGAATCAATAAAAGAACTTCTCATGATTATGGCAAGAGTCCTGAAGAACGAACAGAGGTATTAGATAGTTATGAAAACGTACTACCCTTGTTAGAAAAAAGATCTGATCTTATAATAGACACTGCCCAAAACGGAATTAACGAGGTTTGTAGGAGACTTAAGGAATTATTATAATTTTTCCTATTCAACTGGAAGAATTTTTATATTAGCTTAATAATTAACCCCTCCTCTGATACACATCTCTTTTAGATTCACCCTATGTTTAAACATACTAAACCGTGGTAAGTCCTCATTTTTGTGGGGGCTTTTTTTCATAAGCCTGCCCTCAGGGAGTTTGGTTCTTCCTTTATGGTGAAGAAATAATAAAGCTAAGGTTTCATTCAAAACCTTAGCAAAAAAAACACGTGGATAAAAAACTCATTTAATCCCAATTCCGTTAATAACAGTTTCCGTAGCTTTCCTATAAAGATCCGCTTTATCTTTCTGGGTATTAAACCCTATTAATGCAATACTAGTATCGTGCAGCCCTGAAATTAATGATAATAAAATAACGCTCACCTCTTGGATGTTCAATTCAGCATTAAACTCTTTCTTTTCAATTCCCTCCTGAATAATCTCCGTAAGAACATCTAATTCAGGTTTAAGCAGCTTTACGACAAAAATTTGGTCTTTGTTTGTTGAAACCATATATTCTGGAATGGTTTTAATTAAAGGATTGTGAAGTTCTAAGCTGCATAAATGTGCCCATAAATATAATTTGTCAGTAGCGCTCTTTTCTCTTACCATCCCTTTTTTCCACTCGTTGATGAATTTATTTAATGCTTGTTTTAAACAATATAAATAAAGCTCTTCCTTGTTTTTAAAATGGTAATAAACCGTACCTTTGCTTAATTGTGTTTCCGTTTTTATATCTGATATAGATGTAGCTGAATAGCCTTTTAGCTCAAACATCTTAGTTGCTTTATCCTCAATTAACTTCTTTGTATCTTCACTATTAACTCCAACTGGTCTACTCATAAATCCTCCCGCTCATTTTATAAATATAATACATCATAATGTTGTCCAATAAACTTTAAAAACAATTGTATACGACTTTACGTTTTTATCAAGCAGCACATATATAAAATTAATTGACCGATCGTCCGAATAATGATAATCTACTTTACGTAAGCTCATTCATTGTTTGTTACTGAAATTAATAACAAAGGAGTGTTCGGTGTGAAGGAAAAAGTCATTATTATTGGTGCAGGTGCAGGTGGCCTTGCTACGGCTATATTTTTAAAAAAGGCTGGAATAGAGAGCGTCGTATTTGAAGGAGCTTCAATTGAAAGAGAGAGCGGAGCGGGGTTTGTACTTACACCAAATGGTCTGAATGTTCTTGAAACACTTGGTATAACGAAAATGGCAGAATATAGCTTTCCTTTGGAATATGAAACCACATATACTAGTGACAATAAAGAACTGACCAGTGCTACTGTTGTGGGAAATGCTTTCTTTAGTAAAACTTTCATAACGATCAGCAGACAAAATTTAATGAAACTACTTTTAGAAAAAGTTGAGGAATATAACATACCAGTACATTACAATAAAAAGCTGGTTAATTTAGAAGAGAACTCTGACAGTATTACAGCTTTCTTCTCTGATAATTCTAAAGTGAAAGGAGAAATTTTAGTCGGGGCAGATGGCATTCATTCAAGAACAAGGGAGATAATTTTCCCTCAAGTTAAACCTGTTTATACTGGTTACTATGGAATTCACGGGCTGGTATCGTCTGCCAATGTGAAGCAATCTATTAATACTAAGGCGAGTGCCTACATTGATTTTGATAATTATTTAGGTACATTTGTAAGTAAATGTTCACCTACTTCAAATTCAGATATATTATGGCAATTCATTGGTAAAGAAGAGAGGAAAATTCCTGCAACTGAATTAGAGTTAGCTGATAATGAATTTATCAAAAATTGGTTATCCGAAAAAATTAGTGGGTGGGATAATCCATTTAGCGAACTGTTAAATAATACAGAAAATATCACCTCAAGAAATATCTTTGAATTGGAAGAATTACCCCATTGGTATCATGGACGTGTCACTTTTGTTGGAGATGCGCTTCACGCCACCAACCCAATGCTCGGAATTGGGGCATCATGGGCTTTAGAGGATGGGATGTATTTAGCTAAAATGTTAAGAGAGCATGGATACAGAGACGCCTTTTATTATTTTGAAAATGACCGTAAGCCAATTATTGATCCTGTAAGAAAGGCAGCCTCTCAAGCGCTTGACAAAATAGTTGAACTAAAAAAATTCGCAAAAACCATTTATGATAACCGTATCGATTGGTAAAAAGTATCAGTAATGATGTAAACAAAGAGTATGTATACATATACATACTCTTTCTGTTAAATCAGTAAACTACCTAATATGTGAGTGATACTTTATTGGAATTATATATCAAATGCACTAGGAGGTTATTATTTAAGTGTATAAGAAAGCAATGAAAATAGGGTCATTGATCATTGTAATTTTCGTAATTATTTACTTAGGCAGTCTGATTAGCTGGGTGTTCAGCCCCCTTGTTGTGTTTGTTCAAACGCTGTTTATTCCTATACTCCTAGCAGGCGTTTTGTATTATCTATTGAGACCGCTGGTAACCTTGCTAAATAAGAAAATGCCGAGAGCTCTGGCCATCTTATTATTATATTTAGGTGTGCTTGCCTTAGGGACAAGCATTATTTCTTTTATGGGTCCGGAAATACAAAAGCAATTTACTGCTTTAACATTTAGTATGCCATCCATTGTTGCTGAACTGCAGTTACTAATTACAAACATACAACAAATTGATTTTCTATGGTTTGATCTATCAGAAATAATTAATGTTGAAGATTATATTGAACAAATTGGCCTTTGGGTTGGAGGTCTAGTGGGAGATCTCTTTACAAGAAGTGTGGGTTTCATTGGCACAGTGCTTAATGCTTTGCTATTGCTGTTTATCGTTCCTTTCATCCTTTTTTATTTGTTAAAAGAAGGAGAAAGGCTTCCGAAATTTTTTCTGCATTTTCTCACAAAGGATAAACAGGAGGAAATTAAACCTATCCTTACGAACATGGATAAGACATTAAGCAGTTACATTCAAGGAGTATTAATTGTTTGTTCGTTTATCGGAATTCTGTATTATATTGGTTTTACTAGTATTGGCTTAGAGTATGCACTTGTCCTAGCCATTTTTGGAATGATTACAAATGTAATCCCCTATCTTGGGCCTTGGATTGGGGCAATTCCATCTGTCATCGTGGCGTTGCTTCATTCTCCGATGATGGCTGTGTTTGTATTATTCATTGTGGTGGTTATCCAACAAATTGAAAGTATTTTTGTGCAGCCTCAAATTATTGGGAAGAAGATGTCAATACATCCAGTAACAGTTATGGCATTAGTTTTAGTAGCAGGACGTTTTGTTGGTATTGGCGGAATGATATTAGTCATCCCAATTTATGCGATTGGAAAAGTCATAGTGACACATCTGTACAAATTATGGAAGGTGAAAGAAGAAGGGAGGAAATCCACCGTATAGTCTTTGCTGTTGCAGGCGGATTACTTTATACATTATTGAGTAACTCATCGGTTCACTTTTAATTGAATGAGGGGCAATTAATAAACAGCTGCTGATCGCAGCTGTTTTTATATTTTTAATATGTTCGGCCATTTAATTCCATTATTGTTGATTGAATAAAGAATGACTAACGCAAATTAATTGGCGATCCAATTGAAAAGATGCTAGGAAAGCAAAAAATACAATTGATTATAGCTGGTTGGAAAAAAAGGGGAAATATTGAGAACAAGTTTCTTTGAGAATGGATTCATATAAATTTCGCTGATCATTATTATGATTTTCACCTGTAATTGTTGAAATCAGAAGTGGGAGATTGAATATTCTAATTTTATTGGCACGATAATTGCAATTTTTGTGGCTAGAGAACGTACTACTACTCGTTTTAAGAAGGGAAATGAGATGAGGGGAGAGGTTCAGCATTTATTCGATGTAAATTTTTTTAACGGCCTATTTAATTTTCAAGAAAAATTTTACGTGATTCTGTTATAAACCTATTTTGAGAAAACCGAGGAGGAGAGAGTATTGAGAATGGTAAGAGAAATTAGTTCACCTTGTAATGGTTATATAAAGAATATTTTAGTTAATCGAGACGATTTTGTTTATGAGTGGCAAGTGTTAATGATGGTACAAAATGAAACAGGAGAGTCCATTCCTATTCATTTAAGTTCCAGCGGATACATTGATTCATTGAAAGTCAATATTGATAAATATATAGAAAAAGATACTTTAATTGGTCATTTGGTAGAGGATACATTGCCATGCGGAAGTGATTAAGCTAGCTTAGAATTCAAATTCACTTATAACCCATTTCCACTGTTGCCTAGTAAGCTTTTTCAACAGAACCGATGCCTCCCTATTGACCTTGGCAGAAAGAAAGATTTTTTTACAAAACGAAAAGATTTTTTTCGTTTTCTTCTATTGAAACTCATCATTCGTTAATAAATAGGGGGGATAACGTTGGTATAAAACTTGCAATAGTTAAAATACGTTTTGCTTAATTATCTGATTTTACAAATATCTTAAGATGGAAGGGAGAACGCCGTATGGTTAGTTGCAGTTAAGGTGTCATTATGAAGATTTATGTATCCGCTTACAAACGCAAAAGTTTTATTTGTACATAATTACCATAAATCACTGTTGAAAGATTGAAAATGGATTTGGTGAAGTACGTAGAGATGTTAAAGCAAGCTACGTTAACTTGTTTTATCTAATAAAAATACGAGGGGGCATAGTAATAATATGTCTGCAATTCAAAAAGAAAAGAGAAAAATAGAAACTTCCTATCAAATAAAAGATTATATGAAATTCATCATTCCCTCTTTGCTTGGCATTTTTTTATTTATGGTTCCATTAACTTATAACGGTGAGATTACGATTCCAGTCGCCTTTATGGCTAAGCAAGTAGAAGGACTGTTAGAAGGAATAATCCCATCTTTAATGACGTTGATCCTTTTTATGGTAGCTATTATGACAATGGCTGTTACAGCATTCCAACCTAAATCGTTGATAAATCAACCTTTAATGAGAACCCTATTCCATGTAAAGCCTGTTTGGGTCTATGTCCGAATAATAGGTATGCTGTTTGCTGTAATGACTTTGTATCAGATCGGCCCTGAGTGGGTGTGGTCAGAGGATACGGGTGGGTTATTACTGTATGATTTACTTCCTATTCTCTTTTCTGTCTTTCTATTTGCTGGTTTCCTGCTGCCATTATTATTGAATTTTGGTCTTCTTGAGCTGAGTGGCATTCTTTTAAATAAAATCATGCGTCCATTATTTACACTCCCTGGTCGTTCATCTGTAGACTGCTTGGCCTCATGGATGGGAGATGGCACAATTGGTGTGTTACTAACAAATAAGCAGTATGAGGAAGGCTTTTATACAAAGCGTGAGGCTGCAGTTATTGGTACAACCTTTTCCGTAGTCTCGATTACTTTTAGCATCGTAATTTTATCGTACTTGAATTTGGAACACCTATTTCTTCCGTATTATTTGACGATTGGAATAGCTGGGTTCGTTGCTGCCGTCATTATTCCAAGAATTCCGCCACTGTCGCGAAAAAAAGATGAGTACGTTGTAGAAAATAAGCAACTAGTAAAAGACAGTGATATGGAAGGTGTCTCAATTTTTAAGCTTGGAATGGAAAAAGCGTTAGAACGTGCCGCAGAGAAAAATAATGGGATGGTTACCACAACGAAAAATGGAATGAAAAATGTTCTTGATATGTGGTTTGGGGTCATCCCAGTGGTCATGGCTTTAGGGACCATCGCATTAATCACTGCAGAACAAACACCATTTTTTGATTTATTAGGAATGCCTTTTATACCTTTATTAGAAATCATGCAAGTTCCAGAAGCTGATCAAGCAGCCCAAGCAATGGTTATTGGATTCGCCGATATGTTTTTACCTGCTGTGATCGGGAGTGGAATTGAAAGTGAATTTACCCGGTTTGTTATTGCCTGCGTGTCCGTAACACAGCTGATCTATATGTCTGAGGTTGGTGGGTTGTTACTTGCCTCTAAGTTACCAGTTAAATTTACAGATCTTGTGGTTATCTTTATGGAACGAACTTTCGTTACCTTACCTATTATCGTATTGATAGCACATATTATTTTCTAAACTAAAACCCCTTCTTAGGGGTTTTTATCATTTAGACACCCCTAATAAGAAGAGGTCTTTGTTCTATATCATTTCATTTAAATTAGTATTCATTGAGAAAGATGTAGAAGAATATTTCGAACAAATAAATGGGTTTTCATGTTAATATTTACCTTAATAAGGGAGTTTTCGATAAGTGACTTTTTAAGATGCAGCACAAATTGATCTATAAGGAGAATGTTCATGAAATTATTTTTGTCTATTATTATTGCAGGACTTTTAGGTATATTAGTAACTATGGGGCCTATGGGCATATACCTTCTATGCGCCATTATAGTAGGAGTGATTTTCAGGTCGTTTGTTTTATTAAATGATATTCACAAACAAGTTGTGCCAATGGGTAATAGAGATCGAGTTCAAGAAGCATATGATAAGTATGTACAAGAGAAACAGGCTAACGGAAACCCTAATTAGTTCGGTAATCGAATTCATAGGATAAAATGATAGTAAGGAATATATTTATTGAGGTGATTCGGTTGATTAATAATATACAGATTGAACAAGTGATAATTATGGATAGACACGTTGATGAACTTTCCAAACTTCTGGTAAAGGTAGTAGAAGATGACGCATCGCTTGGCTTTTTACCACCACTCCAATTATCTGATGCGAATAAATATTGGATGAATGTCTTAAATTCCGAAGTACTTTTATTCGTGGCTAAAATAAACAACCAGATTGTTGGAAGCGTACAACTACAGCTATGTACTAAGCAGAATGGTGCTCATAGAGCTGAAATTGCAAAGCTGATGACAGACCCTAATTATCGACGTAGTGGTATTGCGCGTTCACTTATGAATAAAGCAGAAGAGAGAGCCAAGCTGGAAGGGAGGTCATTATTAGTTCTCGATACAAGAGAAGGAGATCCTTCTAATCTTCTTTATTCTTCAATTGGTTATATTCAAGCTGGTAAAATTCCTCATTATGCTAGATCGGCAAATGGAGAACTACATTCTACTGTTCTTTACTACAAATCTTTTTAATTTATCCTAAGTACTAAAAAGGTTGTAGTACAGGCAGGAGTTTCTTTTATTGGGGTACTGTTTTTTACGGTATATTACTTTGAAATATTTCATGCAGGCATTAGAGAAAAAAGCGTTCTAAAAAGGGAGAAATGTTATGGCCAGTTGCAATAAATCAATATTGGATCTAGTAGAATTCGTTGAACGTGATATTCCACAATTAGTTGAACTATCTACATCAGTGGGATGGGACTATGATGAAAGAGAACTTAAAACGGTCCTTGCATCAGGTAATATCTTTGGACATAAGGATTTAGAGGAAAGAATCGTTTCAAGTGCAGCAATCATCCCGTATGGCAGATCTTTAGCTTCTATTGGCATGGTTATCGTGCATGAAGACTATAGAGGGATGGGATTAGGAGAAGAAGCCACTAAAAGGTGTGTTGAAGATGTTACGCCCGACACTCCAATTATGCTAATTGCCACGGAAGAAGGTACACCCCTTTATAAAAAAATGGGTTTTAATTCGGTAGGTTATGTTGATAAATACATTTGTGATAATTATATGTTTGATCATGACCCGTTGCTTGGAAGTAACATCACTATCGAAGAGTATAGTGTAGTTGATATGGAGGCAATTTATAAACTTGATGAGAGAGCTTTCGGTGCTACGAGAACTCGCTTTTTAAAAATTAGAATGAAACAGGCTGAACAAATCTTCGTTGCCAAGGATGATCAGGGAGCTATTGTGGGATATGGTCTTTCCATTTCAGGGCCAGTTCATCTTATATTAGGCCCGATTGTAGCAAGGGATTTTCAAGTTGCTTCTGGTTTGATAGATAAACTTGCTATTAATCATCAAGGAAAAATAAGAATTGATGTTCCGTTAGAAAATAATGAATTTATGATGTTTTTGAATAGGAGAGGGTTTGTTAATATGAACCGTCCTCCAATCATGGTCATTAATTCTGATAGTCTACCTACCAGGAACAATACATTGTTCAGCATTGCAGCTCAAGTATTTGGGTAGTTTGCGTTTAGTTCAAATAGATAGATAGATAGATAGATAGATAGATAAATAAACTTACTTGCTTACATAACTTTTCCGATAATGCAGTAAAAAAAGTACCCTGTCAGCAACTAGTATGGCAGGTGTGATAAAAGTAACTTTCATTCTCTAAGAAATAATAGTAAACTAAATATGAACTGGAAAATTGTAGCTAGGGTTCCGCTATTTAGATAGGTCAGTGACCAAGGGCTACATCTTTTACCATATGTAAAAGGCACCTATTGACATAGAAGGTCCGAGGGGAAAGGTTCAGCGTATTTGGCATGCGTTGAAATCTTTCCAATCGGTCCTTTTTTTATTATTTAAAGGAGGATGATTGAATGGAGAAGGTTGATGATTTAAAAGCTGCTGTTGCAGTAATTATTTTAGATAAGGAAAACCACGTTTTGTTACAAAAAAGGGCAGATGTTGGATTATGGGGTATTCCTTCAGGACATATCGAAATAGGGGAAACTGTTTCAGAAGCAGCTATTAGAGAAATCAAAGAGGAAACGAATTTAGATATAAGAATAAAGAAGCTTATTGGTGTGTACTCTGACCCTCATTCACAGGTATTTACTTATCCCAACGGTAAAACAGTACATTTTATAACTACATGTTTTCTCGCTGAAATAACCGGGGGAGAACTTTGTTGTAATTCGTCTGAGTCACTAGAAATTAAATTTTTTGAACAACAGAACTTACCTGAAGACTTATTGAGGATGCATCCCAGATGGTTAGAAGATGCCCTTGCTGACAGAGAATCAGCTTTTGTTCGTTAACTAAATTCTTCATGAGATGAACTCTAAACACAAAATATTTAATTAAGTATAAAAATAGTAGCTCTTGTAATGATGAAAATCCCTTTAATCTTTGCATAAGATTATATCGAATTATAAGATATAAAAGGGAGGGTTTAATTATGACTTTAAATAAATCAATTAGTATCATTAACCAAAATTGAACTGACATTTATCATCTACTGCATTACGCTCATCAAGAAAATATTTCGCACCAAGCTATAAGATTATTGCAACACATTGAAAAAAAGAACGAAGTAACGATAGGTGATTTAGCTACATACTTAGGTGTAACTCATAATACTGCTTCCGAACATATTAAAAGATTAATTAAAAAGGGCTTTGTATCCAAAGAAAGATGCATCCAAGATGAAAGAAAAGTATTCGTCGTATTAACTGCAGATGGGAGGGAAGTGTTGTTTAAACACACTCAATTAGATAATGAAAAACTCAAAAATGTATTAGAAAAACTTGATCCTTCAGATATTGTAATGATAGAAAAAGCATTTAGTCTCCTTAGTCAAGAGGCTAAGAAATGTTTCTATTTACAAAGATTCTAGTCTCTGCACTCATTATTGGTTTAGTTACAGAAGTAGCGAGATTCTTTCCGAAGTATGGAGGAATTATTGCTGCTTTGCCCTTAGTTAGTTTACTGAGTTTGTTTTGGCTTTACATGCAAGGAGAACAAACTACCACCCTAAGCAAATTTGCCTTGGGGGTCCTATGGGGATTCCCAGCAACAGCTGCCCTATTAATTATAGTAGCAATTTCATTAAAAGCTTCTTTTTCATTATTTATCTCCATAGGATTTGGAGTAGTAGGGTGGATCATATTTCTAACCATTCAAGATTTCATCGTAAAGAAGGCAGCGGTATTCTTTTAGAGTAAGCGCACGTATTGTTTCCCTAATAAAACTTTAGTCAACTGAATAAATTTTATAAGTTGATCAACTAGGTAGAAAGAGAATTGCTTTCATTTTACTAGTTTAAATACAGGTAAAAGGGATAAGCACGAAGAAGCGATTGCTATTAAAGCAATCGCTTCTTGCATACAAAAACAACCGTATTTCATTAAGAAAAAAATCATTATATGGTTATTTATGTTAAAATATACTAAGTTTTTGAATCTGTTATTTATATTAACAGCTCAGGAGAATAATATTTTTTAGAGGAGTAATTTAATGCATGAATTGTTTTTGTGAGGAAGCGAACACATATGAAGTAAAAGTAGAAGGTGATATCGGGGCAGATCCTATTTGGTGTGATCTCTGTAGTCATAATTTAGACTTAGAAGAATTCCCCCTATCAAATGAATTAAAGAACGATTTAATGGAATGGGCAGGAAAATACGGCGAATGGATCGATTGGGATGTAGATAGATTAATTCCTAATGGTGTTGAGATGGAAGAAGAACATAACAAACAAGGAGAGCAGTTGACGGAAAAAGTTAAAGAAGAGCTTATAGGAAAATACAGAATTCGTTTTTCTCCTTCCACAATGTCCCGGAGCTATGCAAATAAATCTATAAGTAAATACAAGTAAGAAAGGGGCGGTCAACGTGGATATCATTGACGCTATGATAAACCTTGTATTCTTAATACTAATTATATTTCTCCTATCAAGAGTTGCTCATTTTATGAAATATACTAAAAATAAATTAGATGAGATTGATGAGAAAGTGAATGAGATTAAAGACTATATGTCTAAAAAGAATTAGACCTTAATGCAGCAGCCAATACCAAAAGCTCAACCTTTCTTGGGGGATTAATATGAAACATATAAAAATTTGGCATGAAGACAATGATTACGGCAAATTAAAACCATTAACAGATGAAATGGTAAGAAAAGCAGAAGATGATTTAGGAATTAAATTACCAGATTCATACTTACAGCTATTAAAACAACAAAATGGAGGGTATCTCATCTTTAATGCACACCCAACAGATGTACCAACATCTTGGGCCTCTAACCATGTTCAAGTTGACCACTTATTTGGTATTGGAATCGGTACGGAGAAAGGAATACTAGATAGCAGCTATCTTATTCAAGAATGGGACATGCCTGAGAACATAGTGCTTATTTCTGGCGATGGACATGCCTGGATTGCCCTTGATTACCGAAATACCAAGTCGGAGCCTGCTGTTATGTATATTGATGTGGAACAAGAGCAAGAATTACAGCTGGCACATGATTTTGAGAGCTTTATTAAAGGATTAATTGATTACAGTGAAGAAGAGGTTGATTTTCCTGAATCTGAACTTTCTGATCAAGAAATAAAAGACTATTACACTCAAATAGACGACGTGATAAAGAATGGCACACCGAAAGATATTGACCGTCTATTAACGAAAGTGCTCTCCACAACGAATGAATTGATCCGTTATATGGTTGAAAAAATGAGGCAGCATGAGAAGCCAAAAGTTCATTTTTATTTACTTCTCTTTTTAATGTGTTGTGCTGAAGGAGAAAATAAGGGAATGATTGAAGATGATTATTTAGATGCAGTCTTACAGGAACTATCTACTAGTAAGAATAAGGATGTTAAAGAGTTAGCTCTATATTCCTTAGGACAATTACATAACAGATTTCATACATAAAGCGAGGTGCTTGATATGAGCTTTTGGACTTGGGCAGCAATTGTTATTGCATTAATAGGCGGTGTAGTTGGAGGCTTGGTTGGTGCTAATTCAAAAGGGAAGAACTGATTTTTTAAAACGAAGGGAGGTAATTTAGTTGAATGGTAAAACTAAAGTATTAATTACACTTGTTTGTAGTTTACTCATTTTTGCCGTCGGTATGTTTAGAATTCTTACGGAATCACTCTCTTCAACACCATTGTTTGTTGCCTATATTTTTGTGGTTGCAGGGTTAATAGGGGCAGTAGCTAACGGGTTGGTATTAAGAAAGGTACGAACGAATTAACGACACGTAAAAGCGAGGATTATGTATCATTATCTTAGTACAGTTGACCAAAGGAGAGGCATATAATTAAACACTTTAAGAACATACGTTATTGGATTCTCATGCCGCCATTTCTAATAATTTCTATAATACTATTTTACTTCATTCCTACTCATTTAAAGCCTTAACAAAGCGCTGGATGAAATTTATACTGGCTGCATTATTTAGTTCTGTAATATTATTTATCCTACATGTTATTTTTAATATTGCTTATGGCTTGAGGCCATGATCATTATAGCAAGAGTAATATGCTGCCTTTCAATAAGGCAGCTTTAAAAACCCTCACATTTAGTGCAATTCAGACTTCAAATAATCTACATGCTCTCGTTGCTTCTCTAAGATCTGATGAACAAGGTTCAGACTTTCCTCATCAAGTTCATCACGGACTAATTTCTCAGTCATCCTTATTCCGTAGAGATTTTCCCCTTTAATTGCATGTTTCAATATATCCTTTTCATCTTTTGGATGATCAAAAAGTTGGCCGATATTAAGTTCAATCTTACCAATAACTCCCTCACTCGTAGCAGGCGTCCCGTGGAGTTGCTGAATTCGTTCTGAAAGCAAGGCCGCATGGTGTTTTAAGTCCTGTTGAATAGTCATAAACTGATTACGGAGAGGGGAAGAGTCATTAAGATTTCCAATGAATTCTTCATAAGAATGCACTCCCATATATTGACCTTGCAGTAATTTATTTAACGTTTTTATAACATGCTGTTGATTTTCTATTGGACTCATTCCTTTGTCTTTGCACTTTGTAGGTGTAGTTTTTGCGAAATTAGTGAATTCATACAACATTTTCACCAGGCATTTCTTTTAGTATTAAAACCATTAAACGCAGAGTGAAGTGAACGTAAAAAAGGGGAAGTTCCCCTCTTAACCCTGTCCACAAACTACTTTACAACCTTGCGAAACAATTAAAGGTCTAATTTGTCCTCTCTATATGACTTACCTTTCCATAAGACGAATAGGGCGATCATTAAGCCAATCAATGAAAAGCATAAGACAATATTTTGTATATCTAAACCTCTTGTAACAAGTAACGTAACACCAGCATATGCAAGGGGATCAAACCCATTCATTGCTAAGAAAATAACACTCATCACTCTTCCCATAATTCTTGGATCTGTATTTTCTTGTGCTGAAGTGAAAAATGGGATGGCTACAAATGTCATGGTAAAGCCGATCATGAATGCCAGAATAGTGAGCGCATATAGATTTGGAACCTGACTAAAACCAACGGATATAACTAGTGTTGCAAGTAAGCCGGTAATTGACGTTAACCCACGGCGGCGAATGTTAACAAAACCTAGTACAGCAGTACTCGTAAGCATTCCAAGTCCCATCCCAACTTCAATGAAACTTAAGTTAATAGGTGTACCACCATAGGCCTCCACTAATATGGGTATCGCAATTGTGATAGCACCGAAAGCAAAGAAATTTAAAGTCACTAAAATGAGAATACCCGTTAAAAGAAATTTACTCGCCTTTACATAAGAAATACCTTCTTTAAGGTCATGGAATGGAGTCTGTTTTACTGTATTTACAACAGCAGCTTCTTTAAATAATGGGGGGAACATCATAAATGCAGATAAAAGGACAATCATTGCCGCAACTAAATATCCTGCACTAACTCCAGAATACTCCATGACACTTCCGGATATGATAGGTCCTACTACAAAGCCAATTTGCCCCATTCCTTGAACCATCGCATTTGCTTGTTGAATTTGATTTTTATTCACTATCTTTGGAATCAATGATGCTCCTGCTGGTCCTGAAAAAGCATCCAATGTCCCAAAAATCATACCTAATACAACCAAATGTGAGATTGATAAGCTAGACGTATAGGTTAATACAAATATTAATACTAGAATGCATCCTTGAATAAAGCTAGTGGTAAACATAATGGACGTTTTTTTAAATTTATCAGCGATGATCCCGCCGAAAGCCATCATTAGAATCCGAGGAACAGTAATAGAAACAAGTACGATCCCAAGAGAACTAGCCGACCCTAGCTCTGTAATGGCAAACCACGTAGTAGTCGTAAAAAAAGAACTAAACCCTATAAGTGCTAAGAAACCACCTATAAAAATTAATAAGAACTGACGATTTTTAAATAATGATTTTTTTGTGTCCATAGATCAAAATCCTTTCTGCTAATATATAATCAGCATAAGGTGTGACGTGACGTCTTAGGCAATACTTAAAATGAAAAAAGTTAAATGTGGTGTGAAGTTACTTAGATAATACAAATACATAATTTGAAGCGAGGGTGAAATGACATGGAAGTCACAATTGGACACTTTGCAAAGCTCGTAAATACAACAATTAGAACGTTAAGGTATTATGATAAAATTGAACTTCTTAAACCGACAAATCGCAATGATAAAGGACAGAAAGTATACACGCGTAAAGAGTGGGAGTTGTATCAAAAAATTAGCATCTTTAAACAATTAGGTTTATCACTAGAAGAAATTAAAACTCATTTATCTAAAGACACATTGAAAACTAAAGAGCTATTAGATTTACAAGAACAAATGATTAAACAAAAAATGGAAGAACTAAATGAGTCTTTGCAAACGATACAAAGAATGAAGGAGCTGTACGGGAAAAATTCCATCTCTGACATAGAATTAGAAGAATTCACTTTTATCATGCTGGATGTATTCAGGAGAGAAAAGAAACAAATTCATGCATTAGAGCAACATTTTCAACATGACCCAAGCATATTAGCTGAAATAGAGTCACTGAAAGATCCCAAACTTAACCTAGAGAGAGATAAAGCAACAATAGAGTTGCTTTCTATTACAAGAAAGTTATTAGTACATAATGAAACGGTTAACAATCCAGAACTGTTAAAAGCAATCAATAACCTGGTTACTCCTACTACAAGAACCTTGTTTAACTTACTTCAGGACGAGACATTCCTGGAATCCCATCAGCATGATTTTAATAGTTATATCCCTGAAGATTTAGGTATTTATCTATATGAAGGGTTGAAAGCTTATTTTACTAGTCGCTCGAGTCAAGAAGAGAGGTAACAATAATGGGCATTTCTTTAGAAAAATTACGATCAGCGGATGATGAAACTTTATTTGAATTTGAAGTTAAGAACAGAAAATATTTTGAGAGAATGGTGCCAAGCAGGGGAGGAGATTATTATACCTTTGAAACGTTTAAATTAAGGCACCACTTATTACTGGAAGAACAAGCGAAAGGGGAATCTTATTACTATCTAATTAAGGATCATAGCGGATTAATTCTTGGCCGGATAAATGTAGTAGATATTGATAAAGAGAGTAAGTTAGGTTACCTCGGTTATAGAGTCGGAGAAGAATACGCTGGTAAAAAGATTGCGAAAAAAGCATTGAAGATATTGATAGAGCTACTTGCTGATACAGGAGTAGAACATCTCTTAGCTAAGACAACGAATAACAATACCGCTTCACAAAAGCTATTAGAGAAAAACGGCTTTACTTACATATCTACAAGTGAAGAAGAAGTTGAAATGAATGGAAAGAGTTTGAAGTTTGTTTATTATAGGAAAGATTTATAATGATTTATTCGGTGACTATTTAGCTTTATGAATCTTCATTTTAAAGAGAGCAGCCCTTCTGTGGAAGATCTGCTCTCTGTCGGTAGTTCTTACTTAACTCTATATAGGGTAATGCTGTTTTCTAAAAAAGATTAGAAACACTATTCCTATCATGGCCCCGACAAGGTGCGGGATATGTCCTACAGAACTCATTACGCCAAAGATTAAGGCTACTATGGAGATGACCACTATGGCTAGTGGCAATACGAAATTAGGTAGATTAAAGAATAGCTCTTTCTCAAATGGATAGGTCAAATGATAATAGAAGAGAATAGCCATGCCAGCCACACTAAATCCGATCCCAGCAGTATTTAATAAGATAAGTGCGAGACCGCCAGATAAAATACATACCACTACCAAAACGAGGTACTTCATTTTACCTAAAAGCTGTTCTACCCATGATCCAATATAGAGTAATAGGAACATATTAATTAAAAAGTGATACCATTCTACATGTACAAACCCATGTGTAAATAGAGTAAACCAATTTTGTGGGAATTGTTCATAGGATAGTGCAAGAAACCTAATATTCTCTGGAGTAGTGATTTTACCAAAAAGAAAAATAATCGCACAAATACTGAAAAAAGCAATGGTCATCGGAGATTTCTTTAGTACGTTCCATTCCATCTTCTCAACCCTTTCTACTTTCAATCAACGCTAAAGCTTCCTCTGCCCACTCTTTTTCTGCTTCGATCGATTTCATTGCTCTTTTGATTGTTAACAGCCAGTAGAACAGTGACCTTTCATAGCTATTTTCCTTCGCATCTAATACTGCTTGCTTTTTAATCACATTTAATATTTGGAGTAAGTCTTCTTGTTGCTTCTGGTATCTTCTGATTTCAAAACTAACCTCGTCATCATCCATAAATTCACTAAAGAAGATCCTCATTATGAATTCATCGCGTATAGGGGCATTCAAATCTTGAGGAAATTTTTGCATCCAGCTTAAGAATGATTCGTTCCCCTTTGTTGTGATCGTGTATACCTTCCGATCAAATTTGCTTTCTTGCTCTATTACTGAAGAACTCACAAGCTGTTGACTCTCCAACGTTTTCAGCTCTCGATAAATTTGACTCGTCTTCGCATTCCACATAAATTGCAGTGAGGAATTGAAGGTCTTTTGCAAGTCATAACCTGTCATACTCTCATATTTAAGCAAACCTAATATCCCAAATCTTAAGCTCATTCATCACACCACCAAAACATTTTACATTCAACTTGTTATATATAATATATTATGAATGGATGATTATGTAAATAGATTTTTCTTAATCATTTGGTTGATCATGAAAACATCTATGTAAGCAGTCAGAAAATGGTTATTTATGTTAGAATAAACAAAGATTGAGAGGGTTGTATTCAGGAAATATAAAGAATCACGGAGGAGAGCCTATGTGGGAGCAAAAGCTAATCAATACCCAAAGAGGAGTGTTTGAAGTTTTCGTAGCGGGCAGCGGGGAACCGTTATTCATTACTCATCTTTACAGTGAGTTTAATGAACGTGGGAATTATTTTGCAGATATGTTTGTTGACTCTTTTTCCGTTTTTCTTATCAATTTAAAGGAAGCTGGAAATTCTCCTCGTATTAAAAATGAGGTTGAACTAAGCATGAGGGAAACCTCGGAAGATCTAGAAGCCATAAGGCTAGCATTAGGATTTAAGACATGGAGTTTCGCAGGGCATTCAACAGGAGGAATGCTGGGTTTGGTCTATGCGGAAAAACATTCCAGTTCTTTAAAACGGTTAATGGTCGGTGGAGCAGCCGCTACGAAAGCCTATATGGAGCATAAAGATAGTATTTACAGCTATAAACATCCTCTAAATCAGAGAGTAAGAGAATTGTTATCAATCATTAAATCTAGTGATTCTACAAAAGAAGAGAGAATGCAAGCTGTACGTGAATGGACGGAAATGTCGATATACGAGCCAAGTCGTTTTGATGAATTCTTTTCAATACCAAGCAGCGGTAAGGTTGTTCAGAAACGTTTAGATTATTATATCAATAACGAACTGCCAACCTATGATATTCGCGATCATATAACACATAGTAGCACTCCGACTACCGTCTTTTGCGGCAGACATGACTCCCAATGTCCTATTGTTTATTCAGAAGAAATACATAACCGTCTTCTAAATTCTAAGCTGTTTATATTTGAAACAAGCAATCATTTTCCACATTTAGAAGAGAAGGAAAGGTTTAGAGAGATGGTAAGGGATTTTCGTCATTCATATTAATACGATAATAGAGACAGGTAATCATGTTTAATAAATATAATACACTCTATCTTTGTTTGTTTGGGATGATATCCATTCTTTATGTAAGCAGCTTTATCTATTCTGGAATTAAAGCATGGCGCGATATGGGAGAGATCCATTTTAATTGGCTTTATCTAATTTTAGGGTTCTTCTTCGGTTATTGGTTCATTCAATTAACTAGAAAACCAAGTCTGTTAAACATTACACTAGAAAATATTGAGAGAAAGATGGTTGAAATGGGGTTGACCATTGCTTTTATTGGGAACTAAGAAATGTGTTGAATAGCAGATTAAATACATATGGAGAATCAGCGTTTCGAGAATGGTTTGCAGGTTTAAATTATCAATTGCCAGAGGTATTTAAGGATGAGAAAGCGGCCATTAAATTGTATGAAGAACATACAGAATTGATAGAAAAACAAGTAAAGAAATTAGAACAAGAAACAAAATTAACTTGGGGTGAACAGACTGTTGATCTTATAGGGATGAATGAAAAATCAAGAAAAGTACAACTAGTCATCAGGCATAGACTATCTGATATCGCGTTAGATTTAGTGGATTAAAGAAGTGCGTTTACACCAAGCGAAGAGAACATACCATTACATTAAATTATAAGAAAGCATCAGAGCTATTTTAACGGGTTCGGTTACTGGGGAGAAAACATTAAATAACAACCTAATTGAGGACATCCTTCGCATATAAATTGGTGTCCTTATTTTTGTTGCTATATCAATGATTTAACGTATTTAGCATACAAATTAGCACATCAATTCGCATCCATTTTAACAGCACCTCACAAATTTATGCGGTGTTGTTAAAATCAGTGCTAAAACTTCTGCTAATCGGGGCTGTTGTTGAAGGTAAATGGAAATTATATGTTAATATTATAGAGGTAGTTTGTGAAGTGCTGTTCTTAAACTAACGGGGCAGTTTAACTGTTTTAGTTATTCTATCTGGTTGTAACACAAGGTATACACGTATACACAGCATATTTCCTTCAGAATACCACTCTCAGAAACATAATTATTAATAACATTTCATTCGTTTTTTGGTAAATTTATCTAAACGAAACTTTAGACCTATTCTATTATTTGTAAAATTTACTTATTATGTATTTCGAGGATCCTCAGAAAAAGATTGAGAAGGAATAGTAGAAATGTATAAAAAAATAATTGCAGTTTTAGTCTTCGCAACAGTTTTATGTCTACCATTTGTAGTAGGTGCTGCGACGTGGGAGCGTTCTTTTGAGTTTAAAGTAGCTTTAAATTCACCTGATTATAACCTGAAATCTGGAAGTGTTAGTGTCCGAACATTCAACAAATCAAATCCGGGTTGGAAGCAGGGAAGTCCCACTGTATTCTATATCACTCTTATGGACAAGAATGGTAAGTCGTATGGCATGAAAACTCAAGATAGGTTCTCTGCTGCCACTTCAAGTTGGTCCGTACCTTCGTCAGGGACCTATTTCCGTTGGACAAAAGCAAATGATAATTCAACTTTAATAGGTCGTGCTACTATTACTAACTAATACATTAAATAATTTGTAAAAGCCAAGCTAAATTCAGCTTGGCTTTAGTAGGGAAGTGAATCACAATGATTGATTTGTTGATGTTTAAATTTGTTGGATTACCACTATTTTTTTTGTTTATTATTGGTGAAAATATATTTTATTGGAAAAGTAAGAATAAGCCTAAATTGACTTTTAGACTCTTAATTTATAGTTTTAGCATATACCTACTTTACGTAATTAATTATACAATTTTCCCTATACCAATTGGTCCTGATTCAAAATTCATGGCAGAAATTATGGAGCTTAAAAACAACTTTATTCCCTTTCAATCTATTTTTACACAACAAGGGTTACTCTCCTTTTCAACTCTAGGGAATTTAATTTTACTTTTACCCTTAGGTATTTATTTACCTTTAATTTTAAAGAGAAACTCATTTTATAGAACACTATTATATGGACTTTGTGTTTCTTTAGGAATTGAATTAACTCAATTGGTACTATCTCTAGTTTTAGGTGTTACATATAGAACTTTTAACATAGATGACCTTATTTTAAACACATTAGGAGTTGCTGTTGGTTATCTTGTATATTTAATAATAAGACCATTAATCACACCTATAATTCTCAATGAAAAAAATGAATCTACAATGATTAAATAAAATTAAAAAGTACAGACACAAGGATTAATGAACTAGATCCCTTTTGTCTGTATATTTTTGGCCTTTTGTTTTAACGCCTTTTATAGGAGATCAATATGATCATATTGAAATGAAGTGTACATAGATGAACAATCTCCTTAGTGCAAACAGCTTATCTCCCCACCATTGAAGAAGCAGGGATTGCTCTTTATCTTATTGCAGTAACGAAGCAGGTTAGTGAAAAAAGGTTAATTATCAAAATGAAAATGGTACAATTTAGGCAAGAGGTAGGTAAATGAGTCTAATTCTTTTTGCTTGTATTCACATACTAATAGGGTCAGCTTTAATATACTTTTATGGTAAATTACCAAAAGTACTTTCGACATTTGTGATTATTTTTTACTATGAGTTTTCTTTATTGGGGAGTTGTTTAATCAAATTTTTTAATCCACTAACGGGTATCATTCCTTAACAAGGGATGCTTTTTCTTTGTCAACTAAAAAGAAATTAATTTTAAACTAATGGAACAGAAGAGTTAAAGAAGAAGGTAATATATTTATTATGTTGAAAGAAAAATAAATAATCATATTGTGAGGCTAATCAAATGAACCTAACGATCATCAAAAGTGTGAGAACTAATAATTTTGAAGACAAAGCTATCATGCAAAAGATCACAGAGATGTGGAAAGAGGCATCAAGTGCTTTATTAAATCAGGATGAGGTTACATATGGTTTGTACCATGAATACGAGAGTGATTATAGAGGGGATTATACAGTAAGTGTAGCAGTAGAAAGTAGTAATAACGCAAAAACAATTAAAATTCCAAGCATAAGTAAATACGAGATTTTTAAAGTGGATTCATTGAATGAAAATGGAATACTTAATACTTGGAAGCAGATATGGGAACAAGAGGAGAACGGGGATTTAAAGAGAGCTTATTCATTTGATTTTGAAAAATATTATCCTAATGGTCATATCGAGATTCACATATCTACTAAATAGCCTACTAAAATTATTAACTCGGGTGCGATAGCTGATTAAGGGTTATCGCCTTTCCTTATTATTGAAGTAACGGGCAGGTTAGTTCAGAAAAAGCAGTGGAAATTTTCGTTTGTCTTATTAAAGATGGGGAAGAGGGAAGCTATGAAAAAGTATATTTTGTTCAAGTTATTATTATTGTCTGTTACTTTAATGTTATCTGCTTGCTACCAAAGCGAAGAAGAAAAAATACAAGCTTACTTAAAAGAAAATAGTAAAAATTTTTATGACTTTTCAGTTGTTGATTTTGCAGATGGAGAATTAAACATTGAAGTTAAAATGCTTCCAAATTCTGAAACGTGGAGTAATGAAGATGCTGAATTCTATGTGGGCGTTGAAACGAAAGCATCACTGGAAGCTGTAAAGGATTATTCTAAGGAACATTTGGATGTAGTAAAAGAAGTGAATATTTACTTTGTTACGAGAGAATCAAATAAAACGGTTGCAGAAATAAATGCAAATAACGATACCATAGTGGAAACCAATTGGTTAGAAGTAACAAACCAAGAGTTTCCTCAAATTGTGGATGGTTACAAATTTTATAGTGTATCAAATTAATTCTTCAGCTAATGGGTGCATTCCTTCACCAAGGAATGCTTTTTCTATGTCAAAGAAAAGGAAATTAATGTTAAACTAAAGGGGCAGGTTAATACAAGAAGAAATTAGAGAAGTAGTTGAAGTTTACTTATGGAGGTGAGATAGATTGCAAGCCAATAGCACCCAATCAAACAACATAAATCTAAAAGCGTATCGCAATTCTTTCCATACGGTTTTCCTTGCTTATGCCTTTTTCGTGGTTTTAAATGATATGTTATTAAATCGAGAACTTGATTACAAATTTATTTTTACTATAACTTTTGTTTTAATGATTTGTGTTTTCTACACAACCATTTTTATAAGCAAGTTTAGAAAAAATAAGTAACTCCTATAAGTAGATTTTTTCTTCCCTAAAGAAGTGCCATCTTCCAAAAGGGGGTATGGCAACTCTTATTGAGTAAAGGAACAGGTTTCTTTAATAAGCAATTTGGATATTTATGTTAAAATTTAATGACTTGGAGGTATTACTCATGAGTGAACAATCAGTTAGAAGACTAAAAATCGGCTTTCATATTTTTATAATTCTATTTGCAATAGGGGTTATTGTTTCTTCTGTCTTAGTATACGAAGAAATGGAAAGAGCAATGATGTACATAGTATTAGGTGTGATTATTGGAATAAGTAGTTTATTCCAGGTTTTTAGAAATGTAACAAAACAACCTTTAATTAAATTATAGCAAATGGATTAGGAGCTATTATTATAAGAACTAGATCCTATGCTTTTAAATAACTTATTCAAGGAACGAGTAGCTTTAGCGAAGGAAAATTGTCTCTACGCTCATTGAACATGAGGAATGAAAAGGAGGGGGAAAATGCCAAAGTGTATTATTAACAATACTGAGATTTACTATGAAGTTGTAGGTGAAGGAGAACCTATAGTATTTACTCACGGAGCGTCATGGAATCATAAACAATGGAAACAACAAGTTGATATCTTTTCTAAATCTTATAAAACAATTATATGGGACGTTCGTGGACACGGATATTCATCGCTGCCTCCTGGAAAAGTTGATTCTGAAGATTTTAGTAAAGATTTAATCGGTTTACTCAATCACTTAAAGATTAAGAAAGCTAACCTTTGTGGTTTATCTATGGGTGGGCATATTTCTTTACAGACCGCAATTCGCTTTCCGGAGTTTGTGAAATCGCTTATCTTGATTGGTACTCCTTTTACAATGAATTTCAATTGGTATGAAAAAATGTTTGTTCCTATCAATCGTTGGTCAAATCGTTTAATACCAATAACTATTTCTGCAAAGCTCCAAGCTCGTAGTTTATCTAAGTTTAATAGTAATAACAAACAATATATTGAGGATGCAGTTAGTTCAATGTCATACAATAACTGGGTTCGTATATGGAATACTGTAACAAGGATGGATAGTAGTGATGACTTAGATAAAGTAACTTGTCCAACTCTAATTTTACATGGGGATAATGATACCATGACCAAAAGCCAACAAGGCTATATGAATAATAGAATAAAAGGGTCGCAACTTTTTGTTATTGATAATGCACATCATGCAACAAATCTGGATAATCCCGAACAAGTCAACCAACACATCCATCAATTTATTAAAAGTTTGTAAACATCATAATATTTCCAAAGTTTGTGAATAATTACACTTAAGCTAACGGGTGCACTTGATCAATAAAGGGTGATCGTTTCTTCTTGTTGTAATAAAAGTAAAGGGTGCGAAAATTTAACTTGTGATAAGGGCAATATAATTCCCCTTGCTTTCCTTTTTACTTATGTGGTAATAAGGTTTTTCGAGTTATCGGGTTATACAATAAATTCAGTATAAGTTTTTGGAGGTTATGGTCAATGATTATAAAGAGAATTTCATGTATTGTTAAAGATGATCAAAGAGAAGCATTTCAAGAATATCAAAAGCAATGGGGACATCTTAGTAAGGTAAAAGGTTTTTTAGGCCAAATTGGTGGATGGAGTATCAAACAACCATTAACTGCATGGATCTATTCTTTTTGGGAGAATCAAGTCGATTATCAACAGTTTATGAAAGGGCAACATGATCAAATCTTTGTCAATTCCGGCCAGGAAAACACTTATGAATCAATAGATGTGACATTATATGATGAGAAACTAAAGGTGCCAGGCTCAGAAGATAATATTCTTAATATTTTAAAAGATTGTCAATATATACGTGTGACATTGACACAAGTGAAAGAAGACCAACTTAAGAACTTTATAGATATGCAAAAAAATGTTTGGAATATAGGGATGATAGAGTCCGAAGGGATGCTTGGAGGAACAATCGCTTTCTTACAAAGGGAAAGTAATGGTTTTCTTGTGTTTACTGGTTGGGAGAGCGCATGTTTACACGAAAACTATACTCAAGAAATTTTTCCGGAATTATTTAAAACTGCAAAACCACAGAATTATATATTCGAACTTACAGGAGAACAATTCAAAGTTGAAGAAGAGTGGCGTGTCCTAAGTAAAGAATGTCATTTAAACTAACGGAGTGCGATAGCTGATTAATGGTTATCGCCATTTTTCAATGAATTAACGAAGCAGCATCCTTCAATAAGGGATGCATTTCTCTTTGTTAACGAAAAGAAAATTAATATTAAACCAAAAGGGCAATGTTGTTAAATATTGGATTAAATTGAAACCTTACTTCTAGGCGTTTCGTATAAAATTTAAAGGGAGTGAATAAAATGAGAAAATTTATTGTATTTATATTTAGTTTTATGCTTCTATTTATCGTATTACAAATTATATCAGGGTGGGTTCTCACGATTTTCTATACTCCTGATTTTTCTTCAACGAAGATTGGTGTAAATCAAGAAGTAATGTTTGGGCAGACTTCTATAATCCCGTTACTGGCAACTTTATCACTCGCAACATTAGCTTACTATTTTTCTCAAAATTTATTCATAACGAGTAGAAAATAACACTACCTGAGCAACGCTGAACATGGCATTGCTTTTTTTATTGTCAATAAAATGAAAATGATTTTAAGTTAAAGGAGCATGTTAATTTAATTTACTAGTAGCTAACTCTAAATTAAGGAAATTTAGTGAATAATAGCTAATTAAATGGTATAACTGGAATTTTTTTAGTAATATAGCATAGGAGGTGTTGGTATGCAAACGGAGGTTAATAGAAAACCCAAAGTTGTTACTGGTAATGAAGTTAGTATTGCTAAAGGTATGATTGGTTTTATTGTTATTTCTTTAATATTTTTTGTTGGAATAATTGCATTTGCAAACGCTCAACAACAAAGGACTCTCGAAGCAAATATGGTTGAAGTCCTTAGCTCAAGCAGTGAGATATCATTTAAATATGTTGGAACAGAAGACTCTCCACAATTGCGAAAATTTTATTTAGCTAAGGCTGACGGTGAAGAGTTTATAGTTCGAGTTTATCAAAACAATAGGACGGTATTAGATGTATTTAGCCTTACAGACCACCCTCAATTGACTGAACAATTTCAAAATTCTTATGGAGTCAGTTGGTAAACTAATATATTTATAAAAGTAGCTAGTGCAGAAGTTGGGGACTTATTTTAATTTTCAATGCAAGCATAGTTAGATTTTATAATGATTAATGGCTTTGTGAAATAATGTACTTAAAGTAAACCAGCTAATAGTTTGTCAACAATTTCAATAAAAAAATGAAATTACACATGCTATACTAAAAATGAGTATACCAAATAACCTACCAATCTGTACTTTTTGGAAGGTCTTGGTCTATCTAGTTAGATATAGCTATCAAGCTACATCTTGGAAAGGTGTTTTGCTTTTCAGTAAAGCATAAATCCAATGTAAGAGTTTATTGACACAAGCAATGACAGCGACTCTAAATGGTTTACCTTCTTCGCGTTTTTTATCGTAAAACTCTCTGAGTCTCTTGTTCCGTGCAATAATTTCGTCGGTTGTCTTTTGCTTACGAGAATCTCTAATCCCGCATTGAACGGCCATAAATAAGGCATGTCTCAGTCTGGAAGAGCCTCTTTTAGTTATCCGATTAACGGAAGCTGTAAACTTTCCTGAAGAGTAAACACTAGGGTCGACTCCAGCGAATGCAACCAACTTCTTTGGGTGATTAAACCGATCTATCTCACCGATCTCAGAAATAATCGTGGCGGCGATCTTTTCTCCAATTCCGGGAATAGATTGGATAATCTGATATTCTTCAATTTCTTTCGCAAGGGCATCTATTTCAGTTGCGATGTTGGATAGGTGCTCTTGGTATTGAAGAACGATGTTCGTTAACATCTCCAAATTAAAAATATGACTCTCATACAAATTCTTTTGAAACGGGTTACGCAAGGCAGCCTCTCGCAGCTTTTGTGCTTTTTCTATGGCCCACCTCTCAGAACGACTTTTACATAACGAAGCGATCTTTTCGACCAATTCAGACTCATCCACTTGTAAGACAGCCTCTGAAGTTGGAAAAGCCTGCAGGGTTAATAACGATACCTTCGAATACAAACTACCAAATACGCCTCTGTATTCAGGAAACACCTGATCCAATAAGGAATGGAGTTGTAGTTTCGTATTCGCCGATACTTCAGCGATCGTCTCTTGTTGTCTGGTTAAATTACGAAGATTTAAGAGTTGAATCCCTCGTTTTTTATAGGGTTCAAGCTCCTCCTTGTAGTAAAGCTCGCACAAATGATACGCATCAACGGCATCTGTTTTTACCTTGCGTAAGCTCGAACTTTTCGCTCGATGCGAAATGAGTGGGTTGATGACAATATACACATACTTTTGGTCCTCCAGAAACTGAATCACAGGTAGATGATAATGACCTGTCGACTCTAAAACCACAGAAGGTGGTTGTCCTTGTGCTGCTTGTTCGACTTCTTGAAGAAATGCCAAGAATGTCTCGAGACCCTCACGATTATGTTTAATACTGAAACTCTTACGATAAGGCTTTCCCTTGTCCAAGAAGGCTTGAACCTGACTTTCTCCTTTTGAGACATCCAGACCGATGACTGGATTCATTGTTTATCAACTCCTAGAAATAAATTAGTCGGTAACCCCTAGAGCTTCTTGTAGTGTCATAGGTTCGCTTGTTAAACGGGATCATTTCTATGTCCCAACCAGCCTGAAACATGTTCATACAAGTAGGGGGCGAACAGTTTAGCTAACGGGATCGAGTCCCACGGGTGCGACGTTCTACCCCGACTACCGCTATCATATGACCATAAAAAATAAGGTCAACCAGAAATATTTTCTTATCTGGCTAACCTTATATTACGAACGGGTGCGTTAGTTTAAAAAGAGTGTGGAGAATGTCCCCACATTTCTTTATTGTAATCTACGAAAAATTATTATGTGTTTACAGGAGGCTAAGGTGATATAACTAATATTGTGCATCTTGATGGACTGGTAGGAGCATGGTCACTATTAGGAGGATAATATCGCCAGCTTTGATCTTACAGTATTCTACAAGTGAAAATTCTAATCCGACACTTGTTGTTGCCATGCTTTCACTTGAATATTTCCTATCTATACTGAAGAAGATAATATCAAATAGAAATGTACAAGCTCGTGTCTCGGTTGATTGATAACGCCTTTTCACTTTTCTCTTATTTTGAAAAATGACACAAAAAGCCCTTTGATATATAAATCAAAAGGGCTTTATTTATTAAAAGTTAATTACTGACGACCACGAGCAAACTGTGCTGTGATATCCGCAATTCTACGACCATATGCTTCTGCTGTGAGAATATCGCCTTTCGATGGTGCTTCATCAGCTTTAACTTCAAAACTTGTTGCCATTGCGCCAATACTTCCATCAATCCGGTTGATAGCATCTGGACTTGGACCAACAAGGCTCTTCATAGAATCAGGTTCATTTGAAGCTGGTAGTTGTCCAAGACTAACATAGATCATACCTTGTTGCATCGCATTAAATAACATACCAATAAGTGTATTCACCTTGTCGCCTGAGAAGTTTGTTGAATGTGTAAAAGTCCCGGCAATTTTATTTTGCCACGCTCTAGAAAACCAACGATCAATTCCAGATTCAAGAAATCTTTTCATTTCAGCAGACATACTTCCCAAATAGGTTGGAGATCCAAAGACAATCGCATCTGCCCTATCTAAATCTTCAAGACGTTCGCTTGCTTCTTGAGTTGTAAGAAAAAGAACTTCTGTCCCCTCTAAAGACTCAGCACCACGACGAATCGCTTCTGCTTGTTTTTTAGTTCGTCCGCCTTCACTATGGTAAACAATTGCTACTTTAATCATTTTTTCTTGGCTCCTTATCTATAATTTTATTTTAGGTTTTCACCTTGTGTTAACCACTTTAAACCAATATTTTAATAAGTGGTTGTTTATACTATAAACCCTACAGTAACTGTAAGGTCAACGGGTTAATTCTTACTAACAATTCCCAGGAACTTAAATCATTTTCTTTTGATGGTAAGACCGTATAACAAAATTCAAAAACATCACTTAGTATTTCTATTTCATTTTCTTCTATGTAATCCTTAAGTTTCTTATAATAAATAGGAGAATTTGAATAACTATCTTCTATATATAGCGATAAAAAATACCCTTTAGGAATTATAGAAGTATTATAATCATTTGGAATGTTGTTAGGTATATCTAAGAAAAGTGAGGAAGCAATAGTGCTATCGTTTACAAAAGATGTTTTTTTGACAATAAAACCAGGGTTAACTTGTATAAGCTGATTTGCTTCAGCAAGAGATTCAAAAGCTTTATAATACTCTATTTCTTGCTCCTCAACGGAATTAATCTGTACATCCTTTGTATAAATTATTTTTTCATCTCTTTCAACTAAAGTAATATCGTTTATATTATTCTTTCTTAATTCATTGAAGTGATGAATTTTTCCCTTAAGGCTTTTTTTCATGGAAATTAGATTTCTAATATCGTTATTAATACGCTTTATTTGCATCTCGTAATTTTCTTTTAATTTTTCCAAATCCCAATCTGTAGACATGTATTTATCAATATCACTAGAAGAGACGCCCATAATTTTAAAAACTTTTAAAGCGTGTAAATATTGCAGTTGACTTAGCGAGTAATACCTGTATCCATTCTCTTCATCTGTGTATTCAGGTGAAAACTTACCTATTTTATCGTAATATCTTAAAGTTTGTTTTGGAATTCCGAATATGTCTGATATTTCACCAATGCGATAATATTTTTTTTGAATTTTCATTTATAACTCCTTTAATAATAATCTCAGTACCACTTAAGTGAAAATTGCGCTAATTGTATCAACGGAGGCTAATTTATGTATTCTTATAATCTTTGCCTACAACATTAAATAATACCAAAAAACCATTACTCTTGATTTAAAAATGTATAACAAACGATATAACTATGGCAGAGAAAATCACCTTTACTACTTAAGTGAATTTAGTAGCTGATACTTTTCGAAAGTAAAGATTGTGAATAATTACACTTAAACTATTGGGTGCGTTAGTTGAAGAAGAATAGTCATTACACATCATAAAAAAGCTCAGATATCTGAGCTTTTTTACTTGCCATTTACATGACCAATTGGTTGTTAATATATATGCTGATTAGCATACCATTGACACAATTATTTGCACTTTTTTCCTCGTCAACCGAACGCTTTAGAGCTATTTGGATGCTTTCTTTCTTTTTGTTTTAACGTGCATGACTATATTATAGAGGATCCCGATCCCCATTACACACATAGTAAGAAGATATAACCATAAAGGGTATTCTGGAAATAAAATAAATAGTGCTAGAATTACTGTAAATTTACTATTTGCAATTGCTCTCTCCTTATAGCTATAGTCGCGAAAGGAACGTTTCTCTTTTTTCACCCGATCACCTCTTTGCTGTAAGTACTTAGGCCTGTCTATTATTGAACATGAGACAACATACATATCATTTAAAATATTCCTTTGTCATACCTATAAAATCTGCTAGTTGCGGGCTTACCCACTTATCTTTATGTAAGGCCATTTGTGTGGTTAGAGTGGGCATCTCTACTTTGAATTTCAACTCTACCAATTCAGTCTTTTTTAATTCTTCTTTAACTACCATTTCTGGTAGAACAGCCACACCCAGATTTGAGATTACACATTGTTTTATCGCTTCTAAACTAATAAATTCAAGAGTAGTTTTAGGAGTGACTTGATGATTATTTAGAATATCTTCGAAAGTGTTTCTGTATGGGCAGCCACTCTCTGTATACAAAATGGTTTCAGTTCCTAATTCTTCAGGGATAACCGTACTTTGAGCAGCTAAAGAATGAGTTGGTGAGCAAATCAAAAGCAATTTTTCTTGGATTAAAGGGGTCGATTGAACATAGGGGTTCATTTTTTGAGCATCCATTATAAAGGCTAAATCAATTTCTCCTTTCATCAAACTTTTGGTGGCCATTTCATCTGAATGAGCAGCTTTAAATATTAGTTGAATAGATGGGTACTTTAGTTTGTAGTCCCGTAATAAGCCTGGCAAACGATATGTGCATTGACTTTCTTGTGCCCCAATTATAAGCGTTCCTCCATTATGGTCAGCTTTTAGGGATTTTCTAGCTTCTTCTTCTAAATGTACGATCTTTGTAGCATATTGTCTTAAGCTTTCTCCAGATTGAGTAAGAACTAACCTTTTTCCAAGCCGTTCAAACAGCTTAAGGTCAAACTCAGCTTCTAGCTTTTTTATTTGAGCGGTGACGCTGGATTGAGCATATTGCATTTGCTCTGCTGTTTTTGTGAAATTCAAGGTCTTTGAAGCAACTAAAAATGTGCGAAGTTGTTTAATGTCCATTTGTACTCCTTCTCATCGATCGGAAATAACGATCATTTCAATCGAAATAATCATCTGTAACGATTTCAATAAATAGTGTACTCTTAGTTTACAAATTATTCAAGGAGGTACTATATGAGAAATCTATTGATCATTAACGGACATGATTACTACGAGAGGGCGCAAGGACAGTTAAATAATACAATGGTAAAGCATATTACAGAACTCACACCGAAGGGATATGAAGTAATACATACCGATATTATAAAGGGCTACCACGTAAATGAAGAGATTCAGAAGTTTAAATGGGCAGACGTTGTCATTATCCAAGCACCTATTTATTGGTTTAGCTTACCGGGTATTTTGAAGAAATATATAGATGATGTCTTCGTCCCAGATGTGTTCTTTGGAAAAGCTAAGAAGTTTGGGACAGGTGGAAAGTTCAATGAGAAAGAATACATGCTCTCGGTTACTTGGGGGGCAAGGGAATCAGCGTTTAACGGCATGAAAGACGATTTTTTAGAAGGGTTAAGTGAAGATCAGGTTTTACTTTCAATTCATAAGACATTTGAATATTGCGGCTTTAACAAATTACCAACCTTCTCAATTTATTCGTCAATGAATCTCGCGGAGCTAGATTCATATATCACAAAATTGAAACACCACTTACAGGAACATCTGTTTAATTCATTTGAATAACACTTAATTTTTCATAGTATATTCTCCCTGAAATTTAGATCGTTTGCCATTACATAACCAGCCGTAACAGTAGTTAGTTAGTATAGGGCAATTTAAGTCATTCGGAAGCCATGGAAACAAAGATACCCTTTTAACATTCTTATATATTACTTATTATGATAAAATTTTATTAATAGTTTATATTTACCATAACAATATATAATAAGGGGTTTCTTATGGATTATAAGATTGTATTTTTGGATATTGACGGAACGATTACAAATCATGAGGACGGTAGTATTTCGAGTAAGACGAAAGAAGCGATCAAAGCGTTAAAACATAAAGGGCTGAAGATTGTAGCGGCAACTGGTAGACCTTTATCAATGTGTAATGAAATAAGAGAATTAGGAATCGACACTTTCATAACAGCGAATGGTGCCTATGTGAAGCATGATGACAAAGTCCTTCATAAAGTACAGATGGATAAAAACATCGTTCGAGAAGTGGTTGAATATGCAAAAGCAGAGAATCATGGACTATCATTCTATTCTGAAAATTTTTATATGAACGGAATAAAGGATGACAATATACTAAGAGCGTTAAAGGAAACTTTATCATTAAATCATTATCCAGAGATTAACCAACTTTTTCATAATGATGAAATATATCTAATGTGTCTGTTTGCGGACGATGAAATGCTTGAAAAATATATTCACAAATTTCCTCATCTTTCTTTTAGAAGATGGCATCCTTTTATATTAAATGTTCTACAAGAAGATATATCGAAATCATTAGCTATCTTCAAAACCCTTGAATATTTTAAAATCGATAAATCTGAAGCTATTGCATTTGGCGATGGTGAGAATGATATAGATATGCTGGAATTAGCAGGTTTGGGCATTGCAATGGGGAATGGAACTGACAGTTTGAAGAAGGTAGCAGATTTTGTGACTCTTAATTCTAGCGAAGATGGTATAGCCTATGCACTAAAAAAATTCGGAGTTATTTAAGATCAAAAAATATTAAGTTACCCTGAATGCGACTGGTGAAAAGTAATACTAACTCAACATAATACTAACTCAACATTAAAGGTGTGATAGGGTTGTCGGAATATAAAAGTGACTATAAAATGATCCCATTTAGACTAATAGAACAAAAAGAAAAAACGAATAATTTAGTTGTTGTTTTACCTGGAGCTGGGTACACGACACAGGCACCATTATTACACTATACAACAGGTCTGTTCTACACTAAAGGATTCGATGTATTACATGTTAACTATACATATAATAGACAAGAGTTAGCAGATTTAAGTGAAGAGGATTTTGCTAAAGATGTTCAGCTTGCTATTAATGAGGCATCAGAAACCAACCAATACGATAATTATTACATAGTTGCCAAATCAATTGGAACCATAACATTAAGTTATTTATTAAACAACCAAACATTTAAAAATGCAAAAGTAGTATGGTTGACTCCATTATTACAAAGAGACGATGTATTCAATGCTATGCGCAAAAGTGAACATAGAGGATTTTGTATTATTGGAGATCAAGATAGCTGCTTTATCGAAGAACGGATGGCCACACTTAAACACAACGAACAGCTTAAACTACAGATAGTAGAAGGCGGAAACCATAGTTTAGAGCTTAATGATGACCCACTAGAGTCAATTGATGTATTGAAAAGAGTAATTTCAAAGATAAATGAATTTAGTGTGGACAACTAATTCGTCTATTAAGCTAATTGAAAAATTCTGAATAGATCTTACGAGAAAGGGTAAAAGGCAGACAGAGGAGGAGTCTGTATGCAGATCACAGCGTTTGCCTTTGCCATAATACTTGCAAGTATGCATATCTTCGCTAAGAATATGCGCTTTATCCAAATCATTCCGAGAAGTCGGTTCCTTTCGTTAGGTGGTGGTGTTTCTGTTGGGTATGTATTTATTCATATCCTGCCTGAATTAAAGGAACATCAAGAGCTAATAGAGCATCATGGCTTTTTGCTTTCTTATCTAGAACATCATGCCTACTTACTCGCAATGCTTGGCCTTATATTATTTTATGCCTTAGAAAAAACGGCCAAAGAATCTCAGAAACAAAACCAGCAAGAAACAGGGGAAAATCAACCAACGAGAAGAATCTTTTGGCTGCATATTAGTTCCTTTGCCTTTTATAACGGACTTATTGGATATTTACTCATTCATAGAGATTCAGAAGGGCTGTTAAGTTTAATTTTATATGTTATAGCTATGGCCCTGCATTTTATTGTTGTTGATTATGGCTTACGTACTCATCATAAGGATATCTATAATCGTGTTGGTCGATGGCTGCTAGCTTTAGCTGTATTGTTGGGATGGGCAATCGGTGTCTTAACAGAAATCCCCGAATCAGTGTTAGCCTTATTTTTTGCCTTTCTATCAGGTGCCATCATATTAAATGTTCTAAAAGAGGAACTACCTGAAGATCGAGAAAGCAGTACATTGGCGTTTTCCTTAGGAGCAATTGGATATATAGCTTTATTATTACTGGTCTCTTAATATCAGTTACAAAGGTGTATGATAACGATTAACTTTCTGGAAAGATTATTGAGTCAACTTAAATTCAATTTGCGTTATGGAATTTTATCTGTTACTCTTAAGGAGAATTATTTTTGTTCGATTTTAGGAATGAATAAGTGGTTAAGCTTTTCGCCTTTGATAACTGAACATCTATAGTAATAAATGGTGGAATTAGTCCACCGCAGGAGGAAACACACATGGAACAAGGTACAGTAAAATGGTTCAACGCAGAAAAAGGATTCGGTTTCATCGAAATTGAAGGTGGAGATGATGTATTCGTACATTTCTCAGCTATCCAAGGCGAAGGATTTAAATCTTTAGATGAAGGCCAAAAAGTTACATTTGAAACAGAGCAAGGTCAACGTGGACTTCAAGCTGTTAATGTAAACAAAGCATAATAAAGAAAGGACTCTAGATTAGAGTCCTTTTTTTAGCGGAATAAACCATACAAAAAAGGCTGACTACTAAATGCCTCACCTTTAGAAGGAAGGTGCTGGCATTTTACGTTTAGTCAGCCTCGGGGCATACATGCTACAAGTGGTAAAATGGTTAGATGAAGCATACCACACAATGCTTAGAATACCTAATGGTTATTTCAATTTATATAAAATACTCTCAGAAAATAGTTGAAAAGCATTTATAGCAATATTTAAAAAGGAAGTGAACTTTCGTGATTAATATAACCATTCCAACACCGAATGTGACGATTACCAAACAAGATAATCCAGAGCTTAGTAATATCTATGGATTTACTGATTTTCACCTAATCCCTAGAGATAAGGGTGGTATTTTTATGTTTTATAATGACAAGAAAGAGTTATTGTTCGTAGGTAAAGCAAGGAAGTTAAGACAACGAATCAAAAAACATTTTGAGGATACGGTATCGCCAATCAAAATGCATAGAGATAAAGTTGCTAAAATTGATGTTTGCACTATTGAAGATCCTGTTCATAGAGAAATCTATGAGACATTTATTATTAATGAACTCAAGGCGAAGTACAATGTAGATAAAGTGTTATTCAAGTGAAACCTGAAGGTTATGTAATGAAATAGACTACATCACAAGCGATGCTTAATCAAGCATCGCTTTAAAAAGAGTGTTGGCACAAGCTATGCCAACTTAAATTAAATAAAAATTAAGAATTTATTGACAATTCAGTTCCTCTTAACTAAAATAAATGTAACCGGTTACATAAATAGAAGGTGAAATGAAATGAAAATGAGAGATGTAGCAAAATATTCGGGCGTTTCTGTTGCTACTGTTTCACGGGTATTAAAAGGAGATAGCAACGTAACACAAAAGACAAAAGAAAAAGTCTTAAAAGCGGTCGAAGAGTTAAATTATGTACCAAATACATTGGCCAGAAACCTTAGTAAAATGCAATCGAAAATGATTGTGGTTGTCATACCGAATTTATCAAATGCTGTATTTTCAAGTATTTACAGAGGGATTCAAGAAGTCTTAAAAACAGAAGGATATCAAGTCATCCTTGTTGAGACCTACAACGGAGTAGATCCATCTGTTATTGAATTAATTAGGAACCGAACTGTCGAAGGAGCGATCTTATTATCAGCTGTAATGACTGAGGAGGAATTTAATAAAAAGCTTAAAGACCTTCCAATTGTTCTAGCGACTGATCATATGAGTGAAAATATCTCCACTGCTCCATCCGTCAGCATTGATAATTTTTTGGCAGCTGAAAAAGCAGTCAATTACTTAGCAAACTTAGGTCACAAACGAATTGCCTATTTTGGTGGTATACCTGATGTATTGGGAGCAAGAAGGAGATTAAAAGGCTATAAAAATGGACTTATTCAAAACGGCTTAGAAATAGATGAAAGCTTGATATTTAGCGGTGATTGGTCGTTAGAGTCAGGGTATCAATTAGCAAATCAACTTCTTTTGGAAAAGCAATTACCAACTGCCATCTTTGCGGTTTCAGATAATATGGCTATTGGAGCAATAAAAGCATTGAAGGAACATGGCTTTCAAATTCCTGAGGATATGTCAATCATTGGCTTCGATGATATTGAAGTCGCGAAATATGTTACACCATCTCTTACTACTATCGAACAGCCAACCATTGAAATTGGAACTCATGCTGCGAAGATGTTATTAACCATAATAAAAGATAAACCATTGGACCAAATGCATGTAGTCCTAAACAGCCATTTAGTCATTAGGGATTCGTGTAAAAAAGTAAATAGATCTCTTTGAAGGGGGTGATGAGGAAGGATAATTGCTTTGTTCACATGACTTAATAAAATTGGGGGAGGATTTAATAATGAAAGTTGCCATTCAATTATTCACTTTAAGAGATTCCTGCAATGAAGACTTTGTTGGTACATTAAGAAAAGTATCTGAGTTAGGGTATGACGGTGTTGAGTTTGCCGGGCATTGGGGTGGACTTGAAGCAAGAGAGTTGAAAGGGATTCTTGATGAACTTAGCCTGCAAGCTGCAGGGAGTCACGTGCCCCTGCACATGCTAGAGAATGAATTAGAAGATGTCATTCAATATCAAAAAGAAATTAATAGTAGATATATTACTTGCCCTATCTTACCAGAAGACCGTCGCGGGGGAGTTAGTGAGTATAGTCAATTCGCTCAAAGGTTGAACGAAATTGGAAAAGTATGTTCAGATAACGGGATTCAGTTTAGTTATCACAATCACGCATTTGAATTAGAAGATCTCGACGGAAGGCAGCCCTTACGTATTCTATTAGATGAGACAGATCCAAAATGGGTGAATGCGGAGCTTGATATCTACTGGCTTACCAAGGCTGGTGAAAATCCATTAGAGTGGATCAATCACTATAAAGGAAGAGTACCGCTGCTACACCTAAAAGATATGACAAACGACTCTGAACAATTTTTTGCTGAATTAGGTACAGGTGTGGTTGATGTCCTTGGTGCGATTGAAGAAGGCAAGCAGGCTGGTGTTGATTGGTTTGTTGTGGAGCAGGATCAGACGAAGAAAAGTCCTTTTGAAAGTGTAAAAATAAGTATGGATTACTTAAAAAGTCATCATCTTTTATAGATAAATGTAACCGGTTACATTGCCTTAACTCTATTATTGGGAACTCTGCTAGGTTTATGCGAGGGATTACAAAAAAGTCAAAGGGGACATTTAAATGAGAAAAAAATGGTCTGTCATGCTATTCGCGCTAATTCTTTCTCTTTTTGTTACGGCATGTGGCGGAGGAAATCAAGAAACTTCTTCTGAAGCTGATGGTAATTCTAATGAGGCAACTAGTACTGGAGATACAATCGTTTTAGACTTTTGGCAAATTGATAGTGGAGAAAAAGAGGCAGTGTATCAAGATGCTATAGAGCGTTTTGAGGAAAAAAATCCAGGCGTTGAAGTAAACATGCTTCGAATTCCAAATGATGATTATAAGCAGCGGATGGTAGTAGCGATGTCAGGTGGGAATCCCCCTGATGTATTTACTTCTTGGGGTGGCGGATGGCTGAAGGAGTTTGCTGATGCCGGGCAGGTGTTGGACCTAACAAATGAAGATATTGATTTTGATCATTTTTTAGAAATGGCACTAAACAATACAACATTTGACGAGAAAGTATATGGGCTCCCTTTAGGACTCAGCCAAACACTTTTCTTCTATAACAAGGAAATCTTTGAAACGCATGGCTTAGAAGAGCCAGAAACGTATGATGAGTTACTAGCCATAATTGACGAATTGGATGAAAATGATGTAATCCCTATTACATTAACGAATCAGACAAAATGGCCTGGTGCTTATTATTTAATGTACTTTGCTGATCGCTTGGGCAGTGAGGAATTATTCCAAAGTGCTTTTAATAGAGACGGTAAGGGATTTGATGATGCTAACTACGTAAGGGCTGGGGAATACATTCAAGAGCTCGTTGACCGTAATGCCTTTAACCCAGGCTTTAACGGCGTTCCTTATGATGCTGGTCAAGGCAGACAATTATTGTATTCAGGTCAATCAGCAATGATGCTTATGACGAACACTCTTGTCGTTAATGTCCGTTCAGAAGCTCCTGAATTTGAAGAGAAGCTAGGTATGTTCCCATTCCCAACTCTACCTGATGGAGAAGGTGATCCATCAAATGTTGGTGGAGCAACAAGTCCAGTTTGGTCTGCTTATTCAGGAACAGAACACCCTGAGTTGGCCATTGAGTTAATGAAAGAATTAACGACACTCGAGACAGCAGAAGATTATGTCAATCGTACTGGAAGTTTATCTGCGCTTATAGACGTTCCAACAGACGATGTTTTTGTTCAACAATTTGCTGAAATGGCAGTAGAAGCAAATGATATTCATATGCCATATGATCAGACTCTCCCTCCAGTTCTTGCTGAGCTTCATAAAGATACTACGCAAGAGTTATTTGGTAAAACAATGACACCACAAGAAGCAGCAGACCTTATGGAACAGAAAGCTAAAGAAACATTAGATTAAAACAACATGAATAGGGAGGGGCAGCCGCTCACGCTCCTCCTCTACATGTATAAGGGAGGGAACGATATGAAGACGGCTGTTGATACCGATGTCATTATGATTAGTCCAGAGCAAAAGAAGAATAAACGGAAAAAAGGAAAAACGATTCTTCTGTTTGTTTTGCCAGCACTTTTAGTTTATTCGATTTTTATTCTATACCCCATTATAGCTACGTTTAACTACAGTATGTATAACTGGAACGGCGTTCAAGCACAGAAGACTTTTATAGGCCTTGAAAATTATTTTACCTTATTCTCTGATTCTACTTTTTGGCAAGCACTACAGAATAACATGCTGCTAGTACTAGTGTCAGTCTTTGTTCAAATCCCGCTTGGATTAATTATGGCATTGGTTCTTTTTAGCCCAATTATGGGGAAGAAGTTTTTGAATGTCATTTTCTTTTTACCTTACTTAATGTCAACGGTGGCAATTGGCTTATTATGGATATTCATGTATGACCCAATCAATGGCCCAGTTAATCAAATTGTTCAATTGTTTGGTTTCAATGCAATACCATGGTTAGCTGATAAAAATACCGCAATGATCGCAATTTTAATCGTCGTTATTTGGCAGTTCTCTCCTTTTTATATGATTCTCTTTAAGGCTGCAATGGTAGGAATTCCTGATGAATTGTATGAAGCAGCAAGTATAGATGGGGCAAATGAATTACAAAAGTTTTTTTATGTGACATTGCCAGCTCTAATTCCAACATTTGTTACTTCTTCCATACTAGCCATAGTTGGATCACTCAAGGCCTTTGATATTTTCTACATTATGACTGGTGGAGGCCCAGGAGGAGCGACTGAGATACTAGGAACCTATATGTATAAACAAGGTTTCATTAATTTTAGTATGGGTTATGCAAGTACAATTGCTGCAGTCATGTTTTTAATTGCATTTGCCTGCGTCATCATAATTCAGGTTATTGAATACCAGCGAAAGAAGCGGGGGTTATTTTCATGAAACCATTACAGCTAATAAAGAGAATTCTATTGTATGTCTTAGCCATTTCGCTGCTAATCTTTACGTTTTATCCGTTCATGTACATGATTGGAACATCCTTTAAAAGCATGAGTGAGTTTTTCGTCAATCCGTACTCAATTTTTCCCGAGTTATTTACCATCGAACATTACTTTTCTGTTTTTGATATGGGATTATCGAATTACTTTCTAAACAGTATGATTATCACAACATCAGCAGTTGTCATTACCGTTATGATTGCTTCTCTAGCAAGCTACCCTTTAAGTCGAATGAAATTTCGCTTGAATCGGCCATTATTTCTCCTCTTTGTTGCAGGAATGATGCTGCCAATTCACGCAACATTAATTCCAATTTTTGTATTGACTCAAGGGATGGGCGTCTATGATACGTTACTAGCCTTACTTGGTCCGTATGTTGCATTCAGTTTGCCCATTTCGATTTTTATCTTAACGCAATTTATGCAAGAGATTCCTAAGGAACTAGAAGAGGCAGCGCAATTAGATGGTGCGAATCATTGGAAAATCTTTTGGAAGGTCATCTTTCCAAATATCGTCCCGGCCATTTCTACGATTGTCATCTACAACTTTGTCTTTCTATGGACGGAATTTATCTTTGCTTTAATCCTCATTACAAGCCCAAGTAATATGACATTGCCTTTAGGGCTGCAAAATTTCTATGGGGAATTCATGATCAATGTACCAGGGTTAATGGCTGCATTGACACTTGCAAGTTTACCAGTACTGCTTTTATTCATCCTAGCACAAGAACGTGTAGTAAAGGGACTTACTGGAGGAGCTGTGAAAGGATAACGGTTACTTATAAAAAAGGAGTTAAAAAGAGTGGATAAAGTAAAGGTTGGTATAGTCGGTTGTGGAAATATTAGTGACATCTATTTCACTAATTGCAAAGAGCTAGATGTTCTAGAGGTAGCTGCCTGTGCGGATCTAGACCTAGAAAAAGCACATCAGGCTGCAGCTAAACATCAAGTTGAACATGTTTACACTGTACAAGAAATGCTAGACAGCAAAGATATTGAATTAATAATCAATTTAACCCCTCCAGCTGCCCATGTTTCCTTGTGTTTAGAAGCACTTCATGCCGGAAAACACGTATACGTAGAAAAACCTATCGCTATAAAAGTGGAGGACGGGAAAAGAATACTAGAATTAGCAAAAGAAAAGGGCTTGCTGGTTGGCTCTGCTCCTGACACCTTTCTTGGTGGAGGCATTCAAATGTGCCGGAAATTGATAGATGACGGGTGGATAGGGAGGCCGGTTGCCGCCAATGCATTTATGATGGGGCATGGTCCGGAAGCATGGCACCCGAATCCAAACTTTTTCTATCAAGAAGGCGGAGGGCCATTATTTGATATGGGGCCTTATTATTTAACAACGTTAATTTATTTACTAGGTCCAGTTAAGCGTGTAACAGCGTCAGCAAGTATCTCAGTTAGTGAGAGAACGATTAAAAGTAAACCTTTATATGGTAAAAAGATACAAGTACATACTCCAACTCATATTTCTGGAGTACTCGATTTCAAAGAAGGTACCGTTGCAACTTTAATTACCAGCTTCGATGTTTGGGGATCTCAGGTGCCAAGGATGGAGATTCATGGTACGGAAGGAACGCTAAGTGTCCCTGATCCTAATACATTTGGTGGACCAATTCTATTAAAGCGGCCTGGGGCGAACACGTGGGAAGAGATCCCGATCTTATTTCAATTTACCGAGAATAGTAGAGGAATTGGAGTCGGCAATATGGCGCTGGCCATTAGAAAGAATGATGAGCATCGAGCGAATGGTGAACTTGCCTTACATGTACTTGAAATCATGCATGGATTGCTTATGGCATCAGAAACAAATAGTCACTACTTTCTAGAAAGTACATGTCAAAAGCCAACATTAGTACCACAGAAAGATTTCTTAATCAAATAAATTCGTTCGTGGGAGGAATAGTAATGGGGAAATTAAAAGTAGGAATTATTGGTTGCGGTAGTATTGCACAAAAACGTCATCTGATTGAATACGAGGCAAACAACCAGGTGGAAATTGCAGCAGTCTGTGACATCAATGAACAGCGAGCTTACGAGGTCGCAAACGAGTACAAAGCTAAAGCCTATTTTGATTATAAAGAGTTACTGACAAACGAAGACTTGGATGCAATCAGTGTTTGTTTACCCAATTATCTACATGCCGAGGTGACCATAGCCTCTTTAAACAGCGGCAAGCATGTATTATGTGAAAAGCCTATGGCTACGTCTAAAGAAGAAGCAGAAGCGATGATTCTGGCTGCAGAGGAAAATGGTAAGAAATTAATGATTGCCCACAATCAGCGTTTCGTGGCTTCGCACCAAAGGGCAAAAAAGTTAATTGAAGCAGGAGAAATCGGTAAGGTGTATAGTTTCCGGACAACATTCGGACATGGAGGGCCTGAGGGTTGGAGTATTGATGGAAAGGGAAGCTGGTTCTTTAGGAAGGATGAGGCCTTTATTGGGGCAATGGGTGATTTAGGTGTTCATAAATCTGATTTAATCCGTTATATTCTCGGAAAAGAAGTTCTCGAAGTAGGGGCAATGGTAGAGACCAACGCAAAGGAAGATACGACAGTTGATGATAATGCGGTTTGTATTTTAAAAATGGAAGGTGGAATCATCGGAACCTTAACGGCCAGCTGGGCGTATTCACCTGTAGCTGATAATTCAACCGTGATTTATGGAGAAAAAGGGATTATCCGACTTGAAGATGATCCGAACTACTCGCTGATTCTGCAATATCAAAATGGGGAAACCGTCAATTATGAATTAGCAAAAATTCAATCTAATGAAGCGGGCGGTCAAACAACAACCCATGTAATCGATCAATTTGTTGATGCTATAAAAAATAACACGTCACCACCTGTACCTGGTGAAGAAGGCTATAAATCTTTAAAAGTGATATTAGCAGCACTAGAATCAAAGAAAACAAAAACGATTGTACAACTTTAGAGGGAGGTTGGAAAAGTGAAATTAGGAGTTTTTACTGTTTTATTTGCTGAAAAGTCTTTTGAAGACATGCTAGATTACGTAAAAGAAGCAGGTCTGGATGCTATTGAGATCGGAACAGGCGGTTATCCTGGCAACAATCATTGTCCACTAGATGTTCTGCTTGATTCAGAACAGGAACGAAAAAAATACATGCAAGCGATTGAATCAAGAGGATTAATGATCAGTGCGCTCAGTGCTCACGGCAACCCATTAACACCTAATAAATCATTTGCCAAAGAGAGCCATGAGACACTTATAAAAACCATTCAATTAGCAGAACTCCTACATGTCCCTGTTGTTAATTGTTTTTCTGGAACACCAGGAGATAGTGAGAATGCCACATACCCAAACTGGCCGATTGCCCCTTGGCCAAATGATTATAGTGACATCTTAAAATGGCAGTGGGAAGAGAAGTTAATCCCTTATTGGAAAGAAGTTGGCCAGTTTGCAGAAGAGCACTCAGTAAAAATTGGTCTAGAATTACATGGAGGATTTTTAGTTCATTCCCCTCACACGATGCTGAAGTTAAGAGAAGAAACGTGTGATGCCATTGGAGCAAACCTAGACCCAAGTCACCTTTGGTGGCAAGGTATTGATCCAGTAGCGGCCATTAAAATTCTCGGAAAGAAAAATGCTATTCATCATTTCCATGCAAAGGATACTTATATTGATCAAGATAATGTAAATATGTATGGTCTAACGGACATGCAGCCATACGGTGAAATTCAAACGAGGGCATGGAACTTCCGCTCGGTCGGCTTAGGTCATAGCATTCATGAATGGTCCAATATTATCAGCGCATTACGAACATATGGTTATGATTATGTGGTCAGTATTGAACATGAAGACCCAATTATGTCGATCAACGAAGGCTTCGCAACAGCCGTTAGAAATTTGCAGTCAGTATTAATCCGTGAACAACCAGGGAACATGTGGTGGGTATAACTAATAAATGCACGAGAAGGCAGACTGCGCTATTACAGTCTGCCTTTTCTTATAGACTAGGTGGAGAAATGCTAAATGAGTGTTGGCAAGCTATGCCAACACTCTTTATTATATCTGCTCAAAATCCATAGGATCTAAGTATATACCAGATTGATAGTATTCTCCCATGTCTTGAGGTGTCACGATTTCGCCCGGAGGAATATCGGCCGCTGTATATTGAATGAAGTCTTCAGATATTTGATTATTTCTGTAAATAAGGAAAAGAGGGACTAATGGAAGCTGGCTAGCGTCAATCCAAGTATAACCATTCTCGGAGGTGACAGATGATGGACGTGGGGCTCCAAAGCTTATCACTAGATTTACATACCCTTCATGATCAATAATTGTCTGATAATCTGAAATAGTATATAGTCCCAACATACCAACTGGTGTGACAAAATTCATGCTCCAATATTGCATATCTTCATTGCCTGTGATCCCGAAATTATGATACGTATCCGGGAACGTAGGAGCTTTCCAGCGAATATATAACAACTTATTAGGGCCCCTGTCAATTAGGTTGGAAATGGTATAGATGGTATTTCCTTCAGGCTGAAGAAATTCTGGTCCAAAACGCTTCCATGTTAAATCGACGTTCTCTCTAAAGTCGATCTCTATGTTATTTCTTGTAATCATATTAGCAACTTCATTTAGATTCATAAAGTCATAAAAATCCAGCTGATGCTGCTGAGTTGTGGTTTGAAATGCAACAGAGGGGAGACTGCTATTTTGTGCATAAGTGATAAAAGGAAGATCGACACCTCCTGTTTTATCATAGCCTATACTCGGAACGTAAATTCTTAATATAATAAACCCGGTTCTATTTGGTGCACCACTTTCAAGAGACCCAGCATAAATAACATTATTACCCGCATCAGGAACAAAAAGAGTTGATCCCTCAGGAGGTTCAGTAAAACGGATTTTCAACGTATAGTTACGGTTTGTTGCATCCCAATTCGCACCAGGCAAAAAGGGGTTCGTACTGCCTGGATCAGGAATTAAATCCTTACCAACTATGGCATCAACTAAACGATGAGTTGGAATATTTGCTACATTAAAGGTGAAATAGCGTGCATAGGGATATCGCCCTCTGATGACAATTTCGGTAGTGGGATCAGCTTCATACGGAAAAATGTAGTAGCTCGCGTTATGGTCTCCCAAGAAAAAGTACGTATCACTTGGTTGATAAATCCAATTTTGATGAGGACCGGGATGAGGTACATTAAAAGAGGTTTGGTCCGTTTGATTTCGCGATAATGGTAAGTTTGGCACACTAGTTTGGTTTATTTGATTAGGTACATAAGGAGAGGTTTGGTAAGCATAATTCTGTGATAAAGGTGTGTAGTTAGGTTGAAATGTATAAGAAGGATGATAGGAATAATGGTGTGGCTGTGAAGTAAAAGAAGGACCAGCTTGCCTAAAATATCCATTTCTCAAGATAACATTCACTCCTCTTTTATTCGTTTCAATTAATGTATGCTGTCGTTTAAAACATGTGTAAAATGCCTAATTTGTTACTCAATTTAAGTCATTTTGCAGTCGTCTTATTCATTTTTAGATAACCAACTAATATTTTTTTGGCATCATCAGCATATGTAATAGCCAGTGTTAAAGAGGTGATTAATTGATCTGTCACAGAAACGATATCTTCGCTTTCTGATGGTGTATCAAGGATCTCAATTACTGCAGAACCTGGAGGCTTAATTGTACTAAACAGCCTTAAAATCGCATTGAGAGAATAATGAGCTTGTCTCAAACTGCGAATCACACGCAGCTGTTCCACTTCCTTTTCACCATAAACTCTGAATCCATTCTCAAGCCGCGGGACTGAAATTAGACCGTTCCGTTCCCAATTACGTAATGCCTCAGGTGTGACACTTAAAAGCTTGGCCACTTCTTTTCTGGAGTACGTTTGATTACCTTGTACGGACTCTTTCCTCAGCCATTTCTCCACAACATCTGCCGCTTTTACAGCATGGTGATACTCCATCTCCAAATGAGTGATGTATTGGATTGTTAACTGCAGGGCGCCTTGGAAATCTTCTTTACCTGAAGCATATACGATTTGTCTTGCTCGATTTCTCATATCTCCTTGCACAATTTCACATGTAAACAATAATCGGGCTATCTTCATTTGCAGCAAGTGGACTTCTGAATAGATTCGATATCCATTTTCTTTTCTAGGAACAGGGGAGATATAGCCCCAGTCTTCATAAATCCGCACAGTGTTAGGGTGCACGCCCACTAATTGTGCCATTTCTTTTGTTCGATACACCCCAACCACCTGCTTACGGTTTAATTTTGATTCTCTATAATCAATTGCGACGGATCGTCTGCGTCTTGCATAACAATGAGTTGATGCATAGCACGGGTGCAAGCCACATACAATAATCCTTTTTCAAACTCATTTCTGTATGCACTGCCACTCACAAAAGGAACAATTACTTGATCAAATTCAAGTCCTTTAGCCAGCTGAACGGTAGTAAGTGTAATTCCTTCTGAAAAGCTAGAGCTTTCTTCATCTAGTCGTGTGAACGTAAATTTCTCACGCAAAACTCCATCTAACGTTTGTACCATAGCTTCTGTTTTGCAAATAATACCACACGTTTTAAATTCGCTCTGTTCAAATTGATGGAGAGAGGCTATTAATTTCTCTACCTGCTCATCGTCACTGTGATACGTGATGATCCTTGGCTTATCTCCATGACGTTTGACTGCTTCAATAGCATTCTCAGGGAGGAATTGTTTCGTAAATTCGATAATTTCATAGCTGGAACGATAACTTTTCTTTAGTTCGACAAACTCAGGCTCTGAAAAGATCGGCTTAAATGTTGTCTCCGTATGCAAGGAGAAAGGGTTCAGTGATTGACTGAAGTCTCCAAGAATCGTTCTCTTGCACGGGAATACCTTTTGCAGCACCATATATTCTACTGGCGTATAATCCTGCATTTCATCGACAACAAGATGATCAACCACATCAAACGTGTCGATGCCTTCTAGATAATCAATACAATACAGGTATGGATACACATCTGCAAATTCTAACTGATTTTTCTTCATGGTAAAGAGCTCAGTTCGGTTTAAATGTGCATAGAAGGACTTATACAGCTGCATAGGATCATTAAAGCGAAGTCGCTTTTTTAGCCTCTTAGTTACTTCTCCCATTGAGGGAAGCTTCATCTCGCCCATTCTTTTGGATTTCATAACTTCGAGGATATCCCTTGCTATATACTCCATACGTTGCTTGACTGGATAACGGCTATAGCTTTTAAAACGGCGGCTAAGATAGTCCTGCGTGAACTCCATCTCTTGGATTGTAATTTTTGTCGGTTCGAACATTTCTGTATCCAGTTGTGTTAAGTAGTCTTTAAAAAGGCTGAAAAATTCTGTTGATGATTTGAACGAAATCCGCTCTGCAAACGATGGGTCATGATGTTCGATCAGCCGTTTGGTTTGATCGTATTTTGTGGTGAAGGAGAATTTAGCTGGCATAATTGAACGGGCAATATCCTCAATCGTATTCTCTTTAATTGGTTCCTCACCAAGCTCGGGCAGGACAGTTGAAATGTAATCGGCAAACACTTTATTAGGAGAAACAATCATCACCCGATCAGAGGAGAGTGTTTCTTTATTTTTGTATAATAAATAGGCGATGCGGTGAAGAGCAATAGACGTTTTGCCGGAGCCTGCCACGCCTTGAATAACGAGCGTATGTGCTTTCTCATTTCGTACGATCTTATTTTGTTCTTGTTGAATGGTTGCAATAATTGTTTTCATGCGATCATCAGCAGTTGTACTTAATTCCTTTTGCAAAATATCATCGTGGATATTAGTGGAGCTTTCTAGAACGTACTCAAGCTCGCTGTTTGTAATCTTAAATTGACGCTTTCTTGTGAGTTCACCTGAAATCAATCCATTTAATGACTGATACGAGGCAGGACCAAGCTCGTACTCATAATACATCCCTGAGACCGGGGCGCGCCAATCATAAATACATATAGATCCATCTTCATCTGTAAACGAGAACTTTCCTATATAGAAGATTTCAGTATCCTCCGCAGATTCTCCATCATAAATAAAATCAATACGGCCAAAGTATGGGGATTCAATCAGTTTCCCTAGCTGATCTAGCTTTTTTTCAACCATCACCCCAGTTTTATCAATTGTCGTAAGAGAGCGTTGATGACTAAACGCCTCCATAGCATCCATTTCATTTCGATAATCGACCATGTATTGTTTCAAGTCCTTATAATCATCATGATAATTTTCAAGCTTGCCGGCTTTTTTCTCATACGCTTTATGCAATTTGGTTAAAATCGTTGATAAAGAAATGATCTCATCAGGAAATCTAGTCATTTTATCCCTCCTTAAATTAAACACAGCAACCATCTTAGCAAAAAAGGAAAGGGTGGTGGCTTATTGGAGGGTTTGGTTTAAATGAGATTGAAACTTCTATTTGAAGTGACACACATTACTCACACGCCTAATATATTAGCCAAAAGAGGTTCAAATTGAATGCACTTTCATTCTGTATTGTGTTAAATCATACTTGACTTATAGGATTTATGAGTTTACCATTAATTCAACCATTATTTTTATTTTCAGTTAATGAAAAGACGAATGAAAGGTAGTCTCTATCAATATAGTGACTGATGATAAGTTCATATTTGTGAGGTGGATATCGTTGCAACTTCAGGTAGTTAACAGTCCTTTTAGTCAGGAGCAGGCGGATCTCCTTAATCAACTTCTGCCAACGTTAACAGAGTCGCAAAAAATTTGGTTGACGGGTTATTTAGCTGCATCCCAATCAGCTGCAGCCACGGCTGCACCAGAAGCTCCGGCAGCTCAAGCTTCTTCAGAAAGTTCCCCGCAGCCCGTTTCCAAAGAAGTAACCATTCTTTTCGGTTCGCAAACGGGTAATTCTCAAGGTCTTGCAAAACAGACAGGGAAGACCCTTGAGGAAAAAGGCTTCCAAGTAAACGTAACATCAATGAATGATTTTAAGCCGAATCAGTTGAAAAAAATTCAAAATCTTTTGATCGTTGTGAGTACACATGGTGAGGGAGAGCCTCCGGATAGTGCACTGACATTCCATGAATTCCTTCACGGCAGAAGAGCTCCAAAGCTTGACGATCTACGTTTCTCTGTCTTAGCACTAGGTGACAGTTCTTATGAATTTTTCTGTCAGACAGGTAAAGAATTTGATCAGCGCTTAGAAGAGCTTGGCGGCACACGAATTCATCCTCGTGTCGATTGTGACCTTGACTATGATGATCCAGCAGCAGAATGGCTTGATGGAGTCATTAGCGGTTTAAGTGAAGCACAAGGCGCAAGCAGTGCACCAACGCAAGCAGCAGCTGCACCTGCAAGTGGTGAATCAGCATATTCAAGAAAGAATCCATTTAAAGCGGAAGTATTAGAAAATCTTAATTTAAATGGCCGCGGCTCTAATAAGGAAACGCGTCATCTTGAATTATCGCTTGAAGGATCAGGACTTACGTATGCACCAGGCGACAGTCTAGGAATCTATCCTGAGAATGATCCTGTATTAGTAGATTTACTCATCAAAGAAATGAACTGGGATCCAGAAGAAATTGTAACGGTCAATAAACAAGGGGATGTTCGTCCGCTTAAAGAAGCGCTCACTTCTCATTTTGAAATTACCGTGTTAACAAAGCCGCTTCTTGAGCAGGCAGCAAAGCTATCTGCTAATCAAGACCTGACAGAGCTTTTATCAACAGGTAATGAGAAACTAAAAGAATTTATTGAAGGCCGTGATTTGCTTGATTTAGTTCAAACGTATGGTCCATGGAGTGGATCTGCACAAGACTTCATCTCCATCTTACGCAAAATGCCAGCCCGTCTCTATTCGATTGCAAGCAGCTTATCAGCCAATCCTGATGAAGTTCATTTAACAATCGGCGCTGTTCGTTATCAATCACACGGCCGTGATCGAAGCGGAGTTTGCTCGATATTATGTTCAGAGCGTCTAGAGCCAGGTGACACGCTTCCTATTTACATTCAACATAACGAAAACTTTAAGCTCCCTGAAAATCCAGAGACACCAATTATTATGGTAGGGCCAGGTACAGGGATTGCACCATTCCGCTCCTTTATTCAAGAACGTGAGGAAGCAGGAGCCGATGGAAAGTCATGGTTATTCTTTGGCGACCAGCATTTCGTCACAGACTTCCTTTACCAAACAGAGTGGCAGCAATGGTTAAAAGACGGTACATTAACAAAAATGGATGTTGCATTCTCACGTGATACAGATGAGAAAGTCTACGTGCAGCACCGTATGCTTGAGGCGAGTAGGGAATTATATGAGTGGCTTGAACAAGGAGCGGTTGTTTACATTTGCGGAGATGAGAAGCATATGGCCCATGATGTACATATGACTCTGATCGATATTATTGAAAAAGAAGGGCAAATGAGCCGTGAGAGTGCGGAGCAGTATCTTGCTGATATGCAGCAGCAAAAGCGTTATCAACGTGATGTATATTGATTTTGGATCGGAAGGAGAACAGACAACATGGCTAACGAGAAATTAAAAGCGCCAGACGGCCCTCCAAGTGATGTGGAGCGAATTAAACAGGAGAGTAATTTGCTGCGTGGTACCTTAAAGGAAGTAATGCTAGATCGTATCAGTGCGGGCATTCCAGATGATGATAACCGCCTGATGAAGCACCACGGCAGCTACCTGCAAGATGACCGTGACCTGCGTAATGAACGTCAAAAGCAGAAGCTTGAACCAGCATATCAATTCATGCTGCGTGTCCGTATGGCAGGCGGGGTATCAACACCCGAACAGTGGCTTGTGATGGATGAGCTTGCAGATAAATACGGAAACGGCACACTAAAGCTGACGACTCGTCAAACATTTCAGATGCACGGGATCTTAAAGTGGAATATGAAGAAAACGATCCAAGAGATTCATGCATCGATGCTTGATACGATTGCCGCGTGCGGAGATGTTAACCGTAACGTGATGAGCGTTTCTAACCCAGACCAATCTCAAATCCATACGGAAGTGTATGAGTGGGGCAAAAAAATAAGTGATGATCTATTGCCGCGCACACGAGCGTATCACGAAATTTGGTTGGACGAAGAAAAAGTAGCTTCTACACCTGATGCAGAAGAAGTCGAGCCAATGTATGGCCCGCTCTATTTACCGCGTAAATTTAAAATAGGGATTGCTGTCCCTCCGTCAAATGATGTTGATGTGTACTCACAGGACCTTGGCTATATTGCTATCATTGAAGACGGGAAGCTGATTGGTTTTAACGTTGCAATCGGCGGCGGTATGGGTATGACTCATGGTGATAAAGAGACGTATCCGCAGCTTGCTAAAGTGATTGGATTCGTCAAACCAGATCAAATTGTTGATGTTGCTGAAAAAATTATTACGATTCAACGTGATTACGGTAATCGTTCTGAACGTAAGAATGCCCGCTTCAAATACACAGTAGATCGTCTTGGTCTTGAGAATGTGAAAGAGGAACTAGAAAACCGCCTTGGCTGGAGTCTTGAGGAAGCAAAGCCTTTCCAATTTGACAGCAACGGTGACCGCTACGGCTGGGTGAAGGGTGTTCGCGGCAAATGGCATTTCACGATGTTTGTAGAAGGCGGTAGAATTGTTGATACGGAAGAATACAAGTTAAAGACAGCTGTGCGCGAAATTGCTAAGGTTCATACGGGTGATATCCGTCTTACAGCAAACCAAAACTTAATCATCGCTAACGTATCAACTCAGAATAAGAAGCAGATTATGGCACTTATCGAGCAATATGGATTAACAGACGGAAAAAACCATTCTGCTCTTCGCCGCAGCTCCATTGCCTGTGTGTCGCTTCCTACATGCGGCCTTGCAATGGCAGAAGCAGAGCGTTATTTACCAGTTTTAATTGATAAGATTGATGCGATAATTGATGAAAACGGTCTTCGTGACGAAGAGATCACGATTCGTATGACTGGCTGTCCGAACGGCTGTGCCCGCCACGCATTAGGCGAGATCGGCTTTATCGGAAAAGCGCCAGGCAAATACAATATGTATCTTGGAGCAGCCTTTGATGGCAGCCGTCTAAGCAAAATGTACCGTGAAAATATCGGGGAAGAGGAAATCCTGCGTGAGCTTGGTGACATTCTTCCACGTTATGCAAACGAACGCCAAGAAGGCGAACACTTCGGTGACTTTGTCATCCGAGCAGGAATTATTAACGCGACGACTGACGGAACGAATTTTCATGCATAAATAGGAGAAAGACAGGGATGCATCCCTGTCTTTTTTTGTGTTTTGTGTAATAGGAATCAGTGAAACCAATGAAAATATTTCTTCTGACATTAGGTGTTGATTTCCGCTGCAGGCACACTCTACTGCGGTCATTCCGGGAGTTTCCTCCTCGCTACGATCTAGCAGGATACCTAATAGCCACGTAAAAATGAACTCCCCTGCCATAATGGTTGATCTCCGCTGCAGGGACTCGCTTTCCGCGGGCGGTCCGGAAGCCTCCTCGTCGCACGCTCCTGTGGGGTACCCGCTGGCCACGCACATCCCGCAGGAGTCAAGTCCCTTCCGCTCCAATCAACAGCGGAAGGATGTTGTAAAGTGCTCACTCATTATAAGCAGCTTCTAAACCTAACAGACGCTGAGGCAGATTAAAGCAATAGTTATTAGAACTGCGCTTACTTCCTACTCAATCTCACAACATTTCTTGAATAAGCACATAACCTAGCGGATGAAATATGCGGAGACTCCAGCGGTGCCTAGAGCAAGGCTGAGATCCCACAGGGCATAAACCCGAGGAAGCTCAGCAGCTCACCGCGGAAAGCGAAGCATATTTCAGGAGCGGCAATTTTCCAATAACGGATATTTGTTATTTGTTTAAAAAACAAACATGCTGGGAATATACATGCTGTACACGTATTTTAGAAGTTTAATTGAACATCAACATATTAAAAAGGAGTTTTTCCCATGCGAAATCAACTGAAGCATTATATTAATGGTGAATGGACGGAGTCGACTGGCTCTGAAGTAATTGAAGTCATTAATCCAGCAACAGAGGAAGTGATGGGTAAAATCTGTTCAGGTACAGAGGAAGATTTAGATAAAGCGGTAAAGGCTGCAAGAGCGGTATTCCCAGCATTCTCCCGCTCAACAAAAGAAGAGCGAATCGAATGGCTCGAAAAAATCGTACAAGGCTATGAAAAAAGAAAAGAGGAGCTTATTGAAGTGATGACCGATGAGCTTGGTGCACCGTTATCAGTCTCTGAAGAGGTTCATTATCCAATGGGGGTCGGGCACTTTAAACAGGCTATCGAATCCCTTTCTGACTTTTCTTTTACTGAAGATAAAGGAGGGCACACCCTATTAAAAGAATCTATTGGAGTAAGTGGGCTGATCACACCATGGAACTTTCCGACTAATCAACTGTCAACAAAAATTGCTAGTGCCATTGCAGCAGGAAGTCCAGTGATCTTAAAGCCGGCTTCTAAAACACCGTTTGCTGCGATTATTGTCGCTGAAATCATCCATGAAGCAGGCTTGCCAAAAGGTGCATTTAACCTTGTAAATGGGTCAGGTTCTGTCATTGGAAATGGAATCAGCTCACATCCTGACATAGACTTCGTTTCCTTCACCGGTTCTGGCGGTGTTGGTGAAACGATCATGCAAAAGGCAGCGGAAACGAAAAAGAAAGTCGCACTCGAGCTTGGTGGCAAATCACCTGTTATCGTGCTTGATGATGCAAATGTGGAAGATGCAGCGAAGACTGCTATCTCTCATATCACAAAAAATACTGGACAAGTTTGTTCAGCCGGGACGAGAGTATTGATTCCGGAATCTATGAAAGAGGAATTTGAACAGAAGGTCGTTGAATTGCTTCCGAATTATCCAGTCGGAGATCCTCGTAAAGAAGGAGTCGCAACTGGCCCGCTTGTCTCTGAGGATCAGTGGGAGACCGTTCAATCCTACATTGAAAAAGGTGGAAAAGAAGCGAAACTGCTTGTCGGCGGAGCAGGAAAGCCTGAAGGATTACCAACTGGCTATTATGCGAAACCAACATTTTTCACCGATGTATCAAACGATTCCGTTATTGCACAGGAAGAAATTTTTGGCCCAGTATCAGTCATCATTACGTATAGTGACGTAGAAGATGCAATCGAGAAGGCCAATGATACAAAATACGGGTTAGCAGGCTATGTAGTCGGTCAAGACCCTGTACAACTCAGCTATGTGGCTTCAAGCATTAGAGCCGGCCGGATTGTCGTTAATAATGCCGAAACAGATTTTAACGGACCATTTGGCGGCTACAAGGAGTCAGGCATCGGCCGCGAATGGGGCGACTTTGGCATCGAGGAATATTTAGAAGTTAAATCAGTACATGGCATGCCTAAATCATAAATGGAAAAATACCAGCACACACTGTGCTGGTATTTTTTATGAGGTATGGGATGTAAATATCACGTTTAGTATCCTAAATTAGAGTTTTGACAGAAGAACTCAGACAAGATATTATGTAAATAGTAATTATTACGATTTACATAACAGGAGGCTATTATGAATAAAATTATCCCAGTAACGGTCTTAAGCGGCTATCTTGGATCAGGAAAAACCACTCTATTAAACCATCTATTACAGAATAGAGATGGGCTGAAAATCGCTGTTATTGTTAATGATATGAGTGAAGTGAATATCGATGCAGAGTTAGTCAAACAGGGTGGCGAGTTATCACGTACAGATGAAAAGCTAGTAGAAATGTCAAATGGCTGCATCTGCTGTACACTGCGAGAAGATCTGTTAATCGAAGTAAAGAAACTGGCACTAACAGGAAATATTGATTATATTGTCATTGAATCTACAGGTATTAGTGAACCAGTCCCAGTTGCTCAAACTTTTTCTTATATTGACGAGGAACTTAATATTGACCTGACTGAATTTTGCCGGCTGGACACAATGGTTACTGTAGTGGATGCAAACCGATTCTGGCACGATTTTCGCTCTGGAGAAACACTTCTAGATCGAAAAGAATCTCTAGGGGAAGATGATATACGAGAAATTGCTGACCTACTCATTGATCAGATAGAGTTCTGTGATGTACTCCTGCTAAATAAATGTGATTTGGTAGATGAGGATGAACTTGAGAAATTAGAGAAGGTTTTACGCACATTACAACCCGATGTAACATTAATTAAAACCATGCAGGCCAAAGTCGACCCTAAGGAAGTACTTAATACAAAACTATTTAACTTTGAAAAAGCGAATCAATCTGCCGGATGGATTAAAGAGCTTACAGCTGGTCACAAAGCTCATACCCCTGAAACAGAGGAGTATAATATTTCATCCTTTGTCTATAGCAGGAGATTGCCTTTTCATTCAGTCCGACTATATAATATGATCCACAATTTGCCTGAAAATGTTGTAAGAGCTAAAGGAATCGCATGGTGCGCCTCAAGAAATAACCTTGCTATTCTTATGTCACAAGCAGGACCCGCTGTTCAATTTGAACCGGTGTCATATTGGGTAGCAAGCCTTCCTGAAGCAGAGAAAAAACATATCATTAAAGAGAACCCTCATTTACTGAATGAGTGGGACCCTGAATTTGGAGATCGTCATACAAAGCTTGTTTTTATTGGTACAAATATAGATAAAGATGAGATCACCCAAGAACTAGACAGGTGTCTGCTAACCGATAGCGAATTAATGTCAGACTGGGACGAGTTAGAAGATCCATTCGGATGGAAGCTTCAAAACGCATAAGAAAGTGGGGACATAATGATTTTATCCAGCAAAACAATCCAAACAAAAATTGAGAATAATGAACTGGGCATTGACCCTTTTGAAAAAGAGCATATTCAGCCGGCTTCACTGGATTTGCGTCTTGGAACGCATTTTTTAACAATTGATGAATATAAAGAGAACACTTTATCTTTAACAAAACCCGTATCGTATAGCGAAATAATTCCTGAGGATAACAAGCTCATTTTACCACCTCAGACCTTTTTACTAGCAACCACGCTCGAAACAATCCACCTGCCTAATACATTAACAGCTTTTGTTGAAGGAAGGAGTTCAATAGGTAGACTCGGCTTATTTATTCAGAATGCAGGCTGGGTAGACCCAGGGTTTAGCGGTCAAATCACATTGGAATTATACAATGCTAATCGATTGCCGATTGAACTCATACCTGGCAGAAGAATATGCCAGCTGGTATTTGCAGAAGTCACAGAGGAGGGCGTCCCATACAGAGGGAAATACCTTAACCAAAAAGGGGCAACATACAGCAAAATATTTGATGATAAGGATTAAAATGATCAAACCCACAAGAACCACTCTCATTAAGAAGAAAAAGGAAAGAAGGTAGTGAAAGCTGCTTAAAATAATTTAAAGTAAATATATACAAAAGGAAGGGATTCATATACAATGTAAATCGAAATGATTACGATTTTTGTTTATGAAAGGGAGATTTATATGGGCCTCAAACGTTTACATTCAATCTTGTTCCTGTCCTTTATTTTATTACTTTTATCTGCGTGCGGGGGAGAGGAGACATCCTCAAATGAAAGTGATGCGAGCACAGATACAAATTCAGAGGAACGAAAATCTTTAACAATGCTTTTTAGCTTTGCCTCTTCATCCATTGATCCTCATCAAGATTTCATGGGAGTTCGTGCAGGGATTGCAGAAACTCTAGTAAAAATTGATGAAAATTTAGAGATCCAGCCGTGGCTCGCTGAAGAGTACGAACAGGTCGATGAGAAGACATGGAAATTCAAGATTAGAGAGGAAGTTACGTTTCATGACGGTACACCTGTTGATGCAGAGGCTGTGAAGGCTTCATTTGAACGTGCTGTAGAAGAGAACGCTGCTGTTGCTTCTGCGCTTAAAATTGAGTCGATTGAAGCGGATGGTATGGAAGTTACATTTACAAATGAAGAACCTTACCCAGCTTTTGTTAGTGAGCTAGTACATACAAATGCATCGATTATTAAGACAGATGCTGATAACATCAGTGAACACCCAATTGCTACTGGTCCTTTTAAGGTGGAAAGCTTCATTTCCGAGAGTGAAATAAACCTTGAAAGATATGAAGAGTATTGGGATACTCCAGCTAAGCTTAATGAAGTAACAATAAAATTCAATTCTGATGCCAATGTACGCGCATTAAGTCTTCAGTCCGGTGAAGCAGATATCGCCTACCACCTACCACCTGAAGCACTGGATCCGATTGAATCAAGCAATAAGCATCGGGTCGAATCCGTGCCTAGCCTGCGAGTACATTTCTTGCTCTACAACCAAGCATCCGAATCGCTGCAAGATAATAGAGTCAGAAAAGCATTAGACCTTATTGTGAACCGAGATGTAATGGTAGAAGAAATTATGAATGAACATGCAACAGCTGCCAGTGGACCATTTAACCCTGACTTTCCATTTGCAGGAGATAGCTTAACAGTTAACTATGATCCTGAACAAGCTGAGGCTCTGTTAGAAGAGGCAGGATATACTAAAAATGATCAAGAAAATCTTGAAAAAGACGGAAAAGAACTCTCACTTACTATTGCCACGTATCAAGGCAGACCAGAGCTTCCTTTAATGGCACAGTACTTCCAGGCTGAAGCTGCTAATCTAGGGGTGAAGGTTGATATTGTAACGATTGAAGATATTGACAGCTATTTATTTGAAAAACAAGATGAATGGGACATTGCAACTTACAGTAATCTTACTGCACCACGAGGAGATGGGGGTTACTTCTTAAATGTAGCATACTTGCCGAATGGTGGACTAAACCCTGGGCAGATCAATATTGAAAAGCTAAACGAACTAACTCATCAGATTAATAGAACGGCTGACCCAGAAACTCGTAATGAGTTGAAGAAACAAGCTGTTAGTGTAATTCAGGAAGAAGTTCCTCACTCATTCCTCCTTCATCCTCATATTATTGTAGGAGTCAATGAACGTGTTAAGAACTGGAAGCCAGGTTCTGAAGAGTATTATTTAATTACAAATACGTTGGATGTTGAATAAACGTTTGCAGTGAAAGTGTGAAATAAGCACTTTCACTGTTTCTGTTTTTGTGGAGAGGAAGTGAAGATGTGACTTGGCGGAAACAAATAGTAAAAGTAGTAAGCTCAAGGCTGCTGCAATTTATCATTATGATTTTAGTGCTTTCTTTCGTTACGTTCCTTCTAATGAAGATCACTCCAGGAGATCCGATAAGGACCATTTTAAAAGTGGATGATGTGGGTGTTACGCTTGAAGAAGAGCAAGAATTAAGAGAGGCTTATGGATTTAACCAACCTATCCTTGTTCAATACAGAGAATGGCTGTCAAACGCGGTACGGGGAGATTTAGGAGATTCCCTTATTACAAATCGCCCTGTCATGGATATGATCACCTCCAGACTCCCAGCAACAATTGGCCTTGCAGCAGGGGGGATAGTCATGTTATTTATAATTGCTTTACCTTTAGGGATGCTTGGTGCCGTCTATGAAAACAAATGGCCAGATAGGCTAAGCAGATTGATCGCTCTAGCAGGTGCATCCATGCCAAGCTTTTGGCTTGGACTATTGTTAATTCAGTTATTTTCTCTTCATCTGGGGATTCTTCCCGTTATGGGTCGTGGAACATTTGCTCATTATATTTTACCTTCCATCACATTAGGTATTGCGATGGCACCCATGTATATCCGCCTGCTCAGAGAACGACTAATCCATACACTCAAAAGCCCCTATATTGAAGCAGCCGAAGCAAGAGGCGTTAGAAGAAGCAGAATCCTCATTGTACATGTGTTAAGGGGGAGTCTTATTTCGATTGTCACATTGCTTGGTCTTAGTATTGGCAGTCTTTTAGGAGGAATTACTGTCGTCGAAGTGTTATTTTCCTGGCCAGGAATGGGTGAGTTGATTGTGCAAGCAGTCATGCAAAGAGATTATCCGGTCATTCAAGGCTATATTCTCGTCATAGGAATCTTAGTTGTCACAGCTAATTTAATTGTAGATATATTATATACCGTTTTACATCCACAAATTAGGTATGGAAAGGAGGGACTGTAATGGAGGCACTTCTGATGAGACCACGAACATCAATTAAACGGAACCTAGGACTTTTTATAGGAATTGGTTTAAGTTTAATCTTGCTAACGATAACCATATTAGGAACCTTCTTAGTCCCATATGATCCTTTCTCTATTGATATGACTAACCGTCTTCAATCTTCCTCAATGGTACATTGGCTTGGAACAGACCAATTGGGGCGAGATGTCTTATCGAGAATGCTGTATGGTGCGAAAATTACTATTGGTTTAGGATTGGCTACGATTCTTATATCTCTTGCTATTGGCGTACCTTTAGGCTTGATATCTGGATATGTTGGTGGTCGAGTCGATCAATTTTTCATGAGAATTGTTGATGGAATTTTAATTTTTCCTGACTTTATTTTAGCGATCGCTTTAGCTGGTATACTCGGTCCTAGCTTAACAAATATCGTCATTGCTCTGATTTTAGTGAAATGGATTACATACACCCGTGTAGTAAGAGGGTTAGTTTTAGCAGAAAAAGAGAAGGATTTCATCACTGCTGCGAAGGCAGCAAATTCAGGAACATTTAAAATCATTCGAATGCACATTATCCCTCATATATCCTCTGACCTTGTCTCTATGGCTGCTATTGATGTAGGTAAAATCATTTTAATGATTTCCGCTTTATCCTATATCGGTATTGGAGCTCAACCACCTATTCCTGAATGGGGCGCCATGCTGAATGATGGACGTGCTTATTTTCAAGTACATCCTGCATTAATGGTCTATCCGGGGCTTGCCATAATGTTTACCGTGTTATGTTTCAACTTATTAGGAGATGGAATCAATCAGGTTTCTAGGAGGGAGAAAGGATGAGCACAGCTTTACTTGAAATAAAGAACTTGGTCGTATGCGTTTCAAATAAACCGCCCTTGTTGAATAAGGTGAATCTAAGCATAAAGAAAGGAGAAACCGCGGCTTTAATAGGTGAAAGCGGAAGCGGGAAAAGTTTAACTGCAAAATCAGTCATGGGAATGCTTCCAAAAGGCCTGATTCAAAGGTCTGGAAGAATCACTTTTAAAGAAGAATCTATATCTGAAATGACTATAAAAGAGAGACGGTCTCTCCTCGGAAAAGAGATTGCTCTAATACACCAAGATTATCGCGGGAGCTTCACACCATACCTTAAAGTAGGCAGTCAAATGGTAGAAGCCCTTAGAAGTCATGAGAAAACAAGCCGAAAAAAGGCAAAAGATCAAGCACTGTTCGTTTTGGATCAGATGAATCTACCTGCTAAAAGAGTCTATCATAGTTACCCTTTTCAACTGAGCGGAGGTCAAATCCAACGAGCAGCCATTGCATGTATGATGCTGCTAAAACCCTCATTACTAATATGTGATGAAGCTACTTCTGCCCTTGATATGATCAGCGGCGAAATCGTCTTAGATTATCTAGAACGTGTTCAAATTGAAACAAACTGTGCTGTCCTTTATATTACACATGATCTGACACAAGCCTACAAAAGAGCTGATTATATTTATATTATGAAGGAAGGAACAGTTATTGAGGAAGGGCCATCAAGTAAGATCAAAGAGTCACCGCAGCACTATTATACAAAACAACTGAATTCAGCAGTTTTGCCCCTTCCCTCAAATGAGATCGAGCACAGCATGAGGAGTTCAGTGAATTTATGAGCCACGTAAAAATAGAAAATATTTCTAAGTTCTATAATAAAAATGTGCATGCATTAAACAAATTATCCTTTACCATCCAAAAAGGGGAAAGTATTGGTGTCCTTGGAGAAAGCGGGAGTGGTAAAAGTACACTAGCAAAAATCCTCACTGGAATAGAGCCAGCTACCAGCGGTACGATTACTTTAGACGGAGAGAGTTTAAATAGAAAAAAACGCAAATTAATGTCGTCTTACCGCAAAAAAGTCCAAATGATTTTTCAAGATGCAACGAGTGCACTTAATCCGAGACTGCGAGTAGAGCAGTCAATTATGGAACCTTTAAGTAATTATCCTGATATCATTCCTTCTTATGCAGATGTATCTTCTTACCCTAAAAAAAGAAAAGAGCAGCAAATCGTAAGAGACCTCTTGAAAATGGTCGGGCTTAAAGAAGAAATGGCTTTGATGTATCCCGATCAGTTAAGCGGAGGACAGAAACAGCGAGTCGGCATTGCACGCGCTATCAGCTTAGAACCTTCTTTACTCGTTTGTGATGAACCGACAGCCAGCCTTGACGTCACGGTCCAAAAGCAGATTCTAGACTTGCTAAAAGCACTTCAAAATCAACACAATCTGTCAATCTTATTTATTTCCCATGATGTTCGTGCTGTGTATTATATATGTACAAGAATAATTGTGTTAAAGAACGGGGAAATGGTTGACACCTTTAAACGGGATGAACTTTATGATGAGGCACGCCATCCTTATACGAAATCACTAATTCAAGCTGCCAGCGTTTCATGAGCTGCCCTGTACTGACGTGGGGCAGTTTTTTCTTGTTAGTGCAACGACGCAATGACCTGCCGAATGTATACAATTCCACCTGATCCATACGCATATCCTGCTTGAACTGACGCAATTACATTCAATCGATGCAATTCAGCCGGCAACCGGCGCAATAGCTTAATCAATGCGTTCAATTATCATTCTTACTGACGCATAAACAGGATGAAAAAATACAATTAAATCGGACGCATAAAACATGCGCTAGGTTACAAAAAATTTATTGTGCTGCGCTAGATTAAGGACTATATTTTTAACAAATATTGGTCTGATTTGATTGGTCTGATTTGATTGGTCTGATTTGAGGTGAACCTTTGACAAAACGTATCATAAAGATATTTACTCTTAGCATTTTTACCGCACTGCTAATGCTTTTCTTTTTCCACTTTCAAAATAATTCCATTACTACAACTGAAATACATATAGACTCTGACAAGATCCCTGCCGAATTTCACGGGTATACAATCGTTCAATTATCCGATCTTCATAGTAAATCCTTTGGCAAAGATCAGCGCCTCTTGCTTGAAAAAGTCGATGAGTCCAAGCCTGACCTGATCGTATTTACAGGGGACTTAATCGACTCAAAAAACTATGATGAAGAAGCAAGTCTCCTGCTGATGCAGGAATTAGTGAAGCGTGCACCTGTTTACTTTGTAACAGGAAATCATGAGTGGTGGGCAGGGACTTTTTCTTCGCTTGAGGAGAAGCTTGGAGACCTAGGTGTAATAGTGATGAGAAACACGGCAGCTGAGATTACACGGGGAAATCAGTCAGTTCGAATATTAGGAGTTGATGACCCAGCCATATCCCCACACGAGGATAAAGAGGAGTTAACAAGAGGAATTGAGCAAACATTAGCAAATGCTCCTGATGAGAATGCTTTTACCATTCTCCTCTCACACAGGCCAGAGTGGCTGGCTTTATATAGTGTTTACCCGATTGATTTAGTGTTTTCTGGCCACGCTCATGGCGGACAGGTAAGATTACCATTTATAGGAGGTCTAGTCGCACCAAGTCAAGGGATGCTGCCAACTTATACAGCAGGAACATACACGATGAATGAAACCACGATGATCGTAAATAGAGGCCTTGGAAATAGTATTATTCCACTCAGAGTATTTAATCGGCCTGAGATGATCGAAATGAAGCTAAATTCAGTTAAAAACGAATAAAGCCTAAGTGATGGTTCAGCATTAAAGCAAACAGTACACTTTGAAATAATTTGATAGCTTTGAGGTGATCAAAATAGAGAAGCTACAGTTACATAACAATATGGATTTCATGTCTTCGTTACATTTTATCAGCGGCAACGTGACAGTAGATGGGACGTTGCTTTTGATTGAGAGTGATGTCCTTGAATTGGACTATTTTCAGCGACCAGTTACGAAAAACACTTGGATCATTCGGATCATTAAAGATGGAATAATGCAAACGATAGAGTTAAAAAATGTTCCCCTCATACCAACTGGAATCGATCTTTTTCAGGACGGATCGATTTTACTTGTTCAATCACGTTGTTTCAAAGATGGAGAAAGAATTGAACGAAATGCAAGAAGATACAATATTAATGGACAACTGATTGATGCGTTTACCCTTGGTGATGGGATTAATACTGTGCAAATAGACGAGAACGATACGATTTGGGTTAGTTATTTTGATGAAGGGATTTTCGGCAATTTCGGCTGGGAGGATCCGATTGGGCACAGTGGATTAACATCCTTTTCTATTTCAGGTGAAAAGGTATGGGAAGCTAAAGGATATTCTATGGTTGATTGCTGCGGTTTAAATGTGACTAATTCATCTAATGTTTTCTTTCATTATTATGATGATTTACATCTCGTTCATTTAACAAACGGACAAGAGGCTTTACGCTATCAAGTTAAAGGGTCGGATGGTTTTGATCAGTTTATGTTTGATGAATATGGCCTCATCGCACAAAAAGATCGGCAAATATTAACCCGCTATAAAATAAACAAGAGAACGCTCTCACCAAGCGATAAAATCAACATGATTGATAAAGAAGGCAAGCGAATTTATGGACCTATATTTATGAGAGGCAGGTTCCTATATGTATGGGGGAATCAAAAAATTTATTGGCGGTAAAAATGATTACAATTATTGGTTAAGTTATGGTAAACTAAACAAGAACAAATGTTCCAGACTTACATACTATAATAAAAAGAGGTGTCCACATGATTAAAGCATTAGCTCCGTATATTGTGACAAATGGAAATGGTCAAGAGGCAGTAGAATTTTACAAAAATGCTTTCGATGCTGAACTTATTGGTGTGCAGACATTTGGTGACATGCCCCCAAACCCGGAATATCCATTGCCTGAAGAAGCGAAGGATCGTGTGATGCACGGAGCCTTGCAAGTGGGGGACACGAGATTAATGATATCTGATACGTTTCCAGGACAGCCTTACGAATTAGGATCACAAGTAACGATTGCGATGATTTTAACTGATGTTGAAAAATCAAAAGAAGTGTTCAGCAAATTAAGTGATGGCGGCAATGTGACGATGGAGCTGCAGGAAACCTTTTGGAGTCCGTCATATGGACAAGTAACTGATAAATTCGGCGTGAGCTGGCAGATTACTACGGAAGTAGAATAACTGTAACGAAGCATGTTTAAGGAGGATTCTTCTTACGCATGCTTTTTATATTCATGATCATTTCCTCATTGGGACAAAATAACCTTACTACTTTTAACACGGGAGAGGTTTATCTTGTCTGAAATCCCATTACACCTAGTCCTTATCTTATTTTTTTTGCTCATCCTATCTGCCTTCTTCTCATCAGCTGAGACAGCCTACTCAAGTGCGAATAAAATGAGGCTGAAAAGTTATGCTGATGAAAACAGAAGAGGCGGGGCCAAAGCTTATCATATTGCACAGCATTTTGATCATGCGCTTTCAACGATCTTAATTGGTAATAACTTAGTCAATATCGCTGCAGCGACTATTTCAGCTCAAGTGGCTACCGCGATTGTTGGCGGCAACACCGGATTGTTGATTTCAACGATTGTGATGACTATTCTTATTTTAGTATTTGGAGAAGTACTGCCAAAATCATTAGCCAAAGAAAATGCGGAATCCTTCGCTCTGAAAATATCCGTTATTTTACTTGCTTTAATGAAGCTTTTTACACCTGTAACATGGCTGTTGGTAAAATTAAAAGAGGTCACTACCCGTTACGTTTCAAACTCAGAGGCCGAGCCATCAGTAACGGAAGAAGAATTAAAAGAAATATTTACCATAAGTCATGCTGAAGGTGTCATTGATCCAAATGAAAAGGAACTCCTTCACAATACGCTGGATTTTAACGATATTAAAGTTGTCGAAATTCAAACACCAAGAACAGAGCTCGTTGCCATTGACATTGATATGGACATCGAAGAAATTACGGCCCTTTTAATAAAAGAGCGTTTTTCAAGAGTCCCAGTGTATGAAGGCACGATTGATAACATTATTGGCATATTATCTGAACGAGATTTTCTTACCGCTCTAGTCACTCAAGGACAAACGGATATCAGAACCATCATGCGGAAGCCGTATTTTGTTGTTGAGACATTAAGAATAGCTAAGCTCCTTCCGATGCTGCAAAAGGACCGTGCTCATATGGCGATTGTGATTGATGAATTCGGCGGCACTTCTGGCATCATTACCCTTGAAGATATACTCGAGGAACTTGTCGGCGAGATCTGGGATGAACATGATGAAAAGATTAAAGACGTGACAGAGCTAGGCCCGAATGAGTATGAATTTTTTGGTGACTACCCGCTTGATCAATTTGCAAGAATGCTTAAAGTTGAACTGCCAGACAGCCGGAACCATACGCTTGGAGGCTGGTTAACGGAAAGGTTTCATTATGTACCGACTATAGATGAAGAAATAATTTATGACGGATTGAAGTTAACCATTACAGACAGCGAAGATCGAAGGGTGAAGAAGGTAAAGGTCAGCCCGGCAGGATAAACTGCAAGGTGCCAGTAGGATAAATTATGAGAACCAGACAGGGGAAACTTGTTTGGTTTTTTTGTCGTTCTATATCATTTCAAAAAATATATTGTAAATTATTAGAATATACTAGATAATATTTCTAGTTATTTGAAATATTTTCTAATAGAACAGGGGTCATATGATGAGAAAGAAGACAAAATTAATTGTAGGAATTTGCGCATTATCAGTATCTTTAACTGCTGCGATTGGAGGTGGCTTATATTTTTCCACTGATCGAGAAGTCAATGCGATGCTAGATGAACCGTGGGTGGAACAAGTAGCGAATATGACTTTTTATGACGACTATTCTTCATCCGCCTTTTCAGGAAAAGTAGAGCCTGAAAAGCATGAAAAAATATACTATGAAGCAGAAAAAGGGAAAATTGAAGAGATTTTCGTAAAAGAAGGAGATTTGATCGATGAAGGAACCGAACTTTTTGTCTATGAACCGCTTGATTCTTCCACCCTTGAACTAGAGCAGCTAAAAATGCAGCTTGAGATGTCTTATCTTCAGATCAACCAAACAGATAAGAAAAAGAAAAAAATAGAGAAAAGCCTTAAAGAAACACAGGATAAAGAGGAAAAAGAACTAATCCAAGAAGAACTTGACCAAATTTCATTTGACCTGCGCATGAGTAATCTTGAAGCTGCTCAGCTGCAAAAGCAAATTGCTAATATGGAAGAGGAAGAAAATTCAACAACCGTCGTTAGTAATAGTCAAGGTATTGTACAGTCTGTCAATGAAGATGTGATGAACGGGGCTAGCATGGAACAGGCGCCTGGTCCATTTATTCAAATCGTTTCTACAGGCTCTTACTTAGTTAAAAGTCAGATCAATGAATTTTTATTAGACTCTATTGAAGTTGACCAAATGGTGAAAATCACCAAAAAAGCAGGCGGTGAGGAAGAATGGCTAGGTAAAATTATTGAAATTGGGAAACTGCCTGTAGGTAATGACCAAGGGGATCCGATGATGGATTATTACGGCGAGTCGAACCCCCAATCATCTAATTATCCTTTTACCGTGCTTATTGAGGAGCATGACGGGTTAGAAATCGGCTTTCATGTGAATGTAGAACCTGTCTCAGAAGATTCAAGCAGCGAGGCAGATGCCATAAGAGTGATGCGTGATTTTGTGGTATTTGAAGATGATGCACCTTATGTATGGCTAGTTAATGAAGAAGAGGAAGCAACGAAACAAGTCGTAGAAACAGGGGCTGAATTTGAAGAGGATTATACAATCGAAATTGTTAGCGGGATCTCCCTAGATGATTATTTAGTCTACCCAGATCCATCTGTAACTGAAGGAAAGAAGGTTACGATCTACCATGATTCATTTGAGTAAAATCTATAAAACCTTCAAGCTAGGAAAAGAGGATGTAACGATTCTCAAAAATATCGATTTCACGGTTGAGTCTGGGGAATTTGTTGCCATTATGGGCCCGTCTGGTTCTGGTAAATCGACGTTAATGAATATTTTAGGATGCCTTGATAAACCATCAACAGGTATCTATCAACTTGATGGAACAGATGTGTTAGCAAGTCGAGAAGGAGCGCTAGCTGATATTCGGAACCAGCAAATTGGCTTTGTGTTTCAAACCTTTCACCTTCTGCCAAGGCTGAGTGCTCTGCAAAATGTTGAGCTTCCGATGATATACAGCAAAGTAAAGAAGAAAGAAAGAAGAGAAAAGGCGTTAGAAGTGCTGAGTAAGGTCGGCTTGAGTGATCGAGTCTCTTTCCTCCCAACTCGTCTGTCAGGCGGCCAGAAGCAGCGGGTAGCGATTGCTCGAGCCTTAGTGAACGAGCCTAAATTTATCTTAGCGGATGAGCCAACTGGAGCACTTGATTCAAAGTCAAGCGCACAAATTCTGCAGCTATTTAAAGAGTTAAATGAAGAAGGCGTTACGATCATTATGATTACGCATGACCAAGAAGTCGCTGATCAAGCGGATCGAGTCGTTTATATCCGTGACGGCGAATTACTAGTAAGTGAGAAGGGAGCGATCCCAAGTGCTTGAGAATATTCGAATATCGTTTCAATCCATTTTCGCTCATAAGCTGCGCTCCACACTAACTATGCTTGGTGTCATCATTGGGATTGCGGCAATCATTGCGATTGTGTCCATGATTGAAGGACAGAGCGAGGCGCTTAAAAGCAACTTAGTTGGGATGGGAAATAATACGATAAACGTCGTGTATGAGGAGCAGAGCATGATAGGCGAAGGGTATTATAATACCTCTTCCTACCTTTCTGCTCCCCCTGTAAAAGAAGAAACCGTTGCACAAATCGAGAGCCTCGATATAGTAAATGGAATTTCTTTGTATCATGAGTCATGGAATGCACCTGCCTTTCATTTAACGCAGTTTTCCTACCCAAGAGCAATTGGAGTGGATCAAGCCTACTTTGATCTTTTTCCTATCACCATCGTAGAAGGCAGACCTCTCACCGAAAATGAGCTAACCGGAACAGCTCAAGTCGTCATGATTAATGAAGATGTTCAAACAGAATTATTCCCAGATAAGAGCCCGCTTGGTGAATTTATAGAAGTCAAAGGGATCCCGTTTCGCGTCGTAGGAATATTCACAGAGATGACAGAGGAAAGCATGTTTTACGGGGGTTGGACGGAGCCAAAAATGTACTTCCCACGTGGGGTTTGGCCGTTTATCGAAGGATTTGATGCCCCGACTCAGATTGCTGTGCAAGCTACATCTTCAGAACATATACAAGAAGCGGGTATGATTGCAGCTGATTTGTTAAATAGCGACCTGTCTCCTGCCGAGATGGAAACGGCGATGTACAATGTCATGGACTTGCAAGCCATTGCAGAAGAGATCGCCGCATTTAACATGGCTTTTGCCCTATTGCTCGGAGGGATCGCAAGTATATCCTTGCTTGTCGGGGGAATCGGGGTCATGAATATTATGCTCGTATCCGTCACAGAGCGAACTAGAGAGATCGGCATCAAAAAAGCACTTGGTGCAAAGCGTCACATCATCCTCTTGCAATTTTTAACGGAAGCGATCGTGCTGACTAGTATAGGCGGTGTCCTTGGAATTGCTGGTGGGATCGGCATTGCAAAGATTATATCAACAATTATTAATATGCCATTTATGATTTCGATTCCTGCTATTGTTGGGTCACTGATATTCTCCATGTTAGTAGGGATTGTATTTGGAATTTTACCATCATTAAAGGCGTCAAATCTACAGCCTGTAGATGCATTAAGGTATGAATAATAAATACGTTATTTTAGCCGGCTCACTAATGGGTCGGCTTTTGTCCACTGAAAAGCTGTCAAACGCGTGGCAAGAGCGTACTCGCCGCTACTGAATTAGGCTTCGCTAGATTATCGCATTTTGTAAATATTATGTGGAGTGATATAGTAATCGCTTCAAAGCTTATTTAACTCCAAATACCCTAAACATGGGCTATAGCGGATTCAACGCTGCTGAACTATACTTCGCTTTTCACGGGAAGCTAGTGAGCTTCCTCGGGCAATTGTACTGCACCCCTATTGTTGGACACCTCAATCAACAATAGGAGGTGCCTTCATCAATGACCACGTTCACTAAGGAATATAAACTTCAAGCGGCTAAACGTTATCTAAATGAAATCATCAGTTATCGAGAACTTGCGAATCAAGTGGGCGTAGATGATTCGACGCTGCGATATTGGGTGATGTTAGTTCGCTATCATGGAGATCAAGCTTTTACCTTTCCCTATACAAACTATTCAGCTGCCTTTAAACTGAAAGTAATTCAATTTATGACCGAAGAGAATTACTCCATTCGAGAGGCATCAGCCATTTTTCATATTCCCGTTCCATGTATGCTTCGCAGATGGAAGAAAAAGTGGGAAACAGCTGGAGAAGATGCCCTTGAACCAAGAGAAAAGGGGCTTTCTACAATGACTTCTAATCAGAATAAAAACAAGGGCAACAGCGACTCTTCAACCCAATCGATAGAAGAGATGAAAAGAGAACTGGAACACCTGCGTATGGAGAATGCGTATTTAAAAAAGCTGAAAGCCTTAGTTCAGGAAAAACAATCACCAACAAAATCAAAGCGAAAGTAGTATATGAACTAAGGAACGAATTCCCGGTGATTCGAATGTTAAAGATAGCCAAGATGCCTAGAAGCACTTACTATAACCTTGTAAAAAAATGGAGCGAACCAGATCCTGATCGAAAATGGAAAAGAAGAATTGCATTCATTTACCATAAGCACTTTGGTCGATATGGCTATCGTCGTATTACAGACCTCCTTCAGGAAAAGGGATATGCGATTAACAAAAAGAAAGTGCTTCGAATGATGAGAGACCTAGGGCTTAAATGCCTTGTACGAATGAAAAAATACAAATCATATAAAGGAGAAGTTGGAAAAGCAGCTCCAAACATCCTAAACCGTAACTTTAGAGCCGAGAAGCCTAATCAAAAGTGGGTGACAGACATTACGGAATTTAAATTGTTTGGACAGAAGCTCTATCTGTCTCCACTATTTGACCTGTTTAACGGCGAACTGATAACCTATACGCTCCAATCAAGACCAACGTATGATTTGGTCGATACGATGTTGGACCAAGGGTTAAAGCACCTAAATAAAGGCGATGATCTCTTGATTCATTCTGATCAAGGTTGGCACTATCGAATGGCCCCTTACGTAAGGAAACTGAAAGAACATAACATCACACAAAGTATGTCTCGAAAAGGCAACTGTCACGATAATTCTGTCATGGAAAACTTTTTTGGAATCCTGAAATCGGAGTTCCTTTATTTAAACGAATTTGATAGTATTGAACACTTCAAAGAAGAGTTAGAACAATACATCTATTACTACAACCATGTGAGAATTAAATCAAGATTGAACCGGAAAAGTCCAGTAGCTTATCGACTCAGTACCCAAAAAGCTGCTTAAAAAAGTGTCCAACTTTATGGGTGCAGTACAGCAATGCCCTGTGGGATCTCACTCCTGCTCTAGGCCCCGTAGAAGTCTCCGTATAGTTCATCCGCTGGGCTATTGCTTTCTGTAATTATTCAGTGGAGTGATTTGCTTATGGGTCAGTTCAAATAAAAAAAACTTAAATCGACAACTTAGTTTAATAAGGCTGCTTATAATGATGGGGCAATATACAATCTTTTTCCTTTGTTGAATGGAGTGGAAGGTACGAGACTCCAGCGGGACGAGGGAGAAGGTGAGATCCCACAGGTGTAAAAATACCGAAGAAGCTCCTGGACCGCCCGCGGAAAGCGAGTCCCTGCAGCGGGAATCAACAACTACTTTAGGTGGTGGAACTTTCAGTAGTATCGATCGGCTTTCTATTAGAGATTCTATGCTGTTGCTGTCTGTCTTTCAATATTCTCCACAGGTTTGAACAATTATGGACAAATAGACAAACTAGTTGTTTGTTTGAAGCCTATCGATTATGATAATCTTTATCATTATTTATAAAGGAGAAGACAATTTTGTTTGAGTGGAGAAATATTTTTAAAGGCATGACGATGGGTGTGTCTGACCTGATTCCTGGTGTCAGCGGTGGAACAATCGCCTTAGTGCTAGGCATTTATCAAAACCTTGTCGCTGCAATCAACGGCTTATTTACAAAGGATTGGAAGAAGCATTTGATGTTTTTAATCCCGCTAGGAACGGGGATCGTGATTGCCTTACTGACGATTAGTCATCTAATTGAATGGCTGCTTGCGGAATACCCGCAGCCGACATTTTTCTTTTTTCTAGGTCTAGTCATTGGGATCATTCCTTCCTTATTAAAGGAGATTGATTATAAACGGAACTTTACTAACAGACATTATGGATTATTAGCTATTGGTGCGCTTCTTGTTGCTTCAACGTTTTTCTTTAAAAGCAATGAGCTGGCAGAGGTGATGACTAGTTTAAGCTTTAGTGATTATATCCTATTATTCTTTGCAGGGTGGCTCGCAAGCTCAGCAATGATTCTGCCTGGTGTGAGTGGATCGTTTATTTTCCTGCTATTCGGGGTTTATCCGACAGTCGTTAACGCATTATCTTCCTTCAATATCCCAGTCATTCTTACGGTAGGGGCAGGGATTGGAATTGGATTAGTATTAACGAGTAAATTAATTACGTTTTTATTTGAACGCTTTAAACTTGAAACGTATGCGATCATGATTGGCTTTATAGCAGGATCAATTGTCGTTATTTTTCCGGGTTTCACCGAAGACCATCTATTAAGTATCGGAGCCATCATTTTAGGCTGGATGGCTGCAAAGCTGTTGAGTGTTGCTGAGAATAAAAAAATAGTGGTGAAAATTCAGAATTCGTAATAAAATAGAAGTAATACTACTATGGAGTGTGATGTATAGATGGACGATGTTCCGTCGAGTTTGATTGCGTTTTTTATCATATTGTTAGGGTTATCCGCTTTTTTCTCCTCAGCGGAAACGGCATTTTCGAGTGTAAATAAAATCCGTTTGAAACATTATGAGGATGAGGGAAGGAGAGGGGCGCGAAAGGCAGTCCAGATAGCTGAGAATTTTGATAAGACGCTCTCAACACTTTTGGTCGGCAATAACCTGGTGAATATTGCGGCTGCAACGCTATCTTCACAAATTGCGATCCAATTGTTTGGTCCAAGTCTTGGAGTGTTTATCAGTACATTTGTTGTTACGATTTTAGTGTTGATTTTTGGTGAGATTATCCCTAAATCATTGGCTAAAGAGTACGCAGAAGGCTATGCGCTTAAGACATCAGGGTTCTTATTTTTGCTCATTCAAGTGTTCTATCCAGTCACTTGGGTGTTTCTGCAAATTAAGAATGTGATCTCACTCTTTGTAAAAAGTAAAGATCAGACTCCATCTGTCACAGAAGAAGAAATTAAAATGCTCGTTCAAATAAGTGAAGACGAAGGTGTCATCGGTAAAAGCGAGAAAGAAATGGTGCACCGTTCACTCGAATTTGATGACATTATCGTTCAAGAAATCTTGAAGCCTCGTCCAGATATGATTGCGATTGAGGTGGACCAAGATATTGCGTTGATTAAACATGTATTTTTGACCGAGCATTATTCAAGAATCCCTGTGTATGAAGGGACCATTGATAATGTGGTCGGCATCCTTTCAGAGCGTGACTTTCTTACGGCGTATATCGAAGAAGGGGAAACACTTAATGTGCGCTCATTAATGAGACCTCCTTTATTTGTCGTAGAATCTATGAAAATTTCATCGTTATTACCTGAACTTCAAAAGAAAAAGGTGCATATGGCGATTGTTATTGATGAATTTGGAGGAACATCAGGTCTTGTCACACTCGAAGATCTTCTTGAAGAAATTGTAGGGGAAATTTGGGATGAGCATGATGTCAGTATTAATCAAGTCCGACAAATCGGTCCGTCGAGCTATGTGGTGGATGCTGATTACTCGATTGATGATTTTGCTGAGCTTGTTGATATCGCACCTCCAGTGACTACTCATCATACAGTAGGGGGCTGGCTGATTGAAGAATTTCAGCGCATTCCTAAAGAAGGCGAAGAATTCCATTATCAGAACTTAAACTTGCGTATTGAAAAAGCAGAAGAGAAGCGAGTACGCCAAGTTCATTTAAATATTAATCATAACTCAACCGAACCCGGCCATATGGCTGCGATATAAGGGAAGAGGAGCTGTCCTGTGGGCAGCTTCTTTTTTTGTGTGGATGTGAGAAGGGAAGGCGGTGGGAGTAAGGTCAACCGGCGCATTTATTGGTTCAATCTATACAATAGTTCTCAGCACCGGCGCATATCCAGCTTGAAGGGACGCAATAGGAAGGGATTGACGCAAATAAGCTCCCAACCGACGCTATTACACGAAAGAAGAGAGCAATTACCTTTCCACCCAACGCATAAACGAGGGGAAAAGATACAATTGAAATGACAGCAACTATGCGCGGGGAGTCAGTAAGGGCGAATCTTCACTTTCACATGGTATTTAGTGTATATAAACCTTAATTATGGAAGGTTAATGTGCTATGATGATAGAGTCATTACTTTTGTAGAAGGAGAAAAGCGTTGAGCATCATTATTCCAGAGTGGATATATACCCTATTAAACATACCCTCTAAAACAATATTCACCCTGCTTTGTACAATGTTGACTGTATTATTTCTTAAATTGTTTAAAATTGAACTAAACAAATGGATGGTCTCTATCGTCTTCCTAATCATTATGATCCCTGCACACATGTTCATTTCAAATCAATATTCACAAGCTTGGCTGCATGATCATATGACTGTCATTAGTGGTTCCAATGAAATCTTAGAGCATTCCTACGAAAATCCTGTTCTTCTGACGACTGATGATGATTTAATCCTTTTTACTGAATTTCCCTATGAAGAAGTAATTCCAATACAGCTAACGGACGATTACTCTACTAATATACTTGTGAAGCCCGTTACAATAGATGTTGAGTCGATTAGATATTTACAGCAAATTCATTCAAAAACAACTGATGTAGAATATGAATTTCAATTTTTTTCTTTAGGTTATTATTTAATGGATATAATCATTCCTAAGCTGCAAAATGAGCTGGAAAACGAAGCAGCAAATCTAGAATTTTTTCTAAATGAACAGCAATTCAAGCAGGAGGAAGTCAACGAATTAGTTAAACAGCACCTACATAAGGTTTTAGATAACACCGAAATGGAATTATTTGATTTAGAGATTATAGACTGAAGTAATAAATAGAATGGGCTGTTTGGGTGGGATGTGATTGAAAATTAAGTGCTTCTTATACACGTGTGTGGTTATTTCATTGTTAGCAGGATGCATTTACGATTTACAGTAACTATACAGCCAATATAAATTCAGAAGATTATATAGTGGAAGACTTTGATATGAAGATCTTAGAGGCATTCTTTCGATAAACGAATTGCATATATGCATAGATCAAACCCAACGTTAGGGGATGATCATCTCAAGAATGAGTCAAGCAGCACCTACATAGAATTTTAGATAACATATATAAGGGAGGTGGGGAAGTGAAAAGAGGTTTAAATATCATCTGGCTGATCTTTTCGGGTGCTTTTGTTTTATTATTTTCCCTATGGATGAGCGGGCCTGGTATAGCTGAAACGAATGAACCTACCTATCGACTCTATTTTATGATTCCATTTCTAGTTTGGTTGATTGGCGTATTTATACAGTTTTATTATAAACACTTCCTATTTGGTTTTTTCGTCACCTTAGGCGCTACGTTCTTCTATGTTTCATTAGTGATTCAAGCAGCCCTCTTATAATCGTTTATGAACAATCCTTGAAGTCTTCTTTTTAAGAAGGCTTTTTTCAATGGATTATCGAAATATATTTTTATAGTGATTTTATGAAGGGAGGATTGTGATGGATCGACCATATAACGACCTTATTGGTGACATATTAGAAGAGAAAGGCGAGAAGGATACTTTAAAGGGTAAGGGGCAGCCTTTATCCTCAGACTATATGAAACGTGATACCTTTCAGCAGTTTCAGGAGATCGCAAAAGATGCAGGGTATGTGCCTCATTGGTTAAAGCTTCAAAAGGAGATATCAGCTTTAATTCATACATGCAGGAGTGCAAGTGACCTTGAGCTGATTAATGTAAAAATTAAGGAACATAATATAAAATGTCCACCGCAGATGCAGCGTCATCTGATCACAGTGAACAACCTAGACAGGGCGAAAGAAGTTTGGTAATTACATTGATTATATGAGGAGTGTAGAAGATGAACCGAGTTAACCTGATTACTTTAGGGACAAAAGATATTTCCAAAGCGCATGACTTCTATAAAGAAATTGGTTTCGAGACCACAGTAGTAGGCGATCCTGACAGCCCTGATATTGTATTTTTCAGAAATGAAGGCTCAAAAATATCACTTTATCCAATTGAACATCTTGCACAAGATATTAATAAAGAACAACCTCCTGCCATCAATCAAGGTGGATTTCGGGGGATTACTTTTGCGTACAATACCAAATCAAAAGATGAAGTAGACAAGGTACTAACCCAAGTTAGACAAGCTGGTGCAAGTGTAATAAAAGAAGCAGCACCAACGGATTGGGGAGGATACGGTGGTTATTTTCAAGACCTAGACGGCTACTATTGGGAAGTCGCTTACGGTGAAATGTGGGAATTCGATGAACAGAATATGTTGAAAGTTTGATCGTCTTGCTTGGATTATTCCAAGCTTTTTTATTTGAACTAAACGGGCTTGAACTTACGAAGAGAATCGATTACCCAGTCATAAACCTTCTACAAACAACGAAATAGCAGGCAGGACATAAAACAACCCTAATAAACTGAACACAAACAGTGCAAATAACCATCCTTTCTTTACGTTTAAAAGAATATAGGCAGATAGGATAACAAGTATATCAAACATGAGAATGGCAGCGATCCACGTTGTGAATGTACGGTTAGGGTCGGGAGCTGAAGGATTGTATATCCCAGCTATACCGATCATGGTAGCAAACAAAATAATAAGGATATGCACTGATATTACAGTTATTCTGTACATTTGCATCTCTCCTTTTACTATAAATTGTTCTCTATTTTAATTAATGACTTTCAAATCATATAAAATCAAGCAAAACCAGGTATAAATTCCCATACTGTCATTCAAATCTGCTAATATAAGGAAAGTGAGATAATATTTATACATATTGAAGAGGTGAGCATCATTGAGGATTATTGGTTGGATCGGATTATTCCACGTAGCAGGATTCGTTACGTGGATGGTGATAAACATTGTTTTTCAGATACAGAATCCTATAGCTATTGATCAAGAAGCAAGACTTTCAATCTCTGTGCTTGACTATTACAGTCAATTTCCAGGTTATTTTGGGTTTGACCATGGCTCAAAAGCTATTATTCTTTTAATAAGTTCTGTCATACCAATCGGAATCTACCACTTGTGCAGCGGGATTCGTTCTTTTCAGATGAAAAACCTTATCGCTCTTATATGTGGCAGTGCTGGGTTTATCGTGTATGCCTTATCATTCATTCTACAAGCCGCTGCTGTGAGTTATGCCATTAAGTTATACAGTCAAGCAGTCGATGAAACCACTAAACAATTTGCAGCCCTTCTCATAGAGTGGTCTATGATGGAAGGTGGTTTATCAACAAGCATCTACATATTAGCTAACTTTTTGATTGGGATATGGATCATTTTACATTCTCAAGCCCTTAAAGAGGTGGGCTTTTCATATCGGTTTAAGCTATTTGGTTATATTGTTGGAGGGTTATTAATCGTAGGTTATTTCATTGCATGGTTTTTCTTAATGCAAGGCAGCCAAGTGATGCACGATGTAACAGAGGTCATTGGGATTCTTTTCTTTGTCTGGCTTACGATCTTAAGTATTTCATTTGTTAAGGGAAATTCATTAATACCTAAAAGAGTGGAGGAATAGCATGTTGCGTTCAAAACGAATTCACCTCAGAAAAGTAACAGAAGGTGATGTTGAGTTATATCACAGCTGGCGGAATGACGTGGAGGTAATGAAAACAACGAGCCCTTATATAGATAGCTATACACTCGAAGAAACTAGGAACTTTGTTCAACATATTCTTATCGGTTCTGTTGATTCTAAAAGCTATATGATTGTTGACATTTCCAGCGGAGAAACTCTAGGTATCATTTCTTTAGTTCAACTTGATATGAAAAATAGAAATGCTGAATGTATTATTGACATTGGCAATAAAGAGTATTGGGGAAAGGGTTACGCTAAAGAAGCTCTCACTGTATTGCTTGACTATGCCTTTTATGAGGTGAATCTACATCGTATTTCTCTTAAGGTTTATTCAATGAATGAAAAGGCTATTCATTTATATAAAAAGCTCGGTTTCAAAGAAGAAGGTGTGAGCCGAGAAGTTCTATTCCGGGAAGGCAAATGGCATGACCTTATACATATGGGAGTGCTGTCTGGGGAATATAGTAACAACAAATGATGTTGGGACGTGATTCAAATGAAACTAAAATCGATCTTTGTAACCTCTATGATATTTATTATGTTAGCTGGCTGTATGCAAGCAGGGGAAACACCAGAGGACGCGTTACCTGCTCAACCAGATAGCGTTCTTTCTCAAGCTGCACTTAATGAAGAAACAATGGCAATCGCTTATTCCGCAAATGAGACCATCAACGTATCTACTGTCCAGAAACAAGGCGGAAGCTGGTTTGTATTAGAAGAATTACAATTAGGTGAAGCTTCCTTAGACAACATAGACACCGTTAAGGAAGGACAGTTTATCATTGCGGGATTTTCGGAGCAAGATGACAACACATCCGTTGATCAAGTTCCCCTCACTATAGGTGATGCAGGTGAAGTGAACGTATGGTTCTTAGACAAAAAAAGCAGAACGAACTAATGATAACTCATCGCCTCTGATTATACGTTTATCTCATCCTTACCAGGGAATAGATGGGTATTAGCATCTATTTCAAGGAGGCGGTACATATGACAAAATCAATTCTTATTACAGGAGCTGGCACAGGACTTGGCAAAGGAACCGCTATCGGCCTTGCGAAAGCTGGGCATCAAGTTATGGCAGGAGTAGAGATCGATGCCCAGGTCACTTCCCTTAGAGAGGCTGCTAAAGCTGAAGGGGTTGAGCTTGATGTGTTCAAAATGGACATTACTTGCCCAGAAGAAAGAGCGAAGATGGCTAGCCGAGACTTCGATATCTTTGTTGCCAATGCAGCAATTAATCAAGGGGGACCTCTAGGCGAAGTACCAATGTCTATTTTTCGTGAAATGTTTGAGGTAAATGTATTTAGTACGCTTGAAACTGCGCAAATTGCGGCGAAAAAGTTTGTAAAGAAAGGAAAAGGAAAGATCATCTTTATGTCATCCATGGCCGGATCGATGGCGGGTCCTTATGCAGGGCTTTATGCATCAACCAAGCATGCACTTGAAGCTGTGGCTAAATCATTACAAAAGGAAATGGACTATTTTGGTGTTCAAGTAGCTACCATTAATCCAGGACCGTTTGCGACAGGATTTAATGATCGTGCGGTTGAAGCGAAATGGGACTGGCTGCGTGAAGGCATCCATTACTCGCCGTTTGATGAGATGAAAGAAAAGGATAAAGGTGTAGAAGATCAATTTGACCCTGAAGAAATGATTGCGAAAATGGTCGAGATCATACCAAAAGATTCTCATAAATTTAGAACGGTTTATCCAGCAGAAACTGAAAAGCAAATGCGTGAAGAGGAAGCAGAAAATTGGACGAAAGAAATATAAGAAAGGTATGACGCAACAGGATCACTGTTGCGTCTTTTAAAATTTTTCAGATCACCTATACTAATCTCTATAAAGAGACCAAATCTACTATGATTAGGTCTCTTTCGTCTATTACTAGTAGATGTAAAAGAGAGGGCAGCCCGTTTTGTTTATCCTTCTTTAAAACATCTATACCTTTCTCTTGTGCGATGCATAGGTTAAGAGAGAGGAGGTGATAGAGTCATGTCTAAGAAAAGAAAGAGCTGCTGCTGTAAAAAGACGATTCGTGAACTATTAAAACAGTTTAAGTCTCTTTTAAACATTAGAACCATCCCAATTGCAGACATTCCTGATAATTGTGAACTAGTTTGTAATGGACCATTTTGTATACTCGTTTGTTATGCGGAGGGTGGAGAGACGATTCACTGCGATATTGTCTGTGATGATGCAGGTAATTGCCAGGTCATTTGTAATGAATAACACTTCATTCTTGAGCGGTTTCATTTGCTCAAGATTACATAAAGTTTTAATGAAATCAAATCCTTGCCATCGATAAAAATAGAAGGTATCGATGATTTTAACATAGAATAAGAAGTTAAAATAGCACATTTATTCTTAAATTTTCCACTTATTGATGGTAAACTGAGAAAGTTGATTAAAACAAAGGCTTAACAATTCCGTTTGAAGGGGGATTGGTGATGAAGAAGAGTTGGCTGTCTCTCTTTAGCGGTATCATTTTCGGTCTTATTATTTCATTGTACGTGTACAGGGGAGAAGAGGTCTTTTTCTATATACCGTATGTGCACCCAAATGAAACTTTCTATGTGCTTGAACAAAATTTCGATGTGACGGTTGGGGCCGTGAGAATTATGCTCATATGCAGTGTAGCGGTTTATGTGCTTTTATTCCTTCGAGAAAAGGTTAGGAAAACTCCCGAGCAATAGAAAAAAAGGAGTGGTGTCGTGAGTGTACACGAGTTTAAAGGATCCCTAGCTACTATAAGCACCATTCTCTATTTTGACAAAGAAGACTACCTTCGAGAAAAAACAACCGATGAAAGAAGAATAATGCAGTTTATTTCAACGGCTGAAACCGAAAAGATAGTTTAACTACTAGACGAACCACTATGGTAATCAGCACAATTTATTCACACCTCTAGCAATAGCGGATACATCTATTATATGAGTTTATATAATATAGTATCTCTCTTTTAGGAGGTGTAGATATGTGTTACCACCATGACTGTGGATGCCATGATAGACGTGACGACCGTCGTGATGATCGTCGTGATGACAGGCGTGACCATCGTTGTGATAGACGCGATGACAGGCGTGACGACCGTCGCCATCACCATCACCATTGCTGCAAAAAGTGCTGCTGCCGCTGCTGCCATAGACGTAGATGTTTCTGTAACCTTTTCTTCTGGTAGAAAAAAGAAGCTCTCACATGGTGGGAGCTTTTCCGATGAATTCCTAGAAAAATAAGAGGCGTCAATCTTGAATACATACGAAATGGTTTGTACCAATTTCTTTTTTGTTTATGCTGATGATCTTGCTGGCAGTCCTGGTTTAGCAGGTTGAAAATAAGCTAAAGGCACCCACTTAAGCATGGGTGCTCATACATGTTACATTAATTATTTAAATCCGTTAAACCTGGTGCGTGTTCATTTGGCATATCAGGCATTTCTGGAACAGGATGCCCTTTAGGCGGCGGGGTAACAGCCAATTCACCGTCATTTCTGCTTGGAGACGTTCCTTGGAAGATTTCTCCCATGCGAGTTTCATCCAAACGGAAGTTAAACTGAGCATTATGGAATCCCATCTCGACATATTTGCGGCACTCAGGGTATTTATTAAGATCATAATTTGGAACAGGGAAGAGCTTACCCCAATCAACACCTAATGTTTCTAGCGCTTTAGCAAAGGCATTTTGATGAGCGTTATCCCGTACAATCAGAAAAGCGATCGTCTCACGTAATGTCTTATTATCGCTCATCTCATAAATTCTAGATTTTTGCAAAACCCCAGTGGATTCAAGTACCACGTTATTTAAAAGGTTTGCTACTAAGTTTCCATGGTCATACACCCAAGAGCCGTTCCAAGGGTTACCGCCTGCATCAACAGGAAGCGATGCTTTAGCTCCAATGATATAATGATGAGGATTTGCTCCAGCTTGGATGACATCATCTAACGGGGCTCCATCTTGCGCTTGGTTTCCTGGCATATCGCCGCCTGATTCATTTAACAGCTGGTTAATGGTTGATTGAACAAGCTCAATATGACTGAGTTCTTCTAAAAAAACGCCTCTAATTAAATCACGGTACTGCTTCGCTTTGCCTCTAAAGTTTGCGCTTTGAAATGAAAATTGCATCATCGTTCTCATTTCACCAAACTGACCGCCAAGCGCTTCTTGCAGGACTTTTGCTGCATGTGGATCTGGCTTATCAGGAACAATCATGTTGATTAAATCTTCTCTATAGAAATACATAAGATCTACCACCTTTGAATGAAAGTCATTTTCTATTGTCCCTTAACCATTACTATCTATTCAAAATTAACGATACAGAAAGGATTGAATAACCTTGTATCCATACGAAATGATTGATCCATACTTCTGGGAGAAATTTTTCATATTTATTCTGTTAACTGCTCTAGTCCTTTTTCTATTTAACGAAGGGATGCGAAGACTGCTGAAGCTTGAAAAGAGAGGGTTTTTCAATAAAGATGGTTATGTAAACAAACGTCACAAAGTGATTGATAGGACGATACGGGCGATATTTTTGTTGCTCATGATCATTGCGCTGATTATGAATGTAACTAGAGACTCTGTCGAGATGTTCAGAATTTTCGATCCAGCTATTTTATTATTCTTTATGCTTTTTTTAACGGAAACTACACGCTCCGTGATGGAATATAAGTATTCAGAGGAACGCAATCGCTATCTTTTAACTGCAAGCTTCGTGCTATTTACATCGATTCTTGTCATCTCGATGTTCATGACCGATTTTTACGGGTTATTCTAATGTTCACGCTTCATAATACTCATAGATTCTTCTTATAAACGGCATACTATCTGCAAAACGATTTTTATGCTTGGAGGAATGAGAGTGGAAATGAACGGCGATCAATTGTCTGTCTATGCGTTAGGCGGGCTTCATGAAGTGGGCAAGAATATGTATGTGATTGAATTTGGGCAGGAAATCGTTGTAGTGGACTGTGGTAATAAGTTCCCCGATGAAACGCTGCTTGGGATTGATTTAATCATTCCTGATATTCACTATTTAATTGAAAACCAAGAAAGAGTTAAAGCCCTCATTGTCACTCATGGACATGAAGATCATATCGGAGGCATTCCTTTCTTTTTAAAGAAATTAAATGTCCCTGTTTATGCGACACGTTTTACATTGGGCTTGATCGAATTAAAATTAACAGAGCATAAGATTTTACGAGAAACGGAATTAATTGAAATTCAAGCTGATTCAGTGATAACGTTTGAGGAAATTAAAATCGAATTTTTCAAGGTGAATCACAGTATTCCTGACTGTCTTGGGATTGTTTTCCGAACGCCAGAAGGGACCATTGTTCATACTGGAGACTTTAAATTTGATCTGACTCCTGTAAACCAGCAGCATTCAGACATTCACAGAATGGCCGAGATCGGCAAAGAGGGGGTCATGCTTTTACTATCGGAAAGTACAAATGCCGAAAGACCCGGCTTAACGCCGTCCGAGCAAATGGTCGGGCATCATTTAGAAAAGGCCTTCATGGATGCAGAGGGTAAAGTCTTTGTGTCTACGTTTGCCTCAAATGTCAGCCGCGTGCAGCAAGTTGTCCAAGCTGCTATACTAACCAACAGGAAATTAGCTCTGATTGGCCGCAGTATGGTGAATGTGGTGGGAGTGGCGATAGAAAGAGGGTACTTAGCGGTTCCTGACGAGATGTTGATTGATCAAAAGCAAATTAATGACTTTCCTCCAGAAAAAGTGGCCATTCTCTGTACCGGGAGCCAAGGGGAGCCGATGGCAGCTCTTTCCCGGCTCTCAACTGGCAATTTTAGAGGAGTCGATGTCCTTCACGGGGATACAGTAATTTTAGCAGCGGGTCCGATCCCAGGAAACGAGCGAAGCGTCACGACGATAGTCGATAACTTATTTGCTTTAGGTGCAAATGTCATCTATGGATCAGGTGTCACAACGGGAATGCATGTTTCAGGTCATGGATATCAAGAGGACTTAAAATTAATGCTCAGCTTCATGCGGCCAAAATATTTCATCCCGATCCACGGCGAATACCGGATGTTGTACAAGCATCAACAGTTAGCTGAATCAGTCGGGGTACAAGAAGGCCATACATTCATTTTGAAAAATGGAGATGTGGTTGATATCAAAAATCAAGAAGCCCGTCAAACAAGAAAAGTCCACGCAGGACATACATATGTGGACGGCATGGGTGTCGGTGATGTTGGGAACTTAATTCTGAGAGACCGCAAACAGCTTTCTGAGGACGGGATGCTCGTTGTTGTGCTGACCATGAGCAAATCCAAAAAAGAATTAATCTCAGATCCAGATACGATCTCACGTGGATTCGTGTATGTAAAAGAATCTGAAGCACTGATGAATGAAGTGAACCAACGCATCAAGCAGAGTATTGCTGAGCTGCGCGAAGAGAACAAAATGGAGTGGAAAGCAATTAAGCAGCAGATTAAAAAGTCAGTTGGCGAATTTCTCTTCTCCAAAACAAAGCGTAAGCCGATGATTATCCCGATTATTATTGAGATTTAATATGGAACAGCTGCCTTCGGTGAGGGCAGCTGTTTTTGTGGTGAGATGGTGGTAGTGAAGTGAAGAGGCGCAATGACGATGGATTAACGTAATAATGCTGTCAACCGAGGCGATAACAAGATGAATCAGCGCAATCAACTCATGAACAGACGCATAAGTAGCTTCAAAAGATACAATCCCAACAATCGCAACAGCTGAAGACCTACAAAAAAAGAATTTCCATCAAATTACGTACGTTATCTCTCCTTAGGCATATGATGATTTTGATAACTTTAGATAAAGGGGATGACCAATTTGCATTATGGAAGACAAGGAACTAATCCTTATTACCCTAATTCAAACCCATATGTAAACCAGTCGTATCATATGCCTAGAAACAGCTTCGAGAATGATCAGCAAGCAGCGGCGGATGCCTTGCTTGAGGGTATGAAAAGGGAGGCCAAGGCAGTTCAGCTTTATACACAATTAGCGAATGCGGCTCCTAATCAAGAGCACAGAGATAATCTCCTTTACGCCCTCGAAGGAAAGAAGGCGTACTTATCACAATTTACTAATCTGTATACAAATCTTACTGGCAGCCATCCTGTATATGATGTTGAACCTGTTTCTGTTAATAGCTACCAAGAAGGACTGCAGAAGGCGTATGAATTAGAAATCGAAGGGTTAAATGAGTACCACCGCTCATGCATGGTCCCGCAGCACCCGGATGTACAGCAAACACTATTATGGGCATTAAATGGCGAACAAGAAAATGCTGCTCGTCTTGATTCATTGCGCTATGACATCGAACATCGGGCAGAGGACTACGGCGGCCAGCCGTTTGTTGTAGACATTGAGGAAGCGACAAAAGAGAACACCAATTTTAGAACAGCCCTATGGACTGGAGAACATTTTCAGCTAACGTTAATGAGTATTGATGTCGGAGATGATATCGGTCTTGAAACACATCCAAACCTTGATCAATTCCTTCGTATTGAAGAGGGGCAAGGGATTGTTCAGATGGGTGACTCTCCTGAGAACCTGTATTTGCAGCAAGAGGTAGAGGATGATTATGCGATCTTCATACCTGCTGGTTACTATCATAATTTAACAAATACAGGAGATGAACCGATTAAATTGTATTCCATTTATGCACCGCCCGAGCATCCATTTGGCACAGTGCACGAAACAAAAGAAGATGCGCTGGCTGCTGAAGAAGAACATAATCATTATTAAGATTTATCCCAAGATTCAACAGGAGATTCCCGTTGAATCTCTTTTAATTTTCAAATAATAAATCAGCATTCTTGTTAAATTGTGGTAAACTACTGTTACAACTAACTTGAGAGGGGAGTCGAGCGTGTATGCTGGGGAAGAAACACTTTGAGGTGAAGACTGTTAACGGAGTGCTTATGGGGAACGGCTCAATCTCAATTAAGGGAGTCCACCTGAATGTTCATAGCTTTTTTATAGACGGGATCTTAATTGATGCAGGAGCCAGGTCTCTTGAAAAGCATTTTATCCCTTTTTTTAAAGAATTGAAGATTGATCAAGCAATCCTCACTCATTATCACGAAGATCATTCTGGATGCGCCTCTTTTCTGCAAAAGGAACTTAGTATTCCTATCTATATGAACAACTTAATGATTGATTCTTGTAAAAAGAAAGCTGATTACCCGCTCTACCGCCAGTTATTTTGGGGCAAACGGAGACCATTTACAGCGCAGCCAATCACTGATTCTTTTCAATCAAGCGGAGCATTGTGGCAAGTAATTAACACGCCAGGCCATGCAGCAGATCATCTTGCCTTTTTAAACACCGAAACAGGTCAGCTTTTTACTGGGGACCTTTATTGTCAGGAAAAAACGAAAGTCGTTCTGCGCGAGGAACATGTGCCTGATATTATTGCGTCTCTTAAGAGAGTGTTAACGTATGACTTTGAAGATGTGTTTTGCAGTCATGCCGGCTACATGAGGGAAGGCCGGGATGCACTTACTAGAAAATTAGAGTATGTGCTTAATTTAGAGGGCACTATCTTAAAGTTTCATGAGGAAGGCAAGAGTGTAGAAGAGATCAATCATGAGCTATTTCCTAAAACCTATCCTATTACTCGTTTTTCACGCGGAGAATGGCATTCGATTCATATTGTCCGGTCTGTTATAAGTCAAAATAAGGTGGCGGTAAAGAGTTAACCACCCCATAAATTGAATGAGTATTCATTCAATTACTTCTGCATAGTTAGGCACCTTGTCAAACGGGGTGCCTTTGGTCTGTTTGAATAAAAGGAATTGTATAATTTTAAGCCATTTATGCGTTGGTTAAAGAAGGAATTGCGCGGGTCCGGCTGTTTTATGCGCCTATGGAGAGAAGAATTGCGTCACTCTGCTTTTATTGCGCTGATTGGAGGACGATATGCGTCAACCTCAAACAGAATTATCTGCTTTCACAGAGTAATTGCGTCGCTTGTACCGATAATGCCCGCCCACATATCCTTTATTTAATCGCACCAAGCCCGTAGCTTGTAAATGAATGAATCAGCTCGGCCATTTCTCTTGGCGTTTTATCCATGCCATTATCAAGCCAGTTCTTCAAGACATGTAAGCTGCCGCTGATCACATAGAGACTGAGGTATTCTGATACTTTCTCATCGGCATTGTGGATCTCCATCCAATTTTTCATTGTAAAATCATAGGTCACCTTCATGACTTTATGTTGAAATTGAGGATCGCCGTGCTCACTCAGAAGCGTCTGGCACACATTCCGGTTATCCGCTACATATTCGAGTATTTTCTCGGTCATCTGCAGAGCTTCATCCTCCTTATTAAAATTATAGCTTGAGAGCGTTTGGTACATATCCACTAGTATTTCTTCTTCAATTTTTGTAAGCAGGTCATAAGGATCAGCATAATGCGAGTAGAACGTAGAGCGGTTAATATCAGCCAGTTCACATAATTCTTTCACCGTTATTGATGAAATTTGTTTTTCCTTTAATAAGTTAATTAAGCTTTCTTTTAATACCATACGTGTATATTTTTTACGTCGATCTAATTTTACGTTCACGTTGATTCACCCTTTTGTCAAAAGTTATCCAACAGTTATTGTAAATGTGTTGGGGAAAGTACGGATCATAAAGAACTGTTTGTTGTAGAAGCAACACGGTGTTTATATAATGATAAAGTGTAAATGGTGTAATGACAAGAAAGGGTGCATGATCATAGGTTTAGCAGCACGAATAATTAAAAATAAAAAGTCCATTGTGATTGTATTTATGCTTCTTGCGGTGATCTCTGTAGCAGCGCAATTTTTTGTGTCTGTCAATTACAATATGGTTGATTACCTGCCTGATGAAGCCCAGTCCACAAGGGCCATAGAAGTGATGGAAAATGAATTTTCTTCTTCAGTACCCGATACAAGAGTGATGGTTAATAATGTCACGATACAAGAAGCTCTTTTAGTTAAAGAACAGTTAGCTTCAATTGACGGGGTATCTGATGTGATGTGGCTAGATGATGCCATTGACTTAAAAACGCCGATTGAAGTCGCTGACATTGATACGGTCGAGTCTTATTACGTAGATCAGAAAGCATTATTTCAACTTAGTATTCGTGCAGGTGAGGAAGTACGGATCACAGATGAGATTTATGAATTGATCGGAGAAGAAGGGGCGATGGCCGGTGAAGCGGTCAATACAGCCACCTCTCAAAAAATGGCAGGAACGGAAACGATGTATGCTTCAGCCTTGCTCATTCCAATTATTATTTTTATTCTCGTTATCTCAACGACTTCATGGGTAGAGCCGTTATTTTTCTTAACGGCGATTGGCGTATCCGTTCTGATTAACTTAGGCACGAACATTTTTATCGGAGAAGTATCCTTTGTTACTCAATCAGTAGCGCCGATCCTGCAGCTGGCCGTATCACTGGATTATGCGATTTTCCTTCTTCACAGCTTTCAAGAATACCGAAAGAAAACAAATAACCCTGAAGAAGCGATGCAGCTTGCGATGAAAGATTCCTTTTCACCGATTTCAGCAAGTGCTGCGACCACATTTTTCGGCTTTATGGCCTTAATGTTAATGAGCTTTGAGCTCGGTGCGGACCTTGGATTAAGCCTTGTGAAAGGAATCCTGTTAAGCTTTATCAGCGTGATGGTATTCTTGCCAGCGTTAACGCTTCTATTCTATAAATGGATGGACAAAACGAAGCACAAGAATTTTGTTCCTAGCTTTGAAGGATTAGGCAGACGGGTTATGAAGGTAAGATTCCCTACACTCATTCTCATTCTAGCAATCTTAGTTCCTAGTTTCTTAGCTCAAAGCAACACTGCTTTCACATATGGACTAGGAGAGCAGCCGGAATCAACCCGCACTGGAGCTGACTTGATTGCCATTCAAGAGACATTTGGAGAATCAACGCCGATTGTTTTACTAGTGCCGACTGGTGATTTAGTAAAAGAAGAAGAGCTTGTCAGTGAGTTAGAAGAGATGAATCATGTGACTAATATTATTTCATATGTGAATACCGTCGGAGCAGGAATTCCCCCTGAATACCTAGACGAATCGATCACAGAAGAGTTCTTCTCAGAGAATTACAGCCGAATCATTATTAATACAGATACTGAAAAAGAGGGAGACATTCCGTTTGGGATCGTAGAAGCCGTTCAAGGAACTGCTGCTTCCTATTATGGAGATACAACGTTAAGCCTCGGTGAGAGTGTGACATTGTATGATATTAAGAATACGGTTCAAAAGGATAATACCTTTGTAAACACGATGACAGTTGTTACGATTGCGATTGTGCTGTTGATCACCTTTAAATCGTTGACGCTGCCAATCATTTTGCTTGTGACGATTCAAGCAGCCGTTTGGATTAACTTATCTGTCCCTTATTTTACGAATACCTCATTTGATTTTATTGGGTATCTGATTATAAGCACCGTCCAGCTCGCAGCCACTGTTGACTATGCGATTCTTTTTTCAGAAACATATAAAGAACACCGCAGAGAAATGCCGGCGATGCAAGCGATTATTAAAACATTAGATGAAAAGACATTCTCGATTTCAATATCTGCATCGATTTTATCAAGTATTGGATTTATTTTATGGATTACATCAACAAATCCTGTCGTGCAATCAATCGGACTCCTGCTTGGAAGAGGGGCGCTTTTAGCGTTCGTACTCGTCCTGTTCTTCCTGCCAGCGATGCTTTATGTACTTGATAAGGTGATCAGCAAAACGACATTAAAAGCGAATTTTTATAAGGGGAAATGATGATGAAAATGAAACGACTGCCTGTTGCTGCACTAGCTGTGCTGCTTGTCGCTCCATCTTTTTTAGTAGATGCAGCGCCTCAAACGATTGCTGCTCAGGCTGCATCAACAACTCAAACCGAAGGAGAGCTCGCTTCAAAAGAGGAAGTCATCTATGCCAATTTACTGGCTGATGGCAGCCTGGATCAAATGTATATTGTGAATACGTTAAATGTATCAAAAGCTGGGACGATTATGGATTACGGTAACTATAACAGCTTGAAAAACCTTACTGATCTAACGGAGCTTGAACAAATGGAAGATCATGTTCAAGTGGAGGCAGAAAAAGGGCCGTTTTATTATCAAGGGAATGTGGATGGCACGATGCAGCTGCCATGGGATATAACCGTCACTTATTTTCTAGACGGAAAAGAAGTATCGCCTGACGAGCTTGCTGGAGCAGACGGCAGCTTAGAAATAAACATTGAAACACAAGCAAACGACGACGTAGCTCCTGCATTTTTTGAAAACTATCTGCTGCAAATTTCGATGTTGCTAGAAGAAGGCGTATATAGCAACATCGAAACAGAAGAAGGCATGATTGCGAATGCTGGGAAAAATAAGCAAGTGACTTTTACTGTCATGCCTGAACAAGAAGAGGAGCTTTCTCTTTCTGCAGATGTTGTTGACTTTGAAAGCGATGGAATTGAAATTGCTGCGGTTCCTTCTACAATGTCAATCGATTCACCTGATATCGAGGAGATTACAAGTGAATTCAACTCCTTATCAGACGCAATTAAAGAGATTGATAACGGCGTCGGGGAATTAAAAAACGGAATTTCAGAGCTGAACAGCGGAGTCGCAAGTCTTTATGATGGCTCTGGCCAATTTAGGAATGGCATGAGCGAGCTGGCTGGTTCCTCTGGTGAATTAATCAATGGCTCAAAAGCAATTGATCAAGCTTTATCAGAGATCAGCCGCTCTCTCCAAGTAACAGATAACATGGATTTAGGCGACTTAAACAGCCTGCCACAAGGATTAACACAAATTGCAGAGGGATTGCATGAAACATCTGTTGGATTAAGTACCTTAAGGGAAAATTACACGCTTGCCTATGGATCATTAGATGAGGCAATGACAGCAATTCCTGATCACCAAATCAGTGAATCTGACATTCAAAGCCTGTATGAGAGCGGAGCAGATCCCGCAGTTGTCGAGAAATTAGTGGACACGTATGCAGCTGCCCAAAAAGCGAAAGGCACGTATACTGCTGTAGGTGCGGCCTTTGCAGCTGTGGATTCTACATTAAATGAGGTAAGTTCGGCAACAAAAGAAATGGGTGACACGCTTAAGTCCATTGCTAATGGCCTCAGTTCATCTTTAGCCAATATGGACAGCATGGATTCACTTACTCAGCTGCAGCAAGGACTCGCGGAATTATCAGCGAATTACAGCGAATTTCACTCAGGTCTTGTCAGCTATACGAATGGGGTAGGAGAGTTGTCGAGCTCATATAACGAGATTCATTCAGGGATCGGTGAGCTTTCCGGCGGTACGACCGAACTTGAAAATGGCACAGGCGAACTGCGTTCTGGCACAACCAAGCTGTATGATGCAACGAGTAATTTGCCTGAGCAGATGCAAGAAGAAATTGACGCGATGATCTCAGAATATGATAAATCAGACTTTGAAGCCGTGTCCTTTGTCTCCGATAAAAACGAGAATGTAAATACGGTACAATTTGTCATAAAGACTGAAGCCATTAAAAAAGAAGAACAAGAAGTGACGGAAGATGCGGAAGAAAAAGAAGAGAATTTTTGGACCCGTCTGATGGATTTGTTTAGAAGAGGGTAACGTATAAAACCGTGCATGGAGTGGAAACTCTATGCGCGTTTTTTTGTGCTCTTTAGCTTGCACTGATCAATTGTATATTTACAAGTTTTTTATACGCTCGTTTGGAGAGTAATTACGTGGATCGAACCTCTAATTGTGTTGGTAGACAGCTAAAATGCGTCAATCTGCAGTTATTGCGTTTATTGAACAGATTTATGCGTCAAAGGAATCTGGAATTGTACTCGGTCAAAGGATTATTGCGTCAATTTCACTACGAAGAAAAAATTTTACCTCAAATTCGGATTAAATGGTAAATACAGCAAATACTACTTTCGAGTTACAACAATAACCCAATGAGCATAGGAGGCTTTTCAAATGAAAAAAACAAAATTTGCATTTGTATTACTTGCATTTATGATGGTTGTCTCGTTTACAGCTAACGTATTGGCTGCAGAACAGACAGAGGCAAAGGATATCGTGGAAACTGCAGTTGCTGCAGGTGAATTTAACACATTAGCGGCCGCTCTTGAGAAAGCGGGTCTTGTTGATGCACTTAAAGGAGAAGGTCCTTTCACTGTATTTGCTCCAACAGATGAAGCATTCGACAAGCTATTAAAGGAACTTGGGGTGACAGCTGATCAACTTCTAGCTCGTGAAGACCTAGCAACAATCCTTCAGTACCACGTAATACCAGGAAAAGTATTATCTAGTGACTTGAAAGATGGAATGAAAGTAAAAACACTTGCTGATAAAGAAGTGACCATTTCACTAAACCCAACACGCGTGAACAATGCGAATGTCACTACTGCAGACATCGAAGCATCAAACGGCGTGATTCACGTGATTGACGCTGTATTAATTCCTGCTGAGTAATATGTGGAAGAGAAAAAGGCTGAATGCTTGTCCATTCAGCCTTTTTCTTATTATTTTGAGGAATGGCGGAGGATGTAATGGTCTCTTTTGAGATGATTTATGAGTCTTTCATCAGCATTATTGTGTTACTTCACTAGATGATTGAACCAATTCCAAGCACTACTTACAATCACTTAAAGTTCCTTTGTCATCACAACATGGGCAATGCCATCTTCCATAAATTCATCTGAAGCTGTTTCATATCCTAACTTGTGATAAAATCCTTCTGCTTGAGTTTGACCATGCAGTTTCACTTTCGCCAATTTTTTCCCCTCTGCAAGTTCTTCAAGCGCTTGAATGATTAACTTGCCTAAACCAAAGGCACGAAAAGGCTCAAGTACACAGATTCTTTCTAGCTTCCCAATTCCGTCAACAACTCGGATTCTTCCCGTTCCAACAGCCATTCCATCGTAAAAAGCTAAAATATGATCACAGTCTCCATCAAGATGATCATATTCATCAAATTCATCTTCTAGCGGAACACCTTGCTCAGCCACAAATACTTTTTCTCGTATATGAAAGGCTTTTTCTAGATCTTCTATATCAACAATCCGTTTTGTTTTCACATTCGCGCCTCCAATAATGTTTTAGTATCTATTAAGTATAAATCATAAGTAGTTAATCATGCATTTCACATGCTTTATGTATTCATTGCTTGTGAACTATACCTTTTCCTTACTTATTATTGTTTAAACCTCCAATACGGCTAATTTCCTAGATTCTGAAGATAAAGTGAATTATAATAAGCTTACGTCATTTTTTCAAACATTTGTATTCCCTTAAATATGTATTCGTTAAATAGAAAGGAACATCCATGGAATCTTTACTAATTGGAAGCTTACTGGCCTCTCTTGCAACAGGTGCAGGAGCGATCCCAATCTTATTTTTTCGTGATTTAAATCATCGAAAGCGTGATATATTACTTGCTTATGCTGCCGGTATTATGGTGGCAGCCGCAACATTTGAATTAATACCTGAAGCAATGGAGTATTCAAGTTCAGTGTGGACGGTCGTTATAGGAGTGCTGCTTGGTACGGTGGCCCTTATGATCTTAGAGAAAAATGTGCCGCATATTGACCTTGAGCATAAAGCACAACGAATTGAAATCGACCGAAAAGCAATGCTTGTCATTTCAGCCATCATTCTTCATAACTTGCCAGAAGGATTGGCGGTAGGTGTGAGCTATGCAAGTGATAACGAAGCTTTAGGACCCCTGATTGCACTCGCTGTTGGACTGCAAAATGCTCCTGAGGGACTGCTCGTTGCGCTATACCTTGTGAATCAAAAGATCAGCCGCATCAAAGCTTTCCTTATAGCCACTGCTACGGGTTTAGTGGAAGTCGTAACAGCCATTATTGGTTATTTACTTGCCTCTAGAGTAGAATTTTTACTTCCTTATGGGCTCGCATTTGCAGCTGGTGCGATGTTATTTATTGTGTACAAAGAGCTGATCCCCGAAAGTCATGGTGACGGTAACGAAACCGTTGCAACTTATGCCTTCATCTTTGGACTGCTCTCAATGCTCGTTTTAGTTTTTTATTTTGGATGATGTTCAGCTAGAAGCCGTTTGTTTTCTTGTACGGCTTCTTTTTCGTTTGTTAATAAGGAGATAGTCCAGACACCCTCCATTTTTCAAACATATTGTTTAGAAAGGAGAGTGATTCTATTGTCATTTGATCACTATGACAGCTTTAATAAGTCTGTTAATATACCAAACCCGCTGTACCAATCATTAAAAGGCAGGTATTATGTCGGGCAGACAGAAATCCTTCGTTTACAAAAAGGGAAGCATGCATGGGGAGGTTTGTTTAATCCAACTCGCTCAGATATCGATTTATTCGTCAATGCGTTTACCATTACAAATTATACAAGTCAGCCTATCGTTGCAGAAATATGGTTTAACCCAAAACTGCCAGGGAGGCCATCTATCTCAAATCTAATAACTCCCGCTAATACTACTCGCACACCTCTAGTAGACCCAGAAGTGAAAATTGCTTCAGCAGACCTAGTAAAAGGCAATCCAAAAAAGGGGGTCAATGCGTTTAAACGAATTGTTCCGCCGATGAGTACATTAGCTAGTGATGAAGACGGGAAATATATTTTCCCTCCATGCGGGGCATTTGTTCTTTTTTTACGTACCTTAGATGGCGGCCCAGCAGAGGCAGAGCTTGCATTTGGCTGGTTTGAGAAGGACATTTGCGAATAGAATGTCGAGTCTTGTCATCAACTTTTAATATAATTGAAACATTAATAGAAGGAGATACAGGGAACCTAAGAGAATATAAAAATCAAATACATTTAATTAGTGGAGGGGTTATGATGAAAACATCTACAAAAGGTATCATCTTAGGTTCCGTACTATCAGCTGGAGGCGCAGTACTAGCAACAACCGCCCTCAGAAAAAAGAAAAATGGACAAGCAAATGAGTCGAATGCAAATGAAGCAAGCGACCAACTGATGAACGAACTAGAAACAGAATTAGAAGATACACCTGAAAACACAATTAAAGATAAAGATACATGGGAAGCAGACAAAGAGGAAAGTTCCGACGCACCAATTGCAGCAGAGGAAGAAGGCTTGACTCAGCTCGACAAAGCCCACAAAGACGACTGGGTCGCTAACGGATTCCCGCAGACTCATCAAGAGATGAGAGAGCTTGAAGAAGAAGCAGCCGAGGAGCGAGAGGAAAAAGCGAAGTAATGAGAAAAGAGCTGTCCTGCGGGGCAGCTCTTTTCTCATGTTAATGCTGAAAGGGCGCAATAAACCGATGAATCAATACAATTCCATAGTAGATTGACGCATATACCCTCTCAATTGACGCAATTCTACCTGCAACCGACACTATTAGCCCTTTAACAGACGCAATGATCACTTGAATAGACACATAAATCGTTTGAATACATACCATTCCAAGCTCTCGCAGGGCAAGGCTCCTAACCCATCATCACACTCTATAAAGATCAATAAACGTTTCTAGCTTACCTAAACTCGTCATATTTCGGTTGCATTTCTCACTGTCTTTACAAATATAATTGCCTCTATTTGTGTATTGTTCCTGGCTTGTTTTTACGTTTGCCATGAATAGTCCAAGCTCTTCATGACCGTTGCAAATGGAACATATTCCTTTTTTGCTCTCCGTAAAGGTTCCTTGAATGCCTTTTAACACCTCTTGATCACGGACAATTAAAAATTTGCGTTCCGAACGAATGTCATACCAGCCAAAATAAGAGAGCTCTCTATAATCGACCTCATCAAGAGAAGGGGCTTTTAGTTTCTTAGCTTTAGGAAATAGCTTTGCAATCGTTTTATCCGTTAAATGAGGAAAGGGGATCACATATCGCTTCAATTCTCTAAGCTCAAATTCTGCATTAGCAAAATCTTCTGCAGTGATGACCTGTTCGAGCAGCTCCAGTTGACCAGGAGTCGCATCTGTCAGCATATCTGTAATTTTATCTAAAGCACTGCCTTTTAATGCATGCAATACTCCAGCATCTTTAATCGTCGTATGAGCATGAACGAGAGTGCCGATCTGATACCTGATAAAGTTGTACTGGTCGCTTCTCAAAAAAGGGACAATCATTTCGACTACATCATATTTATTTCTCAATTTATCCACCTCCCAATCCTTTATCTCTCTTGGCTCATTATACAAGAACAACTAGGCTTGATAAAGAAATAATACCTTATACATCACCCTACGCATACAGATGCCCAATTATCCTGAATCGCCTGTATAATTAGAAATTTCTGTTGACAGTGGCAATTAAAGCGCTTACACTAACTTTAGTAGATATTAGATGGCGAGCGCCAAGTTGATAAGTGAAAGAGTTGTTTGTATGGCTTTGAATAAGGAACGACGGATTGGCCGGCATGCCGTTTTACTCCTTCTTTCAGATGAGTCAGAAGGGGAATTAGAGAGGCTTCGGCAGCTGGATTGGATTGGCTGTAAAGGGAAAGTAGGATCAATGGAAGCACACAAAGTCGTTGCTGCCATTGAAACAGCAGCGAAGAAAAATGGGATTATACAACCAGATTTATACCGTGAGTCGCATGCGTTGTATCATGCGATTATGGAAGCCTTGCATGGTGTCACGCGAGGACAGGTGCAGTTAGGTTCGGTGCACAGAACCGTCGGACTGACATTTGCTGTGCTTCGTGGTAATCCGTATGAAAACGCGCAAGAAGGAGATTGGATTGCTGTTTCACTGTATGGAACGATTGGAGCGCCTGTTAAGGGATCCGAGCATGAGGCGATCGGCCTTGGAGTAAACCACATATAATATGCCCATAGTATTTTAGCAAATAGGGGGCTATATCTTAGGAATCTTTTCAAGAGATTTCTTTGATATAGTCCCCTTTTCTATTGATCCTTTACTTACCTAAAGTAAAAAGATAGGGGAGAAGAACATGGTGTTGTTAAACGGACAGACATTAACATTTGAAGAAGTAAATCGTGTGTTATTTGATGAGGTTAAAGTAGGATTTTCAGATGAGAGTCTTAGAAAAGTAGAAGAAAGCCGAAAAGCAGTTGAGAAGATAGTGGAAGAAGAACGAATTGTTTATGGAATTACGACTGGATTTGGAAAGTTTAGTGATGTATATATCGGCAAGGAAGATGTCGAGACCTTGCAGCTTAACCTTATTCGCTCTCATGCATGCGGAATAGGGGAGCCATTTTCAGAAGTTGTATCACGAGCCATGCTTTTGCTACGCGCAAATGCGTTACTTAAGGGATTTTCAGGCGTCAGACCTGTTGTCATAGAGAGATTGCTTGATTTAGTAAACGCGAAAATTCATCCAGTCATTCCGCAGCAAGGCTCCCTTGGGGCAAGCGGGGACCTTGCGCCGCTCTCGCATTTAGCATTAGCTCTAATTGGCGAAGGAGACGTGTTTTATAAAGGAGAGAAAGTGCCTGCTCTAACAGCCTTAACAAAAGAAGGGCTCTTTCCTATTACGTTAACTGCTAAAGAAGGGCTCGCTTTAATTAACGGTACTCAGGCGATGACTGCAATGGGAGTGGTTGCTTATTTAGAAGCGGAGAAACTTGCTTATCAATCAGAGTACATTGCTGGAATGACAATTGAGGGGTTGAGAGGAATTATTGATGCCTTTGATGAAGACATCCATCTCGCTCGCGGCTACAAGGAACAAGTGGATGTAGCGAAACGAATTCGTGATCACTTAGCTGACAGCCAGTTGACAACAAGACAAGGCGAGCTTCGCGTGCAGGATGCCTATTCGATCCGCTGTATCCCGCAGGTGCACGGGGCGACTTGGCAGGCATTAAATTATGTGAAAGAAAAGCTTGAGATTGAAATGAATGCTGCAACGGATAATCCGCTTATTTTCAATAACGGCGAAAAAGTACTTTCAGGCGGCAATTTTCACGGACAGCCGATTGCGTTTGCGATGGATTTCTTAGCGATTGCAATGGCTGAGCTTGCTAATATTTCAGAACGCCGGATTGAGCGACTGGTTAATCCGCAATTAAATGATTTGCCGCCATTTTTAAGTCCAGAGCCTGGCCTGCAATCAGGGGCGATGATTATGCAGTATGCTGCTGCCTCACTAGTTTCTGAAAATAAGACGCTTGCGCATCCGGCGAGTGTAGATTCCATCCCGTCATCAGCGAATCAAGAGGACCATGTCAGCATGGGAACGATCGGTTCACGCCATGCTCATCAAGTGATCACCAACGCCCGCCGTGTCCTAGCAATTGAGACGATTTGCGCGTTGCAGGCTGCTGAGATCCGCGGCACAGATTTAATGGCACAAGCTACAAAGCAATTTTTAAAAGAAGGAAGAGAGGTCGCTCCATTTATAGCTAAGGATCGAATTTTTTCTAATGATATTGAAGCCGTGACTTCATGGTTAAAAGGAGCTAGTTTACCTGCGGGGCAGTCTTCAAAGGATCACAGCCGTACAAAAGCATAAGGTGTCATTCACCTAGATTTCTCTAGGTGAGTACAGCTTCATTAGATTTAGATAAGGTAACTAAAAGGGGGCAAGACATTTGTTCAATGCAGTCGTTATATCAGTTATCGTAATGGTCGTACTCAGTTTACTTAGGGTGAATGTAGTGCTAGCGATCTTATTCGCTGCACTCACTGCAGGACTCGTATCAGGGCTTGGGGTTGTTGCATCCATAGATATGCTCATATCGGGAATGGGTGGTCAGGCAAGCACCGCCTTGAGCTATATTTTACTTGGTGCCTTCGCCGTCATGATTGGACACACCGGCATTACAGGTTTTTTAGTTCGTTTATTAATCAACTCGTTAAAAGGGAAGAAAGCCTTTATGTTGCTTGCTATAGCAGGAGTGGCTTCTCTTTCACAAAATGTCGTACCGGTTCACATTGCGTTTATTCCAATTCTTATCCCGCCGCTCTTGCATTTGTTTGATAAGATGAAATTAGATCGCAGAGGGGTGGCAACCTCTTTAACGTTCGGTTTAAAAGCACCTTATGTGATGATTCCAGCAGGTTACGGTCTGATCTTTCATGGGATTATATCAGGAGAAATGCAAGCAAACGGAATGGAGATTGCCACAAGCCAGATTCCGCTCGCTATGCTGTTACCTGGACTTGGAATGGTAGCAGGGTTGCTCATTGCCATTTTCGTTACATACAAAAAAGATCGAGTCATCACTCCTAATACAGAGACTGATTCTGAAATTGCCGCGGCATATGAGCAGGAAAATGTATCATTTACAACGAAGCATCTATTTACACTGATTGCGATCATGGCAACATTAGTTGTACAGCTGACGTTTGAATCCTTAATCTTAGGGGCATTAACCGGTATTGTATTGATGTTTGCTTTTAGAGTAGTGCCTTTCAAATACGGAGATCAGTTTGTTAATGACGGAATTAAGATGATGGGAATGATCGCTTTTGTTATGCTGATTGCTTCAGGTTATGCGACCATTTTAAAAGAAACTGGGGCAGTGGAGTCGTTAGTAGAAACATCGTCAGCTTACCTCGGTAACAGCTTGCTGCTTGCTGCCATCCTAATGCTATTTGTTGGGATGTTCATCACAATGGGGATTGGATCTTCTTTTGGAACCATACCAATCCTAGCCGCATTATTCGTTCCGCTTTGCCTGGCTTTAGGTTTCTCTCCGCTAGCAACTGCTGCTTTAATCGGAACAGCAGGGGCAATTGGCGATGCCGGCTCTCCTGCATCAGACAGTACACTCGGACCAACTGCAGGACTGAATGCAGACGGCAGACATAATCATATTTGGGATACATGTGTTCCGACATTTATCCACTTTAATATACCGCTGTTTCTATTTGGTCTTGCAGCGGCGATGATTTTGTAAATATCAACAGGACCCGCATGAACTGCGGGTCTTACATAATTAGAGTTTTTGATTCAGAAAACGAATGAAAGCCTTATCTAGTGTATGAAACATACTGTGGGAGCTACAGTACGTCACGAAAAAGTCCCCTAAAGTTGTTGATTTCCGCCGCAATCAACAGAACGAGAATGTTGTAAAGTGCTCCCTTAATATAAGTAGCACTTAGTGAATAGAACTGAGCCTATGAACTACATCAATCTACTCGATTCGGGGAAAAGCAATAACTCAGCGGATGAAATATGCGTAGACTCCAGCGGTGCCTAGAGCAGGGCTGAGATCCCACAGGGCTAAAGCCCGAGGAAGCTCAGCAGCTCACCGCGGAAAGCGAAGCATATTTCAGGAGCGGCGGACTTCAACTACCTACCATGTTTACAAACTTTTCAATTCTGTAATGTTCAGATTCCCATAAGTTAAACCAGCCTCTTATATAGTTAGAAGGTGTATACGATGCACGTTTATTTAGTAGCCAAAGACGAACTAGAAGCCCAAGGAATTCGGTGGATGATTGAGAGTCACTTTACCGGAGTAACCCTTACCTTGCTGAAAAAAGTTCAAGACGTAAAAGAGAGAATAGAAACTGAAAGAGTAGATCTGGTTATCTTAGATATGGACCGCTACCGGGAAGAGGGAGAATATTTTGATCGTCTTATGAGCTTAAGAAACGTACGCTGGCTTTTTCTATCATCTGAACGCATGTTTCAAATTGCATATAGAGCACTGCAATTTCGTGCAGAGGATATATTATTCCGGCCTTTTGCACCAGAAGACTTAATGAAGCACCTTCAGCAGATACGTTTCTACGTAAGAAACCAGGAAGATGCAGGAAACATAATTGACTATAAAGCTGATAAGGGCATTGATTACCCCGATCTATTCATGCAAGAGCACATCCCGGACCAATATATAACAATGGCTGCCTTTTTAACCCCAGATCCAAATAATCTAACACTCGTGCATGAGGCCGTTAAGCGATTCTCGTTTACAGGGCAGCCCTATGTGTTTGCGTTGTCTAATCTTATTTTGTGCGTGCAAGAGAGCGGGGAGCGAATACATACACAAGAAGAGTATCGAGCTTTTTTGACTGATTGGAAGAAGAAGATGGATGAACCACTTGCGATTGTTGTAAAATCCAGCGATAAAAACAGCTCGATTAAACAGATGTATCAACAATCAGTTGAGCTTTCGAGCCGTATCTTTTATGAAGGCTATGATATTATTATCGACGATACATCTACGAATACAGCCCAAGAATTAGATCCTTTTTTAACACCTCTTGAGCAGAGACAATGGATTGAAATGCTTGAAAAACGGGATCTAGCATCTATTCGTGAATGGCTTTGGAAAGAGTTTTTAACGTTTAAACAGCCATACCCTGACCCTGAGATTATTCGAATTCGTTTAACCAGTGTCTTAGCACAAATCAGGCGGCATATGAAGTCCTATCAGATTGCATCGGGACCGATAGAATCTTTTTATCACAGAGTGTTTCAAGACATCATTCACCAGCCAGTCGTCTATCAGATTGTTCAGCAGCTGCTTACCTTTACAACTGAGCTTCTTGAAGAAAGTCATGAAATCACAGATAGCCGGCGCACTTTTATTGAAAAAGCTAGGGAGTTAATGGAATCAAATTACTGGGATCCACAGTGGAGCCTTGAGCAATGTGCAGAGGCTCTCCGTATGAATAAGAGCACGCTGAGCCGCAAGTTTAAAGCTGAATGTGGTAAGACATTTAGAGATACACTGCATGAAATTCGAATTAGAGAAGCGAAACGGATGTTGCTTGAGACTGACCTCCCCTTAGAAGAGATCTCAAGTCTTACCGGTTATTCACACCAGACGTATTTTAATGCAAAGTTTAAATTAATGGAGAATTGCACTCCTACGAGTTTTAGAAGCGGGGCATAAAGGGTACATTGATGTCATACACCAAAAACGAGTGGGAGTGGTTAAGTATGGATCCTATTGTCATTATGGCTGTCCTAACTTCTAAGCCAGGAATGAAAGATAATTTAAATAAAGTATTACAGCAAATGGTCTCCCCTTCACGTAAGGAAGAGGGATGTATCACATATGACCTTCATCAATCCCTCGATGATCCAGGCACATTTACCTTCTATGAGGTATGGGAAAGTGAAGAGGCAGTACAATCTCATATCGTATCTGATCACTATAAAGCGTATAAGGAGCATGCTGACGACCTAGTCGAAACAAGACATGTGTATCGCTTACGTAAAGTATAGTGAGAAGAGACCCTGTATAGCTGGCAGGGTCTTTTTTCTAGTCAGCCTCTTCTACAATTTTATTTTTAAATGCTCCCGTATGGTAGAGATTAACCTTCACTTCGATATCTTCTAAAGCTGTTTCATCTAATACCAGTTTTTCTCTGGATTGCTTCCACAGCGTATTATGATTTCTATAAAGCAAATGTTCTAAATTAAAGAAATCCACCTGATCTTGAACCCCTAGAAGATACAAATCACGTATTTCCTTTTGAATACTCTCGCTAGTGTCTTTCTTCATATTAAAGAGTTTATTATTTCCATTTATCTGGTTTCCAATTTGTCCATCCAAATTAAAAGTTGCCGTAAAGGATTTTTGAGACGGGTCTTTTAAGGCTATGTCAACATTCAATTGATCGATAACCGCCAAGAAATCTGGTCTTTTTTTACCAGGTACTAAAATCGCCGCTCGCTTAGTCTCTGGGGCAATCCAACGCAGCCCGTTCAACTCTTCAAGCGAATAAGAACCTTTATATGTGTCACCACTTAAAAAGAAAGCACCTTCTAACTTTAATTTCGATTCTGGTTCCATATTATTTATCCATTCCTCTTCAGAAATGGATAGATAAGGTATATAAGTGGTCATTGCCGGTTCATAAATATCCCTTGCTAACTCCTGCAATTTAATAGGTCTTATTATTGAACTTTGTCTGTGTGTACTTTCAGGATTATGAAGAGTCGTTTCTAATACAGACTGATCAAAAAATCCTTGAGTAGATAGAACCTTATCTATCGGCTCTTTAGTGCCAAATACCCAAGGTGTCAATCTAAATTCATAGTACCGAGTTAACCCATCAAATACATTCCCAATCCCCTCATTTAATACAGACTCACTTAACACAATAGAGGTTATGTGCGACCAAATAAACATTTCTTGACCAGTTTGATATACTTCAAAAAAAGCATCAATAAATGTTTCTCCCTCTGCCGTTGATACAAATGTTTGAGGACTTCCAGCTTCACCCTCTGTTCTAGCAACAGAAGTGAGACCTATTAATTGAATATAAATAAAATATTTATCATCCTTATAATCGACTCCAATTGCAGTCGCATAATTCAAATTTTGAATTTCTTTCATATCCGATCTACAGCCTGAAAGAAGGATTGCTATAATTAGAAGTATAAAAATCCATTTACCAAACTCTTTACACATAGCTTACTTCCTCCTTTTAGATAGCATAGACGCAGTAAATCTCTTTCGATTAAACGGGTTAATTAAAAAGGCGGCTAAAAACCCTTTATAATCAAGAGATACTACGGGCTCAAGGTAGGACAATTTAAATGATTCTAGTTGACTAAGGTACATGAGGATACTCAAAAAGCTAAGGACCAATCCATACACACCAAAGTAAGTAGCAAACAATAAGGAATAGATACGTAAGATTGTCACAGTTCCTGTTAAGGATTGATTGACAAGTGTGTAAGTTGCAACCGCTGATACAGCAATTACAACAAGCAGGGTAGGAGAGGTTAGGCCAGCACGAATGGCCGCATCTCCAATAATTAATCCGCCTACAATGGAAATCGTTTGCCCGACCGCAGTCGGCATTCGAATCCCAGCTTCCCTGAGGAGTTCAAACAATATCAGTATGAGTAAGGCTTCAATCGGCAGTGACAAGGGGAGCCCTTCTCTGGATACGACAATTGTTGCGAGCAAAGCAAAGGGAAGTTGATCTACATTTACATTCGTTATTGCTATATAGATCGCAGGCAGAAAAATCGCCGCTAGTAAGCCAATTATTCGCAGTAAGCGTTGAAATGCTACTATAAAATAAGGGAAATGGACATCTTCCGGGGACTTTAACAACACAAATAAGTTTGTTGGTCCAATCAACACACTTGGGTTACCGTCTACTACGAGAACGAATCGTCCGCGCAGCATGCATTCAATTGCAAAATCTGGTCTCGTAATATAATCAAAATGAGGAAAAAGAGAAAACGTACGATCAGAAAGCCATTGCTCTAACTGTCCGCTGCTCGTAACACTCTCCGTTTCAAGCTTTTCTAAACGGCTGCGTATTTCATCAAGAGCCTTAGTATTTGCTTTTCCTTGTAAGTAGAGCAAGGAAACTTTAGTGTGACTTAACGAACCAAGTTCAAATGTCTCATTATAGAGAGTTTCGGTTTTTAGCCTTTTTCGAATAAGTGATATATTAACTGGAAGCTCTTCAGTGAATCCGTCTCGTGGTCCTTTTAATGAAATTTCAGTTTTTGATTCCTCCGGAGTTCGTTGCGGCAGCTTAGAAATATCAACTGAAAAAAACCAGGAGTCTCCTTGTTTATAAAAGAGTAAAAAACCTGAAAATACACTTTTCCTCATCTCACTTATAGACATAATTTTACGAATAGGAGGGAGAGAGCCTTTGTCGCTCGTTGGACAATCATCAAGTATATAAGTAAGCAGATCGTTAAAGTACTCATTATATTGAGAGGTATCGGTCATGCCTTCACAATAGAACGCAAGCACAGATTCATGTGTGTCTGTCGGGACAAAGACGATATCTGCACTACCTTTAAATAAGGTTATAATGCTCTCTTCTTTCAGCTCCCCTTCGTTTAATGCATGTTCTAACATCCCAGTATCTGTTTCAGTCTTTTTGTTTCTCATAGAGTAGTAAATCCTTTCTTTTTAGGTAGGAAGCTAATGATAAAAAGGATCAGCGTCATCCCAATTCCAAACAAAAAAATTGATGGGTAAAAATACATTTTCAACGCGGTTTGCATCCATATATCACTAAGATGAAGCACTAGAGCACTTCCGAAACCAAGAGCAGGGATAACAATTAAGCTGAATCTCGGTATAGGCGCTTTTACTCTAATTAGATCTGGGAGCAAATATAAACTTAGAGCGATTCTAATAATTGTCCCGCATAATAGCTGAAAAACAGCTAATGCATCAACATGAGACACATGGTCGCCAATTGTAACTAGGCGCCATTGCTCGAAGGCGGGAAAACGTAAATCTGCTGCCACATTAGGACCAAAGGCAGACAATGCCCCCATAGTCGGTCCAATAATTAAACCTGCTAAGATCGTGATCAGTAGAATTACATATCCATACGTAATTGGTTTATTGAAATAATGATGCAGCAAAAAGAGAACGAGTAAATCGACGCTTCCTCCTAGGATAATAATGATCCCATGAAAAATGGATGTATCATCAGCAAAGATTGGAAATAAAAAGGAATAATTTTTGCTCTCTATTGTAGCAAATGCTACAAAATGCCCTAACAGCCAAACGAGTGGCAGCAATATAATTGATGAGTAGACAATCATTTTTAAGCCCTTAAATGCTGACCACACACTTAATAAAAGAAAAGGAATGACAACAATCCATGTTGGCGTCATAGGCATAAAGTAAATTTTCACAGAAGCAATTAAATCAAAAAAAGAAATAAATCCTATCAGGACGATGTAAAGGAAAAACATAGATATTATGAAATAAGCAACAACTTTACCTGTACGTTCGCTTAACCAAAGTCCAAGGGGCAGCCGTTGTTTATTTTTAGAGAGAATATAAGTAATAAGCCCACCCCATGCAAGCAATATCACATACGAAATGAGCACACAAACCCAAGCATCTCGTTTAGCCGTTCCAAGCAAGTGAGGAACAATTAACACATGGTTTGAAATTCCGATAAATAAGATAAGTACAAAAAGAAGCTGCACCCGAGAAAAGGTCATAACCTAACCACCTACTACATCCGTTTATGGTAGGTTTTGATTCATTTTGTTAAATTATGCTTATAAGATGAGAAAGGTATTTAACAGAGGGGCTACTTCAGTTAAGTTATAATGAGAGATAAACTGAGAAAAGAGGGAACAGCAAATGGTTGAATTTACATATGAGCGAAAAAAAAAAGAGAAATAGCACCGGGTCTACCTCATCTAATTTAGCCTATTTGTCGTTGTAAACTCCACTTCATTTATCATAAGAGGGGAATACCCGCGAGCGGTGTCTAGCTTTATTCTTTTTATGGTTGTGTTTTATTTCAGCCTGAAAGAGAAATATTGGGCTATCTTGGTCGTTAAAGGGATGGTGGGGCTGTACGCGACCGTTTTAGTTATTATCATTATTGTTCTTTTATTGCAATAACAGGTGCCAGATTACATACAAAGGAGGGGGAAGTGTGTCCCAATTAGTAGATATTCTAATGGCCTTACTCATCCCTATTTTACTTATCATTCTAATAGTTTTAATCGTAAAGTGGATAGGTTCTATCAAGCCTCCAAAGCCGGATTCAGAACTAGAAGAAATCAAAAAGCAGCTTGATCGAATAGAGAATAAAGTCGATAAATCAGGGTGAAGGAGGAACGCACAGAAGCAGTTAACTTCTGTGCGTTTTGCGTTTAACCTTTTACTTTACTTGAATTCGGTCTCCAACTTCTGGAATGTCCTGACCTGACTGAAGCGCGTTAATCAAGATCGTACTTAGTAATTCTCCGCTGTCAAATTCAATGTTCTCTACGCTGAACATATCAAATCCGTCTCCGCCTGCTGCTGTAAAGTTATTGGTCGCAACCGAATAGGATTGACTTACATTAAGTTCTTCCCCATTTACAAACACTTCATCAACACGACTTCCTGCAGGCTGGGCTGGATCAAACGTAAACGTTAATCCTGACACATGCAGGAATCCACCATTTTCCTCTGGATAGACTCGTACGGAATGTTCAAGGGCAGCTAAAATTTCTTCACCTGTTAGCGTCGTTCTTACCAAGGTGTTATCGAAAGGAAGGGTAGTGAACACATGATTTCTAGTCACTTCACCTGCTGGAATGGACGCACGGATTCCGCCGCCATTTGTTACGGCGATATCTGTTTCAAGTTCATTGCGCATTGCATCGGTAAGAAGGTTGCCAAGGTTTGTCTCCTTCGTGCGAACATTGACTCTTTCACCATCAAGACGCTCTTTCGTTGTAGCGATTACTTCATTCATTTCACGATCTACTTCTTCTTTATAAGACTGAAGAATAGAAGAGATCTCTGGATCTTCTGTTTTGTCCGCATGATCTCTATATAAGAAGCCATTCACACCAACTAATTGATCATTATGGAAAATAAGATTTGTATGACCTAGAGCTTTTCCGTATTCAAATGCTTGAGTCACATAGCCATGCTCGTATTTAACTGGCGTTTCTAATGTATCGTGGCTGTGTCCGCCAAATATCACATCGATACCCTCAACTTCATTTGCGACCGAACGATCCGTTTCTAAACCTGAATGAGAAATAGCAAGGATGGAGTCTACCTGACCTTCAAGCTCGGCCACAGCTTCTTTTGCTGCCGTAACTTCATCTTCAAACGTAATGCCTTCAATACCTGAAGGATTCGTTTTCTCCGCTGTGTCTGTGGCTGTTAAACCAACAAGAGCGATTCTCTTTCCGCCTTTCTCAATCATTGTATAACCATCTAGATAAGGGTTACCATCCTTTAGAATATTGGCACTTACTAGAGGGAAGTCTAGTTTATCTTTCAATTCGAGAAGATAGTCTTGTCCGTAGTTAAAGTCGTGATTTCCCGGAACCATTGCATCATAACTCATGGCATTCATCGCTTCAACAGCCGCTAAGCCTTTGTTAAAGTTAACGTAATTTGTGCCGTGGAACGTATCTCCTAAATCAACTAGAAGAGTCGGATTCTCGTTGCGGGCCTGGTTTGTCAGCTCGCTGATTTTTGCTAATCCTAATTCACCATTTTCCGAGTTATGCATGATTCTGCCATGCATATCATTCGTATGAATCACACTCACAAAATCAAGCTCATTTTCTAAGCTGTCAAAGATGCTTTTCATTTCCTTTTGATTTAAAGGCTTTTTCGGCTGCAATACATTCGTTGCATCAATAAGACCTAATGCTTCTGCAGCTGCAAGCTCCGCGTAATAAGAAGAGTCGATTGCCTTGAAGTCTCTATAAGACTCAAGTAATTCTTGAGAATACGAATCTCGTAAATTAAGTGCGCGAATTAAGAATACATACGCCTGTTCACGAGTTACTTTTTCATTAACACCAAATGGCGATTCACTTACCTCATCCTCAGATACAATGTTCGTGCGGATAGCCGCTTCGAAATAAGGTTTTAATTCATCATTAACATCTGTAAAAGGAACCTCTCCATCTTGTAAATCAATCCCGAGATTCGTTACTAATTCCTGTACAAAATCTCCTTTTGACACTGGCTCATTCAAAGATTTTGCATCAGCCATACTCGGCAAAAAGCCGGAGAATGCGAGCAATACAGCTAACAGGGAAATAAGTATACTCTTACGATTCTTCATATAATCACTCCTTATCTAGTAATGTATAAACACTTATTAGTATAAGGGAGAAAAGAATTCAAAAGATTTATTTATCTTAAAATGGCAAGAAATAGACTTTAAGTCACGGATTTTTTCTAGTAACAAAGAATGTCATAGTGTACATAATAGGGTAGTCGCAAATATTAAGTTAAAGATTCATTGTTTAATAAAACTCATTCGATTATAATCTAATTAGATAATTATCTAATCATTCGGATTCTGAAAACAACGCCACTTTTTTTTCGATTGAAAGGAGGGGAGACATTGTCATTGTTTAAATCGTGGAGAAAAGAAACAAATTATCAATTTCTGTTTTGGGCGGGGATGATTAATGGGATAGGCAGCAGAATAAGCCAGATCGCCATATTTGGGCTTCTATATCAATTGACAGGTTCAGGAATGGCCATCGGTTTGTAGGGTTAGGGTTTATTTTCAGCTCAATATGCTCTAGCTTTCTAAAGCGATCCTTATTAGCACTAACTGTTCTTTTTATTGCCTTTGAAGGCCTTGGACATTTATTATTAAGTATAGTTCCATCTTTTTCCACAGCTATTTACGTTATCATATTCATCACATTTGTGGGTGGATTAAGTAATATTTGTATCGATACGGTGATGATGAAAGTGATACCGCGCCGAAAGCTAGGGACTATTTTGGGTTTTATGCAAGCTATATCAAATACAGCGCTCAGCTTATCAATGGCAACCGCCGGATTTCTTTTAGAAGTTTTTACTCCTAGAGAGTTGAGTTTAATTGTAGGAGTAGCATACATTGCCTTCACTATCTTATATTCGATTCTGTTTATGAAATTGAATCTTGTAAAGGAGAAAAGAGAGTTATTGAGGGTATGAAATCTGCGTAAAAATCGATAAAAGGAGTATTGAAGATATGGAAGTTAGATTGTTAAATGCGAGTGAGAACCCACCTATGGACCTGCTGTTGCTCGCAGACCCCTCTGAAAAATTAATAGCAGACTACATTGAGCGAGGGGAATGTTTTATTGCTGAGGAGTCCGGTGGAATAATTGGTGTGTTAGTATTATTGCCTACAAGGCCTGACACAGTTGAACTAGTGAATGTAGCTGTATGTAAAGACATGCAGGGCCGGGGAATTGGCAGGAGATTAGTAGAGTTTGCTGTAGATTCAGCTAAAAAACAGGGATTTAAAACAATTGAAGTAGGAACCGGTAATTCAAGTATTGGCCAGATCGCACTTTATCAAAAATGCGGATTTCGAATGATAGGAGTAGATGTGGACTTTTTCATCAGACATTACGAGGAAGAGATTTATGAAGGTGGGATTCAGTGCAGGGATATGGTCCGGTTATCGCAGGATTTGTTGTAAAAAAGTACTGATGCAAAGTGGAGTAAATTGGTATTATAAATATAAAAGAACAATTGCTACTAATGTAATACCATACTGTTTTCATACCAATGAGGTGACCAAATGCTGGATTTCTTCTTTTCGAATTTATTTTACATTGTATTGATTATAATAGTCTTGCTGTTCATACGTATAAACTCTTCCTATTCCAAGCGCAGGGCTAAAGTAAATGAAGATTTGAAACAGCTGCAGCAGCGAATGAATGAGCTTGAAGAAAAACATAGCCCTTATAAGGAGAAGTGAGGATCGCATGGATAAAGAAACATTTAAGAGTCTAATGACATTCGGTGCTATAGTTGGTACGGCAGGTTTAATTATATTATTATTCAGTGTTAACATTGGTCTCGGGCTATCTCATTCTTGGCTAAACTCACAAGGCGGAATGGCCGATACTCATCTTTTTGAGACAGTTACGAAAAGCTATACAACCGCCATTATTATTATTGGCGGTGTACTATTTGCCTTAGGTTCTGCTGTTATTACCGCCGTTCAATTTATAGATCGGTTGAAACCTCACGAATAATAGATTACTTGAGTAAAATGAAAGTAAAAGACGCTTCCTCAAATGGAAGCGCCTTTTTAAAATTTATGCTTCAAAAACCTTTCCTAATTGATTAACCCACGACTTTAACGCGTGATGTGTTGTCACTATTTTAATAGTCGCCCCGGTTTCTGTTCCCATCTGACTATTAATTTGTCCGCCGTCTAATGTTATGTAAAGAGTTATTTCTTCTTTATTATGTTCATCAATTACATAAAACATAGTAAGCTCTGGTTCTTGCGGTGTAATATAACCCGAACCTGGCTGCAAATCGAGATTGCTAATTTGTTCTTTTAACGTAGCAATATCTCCTTGTGTCCAGCTAATCGTTCTGCTTACATCCGCATAACCGAACGAAAAGGAAAGAATAAAATCTACTTTATAGTTGCTGTCACCAATACTTTCTTTCTTCATAAGTTCCACTTTTAATTCTGTTTTACTTTCATCATAAAATACATCTTTTAGTGAGACCATTGCTAAGAACCCCTTTATTTTTTATTTTACCAGTTTTGTCGCTGCCATACTGCCTTAGGTCTGGTTTGTTTGTATGTTGTTACAACTGTTTTACCTGTTTTATCAAGAACTAAAGCGACCTTGTTGCCAGAATGGTACAAAATTTTTGCGCCTGTGTTTTTATCTACATACTTTGTACCATAAGCCATTGCCTGCGCAAAAGCAGTAGATGAAATTTTACGTTCTGCTGCTCGTTGTGCTGCATGCTTTGTAACATTTTTCACTGCTTGTTTTCCTACCCATTGTGTGACTAAACGAACAGCAGCTGCTATAGCAAACGGAACGAGCGGGGCAACCATTGGTTCCATAATAGGCTGACTTGCCTGATCAAATTCTGAACCCTCGTCTGTTGCATTATCATAAAATAATGATTGTTCTACAAGCGGGATCACAGTATCATCAACTAAGTAATCTGTAATATCTACATCTTCAATAAGTTCGCCTTCTTCTGCAAGTGCATTTAATCCCGGGATGAAAGCAGTGAACACCATTGATAAAATCATGATTTGGATTATGCTATAAGAAATTTTTTTCTTCATTTTTTTCTCCCTGTGTCCGTTAGCAATGGCTCGAGAATTATTAAACAACATAATCTTCCAATCAGACAACCTTAATTAGGAAACTCAGGTATTTTTATATATTTATAGATACTCTTCCACACATTCTTTATCTCTTATTTATAGATAACAGCGTAAACTTTTTACTTCCTTTATAATTTTGTGTTTAATCAAATTTAGTTAAGCTTTATCACAGAATAGGCTATTTATATACGGTTGAAGCTTAACAATGGTCAACTATCCATAAACATGACAATATGACCAAAAACTTATGCAACAAATCATAAAATTAGCATGAATCTATAAATAATATCAAGAATAATCTGTATACAATTAAATTAATACAACTAGGGGGTAGGTAAAAATGAATACGGTTACAAACGGTAAAGTTAAACGTTATACAGGAACCAAGCTCAACACAAAAGGCTGGCAGCAAGAAGCGGTATTGCGTATGTTGATGAATAACTTAGATGCGGATGTAGCGGAACGTCCAGAAGATCTTGTTGTTTATGGAGGGATCGGAAAGGCTGCTCGTAATTGGGAAAGCTTTGATGCGATCGTTGACAGTTTGAAGAAGTTAGAGGCTGACGAGACCTTGCTTGTCCAGTCGGGTAAACCCGTTGTCGTTTTTAAAACACATACGGATGCTCCGCGTGTATTACTTGCTAATTCAAACATCGTACCAGCGTATGCAAACTGGGAGACCTTCCACGAGTTAGATAAGAAAGGCTTAATGATGTACGGGCAAATGACAGCGGGGAGCTGGATCTACATCGGCTCGCAAGGAATTGTACAAGGCACTTATGAAACGTTTGCCGAGCTTGCTAAGCAGACATTTAATAACACTCTTCAAGGCACGATTACGGTAACGGCCGGTCTTGGCGGCATGGGCGGGGCTCAACCGTTAGCTGTAACAATGAACGGTGGCGTTTGTATTGCCATTGAAGTTGACGAGACACGAATTGACCGCCGCATAGAGACTCGTTACACGGATGTGAAAGCGACTACTTTAGATGAAGCAATCAAACTAGCGGAGGAAGCTAAGCGTGAAGGCAAGGCATTATCCATTGGGCTGCTAGGCAATGCTGCTGATCTATTGCCTGAGATGATTAACAGAGGGTTTATTCCAGACGTATTAACCGACCAAACCTCTGCTCATGATCCATTAAACGGCTATATTCCATCTCAAATGTCATTAGAAGAAGCGGCAGAACTAGGGGCAACGGATGAGAAAGAATACGTGAAGCGTTCAAAAGCGTCAATGGCACAGCATGTTCGAGCGATGCTTGAGATGATGAACCGCGGGGCTGTGACGTTTGATTATGGTAATAACATCCGTCAGGTAGCTAAAGATGAAGGGGTAGAAAATGCATTTGATTTTCCTGGTTTTGTACCGGCGTATATCCGCCCACAGTTCTGTGAAGGGAAAGGGCCGTTCCGCTGGGTAGCGTTATCCGGAGACCCTGAAGATATTTACAAAACAGATCAAGCGATTCTTCGTGAGTTCGGTGATAATGAACATCTTTGTAACTGGATCCGCATGGCGCAGGACAAAATTCAATTTCAAGGGCTGCCGTCTCGTATTTGCTGGTTAGGTTACGGAGAGCGTGCACGATTCGGAAAGATTTTAAACGACATGGTCGCAAGCGGCGAGTTAAAAGCACCAGTCGTTATTGGGCGTGACCACCTTGATTCAGGTTCGGTTGCCTCACCTAACCGTGAAACAGAGGGAATGAAGGATGGGTCAGATGTAGTCTCTGACTGGCCGATTTTAAATGCGATGGTTAATGCTGTCGGCGGTGCAACATGGGTTTCTGTTCATCACGGAGGCGGAGTAGGAATGGGGTATTCTCTGCATGCGGGCGTCGTTATCGTAGCAGATGGTACGAAGGAAGCTGAAGCTCGCATTGAACGCGTTCTGACAACTGACCCTGGGATGGGTGTCGTCAGGCATGCAGATGCAGGATATGACCTTGCTAAGAAAACAGCACGTGAGAAGGGTATCAATATGCCAATGCTAAAAGACGAGAACTAAGAGGAGAGATAACATGAGTAAAGCTATATTTATAAGACATGCAAATGAAGTGATTACGTTAAAAGGAGGCTCAGATGCGCCTCTTACAAAAGAAAGAATGGAAGAGCTTCATATTATTAAAGGCGGAAGTGTGTGGATTGAGGACGGTAACATTCAAGCGGTAGGAACAGACGAAGAGATCCTAGCAGACTATCAAAATCGTTTGGATGAAGCTGAAGTAATCGATGCTCGCGGAAAAGTGGTCGCACCTGGTTTTGTAGACCCGCACACTCACCTTGTTTTTGCTGGCAGCCGTGAAAATGAATTTAACATGCGCCTAGAAGGGTCCTCTTATATGGAGATTATGAATGCAGGAGGCGGCATTCATGCTACAACGCGCGCCACAAGAGAAGCAGGTCATGAGCAGCTTTTCACTGAAAGCAAACGACGCTTGGATAAATTTTTAATGCATGGTGTGACTACAGTCGAAGCAAAGAGCGGTTACGGGTTATCACTTGAACATGAAATGAAGCAGCTTGAAGTAGCCAAAAAACTAAATAACTCTCATTGTATCGATATCGTTTCCACCTTTATGGGAGCTCATGCGGTGCCTGGTGATTATAAAGAAAATCCAGATCAATTTGTCGATATTGTGATTAATGAAATGATCCCAAAAGTCGCTGAAGCAGGGCTAGCTGAATTTAATGATGTGTTTTGTGAACATGGGGTGTTTACGCCTGAGCAATCAAAACGCATTTTAGAAGCTGGTCTCAAGTATGGACTGAAGCCTAAGATTCATGCGGATGAAATTGAACCTTACGGCGGTGCGGAAACAGCAGCAGAAGTTGGGGCAGTGTCTGCTGATCACCTTTTAAAAGCATCTGATGAAGGGATGAAAATGATGGCTGATAAAGGAGTCATCGGTGTTCTCCTGCCTGGTACAGCCTTCTTTTTAATGGCCGAATCAGCAAATGGACGCAAAATGATTGATACCGGCGTTCCCGTCGCACTCTCTACAGATTGTAACCCAGGATCATCGCCGACGGTTTCCTTGCCGCTCATTATGAATCTCGGATGCTTGAAAATGGGGATGACACCGGCAGAAGTCATTACAGCAACAACGATTAATGCGGCACATGCCATTAACCGTGGTCATGAAGTGGGAAGTATTGAAGTCGGGAAGAAAGCAGATGTAGTCATTCTTGATGTTCCAAATTACATGCAGCTTCAATACCATTACGGCGTCAACCATACCGAAACTGTTATTAAAGGCGGCAAGGTCGTGGTAAATGGGGGAAGGCTGATATGAGCAGCTATCCATACCCGCTCTTAAATCCGCCGCCATTCAATTGGACCAGGGGAGAAAATGTTACAGAACCTAAAGTGCATCAATGGATAGAGCCCATTGATGCACATCATCAAGAAGAATGGGCAGCCTATGATGCTGTCATTCTGGGAGTTCCGCTATCCCGCTCCTCTATCTCTGCATCAAGTGCAAGCGAGAATCCTGAGGCTTTTCGAAGAGCTTGGAAGTCATTTACTACGTATAACTTAGATGAGGATCTCGATTTATCATTACTTCGAGTTGCTGATTTGGGTGATGTGAGGGAACATGTGACAGACATTTCAATCTGCCACAAAAACATTCGTGAAGCGATGAAAGCCATACAGTCAAATCATCCAGATGCCCTGCCAATCATGGTTGGAGGAGATCATTCGATTACGGCACAGCTCATCAAAGGCTATAAAGATATCCATCCGAAAGAGCGAGTGGGCATTCTGCAGCTCGATACTCATTTTGACCTGCGAGACCTTACAGATAACGGTCCTTCAAACGGTACGCCGATCCGAAACCTGCTTGAGAATCAGGTGGTTCGCGGGGAGGATGTATACAATATTGGTTTGCACGGCTTCTTTAACGCACGTTCGCTCAAGACGTATGCTGATGAAGCTGGTGTGAATTATATTACGATGAAAGAAGCCCGTAAGAAAGGGATCGAACATGTAGTCAGTGAAGCCCTCCGCGAGCTCGAAGCGAAGGTCGATAAAATCTATTTCACGGTTGATATGGATGTATTAGATATCAGCGCAGGACCAGGTGCTCCGGCTGCTACTCCTGGCGGGATGTACGTTCATGAATTATTAGAAGCCGTTCAAGCCGCCGGTTCTTCAGAGAAAGTGTGTGCGATGGATATTGTCTGCCTTGATCCAACAAAAGATGTAGCGCAAGCGACCGTCAAAACAGGGGTTCATGTGATGCTTTCCTTTTTAACTGGTTTTATGCAACGAAAAGAGCAGTAGTTGCTGCTCTTTTAGCCTGCTTGAACAGATGAGGTATTTAAGGGGGAGAAGGGATGGAACAAGTAAACACTGCTTCAGAAAAAGAGGTGGAGCCAACACCAAGGCTGCACTCAACTTCAGCATTGATTAAGTTTTTTCTGTTTAGTGCCATTGGTATATTTGTCTTCTTTATCCCTATTACGATCGGCGAACGATCTACTATTCCGCTTGACCACATTGTACAATGGCTGACAGCCACATTCCCGACAGTCATTCCGTATTATGCGGGTATCGTAATTTTACTTGGGGCGATTTATCCATTTCTCACGAACAGTTGGAAAAAAGATCTAACCAATATGATTTTCTCAGGCTTTAAAGTGTTAGGACTTTTAGTGACAGTTATGATTTTATTTGGAATTGGCCCGGCATGGCTTATGACTCCAAGCATGGGACCCTTCTTATTTGAAAAGCTCGTCATTTCAGTTGGGCTGCTCGTACCAATTGGCGCCGTCTTCTTAGCTTTATTAGTAGGTTACGGATTGCTTGAATTTATCGGCGTCTTAATGCAGCCGATCATGCGTCCTATCTGGAAAACACCAGGTCGTTCTGCCATTGATGCTGTGGCTTCTTTTGTCGGCAGCTATTCTATCGGACTCTTAATTACTAACCGTGTATTTAAAGCAGGAAGCTACACGGTTAAAGAGGCAACGATCATTGCAACAGGCTTTTCAACTGTATCTGTGACCTTCATGATCGTTGTAGCGAACACCCTTGGCATTATGGATATCTGGAACTTATACTTCTGGACGACGTTATTTGTTACATTTGTAGTGACAGCAATTACCGTACGAATCTGGCCCTTAAGTAAAATCAGCGATGACTATATTACAGAAGAAGGCAAGCCGGAGGAAGTGATTAAAGGAGACCGTTTGAAACACGCTTGGAACGGGGCGATGAAGGCAGCTTCTGAGTCTGGGTCACTCATGAAAAATATAACAGGCAACTTGAAAGATGGGCTTTTAATGACGATGAGCATCTTGCCATCGATTATGTCGATTGGGTTATTAGGGCTCGTATTGGCAGAATATACACCTTTATTCGATATGTTAGGCTATATTTTCTATCCGTTTACAAGTCTGGTGCAAATTCCTGATGCCCTCCTAGCTTCAAAAGCAGCTGCCATCCATGTGGCAGAAATGTTTCTTCCTGCATTGCTTGTCGTTGAAGCAGAGCTTGTCACAAAGTTTGTAGTTGCTGTATTATCTGTTTCATCGATTCTCTTTTTCTCAGCTTTAATTCCTTGTATTCTTTCAACTGACATTCCAATCAGCATTCCTAAGCTGTTGGTCATTTGGGTACAGCGGACGATTCTATCGATTTTAATTGCAGCACCGATTGCTTATTTATTTTTATAAGTAACGTATGCCTCCTGGAGCGAGAAGCTTTAGGAGGTTTTGTGTTCAGGCAACTTTTTTGGACAAGTTTAGAAGTGTTAGCTTTCTATAATAAGTGTTCAGTGTAACAAAAAGATTGCTATAGACCCACATGAATGTCGTTTGGTAGGATAGACTAGCACGTTTGAACGAGAGAGAAAGAGTTATAGAGGTGGTTGCATGAGTAGCAATTTTAAACAAGCAGAAACAGCTACTTGGATTGGTATTGTTGTTAATGCGTTATTAGCTATTATAAAAGGGGTTGCTGGTTGGCTTACAGGGAGCCGTGCACTGATTGCAGATGCTGCTCATTCTGCATCTGATATTGCTGGGTCATTTGCAGCTTTGTTTGGACTTCGTACAGCACAGAAGCCTCCAGATGAAGATCATCCATATGGGCATGGGAAAGCTGAGAACATCGCAACCATTATTGTCGCCATTTTATTAATCATCGTAGGGGTAGAAATCGCTTTTTCTTCAGCAAAAGGGTTTTTAGGGGAAGCGCCAAGTTCACCAGGTTGGATTGCACTAATTGTTATATTATTTTCGATCGGTGTTAAAGAAGCGATGTTTCAATATAAATATAGACTTGCTAAAAAGATCGGAAGCTCTGTTCTATTAGCAGAGGCATGGCATCACCGCTCAGACGCCTTATCATCCATAGCAGCATTTATCGGTGTACTTGGATCGATCATTGGTACATACAGTAATAACCCGGCACTCCTATATTTAGACCCTTTAGCTGGCATTTTTGTCTCTTTACTCGTAATTAAAGTAGGGTTTTCGTTAGGAAAAGAATCGAGCTTGATTATGATGGAACAAGTATTAGAGGAAGAGAAAACAAAACCATTCATTGACACGATCTTAAGAGTCAAGGGTGTAAAACGCGTTGATGAACTGCTAGCAAGAAACCATGGTCATTATGTTGTCATCGATTTAAAAGTGAGTGTTGAACCTCATATAAGTGTAGAAGACGGCCATTCGATTTCAAAAAAAGTGAAATCAAACCTTTTAAGCACCCATCAAAATGTGAAGAAAGTGATGATTCATATTAATCCTTATAGAAAAGATGATTAATACAATCATGTAGGCAGTTAAATGATCGGCATATTTTATAAGAACCCCAATGAATTGGAAAAGAATAGAAATGTACTGTGTCTAGGTGTAAAATGGAGTAAAATACATTTACTTAAGGAGGCGACTACAGTCGATTTAATTATTCTTGCAGCCATTCTAGTCACCATTATTTTTACATCTATTGCAATCTTTCAAGTGCTCCTAAGTCTTGGTTACCCTTTGGGAGAAGCAGCCATGGGCGGTTATCATAAAATTCTGCCTGCTCCTCTTAGAATTGTCAGTGCGTTCAATGCTCTTATTCTTTTATTTATGGCGTATGTATTCTTAAAGCATGCAGGTCTGCTTACTCATTTTAATTCTAGTTTGCCAACTAATGTATTAGTTTGGGTGTTCACCGCTTTCCTTGGAGTGAATACTCTTGCAAACTTTGTTTCAAAAAGTAAGAAAGAAAGAGTCATTATGACCCCGCTCTCTGGAGTTGCTTTTATATTGTGTTTGATCATAAGTATGTAAACAAACCGCTTAAACAGTCTGAACTTAATCAGGCTGTTTTTTAATTACGTGAACTTTTTGTTGATCTTTTCATTACTAACACCAGCGTATAATATTCATTCAAACATTCATTTGATCATTTAAGCTAAATCCTGCTATACTATATTCAAACAAACATTTGATTGATTGGGAGGGACATATATGAGCAGCAACGATTCTTGTGAGATTTATAGCTTTGATGCAGAAAAGGTTACGCGTCTAAAAGGGGTAATTGGGCGGGAAGAACTAGGCGGGGTTGCACAGCTATTCAAAGCGATAGCTGACGTCAACCGGGCAAAGATCACATATTCTCTTTGTGAGGAAGAGGAATTATGTGTATGTGACATTGCAAATATTATTGGTTCCTCTGTAGCAACGGCCTCCCATCACCTGCGGACTCTGCATAAACAAGGCATTGTAAAATTCCGTAAAGAAGGGAAGCTTGCCTTTTACTCATTAGATGATCATCACATTAAACAGTTACTATTGATTGCTTTAGAACATCAGAAGGAAGGGAAGTCACATGACTGAAGTACGTGCTAGACAGTCAGAGGAAGAAAGTAAAACCTATCGTGTTCAGGGCTTTTCCTGAGCAGGCTGTGCCAAAACGTTCGAAGAGAACGTGAAGCACCTGGATGGTGTTTCTGATGCAAAAGTGAACTTTGGAGCGTCAAAGATTACAGTGACAGGCACAGTCAATATAGAAGAACTTGAGAAAGCAGGAGCATTTGAAAACCTCCAGCTTAGAGATGAACATGAAAAAGCTGAACCTCGCATTCCGTTTTGGAAGCAGAAAACGACGATTAAAGTATATATTGCCATTGCTTTATTACTGACGAGTTTTCTAGCTGATTATATGGTCGAAGAAGGAAGCACCCTGCCATTGATGTTGATTATCCTCTCAATTATTATTGGCGGTTATACGTTATTTATAAAAGGGCTGAATAATCTCATTCGATTAAAATTTGATATGAGCACATTAATGACAATTGCCATCATAGGTGCCGCGTTCATTGGCGAGTGGATTGAAGGAGCAGTCGTTGTCATTTTATTTGCCATTAGTGAAGCACTTGAGCGGTATTCAATGGATAAAGCAAGACAATCGATCGCCTCACTCATGGATATTGCACCTAATGAAGCTCTCATTCGCCGGACAGGGAAAGAAATGCTGGTCAATGTAGATGAGATCGAGATTGGTGACATTATGATTGTTAAGCCTGGTCAGAAGCTTGCGATGGACGGGGTTGTCGTTAAAGGCATGTCTACGATTAACCAAGCAGCCATTACAGGAGAAAGTGTTCCTGTGATGCGATTGGTGGATGATGAAGTATTTGCTGGGACATTAAACGAAGAAGGTCTGCTTGAGGTTAAAGTAACGAAGCGGGTAGAAGACACAACGATTGCGAAGATTATTCATTTAGTTGAAGAAGCTCAAGCAGAAAAGGCTCCATCCCAAGCCTTTGTCGATAAATTTGCCAAATACTATACACCGGCTATTATCCTGCTCGCGGCACTTATTGTTGTGATTCCGCCGACAATGCTTGGCGGGGAGTGGAGTGAGTGGATTTACCTTGGCCTTGCGACGCTTGTTGTCGGATGCCCTTGTGCACTTGTTGTCTCAACGCCGATTGCAGTCGTTACAGCAATCGGAAATGCTGCTCGTAACGGAGTGTTAATTAAAGGCGGTGTTTATTTAGAAGAAGCAGGTGCATTGCGTGCGATTGCTTTTGATAAAACCGGTACATTAACTAAAGGGGTCCCAACTGTTACAGATATGGTGACATTAAACGGCGAAGAAGCCGAGATCTTATCTATTACTGCAGCAATTGAAAAAGGATCCCAGCACCCGCTGGCTTCAGCTATTATGCGTAAAGCCGAGGAGTCTGGGTTAGACTTTCATGCGGTGCAAGTTGAAGAGTTTCAATCACTCACCGGTAAAGGAGTAAAAGCAAAGGTAGATGGTATTCAGTATTATGTAGGAAGTCCTGCCTTATTTCATGACCTGCATGAAGGTAATGACCCAGCTATTCACGATCAAACCATCAAGCTGCAAAACGAAGGTAAGACAGTGATGGTCGTAGGGACAGAAAATGACATTTTCTCTTTAATTGCTGTGGCAGACGAAGTAAGAGAATCATCTAAAGAGGTCATTCAAAAGCTTAATCGAATCGGTGTCGATACAGTGATGCTGACAGGCGATAATAAAAGAACAGCTGAGGCGATCGGCAAGCAGATAGGGGTTAAAGACATTCAAGCAGATCTCCTGCCAGAAGATAAGCTAACCTATATTAGAGGGCTCAGCCAACAGCACCAGCGTGTTGCAATGGTTGGTGACGGGGTAAATGATGCACCGTCACTTGCGGCATCAACTGTAGGAGTGGCGATGGGCGGTGCAGGAACAGATACTGCGCTTGAAACCGCAGATATCGCTCTAATGTCAGATGATCTCAGCAAACTTCCTTATACGATCCAATTAAGCCGCAAAGCACTCAAGATTATTAAGCAAAACATTACCTTTTCCCTTGCGATTAAGGCATTTGCTCTTCTTTTAATCGTTCCCGGCTGGTTGACGTTATGGATGGCTATATTTGCCGATATGGGAGCCACATTGTTAGTTACACTGAACAGCTTACGGTTAATGAAAATGAATGATGATGAATAAACAAGATGAATAAACAAATCCAACAACGCTTAAGCATGTGCTTAAGCGTTGTTTTTCTTTCTCGTAGATTGAATGCTCGAACTTACATACCGCACGAACCATATTCCCGCTATAAAGAATAATGCAGTAAATGCGACAGCTAGATCTCTGCCAACAGGATTAAACCAGCTCGTTTCAGTTGGTAAGAAAAACATCGCTAGAACAACCGAGAGAACTAAATGAACTAGATTAGCAGCCAATAAGAACTTAACCTCTAATTTAGTTGAGAGAATACCTGCTGTAACGACATACAATAAGGACCCTATAAATAAAAAGTCCGCATCCTCTTGCGTAAGGTTTTGGCCGAACTCATAAAAATGAAACAAAAAAGCGGCTGGTATTATACTAAACACTATACTTATTGTTCTTATCATTTTTTCTCCTCTTCTACTAATCCCGGATATTGGTTTATGCTACTATATATTAACATAATTTGTTTTTGTGTTTACAAATGTTAATAAACAGGTAATAGATAAAAGCTTGCTAATTTTAAACCTACATAGCAAAATAGAATTAATGATAAAAAAAGGGGTAATAGGAATGCAAAGCATGTATGAATTTTTTAAAGAGAGAACTTGGGATCTGACAGAACAATGGTATGCGAACCTAGATAACTCACTTGAAGGTGTGTATGGTTCGAAAAGTGAAAAAGAAATTAACCAGTTAAAGGAACAAAATCATCAATTTCACGTTAATTTTTGTGAATTATTTAATGAAAATGCCACGGATACACACGCAAGGTTTAATGAATGGTTAGATGAAATTGCAAAAGATCAATCTCATCTCAATACTCCATTAGACCAAATTATTGGCGAATTTTTTAATGTGAAATTTCTATACCATGATTTAATTCAAGATTACGTAGAGTATCTAGATAACAACCCTTCTCACGAAGAAGTGAATGAATGGCATCAAGTTGTTCGAAAAGCCTTTAAAGCGCTTATTCAAGAGTTCAGTAAACGTCATTTACAAGAGCAGGAACGACTATTGCAATCACAGCAGGAAATGATTACAGAGCTTAGCTCACCTGTTATTCTTATTAAAGACCAAATTGCAATTCTGCCATTAGTTGGAGATATTGATACATACCGCGCTAAAATCATATTTGATAAAACATTGAAGCAATGTAATGACTTACAAGTGGAACATCTTGTTATTGATTTATCTGGTGTGCCGATTATCGATACAATGGTAGCCAATCAAATTTTCCATGTCATTAGTGGTCTAGAATTGATCGGTACAGAGACAAGTTTATCTGGAATGCGACCAGAAATCGCACAAACAGCAGTTCAACTGGGCATCAGATTTAATGAAGTGAAATCTTTTTCCTCCTTATCCCAAGCACTAGCTAGAGTAATAAATTAATTGTAAGAGATGGTTGTCATTACTGATATCCATCTCTTTTTTTGTATTTGTGCACAAATTAAACTTTAGGGTTATGAAGGGTAAAAGAGGGAAAGGAAAGAGAAACAATCTTTGTAGGAGGACTTTATGAAAAAGATCATCTCATATGGCAAAGCATTGGCTACGGAGTTTTCCAATGATAATGTACCACTGCTCGCAGCCGCACAAGCCTATTATTATATTTTATCTTTCATACCAATGCTTATCCTTATCTTCTCTATCATCCCTTATTTAAACTTTGATCCTGACCAAGCAATGGGCGTGATCTCAAGCATTATGCCTGATGATACGTTCCTTGTATTTGAAGAACAAATTCTCAGCATCCTGACAGAACAGAGAGGAGGGCTTCTTACGGTAGGGATAATTGGCACCATTTGGTCTGCTTCAAACGGAATGAATGCATTTATTCAAGCTCAAAACGAGGCATACAACGTAAAAGAAACCCGCTCTTTTATTAAAGCAAGATTGTTATCAATCGCCCTAACATTAGGAATGATTGTAGCCTTCTTAGTTGCTCTCATATTACCAGTGTTTGGAGATACGATCATCAATTTTATTAAATCATTCGGTCATTTGCCAGTTGAGATGGAGGTTTTATTTAGGGTTCTTCGCTGGGCTCTTAGTATTACAATTACTGTGATTATATTTGCTGCACTATATCATTTTGCACCGAATGTGAAAACACCTTTTAAACATGCCTTACCTGGTGCAGTGTTCTCAACTCTATCATGGCAGCTGACTTCATTAGGCTTTTCAGTTTACATCAGTAACTTTGGAAATTATTCAGAGACCTACGGAAGTTTAGGCGGGATATTTATCTTAATGCTATGGTTCTTTTTAATCGGCATCATTCTCGTCGTCGGAGCAGAAATCAACGCGATTATTTATAGAAAAAGAAAGAAGAGAGTGTTGCAGTACGATCAGAAGACAACAACGATGTAGAGATACTCATTCATTATGAGTATCTTTTTTCTAGGCTTTAAAACAAGATCTGTTAGATTTAATATTTCACATGATATAATTACTATATATTGGAATACGCATTTCTGAATCAAGCAAGGAAAGAAAAATTAATACAAACAAATACTAGTGAGGAGATAGACTATGGGCAAAGTAATCGGTTTTGAAATCAGCAGTCAACAACCAGAAAAAGCTGCAGCTTTTTATACGGAAGTATTTGGGTGGGAGGTTTCAGAACCTCATTGGGATTATAGATCTGTTCAATATCAAACAACTGCGGAACAAAACGCTCTTATAGGCGGCATCAGTAAAGGCCCGAGAGATTTTCCTCACGGGACAAGAATCCAAATACAAGTGGATAGTCTTGATGAAACCATCGGTAAAGCAATCGAACATGGCGCAATGGTTTTAAGAGAAAAGATGGAATTTGATGATTTTTATATGACCTATATTGTGGATCCGACCGGCGTGTGCCTTGGGCTCATAGAAATGAAATCATTATAATAATAAGTAAACATTGTCGACTAGAAGCTTAGAGTTTACTCTAGGCTTTTTACCTAGAAGTACCTCATTATCACTTCGTATTTCCGCAGGATCGCCGCTCCTGAACTTTACTACGCTTTTCACGGGGAGCTAGTGAGCTTCCTCGGGCAACGCCCTGTGGGATCTCACTCCTGCTCTAGGCCCCGTAGAAGTCTCCGTATAGTTCATCCGCTAGGTTATTGCTTTATGCAATTATTATGAGGAGTGATTTAGTTATGGTTCAGTTCAAATGTTAAAAAAGCAGACGTCCTTGAGTTCATCTTTTAAGGTCATTGGACAGCTGCTTATAAAAATAGGAGCACTATGCAACCTCCTTCCTTCGTTGATTGGAGCGGAAGGGACCAGACTCCTGCGGAATGTGCGTTGACCATGGGAGACCCCAAAGGAGTGTAACGACGAGGAGGCTCCCGGTCCGCCCGCGGAAAGCGAGTCCCTGCAGCGGAAGTCAACAACTTTGGCAGGTGGGAACTTTTTCAGTGAGTTTCTAAATGAGTAGATTAATGCTTTATTCCTATCCTTAACAAACAACCAAATAACCCAAGCTCTATTCTATTTCTGTTAGACTATTCAAACACTAGACTCCCGAAATATGTTATCCTTATTAAAATACTTTTATCAGTTAATGTACTAGAGGGGGCTTTAAGGTGAATGCAATCTTATCAACCATTCAGCGATATCCTTATTTCTTATTAGTATTAGCAACGTTTTTTTGGGGTACTAATTTTGTTTTCAGCCGCTTGATCGTAGAATATGTTCCCCCGTTGCAGCTTTCCTTAATAAGATGGACGTTGGCAAGCCTATTCTTTTTGCCATTTGTCTACAAAGAGCTGAAACAACACAAGAAGGTGCTTATGGCGCATTGGAAAGTACTTACGCTTATGGCGTTTACGGGCGTTGCAGGCTTTAATTCATTAATTTACATAGCCATTCAATACACCACATCAATCAATGCATCGCTCGTTAATTCGCTGTCACCATTATTAATCGTTATCTTATCTGTATTCTTCTTAAAAGAACGTTTTTCAACGGTTCAATTTGCTGGAGTGATCGTCTCTCTTATTGGAGTCATTATCGTTATCTCACAGGGAAGTTTTGAGCGCTTGCTCAGCTTGACCTTTAACCCGGGAGACCTTATCGTGTTAGTCGGTGTTTTTTGCTGGTCCATTTATTCGGTTGTCATGAAAAAATTCAGCGGCGGGCTGCCAAAGCGCCCGACATTTCTCGTTACAATGTACATCGGCATGATCGGGCTCTTTCCTTTTTTCTTATTTGAACGAACCTACGCACCGGTAGCAATTTCAGAACTGCCGCTAGAGGTGATCTTAGGTGTTGTTTATCTTGCTATTTTTCCAAGCATTGTGTCGTTTGTGTGCTGGAACGAGGGAATTATTCAAGTCGGTCCGGCTAAATCATCAAATTTTCTTCACCTGATTGTTTTGTTTACAGCGATTATTGCTGTTGTAATTGGCGCAGAAACATTAACACTGAATCAGGTGATCGGTGGAGCTGCGATTTTAACCGGTGTCATCTTAGCTTCTAATCCAGACTTTTTGTATAAACGGTTAAGAAAAGCGAGCAGCCTTCATAAAAGCATGAGTCGATAATACGTTGAAAGGATGTTAGACGATGAGGCAAGTCTATTTAGATTACAATGCAAGTACTCCGATTGCACCTGAAGTACGCCAGGTCATGCTGCCCTTATTAGAAAATGATTTTGGAAACCCTTCCGCCATGCACCAGTTTGGAAGAAATGCAAAAAGGGCAGTTGAGCAGGCGAGAACTCAAATGGCAGACCTAATCGGGGCAAACCCTGAAGAGCTCATATTCACAAGCGGAGGGACAGAATCTAACAACCATGCGTTAAAAGGAGTCTATGATCATTACAAAGATCAAGGTAACCATATTATTACAACAAGCATTGAACATCCTGCTGTTATAGAGCCTTGCCGCTACTTATCACAGCAAGGCGCAAAAATCACCTATGTTAGCGTCGATGAGTATGGCCGTGTAGATCCTGATGAAATTGAACAAGCAATAACAGAGGATACCATTCTCATTTCGGTTATGCACTCAAATAACGAGGTTGGAACCATTCAACCGATCAAAGAAATAGGAAAGCTGGCTAAAGAACGAGGAATTCTATTTCATACTGACGCGTCACAATCTCTTGGAAAACTTGAGATCGACGTAGATGACTTACATGTAGATCTATTAACCTTCGCAGGACATAAACTTTATGCCCCTAAAGGAATTGGAGCGCTATACATACGAGAGGGAGTTAAACTGAGCAATTTTATGCATGGTGCCGGGCATGAACGAGGGTTGCGCGCTGGTACGGAAAATGTAATCTTTGCAGCAGCCTTAGGGGAAGCGTGCAGGTTAGCAAAAGTAAACTTGCATCAAAACGAGGAAATCAAGCAGCTGCGAGACTATTTCTGGGGAGAATTAAAGGAATATTTTCAAGAGAAGATCTCATTAAACGGCCACCCTGACCACCGCCTGCCAAACACGCTGAATATTAATATGATCGGTCGTATCGGCCAAGAGGTATTAGCACAGCTGTCACAAGTTGCCGCATCAACAGGCTCTGCCTGTCATGCAGGGGAAGTAACCCTTTCACCCGTGTTAAGCGAGATGGGAGTAAGTGAAGAAGAGGGAATGGGAGCGATACGATTTAGTCTAGGAAAGTACACAATAAAAGAAGAAATTGATTATGTGTTAGAGCATATGAAAAGAATCTAATAGCTAAAGTTAGGTAGAAGTCAAACCGTAATAGGTTTGGCTTATTTCGTTATAAGAATAAATGTTGGTAGACTTTGTAACTTTAATCAATGCAGTGACGTTATATGTTCATCAGATAAGTTTACAACTGTATAAAGACTAAGAATAGGATGAAAAACAATGAATACCATACGAAGAAAAGCACCTAAATCATTTCAAACGGAAAGATTATGCTTACGTGCCCCTTTTAAAGAACGAAGATAGGTCCGCAGACGGCAGCAAGCTGACGGATACATGTATTTACTTTATTACTACTTAACTATTCAACTTCGAATCAATTAGCAGCTGACTAAAACCTAATTATCTACCAACCCTAAGAATATTGGAATTTTCTGCTATAATAAAAGTGAGATTACTAATCGAGCAGGAGGAATATATATGATTTTAGGGGTAGATCACGTTCAGATAACGATACCAAAAGGAGCAGAGGAAGAAGGGAAGTCCTTTTACTGCAATATTCTAGGGCTTAAAGAAGTAGAAAAACCTGAGTCACTAAAAGGAAGAGGCGGCTTTTGGCTTGAAGCTGGCAGCCTGCAAGTACATGTAGGAACAGAAGAAGGCTTTGACAGACTATCAACAAAAGCGCATGTTGCCTACCATGTAGAAGATATTTCTTTTTGGAGAGATCGTTTATCAGAGAACAAGATTGAGATTCTTGATTCAGTGCCGATTCCTGGCTTTGAACGCTTTGAGTTTAGAGATCCATTCGGTAATCGAGTAGAGATGATTCAAGAAATCAAGTAATTCTAAATCAACCAATTAATCAATGATGGGGAAGAGGGATCTAATGATAAAAAAACTCGTTCCGCTGACCTTCTTGATCGTAATGCTAACTGTTTTATCGCTCAATTCAACTCATGCCCTTAGCTGCATTGAGTTTGAAGAGCCTGTAATCAATTATTTTGATCTTGCTATTATCGGAAAAGTTACTAATCTAAATAAAAAACCACATGATTATATGTATCCGGTTGAAGTAGAAGTGGTTAAGAGCTGGAAGCAACAAGTACCTTCCGCACTGGAGATGCAAGTGGACTTTACTTGGGGCTATGAATTCCAAAAGGATCAGACCTATCTGATTTACTTAAGTGTTGACGATGACCAATTTATAAACAGCCCATGCAGTCCAGTCACTCAAGTTGATTCAGAGGATGACTATAAAGATCTATCTCTTGAAGAAGAATTTACACCAGTTAAAGCCACGAAACAAGAAGAAGAATCAGGGAACTTTGTAACTAATTATTTCCCGCTATTTTTACTATTTTCTTTAAGTGCAGCTATTCTTATATCCCTGTTAGTAAAAAAGAAGAATTAAGCCCGAGTAGACTCTACTCAGGCTTTTCTTCTTCACGCAGCCTTATTGTTGATTTTTCTGGGCCTGCTTCCTAAAAGCTGTACAATCAATACACCTGACAATGCTACCGCGCCACCGAATAAAGAAAGGGCAGCTGGCCATTCACTCAGCCAAAGCCATGCGACGATAACCGCAATCACAGGTTCGGCATACATCATGCTCGTCACAGCACCAGCATTCCCATTGGATAACGCAATGGCCCATGTTACATAAGCGATGCCCGCCGGAAAAATCCCTACAAATAAAGCTGCTAGATGTGCTTCAAGACTTGCTTGTTGAAGAGAAGTGACAAGCCCTGGTGCAAAAAGAAAAAAAGGAATCGTTCCTGCCCAAGTAAAATAGGCTGTTAATTCAATCGGACTGTAGCGAGTTAATAGTGGCTTTTGAAACACAAAAAAGATTGAAGTCGCCACTGCAGCCATTAAAACAAAAAAAGCACCCTTAGAAATTGATAAGCCTTCGCCTGAGCCTAGCGTAATTAATAAAATCCCCACAAATCCAACGATTAGCCCAAACCAGCCTGCAGCATTCGGCCTTTCTTTCAATCCGATTAGAGCAATTAATGCAGTAAATATAGGTGCTGCACCAATCAACATTCCAGCTGTCCCTGCTGAAACGGTCTCCATCCCAAAAGTGACCCCGATATGATAGAGGCTGATGCCGACCCAGCCTAGTACAACAATACGTAGGAGGTCACGTGTGTGGGGAAGCTTAAAGCTTACCTTTGGCCACAAAGCATAGAGTAAAAATAAGCTTGAAGCAATGAGGTAACGCACTAACACTAAATGCCCCGCATCATATCCTCCTTGTAAGCTCGCACGAATCGCCGCAAATGTTGAACCCCATATTAAAATGGTAATAGACGCCATAATAAAAGCCTTTCGATTCATATATATCCCCCTTAAATTACCAACCAATCTGTCTCATTGATTTCTATTGTAGAAGGCAAATGGTACAATGTCTCCAACCAGTCAGAAAATAAAAACCCAACCAATTTAGGGTGAGGAGGGTATCAGGTGAAGCAGGCAAAATATAAGCAGGTGATGAATTTAATCACCGCAAAAATTACAGGCGGCGAATGGACCATCGGGAGCCAAATTCCGAGCCAGCGTGAGTTAGCTAATCTTTTTCAAGTTAATAGAAGCACCATTATCACTGCGATTGAAGAATTAAAAGCTAATGGATTGTTAGTGTCACATGTAGGCAAAGGAACGATTGTCGCCAATAATACTTGGTCTCTTATGAAAGTAGATAAACCGATTAATTGGAGCGGCAATATAACGCTAGGTATGCATAAGGAAAGTATGAAAACGGTCAAGATGATCAATGAATTAGAATCAAAAAACGAACTTATACAATTAGGAAAAAGTGAACTTTCACCTGATCTATTTCCACAAGAAGCATTTCAGAAGCTTGTACAAAACGTCTCGTCGACTTTACTTTCACTTGGGTATGAGGAACCGAAAGGAAATCTTAAGTTACGAGAAGAAATATGCAATCTTCTGAAATCAAAAGGGATTCAAGCATCACCATCGTCTGTACTAATTGTATCCGGAGCCCTCCAGGCGTTACAGCTAATATCAATTGGGCTATTAAATAAGGGCTCAACTGTTTACGTAGATAGGCCTTCTTATGTACTATCACTCTCTATCTTTCAATCAGGCGGGATGAAATTAGCAACTATACCTGCAGACTTAGAAGGTCCTATTCCTAAAGGTATGAAAGATCTGCATAACTCAAAAGGACATTCTGTTTTATATACCATCCCGACTTTTCATAACCCAACTGGCTATGTAATGGGCAAGAGAAGACGTGAACAATTAATGCAGCTATGTGAGGACGAGCAAATACCAATTATTGAGGATGATGTATACGGTGATTTATGGATCGATGAAAAGCCGCCTAAACCGCTTAAAGCAAGTGATACATATGGAAATGTTCTTTATGTAGGCAGCTTATCTAAAACACTTGCACCTGGACTAAGGATCGGCTGGGTTGTCGGACCAGAATCTGTGATTGACCGCTTAGCCGATTTAAAAATGCAAACGGATTACGGCTCAAGCTCACTCTCCCAGCACGTAGCAGCTGAATGGCTTAAGAGCGAGACTTACGAACTCCATTTAGCAAAGGTAAGAGAAGAACTTAAGATTAGAAGAAATATTGCTTTGAATGCTCTATCCAAACATCTTAGCTCCGTGGCAGAATGGAATGTACCAAAAGGGGGTTTTTTCATTTGGTTAAAGTTCCTGCCGCCTGTTCAAAATAAACACCTTTTTGAAAAAGCACTATCTGCAGGAATCCTCATCAACCCTGGAAATATTTATGACAAGCACTCAACACAATACATTAGACTTTCTTACGGCTTTGCTGCATACGAAGAAATAGAGACCGGTATTCGTAAACTAGGGGAAATGCTGAAGAACATTTAAAGTAGGATTACCTTATCTGAAGTGGTAAAATATAGAAGGGGGTGGGACTGTTGAATATACGAAAAGCGAACGTAGCTGATGCAGCAGGAATTGCAAAAGTCCATGTAGACAGTTGGCGAACGACTTACAAAGGATTATTTTCTGATAAATTATTAGCAGGTCTCTCTTATGAAGAACGCGAGAAGTCTTGGATTAAGCAAATCCCAACAGGCCATGTGTTTGTTGCAGAAAATGATAACAGTGAAGTGATTGGCTTTGCTGCTGGAGGAAAAGAGCGAAGCGGAAATTATGAAGGTTATGATGGAGAACTACATATCATCTATCTTTTAAAGGATTATCAAGGGCAGGGAATAGGTGTGCACCTAGTGCGTCAAGTGGTAGATGAAATGATAAGATCCGGCTATCAATCTATGCTTTGTCTTGTCTTAGAAGGTAATCCATCACGCTACTTTTATGAAGCGATTGGCGGCAAGCTGATAGATCGAGTAGAAGGAGAGATTAGAGGCGAAAAGGTAATTGATCTCGTATACTGCTGGGATCATCTTGATTCGTTTAAAGGAGACTGACATGAATATACGAAGCTCTGCTAAGGAAATCATTATCCAAAAAGGAAGTGTGCTACTTACTAAAAATCAAATGAATGAAGAATGCTTTTATATATACGTACAGAGAATACAGTCTCCCGTTTATATTGGGGATATGAATTAATGCAGTTGGCGGTGAAATGATTGTTTAGTCAAAAGAAAACTTTAGAAGAAATTAAAAATAAGGGGAAATGGCATTTTATTTTGACAGAAGGTGTGTTGAGCTGGGGAATTACTACAGCTGTTCTTTTCTATTTATTTATGAATTTTATTGAACATGGAATGAATTTTTCAATGTATATAACAGATGGATGGATCATCGATTTCGCCTCTATTTTATTTGCATTTCTAATTGGCGGACTCTTATTTGGCTGGGTTATGTGGAAACTCGTAGAAAGAAAACTGCCAAAAGATTAACGTAAAAGACAGGAGGAGGGAAAATATGGACTGGGGAACCATCTTATATCAATTCATTGCTCTAATCACATTGATTGCCATTCCAGCAGTGGTGATATTCTTTATAAGACAATCAATCAAACGAAACAAGCAGCTGCAGCGGATCGAGGATAAACTTAATTCGCTAAAGAAAGAAAACAACACTTAAAGTATATTTATTGGGTTACATACTTTTGTTATATCCTATACACTGTTTAAGGACATATTTATTGATTTACAGTATTAAAAGGGGAGAGAGATGTGGAGAGAGACATAAAAAAAGAGCAAACTCAAACTGCTTACACAACGCTTTATCATTACTTTAGCAAAATGAAAGGCGATCAAGTTAGAACCTCTAGTGTTCCTATTAAAGATAGCATGGTTAGTGCAGCAGGCAGTTTTATTGCTATCCTTGTTATTAGTGGAATTGCAATGCTCTTAGGGTATCCGATGATTTTAGGGCCAATGGGAGCTAGCTGCTTACTTGTATTTGCAGCTCATGCAGGTCCGTTTTCACAGCCAAGACAAATATTCGGCGGTCATTTAATAGCCTCAATAACCGCACTGTCAATCTGGGATATCTTTGGTAGAAATCATTTAACAATTGGGATCACATTGGCCGTGATATTATTCTTAATGATAGTCATGAAGCTTGTGCATCCTCCGGCAGCGGCAAGCGGTATGGTTGCTATTAACACACAAGCAGGCTGGGGCTTCTTAATGACCATTGCCGTTACCTCCATTGTGCTGATTATCATCTCCGTCCTATACAATAATTTTTTCAAAGATAGGCAGTACCCTAAGCAATGGATTTAGCAGGAAAAGCCTAAATTTGCTTGATTTGTGAAAAACCGCTCTAATTCTGGGATATAGTTGAAGCATAAAGCGAATCAGGGGAATATATATGAACAGATTCACAAAAATTTAGGGCTAAGAAGGGCGAGTCGTGCAGCTGCGAAATATGCGGCTGCTCTTTTTTTGAAAAGATGTTTTGCCTCCATTCCATCCTTTATGATTTCTTTAGAATTGATTTGGTATGATTATGGTAGAATGACAAGTAATTGGTATTTTAAAAGATTGATTTTTTGACCCACGTTTGTTAAACAGGAAGTGAGGCAGCATTTATGGGAGACTTACTTTTTATCATATTTATTATTTGGATTCTAGTATATATCGCTACGTCTGAATCAGATAAAATGACTCCTGATGAAAAATCAGAGTTGAAAAGTGAATTAAAGACTAAACCGATGATTGCCGTCGTTGCCAGTTTTGGAGTAATGGGGACCTTGCTAATGCTTATTGGATCCGTCATTAGCAGACCATTTATTAGTCTAATCGGCACTTGGTTTATCACAGGCTACCTTGTTGGACAAGGGATCTTTATGTGGGAGAAAAATCGAGGGCTCAGTGGAATAGTTCTTATGGGTGCCATAGGCTTAAGTGTATACGGAAGTGGTGTTTACTTTTTGGGATGGTGATAAGGAGGCGATTTCATGGACTATATTATCTTATTTATTTTAAGCTTCATTTTATTATCAATTAGCACCACGGATAGGCGGCTTAAAAAAATAGAATATAAGCTGGATCGAATCTCTGAGCAAGTTGGTGTAACAGGTTTGCCAGTTGATGATGAGATTCGTGAACTACTTAAGAAAGGACAAACGGTAGAAGCGGTTAAATTAGTCAGGGATGAAATAGGTCTGTCTCTTGTTGAAGCTAAGAAGTATGTGGATGGGTTGAGGGAGGAAGATTGATGATCAAGAGAATTTTATTAATCATGTTTAGTCTGTTAGCGGCGGCCGTGATTCTAATACCTATCAGCTTATTCTACATTTTAAATAACGGCAACCCTTATCATAAACACCTTGTAAATAAGCATATTCCTCAGCATTTAGAAGAACTCGGTTATTCAGAGGAAGATATTATCGAGCACGCATATCTACAGCCAAAACACCTTATAAATAATGATGTCTATCATGGCCATTACAAAGTTGTGTTTGCAGACGAGCCTCAGCTTGAATATTTATATGGAGTCACGAAAAAAGGAAAAAACGTCGTTCAATTTTGCGAGAAGGAAACCTTGCTCGGGCCCCGTCATTACGGAGAAATGACTACGGACGAATCAAATCATAGTGAAGAATTTTGTATAGGGTACTTTGATAACCGAGATTGAATCATTTATGAGCATGGACCGGCGCAATAAATGAAAAAGAAGATACAATTGAATAGGAAATTTACACAATTATTGGTTGAACAGTCGCAATAAGCGCTAACTGACGCAATTATTATTTACATAAAACAATAATAAATAAATACGAATAATTACACATTTAAAAAATACAATGAAGCACCCAACTGACTCATTTCCCTGAGTTAATTAACTGCTTAAATAGAAAGAGATGATAAAGTGGGACAGTTATTTAAAGATCAAAAAGATCCTGTTAGTACTCCTTTTGCAATTATCCATACATTATTACTGTTTGCAACCATCGCAGCACTCATTTTAGGCTTCATGAATAGCTTTGAAGGCATTTACGGAAATCTTATCTTCTACGTTTTAATCGTTATGTCACTAGTGAACGGAATTGAGGCATATATTCGCAGCGAGAAATGGTGGACGATCCTACTAAGCGCCGTGCTCGTAATCGTGTGGTGTTATTTTGCATTTTGGATGTAGAAAATGATCATTTTCTAGGCATATTATCAGTAAATAAAGTAACTTGGAAAAGATTATAACTGCATACAATCTTATGGGAGGAGATATAGATGCCTACATGCAACGTAAATAATGTTGAGCTGTATTATGAAGTTCATGGGGAAGGTGAACCGATCATTTTTACGCACGGGGCTTCCTGGAACCATAAACTCTGGGATCCTCAAGTAGAGTATTTCTCAAACCATTATCAAGTAATCGTATGGGACGTCCGAGGGCATGGGAAATCTACCCTTCCGCCTGGAAGAATTGATACAGAGGATTTATCACGTGACTTGATCGGTTTACTAGATCATTTAGGGATTGAAAAAGCGACCTTATGCGGGCTTTCTATGGGAGGACATATTTCGATCCAAACTGCTATTAGGTATCCCCAGCGAGTTGATTCAATCATTTTAATAGGTGCCCCGTTTACGAGTCAGTTCAATTGGGTCGAGAAGTGGCTCTATCCAATGAACCTAGTATCAAATCGTTATCTATCTATGAGTGTTTTTGCCAGATTGCAAGCGCGCTTTTTTTCAACGTACAATCCAGACAATAAAGTCTTTATAAAAGAAACGGTCAGTATGCTTCCACGAAAAAATTGGGTGAAGATTTGGGATGCTGTTACTCGAATGGATTCTAGTAAAGATCTAGAGAAGATCCTATGTCCTGCCTTAATTTTATACGGCGAATACGATATCTTGGTACGGCACCAGCAAGTGCACATGAATCGAATGATTCCAAAATCTACATTAAAAGTAATAAAACATGCTCATCATGCTACGAGCTTAGATAACCCAAGAGATGTGAATGCTTATATTGACCATTTTTTAGAAAGCAGGTAAAGCTATGCCTCGTTTATTTCATATCAATATAGTGATAGGAAGGACCATTGAAAGGAAAACAGCAGCCAAATCTCAAAGCATCGTCCTATACACCGTGCTCTACTTTATTTTCACTACCATTCTAAACGTACTTACAAATGGGATAAATAGTGGGTTTATACAACTGCTCACGACTCTTTTCACCACCTATTTATTAGTCGGCATGATCTATGTAATCTTGTTTGAATGGAAGGATTGGTAAGGCTCATGAGAAAAGTAGAAGTAGTACCTTATCAAAAAGAGTGGCCGGATGCCTTTTATCGTGAACGTGAAAACATTCAACAAATACTCGGTGAACAATGTATTAGAGTCAGCCATATTGGCAGCACCGCTATACCTGAAATGGCAGCTAAACCTGTTATCGACATTCTTGTAGAGGTAGTTGATATTCAAAAAGTAGATCACTTTAATCATTTATTTTCTAAGCTAGGGTACAAAGCATGTGGGGAAAACGGCATTTTAGGTCGAAGGTTCTTTATGAAAGGCGGAAATCATCGAACGCACCATATCCATACCTTTCAAACAGGTGACCCGCATATCCTCAGACATCTTGCTTTCCGAGATTATCTTAGACATCATACAGAAGATGCCAGCCGATATATGAAGAAAAAGCAAGAATTAGCTCAACTTTATCCATTTGAAATGGATCAGTACATAAAGGGGAAAGACGGGCTCATTAAAGAACTCGAGAAAAAAGCAATAGAATGGTACAAAATCAGAACGCTTTGAAGGCCGATTTTAAAGAGAGGACGTACCCTTACGATGTTTAAAAAACGAAAGAATACGAATGATGAAACGGACATTTGGTACAGTTTAGTCATTATGACTGATCAGGAAATGTCAGATGAAGATTACGACAAAACGCAGAATAAAATTGATGACCATGTTGATAACGTAGGCTTTTCGTGTAATTTAACGAGAAGTCAAAGCGATAAAGACTATTTAAACGAACTTGATGAGAGGATGAACCTCAACTCATACACAAAACCAATCTATGTATTATTCAGAATTGATCATGATGAAATTAAATCCAAGGAGAAAGCGTTAGAGAAAAAGCATAGATTCAGGCATTTCTTTAATCTTATTTCTTTTGCTGAATATGATGTGATTGCCACAAAAGTTATGACAAGCCCACGACATTTAGTTTTTTATTCAGATTCACTTGAGGAAGCAATTAACTTTCTTAAAGAGCATTAGGCTTGTGGAAAGAGGAGGCTCTTGATGCTAGGTAAACAATTAACCTCTTATATTCTAATAGGCGCTCTCATTGGCATATTTTTTGGCGGGATGTGGCAAGGAATAAGTGCAATGGTACTGATCTATATCGCTATGAGGTTTGACTACTTTATCCTTACATATGAAAAGAAGAATTTTGAGCAATAGAAGGACAGAACATTATATAGTGACGGCCGGAAATTTAACCCGGCCGTTTCTTAAGTAACCTCAATACAATAGTGCGCAGCAACATTCCTATCAAAAAACTAATGACCGCTACAATAACAGGGAGCCATAACGGACCTAATAAAAAGCCTGATAGATGTATACTTGGAGAGAAAACAATGCCGATCGTCGTCATATACCCCGAAAATACAAAAGGAATAAAAGCATACTGTTCATTTATTCCCCCGCATTCACGATACCCATCCCATAAAGCAAAAAAATATAAGCAGGAGTAAAACAAGAGCCACTGATAGTCTGTCACCCCAACAGCCATTTGCGTCTCACCTTTAAGACTTAGAATGACGATTTCATTAATTCTAGCATTTGTATTAATGAGCAGGGCAAGTAAAAAGAAAAAGACTCCTTTTCCTAACCTTTTTGTCACTGTTATTTGAGCAAGACCCGGAAAAAACAAACTCCAGGCAACCGCTTCTACTTTTTTATTCATACCCTTTTGACTTACTAGCCAATTCATTGCGGTCTGGTACTTGTGGGGGTTGTTCTAACCAGCCATTTTCAATCATTAAATTGGCACCGTCCTCTGCATAGAGAGAGATTTCCATTAATAACCTAGCGTATTTGAGACCAATATCTTTTCTAGGACTAGCAGCCATTGCTGCCCCGTAATTACCTATACCTGCAGCGGACATCGCCGTAATGTGAAACAGCATTAGTTTATCAGAGAAAGGGGCAACTGTTGATTCAGTTACAGCAGAATCCCACGGACTTGGAACAGGAATATCATTTGTTTCAAGCAGCTTTCTAAAAATGGCTACCTGCTTATTAGCAATGTCTTTCCCACGTAAAATATAGCTGCGTAATTTATCAGAATGACAAACCTGGGAGAACCCAATCATTAAAGTCTTACCTATTGTATTCGTTTGTATATTCGTAAAGATGTGAGTTAATTCAATTGTATTAATAGGCCTTTGTTTACCGAACATGCTTCCTAAATAATCTTGATCCTCTACCATCACAGCTTCTTTAGGATACGGGATGTATGGAGGCCTGTTATGTATACCTTTTGCTTTAGTCACTTCTTTAATTAAACAGTGAAGATCCTCTGCATCCTGAGTTACTTTCCTGAAAAATTCTACAATGTCTGTACGGCTAGAAGTGCTTATGACAACCCCGCCAGCAGCCATTCCTAATGTGGAAAGATGTAGAAGGTAATAAATATAAAATGTATCTGAAAACAATCTAGGTGCACCCATTACGATATCGTTTTCAGAAAAACCTATAGGCTTAGCAATACCTTCTTTTTTATATAGCTTCCCAATAAACTCTACGTGAGATGTGGTACTTTTTAACGCCTTTGTAAGTACATTCTTTACTTCTTCATCCTCTACATGTTTCAAGTAATAACGCAGAACTTGGGAGGCAGCTGAATCATTTAAATATTGTGTCCACAAGTTCATTAACTCAGAAGAAGTTAACCTAAGTTCTTTATCATTCTTCACTTTAATTCCCTCCATTCCTACCCATAGTATTCCCAATATCAGCTAAATTACTTCAATTGAATGGATAGAACGATAAGAATCAGGCCCATTATCGTTATTAGCTGGAATGGGGAAAAAGCCGTATAAAAAGGAGTAAACGTTGTTTGAAAGGTCGAATTTCGGAGCTGAAATGGACACCAATTGTATAGACATGGTAGAAATGCTTTTATAAGATACATCTATAAACTGAAAATTCGAATAGATTTGGAAAAAGATGGTTTTAATGGGTTTACTTCACTTGAATTTGGGTAGATAAATAGTAAGCTTCCTGAGGTATAATCATCATTACTGTCATTTAATGATTAAATTAGGAGAGGGGTCAAGTATATGGAAAATTTACAAATAAGAAGGCTTCAAAGATACTTTATCCTAGCTAAAGTTGCCTTTGGATCCACTTTTTACGTAAATTTGTATCAGAATAGTTCATCCACATTTCTACAGCCGCCTTCACCTAAAATTGAAAAGTCCTGTTATATATCGTTATTAAATCAAGGGTACATAGAACCAGCCTATGGGACTTCATCAGGAAATCAATCCTATCGACTAACTCCCATAGGCCGTAATTATCTTATAACTCAGGCCACTGATTGGATCGAAGAAGTGAGAAGGCATATTCATACCCTCAAGCCTTTACTCGAATCAAAACGTGCCAGGGTAAGTAAGCTTACGAATTATGCATTTATGTCTCAATATCTTAATTATGCTCATGTTATTCCTTTTTATATTTTACTGATCTTTAAAAATGAAGACATTCCGTTAAAGATCACGGAAATTGAAAAGAAAATTAAAAGGCTGTATGGATTTCATACCACTACCCCTACAGTAAAAAGATATGTGCTTATATTAGAAGAAAAAGAGTATATCAATCGAATAGAAGGAGCTTCCGCTGCTTCATTTGTTTACAATCAAGCTAAAACCATTGCTTGGAGCACCTATAGAACAGCAGCTTATAAGGAAATAGAGAACGGAATTCATCATCTGCAAGAACTCGTACAATTATTTGAACATATCATAAAATGGCCAAGCACCAAGAATCTTCAGTATATCTAGGGTTACAAGGGAGTTGGAGCTAACATACATGTTTAATAATGAAGAGTATTCAAGAAGGTTTTTTGAAAATTTCAGTGATGACTTCTTATTAGAAGCACATCATATGTCCCTGAAAAAAGGTCTTGATCATACATTTATCTCCTTATTAGAAGAGGAACTTGAAATACGTGGAATTCATAAAGATGACTGGAAGTAAAAGAGCCGCAGTCTAAGAAACTTCGAAAGCATACACCTTTATATTTCTGCTACAAAACTCGTCAAATCAATTAAACCCTTGCACGCTAAACAGGTTAAATCTCCAGCGTGCTTAAGGGTTTTATTTATGTAATGTCTTAAGAGATAAAGAGCGGTAAGTAAAACCTCTATTGTATTTTATGTTTTTTTGTTAAGGTTAAAGTAATGATGAATAAGGACATTAAAATGTTTTTTTATAGAATATTGGATGCATGTCCCTGTTTAACTCGAAAGGACGTTTTACATGAAATTGATTCAATCGGTATTTGCTGCTTTTCTAACAACCATGCTCATTTGTATCATTGTGCTTGTTGGGGAAAATATCCTTCTTTCCTTTATGTCTCAAGGGGCGGGGCTTCCATCGGGGCTAAATATCTTTTTTCTTGTGCTTTTAGGTTCTCCGATCTTTTTCCTTATATTATCTGTTGTTTTCTATATAAACATGGATCGTTTTAAAGATTATTTGTCCTAGAAATGTATACATACAACAAGTTTTTCGATATCAGGGAGTCATAATTGAATAAGGATTTATGAAACGTAACGGTGCTGAATTCTATTCTAGCACCGTTATTTTTATTAGCACCAAAAAAACCATGTTATGAAACCTAACACATCATTTGAATAAACTTCTAATCGTTCGTATACTAAACAACATTAGAAGTATTTTAAATTATCAGACATTTTAAAGAGAGGTATGACGATTTAAAAAATTGGAGGAGAGTTTTATGCTATCAACGTCCACGGGGTATTTGATTTTATTCATTTTCGGCAGTTTCTTTACCATCTTGACCATTGTAATGCAGCGCAGACGAAAAACAGCTATGACAGCGGAACAATTCAGCACGGCAGGTAGAAATGTTGGTGTAGGGCTGGCAAGCGCATCTATTATTGCCGCTTGGACATGGGCAGCCACATTAATGATGTCCTCTTCGACAGGTTTTCAGTACGGAATCAGCGGTCCTTATTGGTATGCAGCTGGTGCTTGTATTCAAGTATTGTTATTTGCCATCGTTGCGATTCACTTAAAACGGAAAGCGCCTAAAGCTCACACGTTTCTTGAATTTATCGGAAAACGCTTTGACAAGAAAAATCATAAATTGATGATGGTTTTTGCCTTAATGACCAACATAATTGTAACATCCATGGTTATTTTAGGAGGGGCGATCGCTCTTAACTCATTAACTGGAATGAATATTTACATAGCGGCCTTTTTAATTCCTTTAACCTTCACCATTTATACAATGATTGGCGGCTTGAAAGCTTCATTTATTGCCGATTATTTAAACACAGTCATGATTTTTGTTATCTTAACGATTTTTGCTGCTGCAGTTTATATGCAATTCGGTGTTCAAACCGTATATGAGGGGTTACGTTCTCTTCCTGAATCACAGCAAATGCTGACAATGGGTTCGATTCCGGGTTTATTATTTGGAATGATAAACATTATAGGAAACTTCGGAACAGTGTTTGTTGATCAATCTTACTGGCAGCGAGCGATTGCAAGTAAGGACAGTGCTGCTTCTAAAGCATACATTTACGGTGGGATTGCTTGGTTTTCCATTCCTTTTGCTATCGCTACATTCCTCGGTGTAACCGCTGCCGGTTTAGGTTTAAATGTAGGAGACCCGGATGCATCAGCACCATTAATGGCAGCTCATGTACTGGGAACAGTTGGTTCGATTTTATTTTTAGTGATGCTGTTTATGGCTGTCATGTCAACAGGAGCTGCTGAATTAACAGCCATTACAAATATTATTGTCACAGATATTTACCGTAAATCAATAAACCCGTTAGCAAGCAGTGCAAAAACATTAAAAGTATCTCGCATCGTTACGTTAAGTTTCGGTTTAGCGATGGGTGTCTTTTCTGTATTGCTATTTAGTATCGGTATAGGCCTTGGTTTTGTCTATATGGCAATGGGAATCTTTGTTAGTGGTGCCGTCATTCCATTAACGATCGGCCTATTGTGGAAGCGAGCAACAAATAATGGCTGCTTCTGGGGGGCATTACTCGGTATGGTCTCAGGAGTGACTGTCTGGAATGTTTCTGCATATGTCATGCATGGGGCAATAAATGTTGAATCACTTGGGCATCTTCATTCTATGCTGTTCGGCAACCTGACTGTCTTTATCGTCAGCGGTGTCATTTCAATCGGCCATGCGCTTATGTCCAATGAACAATTTGACTTTGAAGCAATGAAAGATTCTTTCAAAAGCTTTGATGATGAACAAGAAGAATTAATTGTGGTTGCTAAGAAGGAGGTTGTGTAAGAAATGAATGATAAGCAGCTGATTAAAGATGCAAAGCTGTGTACTCGCTGGGCTTTAGCGTTAACATTTATACTCATATTTGCTTTTCCGGGAGTGATGTTTGTAACAGGTTATAATTATAGCCTGCAATTCTTTCAAGGCTGGACCTATCTTGCATTTATCTGGTTAGTAACCGCCGGCATATATACCGCCGTTCGTCCATGGGTTGAATATTTTTTAGAGAAAAAGCGATCTGAAAATGTTTAATAAATGTATTTTGATATCTTACAAAAATGAAGCAGGAAATATTTGAAAGGTGCATGCATATCCTATAAAATTAAAGAGAAATGAAGACGACAATCATACATGTTTGTCGTCTTTTTTTGAGCTGAAAGTTTTAATAAAAATAGGAGGTGTGACTTATGAATCTGTTCTTTGACCTCACTTGGACTCTATTTCCATTTATATTAGCAGCTGCAGCTGTTTTGGGTTTAACTGCCTTATTCAGCTTGTTTATTAAGAGTCAATATCTATTAGCTACAATAGTAGGGCTCATAGTCTTAAGCGGAATAATTTTTGTCATTCAAGCTCCTTACACTAGCTTCACTTCTGAATTTTCAAATCATATGAACCAGAATTCTACGATTGAAAAAATTGAACTTGCCGCCTATGGTACGGCCGGTGACAATCATGATAAAGAAGTGAGCCTTACCGTATTAGAAAAGGACGTAATCGAGAAAATCTTATCTGATTTAAATCAAATGACATTAAAAGAAGCCCGCCATAACGAGCACCCTCTGAAATACTCAATCACTTTTGTGATAACAAATGAAATAGGGGATAGACAATATCAGACAAAGACTACTACTTATTATATGAATGATAGTCATTTTGATCAATATGAAATAACTAGTGATGGCAGTCATTTGCAGACAATCCAGCATCTAATTGATAAAAACAGATAAGAAAAATTCATTTTTTAAAAAGGTATATTGTTACTTTTGGTAGAATATGTAGGAAAGAAGTAGAATTTAGCACATGTAAAAAGATATAACACCTTTAATCGTTAAGGTTTGTAGGAATAGTGATAGAGCCTAGCAGATCAGCTTCATACCAGCATCTCCCTTCCTTAATACTATTAGCGGTTTTAGTTCTCCAAAGTATGTTTTAAAATTGAGAGGAGACTAACCATGGAAAAAGTGATGTGGAAGCACGTAAAACAATTTGGTTTTGAATGCTGTTTATTAACATCTGGAGATGCGGAGTTAACTGCCCAAGGCACAATAATCTATGAAACAACATCCCCTGCACAAGCCCATGTGGTCAACTATTTTATTAAATTTGATGAAAAATGGATTACAAGGAATGTTGAGATCTGTGTGGATGACTACTATAAATTAATTCTAAGTACAGACGGTGAAGGTAATTGGTTTAATGTAGCTGGTAATTCTATACAAAAGCTAAAAGGTGCCATTGATATAGACATTTCAAACTCTCCCTTTTCTAATTCCTTGCCTATAAATCGCTTAAGCTGGAAATTAAGTGATCACAACTTTATCGATGTCGTTTATATTTCCCTTCCTACTCTTGAAATCAAAAAAATTCCACAATCCTATAAATTCCTATACCAAGATGGATGCTTACGATATTTCCACTATCAATGTGGGAAAAGATTCGAACAAACATTAAGTGTTGATACCAACGGTTTAGTCTTTCGGTATCCGAAGCTGTTTGAACGTTTACTGTAACTTACAATAAATAGGCCATTCACCCTATTACAAATTCTTCCTGACACATTATAATGAGTGAAGCAGTAATCACTTTACGTAGTTAGGGGATAGCAAGTTGAACAAAAAGAGCATTGGGACGGTTATCATGGTTTTAATTGGAGGATATGTTCTTTATCAAACATTCTTTGGCAACACTGCTCTGATGACCACCTATTTAGAAGAAACAGAAGGAATTACAGATGAATATCTGATGCTGATACAAGAGGAAATGGACATTGATGATCCAGAAGAATTAGCTCTTTTCACTGAAGAGAAGCTGATCCCCTCACTCGAACAATTAGTCTCTCAATCGGAGGAACTACGAAACAACTATTCAAATGAAGAGCTTCTTAACGTACATGCGATGCTGCCGCAAGCATTTAAGCTATTAATAGAAGCAAATGAGAGCTGGCTTTTAGGCAATGAGGATTCAGATGAATTGTTTGTTGCGGCTGACGAAAGCTATCTTCATTATGAAGAAGAGTTAGAAAAGCTCGCTTCAAAATGGGGAATCGAAATTGTGTGGGAAGAAATCGAATAATGATCAGCCCTTCACGTATGAAGGGCTTTTTATGTTGAAATTTTTTTAGAAAAAAATGAACTTTTTACCTGCTGTGCGAGTCATAGTAGTGAGAGAGGTGAAGGAATGGATGTTAAGAAACTTGTAGCAAAAGCAAAAAAAGGTAATAAGGAAGCATTAGTTCAATTAATTATGGCCAGAAAAGATGATTTCTACCGCCTCGCATACTCTTATATGGGGAATGAGCATGATGCAATGGATGCAATGGATGCAATGATTGTTATTCTTTATGAGAAGATTGAACAACTTCAGAAAAACGAGACTTTCTACAGTTGGAGTAAAACCATATTAGTTAATCATTGTAAAACATCACTAACAAAGAGAAAGAAAATGGTATTGATAGATGATTGGCAAGAGGCAGAGGATCAAGCTGCAGAAATTCAACATTCCTATTTCCAAATTGAACAGCAGCTTGATATTCAAGAATTATTAAGCCATATCAATGAACATCAAAGAGAAGCAATTGAACTAAAGTACTTTCATGATCTGGATTATCAAACGATTGCCAAGATCACAAATGCTCCAGTAGGTACCGTCAAATCAAGAGTGGCAGAGGGGTTAAAAAGACTCAGAAGGCAAGCAGGGGGTGCAGTGAATGAATGAATTAGAAAAACAATTATCAGAGAGAAAAATAGAGTTACAATCTACCACGGCGCCGCCTGAATTAGAAGGAAGGCTGCGAGATGCTCTATCTACCATACCTCCTAAAAAAGCAAAACCTTTGAAGCTGATGTGGAGACTCTCAGCTGCAGCACTCTTTTTTATAGTACTTGTAGGTTATCAGTTTAATGGTTTTGCTTATTACGGAAAGAAGTTTTTAGGGTTTGACGACCTTAATTCTGGCACATTGAATCAGTTAAATGAAGCAGGAATGGGGCAAAATGTTGATGAACAAATCGTTTTAGAGGACGGCTCTATCCTGACGATTGATGGTGTGATGACTGATGCGAACCAACTCATAATGTATTACACCGTTTCAAATGAAGAGGGATTAGATGAGGAGTCCATTCACACGCTTCATCTTCATCATATCAGCGGCTTTCTAACCAATTCAAATGCTAGCAGCGGAACTTCCACATTTCATGAGAATCATACAGAAATAAAAGGACTGATGAGATTTGACCCAGTCAGCGGCTTTGCGAAAAATCTGACACTTACTTTACATGAATATATTGAAGATTCACCTTTAATCGAGAAGAAGATAACATTTCCGTATAACCCTAACCTAGCGATGCAAACACAACTCAAGCAGCCGATCAATGAAACACTTAAAGTGGACCAAGGTCAAATAACCTTTACATCAATAACAGCCACCCCGACTAGTACGTTTATTGAAGGGAAATTGAATGTAGATAATTATGGAAGATTGAATCAGGATTTCGCGGGGCTCGAACTAATAGCAAACGGCAAACCTGTTATACGCTCCGGAAGCAGCAGCCGCTCTCACATACGTGGCTATACCTTTGATATTCGATATGATGCATTACCAGAAAATCTTGAAACGTTGGAACTGAAAATGAAAAGATTTGTAGGATATGAGGGTTTGAATCAGAGAGTTGATTTGGATTCATTTGTAGGTGAAACGATTGATTTGAATGGTAAACGTCTGCGGATTAAAGAAATAAATCGAGCAGAAGACGAGCTTCATCTAATCATAGCTACAGAAGATGATGTATTATTAGACGGAGTAACCCTCATTTCTGAAGAGGCATCAATACCTTTATCGACCACCCTTAATCAAACGTATACGGCAGATGAAAACGGGTACGAGTGGAAGGTGCGGACACTTGTATTCAAAACAGCTGGAGATGCTGATGCACTTCACATCGAAGGAATGCATTTTATGAAAGAGTATGATTTGAGCGTGGAGATACCAATTAAATAACTTGTCAAAAAGGAACTGCAAAGGTGGATGCAGTTCCTTTTTGAGCTGAATTAGAGTGACGCAATAAACTTTTAAAGAGATACAATTCGTTACTACACCGACGCATAACGTGGTTGAATTGACGCAATACATTGAGACTGACGCAATTCATTCTGCAATCGACACATATAAACAATGATCCAACGCAAAAAAGCTCGTAATAAACACATAAACGCCTTGAAAATATACAATTGCAGTTAGGCATGTAACGACATACTTGCTGTCACTTTTAGTAAAAACAAATCGGTCAGTCCGTTCTTAATCTAGAATACATAGCTAAATCAACAAAAGATCCTCGAGCTTTTTCGCTTTGCCTTAACGTGCCTTCGTAGCTGAATTGCAGCTTATTAAGTAATTTAATTGAAGGTAGATTAGCAGGCTGTACCTTTGCTTCTACTCGATGAATGGACAATGTTTCAAAGGCATATGACAACAGTGCGGTTAAAGCCTCTGTTGCAAACCCTTTTCCCCAATAAAATGTAGATAGCTCATAACCAATTTCTACTTTCTCATTCTCTAGATCAATCACATTAAACCCACACGAACCTATGATTTTATTAGAAGCTGATTCAATCATTGAATAACGTATAGCTTGATTTTCATCTGCAAGTTGATTCAATAATGAGATCATTTCTTCAGCTTGCTTTATCTCTGTAAAAGATGAAATATTCATGTATTTGGTAACCTCTGGATCGGACCATATCTCAAATAGAAATCCTGCATCACCTTCATCCATCTTTCTTAAACATAATCTTTCTGTTACTAATTCTGTCTTAATCAATACTTTTACCTCCTGAATGTTTATTGATGTGAGTTAAAAATACTGATATCTGCGCATCGTTCATTCCCTTCAAATGTACTGTATACCTTATCCATTATACTACATTGCGCACACACACAATTCATCCAAAGAATATAGTAATCTAATGTGTAATCATTCTGATTGGGGGAGTTGAAATGGCAAGGTTAGATCCTGATAAATTAACAGTGAATTACAGAGAAGGAGTCACACCAACAGAACCAATTATACCCCGGCGCTACACTTTGACTCATTCAGACTTCACTGGAGAATTGTTTTTAACAATTGGTGAGGAGTTTGCGTTTGATGAAATAACTGAAATGCGTGATGAAGTGCTTGGGGAATGGGTATCTTACAATGACACGTATTACCTCCATCTATACGTTTATGTCGGTAATTTCGGACCAGCTTTAAATGCAATACGAGATGAAATTTTCAGGCGGGAGTTACCACTTGCACTAGAAGCCATTGTATATGGAGATACGCCCTTTTTCGAAGCGCACCCAGATCTGTATGATGCACCGATTTGGATTCAATTTGATTCGGAAGATCCCGCATATCAAGCATTTGAAAATTGGGGGAGACCAAGGGATTATCAACTGTAATTTATTAAACTATCTCCTATTTGTAAATTTTTCTAAATAATTTCTATTTTTTTGAAACTATGTTCATTCTTCACGCGTCTCATATGTGAATTAATTAAATAACATATGGGAGATGATTGTATATGAAAAAATGGCAAAAAATTTCTGCAGCCATCGTAACAGCCACAATATTAGCCGCAGGTGTTCCATCTGGTGTTGGAGCACAAGCAGCAAGCGTACCTTACATTTTTGACCTTTCTCAATCAGGTACTTTAAAGGAAGGGTCACGCGGAGAAAACGTTAAAATTATGCAGCGTGCGTTAAACAGAGAAATGGGTGCAGAGCTAACTGAAGATGGAATCTTTGGTCCGAATACGAAAACAGCTGTCCTAGCTTTCCAAAAAACAAAGTCTGAATTAAAAAATGATGGTATTTACGGCCCCGCCACTCACAAAGCATTATCATTAGAATTTAATACTTGGGGATTTTCTAATGAAGTATTGAAAGTGGGCAGCCGTGGAGAAGCAGTAAATACATTACAGCGCGGCTTAAAGGATATGAGCTACAATGTGGGGGTGGATGGTGTATACGGCCCACAAACGAGAGATGCTGTTATTAAATTTCAAGAACGCTTCCCATCCTTAGCTAATGATGGAATCTTCGGTCCGAGAACCAAAGAAGTAATGGATAAAGTGTTAAATGATTAAGTGATTAAACAAAAAAAGCTGCATTCCCTTTTAAAGGGGAATGCAGCTTCTTTAGATGTGTTGAAGAGCCTGTTGTACACTCGAATACGATCTCACTCTTGCCATATCTAGTCCGCCTTTAACAGAGGTTAAAGCTAATTGCGGACTTATACCTGATGTAATGATTCTTATCCCTAACAGCCTTAGTACATCACCGATTTGATGAATATGATAAGCTGTCGTTTCATCAATCATAGATATACCCGAGAAATCGATGATTAGACATTCTATATCCAGCTGAGGTATTTTAGGGACTACTTTTTCTTGAATATAATCTGCTCTTTCTTTTGTGATGCTGCCCATTAACGGTAGTACAGCTACCCCGTCTTGAAGCGGTACAACCGGAGCCGATAATTCTTTTACTTCTTTTTGCATTTTGTCTTTGTATTGATCAGATAACTTCTCAAAAGCGATGACCGTTTCATCTAAACTAATATCGAGCATTTCATTAATTCGTGTTAAAACATATAGTGCGTCATGAGTAGATAACTCAAATTGAGCACTTAACGTTTCTACCAACTCAGCAAAAACTTCACGCGTTGGAGGGTAACGAACGATGATATCAGAAACTTTTCCTCCCGCTTCTACAATCGCCCACGCATTGCTTTTACTCCATTCAATGAGTTCAGCCGGCACGCCCTTTTCACGTGTGTGCAGCGTGTCACCAATGAAGTTCATAAAAGTTGTATACATACAGACGGCTAGATCTGTCTCTTCTTTTGAAATAATTAAATCTATTTTAGCAAGTACCTCATCAACAACCTGTTCGGCAAGCTGTGATGCATTTTCTTTAATATGACTTGCAAGTTTATTTATGTGCGGCATAAAAGAAATACCTCTCTTTTTAGCTATAATTATAATAGAATATGAACAAATGTAAAAGATATTAAAACAAATTTTAGTATCTTTTCCTTGTTAAAACGGTAAGTGCATGATTTTAAAACTATATTTATTGAATAAACATCATATTTACGCACCTTTTTCCTATTAATACCGTCTATACTTGCAAAGGGAAGAGGGGGTTAGCATTATGAATGATCACGACCTAATTCGTGAAATTCTATCAGGTGATGAAGAAGCTGTGAATGAGCTGCATAACCGCTATGTCGACCGGTTATTTCATTATATTTATATACAGACAAACAGCTATCATGACTCAGAAGAATTACTGCAAGATGTATTTTTCAAGGCTGCAAGACAATTAGAGCGTTTTGAAGGCCGATCATCATTTAAAACCTGGTTATTTAAAATTGCTAGAAATATGGTTATAGACTACTACCGTAAAAAACCTGCGAAACGGAATTCAATAACAATGGAGACTGATACATTAACAGCGCTTGCTGGGGAAAATGAATCAGCCGAAACAACTGTGATAAGACATTTACATATCAATGAAGTGCTTAAAAAGATGGATAAACTGCCTGCACACTATCAAACGGTACTTCATTTACGATTTGTCGAAGATTTCTCTATAAAGGAAACCGCTGACATTATGGGTAAAAGCTCTTTAGCTGTAAAGTCAATGCAGCGTAGAGCTAGATTGGCCTTATCTGAAGAGATCTCTCTGGAGGTGAGCAGCAGATGAATAATAAACCGTACAGTGAAGAAGAATTAAGACGACTTCTCAAAGAAAAACAAACCATGCAGTTACCAGAAACAGCACGACATAAAAGCTTAAATGCCTTTAAAGCAGGATTAACTAATAACGGTTCCTATTCTCAAAAATCACACTACCATCAAAGGAAGCGAAGACATCTTTTAGGAGCTCTAGCTACAGTGAGTGCAGCTGGAATTGCAGGTATTTTATTAGTAAATGCTCTATTCCTGCCAGAAGTTAGTAACGAACCATTGCCTGATGTCACTGAAGTTGGATTTATAGGTGCAGGAGAGACGATTGAGGCAGGGGAAATTGAAGAAAATGAAAATTTAATTTATCGAATACTGAATAGAACTTCTTTTGCCGAGTTTGAAGAAATTAATAGATTTAACTTTAGATCTGTATACAATGACACGTTTCAACTCTACCTGCCACCTCGATGGACAACTGAAGAAACAAAAGAAGATGTGGCAGATTCCATTCTAATTAGTGGACCTGACGGGGAAAAATTGAATATGATTGTCTTTAACGAAAGGGTCACTGATCAACAATTTAAAGTGGAGGTAGATAGAGTAATCAGTGAGATCCCTTATTCAGAAGTAACAGAAGTACCTGTTGAAAGGGTGATTAGTGAGATTCGAATGAATCATGATTTTCCTCTCCCATACAATGACGTTTTTTCATTTGACCGAGAAAAGACAAAAATGTACGCTTTCGTAGATCAAGAAAATGAATTATTAACAGAACTGTACGTCACAGAAGACTTGTTCGGGCAGCAAATGATTTATACCGCAGAGATGCCTTTATACAATAAAGAAAACTGGTTTGTTTCTTGGATCCTGTTCTCACATCTGAGGGTCCAGGCACCTCACACTCATTTTGGTTCAGAAGAAGAGCTGCATCCAGAGTACGAGCGCCCGTTAGAAAAGATAGTAAGCTTAGATGTAGGTGCCATAGGGGTAGAGGATGTCGAAGTTGAATTATATATAAATGAGGATCTCGAGCTGACAAGCTATCTTCCTCGCGGGACAAATATTGAGAAAATCGAGCATGAGCATTTTTTTGAGTGGCGTTTTACCGAAGATGGTGTATCTGAAAACAGCTTTTATGCATTCGGTAAGTTAAAAGCAGATTTTCCATTTCAGCGCAGCATGCAAACAATGTTCGGATCCTTTGATATTGACCTTTCCTATTATGAAGATTTAGGGGGAGGCACTCCTTACCATTATGGCTATTACAGCGGGATGGAGGAAGCTTTTAACCCTGAAACTCATATCGACGGCTATATTACTCTATTTGAAGGGGCAGACGGCTGGTATTACAAACATAAGCATGCCGACCGGGAGGATTATAACGGGGGAGTGTACACACAACGATTAAATATGTTTATTGAGTCACTTGAATGGCATGAGTAAGAAGTGATAGGTTATTATGAATGCTATAATTATACGAATAGAGCTGGTTTACGTTCAGCTCTATTCGTGTGTCATTGTTTGAAAGGAGTATTTAAATGAATATCTACGAGAATTTAGCTTGGATAGAACCTATTATTGCCCCTCCAGAAGAGTATGCAGAAGAAGTAGAACGTTATGTAAAAGTTCTTAAGGATCATGCTGCTAGAGAGTTGAAAACAATGCTGCACTTAGGCTGCGGTGCAGGTGGGCATGACTCCCAATTTAAAAAGCATTTTGAGGTAACTGGTGTAGATATAAGTGAAGGAATGCTAAACGTAGCAAAAAAAAACAATCCTGAAATCACATACCTACATGGAGATATGCGTACAGTCGATCTTAATCGTCAATTTGATATCGTGGCGATTCCTGATTCAATTATGTATATGAATACAGTTGAAAATTTACATGCTGCAATCCAAACAGCAGCTAAGCATGTAAAGCCAGGCGGGCTGATGTTTTTCGTCATTCATACAAAAGAAGAATTTCAAAATAATAACTTTTCCTATATGGCTGAAAAAGAGGATATCCACGTTACCATCCTCGAAAACAATCATATTAATTCAGACAACACCTACGAAGCAACCATGATCTATTTACTTCGTGAAAACGGGAAGCTCAGCATTCATCATGACGTTCACCTGCTTGGCCTATTTAGTCATAAGACTTGGGTAGATACCTTAGCAACCTACACTAAAGAGACAAGATTTGTAGATATGAATGATCTTTATGATGCAAACCTGCTTGAGGACGGAGAGTATAAGCTGAAGATGGTTATAAGTAAATGTTAATTTAAATCGGTAACATAGCGAACAGGAATGAACTTATTTCACTCCTGTTTTGCTTTTTCATACATTCGAAGCACAGCAGCTGCCATTTGTGTTACTTCCTTTTTCAGTTCCTCTGGTTGATTAATCCGCACATGATCACCAAAACCAAGCATATACTGAGTTGCTTCTTCTTTTGTATCAAAGGAAAGTATAGCAGGGAACCAGCCGTCTTCATTCAGCTCATCTATCTTAATGATTTGGACAAATTGCCCAGTAAACGTTAAACGCTTCACAATAGAAGGTGATATGAATATATCCACCTTATATTTAGGCAAGTTCTCGATGAATTGCTGTTTAGATTCATGCCAATACTCAGCAAGATTAAAATCTACAGGCCGGTCAAATGATTCACTTAACAGGGTAACAGAATGAATTCTTGAAACCTTAAAATTCCTCAGCTGCCCATTCGATACTGCCACCACATACCATGTTCTTCCTTTGGCCACTAATCCGAGCGGGGAGATAACTCTATTACTCCGTTTGCCATCAGCTTTTTCATAGTCAATCTCTACGTTTACGTCATTCCAGACAGCCTGCTGCAATTCCTTAAGCTCATCTTCTTTCGTCATAGCATTTCTTTTTCTCCAGGTACTTGAATCAATATGGATGCGATCCCAGCTGCGTGTTAATTCTTGTTTTTTCTTTGCTGGATATGTTGCCAATAGCTTTTTTCTCGCATCACTCCATTCATGTTCGATTCCTAAATCAGTAAGCAAGTGAGAAGAAGGGGAGAGGAATAATGTTTTAAGTTCACTCTCTTTTAAGCCTGAAAAAGCCTTCTTATATTCCTCGACTATTTTCCAGCCGCCATACTTTCCTCTTTCTGCAAACACAGGAATCCCTGCTGCACTTAATGCGTCCATATCACGATGGATCGTTCTTTCCGTCACTTCTAATTGTTTTGCTAGTTCTTTTGTGGTCATTTTTTCATTCTGTTGTAGAGTGAATAAAATAGATAGTAAACGATCAGCTCGCATAATAACAACCTTCTTTCGCTGAATACATAAATTAATTTTAAACATGACATAAGGTGTCAACATTACTAGGTATACTTAAGATAGTTCAAGAAGGAGGAGATTGCAAATGAGACATTTAAAAGGCAAAGTTGCTTTAGTTGCAGGAGGGACAAGAGGAGCTGGACGCGGGATCGCTATGGAACTTGGAGCAGCTGGTGCGACCGTATACATCACAGGCAGGACAACAAGAAAGGAACGCTCAGAATATGACAGACCAGAGACAATTGAAGAAACAGCAGAACTTGTTCATAAGCTAGGAGGAGTCGGTATTGCTGTGCAGGTTGATCATCTTATTCCTCAACAAGTAGACGCTTTAATCAAAAAGATAGAAAAGGAGCACGGGAGACTTGATATTCTCGTAAACGATATATGGGGAGGGGAGCATTTGGTTGAATGGAATACACCGATTTGGGAGCACTCTTTAGAAAATGGCTTGCGTCTCCTCAGGCTAGCAATCGACACTCATCTCATAACCAATCATTATGCGCTCCCGCTTCTTATTAAACATAAAGGAGGCTTGGTTGTTGAAGTCACGGATGGGACTGAACACTATAATAAAGAGAATTACCGCCTATCGATGTATTATGATTTAGCAAAAATATCAGTCAATCGAATCGCAAAATCCCTCGCCCATGAACTCGGTCCACACGGTTGTACTGCTGTCTCACTTACTCCAGGGTGGCTGCGTTCTGAGTTGATGCTTGAACTTTTTAATGTAGGAGAGGAAAACTGGATGGATGCTGCAGCTGAGGAGCCCCACTTTGTCATTTCAGAATCACCGAGATATATCGGACGAGCCGTTTGTGCACTTGCATTAGATCAAGAAAAAGAGAAGCTTAACGGTCAATCCTTTTCAAGCGGAGAACTCGCTAAAAAGTATAACTTTACCGATATCGACGGCTCTCAACCTGATTGTTTCAGGTATTTAGTTGAGGTACAGGAAGCAGGGAAGCCAGCTGATGCGAGCGGATATAGATAATGATTTTAAAAGCTGCCAATCCATTATGGCGGCTTTTAAATTAGTTGAAAAACGTCGAATTAAAGGTCGTATCAATGAAGGATTTAAAAAAATAGCAGAGAAAGGTATACTATACATATATTGGTTTTATTGTGAGGGGAACTATGTTTAAGGAAATGTACATAAAGGCAGCAGGTACTACTTTTTATACGAAAAGAACAGATGTGCCTGACAGTGATTTAACCATCATTATGGATGCGGGTTACGGTGACGATTCATCCACATGGGATAGCCTTTCACCAGAATTAGAGATTAGAACATCGGTATTTATGTATGATCGGGCAGGTCTAGGGAAAAGTGAATCTACTACATATCCTAGAACGAGCTTACAGATGATTAATGAGTTAAAAGACCTTTTGGAAAAAGCTGATATAAAGCCACCGTACCTATTAGTCGGGCATTCATTTGGCGGGGTAAATATGAGCCTTTTCGCTTGTTCATACCCTCATGATGTATATGGGCTGGTTCTTATTGACTCAACACCAGTTGATTATCAAAAACGATTTCTGCCATCAATGCCTGCTGAATTTCAGCAAGCGTATAAGAAACAATTTACGCTTGAAGGGACTTATGATGAGTTTGCAGCAAGTTTGGCTCAATTAGAAGAAAGTAACCACAAACTTACCATTCCTGTAACCATTCTTTCAGCAGGCAATAAAACACATTACACGGAGGAAACACAGGAGTTTTGGCATGATTTACAAAGAGAAATGGCAGCAATCTCAACCCGAAGCAAGTTCATGATTGCCGCGAACTCTTCCCACTACATTCATCAAGATGAGCCAGAGTTTGTTATCAATACCATTATAGAATTAATTAAAAGTAAATAAACTAGGAGTTCAAATAATGGATACAGAGCATATAACAATCGTTAATGAACAAAGACAACCAGTCGGTATTGCCTCGCGTGCTGATATACATAAAAGAGGTCTCTGGCATGAAACGTTCCATTGCTGGATGGCAGGCAGGGAAGGAGACAATTATTATATTTATCTTCAGCGTAGAAGTGACTATAAAAAAGATTTCCCAAGTCTGTTTGACATAACGGCTGCCGGTCATATTTCAGCCAATGAAACAATAGAAGATGGCGTGCGTGAAGTCCATGAGGAATTAGGAATTGAATTGACTATGGATAGATTGATCACTCTTGGTGTGATAAAAGACTGTATCATATCAGAGCCATTTATTGACCGTGAATTTGCACATGTTCATTTATATTTTTTAAAGACCAATGACCATTTCACTTTACAACAGGAAGAAGTTTCAGAGATTGTTAAAGCTGCTTTTATTGATTTCTGTGATTTCTGTCTAGGTTTAAAAAGCACCTTGGAGATTCAACATGTAACAAAAAAGGGGAAAGAAAACGAAAGCATAAGGAAAACAGACTTTGTCCCGCACCCCAATCAATATTTAATTAAAGTTGCAGAAGCGATTAAAAAGGAGCTAGAAGAGGGGGGACACGGGTGAATCATACGTGGAACAAGATCATCTACAAGATATGGTCACCTATCTATGATTCGTTATTTAACTCGGGTCTGTTTCTTAAAGCTCGCAAACAAGTATTTTCAGATATTCCTTTTAAAGAAGGGCAGAAGGTATTATTTGCCGGGGTGGGTACGGGGGCTGATTTAGAATTAATCGATTCCACTAAACTTGATATTACTGCCATTGATTTTTCACCTGATATGCTGAAAAAAGCTGAACTTAAATTTGCGAAATCATCGATTATATTTATTGAAATGAATGCTCAGAATATGGACTTTGATGAGAATTCTTTTGACATCGTTGTAGGCAGTCTAATTTTATCGGTCGTACCAGATGCAGCTGCCTGTTTTAGCGAGATGAAACGAGTATTGAAGTCTGATGGAAAGATCATCCTGTTTGATAAATTTGCACCCGAGACGAAAAAGCTTTCTTTACCGAAAAAAATAATAAGACCTATCGTTAAACTCTTAGGGACAGATATCGGGCTAAAGTTTGAGGATATTTATAAGCTTCATAAAGAACAGCTAAAGATATTAGTAGATCAACCCGTGATGCTAAACGGCATGTACCGAAAAATCATACTAAAAAAATGCGATAATTAGGAGGATATTACATGATGATAGAAACTAGCAGACTACGATTGCTTCCGGTTGCATTGGAGCATGCAGATCGTATCGAAGAGTTAGCGAGCGATTACGAGCTAGCTAAAACGACATCAAATGTCCCGCACCCCTACCCAAAAGGCGGTGCCAAAGACTTTATTAAAATGGTTGGCGAAAAAGAAAAGAAGGGTGAGATCATCCTTTTATCTGTTATAGAGAAATCTTCCACTCAGCTAATTGGCCTGATAAATATTAATATCAACCTCACCCATAATAGAGGAGAATTAGGCTATTGGATTGGCGTGCCTTATTGGGGCAAAGGCTATGGAACAGAAGCCGCCAAAGCTCTTTTAACATATGGATTTGAAGAGACTGGTCTTAACCGGATCTATGCTGCTGCATATACGGTAAACCCAGCTTCGTGGAAAGTGATGGAGAAAATCGGACTTGAGAGAGAAGGGGTCTTAAAGCAGCATTTAGCAAGGGCTGGTACATATTATGATGTCGTGTATTATGGCATGACGAGAGATGAATATTTTGAAAGGAGCTAACTCATGAACAAAACCTTAATCTCCTATCACCAAACGATAGAACCTATTAAGAGCTTAGCTGTTTACCCTGCTAGTTCACTTACTGAACCTATTGGCAAAGACAAGTGGGCGGTTAGGGAAATCGTCGCACATATGTATTACTGGGATCATTTCATTCTTCAGAAAATGGTGCCACACATGGCAGAAGGGGGTGATTTAGTCGCATTCCCTGACCATGACTCACATAACAGCGAAGGATTAAAATTGCTTGAAAATGAATCCGTTCGATCGATTATTGACCGTTTTTCTAATGTACGTGAAGAGCTTGTTCAACGTTTATCAGAGCTAGAGCCGGATGTTCGCTTTACAATCGGTGGAGGCAAGCGTCAATTCTCCCCTGAGAGCTTCGTGAAGATTTTTGTGAAACATGATCAACATCACTTAAAGCAAATCAATGAAAAACTAAATAACTTATGAAATTTTTTCTATATTTAATTATTGTTGCATTCATCATTTTTTTAGTAGAGAGAGTATTGCGTAAGAAGCTTGGTGTAAAACATCGATATGTCAGTGAAACTAGTGGGAAAAAGATTTATAACTGGGTGAAACTTGGCATGCTCATTGTATTTATTATTGGATTAATTCCTGTGGTAAGCCTTGATGAATTTGGCGAACTTTTCTTGTGGTATATCTTTAGTTATTTAATCCTCTCTAATGCTTTTGATACTTTTATGGAATGGAAGTACTTGAAGAGGTCTAAACAATATGTAATCAGCAGCGCGATTTGGGTTATCGGCCTTTCAGCTATGCTTATCTATGTGTTTATATTGCAATAATCGGGGGGATCTCATTTGCAGCTATTTAATTTTGAAAAAGAAACTGGTCAAAAAGTAACACATTTTGACTCAAATTTCATGATGACAAAAATCGCAAAACTTGATTCTACTGCACAAATTGGCTGTATGCATTTGGGTGAAGGAGGACTTATTGGCTATCACCAAGCCGCCGTACCACAACTTCTTTTGATAGTAGAAGGGGAAGGCTGGGTCCGTACAGAGGATGAAAAGTGTTCCATCAAAAAAGGAGATGCAGTGTTTTGGGAGAAAGGCGAGTGGCATGAAACTGGGACAGATAACGGTCTGACGGCTATTGTGATTGAATCTGAGGGTTTAAACCCTGAGGAGTTTATGGTGAAAAAACGATAAATCATTAAGAAATATTGTTTATATAAGTTTATCTTTAATGATACACTTAGATAAGATAATGAATGTATAAGCGAGGTTTCCAATGATTGATTATGTAATTCGTGCAGCAGCTGGTTTTGTCATTTTATTGATTTTATTGTTTTTGGGGCCGTATACGAATATTGAATGGCTTCAACCGAGCAGTCCTTACCGGTTTCTCATTGTTCCAATTGCCTTGATTGGCAGCTGGGTGTGCCTATACCTGTACCGTAAGCTGAAACAAAAAAAGAGTGCAAGTGCATAGGAAGAGCGTGTGTTGAGTAGTCAACACACGTTCTTTTTTTATGAATTTAGGACTGTAATGATAAGCATGAGTGTAAATAATCACACGCGTATTTAAATGGGTGACCATTTTACTGAATCTCCATTTTCAATTGACAATGATTATCATTTAAACTAACATAGCCAACAAGAGTTATTGATAATGATTTTCATTATCTTTTGGTGTTTAAAATACTAGGAGGGATAGAAATGGAATTGACTCAGCTTGAGGAATTCAAAACGAGCCTAATAAACAATAACCACTTTAAACGGTTTTTTCCGCAGAAGGATATTGAAAGTATGTCTGAATATCATGCAGCAATCCAAACAGCAAAAGACGTGTTTTCACAAATAGTAACTAGTCAAAGTCACCCTTACACCGGACTTTCTCAAGCTTCCATAAAACAAGGCTTAGAATTAGCTTTCCCGGATATCGTACCAAAAAGAGGTCTCTCAATAGGTAAAGTAATGGAGAAAATCGGGGAAACCGTTACTGCGCACTCCATTCAAGTGACGAATTCAAGATGTTTGGCCCATTTGCATTGCCCGCCGTTAACATCAGCTTTAGCAGCAGAGGTGCTGATAAGCGCATCCAATCAATCAATGGATTCATGGGATCAAAGTACCTCTGCTACGGTCGTAGAAGAAAAAATGGTGAAGTGGCTGCGTGACCTCTTTTATGAAGATAAAACAGCAAATGGTGTTTTCACAAGCGGCGGTACCCAATCCAACTTAATGGGATTATTACTTGCACGGGATCATTTTTTATATAAGAAGTTTCACTGGGATACCCAACAAAATGGACTTCCAAAAGAAGCTGGGAGAATGAGAATTTTCTGCTCAGCTGATGCCCATTTTACTGTACGTCAATCAGCCTTCTTGCTTGGTTTAGGTGAACAAGCAGTGATTCCTGTAGAGACGGATCAGCATCACCGAATGTCCATAGATAAACTGAAAGAGAAGCTGCATCAAGCAGAAAAAGAAAATCTTATTCCATTTGCAATCATCGCAACGGCTGGTACAACGGACTTCGGCAGCATTGATCCTCTTAACGACATAGCACGAGTTGCTGATCAATATAATGTTTGGCTTCATGTTGATGCTGCATATGGCGGTGCACTGATGCTTAGCGAACAACATAGCCACAAATTAGAAGGAATTAAGGAAGCTGATTCGATCACGGTTGATTTTCACAAATTATTTTACCAACCAATCAGCTGCGGGGCTTTTCTATTAAAGAACGAGGAGCATTTCAACTACCTTAAACTTCATGCCGATTATTTAAATCCCGAAGAAGATGAAAATGATGGCATACCTAATCTTGTAACCAAATCTATTCAAACAACAAGACGATTTGATGCACTTAAATTGTTTGCTTCTCTACAAGTGTTAGGAAAGGACACATTTGCTCAAATGGTAGATTACACAATAGACCTAGCCCAACATACAGCTGCTTTATTAGAAGAGGATTCCAACTTTGAAATCATTCATCAACCTGAAATAAATGCAGTTGTATATCGGTACTTTCCTAAAGAGCATAGAGAGGATCCTGATTGGCTTAATGATGCAAATGCATTTATACGTACAAAGTTATTTGAATCAGGAGCTGCAGTTATAGCAAAAACCCGAGTGAACGAATCTATTTACTTGAAATTTACCCTTTTAAACCCGTTGACAACAATAGAAGATATCAAAGAAATCATAAATTATATGAAACAACTAGTAGAAGAAAGGGGTAGACATAATGATCGCTAAACAAATAGCTGAAAAAGCCACGATTCAAAGCTTTTTGAACTGCTACCTGCGTGAAGATGGTAAGGGAGCTTTAATTAACAAAAGTCAATTTGCCGAATTAATAGATGATCACCTCATTGACCATAATGAAGTGAGCCAGGTAATACATATTAAGCTCGCTTATCAAAATATTGATTTATTTATCCCGCTTGAATATTGGTCGCTCACCGGGAGACATCTTTTTTCGTTTCCGCTATATTATGCACAAAATGCGGAGCGGACCAACCTGCTTGAGCTTGATTATCTGACTCTTGTAAGTCTTGTCATTAAAGAATTAACCCTTGAATCTGGCGGGGGATCAACAAGCGTTCAAGATGAACTCATGATGAGAGTCATTTTAAGTTGTCAAAATATTGAGATGTTTGTACGAGAAAGATTAGAGGAAGCCGGTGCCCTAACTGCTTTCGATATGGATTTTATTGATGCAGAGCAGGCATTATTATTAGGCCATTTATTGCATCCAACACCTAAAAGCCGCCAAGGGATCAGCGAGTGGGATACAGCCCAATATTCTCCAGAGTTAAGAGGATCGTTTCAACTGCACTATTTCCGTGTTCATCGCTCGCTCGTTTATGAACGCTCAGCCGTGCAGCATACAACTACTCATTTAATAAAGCAGATGCTTATAGATCATTCAGATACTTTAAGTGACTTTAAAGAGAAATACTGCGAGGAAGATGAGTATTCATTAATACCTGTTCACCCATGGCAGGCTGACTATTTAATGAGAAAACCAAAGGTACAGCAAGCCATTAATGACGGATTGATTGAAAATCTAGGTAAACAGGGGGCAGCGTATCAGCCGACTTCCTCCGTTCGAACAGTCTATCATCCCAACGAGGATTATATGTTTAAATTCTCTTTAAATATAAAGATTACGAATTCAGTTCGTGCCAATAAAAATATGGAGTTAGAACGAGGAGTTGAAGTAAAGCACTTATTAGACACAGAGATAGGAAAAGATTTAAAAAGGAGATTTCCTAATTTTGAAGTAATAAAAGATCCGGCCTTTATAACAGTAAAACTAGATGGGGAAAAAGAATCAGGCTTTGAGGTCATATTGCGAGAAAATCTATTTAAAAAAGAAGAAGCTAGGAATGCCACACCAATTGCTGCGATTTGCCAAGATACAATCAGCGGACCTCCTTCGAGACTTGCTGCTATTATTCAAAGTTTGGCTGAGAAGGAAGGACGTTCTGTTGAAGCAGTCAGCGTAGATTGGTTTACTCGTTATCTCAATAGGTCCCTTAAACCTATTTTTTGGCTTTACTTAAATCATGGCATTGCATTAGAAGCCCATCAACAGAACAGTGTCATCCATTTAAAAGATGGGTATCCTGACCGGTTTTATTATCGTGATAATCAAGGCTACTACTTTTCGGAATCCTTCTATGAAAAGTTAAGTCAAGTGCTACCTGGCATTAGTGAAAAGAGTAATACCGTTTGCTCGGATGCTATAGCTGATGAGAGGCTGCGTTATTATTTTTATTTTAATAATATTCTCGGTTTAATCAACGCTTTCGGAGTAGCTCGGTTAGTAGATGAAAGTATTCTTTTAGAGACATTACGAGAAGCGATTTTAGAGATAGAGATTCCGGCTAAAAGTTCTTCAATGCTTATTGAAAGTTTATTATATGAAAAAACACTTCCTTGCAAAGCGAATTTACTTACTCGCTTTCATGATATGGATGAATTGACCGGTTCACTAGAAACTCAGTCTGTTTACGTCGAAATTGATAATCCTCTTGTCAGAAAGGAGCTTGTAACCAGTGAATACCCGAGAAGGAGAGTTTGACCATCTCATCACGTTTCGGGAAGTTGAGTTTGATAAAGACGTTGCTCGTTTACATGAGTGGCATCATAAGCCTCATGTCATTCCTTTTTGGCAGCAGAACTTTCCGTACGACCAATATCAAACACATTTAAAAAAGCTTTTAGCAGATACACACCAAACTTTATATATTGGCGAACTTGATGGTATCCCAATGTGCTATTGGGAAAGTTACTGGGCTAGTGATGATGTGATTGCCAATTATTATGACGCAGACGAAACAGACCAAGGCATCCATTTATTAATCGGCCCTGAATGTTATCTGGGTAGAGGATTAGCCTTGCCTATACTTCGCGCAATGACAGCCTATCAGTTTACCAAGGAACAAACGATGAGAATCGTAGCTGAGCCAGATATACGCAATAAAAAGATGATCCACGTATTTAATAAATGCGGATTTATACCTATAAAAGAGATCGATTTACCAGATAAAAAAGGACTTTTAATGGTTTGTGAGCGAGAGGTATTTTACAGGAGGTGGAAGGATGTCCCATTTAGAAACGGACAATGTGTATGACGTAATAGGTATAGGCCTTGGTCCCTTTAACTTAGGCTTAGCAGCGCTTATTGAGGAAGGGACAGACCTTAACACAATATTCCTAGAACAAAAACCAGAATTTGAATGGCATGGAGGCCTTTTGATAGAAGAGACAACTTTACAAGTCCCATTTTTAGCAGATGTGGTTACTATGGTGAACCCAAAAAGCCACTACAGCTTCCTTAATTATTTGCATGAAGTGGACAGGCTCTATAAATTTTATTTTCTTGAGAGATTTCACATCCCAAGAAGAGAGTACAACCATTATTGTAAATGGGTTTCTAAACAGCTTTCCAATTGTCAATTTGAAACGCGTGTAGAATCAATTGAACATGATAAGACACAGCAGCTCTTCAGAATAGAAACGATACAAATGAAAACGGGGAAAAATAATACTTTTTACGCGAAAGACGTGGTACTGGGTATCGGGAGCTCTCCAGTTATGCCAGCAAGCTTAAAGGCACAAGAAGGGAAGGACTTGTTTCACTCTGCACAATTTTTGCATCACCGTGATCGTTTAAGAGAAGCCAATTCCATTACAGTCATTGGCTCAGGTCAAAGTGCAGCAGAGGTATTTCTAGAATTATTAAAGGAGCAGCCTAATTATCAGTACAAGCTGGATTGGTTCACACGGTCAAAAGGTTTCCACCCAATGGAATACTCAAAGCTTGGTCTTGAACATTTTTCACCTGAATATATAAATTATTTCTATAAATTACCTCAATCAGTAAAAGATACGCAGCTGCCAAAGCAAGACCTGCTGTATAAAGGGATCAGCGCTCAGACAATATCCGATATTTACGACCTGCTGTATGAACATTCAATCGGCGGGGATAAACCTGATGTCCGCTTGCTTGCTAAAACAGAAGTAACTGAAGTAGAGAAAACGGAAAACGGATTTACAGTTTGTTGCAATCAATGGGAACAAAATGAGATGTTCAAACATAAAAGCGAGGTTATCATATCTGCGACGGGATACTCACACCCGATCCCTTCTTTTATTAAGAATTTAGAGTCGATCATTAATTGGGATCAGGAAGCTCGCTACCAAATTACACACGACTATGAATTGAAATTAAAAGAATTGACCGATAACAAATTATTTGTTCAAAACGGAGAAATGCATACACATGGGGTTGGTGCACCTGACTTAGGGTTAGGGGCTTATCGTAATGCTGTGATAATAAACAAGCTGGCACAAAAGGAAGTGTACCCTGTTCGCAAGCGAAATGTATTTCAGCAATTTGGAGTTCATACGTGACTTCAACTAAAGTCCAGCAAGCTGTGCTGTTTCTATTAATCTTCTATTTCATCTTAGCTGATGTCATTTTATCACCATTTTATCCGCAATTTTTCTCTAAGGTGTTTGGAGTAGAAGACTTGGAATTTACGGCTCTGTATATCTTCATTGCTAGATTGACAGTCGTCATTTCCGTCCCGATATGGGGGATTTTATCTAAGCGTTTTGAAGTAAAGCACCTCATTTATACGGGGCAATGGATCTCAGCTATGATGCTTTTATGCATGGCTATATCACAGCATGAGATTCAATTCATGATATTCACCGTTTTATTATTAATAGGAAAAAGCAGCCTGTTTTTTATTTATCCGTTATTAATTCAGTTAAATGGTGAGAGAAAGCGTACTCGAGTCGTTGGTATGTATCACATGGTATTTCATGCAGCAGTGATCACCGGCACGTTGACTGGGGCTTGGATCATTGCGCTAGAGCAACCATTATACTTGTTCATCGGTTTAGCAGCCATTGAACTTTTATTATGGTTCACTGCCTTTGTCACATTAAGATATTTAAATACACATACGATCAGCCCTCCAAAAGTTAAGCAGGGCTTTACCCGAAAGCATGGATTTATACTAGCGGGCATAGGATTGATTTTGCTGCTCTTTCACACAGCAAACAACATGATCCGTCCCTATTTCACTCTTTACACTATGAATGAATTTCAGCTATCTAGCTTTGAGGGCAGCTTATTGTTTATGATGCCAAGTGCAATGGCAATCTTTGCTTTTCCTTTCATACAAAAGGGATGGTGCAAACACCGGGCACCGCTGATCTTTACCGTAACACTCGCAATATTAGCATTTACTCTTATTGTGCAAGGCTTGACAGATCAACTCATCTGGCTTTGGGCGAGTCGAATAGTGTACGGCTTTTGTTTAATCATCTCACAAGCCGCACTAGAGCTGACTATCTTTAATCGAAGCACAAATCACGTTCAAGTGTACGCTGCAGCTTCAACGTTTCAGAATGCCGGACTTCTCATTGCACCGCTCGCAGCTTCTAGTACAGCTGCTGCATTCACTCTAGCTTCACCACTTACCGGTGCTGGCTTTCTATGTGTAACAGCCATAATCGTTGCGTTATTCACATTCAATATGAGTACTAAAACAGAAAAAAACAAAGCAGCATAATTTCTTTAAGGAGAGTGGAAAAATGAATACTCAAACTCGTATACAGGATATAGTAACTGAAGAAGTATGGACCGAAGCAGGAAGACAGCTTCTCACTAAAATGATTACCGAATTTATGTATGAAGATATGATTCACCCCACTGTGGTTAGTGAAGAAGAGGGTGCCGCTCTGTATCAACTTTCTTTAACAAAGGATACCGGTAAAAAAGCGCAATATCAATTTAAAGCGAAGAAGCGATTAATGGACAGCTATCATGTTTTTCCAGAATCTATAACGTTCCTAAAAGACGGTGAATGGATTCATGCAAAAGATCCTATTCAATTTATTCTAGATATCCAGCATGACGTGGGGATGAATCCCGTCACAACGGGCCACTTAATTAAAGAATACCACAATACTCTTTTAGCTGATGCTCACATTCTGCAAAAGAAAAAAGCGACTTCAGCTGATGAGTTGGTTGATCTTGATTATGCAGAGCTTGAAGGAGAGATGGAAGGGCATCCTTGGATAACATATAATAAAGGGCGTATAGGTTTTAATTACACTGACTATCTTTCCTATGCTCCGGAACAAAAAAAGGAAGTACAGCTCTCATGGATTGCTGCTCACCGAGATCACGCAACGTTTCATTCCGTCTCTACTGTAGATTATGAATCGATGATTAGAAGTGAGCTAGGTGAGGAAAACTATCAACACTTTGTACAGATGATAGAATATGAGGGAGTGGATGCGAGTAAGTATTATTTGATCCCGGTTCATGAATGGCAGTGGAATGAGATGATTGTATATTATTTCGCATCAGAAATTGCTTATAAACATATCATTTATGTAGGAAAAAGCGATGATCTCTATCTGCCGCAGCAATCGATTCGTACTTTTGTGAACCGTAGTGCCAAGCATAAGCATCACGTAAAGCTGCCGATGAGCATCCTAAACACACTTGTGTACCGCGGCTTACCAGGTGAGCGGACAGTAGTCGCACCTACGATCACCGAGTACATTCACGACATACGCGATAAAGATGAATTTTTAAACAAAGAATGCCGTATCATTTTACCTGGAGAAATTGCCAGTATGAATTATGAGCATCCTTACTTTTCCAAGTTAACTGGTGCTCCTTATCAATATCACGAAATGCTCGGAACGATCTGGAGGGAGAGTATATACAGTTTCTTAGATGAAAACGAGCATGCTGTTACATTAGCATCCCTTCTTTATATAGACGATAAGAAGAAGCCGTTCGTAGCAGCCCTAATCGAACGATCCGGCTTAACAACCAAAGAGTGGATGAAAACATTATTTGATGTGGTCGTGCAGCCGCTCCTTCATTTCCTCTACAAGTATGGAACGGTTTTCTCGCCGCACGGTCAAAATACGGTGGTTGTGTTAAAAAATCATATCCCGCACCGCTTAGCGATGAAAGACTTTGTTGATGATGTAAATGTCAGTGATGAGCCTCTGCCTGAACTTGAGCATTTGCCAAATGAATTGAAACCCGTTCTACGCAGCGAGGGAAGAGAAGGGCTTTGCCAGTTTGTATTTACCGGGCTGTTCGTCTGCCACTTCAGGTATCTCGCTGATATATTAGATACGTATGAGTACATGGATGAAGAGCAATTCTGGCTTTCGCTCAGAAACACGATCATTGACTATCAGAATCGTTTTCCAGAATTAAAAGAGCGCTTTACACTGTTTGATATGCTTAGACCGCAATTTACAAAATTATGCTTAAACCGCAACCGTATGATTGATTATGGATATGAGGATGATGACGATCGTCCCCACGCTTCAGAGTACGGCAAAGTCCAAAATCCATTGCATTTAGCTGCAAGTAAGCTAGCAGCTTTTTAACCACAATAGGGCTGCCCCTAAGGTCTTTAATGACCTATTGGGACAGCCCGATTTTTTTACTGTTATTAAATATTAATTAAACAAACTCATTAACCAACCTAGTAGAATTCCTACAACTCCGAAATCAGAATCACCGAATGTTGTTCCTTCAAATCCTATCGAACCAAGGACTGGCAGTAAGAGGGCAGGTAAGAAACTAATTAGAATACCGTTTGTGACCGCTCCTAAGATCGCACCGCGACGGCCGCCCATTGCATTACCGAATACTCCGGCAGCGGCTCCCGTAAAAAAGTGAGGGACTAAGCCAGGCACGATTAAAGCAAGACCGAATACTGGTAAGATGAACATACTTCCGAGTCCTGCAAGAAAACTAAAGAGGAAACCGATAATTACTGCATTAGGTGCAAACGGGAATACTACAGGTGCATCTAAAGCAGGTTTTGCATTTGGAACAATTTTATCAGCAATCCCTTTAAATGCAGGAACGATTTCAGCGAGTAACATACGTACCCCAGCAAGAACCACATACACACCAGCTGCAAAGGTTATACCTTGCATGATAGAGAAGATAATGAAGTTCATTCCTTCACTTAGCTCCGTCTCAATGTAAGTAGAACCTGCGAATAATGCTACGACAATGAATAAGATCGCCATTGTTAGTGAAACCGCTACAGATGTATCACGCAAGAACCCAAGAGATTTTGGTACTTTAATATCTTCAGTTGTTTTTTCTTTATTTCCGAAATACTTTCCGATCGTACCTGAGACAAAGTATCCGACAGAGCCGAAGTGACCAAGGGCAATATCATCATTCCCAGTAATTTGTCGCATATATGGCTGCAAGATTGCCGGGAAGAAGACCATTAATGAACCTAAAATAATCGATCCAGTGATAACTAATGGTACTCCGCTCATGCCGCCTGTACTTAAAATAACAGCAATCATACAAGCCATAAAGAGTGTGTGATGACCTGTAAGGAAGATATATTTAAAAGGCGTAAGACGTGCAATTACGATATTAGCCACCATACCAAATAACATTATCATTGCTGTTTCTGTACCAAATGCTTGCTGAGCAACTGCTACTACGGCTTCATTATTCGGAATAACTCCTCGAATATTAAAAGCCCTTTCAAACATTTGTGAAAAGAAGTCAAGAGAGGAAATAAGGACTCCTGCACCTACTCCAATAATAACGAATCCCATAATTGTTTTTAATGTACCTGAAACGGTATCAGCTGAGCTCTTTTTTTGGAGCAGAAGGCCTAGCAGGGCAAATAACCCTACTAGAATGGCGGGAGTTCCCAGGATGTCATTCATGATTAATTCAGCCATAATTATCCCTCCGTAACAATATGTTTTTGTAAAGCTTCCTTCAATTCTTGCTGATTTAACAAGTTAACAAGTGGAATAATGTGACGGTTGCCATCATCTAGGTTTGAGATAATATCTTGAGATCCAATGTAGTAATCTGCATCTTCTGTTTTTGAAGTAGCTAAGTCTGTGTGTGAAACTTCTGCATCAATTCCTAACTCGCCTAGTGCTTTCTTTACGTTCATTTCCACGATAAAGCTGCTTCCTAATCCATTTCCACATACAACTAAAATTTTCATTTTACATTCCTCCAATAATTAATTAATTTGAATATTTATCAATTAAAACTTGAATATCAGTAACATCTTCACTTTGACGCAGCTTCTCAATATTTTCTTCTTCAGATAACATCGTTGTTAATTGAGATAATGCTTTTAAATGGGTTTCGTTATCTGTTGCAGCTAAGACGAAGAGAAGTGACGCTTGGTGCCTTTCTTCTTCTGAGAAAGCAATAGGCTCATTCAGTTTAAGAAGGCTCATGCTTAACCTATTCACTCCTTTTTCCGGTCTAGCATGCGGGATTGCTACTTGCGGTGCAATGATGACATATGGTCCTAGTTCATCAATGTTTGAAATCATTGCATCAACATAACTTTGACTGATTGAATTGTTATCTAGCAACGGGGCAGAAGCCATTTCCACAGCCTCTTGCCAGCTGCTAACGTTATCTACAATCTGAATCGACGACTTGTCTATAATTTCGTTTAGCATCGGTTTATAAAGCTCCTTTATTTTTAATTGCTTATTAGAGAGAATGTGTTCAATCTCTTCTAATAATTGCTTCTCATTGTGAATATCAGCATGCTTTTCAATAGCTTGTAGAATCTCGTTTAATTGTCCGGTTCTAGAAGAAGACTCTCTTTGGTGTAACAATCGATTTACATTTGTTAGAAGTCTCTCTTTTTCCACATCATTAAGAATCGCATTTACATGAAATGTAGGCAGCGTTTGCTTCTGCAGTAAAACTGTCGTAAAAATCAGGTCGGCTTTCGTTTTGGATTCTTCTATTGAGGTCACTACCTCAAAATCAAGTGTTGAAAATAAGGTTTCTAACTGACTTTTCAAAATCTGAGAAGTTCCAATACCGCTTGAACATACAATCAACGCATGTTTCCGTGCAGCTGGCTGACTTCCTTCTCTTCTCATCCATCCCCCAAAATGCATCGTGATGTAAGCTGCTTCATCATCATTAATGGCAGCGCCTACAAAGCGTTCTAAATGAGGAAGGACTTTTTTTGTCAGTTCAAAGACATCTCCATATTTCTCTTTTATCGATTTCGTTAGAGGGTTCTTAGCCGAAATCCCATATTTTAACCGATAGAAGGCTGGCCTGATATGAATTAAAAGATTCTCTTCAACCGCTCTGAAGTGCTCAAACTCAATACATGCATACCTTTGAAAATCAATCACCATTTTTCTTACGACATCTTCAAGCCCATTTACAGTACTCATTGGACTGTCAGAGAGTGAGCGTAAACTCAACAAGAAGATGGTCAAATAATAAATTTCATCCTCAGGGACCGATAATTGGTTCGAGTTGAATAGTTCTTGACTAAGAAGTTCTGCTCCTTTGTAAGCACGATTATTCTCTAAAGCCTGTTTTTCATCTTTTGTTAAAAAGACATATTCCCCTAGCTTCATTCTCTCTAAGAAAAATGCTATATACCATGTTAGCTCTTCAATAGATTCTGGATTTAACTGCACATCTAAATCGTTTTGAAGTACCTGCAGCAACTGAACATTATGTTCAACTGTTTCTAATAAACTCGGATTTGCTTCCTTCCAAAGAGACATTAATTCTATTGAAAAGTCATTGTCTTTTTGAAAGGTAAAAGCATTAACAAACCATTTTCGAAGTTCAAATTCCGGCCCATGGATGTAGTAACCTTTGCTTCGTTCATAATTGATCTCAAGACGATATTGCTTAGAATGCTGTTTAATCGCTTTCAAATCATTTAAGCAAGAATTCCTGCTAGCTTTAGTAACCGTTATCAGGTCTTTCACATAAATAGGTTCATGGCTGGTAAAAAGTAAGATTAAAATCAATTTTTGCCGCTCATGAGCTGTATACTCATACTGAATATCGCTATTTAGCTTCAAAAGCTCTGGAATCTTTTTCTTCGTAGAGGTAGTAATAAATATCCCTACTGATTTCACTTGTTGAACTTGATCAAGTTTATTGTCCTTAAGCCAATCATTTACTTTCTCAAGATTGTAATAAATAGTTCTTCTTGAGACCCTTAAACTTTTACTAAGTTCAAGAATCGAAACAGGAGCTTCTTTTTTTAATAACAGTTGAAGCAATTGAGTACTTCGTTGATCTAGTGCCATGAAACATCACCTTTTCTAATTTTGCTAGCTAGCTTTAAAGAGTAGGTAACTGATGTCTTGCTTACCTTTATCTTAAACGAATCAAATCTTTTTGGAAGTCCGAATCATGAACATGCGCGTGTGCAAAATTGGACTCATCTTATGTGAATAAAACAGCATACATATATGGAAACACATGGTTCTTCCAATGAATAGGAGAACAAACCATTGTTTTACCATTTCACAATAGGTTATTTTTTATACTTTGAGTGTATCTTTTGCACACTGCAGGGGACCATCATTTATTCAATGAGATCCGGTTGAAACCTTCTATTCATTTCTTTCGTTTCACTATAAATAGTCAGATGAATGAAAAGGTGTGTATGAGATGAAACGTTTAATCATTGTTATGGCTGTCACTTTGCTTACTGCGTGTGGTACTAATCAAGTTGATGTAGAGGGGGTACAAGAAGGGCGTACTTATGAACGGTCAGAAAAACAAACAGGGGAAATGGTTTATACCATCTACACAGATAAAGAAGTATATCAGGACGGGGAAGTAATTGAAGCTTGGACTGAAAGCACGTATATGGGTGAAAATGAAGAACTAAAAATAGGGCATGGCGGGAGCATTTATTACAACCATATTAAGCAGTTGGATGGTGATTTTGAGCTTGAGGGGGCAATGGTGTTGCCACTACTCTATACCACCTTAACAAAAGACGTACCGCACAGAGAGAATTTTATTAAAACAGGGGCATGGGATGCAGACTCCCAAGAAAACGAATTTTGGGAGGGTTTCTTTGCTGAGAAAGATCTAATTTTGCCGCCTGGAGTGTATGAGTTGATTGCGGTGCCTTCATTTCATTATAGTATAGAAGGAAATGAAGTGAATGTGAGTGAAGGAATCAGTACGATTATAACAGTAGAGGAATAATGGAGGGGTATAGGATGAAGACGGAGAAACAAAAGATGATAGACGGTGAACTTTATGAACCTTGGGACGCTGAACTCATGCGAGACCGTGAACAGGCAAGATTTTTAACTCGAATGTTTAATGAAACGACTGAGTCAGAATATGCCGAGCGCATCCAAGCCATCAAAAATTTATTTGGCTCGACTGGCGAAGAAGTATATATGGAGCCTAACTTCAGATGTGATTACGGCTATAATATTCACGTCGGCAACCAATTTTTCGCCAATTTCGACTGCGTCATCTTGGATGTATGTGAAGTTCGTTTCGGCAACAACTGCATGCTTGCACCAGGAGTACATATTTACACAGCCACTCATCCGATCAATCCATTTGAACGAATCAAAGGTCCAGAGTACGGTAAGCCTGTCACAATTGGAGATAACGTATGGATTGGCGGCGGTGCGATCATCAATCCCGGAATTAAAATTGGTGATAATGCGGTGATTGCAGCAGGCGCAGTTGTCACAAAAGACGTGCCAACGAATGTAATTGTAGGCGGCAACCCTGCACGTGTGATTAAAGAAATTGATTTAAATGACAAGAGGTAGGAGACGAGTCGAAAGCTTGTCTTTTTTTGTTTGACTAATTTAATAATAAATCAAATCCACTTGTTCGATTAATATTTTAATCGATTTCTATCTTTATCGATCTAAAATTAGATCAATCTGGTATAAACGATTGCTTTACCAAGCAATTAAAATTGGCACAAACTTTGCAATATATCTAGGTATAAGAAGAAACGTAGATAAAGGGGAGTGTGCGGAATGTCACAAAAAACAAGTAAAATCGAAGAGCTTCGTGAATTGGATAAGAAACATTATTTACACCCTACTTCACCGATTGGCGCACAGCAAGAGCATGGACCTGCTTTCATATTCACAAAAGGCGAGGGAATTTATTTAACAGATATGTCAGGCCAAAAAGTGATCGATGGAATGTCTTCTTTATGGAATGTCAATATCGGTCATGGCCGCAATGAAATAAGTGAGGTAGCAAGTAAACAAATGTCGACATTAGCATTTAGTTCCTCTTTTGCGACATTCAGTAACGAACCAGCTATCAGGCTTTCAGCAAAGCTTGCAGAAATTGCTCCAGGAGATCTAACTGCAACCTTTTTTACCTCTGGGGGCTCAGAATCAAATGATACGGCATACAAGCTGGCAAGACATTACTGGATATTAAAAGGCGAGCCTAAGCGTAAAAAAATCATTTCACGGACACATTCCTATCATGGTGTGGCTATGGGAGCAACAAGTGCCACAGGAATTCAAGCTTTTCGTGACTTTACCAACTCTCTTGCTCCAGACTTTCATTATGCCGATCATATGTCCCCTGAAGCGTTAAGACAGGTGATTGAGTCAGAGGGGCCTGAGACGGTTGCTGCCTTTATTTCAGAACCTGTTCAAGGAGCAGGAGGTCTTCATATCGCAACAAAAGAATACTTTAAAGCGGTGAGAGAGATCTGTGATGAGTACGGAATTTTATTTATTACAGATGAAGTCATTACAGGATTCGGGCGCACAGGTACGTATTTTGGAATGGATCATTATGATGTAGCCCCTGATATGATGTGCTTTGCAAAGGGAGTCACAAGCGGTTATGCCCAGCTTGGCGGGGTTATGATCTCAAGCCGCATGCATGAAGACTTTACAAAGCTCTCAACTGGCACCCTTCTTCACGGATATACGTACAGCGGGCATCCAGTAGCATGTGCAGTCGCTCTTCGGAACCTTGAAATCATTGAGCGTGAAAATTTGATAGCTAATTCAAGCCAAATGGGTGAAGAGTTGCTAAATGGATTTATAAACTTGCAGGAGACTTTTGAAAGTATTGGTGATGTCCGCGCCCTCGGCTTAATGGGTGCGATTGAGTTTATGAAAGATAAAGAAAAAGAAGAGAGATTTCCGCAGCCTCTAGCACCTATGGTTGTTACAGAAGCCGCAAAGCGTGGATTGATTCTGCGTTCTGTTGTCTTTAACGGACAGGATACTCTTGTTTTCTCTCCTCCATTAATCATCACAAAAGAGCAGATCAATGACATGATGAACATATTACATGAGGCAATCAAAGCAGTAGAGACAACCATTAAACTATAATCATAAAAGCGAGGGATCCAGGTGAAAAAGCATCTATATATAAATGGTCAATGGGTGGAAGGACATTCATATACAGAATTATCTTCTCCTTATACAGGGGAAAAGATTGCAGAGATTGCAGCAGCTAGTGAAGAACAAGTAGAAGCTGCCATTGAAGCAGCTGAAAAAGCGAGCAAAGACATGGCGGAACTCGCTAGTCACAAACGAGCAGCTATTTTAGAAAAAGCTGCAGCGAAATTAGAAGAGCGCAAAGAAGAGGCAGCTCAATTAATTGCCCGAGAAGCGGCAAAGCCGATTAAAACGGCCCGTGCTGAAGTGGCAAGAACGATTGCGACCTACAAATTCTCTGCTGAGGAAGCGAAACGGATCCAAGGTGAAACTTTGCCGTTAGATGCTCAAGAAGGCGGAGAAGGGAGAACAGCCTACACGGTACGTGAACCACTGGGGGTTGTCGGAGCCATTACTCCCTTCAACTTCCCGATGAACCTTGTTGCCCATAAAGTAGGTCCAGCGATTGCATCAGGTAATGCAGTGGTCTTGAAGCCTGCAGGTCAGACACCTCTATCCTCGCTGTTTCTAGCAGACATTTTTGAAGAAGCTGGTCTTCCGGTAGGTGCGTTAAATATTGTTACTGGGAGCGGATCTGTAGTCGGTGAAAAACTAGTCACAGATGACCGCGTGAAAAAGATTTCCTTTACCGGAAGCCCTGAAGTAGGAATAGGCATTCGTAATAAGGCGGGTCTTAAGAAGGTCACACTCGAGCTGGGCTCAAATGCAGCTGTCATTATTGATAAAAACGTAGATATAGATAAAATTATTTCTCGTGCCGTTTCTGGAGCGTTTGCTTTCCAAGGCCAAGTGTGTATTTCCTTGCAGCGTATCTATGTAATGGATGAAGTGTATGAGGAGTTTGTTGAAAAGTTTGTTCAAGAGACAAAGAAATTGATTGTCGGGGATGCACTAGATGACCAAACGGACGTCTCAGCACTAATCAGCGCAAAAGATGTCAAGCGTGCTCTAAGCTGGATTGAGGAAGCGAAGCAAAAAGAGGCCGAGGTTGCTTGCGGCGGAGAGGCTGAAGGAAATATTCTCTACCCTACCGTCCTTCTCCATGCAGGAAATGAATTGAAAGTATCGTGCCAGGAAGTGTTTGCACCGATCGTTCATATTAACAAAGTGACATCTATTGATGAGGCGATCGATGAGGTTAACAATTCTAAATACGGTCTGCAAGCTGGTATTTATACAGAAAACATTCATACCGCTTTTGCAGCGACGAAAAAGATCCATGTCGGCGGTGTGATGATTAATGATATTCCAACATTCAGAGTCGACCATATGCCTTATGGCGGTGTCAAAGAAAGTGGCGTTGGCCGCGAAGGCGTAAAATATGCGATCGAAGAAATGACCGAGCAAAAATTGATCGTTTTTAATCATAACTATTAAGCAAGGTATGGTGGGCGTAGATGCCCGCCATTTTTTGTATGTGTAAAGATTGGTGCAATTACGAGGCAACTAACACAATTAATCTCTGAAAGAAGTTAATTCTAGTAGCAATAAATCCAATTCCTACTAGAGACCACATTAATCTTGCCTGAACAGAGGCAATAACAGTCTTAACCTGCGCAATCCAGCACAAAAAATGATATATTTGATGGTAACATACTCCTAGAAGGGACGGTTTTCTATGGATTCAGGAAATAACTTCGTTGAGATAGAGTTACAGGCGATTTTAAAAGGGTCAAAGGACAATATTGTCATCACGGATGGAGAAGGTAACGTCCTGAAGGCTAGCCCTAATTGTCTTGATATATATGGCGTAGAGTTTAACCAGATCCTAGGCCGCTCTGTATATGATCTTGAAAAAGAAGACATTTTCTCACCTTCAATAACAGTAAGGGTACTAAATGAAAAAAAAGAATGCCAGGTGCTTCAGCATACAAAAGGAGAACGAACGGTGCTTGCAACAGGAATGCCGGTGTTTAATGAGAACGGAGAACTCCTTCGTGTCATCAGTTTTTCATACGATTTAACTGAAATTGAAGAGCTGAGAGAAAATTATCATACGCTGCAGGAGAGAATGGGGCTATATGAATCACAGATAGAAGAGCTGCTTGAAAAAGAAGAACAAGATCGTGATGTCATCTTAAAAAGTAAAGCAATCAAGCGGGTGTGGGAGCTTGTTAAAAGAGTATCTGATTCAGAAGCGACAGTCGTATTTTTAGGGGAATCAGGCGTTGGGAAAAATGTATTTGCGAGGGCGCTCCATAATGGCAGCAGCCGAGCTTCAAAGCCTTTCATCGAAGTAAATTGCAGCGCCATACCAGAAGCGTTATTTGAATCAGAAATGTTTGGGTATGAATCGGGTTCATTTACCGGAGCACATAAAAAAGGCAAGCCCGGCATGATCGAATTAGCAGACGGCGGGACATTATTTCTAGATGAAATCGGGGAATTGCCTTTATCTATGCAAGCCAAACTCTTAAAAGTGCTGCAAGAAAAGAATGTGACACGAGTAGGCGGATTAAAACCACATAAAATTGACTTCAGACTGATTGCCTCAACTAATCAAAACTTAGAAGAAATGGTCAGAAGCGGTTCATTCAGGCAAGATCTATACTACAGACTTCATGTCATACCGATCGAAATCCCGCCGCTGCGCAAAAGAAAAGATGATATTCTACTATTAATCCAGCACTACCTCCATAGCTTTAATCAAAAATACAATGTACATAAACATCTTCAAGCACCAGCGCTCGATGAATTACTAGCCTATCACTGGCCAGGAAATGTGCGTGAATTAGAAAATACAATGGAACGATTGGTGCTTACCTCAGAGAAGGACAGAATTGAAATAAGTGATTTGCCGCTCCTGATCCACAAACAGCAGCATAACTCAATGGAGGAGTCTACAGCCAGTCAATCCAATGAGGCAATCAACGCCTCCACCTATAAAGAAGCGATGGCGCAAGTAGAAAAACATTGGCTTGAGCATGCTTTAAAGCAATGCAAAACGACATATGAAATGGCTGAACTTCTTGGATTAAGCCAATCAACCGTTGTGAGAAAACTCCATAAATACAATCTCAATTCAAAAATGCATCTTAATTCATAAACAACTTAAATTTAGCCCATTTAATTCATTATTGAATTAAATGGGCTTTTCTTGTACGTTTTACAATGAAATGAAACTGGCACAGGTCTTGCAATTAAAGATACTATCAAACTTTTTAGTGATATCAGGAGGTTATTCGATGACTAAACCTATGTACCAACCAAAAGATTCATCTCAGTCACCTCGGTTTTGCGGAGTCCGTACATTTATGAGACTTGAGGCAATTAAAACGACAGAAAATGTAGACTTTGTAATTTTAGGCGTTCCTTTTGACACGGCTGCATCATTCCGTACAGGGCAAAGATTAGGCCCGCAGCACATCCGAGATTTTTCTGTGTTGCTTAGACCATACAATCCAGATCAAGATATTAATATTTTTGATTATGCATCAGGAGTCGACTACGGAGATGTGAATGTGGTGCCAGGCAATGTACATCGCACATATGAAGCAATTCAAGATGAGCTTCGACCAATCCTTCATCATAATATCACACCAATTATACTTGGCGGCGATCACTCTATCAGCCTCGGCCATCTCCGTGCCTTTGCAGAAAAATATGGACCAGTTGCTCTAGTATTGTTTGATGCCCATGCCGATACTTGGGATCACTATTACGGAGAAAAATACATGCATGGGACACCGTTTAGACGCGCTGTAGAAGAAGGGCTGATTGATGTTGAACATTCAATCATGGTTGGAATGCGCGGTTCGTTATACGGTCCAGAAGATATGAATGATACACGCCATCTAGGTTTTGAAGTTATAACCATGCAAGAGTTCCGCCAAATCGGTTACGCAGAAACAATGGAAAGAGTGCATAAACGAGTAGGTGATGCGCCGCTATTTGTATCTTTTGATATTGATTTTGTCGATCCAGCCTATGCCCCTGGAACCGGCACTCCTGAAGTATGCGGTGCGACCAATTATGAAGCACTTGAATGTGTGCGAAAATTAGACGGGTTAAATATAGTCGGATTTGATTTAGTTGAATTACTCCCAACCTACGACAGCGGTGAGGTGACGGCGGTTATGGCTTCAGCAGTCGCCCATGAGATGATATCTTTAGTAGCGTTGAAGAAAAAGCGAGAACAGCAGGAGAGCAAGGTAGAAGCAGGAATAGTGAAGGATTAGAAGAATAGCTTTTAAGCTGCACTTTTAACAGATGTAGCGGTGTCCCATAGACATCGCTTATTTCTTCTTCACTAAAAATCATGATATGATCAGTACAATATATACGACAGGGGTGCTGCGGGTGGCTTATAAACTTAAAACAAAAGAAAATGATGCAAGCGTTATAGCATTCATTGAAAAAGTAGAAAGCCCTAAGAAACGTCAAGACGCGTATCAATTATTAGATCTTTTCACAGAAACGACAGGCTTTGAAGCAAAAATGTGGGGTTCAAGTATTATTGGATTTGGGTCTTATCATTATACATATAATACAGGTCATGAAGGCGACGCACCCCTCGTTGGATTCTCTCCTCGCAAGGCAAAAATAAGTTTGTACTTTGCAACAGGAGATCCAAACCGCGAAAAACTATTAGAATCATTCGGCAAGCATACATCCGGTAAAGCATGTGTTTACATCAATAAAGTAGCTGATATAGATACTAATGTGCTAAAAGCTTTAATTAAACAATCCGTAGATTTTCTACACACATTGTATCCTGATCATCATTAATAGGTACGCTGCACTTCCTGTTTGGGAAGTGTCTTTTTTTGGGACATGATCTGACAAACTATGATACAATTATCTAGATATATTATTACGTACCCAGGTAATTATAGTAGAGCAGACAAGCTAGCAACTCTCAACTTGTTTAGTAATCCTGTTTGAAAGGAAGAGGCATGATGCCATTTTTACGTTTTAAAGGAATTGATAGCGATATTGTAAGACACGCAGCACCTTATTTAATAGATCAGATATCATTAATTGCAAATTTGCCGAAAGAAACGGTGAAGATTGAAGTTATTTCCGTTGTACAGATAACAGACACACCTTCTTCGGTCGAGATCTTTATGTTTGAGCGGGACCAAGAAACCCACAATCATCTAGCTTCAATGATTAATCAAAAATTAACTGATTACGGGTATACGAATGTGCATGTATTCTTTGTCATTTTAAATCCGGATCTCTACTACAAAGAAGGTAAACCTTTAAAAGAGATTCCAAGAAACGTCGAAACAACATTTATGTAATAACGATAATCAAACGAGCAAGGATCGGTGTTTATGTTTTTTGAGTTACTCATTATTTTTCTTATTATCTTAGTTGGGGGCTTTATTCAAGGAGCAAGCGGATTTGGCTTCGGACTTGTTGTCATGGGGTTTCTGCCCCTTTTCTTAACCATTAAAGAAAGCACGTTAATCGTCGTTACGCTTTTATTAGTTGCCGCCTTAAGTATTATTTTCAAAGTGTATCGTTCGATTGATTTAAAAGGAATAGGTATTTTGATCGCCTCGGCCATGGTTGGTCGAGTTTTCTCTTTTTTCTTCTTAAGTACATACGGAGAAATGGATAGTTTAAAGAAAATTTTAGGCTTTTTCTTAATTGGAATGGTGATCTTTCTTCTTCTACAAAAAAAGAATACAGCTCCTGATCAGAGAATTCATCCCCTCATTCCGATATCATTAGGTTTTTCAGGTGGATTTATAGGCGGGATCTTCGCTGTTGGCGGACCCTTTTTCGTCTTCTATTTCTTAATGATCTATCTTAACGAGAAACATAAGTATCAAGCTAATTTGCAGCTGATGACGATCATTACCAGCTTATCTACGATTACATTGCATGGGATAAATGGAGATTTCAACTCCAACATGATGATCTATATATTCATCGGTATTATTGGTGTTTGCATTGGTACTTCACTTGGTATGAAGTGGTTTGAGAAGCTTCCAAATCACCTGATTAAAAGTCTTGCAATGATCATTGTATTCATAGCCGCATTAAACTTGATTATTCTTTCTTAGCTTGCTGGATTCTATGATTCTAGCAAGCTTTTTTCATTTATATTTCGGAAACGTTACAATTGGTTTATAATGGGAGTCACATCAGGTCATCCACCTTATTTGGAAATCGCCATTGATGGGAGAGAATTCATTTGAAAAAGAAAGTTGTTTTAGCCGGTGGTACAGGATTTATCGGTCAGCATTTTGCAAAACTTTATAAAGAGCTTGATTATGACGTACATATTATTTCTAGACAAAATGAACATATTTCTTGGACAGATAAAGAACGAATGCTAAAAGCTATAGATGGCGCTGAATTACTTATTAATTTAGCAGGGAAGTCCGTCAATTGCCGTTACAACGAGGCAAATAAAAAGGCTATTATGCAGTCTCGTACAGAAACTACAAAAGCATTAGGCAAAGCCGTACTTTCATGTGAAACCCCTCCTAAACTGTGGATTAACTCGAGTACAGCAACTATTTACCGCCATGCAGAGGACCGAGCGATGACAGAGGCAGACGGAGAAATCGGCACCGGTTTTTCAGTTGATGTTGCAACGACTTGGGAAGACACTTTCTTCGCCTATCAGCTGCCGCATACACGTCAAATTGCCTTACGTATTGCGATTGTCCTTGGAAAAGGCGGAGGAGTCATGATCCCTTACTTGAACCTTGTAAAATTTGGCCTCGGCGGTGTGCAAGGGACAGGCGATCAAATGTTCAGCTGGATTCACCTTGATGATTTATTTCAGATTGTAGAGTTTTTACGAGAGCGAGAAGATTTAAGCGGGGTATTTAACTGTTCTGCACCTGAGCCTGTGACCAATCACGAGTTTATGAAACAATTACGCACGAAGCTTAATGCGCCGATTGGTCTGCCTGCCCCTAAATGGATGCTAGAAGCTGGCTCTGTCCTTATCAGAACTGAAACCGAACTCGTCCTAAAGAGCAGATGGGTCATTCCTGAGCGACTAGAGCAGGCTGGTTTTACATTCACCTATCCTACGCTAGATCAAGCACTTAGTGAAATCATTCATTAAGAACGCTAAAGAAGTTAAGAGAGATCTCTTAACTTCTTTTTGCTTTACAACAAATTATGCAGTTCTGTATCAAAATGGTACAGCTATAAAATCAGCAATAATACTTACTGTTTAAATAGAAGGGGGGGACATATTTTTAGTTTCAACATTGCTAATAAACCCCTTTGATAACTCTGTTTCCTCGCATAACTGTGCAATGTTTATATTTTTTTGCCAGCAAGAGTTATAGTGAAGTACCCACCGCTTCTTTATTATAAGCAGCGTTTTTTCATGCCGAAAATTACCTTTTGATGGTAAAATTCATAAAAGATCATTTAAAAGGGAGGCTTTTATGACTACCATCTATTTTGTCCGCCACGCTCATTCCACCTATTCCACAGACGAGTTAGGTCGTCCTTTATCAAAGCAAGGAATGGAGGATGCGAAGAAAGTCACGAACGTTTTAAAGGGAGAGAAAATTGATATTGTCCTATCAAGTCCTTATAAACGGGCTATTCAAACGGTTAATGGGATTGCTGAATTTACGGGGAAAAGCATTGGTATAGTGGGAAATTTCCGTGAACGAGTATTAACGACCACACCAGTTGAAGATTTTTCTCATGCTATTCAAAGAGTATGGGGGGATGAAACATTCTCTTGGCCAGGAGGAGAGTCCAATCTAGAGGCCCAGAAAAGAGGCATCTCAAGCTTAAATGAAATATTGGATACATATGAAGGTAAACACATTGTTATTGGAACTCATGGGAACATCATGGTATTAATGATGAATTATTTTGATACATCATACGATTTTTCATTTTGGAAGATGCTTGACATGCCAGACATTTTTAAATTGACCTTTTGTAAAAAGGAATTGAAAACAGTTGACCGAATCTGGGAACCTGCTATTAAAAAGGAGCGAGAACGATGATCTTACATACAACAATTTGTGGTGAGGGAGTCCCTCTGTTATTGCTGCATTCTGGGGGGATGACGGGCGAAACAGAATACGATGAGCAGTCGGCTTACTTCTCACAACGTAATTATAAGGTTATTAGGCCAGACCTTAGAGGACATGGGAAGTCAGGTAGGTTATCCGGTGACTATTTCGATTATTGTGCTGAAGACATAATAGAAACGTTAGATTATCTAGAAATAAAATCGTGCCATGTAGCTGGTGTGTCTCTAGGCGGGTTGACCGCGCTTATTTTTGCAAACCAATTTCCTGAGAGAGTTAGAAGCTTAACATTCACAGGGATCTTTCCTGAGAAAAAGCAAAATTGGGAAGATCAGCTGAAAGAAGAAGAAGAAAATCTTACATCGCTTTCAAACGATCTAGAAACAGTGTCTTATTTAAATACTATACATGTAAATAATGATTGGCGTGCTTTATTTAAATCATGGACAGAACCGAATTGGTATCCGTTTCACGAAACGAGCAATGTAGCAAGCCTCGCCTGTCCGACATTATGCATTGCTGGTGACGGGTTATCTGATGAAATAGAAGCAGCCATAACGTTCAGAAAGCTGAATTCAAGCATACAACTTGCTATCATCCCTTTTGCTAACCACCTCGTTCATAGGGAGCAGCCATCTTTATATACTGAAACCTTAAATCTTTTTTTACAAGAGGTAGATAATAGTCAAAAAAGACAATCCCGCTAAAGATTGTCTTTTTTTATCTATTTTGGAATATTGTTATTTAATTGTTTCTGAAGTTCCTTATTCTTGCGATAATCTTCCTCACGTGCTTTTTCAACTTCGATCTTCTTGTCTAAATCATTTACATACTCTTCATGAGTAATCCCATGAGCATGCTGCATCCCTTTTTCCATTACTTCTGGTATATGTTGTTTTTGCGCGTTTCTATCCATTATTAACACTCCTCAATTTTATCGATATGTATACAATTCCCGCATGAACTAAGAGTTAAACATGAAATATAACCTGCTATTTCCACCAAGTTTATCCACTATGAGCAAAGGGAATAACAACAAAAACAAGTTTGGAGGGAATGTATATGATTCGTAAACTGTCTACAAGCACAGAGAACATTATTGAGTATGAAGTGGATGATACCTTAACGGAGGAAGAGAATAAGGAAGTACTTGATGAATTAAAAACAGTGATCAACCAATATGGTAAAATTAAGATTCTTGTGCGTTTAAACGAGATGGCCGGAGTCGAATTATCAGCCATAGATGATCGTCTTGCCTTTGCGAAAGAGCATTTATCAGATATTGAGAAATATGCACTTGTCAGTGATGCAAACCTAGCTGAATATATATCAAAACTAGCTGACAAGATGACTCAAATGGATATGCGCCACTTTGCTAAAGATGAAGAAAAAATGGCAAGGTCGTGGATAAGAGACTGAATAGAAACACTTGAAGCGTTCTTTCTTAATATGAGGAAGGATGCTTTTTCTATGATTTTTCACTTGTAAATAATTAGGATATTTTTATATGCAGGAGACACACTAAGAGGAGTTTTTAAATATTTTTCTAAATGAGGTTAAAAATATGGATAAACAAATGTCATATGGCGACGACTATAAACCGCTTCCTGCAACATCGATTGCAGATGATGTATGTATTCAAGTAGTACCTGATGTGTTTAGTTATACGAATAAGATTGTTAATTTGGTCTTTGTTGGTCACCCGGATGAAAAAGAATTTGTTTTAATAGATGCCGGTATGCCAAATTCAGCACCTCATATTATTAAAGCATGTGAACGAGTATACGGTGCTGACTGCCGACCTAATGCTATCCTTTTAACTCACGGTCACTTTGACCATGTAGGTTCCATTATTGAGCTTCTAAATCATTGGGATGTCCCTGTTTATGCGCATCCTCTAGAACACCCTTTTTTAAATGGTGAAAAGGAGTATCCAGAAGCAGATCCCACAGTAGAAGGAGGGATGCTTGCCAAGCTCTCACCACTGTTTCCAAATGACCCTATTAACATTAAAAGTCATTTAAAGCCTTACCCTTCAGATGGAACGGTACCGTTTTTAGAGGATTTCAAATGGGTCCATACACCAGGTCATTCGCCTGGTCATGTATCTCTCTTTAGAGAAAACGATCGCACGTTAATTGTAGGGGATGCATTTGTCACAGTGAAACAAGATTCACTATATAAGACGATTACTCAGCAAAAAGAAATAAACGGGCCGCCGCGTTATTTTACTACTGATTGGAGCGAGGCTTTCCGATCTGTTCAAAAGCTGCATCAGCTGCAACCAGAAGCAGCGATTACCGGGCACGGTGCACCTATGTCTGGTATAGAATTAAAAGAAAATCTGGATAAACTCGTTCACGATTTTAAAGAGGTATATGTTCCTGACTACGGTAAATACGTAAAAAAGGACGATTTACTTCATTAAAATTAACTCCGACATTCATTTGAAAGTGAGGAAACATTATATGAATGAGAAAGACTACATGATCACAAAAGAAACGAGAAGAGAAAGATTTAAAAGAGAGTTAGAGGAACAATTCAAAAAGCCCCTAATTCACAAAGCAATAGCTACAAAAGAAGTCTTTGTACCATTAGATACATCAAGGCTTTGGAATTAAGTAACAGTCACTATATAGATCTAAAGATAAGTTACATCGTATAAGGGTAAGCACTTTAACGAACGATAAGGTAACGCGGATATAGGGAGGAATCATGATGTTTACAACAAAAGAGCTCGCTCTCATTGAAGATGAAATTAGAGCTGAAGAAATCACAGCAAAAACAATGAATTGGTGTGCTGCTCATTGTGACGACGATGAATTAAGATCACTTATCGAACATATGGCAGAATCTCATCAAAAAAATATCATTCAAATCTCTACTTATTTAAATCAAGCTAAACTCCAATAACAGCAGGGGGTACATGATATGCCTAACAACATAGAACATAGAGGACTCACAGATCGTGAAATGCTGCAGCTTTGTCTTGAGCTTGAGAAAGGCCGATGCCGAAGCTTAGTCTCTACCATGCTTGAAACGAGCCACACAGATCTCCGTCAAGTGTATGAAGAGTGCTTACAAGCAGCAAATGATCAGCATGCTCATTTATATGAAGTGCTGAATGATAAAGGCTGGTATGAAACGCTCCATGCAACACCTGAAGCGATTAATCAAGCTCAAGCGCTCATGCAAAATAATCTTCATCCTGATGACCAATTTAAAGCTTAAACATTAAAACACAAAAGTACACGGCATACGCTGTGTCTTTTGTGTTTTTAACATACACCACAGGTTTGAGCTGCAAATTAATAGAGAATAGAAGAATAGTGCAAGGTAGAGGAGGAGATTGAGGTGGAGAAAGTGGATTTCGTCATCATAGAAACTAATGATATAAAGCTTCACACCGCTGTAGCAGGACCGGAGGATGGACCGCTAGTCATTTTATTACATGGGTTCCCTGAATTTTGGTATGGGTGGCGAAATCAAGTTGAGCCGCTTGTTCAATCTGGTTATCGTGTAGTAATACCCGATCAGCGCGGCTATAACTTAAGTGAAAGACCCCTTGAGATTAAAGAATATACGATTGATCATTTAAGAGATGACATTACCGGAATTATTGATTACCTCGGCTATAAAAAAGCAAATATTATCGGGCATGACTGGGGAGGGATTGTCGCTTGGCATTTAGCCTCCACCAAACCTGAATATGTTGAAAAACTAACGGTCATTAACAGTCCGCATCCTGCAGTGTTTAAATCAACCATTTTAAAGAATCCAATGCAACTTTTGCGCAGCATGTATATGATGTTTTTTCGAATCCCTAAGCTGCCGGAAACTCTTCTAAGTAAAAACGATTATGATTCGGTGAAAAAGGTATTAACGCAAACAAGCCTTCCTGACACATTCACTGACCAGGAATTATCAAAGTATGTGCAAGCATGGCAGCAGCCAAATGCCCTTACAACGATGCTTAATTGGTACCGAGCGATGACAAGAACTCCTCTCGTAAAACCATCAATCATTCAAGTTCCAGTGCAAGTATTATGGGGACAGAAAGATGCCTTTTTATCGTCACAGTTAGCGAAGGATAGTGCAGCTTTATGTAATGATGCAGAGCTTATTATGATTGATGGGACGCATTGGGTGCATTTAGAGAAGTCAGAGCTCGTTAACTCCATGATAGAAAAGTTTTTAGCAAAATAGAGTACCCGGACAGCTTGTTGATGATTTCAACAAGCTGTTTATTTATGTGTTGGTTACATAATTTCACTTAAACTTAATTACTCAATACCGAACATATGTACTATAGGGTTGTTATGGAGCGAAGCAGCAGGTACTGTAAACTAACTTATGAGGAGATTGCTGAACGTTATTTAAGCGGACAAAGCTCTGCGGAAATCAGCGCAGCAGCAGGAGTGATGAGTCGATCAGTAACAAGAATATTAAATAAATTAAACGTTGAAATGCGACCACGGGGCAGCTGGAAACGAAAGCACACTCTAAATGAAGACTATTTTAAGCATTGGTCAAATAAGATGGCATATTTGCTAGGATTTTTTGTGGCAGACGGCTGTGTATCGGGCGAACTGCAGACTATTTCTTTTTCTCAAAATGATAAAGCTATACTTGAAGACATACGCAATGAACTTGGGTCAACTCATAAAATCTATTTTAACGAAAAAATAAATGTCTATACATTATATCTACACAGTAAAATTATGAAAACAGACTTGGTTGACCTACATGGAATTCAACCTAACAAATCTAAAACTATAGAATTTCCGCACATTCCAGACCAATATATCAGCCATTTTATACGAGGATTATTCGATGGAGATGGACACTTATACAGAACTAAATATTATATATGTTTTGTAGGTGGCTCTAAAGCATTTATGGTTAAACTTTGTCAAATCCTAAATGGCTTTAACTTTAATTCTAAAGTGGTTCAAACCAGCAGCTATTATAGGGTTTACGTTTCGGGGAAAGATGATGTGAAGAGGTTCGGTGAATGGATATATACAAATAAATCACTGTATTTAGATAGAAAATATAAAGCATTCGGCATTGAAAACTAGAATTTCTAAAAAGAGTAGAGATATGTAATATTAATTAGGTTTTTCTTTTTAATTAGAAGTAGACATAATATATCTTATAGGACACCATAAAAACAATCTAAAATACGTATCATATCAAAAGTATACTTTAAGTTTTGAGACAGAAAAGAAATTTAGATGAAATGACTGATTATCTAACTTAATTGCTATCTGGTTGTTTATTTATCATTTCATCTATAAATAATTTAATCATTGTTGCTTAATCAAGTTACTATCAATTAAAAAATTATTATGCAGTTAATGATACGCCATATTTTTATCATTAACTGATTTATGCTTTATCGAAACTCTCCTTAAGTTCTCCAAGCCTCATTCTATACTAATTTAAACCACTCCAGTTCCCATACACCCTTTATTAAACCGACAACAAGTTTACATAATCAATTTATTGTCTATTCTTTGTAATACTCCTGTTTTTCTTTACTTGTTCTATTTTTATTTCATGCTGCATATATACCTATATTAAATACTTAACACTCATTTGCCGCAAATTGACACGGAACTATCTTACACTTAAAATTATGGTATATGTTACCAAATTCACATGCAGTTATGACCTCTTTTATCGAAAGGAACGTATTTATGACACGTGAACATGGCTTAATGATTCTTCGTACAGTTATTATTGCTATTGCAATTATTGTATTCGGCTGGTTATTAATTAATTTCTTTTCGTTAACCTATCCATTTTGGATTGCTGCTGCGATCGCATGGTTTCTTCAGCCTTGGGTTCGTTTTATGAGAGAAAAGCTTAAATTCAGTTCTGGTTTTGCTAGCTTTTTCGGCTTATTAGGAAGCATTATTTTAGTCAGTTCTGTTATAACCGGTGCCATTTTTCTCATTGGTTACAGCCTGCGTAACTTTTTTCAACAAATCCCAGGCTGGATTGAGACGTCTTCCGTTTCTTTGCAGCAATTTTTTAATCAAGTCATATTTCCTTTCTGGCAGCAAATTTTAGGCATCTTTGATACATTCAGTTACGAGGAGCAAGAAGCCCTCCGGCAAAGTATCGTTCAGTTGGGATCTCAAGTTGGTAGTTTGCTCGGACAAGCAGGCCAAACCCTTGTTGATCGAATCACCCATATTCTGATGGGTGTTCCAACATTCTTAGTTGCTTTTGTCTTTATCATCTTGAGTATTTACTTTATGGGGAAACAGTGGACCTTTTATAGAGAAAAGACACGTGAAGCCCTCGCTCCTTCATTTTTGCTGCTTATTAGAGACTTTGGAGCTGCCGTTCGAACTCGATTATTCGGCTTTGTGAAGGCTCAATTTATATTAATGGTGATTACTGGTTTAATAGTTCTCGTTGGACTCTCCATCCTGCGTGTAGAACATGTTGTTACCCTTGCCGTCGTAATTGGAATCGCTGAGCTCTTGCCTTATTTAGGTACAGGAACGATCTTGATTCCTTGGTTCGTTTACTTATTCATCGTCGGAGATTTTTCGCTAGCAATAGGGTTAACAATTCTATATGGCATTATTGTAATTGTAAGGCAGCTCATTGAGCCTAAAATTTTATCCTCGAATTTGGATCTAAACCCTGTAGCGGTGCTTATTTCTCTTTTTGTCGGTCTGCAGCTGTTCGGTGCGCTAGGGCTGTTATTTGGACCTGTGTTACTCGTGTTCCTAATGATTTTAAATGATATCGGCGTGGTCCGCTCGGTTACCCAATTTATCAAAAATGGATGGGCTAAAGAAACATAAAAAAGCTGAACCGATTAGGGTTCAGCTTTTATTTATTCACTTGCTTCACGTTTCGTTTGTCTCACTTCCGTTACAGAGCCTGCTTGTGCTGAATCAATGGCAAAGGATCCATTTGAGTAACGATCACTCATTCGGTAAGCGGACGGATCGATTGTTTCTTGCTGGCCTTTTTCAGTAAGTATTTCAATTAATGTTTCTTTTGAAACACGTCTGCATCCAATGACTCGATGTGCATTCGACTTTAACTCTCGCAACATCACTAACCCGCGCTTTGCACGTGATGATTTATCAAACTCACTTAACGGCATTTTCTTTACCGCGCCGCGATGTGTAACAATAAATAGATCAACTTTGTCTTCTGGTTCGAAAGTGAAAGCATCTACGACTTTATCATCATCTTTTAAATTAATCGCTTTTACACCTGCTGCCCTCTGACCAACGAGGCTAATTTCTTCTTCATCAAACCATAACCCGTATCCTAGATGAGTCGCTATAAATAATTCTTTCTTCCCGTCCGTACGCATCACAGATACCACTTCATCATCAGCCTTTAACTTTAACGCCATAAGCGGCTTTGAAAAACGCTGTGCTTGATAAAGAGATAACTGAGACCGTTTGGCCATTCCATTTTTCGTAATAAATAAGAGTGACTCGGACTCACTGAATTCTTTGACTGGCATCGCTCTCAAAATACAGTCGTCACGATCAACACTAACTAAGTTAGCAATATGCTGCCCGTTGTCTTTCCAGCGGATATCAGGCAGATGATGAACTGGTACATACAAATAGCTGCCAAGTTTAGTGAATAAGAGCAGTGTATCTGTTGTATTCATTTCAAACCGGTCTAAAAGCCTGTCTCCCTCTTTCATCCCTGGCGGCTCACCGTTTGAAGCAGTATAAGAGCGGATGCTCGTTCGTTTCACATAACCTTCTTCTGTAACGGTAACCATTACATCTTCAGAGGCCACTAGAACATCCATATTAATCTTTATTTCTTCAATTTCTTCTTTAATCACTGTACGTCTTGGGTCTGCAAACTGCTTTTTCACAGATTGAAGACCTTTTTTAATAACCGTGATCAGCTTTTTCTCGCTGCCTAAAATGGCTTCTAACTCATGAATACGGCGCTCAAGCTCTGCTGCTTCTTCTTCTAGGGTTGTAATATCCGTATTAGTTAAACGATATAGCTGCAATGTTACGATCGCTTCTGCTTGTGCTTCTGAGAAGTCGTATTCACGAATTAAATTCTCTTTCGCGTCTTTCTTATCTTTAGATGAACGGATCGTCGCAATAACCTCATCTAAAATTGAGATCGCTTTAATTAAGCCTTTTACGATATGCTGACGGTCTTTTGCCTTTTTCAAGTCATATTGGGCACGACGAGTCGCAACTTCCTTCTGGTGGTCAATATACGCTTGAATCAGAGGCTGCAGTCCCATTAGCTTAGGTGTCTTGTTATGGATTGCTACCATATTAAAATTATACGTCACTTGTAAGTCAGTATTTTTGAACAGGTAATGAAGGATCGCCTTAGCATCTGCTTCTTTTTTAAGCTCGACAACAATACGTAAGCCTGTACGGTCTGTATCATCACGCACTTCAGCAATTCCATCTACTTTTTTATCAAAACGTAGCTCGTCCATCTTCTTTACGAGATTGGCTTTAACGACTTCATAAGGAATTTCAGTGATCGTGATTTGCTGGCGTCCGCCGCGCAGCTCTTCAACTTCCGTTTTCGCACGAACAATCACTTTCCCTTTACCTGTACGATAAGCCTGCTTAATCCCGTCAATCCCTTGAACAATCCCGCCTGTTGGGAAATCAGGTCCTTTAATGACCGTCATTAAGTCCTCAAGCGTCGTTTGCGGCTTTTCCATTTGCATAATCACACCATCGATAATTTCACTAAGATGATGCGGTGGGATATCTGTTGCATACCCCGCTGAGATTCCAGTTGATCCGTTTACTAAGAGATTCGGAAACATTGCCGGCAAAACGACCGGCTCATCTTCTGAATCGTCAAAGTTAGGAATATAGTCAACTGTTTCTTTATCAATATCACGCAGGAGCTCTGCTGAGATTTTAGATAGTCTTGCTTCTGTATAACGCATCGCTGCAGGAGGGTCGCCGTCAATCGAGCCGTTGTTTCCGTGCATATCGACAAGAAGGTTACGAACCTTCCATTCCTGACTCATCCGAATCATCGCATCATACACAGACGAATCACCGTGCGGATGATAGTTACCGATTACATTACCGACCGTTTTCGCTGATTTACGAAACGGTTTATCCGCTGTGTTTCCATCACGATACATCGCATATAAAATACGACGCTGCACAGGCTTTAACCCGTCACGTGCATCCGGCAGGGCACGCTCTTGTATAATGTATTTACTATAACGACCGAACCTATCACCAATAACGTCTTCTAAAGGAAGGTCTAAGTAACGCTCTGTTTGTGACACGCTTATTCCTCCTCAACTACTGCTAAGTTTTCATTTTCTAAGATGTTTGTTTCTTCCTCAAGACCGAAGGCAACATGTGTTTCGATCCATTTACGGCGAGGTTCAACTTTATCACCCATCAACGTAGTTACTCGTCTTTCTGCTCTAGCAGCATCATCAATTTTAACACGGATCAACGTACGTGTTTCAGGGTCCATCGTTGTCTCCCATAGCTGAGTCGCATTCATCTCACCGAGACCTTTATAGCGCTGCAGCATATATCCGCGTCCGACCTTCTTAATTGCTGTATCAAGCTCCCGTTCATCCCATGCATACTCAATAACTTCTTTTTTGCCTGTTCCTCTGCTTACTTTGTAAAGAGGCGGAAGCGCAATATATACTTTACCTGCTTCAACAAGCGGGCGCATATAGCGATAGAAGAATGTTAAGAGGAGCACTTGAATATGCGCGCCATCCGTATCAGCATCGGTCATGATAACGATTTTATCGTAATTCACATCGTCGAGGTCAAAGTCTGCCCCTACACCCGCTCCAATCGTATGAATGATTGTGCGGATCTCCTCGTTTTTCATAATATCTTCAAGCTTAGCTTTCTCCGTATTAATCACTTTCCCGCGAAGAGGCAGAACCGCTTGAAATTTACGATCACGTCCTTGTTTAGCAGAACCACCGGCAGAATCACCCTCAACGAGATATAATTCGTTACGTTTAGGGTTTTTCGATTGAGCTGGTGTTAATTTCCCGCTTAGGAGAACATCCTTTCGCTTGCTCTTCTTACCGTTACGCGCATCCTCACGGGCTTTTCTTGCTGCTTCCCTCGCTTGAGCTGCTTTTACCGCCTTTTTGATCAGCATCGTGCTGATATCAGGATTCTCTTCAAAGAAATAGGAGAGCTTTTCTGAAACAAGCCCATCTACAGCCGAACGTGCTTCAGGTGTCCCTAGCTTGCTTTTTGTTTGTCCTTCAAACTGCAGCTTTGCTTCAGGCACTCGAACAGACACAATAGCCGTAAAGCCTTCACGGATATCAGATCCATCCAAGTTCTTCTCTTTTTCTTTTAGAAGCTTCACCTTACGAGCATATTCATTCACTGCTCGTGTCATCGCAGCTTTGGCGCCTAATTCATGCGTACCGCCGTCTTTTGTGCGGACATTATTAACAAACGATAAGACACTCTCTGTATAGCCATCGTTAAATTGAAACGCAAGCTCTACTTCAATCTCTTGGTGTTCGCCTGAAAACGATACAACAGGATGCAGCGTTTCTTTATCCTCATTTAAATATTCAACAAACGCTTCGATCCCATTATCATAATGGAAAATCTCGTTCTCTTGGTCACTGCGCATGTCACAAAGCTCAATTTTTAACCCTTTTAAAAGGAATGCAGCCTCGCGCAGCCGCTCTGATAACGTTTCAAAGTTATATGTGGTCACGCTGAAAATCGATGGGTCTGGTTTAAAATGAATTGTTGTACCAGATTTTCTAGTCGTCCCCTGTTTTTCTAGGGTTGTCACTGCCTTACCGCCGTTTTCAAAACGCTGCTTATATACCGTTCCATCGCGTTTGATTTCAACAACGAGCCATTCTGACAAGGCATTTACAACAGACGCCCCTACGCCATGCAATCCGCCGCTCGTTGCATAGCCTCCTTGACCGAATTTACCTCCTGCGTGTAATACAGTTAAAATGATCTCTGGAGTTGGCTTGCCTAATTTATGCATTCCAACAGGCATACCCCGGCCTTCATCTGTGACTGAAATACTGTTGTCACGGTGAATCGTAACTTTTATGTATGATCCGAATCCTGCAAGAGCTTCATCTACAGCATTATCTACGATTTCATAAACGAGATGATGCAGTCCTCGTCCATCCGTGCTTCCTATATACATACCTGGGCGTTTTCTAACCGCCTCTAATCCTTCTAATACTTGTATTGCGTCATCGTTATAATCAAGATGTTGTTTCTTAGCCAAGATTGGTACTCCTTTCAACATGCTACTTGTATTGTAGCACAAACGAACACATGTTTCTATTGGGTCTTTAACCTGTGTTCATTTAGTGGTTTAATGCACGTTCACCATTGCCTTTACTATTGTAGCTGTTATTTCAGTATTCGCAACCTCTTTTAGGGATTCCTGCTTTTTCTATGAAAAAAGTCATAGCGGATTTTGACGAAAGATTGACGATTGGCCATTGATCTCACATGCTATAATAATTGAGATATCAAATGTAGAGGAGACTAATGCGTGCAGACTTTTCAACTATCAGGGTTTACCGAACGTTTGATCGTAAGACCTTATCAGTACCATGATTATGTGAATTGGTTTAACCAATACTCAAGCCGGAAGCCTTCTGTGCACCTCTATGATGAGGGGCAGGTTGATATGAGTATGTGCACAGAACAATGGTTTTATGACTTGGTCAACCGGCATCAAGGGATGGCCAAGGAGGATTCATTATATGTATTTGGTGTGTTTAACAAGAGCGATCATACTCACTTAGGCGTGATCGATGTATCTACTTTAATGAGAGAAAACTTTCATTGGGGCAGAATTGGGTATACCATTCATAATCAACACTGGGGGAAAGGGTATGGGACAGAGGCCGTAAAGGAAGTGCTGCGTCTCGCTCATACGGAGTTAAATTATCACCGGATTGAAGCACATATCAATCTAGATAATAACGCCTCCATCGCCTTGGCTGAAAAAGCAGGCATGCAGTACGAGTGTATAAGAAAAGGATTCATACATGAGTTTGGAAAATGGACCGATAACCTCATCTACTACTCTCAATCAAACGAATAAAAACGTGCCTAGATAATAAGGCACGTTTTTATTTAGGCTTATTTAAATTTAGCGTGCTCTACTTTAATGCAGCGGTCCATAATAGTTTCCACATCATTCTCTTTTAAATAATCATACGCTTCTTGATTTGCAACCCCTAGCTGCGCCCAAAATGTTTTTGCACCGATTTCAACCGTATCACGAGCGACTTCGGGTAGAAATTCACTTCTTCTAAATACATTAACAATATCGACTTCACCGTCAATTTCTTTCAGGCTTGCCACTGCTTTCTCCCCAAGGACTTCATCTACAGTAGGATTGACTGGAATAATCGTATAGCCTGCATTTTGCATCGCTTCAGACACCATATAAGACGTTCGGTCTGGGTTTCCGGATAATCCTACAACAGCAATGCGCTTACTCGTATGTAGCACCTCTTTGATTTTCTCATCTGTTGGATTTTGAATAGCCATCGTTATGCACTCCTTTTTTATCTTAAAATCGTATATGGACTTCTTTACCTTCTTCAAGATTTGCTGCTCTTATTCCTGCCAAAATAAGAGATAACCTTTTCGTACATACTACATAAAACGGGTTAAGAGGGGGAGGAAATGTGCATCCGCTATTAATAAAATTGCGAAATCAATTTTGGTTTATCCCTGCTGTCTACAGTATCGCTTCAATTGTTTTAGCGGTGATAAGCTACTTAGCAGATCAATATGTTATCACACACAGCACTCTGCTCACCAAGCTCCCTGCATTTCTTATAACCGATATCTCCCTAGCTCAAACTCTGTTAAGTACGATCTCTTCTTCCTTGCTTACAATGACAACGATCTCCTTTTCGACCATTATGGTCGTCTTAACAACATATTTATCCCAATTTTCACCGCGCACGATGCAAAACTTTATGACAGATGTTCATACGCAGCGAATACTAGGTGTGTTTATTGGTGGGTTTTTATTCTCCCTCTTGCTTTTACTTATCTTAAGAGCTAATCACCCAACAGAAATGTTTATTTCACCAACGATTGCCGTCGCGTATGCGTTTGTCTGTGTCGGCTTCTTTGTTTATTTTGTTCACCATGTCGGTAAATGGATACAAGTGAGCAACTTAATTCACAAAATCACTGAAAATACGATCCAATCGATTGAACATTATTACGAGGACAATCAAACAGTTGAGCAAGATGAGCCGTGGCGGGATTGGGAAAGCGAGGAGCTGATTCTTCATAACCCGCATTATATCTTTGCACAAGAAAATGGATATGTGCAGGTCATTGATGTGAATGGCTTAACGGACCAAGCAGAAGCGGATAATATTATTCTTAAAGTAGAAGCGGGACTTGGCAATTATATCGAGCAAGGCGGCGTATTATTTGAATTATATGGAGCCTTGCCAAAGGAAAAACATACCTTGTACGCAAAACATATTCTTCTTGGCGGGGAGCGGGCAACTATTCAGGATATTGACTTTGGCCTCACGAAATTAGTAGAAATCACGTTGCGTGCCCTATCACCAGGAATAAATGACCCCAATACGGCAGTCAGCGGTGTGCGTGCACTAGCGAGAGTATTAACGGTTCTTTCGCGAAAAAACCTGCATAGAGCTTATTATAATGATTCGAACGGAAATCTGCGTGTGATCTTTCAGGAGCGCAGCTTTAATGACTACCTATATCGCTGTTTCTATCAAATTAGACAGTATGGCTGTGAAGACCTTTCAGTGCTCAATGCTTTAATTGAATCTCTTAAAGTGATCGCGATTAATAATTCACAGGAAATTAAAGAATCTGTATGGGATTTTGCGGCCTATATACGGGCAGGACTCCACCCTGATGAGATTCTGGATCTTGATAAACGCTATTTAAATGACAAATGGCAGCAGCTGGCGATTCATACAGATAAAAATGAACATTTTATTCCACTATAAAAGCGGCAGCCTCATGTGAGCTGCCGCTTTTCCTTTTTAACAATCAGCTTATTGAATTAATCCTTTTTCTTGCAGGAACTCTCTTGCAACATCTTCTGGGTTTTCATCATCATAGTCTACACGATAATTCATTTGCTGGATTTCTTCTTCTGTAATCATGCCTGCTAGTTGATTTAGAATCTCTTCAAGTTCTGGATGTTCTTCAAGTGTTTCTTCACGAAGTAATGGTGCTCCTTGGTATGGAGGGAACAATTGTTCGTCATCCTCTAATACAACCAATTCATATTCAACTAAGTAAGCATCTGTTGAATACGCATCAATCACATCCACATCTCCTGACACAAGCGCACGAGAGCGAAGAGCTGCTTCCATTGATTGAACGCTGGAGAATGAGATGCCGTACTTCTCTTGCAGGCCAGGGTAACCGTCATGACGATCGACAAATTCGAACGTAAACCCTGCCGAGAGCTCATCTTGATAAGGAGCTAAGTCAGAAATCGTTTTAACCCCTGATTCTTCGGCAAATTCATTTGTAACAGCAATCGCATACGTATTGTGATAGTCCATCGGCTCTAAGAAAACAAGCTGTTCTGCTTCATAGATGCCATCACGAGCCTGCTCATATGCCTCTCGCTCATCGTAGCTAAAGTCCTCAATATTTAAGAGGTCGCCGACTACCGTTCCGGAGAATTCGAGGTACATATCGATGTCACCCACACGCAAGGCATTGTAGACAAAATCAGTACCGCCCAAATTCCCTTGAACATCTACCGTCATATCTGTTTGATCTTCAATTAATAATTTATACATATTACCGATAATAATCGGCTCTGCTCCTTCTTTACCACCTACAGTAAGTCTTGTACCTGCATCACCGCCTCCTTGGCTAGAAACGATTGGCGGGATAACGACAATTAATAAGGCAAGTGAGACGACTGTTACAATCGGTATGAAGGATGATCCTTTTGAACGGCTTTCAGTTATTCGCAGCACAAAATCAAAAAACAAGGCGAGCAGGGCAGCTGGTATTGCGCCGAGCAGGATGTATTCATTATTTGCACGCTGGATCCCGGTCATAATTAAATCCCCTAAACCTCCTGCACCGATTAAGGCTGCAAGAGTCGCTGTACCGACAATAAGGACCATAGACGTTCTAATACCAGCCATGACTGTAGGCATGGCAATCGGCATTTCAACGCGCATCAGCCTGCGGTAGGAATTCATTCCCATCCCACGCGCAGCCTCCCGGATAGCAGGGTCAACCTCGCTGATTCCTGTGTAGGTGTTCCTTAAAATAGGAAGCAAGGCATACGCTGTAAGAGCAATAATAGCGGGTGTTGTCCCAATACCGACAAATAAGATCATAAATCCGAGCAACGCAAGACTAGGGATCGTTTGTAGAACGGCTGTGATCCCAATGATGAATTCAGCCATTTTCTGCTTTCTTGATAAAAGCACGCCAAGCGGAACCGCAATAAATACAGCAATTAAAAGAGAGATTAAAGAGAGCTGAATATGTTCCCATAAGGCAATCCATAAAAGATCCTGCCTTGCTAGGAAGAGGTCGTATAAATTTGTTAAGGTGTTCACTGTGCCTCACGCTCCTTCATCCATTTGCGAGCGAGGTTCTCATAACTTACTGTACCGACAACTTCTTCGTTCTCTTTTACTAAGAGGTAAGGAACTGATCCTTCGTTAAGCCTCAAAAAGGCAGTCTCAATCGATTCATCCTGAGAGATTGTATGTTTTTCTGATAGAGCAGAATGATTAACTAAATTAACATTACGGTCCATCACATCTGAGACAGTCAGCTTTTCGCTCGCTTTGTTATCCGCATCTACTTGACGATTGCCAAGAAACTGTGTCACAAATGGGTCAGCTGGAGTATTCATCAGCTCTGCAGGCGTCCCTATTTGAATGATTTTGCCCTCTTTCATCACACAAATGCGGTCTCCAAGCTTTAATGCTTCATCCATGTCGTGGGTAACAAAGACGATCGTTTTTTGAATCTTATGCTGCAATTGCTGGATATCCTCTTGCAGCTGTTCGCGGCTGATTGGATCAAGGGCACTAAATGGTTCATCCATCAATAAAATATCTGGATCAGCAGCAAGTGCTCTTGCTACACCGACACGCTGCTGCTGGCCCCCTGAGAGTTCATTCGTCATACGATCACGATATGTCTCCGGTTCAAGTCCAACTAGATTTAAAAGCTCATCTACTCGGTTCTTTATTTTTTCTTTTGACCACTTTTTCATTTCTGGAACCACAGAAATATTCTCAGCAACAGTCATATTGGGAAAAAGGGCAATTTGCTGGAGAACATATCCGATGTTCCAGCGCAAAGTATGTATATCTCCTTCTTTAATGTTTTGATCATTAATACGGATGGTTCCATCTGTTGGGTCAATCAGCCGGTTTACCATCTTCATTGTAGTTGTTTTACCGCAGCCGCTTGGTCCAATAACAACAAAGAATTCACCTTTATTAACGGTAAAATTAAGGGTGTCGACTGCTTTTGTACCGTCTTCATATTGTTTTGAGACGTTGTCAAATGTGATCATTCCTTCAATTCCTTTCACGTATATTTCTACAAGCAGATTATGTTCATACCCGATTCGCTGATTGTTTAAACATTTTCTTTATAAATAGTCTCCCCAAAACCATTCAAAACCACACGAAAAAACCAAGAGTCCATAAGAACTCTTGGCCCTTTCTAAGTATTACGATTGAAAAGAGGCACCGTTTAACCATTGACCGCCATCGATTGTGATACAGTCACCGTTAATGTATTTCGCTTCCTCAGAAAATAAGAACGATGCAAGGCCTGCTACTTCTTCTACTTTCCCAAATCTTCTCGCAGGGATACTGTTGATCACCTTTTTATGAGCTGCTTCATTCATAATTAAGCGCTCTGCGCCGCCCGTATCCTCAATTGGACCTGGAGCAATTGCATTTAAACGAATGCCATACTGGCTGCCCCATTCTACGGCTAACGTACGTGTCATTGCAAGAACGCCTGCTTTTGCGCTTGCTGAGTGCACTACACCAGGGCCTGCTGTCCAGGCGTATGTCGCAATGATATTAGTGATTGACCCTTGCTGTTTATTAGCAATCCATTCCTTACCTACAGCTTGTGTACAATACCATGTACCATTTAAAACAATATCAATGACAGCCTTCCATCCATTCTCAGAGAGCTCTTCAGCTCGTACGAGGAAGTTTCCTGCTGCATTATTTACTAAATAATCAATTTGACCGAATGTTTCTTTTGTCACATCGACCATATGTTGTACTTTTTCCGGGTCACGTACATCCATTACGACAGGGAGGACTTGTCCCTCAAAGGTCTCAATTTCCTTTTTAGCTTGTAATAAACGTTCTTCATCACGTCCGCTGATCGTGACGTATGCACCTTGGCTTGCAAATTTCTTAGCCATTGCTTTACCCATTCCATTACTGCCGCCTGTAACGATTACTGTTTTCTTCTCCATAGACCATACCCCCATCAATTATTACATAATTGACTCCGATCTTATCTCCATCACTCACTCTCTCATTCTATTATGACGAACTATTCAGAATTATGAAAGGGTTTTCTTGCTCATTTTTGGAAAAAATAAAACAGCTGCTTACTAAACAGCTGTTTTATCTATACGTTATGAAATTAAATGACTACCCCGCCATCGATGCTAAGGATCGTTCCTGTAATGAAGCGAGCTTCATCAGATGCAAGGAATGCATATCCATTTGCAATATCTTCTGGCGTTCCTAAATCGTTTAGAACAGACTTATCTTTCATCATATCTAAAACTTTTTCAGGCATTTTTGCTGTCATTGGCGTTAAGATGAACCCTGGAGCTACTGCATTAACTCGTACATTGAAACGGCCAAGTTCTTTTGCCCATGTTTTTGTCATACCGTTAACGCCCCATTTTGTTGCAGCGTAGTTTGTTTGACCGAAGTTACCAAAAGAACCAACAACAGAAGAAGCATTTAAGATTACGCCGCCTTGCTGCTCTTTCATGATCGCTGCTGCTTCTTGAGATACCATGAATACACCTTTAAGGTTTACATCAATCACACGGTCCCACTGCTCGTCTGTCATTTTTAGAAGTTGTGCATCAGCTGTAATCCCAGCGTTATTTACAACAACATCAACACGGCCGAATGTCTCTACCGCATGAGCCATTAAGTTTTTCACTTCTTCACGGTTTGTAACATTCACAACAAAGCCAGTCGCTTCTGCACCCATTTCTTTTACTGCTGCAACCGTTGCGTTAATTTCCTCTTCATTCATATCAGCTACAACCACTTTTGCGCCTTCTTTAGCAAATTTAAATGCTGTTGCTTCACCGATTCCACGGCCTGCACCTGTAATAACTGCTACTTTATCTTGTAATTTCATAATTGTTCCTCCTAGAAATGATTAAAATGATCGTTTTATTAAATAATACCGATTGAACCAACGATGATTGCGACAATAACACTTAATACTGGAATCGCACAACCAACGACGAAAATATCTTTATATGAATCTTTGTGTGACATTCCTGTAATCGTAAGCAATGTCAAAACAGCGCCGTTATGCGGAAGCGTATCTAAACCACCTGATGCAATCGATGCTACACGGTGGAAGGCTTCAGGGTCAATGCCTGTTTGAGCCGCTAGCTCCATGTAACGGTCACCTAATGCTTCTAGAGCAATCCCCATACCGCCTGATGCTGAACCAGTTGAACCTGCAAGAATGTTAATTGCTACAGCTTGAGAGATTAGCGGGCTGCCTTGAATACCCATAACAAACTCAGTCAGTTTCTCAAATCCAGGAACGGCTCTTACAACCGCACCAAAACCTACAGCAGCACTTGTGTTAACAATGGCAATAACAGAACCACTTGCGCCTTTGTTGACAGAGTCGATAAACTTAGAAACCATCTTGAAGTTGAACACAATAATCATCAGAATACCTGTGATAAGGGCCACGACGATATCCCAGTTAAATACATTCAATGTGAAAATTACAGCTACAAGCGGTAAGAACGACAAGATTGGATTTGGAAGCTTAGCTTCATCAATTTCCTTAATTTCTTGGCCTTTAGGCTCAGTGAACACTTCACCTGCAGCGCGTGTCTGCTTTTCTCTCCAAGTTAAATAAACATATCCACCGACACCCATAACAAGAGCTGCAATGATTCCCATAAATGGTGCTGCCATTGCTGTTGTACCGTAGTACTCAGTCGGAATAAGGTTTTGAATTTGCGGTGTACCAGGAACAGCTGTCATCGTAAACGTAAACGCACCAAGCGCTACTGTACCAGGAATTAAGCGGCGTGTAATATTTGCTTCACGGAATAGCGCAATCGCTAAAGGATATACCGCAAATACGACAACGAATAAACTAACCCCGCCGTATGTTAATACTGCACAAGCAACAATTACGCCTAAAATCGCACGTTGTTTACCAATAACTTTAGTAATCATCGAAGCTACTGAACTAGCTGCACCAGTATCCTCCATCAGTTTACCAAAAATTGCACCAAGCATAAATACAGGGAACCATAATTTCGCAAAGTTTACGAAGCCTTCCATGTACGTATTTTTATATGCATCTAAGAGATCAAGGCCGCCGAATATTGCTACAACACCAGCTGTGATTGGTGCAACCCAGATGATTGACCAGCCTCGATATGCAAGAAACATTAATAATACAAGACCTAAAACGATACCTAACATTCTTTCTCCCCCTTAGTAGACTTAATTAGAAAGAACAGCTTTTCCGTTTGTGAGTTCAAGACCCATCTTCTCATCACGGAAAATACGTTCATCCATTGTTTTAAGATTTTCAGATACGATTGGTTTAAAGTCCATTTGATCTAAGATGTCACGCTCTAGATCAACACCTGGTGCAATCTCAGTTAAGACGACACCATTTTCTCCAAGTTCAAATACCGCACGTTCTGTAATATAGAGGACAGTTTGGCCCGTTTCATTTGCATACTCTCCGCTGAATGTGATGTGCTCAACATCAGCTAAGAATTTCTTGATTTTGCCTTCATTATTGATGGAAAGCTTCCCATCATTCACATCTACCTTTAAGCCTCCTGCTGTGAACGTGCCGCAGAATACCACGCGTTTTGCATTTTGAGTGATATTAATAAATCCGCCTGCTCCAGCGATTTTCGGTCCGAACTTACTAACGTTAACGTTTCCGTTTCCATCAAGCTGTGCTAGACCAAGGAATGCAACATCGAGTCCGCCGCCATCGTAGAAATCAAATTGATAAGGCTGATCAACGATACATTCTGGATTAATAGAAGCCCCAAAGCTCATTCCGCCAGCTGGAATTCCGCCGATCGGACCTGATTCAACCGTTAGATTAATCAGATGATCGACTCCTTCTTCATTTGCTACCATTGAAACACCTTCAGGCATGCCGATTCCAAGATTTGTTACAGCATAAGGCTCAAGTTCCATTGCAGAACGACGTGCGATTACTTTACGCTCATCTAGTTTCAACTTAGGAAGGTCACGATTCACTGCTTTAATTTCTCCGCAGTATGACGGATTGTACTGCTCAGCAAAAGTTTGCATATGATGCTCAGCATCAGCTACAACTACAGCGTCTACTAAAATACCAGGCACTTTAACAAGACGTGGGTCCAGGCTGCCTTTTGCGACCACTTTTTCAACTTGTGCAATGACAATGCCGCCTGAGTTTTTCGCCGCTTGTGCCATGGATAGAATTTCAAGTGTTCCGGCTTCTTTATGAAGCGTTAAGTTTCCTGCCTCATCCGCAAAAGATCCGCGGATCAGCGCAACATGAACTGGAATGGTTTTGTAGAATAAATATTCTTCTCCGCCAACCTCCATAAGAGAAACAAGATCTTCTGTTGTACTTTCATTTAATTTACCGCCTTGATTTCTCGGGTCAACAAATGTCTTAAGGCCGACATGTGTTAACGTACCAGGCTTGCCTGCTGCAATATCACGGAATAAATGTGAAATAACTCCTTGCGGAAAATTATACGCTTTAATTTTGTTGTCAATTGCCAGCTTTTGCAGTTTCGGTGCAAGTCCCCAATGTCCTCCCACGACACGAGATACAAGCTTTTCATGTCCAAGGTGATTCAATCCTTTTTCTTTCCCGTCACCTTGTCCTGCTGCATACATTAACGTTAAGTCTTGAGGCTTTTGCTCTTTAACGAAACGCTCTTCAAGAGCAGAAGTGAGTGCTTCAGGGTGTCCATTCCCAACGAACCCTCCTGTTGCAACCGTTGAACCGTCTTTAATCATTTGAACGGCTTCTTCAGCAGTTTTTACCTTATTAATCATACCTTTCCCTCCTACAACATCTATGAATACGCTTTCTCTACCTTACATAAAGAAAAGTACGCAAGTTGTATATGCAAGAGGTGTGCCAACTTTTATTTTTATAAAAAAAGACGGAATGATAAGGCTTACATTAAGAAGGAGTAAAGCAAGCGTTCAGTTAAGCAGTCATAATTGCCCTTTTTGTCTTGTTTTCCGTACACACCTCTAATGTCAACGTATCGTTTTCCGGACACCTTTTCTGAAAACGCTTTAAAGTGTCTAGTTATCCGAACACTTGGTAAATACAGGTTGCGTTTTCTCAATATAATAATAAAAAACACCTTGGAATAATTCCAAGGTGGAGTCTATAATTGATATTTTGTTAGCTTTTCATAAAAGGTAGACCGGCTTATTCCAAGAAGGGAGGCAGCTTTTGAGCGGTTGCCTTTTGTTTGTTTTAAAGCATTCATAAGGGCTCCCTTTTCTGCCTTCTCAATTGAAACAGTCAACGGTTCAACTGAATGGTTACTAGGCGTATCTGTCAGCTTTGCCGGAAGATGTTCTGATTTAATAACCGTTCCATTGTCTAACATATTTAATGCTCTCTCAATCACATTTTCAAGCTCCCGAATATTTCCGGGCCATTTATATTGATGCAGAAGGCGCTGCGCATCTTTTGAGATGCCATCTACTTTCTTCTTCATAATAGGATTTAATTTTTCAATGAAGTGGAGGCATAATTGTCCGAGATCCTTTTCTCTATCTCTAAGAGGAGGAATGTGGATCGCAACAACATTCAGCCGGTAAAATAAATCTAATCTAAATTCACCTTTATCCACCATTTCCTCTAAATTTCGATTGGTGGCCGCTATCACACGTACATCAATCGGTTTGCTAGTCGTTGATCCGACACGCTCTACTTCTTTTTCTTGAAGCACTCTTAAAAACTTCACTTGCATATGAAGCGGAAGCTCACCTATTTCATCTAAGAAAATCGTTCCCCCATCGGCTGCTTCAAACTTCCCTTTCTTTCCGCCTTTTTTCGCACCAGTGAAGGATCCTTCTTCATACCCGAATAGCTCAGATTCAAGAAGGTCAGGGGGGATCGCTGCGCAGTTTACTTTTACAAATGAACCAGGCGCTCGACTTCCGGCATTATGAATCGCATGGGCAAAAAGCTCTTTCCCTGTACCGCTCTCCCCGAGCAGCAAAACATTCGAGTCACTATTCGCTGCTCGTTCCGCTTGGTGCTTCGCCTTTATAATCGAATCACTATCGCCTACTATATGATGAAACGTATAAGTAGCCTTATTTTGTTCGCGAAATTCACCTTTATATTTCTTCAGCTCAGTCTCCATCAGCTTGACACGTTTATATAGGGAATTAAAACCGCCTACATTTTGAAACAACACCCGGCCCACAGCACCTGTAATTTCACCGTTTTTTATAATCGGTACACGGGTTGCAATCATGTAATCACCTTTAATTCGCTGCAAGTCAGCTACTTCAGGCTTTCCCGTTTTTGCAACGATGTGCATCCGTGTATTTTCGATGACGTCTGTTGCATGTTTACCGATCACATCCTCAACCCGCACATTAAGAAACTCAGCATACTCCTTGCTCAGCATTGTGATGTAACCATCTTTATCAACCATGACTACGCCGTCAAACGCAAACTCCATAACCGTTTCTAACAGCTCGGTTTTTTCACTGCTAGCTGAAAGAATTTCTTCTAATCCTTTAACGGAGGAAAATAAGTAGACGTAGTAAAGCTGATCATTAATCGTCGTATGTTCTTTTCTCAAAACAAATGTGTGACCGCGAAAATCGATATGAATATTTGTTCCTTCCGCTATCCCGTCTAATAAATTCGGGTCGACGTACGTCGTTAACACTTCGCCATTGATTCTATCGGCAGGACGTTTAAATATTTTTTGTACCGTTTCATTATGAAAGAGAATCGTTTGATCTAAATCAGTGAGAATCGTACCAAATGGAAGAGAGCGAATGATCGCCTCCATCTGCTCATAAGATCTCTCAATCGCACCTACAAAATCTTTCATGTTCATAAAGCAATCCCTCATCCCTTACTAACAATCATGTAAGATCTAGCGTCATACCCAATAGTATAGCACAAAAAAGAGAGCTCCATGATGGGCTCTCTTTATGGCAGATCAATTATGGACGTTCTACAATTAATGCTGTTCCTTGTCCGCCGCCGATACATAAGGTTGCAAGACCGCGCTTAGCATCGCGGCGCTTCATTTCGTGCAGAAGGGTCACAAGTACGCGTGTACCTGAAGCTCCTACCGGGTGACCTAAAGCAATCGCACCGCCGTTTACGTTCACTTTCTCAGGATCAAGACCTAAGTCTTTAACCACTGCGAGTGATTGTGCGGCAAATGCTTCGTTTGCTTCTACAAGGTCAAGATCTTCAACTGAAAGACCAGCTTTAGCTAATGCTTTTTTCGTTGCAGGTACTGGACCATAACCCATGATCTTTGGATCAAGAGCTGCATTACCGTAAGATTTAATCGTTGCTAATGGCTCAATGCCTAGCTCTTCTGCTTTTTCTTTAGCCATTATTACTACCATTGCAGCACCATCGTTGATACCAGATGCATTACCAGCTGTTACGGTGCCGTCTTTTTTGAATGCAGGACGCAGCTTAGCAAGCTTTTCAAGAGTTAACCCGTGCTTAGGATGCTCATCTGTATCGACCATTACTGGCTCGCCCTTACGCTGCGGTACAGGCACAGGAACGATTTCTTCAGCGAACACGCCTTCTTTTTGTGCTTTTTCAGCACGATTTTGACTGCGAAGAGCGAATTCATCTTGCATCTCACGTGTAAGTTCCCATCTCTCAGCAATATTTTCTGCTGTAACTCCCATGTGAATGTTATTAAATTTATCAGTTAAAGCATCATAGATCATCGTATCAACTAATTTGCCATCACCCATACGCTGGCCCCAACGAGCGTTTGGCATTACGTAGGGCGCTTGGCTCATGTTTTCTACACCGCCTGCCAAGATCACATCAGCATCGCCTAAAGCGATAAACTGTGCTCCCATACTAACGGTACGAAGACCAGATCCACATAATTTATTAATTGCTAGGGCTGGTGTTGTTTCCGGAAGACCAGCATAGATTGCTACTTGACGAGCAACGTTCTGCCCAAGACCAGCTGATAAAATGTTACCAATTAGTACTTCATCAATGTCCTCCGGCTGGATATTTGCACGCTTAATTGCTTCCTTTGCCGCAACGGCACCTAGATCGACTGCAGGCACACTTGATAATGCCCCTCCAAATGTTCCGACCGGCGTACGCGCAGCACTTACGATTACTACTTCTCTCATAACTCTTGTCCTCCTTCATGTTGTGAAACGCTATATTAACACTTTCTTTTTTCATAGATTCATTCGACAATACGACAACGAATCCTGCCCTTATTTTTAATGCAATTTTTATGCCAATATATTAAATCTGCTATTAATATCCTTTTTCAATATCCACTTGATTAACAAGCTTCTCGTTTCGTTCTATGTTACGTAACGTATCAATAAAACAAACTACAGCCTCATCAGCCGTTGTCACAGCAGAGATATGAGGAGTAACCGTAATGTTAGGATGCTCCCAAAAAGGATGGTCAGATGGAAGCGGTTCTTCTTTAAATACATCAAGGACGGCAAAACGCAGCCTTTCCTCATCTAATGCTTCAATAAGCGCTTCTTCGTCTACCGAGGCCCCGCGACCAACATTGATAAAGCCGGCTTCTGCAAATTGTGAGAAGAATCGGTCGTTGAATAGAGCTTCCGTCTCAACGGTAAGCGGCAGGGTGTTAATGATGTAATCCGCATCCTTCCATTCGCTTTGACCTGTAAGTTCTTGTTGATCGATAGTGAATACTTTTTTGAAAAAGTCTTTTTCCCTCCCGCTTCGTGAAACCCCGTACACATCCATGCCAAACTGTGAGAGCACTTTCGCTGTTACTTGTCCAATTTCACCTGTACCGTAGATAACTGCTTTTGCATTTTTTAATAAACCAGGTGTGCGCGGCTTCCATCGTTTCACCCTGCCATCCTTTTGAAATAAATGATGGTGCTGCATGTCTTGTAATACATAGCTAAGCGTATATTCAGCGATTCTTTGGCCAAACGAACAAATCGTTCTTGTCAGTAATACTTGCGGGTCCCAGGTTTTATTATGTAAGAAACGATCCACGCCAGCTCCAAGTGAATGAACCCATTTCACTTTACTGTAGTTAAAATCCGTTTGGGTGTTAAAGCAAGCGATGGCATCTGCCCAATCTAAATCTTCGTCAGCAACTTCAGCTTCAGTTTTAAATCGAAAGCTCTGCTCTAGATCCTCTTTTTCTATCAATCTTTTTAATTCATCATACATAGGGCTAATTATTAAAATTGTTGAAATGTTCAGATCATAATAACTCATCTTAATCCCCTCCATTGTCTTTGATTCTACCATTTAGCTAATCAAGAGACAAAGAGAACTAGTTAGACGTTTGTACTGTGATTCTTAGTTTTTCAAGGGCCCGAAATCCTGTCAGCGGCCGCCACTTAATTTCTGCCTTTGTTTGGTTATACGTGTGAACACGTTTACTAAACCGAGATAGGGCAATCTGTGCTTCTAACCTGGCAAGTGTGGAACCTAGACAAAAATGAGCACCTAATCCAAAAGAGAGATGCGGAACCTTTTTTCTTGTAATGAGGAATTCATCAGGCTCATCAAATACATCAGGATCTCGGTTCGCTGCCCCGAGCATAAGATATAGCTGCTCTCCGCATGTGATGTGTTTGCCTGCCACTTCTGTATCCTTCATCGCCACTCTGGCCGTTAGCTGTGTTGGACTTTCAAACCTTAGTACTTCTTCAATTGCAGAACCAGCCAAAGAAGGGTTTTCCTTTAATACCTTCCATTGTTCAGGGTACTTTAGAAAGGTGTAAATGGTGTTGCTAATTAAATTGACTGTTGTTTCGTGACCAGCAATGACAAGCAATATAAATGTAGAGATTAATTCACCTTCCGTACAATCATTTTCTTTGATCAGCGTACTAATAAGATCATCGCCCGGCTGCGCCCTTTTTTTGGAGATTAATGAGGAGAAGTACACGCTCAGCTCTTCTGCTAATTGATCACTTGCTTCTAATATTTTATGAGAACGGGTAAAATCAATTGATTGAAGCAATAAAGCTGCCCAATCTCGAAATGGTTCCCGGTCTTCTTCCGGCACGCCTAAAATGGTCGCGATAACTAAGCTTGTAAGTGGAAAGGCGAATTCTGATACAACATCAAATTCTTCTTTTTCAACAAGTTCGTCTAAAAGAGAATCAACGACCTCTTCTATTAAAGGTCTGAATCCCGCTATTCGCTTGGGTGTGAACCCTTCGTTCACAAGAAGCCGCAGCTTGCGGTGATCTTCTTTGTTCATATAAAGCATCATCTTGCTTTGAATTTGTTTTAGGTGGCTGTATTTTTCTGTCGCTTCAGGTAAAGGAATGCGAGTAAAAAAAGATGAATCTTTTAGGATGTAGGCTGTTTCTTTGTATCCTGTTACAAACCATCCGGGCTGCTTCAGTATACTTCCTTTATAAATCGGACCTCTCTCGCGTAATCGTTTATACAAGCCATACGGATCTTTAAATAAGTCATCTCTTTTAAGACGAATCTGTTTTGCTTTCGTTTGGCTAACGGTATTCATCATGACCCTCTCCTTTAGATGATCCTATCCTTGCATCTTGGATGATACACATTTCTCTTCCTATTAAATAGAAACTATGCAGCAAGTAGTTAATATCTTCTTCTGTATGATCAGCAGTCACTGTCACACGGATTCGTGCTTCCCCTTCCGCTACAGTAGGAGGTCGTATGGCTGGTGCGAATATGCCTTTTGCTTGGAGCTTTTCTGCGAATTGAGTAGCTTTGTGGGTATCACCTATGATGACAGGGATGATAGGCGTTTCTTCCCCGCGGATATAAAAGCCCATTTCTACTAATTCTTTGCAAATGTGATTTGAAAGCTTCTTTAATTGTTGCAAACGGCTTTTATCAGATTCAATGATTGCTAATGCAGTGTAAGCCGCAGCACAGCTCGATTGGGGGATCGATGTTTGAAAGATAAAGCTTCGCGCATGATTTCTGAGAAAATCAATAAGGGTTCGCGAACCAGCTGCAAAGCCTCCTTCACATCCGACAGCCTTGCTTAATGTGCCAATGATTACATCACAGGCAACCCCAAAACGTTCACATGTCCCTATGCCAGTCTCTCCGGTTACACCTGTTCCATGGGCATCATCCACAATGAGATAAGCATCATACGTATCAGCCAGTTGCCTGATCTTATCAAGAGGAGCAATCGTTCCATCCATACTAAACACGCCGTCTGTTACAATAAATCGATGATTGTAATGCATGCTCTCTTTTAATAGATTTTCGAGCATTTCCATATGTAGATGAGGGTAGATCTTTTTATCTGCTTTTGATAATCTGCAGCCATCAATCAGACTTGCATGATTTAACTCGTCACTTAAAATAATATCCCCTTCTTGAGGGATAGATGAGAGAACACCAATATTCGCTAAGTAACCGCTTGAAAATAATAATGCTGCCTCTGTTTGCTTAAAAGAGGCTAGTTTCCCTTCCAATTTTTCATGCCACGATGCATTGCCAGTCGTTAATCTAGAACCAGAACTGCCTGTACCGAACTCTTCTATCGCCAGCTTTGCAGCCTCTACAACTCTCAAGTCTGCTGCTAGCCCTAAATAATTATTAGATGAAAAAACAAGCTGCTTTCGTCCATCAATGATATTCGTGCGACCCGGGGCTTGTTCCATTTTACGTAGGGTTCGGTATAAACCTGAGTCCTTTGAATTACTCAGCCGCTCGGCCAGCCATTGATCGAGACTCATCAGCCATCACCTCCTGCTTCCAACGAATCAGCACTGGTTGTGTCGTTAAATAATTTATATAAGCATCAAAGTTTTTCATTTTCGTTTGATCCACAAAAAAAATACGGCAGCCTTTCTCTTCGCCCAATTCTTTTAGCTGAGATATTCGCTGATACCCAAACTTCTGACTCGCCACATATCCAGTAATATAATCAGGATCATCTGACCAGCATAATTCAGCAATGGTTGCAGGGTGTTGAGTGACTTTTGTTGCTAAGGTCAAAGCTTCTTTCATTCGTATGTTAGGCGACAGTTGGTGTTCGTTTGACCAGCAGCTAAAGTCATCCAAAGGCCAATCCATCCTTGATACTCTGACTCCATTCTTTATAGGGTCGTCCAACCTTTGACCAGTAGCAGCATCTATGAAAAGAGCCCCTTGTAATTCAGTTAGCTCTGATATCACATAATAGGCTTCTTCAATTACCTGAGGCTTAATCCCAGCTTCAGTTAGTAATGAGCGAGCGGTCACTTGCCCGTCAGCTACTGAAGATACAACATGGGTACCAACAGGCAATGGTGACACATATTTAACCGCTTCTTCGATTTGTTCAAATTGAATGTTCATAAAGTCAGGCTTGCCACGCGAATGATTCAGGCCTTTTTCGGCTAATTCTGTCATACATGATGAGAGGTCATGATACGGAACAATCCTTTCCCCGCCTGAGATATGCTTGCCTCCTTGTTCATGAGATCCACCTTGTGCAGCTCTCATTCTGACGCTGAAATATATATGCTCATGTTGCATTTTATCACCTTCAATCCAGGTCTCGATTTTTTGTTAACCTATTTATATATTAAGTTAACAATTTATTCAGGTGATTGTCAATTACTCTTAGTAGTATCTTCCAAACTAATTATCTACGTTCGATGAAATCAACATTTCACAGAACGTATATTTTACGTTAAACTACTAATGAGGTGAATATTGTGTCATTCTTTGCAAAATTAAATGATTTACATAAAAAGACTGATTTAAAAACAGATTTCCTGCCAGAGGCAATTAAACAGCAATATAGAAAAATAGATCAGCTTCCTCTATTTATCCAGCAATATCTCATAAGCCGTGTATCACTCGGTTATTCTAAGCAGACGATCCAAAGATATATTTATGATTATCATTATTTTTTCCATTATGTAAAAAGAGTCTCAGAAGATCCCTCTTTCCAGCCAGCAGCTGTCACATTAAAAGATTTCTTACAAATTGAAAAAGCAGCGATTGAACACTACATTACCTATCTCTCTCTTGAGGTAGAAAATGAACCGAGAACGATTAACCGAAAAATCTCTGCCTTGCAATCGTTATTTGATTACCTTGTTAAAAAAGGTGAAGCGACGACGAATCCAGTTCTTGGTGTCGAGCGTCCAAAGGTCGGGAAGCGAGATCCTGTTTTCTTGACAATCAACGAAGCTCAGTTATTGTTAAAAGCAGTTAAAGACACTAGCAGTCTATCATTCAGACAAAAAAAGTATGCAGAAAAACTATTAGCGCGTGATTATGCCGTTATTTATTTATTAATTAGTTCAGGCTTACGAATTTCGGAGTTAGCCAATGTAAAGATGAAGGATTTTGATAAAGATGAGAACATTCTTAAAATACAAGGGAAAGGAAATAAAGAGCGCAGCATTCCGCTCTCCATTGAAACAATTGACGTATTAACTTACTATCTTGACTCCCTGCCAATAAAATCGAGACCTGAGCAAAGTGAAGACCATCTGTTTATTGGGTACGATTTTCAAAGCCAAGAATATACGAAGCAGGTAACAGTCAGCGCATTGCAAAAGATGATTCAGCGTCAATTACACCGAGCAAAACAATATGCACCGTCTCTCCAACATAAAACGATCACTGCGCATAAACTACGCCACAGCTTTGCTACAGCACTTGTGGCAAAAGGAGTGGATGTCTTAACCGTTCAAAGTCTTCTCGGCCACGAATCGGTTGCCACTACACAAGTTTATGCCCATGTTCAAGACGATGCTAGAAAAGAAGCGATCACAAGACTCTCAATTTCATAAATAAACATTATTTACTTATGGTAAACTAAAGCGAACAACCTAATACTTGAGGTGATGTTTTATAGATACGATTTTTGCTCCAGGGCAGTATGCAGAGGCCCCTCTTTTTTTGTCAACAGCCCATCTGCTTTCTATTGGTATCTTACTTATTCTATTGGTTCTGCTCTATCTACACCGCCATAAACCGTACATGCAATCATTCGGCAGGTATGCACTGATAAGTTTGCTGATTTTATCAGAAGTGAGTTTTCTCGCCTGGACAGTCCTATCCGGAATTTGGGATGTGAGATTTCATCTACCTGCACAACTTTGTACGATCAGTTTATTTATTTGTATTTATATGCTGATTACGCGTCAGTCATTTATATTTGAAATCGTCTATTTCTTTGGGCTAGCTGGTGCGCTTCAGGCCATTATTACACCAGATTTATTTTATACGTTTCCTCATTATCGTTTTTTTCATTTTTTCATCGCTCATACCGCGATTATTCTAGCCATTCTCTACATGGTCTGGGTTGAAAAATACCGAATCACTTGGAAATCAGCTTTAAAATCATTTGCTGCCTTAAATGTAATTGCACTTCTCGTCTTTTTTATTAACGTTCTAACTGGTGCAAATTATATGTTTTTAGCTCACAAACCAGAAGGACCAAGCATTCTTGATTTCCTCGGTCCTTACCCATGGTATATTTTTCAGCTTGAGTTCATTGCTCTCTTTATGTATGGACTGTTATATGTACCTTTTCTCTTAGTTAAAAAATCTTCTCACCAAAAACAAGGAGCTGATTAGTCAGCTCCTTGTTCTGTATCTACCTCAGATTGCCCTCACCCTTTTTGAATAAAACAACCTATATAAATATAGTAACCTCTCTAATTTTTAATGAGCGATTTCCCACTTCTCAATTTCCATCCCATTGTTAAATAAAAAATGTTTATCCTCATCTTCTAGTCGGCTGCTTCCTGCTGCAAGAATAACGGTTCCATATACGGCTGCCACTTCATCTCGATGCTTTCTCCAGCCTTCTTTATGACAAAAAGCTGCATACTCTTCTCCATTTGATTTGTATATAAACTCACTGTATGGACCGCCAAGTATTTGTTCAATCTCTTGTTTATTGTTTATTTTTGTTTTAAATGGCTCTTTTCTCGGTTCGAAAATCACAATATCCATCTACATGATCACCTCTAGCACAAGTATAGGATAACTTGCTATATTCTATTCAATTTGGTTGTTCTTTGTTTAGTTACCTGTCCTATATATCATCATTTTTTAATATGGTAAGTGAAATTATATATATTTAAGTTAATAAAGAGAGCTGCATTCCTGCAGCTCTCTTGCTTAAAATTTATACAAGCGACGATATTTTTCTTCTAAGTAGCGAACAAGCGGTTTGGAGTCAATGCCGCCGCCTGTTGTATCTTTAATAATATCAGCTGGCTTCTTCATTTTTCCAAACTGATGGACATTATCCGTCATCCAGCTCTGAATCGGTGCATACTCTCCTGTACGGATCAGCTCATCAAATTGAGGAAGATCGCTCACTAACGCTTCTTTTAATTGAGCTGAATAAATATATCCTAATGCATATGACGGGAAGTATCCGAATGCACCAAACGACCAATGCACATCCTGAAGCACTCCTTCACCATCATGACTCGGTCTGATCCCTAAATACTCTTCCATCTTCTCATTCCACAGACCAGGCAGATCACGCACTTCAATATCCCCCTGCATTAATGCTTTCTCAAGCTCATAACGAAGAATAATGTGCAGGCAATAAGTCAGCTCGTCACTTTCTATGCGGATTAATGATCGCTTAGATTGATTAACGGCAAAGTAGAAATCTTCAAGCGGCACATCATCAAACTGGCCTGATGAATGCTTTTTCAGCAAGTCATAATTGCGCTCCCAGAAGCCGAAGTTCTTTCCGACAAACTTTTCCCAGAACAATGACTGTGATTCATGAATTCCCATCGACGTTCCGTCACAAAGAGGTGTACCGATCAAGTCTTGCGAAATATTTTGTTCATACAGCGCATGACCGCCCTCGTGAATCGTGCCAAATAATGCGACGCGGAAATCAGATTCATTATATTTTGTTGTCACACGTACATCATTCGGATTGATACCTATAGCAAACGGGTGAACCGTTTCATCTAAACGTATTAAATACACTAAAAAAGAGCTGATTAATCAGCTCTCATAGTTGACTTAAGACTCTTGATCTCATTACCAAGATTATAAGTTGCCCTAACAATATTTTCAATAGTTGGACTGTTGCTTTCTATTACGATTACGTTATTATCGTCACTCATGTTGATTAATTCTTGGATGGTCACTTATCCACCTTCTTTGTTATTTTAATATTAACTGATATGTAAGTTGTTGATTGTCCTATGACTCTCATTTCTTTACTTCCTTATACTTACTGCACACCAGACTCTTCTCATCTAAGTCTTCTTGGATACGTCCTTCTTTTGCCTTATTCAAAATAGAACAATTCCTTTTGTATCGTGTACACGTCTTACAGTTTTCTTCAAAATTATGTAGTTGCTGTTCATTATCGAAAATACCTATGTATGGAACAGGAGTTAATGTGACCTCGATATGTGGGTCTTTTGGGTCTATGTATATGCGCTGAGTTCTTGTGAGCACTCTTGAATCATTCTCATAGCAAATACCTTCTAGAGTGTCATTTAAGAGCTTGTATACGTTGTTATCATCACGATTTGAGCGAGACATGTACATCACAGAGTCTTGATATATGTAGTGGTCTCTTGTGTAATCAAAGTCCCAATCCTGACCTTTAATCTGCTCTTTTGCCTGTTTAGCAATTTTTTCTTTCACTTTCCTACCTTCCGAACTCATTACTCGCTTCCCAGTAGGAACTCTAGTCCTTGTTTTTGGATTCCACGAATGCTGATTAACATAGAGCTTATTGATACTCGTAGGTAAATCTAAAATTAGTTTTAATTCTTTACTCAAACTATCACTCCTAATTAATTTTAATTTATTATATTGACAGCTTAATTAACAACCATCAAGCCAGCTAATACCCAATATCCTTCATCACTTTAAACAGCTTCCTATAGTCATTCTCGCTGTTCTTATCATCACTAATCTTCAGTTTAACTCCACTGTCATCCTTAAACTCCAAGCTACTATCACTCTTAGCTATTGCTCTAGCAAACTCAAATACTGATTCTTTATATTTCTTCCCTCTGATTATGTAATATTGACCATTACCAAATTTAAGTGATCTCATTGCTACGTATGATTTAGTATTATTCATAGTGGCTTATCCGTTGCTTTATATGTACGTATATTTCCATCTGCATCAAAAGTAACTTCTGCATCAACATGATTCTCATAGAAGTAATCAATATCGTACTCAGGCTTAATTACTTCACCATTTCTCAATAAAAGCAAGATTTCATCGGGTTGTGTTGGCTTGTTAGAGTGAGAGCAAACAACCGAATTATCGTTATAAACACTGGGTTCTTGACGTATGTACTTATCGAAATCAACCAAAGAAGACACCTCCTGTATAAAATTGCTTAGTAATTACGAAGGTTATTAAGGATGTAGCTATGCAGCTCATCAATAAAAGCCCACAAACACTGTCTTTATCGAGTGTTTCATTTTCTTGATTCATCAAAATACCTCCTTTCAATAAAAGGATTGTTTTATTGGAATTTATAAAGCTAGTTTAAAAGGTTGCATTCATGACGATAGCTCTTATAATCGTCATGACCCAAGAAAGCCTCTGTCTCAAGTTGCATTTTAACTAGTTCAACAACAGATTCGGCAGTAACAGATTTGATACTGGTTTTAATATCAGCATTAATATATTTATCTGAATCATAATGTGCTTCGTGCAATGAAATATGAAGACCTCCTTCTTCAGTATTGATATCACAGACATGTCTGAAACTATGTCCAGTTGAATCGCTATGAAATTTTTCAACCCTGCTAAAGAAATGAGTCACATTTAAATCATAAGCACACTCAAGTAAAGTTTTAAAGATTTTCATATTAACCATTTTATCAATCTCCTTTTTTATGAAAGATGTGTTTTATTGGAATTTAATTTTGTTCAATCTGCTCTCTGCATGCTCAAAAGCTTTTCTAGTATCTGAAAATGCCTTATCCATCGTCCAACAAAAATCTGACATAGCTTCTAATACTAATCTATCTTCAGCATTAGCCTCATGTAATTCCTGATTGCACGCATTAATTAATTTTTGTGTGTTTTGTCTAGCAGTTTTAAATTCATTTTTGATTTTCATAATAATATCCACCTTTGTGATTTTATTTTAATACCACTAACCTCTTAGGCATCCAATCTAATCCGCCATAATGATAGATGGCATAGTAATTAGGAAACCCTTCTAATTCTGTAACATCAACTAGCTGATTCTTTTTATATTCGTTATCGTTTATTAAAGATGCGTATCTTCTTTTAATATACCTTTCATGATTACCTCTTTCCCACTCGCTTAAAATAGTTAGTTTGTTTGATCATGCATTTCATTATGCCAAGAAATCAAAACCTCGGTTTTCCCATTGTATTTTGTTCGATCACTGTCAACCTCATTAACTTGTCGTAAGAAAAAGCTAACATTTGGCTCGACTAGTATACTAAAGAATCCACCATCTTTATCAACATGATGAGTTCTAGTCCGCAAGCCTAGATCAGATAGAGCTTTGAGTAACGGGATGGCATCGACATTAGCAACAAACTCACCATCACCAAAATCAACCAAGCGATGATTTTCAGTTAATTCATGATGATGATTGCAGTGTTTATAATCATTAGTGATATTTGGATTTAATTCTGACATTTAATTGCCTCCATTTTAATAAATTGTTAATTTTATTTTAGTTTATTTTATAAATTATTTAACTATGATTAGATGTGTAACTATATATTATCAACTTCCTTGCACAAGCATTCTAATTCTAGTTACACATCTAATGTTGAATGGTCACTCATTGTCTCCTATTTCAATCCCGCCTTTCTCATCATTTCCTCCAAAGTAAGCCCTCCTTTACTCTCTGATGAAGTATTGGCTAAAGTTTTAATATCCTTTATTTCATCAATTGTCGGTTTTTCGTAGTACCTTACATGCTTTTTTAAAGCCTTATTCCTTCTTTGTTCTTTGGCAGTCCTTTTTCTTTGATATTCCCATTTCATCCTCTTATAATTTTTCTTAAAGTAGTCGTAACTAAGGTCGGATTTCAAGATATTACAATCGAAACATGAGCAAACTAAATTATCTTCTTTTGTTTCTCCACCAGATGAATACGGGACTATATGATCAACAGTATCACCCTCGTTTCCACAGTAGTGACAGGTATAATCATCTTTAGATAGCACAATTTCTCTTAATAGTGGGTCTGGCTGATAATCATCTTTTTTAAGTAGATAAATAGTATTGCTGCTGTGAACTTGCGCACTACCTTTTTCAACATAATCTATTGCCTCTGATAGCATAATCTTTTTTGTGCCTCTTAAGGTGGGTGAGAGCAAAGTAATTTCATCAAAAGACTCATCAATCGCATTAATACCTAAATCTACGCTCCTAATACTGTCTAATTTCTCTTGTGTTTTCGTTGCTATACAGAGTTTACATACCTGCTTCTCCCCCAAAAAGTGTCTAAAATTCTTTACTTGATTGCATCGAACACATATTTTATTCATATAATCACCTCAATTATGATTATATGCAGGATCAATCTATAATATATCTTACTCAATAATAATGTCTCTAATCCTTTTCAACTTATCTACATTTAAATCCCCATATTTCTTTTCATCAAAGTTTACTATGGCTCGCTTCCATCCTTCATCTAAATGTAAAGAGAAGCTTTCTGATTCTCCATACTTACGACCTTTAAATGAAATACCAGTTAACACTAAACTGACAATATCACTATCTTGAAACAATTCTTTGTAATTGTTAAAGTAATAAGCTCTTAGGTAGTAGCTTAGATCGTCAAACTCACTAAAAGATAACTCTGTTTGATAGCCACCATCGAAAGATGTCTCTACATAGAATTGCAATTCACCATGAAACTCATCTTTATCAAATCTAACTTGTGCCATTTTTCATTCTCCCTTTTACAATTTTATTTATTTATAAAAGTAAGTGTCTGACCTGCTTCAACAAATTCTATACCATATATATCACTAAACTCAGTAATATTAAGATCGTCTTGATAATGCATGCCATAGATTTTACTCGCATGAATCTTATCCTTATAGTAAATAACTACATCTTCTATGTATGAGTGTACAGGGTTCTTGATTGTTGAAACGTCATGGAATAGTGCAACCGTACTACTGTCAAAGTAACCATCAAACTGTGCTGCCTCATGTTTAGCAATATCACTAGTGAAAACAATGTTAATACCTTCTTGAATATCGTTAATCTTTAAGCCCATAGAAAACATATTCTGTGCATGCAGATCTGTTGTTTCTAGTGTTTCAATTTCATATAGCCCTAGCATGAAATTACCTTTAATGAATTCAATGTTGAAATAATCTTCTAAGCTTAATCCGTCCGTACATAAGCCATTAGAGATAATTTGAGTTAATCCACCAGCTAATTCGTTTCTAATCCATAGGGTAGGCTTATGGTTATGAATCCACTTGCAGCGCTGTGCAAATTCTTCTAAGCCTCCAACATGATCACTATGTAAATGTGTAATGACAATATCAGTAATGTCCGATTCTTTAAATCCTGCTTCTTGAAGACTATATCTAAGTGTAGTACCTGTATCCACGAGTAACTTCCTATCGCCCAATTCAAACACATAATTATTATGATAATACTTTGTAAATGCTCCATTTACTCCAAGTGGTGTAACTCTAATCATATGATCACTCCAATAAAAATTTTTAATAGCTGTATCTAGTTACTGGTCTCAATCCCAAGTAAACGAACTGACATCAGGCGCAGATAATTCTAGTAATTCCTCAGTAACCTTATAAATGAAGATGTCTGTTTTTAACTTGGTAGCCAGTTCTTCAGCGCCCTCCCTAGCTTGAGATAATTGAGAATATGTATAGTAGCTATAATCATTTGAATCCTTTAGTTGATATGCAGCCATTTTAAATTCCTCCTCTGTTTTGTTAGTTGGTGAATCGTATGGTCGTACTATGACATTAAGCGAAATGACTTTTACAGAAGCTTGCAAGGTTCTTTTCTTTTCCGTTCACAATTTCTACAAGTTCACCCCAGTAGTAGTCTCCAGCCATTACCTTCCAATATTCGATAAGCGCTTCTTCCTTTTCTTTTTTCGAGATAACTACATCATAATCTTTAGTCGAATTCCATTTGAGTTTTACCTTATACATAAAATCATCCTCTCCTTTTGGTGAACAGTATCCTCTTAATTGCATTAAAACGTTAGTTTTATAGACTAATCACTTAACATCTAATATGTTTCCTTTATGATCTTTAAATATTTTCTTATTTACTCTATGTAATTTCCATCCATCTAGATTGTTTTCAAGATTCAATCTTCCAATCGAACTTATATTTCTACCAAACATATCTTCTACTTCTTTATGAGAGGGGAAGTATTCTATTTTTTCACCCTTATGCCCAACCCATTTTATTTTCGTTTCTGTGTGCTCCACTGCATTTAGCCAATCCCCTATGTCTAACAAACCGTGAAAATTAGCAAAAGCAGCTTTCATGCGATACGTAAGACGCTCTACTGAACTCATTTCATAAAACTCTGAAGGAGTTATACTCTTCAACTCATCCAATTCATCCTCGCTAATATTTTGAATTACTAATGACAAATCCATCTATTTATTTCCCCTTTTTTAATTTTATTTATAACTCTATAAAACATCCGTTTTATTCAAAATATCAACTCTAAAAAGTCCCATAAACACAGGCTTTTTCATATGTAAGATTTATCATTTTACGTGTTTTACTTCATCACTCATCATTTTTCGCTGCAATTCACATAACTCATAAAACCATTCCTTATCTCTTACACTTAGAGCAAAGTTAATCATGTCACTAACACTGTGAATGTTGTATCTGTCTTCAATGTTCGTTATGTAGTGTGAATAAACCGTCTGTGCCTTTTCACCTTTATTAATCATTTCAACTGATCTAAATTGCATTCGTTTATTATCAAACACTTCACAAATTCCTAGTTCTTCTTTTCCGTTACTTCTCTTAGTTGCCCAGTACATTGTTGTTAGCTCACTCATTCCACTCACCTTCTTTATATTATTTTAATTAATTTTAAAGATTACGACAATTGATCGCTCAGCTTTTGTAGAGTTGCTTTTGTATCAGCTATCTTATCTTTATCACCTACTTTCATGTAATCAAACAGTTCCATGAGGTAATAGTCAATTTGAAGCCTGATTGCGTTTTTATTGATGCTTGCTTTGACTTTACTTCTCTCATCATCTAATTTGTTTACGTTGATATTCAATCCGAAGAATTGATTTACTTTGTTCTGTATATAAGGAGTGGCTAACTCTGAGCTGTAATAGTAATAATAATCATTCATAGGATGATGTTTGGCAAGAGTGATTTTGTTGACTTCATTAACTCTGGTAAATTTTAAAACCTTGAAACCTGCAGATTGAATGATGGTAAGAGTGTATCCTTGTGGTCGCATGAATTCCATAAATTTAATGATTTGCTTATCTGTGATCTTTGGCTTCTGAGGATGAACATACATAATTATCACCTCTATATGTATTATTTTATTTTATTAAATAACTGAGATTAGTGACTTCCCTACTCTTCTTTTTTCATCTTGAATTGCTTTAATCTCATCTTCATATTCTTGAATTGAAAGTTGGATGGCGCTTATCCGACAATCACAGGCGTTACGAACCGCTTGACTTCTCGTTTTAAATTTTCTGCGTTTTAGTTCTGCAATTTCAACTTCGCAATCCAGCAACAACCCTTCTAACCTCTTCCTACGAGCACATTCTTTTCTGTGTAATTTACGAAACTCTTTTTTATGTAATTCTAGCATTTTGTCTCTTAAAGGCTTATATGTAACTGTCTCTTTTTTAATAACAGTAATGACTTCTTTCTTATCTGTGGATAAGTAGATTCCAATTCGATCAACTGCATAGAGCAAAGAAATATTTCCTTTTTCTTCACATACAGACTCCCCAATAAATTCTGCTCTTTTTAATAAAGCACGGATATTTCCGATAATTATACTATCATTAGCATTCTTCCAACTATCAACTCTTTGTCTTGCTCTTTCAATCGCATGTCTACTTAATCCAATAGATTTTACATTTAAGCCATTTTCTCTAATCATTCTTATCAGCTCCTTATATAAAGAAATAAGACTAACTTTATTTGTTAGCCTTATCATATAATAGGATCTATTAAACTGTCAATATTAATTTTAAATTATTTTATTGTTTTCTTTTATAAGTAACAAAGTTGTAATCATACTGGTTATTTTCATCCTTGCCGAATGATTCATTAGAGATAATATCCCACTCAGAGATTTCAAACTGAGGAAAGAACGTGTCAGCATCAGGAAAAACCTTGTGGAATGTGGTTAGGTATATTTCGTCCACATATGGCAGGAATTGATTATAGATTTGAGCGCCCCCACATACCCATACATCTTCATCTTCCCCGTATTCTTTATAGTCATGTAAAACATCTTTCACTGAGCTATAGATATAAACATCTTCATGAGTAGATTGATAGTCAGGATTGCCTGTGAGGACGATATGCTTGCGATTATCTAAAGGAGCACCACCTCTGTATCGTAAGATGCTCTCATGTGTCTCTCTTCCCATAATGAGTAAGTGACCCGTTGTTAACTTTTCAAAACGTGATAAATCCTCTTTTTGCTTAACTAAGAGTTTGTTGTTTCTACCTAATTCGCTATTTAGTCCAATTGCTGCAATGATCTTTAATGCCATTTTAAATTGCCACCTCCAATTTAATCTGTTTATTTGGTTCATAACCTTCTAATGCAAAGTGTTCTGGCTTAAAATCATAGAAGTTCTTAATTGAGTCATCAATAATTAACTTAGGTGCTGGAGTGGTTTCTCGATAGATGACTTCTTTCGCTTTCTCAACATGTCGAGTATAGATATGAAGGTTGTTAATATAGTGATTGAATCGTCCTACTTTATATCCTGTAGCTTGAGCAATCATATGGAGTAATAGGGCATATTGAGTTACGTTGATGTTTCCTGCAACTAAGTAATCTGACGATCTTTGCACAAGAGTCATATTTAATCGCTCACCATCATAGTCCCACATTGTAAGGAATGCACATGGATAAAGAGTCATACCATGTAAATCTTGATGATTGTAGAGATTGGTAATCATACGCCTGCTATATGGATCATTCTTCAAATCGAAAATTAGTTTATCAATTTGAGTAAAATAACCCTCTTTATACTTATGTTCATATGCCATCTGCCTTCCATAAGCAAGCCCTAGATTCCCATTCTCATTTTTCCAACTTTCCCAATACTTAACCCCATACTTCTCTTCAAGTAAATTAACATCGTTTGACTTATCTTGATATATCCATAAGTCTTCTTTTAATCCTGATTTCCATGCCGTAGGTCTTAATGTCCCAATAGGAAATTCTTCTTCAAGGTCATATTCATTCAGAACACCGAAAGTTTTGAGTGTGTTGGCATCAGTGCCGTCTTCCCATTTCGGTCTAACTTGCTTTCCTTTATCACTCTTTCCCTCAGTTAGAAGCTTGAAAAGATTATTACGGATAATAGCGTCTGCTTTACTCATCTACATTCCTCCAAAAAGAAAAGAAGGATTCACCCTTCTCTAATTATATTTATTTTAAATTATTATTTATTGTATGAATCGTTAATATAGTCAATTTCATCTGTAAGCTGCTCAACACTCAAACTTTCTTCAAGCTGATTCCACTCAATTAGATTGTCTAATGATTCATATAGAAATTTTGCCAAGTCTACCTCTGTTGGAGAGACTGTATCGCTGCCTTGATATTCTCTATGTAGAAACTCTAACATACTATATAAGTAATACGATTCCTGATTAGATAGATTGATTGTATTTGAGTTGTGATTGCTCTTTTGAATGATCATTTATAACCTCTTTTAATATATGACTTTAATTCTTGAATATCTTGCACAACTTCCCTTAATTCTTTTGTATTCTCTTCGTTTACAATATGGTTTGATAGGTTATCAAAAATGAACGAAAGTAGAACTAATAGCAATCCGTATGCTGGATACGGAGTTAGCAGCATTAAGATTCCTGCTAATGAGAGAGTAAATGCTAAGAGCGTGTGAGTGTGAGCACTCTTAAGAATTTTAGTTAGTCTTTTCATACTATCATTCCTTTATAGTTTAATTTAAATCGTATCTTTTAATGAGTTTTATGGTCGAACTACGACATAACAATTTAATTACTTGTCTGAATATCTATATCGGGAATAATGCTTTCTGGTCTGAATATGACACGATAACGAAATGGATCTACACTTGCCGACTCTACTTGCTCTACAAAATAACTCACATTATCGCTCAACCCTAAATAGTGTCGTTTGTATTCTTCTTCACCTGTTTTACAAGTTACTCTCAACGTGCTATCATTCCTCACGTCCAATGAGCATAGCCCTTGGATAGTTAGAAGATACGTGTCTGTTATCCCGTTGAAGAAAACTATTCTTCTCTCTACTCCAAATGAGTCTGCTTCCTTGGAAATATTCTGATTTACTGTGTCTGCTTCCGTACACCCCACCAAAATAACTGCCATAAAACCTAAAACAATTGCCGTTAGCTTCTTTTTCATTTTCATCAACCTTTCAATTTTTACTCACTTCACAGTTTTACTCTTCTAAGAATCTCTTTAAAAGCGTTATTTTATTGGAAAATAGTTTGTGAATTGAAATTAGAAACCCTTATATTTACTATGATTCTTAGTGGTTATTTTTCACAAACTTTCACTAAACAGTCGGTTACAAACTCTGTGCATCAAAGAGTCCAACTCAAGTGAGTTCTGAAGTGTGCAATGAGAAAATTTTGAGTTGCTGATATTTCTTAAAGAAGGCAGCAGTGTACTTTCTCTTTTATACTGATTTACTTCTATGTAGTTAATCATTTTTACTTTAGGTAAAATTCTATTGATAATATTAAGAACACGAGTATTATCACTTGTTAAATTGTCTCCATCAGAAATGTGAATAACATACACATCAACATTTTCATTTTCGTAATTATAATCTTCAATCTCTTTATTCATATGAGAATATACTGAGGAGGCAATCGTACCACCTGAGACATTCTTAGTTAAAAACTCTTTCTTATCTACTTCCACAGATTGAGTGTGATGGTGGAAGAGTCTAACTTCTACTGAATCATATGAGAGACTTAGTGCTGTTTCAATACTTACTGTCATTTTTAGCCCCATTTCTCTTTCCCATCTACCCATGCTGCCACTTACATCTGCACCTACCAATAAAACAGCTTTCTTTCCTTTGTTTGGCGGAACTATTGAAGAAGAATCCATAGATTTAAGTTGTTCTAATTCTCTTTTCACTAAGTTGTATTCTTTAATTAGGTTGATGTGCTTATCAGCTAAGTTATTAAATTTACTTTTTAGTTCCTTAATTTCATTGATATCCATTGGATAGCCTCCTATAATATATCTGTTTTATATAATTTTAGTTTCCTTGTAACATATCAATAGCTTGCAATGTACCTTCATAGTCATGCTGCATACGTTTAATTAAGTTTGTAATCTGGACTTTTTGTAAGTCATCTATGTAATCATTATTATTTAATTTAATCTTATGTTCATTGATTTGTTTGATTAATCGCTTAGCTGTAGTTTCAAGTGATTTGATTGTGAATGTCATGTTAGTCTTCCTTCCATTGGAAAAGTTCTTTTATTCTAGTGAAGAGAGATTTATTAGGCTTGATGGTTTCAGTTGTATTGTTAAAGTCTGTATCTGTGTTGCTCTCTACCTTATCTTTCCCTCCTTCTTCTAATTTTTCTTGAGCTAATCTCTGCTCATACTCCTTCGTTGTTTCGATTAATTCTTGTTTAGCCTTTTCTTTCCCTTCAAGATTTTGATCGGGATCTGCACCGTAAATATGTAAATAATAGATTATTTCATTGCCAGTTGTTCTATGTTTTTCCTCAACTTCACCAAGCTTGTTTAGTTCATTGACAAAAATCTCATCACCAATTTCTAACTCAGGCTTATCTAGATCACACTCTGTGATTAGAGAATAAGGTTTGTCAAGGTCATCTACTATTAGTGCTTCAATAAATGGGGTGCATTCTATTAACCTAGGTAACCCTGAGGCATCGAAAGAATCTAGTTTTCTATGTTTGACTATATAATCATACTTTTTGTGAGACTGTTTAAATATTGCTTTATGATTTCTCATGTAGAAGCTCCTTTTAAGTAGTTTTTAATTTTATCTAGGTGAGAGATGAATCCCACCTAGACTGAATAAAATTTATGTTTTGGAAAATAGTATTTCAAATCGACCTGCAAACAACTTTCCTGTATTTGCTCGTTTGTATATTTTTGGATATGTCGCCTCATAATCTTTGAGTGATTCAACAGCTTCGTCTATGGTTGTAAATTCGTACTTCACATCTTCTCTCTTGTCATGAATAGTAACGTTTTGCTTTTTATCAGTTTTCTTTTTAGGGTTTGCTATCAGATAATTTTCTCCAACATAATCAAACCCACCAAAAGAAAACTGAATTCCAAACACTGGACATCCTCGCTCTATACTTCTTTTGATTGCAGATTTCCCTCCATTCACTTTATTTACATACTCTTTTTCAACTAGATAGGTGCTTGCTTCTTTTAGTGTGCTAAATTCTTTTAAGAGTTTCCCATTAGGGTCATAGAGGTAAACTTTTTTAGCCTTTGGGGATTTATCTCCCATCTTTTTCTCTCTCATTCTTTTTCTAGTTTCTTCTGAGTGAGTCTTTCCGTAAAATCCGTTTTTCGAACCCTTGGTTCGGGCGGATACCACCCTTCTCCTATTATCCTTGTCTTCTTCTGATAAATTTTCATATGCCAATTTGTTTGAATGTGATATTTTATCAGCTATTAATTTTACCTGTTCAGGTGTTCTTTTCTCCCATATCTTTTTTACCTCTTTTGAAACCTTAGTGGAGAAAATTTCTTTTTCTTCTTCTGTTTTTTGCTCATAAGTTAATATTCTTTTATTTATAGTGTTCAGTTTTTCTTGAGGGGTTTTATTGTTAAGAGTTACTCTTAACTTTATTTTAGTTATTTCTTTATCTTCTGTACTTCTTGTAGAGTGTCCCCTACTAATATTCTCCTTCCAACGAACCTTCTCTTCTTCACTCTTAGACTTCCACTTAATTTTATTGGCGGTGCTTAATTTATTTTTTAATAGCTTAATCTCAACATCAGTTTTTCCTTTAATTGAACTACCACTTAGATTGCTGCCTTCTTTTATGTTATACCAATCTTTTGAGACTGCGGCATTAAACAAGAGTATGTAATATGTCTCCATCTGCTCTAATTCTTCGACTGAGTTGGCGATATAAATTATTTCCTTATAGAAAGATTCTCTCCCATGTTTATTTATAGCGCTCTTTAGTGCCTTTCCACTCCCTAAGTAAGATTCCCAATTAGTTTTCTTGCCACTGGGATAGCTAAATACTTTTGATCCCACATATCTTTTCCCATTATTTATGTTGGTGGTGACATAAATGAAACCATAGGCTTCAAAAATACAACCACCAACACTCTCGACCATGATCAATGCTATTTTCCTTGCCTTGAAATTTCTTTCTCCAAAAGTGGCTCTGGAGAGATAAATGTATCCGGCTTCATAATTTTACCATCATCCTTATATCTAGGCTTTCCATCAGGGAATAATTTTGACATATTAGCATTTTGCACAATTTTGAAAGGTGTGTATGGCTTAACCCCCATCTCTACTAATGTGCCAATTGTGAGATAGAGCGTGTCAATTAGTGCATCTACTTGGTCTACAAGTGTTTGTGCTTCTTTAAACTCATCAATTTCCTCAAGAATCCATTTATATCTATCTACAACTCTGGCAACGTCTAATTTGATGGGTTTTTCTGATACGGGATGGTTAAACGCCTCGTGAAACTCTTTAACCATCCAATACATCTCATTAGGATTGTATTTTTTAGGCTTGGGTTTGCGATATGGAGTCAAATACTTAGTTTCTACTTGCTCAACTTTAGTTGTCCGTTCTTTAGTTTCTTCATTATATGAAGTGATAAATTCAACTGCTGCAGTCTTGCCCATGTCACGTCCAAAGGAAAGTAGCTTACCTTTTCTTTTATTTTGCTTATCAAATACTAGTGAGTTAATTTTAAGTTCTTTCATATGTAAATCATTCTCCTTTTGTTCTGCTGATAGTTTGTGTAGAGAGGGGGCTAACCCCTCTCATTATATATTTTATTTTATTTTAGACTCTATGCTTCACACGAAATGCAAATTTTATCTTTGTTAAATTGTTGTGCTGCATTCGTAGAGTGCTGATAGTATAATGTCTTAATCTTATTCTCCCAAGCAAATATGAGTAACTCATTAATTTCTTTTGCAGACGTTTTTGGATTAACCATGATATTTAATGATTGTGACTGGTCAATAAATTGCTGTCTAACTGAAGCCTGATCTAAAATAGTAAACTGGTTAATCTCACTGAATGTCTTGAATACCTGTTTCTCATTTTCCGTAAGAAAATCAAGATGTTGAACAGAGCCATCATGTTTGCGAATATCCATCCAAACTTCTCTTGTATCTTTATCCTTCTCTTTTAGTAACTTTTTCAGATAAGGATTTTGGATTGTTACCTTGTCCTTAGCCATATCTTTAACGTAATTGTTTGACCAGATTGGCTCGATACTTTGGCTGACTTGACCTAAAATAAATGCCGAGCTAGTTGTTGGAGCTACTGCCAAGAGACATGTATTACGTCTACCATATCCTTCTAATACTTTTGGCTCCCCATATAGCTTAGCCAATTCTTCCGAAGCTTTGTAAGCACTGTCACGCATAGTCTTGAACACGTAGGCATTTAACGTCTTAGCTTCGAGACTTTCGAATGGAATCATATTAGACTGAAGATACGAATGCCACCCTAACACTCCTAATCCTAAAGCTCTATTTTCTACTGCAAACTTATAAGCTTTTTCCATGTATGCAAATGTTAGTTGATCTTCTCTTAAGTCAGAGTCTCTAAATACTTCTAATTTTGAAATAAACTCGCTCATTACTGCATCTAAGAAATAAATCATTGTCTCCACTGCATCCGTATTCTTCCACTCATCGTAATGCAAGATATTCATTGATGCCAAGCAACATACAAAAGACCATTCATCGTTAGTAGGCAATGTGATTTCCGAACAAAGCTGACTGTGATTAATTTTCAATCCCTTATCCTTATACACATCTACCGTATCTCGATTCACTGTATCTGTAAATAGAATATAAGGATACCCCATTTCAACTCTTTTCTGAATTAACTTAGCCCAAATCCTACGTTTTTCTTTGTCCCCATCAATCATTTCCTGCATCCACTCATCGGTTACAGTGACTGCATGTGTTAACTCCTGAATAGGATTGCCCTCTGTTCCAATATCTAAAAATTCATCAATATCGTCATGGTCAATAGGAAGATACGGTGAGAATCGTCCTCTGCGGCTGCTTCCTTGAGATACGGTGTCAATGACACTCTCAAATAGCTTCATAAAATGAACTGCTCCAGATGATGTTCCGTTATTAGTAATTTCACTACCTCTAGGTCGTAAATTACCGAAATAACCAGCAGTTCCCCCACCTAGCTTACTCATCATGCCAACCTCTGATTGAGCACGTAGTATATCTCCCATATAGTCAGACACATTAGAGCCATAGCAACTGATAGGCAGCCCTTTATTTGTGCCAAAATTCGACCATACAGGTGAAGATAGGGAGTAATAACCCTTACCCATGTAGTCGTAAAACTTATTACTAAATCCTTCTATCCCTAAGATTTCTTCGGCACGATCTGCAATTTGTTTTACTCGCTCTTGAGGAGTTACACCTTTGATTAGATATCCTCGTTCTAAAAACTTCTTGCTGTCTTCATTCAACCATTCAAATGACATATACAATTCTCCTTTTTGTTTAAAATCACCACCTATAACTTCTAAATCAAAATAGATCGTCAGAAGTTATGCTTTTCGTTCTTTTTGAATAATTAACACTTCTTTTCACAAAGAAATCTACATGTTTCGTAGTAAGCAATTCCTCATCAAACCAATCTGTTTCTTGAAGTAATTTCTCATTTACATCAAAGATTGGATCATAACCTATGCTCTTTAAGGAATTGTTTAATCTACTCTTAATAAACTCTTTCACTAGCTCTTTAGGTAAAAAATCTAAGTCTCCGTTCTCATAGATCCAGTCAATAACCTTTTCTTCTGATTCGTACGATTCTCGACAAGCCTCGTATACTTTAATGGTCATATCCTCATCGAACCATTCAGGTCGTTCATCACGAATTGTATTAACAATATCAATTCCAAACAAACCGTGTATCTGCTCTTCTTTTGATGTAGCTTCGATAACATTTGACATTCCCTTGAATAGATTCTTATGTTTATTGAACGACATAATAATTAGGAATTGAGAAAATAAAGAGACATGTTCGATGAACAATGAAAATAATAAGACAGATAACGTAAAATCTCTATCATCTTCAGTTTTAGCATGTTTGACAGCCTGAGATAGATAATTTACCCTTTGTGATAATGCTGGTATTTCTTTAATCCTTTTAAATTCATCATTTAACCCCAGTATTTCTAGAAGGTGGGAATAGGCATCATGGTGTCTAACCTCACTTTCAGAAAAAGTTGCACCGACCGCACCTATTTCTGGCTTTGGTAAACGATTATGTATATTGCCCCAAAAAGACTTAACCGCTACTTCTACTTGGGCAATTGCCAACATTGCATTTTTAAGAACACTTCGCTCTGATTCGGTAACATTTACTTTGTAATCATGAATGTCTGATACGTAATTAAATTCCGTATGCAACCAGTAAGAGTGTTGTATGGCAGATTTATACTCTTCCAATTCTGGGTATTCGTAAGGCTTCAAATTTAATCTGTGTTTAAATATGTTGCGTTTTCGCATTTGTTTTTTCTTTTCACGATAAATAATATATGCTTTTGCTGTTTTATTAAAAGAGGAATTAAGTAACGCCTCTTCTACATAATCCTGCACTTTCTCTACAGTTAGATCCCCTTGTTTATGACTAGTCTCCATAATCTCAAGTACATCACTAGTTAATCTTTCTGACTCATCCTTACCAAATTCTCCTGTCTCTTTACCTGCTTTCATAATAGCATTGGTGATTTTACTCTCCACAAAGTTTTCACTGTTACCATCTCTCTTAATGATTTTTTCAAATTCCATTGCTGCAAAACTCCTTCCGATTGCTTAAATTCCTTTTATGTTTTTCAATATTTATTATGAAAAATTTAGCAGCATGTCTGGTCTAAACCCGGAAAACGGCTCTTCCCCGTCTTTTACAACAACGGGCATAGAAGAAAATCCTAGATTGTTTTTTACGTAATCTAACGCTTCGGCATCATCCTCTACATTGATTGATGTGTACTCAATTCCTTCTCCATCCAAAACACGCTTTGTCATATCGCACTGAGGGCAACCATACTTTGTATAAAGTGTAATCATAATAGCACTCTCCATTTTTAATTTTATGTTTGTGTATCGAATAACTGCACATTTATATACTTACTTCAGTAAGTCCTCTGTCACTCTTTCAGCTTCGTTCTCAATATGTAATCCTTCTTTAGCTAATTCCAAATTAATCTTTCCCATTTGCTGATATCCCATCTTCATTGCTTCAATATCAACTGTGCTTGGCATAACCACTTCAACACACTTTTCTTTATCCTTCTTTGATATAATGTGTTGATTGTTATTCTTATAGGTTGCTACCACATCATCAGTACCTGTACCATACTGCACAGCCTCATATGTTTCGAGTAAAATGTCCTCACCTTCAATTTCAGTAAAATGTTTGATCAGGTGTTTAGGATCAACATAATATCTCTTCATTAGCTATTAACCCATAACTCGCACAGTATTTTTATCTAACTTCCCACCTAGCAGCTTAGCCTGTTCCTTAAAGTGTCGTTCAGCTTGTCCACGTAGTTCAGAAGTAAATGTAACTAGTTTATCAGCACTTTTTTCTACTGAAATAATACCGTACCATTTCTTCTCTCTTGGCTGATTAACTTCTACAAATTTAGTGAACACCGTTTGTTTCATAATAACCCATCCCCTTAATCATTTTTATTTATTTTATTGAGGTTTTTAAAGCAATCTAGTAAACTACATTGTACTCACCTCCTTTGATAGATTAATCATACACTATCTATTCTGTCATGTAAAGCATTAATTTTAATTAATTTTATTAATTAGTTGAGAGTCGATTAATAACCCTCTCTTAGATCATTAAACTTAACACCTAATAGCCGCTTCATTTCACGTTCTACATGGTTACGCATCATCATTTTCATTATAACCATTTCAAACTTACCTTTAGGTGTAAAGCAATTAAAATGAAATTTATCTTTTATTGAGTTATCTTGATGCACAGTTAGATTTAATTTACGCATTTGAACCCTTACTTCACATAACTCTCGCCCCAACTCATCTAAGGCGTTGATAATGACATTCGTATACACTTCTGGAAATACAAATGTATTTGACTTATCTGCTGCTTCCATCTTAGAAAGATCTCTCTCTAATGCTAAGCGAACATTGGGTAAGATCATAAATTTAAGTGCAATTTCGTATTGCTCTTGATTGATTGCTGGCTTAGTCATTACACCCACCTCACAGAACGTTTGTTCTAAGAATAATATAAGGTGAAATGGAAGTCAATCGTTCAGCTCAACCACACTTACTTTATACTTCTTATCACCAGCAACCAGAGTTTCCTCATAACCATTCCATCTTGCAATGACTGCTGCTATAAAGTCGTTAGTAACATCAACCTTGCCTTCTTTCCATGTAAAACCATCTTTGCGTAACCTTCCAGCATACACGTTGTCAGTTAATGCTGACTTTGCAATTCTTAGTTCATTCATTCAAGTGTCTCCTTTAGCTAGGCATAATAAATCTAGACTTTGTTTAAAATGTAACTTTTACAACATTAGAAAGTCTAATACTGAACTGTAATGTTCGTGTTATGCAACATTAGATTTTTCTGAAACGTACTCACACCATTTACAAAAAGCTTTTAATATAGGTGCAACATTTTTATCGTCTAACTCTCCACCAAAACCGATAAAACCAGTTGAACTAAAAGTGATAGCTTCTCGCCTTTTGAAATAACTACCGTCTACTTGGATTCGTGCATAATGTAGACCATCTTTTAATACCTTTACATCTTTCTTTCTCAATTTACTTACTTTCATATTCATATTTTTTGCATGTTCTCCACTATATTCAAGGTATGTCTGCAATTCTTCACTTACTATCTCAACTAATTTATCAATATCCTCTAAAGTGATCATTGAATAATCTAAGTCACATCTTTGAAATTGTTCCCTTGCTTTCTCTCTATTCATTTTTTCACCCTTTCTTAATGAACATTATCCCTCTTCTAGGAATCTTTACTTCTTCACAAAAACAACGTAGTCACAATCTCTCATCTTGCTATAATCAACTCTGACAACCTGTAGTTCTTCACCTTCAATATTCTTTTGTGTCTTCTCACTTACGTACATTTTCATGCAAACTTCCTCCTATGCACCTACCATATAATTTTTAACTTCTTTATTTAATTCCTCACGAGCCTCAATTACTTTATCACTTGGTAAGAATAAGCCTTCTTTGTTTTGAATCTTTTGTCGGATTTTATGTACTGAAACGATTGATAAATCTGCGTTGTATGCGCCTTCTAATGTCTCTACATTTTTCTTCTCTAAGCACTTTAAGTATAAGTATGTATCATTTGATCTGGCTTTCTCATCTTCAGCAAGCACACTCATAACCAGCTCTTTCACTTCATTTAACTTTCTTCTTGTTTTACTCATTTTCATTTCCTCTTTCACCAAATTCTTTTTTAAATTCTTCTATGTAGTACATTTTCGTATAAGGTAAGCCATACCATTTCTTTCTTACACTGATTAAGATTCTAGAGTTATGGATATCAATACCCATCAGACGATGATCATGTGGTAATATTTCAAATGCCCACTCTCTAACCTTATCTTTCACATAGTTTGAGTATGCGTATAGCTCCATTTCTTTTCTTTGAAGTTTTGTTAATTCTTTGTTGAACATACATTACACCTTACCTAACTTTAATTAATTTTTATTTATTGTTTAAACGGTTGCTGCAAAACCTAATGCTGTATTACTTTCTTCTTTTAGCTTATCCAACAAGTTATATCTTTTTTCTATTTCTGTGTCCATTCGATCACGCTTACTAGACAATTTCTTTATTTGTTGAACAGTTAAATCAATTTTTTCTTGAGTTGTTAGCTCAGTAGATTGAACACCTCGTACAATGTCATACTCTTTTTTATCTTGTTCTGACACTTTATATTCTGGTGCTGTAAAGTCAAACCAAGCCATCATAATCTCATAGTCACCAACAAGAAAATTCATTTTATGATATCTTACGATCTTATGTCCATTGTCGTATGTATGTATTGTTTTACCTAAATCTACACAACGTTGAATCTTATAATCAATTTTCGTCTGGTTGTCCTTAACTTTGGCACAAGATGCTTTACACATTTTCTTATAAGCGTCTCTAACTATGCTATTAATCTTCATTTCATCAGCTCCTAATGTTAGTTTGCAAGAGAGAAGCGATTGCCTCCCTCTTGGTTGTATCTTAATAGTACACTAGGTTTAAAGTGGAGTCAATAATTTATTTTAATTTATTTTAATATTTCTTTTTGTTCTGCTCTATATAGCTTCACTGCAGTATTATACAAGTCACGTAATTCATCTTTAGTCTTGGTTTCTTGATATTCATACCAGTCTAGGTCAGATAGATTAGGAGTGTAATTCAAGATAATCCATGCCATACTGCCTTCCTCAATCTCAGGTCGCACAGGCTTCTCCTCTATTACTTTCTTCTTAGCTATGTTGATCACCTCTATAGTATATTCGCTTATGATACATCCAATGAGACAGATACATGCGGTCATATCCTTGCACAAACAGTTGATGGTTAGTTTTATGTGCCCTCAATTGATAATAGAAGCAACAGATGAGAGAGTAAGACATATTGAGGCATTCACACAGGGTGAACCGCTTCTCTGTCCATACTTGCTTAAATCGTACAAGCTGTGGATTCATTTGCATTCTCTTCTCTCATAGCCTCTTGTTTAGCCCATGATTCTTTCTTAGGATATGTGTGACTCCCACCCAATCTTTGTCTTTGGCAAATTTTTTGAATTATATCTTTATTGCCTTCTCTATATCTTTCTTCAACTGCATATGCTGCCCTTTTTATTCTAATTGCTCTTGGTCGATCTGAACTTAATTTCTCGTAGCTCCAAACGCATAATTTATAGGCTTCATCGCTAAAATATTCCATTATATAATTCCTCCTTTTTCTTCATAAAAGTTGGGTTTTATTAATAAACTGTTTTTATATATTCTAGTGACTTGCTATAATACTCTTTTTCGATTTCAAATCCAATATATTTTCTATTGGTTTTGATACATGCTGCAGCTGTAGTTCCAGCTCCCATACAATTATCCAATATTAATTCACCCTCATTGCTGTATGTTTTTATAAGCTTCTCAAATAGCTCAATTGGTTTTTGGGTGGGATGGAATTTGTGAGGATCATCATTATTCATTACTTTAATGTCCCACACAGATGTAGGGTATCTGTCCGTTTGTCCTCCACCTGATATACCATGCTTAGTTTTTCCGTAGTTTGTTCCATCGCTCGTATGTTTGGTATAAGAGTTTGCAGGTTTATGACCTGTTGTTTTTTGTGGATTATATGTAGGTAGTTTTTTATAGAAAACTAATATTTCCTCATGTGCTCTAAGTGGCATTTTCTTGGCATTTAAGAAGCCTGTGCTTTTGTTTTTGCTCCATACTATATCATAGCGATACATCTTAGGATTGCTCATAATTAACATAGATGAAAATGGTTTTACTGCTGTTAAAACTATCGCTCCATTGTCTTTAATTAGTCTATTGTACTGCTCCCAAAGCTTATCAAAAGGAATGATTTGATCCCATTTATTTTGGTTTGTAACACCATATGGCAAATCACATAATATCATATCAACTGACTTATTAGGAAGCATAGCCATACCCTCTAAGCAATCCATATTGTATATTTTATTTAATAACACTAAACCCCTCCTCTAATAAATGTTCTATTTTATTTTAATTTTATTCTTAATCCACTCTTTAATTGAAAAAGGCTCAGGCTTTTGTTCATATGTCTTGCAAAGCATATTCTTGTCAGGATTGTATTTGCACCCCGTTGTAAAATAATCCCTGTATCTACACTTTCCACATTGCAAATCATATAGATTATCAGCATTTCGATAGCTTAAAATATAACCCTTGCATTCAGAAATACTTAAATAATTATTAAAGTAAACTAGTTTTTCTTTCATTTCTTCTTCATAATAAAGCGCTTTTGCGGTCACACGTCCTAATTGCATGCACTTTACTGGAGTGTTTTCTTTTATGTATGTATCAAGCTCATCTAAAGAGCTTACATTGCTAATTAAAAACTTATCAACACCTTCACTGTATTTGCAGGCAACAATCATCTCACACTCTCCTTTCTATCCAATCTTGCAATAACATCAGCTAACTCTTCATATGTATAATTACCATCATTTTTATTTCTTTTAATCCACAATTTCAACTCATTCCACCGCAAAGCATGATTATCTTCAAAGTATTTGTCTGCCCTCTTTCTCCAGAATTGAACTGCTTCATTAACGTTACTATGTATGTCATGTAAAGACTTCTCTGATAGATGCATAGATTCATTGGTTTGGATATGGTATGTGATTAAATCTGTACGGTGCTTGGTAATTGGATCTGATTTCATACTATACCTCCTATACTAATATTTTACATAAATGTTATTCACATTCTTTACTAAATCTGTTATAATTCGGACGTCAAAAAGGAGGTGAAAATTGTGAATATAAGTAATATTCTAGGTATTAGATTTAATTCTAAAGAAGAAGCTGCTGAGTTCTTAAGCTTAGAGCAAGTAATCGTTACTGAAAACAATGAAACATTCTTCACTGTATTAAAAGAACATGCAGAAAGCATTTTGTATTCTTTAGATTATGCAGTAACTTAACAGGGAGATACGCTCCCTGTTTTTTCCTGTTTAACTGCCTCCCTAAAGAAATCCACTAAATGGTGATACATAATTAGCAGGTCAAAATCAAAAAATGTGCTGCTCAAACTTAACGCTTCTAAATCTTTTAGAATAGCTTCTGCACTTCTATATTCTCCATCAAGAGACATGGCTGCAATGCCGAACGCTTCTAAGTCATCCTCAATCTTCATTTTTAACCTCCTATAAAATCAACCCTTTATTTTAATTAACTTCTTTATGTAGAGGGATTATCTCCCTCTAAGTTTACTGTTAATAAGTTCGCTGTAGCTTCTAGGTACAATTCTGAACATACCTTCTAATTCATGTCGGACTTCTTCAGCACCGCCTAAATCATCAGTTCTAAATACTTCAACTCCATGAACTAGTCTGTTGTTTAGCATAATAATATATTTATCGCCAACTAATGAATTCTGAATATAGAAATCGAATGGATGAGCTAGAATTACTATACTATCTTCCTTAATATTGGCATCGGGCATATCGAGCAATAGATCAAAATAACTCTCCATATCTTCTTTTAACTTGTATTCAACCGACTCTATGAAACCATAAAATTCATTTTGCATTTCATTTAAGTGCTTCCACGCTTCGTTCTCTTCCTCTTCTGGCAAATCGTGTATCATAGAAAGTACTAAATCAACATCTTTTGCTCCAGACATTCGAATGATTTCTTCTTTTAGGTTTAGCATTTGATTCGTTTGATTTATATTCCCTACTAGAAAATCAATACTCACATCAAACAGTTCAGCTAAGCTCGCCAGCACTTCAACACTTGGGAGTCTTTCCCCATATTCTATTTTCTGATATCCTCCCATTGAAATGTCTAGTTCCGCTGCCACTTCCTTTTGAGCAAGCTTATGCTTACCTCTAAGCCACTTCAACCTCTTAGCCATTTTGTTCATATAAACACCTCTTCCCCTCTAAGGGGTATTTTTAATAACCTTTTAGTAGTTTACAAAACAACCTTTCTGCATGTATTATTATATACAAGAAAAGAATAAGTTTCCACTACTAAATCTAAGAGGTGTTGTTAAATGAACGTGATTGAATTAACTTTGGCTGACTTGACTGCAATTGGACTTGAGAAACTATATACAGACAACATTAAAAATGTTTCGTTTAAAATGGAATTGTTTACAGGGGAGATTATTGAGTCTACGGTCAATACTGATTGCCACATTGACTCTCAAAAATCTGAGGAGTGCTAGATTTTAGCACTCTCTTTTTTAATACTCAATAAATCTCTTTCTACTACCACAGTAATAAAACTCTTTTCTATGTAAAGCCACTGCTCCTACTACAATTCGATCTGCTTTCTTCATTTCATCAAACATACAGTTAATCGCTTCTTCTGGTGTATCTTTATGTTTAGTTACATTCCAAAGGGTTTTATCTTTTTTAATCTGTGCAACAGTTGAGACATAATATTGATTTGAATAGCTGCTTTTCTCAACAGTAGCTTTACTCATTGAACTGATTAATTTTAACTTATCTTCAGGTGTCATTCGATACCTTCTTTCTTTTAAAATCTGTGTTTTAAGCTGAAACCCAGTTTTCTATGCGATTGATTTCTACTCTCTTCTCGATCTCTCTATGCTGATGTTCTCCACACCATTTACACTTACGATTGTTGCTATTAATCTGATAGTATCGGTCATCAGTATTTGTCATCCACATGTTATGCTCTCTATCAAAGATACATCTACCATCTTTTAAATAAGTTTCAAAGAACCAGTCTGTTATGTCTGTAAAGCTTTCTTTGTTCCATACATTTGCAAAGTTCTCACATCTGCCTTTGCTTAGCACTGAATTCATAAAATTTAAGTGACTTTTCCCCAGACCGAATGGAAAAATGATTACTTGACCCACCATAAAATGTCTTAAGTCATGCTGATCGAACTCTATATGTTCTCCATCAAACCTAGAATGTCGGAGCCAATGAACCTCTAGTTGATTCTTAATATACTTTCCTTCATGTCTGGTCGATGTGATTTTATGTAGGTATTTATATAAATTCCAACTATACTTATCTGACTCGCCTTTTACTTTTGGTTTAATTAGTTTTAAGTCATACGGGATAGCCAATATATCAACCTCCAATTTTTATTTGTCTTTATACTAGGAATACTAATGCTGCAAACATGTATAAGTAATAAGCTAAGCCTACAACACCAATTACTGTTGATTTAAAAGTTCTCTTTCTGTAGATTTTGCTTTGAAGTTTCCGAACATCATCCTCACTTTTAGGAGCACCTTTTAATTTCTTACTTCTAATTAGCGACACAATAATATTTAGAATGTATAGTGAGAGCATCGCAAGCGATGGATATACAAAAGGGTCATAACTTAATGCAAAACATAAGTAGACGATTGTGAGTGTTAAAAGCGACAAAGTTGCTAGCAAAACAAAGACTAATTTAATAACCAGTTTAATAGTTTCTTCATCTTTAATTTCTTCTTTTCTAAACTCTTTAATTTGGTACTCACCTGCTTGGACAATGAATGACTTAAATAGTTTGCCAGTGACTACGTTATAAATAGCAACCGTTAGCAAAATTACAGTCAAAAATATCATCAAGTTAATTAACCACCTTAATTTTTATTTACTTTAAAATTGCTGCTTTATTGAGCTTAGTCACTCTTAAGTTTGGGTGATAATAGCTCAAATCTTGGCACTGTTTGATTCTCAATAGTTAATCCCTCTTCAAACATCTCTTTCGGTCTAGCAAACATTTTATGCTCTCCATACAAATCATCTAAGCAATAATAGATCACAAGATACTCTTCTGATTCTGTGTGCGTAGCTGTCTCAATAACTTTGTATTTCTTTTTGTTTTTATAGTGTCGATAAGTTCCACTAACCACAACTGTATGATACTTAATCCTTTCTGGCTTGTAACATGAGTCACAATGTTCAGGTGCTTCTTCTCCGAAATCATCTGCTTTTTCATGATCCTCACCTAGCACACCGTACTTCTGTCCCATTGCATCACGACAGTCTCCACATAATACCTCTTCACAATTACTACAGTATCCATAGTCAATTACGTCAGGGAAGGAATCACCGCAAACTTCACAAGAATAGTAATCAATACCCATAATTTAACCTCTTTTCATTTAGCATTCATTGAAACCTGAATTTTATTTAGTTTTACATACCATATATTGATTCGATAATTAGATAACATCTATATACGGTATGCTTTTTTATTATCCTTGATATGTATTCATAAACTCAGCTAAGGTCATCCCATTGTCTTGTGCTAAACTTATTGCTACTATAGCAATATTCGTTTCAGTGGACAGGTTCATTACATTTTCCAACCAGTCTAGATAGCTATCAAATTCTGATTGTATGAAGTTGTTTTGAGGTTCATAACCTTTCATTACTTTACCGTTAACTGTGTATTCAAAATCTGCACTTCCTTCATAAATGCAATGTCCATATCGCCACCAGCCATATGACGACTTCCATTCAGAGGCAGGAATTTTTTCTAATTTAACTAATTCCGGTTCTGAGATCTCCCACACTTCGAAATATTGCCCATCAGAGACTTTAGTTAATGCTTGCAATGTTCCTGTAGCTCCTAACTCATAAAGAGCTTCTGTTAAATTACTACCTAAAATTTGCATGTATCCATCTCCTATTTATTATTAAGAAACCTATTATCAAGTGCTACGAATCCAATAACAGCGCCTATGATTAACAATGACCAGAATACCCAAAAGACTATTTCAATTGCATCTGCACTTCTTTCTTTCTGATCAATAAAAGTTTCAATTGTATTGCTCGGATATAGACTGTTTTGTTTAATTGTTTTGTCTGCTGCTAGAGAGTAAAGAGTTGCCTCAAACACATCTTCTATAACGTAGAACTTGAATCTCACACTAGAGAAGAAGTTATCTTTAACAGTTTCTTTATAATCGTAATGTCTGAATGTCATAGTCTCATAAGGAAATTCCCTATTAAGATAACCGAAGGACTCTGTGTTAAAATGCTCCCTGTTTACTTCGTCCCATTCCCAATAGGTCTCTGTCTTTGATTTTGTGTTTCCATTTGAATCCGTATAGGTTACTATTCTTGTTTTCATAACGTAATGCTCTTCTATTTTACGTATCGCAAAGTATTCACCCTCAATCATGTCATCAGAAACAGGCTCAATGGCATGAAAGCTGCCATAAGAAACCATATCTCCAATGTTAGTATCAAGTGCATGATTAAATAAATCAGGATCATTGTCTACTTTTAGGGCATTGAAATACTTTTGATTATTTTCCGAAACGCTATTATGTAAAGAGTTACCGATGAAGAATCCTAGAGACACCATAACCAAAACAATGATTATGCTCACCAGTGCTTCACGTTTTGTGACTTCAATGTTATTCATCATCTTCCCCTTGATTAAACAGGTCTGTAGGAGCATCTGAAGGTGCATCATATTCTAGATAGTCACTGTCAATTTGCTCATAGCCCATAAAGTCTAGGATAGCTCGGTTAGGAAATTGTCTTACATGCTTGTTGTATGCTCTAACCTGAATATTGTAAGTTTTACGATGTTCTGCAATTAAGTTCTCTGTTGCTGATAGCTCAGTCATAAGAGTTTGATAATTCTCTACTGATTTCAGGTCTGGATATGCCTCAGTAATAGCTTGAATTGATAGTCGTGCCTCTTCAATGTTTCCACTATTAGCTTGTGCTCTAGCTTCAGTTAATTCTGTCATAGTGCCACGTTCGTGATTGTCATAAGACTGAACTGTATCCACTAAGTTATGGACTAAATCAACCCTGCGCTTTTCTTGAATCTCAATTGCTGAGCTGCTTTCAAAAATCTGTTCTTCAAGATTGATAGCTTTATTCTGAACTGATACTACTAACGAGATTGCTACAACAACTACACTAATCAAAATTCCAATTGCGATTAAAAAACCAAATATTTTTCTAGTCATCCAAAAACCTCTTTTTCAATTTATTTTATTTTATATATTCTCCATGTGTGTCTAGTTTACATCTAGTACAATATCCTGCTTGTTCAATATCATTACCCCAATAACCAGTGCTCACAGTGTACATCTCCCATGTGTGTCCTCTGCGTTTGCAAATAAATCTCTTTATTAAGCTGATCATTTGGCTGCCTCAACTTTATAGATGTTTTCATACATTGATAAGATAGGAATTCTAAATCCTTGTGTATGGATTGTGAAACTATCTCCTTCTCTAAGTGATCCTTGAATGTCTGATGAGTCAAACTTGAATCTAAATAAGGAGTCTACATTCTCGAAAACTTTAGTCTCACCACTATCTATCTCTGCAAAAACTAAATACTTGTGACTATTACCAGATTTCTTAACCTCTTTTTCAGTAACTGTAATGGTGTATGTAGTGGTATTAAAGTATCCTGCTATGCTAAACCCTATAGTTGTTGCAATAATTAATACAAATATAATTGTTATTAATTTATTCATATTGCCCTCCCATTTTAATTAATAATTATAGTAAAGAACCATCCACAAGAAGCAACTCAACATCTTCACTTCCTAAAACTTCAAAAATTTCACTCTGCTCCATCAGCTCTCCGTTCTCTCCTTTTGATCTAGCAAACTTAGTAATCGCTATATAGTCTTTAACAAGTTTACATTCTTCTAATAACTCATCATACTCTTCTTCACTTCCAGCAACACTCTCAATGTATTTATCTACTGCTTCTCCGATTGTTAGTGCCTTAATTAGAGCATAGTATGGTGTATTAAATTCATAGTAATTCATATTAATCTCCCCTTTAATAATAGTATTGATTGTTCTGCTTGCATCTTCTAGATTTAGTGTTAAGTCACTATATCCGTTTCTTCGGATTTCCTTATTCATTTCATTCCATAACATGATTGAAACATTATCTAATTGCTTTAAATCTACCGAATCCAGATTCATATCAAAACCTCCTGATTTAATTAAAATCTAAAAATTTATTTAATTGTTTTCGAGTAGTTGAACCTCATATCCATCCACTTCGGAAATCTCAAAGATAGTACAATACATAAAACAAGCACATTCTTCTTCAAGTTTAGCTGTTTCTCTCATTGCTACTTCTTTTTCACTTTTACCAGTAGTTAAATAGCTGCCATCATCACAATCATCTAAGTAGCGAACCATAAATAATTTCAGTGTAATTCCAACTTTCATTAAAAACTTCATTTTATTAGAAATTCACGTTTGAAAACAAGAGTATTATAGAGCATACGGGAGAATGAGAGAGTTTGTTTTAGGCATAATATACTTTTTCATTCTCAAACCATGCTAACTCAGACTCGGACAACTTAGATCCAGTTTCCTTATCAATAAATGAATCGTATTGATAAGGATCGTAGTAGCCTAGTAATAAATCACAACTAGGCTTTTCTAATCCTACAAACGCCCCTTCGACAACCGCATGAACGTTTTTTGTTCTTTCTGAAATCACTCGCTGCCTGCCTTTTTCGCTAACAATATATTTTGCATTATGTAATAAAACCTTATCCGCATGAGCAACGACTAGCCCACTTTTCTTATCTTTAATACTGAAAGCGCTCTTATGTAAGTTGCGGTATACTCTAACTATTTGTCCTTCTGTTAGATTTCGGTCTTTGAGAAAGGTAATCATCGTTTCGTCATACCATCTGCCAGCAAACTATATCCTGCAATATCGTTATATGTGCTTTCAGATAACAAGTCACCATTTGGGTTACTAAAGATTCTATTCTGCTTATCAATAATACGGACTTGAATTAGAATGTGCTGCAATAATGCCTCTGGAATTGTATATGTGTCATCTTCATTCTTATAGTCACGCAAGAACACTTTGATTAGATCAAATGCCTTACTAAACGAATCGCCATATGCCTCTTGCTTGGAATCAACTAACGCTCCAATTGACTGACCAATCTCCTCAAATTTCCCTGTATTTTTAATGTTAATATTAGTTTCTCCTACTCCAAGATGAAACGGTTCAACATCTTCAAAGTCAACTGTCTTATAGCTGCCATCGCCAAACATTAACTCAACTTTACGATTCATATAATCAACATTGATTGCTGTGCCTTTTTCATCGTTATATGTATACGTAAACCCTTCATAGACAGCATCTTCAATAAGATCTAACTCCTCTTCTTTAAACTTCGCTGTGCCACCATCTGACAATTTAACATCGTAATCATACATGCTACCATCTAACTGTTCGATAACATGACCATGCATTTCACTATAATCTGGATATGTATATGATGCATTTTTATTTGCTTTTACCTTTGTATAAAGACTGTATTTAAATAGTTTCATCGAATCACTCCTAGTTAATTATTCGAATTTGAACCTGTTGTCTACCTTTGCTGCGAGCTGAAGATTTATCTGCGACAAGCAAGTCTACAATATTACCTTTTATCCTACCTCCCGTATCGCTTGCGTATGCTTTAAAGATTGTTCCATCACTTCTTTTCACTTCAACGGTAGAGCCTAATGGTATGCGATTAGGATCAACTGCGATAACTCGCATACCATTTTGATAGATAGTGTTTTTAACATTGTGACCTGTGGCTGTAATCCCAATGCAACCTTTGCACCGAGCGGTGTAGTGGGTCATTTGAAAACTTTGCCACCCTCCACCATTACTGCTTGTGTCAGAACTATTGTTTTGAGTGCTCTCCTTTGAAGCACCACCTCCTTTACTAGCTTGCTTAAAATTTACTTTCTTATCTAACTCCTCAATCCGATTCTTCAACCTGCTAATCTCAGAATCTTTTTCTTTATTAATGTTTACTTGATTCTTATGTTTCTGCTCCCACTGTTCTAGCTGCAAACTAAGATTCTCATTACCTTGTCTTAATTCGTCATTCTCATGTTTCAATTCCTTAATTGTGTCTAGCTGCAGTTTATTTTCTTCCTCAATCTCAATCAGTTTTTCTTCCTGATAGCCTGTTCTACTTTCCAACTCACTGATCATTGCATCCTTCTCTTCAATCATTCGCTGATTTTCAAAATATGCGATTGAAAAGTATAAAACTGCAAGTGCTAAAAACGCCATAAACACTAGGAATAATGCATGTACTACTTCCGATAAAATTTTCCTTTTATTCGATGTTATGTAATATAGTATACTTTTTAAATGTAACATCCTCACACACCTTTGTAAATAATTTTATTTTATTTTATCAAATAAGTTTAAACGTGCTCTCGTTCAGTCTTAAGAGTCAAATTACCTTTGCTGTCAATATCTTCGATTAAGCAGACAGTATGTTGATAAATTGAATCTTTGTATGTACGTGGGACAAATTTATTGCCTCTTCTATAGCCAGAAATAAGTAATTTGTTACCTCTGGTGAACCAAGGCTTCTCTAATACTGTTTTAGTACCATCACCATTGGAGCGTGAAATCTGCTTATTGTAATGACCGAATGCACCAGCGTAAAACTTCACACTAACAACACCATATGGAGTAAGTAAAGTAATAGAGTTTTTATTTTTATCTTTATCAAGCACAGTTCCAATAATTCGATGAATATCAAACTCTGGAAATTCTCTATCTCCTCGCTTCTTCATTCTAACTACAGTAGGATCTTCATTCATTTTAAAGTAATTAGAGATTCCATACTTAACTTCATTTACGTGTGCTAATTCATGCTCATGATAATAGAAGCTGATTGAGTCCATTTCCCATTTACTAAGTGTTCCACTTGCATACTTAGTAAACTCTTCATTAATGATAGCCTTATTTAAATTTGCAAGCACTTGCTCATCTTGAAGCCATTCTTTGACAGCTTCCATTTTCTTGTCATATTCCTTTTTAAATCGCACATCTGAAATGACAATTTTATTATCAACCATGTCTACAATACTATCGTCAGAGAAGTGTTCATTAAAAAATTCGGTTTCTGACTCCCCTAAGATCAATAGCTTATCTTTAGGCTTGGAGATGGTTTTGTAAACTGATTTCAAAACGTGCTTTCTAAATCTGAAAAATCTCTTATGCAGATTAAATTTCTCTGGAAGTAAGTCATGCCCTATGATCATTGGTAAATTGGCTGCAGTTAGCTTCTGCTTAGTTTCTGATACCAGCTCAATAAACTGAATCATAATTTCCTCACGCTGCCCAAACTTATCAAATGCTCCTCCCTTAATAAGTTGAATAACATGACCTTTCTTAATGAGTCCTGAGTGGAATAGCTTTTCTAAGAAGTGATTGAAGCTCTGAAAAGGTCTATGTTCCAATATAGTATGTACTGCTTCATCCCCAATTCCATTAATACCTTTAAGACCAAAGATAATTTCATCAGTATCTAGGTCTGGAGAAAATCCAAACTTGGCACGATTGACATCAGGCAACGCTACTTTTACTCCATTTTGTCTCATGTTCCCAATAGCTGCTGCAATTTTCCCATATTCTGTTGTTCGGTTTGCATTCTTTTCATCTTCATCTCCTTTATCTAGACCACCACTATTTACGGTCAAGCAAGCTGTATTCCAGTAGATAGGATTGAAGTGATAATTAAGATTTAGCTCTTGTAAGGCTATAATTGAATATGGAATTACATGATTATTCGAGAACGAATATCCAAGCTGTCGTTTAATCTGAACATCCCAGATGTATGTTAACAAGTTTTCACTAGCTCCATTTTTTAATCCTTTTTCAAAAAATGTGTTTCTCATTCTCTTAATTTCAGACTCTTTTTTCTTTGCGATGATCTTACGTAATTCATTGGATTCAAGTACTCCAAAATTCGCTATTCTCTCATCCATTGTAAGAACCATTACTGATTCTTGGGAATCTGCAACCCCGTTTAACTTTAATAAATGCTCTTTCATAATCTCTTGCTCTTCTGCAGTAAGTCCATACCTGTCCATTTCTTGATACCATAGTTCAATATCACCTTTATACTTCACAAATGTATCTACAGGCTGCTCACCATCATCGGGCATTAGTCTCATAAGTGAATTAGTTGCTGCCATTTCAGTTAGATTGGAAGGTTTAACTTTAGTAACAGATTGAATTCCTATTTCAGTTGAGAACTGGAATAGATCGGGCACGTTGCCCTCGCCAAGCATCTTCCATATCTTAGGATCATTGTACTCAATGTTTTTAGGATGGAGATATTTAATAAATGTTTCACGTAAGCTACCTTGCCATTCAATTTCTCCATACTCTAGTAGCATGTTGAGAGCTTCCCTTATTTTATCTTCTGCCTCCACGGTCAAAAGATCGTATTTTATACTACCAAGCGACTCTTCTTGACTAAGGTTAAACTGAGTAGTAGGATTACCGTTTGGCGCTCTCATCATTGCGCTTGTATCAGTAAAATCTGAATTATAAACAATAATACCACCAGCGTGAATACTGCGCTTATTAATAAGGTTCTCAACTTTAAGTGCAGTTTCTTTTAACTTAGGATATTTTTCAATCTCTCGAATCAATTCTTTTACTGGCTTTCTGTCCTTTTCATCATTTCCGTAAAAACAATCAGATAGTGACCAGTTAGCACCTCGCTCAAACGGAATCATACCACTTAAATATAGAGCTGTATCACTATCAATGCCAAGTCCACGACAAGAAGTTTGTAGAGCTGACTTTGAGCCTTCAGTACCGAACGTACATACATTCAAAACCTTATTATGACCAAAGTGATCTTTTAGTGCTTGTGTGATTTGTGGACGTTTAGCCCCTTCAAAATCTATATCAATATCTGGAAAATCAGGGCGTTCTTTGCTTAAATGTCTCCAATGAGGAATCTCAACTTCATAATCCAATGGGTTAATCTGTGTAATACCAAGTAAGAAGCAAATAATAAAACCACTACTACTTCCTCGACCACTTCCCACAAGGCTGTTACCTTTACAATCATCCCAAATTACATCAATAATCTCTTTTACGGTTACATAGTAACTTGGCATGGATTGACCGAGTTTCTTACTGATCTCCCATAGCTCACCTAGTTCATCGTTAATTCTGCTGAGGATAATATGAAACTTTTCTTTAGTTAAGCTATCATCCCGTAAATACTTATTAAACCCTTCTTCAATTAAGTATAGTAAGTATCTATCTTGATCACTGTCTGAATGAGCAATATCATTTATGTAAGTGTATTTATCATAAACAGGCTTAAAGATATGCTTCAATTCAAACTCTGGAAGATCGATTTTAGGAATAATAGTTTCGTTTCTAATGTCATAGTCTTCTACCATATCACCAATAAGTAGAGTATTTTTCAGTCCTTCAGCAATGATCTCATCATCAAAGTAATTTAATCTTTCTTTGATTTCCTCTAAGGATTGAAGAAAACAAGCCTCATAAAAATCATCTACTTCTCGCTCACCTTCTTTAGCGTTCAAGTAGGCTTTATGTACTTCTCTGTCTTCGGGTCGTAGGTAGTGAGCATCCGTTGTAATAATCCACTTTAAACCATAATGCTTTGCAATAGGGACTAGCTTATTATTGCAGTAGATTTGCTCTTCACTATAGGCTGGCTGCAACTCGATATAGAAGTTATCTTGACCGAATACATCAATGCACCATTTAATAAATTCATCAATCTTAATTTTTATTCCTTTTATAGCATCTAATTGATTTGTTTCTTCTGCCTCTTTTAGCTCTAGCAGATAAATATTTAACTCCGAACCTAGACATGCACTTGAAGCAATAATGTTTCCTTGATCCTTTTTCACTATTTCTTCAAGGAAGGATTTCTCAGTAGGTACACGCTCCATAATACCAGTTCTAAAATAATTGTCGCTCCAAGCCTTAGAGCTTAACACTCTCAATTGATGATGTCCCTTAGCATTCTTTGCCAATAAGAGAAAATGGGGGAACTTTGTAACTCCCCCAACATATTCATCTCTAACTTTTTCTACAGAGTCCACAAGATAAATCTCATTGCCGAGTATCAGTTTAAAGTCTTTATGTATTTTTCCTTCTTTTTTGAACTTCTCAACAGTTTGAATAGCTTCAACATGCGCACTAAGTAGCTCATGATCAGTAATAGCTATACCGTTGTAATTTAACTCTGCTGCAGTCTTAATCAATTCATCTACTTTATTTGTGCTGTCGAGCAATCTAATATTAGAGTAATGACTATGACAGTGTAAGCCAACCATACACACCAGCAACACCTCCTATTTTAATTATAAATTAATTTTAATTTATTTTAATAGGTAAGTCAATACTAAAATACCAATTCTTTTTCTCCTACACTAACAACTTCAAAGTCTTCCATCATAACCTGTGGAGTAATATAGCCATTCCACTCGTTTACATTACACTTACCCACGATTTCGATTGCATATTCCCCATCTTTACCAAACACCTTATTAAACATATCTTCAGTTTGTTTGTACATAATAAACTCGATATTCTTATACTTAAACTTTAGTGTGGTCTTATTAACCTTACCTAAGATTTGTATATCATCTTTATCAAACTTGAGCTTAAATGCTAAGAGTGGTGCATCGACTCCTCCACCCCATAGATGTCTATGCTCATGAATTTCTGCAATAAGTTGATCAGGCTTAGATGTCTTGTCTGTGATTATAAAATCAACTTCATGCACATCTTCATTCTCTACACCCTTTAGCTGCTCATTTATGTAATCATTCATTGCTACAAGCTTATCAGCATCAATACTATAACCGAAAGCATTAGGATGACCTTCTACAAAATTAAAATATCCTGAGTCACGTAAAAATTGCTTGAGATCCTTAATATGTCCTTTTTCGTAACCTCTAGCAGATCCCGTAAACACTGGCTTTTCTTCATCCTTGCGTATCAATAAAACTGGTCTTTTATAGAGTTTTACAAGTTGGTTTGCAACCAAACCACCTAAGTTTTTATCAAGTAAATCAGTCACATTTACAATTAGAACTTTATTCTTCAATAATCCCTTTTCTTCAATACGTTCTTTGATGGCTACTACACCTTTATCACGCAACTTATCTTGCCTGCTCTTTACATTACCTGCAATCCTTGCTGTATCTTCTTCCAATGGAACAAAAGTATCTTTCCGTTTGTAGTATACTTCTTCCTCAATACCCATTAGCGCTCTGAATAGCTGATCCTTTTCTTCCTGTTTTCCAACTCGGATAATCGCATTTATACTTGGGTTAATATAGAAGCTAGTAGAAGTTAAAGTTTTATCTCCTTTTGTGGAGAATTCATGTTTCTTAAACATTGACTTAATGAATTTATTTTTAATGCCTTTTAATCCATTCAGAGCATAGAATCTTGCTTCTAAATCTCCCATATAAGCAGAATCGGCAATATTGCCAATAGCAACTAAATCTAGGTAGTCTTTAGCGTAGTTTACACCTAGTTCATTATCTAAAGCCTCTAGAAACTTATAGACAATACCAACACCTGTGATAGCTTTTGAAGTGTAGTCAGGTGAGAGTTGATTATTAACTACGATTGCATGCTGTGATTCTTCGTCAACTGGGTGATGATCTAAAATGATAACGTCTACGCCCTTTTTAGAAAGGTGTGCATGCTCCTCATATTGTGATGAGCCAGCATCGGGGATGATAACAAGAGTTGCGGAGTCGGGTATCTCACTTAAAATAACTCCGTGTTGCTTGCCTTCATGTAGTCGATAGTTAATTTTAAAATCAGGGTACACTCTTCTTAGATAGCTAATTAAGGCTGCAGAACTAGTATAGCCGTCAGGGATCGGCATCAACCTGAACGAATGCCTCACCCCCTTTTTTAACATGTTTAATTAAGCAATTTACAGCTCTCCCAATATTCTTCAGTTGACTATGATGTCCTACATTACTTTTAGTTGGACTATAAAACTCTTTTAGATTCTCAATTCCACGATTCTTCAAAACATGTTCAATTGGATTATCGCCATATTCAAACGGACTTATTAATTTATAATTCAACCAATCACCTCATCCTTAGTAGTTATCTCAATTTTATTCTTCAATAGAAACTCAAACGTCTCTTTTCCATGATCAATAGGCGCTGATTTTAAACCCAACTTACCCCATCTATCCCACACTACATGGACTCGAAAATAAGGAGCAAGCATCTGTGCATCTTTCAATATCTTCTTTGCATATATTTGCTCTTGCTTACTTCCTACTTCAGCGAATTCTTTATCTGGTAGTATAAATACCTCTTCAAGCTCTTTTATGGAAAGCAGTATATCTAAATGAAATCTTGTGATATTACTACCACCTAAAGCAACAGTCCAATTTTCATCTCCATAGAAAGTGTCAGACTTTAAGACGGATTTCTCTGATTCAAATAATCCAATCTTTCTATGCTTCTTAATTGTGGGAAGTGTCTTATTTAAACCGAAGAGGTTGAAGCCTGTCGGGAAGGCATATTGAATCAACCCAATGTTAGCAGGGACATATTTCCTTCCCATTGCAAGTTGCTCCTCATCTAAGTTTCTTACTCTAATACCGATAAGCTCATTTTTTATATTATAGTTAGGAATTGTTATTTGATTTTGAGAAACATAGAAGCCAATACCATACTTTTTAATTGACTCAGATGAAATTCCCTCCTCTATCCAACTTTCGTGAGGATATGGGAGAAACACATCTAACACTCTATCGTCATAAACTTTAAGCTCAGTATTGACTTTGTTTCTTTTGAATTTATTGATCCAATCCCAGTCATCTGTTTTATCACTTGATTTGTATGTACTGTTAGCTTGATAGTGTTTCCCAGTGACGTCAGCTACGTATTTAATTGCTTCATAGAATGATAGGGTGTAGCCTTGCTGCTCTTTAGCTTTGATTACTAAAGAATATATGTCATATGATTCTTGGCACTCTGTATAACATCTAAATGACTTTCCTTCTTCGTAGTAATAGAGCTTATGCTTGCTTCCAGAGTGGCACACAGTAGTGAATTGTAAATCTCCCTGTTGACTTCGTTTCGGCTCTGCACTACCTAAATCCCTAAGTATAATTTTTATTTCTTCTTCTGTTAGTGACTCTTTGATTAAGTCCTTATCTAGTGCGATGGGAGTTCACCTCCCTATACTACATTATCTTTTTGCTTGATCTCAGTTGGTTCAATATTCACCAATTGATAGTCATTAGTGGTGAGAAACAATTCTTTGACCCGCATATTGTCATAATCAATATAGAGCCATAGCTTCATACTCTTATATTTTGTCATTCGGTTTTTGTAGATATGATAAACAATGTTTGGCTGCTCACACCCAAATTTTTCTTTGTAAATTGGCTCTAATGCTTCCAAGTCTTTCTGTGTGGGCACAAGCGCAATCATTGCTTTATGTAGCTTATCAGCCAGACTTTTTGCGCCACGTAGCAAGTTTTGATCAGCGTCTCTCGCATCTTTCCATTCACCATTTAACTGAGAAGCCGTTATAATATAAACATCATATCTAGCTGCAATCTCAACTAGCCGATACATAAAAATATACAGTACCATATCTTCACGCAATGACATTCCTTTTGAACGTTTAGCCATCTCCTCAAGGATTTGAACTGAAATATGAATGTAGTCAAAGTATATATACTCTGTTTTATTTTCTAGAATATGTGTTTTAATAACTGTCTCAATAAGCTCTGTGTTGAAATCAGGTATGTATTCAATAATAAAGTTTGAACGCTCAAGAATTTTAATTGCTTTCTTTACTCGCTCCTCCTCTTCTGGTGTGCACAGAGCATCTTTTATATTGCTTTCTTTGACACCGCTTATGTAAGCCCAAATAGTCGGTCTTAGATCATCGGCTTCTGCTTCAGTAGAAATGTAGAGTACGTTTTCACCTACATTGCGTTGAACCCATTCCTCTTTTTCTAAATCATAAAATTCGTCAATAGCCATGTCTGTAGCTTCAGCTAAAGCAATACGTGTCTTACCAGTATTTTGAGGTGCTGAACGCATTGTTACAGTTTTCTTTTTCGCTCCTCTGAAAATGGTGTTTTGTATGTTCCCGATAAGTGAGATACCATAGTCAGGGCTTAGCTTATAACTAGCGAATAACTCTTCATTGCCTTTAGATGCATGTTCAGTTGTTCGATTCATACTATTCACAAACACGTTTCTAATTTGTAGCTGCTTATTCTCAAAAATGTCTACAATGTCTGAAATAGTCATTTTATCGAATTTCTCCATCATTTCTTCTTGTTCTCGTGGATTTAAAATGTTTTCATCATAAACATCATCTACAGAAAAACCAATTTTTTTGTAAGCCCTAAGTAAACTAAACTTTTTTAGTCGGTTGTAATTATAGCTATAGTTTTTTAAGCTTGCCTTTTCCATCGCCTGCATAAGATATTCTATTCCATCATTATCCTGAAAAATTTTGTAGTGAACATCGTAATTAGATAAAAATGAATCTATCATAATCACGTCAATATCTTCCACTCCATCATCTTTAAGGTTGTTGATTGCTGCAAAACAAATTTTATGAAACATTTCATCAAAATCATCTTTAACTAGCCATTTTTCTTCATCTTCAAGCAAATAGGATTTCTGCATCAAACACCCTAAAACCTGAAAAACAGCTCTCTTGTCATTTAACGCCATTTACACACCACCCTATAACGAGTCCATATCTATTCTTCTAATTCTCTTGTTGTCACTCTTTTTAGGAGTGTTAATCTCTATAACTCTTTCTTCTTTGACTTCAAAGTCTTTAAGACTGGATTTAACATTCATTACAGTTCTAATATGCTTCTTAGTCTCTTCATACATAAAAGGTATGATCCCTATTCCATGACCTTCTTGCATGGAATTGCCTAGAGTGCCGTAGAAGTATCTCAAGGTTAACTCCATTCCCTTGTAACGATACCCATACTCATTCTTAAACTCGGAAACTTGCTTCATAATAAAAGGCATATTCACCTTTTTCTCGTATAGGTCAAAGTATATGTAATCTTTCAATTCTTTAAGTTCTTGCTTCTCTGTGTCACTATTCTTTTCTTGCTTACTTCTCTTCTCGGCACATTCTGGATGAAAGTACCTTCTACCTATTTGAGTGGCTTCACTCTTTAAAACATGTTCCTTACAATCAGGACAGATCATCTTCTTATCTTTCTCTGCGATAAATATCACCTACTTTAAAAATAAGGGAGTCTAGCTAGTAAACTCCCTTATGATTTGTTGCTTATGTAATTACAATGATTCTTTATATTCGTTTAAATCTTGAATAATTAACTCAATTAAATCCTTTTGCTCCTCTTCTGTTGATTTTAAGTTTCTTCCTTTACCTAAGTGATTCTCAATGATTTTTCCGATCTTAGCTACACGAGCATTACGCTCATCACCTTCTTCAACTTCAGCTGCAATTGCTTGACAAAGCTTTGTAGCTTCATTTCGCACTTCTTCAAAAGGACGATCTTCTGTCACAGACTGATAAACATTTACATGACCATCAATCGCTTGCACCTTATCTTCCTCGGCTTGCTTTTCGATTGCGTCAGCGATGACACCAACTAAAGTATTATAATCAAACGGCACGTAGTTAGGTGTGTGCTTCCACCTTGATCCTGCCTCAAATCGTGTTGACCCACGCATATAAAGTCGCACCTCAACACCTTCTTCAGTTTCTACAGCCTTACTAAAGCCGATGATATCAGACATACGCAACACGATTTTTCGAGCTTTTTTAGCCAGTGTTGGAACAATTTTATTAAATTCTTGACCACTCTCATCTGTAAATTGCTTATCTTCACTATGAGAAATCATTACTAAACCGTAATCCATTAAAGGAATGGAGCGAAAGGCTTGATCAACCTCTTTCTCAAGTAATTTATATCCACCACCGAAAGGAATATCAGAAATCTTGTCTACGCCTTCACGATTTAGTACGTACTGTTCTGCTAAATCCCAAGCAATATCAGCAGTATCAATAATAATCGTTTCATACTTCTCACGTACTTTAGGATTGTTTAACTGCTTTAAAACTTGCTTAAATTCAGTCCACTTGTTAATTGGTTGTGCATGAACATTGTTTAATGCATTGTATCCGCGCTCAAACGCCAATAGTAAACTGTTTGGAAACTTGGTTGCATTAGTAGTCTTTCCTGATTTTGGTTCCAGATTGTTATCGTAAAGGCTTTTTATCCTTTACTTCTGGAGGTTTCCCTCATCAATGAAGCTCAGGCACTCCATCTACAATCGGTCAATTCCGATCCAGCTCAGCATATCTTTTCATCCGCTTGGGATGCTTCTGCCTCTTGGGAGTTTTATTCTGCGGCACACAGTATCATAATTATTTTTATTAATATTAATTAGCTGCTAGTTGGCTTTCTCTTGTTTGAATTAACTCATCAAATTTTTTCTTTTTTCTATATAAGTGCAAACATCCATCATAGTACATCATATTGTATATTTTTATCGATTCCTTTGTACTGTATAATATTTCATAGACGGATCGCTGCTTATTTATATTTTTCTTTTTTAGTCCTTTATTTCTCAATATCAATTCCATTGATTCAATTATATCTCTACTACCACTAAACAGTCTGAACCTAATTTGCTGCTTGGTAGTTTTTATGCCAAATGAGTTCGAAGGATACTGACCACCCACGCTCCCATCCCCATCAAAATACCCTCTAATAAAATCTAGCTGATATTCTTCTGGTACTGGAGGCATTTTTATAGTTAAGGACTTTCGCTCTGTCACACCTAAAGACTTCAAACTTTTAACTAATTGAACTGAATTCATCCTCAGTGTACAATAGTGGCTCTCTTTATTGAATCCTTTGCTTTTATAAGTGTGCACTTCTCCTTCGTAACCGATCTCATCCTTTATTTTATGTAAAATTTCAATGTCGCTTTTTTCAAGAGAGATAATAACAACATTCTTTGACTTATTTAACTTTTCATCATAGTGAGTGTGAACACATCCATCAGCACAAATGAAACCAAGTATGTATGCCATATTATTAGACCAAGTTTCAAAATAGTTGCGATTGATGTCATATACTCTACATTTGTTTTCCGAGTCTAGCTTCTTTTTAATATCTGATCTCGTTCTTATTTTAATATTTCTGTGTCGTAGAACATCAGATACTGTTTGCCAGTTGACTCCATAGTCTTCGGCTATTTCACTAAAAAATTTATTGTTTTGAGTATAATCATTTTCTATTTTTTCCCCATGTTCTCTATTAAGCTTTATGTATAGAGGCTCTTTAGGAAAATCAAATTTGATTGCCCAGTTCCTAACTGCAGTTGCACTACAATCTAACTCCTTAGCTGTTTGACCATATGTTTTGCCTTCAATCACAATCTTTTGATGCATTACTTCTCTATTTTCATAATTTCTATTTCTCACAGCAACACCTCTCCCAAAAGATGTTGTGCGCCACAGTTTTCACTCCTATGCGTTGCCCCTGACCAGTTTTTTACACTAGCCTTCAGGTCGGATTACCATATCAAAATGACTTAGGCTTCCCGATTTTTTCAGAAGTTTACTCATAATGTGTTGCCACATTAGACGGCAATCACTTACCGTAAAAAGTTACAATTTTCCCACGTAAGTCCCTGCTCACTACAGTCGGTTCAATTCCCAATAGATCAATAGCCATTTATAAATTACCCCTTTATTGTTTAATTTTATTTATTGGAGGGGAGTTTCACCCCTCACTTTTTATTTTAATCTTATCTGATTCACCACTTACTTTATTGCTTTAGTATATTAAAATGGAAGGTCGTTATCATCAATTTCAACTGGTTTTTTATTTGGTTTTGTCTCAAACCCTGTCTTTGCTCCACCTGAAGGCTTGCTTCCTTTATTGTCCTTTTTCTTATTCTTAAGTTGCTCTAAGTGTACTTCACGCTCTGTTAGAGCCTTTTTAATTACATCTACTTTATATGTATTTACATTATCTTCATCATAAGGCTCAGACCCACCCGTTACTACATATTCACGAACAGTATTTGTTTTAATTTGCTTATCTGCGTTACCAAAAGCACCCTCTGTCTTTTTCTCAACAATCTCTTTAAAGTTTACAATATTTCCCCAAACTTTTACCGTTTGCCCTTTTTCATAGTTGTCTTGGACGTATTCTGCGCCATCTTCACCAACTACAAATGTGAATGGAACAATCTTTCCACCGTATAGTGGCAGGTATGCATCTAAGATGGCTCGTCCTGTTTCTTGCTCGTTCTTATATTCTTCTTTTACTGCTGCTACAATTACTTCAGCACGGAATTCTGCCTTAGGTGTGAACTCTTCACCCGCACCCACTCGATTAATAAAGCTTGAGCTGATTTGTGGGAATGTGCGTAATTGACCGTCTGGAGTGTAATATTCATTAAGACCAATGTTTCCAGTAGTGATACGAACCTTATCTGCTGCTTCCGCACCCACTTTATTCACTGATTGATACTCATTCATTACTGTAGCAAGACCTTTATAAAGCCCACTCTCTTCATTAGAGTCCTTTTTAAATTTATAAGAGAAGAAGTTTACCGTATGTACTTCGTTTTCTTTAATTTCAATATCAACTTCACCTGTAATTGCTGGTTTCCCGTTAATTTCTTTTTCTTCTAAACGATTCTCTAATAAAATACCCTCAATATGTACTTGATTTTCCGCTTGTCGTAAAGTGTTAGTGTTTTCTGCCATAGTTAAATTCGCTCCTTTTAATTTCCGTTAATTTTTATTTATTATATTGTAATTCTTAATAAAAGATTGCTTTTAATATGTAAGTTGTACTGGTGGACTCCTTTCACACAATTTGCATTGTGACTCTTCTGCTGCAGTTTTTGTGATGTTCTTTACCATAGCTATCACCACCTTATCTTAGTAAACTTTTTATTTTTTGTTGCAAGTCCCAATACTAGGAATCGAACCTAGACTTCCTCTTTAGGAGAGAGGCGTAATATCCGTTTTACTATATCGGGTTGATTTAATGATCAGCTCCCCCTCCTAGCTAATCTAACGTTGAAGCCCTACGAACTTTTCCAAGCTCATATGTCTTGTTCAACTCCCCCTGTTCTTTACTACTCTCTTATCTTACCACGCTCTATCATTCTTGTAAACTATTAATTTTTAATTATTTTAATGTTTTTTTAAAAGTGGCTGGTAAGACTTGTTCAATTGCTTTGCTACATACTTATAGTAACATGATCAATTATACATGTCCACTATTATTTTAAATTATTTTATTAAACTCACAAACTCTTCTTCATTAATAATAGGCACACCTAAATCTTTTGCTTTCTTGTTCTTCGAGCTGCTAGACTCTTTATCATTATTAATTAATAAATTATCAAACTCATTAGCATACATCCATATAAATCCTCCACACCTATGAGGTATACGAAAATTTTTACAGCAATGTGAAATGTTCTGCTCATGAAGATTCAGGTGTTTTGCTGCGTCTTTAATCCCATCCCATCTAGCAACAAGATATACTATACCATCATCTTCTTTTAGTTGTACTACAGGTTTTCTTCGACTTTTACTCCAGTTTTGCTTTGTCTCGTCACTCATTTTTCTTCCAAGTGGACTTCCTGCAATAGACTGAATATTATATCCAAGGTCACTAGAGTAGGCGTTCAATTCATCCATCCAATATTGCTCTCTATTTATTAAGTGATCTTTATCTACATATTCTAAGACTTTAAATTTGAAATTCCCTCCTCCATACTTGTTCCATGCATTTTGTAAATGTTTCGAATGGTGAGTGTTTCTATTTAAATTATTTATATGATTTTTCCACCTTGTGAAAATATCGACCGCACTCCCAACGTAAACTTTATTGTTAAGATTGTTTTTGATTTCATATATTCCTGATTTAGATTTTTCCGCAATCATGTTACTTCCTATTTCTGTAAAGGGAGTGTAGTCATATTCTTCCATCTTAAGTGCATCGTGCTTTTGTTTGAGATTAATCTGTTTGAGTTCCATTGTGGTCATAAGCATTCTCTCATCTAGATAGTTATTTTTAATCCTCTCTACTACCGCCCTGAAGGATATTCCAACCAAAGAACAGATTTGCTCTAGAGTGTATTCACTTCCGTTAATTGATAATTTACTCTTCATACTAAAGGATTCATTATTGTATGTTTCTTTAGACTTTCCCCACAGGCAATTATCTGGTGAATAGTCTTTCATCTTATCTTTTCTACTAAGGTATAATCCTTTAGAGTATCCATTAGACATGCTCCAGTCATAAAAATTATCATAGCCACTTACACCCAGCCAGTATTTGTAAACTTCAATCCCTTTGCCACCATAGTTTTTAAAGTACTTACTAGTGTGATTGTAGCATTTGGATTTCATTTTGCACCAAACATTATGTAGATGAGAGTTACTATTTTTATGTTTAGTGTTTGCCTTTTTGGTATTCTCTATTACAAGACAACCGCAAGACTTAACTTTCCCCCTTTTAATCTCACTGTAGTTTACTTTCAGTAATCTTTTGCTGCCACAATCGCATTTACATTCACAGATAGTTTTACCTTTTCCGTTTATCTGATATTGATCCACCACGATAAGCCTATTAAACTTTTCTCCAATTATACTTGTAGCAAGTCTACTCACTAACCTCACCCTCAATGATACTTAGGAATATGTCTTCTGTTATAATTGGAATATTTAACTTCTCTGCTTTTTTAAATTTAGTGCTTGTTCTGTTATCCATGTCGCAAATAAGATAATCGGTCTTTGCACTCACAGATCCTGACACCTTACCGCCAAGCTCTTCAATTCTTGCTTGAAGCTCTTTTCTGTTTTTAAATACTCCAACACTACCAGTAACAACAAAGGTCTTACCTGCTATGGAGCTATCCTCACTTACTAATGCAGACTCAACAAACTCTAAGCCAACTTCCATAAGCTTCTTATATAGATTCACATTGGTATCTACAGAGAACCATCTGACAATACTCTCTGCAACTACCTGTCCAATGTCATCTAATTGCATTAGAGAGCGTTTCTCTGCACTCGGTAATGTTTCAAGAGTATATTCTTTAGCTAATGTTTTTCCTGTAGACTTTCCTACATGTGGGATGCCTAACGCATAAATAAAACTTCCGAATTTAACTTTCTTTGAGCTTTCAATTGCTTGAATTAACTTATTATATGAGCGCTTACCAAAGCCATCCAATTTCACAATATCTTTTTCATGTTTGGATAGTGAGTAGATATCATCAATTGTCTTGATAAAACCTTGCTCAATAAACTTATTAATCGTTGCTTCTGAAAATCCTTGAATATTCAACGCATCACGACTGACATAATGCTCTAAGCGTCTACCTACTAGTGACACACATTGCTCATTGCTGCAGTATAAGAATCTTGCTTCTTTGGCTACTTTTATTTCAGCCTTATGACCGCATGATGGGCAAGTTTCAGGCACATCAATAGTGTTACTGCGTGTTAGATTGCTCATAATCTGTGGAATAACCATGTTAGCACGTCTAACTGTGATTGTATCACCCACACCTAGCTGCAACCCTTCAAATAAATCTACATTATGTAATGATGCACGAGTAACTGTTACTCCATCAATATCCACAGGTTTAAATAATCCCGTTAAAGAGATCATGCCCGTTCTAGTTGTATTCGCTTCTACACCAATGAATTCAGTTTCATATTCGTCATCTTCGAACTTGAAAGCGAGTGAGTATTTTGGGTGCTTAGATGTATAGCCCAATGCCTCCGCATGCTTGATATCGTTGTATGTACACACTAAGCCGTCAATAGGGATATCATCTTTAATTGCTTTATCTCTCAATAGTGCTACAGCATCATCCACATTATCTTTATTTACTAAAAGATAAGGAGCTAATTCAAACCCTCTAGACTGTAAGAATTCAAGCTGCTCTGATCTTGTTTTAAATTCATGGGCTGATTCAAGTAGTCCAAAAGCAAGGAATTTAACATTTCTCTTACTACAAATTTCACTGTCTAATTGTCGTACTGAGCCACTTGCTAGGTTGCGAGCAGATTTATATTTATCCTCGTCTGCAAGTGTAGAGTTGATGGCTTGAAAGTCTGAGAATGTAATTACTGACTCACCTACTACAGAGATATCGTTATTTATATGAGTTGGCACATTTTTAAATGTCTTAACATTATGAGTAATAACTTCACCAATTAAGCCATTACCACGAGTAGATCCAAGTGTTAGCTTTCCATTTTTGTAGTCAGTCTTTGTAGTAAGTCCATCAATCTTTAAGCTTATGATACATTCTTGATTACCAATGAATGCTTTAAGCTCATTGATGTCCTTTGTCTTATCAAGTGAAAGTAATGGCTTGGGGTGTTCAGTCTTATTTAGCTTAGATTTCACTTCATACCCCACTCTTTGCGTGGGTGAGTTAGAAAGTGTTACACCAGATTCCTTTTCAAGCTGCAATAACTCATCATACATTAAGTCATATTCACGATCCGACAATAGAAGATTATTGCTATTATAATAAGCATCATTTGCTTCGTTAAGGACTTTAATTAATTTATGCATTCTTTCCATATGTTCACTCCCTATAAAAACCATATTTTATTCAAAATTTAACTCTTAAAACCCTTGGTATATCAACCTTTTTCGCTTTACTCCGATAAAGATATAGCTATTAATTCTCATTTCTACTCATTATTTACTCTTTTAATCCAAATAACCTATTTAGCTTATTTTTAGAAATAGAAACGGTAACTGTCCTTCCTTTAGGTATATGCATGAGGCATATAACTAGAGAAGTAATAACATTTAAGATTGGCAACAAGCAAATCAATAACGCAAACTCTAGCGGATGACAGTGAGCATTTTTCTTATCTAACTTAAGAGTTAGTCTGAACAATAGATAACTAATTACCACCGTAAATAAATATCCTGTGATATATACAAACATCAATTAAATCACCTCTTTATAATCGATTAATTTTATCTTTTTTTAATTCAGCCACTAACCAGTCAACCCTGCTATAGCCTGACCAAACCTGCATATGTCTAACATTGCAACCTTCGTCTAATAACCAGACCACAAGCTCATTCATATACTTAAGATGATTCTTTTCGATCTCTTCTTTAAATAGTTTCCCATACATCATAGAGAACTTACGACCTTTTTTATTATATCTATAAGTAGAATCACTGAGAAACTTTGATATTACTAAATCCTCATCTTCATCATAGCTTAATTTTTCAGCAATTGTTAAACCTCCAAACATACCAGCTAACCTACTTGCTGCAAACTGTTTAATTTCTTTCATAGCTTTCATTTCAACTACATCAAATCGTTTTCGATAATAGGACTCTTCATATTCAGTATATTTCTTTTTTATGTATTCGCTCGGATAGATAATTGTATAGTGAACTGGATATCCGATAAGATACTTAATCGTGTTTTCAAAAACCTTATTAAGTATCTTTTTTCTCTTATCCTTAAGCAGTTGCTTTTCAAGTTTAATTTTTACTCACTCCTTTTATGACTACTCCCTTTAATACAGCACTAGCGAAGAAATTCTGCCATTCCTTATACGTCTCTTTGTTCCTGCGATTTAACTCTTTCCCTGTGATCATCTTGTGGAATAGTTGGTCTATATTGTTCCGTTTCTTTTTAGGTTGAGTGTTTTTAAAATCTCTGAGAAGTTCCATCATGTATTCCTTATTTAATATTGGTTTAGTCATAATGATCTCCTATTTCTATAAATCCTGTATTTTATTTAACGCTGCAAGATGGTACGGGACTTAAAGCTCAAATTTCTCTTTAGGCTGAACTTTATAATTAGAGATATACAAAGCTCCTTCAGATCGCTTCTCTAGACTTACAATTTCTTCCTCTTGTTTATTGATTATTTCAATAAGCCAATCAACGTACTTTGGATGGAGATTCTCGCTTCTACTTTTTATATCTTCCCAAGCTTCTCCTAGCTCTTGAAATTGCTCTCTTTCTTCTTGGTTCATTATTATCTATCCTCCATAACTAGTTTCTAAAGCAATAAAATTCCGATTGTAAACCCTGTCCAACACAGCAAGTGAATTAAGTTCTTCAAATTTAATAACTCCTTATTTAAGAATTACACTAATCATTCGTTAAAATTACTATTTCATAGTCTACGTGTTTCTTAATGGCAGTTTGCAATTCTTAATAATTTCTTCTTCTGAATAAGGTAGAGTAGCTTTGAGAACGTCCAGATAATTTGCCTCAATTTTAATTAATCTGTCCTCATCTTTATATTTAAATTTAAAATATGTAAACTCTTTCAATTTTCCACCGAATGATTTTATTCTATTCTCCCTTGCAAACACTTTTTTCTTTGTCCACTTTTCAACCATTTCTCCATATTTATTCATCATATACGGAATCTTCTTATTGTTTACAACTACTTCATACCATTTGTGCTGCAGATTACACCATTCCTCAATCTCTCTGTAATCATATATTCTCTCCCTAGACAGATAATCGTTTAGCATTCTCTCGAATGTCGCTTTGTTTATATTATATCCAGAGTACACATAACAGTTTTGAAGCTCCTCAATTCTTCCTGCCCCAATACTTATAAACTCACCGTGACTTTCATAAGAACCACAATCAAACCAATAATCTTTAATTCTTTCTATACTACCGTCTTTCATTTTTAGTTTAATTGTTCTACCAGCAAAGGCATTACCAAATGCTTCTCGCTTTAAATGGTGACTAGAAATAATATCTCCAATGGAGTCAACAGATGTGCCAACATAGTCTAACCCTATTCTTTCATATGTCATTTCGGGTATCTCATCAAATACAGCATAATAATGACCATGCTTTGACTTATGTAGCTTTAAAATCTTAATAGTTATCCCTCCTATTATTTAATTGTAGATAAAACAAAGTTTTTATTTTAATTGCTATCTATTTAACTTCTTCTACCAATAGTTCTGAGTCTTCATAAATATTTCCAACCACCTCTAAATCTTGATCAGAAAATTCGTATAAGCCATCTGCCATACCGTTTGAAATTCCTCTTGCTGATGAATTAGAGGATAATCTCCTTACACCCCAAAATCGATCCTCAGCATAATCCACCACCAAGTAATAATCATCCTCATTGCTAATTGGATAGTGACTACCTTCTAATATGTCGCCTTCATAAATCATCTTGTTATTTTTATCCTTGTAGCCTGTAAATTGCATTAGTTCGCATTCTTGATCGACTTCTAACCCACTGGTTTCCCAAATAACCTTTTCATTTTTTATATGGGCTTCTCCAAGCAATAGCAGAGTTGTCTTCATAGGTGATTTTAACAACGTCAAACATTCTCTCGTGCTCTTTGTCCCATGCTCTGAATTTAATCTCTCTCACTATTACACCTTCTTTTAAAATTAATTTTAATTAATAGTAATTATCATTTTCCTCAAGTGCTTCAGTAATCCTCTTGCATCGACTTGCATGAGATGGATTTTGCAATGTCTTTATACCAAATATCTTTTTCATATTCATATTTTTCCTCAATCTCTTTTTGAAGCCTCATCTTCTTTTCAACTTGGGCTTTCACTTCACTCTGGATTAATTCATTAATTTTACTTTCATCAATTATCATTCACACACCTCTTATCTATTTTTAGTCAAAAGATTTGAGCCTATTCTCCAACTCACTCATTTCATATTTCAACATATATTCCTGATCTTTTAGCTTTTCTAATTTCTGCTGAATGTTAGCTTTTTCTGCATTAGTATCCCAAACCTCCCACTGATAATCATATTTATCTTTTAAAACTTTCTTATATCCTTTGTAACTATTAATCAAGTCTTCTTCGGTTAGTAACTTATCAAATCTATCATCATAGAATTGAGCTATTACATACCTGAAATTTACCTTCTTCATATAAGAAGTATGGGTAATAGGAATACCTTTTTTCATTTTTCTGATTGCTCGTTTAATATGTATGTTAATCACCTATCTCTTTAGCAATTTTATTAACTGAAACAGCCATACCCAACAAACTCAATGTGTCTTTTTTTCCTCGTCTGTGTCATTTCTCCTTAAAACGAATTTTTTATTTAATTTATTTATCTTCTCTGTTTTCTGCTTTGCAGACTAGCTTGAATCTCTCAAGTTTATTAGCCGCTGACACAGAGACTAATTTTGTAGGAAGTTGATAGATAGTGCCAGTATCTTCACAAATTACAATATCTCTCTCTTTAAACTCATACTTGTGCTTGTATCCGCAAGTGATAGCATCTAAAAGTCTATGAGCGCTCATATTGTTTTTATTTAAGTATCCATCTAAATCCGGCATGTAGTCATTAATATACGATAAAACTTCATACAAGTTTTCCTCGATAGAATTATTCTTATGGATAACTTCATCCAACACATCAGCCATTTCCTTTGTCACTTCTACTTGTTTACTCACTTAATCATCTCCTGTTTTTGTAATACAAATATTTTATTTAATTTTATTCTCTATATCCATCATAAATTTCTAATACTGTACCTTCAAGCTCTTCAATCACATCATAATCATCCTTAAAATGATACAAAGTGTAATCATTATCTACGATCAATTCACAACCTAACTTCTCTGGTAAGCTGCTTAACTCATCAATTGTTAAAGAAATTTTCCACACAGGAATATGTACAGTAGCACAGCTAAGCATATCAACAGTTTCCATTTGTTCAATATGTACATTAAATTCATTTAGCACACCCTCATATTCACTTACATCACTACCATTTTCCACACTTACTATGTAAAACTCTTTCCTCTGCATCAGATCACCTTCCTATACTTCTTCTCAAGCATCTCATCAACATACTTTTTAATTACATTCCAAGATGAGCCAATTTCATTTGCCATAGACTGAATGCTTCCACCAGCAACATATCTGTCTGCTAATAGTTGTTTGAAAGCTTGATTGTACTTGTAGCCTGTTTTATTGTTCTCTTTAATTTGCTGTAAAGTCTTTAATGCAACTGCTCGGTCAATATTTCTCATGCTGCAGATCTCATGTAGAGGAAAGCCTTGCTTATAGTCTGTTATGAATTGATTAATGTTCATTATGTATCACCTTTAATCTTTAATAATGAGGATAATTGCACTTCCTTCGTCTGTCCAATCTTCTTTTTGCCCATTCCAGTCTTTATCAACCTGAACAGTAAAGTCAGAATGAGGAGCTGCTGTTAGTTTCTCGACACCTAAGCGCTTTGATAATTCTTCTACTAGTTCACTTGTTTTAAAATCATACACACCTTTTAAGTAGTTTGGCAAGCTCATTTACCTCCTTTCATTGAAAGATTCATTTTATTCATATCTAATATAATGCTCTTTTTGTGATCCAAAAGACGATTCAAACTTTTTTCCTTCTTTGTTATTAATATTTATTTTTTCTCTATTTGCGATGGTTAAAACTTCATGCATATTTATCTCGTTTGAAACTAAAGTGCAATTTTCATCTGTATTTAAAAACTCGACTACTGTTTCTGTAATTTCATTTGTATTTTTCATATTTATCACCTCATAATTATTTTAAATTGCTAGTTTTACTATTTCTGCTTTCTTATATGTAACAACTTCATTATTATAATCATCCTTACTATGTACTGCTATGAAGCCATCTAAATACCTCTTATAATCTACATATTCTTGAGGTAGCATGATTTTATCGTTATGAGTAAGAAACCTGTACCAAATAATATCAAGTATTAAATTCTGCTTATGAAATTCTTTCCTTGGTTCAGATATGATTAGCTCACCATCATGTTTTAGCAACCTTTTAAACTCAGCAAACAGTATTGGTAGATCCTCTTCCGGTATATGATGAATTACATTACGACAATGGATTACATCAAAAGAATGATCTTGCGCATCTAATACTTTATAATCCTTTATGTAGTAGTCATAGTTTGGGCTGCCACAAAAGTCAGAGCTTAGAAACCCATTTTTCGGCTGACTTCCAGAGCCATAATCTAACTTCAATACAATCATATCCCTTCGTTAATTTTAATTATTTATTAATCATTATCATGCTGTCTCTTACAGTATTCTATCCAAACAGGCATCACTAACCTTTCAATTTCTTCTAGTGCCTCTGTTTCATTAAACTCTCGATCCTCTCCATTTGACTGTAGGAATAGAGTGTCAATATTAGCAATAGAACAAATAATCTTTTCAAAACGCTCATTTTTTCTATTTGCGTCTCTTAATTTCATTCTTAAGTCATTTATTATATGAACAAAAGCATGCGAGTTGTTATTCATGTTGTTTCCTACCGCTTCTAATTTTCACGTTATTTGTTACATCAAGCCATTTAGCCCATCCAACCCAGTCATAGCCATTATCTTTAGGACTTCCTATCTCTTTACTTAGTTGGACATCTTCAACAGCTACTACTTTCTTGATTGTTCTAATTTCCTCTAATTCTTCATCTAGTTCAACCAAACTTACAAATGACTGCTCGACTTCTACGCCTTCACATACTCTTCCTTGCTTCTCCTTTTCATATGCTGCTTCTGCTTCCTCATATGAATCAAATGAATCAACTAGCCCATCCCAATCATTAATAACACCATAAGTCACATAGCCCAACTCCATTCGCTTAGTCTACAAGAACCCAAGAACCGTTGTTAACATTGTCAAATACATCTTCATCTAAATAATTGTTAACTCCCCATTCTCCATCTTCTTCCCAAGAAATCACGTATAGGTCATCAATGCTGTCATGCTTTTCAGCTATAAATTCTGTATTAGCCGAATGAGGAGCTGCTTTTTTCAGTTTATCTGAAAGTACAAATTTGAAGTTCTTCTTCATTTCATATCTCTCCCTTGCAGGTTGATTTAAAATCTCTCTTTTATTTGAATAGTAAATTAAGAAATAAGTTCTTTTGCTACACTCTTTACTTCTTTAGGACAATCACAATACATGCTTGTGACATAGCTTAAGTCGTAATGTGTGATCCAATCATCACTCTCTCTTGATATGATAATTTCTGATCTGCCTTTTTCTTTCCTGCGTACCCACCATTCGTAATTCTCATCTTTGCAAATAAACCCATACATAGGCTATCCACCTTTCAATTTTTCACCTATTCCATATCTGTATCTTTATCTAGCATCTTCCAAAGGTAATCTTCAACTTCTTCTACCTCAGAACAATTCTTTTCAACATGAGATAAAATTGTAGCTACTAACTTTCTCTCTAGATTGTTCAATTTAGTCAATGTATACCACTCCTTTTAAAAGCCATAGCAAGTCTCTTTAAGATTGTTACTTTATCTTATTTTCTATATCTCTTAATTTCTCCTGAGTTTCATATAGCTCAGTGGCTAGCCTAGCGATTACTCACATCATGTCTTGGTGAATTTATTTATGACCAATTCTTGAGGAGTCAAATTTATTATCAATTGTTACGAGATAATTTAACAGGTAATTATGTTGCTGCTTATCCATTTTTCCACCTCTTAATTATATTCATATCCAGATAGAAGATTACTTGACTAATTCACGTAAAACTCCAATATTTCGCCCACCAAAAGTTAAAGAGCTTTTTCCACCATATTCAGACAATATGTATGTACTTTCTCCCTCAATAGATGTAGAAACCCATCCTAGCTCATAATGACCTTCTTCGCCTTCTCTCACTTTAATCGGTAACTCTGTCAAATTAATTACTCCATGATCCTCTACTTCAACTAAACTAAAGTTGCTACTATGTTTAAAATATGGTTTAATCATTTATCTATCCCCTATCTGATTTTTATTCATTTTAACTTAGTGAACAATATGTAGTCCTATATGTTTGCCATTAACCCATAAAGCATAGACATCGTAATATCCATACCTGCAAATAAATTCAAACTCATAATTAACTTTAAATTTCATCTCTTTCATTTTGAGTCCTCACATCGTATAAATTTTAGTCAGTTTCTCTTTTACTTTCTCAATATCTTTCTGAAGCTGCTCTAATATCTCTGCATCGGATAAATGAACTAAGTGTTTAAAAGCACCTTTGATAGCATGATCTAATGTTCCATAGCTGCCAATGATAGTATATAAATCCTTACCTGTCTTCTTATCCTGCTTGCCAGTATATTCTTTGATTAAATATCCAATTGAATCTGTTTCTATGTATTTACGTTTACCAATTTCAATTTTCATAGTTACACCTCATTTTAGTTTACAAACTAAGATTTCAACATCTGTATCTTTAAACACGTCTTGAATTATTTCTTTGTTCTTTTCCCAATCTAGCCTATCTAAACCTGCACCAATTTGAGGCATAGCAATTTTGTCAATTTCATGTTTTAGAGCAATCTTCTTCATATTTACTAAAGCTGCTCTAAAAGTTAAGTAAGTTGGTTTATGCCAATAGCATTCTTTTGTAATAAGATTGAGTACTCGACCTACCATTGCACAGCTTCCTACTTTTAATCCTGTTTCTTGTGCTACCTTCTGAAATTCCCAAAGCTTAAATCTTCTTTTAAACTTAACTGCAATTCCTGCTCCCATTTTAGCGTCAGCACTAATACAGTGAGCTAGAAAGTAATCATTTGATACCGAGAATAAATCCTTTACTTCTTCACCGAATTTCATAATTACACCTCGTTAATTTTAACTTTTAATAAAACACGCATTTTATTACAATATTGACTGCTCTAAAACCTTGATTTTACTAGCTTTTTAACACATTGATTTTAGGCTATGCTCGGTTTTGCTCCACTAAAATCTCTTTAATGACTACTGGCAATCTTTTTCCTACTTTTGCTCGTAGTTGCTTAAGTAAAGAGTCTAATTCTTCTTTAATTAAGTCATCATATACTCTACTACCTGCATTTTTAAGAATTAACCCCATATCTTCAATTGCATAGTCTTCTTCTAAGATTTGCTCATCGACCATCTTATGTAGAATCTTCTCTACTCTTGGTTTAGTCATATATGTATCAAGGAACTGATCAAAGCTATCTTTGTTTGCTGTAGCAACTTTAGGATTTTTCACACCAGCTTTTTCTTGAAACTCTTTCGTTACAATCTTTGTGAATACTTGGTTGTTATACTTATCTCGATAATTGTAGTTCTTTACTACAACGCCTTCTCCAACATCGCCAAGCATTGATTTTCCCGCATATTTCTCAATCTCTTCAAACGGTAAGGTTACACCTTTATAGAAAATAGGAATCAAATTTAATCCTAAGCGCTCAGACTCATCTTCTACCATTTGAAATGATACGTATTCTTCAATATTCTCATTAAAAATATCGAACAGATAAAACTGATTTTCATTTTCTCCATAAGAGAGCTTGTGCTTTACTAGCCATTCTCCGAAGTACACTACGCCTTCCAATAGTTTGCTCGGATCAAGTGTTTGAGTCCACTGATAGAAGCCTCTTAAGCCATTACTCATATCTAGTTTAGTATTGCGAGAGAATGCAACCACTTTTCCATCTTCGAGCTTGAAGCTTGCATTTGCACCATCTAATTTCTCTTGGATAATAATCTCATCATTAGTTTCAATTGTAAGGTGTGTGCCGCTTTTCCCATGACGTGTAATACTTTGATATTTCCTCATAATTATTACCTCTTTTCATTTTAATTTATTTTATTTAGGCTGTCAATAAGCTAATTCCCTTAGTTTCACCAAATTCTTTATACACATATTCTCTAGCCGCCCTATCATTCTCCATCTCATCATCAGTCGGCAACCAGTTAAAGTGTTTTCCACATAAGTAATTAAGCTTACTCAGCAGTTGCAGATCCTTAAACCAGATGTGAATATTTCCATTCTTGAACATTTTAAATCTAAGCAAGTTGTTCTCAAACTCATTCTCATTACTACGTACAAACTCATCTTCGACATTATGATCAATAAGCTTAAATGCTTTTACAATGTCATCAATGTAGCGTCTGGTATCCGAATTGATATTCTCATACTTGTCAGAGAAGTCGTAATATCCATCAAAAACATATTTAATTGGAATGATAATCTTTTTATTTATTTTAAAGGCATCATTTGTCTTCCATCCATTATAATAATGAATGTTCGTGCTGTATTGGTTTTGATGATACCTAGTAATCTTCCTGAAGATTGAGACTACACTTTCCATCAGCATGTCTTGGCGATTATAGTTGATTGCTGTTATGAGCATTTTGATATTCTGTAGATTGATTTCCAATTCATCAGCTAAATTCATTCTTCTATTCAGTTCTTGGATGGCATCATTAGTTAGCAACTCCTTAAACTCATCTGTATCAAGTATAAGCTGCCAGTATCCATGTCTCAACTTATCTAACTCTTGATTAAGATTTTCTGTTGTATGACTGTGAGAACTGATTAAATTAAGTTTGTTTGAATAAAGATTGTCACCCTTATTTACAGTGTCAATGTAATTAAAGAACACTTCTCTTTCTCTCATTGCTTGATATGCCTTTTTTGCTAAGTCACAAGCTGTTTCATACTCAGCAACTAGGCGTTCAATATCATTAATTTTAGACTGGATATTGCCATTCTTTACAGTTGTAGAAAGCGCTGTGCTTAGTTCTTGTTCAGCCTTTTTACTCGAATTAAATACAATCCTATCATAGATACTTTTACCTTGATTGTTTTTAGCTACTGACAATCTTACTAAAGCAACTTCAACATTTGTTTTACGCTCACTGTCTGAAAATCCATTAGAAACATACTCAACTTTGCCATTATATGAGCTGATTTTATGTAGTAAGTTTTGTCGTTTATTTGAGTATGCATTGTCTATTGTTTCTTTGTTTACTATTGCATAAATGTCGCAACTGCTTAACTGCTGCTCTGCTAATTCAATCGCTTTAAGCAAATGATCTACTCCATTGCTGAAAGGAGGGTTCATGATGATAAAATCGTATTCTTTAAATGTATTATAGGTGAGAAAGTCATCCCACACTACACTAATACCATCACCCGAAAGAATATTTGACAACCTGCTATCCTTTTCAATCGCATCAATCTTGACATCACGATTGCTCAGCTTTTTAATGTGACCAATTAAATCTCCCTTACCTGCAGACGGTTCAAGTATCCTGCCTGACAAATAACGTTTACCATTCATCAGTTTGTAAAATAGATGCTCTGGAGTTGGATAGAAGTCTTTGTTGTCGTTGAACATGTTAGCACCTCCTTCGTAAATTTCAACTTTAGAAATTTACTTAACATTAATTCCTTCATAGCCTTCTAAGACTTCGATACCCTCTTCTGTTTCGGACAGCCATTGAGTAGTCTTATATTTATAGACACTCACTTTCTGAATGTCTTGATCATCAAATTCTCCTTCTTTAATTTTAGTTAGTTGGTTTTCTAAAAACTTTTTCTTTTCTCTTAAAGTTTGCAGAGCATGATATACAGACATCTAAACACCCCCCTAAATATAATCAATTGAACTCATATCGCCAGCGTCAATCCATGTCTCAATATCCAGATTCTCAAAATACACTCTTAAGTCGCACCCATATTCTGAATAGGTCTTTTTTAAAACAGTGCCTTTTGAGCCTTTTGGAATATCATCATAGGAATCTGAGTCACATTTAACTTTTCCTCCAATAGTAAAAATTTCACTAATTTCTTGATTTCTTTCTATCGCTTCTTCTTTTAATAACGCTAGTTTATTTTTATCCATTTTAATCATCCCTTCAAATTTTAATTGTAGTTAGTGACTAGAATTGCTTTTATGTTGGATTTCTCAGTTAGATTCAGTGTCTCTATTACTTCCTTTATGGCAGTGTAACTGTCTTTACATTCAATCTTCTTATTAATAGAACCCTTATGCAAGAATTTTATTTTTATTTTAAACTCCATATAGTCCTATCTCACTTCCTTTAAATTCAGTCTTTTACGTCTTCTTGTTTTGGTGGGTGGTAGTGAATTTCTCCCAGCCCTTCATAGCCATAACCGAAAGACTTACCTTCTTTGTTATTCCTCTTATACTCTTCCATAAGGTGCTGAAAAACTGCGCCAATAGTTTCATCTGTGATATCTTCACGTTTTCCAGTTATTAACCCTTTTCCGTTTGTTGTAGCGTACTCAATTCGATTACCCAAAGCCGTTACTACGATTTGTTTTGGCATTTTATTTCCTCCTTTTCTCACGATTTCATTCTTCTTAGTGTGGTCGGACTGTTCACCTGTTGGTAATAGCAAAATTCCTTAAACAATCTTTCAACGCTATAAATTCACCGTTTTCATATGAGCCTAGCAAACCATCTTTAAGCACGACTTTATAAGGTATGAACGTATTGGTAAATTCGATTGTATCTCCTTCTTTTACCTCTCGATTGTTTTTATCTGTAATCATTTAATCACCCTTTCTACGTCGCAGTTTCCCTCTTAAGTTCAATTAGCTAGTCAGCTTTCTCAAGTTTAATTTTTCTTACATCAAAACTAATATGCTGTCTTAATGTTACTGTCTTCTGTCCATACTCTACAATCTCTCCAGTAGCAATATGTTTTCCATCCAATGTATGCACTGAGACAGTGTCGTGTAGTTTAATCCTATTCCAACGGTCTCTAATCTTTTTTAGGATTGTATTCATGATTTATAGCTCTTAATAATTTCTAGCATATCATTCATATATTCAATTGCAGTTTCCATCTGATCAATTAATTCCATATCCTCTGAATTGTCCCATTCCTCAAAATCACACTTAGCTTTCAACAATCTTTCATTCATATTAGTTAACAAATTCTCGCAGTCACTTTCAATACTAGCAACTTTTACACCTTCAGAAGCTCCCATAATTCATACCTCCTTTTCAAATAAACCTCTTCTTTTATTTAAATTTTAAATATATTTATTTAGATCAATTCCATTTTCATTAACAAGCTTCTTAGCGAAATTCTTCCAGTCTTGACCCCATTCCCTTACCATCTCTAGTGCTGCTCTTACTTCTTCAACCTCTTTTTCAAGCCCATCGGATGACCGTTGAATATCATCTAACTTATCCATCAAATTCTCAATGTCTCCTGCATCATAACGCCCTATTACGCTGACTTTTTCAATATTGATCAATTCCTTTACTATCTGATCTACTTTATCGCACTGGTGTTTCTCTGGAGGTGTTATCATTAACATTTCTTCTGACGTGTTATAATCATTTAATTTCTTATGTATTTCAAACTGACATTCACTCAAGTTAATTCCTCCTTTCTGTTAACTTGATTATAGCACCATAAACTTTGAATGTATATATTAATTTTAAATTATTTTATAAATTAATTACACTTAGTATTGTTTGATTGTTGGCATGTATTTCTTGAACCCTAAAGCCATCGTATATAACAGTCTTCCCGCATCCACAAACATTCTCTCCGATAGGAAGTGTTAAAGCTAACTCTTTCCTCTCTCCTAAGCTAAGTCCTTTATCTCGGCTACAGTCACCACACATGAACATCATTTCACCTCTCAATAAAAGTCATGATTTATTCACTTTCACTTAACACGCTTTTCAATTCGACATATTTACTAATCATGTTATGTATCTCTAAGTCTACTTGATCTTCAGTAAACTTAAGAAACATTTTCTTTGCTTCCATAATATTGCTGGCTGCCACAGTATACTTTACATTACCAACATTAAAGATATATGTTGAACCATTTACCTCAATATCTACTTTAAACATTTAACACTCTCCTTAAAACAATGGTTTTATTTTATTTTATATCTGTAAACTCATAACTCTCTGGCAGGTATATCTTAGAATTATACTTCCCTGCAGTCACTCCATGACCCAAGCTTTGATCAAGATAATTAAATTCAATATATGGCTTTTCTTGATCAGTTAATTCCATGTAAGTTTCATACCAGTTGGTTTCAGTAACTATACCATTGCTCTTATAAGAAATAGTCAATGGTGTTCTATGTACTTCGGACGTTCTGGTATATCCGTAAAACCATGAAGACTGACCTTTTACGTCACTGTGAATTTCTGTATCTATTTTAATATATACTATCTCTCTCTGATCTAATGGCAAGGACTCAATATATGGTATTACATAATTTACCCTCCATTGCTCAATTTCTTCTTGGTAAAGTTCTTCGGCTTTTTGATTAGGAAATAGGAAGCACCAACAAAGAATAAGTGCTACACCAATGCCTATTAATGATAAGGAGCCGAAAGCCCTAAAAAATTCTGAGAATGGGTCTACATGCGCCCAATATCCTAAAGCTATACCAGCCACTAAAAATCCTAAAATAATTAATACTATATTTAACGACAATTGTGAGAACATGCCAAGATCAATCTTTTCAATGTCCTGCCCTAGTTTAATTACTTCAGATGCAGTCATAAGGTCTTTTACCTCTCGCTACATCACTAAATACCTGATCTACATGAATTGGTGTATAATTAATGTTTTCTACACTTACACAGTAATGTATATCCTTATTGAGATGTGACGTTTGCTCATGCGTATGTCCGTGTACATTCACAATAATGTCCGTATTATTTACTAAACTACTAAGTGGATTAACCTGCTGCGGATAGTGACTAAGAAATAATTCTTCAAACACATAATACATATAAGGCTCGAATCCTAGCTTTCTAAATTTACTTTTGCTAATTCTTCCGATATCATGATTACCTAGAATGAGAATTTTACGTCCGTTAAGTCTATCACTAATTTCTTTCATGCGCTGAGCATTGCAAAAGAAAACATCTCCTAAATGAAAGATCAGGTCATTAGGTTTAACTACCTTATTCCAGTTTTCAATTAATGCTTCATCCATCTCTTCGGTGTTAACAAATGGGCGTGAAGAAAAGTCGATTATGCGGGAATGATTAAAATGCGTATCGCTGACCACCCATACATTTTGAAATGACATAATAAACCTCCTAATAATTTTATTTGTCTTCTTTGACGTAAGCCGTGACTCCACCAATATGCACAAATACCTCTAAATCCTTTTCGTCATAACCCTTTTCAATCATTCTTTCTATAACCATTTCTTCAATCTGCTCTTTACTGAATCGGATCGTCTGTTTATATTGACTCATATCATTACTCTCCTTTGTCCCAGTGCATGAAGTATCCCTTATCTACACAATCCATATCAGGATACATCATAATTGACTGATTTTCTGCTACTGGTTCAGCTATGTATCTAAAACAAGAATCGTTTACGCTGCAGTCTTTATTGTTGCACATCATAATATCGCTCATACTATTAAATTCCTCCTCTATTCTTCTAATTCCATTTCAATGATCTTTCCAAAACTACAATCAGACATATATTCATCACTCTCTTCCCAATAAAACCTTAAACGACCTTCTCCATGGAACATTTCATAATATGGTTCATATCCTTCACTAATCAACCATTCTGAAGCTGCTCGATATGTAGTGAAAGCTTTAACTACACTTGAAAAATAGTCTTCATAAGCTTCTCCGTTATCTGTTTCCACTAGGTACACTTTAGACATCTCCATACCTCCTGTATACTCTTCAATACTCTGTTTTACTCTTGTTTTCGACCTCTTATTTCATATAAAATCCACATTTTATTTTAATTTAATTCTCATTATTAAAATCTTTTTATATTAACCTTTTCTCAAGCAAGAAATCGATAAAAGCTCTCGCATATAGTGAGTTTTACATAATTATCTCTCTGCTGTGTTATAATTTATACATCAGAAAATAGGGGGATTTAACATGAATAAGCGTTTTGAAATAATTCTTAAAAATCCAATATCGTATAAACGTAACAATATTAAATTTATTCCTGAGATATCTGGGTTGTATTTCTTTAAGACAGAGTGCAATGAGCTTTTATATATAGGATTATCAGAGAATCTTAATACAAGGGTGACAGCCCATCTTAAAGGTTCCACAACATATTCAGGAGATCCTTCTGAAATATCGGTGATTGAGATATATCCATGTGATTATGAATTACAACAGTTTGAAGCATACTGCATAGAAAGATTTCAGCCAAAACACAATCAAACTCTCACATCTGAAATAAATCGTCAATTTAAAAAATCTGTAAGGATTAAAGACGATGATTATGAGGGTGAATTGATTTCGTCAAGTGTCAGTAAGAGCGGTATAAAAGTAAATGTATATAAGGGACAGCACTTTGAGGCTAGTTTAGATAAGGCTACTAATTATTTGCTAGAAATGGCAAAAAGAGATATTGGGCGAGATTAAAATTCTTGCCTTTTTTATTAGAATTAATCCCACCAGCCCTTAATATCTTTTCATAATTACTCTCCTTTCCTTTAAAAAGTTATTGCATTGCTAACGGTGCATCCTGTTATAACTAACAGCCAAAGCACAAGCCAAAACACAGAAGAAATCATTTCTCGCTTAGTCTTTTCTTTTTCCATTGCTATTTGATATTCTTTATCATCCATTTGATCACCTCCTATTAAATTCTTCTATATTCTCTACTGTCCAAAAATTAGGTTCATAATTGTATTTTTTCATCCAATCATGGAGTACATTGTTCAATTGATTTTCTAGTTCATACCGATGCTCCTTGTTTACATACATCATAAAATCCTGTGAAACCTCTCCTGCTTGTTCATACGCTTCCTCTCTTAATTGGTCTAATAACCAATCAATAGGAACACCAAATGAGATATCTTTAACCTGACCAATATAAATCACACTTCCGTCATCTTCGGATATGTTACATTTAGCTTCATTAATTGCCCCTTCTTTATAGTCAAACACACCTTCAAAATTCTCACCATTAAAACTGTAACACCATTTCCCTGTATTCATTATCCATTCCTCCTTTTTAATCTTCTAGGATTATATCTATCTCGTTTATAAAATCCTCATCAGATAGTCCAATATCATCGTACATTGCTTGTATCTTACTTAACTTTATTTTCATTCTTTCGTTTTCCTCAATTGTTTGTTTATTTAATCTATCATCATGTTCAATCATCTTATCCTGCAGATCAGTTAATCCTTCCAGACTTTTAATTTTATCTTTTAATTCTAAAATGGTATCAACATGAACTTCAGTTTGATGTTTTCTGTGTTTTAATGCGTCTTTTAGATAATCAATCTCATTTTGCTGCTCTTCAATAACATAAGAAATTTTATCCTCAAGTCGCTGTAACTCAGATGCACATTCTTCATCAAATTGAAACCCGCCTGTTAAGCCATCTCTTATGAAGCTGTTTAAAGACATCTTAATATCCAGTAACATATCTTGATACACCATTTTATTCACATTAACTCCAACATCTCCTTTGAATTCATGATAGAAATTTTATGCCCTTGTCGGACAAATCCATCTGCTCATCATTCGTTATGATTTTTAAGTTTATGTCATGCGCTTAAAGTTTCCAATGATAGACACTAGTGCAATTAAAGCTCAATATCTTACCATCGAAATAACTTCTATCCTCTACAATATCTTCATCTTCTTTTGAGAATACAGTTATATGTTTCCCACTGGCACTGAATGGGATTTTAATAGTATGAATATCATAAATCTCATCTGAATAATGATCTAAGAATTCACCATCACCTTCTAATACAGTTATGCTATTGCAATTGTTCAGTTTCATCATATAATCCACCGCAAAACTCATTTACCTACCTCCTGATTGTTATTTTATGGATGGTATTTTCCAACCTTCTTAGGTACTCTTTATTCGTATCTCTATCAACAATTACCCAATCCTCAGTGTGAGATAGATGTCCCCATCTAGAATATTTTTAAACACTATCTCTTGCTCGTTTCACTGCTTGATACTCTTTCCATTATGAATCCTTCTTTGATGTATACAGGCTTTAATGGAAGCGGGTATCCACACCTGCAGATTGTTTCGTAAGTTTCTTTTAGTCTAGGTTTTTTCTTAAAGAAAATGTTAATCACCTCTATTTACTAAAATATCTAACTACATCTTTCTCTAAGCTGCTTAGCTTTCTAACGACCTCATCTTTTTTGCTGCACCAGTCTAACAGTTCATCATCGCACGACTCTCCTTCATTTTGCACAATTGAAGCTAAAAATTTAACAGTAAACTGCAACTCTCGAAAGTCTTGAAAAATATCCTCTCTGCTGCGCTTAGGTTCATTCTCATCAACTCTTAATCTACTTCTCTTAAAGATCTTATATTCATTATCAAACAATACGAGGTCGCATGTAGTGTGCACTGTATTATCATCACACGCTCCCATATCTGAACTTCTGCAATCAACTTCCAGAATATCCTCAACGCTATAAGAGTCACATGGTTCTATGACTTGTATTAAATCTCCACTATAAGCTTTTACCATCATGTTCACCTCTGAAAATTATTTTATTCATTCTATTGAATTGGGTATAAGCCCACAATATCTAGAAATTTAACTATTAGCATTTGTTCTTTTTCTTCATTCCAAAAAACATTAAGACCACAACCATTAAAATTTTCACAAATACCAGTAAACTTATTTATCTTACCTTTAATTGGCTCTTTGTAATAAACCAAATACTCACCATTTCCTATACAGTTAGGGCTTCTTGCTTCTACATTATCCTTGCTTTCACTTGGTTCTTGTAAGCGTATCTCTTTAATAAGTCTAGACACTGCCTCCTCTGACTCTAATGCGCTCCCGATTAAGAATTTTCTATCTTCTCGCTGCAACCATACAGACCAACCATGATCATATTTCTTTATTACGTACTTTAACTTGTATTCCATTACATATCCCTCCCACTATTACTAAAATTCTCGCCCTACGCTACCACCTAAATGGCTGTAACTCGAAATCAAACTATCATCTAGTCTTTGTATGACAGTCAAATACTCATTCAGGTAATTTGCTACTACCTTACTATCAACAAATTCACAGTATGCTTCTGGACTGTGATCTTTTTCTACTTCATATACTCCGCTGCAAACTTCTTTAAGAAAAACTGTACTCATCTCTAGCAAGTCAGTATATTCTTTTTTGTTATGTAGATACATTATTACTCCTCCTATCAATTGAATATAATGATAATTTTAATTAATTTTCTTCGTAAATATATGTCTTGCGTTTAAAGAGAGGTAAACCCAAAAACAATAAACCTTCTCATGAGTTTCTTTAAGTATGGTTTCTTTTACCTCTTCAATCACGTCTTCATAAATTGCATAGAAGCCATCTAATATAACCAACTCTTTTGAATTTGAAGGCATTCTTTCTCCTGTTACTATAATTGTCTCATTACCTAAACCAACCACAGTGTATTCATAGCCTTCGATATATTTATTGTGATAGATACCACTTGTTCGTAATGCCACTACATTATCACCAATTCTTGGGTGTCGATCTGGATAGATCCTTACAGTTTTAGTCTTCATACCCTCACCTCACTTTGGTTAAAATCAATATTTTATTTCTTTTCTAAATGTGCTCTTCCTCATTTTTGAACAAATTTAAGGCTTCTTTGTAACCTTCAATTCTCCTTTAATAAATGCTTCATACTTATCATCTTGCGTTTCAATTGACTCCAAGTGCGACTGATCACTTTTAAATAATTCACTTAATATATAAACTGCAAATCTTACTTGACCGATCTTCTCTTCAATTTCACCCCATGTCATATCTTCAATGTCTTTCACTTCTCCCACTCCATTCTAAGCTTAATATTATTAATTTTAATCTTCTTTAATGGCTTGCTGCACATCATACGTGTAATTAATACTGTCTTCTATTTTACTATTCATCCATTCAATCTCTATCCCATATTTACTAATTTTCTGGGTTGAAAAGAACCTATCTCCTTTGTGCTCATATGCCTCTATATCATCAATCTTTAGAGATGGGGCGACTCTTAGATGTGGATACTTACCAAAGAATTCATTATTATCATACGAGATATAGCTTAAGGTTATTAGGTTATTAATTTCTTGGATTGCTAATTCATTATTTGATAAAATTGCAAGTTTACTGCTATTTTTAATACTCTTTTTAACTTCACCGCATACGATTTCTCTATAATTGGATTTGTAATTATTTTTCAGCTTTAATAGGTCATAACCTTTTTCAGCCAAGTAGCCTTTTAACTCTTTATTCAAAATTCCTGTCACAACTACTATATTAGATTTAAGCATAGAAGACCCTCCTCAAACTTCACAAATATTATTCGAACCAGTTTTTAATACTGTCTTTTACAGTTATTTCAACAACCTTCTCCTTTGTTACTCCAGCTTCACTTTGCCGAGGATATGGCACTGTATAGTCAACGATCTCAGAATCTTCATTCAAAACAAATTCTAATGCATTTATCTGATTTCTAAGACTATTAATACAGCCCATAATATATGAAAATTCATTCCCTTCATATTCATTTAAATCAGTGAATTTAGTAGGGGTTGGATACTTGATATCTTTCGCTTCTATAAACATTTCTAATTCACTTCTTAATTGATTGCGTTTTTCTTTTACTGCTTCAACTGCCCTCATGTCATCAACTCCAGCGATTTATATTCAATCCTGTTATACATTTTTATCATCTTTAATAAAAACATTTAATGTCATCTTTTCTTCATCGATATCAACCTTCATATACTCGTTATTATACTGATCATCACCCCAAGGAACATAGACAGATCTGAAACGATTGCCTTTTCCGTATGCAAAGTACAATACAACAATATCATGATAGTTAATTATTCTACCTAGAATATTTGGTCTTTCCCCTACATCATTGCATGTTTCATTCCCAATAAACATTCCCAAAACTTCGTGCGGGTCAGAAGGTGAGTATGTAAGTTCATCTAAGCTGCTTAGCTGGATAGTCATATCCAAAGAATCTGTAATATAAGAGTCCTTTTCATCTTGTTGCTCCATATTACCAAGTTTCAACTTATTGAACCATGATATTGGTATCGAAATTGATTCACAATTCTCAAAAACAAGCTCAATACTTTCTGACTGTTTAATTTCTTCAGTTATGCTTAAAAGATCATTCAAATTCATAATTGTCTCCTCCATTTATTAAAACCGTTATTTTATCGAAACTTATTTCTCGATATTTGAGATTATTGTAAAAATACTTATTTTAACGATGAAAACCCTTGTTATATCAACGTTATTTGGCTGCACATATCAGTTATAGGCAAAAATCCTATTTTAGCTCACTTTTAGTCATTTTGAATAAAATTACTCTTTTATCCAGTAGGCAATACCACTTACTACCTGTCTTTTTTCATTAAGTATTTTATGTTCTTTCTTCCATTTTAAATTTTGCCAAGCTAATTGATTCGTAAATTCTTTTTTAATTGGTTGTGGCTTATCACCATTAACCCATCCATCTTCAATATGATTGAGTTTTACTCCAAACTCCGTGATTACCGACCAAACTGTAATAGCTTTATACTTCATTCAAACCCTCTCCTTATCTCAGCGATATTTATTATGTCCTGTTATGCTACTCTGCGTGTTCTAATTTCTTCCTTGATTACATTTCTGATAAGATTTTCAAGTATGTACTGATCATCATGTTTTGCAATCTTCATTCCTTTTTCCCATCTCGACAATGTGTTTTCATGCACTCCTATTTTCTCAGCAAGCTTGCTTAAGCTCCAACCTACTGATTTCCGCATGAAATTAATAAACTGACCAAACTCTTTTTGCTCATCTAAAACCATCAACATTACCAACTTTATTAATTTTTATTTATTTTATAAATTAATTATATTACATAGGCAAAATAAAAACAACCACTTTCTTACAAGAAATGCGATTGTTTTTATTTCATTAGTTATAGTTTATTGGTATAATGATAATTGTGATTTTAATTAGGAATCTTTCAGTGTCTAGGTATTCCCCTAAATACTTAGACCGATTCCCCTCATTAAATTTCTTCCACTTCATGTATCTCAACTTCATGTGATCCGATTTCACAGTCTACACTCTCCCCATTGACCTGTCTAATATCCACACCATTTACTTCAATTACTTCTTCAGACAGTTTTCTTAGTACTTCTTCCCAAGCCGCCTCAATTGTTTCTTTCTCGATTCCCTTTACGATTAATTCTAAGTTGAGTGATACATGAGCTTGATACATTGCTTTTCCCCCTATTATTATCCGATTTCTTAATTTTAATTTATTGGAAACATCCCTTTAAATAGCTTGAGACGTAAACCATCGAATGGCTACGTCTCATAATAAATATATGTGGTTATGGTGTGACAATTGGAGTCCCACCATTTAGAGGTTTAACAATACTGCTATCGCTCTCTTTGATAGTAATTTCTGTTGCTGATACAGAAGTAGAAAGTACTACTGTAAGAGCTGCAGTGATTAATAATGATTTTGCAATTTTCTTCACTTGATTTCACCTCCCTTCAATTACCTATTTTATAGGCTAGCAACTTCTAGAGTCTGCTTACAAGTACCCATAATATCTAATTTTGCAATTGGAAGCTTTACGTAGTAACTATCATCTATTGACTTGAATAACTTAATGCTTTTCCAGAGCAGCTCCTCATCATCTGATAGATATCCTAAGCTGTAATAGTAAAAAGCCAAATCTCTGTTATTCATACTCGCCTTATCTGTATTTTGCATTAAGGAAGTATAGGAAGCTATATTACCTATCGCTGAGGATGTTATTAGCGCTTTATTGGAACAGGAGCTTATCCGATCCATAAACCTTTCGGAGTTCTCTTCTTTTCCCCAGTAGTGATCATGTAAACTAAGTGAGTTATAGATACTATTATCTCCATTTACCTCTTCAATTTCATGAAAGATGTCATGAGCTTTCTCAAGATAAAGTCTACCTTTAGCATAGTCTCGATAAAGATAAGACATGCCTATTAGCTGATACATGCTTGCTGCAGTGTTTCTATCTCTCGATTTACCGATTACAAACAACGCCATTTCTTCACACTCTTCAGGCTTGTTTATTCCTAGTTTAAAAGCTGCTAGTAGCTTAAAGATTCTTAATTGATAGCTTTCTTTTATATAAGAATCACCAAGTCTGTTTAGATTAGCCACTATTCTTCTGTGCATGTACTCAACCATCGAGCTGTGTCCTTCTAAATAAAAACAGCACATTCTTAAATATTTTTTGTAAATAATGTTGTTATCAGATTTTACACATTCATCTTCAATCATTTCAAGCTTGTCACATGTATTATCCCACAGTTTTTCATATTTGTAAATAGTAGCCATCTCTTTACTTTCTTTATTATTGCAAGAGTACATCTTCTCAAGCAAACTGTTTCTGTAACTTATGAGGGAATGATAGCTCAAATATTCAAGAGTTTGTCTGGATATCTCTTTATTGGGATCGACAGTTTCCGAATAAGCTTCTATAATGCTCTTTTCTTTTGTTAAATCGTTTGAAAAAAGATAATTTGAAATTTTTATAATCCTAGTAATACAGTCAAATTCTCTTTTCTCATCATTCAAATATTTACTGAGTGGTGTGATGTTCTTATATCCTGCTGCACGAGCTATTTCACTCATAGTAACTTGTCCAGTCTCTAACTTTAGACTGAGCAACCTTTTAAAGTCTTTCATTCGAACACCTCCATATACTCATCACTACAGGAACGTATGTTCTTATTTTAGACGAACATTGTGTATTTGTCTATATAATAATGAGCATTTAAAACAAACCTTTCTTATATTCCCAACTTCTGCTATTATTACTAATGGCACTTTCACTTTATAGTTCAAAAGGAGGGTGTCATTTGGGCAGAAAACTAACTACAGGGAAATGCCATCTTCAAAAATTACTGGATAAGCGAAACTTAGAACATAAAGACCTGTCAGAAATTACAGGTATCGACACTTCTTCAATTTCCTTATATGCCAGTAATTCTAGAGCTATGTCCCTAGACAATGCCGCCACTATAGCCCAAGCTTTAGGCATACGCATTGATGATCTCTATGACTGGATTCCTAAGGAAAACAGGGCTCAGAGAAGATGAGGAAACACATTCCTCGTCTACCTCGACTTTGCGCTAAAGCAAAGTATAGACATAAAAGATTACTATTTCCTAAACCAATATTACTATATAATAACTTATTATTCATTGACTATTTTTGTCGAATTTTAGTATTTCGAGTCAAATTGTAGCAAATTTAGTATAAGTATACTTATATTTCTACAAACCGAATCCAAACACTATTATTTAAAGTTTAAAATATTTTAATTTATTTTTATGTATGGTATATAGCCCGTTACATACGGACTATATTCTCTAGAAGATTAAATTTCATAATAAGATTTTATATTATCAATCGTAACAAATTCTTTGATACCTGCTATATTATTTATGTCTCTGTTAACCCCTATTTTACCCGTTCCGAATTTTTCAGCTATAAGATTATATTCTTCTTTATCTAACTTCCCATTTTCTTTATAAAGCAAGTAACCCATATATAGCATTCCACTTCTTCTAATATTAGTTGGTGTTAAGTAAGGTTTATTTGTTATTTCTTTAATGTGTCTTAATTTAGTATATAAAGTCATATAAGATACTGGTGCATTGTGATCCTTAATTCTTCCATTATCCACTGCTCTAATAACATAGTCATTTTGTATTAGCTTCTTTTCTTTTGCTCTAGATTCAGCTAGTCCATTTGCAAGAATATACATATCTTCTGACGCTGCTTTTAATAAAAAGTTTACTAATCGTTCTGATACTTGCACAGTACGTGGAAATTTACCTTCTCTAATAGTGATTTCATTTGTATCGGTATTAATATCTTTTAATTTAATGCCAGCAAGCTCGCTAAATTTAGTACCATACACACCTTCAAAAATTAATCTTGAAATTACTCGATCTTGATAATTATTATTCAAGTCTTTTTCTTCAATTTCTGTAAGCTCTTCCTCTGATATAAACATCTTTTTAGTATGATCAATTATTTCATCTAATACATTAGTATATACTCTAGCTACTGGATTAATGTTGCTATTAACATATCCATTTGCAATTGCCCAGTCAATATAGCTTTTAACTGTTGAAAGGTAAGCTCTAGCAGAAGACATTGATGGCAATTCTAAAGCGTATAGAGTGTCAATTATTTCCTTACGTGTAAAATCATAAATATCTTTATTATATCTTTTTTCATCATTAGATAAAGCTTTTAATCTGGATTCATAAGCAACATAGCTTGTTTCAGAAATAGTTTCTAAATACCTTTTTTTAATTGCTTCATTATACATTCTATATCACCTGCGCCTATTATTTATATTGGTCTATATTTAGCTCATTAAAATATTGTGTTATCGCTACCGTTCTGTTTCCAGAAAGGATATTATCCCACTTATTATTATCTTTACTAAAATCAATATTATTTAGAATATCATTTATCTTTTTAATCTCTATATTTTCATCATGCATTCTTTTAGCTAATGCAATAAATCCTGCAAACATAGATTGTGAATTTATATATGTTTTCTTTTTATATTCAGCTACATCACCCAAAAATTCATCTGGATAGCTATAGCAAATTTCATTAAAGAATTCTGTTAAATATCTGCCTAGTTTAATAGCTGCACCTTTATTATCTACGTTAAAATGCTTTTCAATTGCTTCTCCAAGCGTCCCATAAGAAGTTAGAGAATCACTCTTGGGTGAAACTACTGGATCTGAAACAATCTTTCCTTTTAGTTCTGAATTTCCTTCAATATAATTTACTAAGAAATTAACATAATTGTTTTCATCCATTTTTCTCTTATGTGATTTAGGAATAGGGTTGATCGTGTTCGTCTGTGTGAAGTGTTCTTTTGCTTGAGATTCAGTTAAATTCACAATTTTCACCATAAATTCCATATCTATATCAGGATTTTCTGCCTGTGCTTCAATCGTTGCGCTGTAACGATGATACCCATCTATACAGTCAAATAAAGTACCTTCTGTTATAGTTAAAGTCTTTTCTTCATCATCATAAATCAATTCCTCATCCACATCAGACGTACCTAAGCGAGCGTTAAATGCTAATGTAGATGAGATAAGCTTGCCTTTGAAAAACAGCTCTTTGATTTCTTTAATACTTTTCTGATTCACTCTAGGAGTTTCAATCATGTCTCCATCAGTCGTTTTAGTTTTCTTGGTATTTCTTTGAGTATTAGGATTATATTGAATTTGTTTCCCATTCTCTAATTTCCTAAATGCAGAAACTGAAACTAAAGCAAAATAGCCATCAGAAGTTTTTAATACATTTTTAAATGTATATGGGAATTTAGCAATGTCATCTCCAGAATGCTCGCCTACAAAAGTAGATTTTGCTTCTTTAATTTCTCTGTCATTAAAAAATAATTTCGGATCAATTTTTCTTATTTTTAATAAATTATAGGCTTCGAAGTTTACAATTATTAATTCTTTTAAATCCATATTAGGTACAACTTCATCAGCTTTGGCAAGTATCTCTGTTACCCTAGAAGCTGCTACATCATACTGCCACATCATATCCTTAAATTGTCTGTTCTTATCTCTGTTTGTTTTAATATTCATTAATACTGGAATTAATACTTCTTCCAATTCTTTACGATCTACTTTCACGAATATCACCTCATTTTTAATTATATTTCACTTTGTTATATTATACAACAATTAAACGGTTTGTTAAACATTATTATTTATTTCTAAGTTCATTAATTAAACGAATTTTAATTTCATTGTTATTATCAATTAATTCCAAAAGTTCATTTTTATCCAGCGATTTTAGGTCATCGCTGTTAACGGTTTCTCTCATACTCATTACACCAATATTCCCAAAATCCTTCTCTTGAATGTATTTTGTAGTTGTATCAAAACTTTGATGCCCAGCAAACTTTTGAGTAGCAAGTGGATCTAAAGTTAAATAGTAGTACTCTGTAACCGATGCTTTCCGAATACTATGGAATACAATATTTCTTTCCTCTGGAATATTCATATAAGCTCTTAAACGATCAAACATATATTGAATTTCTGTATTTGATAAAGGGAATAAATACTTATCATCCTCCTTCGCATTTAAGATGATTGAATATAATTCTTTCTTAATGATTCTTTGATGAATTACATCGCCTTTACCAACTACTTGAAAATAGATTTGATCATTATCAATAACTCTCAAATCTCTCCACTGTACTTTTTGAATTTCCTCTTTACGCAAGCCAGTATCTAGAGCAAACAATAAAAATGCACTTTTGTTCTTAGCTTTATTTCTTTCAGTCTCAAATACAATTTCAGACATTTGAACTACTTCATCATAAGTTAATTTACCGTAGTTAATTTTTTGTGTCTTTAATCTGTCTGACCCTTTTAATATAGAGAAGTCAATTTCAACAGAAAGCATGAAATCATTTACCCTTGATTCAAGATACTTATAGAAGCTTTTGATTGCTGCCATCTTAGTATTGATTGTGTTATTGCTCCACTTCCTCTTACCTTCAACCATAAACGTATCAATAATGTTATGGCTGATAATTAAATCCTTTTCAATCAATTCATTAAGCTGCTTAGACATTGTGATCAGATAGAAGTCTCTAATGTGAGTACGATAACTATTACGTGTAGTAGGCTTATCAATTTTTGTTTCTATAAACTTGTTAATAATTTCTTCAACGTTAACTTTGTGAATGTATGCCAATTCCATCTCGATCACTCCCTGATTAATTTTTATTATCTTTATTATACCTTTAGGTAAGCCATTTTGCAATAGATATGTATTATTTACTTAGCATTTCCATGTAACCTTTTAGCATTTCTTTTCTTGTTGTCTCTGGATCAATTTTAACTATCTTTGTTTGTTGCTTCTTCCAATACAGCTCCTCTTCTCTCAGGTTAAGAGCTGCAGTTCCATTGTTGAATAATGCTTTATATTGTTTTTCTACACTCTTTCGCTTAAAGTCGATTACTGTACTCATTTCATATACCATCCTTTTTATATTTTAATTTATTATATTCTTAGTGATTACCTTTTATGTACTGTCCTAAACATTAAATTTATTTTTCTTTCTTTTTCTTATCTTTATTATAGCAAATTAAAATATAAAAACAATAAATACAACGACAAATAGGCTTATTTTCGTTGATTTTTTCGAAAAATAAGCCTTATGACTATATAATTTTGTATTATAGAGTGATTACTTCTTAATAAAACTAAACTTTTAAAGAAATTATTCTTTTTCTTTTGTTTCTTTAGGTATAAATCTTAACTCCATACCTAGTGCCTCTAAATATTTTATTGCTGTAATTAAGCTCATATTGTTCGATGGGTTCTCTAATCTTGCAACAGATGGCTGCGAGAGTCCTGTAATTTCTGAAATTTGAGCTTGTGTTAAACCTTTTCTTTCTCTTACAGACACCATCTCAGCCAACAGGCTTATATATTTCTTTTTGTCATCAGGTATTGAGCTAATATCCTTAGAAACATCATCCCAAGTCTTCATTGATCTAATCTCCTCCTTTGCTGCAACTAAATTTATCATAGACAGAGAAGACTGTCTAATAACAAAAATGATATATTCGCTATCTCTGAACTGTGAAACTAAATTATCATGTGATTTGATAAGTACGCTATGCTATAAAACATCAGGTATGCATATATCTTTCCGTTCAGATAGAACGGTTTGACTCCTTTTGCTATATGATGCTTTTATTTAGTCCTCATTTCAATCAATGTAAAAAAGTCTTTTGGATTTAGGTGCGTACTATTATCTTCAGCAATTTCCATAAGTCCAAAAATAGCCTGCAATAAATCTCCTTTATCCTTTTCTGGCAATAGTTCTAATTTTTCGTATAAGTTAGCTCTCATTCTTACACACCCTTAAAATGATTATTTTATAAAGTCAAAACTCTCTATGTTTTCGATCATCCATCTTTTTAATTCTAAATTAAGGTTTTCAAATTTTAAAACTCTATCTTTATCAGCAATGGAATATGGGGATTCGAACAATTCTTTATTTCTCTTATAAGCGTTTGATTCAATGAATCTGTTGTAAAGGTCGTTTGCAATTACTTCTCCTTTTTCACTTTGCTTTTGGTACAGGTCTAAATCTGGCTCACTTGTTATTTCAAAAATATGATTTACTTTAAAGCTTACCATCCCACTGCCAAAAGAATAAACGTCAATCCTTTCGGTGTCTAATTTAGACTCATAACTTAACGCAAAATTCGACTGAGCCTCTAATGTATTAAAGAAAAATGAACTAACACGATTTAATTTTTCCATTACTCTCATCTCCTCTATTTTGGATTAAACTGACATTTTAAAAAATCTAGTCTTCCATTTCATTTGCCCAATCTTCTCTAGCTGCATCAGCCATTTCTTGATAATACGAGTCTTCATCATCTCTTAAGATACTCTCTAATGATTCTGATACTTTAAAGAATCGCTTATCATTGTTTCTATTTCCTTCAATATTAAGTTGTGTGATCGAAAATTTTAACGCATCTTTTTGTTCATCAGATAAATGCATATTCATTTCTCCCTCCAAATTGAATAAGTTAGATATTTTATTTAATAGGTCTATAATATGTCACTGGAACCCTTGTGTATTCGGTTATATAATGTTTCAGAAACTTCAAACTGCCATTGTTGATATACTGTCGAACCTGAGTCTCATTTAATACAGGATATGTGCTATTACTCTCTCTTTGACTAAGCAACTGATAAATCTTTTCATTCCACATGATCACATCATTCTCGCTTAAAGTAAATGTAGAATATTTGCTTTTTATCTTCAATAATATTCCTCCTTTTTCTAATAAAAGTCTGCATTTATCAAATTAAAAAACTATCTTCTTATCTTTTACTAGTTTTTTGAAATACAGATAGTTGAACATTAATTCAATTTCATCGTCACTTAATTTCTTTCCATCTAAGCTTAATAGTTTGTGTTCTTTAATAGCACGATGATCATAAACTGTACTTATTCCAAGCCCATTGTCCTTAGATGCTGCTATATTATTAGTTTCATCATCAACAAATCTAATGCCCTCATCATACAGTTTCAGAAACGTTCTAAACTCGATATCCTGCTCTACTTTCTGATTCATTAACTGTCACCACTCCATTAACTTTAAATAAAACTCTGATTTCATTTAATCTTTCCACTTACCTTGATCTTGCAAAAGAGTGCGCAAGTGTTTATAAAGATTTTTGTGGCATCTTACACTGCCTTCTTTCTCATTTACAGAGGTCTTAAATTGATTTTTGGAGATTATTTGAATGTCTTCGCCATCTTGCCACACTCCAACTACAATTGCCACACCGTTATTAGACTGTCTCACATCTCCATCTTTTAATGGCTCTCTCATTTCATCTCTCCTCATAAAAGTGAATTTAAATTAGACTACTCTTTCTGATAAGTAAATTTTGATTCCTTCTACAATTTCATTTTGACATTCGAAAAAATCTCTTTAAGTTCCGAATTGCTCATTGCTTTTAAATAAGTATTTGTTTGAATAGCCATGTTTTCACTCTCCTTGAAATTCTGTTTTTATCTTAATAGCTGCCTTAAGCTTTCAAGTGACTGTAAATCAGTAACTCCCATCCCTATAAGCTGCGGTTTACTTTTAAAAAAAGATACATATTTACCGTTTACCTCTTTTGTAATTAAGTCATCACCTTTATCATTGGGTTTATTAATAATATCTTCCAAGTCAATGTTGAGCATCATCATTAAGCTCCTCCTAAAAACAGTCCAGCGATTTTTCACCTTTTCTGTTATACGAATTTATTATACCATTGCCATTTCATCTACTGTATCGAAATTGAAATATTTTCTATATGTAGTACCTTCTTTAAGATCATGCTCTACAAACTCTTTAAACAACTTCCCTCGTTTCGCTTCTTCATTACTACAGTCTTTATACAGATACCCATTAACAAAACTTGCTGCTTTCTCATAGCTGGTAAATGAATCTACTGGTAACTGTGAATACTCACACCATACGTCATAAAAGTAGCCACTTTTCTTAATTAGTAATAAGTCAAAATTAATCATCGTACATCCCTCTTTATTTATTTTTATTCACTTTCCTTTTGTGACTCTCTCGATCTTTTTCGTGAGTTGGCGACTCTAATCCAATGCTTTATATCATGCTCATTTCTGTATCTAATAGCCTCATCTAATGAACTAATTTCATTCTGTCTTAGATAGTTAATTGCTTCATACGGCTTCAATTGTCGCCACCCCATTATTGTACATTTTCTTTCTCATGGTTGCAGTAGTCATTGCACTAGTCAGCATTTCAACAAACTCTGAATCACTACAATTAGAACTATAAGCTGCCATTAACTCATTCATTTCTTTAGGGTTGAGATAAAATGATAAATTTTCGTATCTCTCTTTCCATTCCATAAAATCATTATAATCTTCAATTTGCTCTTGCATCTCTTCAGTGGTTAACTCTTGCACGTTCATCATAATCACTTCCTCGTCATTTTATTTTATTATATTGTTTAAGTCAATAATTTCTTTCTATAAATAGCCAGCGATTTTTAACTCATTCTGTTATACACTATTTGATTTCACAAATATGAGAAATACCTTGATCGTTTAATCGTTCTACTATCACATCACGCTCGATCCAAGCATCCACATAGATATCTTTTTGCTTTCCGTCTTCTTCCCATTTGATATGATAGCCCATCTTACACACTTTCCCTATCATAATAAGTTTTTCTAACTTCGTTAAGATCAATACCAATTAGAGTTGCTGCTGCTAGTAGCTCGTTAGCCCTTAAACTGTCATTGTTTAAATTATAGTGAAGTGTTTTTACATTTGTTCCTGATATTTCTGTTACCTTTCTCATCGGAATACCTCTCTTGAATAATTCTTTTTTAATATATTTACCTAAAGTCATATCTTCCATTTTTAACACTCCTTCTTTTTATGTAATACTCTTATGTAGTCTCAAAGCTTCTTTTCTAATAAGAAATCTTACTGCGTCTGTTGTCGTCCAACCGTATGACCTTTTAATAAAGTCTAGTTGAGTTATTTGTGCTGCACTCAATTCCACATTTACTTGTTTTTTCTTTTCGTATCTTGCTTTTACTCCCATTTTACACCCCTCTATTTTAAATTATTTAAAAGAACTATTTTAACCGATTGTATTTAGCAAGCTAGGAATAAATATTTATTCATTGGTAGCTTATAAAGTCCACAAGCCATATCATATTCATCTTTACTGATTTCTTTTACTAAATAATCTTTTTTAATCATCTTATAGAATTTGTCAGCTAAATCATAATTAGCAAATTTAATTCTATGCACTTCGCCTTTTATATCCTTCCACAGTACCCATGTAAACATTTATTTTCACCTCTGTTTCTTAAAAGCAATATTTTATTGATGGTATTTTTCAGTAAACTCATTGTGATGGTCTACGCAATCTAAGCAAACTACAAAGTCTTTTTTATTCCTAATTAACTTATTTTCTTTTACAATTGCTCTAGGGATTAGACCAGATTTCAATCCATCTGCCTTCTGATTTACAATATCAACCTTTGATTTGCAGTAAATACATTTCATGTTATCACTCCTTTAAAATCAGCATTTTATAATAGCTTACATTCTGTTTAAGTTTCCATTTCGATCCATCTTAAGCTCAAGAGGAGTTTTTCTTTCCGTTGATTCATTTGTATTATAGGTGCTTGATAACATATGTGATTTACCAATAAATTTCAATAATTCACTATTTTCATTTTCGGCTTTCTTGATCTTGGTTTGTGCTAATTTAATTCTATTTTTTAACTTTTCAAGATTTTCAGTCCCTAGTTTTTCGTATTCTTCCTTGAAGCTGCTTAATGATTGTTGAGTTTCTACTAATTGATCTTTAATTTCTTGGTTACTCTCAACAATGCCATTACAAACATCCCATAGCATCTTATTATCGTTGATTAGCAATTGACTTAATCTATTCAAGTTTTTATTACTCTTCTTTAATTCATAAACTTCTGTCATCATTTCTTCCATTTTACTATTCTGATCTTTCATAAGACCCATCATTTTATCTAAGATTATCTTCTCTTCACTTTCAATAGTATTATTAACCTTTACCACTTCTTCATTAGGAATTGCTTCTATAATTTCTTTTGTTTCCTTTTTACGTTTAACTGATGGCTTCTTTTCAGAATATGTAGCAAATAGAGTTTTAAGAGATGGATTCTCCTCAGTATCTTTTTTATACCATTTTGTTATTAATGTTGTCGGTTTGCAATTAATTTCCTCAGCAACTTCTGATATTGACTGAATTAATGGTTTTTCTTCTTTAAATTTAATGTTTAAGCTATATAAAACCTCTTCAATTAATTCTTTTGTCCATGATCCATTATATTTTACTTCATTGTTAGAAACACTATTATGCGATTCATTTTCTACATTAAGTAAGTACTCTCTAATCTTTTGTGAAACCTCGCTATCCCTCAGTAACATTCCCATTCTCAAGATTGCTTTTTTTGTCAATAATGTCATAGACGGTGCTTTCTTGTATTCATAATTATATTTTAAATATCTCTCTTTGTATTGTCTGAACTTCTCGCCTCTCAGCACTCTTATTCCATCGCTCATAAATTCTGTTTTATATCGACTCATAACATTTTTAATGGTACTTGTGTCCACATTATAATAATCTGCAACTTGCTTTAAATTCATGTGTGAACCATCTGGCAATAATGATAATTGTTTTACCTTGCTTAGTACATCTACCTTCTCCACAAGACTATCTCTAACCTCTTTAGTCTCTTCAACTAATTTTAATACTGCTGACATTTCATCCATCTCCTTATAATATTTTTTATAATATTTCTACATAAAATTAGAATTTCATTTTAATTGTTTATCTTCCTTTAAATACTCTGTTAGATCAATCAATGCACTATATACACTCAAGACCAGCACAGGATTATCAATCTCTTTTTCATTTAACTTGATCTGCTGCTTTAAATCTTCTGCCTGTTGAATTAAGTAATGCATGCTTTAACCTCCCTGTCTTCCCATAAGAGGAATTAAATCATTTTCAAACTCTCTATGTTTATCATAAGGCAAATCCTTCTCAAAACGGTCATATGATTCATAAATCATGTTAGCTACTGCTGCCGTACTTAAATTATACTTATCGAAGATCAAGATTAAATCACTATAATTATTATTCGACTGCCTCATCTGATCACCTTCTCTTATCTTGGAATGGCTTTTACTTTTCTGTTTCTTCTATTATATCACACTTACATATTAATTGATACCATTATTTTTATTTATTTTAATAATTATTTAAATAACTTTCAGCGATTTTTCACCTTGTCTGTTATACTAAAAACGCTGCTTGCACATACAATCCCACTATTACCACTAACCCTAATACAACGATAAATCTTTCTGTACTATCCAATGCTTTAAACTTTCTAATCATCTTAAAAACCTCCAGCGATTTATTTTAATTTCTGTTATAGGTGGATTAATTAGTTAATAAATTGTTTCCTCTTCTGTGCTTTAGTGATTAACTCGCTAACATATCTATTAAATGATTCTACATTATCCCCTAATTCAATCAACTTCCCCATCTCATCATGTGTCAGGAATGGTTTAACTTCCTTGTCAAAGTATTTTAAATAGTTTTCTTTTGCTACTTCTTCTCTACGCTTCTTAAATCGTTCAGAAGCATCAAGGACGTTGTAATGATCATCAAAGAATTGTAATAGCTTATAGTCTGTTAAAGTAACGTTATAGCCTAAACTGTGCTTATCTCCCGCCTGATCAACTTTATAAGTGAATGGAGCTGCGTTATCATGATTTAGGTTGCAACAAGTGAAATAAATATTTCCATTTAATTGATCTTGATGCAATGATAAACCTTTTATATATGGCTTGCTTAGTTGCTCATTGATAAACTTTTCTTGCTGATCAGATAAGGTGAATTCGTCCAGCGATATTTTTACTTTACTGTTATACGGTTTTACAGTTTCAATCAATTGAATTACTTCATTCATGTGTAACTGGTCTTTGTATGATTCAGCATCTAAAACCTTTACAAATTCCCCAACCTCATTAGAATCTCTATCAATACTTACAATGACTTTATAAAGCTGATCATCTTTAATTGATTCATTTTTATTATCTTCTTTATAATCCATCCCTAGTTGTTGCAATTCAATGTGATATTGTTCAAGCTCTGTTTCTGCTTTGTCGCTCATATCGTTCGCATAGCGTAGGTTTAAACCCTGTCTCAGCTTCTTATCTGTTTCAATGATATATTTAGTCGGATTGTTTAAAGCGTCCTTATCCTTAAAATAATCATCAAATACTTTTTCATTGGTGCTATTCTCTTCAATCAACTTTAAAAGCTCTGACTGGTCATCACTGTTTAAATTTACATAGCATTCATTCATTAGATCATAGGTCATCTTTTTTCTAAGGTTGTTTAATGTTTGCTTTTTGTCATAAGTAAAGCCCGTTTCTTTTGCTCTGTTTAATTCATTTGTCACACGTTCAACCATATCAATATTTTCAATATCCCTGTCTGACTGAAGAGGAGTTAAATTAATAATTTTACCATTTGAAAATTTAACCGCATTGCTCAAAAATGTCTCTTTTGATTGTTTATTCTCATGTAATTTATAGAAGCTTCTCCCCGCTGCAGTCATTTCCAATAAAGAAAGACCAGTAACATGAACACCATTCATAACAACCATAAAACGGCTATCTGACGCTATTTGATCAATCCACTCACTACCGAACGTACCAAGATTATATAAACGCTCTTCAACGTTTTCTTGCTTGGTGAATTCTAAAACCTCAGAATGGGAAATAGCTTTGTTTAGTTGTTCCCCTGTCATAACTTGCCAAGATGTTTTATTGTAATTTGTATAACCATGACTATCTAAACCGCTTGTAATATGTACATCATACACCGCTAATAATTCAACGTGAGGTTGCCTTTTAGTAACTGATTCAGCTTTAGCTTGCTTCTCTTCATTGGCTTTATTTTGCTCATTAGAAACGAATAGCTCAACGGCTGCTATGATGTCCTCTTTATGCTTTCTAGAACCCTTACCACTGACTTTATCAAGATGATATGTTGCATTAATCCCTAATTCCTCAGATACGATTGAAAAGCCTTTTTCTAGTCTGGTTACATTCATTTTAACAACCTCCATTATTTTAATTGATTGTATTATTCGTTTTCATGACTTGCACGATGGCTTGATCATGCAAGCTAGAAAGGAATAAGTATTAAACTATCACACAATCTTCAAGAATTAATCCTCTTTGAAAATCCTTGTAGTCAAAACCATTTATATATTTTTCAATTTCGTCCGCTACTTCTTCAAAAGAATGATTTTCAAGCCAGTAAGATTTTAATTCTCCTCCATAAACTGTAAAAACTATTGAATCAGAGTCAAACAAATTTACTCTCATTACACCAAAATAAAATGTTTCTGATTTTATTTTAAAGCCCTCATTAAAGTCTAGAGATTCCAAATGATCAATAAGCAATTCTTTATCCATGTAGAACCCTCCCAAAATTTCTTTATTTTAATATTACTAAAAATTTTCATTTCCTGCTAGTTATTATTTAAAAAGCGTATTTTATTTATAACTCATGTTTGAAAATCTCCAAGTCCAATACTTTTTATTTTCGTATACTTCCATATAAAATTTAGCTTTATTAATTGCCCTCTTTCTTCTTTTATTCATCTTACAACCTCCTTATAATAACTCAGCATTTTTTATTATTTGTTTACGTGTTTTCTCTCCAAAAATTAAATGCTTACCATTATCAATATCGTACAATTTCCAATGATTCCCCATTGCTCCCTTAGTTCTATATGTGAATACATTTAAGCCACTTGGAGTAGTGAAAGAATGACCATTATATAATACATTATCAATCGTATAAGATATTTTTACTAGAGATGGTTTATATTCTTCCATTTCATCAAAATTGTATAGGTCTTTTAATTCATCATATACATTCATTTTTAACCCTCCTCATGATCTGGTCTCACATCTTCTAATAATCCATCATCTTTTAATTCTTTTTTGTTAGTGAATCTATAAAGATTATATAACCAAATTTCTTTTCCTTCATCATTAATTCTTTGCTTTTTTATTGTTCGCCTTATTTTTATATTCCCTCTTCTTGGTTGAATTGCTTCAAATATTGCAACTCTTTCACCGTCTGCAATTTTCAAAAGTCTCCATACATTCGGGACGCATGAGCCTGTTTTATATAACTCTTCATGCACTAAAGTATATAGTTGTTGTTCAGTCATATGTATCAACTCCTTAATAATTTTTAATTTTATCTTAATTCCATTATATTCTATTCATCCGATAAAATGCAAGATTTATTTAAAATTAATTTTAAATATCTTTATTAAGTATCATGTACACGTTTTGTATACATTTCTTATATGTTAGACTGGTTGTTAATTAATTCTAACATATAAGAAATGATAAGCAAGATTAAACATTCATTTTTACAATAATACCAGTGTTTAAAGTTTTATTAATATCTTTCATATACTGTTTATCAAAGCATGCATATTTTGATTGTGTAGTAACTGCGTTTTGATTACTGCCAATTGTATCATGTGTTGATCTTGTGTCTAAATCGTGCCATCCTTCTACTACAATTAGTTGATCAGATTCATAAAAACGATGTCCCCAGTATTTACGCTTTCTTTTCGGCTTGTGAACGATTTTCAGCGTATTTTGATATTGTGCATATGGTTGTATTGATAACTCTTTTAAAGTCGTTTGTATGGCTATAGGGAAGCCAAAATCATTATATTTAAAGATAGTTATCTTTTCCCCTGCATATGCTTCTAACTTGCTTACAATGGCTTTTAGTGGCGTTTCTAATTGTGTAGTATACATATTCAATCACTCCTGTGGTATTAGTCTTCTTTGTTCGTTCTATAGCTACACGACCAGTTAAACAGCTATAGAACGACTTTAATTTTTAATATTAATTTTAAATAATTTTATTAATCAATGTTATTAGTGATTAATTCCCATTCGGTATGATCTTGGTGTGACCAGTTTCTTTTGTCCCATTCATCATCAAGGAATTTCAATTCTTTTTCTAAGTCGTAAATTTTATCATGAGCCTCATTCCACTTGTCGCCAATTTCAGCATGTGCCTTTTCAAAATCTTCATTAGCTGCTTTTTCGTAGCTTTCTAATAACTCATTTTGATTTTTAATTTCATCTAAAATTAGTTGCTTTCTACGGTTGTATTCTTTCTTTGTGATCTTTGCCATGTGACACACTCCCATAAATTGATTTATTTTGTTTGCTGCCTTGCTTAGCTCGTTATACTCATTCTAGCATGTTAGAAAATACATTGCAAGTATTAATTTTAAATATCTTTATTAAATTAAAATCACTGATTTATCGAAAAGAAGCTAATGTAAGTTGCTTTAAATCATCTTCAATATCACTCCATAGATTTTCAATACCTGTAACCTTATAGCCATAATCAATTGATACTATTTCAAAGTTTTTCCCGTTTGCTTCATCATCGTTCTATATAAAAATTCATGAGTTGATTCTGTTTCATTAGAGCTGAAAGTGATTAATCCTTGCACATATCCTTTTAAATCTCCTTTTTTGTATACATCAATGTTATCAAAAGTATAAGTTGTCATTCTTCATCATCCTTTTAATTATATTTTTAATTTCCTACATTCGATAAAAGAGAAGTTTCATTCTAATTGCTTAGCTGAATAATTTTCGCTTTGTAGTATTTTATATCAATTTCACCAATTTTAATTTTAAATAAAATTTGCTGCTTTTCCTCTTCACTTTGCGCATTGATTAAATTCAGCTTTTCTTTTTCAATTGCTTTTTCAGTTAGATCAATCATTTCTTTACATTCTTCAATTGTATAATTCATTTTATAGCCCCCAATTATTTTAATTAGTTTTGAATATATCCTAGAATTTTGTATTCTTGCGGTACACACATAAATACAATTTGCTTAGCTTGGTTAAAACTCCCTTTATATTCTTTTAGTGTTCCGCATGGTGTCTCAGCTACTACGATGCATTCACCTTGATTAAGTTCTTTAATTGTTTTCATTTTTTCGCTCCCGAATTCGTATTTCTTAACTAACTTCATTCTAACATATTAGATTTAATTTGTATACTGTTAATTTTAATTTATTTTAACTAATTTCTTTTAGTATCTCCTTAAGTACTGGTGCTCCTCCATTATCAACCTTATTATTAATGAAAAAGAATTTATATAGAAGAAGATCAACCTTTTCACTAAACAGACCAATGAACGCTGCAAGCTCTTTTCTGCTTTCTTCCGTCACGCTATTAAAACCGCTTAATTCTTCCGCTAACATGTAATTAATTAAATTAATAAGATTCTTTTTCATTAATAACACTCCTCTTGAAATGAATATTTTATAGGATGAAAATTAGTCTTTTTTTATTTCTTTTACAATGTTTTCTAGTTTCATACTTTCCCTATTTATTTCAGTTACTTCTTTCATTTTCTTTAAATATTTTAAATGATCATTGACAGATAGCATTTTATATCATTCTCCTTTTCATAATTAATATGTTATTGAATGCTTACAGGCTAGTTAAAAACCATGCCTGTAAGCTCTTCAACGTCCTTTTTAAAGCTTTTAAACTCCTCTTGAGTCGTAACCACTCCAAACATGTCCAATGTACCTATAGATCCATGCAAGTATCTTTCATTTAATGTCTTTCTGTCTCTTCTCGGCAGGTCTTTAATATCTTTTACAATCCATCTTAATAAATCATTATAGTTCTTTGAATTCTTATCCATTAAAATCATCTCCATTACTTTTTATTCTTAGATAGATACTGAAATATATTCCGTTCCGAATTTTAATTCTTGTTTAATATGATTTAAATTACTTTCAATTTTCTTAATATTATAAAGCAATTCAGAACGATTAAACATTTTTTCTAATTTCCATTCTAAAGGCTTTAAAGTTTCGTTGTAAAGCTCATCATCACTATAACCAACATATAAACCATCTTCAAGCTTAATTTTCCAAGAGTCGACTAATTTATCAAAAGTATCATTGTATTCTTTTACGGCTGCATTATACTCTTCTTTTTCTTTAAGTAGTTTTAGGGTATTTGTTTTATTTAATTTTACCTTTTTTTCTTTTAGTTCTTTTCTAAATGCTTTGACTTGCTTTTCTAGTTCTTTAATGTTTGGCAAGCTGATTCTTTCAATTTTACAAAACTGTGTATGATCACAATCAACATGAATAAAATTTTCAGTTACAATTTCATTGTCAAGAATAATTTTTTCTTTTGTCATTACAGTCATTTCAAATCACTCCATTTTTTATTTTAATTAATTTTTAAAAAATCCCAGCGATATTTCATTAAATCTGTTATGTGTATTATAGGTATGGTTTGATATTTATTAATTCATCAAGATCATACAGTTTTGAGTTCATGGCATTTTTAAAAGCTTCTTTTCGTTACTCCTTAGTAAGCCCCAGCTTTATTAATTGGGCTTTTATCTTTCTTGCTATGGCTCTTTGTTGCTGCATGCTTAGTTGTTTAACATACATGTTTAAATCCTCCTAAATAATATTTTTATTTACTTAATTAAAGGATGCAACGGGACGCATTAAGCAATCCCATCACATAAAATCCTCTTTTGTCCGTCAATTTCAACTTGTAAAATATAGTTTACTCGTTCGCTTTTAATAAGCTTTAAAGATTCTAAGATCTTATTAGATTCAATTTTAACCTCTTCTAATTCTAAGCCTTCAAACTCCTTTTGTCCTATGATCATGTTAGCTCCATATTCTTTATTGAAGTAACTAAAGATAGATGTAATATTTTTCATTGTAATTCCTCCTATTGATTTTCTAATTTCATATTTAATTTTAATGCATGAGCTAATTTTATAACAGCTTCTAAAGTTGGTAAAGCTTCTCCATCCTCAATTAAATTTATTAGACTAGCAGAAACACCAGACATCACAGATAATTCATCAATACCTATTTTCAATTGGTCTCTTCTAGCCATTAACTTTCCGACCATCTCCATAGTATAGTAAGTTGTAATATCGGTAGCTTTCACCTGTTCTTTAATATCGTTAAAGTTCTTAATTTTAAACACGCCCTTCCAATGATTTTATCTTTATTATTTCGTTTTCGCTTTTTTAACTATCTTTATTCTAACATGTTAGATTCTAATAAATCAAGTATTTTATTAAATTTATTTTTATTAATTTTATTGTTTTAATGAATCCCTTTAAACCCTTCTAAATGGCTCATTTAAGCGTTTTAAAAGATGGTAATACAATTGTAGCCTAATACGTGTAAATTTCCCCTATAGAGTAATACAACGTAATTTTACCCTTATTAAGAGTATAACCAGCAACAAAGATATAAGATAGTTCTTTATTGCGTTCCGTGTGAAGGAAGTCGGCAACTTGAGACCAATTAGAAAATGATTTAGTTTGATTATAATGATAAGTATTGTTGAATGATTGAATGTCTAGTTTTAATTCAATAGCACGTAGAGACAATTGATCAAAGTTGATTGATTTAGGCATAGGGTAAGCTCCTTTTATATTTTAATTACCTTTATAAACTCTTATTAATCCATCAATAGTATTATCGGTATGAAAGTAAAGTAATACATCATCACTTATATTTATATCCTTATCACTGGTTAGAAGCTCGGTAGAAGTGAAATAAAAACCGTCTTGTTCGTTGCTTGCATAATATTCGATTGTTTGGTCAGTTGAAACAATTTGATCAATAGAAGCTGAATAGATTGTAACGGCTTCATATGGCTTAATCATTGAACCATCTTGATATAAGTAGTAAACCATATTATTATACTTCAAACCGCTTAAATCAGTGTTTACAAGCTCGTGAGCGTTAATAGTGAGCGTGTCATATGAGTCAGTGAGTTTAATTGTATTATCTTCTATATGACTGATTACATAGCATTCCTCGCATGCTGCAAGTTGTTCAAGGTTTAATTGCTCGGTTTGTGACTGGTTACAAGCTGATAGAGTGAAAAGAGTTGAAACGGTTATAATAGCTAAAGCGATTGATTTGATTGATTTGATAAGTTTAGATTTTAACATTTTAATTTATCCCCTTTTGAGTTGAATTAGTTTAAATTCTTTTATTGGTTACTGGTTAAAGATTGAAAGGAAGCTAAGAGGCTATTATTTAAGCCTCTGTAAGCATTCTAGCAACATCAAGCGCTTCCTTATAGTCATGTATGATTACATCATTAAAGCCTCTTACAGACCACACATAACAATTATTAGTATATTGGATGGATTCAATTCTTTTTCCTATTTTCTCCCCTGCTTTAAGCTGATTTGATAACGTTGATAAATTCATGTGATAACCTCCGTTTTGTTTAGTTTTAGATGATTAATTGATTAATTAGAAAGCTGCTTTTTATCCTTTTTAACTTCCTTTAATAATACTTGAATACCCTTTTTAGTGAAAGAGTATCTAAAGGCTTTTTGCTTACCATTGTAAAAGTATTCTTCTACGTTGAAACATACCAGTTTAGCAGAAACAAGACTTTTCAAAAGGCTTTTAAACTCCTTGTATGTAAGCTCATAGCCTTTTGACTTGCTCATGTGCTTTGCTTCTCGGTATAGGCTTGATGTATCACATTGACGATCATTCAGAGCTTTCACAATATCCTTTTTACCTTCTGTCACATGTTTAGCAAGCGCATAGAATACAATCTTTTTCATGGCAATAGCCTCCTTTAGATAAGTTTGATAAATTTTAATTTGTTTTGAATTGAAGTTCATCAACGTAATTTTTAACAATGATAAGGATTAAAATACCAAGTGAAGGAGATCCCATAGCAACCGCTAAAGCAATAGGAGACATTGCAACGAATGCAATAACTAGATAAGGAACAACGAACAATGCAACTAGTAAGTAAGTGAAGAATAAAAGATCATTAGAGAAAGCTGCTTTTAGAGTTGAGTTGATAACGTTTTGAATGTTTGTCATTGTGAAAACCTCCGTTTATTCTAATGAGTTAGAATGTGATTTGTTGGTGAAAAGTAGGTAATTCCCTTACAAGAAAATAATACCACAGTTTAATGTGTATTGTAAAGGATTATTTTTATTTATTGTATTAATTATATAAAAAAGAAAAGACTGGTGAGAACCAGCCTTTATAATTCAATATGATTTACTAATAACTCTTCAAGTTCTTCACGCTTCAACTTGCTATATCCTTTGATTTTATTTTCTTTGCATAGTCCTTTTAATTCTTGTAAGGTTGCATACGATAAGATGAAAATTTTTGCTTCTTCTTGTACTGCTTTATCATTAATATCATATAGTTCGCAAGCTAATAGAAAACTTAACCTTACCTTTCCTTCTTCGATTCCACTTTGACCACTTGCAAACATATCCTCTAAAATTAAAAGTTGTTTTTCTGATAGCTCTTTAACTTCTCTAGTATATAGTAAGCGCAAGATATCAGCCGCAAACGTATTATAATTTACTTTTGAAGGATCTGCCATGCTTTCAAGAACACTCATTAACCAATTATTTTTATCAGTGTAATATGCCGCTTTTTCAGTTGCTGCTTTGTGTTCATCTTGAGCTTTTTTGATTCTTGCTGCTTTCTTGATGATATAACTGTCTAGATCGTTGCCTGCTGAATCTACTTCCCATCGTTTTAAGCCGCTTACAACTTGCACACAATCAGAGCCATATGCTTTACCTTCAAAGTTTACCGGATTTTTTAGAGAAGAACCGCAACGAGTACAAATAGTCATATTGAAAACCTCCAAGAATTTGTTTTTATTATTATATAAGTAATTCTAACACATTAGAACAATAAATACAAATATTATTTTAATCATCTTTAATGATTATTTATTTGTGTTGGTTGCTTAGTGTGAATAGTGGAATGTTAGTGGAAAGGTTGATTTATAAGGGATTGAAGAGAATAGGAAGATAAAATAATATGTCCTAATCTAAGGACATATTATTTTTAAGGGTATGGATTATAAAGGGATTTTTATTCACTCATTTATAGATATGTACTAATTTGAGGACATATTATTTTCACATTCAGGCTTATTATAACTAGGTTTTTAGCTCATTTCAGCAAAAAAGTTATCTATAGTATCTATACAGTTTAAACAATACGATAATATTATAACTCTTCTTTATCTTTATGAGTGTAATAATTTTTAATATCTTTATGTATCTCATTACCAATATAAAAAAGATTCGGATTCAAGAAATATCTTTTCTTTCTCTTATCTTCTTTTTGGGTCGTAAAAAGCAACAATTCTTTTTTAATTAAGTCCGTAAGGACGTTACTTACCTTTGATCTAGCCCAACCAGTGAGATTAATTATATCTTTTTGGGACATATAAGAGCCATCATCATTTCTTAAATAACAGCCTTGAAAGTCCATATATGCGCTTAATTCTGTCAGTAAGCCCAATGATTCATAGTCAATAATATTATTACGTCTCAAGCGTTTCAACTCCCCTGAAAAGATTTTTACAAAGTGAGTTTTAGTTTTCCATTTAACCTTTGATTTATCTTGTATGTATAAGCTTACGCCTAAATTCTCGGTATTTACTCCCATACTATCAAGCGTATCAATAACAGACTTTGCAGCCTCTTCTTGTGTGTGCATCTGTATTGCAGTAAGAATAGATTTATCAATATTATTAATGGTATACAACTCCTTTAAATAACGTTCATTAGTAAACAGATACAAGTATAAGTTAAGCTAGATAACTAATTATTAAGAAATGACATATGCTCTCTATAATCCTCTAATGCTTTTGATAATGTATCATTGTTTTCATATAACCAAAACTTATTATGAGTTGTTTCATGTAAAGCAGAGCATATGTATGCTAGTCCTTTCTTATTGTGTAAATACTTGTGTTGTACTGGTGAATAACAGAAATAAAATTTATTCTTTTGCATTGTATTTCCTCCTTTTGATATGTAGATATGTAGTGTGATACGTAATACATAGTGAAGAGATATGATAGTATATGTGTATCATTATCTATTGTATATTAATTTTTAATTATTGTAAAGGTTTATTTATTGTTTGGTGTTAGAGTTGTATAGAATGTGTATGGCTCTGTATAGCCTTGTAAGGTTGCTTAGTGGATAGTATGGTAAGTGTGAAGAGTATGTATAGTAATAGATAGTAAGTATAGTATAAGAGGATATATAAAGGTAATAGATGTATAAGGGAAGTATAAGGATAGATGGATATAAGGATAAGATAAGGAGATAAGAAGGTATAAGAGTGTGATATGTTAGAGGTTAAAGTGTGACAAGTGATAAGCAAGTGATGGATAGTGTAAGAGTAATATATATGAGTATGTATATTAGTATGTGATAGAGTGTGTAGTTCGGTTTGGTTTGTTCGGGTTCGTTTGGTTGGTGAGTTTGTGAATGGTTTGGATGATGGATTGATCAGAGTTGTGGGAAGTGAGTGGATATATGATAGATGTATAATAGTGTGAGGATGATGTGAGTTGAGTTGAGTTTGTTGGGACAATGGATAAGGAATGGATGGATGGATAGATGGACAGTGGATAGTGTGAGGTAAGGGTGGATAGTGTGAGTGTGAGGAGATAGGATAGTGTGAGGAGATAGGATAGTGTGAGGGAATGAGTTGGTTTGGGCTGTGTGGTTTGGTTTGGTGACAAGTGAGGATGAGATAAGAGGAGATAAGGAAAGAAGGAGTGTGAGTTGGTGAGTGTAAGGAAGGAGTGAGGAGAAGAAAGGTAAGTCTTATAACTTTAACCGCCTGTTACCCTTGCCGATATCAGTGTACTAGTTCATTAGTACAGTGGTATAGTGGTCTCGGCTGCAATTATAATTCTATCTTTTTTCGTTCATTTAAATTTTTCATTTTGATTCAATTGGTCGGATTCATCACTACATAATACAAAATTATATAGTCTTAATAAAATAAAATAATAAAGAAGGTTATATCACTACATAACTCTAATTATATAGTGATAAATTTATATAGGAGGGGCATAATTAACGTTAAATGGACTTGACACTAGGTTTTCTATGTGCCAAACACATTTATCCGTCCACTCACTTTAATTTTCCACTCGATAATTCCCCTCTCGACTTTCTCTCGAAAATATCCCCATTCCCCTCACTATTCTCTCTCCCCACTTTACCCTAAATCACCCCTTTTTCCACTCTCATCCTACTCAACCCCTTATCCCATCTACTCTTTTCGATCATCTTACCCTCCTAATCCTCACATATCTCCCATCTTATCTACTCTTTACTCACTTTACACCCTCAAATACGACACCTGTTTTCCTCTCTTCATATATCTCACTCTACTCACACTTTAATCCTCACATAACCCTTATCGTATCTACTATTAATCACTCAACTCACTCATCTGATCACACACTTTCGACTGGCACACTACTCACAGATCAATCACTTTACTCATACCTCTACGTCTAACACATCATCCATATATATAAGCAGCTATCCATATAGAGGGGGCTTATTTTACAATTTAAACGTATCCCTACTCACATACACTACTACCCTATATAAAATAGAACACAAAAAAGAGACGCTAGTTACACGTCTCTAAGGTATGTATTGAATTAATAATTTTAATTTACTTATATATAATAAATGGTGAACCCTCATACTCTACATTGAGAAGATTTTTTATCTTCTTATTTAATCTACTTCTTTTTAAATCGTACTTATCAATAAACTCCCCAAGCATTTTCTTAATTTGTATTTTCTTATACTCTTTACCACCAAAGCTCAGAACAACATTATTAACGATTTCACTTTCAATAATCCATCCATTTTCATTAAGTAAGTCTAAACAATACGTCTCCAATTTACTCACATTGCACTCACTCTGTTTAGATAGCTGCTTACCTTTTTGCAATGGATATACTCTATTTGCCTCTTCATCACCTAGTGATCTTAGAAGCATCTCTCTAGACCATCCTTTCATCGAGAAATGTTTTTCTTTGAACTCTACAGCTTTTTCCTCACCAAATGTCATAATCTCATGTGAGTATGACGGTAAAGCAAAGAACGTTAACTTATCAGATTTTTTATCACTCATTACTTTCGATACATCTTCAATCATTCTCTGTGGCATATCATCTTTCGTTTTCTTAAATATCAATCCTAAATAAGCAAACAAAGATACAATATCATTAACTCTTTTTATATTTTTAATGCCTTTAATGTTTGCTATATGTCTCACACTAGCATAAAACAAGTACTCAATTTTCTCATCGCTATAGTGTTCAGCAGGAAGATTCTCTTTTGCAATATTATGCAATATGGTCAGATCACCTAAATATCTTTTAATTCTTATGTATAACTCTGGATATTCTTCTTGTAAATCAATGCTCATTAAGTATCGAATGTTTTCATCAATGATTCTTCTTTGTTCTTTCTGCCAATCAGTTTCCTTCAATTCAATTCTATAGAGTTTCATCAAGAAATTCAAACCTTCTACTTTATTGCAGCCAAGAATCCTTTCAATGACTTTTCTTATTGTGCCTGTTTTAAATGTACATTTCTCACTAAAGCATTTATATATGTACCCTTGCACTTCATCACCATAGAAGATGTTAGCACTAGGGTTGCTATCTTCATGAAATAAACAAGAGCAGCTACCCTCCCCTAATCCCAACAGTAATCTCAAATCTTGCTGCTTAATATAATCATATACTTCTGTGTAAGTGTAAAATACAACTGGACTTGGACTTAAAATTCTCTGTAATGCTTCAATATCCTTATTTTTAATGAGTTTTATCATATTCAAGTTGTGGTGGTTACAAGGGAGTATATTATTTAAAACACTAGTAACCACCTGTACTTGACTGCTTGTAATATTGACTTGTTTAGTATTAGTATTGTTACTTTTAGTAGTATTAGCGGTTGTTTTAATAGAAGAATAATCAATAGAGGTATCAATGTAATCTTCAAGTTTAATTCTATTATTATAATTTAAAATAATACACTCTTTACCTCCGTAGAATAGTCTACTACCATCTTTACAACTTTGATCACATTGAGGATAGAGTTTATGTAATTCATTCATCAGTCTATAAAATTGATTGTAATTAGTTACAGGTTTATCTAAAGCCAATACAACTCTAATCTTATGGTGTTCATCAGTGTGATTAAAAGTCTTATAGATAAACATTCCAATATCCTTAAAGTCATTAATGGCTTCTTCAATTCTGTAGTTATCATCAAAATCCATACAAATAATTTGCTGCGAAGTCCAACAGTCAACACGTCTCTTAATCTTACCGTTCACTTTATTATTTAAATATCCAGCTACGAAACTTTTACCTTTAACTATTTCATTAGCCAAAGATTCAGGAGAAAGGTCAGTAGGGTATCTTACAACCCTACTCGTAACCTCACCTGCTGATACTGGCTTGCTTTTGTATTCCTTAGTGTCTAGCATAAGTTTCAAAACAATCACCCTTAATTATAAAATAATTTTAATTAATTATAACAACTCACTCAAGAACGTTCTTCTCATATCACTTACATCAGTTTTAATTGCATGGCGTAAGGCACTTAACTCACAAATCATTACAGCACCCTTCTTAGCTCTTGTAATCCCCGTATAACAGAACTGTTTGCTCAGTAGCATATATGAAGCATAGTCAAACACAAAGATGACGTATGGAATGGTACTACCTTGACTACGATGTGTTGATATCGCATAAGCCAACTCAATCATAATCATATCATCCTCAGTGTAAACAACTGGTTCTTCAATTCCTTCAAACTGAATATGGATAAAGTTCTTCTTCTTTTTATCAATATCAGTTACTCCATGTTCAATCTTCTCAATGATTCCAATTGTTCCATTAAAGACATTTACACCTGTTCCATCTACATCATAGTTATTTCCACATTGGATAACCTTGTCGCCCTCATAGAACGAGTATTTATTCTTCTCAATAGGTTTACCCTTCTTCTCATTAAAGACCTTCTGTAAGGCGTTATTAAGCTCGTATACGCTTATATCTCCACCTTGCTTCCTTCCAGTAATGAATTGAAACTCATGCAAGTCTTTATTGATAAATTTCCTCTTTGCAATATCAATCGTCAAATCAATAATTTGCTCCTTATGTTCCATTGGAATGACCAGCAGATCCTTCAGTTCACCAAACACCTTTTTACCATAGTCACCACTTTTGATAATCTGTTCGCCCTCACGAATCTTATTAGCAATAGAAAGGATGCCTGACTTCTCTGCTTGACGTTGTACTTTAGTTAACTCAATCGTAGGAAGTAAGTCAGAAGCAAGTAAATCCCTTAATACAGCACCTGAGCCAATTGAACTGAGCTGACCATCATCTCCTACGATAATAAGCTTATATCCATTCTCTACTGCTCTGAGAATGTCAAAGAAGAGATAGATATTAATCATACTCGTTTCATCAATAAACAAGATATGCTTAGGAAGAGGATTATCCTCATTGTATTTAAAGCCATCTGATTCAATTCCCAATAATCTATGTATCGTACTACCCTGTAATCCATTTTCTGAAAGAACTTTACTTGCTTTTCCAGATAATGCACAAGCAGCATGATTATACTGATCAAGTAACTTTACAATACCTTTAAGCACTGTTGTCTTACCTGCACCTGCCTTACCATTAATAACTAAAACATTATTCTCCATAGCCAACTTAATTGCTTCTCGTTGCTCATCTGAGTATTCAAATCCCTGTTCTTTTTCTAATTCTTTTACTTTTTCCTCATCATACTTCACATCAATCTTACTTTCAGCATCTCGCAATTCAATTAACTTCTTCATGATATTTTTCTCAGTATTGTAAGCAACCCTTCTTGCTACAGTATCACCTTCTACATAAAAAGCTTTTTCAGGTAAGCTATCAATATTGTCCTCGATAATCGTTCTTGAAATCTCTAACAGTTCTCTTGCTTTCTCCATTAATGTAAACTTACTCATCCAACAATGACCGTTTGATTCCTCTTGTGCGAGTAGAAAAGTTAAGCCAGCAAGAATTCTATTTCTACTTTCTTTACTGTCGCCTCTATTCATAGCAAACTTATCCACTGTCTTAAAGCCAAAGTTAGATACGCTACATAGGTTGTAGATATTCTCTTTAATCTTCTGTACAGCCATTTCTGCTGAACCGTAGTGATCAATTAGTTTCTTCATAGCAGGGAAGCTAATCTTTAAATCTTTAAGCTCAATAATAGCTTCTTGAATATCAAGATTGTCTAGAAGGTGCTTTTTGATTTTCACATACGTTTTCTTTCCAATTCCTTTAATGTCACTGTAATCAAACTTATCTTCTCTCATTAAATCGAGAATCTTATCATTAGGGTACTTATCAATGATAGCTCTTGCCTGAGTATCCGTTAGAAGTGTCTTTATATACACTTGCTGCTCTTGTGCAGATGTTGGTCTGTCTTGCTTTACTGATACAAATTCATATCCCTGACCATACTGAGGGTGAAATTCAGTTGGTGTGATTTCAATCTCATACTCCATTCCTTCAGCCAATTGAAATGTATTTCCTTTTACCGAGAAGTTCCCGTATGACTTATTGATCTTTACAGAGCTATGATTGCTTAATGGATAAAAGCTATAAATACCAAATCCGTTATCGAAGTATCTAATCTCTTTCGCTACCTCTACTCTTAAACTAATAGTCTCGTTCAAACTAACAACCCCTTATCATTTTAATTTATTGTAATGTTATTGCTGACAGTTTCTATGTATGTAGTCCACTTCTCGTAGATATGTTTAGGTATTTGCTGCACTTCGTTCTCTAGGATGCTTATGTACGCTTTGCTCACCCCTAGTGCCAATGCAATGTCTTTTGCCTTTATGTCATGCTGAATGCGTAAAATTTTAAGTTGTTTCCCTCTCAACTTCTCTCCTCCTTTATTAATAAGTTAATAATAGAATAATATAAACTAGTTAATACGTCAACTATTTATTTTAATTTATTTTATTAATTGGAGAAGGAAGCGACTATGTATGTGTCACTCCCTCCATTTATCTAGTTCTTCATCTATTGCTATTAGCTCATATCCTTTGTTGCGTGACTCGTGTTTATGCAGCCATCCTTCTACTACTAGCTCTTGCATTAACTCTTGCACCTTATCACCACGTATACCTAACTCTTTGCGTAAAGTAGTTACTCTGGTTTCACCTGTAGAGGCAATAATCTTCTTTAGCCTGTCGAGATCGCTCTCTTGTTCTATTGATTCATCAGTGTCTACTATTGATTCTTTCTTATGCCCATTTCGCTTCAAGTAGTTTGCTATTCTTTCATAAGCTTTTTCTTCTTCCTTGCTATCAAGTGATATAGCCGCACTCTGAAATTGCTCAAACTCCTTTAATTGACCCTCTATTTTCATTGCTCCATGTCCCTTACCTAGCAACTCAAAAGGTATACCCGTTCCAAATACGGTAGAATAAGCTTTATTAGAACCTAATCTAAAGCATATCTTAGAAGGAAGATTATCTTTGATGAAGCCATCAATTATCTTAACGTCAGGTCTTTGAGTAGCAATAATTAAATGGATACCTGCTCCACGAGCCTTCTGACTTAAAGAGGCTATGTGTTCAACTACTACCTTGTTAGACATCCTTAAATCTGCAAACTCATCTACTACAACTACAATATAAGGTAATTTATTGTTTGATTTGGCATTGTAATCTTTCAATGACTTAGCATTAGCATTAGATAATAACTCATATCTCTCTTCCATAATATTGATTAAATTAGCCAAGATAGAGACTGATTTCTCAGCATCTGTTTCAACTATCTTCACTTGCTCAAACTGCTTGAATTGGCTAAACTCTACTTTCTTTGGATCAATTAGATACAGCTCAAGCTCTTCTGGTGTCATCATTAACAGCATAGTAAGAATCGCTTGATTCAACCAAACAGACTTTCCTCCTCCTGTCTGACCTGCAACTAACAAATGTTTAATATCTGATAGGCACATAAAGATTGGTTCGCCTAATGGATCTAAACCAATGAAAAAAGGTATATCCAATTTAGAAAGTGAAGATAAGTTACTTGGACTGCTTAGAATATTGCCTAAGTATAACGGTTTTCTATCCTCCTTTGGTATTAAGAATGCAATTGTATCAGGCTTATCTCCCTGTTCAATTGTCAAAGATGGTACACCTAACGCCACCCGCAAATCCTTATTCTTCTCAAATATTTTAGTGAACACCAAGTTTTCTGGTATTGTATACTGACATCGAATAAAGCTTAATCCGCTTAATTCACTATCTAGCTTCATTCCTTTCCCTTTTATTACACCCACTCTTTTTAAAGCAGCTATAATCCTTTTAGAAATGTCAGAGTGCTCATTAGAATCATTTGTGACTTCTATTCGGGGGAGTAATTCAAATATAGAGTCACTTGTTGATTCAGAAACATATGATCCACTCACAACAGGAGCTTGAGGAATCAGGTCATTTGTAATTTCGTATGAATCATTTACACTAGTTAAAGAAAGTATCTCCTGCTTACATAGATATTCTTTATTATAGAAAGGCTCAGAATGATTGGTTGCTCTAACTAGATCAAAGCGATTCAGTCCAGCTAAATCATTTACACATTTATTGATTAGGCTAAGCAATGTCTTTAATTGATCATTAGATTCACTAGTTACGCCTATTAAACATTCAAACTGAAACTGATCGGATATTATTTTCTGTTCAATGTCTTCTAAGTTAGTGTAGATATTATCATTGGCATCTTCTCCTCTCTTCAATAGCTGTGCAAACTTACGCACTGTCTTATTTTCAACAGCAAGAGCATTGCCATTTAGAAAGTGTTGATACTTCTCTAATTCCTCACTTCGCCAACCACCCACACGTTTTTTAAGATTAATCTTCAAAATAATCTCATCATCGCCACTAAGAAGATGTTTATTACCTAATAAAGATGAGATGAATGAGAATCCTTCACCTACTCCAATAGGATAAAAGGAATCTTTTATTAACCCTAGACGATACCATCTACTCGCCTTTACTGACACCCCATTTGTAACAGGCTTATATCCTCGTTTCTTCCAAAAGTTAGGGGCGTGTAGATAGCATTTATTTTCATCCTGAGTAAATTTCCATAGTGCTGTGACATATGAGAGTTCTAGATAATTGTTTTCAAGAACCCTTTCAAAATCTTTTAGTAAGAAATCCTGATACTGATAGCGCTCTTCATCTGAATCATGAAAGCTTTCTAGTATTCTTTTTATCATATAATCACATCCATAATTTTATTTAATTTTACCTATTCGCTTAGCAAGTGACCAAGGCTTAGCAAGGTTAAGTGATTTCAAGCTAAACATTGTTTTAAATCCTTTAAGTACATCAAAGATATTCCCTTGATTACTATCTAACATTCTTTGAACAAATGCAGGAGGGTTTGCCATTCGGTATAAGCCTCCAGCTACAATAAGCAATCTAAATACCATTTCCATTCCACCTGTTGCTGATCTTGTTAAGAATATGAGTAAGCCTATGAATGTGATAAACGAAGCGTACACAAGCTGCACAGTGCATAAGGTTTGAATAGATCTTAACCATAATGTAAAGTATTTGCGAGTGTCTGAGAATATCCAAGCACTTAAAGCAACTGGAGTAAGTGCAGACAGCACAAACAAATCAAACCATCTTCTGCCATTCTGCAGCGCTACAGGTATAAGGGTACCTATGAGCAAGATATCAAAAAGTATTAAAGCTAGAACATCAAAGCCCGATGAAGTAGAAGCGGGAACTATTTCTCCTATTGACATACCCGTAGCACCCAACTTAGCAATGAGCTTTGATAGCATATTGACGGATGTGAATACCTTTTCTAAAACAAATGGTGCAAATCCCATAGCTGCAACCACTACACCTAGTCGCTTTACTAAATCAGAAAACTTATCATATTTTATTTTACTTGATCTACCACCCTCAGATTTAAGATCAAACATTTGCTTCACTGAGTTATAAGTAAAAGCTACGGTCACTAATCCCATCGACACAAAAGAAAGATTCATCATGTTCTCTTTAAATATGTCGCTTGTAAAAAGAAAGGCAGGTACTTGTAGCACAATACTTGAAATCGTTTCATAACACCAAGCTAATAAGTTGACTGATAAAGCAGAAACATTTTCATTGATATTGTTAATCCAATCTAAAACAACCTTAACTTTCTCCCCTATTTCATTCCATAGTTCAATTGCTTTTGTATAGTTATTTCCAAACGAAGCTCCCTCAAATGTTCCTGAGTTAGTATAGGGGTTATTTTCAATATTTCCTCTTTCCCATAGTGAACCCCATAATGTCTTCTTTGTCTCTGCATGTGCATGGTTAAACCCTGTCGCAAGAAAAGCAGTTGAGAAGACTGCTGCGGGTATAGTTAACTTTTTAACTATGTTTAGAAAGGAAGATGAAATGCTGGTGAACCGCCTAGTAAAATGGTTGCTAATGTCAAGATGATCCTTATGATGGTCGGTGTGATGATTATTTGTGCCATTCCTTTTACTGTGTTGCTGAAAGCGTCCATTGCTTTTTGATGCTGATTCTTTTTGGGGTGAAAGTAATACAGTCGGCTTATTACTAGCCATACCGACCCTATTGCTAACCCTAGTATGATTGAGTAGTCTATTAACATCGTTGCAAACTCCATTATTTCTGGAGGTGTTGGAAGCCCTAGTGAGCCTGCTTGAATGTTTGTGCTGACTTCCTCTGCTCTTACTATACTCGGACTCACGGCTGCCAATATTGACGCTAATGCTACTTGAGTTTTTAGCAACTGATTTTTCAGTTTTACTAATTTCCCTTTTGGCAAACTTTTCACCTCCTCTCTGAACTGACTGATTAAAAAATCCTTATCTGTTTCTTCTGTTTTAAGCTGAATTATTTTACTTGGATTCTTGTAGTTCACGCATTCTTCTAATTTCCTCGTTTGCACTCTCACCTGTATAGACATTTGTTTTCCTCCTTCTTGGTGTAGATTCTACGCTGTTGTCTTTTTTAATTGATTGAAAATTATGATGAAGCTGAACACCCTTTACTATTCCTAAGCATCCTCCAAGGAATAGTGCGGTCTTTGCTGCCATCCAACCTACTCCGATAATTGTGGGAGTCATAAATAATCACCTCTTTTTATTAATCTATTCAAGTGTATGAGAATTGAAATTTGTACTATTACAAATAACTGAAGAAAAATTTACTCTCTATAAAGAACTGTTCGTATAGGAGGATGATTGAAAGCAGTCCACAACTTCAAGAAATTCTCCAGAGAAAGAGTTTGTTTGTTATTTAGAATGAGATTGAGTGTGGAAGTATCTATGTCAGTAAGTTTGGCAAGTTCAATTTGCTTTACTTCGTGTTGCTTCATTAATTCCTTGAAGCGGTTCTTTAATACACCTACCTTCTCGATATCCTTGTTTAATTTTTTATCGCCTAGAAGAACCTCCATTTCCCAAAGCTGTCTAATGATAGAACCCTTTATTAATTCTTCAATAGTTGTTGTTTCTTCAATCTTATAGAAGAGCTTATTTTCAAGATCAATGTAATTAGCAAGCTCCTCCAACCTTTTCACCGTACTTTCATTTAACTCAATAGTTATTTTTTTCATGAATAAAAACCTCCCAATTTGCTCATCATATTTACTGAGGTGAATGTAATGGCTAAGAAACCACAAACAAAACAAGAAATATTAAGCACTACTATTAGAGATATTAAAGATGCTGGCAAAAATGCTTAGGAGGTATATATAATGAGTATTTTCTTTATGGGATGGAAAGTTGAAGAGTATGACTGGGAACAACAGTTAAACAATTGCAGCGATGATATTATTAGAGAGACTGGTTTATCAAGAGAAAAAGTTGAAGAAACACTCAAGATACTGAGCCAACACAGAATAATTAATGCAAAAGTGATTAATTAAATCTGCAGATAATGAAATAAAATTTGTTGTGAAGTGCTTTAAGAAACTTGCTACACTATCTTGACTGCCACTGAACAACTCAAGTAATGAGTATCCTTTATCAATAGAAGAAGATCCATCAGCTATTAAGCTTCCCATATTTTGAATGTCTTCTATATAAGGGGAGGGATCGATAAACTTCCCTCCCTCCCTCACACCAAAATGAAGATGGCTCCCGTAAGAATGACCCGTATTTCCTGCGTAGCCTATCAACTCTCCTTTCTCTACAAAGTCTCCTTCTTTTAAATGATTAGTAAATTTACTCAAGTGACCATAGATGAATGTCTGACCACTTTCTGTTTCAATGAACACAGTTCTGCCCGCATTTTTATCGCCATAGTCAGCGAACTTGATTACACCTTCCCTAATCGAATATAATTCTTCCCCTTCTTTCATAGCCAGATCGATACCTTTGTGGGGTGAATTTCTAAAGCTTTCCATATCGCCAAACTTTGATGTAATTCTCCACGTCATTTCAATCACCTTTTCTAATGTTTTATATCAGCAAAATATTTTTGGTAGAGCAAGCAGCTTAATAATCTATACCTTTTGAAACACCTTAAAAACCTTGTAAATAAGCCACTTTGTAATTACCCACCTTGGGAAATTAGCAGGGAAAGATGGGTGGGTAATTACGGGAAAGTAGTGGGAAAGATACGGGTAATGTCCATATTACCCACAGGAAAGATGAAATTTACTATCTTAGTAAACTTATAAACTAGGCTTTAGCATACTTTTGATTCTCTTTAGCTATTTCGAGAGCTTGCTGTTTTACCGCTTCTTGAATCAGTTTCATCCCTTCATCAGTTAAAAGGATACCTACTTTGTTTTCGCATAAATTCTCAATCACTTTCTTAGCCATTTCGATTTTACCCATTTAAATCACTCCTCAGTCTTGGTAGTAGTTTGATATTTAAATATTTTTAAAGATTTTTAAAAATCAACGTTTGTACTTGCTAAGAATATCTAATGCAGAGCGTTTTTTCTTCTCTTGTTGTGCAGGCTGCTTGAATCTTTGAGTAGAAATTGTAGGTGTGTAGCGTATCTCTTCCTCAAATAAGCTCCCTAGCTTAACTTCTTGAGTTTGAATCCTTTCTTCGATCTTGCGGATTCGTGCCTCACACCACGAAAGACCAGTCAAAATTGTGAGTATTTTATTCTGACCTGTTTCGTAATAGCCCTCATACAATGCCAATGGCTCACCTGATTCAAATTGATTGTATAGCTGCTGTAATTCTAAACTTTTCAGAACTGAGCTATGACAATCCACAATCAGCCCCATTCTAATTAGCCGCTTCTTCTCAGGAGTAATATAGATTTGATCATCCCACGATTTAATTAAGGCTTGATTAACCCATTTTTCATTCTCGACAACTGAATGATTTAAGTCCACAAGATTCAATTCGCTAATATTAATCAATCCCTGTGTACTAAATAGCGTTAAAAGGTCTCTTTTATCTAAATTGGAGATAGTCGATTCCTGCTCAGTGTAATGAAGAAGCTGATTCAATTGGTTGATGAATCTGTAGTTTATCTTCTGATATGTCTCCCCTTTGTCTGTTGCATTACCTTTTTCATTATCAATTGACAATACTGCAATATCTAATCCAGATAAATCACTCATAGCTTCTATTGTGTTGAGCTGACTTGTAGCAACTTCATTTAAGCTAGGAAGGATAGGGCATGCAACGAACACTTTATTCATTTTATTTTGTAACAGGTCAATGACTAATGAACTGATTCCACTCCCACTCCCGCCTCCTGTAGAATAGACAATAAAGATAATCTCAATAGAAGGATGCGAGAATTTCTCTTCAATAAATGACGTTACTCTCTCCCAGTTTGTATTCATAAGCTTAATAGCTTGCTGACGATCTTTACCTACTCCTTCGCTACCTATGAGGCAGAGTTTGTTTTCTTCTTCAATATTTACACACGACAGTAAATCTTTTTCTGAGTAGTTGATTGCTACAGAAGGAAAATTCATTTTCGAAGCAATGTTACAAATTGAACTACCTGCCTGACCTAAGCCAATAAATCCATACATATTATTCAACTCCTTCTAATGAAAGGGTTAATGCGTCAACCCCGTAATGTGTGATATAGATGTTGTGCTTCATTCTATCCCTCATGACTTTTATAAGCTGCTTAGCTTCTAATGACAAAATAACCCTTCTGAAATTTGCGGTGGTTAAATTCAATTCCTCTCTTAGTGTCTTTTGAGGTATTGCCTTAAATGGTGCATTAGCGTCCTCCTCTTGGAGTAAACCCAAACAACTTAATTCTTCAATTGTTAATCCTCCTACTATCGCTTCAAAGTAATCCATATACACCCCTCCTGTCCTAAGCCTGATATTTAAATATTTTTAAAGATATTTGAAAATTTTTAGAGATTTTTAAATATCAAGCTTCTTGCTTTAGTTATATTGTCGAATGCTTGTATAGTTTCCTGTCCTAATTAAATAAAATTTATTTTTTGTGGTACTTGCATTTTACCTGTTGACAAATAATAGAATGATAAGTTAATATAAGCTTATCAATAAAATAAATAAAAATTAATTAGGAGGTGCATGAAGATGAATTATTTTTGAATCGCCATATCGTACCCTAGAAGGCTTGTACGAGCATTTTTATAACAGATAGTATAAATAGACTCGAAAATACATAATGTTGCTCACAATGGATGTGAGAGGTCTTAAATGACCTAATAAAATAAATTAAAATAAATTATAATTGAAAGGTGATAAACATGGGTGAAGCAAAATGAAGTTGAATAAAGTTAAATGGAGTATCAAGGAGATTGTAGCGTATTTAGAGGAAAAGATTTTAAACGATGAAGCTACATATAAAGAAATTGACTGGTACATAGATTATAAGAATACAGAAGAAGTTTCTTATGACAGGGTGCTGAAAACACTGTTAGATGAAATGCAGAGTGAGTATTGGATTGGAGGAGTTGGCAGATGAGCAACTACAAATCAGAATTACTGAAAGTAAGAGAGCTAATTTTAGAAATTGAAGACTTAGATGATCTTGAAGATGTGCTTGTCTTACTGAGTAATCTAAAAAATAAAGTAACTTATAGCGAATGGAAATCATTACATAATGAGCTGAATGAAGTTGAGCACAGTCTTGAACCGTACCTATCAGGTATTGATGATTATGATTGGGAGATTATGAAAGAATCCAACCCAGACTTATCAGACCAGTAAATAAAGGAGGAAGTCAATATTGCAAAATAAACAATTCTACACATTGAAGTTTAAGTCATCAAGACTAAAAGAATTTAACTACGATATTAGCATTACTTTTGAGCAAGCTAAAAAATTCAAAGAAGTCATAGCTCTCTTCGATAATCAGATGCTGCGCTCTATACGTGATATCAAACGTTCTAGCGTATCCTATGCTGATATTGATAAACTAGAAAAAGAAAAGAAGCTTAATAAAAATGATCCAACTAAGCTTAAACATACAATTGAGAAACTTAATAAAATGCTATACATACCTGAATATGTCACAATCGTCATGGATCACCCTTCTCACTATAAGTATATGTATGAAAATAAAATTAAAATCAATGAGAACTTCTACCGAAGGTTTTCTTGCTCTGCAGGTCAGGCTCGTGTATCAACCGTAGTGTTTGTAGAAGAGAGTATTGCAGATAAACTAGATAAAGTATTAGACAACGGCAGAGACTTAAATAAACAGCTAGTACCGTCAAAGCTTAATGCCTATAAGGGATTAGCAGGCTCTGCTACAATGCCTGTATCAACACCTCGCTTCTGTTTAGTTCCAGACTACTATAGTGACTCTGAGGTAAAAGTGAACTTTGTAACAGAAACAGGTCTTAACGATGATGATATCATTGTAGAAAAGACTATTACAGAATCCTTTAACAGATTTGATGGGCAGGGTTTGATTAGCTATGAGATGGCTAAAAAATGGGCGGACGAGCTTAAATTAGACTATGTTCCTGCTCAATGGTGCGTAAGGCAAAATTATATAAAGGGGATGTTAAATACCTTCCCCATTCATGAGTTCTGTAAAACAGAGAATGATGGTAAAACATTAATTGAAACATCATACAAAGATGGTGACGGCAATCCTATCCTCGCTGACCTGTCAGAAATTGATGTCATTATTACAGACTCACAATTTAAGCTGTGGGATAGCTTTGCTAGTATTGAAGAATACAAGGGTAACTGTGAGAAAAATAACTTGAAATGGGGAGTCACCTTACATAGTCCCAAGAAAGATAAAGATATCTTAAAAATGAATTATCAATTCTTACAAACTCTAAATCTTAATAAAGAGGATATTGAACAAATATGTAAAAAGTTTGTAGATTGGATTTTAGGCGTGTCAACGAAAGATGTTTACCAAACCCTCCTTTTTCTTCTAGGAACTGATATCACCGAAGAAAAACTAAATCATTTTTTACAGGGAAGTGACAATCATTGGATCAAAGCCCTAGCAATTAATAATGACTTAATTAGGGATAGATACTTCAAAAAGAAAGTTTACGATCTTCTTAAAAGAAAAATAAAACTTGGTTGCTTAGGTCAAATTTTAATTGATGGAAACTTTCAAACACTTGTAAGTGACCCCTATGCCATGATGCAGCATGTGTGTGGAATTGAGGTCACTGGATTATTAAAGAAGAGAGAATACTATTCTAATTACTGGAGTAGAAAGGGTGTGAAGGTAGTTGATTCAATGAGGGCGCCCTTAACTTACCGTAGTGAGCATCTGCTTTTAGGTCTAAGAGACGATGAGATGACTAATCATTGGTACAGATATAATTACACAGGTATTATTGTGAATGCACATGGCTCTGAAACAATGAATTGGGCAGGAAGCGATTTTGATTATGATATTATTGCAACCACTTCCGATCCCACAGTGATAAAAGGTGTGTATAAAGATGAACTACCTGTTGTTTACGAAGCTCCAAAATCAGAGAAAAAAGTCCTCACTGATGAAGATTTGTACAAAGCAGATATATTCTCTTTCGGTTCAGCTATAGGTGCTATTACAAATAAAAGCACTAGTGGATATGCACTACTTCCCACACTAAATGAAGATAGTGCAGAATTTGAAGTCACAATGAACAGAATTAAAATGTGCACAAAGCTCCAATCCGCTCAGATTGACAAGGCTAAAATAGGCAGAGCTGTAAAAGGAATCCCTAAGACATGGGTTAATTATCATAAAGTTAAAGATGAAGACACTGAAGAAGAGAGAAAAATAAAGGAGTTTAATAATACTATTTTATTAGACAAGCACCCTTACTTCTTCACCTATCTCTATAAAGGAACAAGAAACAAATATAAAAAGCATGTAGATTCATATAATATTACCTGCAAGCAGAAGTTTGGTATGACTATCGATGAATTAAAGTCTCTAAAAAGAAAGAGCTTAGAACAAAAAGAGTTTCTAAAGTTATATTACAAACTATCTCCAGTCATTGATAGTGATTGTGTGATGAATAATTTGTGCAGATACATTGAATCTATTGATTTTAACATCAGAAGCAATAATGCCACTATAGATGATGAAAGACTGCATGAATTATTAATGAGTAGTGTAGATGTGGACAGCGGAAGCAGGCAATACAGGCAAGTTGTCAAGGCATATAGCGACCATAAGAAATCAGTGAATGAAGCCGTTGCCTTATCATCAAGCGAAGTCAATCAAGTCAATGGCTTTGATGAACACGAGAAACTGTCTGTTGATGAAAAAGTTGAGTCTTTCAAGGCAGACATCTACAAACTTAAAGTTTCTACAGAAGATGCGATCAACATTTTGGTTCACTATTTTTACATAAAGCAACCTAAATCTAATAAAGACTTACTTTGGAGAGCATATGGTGAAGAAATCTATCAAAATGTAAAAAACAACAGTAAGAAAACAGTCCTACTCCCCTATCCTGATCCAGATGGAGACATTGACTATCTCGGAGAAAAATATAAATTAAAAGAGGTGAATGTTTAATTGTTAGACTATAGATACAATGAGTATACATATGCGAAAAATATACTCGATAGAGGATTTACTAGTAATTACATCAAACATGAAATGCAAATCTTAGCTAAGTTTTACAAATATTTAGGCGAAACACCTAAAGAGCGTGAGAAATCACTATACGACTTCTCCAGCAAAAATATAAAGGACTTTGACAGAGCTACCCATTTCAAAATTGTCAATTCTGCTCTCAACTACGCTAGAAAAAAAGAAAATGTGCTCGTTGAGATTGAATCTGTTGAAATTAGTGACAAAGAATTAGATTTAATTGATAGCATACCACTCGACCACGTTCATAAAAAAGTAGCATTTTCTTTACTAGTTATTGATAAACTTAGCAAAGAGACTCAAAGAATCAGAGATGAGTCGTCTGTTTCAAATGAGCATTATTATGGAGGAAGCACAAAGAAGTATCGTGAGTTAACAAATACATCTAAAATCCCACTAGTGAGAAATAAGAAAAGAAAAGATATACATAGTATCATTTCAGATATGAGTGATCTAGGACTTGTGGAGATTAAGAATAAAGGCTTTATCAAGTTAAATTTCCTCTATAATATAGAAGATAGTGAGAATAGTGTAATGGAAGTTAGCACATATGATGATATCGGATTCTATTACGATTACTATAGAGGTGAGAATAGAGTAAAGAAATGCGAGAAGTGCGGGAGGTTCTTTAAAGCGAAAAACGCAAAATCTTACAACTCAAAAAAATACTGTGAAACATGTGCAAAAGAAAAGGAAAGACAGAGAGTCAGACTGTTAAGAATGAACTTGAACGAAAACGAAAACTCTTAAAACCCTTATCTTACATGGGATACAGCGATTTTTTGTTTTTTGCTTGTTATGATAAGAGTAAATAAAAATAATATTCTTATCACAATACAAATTACATGATAAAAAGGAGAATGATATATTATGGCAAATCGTAAAGAGTTGGCAAAAGAAGTAGCAGGTATTTTAGCAGAGGTTCTTGAAGAGAAAGTAAGCGTAGATGGTGAAAAAGGTTTAAGTGGTACACTAGCAGTAGATGCAGTGGTTGAAGCTGTACAAGGTTTCTTAGCTAAAGGTGAAACAGTTAAACTAACAGGATTCGGAAACTTTGAGGTTCGTGAACGTGCAGCTCGTAAAGGTCGTAATCCTCAATCAGGCGAGGAAATGGAGATTCCAGCTACTAAAGTTCCTGCATTTAAATCAGCTAAGGCTCTAAAAGAACTAGTTAAAGCTTAATTTTTTTAAAATTAATTAAAATAATACATACAAGTAAACGCAAATACACTATAATACATTCTATAAAATTAAACTTTTATTGGTGTCTCGCCACCATAAGGGTGAACGAAAAAATTGGTGCTTCACCACCATAAACGTGAAATATTCTTGTAAGGCACTCGGAGACGTTCGGGTGTCTTATTTCTATTTATAAATATCATTTAAAATATGACGGATTATACAAGGAGTAAATACATATGAAAAAGTTATTCGTTCTCGATACGAATGTACTACTTTCTGACCCTAATGCAATTTTTTCATTTGATAATAATGTTGTTGTAATCCCTACTGTCGTACTCCAAGAACTTGATAAGAAGAAGGTTCTCATGGATGAAGTAGGTCGAAATGCAAGACACTTTGCAAGACTGCTAGATGATTTACGCAAGCAAGGAAAATTGCATGAGGGTGTGAAACTTGAAAATGGTGGTTTGTTGAAAGTTGCTCCTCCACCAGTTGAGTCAAGAGTATATGATAATTTCCTTAGCAGTGAAGCTGACAATAAGATTATTGCTACAGCAAAAATATTAATGGAGCAAATGAAAAATAAAGTTATAGTTGTTTCCAAGGATGTGAATGTAAGAATCAAAGCCGATGTAGAAAACATTGGAGCAGAAGATTATGAGAATGATAAGGTTATTTCATCCTCTGATGATCAATATGCAGGATTCAAGACCGTTGATTCAGATGCACATGCTATTAGTATCTCAAAGAAGAATAGTTTTTCAGAACTATCAAGTGAAGGTATGTTAGAAAATGAATTCTACGTTCTTAAGAATGGAAGTCAAGAAGAGATTGCTATTAATAAGAAAAATAAAATTCATAAACTTTACAACTACCCTAATAATAGTCAACATGTCTTTGGTTTGAAGGCTAGGAATACCGAACAAGCAATGGCACTGGAATTGCTATTAGATGATTCAATTCCCTTGGTAACACTATCAGGGAAAGCTGGCACAGGTAAGACTTTACTAGCATTAGCAACAGCATTACATAAAGTTCAAGATGAGCAGAAATATAAAAAGGTTAGTGTGGCAAGACCTGTAGTTCCAATGGGTAAGGATATTGGATATCTCCCAGGCGAAATGGAAGAAAAGCTAAGACCTTGGATGCAACCTATTTACGATAATTTAGAGTTTCTATTTGACTGCAAGGATCAAGATGAGCTTAATAAATTATTAGTTGGATACGAAGAGATTGTTTCAGTAGAGGCACTTACTTATATTCGCGGAAGAAGTATCCCTGATCAATTTATCATTATTGATGAAGCGCAAAATTTAACAAAACACGAAGCTAAGACTATTCTTACTCGTGTAGGAGAAAGAAGTAAAATTGTTTTAGTTGGAGATCCTCATCAAATTGACCACCCTTATCTTGATCAATATTCTAACGGGCTTACATATGTAATTGAGAAGATGAAGCACTTACAAGAAACTGGTCATGTGTTACTAAGCAAAGGTGAACGTTCTAATTTAGCACAATTATGTGCTGACATGCTTTGATTTTATATCAAAAAAGTCTATACCTATCTAACTATACACTATACTAAAAATTTATGTGATTTACAAGGAGATGATTTACTATGGCTAAAAATAAAGAAACTATGTCTACAAATATTACTGGGAAAGTAAACATTGTAGAAATGACGGCAACCGAAACTGATAAAGATGGCAATGAAACTGTATATAGCATCCTCGATGTCCTAAGGCGCTTCGATGGTCTTGAAACTTCAATTACATTTAAGGTTGATAATGATATCGAACCTATCGAACCTATTGAAGAGGTGTAATCTATGCACAAAGGACTTACATATACAGTTAATCCAGATGGTACGGTAAACGTTAAGAACGCTTATACATATGAGTTTAAAAGTGCAAAAGGTGAATCTAAATGAGTGTGCTAGAGAAGCGTCAAGATGAATCGTTTGCTGATTATCACATTCGCCTCTTCTCTCACCTTGAGGAATATGAAATTGATAAATTTAAAGCTGCTGAGCTATTAAATAAAGAATTTGGCAGTAGCTATGATGAATCTAAATGGAGAAAAGACTATCAGCAATATTGTAAGTGGAAAGATTATATCGTTGGCAAGAACTACGATGAGGAAGTATTAGCAAAGTATGAAGAATTAAGAATAGAGTCAGAGAAAGAGAAGATTCGCAAGCAAGATCAGAAGCGTGAATATAGAAAAATGTATTACAATCAAGCACGTTTTGAAAAAATCCAAGAGGATATTAAAGAATCTATCTCTTCCCTCTCTCAACATAAATCATTAGTACATAGTATTCCCTCTGCCCCTTCTCTATCCCAAAGAGAAGGGCTTATTCTTTTCTCAGATTGGCACTACGGGATTGAAGTTGACAATAAATTTAATACTTTTAATAAAGATATATTTAATAAGCGTGTGCGTAAGTTAGTAGATAAAACTATTGAGAATGGTAAGAAAAATGAAATCTCTACTCTTCATGTTGCTCAACTAGGAGACATTATTTCAGGACAGATTCATGTATCTTCTAAAGTTCAAGCTAATGAGCAATTGATTGAGCAAATCACATACGTTTCAGAAGTATTAGCTGAAGTTCTTGTTGAGTTAGCAAGTAATTTCCCTGAGGTGAAATTCTATAATGTGATTGGGAATCATGCTCGTTCGGGGCACAAGAACGATGTTTCCATTAAAGAGAATTATGAATATCTTATTCCTTGGTACTTGCAGTCACGCCTCTCCCCTATTTCAAACATTGAAATTATTTCAGATACAGACGGATTAATTGAAGCTGACATTTGTGGAGAATCTATTATCTTTGCACACGGTAACTTTGATAGCGTTGGAAATAGCGTTAAGGCTCTCCCTCAAATGCTTGGATATGTGCCTAATTTTATAATTAGTGGACACATCCATCATAACGTAGAGAAAGAATTTGGAAAAACTTCTCACATAGTCAACCCTTCTTTAATTGGTGTTGATGATTATGCTGTTCAGAAGAGATTATTTTCTACTCCATCACAGAAATTCTTATTATTTAATAAAGAAGATGGTTTAGAAGCTACATATATTATTAAACTAAACATTCAATCCTAAAGGAGTTTTTATATGCCAAACTTATTCAAATTTCAAGAAGAAGAGCAACACCACGAGTTAGAATGTCGTGATTGCGGAATGCTTAAAGACTACTATGAAATGATTCTAGATTCTGATACAGAAGATGAATTGCGTGAGTTAATTGAGTCTTTATTCTTTGTTGCAAAAGAAGAAGGCTACAAACAATGCCTAGTACACGGTGCTGTTGCTCAAATGAAATTACTTGATGAATTAAACAGTCAATGTCCACCAGATTGCGATTGCGAAGATGAGTGTGAATTTTAATTAATTAAAGTTAAATAAAATTATTAGGTACGATGGATTTTAAATCCATCCGATGCCTCCTTTTAACAAATTATAAGGAGGATTAAAGAATATGAGTAAATTAAATTTCGATAAAGAATACTTGGAAATTATGCAAGAATCAACTGTCAATCTTGAAGAATATCAATATTGGCTCGGACTTAAAGAGCGCACAATTTATTTTAATCAAGAAGTAGATATGGGAATTATTAACCGAGTAGTGTATTGGATTATTCGATGGAATGAAGAAGATAAAGATAAGCCTGTCGAAGAGCTGCAACCAATTAAGCTTTATGTTTCATCAAATGGTGGCTGTGTAGTTTCTGGGCTTGCATTGATTGATGCTATTCAGACTAGCAGAATCCCTGTAGAAACTATTGGGGTTGGTGTATGTGCTTCAATGGGCGCATTACTTCTACTATCAGGCACAAAAGGATATCGCAAGTGCTATGAAAACACAACTATCTTACTTCATGACGGAAACTTATCTCTTTCACATAGCGGCAAAAAAGCAAGACAAGTAATGGACTATTATGATGGGCTTGAAGATCGTCTAAAAGATATCACAGTAGATAAAACAGTCATCACTTCAGAATTATACGATAAGAAAAATGATGAAGAATGGTATTTGTTTGGAAGCGAAGCGCTAGAATTAGGAATCGTTGATGAAATTATTAAATAACAAAAAATAAATAAAAGAATTATTTTATAGAGTCCATTTATCTGAATGGGCTTTTTCTAAATTATTCTTTTCGAGATTACAAGGTGGTGAATTAAATGAGCGACAAAATTAAATGTCTTAAATGTGAGACTGAGCGAGCACATAAAGAGTTCTATATGGCAAGCTCTACTTTTGTTTACAGTAATGGGAAAGTTCCTATTTGTAAAAAGTGTCTCCTTGAAATCGTTGGAGATTGTGAAAATGAAGAGGATATCATTCACCTTTTACAAATTATGGATAAACCTTTTAAGAAAGATTTTTGGGAAACTGCTGTAAATTCTGAGAGCAATACATTCGGAAAGTATATGAGTATTGTGGGAATGAAGCAAAATAGAGATTTTACATTTAAAGATAGCGATTTTGAAACTAGAGGTAGCACATCCAAAAAAGATGAAACTGAAATTATATCAGCCCCTCAAGAATCAGAGGATAGAAATAGAGACGATGTTATTAGAATACTTGGTTACGACCCCTTTATCGGTGAGAACCCCTCTGACAAGAGACAACTTTATAATAATCTAATTGATTATTTGGATGATAGCACTCTTGAAGACAGTTTCAAACTTCCTGCAGTAATTGAAATTGTTAAAACTTATAATCAGATTGATAAAATTAATCTAGCTATAGCCAACATTACTTCTGATCCAACTGGAATTACGAAATCTACAGGTGGGATTAAGAGTTTAATGGATGCTAAGAAAGGAATGCTTGCCTCCATTCTAGCACTTGCTAAAGATAACGGAATTTCCGCAAATCATAATAATAACAAAAGCAAGGGATCAGGAACATTATCAGGAATCATTAAGCAATTACAAGAAAAAGGATTTGAGGAAGCTGAAGTAAACCTGTTTGATGTGGAAACATCTCAAGGAATGCTGCAAGTAGCTAACCTGAGCAATGAAAGTATCATTAAGCAATTACAATTTGATGAAAATGATTATAGTGAAATGTTAATAGAGCAAAGAGACATAATAGATAAGATGACAAGCAAAAACGCTCAATTAGAAGAGGAAAATAGAAAAATGAAAAAGCAGCTCATCTCTAATAGTTCGGAGGTTGAGCTAAGTGAATAAAGAAAACCTCTCATCAAGAAAGATTGAAGGCTACTTGAAATTAGCACAGATTATTCAATGGGGTCGTAAGAATCCCGTAAAATTCGTTGAGAGGTTCTTTGGAATGCCTCTTCTTGATTACCAAAAATATGTATTTATGAGCAGTTGGAACACACCTTTTGTCTTATGGACTATGAGTAGATCAGCAGGTAAGTCCACGTTAGGCTCTCCATTTATAATGGCAAAGTCTTTGCTCATTCCTAATTTCCAAGCTTATATTATGGCTGGTGTAGGCTCTCAGAGTCAGGAAATGTTCATGAAGATCGAAAAGATAGCTAAGCGTGAGATAGCTTCGTTTACTGGATTAACAGATATTTTTTATAATGAAACAGTTAAAAGTGCTTCAAACACCGATGGGTTTACACACAACCCCTCTTCCTTCCAATATAAATTGTACAATGGAAGTATCGTTAATTCCTTAAACGGCTCATTTGACAATAACCGTTCTAAACGATCTAATCTGAATTTCTATGATGAATCTGGTTTTGCTCCTGATGAGCTGTTCACAACATCAGAACCTTTCACTACTCAAAATAGTGATTTTAGACTTGGTGGAGATGTTGACGTAACCCTCTTACCAAAGCAGTTCCCCAATCAGTTGATCTATGCCTCTTCTGCATCATCTACTGACACATACTACTATCGGAAGTACAGAGATTTTAGCAAGAAAATGTTTCTTGGAGATAAGCGTTACTTCGTAGCTGATATTAGTTCTGACGTTGTAATCAGTGCTACCTTTAACGGAAAGCTATACCCTGTATCCCTTCTCTCTCAAGAGACAGTAGATGCAGCGATGCGAGAAAACAAAGAGAAGGCTATGCGTGAGTATAAAAACATATTCACTACCGAAGGCTCAGATCAGCAAATCATAAAGAGAGCGACCATTGTGCGAAACTCTGAAGTAAAACCACCTACACTGGCTAACGAAAGTAATAGGAAATTCATATTGGCAGTCGACCCTGCTCGTTCTCATGATAATTCCGTATGTACGATTGGCGAAATTATTGAAGACGAAAATGTTGGATATAAATTACATATTGTCAACTCTGTTACATTTACAGATGAGAATAAGCAAAGAAAAACTCCTCTCAAAACTCCAGAGCAAATCAAACGGTTCAAGCAGATACTGTTAGATTATAATGGAATTCGAACTCCAGACTATCAAAACATACTAGCAGTTTTAATCGACTCTGGTGCTGGCGGTGGTGGTATTAGTGCATGGGGTGACGGACTACTAGAGGATTGGAAAGATGATAACAACAGGGTTCACAAAGGTTTGATTGATAAAGAGAACGATGAATATAAAAACTACCTTTCAAAGTATCCTAATGCAAATCAAGATATCTTACGGTTACTTTCACCTAAAAAATATAAAACAGAAATGTTTCAGTCTTTAATTGAAATGTCTAATCTAGACCTTATTAAGTATCCTGAATCTTACGATCACAAAGGAGTACTGAATTTTATTGAAGAAGGTCAAACAAGACAATATAAACTAACAGACGATGAAATAAAAGCACTTATTAATATCGACCTCACAAAAGAAGAGTTAGTTTCAATTTATGAATTTAAAGGAACTAATGGAAATGTTCGATTTGACCTTCCCCCTGACAAGCAAAGTAAAGTTGGGGATGACCGTGCTTACACAGTTGCAATGTTAGCTTGGTTTTTACGTGAGCTTAGAAGGAAAGATATCACAGAAACCAAACAATCAGACTTTGACATTTCGAAGTTGTTTTTAGTAAAGAAACCAAAATAATAAATAAAAACAAAGGAGGTGTCTTATGACTAAAGAAAATACCCTCTCTTCTCCCCCACTCTCTAATCAAGAAGGAATAGCGTTAGATTATGCCTCTCTGAGAAAGTTAGTTGTTCGTGACCTTAACGACATGAATAAAAAGAATACGACTCTACGAAAGTATTCTAAAGATAAAGTTCTTGATTTCATGAAAAGTCCTGAATTGTTTGAGACTCAGTTACGTGAGATTAGTCTATACCTTTATCAGTTTAGTCCTCACTATAAGAGATTGATTAATTACTTTGCTAATATGCTAACGTTTGATTATATTGTGCAGCCATATCAACTTAAAAGAGAAAATATCAATATTGAAGCATATAAAAAAAGCTACTATAAAAATCTTCACATGCTAGAGAAGTACAACTTTAAACATGAATTCAGTAAAATTATGAAGACTCTCTTTAAAGAAGAAATTTTCTATGGTTACGAGCATGAAAACAGCGAATCTTACTTTATTCAAAAATTAAATCCAGATTTCTGTAAAATCTCTACCATTGAAGACGGTTGTATTAACTTTTCTTTTGATTTTACTTATTTCGATAAGCCATTAAATAAAAATAAAATTAATGGATATCCGAAAGAATTTCAAGTTAAATACAAAGTGTATCAAAAAGACACATCTAAAAGATGGCAAGAACTCGATTCTAAAAATACCATTTGCATAAAAATTGAAGATGAGAATCTTGACTTTGTTGCACCCTACTTTATGAATATATTCCCTTCTGTATTTGATATCGAAGAATATAAACAATTAAGAAAAACAAAAACAAAGATTGATAATTATGCTATTTTAACTCAAAAGATTCCAGTTGACGAAAAGAATGGTCAAACGAATAAGTTTTTAATTGACTTGGAAACAGCCATTCAATTCCACAATAGAGCATCACAAGCACTTCCTGATGAAGTGGGTCTAGTTACATCTCCAATGGACTTTAACGCTATTAAACTTGAGAGAGATAAAGCAGATAAAGACCATGTAGCACAGGCTGAGCGTGGATACTATAACGAAAGTGGAGTTAGTCAGGTACTATTTAACAGTGAGAATAACTCAAGCGTAGGTCTAAATAAATCAATTATTACTGATGAAGAGCTTTGCTTTTCTATACTAAGACAGTTTGAGCGTTGGGTTAATCGCAAGCTAAAACACAAATCTAGTAAAACATATAAGTTTAAAGTAAAGTTTTTAGACATCACTCGCTTCAATAAGGATGAAATGTTTGATCGTTTGCTGAAGGCTGCTCAATTTAGTAAGCCAGTAAAGATTGAACTATATGCAAGCTTAGGGAATTCTCCTTCAGCAGTGGATGATATGGCTTTCTTAGAGAATGAGGTGCTTGGTCTTCACGATAAACTAACTCCCCTATCTTCTTCTCACACAGGCGACAACGGCACAAGCAATAAAGCTGGTGCTAAAGAAAAGGATGAAGATAACTTATCTGATAGTGGTTTAACCACACGAGATACAGGAGCTAACGAGAACAGAGAGTAATACTATTCCACTCTGAGAAGGAGGTGAATTATGAATAAAGAATTGCGTTCTATTCCTATTGAGTTTAAAAAGAAAGTTACATATGAAGCTGAAGATAAGCGCTTTATGAAAGTTGAAATATGGTTAATGCATCTTGGTGAGAATTTTAACGGGTCTTACTTTGCTAAGGAGTACGTGGAAGAAGCTCTTCCCTCTTTAGCAAACACACCAATCCTTGCTTACATGGAAGAAAATGAGGATGGAGAATTAGATTTCTCTGATCATCGCATGGAACTTGTAATTGAGGATAATGATGTAAAACTTAAATATATGGGTCAAGCTATAGGAGTTATTCCTGAAGATAATAACGCTCGCTTTGAGAAGAAAATGTGTGACGATGGAATTGAAAGAGAGTTTGTGGTGTGCGATGGATTGATTTGGACAAAGTTTGATGATCCAATGGAGATTTTTGAGCGACAAGGTACAGCACCTCAAAGTATGGAGCTTGATGAGAATTTTGAAGGAGAGTTTAAAGATGGATTATTCCACTTTACCAATTTCAAATTCTTTGGGGCTTGCCTACTAGGAGAAAATGTAACCCCTGCCATGCAAAATGCTATCGCTACCCCACAGTTCTCACAATCAAATCTAGATAATCATATTTCAAAGATGGTGGCTGAATATAAATCAGTTGCTTCTTTTAGTTTGAGTCAAGGAGGTATTGAATTGGATAAGAATGAATTGCTGACTAAGTATTCTCTTACAAAAGAAGATTTAGTCGAGAAAAACATTGATATGGATGCTCTTACTTACGAAGAGTTAGAGGAAAAGCTTCAAGCGTTTGCTTCTACCGATGAAGAAAACAAGCCTGAAGAAAATGGTGCTACACAAAATAAAGAAGAAAATCCAGCAGATGACACTACAAAAGATGAGAATGAAACTAAACCTGAAACTGAGTTTGCAATGGCTAATAGTCAAATTACTCAAGAACTTCGTGCTCAACTATATGCTAAGGAAACAGAAGATGAGTGGGGTTATAAGTGGCATCGCTATTGGTATGTTGACCATGATTCAGAAAAGGTAATTGCTACTGATGAAGAGGATAATGGTCGTCTTGTTGCATTTAGCTACACTACAGATGGTGACAAAGTAAACTTAGACCTTGCAACACGTCAGTATTGCGTTAAAAAGTATGAGTTTACAGAAGAGCCTGTAGAAGCAGATTTTATTTCTTCTGACTTCGCTGAATACAAAAGCAATGTTGAATTAGCTAAGGTGAAATCTGCATTTGCCGAGGAAAAAGAATTAGAAGTGAACGCAGTTAAATCAGATCTAGATAAAGTTAACGAGAACTTTGCAGCACTTGAAAATGAAGTTGCAGAGCTACGTACATTCAAAACAAATAAACTTGCTGAAGATCGTAAGATTAAGGAAGACGCTCTATTTGAGCAATTCTCATCTGAACTTGATGAAGATGAGATTAAAGAATTTAAAGCTATGGCATCTGACTTCTCTATCGAATCTTTAGAAGAAAAGTTATATGTTGCAGTTGGCAAGAAGAAAGCTAAATTCTCTAAGAAACAAAAGCAAGATGATTCTATCAAGATTCCTGTGGACTTTAATGAAAAGCCTCAGTATACAAAATCTTGGGGTCATTTAGTTGAACAGTATACAAGCAAATAAGTTTTAAATTCACACGGCATAAATGTGCGGTGTTTATTTTAATTATAATTGAAAATTTAGGAGGAAATATTAATGGCTATTGTAAATTTAGACAAAATTCAAGCTAAAAAAGTGGGTAACTTAGAACACCTAGTATTCACACAAGACGTAACAAATGGTGTATTCGCTCATGCTGGTGAGCTAGTGCAAGGTTTAGTTTCTGGTGATGGAGAAGCAGTTAAAGCTGTTGTTCCTACAGAAGAGTCTATTGTAACAGATGAGGTAATTCTACACGCTTCACCTGAGTTAGAGTACGATCCTCGCAAAGCAGGTCTTAAACACTTCAAATTAGAAGCTGGTGAAGTTGGTCGTGGATACCACTTAACAGCAGGTGATATTGTAACTCTTACTGCTGACCTATTTGAAGGTACACCAGTTGTAAATGAGTATGTTGTTCCTCAAGCTGCTTCTATGAAACTTGCCCCTGCTGCTGAGCTTGGTAACACTCGCTTTGCTGCTAAAGTTATCGAGAAAACGGTTCTTGGTTTTGACGGTGCAGAAGCTTACGCTATCAAAGTTGTAAAAGCATAATCTATTAATAAAATAAATTAAAATTTTAATATTATAATATATCGGAGGTAATACATAATGTCAAAAGAATTAGTGCAAATGGCAATTGATACATACAAGGGTTCGACGGGCGAGTTCTCTCAAGCTCAGTCTAATGAAGCAATTCGCAAAGCTTTAATTGAATTAAACGGTGGAGAGGAAAAGATTACTGATAAATCTTTCCGTAGAAATCCTGCTCTATTTGAATTTTTAGAAGAAACTCTACGTGTACTAGTAGTAGAAGGTCTTACTGATCAATTCTCTGAGTTTGCAGAAGTGCGTGACGTTGCTATGGGAGATCAGCAAATTTTCCGTATTCCTGATACTAAGTTATTCCGTGTTGCTACAATTTCTGATGGAAACCAAAACATCCGTCTACAACGCATTGATAATGGAGAAGTTCCTATCAAGACAGTTTGGCGTGGAGTTGGTATCTATGAAGAACTTTCTCGTGTAATGGCTGGGCGTATTGATTGGGTTGAGATGATTAATCGTGTGTCTCGTTCTTACCAAAAACAAATTGCTAACGAAGTTTATTCTGCAGTTTACAACTCTTACGATAAAGTAAACGCTCCTTACAAAGCTACTGCTTCATTTGATCCTGAAACAGTAATTGAAATTGCTCAACATGTAGAAGCTGCTACCGATTCTCAAGTTATGATTCTTGGTACAAAACAAGCTCTAGCTAAAGTTAAGCCTTCTCAACTTTCTGATCGTATGAAAGATCGTAAGAATGATGTTGGATACCTTGGTGTATTTGAAGGGTATGAGCTACATGAAATCAAGCAAGCTCACAAAATCGGAACAGATGAGTTCGCTGTAGATCCTAACTTCCTTCTTATCGTACCTGTTTTAGAAGATAAGATGGTTAAGATTGTAAACGAAGGCGAAGCACGTATTAAAGAAGTTGACGGTTTAGAAAATGAAGATATGAGTCAAGAGTACAAATTCTTCATGAAATCTGGTATTACTGTCGTCTCAGCACAGAAATATGGGATTGTACGTTTCGCATAATAAAGTTAAATAAAATTAATTTTGAGTAGGGTGAAATATCCCTACTCTATTTTATATGATTGAAAGGAGATATTTACAGATGGCACGTAGAACAACTAAAGCAACAGAAAAGAAAACAGTTACTAAGGTTAAGGAAACTCCTGAGTTAGAAAATGAGGTAGTAGAAACTGCAGAAGAACCTGTTTCTAAACCAACTCCCAAACCTAAGAAGTTAACTAATACTGACTATGTAACAATTATGAATAACACAAGCGGTCTTTGCATTTACAAATCAAAGCGTACTGGTAATGAGTGGCGCTTTACCGAATACGGTCAAATGGATGAAATTGAGTTTGGCGAGTTAATGACTATGAAAAACTCTCAAGGTCGCTTCTTAACTGAGCCTTGGTTATTAGTTTTAGATGATGAGGCTGTTCAGCGTCTAGGTCTTAAACGCTTGTATGAAAATGTATTAGATCCAGAAGATGTAGAAGAAGTATTTGAAATGGATGCAGAAGACATTAAAGGATTATTAGCTAAGCTTCCTCGTGGAATGGCAGAATTAGTTCTTGAGCAAGCAAAAGTAAAGATTACAAATGGTACTCTTGATTCACTAGCTAAGATCGATGTTCTTGAGAAACATTTTAAAGTAACTTTAAAAGAACTCTAAAAGGTAGGTGGTAAACATGCCTACTCGCTTTCAAGAAGTGTATAGCCGCTTCCTACAAAAGATACAAACGTGGTCTTTTGTGGATGTAAGTGACGAGCAAATGGAAGATGAATTAGAAGGTTGGCTTATGTCAGCTATCCCCCACTTTCTATTCTGTCGAAAAGACTTATATTCCAATGACACTGTGCTAAAACAATTTAATGAGAAGTTAGATGGATTAGAGATTGAAATCCTATCTATACTTATGCTGATTGAGTATTTAAGTCCAAAATTGAATACAGATGAATTAGTGCAGCAGTCAATGAGTTCAAAAGATTATAAGTTATATTCACAAGCAAACCATATTAGAGAAATTCGTGAGTTACGAGATAACTATAAAAACGAAGTAGAATCTCTAGTAAGTAAATATTCCTATCATGGTCGTGATTTAAATGACTTTAAGTAGGTGGTTTTGATGAGTGACTATTCAACTTTTCGTAAAAGAATGAATCGGATGGGTGGAAATCAGTTAGAAGCAAGGGCTAACAATACGAAGCAAGTAGTTAATCAAACTTTCGGACGTTCCCCTTCTGTTAAAGCTGTTAGTTATGAAGGTATTGAAACAGAAGCAATGATTTCATATGAGAAAAGATCGAATGAATATACACAATCCCAATCAGATCAGCGTTCATTTACATTTAAACCTAATTTCCATGCAGAAATTGGCGGGATTATTGAAATGGATGACGATATTTATGTTGTCTATGATAGCAACGAAAGTGAATTACTACCTGTTTATTATGCTTTAAAATCGAATAATCACATCAGAGTTAAAATTGGTGAAGAGCGTGAAATCACAGGTTATACTTCCATAGGTCAGCCTATATACGGAAGCGTTAAGCCAATATTCTTTGAAAGACCTTGCTATGCTACAGTTAACGCACGATTTAATGTTTACACTGAGTTTGATAGTAAAATAAATGCACCATCTGGACGAATGTTAATATTCTTCCCCTACTCCGAAGACCAAGACTTAAAAGATGGTATGGAGTTTAATATGTTTGGTGACAGGTATCGCATTATCAATGTAGACATTACAAGAGTGAGCAACGGTAAAGGGATTACTCGATTGTTTACTGACAAGATCCAAAGCGAATAATAAAATAAAATATAATGGAGCTTTAAAATGAAAAAGGAGCGATACTATTTTAGTGACGTAGACATTGATGAGTATTTAGATTTCAGAGCTAAAAAACTACATAACGCTCTATTCAGCTATGAAGAAAGTAATCTGTCGGCTTTTAAGAATATCCATACTATTCTTCTTGAGTTTGAAAGCTTAGGAGAATATCTCCCCTTCCTTAAAAGAAATTCCCAATTCACCTCTCTCCTCCTTACTTTAGAGTTTTTATATGATGAGTTTATACTCATGGACAATAATCATGAAGTCGTTAAGCGTGAAGTCTTTAAGTGTATGAACATTATTAAATACTTACGTACTTCACTTCCGCAGTTAATGGAGTGTGATTAAATGAGATTACGTCAAAACATGATAGAAATTTTCAATGTATTAAGACAAGACGAAGAACTGTTGAGACTGCTTACTTATAGAGCTGAGAACATAGATGACGATATCTTAATAGTTACATCAGAAAGACCGAACATCTTAGAAATGAATCCTTCTGAACTATATAAACACGTTCAAGACAAGATTGTATTTGCACCTAAATTTGACGGTCTTGACGGTGCTGAGAAGTGTCGTGTGCTTATCTATCCTAATAGAAGAAGATCAACAGGTAATTATCTTGCGGCTAATCAAGAAATATTTATTGATGTTTTAACTCATAATTCATTTTCTAATGACTTTAGAATGGAGACTATTTGTGATAGATTGTCTCACCTATTGTTCGATAAGCGTATTACAGGGATACAGAAAGTTGATTTTACTGAAGGCGGTCAGATTAATTTCAATGCATTACCTACCAGCTATACAGGTTATCGATTAGCCTTTACGTTTGGGAGTTTAAAGTAATGACGAAGGATTTATTTAGCCATGAAACAGTAAATCATATTCTCGATATCCCTATATGTATTGAAGGAGTAGGAAATCTACATTCAGTTAAAATGCATGTCTATGAAAGATTTATGTCTAAGGCAAACCTTATTACAATAGGTTATCAGCATTTTAACATGGAAGAAATTCTAAAAGATAACGAAGGCAAGGATGTTAAGCTGCTAGATCTAATATTTCTTACGGCTGTGCAAGGCAATGAGGGTGAACAAATTCTTCAAAACTTAGTTGAAATTTTCAAAGAGTCTCTGAGACAAAGCGATGTCAGATATCACGTTGACCACAATGGGTTAAAGTTTCAGCTAGATAATGGAGAGATCAACCGAAACAACTATGATGTTGTTAGAGGTGTAATCATGAAACAAAATTTATTATTTGAGCCTAAAGTTTACAAGAATAAGTTGGTTCAGCAATTTGCTGATAAAGTCTTAGAAACTAGAGCCAAAAGTGGTATCGATATGGGGATTGAAGATTATGTAACAACTCTTGCTGTAGCTATGGGTAAACACCCAAGCGAAATAGCAGATTACACAGTTTACCAATTAAAAGCACTGTTTGCTCGACTAGGAAAGTTCAAAGCATACGAAACAAACTTGGCATTAATTGGTCACTCAACAGAAATTGGGAAAGATCATTTTGCTGAAAAGACAGATCTTCATAAGAATCCTTATGATGATGTATTTGTACAAGATAGTAAGTTAGGCAAGTTGAAAGATAGCGTATCTTAATACAACCCTACTTATAATAAATTAAAATAATTTTAGGAGATGGTATTGAATGGCTTTAATCGCAGATATTTTTGAAATGTTAGTAATTGATCGTGATGGTGATGTATTAGCTCACGATACACTACAAGAATCAAACATCAACGTTACAACTGAAACAAGTGATGTTAATGCTGGTCGTGGAGATGCACTAATTGCTATTTTACACGGTAAGCGTGAAATCGAAATTACAGGTAATACACCAACATTTAAACTTGAGACATTAGCTAAGCATGTTGGTACTGATATTATTACTGGTGAGGGAGTTGCTTGGGCTTTCCCGAAATGGTATAAGGTTGCAGGAGATAGTACAGATGGATACACATTCGAACTAGATAAAGAACCTTTAGATATCGATAAAGTGGTAATTAAAAAGACTGATGGAACAGAAGTGCTAAATGCTGCTGTCACTGGAAAATCAGTTTCTATCGAAGACGGTCTTACTGATGGTGAAGAAGTACAAGTATTAACTTATACATATGCTACTAACGAAAAGACTCAACAATTAGATATCAATGCATCTAAGTTCCCTGCTGATGTTCGCATTGTACTTCAAACTCTAGAAATTGGTCACGATGAGCAACCTACTAACTACATTCAGTTTGAATATGCTCGTGTAAAACCAAGTTCTGATTTCTCATTTAACACTTCTTCTGCTCGTGAAGCCTCTGTACAAGAAATGTCGTTCCGAGTTCTTAAGCCAGAACGTAGCGATACAATTGGAACAATTAAGCGAATTCCAATCGAAGGTTAATAAATAAAATAAGTTAAAATTATGGGTAGGATTACTTTATGTAGTTCTGCCCATTTTACGATTAAAAGGAGTTGATATGAGTGGCAAAAGCTAAGAAATTAACACTTAAAAAGATTGAGCAACATAATAAAGATTTAGATAAACGTGTCCCTCATACTTTTGAGGATGGAGAAACATTAAAATACAACCCTGTCTTTAAGCTTTCAACGGTTGAAGAGTTGATTAATGAATACGTAAATGACATTCCTCAAATTCAAGATTTAGGAATTGAAATAGATTATACATATGAGCAATCATACCTAATGTTTTTAGCTATTAAATACTTTACAGAACTAGGTAATGATATCTCTGAGGACATTAAAGAAAAGATTCAACAATGCAATGCATTAATTGGATCGGATTACTTCTATCAAATGATGGAAGATATGTTTGACCAAGATGAACTAATGAAGATTCAAGATATGTTCCAACGTAAAGTTCAAGCTGCAGAACAGATGCAACGTGTTCAAGAGCAGATCAATCAAAAGATGGAGAAATTAGATTTGAAAAATCGTGAAGTTATTGAGAAAGCTTTTGAACAAGTAAAAGTGAAAGCTGAAACAACTGCTGAGAAGAAGTTAGAAAAACTTGATGATGAGCTAGGTGCAGAAATCGTTCAATAAGTTAAAAGCGTTCTTTTATTTAAAGGTGTGATGACATGGTAAGGAGTAAAAATTTTACTGATTTAGGTAGTTTGTTTGCAGGAATTGAAGCTGCAGTCAACTCTACTCTACGTGATAAGCAAGGTAGTGTAGCTAGGCATGCTGTAGAAACTGCTAAGAGACATGTTGAAGTAGAGGTATATCAATCTTATAATCCTCAGTTTTACACACGTACAGGACAACTAAAAGAGTCTTGGGAAGTTCAGTTAACCATTGATGGTTTAATGATTGTCAATACACGTAACGAAGATGGAAAAGACATTGCCTACATTGTCCACGAAGCAGATGGATATACAATGTCCTTCCCTTTTGAAAATGTCCCTCGTAGATTTAGAGACACTGCTGTGGAAGAATTGAAGAATGACGCAGGTTTAAGAGCTGCTTTCTTGAGCGATCTTCGTAAGCGTGGGTTTAATGTAATGTAATAAATAAAGTATGGTAATTGAAATTAAAAGGTAGGTGATTTAATGTCGGAGATTAAAATTGAGAAAAATATGCTTAGGGAACGAGCAAAGAAATTGCCAGATGTAACTCCTGAGATGTGGAGCACTGTTTCAGAGGATCATAGAGAGTTAGTCAAAGAATTTCTAGAAGTTAATACTTTTAGAAAGAAAACATTTCTACAATATACTTCTGCCCTTAAACAGTTTTTCTATTGGGTTGAGACTTCACTAAATGGTAAACCTTTATATAAAATTTCTAAGCGTGACTTTCTTAGATATCTTAGCTTCCTAAAAAACAGAGGAATGTCATCTAGTGGGCAAGCACTCAAGAAAGCTGCTGTATCCAGTCTGAACAACTACATTGAGAACATCGTTGCAGAAGATGATGACAGGTATGAAAAGTTTAGAAACTTTACTCGTGGTCTCCCTCCTATTCCTAAAACTCAAACATATGACAAAGTAAAGATTACATATGAAGAATATCAGGATATGATGAAAGTTCTTGAATCAGATGAGAATTATTTGGGTATGGCTTGGCTATCAACTGCATTTAATGTTGGAGCACGTAGAGCCGAGATTATTCAATTTAAAACTGAGATATTAGATTATGAAATTCCTGAAGGTCAGAACTATGTGCTATCTCATCTAGTCATGGGAAAAGGTACTGGAGAAGGAAAGCCTCTGAATTACATGATCAATAAAGAAGCATTAGAATATATGAAGAAGTGGATTGACAAAAGAGATTATGAGTGTGAATATATCTTCTCAACGAAATATAAAGGTGAACCTAAGATGATGTCTGAGTCTTGGGCAGATTACTTCTGTTCAGATATCTTAAGTGATATTCTAGGTAGACGAATTAATCCTCATATCTTTAAAGCTTCTGCTATTACATACTTATTAGAAATTAAAAAAGTTCCATTGGAGATTGTTTCAAAGTTCGTTGCCCAGCATAACGATGTTTCCACAACGATCAAGCATTACGACCTTAGAGACTTTGAAGAAGAGCGAAATCAAATATTCTAATTACCATTTATTTAGATTTACACTACCCTTCCCTTGGGTAGTCTACATGTGACTAAATGACAAATTGTACGCAGCACATCACACAATAAAATGACACTTTTATTGGAAAATACACATGCAAAAAACCTAGTAAAATCAAGGTTTTAGACACTTCTTAAAATACAACTTTTAGTGTCTGCGGCTTACGCTGAGAATAAATTCGAATATCATTCAATAATTATTGAATAGAACTCTCCTCAAGCGTTACAATTACCTTCAAATAGAGAAATACTAAGGTGGCGGTAAAATGAAAAGAATACCATTGAATCAAATTGAGGATCGGGTCAGAAAGAATAATATTAAATATGCTGATGCCATTTCAAGATTCCAGTCAGAGACCAAGAAAAGGAATTTAATATCTGGGCGTGTTAGACCTAAGCATCCTACCGAAGCGAATATCCTTTCTTCATTTACTAGAAAATAACGTTAGTCATCACAGTACTTCATTAAATAACGCCACTCCCCGTTAACCTTTAGTGTTGTCTTTGTCAACAAAAATTGGTATAATTTCCTTATAGACAACCATATACTAATACCACTTTAATTAACGGGCGGTGAGTATATGTGTAAAGAGGAGGAGAAAGATATGAGTCCACAAACACTTGAAGCCACTCCAAAGAAATCTCATCGAAAAACTCAAAAAGCTTTACGTGAGGTTGAAATGATTCAAAATGGTCAACTACGTAAAAAATCAGGTAGAGAATTCCTCAAGGAGCTTCGCAGAAAATAACATTATGACCGAACTAAAATACACAGTTGAAACTACCCCAACATTTGAAGCAGAGTTTAGAAAACTGCTTAAGAAATATCCCAAAATGGTTGATGATTATGAAGAACTGCTAGCTGATATTGAAGACAATGGTAATCTTGGAGAAGATATTCAGGGCGTTGCCAATGACGGCAATAAAGTATTTAAAAAGCGGATGAAGAACTCAAGTGCAAACAAAGGATTGTCAGGTGGGTTTAGAGTAATAGAATATTTAGTAACAAGTGAAAACACGGTATATCTACTCAATATTTACTCTAAAAACAAACAGGAAGACATTCCTAAGAAAATGTTAATACGGCTTATTAGAAAGAATAAGCTAAAAATTGAAAAAGCACGAAAAGATTAAACCTCCCCCCTACTCTATTGTGAGTGTGTGGAGGTTTTTGTGTTGGTTGACATTATTTAGTTAGAATATTTAGGGATCGCAGCATCCAACAACAAATCCACATATAAAAACCAAAAACCACTCCCCTACCCTACTTACAGATAAAGAAATGGTTTCTTTGTTTTAGTTTTTAGATATCCTTACATATCCTTGCTTCTCAACCATTTCATTCAACAACATTTCAATTGCTTTGTCTAATAGCTTGGAGATTGGGATATCGGTTTCTAAAGAGAGATTTCTAATTTCCTCGTGCAGTTCTTTGTTTATTGTTGCGTTGATTTGCGATCTCTTTCTAACGACTTTTCTAGCCACCCTATTCCCCTCACCTTACTTAAATTTAAATAAACTTCATTAAACTACAATGAGCTACTACGTTATATAACATTATAGTAGTTGCTACACAGTTTATCAACTCTTTATGCACAATAAATAATTTTACACTTTTATAAAGAAACTACTTTACACATGTAGTTAGTTGTAGTATTATAAAGCTAACAAGAAAAACATTCCAATTGTAGAGGAGATCAACTATTGTGTATGAAATATTCGGAGAGTTAAAACTCACTGTATCTGTAAAGTGTAATGAAGATGAAATTGAGAGGCGTAAACATGGATATCATAATGTAAACATGGTCGGTAAGACTATTAAGCTATATGATGGAAATGGTAAATACATAGGTGATATGTATGTTCACGATGAGGATGTTGAGTTAGTGGATGTGCTGGAGGATTGATTGGATAGTTGAATGATTAGATTAGTGATTATGGGGAGTGGTGAGGGATGGCGATTGTAGAAAATCAGAAGATTAAGGTGAAGTGGGGCTCAAAGAACAAGCAACATTTTTTATCTTTAGGGTATAAATTTACAAAGATGTTCGAAGAATTTGAAGTAGACGCTTTACATCTAACCGATCAGACCAAACACGTTATCGATGTATATTGCGATAATTGTAGAGTTAAATTCAGTACTAGAAATGACACATATAAATATCGAATTAACAATAATATTAAAATTAACTGTAAAAATTGCAAGGATAAGTTAAACGGGTTAAATATGATTAAACGTGGTAAAGAGTTGGATAAACTGTCCATCTATAAAGAAATTCTAAGTGGAAAACGCAAAACCTTTCCAAATTGCTACTTTAGCAACATAACTCTCGAAGAGGCAAAAAGCTTAGTCTCACATATGGTGGAAATGATGATTGATGCAAATGAATTAAAATCGTTACAAGATGTTCCTAAGATGGTGGATAAAAAAGCATTTTTAAAATACAGACTAACACCTATTTCAGATAGTTTTGGTCTTTCAGATATTTTAACCAGTGCTTTCAATGGAGAGTTCGAGCCTTGGAAATTCAACAGAGTTCCTAAAAACTTTTGGAGAAACATAGATAATGTAAAATGGGCGGTGGATTGGCTCATAGAAGAAATGATTAAAGATGAAAGAATAGAGAAATTCGAGGATATTGCTCGGTTTAAGGGAATGAAAAAGATTCTTTCAGATTATGGATTAGGCTCTTTGATTACTTATTATAGCGGGTCTTTTTCTAAAGTGTTGATTACAGCATATCCCGAAACATTTAAAGAGTGGAATCTTCCTGTTCATAAAAACTTTTATAAAAATGAACTAAGTAAAGAAAAGGTGTTAACTTGGTTTTTTGATGAGCTACACAAAGACGGAGTTATTAAAACCGAGGATGACGTACCAAAAGTTATTAGCAGAGAATTGTTCGAAAGATATGGACTCCTCTCCTTCTTAACTCACTGTTTTAATTTATCGATATATTCTGCCGTAAATTATAAATTCCCTAACAAATGGAAACATTGGGAGATTACTAGAGTCCCTCAGAAGTACTGGAGTGATCCCAAAAATGTTAGAGAGGCATATGAATGGCTTGTGAATAAAATAATAGAATCTGGAGAGGTTAATTCGGTTAGCGAACTTCATAATATCAGACTTAAGGATTTCTTTGAAGCTTACTCTTTGACTACTCTATATTCAATGTATGACTCAGAGTTTATACTAGGATTAATATATCCGCAGTATAAGTTCAACAAACAAAATATATCAATTGATGGCACTAAATTGCTATCTAAACCTGAGAAACTTATTCATGATTACTTAATAACAAAATATAATAAAGTTAAAAGACCAACTTACAAAAGTAGAAATTTATTTCATAATGTGAAACACAACGAAAGTTATATCCCCGATTGGATTATAAATGACAATATAATAGTAGAGTACTTTGGTTTAATGGGGGACAGAGGCGATATTTGGCAAGAGTATCAGCATAAAACAAAAAGAAAAGTCGAGTTCTATGAATCGCTAGATAAATACCATTTCATTGCTTTATATCCCGAGGACATAAATAATTTAAAAATAAAGCTAAGTTCTAAAATTGATAAGATTGTAAGTTGATACACCCCTCCCCTTTCATATATACTATAGGAAATACATACCAATAAAATAGTAGGTATATTCTATATGTGAAAGGGTGTTTTATATGCTTAAAAGAGTGGTTTTATTTGGAGTTATATTTTCAATATTATTGCTATCAGCATGCAATTCTTCATCTCAAGCAAGCGATAACTTATATGGAGAGTCACCTGAAATGATTGACCATGAACTTTGGAATTCATCTCACCTGATTATCAACATACTGAAAGAATCAGTAGCTAAAAAAGAAAATACTACAAAAGATGAAGACCAAGTTATTATCAGTTTTGTTGAAAAATACTATGAAAATCTTGAAGAATTTAACATTGGTGAGCAAACACTGATTATGAATACTTTTTCTATGATAGTTACATTCCGAGCTAATATATATGAATTAGAATCTAATGGAAATGATTACTTAATTGATACACTTGTTGAAATTGAAAGCCTAGAAAATCTAATAAGTTCCTTTAAAGACAGTTAATTATTGAGCTGTCTTTTTTTATTTATTTTTAGAAAGGAGTGAAACTATGAGTAGTGATATTCGCTTTCTCATAACGGCAGGCATAAATCAAGGTGCTTCTGTTTCGGAAATCAATACTTCAATCAAACAATTACAAAAAGTTGTAAATAGAAAACAGCTTAACTTAAAAATAAACATAGATCAAAACGCATTAAAGCAAATTGAAATGTTTAACACCAGAATGAAAGCAGTTGGAGATCAAGCTCTTAATACCAGAAAAGTAGTTGAAGAAGCTCTTCTTCCTAGTGGTGTAAAAGTAGCTAGGACTCATTATGAGGGTATAGGTGGAGCATTCGAGGAGATTGAAAAGAAGGCTAGAGGAACAGTAGGTGCAATGTCTCAAACCTCTCAGTCAGTTCGTGAGGCAAGTAGGGATGCAAAGCAATTTGCCGACCAGTCTATTCAACTAGATAAACAACGTGAGAGAGCACTTCAAGAAGAGCAAAAAATTCGATATAACCTAAACAAGCAACAACAAGCTGAACGTGAAAGAAATCTAAGATATGAGCAAGCTACTAGACAAGCCATTCAACAAAGAAGCCAGCAGGAAGCCAATGCCCGTGAAAGAAATCTAAGATATGAGCAACAAACTAGAAGATTAGTTGAAGAGGCTGCACGAAAAGAGCGAGAGAAAACTGCAGAGCTTCAGCGACAACTTGCCTTATACCAACGTCAAGCACAAGTTAATGTTCAAAATATAAGGCGAACACATGGTACTACTGTAGATGATGCAGGATTAAGGGCATATCAAAGTCAAGTTAGAGCTTTAAGCACATCTACACCTAACCTACAAAATGCAATGCGTAGCTTGAATATGCAATTCACTGAATTAAGCGCAAATGCTAAAACAGCAGCAGGAGCATTAGAACAGTCTGGTATGGGTGTTACAGAAATGATGCGTACCGCATTGGTAAAATTCCCCATCTGGATGGCTTCGGCTACTATTTTCTACCAACCTATAAGAATTGGAAGAGAATTGGTAGAAACGCTCATTGACATTAATACACAAATGACTACTCTCTCTCGTGTTACAGGTGGAGAAGCGGACATTGAGAAAACTTTACAAAATTCATTTGAAATTGCTGATCGACTCGGAAATCGACTAGAAGAGGTGAATGAAGCAATCATTGGCTTCGCACGTCAAGGCTTCCGTGATGATGAGTTAACTTCTATGGCAGAAATGGCTACTCTCATGAGCAACGTTTCAACAATGAGCTTAGAAGAATCAATGAGTAAATTAACTGCCGCTACTAAAGTATTTAATATTGAAGCAACAGAAAGCATGCGAGTTGTAGACGCATTGAACGAAGTGGATTTGTAAAAGTCCCTTATAGTGGTGACATTATAAGAAAACCGAGAATATGCTGGAAACCCCTTAGAGCTAATCATAGTAGCAGGCTTATAGAAATATATCCTGCATCTGAAAATTGATTAGATTGGGCAATCAGCAGAGATAGTCCTAAGTCAATAAATTGATATGGAAAGCTCTCAACGACTACCAATCGGTAACTCTTAGAATGAGTTAATGGTATAGTCTACTCCCTACATAAATATGTAGAAATACAGGGTAAAAAGGAACAATTTTGCGATTACAACTGAACACCTTGCTCAAAGTATTCAGAAGGCGGGTTAAATTTAGCCCCTAATAATGGAAACATTATATAGAAAATTCGGTGAACCTTATTACTCAAGGGTGTGTGTCTAACTTATAAAGTAGCTGTAGGAAATGACAGTGGATAGACATGCTAACAGGGAAATCTAAGTGGTTTAAAACCATATGACAATCCTGTGCCAAGCCTCAAAACGAGGAAGGTGCAACGACTATCCCTTTGGGAGTAGGTTAGATGATGAGTTACTAATCGAAGTGCCGAATACCGTCAAATAAATTTACGGTAATGATATAGTCTGTGCGTTTAGAAATAAGCGACTAAAACGGGAGCGGCGAATACTTTTGGTGTAGAAATGGAGCAACTCGTAGGACATGCCACAGCGATAAAATTGTCGCCTTTTGTAGTAATACAAAATGAAAAAAGTCAGTGAACCTGCAAATGCAGGGTGTGCATTTTAAATGTGCTAACGGTGGAAGCCTAAGTTATATTTAGATAATATGGTAATACCGTGCCAAGCTTAGATGCAAATCTTTGAAGGTGTAACGACCATCCTTTATGGAGTACATTCTACGTGAAACTCGTAGTTTGGAAGTGCTGACTGCCCTATTACAACTACTGTAAGGGTAAAGATATGGTCTAATCCGACTCTTCTAAGTGTTAAAGTATCTCGAAAGAGACGGTATAAATGAGGTCAAGTAACACGAGAATCCGGAAATATTTTAGGGAATAGCTTGAAAACTATCTATTCTAGAATAACAACTATGAATGGCAGCATTGAAGGTTTAGAGGCTGCAGGTGTGGCAGTTTACGATTCTATGGGTCAGCTACGCAATGTAGGCGATATTCTTGATGACCTTGGAAATAATTGGGGAAATCTAAACTCAGAACAACAACAGAACCTGTCTCTTCAATTAGCTGGGCGCTTCCAACTCAGCCGATTCCTAACCTTGATGCAACAATACTCAGAAGCTCAAAACGCTACTGGTGCAGCACTCAACTCTCACAATTCAGCTTTAAATGAAAATGAGAGATATTTAGACTCGCATTAACTTTAGTGCCCTCTTGCAGAAATGTAGGTTGAATAACGGATTTAAATGCTTGAAAATCCTAAAGCCCTATACACTAAAACGCAATCTGAAAAGATATTCGTGAATGTAGCCGAAAGGCAGAAAAAAGCATAGGGATGGCGTACGTCAAAAACTAACCGCTATAATAATGGACAATAAGCAGGGAACTATCTAAGGCTGTGCTATGATAGACCCTCAACGACTACCATATCCGCACCTTAATTAAGGTGATTGTATAGTCTACTCCCACTTTTAAATAAGTGTTAAAGTACATCGAAAGATGGGGTAAAAAGGGAAGCAAAAATTAATAAAATGCGCAATAGTATAACAGCAGCTTATGTCTCAATTGGAGAATCTTTTGCTGATGACGCTATAGTTGCGTTTGTAACTGTAGTGACGAATGCTATTCAAGCAGTCACACAATTAATTGACACAATGGGTGCGCTACCAGTAATTTTAAGTGCTACATCTCCTTTAATCTTATTGCTAAACAGACACCTATCAAACTTTGTTGCCGAAGGATTTAAAGCTCAAACTACTACAGAGCTATTGTCTCAATCTTCTAGAAAGTACAGCAGAGCAACTGTTGAGGCATCTAGAACCAATCAGCACCTTACTGTAAGTAAAGCGGCTCTAACTGCTTCCATCAATAAAAACACAGCCTCTCTGTCATCTTCAAATATAGTGAAAAAACAAGCTGTCCTACATAATACTACTTTACTCACTTCAACAAGAGCTTTGACTGTTGCAAAAGGCTTGTTAGCTAAAGCTATCACTGGAGTAAAGGTAGCACTTAGAGGCTTACTTGCTTCAACTGTTGTTGGGGCAGGACTTGTAGCGATAGGATATGGGCTAGAGAAATTAATAACAAATTTTGCCGAAGCAAGAGAAGAGACTAATAAGTTTGAAGAAAACTTAAAGGAACAGCAAAAATCATTTAGTGAGAATAGTTCAAGAATTAAAAGCTTATCTGGTGAATATGTTGAGCTTTCATCTAAAACCAAATTAACTCAAGAAGAAAGTGACAGGTTACTCGAAGTTTCCAACGATTTAAATGAGCTGATGCCCCAATTCACCTCTCGTATTGATGAAAAGGGTCAGTCTCATCTAAGATCTGCGGAAGCGATTGAGCTTGAAGTGAAACACCTTGAAAGACTAAGACAGTTAGAGAATCAAGAAACCGTAGCGGGTTTTGGTGATGATATCGATAGTCATATTGAGGACTTAAAAGATTATCAGAAAGAGTACGAAAAAGCACAAAAAACTCTTGCAAAGTATGATGATGATGGTTTTGTTCGATCTTTAAAGACTCTTAGAGGATATTCAGATGAAGAGATAGAAAGGGAAATAATTAAGCTCGAAAGAGACTTAGAAAGCGCTGAGCATAAGATAAAGCTAGTCAATCTAAGTGTAGAAGAATCCACACGAGATAATGCAAGAGCTAGAATGGAACTTGAAGAAGTTACACAAAAACTTACCGATAGCGACCTTTTATTAGTAGATCAATACCAATCAACCAAAAGTGAAATGATTGATATGACTGAAGTTGCAAAAGGTAATTTAGAAAGCTTAAACAACATTTCCGATGAGGTTCTTGATTATGCTGAAAATCTAGCTGTGTTGCGTAGTGAGCTTGGTAATAATTTCAACTTAGAATCCTTGATTGAGCTTGATATAAACCTTTCTGAATTAGCAGAGTCCAAAGAGATGTTAGAAGAGTTAAAAACGGTACATAATGAAGTTTTAGAAGGTGGAACAGATTGGGAAGCATATGCTTCTAAACTGGAAGGTGTCGGCTTTGCAGATGCATCTTCATTAGTTCAAGCTCTAAAAAATGAATTCAAGGAGCTTCAAGACCAGTTAGCATTAGGGTTATTTGAGGATATCGAAGGCAAAATACCAATAACTTCCGTTGAGCGATTGAATATGCTCAATGAAGAAGGAATTGAAATTTACCGAGAACTAAACGGGCAAATTATACCATACAACGACTCCCTAGACGATCAAGCCGATAAAGTACAAGAACTCACCTCTCTTCACGATCAGCTACTCGGCTCTACTCGACTTAACACAGAAGAAGTTTACAATGCAATTGCAGCTTATGATGTTTTGACAATGGCTCTTCAAGAAGCAGCTAACAATGGTGAAGATTTAACCCACATCGAAAATCAACTTGCAGACACTAAAGAATACCTCTCTTCTATCTTCCCTCACCTAGTAAACGGTACAGAATTACATATTGATGCAATGGCAGAGGAAGCTAGACAAGCAGATATTCTTGAGCATGCTATTGACCTACTCGCTAAAGGTGAATTATCTTCTCAAGATGCACGTAACTTAGCTTCTGCTATTTCTACAAAGGCTCGTATTAGTCACATGCAAGAAGAGATTAATGCATTAAATCGCTTAGCTACTGTTCATAGGGAAATCGCTAAAAACATTCAAGATGAGATTCAACGAACTGGTGAAGGTGCGTATAGATTAAATCACTTACTTGAACATGGCTCTCTCCCTGTTACTAGTAATGTTTCAATGTTTCAGAATGCAGTTGGCAACTACTATCAATCTACAATTGAAAACCTCCAATCGGCAATTGATCTTGAAATCCCTAGTTTATCTCAAGCAACAGACGCCTTAGCTAAGAATACAGATTACAAAGAGCGTAATACTCGTGCCACAAAAGACAATGAGAAAGCCACTAAAGACGCTAACAAAGAAAAAGAAAAAGAAATCTTCCTCGCTGATAAGCACAAAAAAGTTTTAGACGATCTTAATCGTGAAATGTCTAAGCAGCAAAACGCACGTAATAATTTACTGCGTGGTTCTACTCGTTGGCAACGTGCAATGAAGGAAGAAATTCGCTTAACTAAAGAAAAACGAGAAGAAATTGGAAGGCAAATTAAAGAGCTAGAGCGACTTGAACAGATGGGGCAAGTTTATCAAAGTGGTGTAGTTTCTGCCTCTTCCGTAAGAGCTAGTGGTGGTACTTACTCAGGTCAATACTCTGATATCATCAACCGTGCAGCTAGTCAGTATGGTCTCGATCCTAATTTAATCGCAGCAGTTATAAAAGCAGAATCAAATTTCAACCCTAATGCTCGCTCTCACGCAGGGGCTAGAGGTTTAATGCAATTAATGCCTGCCACTGCCGCTAGCTTAGGTGTTAAAAATTCTTACGATCCTGAGCAGAATATTATGGCAGGTGCTCGTTATCTTTCGATGCAGCTTAAGGCATTCGGAGGAGATATCGAAAAAGCATTAGCTGCTTATAATGCAGGTGCGGGAAATGTTAAAAAGTGGGAAAGAAATGGACAATGGGGTAACATTCCTTTTAAAGAGACTCGTAACTATGTGCCAAAGGTTTTAGGTTATCAACGTGATTTTGGCGGAAGTGTTAATGCTGCTTCAGCCCCAGCTTCAAGCAATTCTTTAGATGCTCTTTTTAGCCAAGCCAGACAATTTCAAAATAGTGGTACTTTCAGATATGGTCAAATTGGTGGTAACTTCAATGGTACTTTTGATCAGTTCATCAATCGTGCCGTAGCAGACTGCTCTCAATTTGTTCAAGAAATGTTTGATGAGTTTTTAGGTATTAAGCTTCCACGTACAGCACACCTTCAAGCAAATGACTCAAACATGCAAAATGTATCAAAGTCTAACTTGCAAGCTGGAGATTTAGTATTCTTCAATACAACTGGTAAACAATTTTCTCATGTGGGTATTTACAAAGGTGATGGGAAATTCACTCATATGGGAAGTAGTGGATTACAGACAGAAGCAGATTTAAACTCTAGCTATTGGAGTTCAAGGTATACAGGCGCAAGAAGACATAATCAAATGGGCAATATCGGTAATTATGCTCAACATCAACAAGCACTATTCAATCAAGGTCAGTCTATTGAAGATATGCAAGCTGAACAACACTCCCTCTACCTGCAACAACAAAAATTACAAGAAGAATATTTTCATGGATTAATCGATAACCATGAACGAACAATTGCTCACCTTGAGCGCAGTATCGAAGAACAGCAAAATATTATTGATAGACTTCCAGAAGGTCACAAAGACCGTGATGCAGCACTAAATCAAATTAACTATCTAAACTCTCTAATTGACAAACAATTAAATGAGATTCAATACAAAGCTGGTCAATTTTCAAATAGCACCAAGATTTCTGAGGCGGGCAGACATGAATTCTCAGTCATGCGTGATGAGGCAAGATTACGTAGAGAAGGTGTCTCTTTAGAACAGGCTGAAAGAAATGCTGATCGTGTTCGTGAGAAAATGACTCAGTTAGAGCGTTTAATGGATCAGCAAGAAGGTTCAATCGCTCGCCTACAAAGAGAGAGAGAAAAGCTGGTAGTAGGTTCGAATGCATATGTAGCAAGCCTTGATCAAGAAAGTAAACATATAGCTGAACACAACAGATTGCTTGGCAGAAAGCAAGAAGAGTACGAGAAAGCCATTAACAGTGGGAAATTAACCGCTAAGGATATGCAGGAATTTAGAACTGCTCTCTCCGATGTGAACAATGAGCTAGAAATTGGCGTGGACAGATTAGCTCAATTAAGAGAAGCATTTATTGAAGCTAAAATGACTCAGTTTGATAAAAGAACCCAAGGAATTGATCGCTATGTCAAGCGCTTATCAAACGAATTACAATACATAGACCAAGGAACAGAAAACTACACAGACAGAGTTGATAAGCAATTAGCACAACTAGCTTATAAACAACAAACTCTTCACAATCAGGCAAACTTTTTAAGAGACCAAATTGCTAGTGGGATGCTTACACCTGCACAAGTTGCAGAATATGAAGAGATGATTAGTGATTTAGGGTTAGCTTGGTGGGATGTTAGACATGAAATTGAGTCTGTCAGACAAGCACAGAGGGACTTTATTGGTTCAAAACTTGAGGAGCAAAAAGGTCAATACATAGAAGGTCTTCAGAAAGCTTATGAAAAACTCAATAAAGAGTTAGAAGAACTCATTAAAAAGGATGAGATCTTCAATACAACCGAATTCCTTGATAATATTGATGACTTAATCTATGAGTTAGATCGTATTGATGAGAGGTTTATTAATAATGCTCTCTTTAGAGACTCTACATATGATTTAAGAAATAGTCTATCTCAGACAAGAGATGAAATTATTAGTATTGCAAATGCAGTCGATTTAATGACAAAGAAAACAAGCGAAAACAAACAAGAGCTTGAGCAACTAATCAGAGAGCAATCTGCTTATGCAAATGTAATTAAAAATCAAATAGATGCTCTCGATAAGCAAATACGTGATACTCAGTTAAACCACAAAAAGATAGAAGACTCACTACAAAATCAAATTAAATTAAAACAAGAACAGCTACAACAACTAGACAAAGAAGAAAAACAACTTGATCGAAATAAAAGATTGCAAGAACTTCTAGATGAAATTGAAAAAGTAAGAAATGACAAACGATTCTCCTATATCACAGAAGATGGAGAAGAAATTCTTACCTATGACAAGGGTAGACTGAAAGAGTTAGAGAAACAACGAGATGAGCTTCTTGAACAGTATGAACGTGACGATATTCGTGAAGCAATGCAAGATGAAATTAACGAGATGCAAAACAAACTCGACAAGACAAAGAATATTCATCAACAAGAAATTGCAGAGCTAAATCTCCAAAAGAATGCTCTTAATACTCTATATAATGGGCTAGTTGCAGACACAAGTGATAAACTTAATCAATTACAGCAACTTCAAAACAAACATCTTGAAGAAACAGGTAAGCAATGGGATGAATTAATTAAAGAAGTTCAAAAAGGAACTAAAGATTTCGATGCGCTAATGGAAACTTTCTACGCTGATACGCTATTAAGTTTAGGCGAGTTTGGAAACGATGTTCAGAAGCAAATCAATGAAATCGTGCAAGCCTTTAGGTCTTTAGGTAATATGCAACTTTCTGCGCCTAATGTCTCAGGAGGGTCAGCAGGTAGTAGCCCATCAAATGGGGGTAATTCTTCTCCTACTGGTATAGACCAAATGAAACAAAACAGTCAAGCTTGGGCTAATACAACAAATCAAGCCGAAAAAGATAGGTTAGCTGCGGAAAATCAACAAATAGGAAAAAATTTAGGGCTATCATACAATAGTGGAACAGGAACATGGCACACTTCTGATGGCTTAAAGGCTTATCATACAGGTGGTATCGTTGGTGACAGTAAACCTAATAAGTTTACAGAGTTAATGAATAAACTACTAAATACAAATGCCAATGAGACGGTCATCAAAGCTCTAAACAATGAACTATATTCGCCACAAGACAATTTAGCGAAGTTTGCTGCCCCTAACCTACAAAAATTAATGGGTTCAATTAAACCTGTGAGCGCACAAATGCTTCAGCCTATCACAGAAAATCATTACCATTTAAAGGACTTCACAATTAAAACAGACAATGCTGAGAACTTCTTATCACAAATTAAACATCTTACGAAAAGCCATAAGCGATAATGCTATGGCTTTTTCTTCTTACTTGGAGGTGAATTATGCAAAAACCATTTGATATTAATATAAGAGGTACAACCATAGATGCAAATGAGCAGAATAGGATTTCATGGAGAATTTCAGGTGATGTATCTGTAGCTTATAAAATAGACATTTTAAGCAATCTTGATAACTCATTAATCTATACTACAAGTAGAATAAATAGCTACTCTACTAATCACTCCCTCTCCCCTACCCTAATTGAAAATGGGAAGGAATATAAACTACTAGTCACTGTTTATAATCAAGCTAACAGTCAAGCAACCTCTGATCCGATTATATTTCAAACGTCATCAAGACCGAATGTTTCAATAGCAGTTCCAAATCAAATCAATTCCCCTACTTATTTATTTGAAGCAGAATATACTCAAGCAGAGGGACTACCTATTAGGAATCACATATTCTATGTTTATAATTCAAATCAGTCTAAAATACATGAATCGGGCTTAACCACTAGTGAAGTTCTACAATTTTTAGTTAATAATCTGTCTTCACAGGCAAATTACTTCATTGAAGTTCAGGTAACTAGCTCAAGAGGTCTAACCAACACTACAGGAAAAATACCTTTCTATGTTTTATACACCAGACCACAAACCAATGTTCAACTCAAGGCTGAAAATGTAGATAATGCAGGTATAAAACTTTCTTGGAAAGTTATTCAAATAATTGGTCAGAGTAATTGTGAGGAACTGAATTACATCGACAATCAGAAAATTGATCTAAGAGATTCTTGCCATGTGGAGTTTGATGAGGGTTTTACTGTTGACAATGACTATACATTAAAACTTTGGATTGAGAATCCTATTAAAAACAAAGAGATTCTTAATATCAGAGGAAGCAATGGCTATACTACACTCTCCTACATAGATAATCAATTTCATCTGCTTAAACATATTAATGGAATGTACGCAAGGTATGTGAGTGAGAAAGTTGATTCAGATACTCTATTTGTGTTTATTCAGCAAGTCAATGATGATTATAACTTAAAAGCAAGCGAGGTGGTTTAATAAATGAATTATTCAAGTTTTCCAGAGCAAGTAGACTCCTTTATTAGAAAATACCCTATTCAAGCATCTGATAGAAATAAAGTTGTTGAATATCAGCAATTGAAACTTAAAACAGGCAGAACTGATACTGAAAATAATAGACTTAATCAATTAGCGCAAGAATTGTCCTATGCATTTATTGACCCTGAAGAGTGGAATAAATTTCAGGATGCATTAATTAATACGCAACAATTCTTTCTTGAAGAGACAGTTGGATTCATTCAGCAAAAGCAAGTTGAATTTCAAAATGAAATAGATAAATTTCGCTTTGAGGATGTTTACAATCCTTCCACTCTTTACAATAAGAAAAATATTGTATCATTCCAAGGTGAATCATATATAGCAAGACAAAGTACCCAAGGAAACTCACCTAATCCACTAGCAAATACTCAATACTGGGCTAAAATTGCTCAGCGTGGTGCAAAAGGAGACAGAGGTGAAGCAGGAACAGGTCTTAGATATAAAGGCTCATATAATCCCTCAATACAGTATATTCAAGATGATGCTGTTCAATTTGGTGGGCAAATGTATGCTTGCTTACAAGACAATATTGGAAATGAACCAAACCCAAATCAAGATACAATTTATTGGAGTTTAGCAGTAACGAGAGGACAGTCCACAGGAACTAGAGAATTTAAAAATATCGTTCATGTAGTTGACACTAGAAACAATATACCTATTGGAATCTCTCAATTCAATCGCTCAACCGATATATTACATGTAATTCAAAACCAAACTCCCCTTTCTGAAAATGAGCATTATACTATTAATCCAAATGGCAGCTCAATTGATAGGATTAGCGGAATGTGGGACGGCACTGAAGAAGCTATATTCTTTGAGTTTCGTGTCATTAAAAACTATTTAATTGACCCTACTTATGGCGATGGAAATATGATTCAAGATGGCACTGTTGGAAGAGAAAAACTTAAACCTGAAGTTGTAGAAGATATAGATTCAGCTCATGATAAAATCGGTATTTTAAAAGAAGACGTTGATGAACATAAGGCAGAATATGAGCAACAACTAGGAACAGCAGAATTACTAACAACAGATAAAACATTAAAAGGCTCACTAAATGAGCTTTTTACAAATGCCAATAACTTAAAAGCGGATTGGGCAGGAGTTGTTGGCAGTCCATTATTAGAAACTGATACCTCCGCCCAACTAAAAAACAAGACGCAAGATATAAAGAATGTCATCGCACCTATCTTAGGAAGTACGACAAATACAGCCGCATTAAATACAATGGCTAACACGTTGAACGCTCGTAGAAACTCTATTGCTACAGCAGTGAATAGTAAGGGCGTATCCGCTTCATCCTCAGACACACTTTCTCAACTAGCAACCAAAGTAGGGCAAATTGACATGGGGGTTAAAAAAGCAAGTGGGTCTGGTTTGCCGATAAAATTAGAATCAGACTCAACTTCCGCATACGTAGAGATTTCAAATCTTGGGTTTGTGCCTTCGATAATAAATATAGGTTTTAACTTTAATAATACGTGGTTGTTAGCGAAGTTCCGCTTAAATCAGACATGGTACAACTCTTGGAATGGTGTATCATCGACTGGCGGTCTACCGATTCGTGTACTGCTTGAATCAAACACTCCTACAAGTGAATACACTAAAATAACAATATTAAGGAGGACTGGTGGAGGGATCATAGACATAGGAGCTTTTAGCAGTTCTGTTTTTTGGAGCGCTTTTGAATAAGGAGGTAAGTATGGATACTAATATTAGGAGAATATACTACGACAAAGAAACAGGGGATGTATTGGTTGAAAGGGGTTTTAACGGCTTTGTTACACCTACCAGTATCGAAAAAGATATTGCGGACTTCAAAGTTTTATCTGAAAGGAATGCGAATTCATACAGATTATTAGAAATCCCTTTTACTCAATATTCTCAAGACTTTTCAGAAGCGTCAAGCTATCGAGTAAATCCCGAAACAAAAGAGCTAGAGTTTCAGTATCGTGACCCGAATGAGCCTGACGTGGAGCAACCGTATATTAAATCGTTAAGTGAAGCAGTAGAAGAGCAAATGGATTATTTGTTAGACGTAGATTTCAGACTACTTATGGTTGAAATGGGGATATAAAAATATAATTAGGAGTGATTTAAATGAACACATTAACTTACAGAGCAGCTAAATCATCAATCGAAAGAAAGTCTTATAAGTCGAAAGAGGACATGCAACAGATGTTGGATGTTTTTTTATTGGGTGAAAGATTAACATTGGAGAATTACAATGAGCTAACTGATCTTTTAAGTAGCCAAGTGTAGCGCTACAGGATCATTATGTGAAGCAACTATAAATTAAAATAATAAAACAAAACTTTAAGGGGATGTGGATTTATCACTCCCCTATTTTTATATGGGAGGTGAATGAATGCCACTTATTGATTTAGATTTTCATGGAACTTCATTTTTTGAGAGTCAGACGGGACAAATTAGAAACACTTACTCTCTTAAAGCAGACAATGCAATTTTTGATGAAATACATATTACTGAAGATATGAGCACAGAGAATGATCAAACTAAAGACCAATGGGGGTTAGAGACCCGTTTACTAGCAAGATTCTTAGGTAATTTAGAAGCAGGAAATGTTCAGAATGAAGGTATTGTCATCGAAAAATTTGCTATTAAACGAAGAAAAATTGATGACCTCTTAGATACTACCCTATCAACTGAGCCGTTTGATAATGACAAGCAATTTGAATATATCGACTACACTCAAGCTAATGATAGATTCATCTATTCTATCGTACCTGTTGGTGAGAATGAGCTTGAAGGTCAGCCAAATTCAGTTGAGATTGAATCGGACTTTGTTGGTTGGTGGGTAGTAGATAAAGATACAAAGGAAACGGTAGGATTTGATAAAACTATTGATTCCTCTGATGATATCTCTATGACCCTTAATCAAGGAAGAGAACAGATTGAAACCATGTCTCAATATCCTTCAATCTTCTATACCAATCAAAATTATCATTCAATGCAACTACAAGCTGTATTTTTGCCTGAAGAATGGAATCGCACAGGAAGACAATATGAATCATTTATTCATAACTTTGCTATGAACCCCAAGCCATTTATTATTAAAGGCTCAAGTGGTGAGATATTTGTAGCAGACTTGCACTCCCCTCAAAAGTCCTCTCCTAAAAACACTTGGAAAGGAAGAGATTACTACACTCTCACTATCGAAGCAGTAGAAGTAAATGATTACGATGATTATATGAGAAATGGTTAGGAGGTGTTTAAATGTTACCTGCTTCTTCTGAATTCTTGCAAGCAATGAATTCACCTACTAAAAGAATGCATATTAAATTAGAGCTTTACGATAATAAAATGAACTATCTTAAAGAAGTAACTCTGCAAACAACAAGGGAAAGTTTAGGGGAAATTTCTATAGATGCGGACAGACCTGTAAGGAGATCATTCACTTTTTCTCTACTAAATGATAAGCAGCTATACAACTGGGGAGAAGAGAATCTTATTTGGATTGATAAGCGTGTGATTCTATATATTGGACTTGAAGACTTCAAAGGTGAGATTCATTATGTTCAGCAAGGTGTATTCGTAGTATCTGAACCTGAAGACTCAAATAACATGAGTGGTCGTATTGCTAATATTACTGGATTCGATAAAGCTTTTCTTATGACTGATAAGCGTGGCAAGTTTATCAATGAGACAACACTGGAAGTCGGAGCAAATATTGGGACAGCTATCAGAATTATTGCTCAAGGTGTAGGAGAAACAATGTTTAACTTTGACACCATTGATAAAACCATACCGTATGAGATCACTTACCAATCTAGTGATAATAGATGGAATGCGATTGAGGAATTAGCTCTCCTAGCAGAATGCGATGTGTATTATGATGTATACGGATATTTAAGACTCAAGAAAATTGACCTTAATCAATTTGAGAATGAACCTATTGTTTGGTCTTATAAGTTCGGAGATAGAAATGAGCGTTACTATTCAGGAAATGTAAGAAAAATGGATGAATCTGAACTAGCTAACTATATAAGAGTATTAGCAGGCTCTGGACAAACAGCAGAAGCTAGATTTGACTTGGTAGTAGATGAAACTGATCCACTATGGGAGGATTCCCCCTATTCCATTCAAAAGATTGGTACGGTTTTGTACGAGCACAATAATGGGAGTCCTGATTCGGTATTGGAAACTGAGGATGAGTGTAAATGGAGAGCTAAGTTTGAACTGATGAAGAGACTTGGTTTTACTGAGAGATTAGAAATGAACATCTCCCCTAACTTCCTTCATGATGCGAACGATATAATTGAAATTGAAGATCCTGTGAATGATGTTTCAGGTAAATACTTACTTGATTCTTTTTCAATTCCTCTCACTCCCTCTCTAATGACACTCAATTGTAAAAAATATAGAAAAGTTATTGATGACTGGGATTTCATTTAGGAGGTATTAATTTGATTAAGAATAGAGAAGTAATTAACCTTATAAGAACTATCGTATATGATATCTTAGATGATGAAAATGTCTTAATTGGAGAATGGCATTTAGGATCGGTTGAAGAAGTTTTGTCAGAGAATATGCTTAAGGTGTTTGTTGATGGCTCAGATGTGTCACAGCGCATTCCAAGTAATCCAGATGTGGAGTTTACTAGTGGAGATCATGTATGGGTACATTTCGTTAATAAAGATAGTAAAAATAAATTTGTCACAGGAAAAAGAAGTGTTTAATAAAGGAGGTATCTGATGAGCAATTTTGGTAAGATATCACGTAAAGAATTAAATCAGAAGGTAAATGAAGATTTAAATAAAATTGACCTTTTAAAAGAAACCGTTACTGCACATTCGGCAGAATATACGCAGTTTAAAGGTGATACCGAAACGGAAATTGATAATTTAAAGTCATCTGTCAGTAATGGGAAAAGTTTAGTCGCTACTGCTATTACTGACCAAGGTGTGCCAACAAGTAGTGACGCAGCTTTTCAAACGATGGCTAATAATATCGGATTATTGGGCGGAGGGATTAAGAGTATCCAGAACGGGTATACGACAATGTCCACGGAGTTAACAAAAGATGTGAGTATGGACACAGTAAACCCAAGTGCGAGTGTAGTATTCCTTAATAATATTTCTTTACCTGACAGTAATATCGGTAGCGCTACATCTGCTGTAATGGCAGAGATAAAAAACTCAAACACTCTAACTTTTTCAAAAGAAATGACAGTAAATAACAGGTTAATACACATTTCATACACGGTTGTCGAGTTCGAGGAAAGTGCAATAAAAAGTTTCCAAAAAGGTATTTATGCAACTGGTGGACACCTTATCGGTGCAGGAATACCGATAAATAATATTAACCCAAATAACTCAATTGTTTGGATAACGCATAAATATTTTACTGACAACAATAATGATAACTCAGTGGCTAACTTCGGAGTGTCATATTATTTAAATAGTGATGAGATTTATATTGTCAAATCAATGGGCGAAAAAACATTAAGTTATTTTGTCGTTGAATTTAAAGAATGAAGGTGATTGAAGTGAGACTTATAAAAATGAACTCAAAAAATGAAGTTATATCCTTGCGTTACGGAAGTTCAATTGTCGGAGGGGAGATCGAATCAGAAACAGGTGAAATTGGTCAAATTAGGTTAGGAGATGGCACTTTCATAAATCCAGAACCTAAAACTGTTAAGTACCAAGAAACACTAGAAGAAAAAATCGAACGTCTCGAACGTCAGATTCAACAAGACAACATTACTAACTTTGAAGTATTAGCCACAATCTACGAAGAATTATTAATGAAAGGGTGACGTAAGGATGGTGGAAATGTATGTGCGTCTTATTCGCAACAGCGAAGAAAAAGGTAATGAAGATTGGACAATTGATCGTGTACCTGAAAGATTCCGTGAAGATGTTAAAACTGCTCTTAAAGGAGGAAATTAATATGGTAGATATGTATGTGGTTTTGGTTATTAACAAGCGTAGAACGATTGACCAAGTACCTGCACAGTGGAGAGATTTAGTGAAAGCTGATTTAACCGCTATTGGTGTGGATGGCTATGGTGACCAATTGTAGCTGAACCTACTGAATAATAGGATCATTATGTGCAACAGCATGTAGTTAAAATATTGATAATAAACCTAGACTTGTAACAGGTCTTTTTTTATTGCTTATTTAGGAGGGTAACTATGAGTGAATTTATGTCTTGGGCAATTCAAAACCCACCAATATTACCTCTTATTTTTGGTGGGTTGGTATTATTGGCTGTTAGTCCTACTATTTATTGGTTATGTAAAAATTGATATATGTGCAGCAAACTAAAAATCCAAGAGGCTATTTTTTATGTCTTCTTCTCTTCTTCATAGCTAATTAAATCACTAGGTTGCACATTCAAATATTCACATAGTTTATCTAAAAGTTTCTTGGGAAAATGTTTATTTTGATTATTATACATCATCCTTAAAGACTCATAGCGATAGTCTATGTCTTTTGAAACCTGCAATACAGATAGGTTTCGCTCATCTAATATTGACTTCAAATTAGATTTTATTGTCATGGAAGTATCACCTATTCAATTAATTATTTAGTTTAAAGTATAACAAAGATTATATAAAAGATGAATTTTATTGAAAAATCCATACTCAAAGACCCTTATAAATACTGGGTTTTACGAGTATGGATTTTTTGAATTTTGAAAGTGAGGTGAGATAGTGCTCCCTAACATAACCATTAATGTATTTGGTAACAACACAACTTCTGTAAACTGTTTAATTGACTATCCTGTAATTAGCGATGAGCTACCTGACACATACGTGTCAGATATTCTAATAATGAGTGACATTGGCTTTAAGGCTGGAGAACTGGTGGAAATTAAAATAGCATCCATCTCAAGCGGAACTTTTATAATCAACGAAGATACAAACGCTTTTTGGTTATCTAATTTAGATTCAGTCACACGTTCTCCTCTATCATCTAAGTCTGATAGCAGCGAATTAATTACCTTAGACTTCCTTAAAGATAAGCTGTTAAGATTTAAAATCATCGGTGGTGAAGAGGAACTTTTTAGTATTTCTCCTCAAGCTGTCTATGACTATGGCGTACCAGATGGCTACGATCTACTTTCACAGTCAGACATCTCCATTGGAGACGAAAGTAGTGTGTCAGCAATCAGAGAAGCAATTGATAATACAGAAGTTGTAGTTGAATCATTAAAGAATAAAGTAAAGTTTTCAATTGAATACCCGCTTTTTGGCTCTAAATACCCTACTCAATATTTAACTGATTATCTGCTTTCTTTTAATTCAACTATTCCATTGGGCACAGAGATTAGTATTTCAAGGAATGGCGAACCACAAGACACAATTAAACTGAACAAGAATACGAATCACATTTGGTTTTTTAGAGAACTGCTGAATGAAGAAAGACCATTCACTTCATCTCTGCAAAGTGAAGAATGGGAATTAACATTTGTGTATGATCATGAAGTAAATGTTCAAGTGTATACTGGTGAAAATTCTAGTTTCACTTCTGCTAATGCTGTGCTTGAAGAAAATCCATTCGGACTATTTAAATTAGCAGATTCTAAGTCTCTTGAGGTATTACTTCCTCCACTTTCTAGCGCTAACTTTACAGTTGAGTATGAGGGCTACACAAAAGAAATCAAGAAAGCTAAGCTGAATATTAAGAGTGGTCAGAATGTCTTTATAGACTTCATTCAAAAAGATGAGAATAATAATGAGTTTATTCGAATCAGACATAATGATGAAGTGTTTAATGTGTCAATTGACTTGCTTATGAATATTGATGGTCTACGTAATTACATCTCGCTCCTTAGAGACTTAGGAAGACAGATGATTTAGTGAGGTGTTCTTATGAATAATTCACGAATGGTAAGTAACGGTGGATACGGAATAGGAAGTCAACTCCCCCACCCTTCTCAAAGTAGACATGGGCAGCTATTTGTTTTCACAGGAGATTTAGGTATTGAGCTAGAGCTGATGATTTTCGATGGTTTTAGGAATGAATGGATACCACATTCTAGCTCTAACAGTGTAAATGGCGGGGTGTTCTTTGTTGATGCATTCCCTCAAGGCGAAGGAAATGTTGGTGCAAAGGTTTATTCTGACCGTACTAACACAACTCTGGAAAGCGTCATTACGGATACTGATTTAATTAATGTAAAGTTACTAGCTGTGACAGGTAATACACGATTTGCTCCTGAAATTACATTTGAAAGTGAATTAATAGAGTTCACACAGGTTGGTAGTCAGCCTCTATTTGAAGCGACTATACCTGTAAACATTGAGGGAAAATCAGAGTTGAAAGTATTTCATGAAGACGGTGCTTATCACACTTTAAAGGTTGTTAAAGAAGATAAGCCTATGGTTCAAGAAGCCTATTTCACTGGCGAATATATTAACAATCAGACTGAGCTTAAGGAAAATGATACACATAGCCTTTTTATTAAATCAGATGTGAAGTTGCAAAGTATTCAGATTCAAGATTTCGGAGCTGCTAAAAGCAAAACTGTTTCTGCTGATAGTAATGAGAATGCTCTTGAGATTACTATTGCAAATAGAGGAGACTCTCCCCAATTACTGCCTGTAAGATTCAGAGTGCAATCAGAGACAGGTAGTTGGAGTGATTGGGTTAGCACTAGTGACTTCGGCAACAAGGAAAAAGTAAATGTTCTTAGTCTAAACAATTTACATCCTACTATCACATTTTATAACATCATCTACCCTTCTTATCAAGAAGCCTTAAAGAATAACGAGTCAGCAGTTATTAATAGCTCTATAAGTAATTCTGATTTAGTTTCCTACTCCTCTCCTAATTCACAGCTTGATATTATAAACAGTCAAGACTATGAGCAACTAAAAGCTGTTACAAGGATGAGCGGAGATTATAATGTCACTGCAACAAACTTTAGAATAGTAGCACATAGAGTTGCAAATGGTAGCACCACCACTTTGAATAGAGTTGTAAACATTGCTCATGTACCCCCTATTATTACTTTACAGCCTCAACATGACAGATTTCAAAGTAGTGATACAGGAAGCAATTACTGGATCAGAGTAAATTCTACACAGCAACTTATTGAACCACCTGTTTTGAGCATTCCTCATGGTACTTGGATTAATGAATTCACCTCATCTAATAAAACACAATGGCAAAGAACCATTCAGATTAGTGACACAGATACAAAAGGTAAACATTCAATTATATCTATGTCAGCTAGGAGCTTATCTAATCAAGTGGTTAATTTATTTGAAGGTACTGACACATATGAGATTGGTGGATTTAAGAATCGTCAAATCTACTTCCCGCCATTCCAACACACAATGCCTCTTGGTACGAGTGTGACCGATGTAAGCAAATTAGTGGTTATTGATTTAGCAGGATATGTGTTTAACTATAAAGACCATTTAAGCCATCAAACACACACATTCACTATTGTTGATGAAAATGGAAATATTGATCCTAACGGTGCTTATATTAGATTAACAGATAATGGTGTGATCAGTGCTAACTCGGGTGGAGATTACTTTATCTATGTGGAAGAAACTATTTAGGAAAGGAGAGGTGCAAATGTCAGTACTGCAATCAATATCTGATTATATTTACAAGGAGCTTCCCCAGAGACAGGTCTTATTAAAAGATGAAGAGGCTACTGGAAAACCGCATGAGTCTAAATTGGACAAGATTAAATTTGCACCACTTGGCACTATGTATCTACAATCAAACATCTCTCCTCATCCTTTATATATTCGTCTCGATGATAAAGGAGTGGAGTCTGATTGGAAACTACTTTCTTCAGGAGATGAGTCAGTCATACAAACAAAGACAATCTCCTTTCAGTATTTTGGTGTGATGAGTGACAATATGTCTGAATTAGTTATCCCCTTCCCTTTTGATGGTTTAATAAGGGATATAACAGCCACATGTATTGGAACTGATGACGAAGAGACAGTGTTTAAAGTTGAGGCTATTGAACGGGACAGTTTAGGCGTAAGTGAATGGGAAGAAATAACAGAAAACCATATTGTTATTCCATCTAATAGTCATGTAAATGATGAGAGCTGGAGCTTAAAAATGGATTTAGTTAAAACAGGGCTTTTATTCAGAATTACACCCCTTAAAAAGTCCCAAATTACGGGCTTAAACGTACAGATAAAAATTGAGATTTAGTAAAAGGAGAGATATTTATGTCAACAAACGCACCTATTGTAAGTTGGTGTACTAAGAATGACCTCGGTGAATTTGAAGATGCAGCACTGGCAGACTTTTCAGTAGTTGATGCAGGCTCAATCAGTAATACATATACTTATTACCTATGGAATAATAGAGAGGGTAGCGAAGATACATATGATATGCTTCAGTGTCGAATCACCTTATTTAATGGGGCTTTATATCAGTAATGATATATCGAAACTACCTTAATTCAGGGAAACTCTAAGTGCAAATTGCATATGACAATCCTGAGCGAAGCCTGTTTTACACAGGAACGTGCAACGACCATCCCTTTAGGGAGTACACTCAAGCGAGTGGAAACAGGTAGAATCCTTTATAGGATTTTGATATGGTCTGCTCTTATGTGAAAGCATAAGCTGCTACTATTAGCGGCATAGGGTTAGCGATCCTATGTGAACATAATGCAAAAGATACAGACGGGGGTATGTCGGGCGTTCCTTTTTCTAGTGAGGTTGTTGAAGGTCAATGGACTGAGATTCAGAACGTTTCAGCAGAAGAGGATGATTTTACTCCTATCGGTGCAACTTACGATCCTATCCTCTCTGACTATCAAGAGATTTCTCACTTTGTAGGAGCTAATGGATCTACTCTCACTCCTAATGAATATAAGATTAGCGGTGCAATCAATGATGGCACTGACATTAACACAGATAACTTTGTTGAGTTAGATTTACGAGTTAACGTACCTTCATCTTCTCATGCAGGAAAATACAACTATAAAATTAGAGCTAGATATTCATTTGGTTCTGAATAAGTTTAACTTAAGAGTCTGATTGAATTCAGGCTCTTTTTTATTTCTTCAATACAATGGAGGTCAATATGTCACATAAACAAACATTCAATCAATATAAGTCACCTGTTCGTTACTATCCTTTTATTTGGCTAGGCGAATATGCAGATGGCTCATTTATACCTGAATTTAACTTTGATAACCACAAGGAGAATTGGTTTAGAGAAATCAAGAAAAATGAACTGATTAAATTTGGAATGATGGGATACGGTCATCATTTATACTACACCGTATTTAATGGTGCATTTAATATTCTCGGCAATGAGATAGAGTTTGCTTTTAAATCTGATACAAGTGAAAAAGTGTACAAGTTAAGCTCTAATAATTCAACAAAATACAATGATTGTATTTCTTATAAGGATGTAGAATCGATTGTTAATCCTAGACGCATGAAGACCATTTCAACAAGTGTTTATCAATTTAACTTTGGATATAAAACGAAAGTAGACACGGCTGAAGTAAGCTTTAACTTTAAGCCTATTGTCGCCATATCAATGGAAAAGAAACCTATGACTTTTAACATCAGGCTTGTTTCTGATAAGGACATATCAGGTGAAATTTATGTTATTAAAAATGGAAAAGTCGTTCAAACAACAAAAGCTACATTAAAAGCCAATGTCTCAGGTGAGACTAGTTGGGTCTATAAATAGGAGGTGATATAAATGGGATTTAGTAATCATAGTGCTGCGGTAATTAATAATGAGCTATTCATGTGGGGTATGAATTCTACAGGACAGTGCGGCATGGGTCATACAACTGCTGTAAGAGTTCCTACACGCATGGATGATACAAAAGATTGGAACTATGTGAGCCTTGGTGCTGCATTTACTATTGGTATTAAAAAGGACGGTTCATTATGGGCTTGGGGTTCTAATGCTAACAGTGCATTGGGTAGTGGAACATCTGGAAACGAACTAGAGCCAGTAAGAATCTCTCCATTTACCGATTGGGTTATGGTTGCATCTGGATACAGACATAGTATTGGTTTACGTGCTAATGGAACGATCTATACTTGGGGCTTAGGCTCTAATGGACAACTGGGACATGGAGATACTAATACACTCGAAATACCTACACAAGTAGGGACAGATACAGATTGGGTTGAGGTTGGAGTTGGCTACAATCACACGATGGCAATCAAATCTGATGGTAGTTTATGGACATGGGGTTACAATCAATATTCGAACTTAGGGTTAGATAATACTATAGTTTCAATTACCTCTCCTACTAGAGTTGATAGTGATGAATTTTTCACCAAGGTGACAGGTACACAATTCTCAACAGTTGCCATTAATAAATTGGGGATTGCCTATGGTTGTGGAAGAAATAACTATGGTGAATTAGCTTTAGGTGATGTTGTTCAGAGAAATACATTTACACCAATTAGCGAAATGCCGTTCATTGATATACAAGCAACAAGATTTTCAATGCTTTACTTAAGAAATGATCACTCTTTATTTGGTGCAGGAAGAAATAGCAGTGGAGAATTAGGCGCAGGTGACACTAGTTTAAAAAACACTCTCACTTTAGTTGCCGATAATAAAATTTCCGCAGTAGCAACCGGTGATTATCACTCTACCTTACTAGAAAGAGGAAGTAATAAGCTATATACAGCAGGATTAGGAAGCAGTTATCAACTTGGAAATAATTCTACTTTAACTAGAAATTCACAAATTCTTATACAAAATTCATCTTATGATACAATCTTTAATCATTTTACTTATTATCGAAGAGATGTATTACTGAATGCAGATATTTCACCAATGAATATATGGTATCAATACGAAATCAATCCTACAGTTAATGGTGTAATTAATCAATCCTACGGTAGCACAGCCCAATACAAACTATTTCTTAATGATCAACAGATATATCCAGATGTCGGATATTCTGATATGCAAGCCACACCTATCAATATTAACTTAGATATAATAAACAAGGAAGATTTAAGCTGGGGTGAAAATAGATTAACTTTTGATATAGTCTACTCAAACAACTTTAAATCTGTATACGATTTCTATATTTATTTAGAAGATAAAGACACGACTCTATTCAATAGAAATCAATCTTATAGCTATGAATGGATAAGAAATGATTCGATTACTAGAGAAGATGGCTTACTGAGACTGTCCGAGGGATTTAAGAATGGCACAGTAGAAACCTCTGATTTAAATAAAATTAATACAATAGGCAAAAGAAAAATTAGCGACTTTCAAATCCGAGCAAGTGGAGATAGTATTGAATCTTCTGATATAGACTATCAATTTACTTCACAGACACCTATGGCTGATGGAGTTATGTATAGTATTAATTTAGATTTAGATAGCTATACATCTGTAAACTACGCTTCTCCTACTACAACTTTTTCAGGTGGTAGCGGCACGGCAGAAAATCCATATATCATTAAATCCCCTACAGACTTGTCAAATATAAGACTCTTTCTGCAGAATAGAAATGTTCATTTTGCATTAGGTGCAAATATAGATTTAGATGTACTTCCATTTAATAGTTTGGGCTGGGATAGAATTGGCACATCGACCACATTAAGCTTTCAAGGAACTTTAGATGGAAGAGGATTCGCAATAAGCGGGCTGTATATACCAGATACGGGAACATATAATGGATTATTTGGCTATATAAGTAATGCCACCATAAAAAATTTGCGACTAGTTAACACATACTCCAATAATAAGAGTAACTATCTAGGCTCCTTAGCAGGCTCTGCTACAAATAATACTGTGTTAGACAATGTTATTGCTGAAGGGTTGTTTGAAGATAGAGGTACAGGCTCATACACAGGTGGAATATGCGGAAGAGATGATAGTGTCACATATTATGATTGTGGATCAAGAATAAAAATTGTTACAAACTCAACTTATACAGCAGGTATCTCAGGGTATACAAACAACTCCAACTGGTATAGATGCTTCTTTGATGGTGAGTTAATTAGTACTACATCTTCTAACCATATAGCAGGACTAGGTGCATATGGTTATTACTGTAACTTCTATGACTGCTATGCTTTGGGGACAATCAACTCTGGTGGATCATCTTATGTAGCTGGTATTTGTACATATATGCGATACGCTTCTTCTATAAATGGCTGCTATGTCGCAACGAGATTCATCCAAACAGGCGGTACTTATAGAGGAGCACTGGTTGGGAGAACATATAACTCTACTCCTCAAATGATCAATTCTTATTGGGATGCAGAAGTAACAGGTCTAGATTCTTCCCCTAATATAAGCAATTCTTTCGGATTAACAACAGAACAAATGAAAACTCCTTCTTCTTATGTGGGCTATGATACAAAAACAAGATCGGATGGAAGCCCTGTGTGGAATATGATAGAGGGTGAATATCCTACCCTAAACAGAATTGATACCTACTTAAAAATGATTGTTCAATCTAACTCTACTTTTTACACTTATCGTAATGGAGATTGGGCTGCCCTTCCGTTTTTAGCCTTATTAAATAAGGACGCATTTATTGAACATGGATTTGATTTAGTTAATCCTCAAATGCTACAGCAACTCCCTAGCCCGACTGTTTACGTTTGGACTAACAGTGGCTTAGATCTCGTTTTGTCTCTCAGTGTTGTAAGTGAAATGAGAATGCGCTTCCTTGTGTCAAGAGATGGTAAACGTACATGGAATTCTTTTATTAGTGGGAATTGGAGACAAATACTTCCTAACAACATTCGTCAACAAGGTATGAGCTTAGATGAGATTAACAGTATCACTAAGGAAGATTGGAACAGATGGTTTAGAAGAGGGGCAATAGACCTAATGGTTTACTTTGAGTCTCAGAGTATAACATCTTCCCCTACACTTGAAAGTTTCACTGTAGCATTTCCGAGCAATGAACCCCCTGCTATTAAGAACATGAGAATGACACCTGAAGAAATTGGTAGAAGTAATGCTGTGTTTCAAGCAACAATTGAGGACTTAGAAGGAGATAGTTTTAGGTATCAAATGCTACTTAATGGTCAGTCTATTATGAAAACAGGCGATGGATGGTCAGAATGGACGAAGATTGATGAGAAAGTAGATATTTATCAAATATTCCAATTCTCAGACTTTGCTACAGGTAGTAATGCTTTAACTATCTTAGCTGAGGATGATAGAGGGTTACAATCAACAAGTCCTCCGATCATCTTTGAACTAGTAAATGAAAAACCATTCTTTAGCCTATTCACACATGATGATTGGAGTTTAACTGGAACAGTCATTGATAGCGATGGAGATAAAATTCAATACCGCATACTAATCAATAATGTTCAAGTATTTCCTAAAACAGCATCTTCTGATCCTACCTACTCTAGCTACTTTGACACCCCTAAAGAAATTAGATATGTATGGTCAAGTGATGATTTAATTCTTGGAGAAGAGAATAAAATTACTATAGAAATCAAAGATGAAATGGGAGCTATACTAAAAAAAGATATCGAAGGGATTATAGGTAAGTATCGAGGGCTAATGTTCAAAAATGAGAATGGTGAGTATTACTCAACTGATAAAGGAGATATCCTTAAATTCTTAGATTTTGGGATTATTGTAGCTGGTCAGATAACCGAACCTAGACGTATCACACTAGAGAACCATACAGGTTTTGCGGTAGATGACTTAGAAATAGCTCTAAACCCTCCTCCAACGGGATATTCGGTCAACCTAAGTAAACTCAATCTACCATTTTTACCATCGTCAAAATTAGCCTATGGTGACAGTGTGATACCAGAAAATGATTCGCTAACATTCTATGTGTCTGTTTCCTCCTCAACATCTTCGTCAAGTTCTGGTGGTACATTTGAGATACATGCAAAAGCCAAACCTCTATAATTCCAATACAATGGAAAGGATGTGAGAGGAGATGGGTTGGCATCAGAATGAGGATGGAGAGTTATATTTCCATCCTGAAAATAAAATGTATGGACGTGTCAGAATTGATAGTGTTGAGGAGTTAGATTCTGGCTTCGTTATAACCAAACCAAAAGATTTAGACTCGCAATTCATTGTAAACAAGCATACTAGAATGCAAGGTCGCATTGATATTGTTGAGAATATTATTGAGCAAGATGCTATTACACCTATTAAAGATGCTTTTATTCGCTCCTCTCTTCCTTTCTTTAATTACGGAAAAGCTCAAGATTTATTGATTGGTAAGCAACCATTATCAAATGACACCTATCGTACATTTATTGAGTTTAATAACGATGACCTTGTACCAGATATTGAAATAACAAAGGCAATACTAAAGCTGCATACGTCTGATTTAGCGGAATTCATTCCAAACATAAAATTATATGCAGCAAAGAGTCACTGGTCTGAGCAAGGTGTTACGTGGGCAAATCAACCCGAACAAGGAGAGCTAATAGCTGAGATTAGTGATTCTGTTCGAAGTAAAAGAATTTTAGAGTTTGATATAACTCACATAGCTAATCAATGGAAGAATGAAGAAGGCTATAGCTATGGGTTTATATTAGTCTCAGATGATGAATCAATAACGCAAACAAAACGATTCTTTTCAAGAGAGTCTATTTATTCTCCTATTATAGATTATGAGTATTTTGTTCTAAGCCCTCCTAGTTATGGCGGTATAGAAGTAAATGCAGGTGTTAGAGTTACCCATCCTGATAGCTCAGATATGCAATCCTCTCTAGATGTGTTCCGCTACGAGGGAGATGTTGATTTAGAATCATCTACTCACGTTCGTATACGTGGTGAAATGAGTGCAGGATTTGATGTAAATAAACAAAATCTTGACTGCTCTGTCTTTGTTGGAGCAGAAACTGAACTAGCCGCCACTTTCTCTACATTAATTAATCAAGCCAACGACTTCCCTAATACATTCAATATATCTAAACACTATATGGATGCAGGATTAGTAGTACATAGAGAGTCAGAACAAGATGTTACCTCATCATTCTATATAAGTAGAAATGACAATGTTGATTTAGAAAACTCATTCTATGTACTTCAACCTTATTTTGACAGTAAAATCGAAGTCACTAATTATAAGGAATTGGAAAGTGAATTAATAGTTAATAAAGATAGCGAAGTTGATTTAGTCGGAACAATAGCAATCAACAAAGATACACTAGAGGTTGAGATTGAAATACTGCATGCATACGACATTGAATCAAATGTAAATGTTAGGCTCAATGACGTAGAAGATTTATCTGGTGAGTTGATAGTTAAAAGAGAACAAGATATTGATTTAAGAACGGCTATTGATGTTACTTGGTATGACGATCTTACTTTAAAGATTAATGTATATGAATCAGACAATGCCGACCTAGACACGAATATCTCTATTCAGAAGCATGATGAGGAAAGTTTTGTTTCCACAATTGATGTTACAGAGTGGAAAGAATTAGAGGGTACTGTATTTGTTTTACAAAACGATTTTGATTCATCAGTTACTATTGAAAGAAGAAACTATGAAGAGTTAGAAACTCAACTTCACATCTCGCCTAATCATGAAATTGAAAGCTCTGTTGAAGTTACTCAATATTCAGATTTGGACTCTTCATTCAGTGCAACTATTCCATTTTACAATGATTTAAACACGAATCTTGAAGTTATTGAGCAAGGTGGCGTGGAGAGTAGCGTAGCAGTTAATAGGGATAATCTAAGTGCAAATATTGAGGTTTCACCTACTTCTGAATTAATATCAAATGTTGACATTCATCACTACAACGATTTAAACAGCAACTTAGAAGTGCTCATTCCTCATGCTGAAGATATTAATACTCAATTAGAGGTTATGGAGCAAGGTGCTCTTGATACTGAAATTCATGTCACTAGAGAAAGCCTAGACTCTACAATTACTGTTAGTAAAACTGAACTTGATTCAAGCTTGATTATACAAAGAGATTTAGAGATAACATTCAGTGTTCTTAATGATTGGTTAGACTCAAGTGTCACTGTAGCAAACGAAACATTAGATACTCGATTAGCAGTCATTAAAACAAATTTGGATGCAACTATTGATGTAATTGGAATTGGTTCAGAGGATATTCATTCTTCTTTCTACTCTCACTATCCATATGATGCAGGCGCTACAGTAAGCGTACCGTATAATAACTCCATGCATGGCAAAGTGAGATTTGAACAATTCGATGAATTGGATGCTGCATTTACAGTTGTGAAAGATATTGATAAAGAGTTAAATGCTGAACTAGGAATTTTCCCTCACAATCGAATGCAGGGTAAGACTGAGATCATTCACCCTGAACCTATTCAGAAATCTATAACACCTATAAGAGATGCATTTGTTAGAAGTGGTAATCCTTATATGAATTATGGTGACACTATGGATATGCTTTCAGGAGTTAACTTTAGTGGAGAAATCTTTAGGTCGTTTATTCAATTTGATATAAGCAAGCTGCCTACGAATATTCAGTTTGATGAGGCTAAGCTAGTATTAACCTTGCCAAATGCACTACCTATTAATTATACAATTGGACTGTACGGTGTTAGCGCAGGATGGAATGAATATGGTATTACTTATATTAATCAGCCAAACGCTACTGAATTAATTAAAACATTCTCTGGAGTGCCTTTAGCAAATAATCGTATTGAATTTGACTTAATGGAAATTATTGAAGATTGGTATAAAAATGAAACATATCGCAATGGCTTCGTAATTAAACTGATCGATGAGTCTAATACACAGAATACTCGATTTTTTACTAGAGAAAGTCACTACTCGCCATTCATCAGTTTGTCTTACTATGATTTAACTACAAAGAATCATTTGGTCGGAGATGTTGATTCAGGATTTACTGTTATCAATCATCAAGAAGAAGAATTAAATGCCGAGTTGCATGTAGAAACCTATCAAAGAGATCATGATTTCTATTCTGAAATCAATGTGCAGAACGGAAGTTACCTAGACTCTGAGATAGTTGTTGAGAGACAAAATCTGAATGCTGCTATTTACATACCAAATCAAGATGATGCTGAATTACATACTACTTTCTCAATTATAGACAGAAGAATTGATGAAATTGAAAGTATGCAAACAGTCAGCAAACCATTCTTTGATACAAGCCTCATTGTTCATAGGAATGCTGATTCTGATTTGGATGGAAGAATACAGACCTTACTACCTGCTGATTCTGATTTTGATGTTAGTTTTATTATTTCTACTCAAGATGAGTACGATATACTATCAGGTTTATCGATTAATAGAGCTGCATTTGATACTGAAATTACAGTCAGCCCAACCGAGGATTTAGGAACAACGATTGATGTATTGAACAAGTCAGAAGACGATATTCACACTACATTTGAGTCTGTTTATATTGATGATTTGGATTCTATCTTTGAAGTTGTGAATAATGGTGTTATTGACTCTTCAGTGACAGTTCTACAAGAAGATGATGATGAGTTAGAGGTAGTAATCACAGTCTCCCCTGCTTCTGATATTCAATCTTCCTTATTTGTCTCGCCTGAATCTAATCTAAATGCTGAGTTTAGAGTAAGTAGAGAAGATGATACAGAAATAGAATCAGAAATTGAAGTTACTCAAGTTTTTAGTCTAGGTGCAGAATTGATTGTTAATGATGAAGCAGAGAATGACTTCAATTCTATTATAGAGGTCATAGAGCCAAGTATACGAGACTTGGATTCAGAAATTGATGTTGGCTCATACCAAACTCTTAATAGTCAGCTATACGTTCCACATTCTGACTTAGAATCAACTACTACCATAAATCTCATAAGCAAAGAAGATTTGCCTTCTAGTGTACTTGTTAGACTACCTGAAGTAGAGAGTGAACTAGCTGCAAGTATTGGCGTTGTATTAGATGACGAAGATAGTATTAACACTTCTATAACAGTATTGAGTAGAGGAATACAAGAAATAGAAAGTTCTATTATTATTTCTACAGAAGATGATTTACATCTAACATTTGAAGTAAGACAGGCTATAGGTTATGCGTTTATTTTCTAACCTTTTAATATCCTATATTGGAGGTGAAGGTGGTAAATAATACAATTAAATAAGAAGTATATTTATTAAGAAATCCATGCTCAGACCTGTCAATTTGGTTTAAAGCATGGATTTTTTGATTCTGATTAAAAGGAGGAAAATTAACAGAGGATGTGGAGAAATTGGATATTCAATGTCAGCAAGATTGTAGAATTAGAAGTGAAATGGTGTCTCACCAAATTAAAGTTTTAAATGATCGTGTAGATGACTTATCTGCATTAAAAACTCAGAATGTGCGAATGGACACTCTTTTAGAGATTCAAATGACAACAATGAAAGATATGCAAGGAACAATGTCTAACCTAAACACTACTCTTAACCACATTAACACTTCACAGCAGGTCATGGGAGAGAATTTGAACAACCTTAACAGCACAGTGACCAATATGAGTGAACGTGTAGATGTATTAGAGAAGAAAACTGAACAAAAGAAAGAAAGCAGTAACAGTAAAGATGACAATTTTGTAAAAGAGCACTATAAGATTATTTTATTTCTGGTTGCTATTATAGCCAGTCTTTTAGGTGTTGCTTCACCATTTTAAATTATAGGAGATGATTATATGTTTTTAGAAACTTTATCACCATTCTTACAGGACATTGTATTGGCTTTAGTTGGATTAATTACTACATTGATTATTGCAGTTGCAGTTGAGTTACGAAAGAGAGTTTTAACTTGGATTGATAATCGTAATAGTATTAGAACACAAGAAATTTTGCACACATTAGCAGAACAGAGTTTTCACTTAATTGAAGCCAAAATGAAAGAAAGCTCTTCAACAGAAAAGTTAAATGAAGCTATCTACTACGTCTCGAAACGTGCGGAGGCTAGAGGTATTAATATTTCAACAGATGAGGTTCGTGCGGAAATTGAGCGTGTAGTAAGAGAGTTGAATTATAAATTAAAATAAATGAGGTGATTTCATGACTATTAGAGCTAGACAAATGCTTGTTTCTCCTAGTAAGCATTCGCTTAAGTGTCCAAATGTAATGACTGCGGAATACATAACATATCATGAAACAGCCAATGATGCGTCTGCAAATAATGAGATTAGCTTTATGATTAACAACAATAACTCTACAGGATACCACTATGCTGCAGATGATAAAGAAGTTGTTCAAGGGATTCCCATCAATCGTAATGCTTGGCATTGTGGAGATGGTGCTAACGGAACAGGAAACAGGAAATCTATTGGAGTTGAGGTGTGCTATTCACGCTCAGGTGGAGAGAGGTTTAATAAAGCCAGAGAATTAGGCATTAAGTTCATTGCTCAACTTTTACATGAGAGAAATTGGAATGTAAACAGATTGAAAAAACATCAAGATTGGAATGGAAAATACTGTCCACATCGAACTTTGTCAGAAGGCAACTGGAATTACGTTGTTAGGAGGGTTGAAGAAGAGTTGAATAAACTTAAAAACGGTGTATCATCTTCTTCCCCTGCTAAGCCTTCTAATTCGCAACCTGCTCAATCAACAGTAATTAAGAATGGCGACAGAGGAGATGCTGTCAAGTCTCTACAAGAACGACTTAATAGCATTGGTTATGATTGTGGTATTGCTGACGGAATATTTGGTAACGCAACTGATACAGCAGTAAAGCATTTTCAACGTGATAAGGGATTAATCGTAGATGGTATCGTAGGTCAAAATACATTAGATGCAATTACTAAGGAGGAGAATTTAATGAAAGAGAAAATTGAAAAACTAGAGAAAGAATTGGCTGAATTGAAGAAAATGATTACTGAAGGTAATGCAGCTACACCTAGTCCTTGGGCAAAAGATGTGTGGGATAACTCTGTTTACTTTGACAAAGCGAGACCGCAAGCAATGATTTCTCGTCAAGAGACTGCATTAGTTGTAAATAGAGTGATTGCTAATACTCGAAAATATATTACAGATCCACTTGAGGAAAGAATTGCTGAGTTGGAGAAGCAAGTAAAGTAATTTGTTTAGAGTAAAAGTGGGATTTTATTGAAAAATATATGCTCACATAGGACAGTATACGTGAGTATGAGAGAGTATGAGAGAGGTCTTAGGGCTTCTCTCATTATTTTAGTTTTGTTTGGATAATACATAGAGAAAAGGATGATATGAAGATGGAGAAAGTTAACTTTAGATACAGTGATTCGTATTTTATTGGATTCTTAATGACAATTGGCTACGAGCACAATCATATTGAGGTCAACAAAGATCGAAATGGAAATATTAAAACATTTGTTCATATTGAGGGAATTAAAGATGATCTAATTGACTTGTTTAATGATTTTCAGAATGGTAATGCTTCGGTTAATCCAAAGAGCTATGCAACCAATATAAAGAAAATTAAAAAGTTAATAGCTGCTGAGCAACTTAAATATCAAGCTAATCAATTATCTGTCTAGGCTAAATAAACTCTTTAAGAATGAAGAAGGGAAAGTGGTAAAAACCTCAATAACAAAGGGATTTATCACAGTTAATTCGGCATTTGGAAGCATTAATTCGGTATTTCGTTACACTTTTATTTTACAATTCGGTACACCCATGCCGAACAATCCATTGAGGAGGCATTTGATTATGCAAAATGAAACCAGAAAATATATTGAAAGTTTAAATAATGAATTCACAGAAATTGTGGGCGGTTCATATGTAAAGTTGAGCAGTGGAGAATTATTCACTCAAACAGAAGTTAAAAAATATGTTAAGAAAAAGCTTGAAGAGTACACGTCTAAATTCATGCAAGACATAAAACAACAATCTAATGAAACATTTGAAGTAGTGCCTGAACAGCGTTTAATTAACCATAGATCAATGATAAATATGCCACGCTTAAAGACTAAGGACAGATATGATGGTGGTGAATTCAACATGGTCTATAGAAACAAAATTAATGAGGTGATAGCGATGAAATTAAGTAATAATGAGAAGTTAGTATTTTTTACTCTTCGTGATTTCATTACATATCCTACAAACTGCATTCTTATAAATAACGAAGTTCCAAAATTCCCTGATTATGAAAATATCGTAGGATTAAAAGAAAGAACTATTAGAAAAGTTATTAAATCACTTGAGGATAAAGGTTTATTTAAACTTAAACAGCATGGTCATAAGAAAGCAATATATGTAAACCCTTCCTACTACGCATCAGGAAAAGAGTTAGATATTGAGGTTCTTCAGATGTTTGATTTGATTGATTGTGATGATAGAAAGATTGAAGAATATCTGTAAACAGAGAGTGCTTATGGCAGTCTTTTTTATTTTTGATTAAATAAAGAAAATTAAAATTCATATAATGATAATATGAGGAGAGATAAGAATGAGTATCGTAAATTACATAAATAACCTTTTAACACCTTCAGTTGATGGAGGTGTTTTTTAGTATGAGAAAAAAGAAGACGCATGAGGAATTTGTTGATGAAGTATATCTATGTTTTAAAGGTGAATACGAAATATTAAGTACATATAAAAATATTAAAACAAAATTAAAAATTAAACACAAGGTTTGTGGAGAAGTGGATATGATTACTCCAAAATCTTTATTTGAGCGAGACTGTTGCGCATATTGCTCTGGCAGAAAAAAATCTCATAATATGTTCATAAAAGAAATTGTTGACTTAGTTGGTAATGAATATAAGGTAATGGATATTTATATTAACTCAAAGACAAAAGTAAGAATTAAACATAGTGTTTGTGATCATGAGTACGCTGTTAAACCGAACGCTTTCCTGTCTGGTTCTCGATGTCCAAAGTGCAAGGGTAAAGAAATAAGCCTCAAAAAAAGAAAAAGCCATGAAAATTTTGTTCATGAGCTTGAAAGTAAATATGGTAGTGAGTATCAAGTTTTAAGTGAGTACACTGTCTCACATGAGCACGTATCAATGAAGCATACAACTTGTGGATACGAATGGGAGGTTGTACCAAATACTTTTTCTAGGGGATTGGGTAGCTGCCCCAAATGCAGTAATATGTATAAAAGAAGCTTGGAAGACTACCTATCTGAGGTGCAAGACCAAGTTCAAAATGAATATACAGTTTTAGGAGAATATATAAGCAGAGATGTTAAAATACTTATGAAGCACAATTCACCAGAATGTAAAAATCATGAATATTTTGTATCTCCCGCAAAGTTTCTAAGCGGTCAAAGATGTCCCAAGTGTAAAACCATATCAAAAGGAGAGAATAGAATATCTAAATATCTAGAAGCAAATGATATTAGTTATTTATCTCAATTCAAATTAAATGAATGTAGAAACGTATTACCACTACCTTTTGATTTTGCTATATTTGATAAACAAGGCAATCTAGCCTTCTTAATTGAATATGATGGAATACAGCACTTTGAACCACGAGACATATGGGGAGGACAAGCCTCATTTATTAAGACTAAAAGAAATGATGAAATAAAAACGAATTACTGCCTTGAAAATAATTTAAAATTAATAAGGATTCCTTATTTAGATTATAATAATATTGAGGAAATACTAGATGAATCATTAAATATTAATAGTAATATCCCCACTTAAGTGCGACCCTAAATAAATACAAACTAAAAGGAGAGAAAGCTTTAATACTAAGCATGCACCCTCTCTCCTTTCTAATATATGATATTTGATAATGCGACCCTAAAGTTAAAATTGTGCAAAATCATTCATGCTGATTATAGGCTTGCCATTATCAATGACATATATCACAATCTTTTCCTCATTCGCTTCTATATATTCAACCTTGGATGATAAATCTTCTGGACTGACTATATCATTGTAGCGCATAGATAAAAGCTCAATTAGATAATCTTGAAAAACCTTATTTCTTCTACAGGTTTTGTAATTATGGTTTCTCCCACAAATGTAAATACGTTTATTCCTCTGTTTTTTGGCGATGTGTCCACCTTTGCAATCAAGACAGGTTATGCGTTTACTAAATAATGCTTTTTCCAAATTAGATGCCTCCCTTCGCTGTATTGTAGCGAGGCTTGTCATAGTATTTTTAGAAATATTCAATTTCAACTTCAGCAGGATAGTTCTTTCTTTTAGGATTTTTAACACCTAGTTTTGCAATATCCTCTGGAAGCACTCTTGAGTAGTTTATTCGTTTAATTATCATTTTCAAGTAGCGATTGACTGCTTCGGCTTCTTGCTGATTGGATAAATCACTACTTAGTATAGCCTCAATGACTTTCAGAGTATCTTCTCTATGATTTATCTCTTCTTTTACAGACGGCTGCTCAATTTTAGATTCAATTTCAGCCAACTTTAACTCAAGATCCTTTTTTGCATCTAAGTTCTTCTGTCTTTCCTCTTTCAGAAACTCCTCTTGTATTTCTGTCATTCCCTGCATCTCATATTTCAATTCTAATTTTAATAATCCTTTCATTTCATCATTCAATATCTGAATTTGCTTCTCAATAAATTTCTTTAATCTAGAGTTATCTTCACTCAACTGATCGACATTTCCTCTGCTCAAGTTATCTATTTCACTTTTTAACTTATTGATTTTTCCTACCAAATTCTTCATAAGAGAACTTTCAACATAGATTGACTTGTATCCTGTATTCACACACTCAGAATCTTTTTGTGCCAAGTCTTTAACACATTTTCTTATTAAGTGTTCTTTTTTACTGTGCTCATAAGATACACGCATTTTACCGCCACAGTGCTTGCAGTAAATCAAGTCTTTTAGTATAGACGGAGGTGATTTCTTAGAATCTCTTTCTCGTCCACCACTATACCTTTCTCTTCTCTTGTCCCTCTCTTCTTGCACAGAGTCGAATATATGTGGTTCTATGATAGCTGGATGAGTATTTTCAATAACATATGTGTCAACTATCTCTCTTTTTACTACACCTTTTCTCTTAACTTTTATATAATCATGATAGACAGTGTTTCCTTTATATGTTTGTATTTTCAACATCTCTTTGACTGCTCTAGTGCTAAACCTATTTCCTTTAGCTGTTTTGTAATTTAAATTGTTGAGTGCTTGGCTTATTTTAGATGCACCGTATCCATCTTGGCAAAGCTGGAATGCGTATTTTACAATCATTGCTGCATCCTCGTCTATTTCAAGTTTCTTTGTTTCAGGATTCCTTTTATACCCAAGTGGAACACTTCCAGAAGCATTTAGTCCCATTTTAGTCATCTGAATTTTGTTGTTTTTGATACGCTTCCCAATAACCTGTCTTTCATGTGCAGAAAAAGCTGAGCCTAACCTAAACATAAGCGCATCCATTTCATTGCTTAGGTTATATATCGCTGTATCTGAAATTAATATAAAGACTCTATAGTCAATACAGTATTCCATCACAAGCTCAGATATTTTACCATTCCTAGATAGACGAGAAAGTTCCATTGCAGATATTGCATCAAACTCTTCTATTCTGCTTAAGAGTGATTGAAGTTGCGGTCTGTTTTCAATTTCAGAGTGACCGCCTGTTACTACCTCTTGGAATATTTCATAAGTATATCCTTTTTGCTTTGCTATTTCTACAAGCTTCTCTCTATGGTTCGCAAGTGTTTCTTCATTTTCAACACGCTTACCTGTTGATGTTTTCTTGTCATCACTAATACGAAGATATATTGCTATGTGTTTAACATCTTCAATATTCATAAGATTATCATACCTCTCAAATGAGTAATCAACTTAGTAAGTATGATAATATCACGAATTAATTTTAGTGTCTATAGTTCGCTCGGTTTCATCTAAACGTCCTGCCCCAAAGTCATATCCGATTTCCTTTAAAATATCTTTACTTAACGCTTGTTGAGCTTCACGAGGAAAGCTTTTAAATAAAAAGTCTGTCTTTGGCTGATGGCTTGATTCAGTGACTCCTTTGACAAGAGGAATCAGCTGATCGCGAAGCTCGCCAAACACTTTATCGATCGTATCAACAAATACACCTGGTTCATAATCATCTAATAATGTATTGTATGGGTTGCCGTTATGTCCTAAGTAGCCGACAAAACGCTTCTTAAACTCTACAAGCTTCTCTAAGTTCGGTTTGAACATCTCAAAATCAGCTTTGTCCTTAGCTTCCTCCCAGATTGATTCTGACTGCGATTGAAGCATTACATATTCCTTATACTCATCTTTTGGGATTTTTAAGTTCCGCTCAAATTCTTTATGACACTGCTCTACACTTTTAAGAGTAATTTCTGATAGATGCTCTTTTGCACCCTCTTCCCGTAATTCACCTAAGAAGCTTGCCATCTCCTCTGATGTTGATAATTGAAACAACTCTGATGACAGCGTGCCGATCACTTCTGAACGCTGCTGAATTCCTTTTTTCGGAGCACCTGTTCTAGCATCCCAAGCTAGGAGAGATAAAGCCTGTCCGTAATCCTCCATCTTTTTGGTATATGCTAAAAAATCTCGTTCTACTTTTTTGATACGTTCACTCATCTTTTATCCACCTTTCAATTATGTAAGTCTTTTACATTTAATTATATAAGTTTAAATTTCAAAATTTGTTCCTTTCATTAATTCGTCATCCGAATCAAATTTCCTGCTTCTTAGCAACGTTTTTTCTAGGAACTTGTCGAATTTTATGATATTGTGGAAAGGATTGAAGGGGGTACATTAAATGGATTTGAATTTAACAGACAGCGCAAGCACTTTTTATATAAATGAGATTCCTTTACAAAAAGGAGATACTCTTCGTTTGTTTGTTCGAGTCGGTGGAGTTGGTTCAGGCGGCTTCTCAGTTGGGGTCATTAAAGATTCACCACAAAAAACATCTTACACCTTAAACAAAAACGGAGTTACCTTTTTTGTCAATGAAGACGATTTTTGGTATTTAGACGGCATGACAATCGATTACAATGAAGATTTTGGATACCTCGATTTTTACAGTCCTAAATTCGAGCAGACCGATCATCCAGATTTAGAAGACGAACAAATAAAAAAATAACCGGCTCAATGGAGCTCGGTTATTTTTTTGCTTCATTTAATTGTGTATCTGCCTTCTCAAGCAGCTCTTCTGAAAATTCAAAGAAAGCAGCGTCTACGCCTGTTTGATGGGAAGCCGCTTTTTTGTATTGTTCTTTCGCTTGATTTACAGCATCGGTTGCTGCTTGAAGCTGATCAGGGTCCATACTCATTGTCGCTTGACCGACCATACGCTGTGCAGACTTAATCGCCATTTCTACTTGCTTTAACTCATTATACGGCTCACTCATTCTCATCCCTCGTTTCGATGTTCTCCTTACATACTATGCACCTTTTTGGGATTTAATATTCATTGAGTTATTAATTGTTTACATAATAATATTATAGTAAATATTTTTTAAAAAGCTGCTCATTATGAACAGCTTTACTTCGTTGATTAGTTTGTTTCTTCCTTACGAGGTGGACGAGGCCCAAAAAACTGATAATAATCCGTTTTAATATTCCCGTTATAAAGCTTACGTTTTTTATTTGCCTTTTTACCATAAAACGTTTCAAACTCTTCATGGGACGTAAGCATGTAAACAGACCATGTATCTAAAAGCTCGAAAGCTTTCCCCATTCCACGGTACATCTCTTCCACTTCTGCTCGCTCTCCTAAACGCTCACCGTATGGAGGGTTACCTACTAAAATCCCGTATTCTCCCCTATGACGGAAATCGCTCACTTGCATCTGCTTAAATGAAATCAACTCACCAAAACCTGCTTCCATCGCATTATTTTGGGCTAACTCCACACTGCGATGGTCGATATCTGATCCCATAATATCTAACGGCTGATCATAATTAGCTGAATCTTCTACCTCTTGTCTAGCCGTATTCCATATTTCTTTACCGATCCAATGCCAATCTTCTGAAACAAAATCACGGTTAAAGCCTGGTGCAATATTTTGACCAATCATAGCGGCCTCAATCGGAAGCGTTCCGGACCCGCAAAAAGGATCAGCAAAAGGACGATCAGGTCTCCATGTCGTTAACATAACCATAGCTGCTGCTAATGTCTCTTTAAGAGGTGCTTGGTTGTGCAAGTAACGATAGCCTCTTTTGTGAAGACCAGTACCGCTCGTATCGATCGTTAAAGTCACGACATCTTTTAATAAGGCAACTTCGATTCGGTAAAATGGACCGTCCTCATCAAACCAGCCGCGCTTGTATCTTTTTTTCATGCTTTCAACGACTGCTTTTTTAACAATAGCCTGACAATCAGATACACTAAATAATTTTGATTTCACAGATTTCCCGATAACAGGGAATTCTGCATGAACAGGAATAAGATCTGCCCATGGCAATGCCTTTGTTTTTTCAAACAGCTCATCAAAAGTGAACGCTTTAAATTCACCGACTTTTAATTTCACACGATCTGCTGTACGCAGCCATAAATTAGCACGTGGAATCGCAGAGATATCGGCGGTAAATTCTACTCTCCCATTTTCTACTTTCACATCAGTATAACCGAGGTCTTTCACTTCTCTAGCAACAAGTGCTTCAAGACCCATCGTTGCTGTCGCAATTAATGTTACTTTACTCATTGTACGTATCTCCTTATGTATACAGTTACCTTATTATAAACAATTTATGATCAAGCTGACAAATACCTGAAAAACTTATGTAAATGAAAAAAACCCCTGTAGAGGGGATTTCTCAACGCGCTTATTCAAGTCATCTATTAACTGTTCGATAAGCCATGTTCTGTACCTTAGTACTACAAGCGGTGATGAACCTCGTACTCCGGTGGTAACCATCTATCTACAAGACCTAAGATCTTGTTCATCTGACCCGTTCATTTCCGGTTCAGAAAATGCCCCTACCATATTTTGGGTTTCTCGCTCGCGGGGTTTACCTCGTTCCACTCCATATGTTTCCACATGGACTCCGTCACTGTGGCACTTTCAAGGCTATCACACCATATCCAAAGACTTAGGTGCGTCACCTGCCGTTAGCCCAGCATGCTGCCAGACTACCCTAGCTTATGAATTGGCTAGGCACGAACACTACTGGCATCTCAGCCAGTGCGAGCATGGACTTTCCTCTACACGTAAACGTGCAGCGATCACCTGAACAGTTAATTCCGTCATAAGCGACAAATCTAATTATACGTTTTATGTTGAATGAAATCAATGGTAAATTTTACTTTGCTTGTTGAATTGCTCTTCTTGCTAATTGATCTGCATCTTTATTCTGTTTACTTGGTATCCATTTCAAAAAAAATAAATCAAATTCATCAATATAGACAAGCGCTTCTTCTAAATACTGATTATAGCGCTTATTTTTAACATAACGCTTCTCAACGGCTTGATCAATCAACTGTGAATCAGTACGAAAAGATACTTGCTTAAACCCTTTCTCTTTGCAAATTTTAAGGGCGTGCAGCAATGCCTCATATTCCGCTTCATGATTTGACATATGGCCAAGAGGAATTGAATAGTGTCCGACACTGCCGTCTTTGTAATTTATAAAAATTCCTGCCCCCGATGGACCAGGATCCCCTGCACTTGCACCATCAATATAGACGTCAATCAACGACCTCTCCCCTTATTCTAGTTACTACTTTCTATTCGTACAGCTTGCTGCCGAATACTTTTTTCTCTAGGTTTGAAAGGCGCTGCAGAATATCATAGTTCGTACTTCCTGCAGTCGGAGCTGCCGTTTGACGCTGCGGTCTTTCCTGAAGCTGTTTCATCTCACGGCGCAATTTTTGATTCTCTTGTTCAAGTGCTGCTACTTTCTTTTGAAACGCTTCATAATCTTGAATAACTGAATCAAGAAACTTGTCTACCTCATCAGGATTGTAGCCGCGCATACTCGTTTTAAATTCTTTATCTAAAATCTCTTTAGCTGACAGTCGAACCTCTGGATTATTCATCACAAATCACCCCTACACTTATAAACCAACTTAGGTTATTTCTTTCTATTTTTTCAAAAGTTCTCTATCTTGTCAATTTGAATTATTGCACTCATCCATCTCCCTACCAATAATCTGCGTTATTCATTTGTTCATCTTGAATAAGAAAATCAAGATCCATGGGAGTAATATAGTGGATTGGATAATGAGTAGTTAATGCTTTTTGTTTAGCTGGCTCTAAATAATACATAGGTGAACCTGGCTTTTCTTCATCTACTAATAATAAGAGGGCATCCGATTTTTCTATAATAAACTCATTTTTCAAGCGAAGCTGCGCGGGATTATCATAAGGCCGTTTCGTAATACTGTCAACAAAATCCGCTTGATTTACAATGTTTTTATAGTAGTTTTGAGTTTCTTCACTCCATCGTTCTTCTTGATTATAAAATGGGGTCAACACCGATAACTTCAAGTCCGAAAACTCGCTCTTCAATGCTAAAACTACTTCAGCAGCCCAAAGCTCAACACCAAGCTGGCCGCTAATCACCACCCATTCTAGCCCTTCATCTATATACGAACGAAGTTTTTGTTCTAATGCTTTTTTTATATATGTAATACCTTGATGCTTTTGATCAAAAATGCCGAGTTCATGTCCTTTATAACCGGATACAGCCAATACTTTCACCGTTTTCACCTCTTACCAAAGAAATAAGGGCCAAGCCAAAAGATGGCTTAGACCCTACTATAACATGTGAAGATTAACGGTAGCTACAACCGCAATTTCCGTTTCCTTTACCTTTCCCGCCGCTCATTGGCCCAAAACCCATTGGAGCCATATTTGCTCCTGCTTGCGGACCCATGTTTGCTCCGGCCATTGGTGCCATGTTTGCTCCGGCCATTGGCCCCATGTTCGCTCCTGCCATTGGCCCCATGTTTGCCCCTGCCATCGGTGCCATATTTGCTCCGGCCATCGGGCCCATGTTTGCTCCGGCCATTGGTCCAAAACCTTGTGTTCCCATTGGCGGACGAGGCGGCATCATTGCACCTGCTACTTGCGGTCCGGGACCATTTGCAACGAACTGCTGGTTAGAGATCGTCTCTTGGAAAGAATCTGTGTGCGGGAAGCTGTGAACATGCTTATATACATGGTTCGTCACATGCGTTGTATGACTTGGGTGAATTTCCGGTACGATATATTCACAAGTCTTTTGAGTCATATTACACTTTGTCGGGTGTACAACCGCAGGCATCACTTTCGTGCAAGTCGGCTGACAATGATTATAATGTTTTTTCATAGGTTAACTTCCTCCTTTTAATGGTGAGTCAATATTAACCTATGTAAAAACGTATGCAGGTGTACTAGTTGTTTCACCTAATTATACGCACTTATCTCGACATTGGGCGTGATTGGGCTGGTGCTGATTAACTCCGCACTATAGAGAGAACTTGATGTCTCATCACGAATCTCACTCATTACAAACACTGTTACACCAATCATTAGAAAAAATAAAATTAACAACGCCTTACTCATTCTTTTATCACTCTTTTCTTCAAATCAAATCCAGAACTACCATATTCAAATGCAGTACATTTCAATTCCAGTACATATTTTACTTCCTTTTAGATAGTCTGACAATTGATTTTTCTGAAGAAATAAGAAAAAATGACTAGGTTCACATTTTTGTCACATTTTGTTGATTGATAAGAGTTTATGCGCTTGCCCAGGAAATGTGCAGTTTAGATTACTAATTTCTTTTGCAGACGTTCAATGCGCTTTAACAGCTCTGCCTCTAACCGCTTATTTTCCTTAGTCGTTCGTTGATGTAGCGTAGCGTGGAAATGCTCATAACCATTTTCAGCAAGTTCGAATGCTTTGTTAATATTTTTGTCCTTATGCTCTAGGATCTTTGAGAGCTCAATTGCACTATCAATGGCATATGCTTGATGTTCTAGGAGCCGATAGAAATACGATTTTGCACTTTCAAAGTCTTTATTCTGTTTCAAAAGTTTTGCTGCTTGATGCATCGTTTTGAATAATATGTCTTTCTCAGCAGGTCTATCGCTTGATATGATGTCTTCATATAATTCTAGCGCCTTTTCTTTTTCACCGATATAGTCAAACCAACGGGCGATCTCATGTTTTTCAATTGTGTGCAGCGATTCTTCCTTTTTCTCAGCTTTAAATAGACTTTTGGAGAGATGAATGTAGAGTGTAATCAGCGAAAGCATATCCCATTCGTGATGCTTAATAATGCCTGTTACAAAATCTGGATCCTGTTCTTGTAAAAAGTCAAAATAAAGCATTGGAGCCAGGTATCCAGGAGTATCTTCTACTCTAGTAAACCCAAGGATCTCATTTTCTACGACTGAAAGTTTACAAGAGGGCAGAATCTCTTTCCAAAGACGTCTTGACGCATGTAGCAGATCATAATGCCCGAATTTCGGCAATTTAGGAACCTGATCTCTGACAAACGTATGGCGTGTTTTCACTTGCGGCCAATCAAAAGCTTTTCCATTATACGTAACTAGATTTTTCATGTTGCTTACATCTGTTAAGAAATGATGATAAAAACTCACTTCTGCTTCTGGTCCTGGGAGAAAATATTGCTTAATAATGACTTCTTTATCGGTCACTTGTCCAAAACCAAGCAGAAAGATCCGATTGCCTGCCCCGCTTGAAAGTCCCGTTGTCTCTGTATCAAAAAATAACAGTTCATCCATCCGTTTTCCTTTTGCAGAGAGCGGATGAGAAGATAAAGGGTGTGCGGCGTCATAGGATTGCCATTGATCAATGATGGACGAAAGCTCGGCAAAGAGATAATGTCCGTGTTTTGTATCGATAGGATAACGGACTTCTCTAACCATCGTATAATGCTCTTCAAACCATTTAGGCTCAGTTTGCTGATCAGTCCACTTGTTCAAAAAAGGAATCTCTTTATGCATGTCTTCTGTTTTGCTAGGATGCTCATTACAATCCTGATCAGCTTGTTCAAAAGAGGAAGGACGCTCAGGCTCGATTTTCATATGTTTTTTAAGACGACCCAATTTACTTTTTAATGCCATCAAAATTCCCCCTCACCTTTAGCTGCCGCAGGATGGAAACAAGTCTTAGTACCGTTGATTTTACATTTGTTCCAGCTTCGCCCTCGGCTCCGACACATGCAGGACAGCCATTTTCACATGAACATGACCTTACAAGGTCGACCACTTGTTCTAAAATAACATCAATATTTTTATAGACTTCCTTTGAAAGTCCAATCCCCCCCGGGTAACGGTCATATATAAATATAGTCGGAGCCTCTGAATGATCAGCCTTCATCTGTGGAATAACATGTAAATCGCTGCGATCACACATGACAAATACCGGCGCGACATGTTGAAACAGGTGCGCAAGACCAATTAAAGCCTGATCAAAAGCACCTTCACTGTATTCTTCGACTAACTCGTTAGAAAAACTTAACCACATCGCATTTGTATGGAGCTCTTCTTCAGGAAGATGAATCGGACCAGAGCCAATATTTTCAAAGGTTGAAAGTTTAATCTTTTTGAAGATAGTCGCTTTTGCATTCACCATTACATCTCCAAAAGATACCTCTGCATACTCTTTTCTCTTCTTTTCATCTTCTTCGAGAACTTTTAACTGCACCGCAAGATTGGCATCTGTAAAGTATTCAACCGCTACTTCTCGGACGAATGCTTTCTTTTCATCCCAATCTAAATACTCCACTTGATACTGGATTCCTTGATGAAGGTAAATGGCCTCATCATGTAATAGAGTCATGGCACTAAAGCGGTCCATTTCTCCGATGACTGTCGGATGTGCAACATCTGACTGGTCTATAATGATGACATTTTCTTGTGAGGCAGAACGCAGGCTTATCCCATGGGCAGGAAAGGCATCGTTCATCCAATACCATTTATCTGCACGGTGGTGAAGAACCTGCTCTTCAGTAAGAAATTCTAATACTTCCTCAACCTCCACTCCGTCAAACGTCTCTCCTTTTTTAAATGGAAGTTCGTATGAGGCACACTTTAAGTGATCAACTAAAATCACTAAATTATCAGGGTTAATTCTGGCCGATTCGGGTGAACGCTCAAAAAAGTAATCCGGGTGTTGAATCACATATTGATCTATAGGGGTTGAACCTGCCACCATGATAATCACCGATTCATTTTGTCTCCGGCCTGCTCTGCCTGCTTGCTGCCAAGCACTCGCAATTGAGCCGGGATATCCGGTCATAATACACACCTGAAGCTGGCCTATATCCACGCCAAGCTCTAAGGCATTCGTACTGACAACTCCAATGATATTTCCTTGGCGAAGTCCACGCTCTATTTCACGACGCTGCTTAGGAAGATAGCCGCCGCGGTAGCCTCTAATGGTATCTGGCCCTAGGTTCTTTTTTATGAGCTCTTGTAAATGGCTTAAAATAATCTCAACTCGGACACGGCTCTTAGCGAATACGATGGTTTGGATCTTATTTTTCAAAAACTTCGCAGCTAAATCATTCACTTCTGCTGTAGCACTTTTTCTAATATTTAACGCTTCGTTTACAATCGGAGGGTTATAAAAAATAAAATGCTTCTTACCCCTAGGTGCTCCGTTCTTATCCACTAACCGCATCGGTACACCTGTAAGTTCTTCAGCAAGCTCTTTTGGATTGGCAATCGTTGCTGAGGTACAAATAAAGGTAGGGTAGCATCCATAATAAGCAGCAATTCGTTTAAGTCTTCTAATGACGTTTGCTACATGACTTCCAAAGACGCCACGATATGTATGCAGCTCATCAATAATGACATACTTTAAGTTTTCAAAAAATGCGACCCATTTTGTATGGTGAGGCAAAATAGCCGAATGAAGCATATCTGGGTTTGTAATGACAACATGACCGGCCTTGCGCACAGCCTGACGAATGGTTGGGGCTGTATCCCCGTCATACGTAAAGCATTTTACATCCACGCCCATCTCTTCAATCAGTTCATTCATTTCACTTTTCTGATCCTGTGCTAATGCTTTCGTTGGAAAGATATAAAGTGCACGACTCTCATTATCGTTGATGATTTCTTGCAAAACAGGAATGTTGTAACAAAGTGTTTTACCTGAAGCAGTTGGTGTGACTGCTGTAATATTCTCACCTTGATGTGCGAGGTTGATCGCCTCATACTGATGAGAATATAACTCGCCGATTCCCCGTTTACGAAGAGACATTTGAATCCTCTCATCTATAAACGAAGGAAAAGGCTTTGTTACCGCCTCAACAGCTTCAATTTCTTCCCAATGACGAATTCGCTCCCTAAATTCCTCACTATGTTTTAAATCATGTAATAGGTCTTGCAAAGATTGTTTAAACATCCGGTCCACCTCGATTTCTGTTAGTTACATTGTAGCGAATGTTTGTTTGTTTTTCTACATTTATCAACGAAAAAAGCTGATCCCCAAAAGAGAAGATCAGCCTTGTATTTAACGGTCGTTTTCATATAGTTTTAAATTTACATAAATGTTCTTTAAGATAGGTGTTTCTAATTGATGGCGGCAAGCTTTTGTTAGAAGGTAACCTTGAAGGTGATCTGCTTCTACCGCTGCATGCTTTTCCATATCACGCTGCATGGAAGATTTCATCGCTCCTTCTATCTCCATAAATCTTTCATATTGAACCCTCTCAATATCATCAGCAATAGGTGCACCTTCCGCTCGCATGATAGCTGCAATCTCATTAAATAAGCCCTTAACGATCTCACTGCCTTCTTTAAGCTCACGAATCGGACCTACCGGCTGCCCGTAAAGTGTTGTGACTCCTGACATTGTCGTAATAAATAAGTATTTATGCCACATTTCTTGGAGGATGTTATCACTCACTTTCACCTTGGCATTTACCCCTTCAAAGGCGTCTTCAATGCGTTTAACCCGATCGGTATATTCACCGTTTAATTCACCAAACGTGAAATGATGAGCACTGCTCGTCTGCTTAATGATTCCGTCTTCAGTCACCGTAGACTCAATAAAACATAAGCCGCCGATTACCTGCTCCTCGCTGAACGCCTTTTTAAGCATATCTACGTGGGAAATTCCATTAAGCATCGGAATGATTACTGTGTTCTTATGTACAAATGGTTTAACTGCCTCTACTGCCTGCTCAAGATGATAGGCCTTAGTTCCAATCAATACGACGTCAAACTCGCCTTCCTCACCTTCCACAACCATTTTTGGCTGAGTTTTAAAATTCCCGTTCACGCTTTCTAACATTAATCCATGATCTAAGAGCTGCTCTTGCCTTTTGTAGCGGACTAAAAAGGTCACATCTTCCCCTTTTTCTAACAGTCGCCCTCCAAAATAACCACCGACAGCACCCGCACCGACAACTAGAAATTTCATAAACTCTCTTCACTCCTTCAGCTAGTCTTGTCTAATAGTATACAACTTGTCAGAATATTTTAGTAGTTATATCTCTTCTATAAACCTTTCTTCAACCAGTCACCTGCGTATCTATCTATAGTTCTTGAGATCGCTTTTAGATTCCTTTAATAATTTATCCTCCGCGTGCATAAGATGAATTAATTTCGAAAAACAACCCGCCAGGTAAGAGCGGATCATGGTTGTAATATGACCTGAGCTTATACATTACCTTTTAGCTAAACGAGGTGAGAGAGATGTCACAATTTCCAAGAGAGCAGTTTAACAATTTATCTATCCAAGTGAAGAAAAGTCAATTAAATGACATTGTTCAAGAAGTGAATGAACGTAGTTATGGGGTTTTTTGGGGATTTGACCGCGGGAAGATGATTTTAACCATTCATAATACCGACTTAAAAAACAAATTAACATTCGTACGTCATAAACGGTATATGGAATTAATCAGTGTAGACATTCTCTCAGTTGAAGTACTTGATATTTTAGACAGGGTCATTGATTATACGAAACAGGTCAAAGAGCTGAAAGAACGAGAAGTAAGGACAAAGAAAGTCGTTCAATATCATGAAATTGACTATTACTTATCCGAGCTTCATGAATATCTAGTGCAAGGGGATAAATCGAAAGTTAATGAAACGAAAGCAATTTTGAAGAATTTGTTAATTAATGGGGTTCAACTAAATTAATAAAGCAATCATATACCACACCACAAAAGAAACGAGAGCAGGTTTTTTGCTCTCGTTTCTATCAAATCGTTTCCTCTTTTTATTCATCTATTTGTTTCAATTCGTCTATGACATGGTTAATTCCTACAACACGGTCAACATCTAGTACAAAAGCGATCCCCTTACCCGATTGATTAAGCCCAACTCCTAATTCAATGGCATGAAGTACTTCTTTTGTTTTCTTTCTGTGTATTAACGTCAGAACCACTTCCTTTTCTGGTTCGATCGGTATATTTAAAAATGATGCTTTTTCATGTATACCTGAACCACGGCCTCCGAGTACTGTGCCCCCTTCTGCTCCAGCTTCTAATGAGGAGTCAATAACTTTACCTGCATCTCCTTTTTTCACAATTGTTACAATCAAATCAAAAGGAATGTCTTCTTTTGGCATTACACCCTCATCCTCCTCTATTAAAGTATCTTCTGCATCTGCTGGATCTTCTAATAAATGGGCAATCCCGGTTAATTGTTTTAAATCCAAAACAAAGCCTATACCCTTTCCGCTTTGATTCAGGTTGCCTGCCAACGTTACATGGTAAATAATTTGCTCCATGACATTTTTTTTCGCTATTGTTAGAATGACCTCTTTTTCATAGTGAACCGGTATACCTAAAAACGTTTTTTTCTCACGTATTCCGCTGCCTTTGGCATATAGGATCGTTGCCCCTTCTGCACCTGCTTTTTTCGCTGCCAACACCAGTTTTTTTGCCTGATGTTTCTTTACAATGCTTACAAATAGCTGGTGCTCACGTCTAAGTTTCATTCGACTCCCTCCCCTGCCTCTCAAATAATACTCCTAATATAAGAACGGACAGAATAGGGGCTAGGGCAACTAAAGCGATCATCCCAAAGCCGTCCATGAGCGGGTCTCGGCCTTCTGTAACTGACGCAACCCCAACCGCAATCGCTAAAATAAACGTAACCGTCATCGGTCCAGTTGCCACTCCGCCTGAATCAAATGCAATGGCAGAGAACGTATTACTTGATAAAAACAATAAAATAACGGCCAAGATATAGCCTGGAATGATGTAGTACCATAACGAGAAACCTACAAGAATTCTAAGCATCGATAAAGCAATTGACACACCGACACCAATAGATAGGGTGTAGAGCATCACACGTTCTGAAATATAGCCACCTGAAACCTTTTCTACTTGCTCATTTAAAATTCGTACAGCAGGTTCAGCAAAGGTTGCTACAAATCCTAAAACAAACCCGATTGGAATTAAAATCCAGTTGTAAGAAAGGCCGCCAAGCACTTCTCCCATCAACTCTCCTGCAGGAAAAAAGCCAACATGAACCCCTTGCAAGAATAAGGCTAAACCAAAAAAGGATAAAACCATTCCCTTTCCAATATTTATGATCTTTTCTTTTTCAAGTTTTAAAAAGAAAAACTGAAAAACTAAAAAGAATACGAGCAGCGGCAATAGGGCGAAAAATACTTCTACCAACACCTCTGTAAAGCCTTCAAAGATTGTAATATTCACCCGTAAATCACCCCTAAAATCTGCACCGAAATGATTGGACCAATTGATGCCAGAGCAACAAGACCAAAACTGTCGCTTGATGAAGACTTGCTTCTAAGAACAGAGGCCACACCTACTCCAAGGGCTAAGATGAATGGAACCGTCATTGGCCCTGTAGTCACCCCGCCAGCATCAAAAGAGATGGGGATAAATGTATTAGGGGTTATCGCTGCTAGGAGAAAAACGACACTGTATCCGCCTAATAACAGCCACTTCAACCGAATCTTAAAAATAATTCTTGCCATAGCAAGAGCAACAAATATGCCTACCCCTAAGGCTACCGAAGAAATCAGCACCATCTGAGAGATCTCCCCTCCTGAGACATTATCTATTTGCTGCGCAAGGACACGAACATCAGGTTCTGCCACCGTGACGACAAACCCCAAAATAAAGCCGACTGTAATAATCGGCCATATCTTTTTTGATTTAGGCAAAATGGACCCGATCATTTCTCCTACCGGAAGAAGTCCTACATGCACTCCAACTAAAAAAAGAATCAAACCGACACTGACCATCACTACGCCGATAAGAAACTGTATAAAAACCTCAGGCGGCAGCCATATAAGAGTAAACTGCAAAATGACAATAACTAAGGTAATAGGAAGCACAGCAAAGACGACTTCTTTGACCGTTTCCATAAACTGCTCCATCTAACACTCCTCCTCGGATAGACTCATGATATATGTAGCCTGCTTATCACATTTGATCTGCATGAGTACCTATTACCTTTAAAAGAAGAGACAAAACCTGTAAATTCCCTCTTTCAATCCAGCAAAAAACATATGACAAGCTATGCGGCTTGCTATATAATGATAAAGTTATTCCATTTAGAGTACGACAGGAGGGAAGTAAAGAATGAGCGAGAAGAAGAAGATTAATTTACAAGAAGCGATGAAACAGCAGCTAGCACGTAAAAAGCAGCAATCATCTCAAGGAGCCGGCCGCCAGCTGAATTCACACCAAACAAAGCCGCTTACAAGTCAGCTGACGAAAAAGCCTAATAACCAAAGAAAACGTATGGGAATTTAATTGATTTAGAAAGCGATATTTCAAAAGCTTTCTTTTTAGTTTACATAATAATATTATGATAAATATATTGAATAGCCGTACACCTTTTGATGTACGGCTGACGATTAGTAAGCTGCTGCCGGCTGTTTCACATACATGGATTCGACTTCTTTTAATAATGGTGTTACCCATTCAATAACAGACGTGCCCTCTTTTTTATCCTGCCATTTAACAAAAGCTCTTAGGACGCTGACAAAGTCCTTACTCTGCGTTTTGCTCAAAGTAGAATAGGTTTCTTTTAATTTAGAACATAATAGAGCTTCCCATTTTTCTTTAGTAAGCTCACTCCACGTTTTTATATCCATTGCATTCAATAAGCCAGCAAAGATCTCTACACTATTTGAATACTTTCGTACTGTCGCATCAGACTTTCCGTTCGTCTTTTCTTCTTTGAACGTTTCTAGCTCAAGATAGAGATCTAACGCTGTTTTCTCATCATAAGCATCATCCAAAGCTTGACCTTCTTGTTTGGCTTTTGCCCCGTCCGCAGCTTCAGACTGATCTAAATCTGTTGGGATATGTTCATGCTTTGTAACCCTCTTACGACCACCCGTTACAAATGGGGACATAGGCAGATTCAGCTCTTCTCTAAGCGTGTTATAGTCTGCTGTTACTTCTACTTGTCCAAGTTTATTTTTTTGAGCGATGTATACATTGTATTCAGATTGACGCAGCCATCCTTCTACTTTTTCAATTTCATCAGCACGAACAAGTTCTTTTATCGTACGTTTTTCTTCAGTTGAATATGGCTTATCAAGCTGAGCTTCAATATTATTTTGAGCAAAAAGCGAAAAATGCTTTGGAAGTTCTGGATTCATTTGCACAAGCATATTTTTCATTTCGGCATGATATGGAATCTCCCATTCTTTCGTGCCCTCATTCATAAACGAGACAGAAGTAAGTCCATTTAAGCTATTTTTGACCTCGTTCATTGAATCAGAATCGAATGCTTCCACTTCTACGATGTTATCCTGGACTTTAAGCGTGCTTTTTACTTCAGTCGTCAGAACATCACCAGACATTTCTGAGTCTGTATAACGATACCAGTCAAGAATGAAACTAGCCATTTTTTCCTTCTCTGACCAGTTCTCTAAATAAATAGAAGGCTGTTTTTCTAGGTATGTTATAAGTTCATTCTCATTTTCGACTTTCCATTGTGCCTTGAATTGTTTGACAATTTTCATTTTATTAGAGTCTTCATTTTGCTGACCTTTAATGAAGGCAGACAATATTTCTGGAAATTCATTCACTAACAACGTGTCAACTGTTTCTTTTGTCTGTTTTGCTCTCTCTTTTACATAAGTAGCTGCTTCTTCAAGATTTAACGGTCCTTCAAACATTCTCACACCGTAAAAAATAGATTCTTGATTAAGATCTTCGATTAGACTAAATGTTCCATACCAAGGGGCAAAAGATCGCTCACCCTCATCTGTCAGCGTCATTGTATATACATCGTCATTTAAACGATCTTTAAACGTGACTTTGCTTTCTTTACGATCAACTGCTTGAACAAGACGCGGTGTTAACGTGCTCCATTTTTGGATCATCTCATATTCTTCAGCAGTAAGAAGATCCTTGCGTTCTTCTAAAAATGCCGTGATTAACCGGCCTTTTGAACTTTTGTTGAAAAACAACAGCCACAGCTCTGTAAATGAAGCTTTTAATTCCTTTGGAACAACATGGTTTGAACGTTCATCAAATTCTTTTTCAAGCATAAAACGTTCTTTTACCGTAAATGTTTCTTTCACATACATACGTAATTTTTCAATCACTTGTTTACGTTTCGCAATATAGTGCTCACGCCGTTGTTCAGCGACTACCTTTACCGTTTCTTTATTCATGCAGCATTTCTTGTACTTCTTGCCGCTGCCGCATACACATGGGTCATTTCGTTTAATTGTCATTAGCCGTCTCTCCTACTTCATCCGAACAATTTCTGTTTTTATTTCTTAACGTAAAAACAACGCACCTTTAATAATAGACGAAAAATGCCTAATAAATCAATGGTTCTAGTTGAATATATGGAAATAGAAATAAGACCGCTCCAATCGATAGCTGCATCCATTGGAGCGGTCTTGGCTAATACGCGTGCTGCAGGACCACTTTATCGAAATCCTCTTTTAAGCTTGCTGCATCTTCAAATGAACAATCATGTTGAAATGTCTGCTGCATATAGCGTTTTAATAGAGCCCTTTCACGCTCTGAACCATTATTTGCCCACTGGATGGCCGTTTTCGCTTCAAAAATCCCAACCATCTTCACAGCGATTTTTTTAGCGTAATACGTTTGTGTCTCTTCATCCGCTCGCTCAATATATGTGGTCATGCGATTTAGTGCATGCAGCTCTTTAGACAAGATCTCTTTCTCCTGCTCAAACTGCTTCAAATCACTTTCCACAAACGCTTTTATACGCTTACTGAATTGCTTATGGACATGCGTTTTCTTCATGAGACGTAACAACTCAAGTCCCAATATATTAGCCGTTCCCTCCCATACCGTCAGGACCTGTGCGTCCCTTAACAGCCTCGGTGTCACAAAATCTTCTATATACCCATTTCCACCAAGCAGTTCTATCGCCTCATGTGAAAAATGAATTGCTTGTTCAGCTGTTTCTTTCTTCAAGATGGCAATCAACAGCCGGACATATGCTGCCTGTTCATGATCCTTTTGATCCTTTTGATCATCATTCATAAGCAGGTCATATTCCTTTATTAAATCAAAGATAGCGACAGTTTCTACTTCATGTTTAACACATAAGGCAAGCAGACTTTCCTGCACCATTGGGTAATCAATTAACTGTTTCTTAAATGCTTCACGCTTAAAAGCATAACGAAGGGCCTCTTGATACGCTCGTCTCATAATGCCAATTGAAGCGACCGCATTACAAATACGAGATAAATTAAGCGCTTCCATCATGTAATAAATACCCTTAGATTCATCTCCTACTAAATAAGCCTTAGCATTGGTAAATTCCACTTCCGCTGACGGAACAGCCCTTACTCCAAGCTTATCTTTTAAACGGCGGATGCTTATTCCATTTAATTCCCCACCCTCTAATCTCCAAGGTACAGCAAATAAGCTTAACCCCTTTGTACCTGATGAGCTTCCATCACCTCTTGCAAGCACCATGGCAACGCCGCACACCCCCGCATTTGAAGCAAAATATTTTTCCCCGCTGATCAAATAATGGTCCCCGTTCTTTACTGCAGCCACTTCATTAGCTCCTACATCAGAGCCGCCTTGTCTTTCAGTTAGAAACGTTGCCCCTTCATACAATTCTGATTCACCCGTTGATAATACATGTGGTAAAAAACGTTCCTTCACATCTTCGTTTGCGTACTTCTCTAACAGAAGAGCAGTTGCCATTGAGAGGGTCACAGGACAGTAGAAACCAGGCTCAGATTGTGAGAGGAGATAGCCTTGTGCATATGAATACATGTAATTTCCTTTTGTATTCAGCTCAGGTATTTTTTTATGAACATACCCAACAATTCCAGTTTGATATGTCTCTCTTACCGTTTGCTTATAGCCTTCGTTCACCCAAATATGAGATATGTCTTCCCCAAACTGATTGTATTTCACCAGTTTAGGCTGCCCTTCACGGTCTGTATGCTTTGCTCGCTCATCAATTACGGTCCCGCACATTTCACCAAATGATTCAAGCTGCTTATCAGCCCAATTAAACATTCGTGAATCCAAATGTGCCTTTAAAATTTTTTTTAGTACCGGATCATTCTGATAAAAGTTCATGTTCGCTCCCCCTGGACGCTTCATTTTTGAGATAAACCTTTCTGGCACAACCTTGCTTTTAGATCTGTTAACATGTCTGTCATTTCACTTTTTAATTGTTCAAGCTCACTCATCCTGCACTCAATTTCTTTAATCTTTTTTTCTCCATATAAAATAGTTCGTGACAATTGCTTTGTCCCGGTTGAATCCTCTTCAAACAACCCAATCATTTCTTTAATTTCCTCTAATGTAAATCCATATCTTTTTCCTCTAAGAATTAGCCTCAGACGTACATGATCTTTTTTTGTATAGATACGCTGATTCCCGCTTGATCGTTTAGGGGTAAGTAAATTCAGCTCTTCATAATACCTGATTGTTCTTGTCGTCACCTGAAACTCTTCTGCGAGCCCCCTAATCTTGTACATGCACAGCACAACCCTTCGAATCTCTACTTTGACCTTATCATTTACGTTAACGTTAATTTCAAGAAAAATCACAAAATTCCTTTTCCAATTGATAATTTCCAGCTTTCTGCTAAAAAGACCTTGCTTGAAAAACCATTCTTATGGTAAAGTTAAGGTACTTATTTTTGATCGTTCTTAAGGTGCTAGAAGAAAGAAACTGATGTTGATTTCCTCTTGAACATTATTAATGACGAGAATAGTAATACAATTAGTGCGTATGGCACTTCTAGGAGGAAATACAATGTTAGAAGGTACAGTAAAATGGTTTAACGCAGAAAAAGGTTTCGGTTTCATCGAGCGCGAAGGTGGAGACGATGTATTCGTTCACTTCTCAGCGATCCAAATTGATGGTTTCAAAACTCTTGAAGAAGGTCAAGCAGTAACATTTGAAATCGTTGAAGGTAACCGTGGCGAGCAAGCTGCTAACGTTCAAAAAGCATAATCTAGAATCGCCTAGATACAACCCCACTTCGGTGGGGTTTTTTATTTTCCTGTAAATACTTTTTAAAAATAATAATGATGGTATAAAGCGAGACTCTTGAATTTAACACCGATGTCGGTTACTTCAGCTATTTAAAGCGTTTATGCGTTAGATTTTTATGAGTTTTCCGATAAAATCCCCTTTATCAGATTATTCAAATACTATTTTAGAATATTTATAGGACTTATGATTCATTTTTTCGGTCATTTTAGAATTCTTGTTTCATCTCCTCTTATTTGTGATGTAGAATGAATGACGTGTCTAATCTAAGATGCTAATCGTCAGAAAATTACATATTAGAGGGGAGCTTTTCTAACTCATGGAAAAAGGTAAAAAGCAAGGTGCCTTTAATAAATTTTTAACTTTTATTGAAGTCACCGGTAACAAACTGCCTCACCCAATTACGCTGTTTGCGATCCTTGCGGTGCTGGTTGTTTTCGCTTCTGCTATTCTCTCAAGCTTGAATATAAGCGTAGAGAGCCCAGCTGAACCTGGTGTAGAAGTGACTATTACAAACTTACTTTCATCAGAGGGCATACATTATATTGTCACTAATATGGTAAGTAACTTTATCAATTTCGCTCCACTCGGGGTCGTACTTGCGACGATGATCGGGATCGGGGTCGCTGAGCGCAGCGGATTAATAAGTGCAGCACTAAGAGGACTTGTAACATCCGTGCCAAAGCGTTTAATTACAGCAGCACTTGTATTTGCTGGAATTATGTCAAGTGTGGCATCTGATGCAGGTTATGTTGTCTTACCGCCGCTTGGTGCATTATTATTCATCGCTTTAGGAAGACACCCGCTGGCGGGTCTTGCAGCTGCTTTTGCTGGGGTTTCTGCTGGATTCAGTGCTAACTTGTTCTTATCGGCAACAGATCCAATGCTTGGGGAATTAACAAGACAAGCCGCTGCAACATTTGATCCAGCTTACGCTGAAACGATTAATATTGCCATGAACTATTACTTCATTATGGTTTCAGTATTTGTATTAACAATCGCTGGTACATTCGTTACAGAGAAGCTAGTTGAACCTCGCTTAGGGTCATATAAAAAGACAGAATCTGACGAAGCTGAAAAGATTGACTACTTAAGCTCTAATGAGAAGAAAGCATTACTGTGGTCTGGTATTTCTATGTTGGCAACAATCGCTGTAATGGCTTTATTAATTGTGCCAGAATGGGGCCCGCTTCGCGGAGATGGTCCTAACCCAGTTGTAAACTCGCCATTTATGCGTTCATTAGGTCCTGTCATCTTATTTGTGTTCTTAATTCCAGGTATTGTTTACGGAGTTATGACGAAAACGATTAAAAACGATAAAGATGTTGCAAACCAAATGTCAGATACAATGGCTTCAATGGGGATGTTTATTGTACTCGCATTTACCGCAGGTCAATTTGTTGCTTTCTTTAACGAAACAAACATGGGCCTCGTACTTGGAGTATATGGTGCTGAATTCTTACAAAGTGTTCAATTCACCGGTATTCCGCTCGTCATTGCTTTTATGATCGTAGCTGGTTTTATCAACCTGTTTATCGGAAGCGCATCAGCCAAGTGGGCAATTATGGCTCCGGTATTCATACCAATCATGATGCAGCTTGGATATTCACCAGAATTAACTCAAATGGCATATCGTATTGCCGACTCAACAACAAATATCATTTCTCCTCTTATGACATACTTTGCAATTATTATTGCCTTCGCTCAAAAGTATGATAAAAAAATGGGAATTGGTACGTTGATTTCAGTAATGCTGCCATACTCAATTGTCTTCTCAATCGTATGGGCTCTTATGTTAATTGTGTGGATGCTTCTAGGGATCGACCTTGGACCAGCTTCGCCAATTCACTACCCATAAGAAGCAAAAAAACATGGACCGGCTTCGGTCCATGTTTTTTTATTAATTTCCGCAATATCCGATAAACGGAATACCGGCCTTATTCATCTTGTCACACACTTCCTTAGATAACACAGCTTCTTTTCTACCTTCTTGGCTCAGCTCTTTTTGCACTTGTTTAACTAAGTCTTTCATCACATAAACTCCCCCTTTATGTTCTTATTAAAATAAGTATAAAGGAAGATCATGTTATATCCTAGTTCTTTTTACCGGCACCTATTTAACTATGAAGTTTTTAATACGTAAAAATATAAAATACCCCTGATCTTCATCTGACTGATCAGGGGTATTTGTATTAGAAGCGGTTCATTTTTTCAATTTGAGCTTCTAGCATTTCAATGTATTCTTCATACACCTCAATAAAAGCTTCTCTTTTATATTGGTGCCTGTCATCTTTCATCATATTAATTTTCTTTCTCATTTCTAATAAGTTTGGTTCAACCTCTTGTTTCATCTTATCTCCTCCATTTATACGTTCATTTTAGAAATAATCTTATGTAACTATTCCACAAGAGCACTGCATTTAAACCTGTAAGCTAGTAGACTAAGAAGGAAGAATTAAAAATTCAGCATAAAAACAAAAAAGGCACTACCCATAAGGGCAGTACCTGTATATGTGCAGCTTAGCGTTTTACAACGTTAGCAGCTTGAGGTCCGCGATCGCCTTCAACGATTTCGAACTCAACAGCTTGACCTTCGTCAAGAGATTTAAATCCTTCACCAGTGATAGCGCTGAAGTGTACGAATACATCGTTTCCGCCTTCAACTTCGATAAAACCGAATCCTTTTTCTGCATTAAACCATTTTACTGTACCAGTTTGTGTCATGCTTAAAACCCCATTCTTAATAATTTCTTAATATGCCAATCGTATTTACAATCCTTGGTAAATAAAAATTCACATATTATAAGGAACATCAGTCACTAAACCGAGTGAATATCCCTTATAACATGTGAATACTAAACCTCTGCTTGTGTTACTCATGATTTACCAATAATAATATAGAAGGTATAAAAGATCCCGTTCTATTCTTCCAAACAATAAAAGCCCTGCCTCTCTTTCATCCTTGCGGCTCCGATGACCGCGCCAGCTGATTGAAATGCGCTTGATATTGATGAAGAATTAAACTGTTAACTAAACTATACCTGATTTTATTCTATTTTGCAAGTCTAGTGTTCCTGAACGTGAAAGAAGCAGCTTAGTATTTACCTATATTTATGTAATTAGCCTATGTCTGTTACATAACAAAACCACTTAATTTAATAAGTGGTTTTGTTATGTTTTGTTTAATAACTAGTTACGGCTGTAATAGTCATTGATCATTTCAAGAATTGTCGGTTCTTCTTTTACCTCAACTGGTTTACGCTCCGAATTCGTTTTGATTTTTTCCATTTTCAACACCCTTTCTATTTTTTGTTCGAATGTTCAATCTTTTCTCTTACTCATAGTATATGCAACTGTACTATAATAGTCAACAACTTTTTTCGTGTTGTATTATTACAAATGTATGACAGCTGTCACTAATATAGACCTAACGCAAAAAAGCATCCGACAACAATAGCCGAATGCCTTTTGATAAGTTACATACTCATGATAAGCTTCTTCCCTTTCCTGAATCAGAAATCGCCACAAGAGCCTCAGGATATGGGCTAAAATAGTTTTGGGACAGTAAATAATCATTTTCAAATCGATAACTCCAGGAACGGAGCATAGTTAATAGACTGCTGAGAGGAATTTTTTGGTCTTTAAACTGATCAAGAGCTTGCAGGAAATGGTCTTTTTCAGCTTTTGTTAAATGCTTAGAAAAATAGCCGAAAACATGTTGACATACATTAATGTGGTCACTTGGTTTTGGCATGCGGTTAAATAACTCATCAAGCTCTTCTTCATAGAGGTCAAATACTTCTCCATCTTCAAGTTTTTCATGGTTCGCTACAATCCTCCCAAGTCTCCTCATAGAGTCTTGATTACAAGCCATGAATAAATATTTATTTTTTGCTTGAAACTGCATCAGTTTTGAAATCGAATGACTCTTCTTCACTTCTTTGAATTCAGCAACTGTAAACAATCTTGTTAAAAAGTGTTCACGAACAATAAAATTCTTTAACCTTCCTTCATCTTCTTTAGCTGCTTTTGGAAAATGCTCTTTTACTTTGTTAGCAAACAAGCCGGCTTCTGTTCTTACAACAGGAGATTTTTCAAGGCCGCTGTACACTTTCGCATCATATAAACCGCAGCTAGGGCTTCTTGTTTTGAGTATAAATCCATCAACCTCTTCAAGTTCACTCAAAAAGTCATTTGAATACTCCTCCATTTGTTCGGTAAGATCACGACCTGTTTCAGGTTGTTTAAGTCTTGCTTCATCTCCGCTTGCTACAAGACGGATGACTTCTCTTGGAGTACCTAGTCCAATTTCAACTTCTGGACAAACAGGTATAAATTCGACATATGGAGATAATTTCTCAATTAACTTATCCGGGATTTTTTCCCCGTTATACCGGCATGCCTCAAACTCGAGACATTTACTAACCACCACTCTTGGCTTAGCGAACGAACGCATAGGCTCACTCCTATCTCTACTTTTATAACGATTAAGATAAAATGTTATAAATGGCTTTAGCGACGCCACTATTATCATTCGTGTCTGTCAATTCTTGAGCAAGGCTCTTTACTTCTTCAATCGCATTACCCATAGCTACTGCATGGCCAGCTACTTTAAACATAGAAAGGTCATTACCGTTGTCACCAATCACCATAACTTCCTCCATTGGAATATCGAGACCAGCCGCATATCGTTTAACTGCTCTGCCTTTTTGTGCCTCACAATGAGTGATTTCAAGGTTATCAGAAGCTGAAGAGCTGATGGCTAAATGGTCCATCTCCTCTAATTCATGTTTAGCCTTAGTTCGCTTTTGGTCATCTTTCGTAAAAGCCAGTAGCTTATAAAATGAGATCGTTGGATCATCGAATAGTGCTTGATAATTCTCAATATGCGACACAGCACCTGTTTCATATCTTTCTTCCGCAATTTCTCTCATATGATCTAAGCTGTCTGTAGACCCAGAAGACAGTAATACATCGATGACTGTTTCAATTCCTTTTTCATAATCATCTGTAAAAGCACCTTTATTTGTATATAATTCGAAATACACTTCATGTCTATGTAAAATTTCTGAAGCCTTTTTTACGGTTTCATTATCAAGGGAATAAACATCTAAGACTTTTCCATCAGCAGATTGAACTTCTGCTCCGTTTACACTGATAACCGGACAGGTAAGTTTTGCTTCATCTAAAGGGATTCTTGCTTCTTTATCATCTCGGCCTGTGGCAATCACTACTTCAATTCCGCGTTTTTGTGCCTCTTTTATCGCCTTAACATTCTCAACTGTTACCTTGCGTTCATCATCTAATAATGTTCCATCCATATCAATTGCGATCATTTTCATTTTTACCACTCCAATTTCTATTCTGTTACCCTTTTCTTCTTATTTTAATCAAGTGAAGAACGAGCCGCAAATTTAGGATCTTTTGTGAGCGGTTACAAAAGTATAGATAAATAAAAAAACAGAAGAACTTGAGTTCCTCTGCATGATTTTTAAGATTTTAGCTGGTCATCAAGTTCTTGATTAAGATCATAAAGCATCTGATCTGCGTTTTCTGAAGTGGTTCGCTCAATTAAATGAGACATATGATTTCCAAGCATCATGACCCCAAAGAAAATTGTAAAAAAGAAGACAACTAAAAAGACAACCACTACACATCCCTCCCGGTAGTCAAAGTTCGAGTTTTGCTCTTTTGTCTACCGTATGTAGATAGGAGATGTCCTCATGCATAATTTTTCCTGTTTCTCTAAATACTAATAGCATTAGACGATATGGGGTGATGATTATGAAAAAACAAATGTTTTTAATCCTTGCTGGTATAAGCATTCTTTTTGCAGGGTGTATGCAAGATAACAGCGCTGATCTGATGGAGGATATTAAGCAATCTCAGACAGAAGGAACGTTTGGGGCTCAACGTTTTTCAAATAATACAGACCAGAATCACGCTATCCGCCGTGCTGACACGGAACTCCTAACTTATGCAAAAGAAGCAGGCGTATACCTAGAGCAAACGATCAATCAATTAGAAGACCTGGCTCCGACTTTCCAAGAGGATTCATTTCAAGCAGACTCACTTCATTCTGTTTTATCAACGATCCATTCGATAAAACAGAACAGTGAACGCTTCCATAACATACGTATCCCTCATGAATTTGAAGGCTTTCACCAAATTCATATAGGGTTTATCACTGAATTAACAGACCTTGAGCGGGTCATAGATGACATGAGAGAACCAGTCGACCCAAGACAAGCCTTGAATGCCCGTGTCCATTATGAAAATATTATGATTTCCCATAAATCAATGGAACGTGAATTTATGTCTTTATCAGAAGACTACGGGTTTCACTAAGTTCTCTTGGAACCTGTGATGAAAAAAAATAAGGCATGCGGATGCATGCCTTATTGATGAGACAATCGCTCCATTCTCCTTAGAAACTGGCGATCGCTTGTCACTATAATTTCGTGTTTCGGGTAATAGCTCTCTGCCATCCCTTCAATCATATCCTGCAGGGATTTAAGATTTTGGTTATCTGCTGCAACACCTATGACCAATGTTTGATCATCTGATAGCATATATACTTTATTTACCTCTTCAAGGTTTTCAAGTGTCTGCTTTAAATCATCTTGGCCTTGCTGTTTAGTTAAAATCGATTGACCGCTAATCATATCCCGTTTTGTACGATTAGAATATCTCACCTTATCTCTTAAAATCCCAGGCCTGCTGTTTTCAATTCTACGGCCCATATGATTAACACCCTCATGCTTCATCCCTAAATCCCGGTTGCCTGAAACATAGTCATAATGGGTAGTAAGCCTCGCTGTTGAATCGGTTAAGCCTTTCGGGGCAGCATCCGGAACCATCATATCCATTAAAGGCCCTTCGAAACTCCTCGCCCGCTCTACACCTTACCCGCTGTATCCCTGATCACGATGTGAGTTCGCTCCTAATGTAGCTTTTTGTTCTATAGAGCATCCACTCATGATGATTAAGAAGAGCATCGTTACGACAATCCTTTTCATTCTTTTCCCTCCTTTGCCTTAGTGTTTGCAAACTTTTCGCTGAAGAAACAAAAAAACACCCAAATCAGTTCAATTGTTGTTACCAAATGAGACAACAATCCATTTGTTATCCTATAAATCCCATTTTTCTTCTTGCGATGTTTGTCGAACCTTTTCTAATAACGACTTATTATGACTACTTTGCAAGAATGACTTTTCAACTTTCCTGCAATGGGTATAATAATCTTTGTGTGAAAAAAGACATGACTTCAACAAGACCCTTCAGAAAAAATAAAATAGTCCGTCTTCTTTCGAAAGTTTAAAATTGGAGTTGAAGGGTATGCTAACTATAAAAATTGAATTAAAGCGCAGACAAATGTTTAAGCTAGCAAAAAAATACGGATTCACGTCTCCACAAACAGTTAAATGCAGCCAAGAACTTGATGACCTTTTAAACCAAGTACAATTTAAACAAAATCCAGAGACAGATATGAAAGGTGTCTAAAGTGAAAATTTTTCATTAAATCCATTGCAATCCCCCTTAAGTTTTGATAAGGTTAACTCACAAAATCAATAATCTTTACTTCACATACTGAAGTGAGGGTAGAGGCGCAAATGTCATGAGTAAAGATGCGGAGGAGAATGAGCTCCATTGATGCATTTTAAAAGGGGGATTTGCCGAAGCGTACAAATGCTCATTCTTTCTACGCTGGGACTGTATTTAACAAATACAGGACTGTCATGCAGCACTGTCTGCATGGAGGGCTATCTCACGCATTGGAATGATTGTGCAGCCACAACATGTCCATGCAACAATGAGACTCCCTCATTGTTGTTTTTTTGTGCCTTGGCACATAGCCCGCTCATACTTGAAAGATATTATTACGAATTGAGGGTGAATAGAATGAATTTTGGACGAATACTTACTGCAATGGTAACGCCATTTAATCAACAAGGGGAATTTTGCGTTGACTCTACAAAGAAACTAGTGAGATATCTCATTGAGAATGGTTCCGATGCATTGGTTGTCGGGGGAACAACAGGAGAATCACCTACCCTGTCAACAGAAGAGAAACTAGTATTATTTAAAACGGTGGTAGAAGAAGCTGGCGGACAAGTTCCAGTGATTGCTGGAACAGGTTCGAATAATACGAAAGCTTCAATTGAATTAACAAAACAAGCAGAAGAAATTGGTGTAGATGGAATTATGCTCGTTGCACCATATTATAATAAACCTTCTCAAGAAGGCTTGTACCAACATTTTAAAGTGATTGCAGAAGCAACAAAGCTGCCGGTTATGCTCTACAATATTCCTGGCCGCAGTGCAGTTACGCTTAGTGTCGAAACAACTCTTCGCCTTGCGGAGGTTCCAAATATTGTCTCAACTAAAGAAGCAAGCGGAGACTTAGATGCCATTGCTGAAATCATTGAGCATGCACCTGAAGGATTCTCTGTTTACAGCGGTGATGACAGCCTGACACTTCCAATTCTTGCAATTGGTGGAACAGGTGTCGTCTCAGTTGCCTCCCATATCGTCGGAGGCCAAATGCAGCAAATGGTTAAAAATTATTTAGCTGGACAAGTTCAAGCAGCAGCAATGCAGCACCGCCAGCTTCTACCTGTTATGAACACATTGTTTATGGCCCCTAATCCGACAGCTGTGAAAGCAGCCCTTGAATTAAACGGCGTTCAAACAGGATCTGTCAGATTGCCTCTTATTCCACTAACGGCTGAACAAAAACAAGAGCTTGTACGTATCATTAAACCTACTATGAACTTTTTTGTGAGCTAAAGGTAATGCCAACGATATAAATATTAAAAAGCATGCAGCCCAAAGGCTACATGCTTTTTTCATGAATAGGAACTTTTCTGACCCAATATCTCTCAGCATATCCCGTACCAAATAACACACCGGCTACAATAAAGAGAAAACCAATTAATTGATACATATGTATCGTTTCCTGGAGAAAGATGGCTGAAAAGACAAGCCCAAAAAACGGGACAAAATTATTAAATATCGCTGTCTGACCAGCGCCAATTTTTTGAATGGCTGCATTAAAAACAAAATGACCAATGGCTGTTGCTACAACGGCAGAAAAGAAAAACACCCCATACACAAAGGGCTGTGCCCCTACCATTGATGCAACCCCTTGCGGTTCTACAATCAAGCTCACGATAAACAGGCCGGCAGAACCAATGATCAGCATCATACCAGTTACTTGCTTTGAATCTAGTGTAGCTGTAGCTTTTTTAATAAAAATAAAACTGATCGCTTGAACGACCATAGCAACAAATAAATAAATTTCACCAAGGGAAACCGATAATACCCCTGCTCCGCCCTGAATAAACAACACCCCGATTAACGCAAGGGCAATTCCCAAAAGGCGCCACTTTGTTAATCTCTCCCCTAGAAACCATACAGCAAAAAGGGCTGTAGTAAGAGGAAGCAAAGCTAAAATTAAGACAGCATTAGACGCATGAATCATCGTTAATCCTTGTGCAAGGAACGTATGGTGTAAAATAACTCCAAACAACATCCCAAGCAGCATATACATCCATTCACTTTTTGTAAGAGTCCTGAATGAGCGTCCAAAAAGTACAATTAATACTGTTACCACTCCTGCAGTCATTATCCTAAATGCTGTCATCGTCTGCGGCGGGAACGCTTCTACTAACACCTTTAACATGACTACATTTAATCCCCATGACACCATAACTAAAAACATTAATCCATATGTAAGGAACAAGGCTCGCCTCTCCACTCCACACGCCTACCCTTCATTTTCTATTAAAGCTTTTTTCTATTTTAGCTTTTTCTATTTCTTTATTATTGTATCTTACCACCTGACAATCAAAACGTCATTGATTTTTTTCGCATTACGAAAGAAGCACTAGGAACCCCTAGTGCCTCACTTTATTTATTTTGACACTATTTATAATGCTGTTTCAATAATTGGCTTTTCATATAAATCACGTGAAAACTGAGTCAGTGCTTCCACACCTTTTTTAGTAATTAAGATTGATTCTGTAATCTCAACTCCGTAGGATTCATACCAAATACCAGGCATTAAGTGGAATGTCATATTCGGTTTCAAAATCGATTTATCCCCTGTTCGGAAACTGACAGTATGCTCTCCCCAGTCCGGAGGAAAACTTGCTCCAATAGAATAGCCAAGGCGTGAGCTCTTTTGATAACCATACTTAGCAATAGCCTCACTCCAGGTTCTCTCCACTTCTTCAGCGGTTATTCCCGGTACAATCACCTCAAGCGTTTTTTCAATTCCTTCCTGCACCACTTTTGAGAGTTCCTTTACATGATGAGGAGCTTCTCCTAGCGCAAGGGTTCTTGCAAGGGGTGCGTGATATCGTTTATACACACCAGCAATTTCTATTGTTAAAAAATCCCCTTTCTTGTACCTGCGTTCACTAAATGTTAAATGCGGACAGGATGTGTTATCGTTAGTCGGCAGCATAGGAACAATCGAAGGATAATCTCCCCCATATTCATCAAGCCCGCTGATCTGTGCTTGATAGATCGCTGCTGCCACATCACACTCTCTAACCCCTGCACCGAGACTGTCATAAGCAGCCTGCATCGCCCTCTCTACAATACTTGCTGCCTTTCTCATATATGATATTTCTTGGTCAGACTTAATTAATCTCACCCGGTTTACAAGAACAGTAGCATCCTTAAACTCCGCATTAGGAAGTCCATTTAATAAACGTTGAAAACATAGAGCTGTAAAATAATGCGCATCCATTTCAAGTCCAATTTTTCGTTTGCTATGGCCGATTTCATCAATGATCTTCACTACAAAGTCCATCGGGTGCCTCTCTGTAGACTGGACATAATAATCTGGATAGGAAATAATATGATTTTCATCCAGCCACGTTGTTTTTGCTACACTTGTAGCGTCCATATGTCTACCTATCCAAATGGGCTGAGAGTCTTCAAGAGTAACGATCATCATTTGATGAACATAGAAGCTCCACGCATTGTAATTGGTTAAATAATACATATTAGAGGGGTTTGAGATTAATAAAACATCGATCCCAGACTCTACCATTTTCATCTTTGTTTTCTTCAAACGCTCTTCATATTCTTTCACAGAAAACATATCCCCACCCCTATCCTATTACAAGCTTCATTTCACATAAATAATGATGCCTTTTTCAGTGATCCATTGATTTTAATCTGTTTTTTTCATCGAATTGTTCACTCGAAAGGCTACCACTTTCTCCTCTGTCATTGCTTCCATGGCATATTTAATTCCTTCTCGCCCCAGTCCTGAGCGTTTTACACCTCCAAAAGGCATCCCATCTATTCGTACATCACTGCTATCGTTAATTATTACACCACCTACTTCGAGTTCTTCGATCGCATAAAAAGCAGCATCGATATTGGATGTAAATAAACCAGCCTGAAGTCCATAACAACTGTCATTTGCTAAATTTACTGCTTCTTCAAGAGATGATACCGGCAGGATGGACACAACTGGACCAAACACTTCTTCTTGAATGATTTTCTCCTCTTTGCCAACATTAACGAGAACAGCAGGTGTTACATACGCTCCGTAACGCTCTCCCCCGCAAAGCAGATTAGCACCATTTGTTACAGCCTCTTTAATCCACGCTTCAACGCGCCTTGCTTCTTTCTCAGAGATCATAGGACCGATATCGGTTGCAGGATCCTTCTTTTCACCAACTTTTAACTGCTTCGTTTTTTCTACAAATTGACTTGTAAATCGTTCATACACCATGTTCTCTACATAGACCCTCTGTACACCGATACAGTTCTGACCAGCCACACCAAAAGCTCCATCGACACATGCCTCTACAGCTTCCTTAAGATCAGCATCTTGAAGAACGATGGTTGGAGCATTTGAACCAAGCTCCATGGCCATTTTTTTCACGCCAGCTTTTTGAGTGATCCCCACCCCTGTTTCATAGCCGCCTGTAAATGATACAAATCTTACATCTTCATTAGATACTAGTTCATCCCCTATTTCCTTGCCGCTGCCTGTCAGGACTGAAAGGATGCCATCAGGTAATCCAGCTGCTAGAAACGCTTCAGCAAGACGCAAAGCACTTAAAGGCGTTTCACTTGAGGGTTTTAAAATCACTGCATTTCCACAAGCAATCGCAGGCCCGACTTTATGTGCTACTAAATTGAGCGGATCATTAAACGGTGTGATGGCCGCTACAATACCTACTGGCTGATGCGTAATATAACCGATACGTGATTCATGGCCTTTCATTTGAGAAAAGGGGATCGTCTCACCGTTTAAACGACGGGCCTCTTCAGCACTCAGCCTTATAGTCTCTATACACCTTCTAACTTCTTTCTCTGCTTCTTTCACCGTTTTACTACTCTCTAAAACAATCGTTCTAACAAACTGGTCTTGATGTTCATTAATATATTCTGCAGCACCCATTAAGATAGATTGTCTTTTATAAACAGGTAAGTTTTTTGAAATGCCGGCCCCTTTTTTTGCAAGTTCGATCGCTCGTTTGACATCTTTTTTCGTTGCTTTTGGAACGGTAGCAATACAAGTATTAGAGCCAGGGTCCATGACTTGCAAATATTCTTGTCGTTCTACCCACCTGCCCCCGAGCAGCATTCTTTCAATAACCATTTGTTCTCTCATCACATCCCCCTCCTTCTATACGAATAAAGATAGCTTAGTTGATGTTTGTATTATTAGACCTTAAATGAAATCATTTATATTCATTCAATATATTCATTCAATATGGAGTAAATCAACTAACACAGCAAAGGCGGTTTCCCTAATACCAGCTCCTGCACCTACCAGCGTAATATCACCGGAAATATCACACTCATAAGTAATGGCATTCAATGCCCCTTCAATCGATGCGAGCGGGTCTGTCAAATCAAGCTTGACAGGCTTTACAGATGCTTTAACTTCCTCATCTCTCCTTTCAACCGTACCAATTAACTTCCAACGCTTCCCCTCTTTATTGGCCAACTCAATATCTTCTTCTGTTATTTCAGTAATGCCGATGCAAGGCACCTCATCTTTTGTTACGGTTTGGTCAAATAACTCCGATGCTAAGATCATTACTTTATAAAGCACATCATACCCTCTCACATCGCTAGTTGGATCTGCCTCAGCATATCCAAGAGCTTTAGCTTTCTCTAAAGCCTCCTTATAACTCATCCCGCCCTCCATTTGGGTCAGCATATAGTTGGTTGTTCCGTTTAGAATTCCCCGCACACGGATAAAGTCATTTCCCATAAGAGTCAGCTTAGGCATCCTGATCGCCGGTGTACCGCTCATGACAGAACCTTCATAGAAAAACTTAACTCCGTGTTCCCGAGCCATCACTTCTAATTCTTTTTTCTTTAAAGCGACTGGCCCTTTATTGGTCATCACCACATTTTTTTTGTGGGTAAAGGCAAGTTCGCAATGGGCAATCGCCGGCTCTCCTGTTTCAATATTGGTAAAGGTCATCTCTACAATCGTGTCGGCATTTGTTTGCTTAATTGTTTCTTCACTTGAGAGGCCTCGCACTAAACCTCTGTGATCTGGATAATGATCAAGAGTGCCGTCTTTTTCAATGGACTCAATTACACGATCTAGGTCAAGACCCTCATCATGATGGATAGCCCCTTTATACAAATCAGCAATCGAGACAACTTTAAATTGACGATCATACTTTTTCAAAAGGAAGGACTCTTTCTCTTTAAGGAGCTTAACAACTCCCTGCCCGACGCCTCCAAAACCAATAAGAGCTATTTTTTGGATCACCTAAAATCACCTGCCTTTATGGAATACTTTCCTGCTATTCAATGGCATCAAGTGCTTGTTTGAGATCCTCTATTAAATCAGAAATATCCTCAATCCCTGCAGAATATCTTACGAGCCCTTCAGGAATTCCTAGTGCCGCTCTCTCTTCCGGAGTGTTTTCAACATGGCTTGTTGTTCTAGCAGGCCCTACAGTTGTTTCAACGGCCCCAAGATTAGCTGCTTTATTGGCAAATTTCAGCTTCGGCAGAAACGCTCTTACAGCATCTAGTTCACCTTTTAGAGCAAAGCTTAGCATCCCGCCAAACCCGGTCATCTGTTGTTTTGCAATCTCATGATGAAGATGATCCTCTAATCCTGGATAATAAACCTCTTGCACTTTATCATGATTCTTCAAAAACTCGGCTACTTGCTGGGCATTTTTCTGCTGCTGTTCTACCCTTAGCTTTAAGGTTTTCATTCCTCGCAGCAAAAGATAGGCAGCATTCGGGTCCATTGTCGCTCCGTTAATTTCACGATAATGATAAATTTGTTCAACTAGATGCTTGCTGCCAAGTGCCGCCCCTCCTAGCGCATCAGCATGCCCTCCTAAAAATTTAGTAGCACTGTGTAAAACTAGATCAGCACCAAGAGCAAGCGGCTGCTGGTTAATAGGCGTTGCAAATGTATTATCAACAAATGTCAATGCACCTACTTTTTTTGCAGCCTTTATAATACGCGCAAGATCAGTAATCTTAACTGTTGGGTTGGTCGGGGTTTCTAAATAGACGAGTGTGCATCCCTTAGCAATTTCTTCTTCCATTTCATCGTGATCACCTGTATTCACTAACGTCACCTCAATATTTAACCGAGGAAGGAATTCACTAAAGATTTTATTTGTCCCGCCGTACGTGTCTTTTAAAGAGACAATGCGGTCACCAGGTTTGAGAAAGGTTAAAAGGGAATTAGAGATGGCAGCCATTCCAGTTGAAAAACTAGTACAAGCTTCTGCATTTTCTAATATGCGAAGTTTTTCCTCAAACGCTTGAACGGTAGGATTTGTGTTTCGACCATATATGTGGCCAGCCCTTTTTCCTATTGCGACCTCATACCACTCATCTATATCGTCATACGTAAAGGCTACACTGTTTACAACAGGTACTTGAGATGCCCCGTGCACTAGAGCTGCTTTTTCACCTGACCATACGCTTTTTGTTCCATCCTTTGGAGTGTGTTGTTTCATTGACGATCAGCCCCTTTCATCTATACATCCATCCTACGCGAGTAAGCCAAATAAAATCATTCGCAAAACTGTATGAAAAAACACCAGCATCCCTAGATAAATTATACAAATGTTCTGAAAATGATTGCGGCGTTGAATTCCTTTCTTTTACAATAAGAAGAAAGGGGGGATTAGATGAAGCTCACGATGGATGAAGTGTTATCATTACCACTTTTAAAAGATGCTGTTCATCATACGTCCGTTGACTTACAGACAAAAAAAGTGGAATGGATCCAAGCACTTGAGGCCCCTGTAGAGCAGTTTGTACGTCCAAATGAATTAATCCTCACTACAGCAGTAGGCTGCTTGGATGATGAGCAACTATTTGATTTCGTCTGTGACATTATTGACTCTAAAGCGAGCGGGCTGGCTATCGCTGTCGGAAAGTTTGTAAAACAGATTCCAGAGAAAATCATTAAAAAAGCAAATAAAGAAAATTTTATTCTGCTTGAAATGGAGTGGGATATTAGATTCTCAGATGTGATTAAAGAAGCACTCCATTTACTTGATACGAAAAAGAGGCAGCATTATCATCAAATAGAATCCTTACAAGAAACCTTACTAGACTTTATTTTAAAAGGAAAAAAGCTGCAGGATGTTTGTGAATATGTTGCTAATACGCTAAAAGCACCTGTTCTTATCACAGATAACCGAGGGAGTCTATATGGATCAAGCAAACAAGTCACTTCTTCTTTAATAACCCACTTCAATCAATATCTTCATAAACAGCTTACCGAGAATGGAATCATATTCAATCATTCAAGCACGATAGAATGGTTTCAATACGAGGAAGACTATGCCCTAGTCCTCGGAGTTGAATCAGCAAATCAGTTGAAAGGCTATATCATTGTAGGGGGTTTTGGCCCAAAACCTTTTGCCAGCACTGAATATGAGGAATGGGGCAAGCTTCTTAAGCATGTATCTACGGCGATTGCCCTCTTCTTTTTACATGAGACGGCTGTCAAAGAAACCGAATGGCTGCTTCGGGATGATTTTGTTTGGGAGCTTGCTAGCGGCGGGGTTCATTCTAGTGACACCTTATCTTCACGCGCTAAATCATTAGGTTACAGACTGAACTTGCCATATGTCTCTCTTGTTGCCACTCCTGAATATTTCAAACAACGTTTTGAACAAGAGGATAAACTTCAAATGTCGTATGATCACTGGCTTCATTACCAAATCCGGCAAATTGAAGAAGAGGCTGAGAAAATCGCTAAAAAACAAGCTTTAAAAGCGATGATTACCTATCAGCAAGATGAATTAATTATTTTTTTAGAAGTCATTTTTGATCAAGCGGCAGAGTGCGCCATGCGCTTTATTAATGAATTTGAAGAGCGTCTTTCTTTTCTCTATCCATCTATTCAGTTCAGTTGGGGAATCAGTAAGCAGTACGGCTATCATTTATTTCAAGAATGTTATCAAGAAGCAAAGAAAGCCCTGACTTTAGGAAAAAAACGAAATGGGCGAGGAAGCAGAAATCTGTTTACAGATACTAAAATCGACCGGTTAATTGAAGCCATGAGTGAGGTATCGGTTCTTACGGAGTTTACGAATCATTTACTCGATTCATTGATTCACTATTCTAAAGAGCGGAATATCGATCTTTTGCATACGTTTATGACTTATCATTCTCATAAAGGGAATGTCAGCCAGACTGCAAGGGCACTTAACCTCCATCGGCAGTCTCTCTTATACCGTTTAAGAAAAATTGAAGCACTAACAGGTTGTTCGCTTGATAATGCAGATGATTTATTTCTTCTAGATTTAAGCACCAGGTTATGGAGTGCAGGCCAAGAAGAACAATAAAAGACGAGTATTATAACCCATACTCGTCTTTTAGTTCTTGAAGATGTTTTAAAGATTGATTACTAAACTCTGACTGTTTATGCGTAAGTTCATCGATCTTCTCCTCTAGCGCACTGCGAAGAGAATCTGAATATGAAGGGACATTCCCTTCATATGGTTTAATTGTTGCTAGCGGCACCCATGTCTTCTCAAACTCGGCTAAAGCCTTACGTTGATGAAAGAAGACTCCTTCTGTCTGTTTAGGATTGTGCAGATCGCCTTGAGTAGGGTGCTTCAAAACAGCCAGCACTTTAATAAGCCCTCTTTGTTCTGATTCTCGCATCTCTACTACTTCTCCAATATAAACACCTGTTTTATACTTTGCTTGAACAATAGACAACAGAACTCACCTCCTGCTTAATGCATGGCTCCTAAAAAGGTAAAAATAATAAACGTAATAATACAAATAAATCCAATAATTAAAAACCACGTTGCTTTTTTCTTTTGATTATGAAGAGCTTGATAAATACCAATCCCGCCGAAAACACCAGTTAAAAGAAAAAACAGCATGGCAAAAAGGACTAAGATCAGGCCTTCTTCCATTATATCACCACCTAAAGCCCAGGAACTAACCATGTAAAGAGATTCCACATGAACTCTGATACTGGGACTAAATATTGTTCAGAGAATTGACCTAATCGGCTCGATTCCGTTACCCCGTCAATAACAATTAATGTAAACGTTACAAGGATTACGATAATCGTTATCGCTAAAATAAGAGCAAGCAAAGCGGCATATCCTAGCACCACTCTGAGCGCCCATTTAAGCCATAGCGGACTAGATTTTGTTTCTTTCTTCATTTCCATAAAATCACTTCCATAAAAAAATCCCCCCAAGTTTCACACGTTGGCTACCATACTATCGTACCAAAACTATGTAAAAGATGAGAGGGAATTCTTGAAAATCTAATGAATTCATGTAAAACAGAGCTTTTTAAACAAATTTCCTATGTTAATCGACCGTTATTCTAAGTTTAATTTTGATAAAATACCTTCAATAGGTATGCCATCAGCAGTAGATATATCACTGAAATCATATAATCTTAAATCGATCAGCACACCAGACTCAGTTACTAACCCCTGATTTTCTTGAACAAATTCTTCTGATGACCCTTCTTCTATCACTTCTAATGATGGATCAATACTTTCTTCGACCAAGGAATGACTTTCATCTGTAATAGAATCAGGCAGCGGAATCACTCGATCAGAAGTGGTTTCACTATCCATCACCGCGAGGTCTAACGGTTCTTTTAATTCAATGGGTTCACTCGTTTTTGCATTAAATTGAAAAATAACGATTGCCCAGACTGTTATAAACATAACAGCGGACATGACAACCATTACGATCTGCTTGCTCATAACACCACTCTTTTCTATCTTTATACTCATTCTTTATCAACAATATTAGTTAAGACATCAGAATGCACTTATATATTCATAGGTCTATATTATCATTAACTTGGATAGATGTCAGTGGGTCGTCACATAAAATACAAAAAAACCGCATCTAATTAGACACGGTTTACAGACATCCATTGAGGCGGACTGTCCTTTCCCCAATAAATGCTACCTAGGTCATGGTGTTTCTCAAATTGATCTAGGTAGGTATGGTAATGAAAATTAAATAAGTAACCTTGTTTAGGCGGGTGATCTCGTCTTACATGAAAACGAAGCAGATCTTCTCCGCTCTCTTGATTATACAAATGGACAATTTTCTCTCCGAGCCCTGCTGCAGGATGTTTAGAGAGAGTGACTTGTTCCCACTCTTCTTTTGTTAAATCGCTTGTTGTATCAATCAGAATATCTTTTAATTTTGGAAGGATTTCTTGCTTAAATGGTTCTTCGATCTTACCTGCTATCGCAGAACCAAACTTCATCATGCTTTGATCGTACATATAATTCATAACATATTCAGTAAATACTTCTTGTGAGGAGGAATCTCTGTGAATATAATGATCGGTACTTAAAGGTAAGACGTCATGATACAGCTCATAGCTTGTCTCATTAACTTTATAAACGAGTGGTTTCTCACTACTCTCTCCTATAGACTTTGCGGGTGCTTGTGCTTGCACTTCTTTGATATATTCATTTGGTGGAACAAATATACCTAAGGTCAGGAGGGCAGATGAGATAACGAGACCCCTTTTCATCCATGGCATCATCGTACACACGCCCTTTCATAGTTTTCATTTTATAATTATAATTTTCACTCTACTTTATTTTCTCATGAAACCTATGAAAACGCTACGATATTTTCCATAAAAAATATGTGTCATTATGGGAGACCTTAAAGGCCGCCCTGACACATATCCTTAACGATTCACTCTTATGGCAAGTTCGAGCTTCCCATTAAGAAACGATCACACTCTCTTGCAGCTTCACGGCCTTCATGAATCGCCCATACAACAAGACTTTGACCTCGGCGATTATCTCCAGCTGCAAATACGCCCTCTTTATTCGTCGCGTATTTTCCGTAATCAGCTTTTAAAGTCTGCCTTTTAGTTGTTTCAAGTTTCATTTGATCAATGAGCTCTTGTTCAGGTCCTGTAAATCCGACAGCTAATAAAACTAAATCTGCCTTCCAAACCTTCTCAGAACCTTCAATCGGTGTACGCACTTTCACCCCGTCTTCACCAATCGTCGTTTCCACGGCAATCGTATGAAGTTCACGTACATTTCCTTCTTCATCACCAACAAATTTTGTGGTCATAAGCTGATAAGCACGCGGGTCTTCCCCGTAAACGGCAAATGCTTCCTTATGCCCGTCCTCAATTTGATGCACATATGGAAACAGCGGCCAAGGATTATCAGCTGTACGATCTGCACCCTTTTGACGGTTAATATCAAACTGTGTAATGGATGCTGCACCATGTCTGACTGATGTTGTAATACAGTCTGCGCCCGTATCACCGCCGCCAATAACAATCACATGCTGATCTTTTGCAGAAATAAATTCTCCGTCTTTATGATCAGAGTTTAATAAGCTTTTTGTATTAGCCGTTAAAAAGTCCATAGCATAATGAATACCTTTTAGATCACGGCCTTCTACTTCTACCTCACGCGGTTTCGTAGCTCCAGTACATAAAATTACCGCGTCAAACTCACTCTCAAGCTGTTCTGATGTGATATCTTGACCAACCGTTGTGTTAGGCTTAAACTCAATTCCTTCTTCTTCAAGAATTCTCACGCGTCGGTCTACAATTTGGTATGCAAGTTTCACATCTGGAATTCCATATGTCAAAAGTCCGCCAATGCGGTCTTCTCTCTCAAATACTGTAACCAAGTGCCCTGCTTTATTTAACTGAGCAGCAGCCGCTAAACCAGCAGGCCCAGAACCTACAACAGCCACTTTTTTACCTGTTCTTGTTTTTGGAGGGTTCGCTGTGATCCAGCCTTCTTGGAAGCCTCGTTCAACAATATGGTATTCTATGCTCTTAATTGTTACAGGGTCATCAGAGATTGCTACTGTACAAGAGCCTTCACACGGAGCAGGACACACTCGTCCAGTGAACTCAGGAAAGTTATTCGTTTTATGCAGGCGATCCAGCGCTTCACGCCATTTACCGCGATAAACTAAGTCATTCCATTCAGGAATTAAATTATAAACCGGACAGCCGATATCAGCTGAACCAGGAACAGAGGTGCCAGCCTGACAAAAAGGCACTCCACAGTCCATACAGCGTGCACCTTGCTGTCTTAATTTAGCTTCGGGCATAAGCAGTTGAAATTCCTGCCAGTTCTTTGTTCGTTCAAAAGGATCTTTTTTTACTGGATTCTCTCTCTTATACTCAATAAAACCTGTTGGCTTCCCCATAAAAATCACTCCAAACTACGCTCAATGTCTATTTATAAATCATCTCACCATCTATTACATTTCAGTTTAATGAAAGGATAGGAGGAAATAGAGCGTTGTCTAACGCTCTATTCTTTCGCTACCTTTCAATTTTGGAATTGCTTATTTTCCACTTACTCTTGATTTATCACGTTTGTTCTCATCGAATGCAACCATAATCGCATCGCGGTGTGACAATCCTTCTTGCTTCACCCGCTCTATTGCTTCAAGCATTCGTTTATAATCTTTTGGTATAACTTTTACAAAGTTTGCCGCATATTGATCCCAATTGGCTAAAACTTTCTCAGCTTGTGTACTGCCTGTATAAGCTAGATGTTTCTCAAGCATCGATTTAACGAGTACCACATCTTCTACAGAAGCAAGAGTCTCAAGATGGACCATTTCTAGGTTGCAGTTTGTTGGGAACGTACCTTCTTCATCAAGAACAAAAGCGACTCCTCCAGACATACCAGCAGCAAAGTTTTTACCAACTGTACCTAGGTTGATGACCATACCGCCGGTCATATATTCAAGTCCATGGTCACCTACACCTTCAACAACTACATTTACACCAGAGTTACGTACAGCAAATCGTTCTCCCGCAATTCCACGAATGAACGCCTCACCAGATGTCGCTCCGTAAAAGGCCGTATTACCAACAATTATATTTTCTTCTGCTTTATAAGAAGCTACCTTTGGAGGATACACAACAAGTTTTCCGCCTGAGAGTCCTTTCCCAATATAATCATTGGCATCTCCTTCAAGCGTCAAGGTCATGCCTTTTGGTACAAAAGCTCCAAAACTTTGACCCGCTGAACCAGTAAAGTCAAATTGAATCGTATCTTCCGGCAAGCCTTCAGCTCCGTAACGTTTGCTGATCTCACTACCAACAATCGTACCAACAACACGATCCACATTTTTAATTGGGTAAGACCCGCGTACTGGCTTGCCCTCGTATAAAGCAGGCTCACTTGCTTTAAGCAATTCACGAGCATCAAGCGAAAGTTCTAACTGATGATCTTGAGCTTTCGTACAATAATGACGTGATGGATCACCTGAACGAGGCTGGAACAACAGCCCAGTTAGATCGATATGTTTTGCTTTCCAGTTATCCACTTCTTCATTCATTTCAAGTAAATCCGTACGGCCGATCAGCTCATCAATCCTCTTAACTCCAAGCTCTGCCATTAGTTCACGGATTTCTTCTGCGATAAATTTCATAAAGTGAACGACGTGTTCCGGCTCTCCCATGTATTTCTTTCTAAGCTCAGGATTTTGCGTGGCAATTCCGACTGGACATGTATCAAGGTGGCAGACGCGCATGACGATACAGCCTAATACAACAAGCGGAGCCGTAGAGAATGCAAACTCCTCTGCACCAAGAAGTGCTGCAACGACGACGTCTTTACCAGTCATTAATTTCCCATCTGTCTCAAGCGTTACACGGTCACGTAAATTATTTAATACGAGTGTTTGATGAGTTTCAGCCAAGCCAATCTCCCAAGGAAGACCCGTATGTTTAATACTTGTTCTTGCAGCAGCACCCGTACCGCCGTCATACCCGCTGATGACAATACCATCAGCACGCCCTTTAGCAACACCGGCAGCAATCGTACCAACACCAGTACCTGCTACAAGCTTAACACTAATTTTTGCCTGAGGATTCGCATTTTTCAAATCATGAATTAACTCAGCCAAATCTTCAATTGAATAAATATCATGATGCGGCGGCGGTGAAATTAATCCAACCCCAGGAGTTGAACCACGTACTTCTGCCACCCAAGGGTACACTTTGTTTCCTGGAAGCTGGCCGCCTTCACCAGGTTTCGCTCCTTGTGCAACTTTGATTTGAATCTCATCAGCATTTACTAAATAGTGGCTCGTTACACCAAAACGGCCTGATGCCACCTGCTTAATAGCACTTCTTTTCAGATCGCCATTTTCATCTTCTGTAAATCTCTTCGGATCTTCTCCGCCTTCACCTGTATTACTTTTTGCACCAATGCGGTTCATCGCTATAGCAAGTGTTTCATGTGCCTCTTTAGAGATCGATCCAAATGACATAGCACCCGTTCTGAAACGTTTAACAATCTCTTCTGCCGGCTCCACTTCATCAAGTGGAATAGGAGTCGCAGCTTTAAGTTTAAGCAATCCACGGAGTGTTGTTTGCTCTTTTGTCTGCTCATTAATGGCCGCAGAATACTTTTTAAATAAATCATAGTTACCGTTACGGCATGCATGCTGGAGCATATGAATTGTATGAGGATTGTATTGATGAGGCTCCCCATTTCTTCTCCATTGCAAATCATCACCCGCATCCAGCGTACGATCGACGCCTTCTTGAGTGGAATACGCACGGTCATGTCTCATTAAAACTTCTTTTGCGATCACTTCAAGTGTAATCCCGCCAATTCTTGATGTTGTCCAAGTAAAATAGCGGTCAATAACGCTTGAATCAATCCCAACAGCTTCAAAGATTTGCGCCCCTCGGTAACTTTGGATCGTAGAAATCCCCATTTTTGAGAGGACCTTCATGATCCCTTTAGTTGCTGCCAAGACATAACGGTTTACAGCTTCAATATATGAATATCCTTCAAGCAGACCTTCTTGAATACGCTCATCAATCGAATCGAATACAAGATATGGGTTGATTGCTTCTGCCCCGTACCCAAGCAACACTGCATGATGATGAACTTCACGTGGTTCACCAGATTCAAGCAAGATACTCACCTTTGTACGAGTTCCTTGACGGATTAAATGATGATGCAAACCAGACACAGCAAGTAATGCTGGTATAGCTGCATGTTCGGTGTCCATATTGCGGTCACTTAATATAAGAAGGGTGTGTCCATCTTCAATTGCTTGGTCAGCTTGGGCAAATAAATCATTAAGCGCTTCTTCTAAGCGATTTGGCGCATGATCTGCTTTAAATAATATCGGCAGCGTACAAGCTTTGAACCCTTCTAATTTGTTATGACGCAGCTTAGCAAGTTCTTCATTATTTAAAATTGGATACGGCAGATGAATATGTCTGCTGCTTTTTGGCTCTGGATTTAATAAGTTACGCTCTGCACCTATGGTCGTACCATAAGAAGTCACAATTTCTTCACGGATTGCATCAATAGCTGGATTCGTAACTTGTGCGAACAGCTGCTTAAAATAGTTATATAAAAGCTGTGATTTCTTCGATAATACAGCGAGAGGCGAATCGTATCCCATAGAACCAACTGGATCAACACCCTCTGTTACCATAGGAGAAATCACTTTAGATAATTCTTCATACGTGTAGCCAAAAGCAAGCTGACGCTCTAATAAATTGGAAAATTGCGAACCTTGTACATGAGAAGTTTCCAACACATCCTCTAGTTGGATGTAATTTTCACTCACCCAATCGCTGTATGGGAATTCAGCAGCAATTTCATGTTTAATTTCTTCATCAGGAATAATGCGCCCTTCTTTTGTATCGACTAAGAGCATTTGACCTGGGTGAAGACGCTCTTTGTACAATACATTCTCTGGATCAATATCTAACACCCCGACCTCAGAGGACATTAACACATAATCATCTTTGGTTACATAATAACGAGCAGGACGAAGCCCGTTACGATCAAGACATGCGCCAATCTGCGTACCGTCTGTAAACGAGATCGCAGTAGGTCCATCCCATGGCTCCATTAATGTGCTGTGGAATTGATAAAACGCCTTCTTCTCAGGAGACATATGGGGATCATTCTGCCATGGTTCAGGAATCATCATCATCGCAGCATGAGACATTCTTCTTCCAGATAGCGATAAAAACTCCAATGTATTATCGAACATGGAAGAATCACTTCCGCTTTGGTCGACAATCGGACGGATCTTATTAATGTCCGCTCCAAATACATCCGACTCAAACATAGCCTCTCTAGCATGCATCCAGTTTACATTACCCTTTAAAGTATTGATTTCCCCATTATGAATCATATAACGGTTAGGATGAGCACGCTCCCAGCTTGGGAATGTATTTGTTGAGAAACGAGAATGAACAAGAGCAATGGCGGTTTCAAAATCATGATCACAAAGATCTAAATAAAATTGATTTACCTGCTCTGTTGTAAGCATTCCTTTATAAACGATGGTACGACTTGAAAGGCTTGCAAAATAGAACGATTGATCAATTGGGATTTGCTTGGCAAGTTCTTTTTCAGCGCGCTTTCTAACTACATATAGTTTACGTTCAAATTGAAGGTTATCCGTACAATTTTCTTCTCTTTTTATAAATAATTGACGAATATATGGCATGGCTGTTTTTGCCGCATTGCCAAGCATGGTGTCATCAACAGGAACTGTACGCCAGCCTAGAAACGTTAATCCCTCTTCTTGAACCTTTTCTTCAACGTTTCTTTCACACTGCTCACGTAATTGTTCATCTTGTGGCAAAAACAACATCCCAACTCCGTAGTACCCTTCATTAGGAAGAGTCATCCCTTCAGCTAAACACACTTTTTGAAAGAAGCGATGTGGAATTTGAAGCAATATTCCTGCACCGTCTCCAGTATTGACCTCATCGCCTTGACCACCGCGATGCTCTAAATTTCTGAGAATATGAAGGGCATCTTCTACAACTTGATGAGATTTTTGACCTTTCATATGTGCTAAGAAGCCGATCCCGCAATTATCACGTTCAAATTGAGGATCATATAGGCCTTGTTTTTTAGGATATCTAGCGTTCTGCATTAGCACCCAACCTTTCTCCAAAAAGTAAATTCAATCAACTCTCCCCATAAACCATTCGAGCTAATATACAGGATCATATCATTTTTCTGACATTTCGGCAAATTTTAAATAGGTAGATCTTTTGATGAAAACGCTTACTTTAAAGGTTTTTTTCATTCTTTTTCAAAAAATGTTCAAATATTTTTCCGATTATAATGAATATAAAGTGCATTTAATGAATAAATATACAATTGTTCTTTACTACTTATCACTTTACTATAAAAGTATAAAATCCTTTTCCCGTTCTACAAAAAAAGAAAACACGTCGTGACGTGTTTTCAAGCGTTTCTGTGTATAATTTTTTCAATTCTTTCTTCTTGAACCCCATTCTCCCCATAACCTTGTTCAGCTATAAAGCGTTTGCCGTCTTTATCAAATAGAACGATGGTCGATACTCTTGTCCCGTACGTTTCGCTTTGTATAAATACAGGCGAGAGTAATCGCTCTAACTCTAGACCTACTCCTGTGTCAGGCAGCACATGATCAGGGTAGGTCATTGTTGATTGCAAAATGTGAAGACCCTTATCTATTAAAGCGGGATAAGCGGTTTCATTCATAATTTCAGTTTCAACGGCTGTTTTTAATGTATCTATTTTTGGCCAGGTGACATTTAATGTGCTGTTGCTTACATAATAGTTTCCTGGAGTAAGCTTTTGTAGGGCATGTAAGCGATTTGAGTAGTAATATACTTCATCAATTGTACCTGCAATCAAATTAAAGCCTTGAAAATCATCTTTTTGTTGTCGAATGCTTTCAACATATTCTTTAGCGGGTGTCGTTGATGATAGAAATCCCCTTACTAGTTCTCCCCTAGAAATAAATTCATGGTCCTCCGTTTCATTTAGAGGTTCTCTAATATTTGTTACGCAGGCAAATCGTCCACTCTTTGTTACGCCAAGCCAAGTCCCCCCGCGCTCTACATCTCTCCCTGCATAAATGTCAGGATGATCTTCCCAAAAATGTACGCGTTTGCTCGGCCGGTCATAAAATTCATCACGGTTTGCCAGCATTATCAATGGAAACTCTTTATTTTGCTTATATGAGATCGCTACTAAACACATTAATATAGTCCACCTTTCGAAATGTTCAAGTATATCTTGAACCAGACAAATTGCTACTAGAAACTGACAACGCGCCGTAATCTTAATTCCTTTAACTTCCTAAAGCACTTATTATAATCCATATCACATTCATTGTCTTTCAAAATTATTTGATACATAATAGAAGGATAATCAACCGAAACCTAACGATGCGGATAATCGTATGTACTATAAATAAACTCTATTTTTCACACGACGGAGGAGATCAATGATGACTCAAGATAATAGACAGGAACAACAAAATAAAGAAGTGGAACTGATTAATAAATATAGACAATCAGAAGATATCGATTCACTGCTTGCTTCATTAAATACTTTAGGTGAGGAAGAACAAAAAGAGGCAGGAGAATCACTTGAAGCACTGAAGCGTCCTGTTAAAGAAATGATGAACGACCAATCAAATCAGCTGCCTAATCAACTGCATCAATTAAAAGAAATGGTCAGCCAGCTTGAGCCTGATTACTTAAAAGACAGTCCGCTAAAAAAGTGGACGAATAAACTGTTAAGAAGAAGCCCGATCGAACAATATGCTAGAAAATATCAAACGGTTGAAGCTCAAGTCGAACAAGTCATTGAAGGGCTGCTTAGCGGGAAGGACAAACTGCAAGAAGATACATTAATGCTGCAGCAATTAAAAGATGTAGCCAAACAGCGAATTACAAACTTAAATCAACAAATTGATGCGGGTAACAGGCTGCACGCCATGCTTGAAGAAGAAATGACTTCTGAGAAGTGGAAAGATAATCCAAATGCATTGAAAAAAGGACAGCTAAAAGTGGTCTCTCGAGTAAAAAACATGTCCCAAGCCGTTATGGTATTACAGCAATCACTTGCCTCAGTCGATTTGATTATTGAAAATAATGATAAGCTTGAAGAAGCTATTTTCAATGCCATTACCATGACAAAAAATATTATTACCGTCACGGCTTCCATTCAGCTTGCCTTAAATAATCAACAAAAAGTCATTAGTGCTGTTCGTAACGTTAATGAAGCAACTGAATCAATGCTTTTATCTAATGCAGAAATGTTAAAACAGAATACAGAAGCTACATTGAAGACACTAGAGGAACCTGCTATTGCGATCGAAGCGTTTAAAAAAGCATATAACAATGTGTTTGAAGCGATTGAATTAACGGAACAGTCCAATGAACGAATTGTTACGAGCGGCAAACAATTTATTGAAGAAATGGATACTCTTAATAAAGAGATGCAGACAAAATTATTAGATAAATAGTGAATAAAAAGATATTTTTTATCTGGAGGTGATCGTATTGAGTCGTACATTGCTGCAATCCCCTTTCTTTCGTTTTTTGACTCCCGCTCATAAACGTCCTGTTGAGGAACATCTGCTAAAAGATGCAGCCAGTCAAAAGCTGATTCATGAAGCTGAATCACTCATTGAGAGAATGATTGAGAAAGCAGATGGTCAAAATAAGCAGCGCGTCATTAAACGTAAGCATAAAGAGTTTGTCATTAAAATCAAATTGACTCACAAGCAGATCACTTTGAAAATGAACGATACTAAATACACCAATTCTGCAATTCATAAACGGATCACAATCACATGCTACCGAAAATATATGAAGGCTAAAAATGGAGTAGGTGTCATTCGAGAAGCGAGTATTCATTATTTAAAAAATGGACGGGCACATGTCAGACAAGTTGCGGAATCCACTCTATTTAATGGGTTATTCTATCGGATTCACCGATTAGACGAGGCTTATACAAATGGGACGTCATCTGCTTTAACATTAGCTGAAGTGAATTCGTTAAAAGCTCCTGCATTAAATAAACAGCAGGATATCGGCCTTATAAGACAAGAAGCCATTCGATATTTAGATACAGTAAAAAAATTTTCTGTAGACCCGTTAATTGAAAACCGATTAACCCGCATTATTAAGCAAGTTGAAAAATTACAGGAAGATTTTGATCTCTTGGATTATGAAGAAAAGCATACAGTACGAAGAATGCTTAAGGAAGATATCCCCAACCTCTTGAATACCTTTTTGTCTCTATCAATGAAAAATCAGCTAGACCATAAAGAAGATGTCTTTGTTTCTTTATCACAAATGGAATTAACTCTTATTACTTTTTATGAGCAGCTGGAAGAAAAACGAAGGGAACATATGAACCACCTGCTAAGACTTCAAAAGCTCCGCTATGAGCAAGATCGTAAATCTTAGAACAAGCAGACCTTCGTATCACCTTGCTTTAATACTTGTTAAATCGATATAAGACCCTTACACTACTAGTAAGGGTCTTATATGTAATGTAAAGCTAAATTCAATAGTTAATTTCAATAAAAAGGGGGAAATGAAATGAATGCACCAGTATCCTTAACACCTTCTATTTCAATTATTGACGGCTTTGATATGAGTATGCCAGAAAGGACTGGAAGCTACATACTTAATGAGGATAAGCTGACTATTATTGAAACAGGTCCAAGCCCATCAGTTAAACATATTATTGATGGATTTAGGGCGCTAGATTTAAAACTAGAAGATGTTGAATATATTATCCTTTCACATATTCACCTTGATCACGCAGGTGGAGCTGGCCTGCTCATTCAACATTGTCCTAATGCGAAAGTGATTGTGCATCCAAAAGGAAAAAGACATCTTCATGATCCTTCTCGCTTAATCATGGGCGCTAAAGCTGTGTATAAAGAAGATTTTGACCGATTATTTGATCCGATTCTTCCTATTGCAGAGGAGAAGCTGCTCACGGTTGAAGATGGTGATACTCTCCCATTAAGTGATACGTGTACATTAACTTTTTTACATACCCCAGGACATGCAGCTCATCATATTAGTATCTATGAGTCAAAATCAAAAGGAATATTTACAGGTGATACGCTCGGTGTAAGATATGAGCCTTTATCAAAGGATGGTGTGGAACTGATTCTTCCTTCTACATCCCCTAATCAATTTGACCCAGAAGCGACGATTCAATCAATGAAGAAAATTCAAACGTTCGGTGTTGAACAAATTTATTTTGGTCATTACAGTCTGGCTCCACACCCTGAGGTGGTTTACTCACACATTGAAAAATGGCTGCCGCTCTTTGTACAAAAAGGAAAAGAAGCTGTTAAAGATGGCTTAGGTGTAAATGAATTAGCTGCATCCATTTTAGAAGCCGTTCAAAATGAATTAGACAAAAAAGGCGTAGAACGTGACCACCCAGCTTATGAACACATTCGCCTAGACCTGAAAGTATGTTCAATGGGGATCATCGATTATTTATCAAAGCAAACCTGATTCCACATACGATGAGGTTTATTGCAAAGCGAGGTTTTTACCATGGATAGAATACAAGCCAAAGGTTATATGAATCAACTCCTGCTCATAAAAGACGACCCGCACGGTCACTTTATTGGTGAATTACTTGAAATAATAACAGAGCCGAAAAAGCCTTGGCGGGGGAAACTGAAAATAAAGTATATCGTTAAGCTAGGAGAACCATCAGTTTCTGAGGTTATTTCTACACCTGTTTATAAAGAAAATGAAATCGTAGAATTTGCAGGGAATAAATTAGCTCCTCTCTCTTTAGCTAAACTTCCGGAGTCATATGATCATTCTCATGCAAATGTCATAGCCGATCGTCTAGCTGCCATTTTCAAAGAACAAAAAGAGCTGCAGGTAGAAGAAAATCAACTTTTAGTTTACTTAAAAAATGAGAATCTCGACAGGCTGCTACACTCTGCAGCCAATGAGAATCACGAGCACATCCCCTATGTTTTCTATGAGAGCGGATCAAGGTACTTGTTAATTGATGAGCACGAGACAACACTTGATTTAGCCGACTGTCCATTTGAATTTAAATGGAGAGGGAAGAAAAAAGATATGCTCGGCTATTACGTAGGTGAAGGGATATTCAGGAGTCATGACGGTGAGGAATATCGTCCATCAGAAGGGGAAACAATTTATATCGACAAAAAGCAATTTGATCCTTATTTTATTTTACAGAACGAATTAGATCCTTCATCACTTGACCTATTTGAAGCGACATTAAAAGATTATCATATAGATCATAAAGATCTAATCGATTGCCATAACAGCTTATTGCTTCAGCTGCTGCAATCTAACGGTCAAAAATCATTTAAGGGTGTAAACTTTTTAACCTACCGAACACACACAGGGCAAATTATTGTCCAGCATCATTACGAACGTACACTTAATGAAGATGCGAGTGACCATGTGTTTGACCGGTATGAATTTACTTCTGATAACGGAAAACGCTCCGTTGTGACGTATGTATCAAATATATCAAATAAACCAACGTAAGCGCTCAGTCAGAGCGCCCACGTTGGTTTTTATTTGAATACCAATAAAGCAGTTGATCCGCATCATTGACATCTACATGTTCCACACGAAATAACTTCCAGCTAAAGCTAGACTGCACTGCTAACTTTATTGTAGCTAAATCTCTTCTTCCTTGAAGCAATGACACATGCCGCTCTAATGATTGAATTTTCCTATGTTTCGATATCACAATCACTTGACTTAGTTTTCTATAGCGAACATATAATTGTCCACAAAGTGAACCAGCCGCTGCATCACGATACTGGGCATACCCTATCACACTCATGAGCGCTACAGCTATCAGGCCGTAGTAGGCAAATTCGGGATAGAAGTAAAAAAGTGCCGCTGTCGCTGCAATCGGAATAAACGTGTTCTGCACTAAATATCTAATTAAGGCTCTTTGCGGCACCCGCTTAAAGACTGGCTCTGCTGCATATTCAGGCAGCAGTTCTTCTAAAACTTGCTGTGCGTCTTTTTTCTTGAGTAGGGGCAAAAGAACCGTTGAGCCTTGCTCCTCTCCTGTCCCTCCACCTGCACTTTCAACATAAACGGCTGTATAGCCAAACGGCTGTCGGAAGATATTTGCCACATACCTTACAGCAGTTACACGATCTGTGTTAATCGTTAATTGCCGTGTTTCAATCAGGCCGCGTTTGATGATTAAGTCATCGTTTTGTTTGACAACCGAAAAATTACCGTACTTTAAAACAGTATTGATAAAAGATATAATCCATGAAATAAACACAATGAAAAAGATAATGGCGGCGATAAACCATATACCAGACCCAACTAAAAATCCAAATGTCCGTTCATAGAGGGTTGAAGGGATAACCTGCTCTACCTGACTGAATAACGCCCCTACAGCTGAGATCGTTAAACCGATCCCGCTAGAAGTAAGAGCTGCAATAAGCAGGTGCTGAGTTGATAAATTCCATTTAACAGAAGGTTTTAGCTCTTGCGATGATTCATCTAACCGCTCATTACTGTCTGGATTAAACTCACTGCCATTTAATGCATCGGGCTCATGACGATCGTTTGAATCATGATCTGCTATACCTGCATCAGATGGTTTCAAGTTCTGCTTACCAGCTTTTAATGCTTCACTAATTAGCGATGCTTCCTGTTTTTTAATGGCATTTAATTGAACTTCAGGTTCACCGCCGCTCCCTGCTGTTTCTACATTTACTTTGACCAGTCCAAATATCCGCTGAAGCAGTCCCGCTGTGATATCGATACTTTGAACTCTTTTTTGTTGTATGTATCTCTTTTTCTTAATAAAGATGCCTTTTTGTACAAATAACTCTCCATCTTCAAGCTTATATCTAAAGCTGATATAAGAGAGGATGCTCGATATGAATAAAATGACAATGAAAACAAGCCAGATATATTCAAACCGTATAAAAGACTCCCCTTGTGAGCTGCTAAAGAATAACGTAATAATGACTGGTAAAATAATGCCCTTTAACCCTTGTAAGAACATCAAAATGATACTCGCTGGATGAAGCCGTTTAAATTCACTCATCATAAGCCACCGCCGCAAGTCTAGCGATTCTGTCTCTTAATTCATCTGCCACTTCAACTGACAGAGTAGGAATTCGATGACTTGTTGCTGCAGTTGTAATCGTAACATCCGCCATTTTATATCTTCTAAGCAGAGGACCTTGCTCGGTATCAACATGCTGAACCCGTGTCATTGGGATTAACTGTCTCCTAACAATCAATACTCCAAATTGTATATCTACCTCACCCTCTAATACATCATACGTAAAGCGCCTCCAGCGAATAGGAGGTAAAATAAATACAGTTATTAGGACAAAGATAAGATAAAACCCGATTAAGCTGAATAAAATCCATAGTGGAAAATCAAAAAAATAAATCAGCACACCATATGCAATCGGAAATAAAGCTACAAGCAGACTTTCAAAGAATGCTTGCAGCCTCCATACAGAACGTGCTTTTTCAGGTAAAAAGGTTGATGGTGCAGCGCGCACGTTCACTCCTCCTTAAAAGGTTACTCCTCGTAACTTTCAACTCTTTATGCTTACTCTTCTTCAGTGACGTAAATAATCTCTACCCCTTGCTCTTTCAATAAAGAGATAATGGCCTCGTTTAACTCTCTATCATAAAGAAGTCCAACAGAAGGAACAATTTCAAGCTCCTCTAAATAACCCTTTTCCGCATCTTCAATCAGTTCAAGAATATCTTCCATTTCTCTTTTTTCAAGTTCCTGTATGATCTCTTCTTTATTCATCAGCCGCTACTCCCTTTCACTAGAAATTGAATCAGTCATCTGCTTCCATACAGAACCTTTTGCTTCTTCTCCGCCTTCAATTCGTTCAATTGCCATTTTCACCTGCATCGCCACTTCAAATTCAGGATCATCAGCAGCTTCCTTTAATGCAGGAAGGCTGGACTCGTCACCCACTTCATATAAAAACATTGCAGCACGCCAGCGGACTAACTTATTTTTATCTTTTAAGGCCTTCTCCATCGCCCCAGCTGCATCAGCATCACCAATATCACTCAAACAATCACCAGCTGTACGACGAACAGTGACTGAAGAATCCTCTAAAGCTTGATACAATAATGGAAGGACAACCGGCTTTTCAATCATTCCTAAATAAACAGTAGCCAATCGTCTGATCGATGCTTTCTCATCACGTAAGGCAAGCTCTAACACAGGAAGATCCTCTTCTTTTGGATCCATTCTCTCAAGAGCCGCATAACGCTCTCGCCAATCTGAAGCTTCAAGCATTTCTTTTGTCACTTTAATAAATCTGCTTTCTGCCTGCTCTGTATTCTTTCCTGCCTCACCATTTGCAATAAGAACCAGCCCATTTAAGCGAGAGTCTGAATAAGCCGCTGAAACCTCATCTACTACTTCTTTAGCTACATCATCAAGTTCACCGTAGCGGATACCTTGATCCACCCATTTTCGCTCCATCACTACATTGTCCTCAGGTTTTTGAGCTTTGCTGATTGCTTCATTAAAACGATCAGGCAGTCCTGCCCGCTTTTCTTCTTCTCCGTTAGACAGTTTCACCTGCATCGGAATGCCTTTGAATACTTGAAGACTTACATACACTTCACCAAATGTATCTTGCGCTTTGTTTTCCTGTTGACGTGTCTCATCTGCATCTTCCCCAAACACTTCGCGAACCTTTGGAAGAATGACTTTCCAATCCACCTTAGGATGGCGGTCAATGGCTAGGAAATCAGCTACATGATACACACTTTTAACTCCTTCTATGTTAAATAATTCTTGTATGTATTCAGGTGCCTCGCCCTTGTTTTTTTCGTTATAACTATTACGTGACCCTTGTCCTAAGCTTTCGCTTAATGTTAATTTCATCGTATTAGGACTTGGAGTTGGTTCAATTGATAAAATATGCATGCTCATACCTCCTGTGTACCTTTTTTTTGATCTTATCACAGCTTGATAAGGGATTCCACCGATAGACCCTTTGTCTCAATTTAGTGAATGAATCTTCAGATTTACCAAATTGTTATGTTAAATAGGAACAAACCTCTGTTATACTACTATAAAAAGGAGGTTTCATCATGCGATTTGCTTTTCTTTCAGATATTCATGGCAATGCAACAGCACTAGAAGCAGTTATTACCGATTTAAACAAAAAAGATGTCGATCACATTGTTGTTTTAGGAGACCTCTCTTTTAGAGGACCTGAACCTAAAAGATGCCTTAATTTAATTCGTTCACTTGATGCATCCGTTGTAAAGGGAAATGCAGATGAGTGGCTTGTGCGCGGCTTTAATGAAGGTGAAGTGCCAAAAGAAGCACTTGATGGCCTAAATAAAGAACGCGACTGGACATTGAAACGATTAAATGATGAGGACCTAACGTATCTAAGCGAACTTCCTAGTGAAATGATTGTAGACCGCGGTCAAGATCAATTAATTCATGCGTTTCATGCTACACCTACTAGCTTATTTGAAAATGTATATCCAGATGAAACAACTAAAATTGAGCACCAATTAATGCAAAAGGATGAAGCAGACGTCTATGCATATGGCCATATCCATTTACCGTTTGTTCGTTCTTTCCACGGCAAAAATGTTATTAACTCAGGGAGCGTCGGATTACCATTTGACGGCCATCCTCTCGCATCTTATATCATTGCTGACCTTGAAGAAGGACGTCACACGATGCAGATTCACAGAGTTCCTTATAACAGAGAGCATGTCGTAGAGCTTTATCATCAAGGCGGTTATCCTAATATTGAAACGATGGGCCGGGTAGTCTTTTACGGGGTAAAACCATAATTAGCCCCACATTATAAAAGGCCGCCTAGGCCTTTTATAATGTCTATCATACGAGCTTTATCATTGTAGAGGCCTTTAATGGACTGGTCTTTATCGATCAACACCGTCGTTGGAACCCCCATACAACGGTAAGCATCATACGTTTTTGTACCAAGATCCATATAAACAGGCAGAGTAAGCTGCATCTCTTCTTGCCACTTACTTAGATCAACAGATGAATCTCGTCCTGTTACATGAACAAAAATCATTTTGACATCGTCTCGATTCATCGATTGAAAAAGCGCCTGTTTTTCTAAAATGTCTCTTTTCGAATCAGGGCACCAAGTTGTAAAGAAAGTTAGTAGGACAACTTTCCCCTTTAATGCACTTAATGTAACAGAGTCTGTACCGTTTAATGCTGGCAGTGTAAAATCAGGGGCTGTTGAGTTCATAATAGATGCTCCTTTCGACTTGTACAAAATTGATTGTTACTAAAACGAGGAAAGCCTCTTCGCCTTATACTAAGGTGAGGAGGCTTCTTTTTATTTGGATAACCTACATCTAGGTTGACCTAAACAAACAATTGTCATTTATGACTGGCAATGTTCGTTGTATGCAAGAGCTAAATTTCGAATAATCGATTCAGGGGCTGCTCCTTCAATTTGCTCACGAGGGATAAAGTGAACGACCTCAGATCCTTTCAAAATTGCCATTGATGGAGAAGATGGCGGAATATCACTGAAATAAGAACGCATCGTAGCAGTTGCTTCTTTATCTTGCCCAGCAAATACTGTCACCAAATGATCTGGCGTGTGATCGTGTGATAACGATGTTATCGCAGCAGGTCTTGCAAGCCCTGCTGCACACCCGCACACAGAGTTAATAACAACAAGCGTTGTACCCTCAGCATCCTTCATATATTGATCTACTTCCTCAGCTGTTGTTAATTCACGAAAGCCGGCATCCGTCAGTTCTTTTCTCATTGGCAGTACTACCTGCTTCATATATTCTTCATAATGCATTGACATAACTACTATCTCCCCTTTTTATCTTCACCTAGATTATGTATGCTTTCTTTGCCTACATATGGTTTTAACATTTCATACAAATGAGCGATGGAGTGAAAAGCATAGATTCTTTCTACACCTAAGCCTTTTTTAAAAACGAGCAATACGGGAACACTTTTAATTTTCCACCTGTTTGCAAAGCCTGCCGCGGTATTGACATTCAATTCTAGCGGTTTAAATTCAGGTGCAGACTCCTCAAGGATCATAAGCATTCTCCTAGCCAATTTACACGTTCCGCAAAGAGGGGTTGTCACAAACACAAATTGTAATTCTTCCTTACTTTTGAGACGTTCATTTAATTCTTGTTCCGTAATACTCTCCATCATGCTCACTCCTGACACTTCTATTGTAGCAAATAATGTTAGCTTACGCACGAAAAAGAGAAGCGCTTCAAAAAGCAAAAAGCTGCCCTTGAAGATCTTTATGAATCTTCAAAGACAGCCCTTTCTTGCTTATAGTCAGCAGGCACCAAGAAAGTATGTGAGCTTTTAGCGTTTTAGGATCATATTATTTTGCAGCTGTCTGATCTGCTGCTGTTTACGATTAAGTGCCTCACGCTGTTCTGGAGTCGCCGCTCTTAGCACATCATCAAGCTCCCCGCTCATTTCCTCTAACATCATTTGAGCATTTGTATACTCTTCTTCTGTTCCGGGTTGAACGCGTCTAGCGTCATCATACACTTTTTGAACTTGTTCAATAACTGATTCTGCTTTCTCCATACATGATTCCATTTGGTCACGGTTAGCCATCATTAACTCCCCCTGTAAATTGGTTTAGCGAATGATGTTACTATGCCTTTTTGTTTACAAATTTATTCATGAACTAAGCGTATACACCATCAAATCATGAGCAAGATGCGTGTTTTCAAAAATCGTTTTAGCCTCTTTGAGAAACGCCTCTTCCTCACCTGTATACCTTGAGCTGATATGAGTGAGCAGCAGAGTCTTAACTTTTGCTTCTTTTGCAAGAGAGGCCGCTTCTAGTGTTGTGCTGTGACCAAATTGAACAGCATGATCCGCTTTATCCGCTCTAAATGTTGCCTCATGAATCAAAATATCTGCTTCCCTGCTGAATTTAATCATTTCTTTAGTAGGCCTTGTATCTCCTGCAATCACCACAACCCGGCCATTTTTTTGGGGGCCGACAAATTCCTGTCCATTGATCGTGCGACCATCTTCTAAAGTAATCGTTTTTCCCTCTTTTAACGTTTGATAATGTGGACCTTTTGGGATATTGTACGCTTCTATTTTCTTAATATCCAATGTACCTGGTTTATCTTTTTCAGTCACCTTAAACGCAAAGCTAGGCATCACATGATTTAGTGCCAATGCTTCCACTGAAAGATGTTCTGTTTCAAACATGAAGCCTTCTTCAAGTTCAATCACTTCATATGGATACCGAAGATGAGTTTTTGATACAGCTAGAGACGCCTCAATAAACTCAGCTAAGCCTCTGGGTCCATAAATGACAAGAGGACTCAGCGCTCCCTGAAAAGACCTTGAACCCATCAATCCAGGCAGTCCAAAAATATGATCGCCGTGTAGATGTGTGATAAAAATCCGGTCAATTTTTGTTAAAGTGATGGGTGAATGCAATAATTGATGCTGAGTCGCTTCTCCGCAGTCAAACAACCATTGAGTGCCTTTTTGCTGCAAAAAACGTATCGCCATCGCACTTACATTTCTCTCAATAGCTGGAACTCCTGAACCAGTTCCTAAAAAATGAAATTCCATGGTACCCCTCCGCCAGTATGTATTAGTTGAAGTATAGCATTTTCTCTTTAACTAATTCACTAAAAAACGAACAACCCTGAAGGATTGTTCGTTACCTAATTATTCATGAATGCTTTTAGCAGGCATAGATACATAAGCGTCTTCGCCATTTTCTGCTTCTTTTGGAATCGGGGACTTCTTGTAACGCCCGATAATGGTACTTGCCACAAAAATCACAAGAACAGATAACAAGGCTTGTTGGAAGCCTACTAACAAGGCAGCAAATAAAATAATTAAGAAATCACTAACAAAAATTGTAACCCCTCGATTAATTCCCCATTTTTGATCCATATACAGAGCTAAAATATGAATACCCCCAAGAGATGACCCATTATTCAAGACAAGTGTTACACCTATCCCAATGAAAATCCCAGCTAATGCAGTTGCAAGCCATAAAGGAACATTGAAAAAAGGCATCACATCAAGGAAATCTCTGATCACTGAAATAGCAGTAATGGAAAGTAAACTTGATAAAGTAAACCATTTACCTAGCTTCGTCCACGAAATGATAAAGAAAGGCAAATTCACTAAGAAAAATAATAAACCCCAGCTCCACGGGCTCATATATGTTAACACTGTAGCAAGTCCTGCCGTACCGCCAAACGTCAAATCATGCATAGCTAAAAAACGCAGCCCAAAAGAAGTCAATAACAGCCCTGCCAAAACAAGGCCTATGCCTTTATACCTCTCCACTACCAAACACTCTCCTATCCACACTTTCTCTCTTTTCTAGAATGAATTTTATTTCTCTCTATTTATTCTTATCATCAAATCCATCTCTATGTATAATGTTGTAATCATCTCTATTATCTTATTTAACCTTAATCCAATTTGAGGAAACCGTCAATGTATCTCATTGAATTTTTATTCATCAGAATTATCAGATATCCTTATTTATTAGTTGTACATACGTCTTTGTCTTTTTCTCTATACATTTTTTATACATTTTTATAACTACACGAAGAAACCTCCCACTACATTAGGGGAGGTTTTGTTCTATACTAAAAGATCAATCTCTTCTATTAATTTTACGATTTCAGGTTTACTAACCTGTCTGTCTGCACCAACTGCAATCCCCTTATGATATAAGTCATCAGTAATTAAAGAGGAAAAGATAATAACGGGGATTCGTTTAAAATCATCATCTTCTTTTATCCGTCTTGTTAAATGGAGTCCATCCATTTTCGGCATCTCAAGATCTGTTATAACAAGCTGTACCTCTTCTTCAACCGTATGCTCATCTGACGTTTGAAGATATTCAAGGTAATCAAGCGCCTCTTTCCCATTTTCAAAGAAAGTTACTTGTTCATACCCCGCCTCAGCTAAGGTCTGATGAAGCAGCTTACGCAACATAGCTGAATCTTCCGCTACGACAATTTTTTTATGACTGCGCTCTCTTCTCCCGAGCTTTCTAACTTGTTCCACATTGATTCCTTTTGATGGATTAATATCTACTACAATTTTCTCAAAGTCAAGAAGCAGAATCATTTGTCCGTCAAGTTTAATGACCCCTGTTGTTGCACTTTGGAGCCCTTGAGATAATTCAGTCGGCTTTTCAATTTGTTCCCAAGAAATACGATGAATTCTCGAAACGCCGCTGACACGGAAAGCAACTTTCATTTTATTTAACTCAGAAACGATAAACTTATCTTGACTGTCGTCTCCCTCGCTCACACACCCTAATACTTCTTTTAAGTTAACAACTGTTAACACCTCATCACGCAGACGAATCATTCCTTCAATATGCGGATGACTATTAGGAATATGGGTTACGGTTTGCGTCTGAACAATCTCACGAACTTTCATCACATTTATCCCATACGTACCATTTCCAACATTAAACACTATGACTTCAAGCTCATTTGTTCCCGAATCAAGCAAAATCCCCTCTTGATTTAACGCCATTATACTCACACCTTTTGAACTAGTTTTAGATTAAAAGAAAGCTCGTTCGCAATGAGAACGAGCTATTTATAAAAGGACATCAAATTAATAAGTTGAATAAACTTTCATTTTTGTTGATTTCATGATAACCGAATCCTTTTTTCTCCAATCGATCTATTAAGTGATCGTAATCTTCATCACATTTAAGTTCGATTCCAATCAGGACAGGTCCATTTGCCTTATTATTTTTCTTTGTATACTCAAAACGTGTAATATCATCATCCGGCCCAAGCACATCTGAGATAAATTCTCTTAATGCCCCGGCACGCTGCGGGAATTGAACAATAAAATAATGTTGCAGCCCTTCATAGATCAACGAACGTTCCCTCATTTCCTGCATACGTCCAATATCGTTGTTACCTCCACTAACTACACAAACAACCGTTTTTCCTTTAATTTCATCTTTATAGAAGTCGAGGGCAGAGATCGGCATAGCCCCTGCAGGTTCTGCGACAATCGCATTCTGGTTGTACAACTCCAGGATGGTTGTACAAATTTTCCCTTCAGGTACTAACACGATATCATCAAGGATCTTTTGACAAATCTCAAATGGAAGATCACCTACTTTTTTTACAGCGGCACCGTCCACAAATTTATCAATCTTTTCAAGTTCAATAACTTTTCCTTGTTCGATCGATTCTTTCATCGCCGGTGCGCCTGAAGGCTCACATCCGATGATCTTTGTGCGTGGTGAAATACTCTTAATATATGTTCCAGTTCCGCTGATTAATCCGCCGCCGCCAATAGATGAAAATAAGTAGTCTATATTTTCTTCAATATCATTCATAATTTCCATACCCACTGTTCCTTGACCGGCTACAATTTTTTCTTGGTCAAAGGGGTGAATAAATGCCATTTGATGCTCTTCGCAATATTTCATTGCTTCATTAAAAGAATCGTCAAATGTATCACCAATTAAAATGACTTCCACATATTCCTTACCAAAGAATTTCACTTGATCTACTTTCTGCCTAGGTGTAGTTGAAGGCATAAAGATCTTGCCAGTGATCTTTAGGGTATGGCAAGAATAAGCAACACCTTGAGCATGATTACCAGCACTCGCACATACGACCCCATTGTTTAATTCTTCTACTGGCAAGCTTGATATTTGGTGGAAAGCACCTCGGATTTTAAATGAACGAACAACTTGCAAGTCTTCACGTTTCAAATAGACATTACATTGATAACGTTCAGATAACACTTGATTTTTTTGAAGCGGCGTGTGTGTAACGACATCCTTTAATCGTTGATTGGCAATGATGATATCTTCAATGTGTAAGGTTCCCATGTGTGTAATCCCCTCGTTTGCTTTCGTTTTGCTAAGGTATAGCTTAATTCCTCTAAAAGATTGTGTTTATATAATACATTCTATAACATTTAAATAACTCTTTAAAACGCACATACATACATTAATATCTTCATCATCTTACCATATGCTCTTATTTTTGCGAACCCCTATATGCAGCGAACAATCATCTTTCTATTTCTTTCAGCACCCTCAGTAACATTCATCCTTTGCATACAGCTTTGGTAAGCGATTGCTTGTTGATTATTTTTTAGAGCGCCACTATAATAAAGTGGACGAACGAGTATGACCTATTTGTCATACATAGATCGATATATGTGTTTCTACTATGGTTTATCTATTAGAGGAGGGTCGAATATGTTTAAAAAACTAGCACTAATGACAACGATCTTATTAACATCATTATTCATGGGAGCGCAAGCTATTTTAGCAGCAGGCGGCGGTGCTGCAGAAGATGCTGCACATGCTGAACCATCTGGTTTAATCACTGGGGCGCTAACTGCACTTTCAATTGTAACTCTTGCTTTCATGATCTTTCTATCATTCCGTGATAACGGCTAATAAGAACGCACGAAAGTTTGATTTAAGGGTTTGGTTCGGTAATGAACCAAACCCTTGATTTATGTGATGCAATAAAGACATGCATACTACACCGAGAATTCACACAAAGGAGCTTTATTATGGGGGCATTACTATGACGTTTGATGTGTTAAATGTTATTGGGACCGTCGCCTTTGCACTGAGTGGCGTCATTGTCGCAATGGAGGAAGATTACGACTTAATGGGTGTATATATCCTCGGCCTTGTCACCGCTTTTGGCGGCGGTGCAATTCGAAACCTGCTTATCGGGGTGCCTGTGTCAGCACTTTGGGATCAAGGAACTTTATTCACAATTGCTATTATTGTTATGACTGTTGCCTTTATTTTCCCTTCCCTTTGGATTAACAGATGGCTGAAATTCGGTATCCTGTTTGATGCGATGGGTCTTGCTGCTTTTGCCATTCAAGGGGCCATGTATGCCACAGAAATGGGACATCCGCTAAGTGCCGTTCTTGTTGCTGCAGCGCTCACAGGAACAGGGGGCGGCATGATTAGAGATGTATTAGCAGGCAGAAAACCATTATTCTTGCGAAAAGAAATTTATATTGGCTGGACATTGATTGCGGGTCTCGCGATCGGTCTTAATTTAGTAACAGGAACAATCGGGCTGTGGCTGGTATTTATTGTAATGGTTGTACTTAGAATGTTGTCCGTCCATTATCAGTGGCAGCTTCCACACCGCAAAATTGAACAGCCAGCAAACTAAAAAAAGAACCGCAATTTATGATTGCGGTTCTTTTTCTATCGGGGCATCCGGATAGGTAATCCAATCACTCCAGCTGCCTGGGTACAGTTTTACATTTTGATAACCTAAGCCCTTTAGAGCTAGAATATTCGGGCAAGCCGTGACGCCAGAACCACAGTAGACGATAATTTCTTCATCAAAATGCAGATCAGCAAAACGTTCTCTTAAACGATGTTCATCTTTCCACATTCCAGATTCATCTAAGTTTTCCTTCCAGAAGCCATGAACCGCTCCTGGAATCCGGCCCGCTTTCTTATCAACAGGCTCTGAAATCCCTTGATACCTTGCAAGCTCCCTAGAGTCAATCAGAATAGCCTCATTAAGCGATGCGGCTACTTCTTCTTTTGAAATCGTCATATGCGGCTGTACATTTACAGAAAAGTCCTTCTTTGTGAAAACAGGTTTTTCTTTTGTAACAGGAAAGCCGTGCTCCGTCCACTCTTTAAATCCGCCATTTAATATATAGACGTTTTCATGGCCGACATAAGATAACATCCACCACAGTCTAGAAGCAAATGCACCGCCCTCATCATCATACGCAACGACCATTGTTTCTTTGTCAATTCCTAAGTGGCTGAACATCTCCCCTAGTGCTTCAGGCGTTGGCAATGGATGTCTGCCGCCATGCTCTCCTTTCTCGCCAGTCAGATCCCCTTCAAGATCCACGTAAGCCGCATTAGGAAGATGACTTTCTTCATACCTTCGGCGGCCATCACTTGGGTCACCAAGCTTTGTTCTGCAATCAATTAAACGGAGCGAAGCCCCATCCTCTATTAAGCTTTTGACCTCTTTAGCTGTTTTAATAAATGGCAGGTTTTGATTCATCTGTATCCAGCTCCTTACCGTCTTTTTAATGATGGGTTGTATCCTGTTCTTCATCGAGCAATTGATTTAACTGATTGAGGACAAACGCAACCGATTTAAAGGTTTCAATTTGCTTTTTCAACCCTGTTTTTGGATAAAAGGATTTAATCGCCACCACTTCTAAATTATCAAACGTGTGAGTGATTTGGATCGGATATAAATGCTTAGGCTTTGTTTTCAACACAAACGCTTCTGCAAGCGGCTTCCAATTTTCGCTTGTTTCTTTAACGCGATCAGCAAATGGTTTTACCACACCAAAAAAATCAGGTTCATATCCTTCTTTTCGAACCTGATTTATATAATAAGATTCTGCTTCTTCATTTAGACGAAGAAGTTCTTCGTTGTATGTTTTTAAATCTAATTCTTCTTTGGAAAGCATTCTTCCTCACCTCTCCCTTATCATAGCAAATGACGATAAGGGTTAAAAGGAAAACATCTGCTTAAACGACCTCCACTTTCTTTTCGGTTCTGCCCCAGCTGCAACCGGTAATTCCACTTCCTCGTCTGGTGTTACTTTTTCCTCCATTTTATCAATCCTAGCCTCCAGCTTTTGAAGCATTTTCATCATATTTTCAATTTCCGAACGGTGCTTTAATAATTGATAACTTACCACTTCATCTGCTTTTTTAGAAAGTTCAGCTTCAAGGTCCTCTACTCGTTTCAGCACATTTTCAAGCTTTTCTTCATATACCCCAGCATGGACGTTTACTGCTTTAGTTTGCTTTTGGATCTTTGTATCCGTTGATGGACTCTTAGAAATGATCGATGAGTATTCACTTAAGTCCACTTCTTTCATTTTTTTGCCTTCTTGAAGCTGTGCTTGGATTGTTTTTAATACAACAAGCTGTTCATCAGTAAAAAAGTAGTGACCATGTTCATTTGTCTCACAGTGAATATTAAAGAACTTCATCCAGCGTTGAATGGTTGTCGGATTTACCCCTAACTGCTCTGAAACCTCTTTTGTTTTCATCGTCATTTCCATAAGACGTCCCCTCCCGTTTAAAGTTCTAAGTTGAAAATTCGTTCTTTATCTTCTCTAAACCTGCATGATGACAAAACTAGAATCCATTCGGCAAAGAAGGTTAAAAAAATACACATCGAGTTTAGAAACGTCTAATTTTGACGATACGTGTAAAACTTTATACGGGGTGTACATCTAATTATTTATCATAGGCATACTATTTTTAAGGAGGGATTAGCATGCAGCAAAATAACACGAATAAAAAACTGAACCAAAAAGACCAAGCACCAAAAAGAGAACACCAAAAAGATTCTGGTTATACTGGAGATAAAAAATTAGGAGGACCTAATCGTCCTGCCGAGTAAGCAAGAAAAAGCCGAGTTCCTATAAGCGAACTCGGTTTTTATTTATGCATAAATAGTTGCCCCCACTTATAAATCCAATAAAGTTCTACCCTCTTCGTATGGACCCATTCCCTGATTTCCTCAGGCCTTGTTTCTTTTACCCGCTTAAATAAAGGAGAAAGCGGCTTCCGGGAGGAAAACCAATCCAGTCCTTTAGGAGGCTTATGATGATAGACCGGATGTAAAACGCGCAGCATAGGGCTTGTATTAGGGGATGTGATCTCACATATTCGCTCATAGTCTCTTCTTAAACCAGTATGTTCAACTTTTCGCGTAAATTGTAAGATATCTTTATGAACTACAGGGTGAAATAAAATCATCGCCAACCTTTTTCCCAGTTCAATTCGTTGATTAACATGAGTAAAATTCCGGACATACTGACCATAAATGGATCCGTTCATCGTGGGCAGAAGAACATAGCTGAAATGCGCATGTTCCTCCAGTTGATAGCGCAATGTATGGAACACATTTTTTTGAAAAAGCCCGCTGCTCATTACTTCTAACTCTAACAATTGTTGTTCATTAATAATTAAGGAAGTACATAACCTCACTTCATCCCTTGCTTCCCAAAATATTTCCCATTCCTGTCTCATAAATTCGGATACGTGAAATGTCTTTAATTGTTCAAAAACGGGTAGTTGTTTTTTCTTCGCCCATTCATATAGTAGAAGTTGTGGGTAAGCGTCTTGGAAAATGATCCAATTTGCTCGCTCGTACATGGCAAAAATAGTAGCACGAGAGTTTTTGTCAAGAATACCTTGAAACCATTTACTCGATAAATCCGTCATATTCCAGCCGGCGTTTCTAGAAACAATTCCCGCAAGCATTGCCCATCTGATCTCTGGGTTTCTCTCATAAAAGCGTTCATATGCTTTTGTTCGGCTAATATTATCTCTGTTATGTTTTTCAACAGACTTCTTTATTAATTGAAGTTCATTCGTAGATATAGTCATATATTTTATCCTGCTTTCGATTTCATAGGATCTTATCATCTTGATATCGTACATTTTATTTGTCACATAACATCCAAAATTACTATCTACCCAGTTCATTATAAGATATGGTAAGATTGTGTGATGGAATCTCCCTACTAGCTTTTACCATATTTTTGATTCCATGCATGTTCTTACATGATGATGAACAAAGGTTGTGATGAAGATGACAATCAGGTATCCAAATGGAAAACGATTTGAGACTTCGCCAAAGAGCAGGAAGCTGCCAAAGAAAACGAACGAAATAACCTATAGTAATCGCGGGATGACTTTAGAGGAGGATATAAATACAACAAATGAATGGTATCTAGAGACAGGTAAAGCTGTCATTCATAAGAAACCTACTCCCGTTCAGATCGTAAAGGTAGATTATCCAAAAAGAAGTGCTGCTGTCATAAAGGAAGCATATTTTAAGCAAGCCTCTACTACTGACTATAACGGCGTATACAAAGGTAGATATATTGATTTTGAAGCAAAGGAAACAAAAAACAAAACGTCATTTCCTTTGAAAAATTTTCACGATCACCAAGTGAAACATATGAAAGAAGTATTAACACAACAAGGCATCTGTTTTATACTATTACGCTTTTCAACTACAGACGAAGTGTATTTATTAGATGCCACGCATTTAATTAAATTTTATGAACAAATGGCTGATTCAAGAAAATCAATACGAAAGTCCGATGTTGAAAGATATGGACATTTGATTAAAATAGGATATCATCCACGAATTGATTACCTGCCAATCGTTGATGAAGTTTACTTCTCGTAAAAAGCAGCAAGTGCAAAACTGGTTTAAGTGAAAAGAGTTAAGTTGCATAAGGTTAACATGCAGAAGGTTAACATGCATAGAAAGGAAGATTGCGATGTCAGAAGAACAAAACACACGAGCTGGCCGTCGTCAAGCACGTCAAACAAAGAAAAAAGATAAAAAGCCTAGAAAAGGTTTGTTTAAAAAAATTGTAATTGCGATTATGACGCTAGGGATTCTAGCGATTCTTGGCGGAGGAATAACCGCCTTTGTGATGATTCAAGGGGCCCCGCCGCTTGATGAAGAACGTTTGCAGTTATCTCAAGCATTAATCATCCATGATAAAAATGATGAATTTGTTTCCCAGCTTGATTCCTCAGAACGAAGAATCAATATTAGTATTCAAGATGCACCGCAAGTACTAGAAGATGCCTTTATTGCCGTTGAAGATATTCGCTTCTATGATCATTTTGGTATCGATGTCAGACGTATGTTTGGAGCCTTAGCCGCCAACGTAACAGATGGTTTCGGAGCTGAGGGAGCTAGTACCATTACCCAGCAGCTTGTTAAGAATTTATTCTTAAATGAGCAGAAGCAATTAACACGAAAAGTCCAAGAACAGTATTTAGCTGTTAAACTTGAACAAAAATATTCAAAAGATCAAATTCTTGAAATGTACATGAACCAAATCTATCTCGGCTCTGGAGGCTGGGGTGTTGAAGCTGCATCTCAAAGCTACTTCAATAAATCGATTCAAGATTTAACTTTAGCAGATGCTGCATTATTAGCAGGGATCCCAAGACGTCCAAGCTTCTATGATCCCACTCAAAACCCTGAAGCTGCAGAAAGCCGCAGAAACTTAGTAATTTCTTTAATGGAGCAGCACGGCAAAGTAACAAGTGAAGAAGCAGCTCAAGCTAAAGCTATTCCAATTGAAGACCAATTAAATCCTTCGGGAAAGCGTGAAGCCTATCCATATGAAGCCTTCTACAATCAGATCGTTTCTGAAATTGAAGCTATGGATGGGATTTCTATTCACGATTTATACCATTCAGGATTACGAGTTTACACAACCTTAGATGTTGAAGCACAAGAGCATGTAGAACGGGTACTTCAAACAAACGACTTTATTGCAAATTATCCTGATAATGATTTTTTCCAAGCAGGGATTACGCTGCTTGATACAAAAACTGGTGAAATTCGAGCTATAGGAAGCGGATTGGAAGATACAGGCATTCAGCGCGGCTTAAACTATGCTACTGAAATTGAGAGACAGCCCGGTTCTACAATTAAACCGATCCTAGATTACGGCCCGGCTATTGAATACCTGCAATGGTCTACTGCAAAAGTTCTAGTAGATGAGGCGCACACGTACAGTAATGGAACAGAATTCGGTAACTTTGGCGGTACATACGAAGGTGCCATGTCTATGCGCCGTGCGCTGGCTCGCTCACGAAACGTTCCAGCAGTTAAAGCGTTGCAGGAAGTTGGAGTGGATCGTGCAGCTAATTTTGCTCAAGGCCTAGGAATTCCAATTGATCAAGAGCCAATGCCTGAATCATATGGACTTGGCGGTTTTAATACTGGGTTTTCTACGATGGATCTTGCAGGAGCTTATGCAGCGTTCGGTAATAATGGGACATACAATAAGCCGCATACAGTGCGTAAAATTGTCTTCCCTGACGGACGAGAGATCAATACATCTCCTGAGCCGACTTCAGCGATGAGTGATTACACAGCATATATGGTTACAGATATGTTGAAAACGGCCGTAACTGATGGGACAGGTACAACAGCAAATATCCCTGGCCTTCCAATGGCAGGTAAAACTGGAACAACAAACTTTGCACAAGACACTCGTACTAAGTTCAACATCCCTCGTGACGGGGTACCTGATGTATGGTTCTCAGGCTACACAACGAACTATACCGCAGCCGTATGGGCTGGTTTTACAAAATATGATGAAGGAAATTATCTTCAATCCCAAGAAGACCGCCGCTTAGCTCAGCGTATTTTTAAAGCGGTAATGGAAGAGGTTTCTAGTAACATAGAAACACCAGACTTCACTCAACCAAACTCAGTGGTGCGGATTGGAGTTGAGCGTTCAACAGGACTTCTACCTAGTGAATTTACTCCACGGAGTGAAATTGTAGAAGAACTATTTGTTCGAGGAAATGAGCCGACTCGTGTATCAGAGGAGTTCATTCGCTTGCAAGCACCAACAAATATGACTGCAGGCTATGATGAAGGCTCAAATCAAGTCATTGTCAGCTGGGATTATCCGAGCAATCAACGTGATGCAGTTACATTTGATCTGCAGCTCAGTGTGAACGGTTCAAGCCCGCAAACGGTCGCACAAGGATCTGATATGCAATTTATTTTATCAGATGTAGAACCAGGTGCTACGTACCGATTCACAGTAACTGCTGTATCTAACGATAATTCAAGCTTACGCAGTGATCCTGCAAGTGCTGAAGTGACAATTACTGGCGCTGAAGAGGAAGAAGAATTAGAAGAAGAACCGATTGAAGAAGAAGAAACTGAAGAACCTCTAAATCCTGATGATGAAAATGAAGAAGAAAACAATCAGGGAGACGAAGGAAACAATAACGGAAATAACAATGGAAACAATGGCAATAATGGGAACGGAAACGGCAATGGAAATGGGAATAACAACGATGGTTCCGGTAACGAAGAAACCCCACCTGCTCCTGAAGAACCAGGTGATGATGAAGAAGTTGAAACAAACAGCAGTTCGACAAGAGAAGAAGAAGACGAATAAGCAACAGAAAAGGACACCCACCACTCAATGGTTGGGTGTCCTTTCTTATGATTAGATCCCTTCTTTAATGAGTTATTACAGATATACGGATATAAAAAGAACAGCACCACACAAGAGTGTGCGGTGCTGTTCAGGGGTAAAATTTTTATTGTTCTTTAAATGAGGTGAATCATTACTAAATCACTCCACAAAAAGAAAGCCAAAGCAATAACTAGCGGATGAAATATACGTAGACCCCTGCAGGATGTAAAGCAGGGCTGAGACCCCACAGTGCAATAGCACGAGGAGGCTCAGCAGCTTCCTGCGGAAAGCGAAGTATATTTTCAGGAGCGGCAAACATCCTACTTATGCCGATCGATTTAACGTACCTTTACAAGATTACTCTCTTGAGATAATGGTAACGAATAGCTATTCACAATCAAACGATAGCCTCCAGCTCTTTCCACTCTGTCTCAATCACTTGCTTTTCTTGCTCTGACATATCAACAGTTAAGCGTTCATACTCACGGTCAAGACTGTCTAAAATTTGTTTTTTCATCTCTGCTTCAAGAGTATCAAAAAGATCTACTGCTTCACTGTCTACTTCTTTTTCTAGCTGACTCAAATACGCTTTAGCCATTTCTGTACCGTCAGATACGAGCTGGTCTTTTAGCTTACGACTTCCCCCTTCTTCAAAAAAGCTCTTTAACGAAGATAAAAATGAAAGATAGTCATTAGGGTTTATAGTGAAAATATGATGTTCTCTTTGATGATCAAATTGGACATTCAACTCTTCAGCATCTAACATAAAATGCGTAAATTCATTTCTAATGGACTCCTCAGTCTCTCTCATCCACGTAATTAGAGCCTGCTTCATAGAGGTTTCTACTCGCAATATCGTTGCTCCTAATTCTTGTACTAAGAAGTATTCACCTGAGTTTCTCCACTCTTTAATGGCTGCAGCAAGGCTTTGGTGTTGAGCTTTTTTGGATTTTCCAGTAACAGTAACTACATTAACCGCATCTGTGTATTGATCATTTAATACATATTGAACGCGTTCACGCAGATATAGGAATAGCTCGTTAATTTCTTGGGTCGTTCTTCTTTTTGCTGAGATCGGTTCAACGTCCTCAACATGCTTCTTCCACTTAGTGACTTGCGCTTTTTTCTTATTTTGTTTAGCTAGACGCTCTTCCTTGCTCGCATTCATATAATTCAGCGTTTCATTTAACTGCTCTGTATAAGTCCTTGTTTCTTCTTGAATTAATGAGAAGCTTAACTGCTTTAATTCTTGAATCGTCTCTGTATAAAATGCCTTCTCAAACCGTTCAAACATTTCATCAGGAGAAGAGGTGCTGCGTTTCGCCTCTAACCCTTTCTTACTTGATAAAGGATATAGTCGAGGCTTATCAATGCCAATATTTACAAGCTGATCATGAATGTGTTTTCTAACTCCGTTTAACTCTGCCGGACTGCTCGCAAGGTCTGCTGCATTTAAAATAAAATACAATTTATCCGTACTGAAGCGATCATTGACTTTAGCCATTTGTGTAAGGAAATGCTGATCTGACTTCGAGAACGCATGATTATAATACGTAACATAAAAAATCGCATCAGACTCTCTTAATTGAGTAAAAGCTACATTTGTATGACGACCGTGAATGGAGTTTACTCCAGGCGTATCGACTAAAACGATCCCCTCTTTTGTCAACGGGCAGTCATAGTATATTGTCACATGGTGAATCAAACAGGCATACTTTTCATCTGCCACGTATTGCGTGAGCTGCTCATGGGAAACAGATAACGTCTCTCCTAGCGTCCACTCAGTCTTTTTTAAGCTTTCTTTTAATGTTAATAAATAAGAGACATATGTTCTTTGCCAGCTTGTTGTTTGTTGTGTATCTTTAGGACGCCATTTTACTAAGCTGTCAAGCGTCAGTGATTCATCTAACTGCTTCGCTACCGATTTAATCTCTTGATTCAGCTGCTCGGGCGTTTTTATCTCGACGCTTGCACTCAAGTTTTTATGTTCACTGTTTGACTGCTTAACGGTGGTAACAGTAGCTGTTGTAGGATGCGGGGAAACCGGTAATATGGCATCGCCTAATAAAGCATTAGCAAAGCTTGATTTACCCGCACTAAATGCTCCAAATAATGAGATGATGAAGGAACGGTTGTGATATCTTTTCACTCGATCTAAGAGCTTTCGCTTTTCACGATCCACTATTTCAGGTGCTTCATGCGATTGTGTAATCGTAGTAAGCTTTGTTAGCCAGCTGTTCGCTTCTTCCTCATCAAAACGAGCTCTTTTCTCACTAGCATCCTCATCCCAGTTTGTTTCAATGACACTTTCTTCAGGTAAGGAGACATGGTGAAAGACTGATTGGTCTACATCTTGCGGAACCTCACGTTCACTCATTGCCTCAAGCTGACTTTCATAGTGACCTTGATCGGAGTATGAGGCTGCAAGCTCAAAGTACTCTTCTTTTTCCATGTTAAATTCTGCTTCAATATCGTCTAGTTTGGTTGTAAATGTTTCAATTTCTTTAAAGCGAGTTAATTCTGCTTCTAATTGCAGCCTTTCACCTTCCCAATGACTTCTTAGCCCCGAGATATAGGTTTCAATCACTGCTTCAGCAAGTCTTTTTAACTCCTTTACAAAATAAGCGGTACGATCTTTGGTAAACGTAAACACATACTCACGGTCATGAGGACCCGTTTTAAGTGCTTTTTCAAAGTGCTCTGGTTCCACGTTTACATGCACCTGACGAATTGCATCTTCAAACGCTTCTTTATTTGATAAATGAGTACGGTCATACTTTTCGAAAAGACGATGCACATGAAACTCGAGCTGCCCTTTTACCTTATCTTGCGTGCTTTCGATTAATTTCTTTAAACGAAGCTCTCTTTCTTCTTCTGTTTTCTTCTTAGCGAAAAACAAGCCAACTTTAAATTGAGGCTGCATCGACTCAATCCATTCACGGCATAGCTCAGTTGTTTCGTAAGGAAACAAGGTGACATCTTTTGTCAGTTTTGCCCACTCGTCTTCAAACGTTTCACGGATCATTTTTTCGGCCTGAACATTTTCTTTTAATTCTTCTTGAATAGATTGCTTCCGTCCTAAATCTTCTTTATCAAAGCCATTTTCAGAAAGCTCCTCAATAACCTCTTCCATTTTTTCTTGCTTCTCATCTTCTATTCTAGAAGCTACACTCAAATAAAAGCTTTCGTTTAATCGCTTTTTTGAAGCTGGAATTAACTCATGACTGTAGTGCAAGATCGCTTTAATTTTTTGTTTAAATTCAGTGAATTGATTTAATGGATGATCATGTACTTTCATGCTCGTAAAATATAAATCGAGAGGCTCGATGCCCCATTCTTTAAACCCGTCTAACACCGACTGCTTAAACGAATCGAAAGACAACTCTGACTCATCATGTTTATCCACTTGATTGATCACAATGTAAAGCGGTTTGTTTTCATCTGTTAACTGCTTTAAAAAATATAAGTTGGTTTCGGATTGAATATGATTATAGTCCATCACATAGACGATCAAGTCTGTTGTGTACAGGGCTTCCATTGTAACGGCTTGATGAGTTGGATCTGTAGAATCCACCCCCGGCGTATCATAAACGACGCTTTGAGGGTGCATAAAAGGAAGCGGTGCGAAAATAGTCATATGGCGGATATCAGATCCATTCATCCCCCATTCTCTGACACTTTCCCATGGAATTTCGCCCGTCCACTCTTTTTCGGTATCATCCATCCGTTCAACTAAAAGTCCAAGCTCCCCGTTTTTAATGCCGATAATATTAGCACTGGTTGGGATTGGACTTGTAGGCAGCACTTCAGCACCTAATAGTTGATTTAAGATTGTTGATTTTCCGGCAGAAAAATGCCCGCAAAATGCGACCTCAAATCGTTCATCAACCTCTTTATCTTTGATCATTGCTTGTCGTTGAATTTCAGGCTCCGTTAATACGCGTTGGCTGACATCTACTCTCATCCATTTCTCCCCCACTCCATGTAATCCCTTACTTTTTTATGTATTCTGAAGGTTTGTTGCACACATGGCCACGGGGTTACCATTCCCCCATGGCTTTACTTCGTGCAGTTAGTTTTTCAAGCTCATTCATTAATGCTCGCAGTTGAGTAAAGCTGTGATAACTATCTGGTTTGATTAATATAAAGCGAAGCCTTTCTTCAATATTAACGGGTTTATGCTTTAACCGAGCTGCTGCAGCTTCAATATCTTGAAGCTGACCAACCTTCTTTTTGTTGAGCCAAAATAAGGCATCTATAAACACTGCAGTCATCGCGATCATTAGCGTTCTGCCGTTTTTTCCGTCTCGCTTTTGAAAAAAAGATCGTAACTCCGCTTCTCTTTCTCTCCATAATACAAACATCTGGAGTAAAAAGGAAGCGGGATTTTCCCACGGTCTCTCTTCTTCTGTAATGTCATAGTAAAAATAACTCGTTAAGAGCCTTCGCTCAAATGGTTTATCATCCGAACAGATGACTATACTTTGAGAACCATTATAAAACGGCTCGCACCTAAAATCGGCAGGAAGTGAGTACTTCATTAGAGCAGTCCTTTTGCTTTCATTCTCTTTTTCCCTTCTCGGCACCTGTCTAGTAACGGACAGGTTTCACATTTAGGTGATTGAGCCTTACAATGATAACGACCAAAGAAAATAAGTCTGTGATGTGAATCAGACCATAATTCGATTGGGATTTTCTTCATTAACGTCTGTTCTACTACATTGACATTATCTTTCCATCTGCATATTCCTAGCCGTTTTGATACTCTTTCTACATGAGTATCTACTGCAATAGCAGGAACTCCAAATGCGACAGATGTAACGACATTCGCAGTTTTACGGCCCACGCCTGCCAGCTTCACTAGTTCATCTCTATCTTTTGGTACTTCTCCATTATATTGTTCAACTAGTGATTGTGATAATTTTTTTATATTTTTTGCTTTACTTCTAAATAAACCGATTCTGCGAATATCTTCTTCAAGTTCTTCAAGAGGAGCAGCAATATAATCTTCAGGCTGCTTATATTTAGCAAATAAACCTGGTGTCACTTTATTAACAAGAGCATCTGTACATTGAGCTGATAGTACAACCGCAATTAACAATTCAAACGGATTAGAATGGGTTAATTCACATTCTGCATCTGGATACATTTCTGCAATAATATCTAACACTTCTATTGTTTGCTTTTTTGATAACACGATTCTATTCCTACCTTATTTGTTATTTAGATCTATTTTTCTAGCCAATTAAAGCTTGGGTACGCGTCTGCTCTTACACGTTCTTTTTCCGTTTTCTTCGGTTTTTGGTGCGCTCTGAACTTTTCTCCGTGAGCTCTTGCTTGAGCCACCGTTTTGACTCCGTTTCGTTTCCATTCAAATAAAATCCGATCAATATACCTAAAATTCAGCTTCCCTGATATGACCGCTTCTCTGAGAGCCCCGATTATTAGTTCTGAGGAATGCTGGTCTTGGTCAATCCACATCGATAACGTTTCCGCTTCAATAGGTGATAATGGCCGGCAGAATTCTTTTTCAAAAACTTGATATAGGTTACCTGCTGTTTCTTCTTCTCTTTTTTCTTGACCCTCAATTTCTTTTGATTGAAGGAATGTGCATAACTTTTCGTATAAAGGCTCTAATGAATAAAATTCAAATAAGATCCCTTCGTTATCCCAATGCTTATCTAATGATAAAAACCCTTTCTTAACAAGTCCGCCCATCAGCTTGGCGCATTCAGCCGTTGTCAGACTCATACGCTCGCTTAGTCGATCGGGAGTTGGAAAAGGTTCTCCTTGTTCAATAAAAGCTTGTACGTGAATAATTCCAGCAAATTCTTGCTCATTTATACCAAGCTTTGAATAATGCTCAATAAGCAAGGCAGGAATAATGACCTGCTTTTGCTTCATCCATTGCAGTAAAAAATTCTGATTCATAAAAACACCTCTGCCCATTATTATAACACGCATTACCTGCTCCGTCGTTGCCTAATCATTCCTGATCTTCTAGAGTGCTAAGAACTCGCCATGGAAAATAGTTAAGCGCATAAAACCAAAAAAAGCCTCTATTTAGGTAACCACCTAAAGAGACTTTTTTTGGTTTTGCCCATTAAGGATACAAACGATTTAACAAACGCGGGAATGGAATCGACTCACGAACGTGTTCTACTCCAGAGAGCCACGCTACTGTACGCTCTAATCCAAGACCAAATCCTGAATGTGGAACGGAACCGTATTTACGTAAATCTAAATACCATTGATACGTATCAAGTGACAAGTTGTGCTCGTTAATACGCTGTTCTAGTAATTCATATGAGTGAATACGCTCTGATCCTCCGATAATTTCACCGTATCCTTCAGGAGCGATCAAGTCTGCACATAAAACGACATCCTCGCGATTCGCATCTGGCTGCATGTAGAAAGGTTTCAACGATGTAGGGTAATGCGTGATGAACACTGGCTTATCATAATATTCTGCAATGGCCGTTTCATGCGGTGCGCCAAAGTCATCTCCCCATTTAATATCATCAAATCCTTTTTCATGTAAGAACGTAATCGCATCATCATAAGAGATACGCGGGAAAGGAGCTTGTACTTTTTCAAGTTTTTCTGTATCTCGTCCTAATGTCTTAAGCTCAAGCTGGCAGTTTTCCAGTACTGACTTAGCTAAGTATGAAACATATTGTTCTTGAATTTCAAGACTTTCATCAAATTCAACAAATGCCATCTCAGGCTCAATCATCCAAAATTCAATCAGATGACGACGTGTTTTTGATTTTTCAGCTCGGAATGTCGGGCCAAATGAAAAGACACGTCCAAGTGCCATAGCGGCAGCTTCCATATATAATTGACCGCTTTGAGATAAATAAGCATCTTCATCAAAATATTTCGTTGCAAACAATTCCGTTGTACCCTCAGGAGCGCTTCCTGTTAAAATCGGCGGATCGACTTTTGCAAAATCATTTTGATTGAAGAATTCATATGTAGCACGAATAATTTCATTACGCACCTTCATTACTGCATGCTGGCGCTTTGAACGAAGCCATAGATGGCGGTGGTCCATTAAAAATTCTGTGCCATGCTCTTTTGGCGTAATTGGGTAATCAGTAGCTTCGTGAATCACTTCTACTTTCGTGACTGTTAATTCATAACCAGACGGAGCACGATCATCAGCACGTACCGTTCCCGTTACATATAATGAGCTTTCCTGCGTTAAGTTCTTAGCAGCTTGAAATGCTTCTTCGCCTACTTCCGCTTTGACGACAACACCTTGAATAAAACCAGTTCCATCACGCAGTTGTAAAAAAGCTATCTTACCGCTTGAACGTTTATTAGCAAGCCAAGCACCGATTGTTACTTCTTGCTCGACATAATTTCCAACCTTGGCGATTGTTGTTTTCACATTATTCCCTCCATCACTAACAAATGCTATTGAGACATCAATGCTCATTATACCCTTCTTAGAAATTTGAAGTCAACGACTAAGCGACCGTAAGCTCCATTTCATGTAAAAAAAGCTAAGCCCTCTTGCTTTGAATACAAGAGGGCCGAATGAAGAGCTGGGTTTATTTTGTTTTTGCACGAACAAATCGCTCAATACGAATTAATGCTTCTTCTAAAGCTTCAAGTGAGGTCGCATACGATAAGCGGACATTATGTGGTGCTCCAAAGCCAGAACCAGGAACTAATGCTACTTTTTCTTCTGCTAATAAGGCTTCTACCCACTTATCGACATCGTCATACCCATTTAACTTAGCCGCCTCGCTTACATTTGGAAACAGGTAAAATGCTCCTTTAGGTTTAACACAAGACACTCCAGGGATGGCAACAAGCTTTTCATACACTTTGTTAAGACGGTCTTCAAAAGCAGAACGCATCACTTCTACAGATCCATCATCTTCTGTGTAAGCCGCAATCGCACCGTACTGTGCACTTGTTGTCGGGTTTGATGTGCTATGGCTTGCTAGGTTCGTCATCGCTTTAATAAGTTCTGCAGGACCTGCTGCATAGCCAATTCTCCACCCTGTCATAGAATGTGATTTAGAAACCCCATTTACAACAACCGTTTGTCTCTTCAACTCATCAGAAACTTCAGCAATCGATGTATGAGTTACTTCACCATAAACAAGCTTCTCATAAATTTCATCAGATACAATTAGAATGTCATGCTTTAAGCAAACATCTCCAAGCTGCTTTAATTCCTCTTTTGAATAAAGAGAGCCTGTTGGGTTTGATGGAGAGTTAATAATAACCGCTTTTGTTTTCGGTGTAATAACTGCTTCTAACTGCTCTGCCGTTATTTTAAAATCATTACTTTCAAGTCCCTCTACATAGACTGGTTCACCGCCTGCAAGCTTCACTTGTTCAGGATAGCTCACCCAATAAGGTGTAGGAATAATAACTTCATCCGCTTCGTCTAAAAGTGCCTGGAACAACGTGTAAAGAATATGTTTAGCACCAGTTCCTACAATAATTTCACTCGGTGCATAATCTAAGCCTTGGTCTTCTTTAAACTTTTCAATAACAGCTTTTTTTAAAGCAGGCAGACCGCCTGATGGCGTATATTTTGTGTGCCCTTCTTCCATGGAGCGAACCGCTGCATCGATTATGTACTGTGGCGTATTAAAGTCAGGCTCACCCGCTCCTAGACCAATGACATCATGTCCTTGTTCTTTTAGTTCTTTTGCTTTTGCAGTAATGGCTAGTGTTGTCGATGGTGTTAATGCAGAAACTCTTTGTGCTAATTTCATGTTCTTAATGTCAACTCCCTTATCATGACTATATATAACTATAGTGTGTACACTCAGTTGAATCAAGTGTAGATTCAGAAAAGACAAACGATTAAAGAAATTTATTTATCTTTAATATATTATCTATTTATATTTCGAATGCTGTATCTTTTTAGAAAGGACCCGTCTTCAAACGTTAGATAATAATACCCTGTTCGAGCATTTTGGTCATTGTACATCACTTCATACACAGGAACCCCTCGTGTATAGCCGAGACGAATTTTCTCAATTTTCCTATCTGGTAATTCGCGTTGGGCAATCTCCATCGCTTGATCATAAGAAATTCCATCCGCTCGTTTCAGCTCATGAACAGTTTCTAGGTCATCACCAACAAAAACGATCATTTCGTCATTGTCATCATTAGTACCGGTCAAAACATAATATGCTTCTGTACCATGGTAGTAGTGGGCTCCTTCAACTGTTTGAAGATGCTGATTAGAGAGCGCCAAATCTTTCGCTTCATTATAGCTTTCAACGAGCGGTGCGCGGATAATGTGATAGGCATATGCACTTGTACCAACAAGAGCTAAAAAGCCTACAACCAGTCCCGTAAATATAATCTTTTTCATTAACATTCACCTATTTCATTAAGCTTGCCTACGTTCTATAAATTGTGAACACCATTTGCTCTTCATTTTTATCATCTAATGATAAACCAAACATTAAATCCTGTTCTTTCAGCGTGCGATTGAGAGAATCGACAATTTTGTATAAATCACTCGCTTTTTGCACTCTGACCGTGGATAATACTTCCATTTTTTTACCCATTCTTTCTCCTCCAATTTTTAAATCCTTTTTCTCAAATGACATCCTTTTTGCTCAACTTTTACTAGTCATAAGCACGTTCTGTTTTGCCATACTATAAGTAAGCTAAAGAAAGGGGGCGCATAGATGATGCACCAACCATCAAAGACCGCCTCTTCATTTCAAAAGCAAAAGGAAAGCATTTCTTTTGTTGGACGCAGCGGACTTGATTGGCATCAGCTGTTTCCCATTTCGATTCGTCAAACTGAATTCCCTGCCTTTTTCGAAAAAAAGCAGACAACCAAAGAATAACACGAAAGCTAGAAAACAAAAATACAATTTTATCTAGTTCACACCTCACGATCCTGCGCTCAAATAGTGCAGGATTTTAAATGTATGATCTAACCCTTTGATAATGCTCATTCGCTTCAAATTTAATCTTTTCTTCATCTAACGTTAGCAGCTCTTTGTTTCTCATTAAAGGCAAGCCATCCACGTATACATCCGTGATATCTGAGCTTTTTGCTGCATACACGATATGCGAATCACGGTTAGACGCAGGCTGCATGTGGGCTCCATGTGAATCGATGATCATAAAATCAGCTTTATATCCTGTTTTAATTTCGCCTGTCTTATCATGCTCCAATAATTGTGCCCCGTTTTTAGTCGCCATCTTAATCGCCACCTCAGCAGGTATTAAAATTGGATCCTCGGCAATTCCTTTATGAATAAATGCAGCCATTCTCATTTCTTCGATCATATCAAGTGTGTTATTTGAAGCAACACTATCGGTGCCAATCCCTATTTCCACCCCTTTTTGCAGCATTTCTGCAATAGGTGCTACACCTGACCCCAGCTTCAAATTAGAAATCGGGTTGTGGCTGATACCGGCTTTATATTCGGCTAATAGGTCGATATGTTCCTCGTTTAGATGTACGCCGTGGGCAAATAACCATCTAGCCTCATTTAAGAAGCCCAGCTTCTCTAAGTGTTCAAGCGGGTGATGATGATACTGTTGAATATGTTCTCGGACCTCTTTTCTCGTCTCTGCCAAATGCATATGTATTGGGAGATCCAGCTTTATAGCTTCTTCAACAATCATTTCGATAAATTCCGGCGGGCAGGTGTAGGGAGCATGAGGAGCAAGCATCGTTTGGATGCGAGAATCTGCTCCTTTGTGCCACGTCTTTGCAAATTCAACTGCCTCTAAAAGCTTTTCTTTCTGTTCCTCTTTAGAACACAAACCAATCATTGAGCGCATTAATGTTGCGCGCATGCCTGCATCGGTTATATCTTGGGCAAATTCATGCATAAATAAGTGATACATCTCAAGAAATGTCGTTGTTCCGGATCGAATCATCTCAACCATTGCTAAGCCACGTGCTGCTTTTGTTGCCTCCAGGTCCAGCTTCCCCTCAAAAGGCCACATTTTTTCTTTTAGCCACTGATCAAGCGGCAGGTCATCTGAATATCCCCGCAAAAGGGACATTCCGGCATGCCCGTGGGTATTGACTAACCCCGGACACACCCACTTACCGCGGCCGTTAATCACTTCACCTGCCTCAGTTAATTCTTTTTCACTCGGTTTACCGTCTGCAATTTTCTTAAATACTCCCTCATTTATGATGATATAGCCATCTTCAATCCAATTAGAACTTTTCTCGTCGGTTCTAATCGAAACAGTATGTATTAAAATCGACATGATCTCACCCACCTTCCTTTTCACTGGAAATGTCTTACGATTATTTTTTTAAAAGCGTATTGTTAACAGCTCATAATCAGTTTCATTTACTTTGATTAGAATTGTGCCATGCTGTTTTGTCTCGTATGTGTCGATCCAGGTTTCCTGCAGTCTCTCACGAACACTGGCACTAACGGTATGATCATGCAAATTAAAAATAACCGCTACCTCAGGATCTGATGAGACAAGGAAATCTTCCCCCGTCCCTTTCTCCGTCCCATACTCGGCTACCTTTAACACATTCACCGTTGATAAGTCTTTAGTCATCCATTCTTTTTCTAATTCAAGGGAGGCTTCATTCGCTAAAAATAATCGGTGCCCGCAGCCAATATCTACATCTAAGTTTAAAGCAGGCATCATAGAGCTCGTACTTTTCATGACAGAAAATTGTAAGGCTGGATGAGGCTGATATAGTCCTTCTTCCTCCCAGCTGATGATATCAATTTTATACTCTTGATAAGACTCAGAGAACCATTTTAACCCTTGATCAGGAACGATGATTTGTTCTACCTTCCTCTCATCAAGCAGCCTGCTCACTCCGCCCATATATGTATCCTCTAACTTGGGCAATATAAGCTGGTTAATGACTGTAATGCCTAAACGCGTTAATCTCTCGGACAGTTCATCAAATGACGCTTCACTGCCCGTCCCTATTAACACAGTAAATTCATCATTCGTATGAAAAAGCGCCGATTCCCCTTCTGGAAGATCAAAGAATAAAATCGACACGTCATCTTCTTCCTCTTTAAGAATGGTTCGAATATCTATATCAGAAGAAGCCCTAATGAACAACGGACTTGACCCAAAAACCACTACCAAGATTATTGCAGCTATAAGCACTTTCCATTTATGCACCTTGATCTACCTCCACCATCAGTATACTAAAAACGACAAAATTAAATGGCTGTAACTAAACTCCGCCTGAATAGTATGCGAAGGTCAGGGAGAAGATATAAGTTGCTTGTTCAATTGACTTAAACTGTGTAAAAATGCTCAAAAGCCGATGTATTACCTGTGTGCAGGCGCTATAAGAAATCTTCGTAACGATCGAGTAACACTTCGAGTTTATGCTCGTCTACTGGAACATCAGGCAGTGATTTAATAAATTGACTTCCATATCTTGTCGTTGAAATTCGGCGGTCTAGTACAAATACGCTTCCTTTGTCTTCTTTCGTACGAATTAAACGGCCGAACCCTTGTTTAAATCGAATAATAGCTTGCGGCAAAGATACATCCATAAAAGGGCTTTTCCCCGCTTCTTTTGCCCGTTCAAGCTGTGCTTGCAGCAAAGGTTGATCAGGCGGCGAGAACGGCAGGCGAACGATCACAAGACTTGTTAGTTCATCTCCCGGTAAGTCAATCCCTTCCCAGAAACTGCTCGTCCCAAAAAGAATGGCTTCCTCAGCCTGTTTGAAGCTTTTAATCAGTTTAGCGCGAGATCCGCTGGTGATCCCCTGACCAATTAAAGGCATCGGTTCATACTCACTTAAATCTTTAATATAGTCATACACCATCTTTAACATCTCATAGGAGGTAAATAAAACAAGCATTTTACCCCGCTTTCTCTCAGCAATCCGCCATACTTTGATTGCTGCATCCATTGCAAATTGCTTTTCTCCTACCTCTTTAATTGCAGGCATATCTTTTGGAATCAACAGTCTCGCTTGATCTTTATAAGAAAAAGGCGATTCAATCGTATACACTTTCGCACCGAAATCTTCTAATCCAAGCTGTTCGAGCTGATAATCAAACGATCCGTTTATTGATAAGGTAGCCGATGTTAGTACAACGCTTTTTTTCTTTGCAAAAAACTGATCTGCCAGTCTGTCGGCTACTTGGATTGGTTTACTGTAAATAAATGTAGCATTCCTAGCTCCTCTAGGTTCTATTTCAATCCAATAAACAAATTCCGGGTCTGCTTCGAGTAATAACTCGTACAAGTACTGCTCTTCTTCCATTAATGCATCTACTAGTCGTTCCGAATCGGTCACTAGCCCATGGTCAACATAGCTTATCTGATCCTTTATATCAAGAAATTGCTTTATTAATGTATCAAAACGAATTCGGATATCTTTAGCGAACATATGAACACGCATCGTACATTCTAAAATGGCATTCCATGAGCTTCCAGATTCATCAAAGCTCCTATATCTGTAACTTATACGCCCTATATCTGAGGCGCCAGTCTTTCTTTTATATGTTACATAGTCATTCAGCATTCGAAACAATTCATCTATTTCATCTTTAATTGCGGTAAGTGAAATTATTAATTCATCATGAATTTGTTTGCTGCTTATTCCGTATTCCTCTAAAATTCGGCTTAGATGCGGTTGAATGCCATGGTCGTGATCGAGTCCTATTCGCTGAAGTAAATAAGAAAAGGTCACATAATCTGCTTTCATCCCTAAATGTTCGCTTGCAGCTTCTACTAAATGATGGGCTTCATCTATAACCGCATGGGAATAACTTGGCAGTAAAGCTTGGTCATGAACAAGGTCAGTTAAGAGCAGAGCATGATTGGTAATAACAAGGTGAGCCTCTCTCGCTCTTCTTCTAGCCCGGTGATAGAAGCATCGCGAAAACCACGGACTGAACTTTCCTAAGTCAGACTTCGCATCGCTTTGCACTTCAAACCAAAATCCTCTGCCGCCAGATGATAAGTTAAGCTCCTCTACATCCCCGTAATCCGTCTCAGTCAGCCAAACAAGAATTTGAGCCTTCATCAGCCTGACATCATACGTATCATCAGAGATCGTTCTAAGAGACTGCTCAAACTTACGTAAACAAAGGTAGTGACTGCGCCCTTTTAGTAAAGCTACGTCTACTGGAAATGGAAGTAGGCGCTCAAGCAGCGGCAAATCACGCATGAGCAGCTGATCTTGAAGCGGGATGGTTTGGGTCGAGATGACGACCGCCTGATCTGTCTCATGTGCATACAATACAGCCGGCAGTAAATAAGCAAGGGATTTTCCTGTTCCCGTTCCTGCTTCAATTAACACATGCTCATTATGATGAAACGCATGGTCAACCTTGTCCATCATCCTTACTTGACCTTCTCTTGTTTCATATTTTGTAAAAGCTTCTTTAAGTCCTTTATCCGCAGAAAAAAGTTCAGACCTAAATTCACTAAACGTGCCTTTAAATGATTCAGGTGCTGGTTCATTATCATGCTCAGGCTGCTTTTTTAGGGCAAGCTGACGATAGCAGTCAAACTCTTGCGCATCATTCACGCCCAACATGACCTTCTCTTGAATAAAAGCTGAAATCATCGGCTCTAAGCTGCTTCTAAAATACCTGACAATAGGAATGAGCTGCTCAAGGGTTAAGAGAGGAAGACCTTTTAGTTTATTTAATAAATATAGAAAAATTTCTGCTGTTACTTCCGCATCACTATCGGCTTGATGAGGACGATCATGCGAAAGCCCTAAGCTGAACGCTAAATGTCCGAGCTTATAACTTTCTTCTTTAGGCAACAACATTCGAGACAGTTCCACTGTGTCGTAGCATTTCATTTTTGGGAACTTCTCACCAATTAATTCAAATTGATTTTTTAAAAAGGATAAATCAAACGGAACATTATGCGCCACAAATCCAACATTTTCAAATAAAGGAAGCAGCTCTACAGCCAATTCCTTAAACGTTGGTGCATGTTCAACCATCGCTTGATTAATACCTGTTAATTCCTCGATAAAAGGAGGAATCTCCACTTCTGGATTAACAAAAGAAGCAAAACGTTCTATGATTTCCCCGTTTTCGATGACCACTGCTCCTATTTGAATGATGCGATCACCCTTTGCTACTGAATGACCTGTTGTTTCTACATCTACGACTATAAAGCGATCGTTCATGTTTCACCTCTAACCTTACCTAACATCTCACATCTCTAATTGTTTTTTCATTTTGGTTTATTCATTTTGCTTTATTTCAATTAAGGCGATTCAATCGAATTATTTCAATTAAGTTGAAAGTGAGTTGATAGTTCCTCTGATTGTGCATGCGGCCAGTGTGCAATCAGCCAGCGAACTGATTGAGCGATCGACTCATCATCATTTCCTGATTGGTTAAGTTCTGTAAATAATTCAATCGCATGTTCATACTCCTCGATAAGAGCATAATTCCACGCTAGCCCATGCCTTGTTTCAATTGTACGTCTGCCTAACGATTCGAGACGCTTATAACAGTGAATCGCCATTTGATGATGACCATGCCACTCACTCACTTTAGCAAAAGCAAGAAGAGCCTCATCTGTGTAAAGTAAGCATAAGGCACTTAAAAAACAGTTCCAAGCTTCTCTTTTATATCCCGATTCAATCAAGCAGCACCCTAAGAAGAAATAAGCTTCACCGTCTTCTTCTAATTCTTTAATCGTTTCTTTAAAATAATGAGCGGCCTGACTATACTCTTTCTTCACATAATGACATACTCCTAAATTATACACAACATCCATACTCGTTGTAAGTTCATTCGCTTTTTCAAAGGAGTAAATAGCTTGGTCAAAATCCTCAAGCTGAGTGTACAGACACCCTAAACCTACATACGCAAAATGTGAAATGACAGCAGGTGCTTTTGATTGAATCAAATACAAAAACGTTTCAATCGCCTTTGTGTATGCCTCTGTATATAAAAAGGAGTATCCTAAATAAAGCAGTCTCACATCATTCGCTTCACCGCTTGCCTCTTCAGTTAAAAATGCCGCGCTTGCTTGTTCAAACATTTCTAATGTGAAAAAGCTTGTTCCTCGGCTTTCATAACTTGGAACTTCTGCTGCACCCTCTTTTTTTTGTTTGAGGTCAATTAATTTTTCCTCCATGTCACTCCATGATTCTAATAATGACTGCGCTGCTTCTTCTAGGAAATGCAGCTGCTCTTCTTTTTCTTTAGCTGAAAATAAATGCCAGTTTTTATGCGCGGCCGTATACAGCTGATCCCACTGGTGAATAAATTCACTCATAAAAAAACCCCTCCTCTCGTTGTCACTCCTCTTGCTCAGTGTTCAACGAATAGGAGGGGAATATGCGATCTACATAACGGTAGAAGCTGGTTCTGTCCCTAACATTTCAACAATTTGATTAGTCTCATCCATTATCGCCACTCTTGGCGTATGTGTGGCAGCTTTTGATTCTTCCACCATCACATAAGATAAAATAATAACGACATCATCTTTTTGAACGAGTCTAGCCGCGGCACCGTTCAGGCAAATGACTTTACTGCCGCGAGGGCCTTTAATGACATAAGTTTCAAATCTGGCTCCATTATTATTATTAACAATTTGTACTTTTTCATTTTCAAGAATATCCACAGCATCCATAATGTCCTCATCAATGGTAATGCTTCCTACATAATTCAAATTAGATTCTGTCACACGAGCTCGGTGAATTTTTGCTTTCATCATCGTACGGTACATGGTTTATTCTCCTTTTGATACAATAATATTATCGATTAAACGTGCATGTTTAAACGTATAGGCGACGGCCAATAGGATCGTCTTATCTTTTTCAGTAACAGGCATAAGTTTCGGATACGTCAGCAATTCGACATAGTCCATTTTCGCATGCTGTAGGGAGTTTAATTCCTTTTTGACAAATTGCACGATCTCACTTGGACTCAGCTCGCCTTCTTTTATGAGACTGCGCGCCTGTGTAAGCACCTGATAGATAAGAGGGGCTTCTTGCCTCTCTTCGTCTGTTAAATAAACATTTCGAGAACTTTTAGCAAGGCCGTCTTCTTCTCTGACAGTAGGGCATGGGATTACTTCAACCGGAATATTAAACATATCCACCATATTAGTGATAATCGCGACTTGCTGAGCATCCTTTTGCCCGAAATAAGCTTGATCAGGCTGAACAAGCATGAACAGCTTCATCACAACAGTCGTCACCCCGTCAAAATGACCCGGACGGCTTTTACCGCATAACACATTCACTCCTTCTGTCACGTGAATGGTCATTGATGGATCTGCCGGGTACATTTCCTTTGTGTCTGGATAAAATAAAAGATCCACACCGAGCTCTTTTGCTATGTTTTCATCACGGACAAAATCTCTAGGGTAACGCTCTAAGTCCTCATTCGGTCCAAACTGCAGCGGATTCACAAAGATACTCAGCACGACAATATCATGTTGACGTCTAGCTTCTTCGATCAAGCTCATATGACCTTCATGCAAATAACCCATCGTTGGAACAAACCCAATGGACTGCTGCTTACGTTTGACAGCTGTTATTTCTTCTCTTAACGCATTAATTGTCTTAACAACTCTCATTCTCTTCCACCATACAATCCTGCGAGCACTTCTTCATTCATTGTAAATCGGTGTTTATTTTCAGGAAACTGTCTGGACTTCACATCATGCACATACCGGTCCACTGCTTCTTGGATGACGTCAGATACATTTGCATACGTTTTCACAAATTTCGGTACATGAGCCGAACCATAGCCAATTACATCATGATACACAAGAACCTGTCCGTCTGTATCAACACCAGCACCTATGCCAATCACAGGAATCGATAGTTCTTCTGAAATAAGGGCTGCAAGTGAATCTGGTACACACTCAAGGACCAAAGCAAACGCACCAGCAGCTTCTAGCGCATGAGCATCCTCTCTAAGAGCACGGGCATCTTCTAGCTCTTTTCCTTGCACCTTGTATCCACCCATCACAGCCACCGATTGAGGTGTTAACCCTAAATGACCCACAACCGGGACTCCAGCGGTCGTTAATTTAGCGATCGTCTCAATCACTTCTCCTGCCCCTTCAAGCTTAATTGCATTTGCCCCAGCTTCTTGCATTAGGCGCTTTGCATTGGCAAACGTTTCAGTGAGATCTGCATGATAGGATAAATACGGGAGATCAGTGACGACAAACGTATTTCTTGCCCCGCGCTTTACGGCTTTTGTATGCAGAACCATATCATCTACAGTCACTGGAATCGTTGAATCGTAACCTAAAACCACCATTCCAAGCGAGTCTCCGACTAAAATCATGTCCACTTCTGCTTGTTCTAGATGCTTAGCAGAAGGAGCATCGTAAGCCGTCATCATCGTTATTTTTTCTTTTTCCCGCTTCATTTTCTTAAATGTTGCTGTCGTTTTCATCATCTTCCTCCTTTTTATAGAGGAGGGATGTTAAGCAATGAATTTCCACAAAAAAATCCTTCTCCCATTTATGGAAGAAGGATTTTGCTCACAGGAAATACATGCGGACAAAGCTATGAAAAACAAGCGATGTACACATATTGCATATCAATCCCTCTGTCCTAGTCCTTTTGGGATCAAGGCAGAACTAATTTTTTCTACTTTCACTTTTATAGGTGCTGTTCCTAAGATACAGCCCATATGTTGAGTATAGCAGAAATTTGTTACTTAGAGGGATCAATTTCAATATCAGCTGAATAGATATGATGAGTTTTGCCGGATTCATCCTCCACAAGCAGTACACCGTCATCTGTAATGCCTTTTGCATAGCCGTAAATAACGTCTTTTATCATCCTGGCATAAATATATGTGCCTACACTAATGGAATAAGATTCCCATAACGGACGAATCGATTGAAATCCATTTTCTAAATATTCTTCGTACAGTTCTTCAAATTCCAAGAGGATATCTGCAATCAAACGAGCTCGATCAACAGGCTCACCGGATGCACCGTCTTTTTCAAGGTATAATGAAGTGGCAAGATGAGCAATGTCCTCCCCGAAATCTTCTGAAGTTTGGTTGACATTAAGACCAATGCCGATAATAACTGAATGAACAAGATCAGGATCAGCTTGCATTTCTGTTAATATTCCTACAAGTTTTTTCCCCTTTAATAAAATATCATTCGGCCATTTGATTTCGCATTGCAGACCTGTATTTTTCTTGATTGCCTGTACAACTGCGACAGCGGCAAGCAATGTTAACTGCGGCGTTTTTTGAGGCGGAAGGGGCGGCCTTAAGATCATACTCATTGAAATGCTTGTGTTACTTCTTGAATGCCAAACCCTTCCTAACCGACCTTTTCCTTTTGTCTGCTCATTCGCTACAACAACATGTCCTTCTCCGGCCCCGTCTTGAGCCAATTTATGTGCAATTTGCTGAGTTGACTCTGTTGCATCAAAATAGGTGAGCTCACGGCCTAAAAACTTGGTCGTTAAATACTGCTTAATTTCATGAGTATGAATGCCATTTGCCCTCATCACCATCCGGTACCCTTTTCGTGGTGCCGAATCAAGCTGATAGCCATTTTTTCTAAGTTCTTCGATATGCTTCCAAACAGCTGTACGTGAACAACCAAGCTCTTGACTAATTTTCTCGCCCGAAATATATTCACCTTGGTGATCTTGAAATATTTTTAATAATTGTTCTTTCATGTTTGCTCACCCCTCTCCTGTATTACTTGTTACAATTGCTTGTAACAACGTATCTTTTTCGTTAGGAAGGTCTCCTGTTGCGACCTGTTCTTCTACCCACAAAAGAGCTTCGCCTAGCCATGGACCTGCTTCACGCTTAAAATGTCGAAGCAGATCAGTACCTGTAACCGCTAAATCATTTTTCGATTTAATAGGAAGCTGCTCCCAAATAGTTAAAATCTCCTCTTTAGCTATATAAGATTCATTGGTAAGCTCCCTCACACGCTCCACATCTAATGCAACTTCAATCGACGCACGATACAGGGAAAGAGCTTCCCATGAATGATTGTTTCTATAAGAAAAAGCAGCCAGACGGTTTCGTACATCTTTTGTTAATTGATTGGAAAATAAGAACCCCTTCAAATGACCTTCGCTCGTTAGACCCATGCTCAAGCAAATGAAGGTCCAGACTACTTCTTCTTTTTCATTCATTAAAACAGGAAGTTCTCTTAAAAAACTGATCGCTTTTTTATCTAATTGAGGAAGACCGCAATGTTTGTAGAGTCCTGATGATGCAAGTTCTTTAAGTGCTGTATGTTTAAATGGACCAGAAACGAGCTTATAAAATTCCTTAGAAATCCGCTCCATTGCTACTCGGCTTAACGTTTCTGCTTGATACCTAATGATCTCACCAAGGTTCTCTGCAACCTTAAACCCTAAATCACTTGAAAAACGATAGGCTCTTAGCATCCGAAGAGGATCCTCAGACATTCTTGCTGCAGGATTATGTGAGCGAATAACCTGATTTTTAATATCAGATTGTCCATCTAATGGATCGAATAACTGCCCTTTCTTATCAAGTGCTATGCTATTGATTGTAAAATCCCTCATCAAGAGATCCTCTTCTATGCTTTTCCCTCTTTGGGTAGTCACTTCAAACAAGCAGCCTGAGTGACGAACAATCACGGTTTGGTGCTGATTGTTCATTGAAAATGTTTTGGAAAATACCGTACTTATCTCTTCTGGAGTAGCTTCAGTGACAATATCAATATCCGTTATCGGCCTTTTGCATAACAAATCACGAACGGCTCCTCCAACTATATAAGCCAGAAACCCCCGCTCGTGTAATTGAGAGAGGACAGGCTCCGCCCCATCAATCATTTTCTGATTATGGCGTTCTACTTCAACTGTCTTCATCAATATCCTGCTCCAATACCTCACGATAAATCGCCTCATACTGCTCGACAATACCGTGCGAGTGAAACGTTGTACGTACAGTCTCTTCGGCACCTCTAGCTAAACGTGCATGGAGCTTATCATCTTTTAATAGATGAATGGCTGCCTGCGCTACGCACTCAACATTTCCAACTTCACATAGATAGCCGTTCTCCCCGTCTGTGATAACTTCAGGAATACCGCCAATGTTTGTACCGATGACAGGTACCCCGCAGGCCATTGCTTCAAGTGCGACTAATCCGAAGCTTTCTTTTTCACTTAGTAATAATTTAAGATCACTCATCGATAATAATTCGGCGATATGCTTTTGGTTCCCTAAAAACAACACACGATCTTCTAAATCAAGATCTCTAACAAGTTCACGCGCAACCGTTAGTTCGGGACCATTTCCGATCAGCATGAGCTTTGAAGGTACTTCTTTTTGAATCAGAGAAAAGCTTCTCACCACATCACAAACGCGCTTCACTCCGCGAAAATTAGAAATGTGGATTAATACTTTCTCCTCATCCGTTATTCCGTAATGAGAACGAAGCCCGCTGACATCTGACTTTCTGTATACTCTTTCATCAATAAAATTATAAACGGTGTCAATCGGTTTAGACGTATGGACTAATTCATGTGTTTGTTTGGCTAAATCATTTGATACCGCTGTTACTCGATCTGATTGTTCAATCCCAAAACGAATCAATTCACGCAAAGATGGATCGTACCCTAAGACGGTTATATCCGTTCCATGAAGTGTCGTCACAATCTTAAAATCATGATCGCTCATTTGTCTTGCTAAAATCGCGCAGATCGCGTGGGGAACCGCATAATGAACATGAATCAAATCAAGTTTTTGTCGTTTAGCTACTTCAGCCATCTTACTTGCTAGAGTGAGGTCGTAAGGAGGGTATTGAAAAACAGAATACTGGTTCACTTCGACTTCATGATAGTAAATATTCGGATACACTCGATCTAAGCGAAAAGGAACACTAGACGTAATAAAATGAACTTCATGTCCTCTTTCGGCAAGCAACTTGCCAAGCTCAGTCGCAATGACGCCTGACCCCCCTACGGTAGGGTAACAGCTGATTCCTATTTTTAGTTTCATATTTTTTTCTCCGTTTGTTTAATCTCTGTTTACTCAATCTAGTTTACTCATTATCCGTCAAGTAATTGTTTGACAAGCAGAGGTTTCGTTGTTTTAAAGCCTTCTGCATACTCCACACCGGCTTCACTGCCATATAACTGTTCACGTGCAGCTACTCTTGTTATGTATCCATTTGTTAAAGGAGTATCTACTGAATCAGTTCCTTTTTCAAACTGACTTCTATAAGCTGATAACGCTTCTTGCTTTTCTTTTATGACAGAAGATACATCAATGATAAAATCCGGTTTCACGTACGCATTAATCATATAGAGGTGAAACTCTTCTACTTTATGAGCCAGGTGACCTTCTGCACACTTATAGTTTCTGATTCCGCTGTTAAATAACGCTTCTTGAATCAGCGTTTTCGCCATGCCGTGATCAGGGTGCCGATCGATAGGATAAGGTGCAAAGACAAGCCTTGGTTTTGTTCTTCTTATGAGAGATACCACTTCCCTAAGCTGATCGCTCGTATAAAAAGAAAGCCCTCTATCTGGCAAATCAAGCTGATACCGTTCTGAAACACCAAGAATAGCTGCCGCTCTCTCTGCTTCCTCTTGCCTAATGGCGGGAGTGCCATTTGATGATAGTTCCGCTCTTGTCAAATTGCAGATCCCGATTTTAAAGCCTTGTTTTGCATATAGAGCGATGGTGCCGGCCATCCCGATTTCAACGTCATCAGGATGCGCTCCGAATGCTAATAGATCTAACTTACTCATGATCTGATCCCTTTTGGTGGAACACTTCTCTCCACTTCAGGTCCCCGCGCTCTAACCCTTTTATCAACACTTCTGCCGTACCAAGATTCGTTGCCAGCGGAACATTTTGTACATCACATAATCGCACTAGCGCAGAAACATCTGGTTCGTGAGGCTGTGCAGTCAAAGGATCACGGAAGAAGACGATTAAATCAAATTTATTCTCAGCGACAAGAGCACCAATCTGTTGATCGCCGCCAAGCGGTCCAGATTTAAAACGAGTGACAGATAAGTCTGTTGCTTCCATAATTCGTGTGCCAGTTGTACCTGTCCCGTAAAGTTCATGCTTAGATAAAATTTGTTCAAAAGCAATCGCAAACTGTACCATTTGATCTTTCTTTTTATCATGGGCAATTAAAGCAATCCTCATCTTCCTCACTCCTTATTCGATAATGTTTTCAAGGCCATACACTAGCGTATCAATCGATAGAACGGTTTCAACTGCTAGTCTGACACCTGGCATAAAGGATGCTCTGTTCATAGAGTCATGACGAATGGTTAAGGTCTGCCCTTCTCCTCCAAAAATCACCTCTTGGTGGGCAACTAGGCCAGGAAGGCGGACACTATGAATTTTCATGCCTTCAAAATCAGCCCCGCGTGCGCCTTTTAGTTCCTCGTGTTCATCAGGGTGCCCTTGTACTTTTGCTTCTCGCACCTCAGAAATCAATTGTGCCGTTTTAATCGCTGTACCAGACGGCGCATCCAATTTACGGTCGTGATGACGTTCGATAATTTCAACATCGGGAAGGAATTTAGCTGCCATTTGTGAAAATTTCATCATTAGAATTGCACCAATTGCAAAGTTAGGAGCAATGATCGCACCTAAGTTTTTGTTCTCTGCGATGGTTCTAAGTGTTTCAATATCCTCATCAGAAAATCCTGTTGTCCCAACAACTGGTCTAACACCGTGATTAAAAGCGATTTCCATATGCTTACGACCAAATGCCGGTGATGTTAAATCAATTAACACATCCACCTCATGCTCGCTAAAACAGCGGTCCATATCTGTATAAACCGGAATATCTAAGGCCGGCATACCATCTAGATCAGCCACTCTCATCCCGTCATGCTTAGAATCGACAACGGCCTTTAACGTAAAATGATCTGTATCAGTCACCATGCGAACGGCTTCACGTCCCATGTTTCCTCTCGGTCCTGCAATCACAATATTTACATTTTCGTATGTGTTATTCATCTTTTTATCCACTCCGTTTTTTCTATTTAATAGGTTGTCATTTTGTTGGTTTTGGTTTCAGCTTTAATCGTCTATCTTTGTCCAGCGGTCTTTATCCCGGCTTTCGAACTTATCCATCACTAAATGAAACGCTTCTTCTAAATCAATATGTAAGGAATTTGCAAAACAAATGAGCACAAATAAAATGTCACCCATTTCTTGTTCCATTGTTTTTTCTTCTTCATCTGATTTTTTGGGTTTCTCACCGTAATAATGATTGACCTCACGGGAGAGCTCACCTACTTCTTCTGTCATCCGTGCAAGCATGGCAAGCGGGCTGAAGTAGCCTTCTTTAAACTGTCCGATAAATTGATCAACTTCTTCTTGCATGTCTTTCATCGATTTATGAGAGTTACGGTCTGTTTGACCAGCCTCCAGGCGTTGTTCTCTGTCCATTTTTCCCACCTCACAGTCTTCCACTATCCATGTTAGCGAATCTAGAACGATTTGACAAATCTTATTCGCTTCATTGCTCTTCTTTGTTCGCTTCTATATAATAATCATGCATTGATTTCATCAAAATATAGGAAGAAAGCTGAAGGGAGGATTTTAATTGCCTTATCGTGTTAAATTTAAAAATGTGCTCCTTATTTTACTTGGAAGTGCGATCTTATCTTTTGGACTTGTTTATTTTAATATGGAAAATAACTTGGCAGATGGCGGATTTACGGGGATCACCTTAATTTTGTACTTTATTTTTGCTTTCAATCCGGCGATCTCTAATTTGCTGCTCAATATTCCGCTCTTTTTTATCGGGTGGAAGATTCTAGGTAAGACGACGTTCATTTATACAATCATCGGAACCGTCGGAGTCTCGATCTTTTTAGAGATTTTTCAACGATATACTGTTGTTTATATTCCCCTGCATGATGATATGACACTCGCTGCTTTATTTGCAGGTGTTTTTATTGGAGTCGGGCTTGGAATTGTGTTCAGATACGGCGGGACTACAGGCGGAGTTGATATTATCGCAAAGCTCGGGTTTAAGTATTTAGGCTGGAGTATGGGGAAAACAATGTTTATGTTCGATGCTGTCGTTATTGCCTCTTCTCTCATTTATTTAAATTACCGAGAAGCTATGTACACACTGCTTGCTGTATTTGTGGCAGCGAAAGTGATCGATTTCATCCAGCAAGGAGCATATTCTGCTAAAGCATGCTTTATTATTTCTGATTCAACAAGCGAGATTGCGGATGCCATTATGAAGGAAATGGACCGCGGGGCGACGTTACTAAAAGGACAGGGAAGTTTTACTAGAACGGAGCGCGAAGTACTCTACTGCGTTGTCGGACGAAATGAATTAATTCGTCTCAAAACCTTAGTAGAGAAAATTGACCCGCATGCCTTTGTAACGGTAAATGACGTCCAGGATGTGATTGGTGAAGGCTTCACCTTAGATGAGAATAAAAAACCAATCGGCATATAAAAAACCTCCGGGATATTTTAAATCCCGGAGGTTTCCTTTATTAATCGTCGTTGTTCATTCCAATGTACATTAAAATAAAACGAGCAAGCTCAAGAAGGGCAACAAGTGCACCAGCTACATACGTTAATGCAGCAGCATTTAACACTTTACGTGTTTCGCGCTCTTCGTCATTACGAATCACGCCAACTGATACCACTTGTTCCATCGCACGGCTTGATGCGTTAAATTCAACTGGCAATGTAACCACTTGGAATAAAACAGCAGCAGCCATGAAGATGATCCCGAGCAGCAACAGGTTAGATGCACCCATTAGGATACCTGCTAGGATTAAGAAAAATGAAATGTTTGATCCAAATCCAGCAATCGGAACTAATGCATGACGGAAACGCAAGAAAGCATAATCCTCTGCATCCTGCATCGCATGACCTACCTCATGGGCAGCAACGGCAGCTCCTGCAACGGAATTGCCATGATAGTTCTCGCTAGATAAGCGTACGACCTTTGAACGAGGATCGTAATGGTCTGTCAGTTGACCTCGTACTTCTTCGATACGGACATCATACAAACCATTATCGTCTAAAATTTTTCTTGCTACCTGTGCTCCAGTCATCCCGGAAGACGATTGAACTTTAGAGTACTTTTTGTAAGCACTCTTTACTTTCATCTGCGCCCAAATTGGAATGATCAGAAGTAAAATAAAATAAATCAGAAAACCCATTCGTATGTCTCACCTCTGCGTTAGTCTAGTTACCATTAAGTCTAAGTAAAACATCAAACAAAGTCAAACAAAATACCCATCCGAACCGCTTGCGGGAAACGAATTTAAATTATTTTCACAGCTTTGACACATTATTCTTTCATTCGAACTTTGCCCTTCTCCGCACGGTATTTCTTTACTCCAACATACGAAAGGGACAACACAATCATACCGCCGATCGTGATCATAACCCATAGCAAGGAAGGATCGGCACTGTCTTCTTTTACCCGTTCAAATACTTTCGCAAAATCTGCTTCCATCATTTCAATATGTGCCGTTAACTTATCACTGTTTAAGCCATCAACTCGAAGGTTATCTAAGTACGTAACTTGAGATTCAACTTGCTGCAGCAAATGCGGTTCAAGATCAATCATTAATGCCGGGCGAATCATTTGATAATGCCTTAAGAACGTGTTCATTCGATGCTGCATCGCCTCTGGCTGTCCATTTTGATGCTCTTGTTTAATGAGAGCTAACTGATTTAGAAGCGTTTCTTCAGACTGAAGCCATAATGGATGATGCTCACTTGAGAGCGCATCTACAGCAAGCCTGAATGTCGTAACCGTATAAATTCTCTCATCAAGAGGCTTTTCTGCCGCAGTCACCGCTTCTACCGATTGTTCAAACGTCATCGTGATCGTACGCATCTCATTCATCGTAAACCCTTCTGCTTTAAAATCAAGCTGAATGAATCCGTCAGAAAAGTAATCAAGCAGCTGCTTCGCTTCTTCAAATTTCTCCTGCTTCACTAGCTGCAAAACGTGATCTGTCGTTTGATTGAGCTCTTTCCATGTATGTTGTCCATTCACTTCCGTTGCATACCCATATTCTGCCGTTGACATATATAAACAAATACAAAAAATAAATATAAAGACCTGACGCATGTTTGTCCCTCCTTCTTTTTTCATCTTATGAAGGCTAGGACAAGAGTAGACCACAAAAAAAGAGAGACTCATTGTCTCTCTAAAGGATATTCAGCTTATACGTCTTGTTTCTAATGCAGAGCACATATACCGTAAAGAGTGAAAACACGCTCAGCCAGAATGTGAAGTAGCCGATTTCTGTAATATATGGCATTAAATAAGGATGCAGACCTGGATGCATCATATACACATAATCAATCACATCATTGTGAAGCGTCCAGAGAGCAACGACAATTAAATGCCATGGCTTGATTCTAAAATAAGGTGCGTAGATAACTGCTTGTAGAGCCATCCCAGCATGTGAAGCAATCAGCATATAATTTGTCCAATGAGGAGTCGCTCCCACTGCAAACGAGGCAAGATTCATCACAACAGCCCAAATCCCGTATTTAATTAACGTCACCGCTGCTAATGCTTCTATTAAAGGGAGGTTCTTTTTCATTAGAAAAGCAATCAAGACGATCACAAAAAATAGACTCGCCGTTGGACTGTCAGGTACGAACAGCAAAAAATGAGCAGGCGTACGTTCAAGCTGATTGGCATACCACATATACCCATAAATCGTCCCAGGTATATTAATAATCAACATTAAAATGATTGTAAGCCTGTGACCGAATAAAGTAAGGATTTGTGTTTTCACTTTTAGTAGTCCTTTCTCTATTTCTTTAATAAAAAGATGAAAAAATCTCTAAGTAAAGATCATATGTAAGAAAAAAGCTGACTGTAACAGTCAGCTTTCTTAAAAAGGTATGTTTTATTCTTCAGGGTTTCCGTGAGCAGCTATGTATTCAGCAAGAATTTCTAGCTCCTCATCCGTACCTTCGAATAATCCGCCAGGCATTGCACCTTGACCGTTGATGATAACATCCATAACTTCTTCAGCAGATTTCTCTGTCTCTAGAAGTGAAGGACCGCCTGATCCTCCGGCCATTGTGTCACCATGACAACCGATACATGATTGGTTGCCAGTATAGATAGCATAGCCTTCGGCCTCGGTATCTATATCGCCTTCTTCAGCAATCGCACCTTGCTCAGCTGCTGCTTCCCAGTCATGCTGGTCAACAGACTCCCAAGTTAAGTAGATTGTTGCAATAATTGCAAGCATCATCATACCTGAAGCGATCGGACGCTTTAATGGACGACGCTCTTTACCAGTATCTAACCACGGAGCGATTAATAACGCACCGAACGCTAAACCTGGAATTACTACAGCTCCGATTACGTTAAAGTCACCAGAAGCATATTGGTATTTAAGTAATTGATACATGAACAAGAAATACCAGTCAGGTAATGGAATATATCCAGCATCTGTTGGGTCAGCCATACGCTCTAGAGGAGCCGGGTGAGCAACAGTTAAACAAAGATAACCCATTAAGAAGACCGCACCAACCATCCACTCTTTTAAGAGGAAGTTCGGCCAGAACGCTTCTGTTTTACCTGGATACTCTGAGTAGTCTTTTGGAATATTCGGTTTGCGGTTGTTTGCCTTGACACGAGAGTCGCCGACAAACTGCATTCCTTTACCACGTTCCATCTCGTTCCCTCCTTTTTATTTTTCAGTTAGAGGGTGTCTAAAAGATCAATCATTATTAAGCTTTCAAACACTCCATTAAATCTTACAATGGACCAGAAATACCTTGTTTACGGATCATGTAGAAGTGAGCCGCTAGTAAACCAAGTAAGGCACCTGGTAAGAAGAATACGTGAATCGCGAAGAAACGTGCTAGTGTAGCAGCCCCGATTACTTCCCCGCCGGCAAGCAATGTTTTCGCAAATCCACCAATGAGTGGAACACTCTCAGCAATTTGCAGACCTACAACAGTCGCAAAGTATGCTTTCATATCCCATGGTAATAAGTAACCTGTGAAACCTAAACCAAGCATAACGAAGAAAATAAGTACACCGACAACCCAGTTTAATTCACGAGGCTTCTTATATGAACCGGTAAAGAATACCCGCAACGTGTGTAAAAACATCATAACAATAACCAAACTAGCTCCCCAGTGGTGCATCCCACGTACGATAACACCGAAAGCTACTTCGTTTTGTAAGTAAGCTACTGATTGATAAGCGTTGATAATATCCGGTACATAATACATCGTTAGGAACATACCTGATAAAATCTGAATGACTGTAACGAAGAAAGTTAATCCACCAAAACAGTATACGAACGCAGAGAAATGGTGAGCAGGGTTAACATGCTCAGGCACTTCGTGGTCAGCAATATCGCGCCACATAGGCGTAATATCAAGACGCTCATCAACATAGTCGTAAATTTTTTGAAGCATCGATTACGCCCCTCCTTATGTTCGCTGATTAATTTGACCTAAGTATACTTTTCCATCCTCTACCATCACATCATACACATCAAGTGGACGCTGAGGCGGTGTACCAGGCACATTGATACCGTCTTTTTCAAACATACCAAAGTGACATGGGCAATAGAAACGCTCAGGATGATCATCATTCGAACCGTATGATACCGTACAGCCTAAATGCGTACATGTTGGTGAAAGCGCTGTTACCTCATCCCCACGGATAAAGATATACGCTTCACGTGTTACTTCCGATTCATACCACGCATCTTGCTGCTCAAAGCTGAAAGCAAACTTTTGTGGTTCCTCTGTCAATTCTTCAAGATAACATACAGGCTGATATTCAGATTCAGTTCCAGCTTTCAAAGCAGGATCAAGGGCAAAGCGTGCCATTGGCATCAGCATTCCCGCAGCCATGAAGCCGCCAACACCTGTAAGCGTGTACGTTAAAAATTGTCGTCGTGAAACTTTGTGCTCTTTTTCGCTCACTAGTTTTCCCCCCCTACACTATAAAATAAGACCCATAACGGGCACAGTTAAACACATATAATACTAGGACATACCCATGATAGCTTAATGACCTAGCGGTGTCAATTGTTTCAAGAAGTAAAACGACACGATTTTGCCATGATTATCGATTTTGCCACTTGTTTGTCATAATCGGGACTAACTGTTTAATTTGCCCGCCAATCACTTCACGTCTATTTTCTGATGATAGATGTTCAAGCGGTATGGATGGAAGCCATATCAGCCATTCTCCCAGTTCATCTTCTACCGTTTTCCAAAATCCATCTGACGTTGCATAGACGATATGCTCCATCCCGCCAAGTTTCATTTCTTCAGACCAGCGCTTAAGCCGCAGCGTCCGCTCTTCGGCATTTTCTGTTTCTAAGTATGTAAAAGCCGGGAATAACACGACGCGCCCTTGGAACTGTCTCTCAAGCTCTTGGGTGATGATGGAAATAAATTCTCCCATTGCCACCGTCGATTTGATTTCCTTCTGCCAAGAGATTGGGATAAGCGGCACAATTGCCGTATCAACATATTCTTTTGATTGCAAGTACTTATCCATTTCACTTGATTGCCACTTCATAAAATCACCTCTATTTCCAATTCGTTTACCTAGTCATTCTACCTTTTTCTACGTCATAAGACAATCAATCACTATTTATAAAGCTGTATATCAAATAGCACAACATACTGAAAAAGCCCCCTGCCAGAGTGGTTAATTTCCACTGCAGGCACTCGCTTTCCGCGGGCGGTCCGGAAGCCTCCCGTCTTTCCACTCGTATGGGATCTTGTTTTTCACATAAATTAGGCAGCTGAAAAGAAATCCTCCCTCCTGCCATAGTTGTTGATCTCCGCTGCAGGCACTCGCTTTCCGCGGGCGGTCCGGGAGCCTCCTCGGGCTTTCGCCCTGTGGGGTCTCCCTGGTCACGCACATCCCGCAGGAGTCGAGTACCTTCCGCTCCAATCAACGGAGAGAGGATATTGTTAAGCTGCTCCCATTTTTATAAACAGAACACGGAGCTCAGCAGATGAACCCAAGAAAGTCTGCATTTTTAAAACTTGAACTGAACCGCAACTAAATTGCTCCACATAATAATTAGAAAACGTACTAACCTAGCGGATGAAATATACAGAGACTCCAGTGGTGACTAGAGCAGGAGTGAGATCCCGCAGGGCTTTAGCCCGAGGAAGCTCACTAGCTCACCACGGAAAGCGTAGTATATTTCAGGAGCGGCGGTCTCTCCTCCAAAACATGTTTTAATTTCTGTCTGCACGAATCAACCGAGGATGAAACAAGGTTGAGCTTTAACTAACACAAAAAAAGACGCCTCTTCATTTCACAATGAAAGAGCCGCCTTCATATTCCTTGTTAGCTTAAGGCACCGCGGAAATCCTAGAACCTCAAAATCTCTACATTAGCCTGCATATTACTCTCTTCTCGTTAATACACTTGCATTATGTCCAAGCCTCTTTTATAAAGAAACTTTTTAATGTGTCTCTAATTGTTTTAGCTCTGTAGACAATTCGATAAAACTTTCGTAATCCTTATTATCTAATGCCTCGTCAATTTTCGTTTGCAGATCCTTTTTGCGGAAAGTTTTAATAGATGCATCAAGCAAATCTTCTGCTAAACGTTGGTGGACCTGAGCAATTTCTTCATTCTCTGGCAAGTATGGATTATCCTCAAGCACCGCTAAATAGGGCGGGTACATCTTCGGGTTGGCAAAATGGAGTTCAATATAAATATCCTCTGTTTGATTAAGACGAATATCATGAAATGCTTTTTCAGCATCTGTGGTGATATGTTTAAATTTGTGAAATGAAAACGGGACGGTATCCACCCCCGTTGCAGAGATCACTAAAGCTTTCGGTGTAGATGCTGCCCGCTCTACAAAGTGAACCCGCTCCATTAATTCATCATCACTCATTAAGTAATTTAACAACCACGCACACTCACGCCTCTTAAGCTCATAATGCTGCAAAAAGCCTCGAAGAAACTCTTTTTTCTCCACTACTGGAATGATGCTGCCCATGCTCCATCCTCCTTCGTGATTTATAAGCAGTTCTATTGGTACAAACCAATTGTATGAAAACACTTCATATTATTTTAAACCTTTTAATCTAAGGTTCACCTACAAAAGGTTTATCTTTATAAATAATCATTCGCTGTTTGAGTCGTTAAATCCTTGTTTCTTCCTAAATTAATCTAATTCTAATTGATTGATCATTTCAGTCACATCAGATCGATCTGGATTAATGTGAAGTAACTGCTTAAACGCTGCCGCTGCTTTTTCACGTTGTCCTTCTTCAAGGAGAAAGCTTGCGTATTCATATAAGAAATCTTCATCTTCATTAAAATGATCACTCACTTCCTGATAGCAGTGAAGTGCCTCATCATATTCTTCAAGCTCTCTTAAAGCCGCTCCTTCATACCATGTGAGAAGAGGATCGATTTCACCGTAAGATTTAGTGTGAGTCATTAACTCAACAAGCTGATCAAATTGTTCGGTATGCTTTAAGTAAGCTGCAAGCGTTTGAACAGCTTCTAAATTCGAAGGGTTCAGAGCAATGACTTTGCGTAAATACAATTCCCCTTCATCTGGACGCTGACGTTTAAACGAAAGCTTTCCAGCCATAATATAAAGTTCCTCGTTGTACTCATCAACAGACATTCCATCTTTTAAAATATCCATTGCTTCCTCAAGGCGGTTTTCCGCCTCAAGAGCTTTAGCTAAATATGGATATAAACTTGAAAAGTCAGGATCAAGCGCCTTTAATGCTTCTAACTGCTCTATGGCAAGAGTCATATCTCCAACTTGATAGGCCGTAAATCCATACCCGAACAAAGCATGCGGCTCAAGGTGATCTTTGAGACCTTTTTCGTAATATGCCAAAGCTTCTTCAAATTGTCCGCTGGCACTATACGCTTCTGCCATTTTTAAATCGACTTCGATATTTGGAAGCTCCTCAGCTCGGTGTACAGCTTTTTTCAGATGAGGAATACTTTTATTATAATCCCCACGCTCTAAATAAAATTCCCCAAGTCCATAAGAGATAATCACTTCATCTGGTGCTGCTTTAGCCGCTTGAAGAAGTTTTTGTTCAGCTACTTCATCTAAAGACTGCATCTGATAAAGATCAGCAAGCAATAATTGTGCTTGAAGGTAAGTCGGATCGTCTTCTTTGATCTCAAGCAGCCATTCAATAGCTTCATCTTCCTTATCCCCATCAATCATGACTTCGGCTGCAAAGATAATCAGACCGCCTTCATCGGGATAAAGAGCTAATAACTCGTTAACGATTCGTTCTGTCTCTTTTAGATGACCAAGTTCATAATACACTTCTGCAATCGCAAATTTCTGATCATGATCCGCTGATTTTTCAGCTTTACTAAGTGCTGCGAGGCCTTCCTCTACTTGACCTGATTCGATTAGCTCAAGCGCTTTTTTTATCCATTCCATCGTTGATTCCTCCTGATTCTTATACCTTGCTACTTCATTCGGGTTCTACGGTATAAAAACCTTCCTTAACGACCGAATAAGTGAATAATGCCATCACTCCTATATATGATAAAATTCATGATCAAAAAATGACCATATGACTCACCATATGAATGACGGCATCCAATATTGTTAGAGTATAGCAGATGATACCGGGTCAGCAGCATGAATAGTTAGAAAACGCCTAGGTGTAGTCACTTCTATCTGCCTGCCATATCCCGGATAAAAACAAGTGTCTAGATTTACTTTTAATGTACGATCACGTAGAGCCACTATTGCCGGCTCTCTTTTATCATAATCAAGATCTGTCTTTCCATCAAGAAAAAAACCTTGCTTTTTCGGAGGTTGATTACACTTCTTCTCGTAGTTATTAAATAGCTGATAATCAAAATCACTAGACACAAGCAGCTCCCCTTTGACAGGAAAGAGACCCATTTTTTGCAAAGCTGTCTTGCTCCACTTCTCATTCGCTGGATCATCTTCTGTCTGCAATCGGTAATGTGTACAATACTGATCCCAGAGTTCTTTCATCTGAGAGCGCTCTCCTTTAACCGTCGTTTTAAAAACAGGAATAAGTACTAGCGGATAAGTGAGCTGTAAATAAGAAATATGCTCCCATTGGACCTGATACAACTGCTCAACGGAATTAATATGGACCTTTATAACGGGAATAAGCAATCGCTTGCATATTGACGCCACGGTCGGTCTAAGCAGATGGATCGGCAGCTCTAGTCCAAGAACATAATCAAGGGTGCTATTTACCATCGCATGCTTCTGCCTTTTCATAGCAGCCTCAATTTCTCTTTCATATTCGGCTTGAGCAAAAGAAATGCAGCTTGTGCCTCCTTTTTTAATAAGGTTCACCTGTTGCTCTTTAAATGCTGAAAAAGACTGTTTTGAGGAACAGGGGCTTGTCATCGTATAGATGGCTCCTTCGGCTATTGTGAGCCCTGTACCATTTGATGTTTTTCCGATCCACCGTGCCATTGAAGTATTAATATACGTAATCTTTCCTTCTTTAATTAAATACGAACGAGCTGGCCTCTCTAGACAATCATGTTTGTGAATATGATTAAGTAAATACAACATGATCCCCTCCCTATCCTTATAGACAAGCTATGAAAAGAAAGGAAAGATGAGAACCTGAACATAGAACCTAAAAAAAGTTTTTGGAATTTTTTCATTTATCTGTTGACTTCATAGGTCAAATGGTTATAATAAAAGTAGCGTATGGTTTCTCTCCACTCCTATCCATACTATATGTAGCTTTTGCTAAACCCTAATTCGAAAACGCTTACATTTTCGAATTAGGGACTTTTTTTGTTAAAAATAAAAACCTCGTGATTTTTTATCACAAGGTTCTCACTTCTATTTTGTTAACCTGTCAATATGTTCAAAAAATGAAGGATAGGAAACAGCAATCGCTTCACTTCTTTCAATATCAACTTGGCCTTCTGTTATAAGACCAGCAATTGCCATAGCCATTCCGATTCTATGATCTCCGTAGCTGTTTACTGTTGCACCTTTAAGGCTCCGTGTGCCCTCAATAATCATTCCATCTTCCGTTGCTTCAATCGATGCTCCTAATTTCTTCAGTTCACTGACAACTGTATCGATTCGGTTTGTTTCTTTGACCTTTAATTCTTCAGCATCTTTTATCACTGTTTTGCCTTCCGCTTGAGAAGCTAGTACAGCGATGACTGGAATTTCATCAATCAGTCTCGGTATTAGGTCTCCGCCAATCTCAATTCCCTTCAAACTCGATGTCTCAATCGTTAAATCAGCAATCGGTTCACCGCTTACCACCTTTTCATTTGAAACGGTGAGAGAAGCGCCCATCTTTTGAAGGACATCAATGATGCCTGAGCGGGTAGGATTGACCCCTACACCAGTCAATGTAATTTGACTATTTGGCACAATGGCCCCTGCAACAAGGAAAAAGGCTGCTGATGAGATGTCTCCTGGAACGACAATGTGGCTTGCCTTTAGAGATTGTCCCCCTTTAACACTCACCTTGAGACCCTCCCTTTCAACTTTAACCCCATACGCTTCAAGCATTCTTTCTGTATGATCCCGGGAGAGGGCAGGCTCTGTGACAGATGTTGTTCCTGCGCTTTGGAGACCAGCTAAAAGAATAGCCGATTTCACTTGCGCACTTGCTACTTTTGAAGTGAAATCGATTCCTTTTGTGCTGCCGCCGCGGACAGATAAAGGCGTGAAATTACCATTTGCACGTCCATCAATTTGTGCTCCCATTTCACGAAGGGGATCTACCACTCTAGACATCGGACGCTTAGCAATCGAGTCATCCCCAATCATTACGGAATGAAACGGTCTTGTGGCAAGAATGCCTAACATTAAGCGTGTAGTCGTTCCTGAATTTCCTACATCCAAAATGTTTAATGGTTCCACTAAACCATTCCAGCCCTTTCCTTCAATCTTCACACGTTCCTCGTCTTGTGTAATGTTGACCCCAAGCTTTTTAAAGCAAGTAATCGTACTTAAACAATCTTCCCCATTTAAGAAACCTTCTACCGTTGTCACCCCATCAGCGATCGCACCAAACATGACCGCACGGTGAGAGATTGACTTATCTCCTGGTACACGTATCGTTCCATTTAGACCTTGTTTTACTGCATTAATCGTATTTGTTGTCATATGCTCCTCCTTAAATCCGGTATGTGTCGTACATATGATGCCCTAAATGCACCTTTGCTTCTTCTAAGTCATCTTCTGAACGGAAAGTCAGCCTCAGAACACCCATGATGTCTTCCCTTGTTTCTAGAATACGAATATTTGTAATACTGATTTTATGCTGTGCCAGGATACCTGTCACATCTGAAATCACGCCGGGATGGTCAGGGATATCAACATATAAATCATAAAATGACGGGATTGCTCCTTTTTTCTTGACCGGCAGTCCGTCGCGAAAGGCTTTCGCTTCCTCAAAATATGTATAGATATCGGCTTCATTTTCTTCTTCTATTAGTGATTTAACTTCTCCCATTTCCTCCATCCACGCTTCTAGGAGGTGTAGAAGACTATCTTTATTTTGCAGTAAAATATCCCTCCACATCACAGGACTTGCTGAGGCAATACGAGTAATATCTCTAAATCCCCCTGCTGCAAGCTTTGAGACGAGCGGGTCTTTTTCTTCTAACTTAGCGACTTGATGAACAAGGCTGGCCGCGACGATATGAGGAAAATGACTGATCGCTCCTGCAAGATGGTCATGCTGATCAGCTGACATTTCAATAAATGTCGCCTTCGTTCCTTTCAGCCAATTTTGCAGCTGTATTACAGCTCTCGCATCGGCATCTGGACTAGGCGTAATAATATAATAAGCATTTTCAAAAAGATGAGCTCTAGCAGCCTCTACACCGCTTTTATGAGAGCCTGCCATCGGATGACCTCCAATAAAGGTAATCCCTTTTTCACTTAAACATTCAGCTTGTTTATAGATTTTTCGTTTCGTGCTGCCTACATCGGTAATAATAGCACCGGATTTCATTTCAAAATGAACTAAATCCGCTAAAAGCTCCGTCGTTATTGAAACAGGGGTAGCAAAAACAATCAAGTCAGCTTGCTTTACACCTTCTTCAATCGAATGACAAGCCTCATCAACGACTTTTAATGACTGAGCCATTTTTAGCTGTTCTTCATGTATGTCATACCCAAGGATTCGAACGTCATGTTCTTTTCTAATCGCTAATGCAATCGATCCCCCGATTAAACCTAATCCAATAATAAATGCGGTTCGCTTCATAGTTCTCTCTCCTTATTTAAAAGCACTGCCTGGAATAGCCGTATTCATGTTCTCTATCCCTATAAAAAAATAAACAAAAACCGCCTTTCCGTTGCATGAATGCAAAAAAGCACATCAACCATACAATGGGAAAGACGATCATTGACTATGAATGCTGCGGCAGTGATGTTTGTGCTAGAACGCGTTCTAACGCCTCAAATAATGCCGCGTTATCTTCTTTCTTGCCAATTGTAATACGGATCGAATTCGGATAGCCTAATGGGTTGCCAGATCGGACGATAAACCCTTCACGAAGAAGTGCTTGGAATACTTCATCTCCATCCAGCCCTACTTCAATAAGCAAAAAGTTTGTTTGTGAAGGGAAATAGCGTAACTGATGCTTCTGGCAAAACTCTTCAAACTGCTTCATGCCTTCATTGTTTTTCTCTACACATTCGGCAATAAAAGCTTGATCCTCTATCGCACTAGCAGCAGCTATTTGGCCAAATGTCACATTATTAAACGGCGGTCTTACCGGCTCTAAATACGAAATCAATTCTTTGCTTGCTACACCAAAACCAACTCTCAATGCAGCAAGACCGTAGGCTTTCGAAAATGTTCTAAGAACAACTAGCTGCTTATAACGTTCTAAAAGAGGTACAGTCTTTGGGTAGTCCGCGGCTGTTACATACTCATAATACGCTTCATCAGAAACGACGATCACATGCGGAGGGACTTTATCAAGAAAACGTACAAATGCATCCTCACTTACATACGTACCTGTTGGGTTGTTCGGATTACATACCCAGACAATTTTAGTATTTTCATCAATGACATCAAGCATGGCATCAAGATCATGTACTCCGTCTTTTAATGGTACTTCACGGATTTCTGCTCCTTCAATCGTTGCATTCAGCTTATATTGAGAGAATGTTGGATGAGCGGTTACCGTGTTTGTCCCTTTTTCTAGAAACGTGCGGCATAAAAATTGAATCACTTCATCTGAGCCATTGCCAAAAATGAGCTGATTTTCATCAACTTGCAGCTGCTTAGCTACAGATTCACGTAATTGCCTTGCATAACCGTCTGGGTAAACAGCCGTTTCGCCAGCAGCTTTCTTGATCGCTTCACTAGCTTTCGGTGACGCCCCGAACGGATTTTCATTTGAAGCTAATTTAACAATCTTTGTCAGGCCTAATTCTTTTTTTACTTCTTCTATCGGCTTACCTGGCTGATACGATGGCAGGCCTAATAACTGAGCTTTAGGTTGCATCTTTAGCACCCCACCTTGTGAAAGTATTTATCTCTCTATGTTACGATGAAATGAGCGAGGTGACAAACGTTTTTAATTGAAATAGTCCATCTTTTCTGTTTTCTTCATCTTTCAGTAAGTCTTCATGTTTCGCGATCTCGCGTACAAGAGCACTCCCGACAATGACACCATCAGCATGCTGCTGCATTTCTTTGACTTGTTCATTAGATGAAATTCCAAAACCTACGGCTACCGGAACCGGGCTTGCTTGTTTTACTGTTTCCAAAAAGTCATATACTCTATCATCAATTTTCTTTCTCTCACCTGTCACGCCTAGTGAAGAAACACAGTATAAAAACCCTTCTGCACGGCTCGCAATTTTTTTAATTCTGGCATTGGATGTAGGTGCTACAAGTGAGATCATTGATAAACCTTGCTTATTGCAAAGAGTATTCAAATCGTCACTTTCTTCATAAGGCAGATCCGGAACCAAAATACCATCAATCCCCATATCCCCTGCCAACTCCGTAAAGCGCTTTTCCCCAAATTGCAGAAGCGGGTTAAAGTACGTAAACACAACAACTGGAATCGTCAGCCCTCGCTCTCTCATAAGAGGAACAAGCTTCATCGCCCCTTCAAGTGTCATTCCGCCAGCTAATGCTCGCTTTGATGCTTCTTGGATTGTCGGACCATCTGCTAGCGGGTCAGAGTAAGGAATCCCGAGTTCCAGTAAGTCAGCTCCTGCTTCTTCTAACATCAACGCGATATCAATTGTTGCTTCAGGAGTTGGGTCCCCTGCTGTAATAAAGGGAATAAAGAGACCGTCATTTTTTTCTTTTAGTTGATTCATCCGCTGGTTCATGACTCATCCCCTCCTTTAAAATGCTTCATTAATGTATGAACATCTTTATCTCCTCTGCCTGATAAACATACTAAAATCGTATCATTTGGTGTTAATTTTCCCGCACGCTCAAACGCTTTTGCCAGGGCATGTGCTGATTCAACAGCCGGTATAATCCCTTCCTCAACAGATAAAAGCTTAAGGGCATCGAGCGCTTGTTGATCAGTTACAGCTTCGTACTGAACACGGCCAGTGCTTGCTAAATGCGCATGCTCAGGACCTACACCAGGATAATCGAGTCCTGCAGAAATCGAATAAGGCTCGGTGATCTGCCCTGCTTCATCTTGAAGCAGATACGTTAGTGAACCGTGAATAACCCCTTTTTTCCCGTGTGTAATCGTGGCTGCATGTTGATCGGTGTCCACTCCTTTTCCAGCAGCTTCAACCCCGATTAATCGCACATCATCTTCAATAAAAGGATAAAATGTGCCAATCGCATTACTCCCTCCGCCGACGCAGGCAATAATCTCATCAGGAAGTCTCGACTCACGTGCGGTAAACTGCTCTTTCGCTTCGTCTCCAATAATCCGCTGAAAATCTCTTACCATCTTCGGATATGGATGCGGACCAACAACCGAGCCAATCAAATAAAAGGTATCTTCTGCATGTGTGACCCAGTACCTGATTGCTTCATTTGTCGCATCTTTTAACGTTTGGCTTCCGGATGTAGCAGGAATGACTTCTGCTCCAAGCAGTTCCATACGGAATACATTTAATGCTTGACGTTCCATATCCTCTGCTCCCATAAAAACTTTACAGGATAATCCGAATCTTGCAGCAATCGTAGCTGTGGCAACACCATGCTGGCCTGCTCCCGTTTCTGCTACAATCTTTGTTTTCCCCATTCGTTTTGCAAGCAGCGCTTGACCAATCGCATTATTTAACTTATGAGCACCGGTATGTACTAAATCTTCTCTTTTTAGATAGATTTTCGCACCGCCTAGTTTTTCAGAAATATTTTTAGCATAGGTTAAAGCAGTTGGTCTGCCAGCAAACTCACGCAAGTGCTCTACATATTCTTTTTCAAACTCATCACTGGCCATAGCCTCATCAAGAGCTTGTTCTAATTCCTCAATGGCACTCATTAATGTTTCCGGAACGTACTTCCCGCCAAACTCTCCAAAACGTCCTCTTTTATCTGGATACACGCTCGTTGTTGTTTGCAAGATGTGACACCCTTTCTATGATGTATTCAATCTTATTTTGATCTTTATGTCCTTTCGTTTCTACTCCGCTTGAAATATCAATCCCGTCAGGCTGGTAGCTTACTAGTTTATCAATGTTTTGAGGCGCGACTCCACCAGCTATCAACACCTTCACACTCTGTCGTTTCCCTTCTTCTAAGAAGCTTGGAATAAGGTCCCAGTTAAAAGACTGTCCTGTCCCCCCCCATTTTCCGCTCACTTTACAATCAACCACATAGCCATCTACTAGCCCTTCAAAGCTGCTCATCACGGCAAGAGCTTGATCATCAGCATGAATCACTTTCCATATTTCACAATCAAGTTCTGCTCGCAGCTCTTTTATATATTCAATCGATTCCGTCCCGTGGCATTGAATCACTTCAACCGGCAATGCATTGTACACTTCTTTGATGACGGAGATGGATTCATTCACAAACAGCGCTACGATTTTTTGATTCATTCCGGGTGCATCAAGCCAGCTTTTCACTTGACCGATCGTCACTTGCCTCTTGCTCGCTACAAAAACAAATCCCATATAATCGACATCAGTTGCTGATACCGAAGCGACATCTTCTTGATGATAATTTCCGCAGATTTTAACGAGTGGCCGCAATGTGCTCACCGCCATATAAAGAATCAATTCCTTCGGCAGGAGATTCTGCTCTCATCAGAGATTCTCCTACTAAAACGGCATGTGCTCCTGCGTTTTTCACTCTTTCTAAATCTTCGGTTACATGAATTCCGCTTTCGCTTACAAATAAACTGTCACGTGGAACGAGGCTTCCGATCGTTTCTGTTTGAGAAAGGTCGGTTGTAAATGTTTTTAAATTTCGATTGTTCACCCCGATGATTGAAGGGGTAAATTCGTGAAGCAATGACTCAAGCTCTTCTTTTGCATGCACCTCAACTAAACATTCAAGACCGGCACCAACTGCCTCCTCGTATAACCGTTTCAACTCAATGTTTGGCACTACACCTGCAATCAACAAAATCGCATCTGCACCCATTCGTACACTTTCTTCTATTTGCACTGGATCGATAATAAAGTCTTTACGCAAAACAGGCAGATTTACTTGCTGCTTAATGGCAGATAGATAGTCTCTGTGTCCTTTAAAATAGGGTTGATCCGTTAACACAGAAAGGGCATCTGCCCCTCCGATTTCATACCCCAGAGCAATTTCTAAAGGATTGAAATCTTCCTTTATGATGCCTTTAGAAGGAGAAGCTTTTTTCACTTCAGCAATTAGCCCGATCGAACGATTTGGTTTTGATAATGCTTGATACAGTGATTTCTTTTGAACATTTACAAAAGACGGCTGTACTAGGTTTTTTATTTCTGTTCGTTTTGTTTCAATAATTTGATTAAGCATGCTGTGATTGCCTCCGTTCCGTTTGCAGTGATGTGACATGTTTATAAACGATACCTGATTGAATCGCTTTTTTGACTTCGTCTACCCCGTCACTAATTGAATTGCACCGGTCTGCAGCATATAGGGCGACAGCTGCATTAAGAGTCACAATATCTTGTGCAGATTGGTTCGCCGTTCCGCGCACAACTTGGTTTATCACTTCAGCACTCTCTTGTGCATTATTGACTTGAATATCTTCCATCTTGCCTCTAGTTAAGCCTACATCCTCAGGGGTAATCTTCATTTTTGTAATGGTGGTACCGATCACATCATAAAGCGTGGTCTCTCTAGTGATCGAGCACTCGTCTAATCCTTCTCCACCTGTAGCAAAAACAGTATGCGTGGTACCTAACTCCTTTAATGTTTGGGCCATTTTGTAGGCAAAATCTTCGTTATAAACCCCAACCAGCTGATGCTCTGCCCGGGCAGGATTTGTAATAGGTCCGAGTAAATTAAAAATCGTACGGAATCCGATTTCTTTTCTAGGTGCCACCGCATGCTTCATCGATTGGTGATAAAGAGGGGCAAATAGAAAACATAATTGATTATTTTTTAACGACTCTGCTGCAAGTTCTGGTGTACTTTGAATCTCAATTCTGAGCTCCTCTAGTACATCAGCACTGCCGCTTTTTGAAGATACCGCTCGGTTCCCATGTTTAGCAACAGGTACGCCCATAGCTGATAAAACTAGAGCTACAGCTGTTGAAATATTAAATGTAGACAAGTCATCTCCGCCTGTTCCACATGTATCTACAACACCTGGTTGAGTATGTGGAATAGTAACGGAATGAGATCGCATCGATTTTGCGAAACCAATCATTTCCTCTACCGTTTCCCCTCTAAATCTAAGGACCGTTAAGAGGCTTGCAATTTGGCTTGGGGTCGCTTTTCCACCCATGATCTCATCCATTACAAATTGCGCTTCCGTCTCGGATAAAGTGACACCTTCCATACATTTACGTAATAGCTGCTTAAACATGGTTCACCACCGCCCCTTCTCCAAACATCTTCTCAGCAAGCTGCACCGCACGAAGCAATGCCTTTGCTTTATTTTGCGTTTCTTCAAATTCTTTTTCAGGTATAGAATCCGCTACAACCCCGGCACCGGCTTGAATATATGCTTTTTGATCTTTAATGATCATCGTTCTGATCGCGATACAAGAGTCAATATTTCCGTCATAGCTTAAATAGCCGATTGCTCCAGAATAAATTCCTCTTTTAACGGGTTCAAGCTCATTTAATATTTCAATGGCACGAATTTTAGGTGCTCCTGAAACTGTTCCAGCAGGAAAAGCTGACATTAATGCGTTTAATGGTGTGATCCCTTCTCTTAACTCTCCTGTTACTTTTGAAATGATATGCATCACATGAGAGAAGCGGCCGATCTCGAGTAACGTTGGTGTTTTTACTGAACCGTACTCCGCAACTCTTCCGACATCATTTCTTGCGAGATCAACGAGCATATAATGCTCAGCCCGTTCTTTTTCATCTGCTAGCAGCTCTTTGGCCAGCTGATTGTCTAACTCTTCATCAGCGCCTCTTGGCCTGGTTCCTGCTATAGGGTGGATCTCAACGTGCTTATCGGCTACTTGGACAAGCCGCTCAGGGGAACTCCCTACTACCTCAACGTCTCCAATTTTCAAATAGAATAAGTAAGGCGAAGGATTAACCATTCTCAGCACTCTATAAATATCAAACGCACTTGATGTGACAGGCATCTCAAAACGTTGGGACAATACGGCTTGAAAAATATCACCAGCCCTAATGTATTCTTGGATCGTCTCTACATCTTTCATAAAATCAGGCTTTGTGTAAGAGGACAGGACCCCGTCAAAGGAGACTTCCTCGGTATTCTCAATTGCTGCAGGAACCATTAAACCAGAAGTAGATCGCTCTAATGTGGTAAATAATTCATCGATCTGTGAAAATGCTGCATCATATTGTTCTTTTAAAAAAGTAGACTGTTTGGTCGGTACGTGAATGATGATCATTAATTCTTTTTTTGTATGATCATAGGCAATTAACGTTTCACAAAATAGGAAATGAAAGGCTGGCTGCTCGTTGTTATGATCTTGTTTAGATAAAGGTGCTTTTTTCAAAGAAGGCTCAATCGATTGAATCGCCTCAAAACTCATATAACCTACTGCCCCTCCTTTAAAAGGAATGGGCAGATCAAGCGGCTTAACATTTAAATGCTGCAGTGTTTGATCAAAAGCATCTTCAAAGGTTTGACTTCGGGCGATTTGGCTTCCATCCTCAGAGTACGTATGGAAGATTCCGTTTTCTTCTACTAGTTGATACATCGGATTTAAACCGATGAAGGAATATCTAGACCAAGGCGAGGCCGCGTCCTTACTTTCTAGAAGAAACGTTAATTGATCTTGCAATTGATAGGCGATTTGTATAGGCGTCAGCCCATCTGCAAAATACCTTTTCACAACAGGTACGGTATCATAGGTTTTTGCAGCTTGCTTAAAAGATGTGAAATCTGTGTGGGTCATATTCACTCACTCCTAGGTAATGGAATGAATGAGAAGAGGTATAAAAGAGGATACAGTGGTTTTTGGGTATAACAAAAACACCCTAAGACCGATGAGTCAAAGGGTGTTAGACTAATCCCTATATAAACTCAACTCAGCTCTTCTCTGCTCAACTCATTCTCTGCTCAACTATTAAACTCTAAAACAAATAATTAAATATACATCATCTACATGAGCCCGACATTCGGACTCCTCTCAGCTCTTATGCCATCTCATACTCCTATGAGATGCGCATTTTTTTAAGTGTAACGTGTAGCTATCCTCTAGTCAAGGAAAAGAGTATAGTTTACCAGAATATTATGAGAATATCGCCACAACTAACTTATTAGTTAGCTAGCTTGTTCCCATTCGCAAGATCAGGGCGAAGCTTCGTCGCTTCTCTAAGATAGACATGATTTATTTTATCTTGAGCAAGAGAAGTATTTACCGTTACAAGCAGGCGAATACATTTTTCTAAGCTTCCCGGAACAGGAATTTCTCTTGCACAAACAACCGGCACATACGTCCAATCAGAAAACCGGCGTAGCGCCTTAGCAGGGAAGGCTGCTGATAAATCCTCCGTTACTGTAATGAGTACCTGCGCCACATCCTCTGCTTGAAAGGAGTTTTGGGCAATCATTTCATGCAGCAGTTCTTCTGTCACATCTAATATTTCTTCTTCTTCATCCCGAACAACAGTGGTTGCGCCTCTAATTCCACGAATCATCAAACCCCTCCTCTATAGCTTTATGTAGTGAATCAAGCAATGGTTCATCCGCTACGTCCTTTAATACGGCTTTGCCGCATTCTTCAAGCAGGACCATTCGGATCAGTCCGCCTGTCGTTTTCTTATCTTTTTTCATCGAAGTAAGCAGCTGTTCAGCTGATAGCCCCTTAGGCACGTTTGTACTGTAGCCTAATGTTTCAAGCCAGGTTATCGTCTCTTTAACAGGAAGCTCAACTTGAAAGACGCGCTCAGATAAACGCAGGGCAAATATCATTCCAACTGCCACAGCTTCACCATGAGATAATTCACCGTAGCCAAGCTCCGCTTCTATCGCGTGACCTAACGTATGTCCGAAGTTTAAATAGGCTCGTATGCCTTGTTCTGTTTCATCCGCTGAGACAATATCAGCTTTTACTCCGATTGACTGCACAAGCATTTCTTTTAGAACCTCATCGTTAAATTGATCAAAAGAAGTTACCTGCCCCTTCAGCCAATCTAAAAATTCACGGTCTCTGATAAACCCATGTTTCACTACTTCAGCAAACCCAGAACGCCATTCACGCTCTGGCAGACTGTGAAGCATTTCTGTGTCATAGATGACCAGCTCCGGCTGAAAGAAAGCTCCAACAATATTTTTTGCACCAGGCAAATTAATCGCCACTTTTCCGCCTACACTGCTGTCATGGGCAAGCAAGGTAGTCGGCACTTGTACAAATCGAACCCCTCTCATATAGGTCGCAGCAACAAATCCAGCAAGGTCGCCTATCACTCCGCCGCCTAAAGCAATAATCACCGACTTACGATCAAGACCGATCTCTAATGCTCGTTCCTGCAGTTTTTGATAGACCTCAAATGATTTAGATGATTCGCCGCTCGCTACCTTCTCAACATAAACATGATCCTGCTTAGGGAAACCAGCTAAAACATCATTTATATATAGATCATGTACATGCTCATCTGTAATAATTAAGAATGAGGAAGCATCACTCATCTTATGAGCATGCATGAGATTATATAAGGTATGCCTCAGACCAGGTTCAATTCTCACCTCATATGATTTGCTTTTAGTAGAAATCTGAACAACAGACATTTTAAAACTTCCTCGCATGCTCGTTATGACGCTCAATATTTTCAGAAATCGCTTCCACACGATCAGCACCGAAGGTTGCAAGCAAAGCATTCGCTACTTCCCAAGCAATGACCGATTCAGCCACTACACTCGCAGCAGGGACAGCACAGCTGTCAGAACGTTCAATACTAGCTGCAAAAGGCTCTTTGGTATCAATGTCCACACTTTGCAGAGGTTTATATAACGTCGGAATCGGCTTCATAACTCCACGAATCACAATCGGCATGCCGTTAGTCATCCCGCCTTCAAAACCGCCAAGATTATTTGTTTGTCTTGAATAGCCGTTTTCTTCATTCCACGTGATTTCATCATGTACCTGGCTTCCTGGTCTTCTGGCCGCTTCAAAACCAATTCCGATCTCAACCCCTTTAAACGCATTAATGCTCATCATAGCCGCTGCTAATTTCGCATCCAACTTGCGATCATAATGAACATGGCTGCCTAGACCGATCGGAACTCCTTCAATCACTACTTCTACGATCCCGCCAATGGAATCCCCTTCTTGTTTCGCTTGATCAATAGCTTCAATCATTTTCGCTTCTGCTTCTTTATCTAAACATCGAACAGGAGAAGCCTCTGAGCGTTCCCTAAGATCATCGATCGTATCATACTGAATAGCACTTGCCTTTACGCCGCCAATTTCAAGAACATGGCCGCCTACTTGAATACCAAATGTATGTAAAATTTTCTTCGCAACAGCCCCTGCTGCTACACGTACAGTCGTCTCACGAGCTGAAGAACGTTCTAAAACATTTCTCATATCGCGATGCCCATATTTAATTGCTCCGTTAAGGTCTGCATGACCTGGACGCGGGCGGCTCACCTGTCTTTTCACTTCTTTTTCTTCTTCTTCAGATAAAGGCTCTGCCCCCATCACCTTTGTCCAATGAGTCCAATCCTTATTTTCTACGACTAGTGTAATAGGTGCACCTGTCGTTCTTCCATGTCTGACTCCGCTTAGGATTTGAACTTGGTCTTTCTCAATCTGCATTCTGCGCCCTCTTCCATAACCGCCTTGACGCCTTTTTAAGTCAACATTAATGTCTTCAGCTACTAATTCTAGCTGAGCAGGCACCCCTTCAATAATCGTAGTTAACTGCGGTCCATGTGACTCTCCTGCTGTAATATATCTCATCTCGTCTCCTCCTCCAAATCCACTCTCTTTATCGCTTTTATGCGTTAAATTATAACATGACTTTCTATTTATGTCTCGATAAAATCGGAACATTTCGTTATTAATTAGTCATTGTACCAAAAAGACCAGCTTGCGTCTAAGGAATTTTAAGGTTTTGCTCTTTCTAAAACAGCAAGTTTAGAGATACCGAATAAATGAATGCAGGTAATGGTTATACTAAAATAGGAATTTCTTAGTAAAAGGGGCGCTCGCCATTGAAGAAGTCAACGACAAAAAGCGGCACAAATATTGACGAAGTGAAAGAGTTAAACGCAAAATCAGGACTTACTTATAATGAAGTGAAGGATAAAGTGTTAAAAGCTTATATCAACAAACAACTAAATGAAGATCAATCATGATCCTAATACAAAAAGGATAAACCAGCTATTACAGCGGTTTATCCTTTTTTCTTATAAAAAAACGTGTCTTCCGTTTCAAAATGATATTGATCAGCATGAAAAATCTGCTCAGTGCTTCCTACAAATAATACACCGCCAGGACGCAACGCTTGGCTGAATTTTTGATATAATTCATGTTTTGCTTCTTCAGTGAAATAAATCATGACATTTCGGCAAATAATCAGATCGTACTGAGTTCCAAATGAATCAGATAAAAGATTCTGCTGTTTAAATGTTACCGCTCTTTTTACTTGATCACTAACCTTGTAGCCCATAAGCTCCTTCGTAAAATAGCGTGAAAGCACTCCTGGAGGAACTTCTTTTAATGAGCGATCCGTGTAGAAACCAACTTGAGCTCTTTTCAGAATTTCTTTATCTAAATCTGTTGCTAGTATGGACACCTCAGACAAAGGCATAAAAGAGGCCATAATCATCGCTAAAGTATATGGTTCTTCACCTGTTGAACAAGCCGCACTCCATAGCTTCGGCTTACTGTTTTCAGCTAGCAGCCTTGGCAAAATCTTTTCTTCTAACACCTCCCATCGCTTTTTATTACGGTAAAATTCCGAGACATTTATCGTCATACGCTCTAAAAACTCATGAAATAACGATGAATCAGCAGCAAGAGCTTGGTAGTAGCTCAAAAAGGTAGAGTACCCTCTTTTATCTCGAAGGGATTCCAACCTTCTTTTCATCTGTGCTTCTTTGTAAAGTGCTAGATCTATGCCGGTTTTTTTCTTAATTTGCATGATGAATTGTTGATAGTCTGCAGTCATCTGTCAGGTCCCCTTACCTTAAACAATCGGTTTCATTTTTTCCACATTAGGTATATCGGCTGATTTAAACCGATCGTTTACACAAAAAAATACCTGCTCAGCTGAACAGGTATGGATCATCCTTAAACCCACTTACTTACAACTTTTTCATAGTTGTTTAACTCTGCATCTTCAAAGAAGATTCCGATTTCACGCTTCGCGCTCTCAGGAGAGTCAGAACCGTGAATAACATTCATAGCTACTTGTACACCATAATCACCGCGGATCGTTCCTGGTGCAGCTTCAGCTGGGTTTGTTGCTCCCATCATTGTACGAGCAGTCGAGATCACATTTTCACCTTCCCAAACCATTGCGAAAACTGGACCTGAAGTAATGAAATCAACTAGCTCTCCGAAGAAAGGACGTTCTTTATGTTCTGCATAATGAGTCTCTGCAAGATCTTTTGTAACCGTCATCAATTTAGCGCCCACTAATGTAAACCCTTTCTTTTCAAAGCGCGAAACAACTTCTCCGATTAAATTACGTTGTACTCCATCAGGCTTAATCATTAAATATGTACGTTCCATTTAAAACACCCTCGCTCTCATAATCATAAACTATATATTAATTAACTAATCAACTAACCTCGTTTATTATAGCAAACATTCTAAACACTCTCAATCATTATTTTACAGAAATATTCAATAAACCGCATTCATTTCCAGTTGTATATACAAATAAAGAGAGCACTCTGGCTCTCTACTTTAAAATTTCCGTTTTCCGATATAGGCCGCAATCTCTTTTAAATAATTCTTCGCTTCACAATCAGGCAGTTTTTCTAAAGAATCATAGGCTCTTTGGAGGAAGCGATCACTCATCTCAATGGAATAATCGATCCCCCCTGATTCTTTTACCGCTTTTAAGATGGGCTCCATATCAATATTTTCAGGAAATTCATTATTAAGCATGTTTTTAATTAAATGTGAAATCTCTTCATCATGATGCATGGCATAGAGTGCAGGAAGCGTGACATTCCCCTGCCTTAAATCATCGCCTGCAGGTTTGCCTAATTGCTTTTCTGTACCAACAAAGTCTAGGATGTCATCTGTAATTTGAAAAGACATCCCCACATTGTATCCAAAGTTATATAAATGCTTTTGAATGAATGGGTCTGCATCTGCAGCTAATGCACCCAGCTCACAGCTCACGGCAATTAATAAAGCAGTCTTACGTTTAATCCTTCTAAAATAGACTCTTAAGTTCTGCCCCCAGTTATATTGATCACGGATCTGCTCTACTTCTCCAATACACATCTCAACAAGCGTATTAGACAACACTTGATGAACGCGCGGGTGATCAAAATAAGCAGATGCTTCGACTGCCTTTGCAAAAATATAGTTACCTGTATACATCGCTACTTTGTTATCCCATTGAGATTTCACTGTACGTTTGCCCCGCCTAAGTTCAGCATCGTCAATGACATCATCATGAACCAAAGAAGCCATATGTACAAGTTCTAAGGGAACAGCAATATTTTTCAACACATGTATATCGTATGTACCAAATTTAGCAGCAAGCAACACAAAAACCGGACGAATCCGTTTTCCCCCTGCCTTTAAAAGATGGGTTGAAGCGTTTTTCAGGACATCATGGCGTGCTTGAACAGAAGCTTCTAGCTCTTGTTCGATAATTGTTATATCTGATTGAAATTGCATATAAATATCGGCTAGTTTCATCTTATCCACCTTACTACGCAAGGTCAGCTTCCTACAGCTTTCCAAACATGTATTGATTCAACAGGTTCACTTAAATATCCTAAATCATAAGCAAGCTGATAATAAAGCATTAACCCTCGCTGTTCTCTATTACTAAAATCATATATTAAATTGTTAAAGTAGTCTTCCCAAAAAGATTTATCGCCGCCATAGGTCTTTAAAATATCTTGAATCATAGGCTGATAATGACTCTTTTCACTTCGCTTTTTACTTTCGAGAAATGATCGATACAATGTACCAGCTAAGTGGCTGTTATGATCAATGGCTTCGTTTCTTATCGCTAATACTGCAAATGTCATCGGCATCCCTGTATGCTTATACCAAAGCTCTCCAAGGTCATATTGATAAAGTTCTTCTCTTTTATTGAATGAAGCCACTATCGCTTCATCACCAATTAACAAGCAAGCATCGTGATCTGAGAGCATCTTATGTATATTCGGCTTCATCGTTGTATATCTTGGGGACTGTTCATAAAACCGTTCAAGTATGATTTTAAGCAAATGGGTAGAGGTTGCCGACGTGGAAGTCAAAGCAACCTTTTTTGCTGTTAACTGATGAATCGGCACTTTAGAAAATAAAAAAATCGACCCGACCTTCCCCAGAGCTGATACAGACAGATTAGGAAACAACGTGAAATGATCTTTATTTTCAGCATAGGCAAAAGAGGAAATTCCTCCAACATCGACTCGCCCAGCAGACATTTCTCTGTTTAATTCTGAAGGCACTTGTGGTTTGATAATACAACCTTGGCTCTCTAAATACTCTCTGTCTAAATCATAATAAAGAGGCAATATATTAGTATAAGAAATTTCACCGATAACTAAAGACATGTTATTCCCCCCAGCGGGTAAATAATGTATGCTCCACTCCGAGACTATCTAATGCTTTTCCAACAAGAAAATTAATCAAATCATCAATTGTTTTAGGTAGATGGTAATAACCAGGCATTGCTGGCAGGATCGTAGCCCCCATCTTTGAAAGTTTAAGCATATTCTCCAAGTGAATGTCATGCAACGGTGTTTCTCTAGGTACAATAACCAGTTTTCTCTTTTCTTTAAGCATAACATCTGCCGTACGTTCAAGCAGATTTCCGGAAGCCCCATGCGCCATACCAGATAAAGTCCCCATTGAACAAGGAATAATAACCATGCCGGCACTTCGATAGGAACCGCTTGCAATAGGAGCTGCATAGTCATGAAGATCATGAGTATGCAGCTCACCAGGCAAATCACCAAATAGTTCATGAATTACTTTTTCGCGATCCGTTGTATCTAAAAGTAATTCCTCTTTAAACACTTGCCAAGCGGCTTCTGTTAATACGAGGTGAACCTTATATTCTTGACGGAGCAGCTCTTGTGTTAGACGAACACCGTACATACCGCCGCTCGCTCCAGTTATTCCTACTGTCATGATCTTTTCTATACGCTCACTCATAACCAAACATCTCCTACTGTAAAGATAAACATGACTAAGCTAAGAATTCCATTCATCGTAAAAAAGGCTACCCCGACTTTTGAGAGATCATCTGCAGATACTAAGGAATGCTCATAAATCATAATCAATCCAGCAATAATCACCCCAATTAAATAAAGCCAGCTTAGAGGAGTAATAAGGAATAAAAGGAAAAAGGCTGCAAAACTAATGACGTGGAAAAGTTTTGCAAGAATAAGTGCTTTTCTAATACCAAATCGGCTAGGAATGGAATATAGTCCTCGCTCACGATCATAATTAGCATCTTGAGTCGCATAAATGACATCAAATCCTGCTGTCCACAGGGCTACTGCTGTAAATAGAACAAATGCTTCAAAAGAAACCGATCCGGTTACAGCGACCCATCCACCTAATGGTGCGAGCGCGATTGTAATACCTAATATAAGGTGACAAGCCCATGTAAATCGCTTTGTATAGGAATAAATAACAAGGAAAAATACCGCTAAAGGTAATAAATAAACGGCTAATTGATTTAATTGAAAGGCAGCGTAAATCAACATGGCAAATGAAATTATAATGAAGAACATGACTTCAATTTTTGAAATCAGACCAGCTGGTATAGCACGGTCAGCTGTTCTAGGATTGTATTTGTCAATCTTTTCGTCAATCACTCTGTTAAGAGACATCGCTGCACTTCTTGCTCCAACCATCGCAACAGTAATCCAGACCCATTGCATAAGAGTGGGCCATGTTTCATTTACAATAAAACTTCCGAGTATTGCCCCAAAATAGGCAAAAGGCAATGCAAACACAGTATGTTCAAACTTAATCATTTCTAAGATGATTTTCAACTTTCTAACCACGATATCTGCTCCAATTCTAATTGACTAATTTTTACCCTTTACCCCAAGGTGCATACAAGCTACCCCTCCAGAGTAAGGCTTCACGTCAACACGTTCAAATCCAGCTTCACGGAACATCTCAGCCAGCTTCTCTCGATTTGGGAACGACATCGTTGACTCTTGTAACCATGAATATTCGTCATAACTTTTAGCAAACACTTTACCAAAAACAGGCATGACCCTGCGGAAATAAAAGAAATAGAGGTTTTTAAAGACAGGAATTGTAGGCTGCGATGTTTCTAAACAAACCACTTTTCCTCCTTTTTTTACGACCCGGTGCATCTCTTTTAATACTTGCATGTAGTCGGGTACATTTCTTAACCCAAAGCCGATTGTGACAACATCAAAGGTTTCATCAGCATAAGGCAGCTCCATAGCATTACCATGACGCAAGGAAACGTGCTTCATTTTATGTTCCTTAACCTTTTCTTCCCCGATTAATAACATATTCTTGCTAAAATCAAGTCCTTCGACTTTACCGTTATGACCTACAGCTTCCCCAAGGGCAATCGTCCAATCTGCTGTCCCGCAGCAAACATCCAGAGCATGATCACCTGGCTGTACATTCATTCTTTTCATCGTATCTTTCCGCCAAGCCTTATGACGTTGAAAAGATATAACTGAGTTCATCATATCGTATCGCTTGTAGATCGATTCAAACACTTGGTGAACACGTTCTTCTTTCGTTTGAGTCATTTTCCCTCACCCTTTTTCTGCTACGTACTCATCGTAGTCCGTTGTATTGATTAACTGATCAATATGTTCAATAATAAAGCCCTCATATTTTTGAAGACGCTGGCTTGTATTTAAAAGCTTGTCCTTTAAGTCTTCTATTTTTTGTTCACATAACGCAAGCACTGAATCTGGGTGCCTTGCTTCTTGAAATAAAGTCTCCATAATGGGCAAGTTCTTACCTTTTATAAACTCATTGCGTTCAAAGACCAACCGTTTTAAAAAGAAGAAATCATTAAAGATTTCCTTCCAGTAATTTTGATTATAATGATTTGCTATATTTTGCAAAAGAATCGATTCTGCTTTTTCTACATTTCTTTTTGCATCAGTGTATGTAAGCTCATCTGCCTCGTAGATATTCATCTTATGTTCATTTATTTCCTGAATCGAATGACTGAAGATGCGAATCATAGGAATTTGCTTTTCTTCTGCTAGTAAATAATAATAAAGACTGCTGTAATAATCACCAGCGAGCACTGTAAGCTGACGATTTTTTCGTACGGAATCTGTTTGGAGTTTATGGAGGGAGATCGCTTCATGTACATCAAGTGCAGCTTGAGCCAGCACAGCTGCCAATGTATATGCTTTTGCTTCTTTTTTTGATGCATGTTCACTTAGCATCGCATATAAAAAGCGCACCTTGTCCTCATCAATAGCCGGCACTTCAATATAGCGCTCTAAATAAGAATGCTTCGTTAAGCTGTTAAAGCTTTTTTTTAGTTCTCTTACTTTGTCATTAAACTGACTGATCCTCACCATTTTACTTCCTCCAAATCGCATCCATCATAAAATCACAACAAACGACTAAATTACTTGCTTTTATCTGACTTAAACCGCTATCTATTATAGCATAATTTACATAATCCTACGAACGAAAAACTTTATAGATAGTAAATAAAAGCAGGGTTCCCTGCTTTTATTCTTCCGTATCCATTGTGCCGTGGCTTGTCTGAATCACTGCTTTTCCCCGCACTTTGACGGCAGAAGTATGTTCAGTAAACTGAGCAATCATAACCTCTCCCTTATCAAGTTTCTCTGAATGATGAAAGCGTGTATCCGACCCTCTTGTAAGCCCTATCACATTTACACCATTTTCTTTTGCTTTTATCACAAAAAATTGATTTTCATTGCTCATCCATATCTCTCCTTAAACCCTTGCCGTATCTTTCATTTGGTCCATAAAAAACCATTTAGTTATTTTTTATTTCAATCTTTTATTCACAATCATTATTTCAATAAACAAACGATTTGATGATAACCAGTATGTACGTATAGCTTACTATATAAAGCTTAGCACATTAAGAAAAGAAAAAGCAAAAGGAACCTCAGGCAGTGAGGAACCTTTTGCTTTTTTGGCAGGATATAATTACAAGATAATGGCAATCAATCCGCCTGAGCCTTCATTAATAATACGCTCCAGTGTTTCTTTCAATTTATAGCGGGCGTTCTCAGGCATTAAGGAAAGCTTAGCTGAGATTCCTTCTCGAACAATAGAGTTAAGCGAACGACCAAAGATATCAGAATTCCAGATAGAGAGCGGGTTCTCTTCAAAGTCCTGCATTAAATAGCGGACGAGCTCCTCACTTTGCTTTTCAGTTCCGATAATTGGGGCAAACTCACTCTCTACATCTACTTTAATCATATGAATAGAAGGAGCGACGGCTTTCAAACGAACCCCGAATCTTGACCCTTGACGAATGATCTCAGGCTCATCTAAGCTCATATCAGAAAGGGCTGGGGCTGCAATGCCGTAACCTGTCTGCTTCACCATTCTTAGAGCCTCTGCTACTTGATCGTATTCAGCTTTAGCATGAGCAAAATCCTGCATGAGCTGGAGCAAGTGATCTTTCCCTCTTATTTCCACACCAACGACCTCTTTTAACACTTGGTCATATAAGTCATCTGGTGCATATAGATCAATCTCAGCAATCCCATGACCCATCTCAATGCCTGCAAGCCTTGCATCATCAATAAATTCATATTCTGTAAATTGTCCGACGACACGATCCACATCCCGCAATCGTCTAATATCTTTCACTGTTTCCTGAACAGATTCTTCATAACTTTGTCTTAACCAGTGATCATCCTTTAATACCATGACCCAGCTCGGCAGATTAACATTTACTTCATGTACCGGGAATTCAAATAATACTTCCCTTAAGACATTGTTAATGTCATGATCTGTCATGCTTTCAATACTCATCGCAAGCACTGGAATATCATGTTCTTCTGAAAGCTGACGACGCAGATTTTCTGTGTCAGGATGATGCGGTCTTACACTGTTGACAATCATAATAAATGGCTTTCCGACTTCTTTTAATTCCTCAATGACTCGTGTTTCTGATTCAATATAATCATAGCGAGGAATTTCCCCGATTGAACCATCGGTTGTAACCACTACTCCTAAAGTAGAATGCTCTTGAATAACTTTTCTTGTTCCAATTTCAGCTGCTTCCTGAAATGGAATCGGCTCCTCATACCAAGGAGTATTGATCATCCTTGGACCATTTTCGTCCTCATATCCTTTAGCACCAGGAACAGCATAGCCAACGCAGTCCACCAGGCGGACATTAACATCTAACCCTTCATCTACATGAATCGAAATTGCTTGGTTAGGTACAAATTTCGGCTCTGTCGTCATGATTGTTTTACCCGCTGCACTTTGCGGCAGTTCATCTTGAGCACGAGCCTTTTCTGATTCATTTTCGATATTCGGGAGTACGACAAGCTCCATAAATTTCTTAATGAATGTCGATTTCCCTGTCCGAACCGCACCTACGACCCCTAGATAAATATCGCCGCCCGTGCGTTCTGCGATATCTTTAAAAATATCAACCTTTTCCACGTGATCCCCTCCCGATCGAGTAAAGATTTGAGATTCATCATAAACTTCCGTAAATCTTAGACACTATCATGTGTATGATGTTGTCCATTATTTATGACAACTACCAGGAAAGAAGCATTTTATTTTCTAAATCAGCCTTCTTAGAAAGATTTAATAAAATAGGAATGATTTCAGCGGCAACTGCCATACACAACCTTCAATGAAGTATAGATCTAGGAAGTAAGATGTCTCGATAGATATACCGAGAAGGGGTAGAAAGAAAAAATGCCCCTTCCTTTGACATGTATATCAATGGATAAGGGGCTTTAGACCAACTTTTTATTGATTTGTGTGACCTTGCTTTAATTGCACTTACTTATTTACCTTATTCTTGCCGGATATTGTAGGCAGGCTCTCCGTTTTCATCAAGTGTATATGGAACGGACCTTACAGGTACAATCGGAAAGTTATCTACTAAAATGGAGCGAATGTCTTCGGTTTCTTTAAAGTCATGCTCGAATTCGTTGAGTGCCATATTAAGATCAATTCGATAATCAATCACAATTTCTCCATCATTCGTATATAACAGCGGCAGATACGTATCGTAATACGGGCTTCTCACATGAGGAGCTTCGCTGTAATTTAACGCTTCATGATCCAATTTAAAGAGCCCTACATCCACCATTTCTAATACTGGTGCATACGTATGTTTCCGCATATATTCATTAATACGCTGTTGAAATTGCTGGATTTCACGTTGACTTCTTAAATCGATGACTTTTGCTTCTGGCTCTTCTTCGACATTAACAAGCACATATTGAAAGACTCCGCCATTTTCAAAAGCCGTTCCTGGAGGTTGCTGCAAATATCTTGGTACAAGCTGGTTAAAATCAACTACATAACGTTGATAGAGGGGAGTCGTTTCATCGAAGTTTCGAATAGGAAGGACTCCTGTATCTTGTTGAAATTGCTTTGCAGCCTGTTCAACGGCTTGCAGCTGATCTGGATAAGCCAGCTGATTTTCACTTCTCTGTTCCTCTGGAAGCATACATCCTGCTAGAAACATACTTATCATCAGGATTGAAACTATCGTCCATTTCATCCAATCAATCTCCTACTCTTTTCATTCTTTGAAACTCAGCTTATAAAGCGGCAGTCGGCCCGCCAATTACGATTAAAAATACAATTAAACCAGACACTAATAAACAAATAAACGAGAAGGCAAGAACTATTTTTTGAATGACCCCTCTAAGTTTTTCGCGACTGAAGATCGCTGCCCCTGCAGAAATAAACATTAAAGCGAGAGCAAAAAACGAGATCCACATATTCATCATTGCATCAGACATTACCATCATCCTTTTTTTATAAATACACTTTTAAAAATTCTACGATTTATTATACCATATCATCCAAGCCCATATTTCTTATAATGCTTGTCCATTCGGTTACAGACAGAGTGTATCATTTTCCATCTTAACTTCCCTTCCTTTGAATCCATTAAAAAAGTTAGAGAAGCGGGGCGCACTTCTCTAACTCAACTAAAGCCTTCTTATTGAACAGCCCTATTTTAATGTTCGTTCCATAAATTATATGCAGAATAAGTGCTTTTGCGTTTGGCATCTGCCTATTGTTGCACCTATTTTTACACTGCATTATTTTTTATTGAACATTTTAGCAAGAGAAGCGAAATCAGTAGGCATATTATTTTTCACAATAGCCTGAACAATCTGATCTTCCTTTTCTTTCGATACTGGAGTATTAGCAAGCTTTGATACTTGCGAAATTAATTGACGAACCGTTTTCTCATCTTGTAAATTTGCTTGACTGACCGAGTTTGCCAGTTTCATTAATTCATCTGGTCTCACACTCGTTTTCTTTTGAAGCTGATCCATAAATGAAGGGTCATTTTTTTGAAACATCATACGTCCTCCTTCGTTCTTAATATAGACATATACTATGCATGAACGAAGGGTTGGTGCATGACCTTTGGGTAGGTAGTGCGAGCTTACGTCTTAAAGTTCATCTTGATTTAAAAAATCTGAAATTTGTTCAACTTCGTGTTTTTTAACTCTACCCATTAATTTCTCGGTTGCTTCTTTCGGATGAAGACCTTCAAATAACACCTCATATAATGCTGAGGTAATCGGCATTTCTACTTTTAATTCATTAGCTAATTCAAAGGCCGCCTGTGTGGTTCTTATTCCTTCCACTACCATCCCCATACTGCTTAACACTTCATCAAGCGACTTCCCTTGCCCGATCATTTGACCTGCTCTCCAGTTTCTTGAGTGAACACTCGTACACGTTACGATCAAATCACCGAGTCCAGAGAGGCCCGCAAACGTTAAAGGGTTGGCTCCCTGCTTAACTCCAAGTCGAGTAATTTCTGCTAATCCTCTTGTCATGATGGCTGCTTTTGTATTATCACCCATCCCAAGACCATTTGTTAAACCGCATACAAGCGCAATAATATTTTTTAACGCTCCTCCGATTTCAACCCCGATTAAATCAGGATTCGTATAGACTCTGAAATGCTGATTCATAAATAAATCTTGAATAAGAAGTGAGGCATCGTTATTACTTGAAGATACCGTCACCGTTGTAGGCTGACGAAGACTGACTTCCTCTGCATGACTTGGCCCTGATAAAACAGCAACATCTTTCAATAAATCTGAGCCCTCAAATTCTTCTTCAATCATTTCTGATATACGTTTATGCGTGCCCGGTTCAATCCCTTTACTTGCATGAACAATCACAACAGGTGAAGTCAGGACTTTACGAAGGCTTTGAATCGCGTCACGTACAGCTTTTGTGGGTACGACAAGCAAAAGCACCTGTACGTCCTTTACAGTTTCAGAAAGGTCAGAGTATCCTTTGATTTGTTTTGGTAACTGAATGTCTGGCAGGTAAGCTTCATTTGTATGATTGTTATTAATTTCAGCAATTTGTTCTTCTCGCCTTGCCCACAAACGAACGTCATGATGATTATCAGCTAACACCATGCTTAATGCCGTTCCCCAGCTTCCTGCACCCATTACTGCGATATTTGCCACTTGATCAACTCCTTTGGACCATTTCTACTTCCTAGGAAGCTTCTTTTTTCTTTCCAATCTTGCTCTCAGTTCCTGTCAGCAAGCGTTGAATATTGGTACGATGTCTCCAAAATGAAAGAACCGCTACTAGAATAGATAAGATAATGTACATCTGAGGGATTTGGTACGTTTCCATCAGCAAGTAGGCAAAAGCAGGTGTTAAAAGAGCAAATAACAACGAACCTAGCGAAACATAACGCGTTAAGACAATACTAATAATAGCAATAATTCCGGCAAATAAAGCAGGGAAGAAAACAAGCGTCGCAATAACTCCGATGGTCGTAGCGACCCCTTTTCCCCCTCTGAAGCCATAGTAAACAGGCCAGTTATGCCCTAAAATAGCCGCTAAACCTGCAAGAGCTGGAAACACACCGCTTTGGTCTGGGGCAAGCAAAACCCCAATCCATACAGCAATAATCCCTTTGACAATATCCAAAGCAAGCACAGAAATTGCCGGACCGATTCCTAAGACACGCAAAGTATTCGTTGCTCCGGCATTGCCGCTGCCATGCTGTCTGATATCAACTTTCTTAATCTTCTTAGCAATTAAATAACTAAAACTGATCGAACCAAGTAAATAACCAATTAAAATAACAACGAGCAGTAACAAAATAGTCATAGTCTCCCCCAGTTCTAACTATGATAAGTCATTTCCAGTTAGTCATTTTTCTTTCTAGCAATAATTTTAATAGGTGTACCCTCGAATTCAAATGTCGCACGCAGACGATTTTCTAAGAAACGTTCATAAGAAAAGTGAAGAAGCTCTGGCTCATTGACAAAGAAGACAAAAGTTGGCGGCTCTACTGCAACTTGAGTCACATAATTAATACGAAGTCTCTTTCCTTTGTCAGTTGGAGTAGGATTCATTGCTACAGCATCCATAATTAAGTCATTTAAAACATTCGTCGGTACACGCAAGTTATGATTTTGAGAAACTTTCTTTACCATAGGCAGCACATGTTGCAGGCGCTGTTTTGTTTTAGCTGATGTAAATAAAATTGGTGCATAAGATAAGAATAAAAATTCATCTCGAATTTTCTGTTCAAATTTCTGCATTGTTTTATCATCGCGCTCAATCGCATCCCACTTATTGACTACGATAATTACAGCTCGTCCTGCCTCATGTGCATAGCCTGCAATTTTTTTATCTTGTTCAATAATGCCTTCTTCAGCATTAATAACAACTAAAACGACGTTAGAACGCTCAATGGCTTTTAATGAGCGCAGCACGCTGTATTTCTCTGTACTCTCATATACCTTTCCACGTTTACGCATCCCTGCAGTATCAATTAAGACGTAATCTTGACCATCTCTTGTGAAAGATGTATCAATTGCATCTCTTGTCGTACCAGGAATATTACTGACTATCACTCGTTCCTCACCGAGCATCGCATTTACTAACGAGGATTTACCAACATTGGGACGTCCAATAAGTGAGATACGAATCGTATCAGGATCATAATCATCTTCTACTTTTTCAGGGAAGTGCTTTAATACCTCATCGAGAAGATCACCAAGCCCTAAACCGTGCGACCCTGAAATCGGGAACGGATTACCGATACCAAGAGAATAAAACTCATATAACAAATCATGCATATCAGGGTTATCGACTTTATTAACCCCTAAAACAACCGGCTTTTTAGATCTAAATAAGATCTTCGCGACTTCTTGGTCTGCACTAGTAATTCCTTCTCGTCCATTTACGATGAAAACAATGACATCTGCTTCTTCAATCGCAAGCTCTGCCTGTTCGCGCATTTGATTCAATAATGGTTCATCCGCAAGCTCAATCCCGCCTGTATCAATCAGATTAAATTCACGATCTAACCATTCACCGTGACTGTACAAGCGGTCACGAGTTACTCCTGGCATATCTTCGACAATGGCTACTCTTTCTCCTACTATTCTGTTAAAAATGGTTGATTTTCCAACATTAGGACGCCCTACTATGGCAACGACTGGTTTCGTCATAATTGTCCCCCGACCTTTCTTATGTAAAATACATCGTTTTTTTGTATTAGTTAAAATGATTAATTGATGGAGATAGACTCCGCGTGTAACCTGTTCATTCTACTAAACCTCAATGAGATTGTCGAGACCTTGGTTGAAAACAATCGTTCAAAACAATCGTTTCAATCAACCTTTTTGGTCGCTATTTTCATTTTTTGATTATATTAATAACGAAATAAATCACAACGATTTATTATTCAATGCGATCTTCTTGCGCAATCATGTTCCGAATTGGTTGTTCTTTTCGCTGCTTAATCCATTCACCTACATGTTCAGAAAGCATATGCAATAACCATCCTCCCCCGATGACAGCAGTTGAGAGCGCCAGCACATCTAAAACATAAAAAGAGCCAAATGCATGGGAAGTAAACGTCTGAATGGCAGCCAGTCCATATAAAAGTTCCCCATGCAGCAACCCTACTACCGCAATGAGTATTCTCAAGCTCCATTTCCCAGCCAGCATACAAGACAGACACACCACGATGGCCATTGACATAAGCCTCCCATCAATTAAATGAACAACCGGATCGTAAATAGCTACTAATTGAAACGTGGCATAAGCCGCGGCTACAGCTAGAACGGCAATCACTATATGCAACAATCTCATGACTTTCACTTGAGAAATAAAACCATAAGAAACACCGATTAAAAATAAAAAGCCTAAACTGACCTCACTTGAAAATACTGGGATATAAATTGGACTTACTATTAATGTAATAAATAAAAATATAGCAGAAGCCGTTCTTAATGACGTTTTGTTCCAAAAGAATGTGACAATACAAATATAGATCCAACCTATCCAATAAAAATATACACCTTCCATTAAACCCACCTCCCTTGCTTTAGTATCGACAATCCCACAAAAGCTAAACGTGAAAAGAAATAGGTTCTACATGAAACAAACGAAAGTGGACATACTAAAAATTGCAATATGAAGGGAGGGGAGTATATGGGACGTGATCGCCAAGAGCGCAAATTAAAAGCTTCTCACCGTGTCGAATCAGATCGTGATCAAAGTTTATCCAATAAAGGAGCAAGCAAGCTCCAGAGCCCTGAAGAAGCTAGAGAAAATCAACGGCCATAAGACAAAAAAGGTTGAATAAGGATTTTCTCCTCATTCAACCTTTTAGCGTTTAAGATATCGATCTAGGGGAATCCCCCGCTGCTCACACCATTCTTTTGTGCTCCCGCCTATGACTAAAGGGACTTCTTTCAGTTCACTAAGTGAAGATGCTCCTAATGCAGTCATCAACATTTTAATATCTTTATGGATAAAATTGATCTCTTCGATAAGGGCCGTTTGGCCTTCTTCCATTAATATTTTTAGGAAGTAGCCTGCAAAGCCTGTCGCATCGGCTCCTAGCGCAATCGATTTAACTACATCTAATGCAGACTGAAGACCTCCTGATGAAATCACTGATATCCCCTTAGCAGCTTCCGTCACTTCTATAATAGAACTAGTGGTATTTATGCCCCAATCATCAAAATAGCTTAGCTTCCGTTCTCTTCTTGCATTTTCAATTCGAGAGAAATTCGTTCCGCCGAACCCGCCGACATCAATCATTTGAACTCCGATAGATCCTAATGTTTCAGCCGTTTCCCTGCTCATACCGTATCCTACTTCTTTAATGATTAACGGGACATCAATCGCATCTTTGATTTTTTCAATACGAGTCAGCGTGTGTCTAAAATCTCTGTCTCCTTCTGGCATCACAAGTTCTTGAATAACGTTAAGATGAATTTGCAGAGCAGAAGCCTGAAGCATGTCGACAGCCCTTTTGGCTTGGTCTACCGTTGCTTCACTTCCTAAATTAGCAAATACAACTCCATTTGGATGGGTCTGCCTGACAATTTCATAGCTTTTTCTCTCTTCCGGATCTCGTATGGCTGCCATTTGCGACCCTACAGCTATTCCAATTCCGCATTCAGAGGCGACTTCGGCTAATTGCTGGTTAATCATTTTCGTCCGCTCGCCGCCGCCGCCGGTCATGGCATTGATAAAAATCGGCGAACTTAATGAAAGTCCGCCGATTTCAGAAGAATAATCCACTTCATCAACAAAAGCATCAGGAATACTATTGTGGACAAAACGAATGTGTTCAAAGCCATGAGTGCGCTCTTGCCCCGTAGAAAGAGCATGTTCGATATGATCTAATTTTCTTTTTGCACGACTCATGTACATCACCTAATCAATTAAGATTTGTATTTTTTCAATTGATCTCCTATCATGTCGCCAAGAGAAAACCCGCTTGGTTCTTCTTCTTTATTCGCCTCATACGCGGCATAATCTCCATCATTCGAATCGTCTTTTAAAAGCTCACGAATGCTTAAAGAAATACGCTTATCATCAAGATTTACATCTAACACTTTCACTTCAACCTTTTCGCCCTCAGTTAAAACTTCTGACGGTGTGCCGATATGGCGGTTGGCGATTTGAGAAATGTGGACCAGACCTTCCACTCCTGGTGCTACCTCAACAAATGCACCAAATGACACTAAACGTCTTACTGTTCCTTCAATGACATCACCAGTTGAAATTCGCCCCGCTACTTCTTCCCACGGTCCAGGCTGTGTATCTTTAATAGACAGTGATACACGCTCGCTGTCTGGGTCCACAGATAAGACTTTCACCTTAACCTTATCCCCTTCATTTACAATATCAGAAGGCGTTTCAACACGGTGGTGCGCAAGCTGAGAAATATGCACAAGTCCATCTACTCCGCCCACATCTACAAATGCACCAAAGTTTGTCAGACGCTGTACAGTTCCTTCAACTGTATCTCCCGATTTAAGTGATTGAAGGACATTTTTCTTCTTTTCTTCAAGCTCTGCATCTAGTACGGCACGCTGCGATAAGATTAGTTTATTATTTTCTTGATCCAGCTCTTCTACTTTCAGACGAAGTTCGCGCCCTTTATAATCCGAAAAATCTTCTACAAAATGACGTTCAACTAAAGAAGCCGGAATGAAACCTCTTACACCTACATCTACTACTAAACCGCCTTTTACTACCTCAGCTACTTCAGCAGTAATGATTTCGCCATTTTCTTGTTGCTTACGTAATTGATCCCATGCTTTTTCAGCTTGTACAGCACGCTTTGAAAGAATCAGCTCATCGTCTTCTAGTTTAAGAATTTTCATTTCCAATTCATCATCTACAGAAAGAACATCACTTACTTTTTCGACATGCAAACTAGAAAGCTCGCTGATTGGTACAATGCCTTCCACTTTAAAACCAACATCAACCAATGCTTGTTTGTCTTCCACTTTTGTTACCTTCCCAGTAACAACATCCCCTACAGCTAATGACTTCATTTCTGCTAGTTGTTCATTGTTCATTTCTTCACCCATGACTTTTGCCTCCTTCAATCTCCGCTAAAGCGGTATGTATACGTATTATATAAATTGAACTCTCACATATAGCGAGAAAGTATTTAACTACGTAAGAGTAGACTTAACTTCCTTAGAATGCAGCTCAATAAGCTGACCAATTTCATCCATGATGATCGCTGTCGCATCATCAGCAGAACGCTTTTCTAACCGAATTTGTTCAAAATCCATCGGCTTTCCATAAATTAATTTTAATGGCTGTCCTTTTTTGTAAGGTCCTACAATGGCACAAGGGACAACTGCCGCATTCGTTCTAAGAGCAAAGAACCCGGCACCTGCAAGACCCTTCCCAAGTTTGCCATCCTTGCTCCTCGTTCCTTCAGGAAATAAGCCAAGCATTTCGCCTTGCTTGAGAAAATCCATCCCTTTACGCAGGGCTTGCTTATCACTCATTCCTCTCCTAACAGGGAAGGCGCCGAGTTTTGGCAGAAGCGACTTTAAAATGGGTTTTTCAAATAACTCTTGTTTGGCCATATAACGGATAGGACGACTAATATACGCGCCTAATAGAGGTGGATCTAGATTACTTATATGATTGCAGCAAAGCAGCACACCACCATCAGCAGGAAGATTCTCAGCACCAATCACTTCAACTTTGTATTTACTTGAGAGGTACATTCTGCAAATACGCTGACCAATTTGATATAAACCCATTTAAGAAGCACGCTCCTTCGCTAAATTGATAATGGAGGCCGCAACTTCTTCAATCGACATAGAGGTCGAATCAATTTCCACCGCATCATTTGCTTTTTTTAATGGAGCAAATTCTCTAGTTGAATCTAATTCGTCTCGTCTGGCTATATCTTTTTTTAGCTCTTCAAGATTAGATGGGAGTCCTTTTTTCACTTGTTCTTCATGCCTTCTTCTAGCACGCTCTTCTACTGAAGCAGTCAAGAATACTTTTAATTCCGCATCAGGAAGGACGTATGTTCCAATATCCCTTCCATCTAACACCGCATCCGTACCTTTTGCGAGAGTACGCTGTCTTTCCACCATTTCAATTCGAACAGAAGGATGACTTGCCACTAAAGAGACGTGTTTATTCACATCATCGGTCCTAATTAATTCTGTTACATCTGCCTTATTTACGTAAACGAGAACCCCGTTTTTTGTATGCTTTAAATCAATATCAATTCCTTCAAGTAATTGATCGAGAGCATCCTCATCTTCTAGGTTAACATTTTTTTCAAGTGCTGCATAAGTTAATGCTCGATACATGGCACCTGTATCAATATATAAGTAAGAGAGTCTTTCAGCTACAAGCTTCGCAACCGTACTCTTACCTGCTCCTGCAGGGCCGTCAATAGCAATATTCATTAAATTATTCATCTATTCCACACCTCATACAATCTTCCCAAAACAGCTAGCACAGAACGGCTATCCCATTTTATTCAACGGTAAATTTTCAGATACCTTCATCATATCACACTCGTATATCTCGGTCTAATACTAGCTTGCTCGAATTATTGACAAATTGAGGCCGGCATATTTTTGCTAGTGATTTAGTCTCTGCATGCTAGTCGCGGTTCTTGCGTCTAAGGACAACTTGTCGTTCAAAACAATACCTAACAATTTGATCCTGATCCTTTTGGTTAACGTCAATAAACTGCAACGAAGCACGAGTTTTCGCTTCAGGTCTAGGCTTGTAACTTCGTACGACCCTGCAACGTGCTCGTACATACTGGTTTTCGCTTTTTTGCATGGGAAGAACGATTGTAATATCTACTTGAGTATCCACTGAAAGAACGACTTCATCAGGCAGTAATATAGCACATCCTCCCCCGCTAATGTCTACAGTTACTGAAGTAAATGGCTTAAACGCATCATCAATAGAATGAACGGCTACATCATTCGCCGCTTCAACCCTTACATAGTTCCTTCTTTGAATACGGTAATACTTGTCTTTACCTGGATCCATTAAAAATAAAACAGGAATATTCCGTTTTTCACGACCTATTACCTCAGTATTAAATTCATACACCACATTTGCTTCTGTTATAAAAGAAGCCTTTAACTTTGTCCCATCTATTAAGAAGCTGGGTTTTTCTGTTTTTTGATCTATAGGATAATCAATAATACACAAGCCTTTGCTTTTATCAACTAAGCGGCAGCGCATCTTCTTGCTCTCCTTATCTTTTGAGTCCTCTATCGTTTCTAACTGAATCGTTGTTCCGATCTCAATCATCAAAACCCTCCTCTGACACCATGACCTGACAGTCCTATATCTTTTTACTCATTATCTCACGGAATAAAAAAAAGAAGAAGCATTTGCCGCTTCTTCTTTTTAATAAATTAGATGATATTTAATTAAGAGAAATCATACACACGCTCAGCACGCTCTAATCTGTCTACTTTCTCTTCTTCCCCGTCATCAGCATTGATAAAGATTCGATACGTATCGTCTTTAATCGTTCCAATGAATTCATAGCATAATACTTCATCACCTAAGTCATTTTCAATAATAGCAAGGTGATCTTCCATGACTGAAACATTAGGATTCACACTTGTTTCAGCTTCTTCTAGCGTAAGTTTAGGCTCTTTAATGTCACGCTCTTTGTGATTGATTAAATAGTCCTTCGCTTCATAACTGATAATGCTTCCATCATCTAACGCCACTTCAGTCATAACTGCATCTGTATAAACCCGTACATTATTATCAAGGTAGACAAATTCAAACATCCCAATAGAATCATATTGCTTGCTGTCAATCAACTGCATATTCTCCATGCCATTTTCATTCAAAAACCTTTGCGCCTTATTAGAAGCATCATTTAAGCTGATATTTTGATCAGAAATTTGACGCTCCTGCAAAAACCATATAGGATGGCCGCCCTCAACACTCATATCCATATAATAATTTGTTTCATGATCAGGGTCATCAATCACTAAACTATAAGCCGGATACTCTAACCCCTTTCCTGTATCAGCTACATGGACAGCCGCACGGTCACCTAAATCTAAATACTTACGCGCGATATCTTGGGCTTCTTCTTTAGACACTTTTTTCTTTCCAGATAAAGCACGCTTTAACTCGCCATTTAGATCTTCAATGGAAGTTAAGCCCGCGCCCCATTCTACTTCACTGTAGCCCTCAACGTTTTTATTCATAATTTCAAAATTATTTACGACAAGATTTCTAGATGGTTCCTCTGTCGTTGCCGCTTGAAGCTCTTTATCAATATCTAACCATCTTTGGCCATTCTTCAAGACATAAGCTTGTGATTCTCGCATCTCTTCTCTAATTTCATGAGAGTAGTCGTATAACTTGTTTAATGTCTCATATTCTTTATCTGTTAAAGGCTCTTTATCAAGATCTCTAATAGATGTTTGGTAAGAGAATTTCCCAATTTTATAAAGGAACTCTTCCGTTTTCCCAAGCTGCAGGGAGTTTAATGGAAGCTGACCTAGTTCGGCTTGAGCTAAGCTTGTTATACGCCACACCTCTGCAAGTGCAGGAGTTAACTGACGACGTGTGTTCATAGCAAGGGTCGCTCCAAGCTCATCTTCAATTTGATCTAAATGAAACGTGAGATCATGGAAGGCACGCTGATAGTTATTTTCAGCATTAATAGAGAGTACCTGTTTTTGTTCCTGTTCTTGAAAACCCCAGTACCCTAATGCAATCACTGCGACTGCAAGCAACCCAATAATTATATTACGTATCATTTTTTTCACCTCCAATGATTAATGACAGAAAATATGTTTACCAATCTTTTTGATTTGCGGTCTAGACCAAATCCAGCCGGATGTTGCTGTATCTGGATTGAAATAATACATTGCATTACCTGAAGGATCTTGCCCATTTAACGCGTCTAAAACAGCACGTCTTGCTGTATCATCAGGCGACATCCATATTTGACCATCAGCTACCGCTGTAAAGGCACGCGGTTCAAAAATTACACCTGATACAGTATTAGGAAATGTAGGGCTATTAATTCGGTTAATAATAACAGCAGCAACTGCTACCTGCCCTACATAAGGCTCCCCGCGCGCTTCCCCGTAAACAGCTTGAGCCATTAGCTGCAAATCGTTATCAGAATAACCCGGCGGTACATTTGTGGCTTTTTCAATATCTGCATCGTTGTTTTGATCTTCTGGTGTTTCCTCCTCAGGAACAGGTGCTTGTTCAGGTGTTTCAGGAGCCGGTCCCTCGCCGCCTGGTGCCGCTTCACCAGGTGCTGGTGCTGGAGTCTCGCCCGTTTGACCGCCGCCTGGTGCTGGTGCTGGAGTCTCGCCTGTTTGACCGCCGCCTGGTGCTGGTGCCGGTGCTTCTCCTGGCTGACCGCCGCCTGGTGCTGGTGCCTCGCCGCCTCTTCCTCTTCTCATTTGCTTGTCACGGCTTCCTTTTGGACCTTTTTGAATCTTTTTAGGCGTACCGCCGTAGTGAGTAAATTTTCTTCCCTCATTTAATGCCCGCTTAACAAATTGCTCATTATACTCTGTTGATTTCGCTAACATTTCTTTCATCTCAGGACCTACTAAGCCGTCAATATCAAGTCCAAATTCATATTGATAGTTTCTAACAGCCCAATACGTACCCCAGCCATATACACCATCAATTTTCCCATTATAAAAACCGATGTACTGAAGACGCGACTGTAGCTCAACGACATCGTCCCCCGTTGCCCCTTGCTGAATGACTTGATCTGTAAATGCATGTGTTGGTGTGCTTGTTGCTACTAAAAGCGCTGCACATACGGTTAAAAGAGCAAGAGTAAATCTTGAGTAGAACTGATGACTCTTCATGCTGTTATTACCCTCCTTAAGTTACAAGTTCTTTGTTCGATGAGTAGTAGTTTCTCATCTCCTCTAATCGTATTGTTTGTACAGTCCCATTTTTTATACGAATGAACCTTACTTTTCTTCCCTTGCCTCGTTAATGGCAGGTTCGCACATTTAGTGGGAGTTAAGTTAAAACAACGACAAAAAAACCAGCCATACGTTGACTACGTATAGCTGGCTGCTTTTTTAATAAAAGTAAATACTCATTTTATGCTAATACATTGAAATATCTACCTTCTGGATGGGCAAAGACCATCGCTGTAACAGATGCTTCCGGTTCCATCATGAAACCGTCTGTTAATTGAACGCCAATTTTTTCAGGCTTGATCAAGTCGAATAGCTTTTCTTGGTCTTCTAAGTTTGGACAAGCAGGATATCCAAACGAGACACGAACCCCTTGATACTTAGCAGCAAACCTCTCTGCCATAGTGAAATCAGTCGAGTCAGGGAAACCCCATTTATCACGCATCAGCTGGTGTACCCGCTCAGCAAAACCTTCTGCTATTTCTAGAGCAGCTGCTTGTATAAGGTGGCTGAATAAATAATCACCATTCTCTTTTGCTTCCTCAGCCAGATCCCTTACTCCGTTTCCAGCTGTTACTGATAAAAATCCTACATAATCCATTTCATCACTTTCTTTTGGACGAAGATAATCCGCCAAACATAAAAACGGCTCATGATTTTGTCTTGGAAAACTAAATCGATTAATTTCGGTTTTCTTATCGTTAGGATCATAAATAATGACATCATTACCGTCTGCTTGTGCAGGGAAGAATCGATACATTCCGTTTGCTTTAATGATGCCTTCTTTCTTAATACGCTTAAACAATTCATCAACTTTCTCTTTTAATTCAACAGCGCGGGAATCCCCCTCTTCAAGCAAACGGCTCACTTTCCCTTGCAGACCTAAATGTTTTCCAAGAAGCATCTGTAAATTCACATACGGCTCAAGGTGACTTAAATCATAGTCACGCAAAATATGTTCATCAAGATCCTCAGGAATAAATAACGGACCATCTGCCGCCACTTTTGAGCGGACCGGCTTCTCTAATACTTGAACTGCTGCCTCCCTTTGAGGTCTTACTTGTTCTTTTAAAGAGCGTTTTTCACTTATTTCAAGCGCTAGTTTCTGTTGATCTTCAGGCTTCACTAATTTATTTGCTAGTTCAAGCCCGTTCATCGCATCTTTTGCATAGAGGACAAGCCCGTCATATTCAGCAGCAATTTTAGTGTCCGTAAATTTACGAGTCAAAGCAGCCCCGCCCACTAAAATAGGGATCGAAATATTTTGTTGACGAAGATCCTGTGCCGTTAATACCATTTGCTGAGCTGATTTCACAAGCAAACCAGATAATCCTACTGCTTTTGGATTCTCTTTTTTGATCGCTTCAATTAATTCATTTGACGTTACTTTAATGCCTAAGTTAACAATTTTAAAACCATTATTCCCCAGGATGATTTCAACAAGGTTCTTACCGATGTCATGCACATCACCCTTCACAGTAGCGAGCAAGATTTTACCTTTACCATCATCATCCGCTTTTTTCTCCATATGAGGTTCAAGGTGGGCAACTGACGCTTTCATGACTTCAGCACTTTGGAGCACTTCAGCAACGATCAGCTCATTATTATTAAATAAACGGCCAACCTCATCCATACCGTCCATTAAAGGACCATTTATAATATCTAATGCATCCGAGTAAGATTTAAGAGCTTGATCGAGATCTTTATACAATCCTTCTTTCGTTCCCTCTACTACGTAAGCTGCCAAGCGCTCTTCTAATGTCATTGAAGACGCTTCAACCTTTTTCTCTTGTTTCTTCCCTCTATAAAAAGCTGTAAATTCAGCTAAGGATTCATCCGTTGTTTTAAATAATAACGTTTTAGCCATTTCTTTTTCTTCCTCAGGAATCGAGGCATAGCGTTCTAATTTTTCGGTATTTACAATCGCATAATCGAGTCCGGCCTGTGTACAGTGATAAAGATAAACAGCATTTAAAACTTCTCTCCCTACAGGGGGCAGTCCAAACGAGACATTACTTACACCAAGAATCGTTAAGCATTCAGGTAATTCCTCTTTTATCAAGCGAATTCCCTCAACCGTTGCTTCAGCAGAGCCGATATATTGCGCATCCCCCGTTCCTACGGGGAAAACAAGCGGATCAAAGATAATATCGGATGGCTTTAGCCCATGCTTATTTACTAGAAGATCATAAGACCTCTTGGCCACTTCAAGCTTTCGTTTTGCTGAAACAGCCATCCCTTCTTCATCAATAGTTCCTACAACAACTGCTGCGCCGTATCTTTTTATTAAAGGAACAATCGCTTCAAATCTCTCTTCCCCGTCTTCTAAGTTAATGGAATTGATAATCGCTTTTCCTTGAGAGTAAGTTAGAGATTTTTCAATAACAGCCTCATCTGTAGAATCGATCATTAACGGTACTTTCACCTTATTAACAACATGACTCAAAAAGGCTTCCATATCTTCAAGTTCTTCACGATCAGGGTCAGCTAGACAGATATCGATTACATGCGCACCACGCTTCACCTGTGCACGAGCAATTTCTGATGCCTCTTCATACTTCCCTTCAGCAATCAGCCGTTTAAATTTCCTCGACCCGATGACGTTCGTTCGCTCACCTACGAATAGAGGACGCATACTGTCATCATAAATAAGGGGCTCAATACCAGAAACAGCATGACCACGTTTCTCTTCTAGCTTTCTCGGGGCAAATCCATCTACAGCCTCGACCATTGCCCGGATATGTTCAGGTGTCGTCCCGCAGCAGCCGCCGACAATATTTAACCAGCCTTTTTCAGCAAATCCCATTAATTTTTTCGATAGAGAGCTTGGCGATTCATGATAATGTCCTTCTTCATCAGGAAGCCCTGCATTCGGGTAACAGCTTACAAACGTATTAGACAGCTCCGATAAGGAACGAATATGGTCCCGCATAAATTCAGGACCCGTTGCGCAATTTAAGCCAACGACAGTCGGCTTCATATGTTCAAGCGATAAATAAAAGGCTTCAATTGTCTGGCCGGCAAGCGTTGTACCCATTGGCTCAATCGTTCCTGACACCATAATCGGCACCTTTACATCAAGTTCAGAGAATGCACGCTCAATACCGACATATGCAGCTTTTACATTCCTCATATCCTGGCTTGTTTCAAGTAATAATAAATCGGCTCCACCAGAGAGCAGCCCTCGTGCTTGCTCATGATAAGAGTTGATTAAAGCGTCAAAGGTGGTGCCTCCTGTTACCGATAATGATTTGGTTGTCGGACCCATCGCACCTGCTACAAATCTCGGTTTTTCAGGAGTAGAAAATTCCTTAGCTGCTTTCTTTGCAATCTCTACAGCGACACGGTTAAGCTCTTCTGCTTTAAATCCTAAATCATAATCGTCTAAAACAATATCTGTTGCTCCAAATGTATTTGTTTCAACAATGTCCGCACCTGCTTCAAAGTAAGCACGATGAATACCTTCAATGACATGAGGTGCTGTTTCATTTAAGTATTCATTACAACCTTCATATTCCTCGCCGCCAAAATCTTCTGCCGTAAGGTTTGCTTGTTGAAGCATCGTCCCCATAGCTCCATCTAGTACAAGGATTCTCTCTTTAAGTTGTTGTTCTAATAATGATTTTGGCATGATTAACTCTCCTTTTTAAATCCATACAAGTCCAAAAATTTACATTCCTATCATACATCTCGTAAAATACAGCTCAAAGTGTTTAATTCATTAATTTAGCCGTTGATTTCTGCTCAATATAGGCTGTTAACTCAGCTGTAATTTCATATCGCAGAAACGGTGTAATTAAATAAATACCGTTAAAATACTGTGTAGCTGTATCAATTAATGATTTTGCAATCTTTATTCCTTCTAATTGAGCACTATCTTTTGTTTCACAGGAAGCCATTGATCTGCGGATTGAATCTGTAAGCTTAATACCCGGCACTTCATTGTGAAGAAATTCAGCGTTTCTTGAGCTTGTCAGCGGCATGATCCCGACATAAATTGGTGTATCTAAATGTTTTGTTTCATGATAGAACGCTTCAATTTGTTCCTCGCTGTACATAGGCTGCGTCATAAAGAAGTCAGCACCACTCTCTATTTTCTTCTCCATTCGCTGAACTGCTTTATCCAAGTGCCTAACGTTAGGGTTACAAGCAGCAGCAATAGAGAAATTAGCTTTCTGTCCAAGATCTTTACCTGAGAAAGATATGCCTTCATTTAATTGTTTCATTAATGAAATAAGTTGAAAAGAGGTGACATCATACACCGAAGTAGCCCCCGGGAAATCCCCCACTTTTGTCGGATCTCCGGTCACAGCCAGCACATCATTAATACCGAGCGCATGCAGCCCCATCAAATGTGACTGCAGCCCAATTAAATTACGGTCTCGGCAAGTTACATGTACAAGCGGCCTTACATCTTCTTTTATTTGGGCGGCCAGAGCCATATTGTCAATCCTCGGAGAAGCAAGTGAATTATCCGCCAGAGTCACCGCATCCACTCCTGCTTCTTTTAAAACTTTTGCACCCTTTATAAATTTTTCAGTACTTAATTTCTTAGGAGGATCGAGCTCAACGATCACTGAGCGTCTTTTCTTAGCAATATCAGATAGCGGCTCTAGAGAGCGAGGAAACTCTATTTTCTTTGTAACTTTTTCCAAAGAAGGCGTAACCCATTTCTCCTCCACAGGTGTTCTACGCTCTGCTACTTGACTAAAGGCTCTAATGTGCTCGGGAGTCGTACCACAGCAGCCGCCAAGAAGGCGTACCCCTTGATTCACAAACTGCTCACCCATACTCTCGAAATATTCAGGATTTGAATGATAAAACAATCTTCCGTCTTGATATTCAGGCAAGCTGGCATTTGGATAAACGGACAAATACGCACGCTTTGGCAGCGGCACATCTTCTAATGAACGAAGCATGTGGCTTGGACCCATTCTGCAGTTTACCCCTACAACATCTGCTCCTGCATTCTCTAGCTTGCCAATTGCTTCTTTAAGAGAAACCCCGCCATGAAGCACCCCGATTTCACCTAGTGAAACATTAGCAATTATAGGGAGCTCCGATTGGTTCCGAACGATATTAATTGCTCCTAACAGTTCATCTAAGTCATAAAAAGTTTCTAACAATATACCGTCTACATTTGATGCAAGCAAGGCCTCAATTTGTTCTTCTAATGCCTCTAGAACTTCTTCTTTCGTCCATTCCTCTTGATGGAAATTTTGCAATCCACCGACTGTTCCGACAATAAATATGCCATTAGGGCCAGCTTCTCTTGCAAGCTTTACTGCTTCTTGATTAATGATTCTAACCTTTTCACCGAGGCCATATTTCTCCAGTTTTAAGCGATTGGCAGCGTACGTATTCGTTTGAATGATTACAGCACCTGCTTCGATATATTGTTTATGTGCATCTATAATTCTATTTGGGTCTGATAGATTCAGCTCCTCAAAGCATTTGGAAATCCCTTGTTCATAAAGAAGAGTCCCCATTGCACCGTCTCCAACTAATACTTCATTTTTCATTTTTTCTATAAAAGTCATGCGGACACCCCCTTACACATTTGATTTCGATTTAGCTGCATACGTAATGGCTTGCTCTAAATCATTTATAAGATCTTCTGCTCTCTCAATCCCTACTGAAAAACGAAGAAGTCGATTACAGACGCCATTTTCAACCCTCACGTCTTCTGGAATATCTGCATGTGTTTGGGTTGCTGGATAGGTCATTAAACTTTCCACACCGCCTAGGCTCTCTGCAAAGGAAATCAGTTTTAATTGCTGCAAGAGCGGATTCACCCATTCCTCGTCTTGAATACGAAACGATACCATTCCGCCGCGCCCTGGATATAATACATCTGTAACATGCTCATTTTCTTCTAAATATTGAACGACAGCTTTCGCATTCTCTTCGTGCTTTTCCATACGGAGGGCTAGAGTCTTCATCCCACGAATTAAAAGCCATGAGTCAAAAGCACCGAGTGTTGCGCCAATTCCATTATGATAATATCCAATTCGCTCAGATAATTCTTTGCCTTTTGAGACGACGAGACCTGCGATTACATCATTGTGCCCTCCTAGATATTTGGATGCACTATGAACAACGATATCAGCACCTTCTACAAGCGGCTGTTGTAATAAAGGAGTGTAGAACGTGTTATCAACGATCAATAATAGCTGTTGTTTTTGACAAATAGCTGCAAGTGACTTAATACAGGCTTCTTGCATCAAAGGATTCGTTGGAGTCTCTATAAACAGTGCTTTTGTTTTTTCATTGACAGCCGCTTCTACTTGAGCTAAGTCCCTCGGGTCAACATAAGAGAAATGAAGGCCCCATCTGCTCCATCCTTCTTCAAACAGTCGATATGTCCCGCCATATAAATCTTTAGATGCTAAAATTTCATCCCCCGACTCAAATAACGAAAAGACTGTTTGAATTGCAGCCATTCCAGAGCTGCATGCAAATCCTTGATCTCCTTCTTCAAGGGACGCAATCGCATCTTCTAAAACTTCACGTGTCGGATTGCCCGTTCTTGCATAATCATATCCTGTTGATTCTCCAATACCAGTATGTCTGTAGGCTGTTGATAAGTAAATAGGCGTATTAACAGCTCCAGTATGCTCGCGTCCTCTATTTCCAATCTGAACAACCTCTGTTTTATATCTCTCTTTTGTCATGGTTTCTCCTCCCGATTCCTCCTAATAACTAAAAAAGACACCTTCCTTAAATAAATAAGAAGAAGGTGTCTGTTAAATGCTAGCCTCTTCTTATCTTCCAAGCTTCAGCTTGGTGGAATTAGCACCTGACCAATAATGGCTGGTTGCTGAGACTTCATCGGGCCATTCCCTCCGTCTCTCTTGATAAGAATTCATGTTTTATGAAATTTCTAAATAAACTTTCTACGTTGAACCTAAGTTACACTATCTCACGAGTAATTGCAAGTGTTTTTTAAGATTCAGGTGTCGCATCCACGTGAAGGTCATCATTATTTCCGCACACACATTGTTTAAAGCCCGTCTCATATTCACCGTGATCATTTTCTTTGCCACGTAGAATATATTTTTCCCCGCATTTCGGGCAACGAATGATTACTCGATAACGTTCTCCTACCATCTTTCATTCCCCTTTCTACATTTTAATGATCAAGCTTATTAGCCCATTTTACCTTATTTAACGCTAAGATCCAAAGGCCGACCATAAAAGGTACCAGTCCGATTAAAAAGTACATATCAAATGTCAGCAAAATGAAATCATAGACTCCATGAAGCAGGACCGGGATCAATAAGGATAGTAATAGAAACTGCTTTCTTTTGGTGTTCTCCATCTTGGCTCTGCCTAGATAATAGCCCATAATCACCCCATATAATGCATGGCTTGATACAGGAAGCAGAGCACGACCTACCGCAGTCTCTAGTCCGTGAGCTAGAATATAGAACACATTTTCCATCGATGCAAACCCTAGTGATAAAGACACACCGTAGACAATTCCATCATAACGACGTTTCATTTGTCCATATTGATATGCAAAAAAATAGAGCATGAACCATTTGAAAAACTCCTCAAAAAATCCATACAAAATAAATGCTTGACTTAGACCAGCCTGTAATAAACCCTCAGCTGTAAAGGCGTACTGCAACACCATAACAGGGAAAACAAGGATAAGTCCAATAATAAAGGTTCTAAACACTAAGGCATTGACAGTTGATTCATATTCATTTCTCAAATAAAAATAAGATAGTAACGCCATTCCTGGTGCAATAGCAGCTGTTAATAGGGCAAACAATGTAGAGCCTACCTTTCTTATACTGTGCAATCATTTATTAATCATACAAATAGTATTTATACAAAATTAGATGGTAATTCTAATGAGTGAGGTATGAAAAGTATGGTAAAATACGTACATAACATCAAGAGAGTCATTCTCGAACGATAAAAAGGAGCATGAAAGATGAAAAAGATACTTGTGTTACATACTGGCGGAACCATCGCTATGCAAGAGGATGAACATGGTGCGGTTACCCCCAATCTAGTAAATCCATTATATTCCACAATTGAATCCCTTTCAAGCATCGCCTCTGTTGTCGTAGATGATTACTTGAACATTCCGTCGCCTCATATGACTCCTTCTCTAATGGTCGATCTGGCCAAACGATTAAAAGAAAGAGTACAAAATGATTCGCTCGATGGAATTGTAGTGACACATGGTACGGATACGCTAGAAGAGACGGCTTATTTACTTGATCTTGTCTTAAACATCGAAAACCCAGTTGTGGTAACCGGCGCTATGCGCTCAAGCAATGAACTAGGATCAGATGGTCCTCACAACCTCATTTCTGCTGTAAAAACCGCAGCAAGTGACGAAGCCTACGGTAAAGGTGTGCTCGTTGTTTTAAACGATGAAATTCATACAGCTAAAAACGTAACGAAAACACATAGTTCTAACATTGCCACCTTTCAAAGCCCTCAATACGGCCCGATTGGAATTGTCACTAAACGAGGGGTAAACTTCCATCATACATTATCGCATAGGGAATGCCACCCAGTTGATTCCCTAACAAAGAAAGTCTCACTGCTTAAAACGTACGCCGGGATGGAAGCTGATATTGTTGATGCAGTAGCTGATGCAGGAATTAACGGCCTGGTCATTGAAGCTTTTGGACAAGGGAACGTGCCACCGGCCATCATGCCTGCATTAGACCGTTTAATAAAAAAACAAATCCCTGTTGTATTAGTATCAAGATGTTACAGCGGAGTCGTACAGGATACATATGGTTACGACGGAGGCGGAAGAACGCTTAAAGATCTTGGGGTAATTTTTACGAATGGACTAAACGGACAAAAAGCACGCTTGAAGCTAATGGTTGCTCTTGAACTTACTACTGATAATGAACAATTACAACAAATATTCCTAACATAAAAAAGCCCCTAAAAGGGCTTTTTTATGTTGAAAATTTTTTCTTTAAATCTTCAGCGATCAACGGTCCATGGTGACGTCCATTTTCGATAAAGATTTCATTTGCATTATTGCCAGCTGCAATCACTCCAGCAATATAAACTCCTTCAACATTTGTTTCCATCGTTTCAGGATCTAAAGCAGGACGTCCGGAACCTGCTTCTACTTCCACCCCTATTTTTCTTAGAAAAGAATGATCAGGATGGTAACCTGTCATAGCGAAAACAGCATCTGCCTTCACTGAATATACTTCATCACCGATTGTATATATTACTTCATGATTTGTTATCTCTTTAACTTCTGCATTAAAATGTAGATTTATTTTCTCATTGCGGACAAGTGATTCATATTCTGGTAAGATCCAAGGCTTCACACTGGTTGAATATTCGCTCCCACGATACAATGCACACACTCTAGCCCCTGCTTTCTCGAGTTCAAGAGCTGCATCTACTGCAGAGTTCTTCCCGCCGATTACGACCACATCTAAATCAAAATAAGGATGGGCTTCTTTAAAATAATGATGCACATGCTCCTTATCCTCACCAGGAATATTCATTTTATTAGGGCTGTCATAATAACCTGTTGCGATAATCAGCTTTTGACAAACGTATTCCCCTTTTGATGTACTCACGTGAAACTCACTGTCATCTTGTTTCGTCACCGATTTTACCTCTTCATATGATTGGACACGAATCTTCTTACGCTTCACTACATCACGGTAATAGACTAACGCTTGGTTCCGCTTCGGCTTCCGCTCTTCAGTTACAAATGCAACGTCTCCGATCTCAAGCTTTTCACTTGTACTAAAGAATGTCTGATGAGTTGGATAACGATAGATCGCATTGACGATATTACCCTTCTCTATAACAAGTGGAGAAAATCCGGCTTCTTGGCACGCAATGGCAGCTGATAGCCCGCATGGTCCTGCTCCTATAATAATGATGTCTTCTTTGATCAAACTACTCACCTCTCACAACAATAAAACCCGAAAACCCTTGTATCATTGACACAAGGGCAAGGTTAATCTTATTTATAGTATATCAAATTACACCCAGCCACGGAAACGAGAGGCTTCGGCCATCTTACGCACACCAATCATGTATGCGGCTAGACGCATATCTACTTTTCGGCTCTTCGATAGGTTGTAAATGTTTTCAAAAGAACCAACCATAACATGTTCAAGCTTACCTTCTACTTCTTCTTCTGTCCAATAATAGCCTTGATTATTTTGAACCCACTCAAAGTAAGAAACAGTTACTCCGCCTGCACTAGCTAATACATCAGGAACTAACAGGACATCACGTTCTGATAAAATACGCGTTGCTTCCATCGTTGTCGGACCATTAGCAGCTTCTACGACAATTGAAGCTTTAATTCGCTCTGCATTTTCTTCTGTAATTTGATTTTCAATAGCAGCTGGAACTAAAATATCACATTCTAATTCAAGCAGCTCTTGGTTTGTAATGGTTTCTTTAAACAGATTGGTTACCGTACCAAAACTGTCACGACGATCAAGCAAGTAATCAATATCTAACCCTTCAGGATCGTGCAGGGCTCCATAAGCATCACTAATACCAACTACTTTTGCTCCGGCATCATGCATGAACTTCGCGAGGAAACTTCCTGCATTACCAAAGCCTTGGATTACTACTTTTGCTCCTTCAATATCGATCCCTTTTTTCTTAGCAGCCTCACGGATACAAATGGTTACACCTTTAGCTGTTGCAGATTCACGTCCGTGTGATCCTCCTAACACAAGAGGCTTTCCTGTAATAAATCCAGGTGAATCAAACTCACGGATACGGCTGTATTCATCGAGCATCCACGCCATAATCTGCGAATTAGTAAATACGTCTGGAGCAGGAATATCCTTAGTCGGTCCTACTAATTGACTAATTGCTCGCACATATCCGCGGCTTAATCTTTCTAATTCACGGAAGGACATATCACGAGGGTCACAAATAATTCCACCTTTTCCTCCGCCATAAGGAAGATCAACTATTCCAGCTTTCAAACTCATCCAGATAGATAACGCTTTCACTTCTTTTTCAGTAACATTTGGGTGGAAACGCACTCCACCTTTTGTCGGTCCAACTGCATCATTATGCTGAGCTCGGAAACCTGTAAAAATCTTTGTCGAACCATCATCCATTTTAATAGGAATACGCACCGTTAACATACGGATTGGTTCCTTCATTAACTCAAACATTTCATCAGGATAACCAAGCTTGTCCAAAGCCTTTTTAATTACCTTCTGCGTTGAAACAAGCACATCTAAATTTTCAGCTTGCTTACCATTACCTTCCATCTGTTTCACCTCTAGCCAGTGTTCGATGTATTATTTTTTACGCATATGACCGCGTTATCATTCATCACTACTTACTATAATGAAAGAGCTGTCATATTTCCACCTTTTCAGTAAAAAAAACAAGATAACTTATATTTCCGTCCTATTCACACTATTCTTACTACTATTTACCCAAATCTTAAGCAATTAAAACAGACTGATCTAAAATCAGTCTGCCTTTTATTAATGTTTATTTATTTAAAGATAGTTGGACGAATGTTTCAATCATCTCATCATAGGATAACCCAATTTCACGAGCAGCATCCGGATAGAGGCTTGTTGGTGTCATCCCAGGAAGAGTATTTACTTCTAAAATGACTGGAGCTCCGCCATCATCGGGTACAATAAAGTCAACGCGTGAATAAATGTCGCAGCCTAGAGCTTGGTGAGCCAATACAGCATGCTTTTGAACATAATCTGTTTGTTCACTTGTAAGACGTGCAGGAACAATATGCTCGCTCATACCTGCTGCATATTTTGCCTCATAATCATAATACTTATTTTTTGGTACAATCTCTACTACAGGAAGAGCTTTCTCACGCCCTTTATTCCCCATTACAGCGACCGTCACTTCTCTGCCCTTAATAAATTCTTCAAGCAGTACCGTTTCATCTAGTTTGAATGCTTCCTCAATACCATTTAACAATTCTTCTTCATTCTCAGCAAACGTAATTCCAATTGTAGAGCCTTCTTGGTTTGGCTTTACTACAACAGGAAACGGAATCTCAATTGCCGTCGTTTCAGGGTCGTATGCATGCTTATAAAGCACGTGCTGTTTGGCTATTCTGGTACCTTCTCTCTCAAAGAACAGCTTCGACTTTGCTTTATCCATCGCTAGAGCAGAACCTTGCACACCTGAACCAACATAGTTAATGTTCAGCATATCTAGTAAAGCTTGCACTTTGCCATCTTCACCGTACCTGCCATGCAAACCAATATAAACTAAGTCGACTTCCAAGTTTAATAAATCTTCTAATCTATCAGGGTGAAAATCAATCCCGATCACTTCATGTCCATTTGCTTTAAGGGCATTAATAATGCCCTTACCAGAGGATAAAGATACTTCTCTCTCTGCTGAAATCCCACCATACAATACAGCAATTTTCATTTGGCTCAACTCCTACTACACATTATGTACCACTAGTATATTCGCCTACTTTATTTTCGGAACTAGTCTCGGTTATTGTACCATAATACCCTTGGCCACGCTTATTAAAAGCACAGGAAAACTGTGAAAGAAAAAGTACCTCAACGAAAAAGCAGAGCTGCACCCAAAAAAAGAAAACCGATGACCATTTGGCATCAGTTTTCTATCGTTTGATAAATGTATGATATAGTTGATAAACAGCTTCATTTTCCATTAATGTCTTACCGTATTCTTTTACTCTGTGTATAGACACGGTCGAGGAATACCCAAATTCAGATAGTAATGCGATAAAAGCTTCTTCGTCTTGGTCAATAATGTCCATATCTTCAAATTTCATATAGTATTGACCGTCAAAGAAATAAAGCTGTCCGCCTATCACACCAAATGGATACAGCCTAGAAGAAAGGCCAATGACATCTTCAAATTCTTTAAATGTATAGAATATCTCATCACTCTCATCTAATGTTACCTGCATTTCAATATAGCCTTCCTCAAACCCCTCAATATCAAAATCTTCATCTGGAAGCCCTTTTGACACAATGATAACCATTCCTTGCGCCGGCATTGCATATACTTCTACAGCAATCGGCCCATCTACTTTAAAACCTAATTCATCATCTGCTTCAAGCATCATATCTCGAAATAGATCATGTACTTTTGGAACATCCTGCCATAAATCTTCTTTCGTTATTCCTCTTTCCTGCATATCATCAAATGTAAGGAACACTTTAAATTTATCTACATTTAAACGCTCAAGACGCATTGTTAACCCTCCCTTTTCCGAGAGCCTGAAAATGGCTGACTCGTGCCGTAAACATCGTCTTGCTATACGGTATGTGAGGACGTTACAGAAGGTTCGCAAACACGCCTGTGAAACAAACCTAATTATTTATTTAAGGTTGTTTTTTAGCCAGTTTTCCCATTCAGTCTTCGTCTTACCGACAAGATGCGGCTCTAACACTTCTTGTTTTTCATCCTCTAACTCATCAAAGGCATATCCGCCCGTGCCAATAATTAAATGTGGAAACACCTCTTTTAGATGTTCAATTAACTCTATTGTCGCTCTAGCATTAGCGGAAATTGTACAAGAAGTGAAAAACATTTTAGCATTCACTTCACGCAACACCATTTCTACATCATCATTTGGTATACCTGCCCCTAAATAAATGACCTCAAATCCTTTACGTCTTAAAAATAAAGTAAAGATCAACAAGCCAAGCTCATGTGTTTCATTAGGTCCACACACCGCTACTACTTTCGGCAAGAACCCATCAACAGGCAGCCCGTGAAAAATATTACCGATTTTTGTGCGTAGAAAAGAAGTGACAAAATGCTCGTGAGCAGTCGAAATTTCATTATTCTCCCACATATACCCTACTTTCACAAGCAACGTTCCAAGGATATCAATGGTCACCTTATCAATACTAAACATGCTGAACGCTTGGTTTAGGAGCTGATGTGCTTTTGTTTCTTCAAAAGAAAGCAAGGCTTGAAGAATCTCATCTGATAATTGTATTGAATAGTCTTGATGCTCACTGCTTTCTTGCTGCGGCATCCCAATATTACCTTTCTCAAATAATCCGACAGCTTGTCCGATTGTAAAACCTTTATTTACTTTGTCAATTAACCACCGCAAGATGGCAACATGCTCATCTGAATACAAACGATGGCCTGCCGAATTACGTATTGGTTCAATAATTTGATACCTTCGCTCCCAAGCTCTTAACGTTCCTGGTTGTATCCCTAACATGGTTGAAATTGCTTTTATATTGTATTTCCCTTCATTAGAAGCCATATTCTCTCCCCCTATACAAGTTGCACAAGCTCCGTATTTTAGATCTTTGATGTAAGACTTGCTTTAGAGAACCTTGCCTTCGTATCTTACTCCATACTTTTCATGCGATCATTGAATACACTATGAATACAACCTCTGCCTTAAAGTGGTGCTTTTTAGCTTAGTATAGCGAATGAAGCCCTCTGTGTAAACTTTGTACAATCATTTGTATAATGTGTTCATTTAAATTGTAAGTTATATCATTTATTTATTTTCTTTCATCCTATTTCTTTATTTCAATTATATGTGTTTGTTGAGGCGCTCCGAGCCTAAGCGGCAGCTTAGTAGTCCCGTATCCATTACTAATTAAATGCCACCCTCCGTTTTCTCTTTTCATACCGCCCAGCTCAGCTATACCAAACCTGATTAGTCGGATCTGCCCCCCGTGGGTATGTCCACTTAAAGAAAGTTCAGGAGAGAGCATAGAGGATGCTTCTCTTATAATGTCTGGGTAATGACTGATTAACACAGTGAACATTTCATTATTAATCTCTCTTTGATCTAGCTGCTCATACTCTTCATCAATACCAATTAATTGGATCCTCGATTCTGATTTAGTTATTATTTCGCTTGATTGGCTTAAAATCGTCACTCCATGACGAAGGAGAGTCGTTTCTAGCCACTGTTTATTTACTTCCTCGTCATTATTTCCCCAAACAAAATAAACAGGAGCTAGTTTTGTTAACTGGCGTAAATTTTCTTCAAGTCTTTCTTGTTTAACTCCTGCCTCTAGCAGATCGCCTCCGATAATGACTATATCAACCGGCTTTGTAAGTTTGTTTATTAGTCTTTCTGACACCCGCCTTTTATGGATATCAGAAATAAAGAATATACGAAAAGAATTAAGTCCTTCTGGCAGCTCCTCAAATGTTAAAGGATGGTGTATTAAACGATTACGAAAAGCTTCTATAAACATATAAAACAGCAGCAACACTCCTGCTGCTATGACCAAGTATAGGTAAAACATGCATTTTCCTACTTTCTCACATCTCGTGTTTCTTAATCAACTTTTTGCAAATTAACATCCATTATACCATATAAGCTTGCCAAAATTAGAGCACAGAGGGCAGGCACCCAGCTGGTGTACATAAGGTGTGCAATCGATAAAAAGGCTAAAACAAGAAATAAAATGCGTATGTTGTGATTCACTGAATAACGTGGCATTTGAAAGAGGGTTTTTAGTAAATCTTGAACAAACAGCGAATAGGCTAAAAATCCCGCAACAAATGCAAAAGAGGCGGCAAGCATTTGAAAGGGAGAAAAAAGAACAGCGCCGATCAGCTCCCCTAGCCCAAACCCTCTGGGGTGAGGAAAAAGCTTGAATGCCGTCAAAATCCCGCCATATGCGGTTAATAAAAGTAGACATTTCTTAAAGATAAAATAAGGATCCACGTCTATTTCTCCTTCATGTCTTTTACTTCTTTTAAAAACATAGTATGGGATTTAAACAAAGATATGAGGAAAAAGAAACTGAAGTTTAAGTCTTGAAAATAAACGCAAGTAAGTGGAGGATTGCCGCTCCTGAGATAAACTCGCTTTTCGCGGGGAGCTAGTGAGCTTCCTCGGGCTAATGCCCTGTGGGATCTCACTCCTGCTCTAGGCCCCGCAGAAGTCTCGCATATTTCATCCGCTAGGTTATTGCTTTGTGTAATTATTAAGTGGGATACTTTTGTTATGATTCAGTTCACTTGAGGCTCAAGTATAATTGCTTTCATCCCGCTTCACTTTCTAAGGCCTGAAAATTTGCTTTTAATGAGAGAGCAGCTTAACAAAATCCTTCCTCCGTTGACCTCGCTGCAGGCACCCGCGGAAAGCGTGTGCCTGCAGCGGAAATCAACAATTATTGTAGGAAGAGCATTTTTAGTGCCCTTCTTGCCCCTGCGTTTAAGGGGTCCACTCAAAGTGCTCTATCACCTGTCCTGCACGTACTTGAAGGCCTTCGGAATATTCTCCAAACGTATAGATCTCGATGGTATAGTAATTATCATCGTTAGATAGTAATGCATATCGCTTAGATTCATATTCACCAATGTAGAAACGCTCCTCCATCACATTTAATTGGTCATTTCTTGAATTGACCCAATCTGATTCATTATCTTCTAAAGCAAATCCGTTATGACTCATTTCTTGATCCCACTCTTCTAAAATTTCATCTACACTGCCCACGTCAACTGGAGTGATCGATAAAAATGCCGGTTCTATCCGACCATTGCCATAATTGGCTACGATTTGAATTCCTTTTTCTGCGTCAGAATTTATTTCTACATCAAATTGTTCGTCTACAACGGAGGAAAAACCAAGTTCGGTATCTGTAAATTCTTTAACTACGATAGTATCTTCTTGTCCTTCTCGCATAACTGTTTCTTCTCTCGTTTCACCAATATCAATTCGTTCAAATGACGACCTTGGTGCTGTCACATTTTCTCCAGCAGGTTCTTCATAGGTTGTGACCTCGTCTTTATCCGTTCCACCCTCTTCGGCAGCTTCTTCCTCGATTAAAAAATTCGCTTCGCCGTCCCCGTTAGATTCCTCGTTGATTTCCTCATCACTAATGGCTATTTGATTACCCTGGTCTGTAAAAAAACCGCCTGATAGGAGAATAGCACCTATTCCAGCAGCTAAAAACATTAACGCCGCCACTTGCCAACGAGGAAAAAAGGTAGCCCGGCGAGGCTGATTCCCCTTTTTAATTTGAGACATGATATGATCACTTGAAGTCTTTTGCGGTATTTGATCAAATTGCTTTTTTAATTTTTTCATTTGATTTTCAAACTGTTGATCATTCATTGTCTTTCACCTACTTTTTCAAGCTTTTCTTTTAATTGCTTTTTAGCTCGCATCATTCTCGTTTTTATGGCCCCTTCCGATACCTTTAAAACATCTGCAATTTCTGCATAGGTCAGGTCATGAAAGTAATGCAAAATGATAGGAACTTTATATTTTTCATCTAGGGATTGAATTTGTTCATGCAGTGCTTTTGTTTCATCGTCATAAAAAGTTTCTACATAAACCGATGCCTCCCCCTCATCCTGCATCGCCTTTACTCTTTTAGAATGCCTTGTCTCTGTTCTATATTGGTCCCTGACTACATTTAATGTAATCGTATAAAGCCACGTAGTAAATTTACCTCTCGTATGCTTAGATAAGAATCGATAGACTTTAATAAACACTTCTTGTGTGATATCCTCCACACTCGATTCCTTTGCTCCAAGCTGGAACGCGAACTTCTCAACGGTCTTTATGTGCATTTCAATTAATCGTTGGAAAGCTTCGTCGTCCCCTTTCTTTGCACGCATGATCAATTGTTCTTCCATTGCGACTACCCCCGAAGTTGGTCTCACTGTTTTTATTTCATTTAATGCTAGTAAGCAATTTATGGTTAGTTAGGTTTTTTAACATGACATCCATAAAACGACTGTCACATTTAAAAGGTTTCATAAAAAAACACGCTCATCCTAGGATAAGCGCATTTAAAGACCAATAACTTACGAGGTTGCATCGGCTTCTTTTGATTGAGTTTTTAGTAGAGAAGAATTTTTATCAGAAAGGAAATCTAATGCAACACTCAATAAAAGTTTCGCAGCAACAAGCATAGCAGATTCATCAAAATCAAATTTTGGATGGTGATGCGGATAAACAATTCCTTTTTCTACATTGCCTGCCCCAGTAAAGAAGAATGTACCAGGAACATGCTGCAAGTAATAAGCAAAATCCTCTCCCCCCATAACTGGCGCCATCTCTTTGACAAGGTCTTCCCCTTGTAATTTCGTAGCTGTCCCGACAAAGCGATCTGTTTCAAACGGGTCATTAATAACAGCTGGATAGCCTTTTTTGTACAAGAAATCATATGTTGCTCCCATGGCGTCACATACTCCCTTTGTCACCTGCTCCATACGTTCAAACATCATATCTTGTACATCAGTTTCGAACGTTCTAACCGTCCCGACAATCTTAGCACTATCAGCAATAACATTAAATGCTCCGCCAGCATGGAAAGACCCGACACTTAAAACAGCAGATTTTAATGGATCAACATTTCTGCTGACGATATGCTGCAGGTTTTGAACAACTGAGGTACCAACTGCAATGGCATCTACCGTTTCATGAGGGGAAGCCCCGTGTCCCCCTCTGCCTTTAAAATCAATCTCAAAACGATCAGCTGCTGCCATGATGGCATCTCTTCTATATCCAATTTCTCCGAGCGGCATTGTGGACCATAAGTGCGTACCAAAAATGGCATCTACACCTTCTAAGCAGCCATCACTAATCATAGCAATAGCACCACCTGGGGCAAGCTCTTCAGCAAATTGATGAATAAGGACAACCGTACCTTCTAAGTTTTGTTGATTTTCCATTAACACTTTCGCAACGACTAAAAGGGTAGCTGTGTGGCCATCGTGACCGCATGCATGCATCACACCAGGAGTCTCGGAAGCAAACGGAAGCCCTGTTTCCTCTTGAATAGGAAGAGCATCAAAGTCTGCACGCAGTGCTACTGTTTTTCCAGGCTTTGCCCCTCTAATGTAGCCAACAACCCCTCGTCCGCCTACATTTCTTTTTACTTCTACCCCTAATTTCTCAAGGTAATCCGCAATCATAGCTGGCGTTTGTTCCTCTTCAAAAGAGAGCTCAGGATGTTGGTGAAGCGTTCTTCTTAATTCAACCATTTCCGGATAATACGTTTCCAGTGTTTTATGTAATTGATCAATCATCTATCAGCACTCCTTTTCTTTTCCATTGCACATATCTATTGTACATTTCGTAGGGCGAAATGAAAACCTATTATCCTAAATATTCCGATTTTTCATAGGATATTCTCAAATTATAACAGTTTAGAAAAATAAAAAACTGATACCCGATTGGATACCAGTTTGGTCTCAATGTTAAATTGCCTTACTTCAGTTGCTCTAAAATTACTCAGAGTACTCGGAAACTTTAAGAAGTCCAATTGCCATTACTACAGCAAGAACCATTGCCATAATTCCGAAACCTAAAACAGCTACTAATTGTACTAATGTCATTAGTCAACACTCCCCATATGAAGATGTTTCTTTTTGATAATTTGTAAACTAATCGTAACATAGCTTGTTTGTTGATCTAGAATCGATTTGTGACAATCTCACGAACATTGAATACAATAAAAATGGGTAAAATGAATGAATTTTTTTCGTCGATTTATTAGCTTTTCTGTCAAAATTCTTTTGTAAGATTCCTTTACTAACAGATTGAATATTCAGATTAGTTACGTTATACTGAAGACACAGAGATGTAGAAAGCGCTTACATTAATAAATAAGAAAGGTGTGAGTGTATGTTTTTAACTAAGCTGACAGACAAATCACTCGTAACCAACCAAGACTTGGCTTTTAACCAGCGTATCGGCCTTCCAGTTGAAGTGTATTGCTCAAGACAGGGAACAACGCTTGCCTTTGGCAAAATTGAAATGTATACGGACCATTTTATTTATGTAAGCGGCAGATCTTACTGTCGTGAGAACCATATGTTTTTTGGCCATCCACATTTATCTGCCTAGGATAAAGATAAAACCACTCCGCCATTCAGCTTGCTCCCTGAATGACGAAGTGGTTTTTATTATTTATGATATAGGTTGATATCGTGTTCTGTTTTCATATAAGTAAAAACAGATTCCCTATGCTGCCAGCTTTGATCTTTCTCCCAAAGTTCACTTGAGCGCTCAATACACTCTTCTCGCAAAGCTTCAAATTCGATTTCTGCTTTAGTTGCTTTTTTCGATAATAACTTAACCTGCACAATCCCTACTATAAATAAAAGGATAAGCAAAAGGAGAATCGTGTTGCCTACTAATATAGATAAAAAGTTTGAACTAAAATGAAGCCCGCTGCTCCCTCTTAAAACTTGAGCACCAAACAGCAAAAAAAGTCCAAGCGATAATAACGTAAATAAACTCCAATGATTTTTGGCTTTATTCAGCTTTTCCCATTTTTCTTTTCGTGCAATCATTTCTTCAAGCATCACTTTACTAACATTTGTAAGAGCATCAGGATGTATATTCCATTGTTTCATACCTGTCATACGCTTGGCCCCCTTTACTAGAAAATATGAAGAGGGTAGAAAACTAGAACGATTTGCTTAAAGATTTAACCAGTAAGGTGAAAAAATCAGTAGTAAAACAATGAGAATAAAAGCCATTAATAATAATCGTACAAGCGGAAATGTCATCTGGATGCCGCGTTTTTTCTTTTTCCTGTGCCGATGTACGTCTTTTCTAGAAGGAAGCTCTCCTTCCTTACGCTCCGTTCGACTCTCAACTCTTGACATTTGTTTTCTCAAAGGCTCTGCTTGGTCCTTGTAGTCCCGCTGTGCTTCACTCATACCGTTTCACCTCACTTATAGTATCGGTCATCCACTGCTTTTTTTAATGAATCTTATTTCCCTATTTTCTTGATTTTCTTCTTAAAAATAACCCAAATAAAAAATCAATTAAAAAATGAGCAAAAATCGTTACAGTAAGGTTATTTGTATATTCAAATAGAAGCCCCAGAGAAAAACTAACTAACAATACAAATGAAAACAAGATTGGTTTCTTTAAATACCGCACATGAACAAGGGCAAAAATAATGCTTGCAGCAATTAAACCGAAGGCTGTTTGTAAAACCGCTCTAAATAAAAGCTCTTCTACTACAGCAATGACCATACATAAAATAATCATATGAAGTACACTGCGCCCTTTAAAAACTCGTTCATTTATCCCGCCATCGTCAAGATGACGATAAGGAATAAAGCGGTACATTAAAAGATCAACACCAACGACAATCAGAGCAAAGCTGCCCCCTATTACGATCGTTTCATACCAAGTAAATGAAAGTAACTGCAGGAACATGGATAGATCATCAAAAACAAAGTAAGCCCCTGTCAAACCAATTAAGAGCATGGCCGCTTGTGAGCCATATAAGCTAGCTAAAATTTCTTTATCACTTAAATGCTCTATTTTTCGTTCATTCTCATTCATATAATTCCCCTGTCTTGCCGAACAACCTGATAGACAGCTCCTCTTGCCAATTTTTCGCATCATGCTGATTATAATGATGTATTTGTTCTTTTAAATAATACGTTTCAAGCGTTAACCCACAAATATCACAGCAATTTTCTGTTTGAATCTGTTTTTCTTCTTCTTCAAAATAGTCCAACACCCCATTTCGCCTGCACGTTTTACTGTGCATCCAGGTCTCAAACTGAGATAAATGTTTTTGTTTATTGATTTGATATTTTAAAAATGAATCAGCTAACATGGTAGAAACAGCATCGATTGAGAACCGTTGAACCATGGTACCCTTTAAAACGTTCATTTCCTCTAATGAAACTTTTACATTTTTCCATGCTGTTTCGCTGCACCCAAGCTTGGCACAAAGTTCAGTCTCTGCCTTCTCATCCATTTCTTCCATTTGGCTGAGTGCAAGAAGCAGCTGCACTATTTGCTCGTTATCTAATTGTTCTCGCTTTGAAAGCAGTCTTGCAAGCCCGCGGTCCTCTTCACTAAATAGGGTAATCGCAATACTTTTCTCCCCATCACGCCCTGCACGTCCTATTTCTTGTACATACGATTCCATTTGAGTTGGATAGTGAAAATGGATGACGTACCGGATATTATCTTTATTAATCCCCATGCCAAATGCACTTGTACAGCATATAATTGAAAGTTCCCCTTGCATGAATTGCTGTTGGATTAAAAGCCGATCATCATTTGTCATCCCGCCATGATAAAAATTGACACCTTGAATGCCTCGTTCTTGTAGTTTTCTAGCTGCTGCCTCACTCCACAGCCTGCTCGAAAAATAAACCATACCAGGTCCTTTTAGTTTTGATGTCAGCTCAAGTAACCGTTCCATCTTCTCTTCTGTTGATAAGTATTGTTCTACTTGGACCGCAATATTCGGCCGGTTGACGGAATGAATAAATGATTTAGGTTGACTCATTTGTAAATACGAGCAAATATCTTTTTGTACATAAGGTGTAGCTGTGGCTGTAATTGCTAAGCAAGGTGGATTGGATAATTTCTCTCTTACTTGTGCTAAGCGTAAATAATCACTTCTAAATTCATGTCCCCACTGAGAAATACAGTGTGCTTCATCAACAATAAATAATGAGATCTGCAGTTTTCTCAATTTATGTAAGACGTAATCAGATTGGAGCATTTCAGGTGACGTATAAATCAATTTATAGGTAGACAAAGAAAGAAATACTTCTTCACGTTCAAGATGATTCATAAAGCTGTTGATTGCTACTACTTGCTTAATTCCAATGGAGCGCAGCTGCTGCACTTGATCCTCCATGAGAGAAAGAAGCGGAGATACAATGATGGTCACCCCCTCCTTCAATAAAGCAGGAAGCTGATAACAAATGGATTTCCCCATCCCCGTGGGAAGAACTGCTAATACGTCTTCATTTTCCATTAGGGCAGCTACAATTTCTTTTTGACCACTTCTAAATGTAGAATAGCCAAACCACCTATACAGCTCCTTTTCTAGATCCATCATTATTCCTCCTTCCTTGCAAGAACTAAGCGAATCATAAAGTAAGATACTTCAGCACCTAATGCTTCTTTAATGTCCCGTAACTTTACAGATGATCCTTTTTCCTTCATAAACGCATAAATTTTATGTTTAATTTCTTCAGTCACATAAGGCTTGATTGAAAAATCAGGCTGCTGAAGAGCAATTTCTATAATATGATCTTCTATCGTACTTCTTTTTAATTTTCGTTTCGTTGCAATTTGGTCTAATGTATGACCTTGCTGTATGAGTCGAGCCGTTTGGTCAGCAGACTTTGTCCAACCAGCTGATTTAGAATCTCTTTCAATAAAGACTTGTAAGACTGGGAATTTTTTTTCGTTCTTCTCCATTTCCTCAAGCATTTCATGAAGCATTGCTTGATGAATGATCCAAGCATCCTCCACATTAAACCCACATGTATGAGCAGCTTGGGCTGAGGTATATCCGACTTTCTTTTCTGTTGTCAGTTGCAAAACTATAAACAGAGCATAACGATCTGGAAAACGTTCTAATAGCTGCTTAAGCTCTATGTGTAATTGTCGAAGTACATTCATCCTTTTGTTTTTTTGGTTCGGCATTCGTGCCTTGACCCACTTTTGAATGGCGCGGTCTTGAATGATTGGAATAAAAGATCCACTCTGTGATAGGAGCTGTGTCAACGATTGGATAAACAACGTAAACCTCTGCCAAAAGAGTATGCCTGTCCTTCCATATTTAAATCCATTTAAGCGTCTAATTATCGGTGTTTCTGCCAGTGTATCACGAATCGCGATATCTCCCTTTTCTGTAACAAGATAACAATCCTTATCACAAGGCTTAAGATACCCACTCTCCATACAAGCAGCTGCTATCGTGTCCATTTCTTCACGTTTCATCTTAGGGAAAAGACCAAAATACGGAAGCAGTGTATAATAATGTCCATCTTGAATCGTTTGTGCAGACTTTTTGCCCTGAAGTAGGTGATAGGCTCCATATATCGTTCGTTCTCCTTGGAACCTTTTTAACACTGTTAAAACAATCACATACTTTATTATCATGGTTTCATTTCATCTCCTATCACAGGCCTTACTTACGGATTAGCTGCACGTTTCTAATATATAATGATTGTATCAAATTTCCGCTTTCTTTAGGGGCTATTTGCATCACCTGCGGGAATAATGATAAGAGCATGATTTGAACACGACCATTTAACATACTCAATCGATCATAAAACTATAAATTCGAACATAAAAACTTTATAAATGAAAAAGTTTAGGAATGATTTGGTTGAAAAGTTTATCAATCGGCTTTACAATAGGAAAGTACAAAAATCAAATCACCCTAGATCAGGAAGATGCATAGGCTATTGCAACCTTATTCTAGAGTTGGATTTAATAAATAGAACAAAATGGAGGGAACATCATGGCTAAATATACGATTGTCGACAAAGATACTTGTATCGCATGTGGGGCTTGTGGCGCCGCTGCTCCAGATATTTATGATTATGACGATGAAGGCATTGCATTTGTTATTCTTGATGATAACCAAGGAACGGCTGAAATTCCAGAAGAGTTAGAAGAAGATATGATTGATGCTCAAGAAGGTTGTCCGACAGATTCAATTAAAGTCGCTGATGAATCATTTGATGGCGATGCACTAAAATTTGAATAGGATCATTATTACATTTAAAGCAGACTGCCTTTTAAGGCAGCCTGCTTTTTTCATTATAAAGAGTATGGAGAGTGAGTCCTTCTAACGCCAGCATAACGGCATTGGACCATATTTCAGCATAGCTGTGATTTGATAGGGGGTTAACTCCAACTCCTACCTCAATCGTGAAGCCAGGCCTACCAGTTTCTTGTATAAACCAGTCTTTATACCCTCCATCACTGTCAGCCGTATGAACAGGTGTATAGGAGCTTGCTAATGACAATCTTTTGACCATGTCTTCACTTTCTTTCGGTTCGTATCCTCTGTAACCCCAATAAATCACTTGTCCTTGTGAGTGAAAAGCCAACACATAACTAAACGTATTGCGCAGCGTTAGTCTGTGTACAGCCTTTGCCTCAGGTTCAGTGAGCGGGGCCGTTCCGCTGTAATGCCTGCTCCACGGCATTTGCGGACTCTCATCTGCTTCTCGCTCCCACCCCGCAGGCCACTGGTGATTAAGATCCACCCCTCTAATGTTACTTGACCAATGTTCAAACCGAGTCATCCCCTTATTTATTTTTAATACTTCATCATAATGAGGATGCTTATCATAGATCCCTTGCATCACAAGTTCGATACCGTCAGGATTAACAAGCGGTACGGCGAATAACTTTACCTCTTTTAACCATTTTGCAACATCATACCCATACATCTTTTTGTTCTTATGACCAGCTGCTAAGCATTCCTTTAAAAATTGCACTAAAAATTTCGTCGTATGCCACTCATTTGCATGCCAGCCTGCTGAATAAAAAATGGATTTCTTCCCACTGCCAATAACAATCGCATAAATTGGTTTTTTCATAACAGAGTAACCAATTACTTCTACCCGCGCACCCATCGAACGAAAGAACGGAATATCTTTTTCAAGATCGCTTGGTCCGTATTCTTCCCAACTACTACCAGCTGCATTTTGGTTGTCAGTACTGGCTGGAATATGTAATAGTTGGCCTGGATAGATATAGTCGATTTCAGAAGTAAGATGCGAGTTAAATAACAATAAGTCAAATGGTCTAATGCCAAATTGATTGGCTACTTTAGCCAGTGTATCGCCTTGTTTTACGGTGTATTCCATCTGATCACCCCTTGTTATTACCATATGAAATAATTAGATGGATCAGAAGCAGACGAGGAATCTTTTGGGAGAGGAATCTATTGATCGTATTTTGTCCAAAAGAAAGTGCACTCTCATAAAGTACTCTCGCATTCAAAATAGGTTTGACAGAAAGATTTTAATATGATAAATTATCAAACAATTAGACTTCTTAGACTTAATAAAAATGAATGATAAATTATAAAACGTTGATGAAGAATGAAGAAATGGAATCCATTTTACAGAGAGTTAGTGGCTGGTGTGAACTAACATGGATCATTTCAGATAGCCCTTCTGAGTTGGCTGATTGAAACCTACTGGAGTAGATCAGCTCGGATGATCCGTTATCTTTGGAGTTAATTCTCCCCTGAGATGTGTTATATCTAACACATAAATGAGGGTGGCACCGCGGTTAGAACCTTCCGCCCCTCACGATTCGATTCGTGTGGGCAGAAGGTTCTTTTTGTTGTAGCGCTTTCATGGTCTAACCATGTTGCTCAAATAAATCATTTTTAGATAAGGATAATTTAAGGGAGTGGTGGAGAATGAACAAGCAAGCAGTGATTGAAAAGGAAAAGACTACAGAGAGAACAGCTAAGTATCACATTTTAGTATCTGATGCGATGAGTCAAGAAGGGTTGCTTCCTTTGCTCGAAAATGCCAATGTACATTGCGTAGAAGCCTATGTTGATGAGGTAGAAGATCTTACACAATTTGACGCTCTGCTCGTGAGAAGCGCTACGAAAGTGACAGAGGAACTACTGCAAAAAATGCCTAATCTAAAAATTGTCGCTCGTGCAGGAGTCGGCGTTGATAATATTGATTTAGACGCTGCCACAAAACACGGTGTGGTTGTTGTTAATGCACCAGATGGAAATACGATTTCTACAGCTGAACACACATTTGCCATGATTAGCTCATTATTACGTAAAATTCCTCAAGCTAATGCATCTATTAAAGCGGGTGAATGGAATCGTAAAGCATTCCAAGGCTCTGAGCTTCGCGGTAAAACATTAGGAATCGTTGGTTTTGGCCGTATTGGTACACAAATTGCTAAGAGAGCTCGCGCTTTTGAAATGTCTTTACTTGTTTTTGATCCATTTTTAACAAAGGCAAGAGCTGAAAAAATCGGTGTGACCCCTGCTAGCTTAGATGATGTTCTTGCGCAATCAGATATCATCACTGTTCATACGCCTCTTACAAAAGAAACAAAGGGTATTCTAGGTATGGAGAATATCGCTAAAACAAAGCAAGGTGTCTTCTTAATCAACTGTGCCAGAGGCGGAATTATTGATGAATCAGCCCTCAAACATTATTTAGCCAACGGTCATATTGCTGGTGCGGCTCTGGATGTATTTGAAGAAGAGCCTGCACAAGATAAGGAACTGCTTGAGTTTGATAATGTCATTGCAACTCCGCATATTGCAGCTTCTACAAAAGAAGCACAGTTAAATGTAGCATCACAAGTTTCTGAGGAAGTGATCCGTTTCTTAGAAGGGCAGCCGGCTACTAATTCAATTAACCTGCCTACTTTATCTAAAGAGATTTATGAAAAAATCCAGCCTTATTATGACTTAACGAAGCGCATGGGTAACTTATTATCTCAAGTTATGAAAACCCCTGTACAAGAAATCGAAGTGTATTACGGCGGAAATATTACTGATCTTGAAACATCAATTACGACACGCAGCCTTATAGCAGGCTTCCTTCAGCCTCGCGTAGATGCAGCCGTAAATGATGTCAATGCTGCTCTTATTGCTAAAGAAAGAGGCATTACCTATGGTGAGAAGCATGTTGAAAATACGTTCGGTTATTCTAACTTAATTCATGCTGTCGTACACGGTGAAGACCGTCATTTTGACATTAAAGGAACATATATCAAAGAATACGGAGCAAGAATCGTAAGCATCAATGGCTTTAATGTTGATTTTGTTCCACAAGGCCACCTTTTATATATCCAGCATAATGATAAACCAGGGGTAATCGGGCGCATTGGTCAATTATTAGCTGAACATGATGTAAATATTGCGACGATGCAAGTAGGTCGTAAGCAAGAAGGCGGCGAAGCCATCATGATGATTACCGTTGATAAAACAGTAGAAGAAGACGTTTTAAAGGCGGTACGCAAAATTGAAGATATTCAGTTTGCTGATAGGATCGAAGGCTAATCTGATTCGAACGAATATAAGGACCAAAAAAACGAGATGGCTTCTTGCCATCTCGTTTTGCTTATCCTAAAGGAACTTCTTTTCGTTTTCCTTTTTCAAATGTCATAAGTGAGGTATAGCCAGCTGATTTTGCAAAATCAATGGCTTGGTCAAAGTCAGCCCCGACATGGTCAGGTTCATGTGCATCAGAGCTCAGTACAATAGGAATCTTCTTGTCATAGCACATCTTCAATAGACGCGGGTCCGGGTACAGCTCTCCTACCGGCTTTCTAAGCCCCGCAGTACTAATTTCCACGCATGTTTTTGAATTAGCTAAAGCTGTCGTTGCCCTGTCATACTGCTCAAGCAGGAACGATTCATCCTCTGGCACATATTTAAATATCTTCACCAAATCAAGATGCCCAACGATATCAAATAAATTTGACTCAGCTAATGTAATAACTTGGTCGTAATACCCTCGATATGTATCATATAAATCTCGTTTATCCCACTCGGCTCTAAACTCAGCTAAGTCAATGCCAAAATCTCCAACCCAGTGAATACTTCCAATCACGTAATCAAAATCATATTGCTCAATAAAATGCTTCATTTCTTGGTGGTTTCCGGGAGTATAATCCATCTCAATGGACATTTTCACATCAATATTGGCATCCCATGCCTGATGAAAAAGAGAAACATAATCCTCCATGTCATAGTATCTTCTAGCATCAACCCATGGATTACTTAAAATATCTTTTGTTTGGTAGAAATGATAAGCATGTTCAGAAATACCGAAATGTTCGATATCCTTTGCTTTCGCTTGATCGGTAAACTGCTTCAAATAGTCAAGTGTAAGTTCACCTTTTTCCAGGTGATTATGATAATCAGTCTTCATTTTCAGCCTCCAGACAAGTTATGTATAGTCCTTTTTATTGTATCAAACCCCAAACCAAAATGTATCAAATTCTCAAAAATTCTGACACCTTCACACATTACCAAATATGTTGAAATAGCGTTTCTAGCTGGTCTTCTCGGTGCATTTTTAAATAGATCTTCCCCCGGTCTGTCAGCTGTATTGCTTCATCCTCTGTAAACACAAGTCCTTCCGCAAAAGCGACATCTACATAAAATTGATATAAAAGAGCAATCTGTGTTTTTTTCTTTTTTCCCATAAGCCTGTATCCAAATGTCTTATCGTGAGTCCTCCAAAACCTTGGATGTACCTTACGTTCACCTATTAAGCGAATAGAACCGTGTTTATTCATTTTTTGAAGCATGAATACAAAACCATCTACAAGATCCACTTGATTGGACGTTAGATCCGTTTGTTGATTTAACCACTGAAAAAGTTCAGTACTAACTATAACTCGTTCCTTCATGTCCACAACCTTCTACCTTTTCCAAGTTTCATAGACATTATTCTACCATATGCTTTTCTCTTTTTACAGAGCTCTTCATAAAGTAAATCTTAAGTAAATCTTCTAGTAACTCTTCTAATAACTCTTTGTATAAAAATAAGCGTGCCTAACGTAGGCACGCTTATTACTTCCATATATTTATTGATCAACAATCAATAAGTCACCTACTATAATAGCCTCATCAGATAACCCGTTCCACTCCATTAACTCTTCAATAGATGTATCATACAGCTGACTGATCGACCATAATGTGTCCCCGCTCTCAACCATCTTCACTGGTTGTCCTACAACATTTCTTTCTTGATCACCCGCTTTTCCCATTGCATGTAGATTGCTCATAACATAAACAGCCTCAGAATCTTCTGTATCATTTTCATAAGCAGAATCTAATGACAAGGCTGCATACCGGTCCGAATCTTTTTCAGATAAGACGAATAAAGGATCTATCGCTTCTGATTTATCAATATTCCAGCTTCCGTCATGCACTTCAAAATGCAAGTGATTTCCCTGAGATCTTCCGGTATTACCGACAGTCCCAAGCTGTGATCCACCCTCTATAGCTTGTCCCTCCGAAACAAACCGGTCATGCAAATGAGCATAGACCGTTTCATATCCATTTTCATGTTCAATAAAGACGACTTCTCCATATGTATCAGAATAATACGATTTACTTACCATGCCGTCAGCTGCCGAGACGACCGGTGTCCCTTCTACCGCAGCAATATCAATGCCGAAATGTTTTCCTTCTCGTGTTCCAAAAGTGTCTGAAACTTCACCTACCGTAGGCCAAATGAGCGATTGTTCATCTACTTTCAATACATTATTTTTTTCTTCTGCCTTAGCTGTTTGTGTTCCTAAAAATAAAATCCCTATACATAACCCTAATGCTACTGCAATACAAAAACGCTTAATAATATCGATCATTTCTTCCTCCTTACCTCATGAAAAAGGATCATACATGCACTGCAACGAATGTATGATACCTTCATTTTGTTCAAACCTTTATTAGTTTATGCTCGCTTCAATTATTTTATGCCGCCATTTTATCCGTTTTTTTATTCTACATTGATTCATGTCTAGCTCTTACTCAATCGCACCGGAACTAAGGATCTCGACATTCGTCTTTACATCAAATTCCATCGTTTGATAAATCTCCGTCTCCCATTGTTCTGGTTTCCAGTCACGTGTTGTACTTCGAAATTTCTCACCAACTGCGACAGGGTCCACCCCTTCATCTCGAAACTGTTCGAGCAGTGCTTTTCCTCTTGTAGATATTTTCTCTTCAATTTGGGTTTCAATATCTGCGATTAAATCATCCTCATCCAAATTCATTTTTCCGGTATAATCAATAATCTCTGCCTGTAAATCAATCTCAATTGTATATTTTGGATAAGGTCCTGTTTTATCAATTGAGCGTTTTCGGTTGCTGAAAATCTTTTCTAGTACAACAACAGCTTGTTGATCTCCTGTTTGTACATAAAATTGTCTTGACACTCTTTTCGTCGGTGTCGTCATTAATTTTAAGATGAATGAATCATCTAAAGTAAGAGTACGTATATATTTATCATCTTTAAAAAGAGCTGTACCGGTTATTCCAACTCGATCATTTTCAATAGCTAAAACGGGTAAGAAAGGGTCCCTCGCGTCATTATATAAACTAAACAGAAATTCGTGCATGTTCGTTGCTGGGATTGTGTTTGTCTCCATATTCTGCTGAACTAGATCAGATAAATAAACTCCTGTCTGTTCTCCCCCGCCTAAATTTGCTTCTACGATATCTTGTGCCCTGCCTTTAACTAAAGCCAATGTAATTCGATTACCTACTGAAGCATCCCTGTATAGAGAATCAATAGCCTCTTCTACTCCTTTTGTGGCAAGCTCTTCCCCAATCAACACTACATTCAGCTGTCCAAATTCAAGAGGCTTCTGAGATTTCTCGGTTAATAAGATCCTCGCCCCTTTTACCGTTTCAGCGTCGGCTGTAATAATATCTCTTTCTTGAATATTTTCCTGTCCTTGTTCAAGAAAAATAGGAAAACTAACTGTCATTGAGAGATTTTGCTCCCCGTCCGTATCAAAAGCGACCGTACGTATTACGGCAATTTCATCAATAATCCTCGTTTCAATACAGCCTGAGAGGATGAAGAGCAAGAGAAACAGGTTACATAGAAGTCGTTTTCTCATGATCTCCCCTCCCTTTTTTCACTTTCATAACAATCGTTTGAATAATAACAAGTAATGGAATATAGGCAAAGACAAAATAGAAGCCAAACGTACTGACCCAGTCGGCAAAGATACTGATTTCTTGACGAGTAGGCAAAGAGATCATAATAAATGACACTAATACTAATGAAATAAACAAAGCGACACGCTGGTTCATATGAAAAATTCGTTTCGCCCCTCTGCTTGCTGCCCACAGTGCGAGAGCAATATTAGGAGCAATAAACAAGACCCAAAGAGCGACCCCAATGTATTCAAACCTCTCAAGAAACGGCAGCTGTACAACTTTAAACAGACTGAGTGTCGCCCATATCGTTTTATTTAATTGTTCCTCCGAATAAAAAGCCAAACTGATCAGCATGATGATGGTATAGATAAAAGTTGTCGCAAACGCTCCGAGCTGTGCCCACTTTTGTGAGAATTCCCTGTTCTTTAGAAAAGGGTAATATAAAAGCAATATCTCAAAGCCTAAAAAACTTAATGTCGTTTCTTTTGCACCTAAAGCAAGTTCCACTATGGTATGCTTCAATACTGGAACTAAATTAATGAAATGGGCAAACTCAAGCGGCATTAATAAAATTAAAAATAGAGGGATGGGAATAATGACACCTAAGAATGTCAAGCCGACAACAGAACGAAAGCCCCCAGCTACGACATAATAGAATAGGCCAAATCCAATCAAGGCCATCACCCAAGTCGGCAGGTCAATAAACATCCATACTTGGATAATTTCAATATAAGCACGCATGACAATCGACGCTAAGCAGACAAAATAAATACATACAAAAAAACTGAGAATATTCCCTATCCATTTACCAAACAGCTCTTGGTGAATCAATATCAGGTCTCCATTAGACCGCTTCGCTAATAAGTAAATACAAAAGATAATCAAGTGTACAAAAATGCCTGCACCAATGACAGAAATCCACGCATCATACCCTGCCTCTTTGACCACACCGCGCTGAAACCCTAAAATACCGATTCCAATCTGCATTCCGTGAATCAAAAAGAAGACTAAAAAGCCTGACACCAGATACTGTTCTTTGATCGGCTTGCCCATACTATCACCCCCATACTACATACCCTTTTATTCATCTAAATGTTATTCATCTATATCGTGCTTTTCCATGGCTCTTTTAAAGTTGAATCTCCCTTTATCTCTTGGCCTTAAGTAAACAGGTCGCTCAGACATATAATTAAAAGGCATTCTGATAAATGCGTCCTTCCAATCTTTTATTCTCGGCGGGAAGAGCGGTGATAAATAAGGTCTTCCTAACGAGGTTAGATGAAGAAGATGGGCTAATGTATACAAGCCGCAAAAGGCAACACCGACTCCGCCTAATAAAGCCGCTGAAATAATAAATGGAAAGCGAATCAAACGAATCGTATTGCCCATTTGATAAACTGGTGTAGTAAATGATGCAAGTGCTGCTAAAGCGACAATAATCAGGAGAACGTTACTCGTTAAACCAGCTTCAACTGAGGCTTGTCCGATGACAATCCCTCCTACGATACCGATTGTCTGACCGACTTTCGTTGGGAGTCTAGCCCCCGCTTCACGTAAAAGTTCAATCGTCATCTCTAAAAAGATGGCCTCAATTAACGGAGGAAAAGGAATATTACTCCTTGACGCCATAATGGTTGCCAACAGATCTTTTGGAATGAGTTCGTAATGATACGTTAAGACAGCAACATAAACAGGGGTAGCTAAAATAGAAAATGCTACTGAAATAAATCGCAACAGACGTACGGAAGAAGCAATCTGCCATGGAAGGTAATAGTCTTCTAAGGAAGAGAAGAACTCAACTAAGGTAACTGGTCCAAAGACACCTTCAGGCGAACCATCACATAAAAAGGCTACTTTACCCTCAGCAAGCACAGCAGATACTCGCTCAGGACGCTCAGTATTAATAAGCTGAGGAAATATCGACATTGTTTTATCTGTAATCATTTGAGCAAGACTGCTCGAATCAAACACTTGATCATATTCGATATCATTTAGTCTCTGGAGCATCGTCTCTAAATTTGCTTGATCAACTAGCCCTTCCACATACATAACCGCTACTCTCGTTTTTGTCAGCTTCCCTAAAGTCAGTTCCTTCACTTGCAGCTGAGGAAGCGGTAATCGTTTTCGAATTAAGTTAATATTTGTATCAATTGATTCGATGAATGCTTCTTGGGGTCCTGATACGCTGAACTCAACCTCTGGGGTTGTTACTTCACGATCACTTGCAAGCCCTGCTTCAATGAGAGCTACAGTAAAAGGGTCATTCTTATCACGAATAGCGATAAACCCTTCCATGACTTTATCGCGAACATCTTGGGCTTTTGTTGTAATAAGTTTATTTTGGATAGGTACAGGCTCAATGAGCGCTGCTAAATCTTCTGATTCTGCTTTTTCTAGGTGGAGTAAGATATCACGATGCAAGCGATCAATATCAATTAATGTCTGAAAATAACTAATTTCATATGTGCGTTGATTTTGCTCGCGTTCATACTGAGAAAAGTCACTTGATTTAGTGAGCATTGTATATACGTCTTCGACCGTTTCCTGGTGATGTTGATTTTTCATCCGTTGTTTCATCCATCTAACAAGCATCTCTTATCCACCTCCTCCTACCTAATTAGTATTAGTATGAAATGGTTAGGTGTGAATTATGCGGAAAATCAAATATGGTCTGCCAGCCAAACCAAAAAAAGCTAAGCATAAGAGCTTAGCTTGAAGGTGTAACACGCTGATTGGAATGAACACTGACCGTGATCTCTCCTCGCTCAAGAGAAACTTCCGTGCGTATGATCACAGGATGAGTGTGCGGATTTTTAAATTTAAAGTCAGGCCCTCCCCAAGATACTGTCGCATCACGCCCGGCCGGAACGTAGCCTATGTCTTTAGAATGCGTAATCCGCTCAACCATTTCTAGACCAGCTTCTTCTACTGCATTATATAAGGTTGAAGATGTCTGACAGATGCCTCCGCCAACTCCCATCACAAATTCCTTATTCACAATTTCTTTCGCTTCCTTATAGCCACGCTCAATCGTTCGCTCTCCAACGACTTGATTAAAAGAAAATTGATCTCCAGGACCAAGGACAAAATCTTCGATTGACCCGGCAGACAATCTAATATTTTCAGAACGGCCTGCTACATTCGGGTTAAAATAAGTAGTAAATGCGCCGATCTCATACAAATCAATTCCCTCAAGTTGCTCTTCTGATACAGTTGGCTCCGTTACATAGATAGGAAGCGGGATCTGACTATCTAAAAATGTGGCATGTAACAAGGTGTCTATTAACTCTTCCTCCGCCAAAATCACCCTCGCTTGCCCCGGTGTAATGACTCCGTCTTTATTTATCGTCGGGTTTCGCATTGGAGTGTCAATTGCTTCAGCAAGCTGTTTGGCAAAAACGACCAGTTCATCGCGCTGAACCGTATTTCCAGGTTGATATCCAAACTCATTTAATTCAATCACTTCAGTGGATTGATCCCGCTCATCAATAAGCTCAATCTGCCAAATAAGCGGTGTTTTAACCCTTTCTGCATTCATCGGATAACCAATATGATCCCCAGCAGTCAATGGTGCTTCTGCCACAGCCGGAGATGCTCCTAACAGCAAAAAACATCCTGCAATCAATAACCTTTTGCGCATCTTCTCACACTCCTCTATACACTCCATTGCTACATTATGTAAGAACATGGCACGGTATGATTACCCTTTTCTTTTTTCTGGCTAAACAGAAAAAGACACTAGGAACTCTGCTGAGCCTAGTGTCTTATCCTGCTTACTTAGTATCTCTCTTATCTTCTTTTCGTTTTCCGTTGCGAAAAACGAGCGCACTACGTTCGTACTCTACATCACGAACATTAAGACGTGCATTGACCACTCTTGCAACTGCAAAGAAATAATCAGACAAGCGGTTTAAATACTTTAAAACGATCGGGTTTGTCTGCGATTCTTGCTGCAGTCTTGTCGTTAATCGTTCGGCTCTTCTTGTGACTGTTCTGCATATATGCAGTGTCGCTGCAGCAAGTGAGCCTCCTGGTAAAATGAACCTTTCAAGCTCTGGGGCTTCTTTAATATACTCATCAATTCTCTCTTCTAGAAAATCAACAATCTCTTGCTTAGCTTTATATGGTCGATCGTCGCTTACTTTCACCATCGCAAGATCCCCGCCGCAATCAAATAGCTCATGCTGAATTTTTTCAAGTTCTCCTACTATATCAGCAAAAAGCTCTTGGTCAAGCTGAGTAACAGCCTGGCCGATAAAACTGTTTAATTCATCCGTTGTACCGTATGCTTCAACTCTTATATCATCCTTAAATAGTCTGCCGCCAATCACACTTGTTTTTCCTTCATCACCAGTTCTCGTATAAAGTTTCATCCGTTTTCCTCCTCTTATTTTAGCCGCTGATTGATGCCATACCAAATAACATCAACACGATCTGCTCTTTCTACAATATCCTGATAACACCACCCAACAAGATCTCTCAAACTTCTATGTCTGCTATCAATTGGCACAATTCCTTTTCCGATATCACAGCCAATAAGATAAAGCTTGTTTTGATGTGAGCTGTTTTCCCATTCTATTAATCTTTGAAGCCATTGTCTAAACAGACCTCTTGAATGATCTACATCTTGCTCTAAAACCTGTTCAATCACGTGTTCAAGCCCGAAGATAATAGAAATGCCTTCACTTCGGATTATATCTTCACCCGCTATATTGCTAGTGTATCCATTATACCATGTGATCTCTGAATATTCGCTCGCTTCGATATGGGAAATTTGCGTTTTCACCCATTTGTTTTTACCACAGAAGGCACTACCTGTAATAAACTGAATCGTTGTCCCCTCCTAACGTCTACGATATCTCCTGTTAGCTTGTATGCTTTTCCTATATCAGCAGTCCACTCATTAAACGGCATTAAATTCGGTGCATATTCACTCAATAAATACCTGATTACACCGCCATGCGTCACACACACAACAGTAGAATGCTTATTCCTAGATGCGTCGTTTAACAATTGATTAAAACCTTGTTCAATTCGATTCGTAAAATCTTGAAAACACTCCCCATTAGGAGGAGTAATGGTTCGAGGATTCGCAATCCAGTTCTGATAATGAGGTAAATCAGCTAAATCTCTATACTGCTTCCCTTCCCAATCCCCGAAGTCATACTCTCTTAGAGAAGACATCAGGACAGGGTTTTCGTCGGGAAATAAAAGAGAAGACGTCTCAATACATCTGGTTAAATCACTGGAATAGAGTTGATCCAGCTTCATCTTCTCACACCATGACTTGAGGGAGTCTAATCGCGACCGTTCTTTTTCAAGAAGGGATAGATTCGTGTGGCCTAAATACCTTTTTTCCTTGTTATAGCTGGTTAAACCATGCCGAATGAGTACAACACAAACAGTACCGCCCACAAAAATGTTTCACTCCCTTCTGTTCCCGCGCCAATCGTATCACCTGTGATTCCATTAATTTGTTTATAGCTGAACCTTAACCAGCCTATCAAAAAGAGAAGAGCCACTAATATTAACCAAACCGAAGTGAAATCAAGGATCAAAAAAGCTATAAGTGCAGCTGTCACCCAGCTGAAAAATACAAGCTTCACTGACGTCGTTTGAGCAGGCTTTAGAGCTGCTGCCATTCCATTATTTCTGGCAAATGAACCAAGTAATATCTGACTGCCCATGATGATACGTGTTAAAAACGGAATAAGAATCAGCCAATAGACAGATAATGAAGCTTCGATGACTTCATAAATGAATAAAAATCTCCATCCTAATAAAAAGAGCAAGGAAATGACCCCAAATGCTCCAACTCTTGAATCCTTCATGATTTCAAGCTTGCGATCTATAGACTGTCTAGAAAATACAGCATCACTGAAATCTGCCCACCCATCAAGGTGCAGAGCTCCTGAATAGATACACGTAAATGTCATCAGCCATGCTGCAATAATCAGGGATGACAAATTGGTGTATTGGACTAACAGATAAGCCTGTCCTCCTAGTAACCCCCCTAAGACAAGCCCTGTTAAAGGATAAAAACAGACTGAGATTCGAGCCAGCCTCTCATTCCAGCCAAGCTGCATAGGTATAGGTATGGTAGTTAGTAATTGAAAAGCTAACAAAGCACCTTTTACTAGATTTTTAATTGATTCCATGCTATCTTTTCTCCCATGTCTCTATTCGATTCAATAGGCTATTTAAATCTAGCTCCTTTAAAACGGAATCAGCTAACTGATCATAGGCCCGTCCTCTGAGTTTTTCATAGGAAACAACCTCTCTTTTGTTAAACCCTTTCTTATCTCTTAGTTGATTTAACCATGTATTCCGCCATTCGTCATGGAAATAGAGATGATGCAGATACGTTCCGATTATGCGTCCCGATTCCCCGTATACGCCTTCATATTTACCGTTTAATCTAAGGAAAGGTACCACTTCATCTGTTAAGTAGACAGTTTCTCCTAAATGAATCTCATAGCCCCTAATGGTTGGGTTGTTTATCTCCCGGTAATGCAGTAACTCTCCTGATGATTGAATCGTCGTTTTATCTTTCCTGAATTCGGTTTCAAGCGGAGAAAGGCCAAGCCCGTTTACTTTTTTTCCAACTATTCCAGTATCCGTCCCAGCCGTATCAACAATCGACGCTCCCATTAATTGATAACCGCCGCATATCCCGACAAGATATCCCCCATCTTTTGCATACGTCTGAATCGCTTCATACAGCTTCGTTTCATGCAGCCAGCTTACAGCAGCGATAGTGCTTTTAGTGCCAGGCAGAATGACAGCATCAGGATAACCTAACTCTTCTCCTCTTTGGACAAAACGTAGAGACACATCTTCTTCAGATAAAAGAGGTTCTAAGTCGGTATGATTTGATACATAAGGGAGGTCGATGACAGCAATATCTATGCTCTCCCTCTGTGGCGAGTGATGCTTTTTAAGTTGATCCAGTGCAAGCGAATCTTCGGCTTCAATTCGAAGATTCACAAGATGCGGAATCACAGCTAATACAGGGATATTCAGATGCTCCTCAATCCATTTTTCGCCGCTCTCAAATAAAGCACGGTCTCCTCGGAACTTATTAATGACTACTCCGATTACACGGCTTCTTTCTTCTTTACTTAATAAAGAAAGTGTTCCCGCAATAGAGGCAAAGACACCGCCGCGGTCTATATCTGCGACTAATACGACAGGTACATCGGCTAACTCGGCGACTTTCATATTAACGAGTTCTTTATCATTCAAATTCATCTCAACAGGACTTCCGGCCCCTTCTATTACGATAAATTCATACTCTTTCTTTAGTTCAGCTAAAGAGAAAGAAATGGCTTCCAACCCTTTTTCATAAAATGTTTCTCGATAATCGGCACCTGTTGCTGTATGTTGTCTTTTACCTAATAGAACGATTTCAGCTTCTTGATCGCTCGTCGGCTTTAATAAAATGGGATTCATAAATACGCTCGCTTGAACGTTAGCTGCTTCTGCTTGTATGCCCTGTGCTCGTCCGATTTCTTCATTAGAAGCTGTAACATAAGAGTTATTAGACATATTCTGCGATTTAAATGGCGCAACTTTAATCCCTCTATTATAAAGAATTCGGCAAAGGGCTGTACAAAGTATGCTCTTACCTACATCTGACGCCGTTCCTTGAATCATTAATCCTCTCATGTCACTCCCTGCCTTTCTTTACAATTGGAATTCCAGCCTCTACTAGAACCGCTTCATCTGACTCGAACACTGCATGCTGGTGCAAGGTGCCTAAGAGCTTTGCATAAACGAGAGGTAATTCATCAAAAAAATGCTCATGACTTACCTCATTGGACACTAGAACAGCCGTGAATTCTCCTCTAGCTAAATGAGTGATAAACGATTTTAGCTTGGTTTCTATTTTTTTCCGGTAGAAAGCATCCTTCCATTTATCCGGTTCATCCTGCCAATCGTTGAATAATTCGTTAGTCAGTAAAGTGGTTAAACAATCAATCAAAATAACATCTGTTTGTTTAAATAACGGCAGCTTCTCTGCAACATTTGTACTCTGTTCAATCACCCTCCAGTGCGGGGATGTTTTACTCCGCTGAAGCTGATGTTTTTCCACTCTTTGCTTCATTTCATCATCCTCTGCCAGGCCGGTTGCAAGATAATACAATGCTCCCTTTTCTTTGTTAAACAGTTTGACTCGATAAAGCTCCTTATAGAACAGATCTACTGCACGTCTTTCCGCATAAGAACTCTTTCCGCTTCTTACTCCGCCTGTTATAAAGGTTAGCATGATTGATCCCGCCATTTTTTTAACACAGATAAGAGAGCTGCATTTTCCTCCCTCGTTTTGACAGCTAGCCTTAAATAACGTCCATTCAACCCATTAAAAGAGTACGTATGTCTAGGAATAATTTTATGTTCAATTAAAAAGATCATAAGCGGTCTAAGATCCCGCTTATCTTTTTCACTAAGCAAGTAAAAATTAACGACAGAATCAGACACGCAAAAGTCCATTCTCCGAAGCTCTGTCATCATCTGCAGCCTTTCTTTTTTTATGTATGCAGCTGTTTCATTTACAAATAATGAATCCTGCAGGAGGTTAAGCCCGATTCGCTGAGCCAGCCCGTTCACACTCCAAGGCGGCTGAATATTTCTTATTTGTTGGATGATTGAAGGAGACGCAGCCATATAACCGAGGCGTACACCTGCAATTCCATACATTTTAGTCATCGATCGTAAAATGATTAAATGATTACATTGTTCAATTTCCTTTATGATGGTTTGCTTACTCTCCTGGAAATCATAAAATGCTTCATCTATTACAACCATCGTGTTATGTTGTGCGGCCAAGTTGAGGATTGCTCGGATTTCTTCTATCTCGTATGTGGTTCCTGTCGGATTATTAGGCGCACATAGAAACATTAGGTCAACCTCATTTAGACGCCCCTCTAATTGTCTGAGATCTATTTTCCAGGGGTCCTCTAACACGATCGATTCCATTTCACAGCCATTAGCCTCACATGCATCTCTATATTCACTGAACGCAGGTTCTATCAACAGCACCTTTTTCCCTTGATAAAGATGGGCCAAATGAAAGATTAATTCTGCCGCTCCGTTTCCTGCTAACAGCCTGCTCTTATCAACCTTTAGATGCTTCGCTAGAGTTTCTGTTAATTGTTCAGCATGAGGTTCTGGATAAGCACTTATTGCGTCTTTAAGATCACTTTGAGTAAGGTTCGCATAATTGCTTATACCTAAAGGGTTCGTGTTTACACTAAAATCGATTGAGCCTTCTTCATAAGCCACTCCTAATGCTTTCGTAAAAATCTTAGGGTTGGCGCCGTGGTCAGGTAAGGACATACCACATACCCCCAATCATCCATAATAAAATTGTGAATCCGAACACTGTGCGTATCATCAAGCGATTAGCAGCAAGTATGTGTTCTGGAAGAAGTTTAATTAATGAGTCTCCCATTCTAGCTCGCTCTGACACTTGTCCGCCATATACATTTCTCCCGCCGAGCTGGATCCCCATTAGTGTCGCAGCTGCTGCTTCTCCCCATCCGCTATTTGGGCTCGGGTGCTTCTTCGCATCTCTTAAGAGAACATTGAAACACTCTGTTCGTCTGCGTTTTAGCGCAGGACGATTAAACATAATCATCATTAATCCAGTCAGTCTGCTTGGAATCAAATTAAAAAGATCATCCAATTTCGCCGCTGCATACCCAAACTCACAATATCTCTCATTTTTATACCCTACCATTGAATCGCCTGTATTAACGGCTCTGTAAATCATAGCAAGGGGAGCACCTCCAATCAGGGCATAAAATAAAGGTGCAGTAATCCCATCACTCGTATTTTCTGATACCGTTTCAATGGTTGCTCTTGTAATCTCTTCTTCCTTCAAATTCGTAGTATCACGGCCTACGATATAAGACAAATACTTCCTTGCTCCTATTACGTCATTTTTCATAAGAGGCTGCCATACATCAAGCGCAGCTTGCTTTAACCCTTTTGCAGCTATGGTCGTTGAAATAAACCATGCCTCTACCATAATTCCTAACATGGTATGAATGGAATAGGCAGTATAAACGATGATAAAGAGGACACCGCCGCTGATAATGAGTAAAATAAGCATCATCATAAACCCTTTAACACGACGTTGGCTTCCTTTGTTCAATCTTTTTTCAAAGAAGGAGATGATTTTCCCCATCCCAACGACAGGGTGCGGCAGCCATTTTGGGTCGCCGATCAGACGATCAATGATCACTGCAAGAGTTAGAGCCAACAAATGATTTAAAATCATATCCCCCGCCTCTTTTTGTTATTAACAATCGCCTCTCTTGTAGCTTCATATACCAATTTAGCCATTAACTTTCCAACTGGAGTAATGGTCCCGGCATATGGAAATTCCTCCCCTTCCTGACTAGCTGCAATCATTACACTGTCAGTAGACGTTCCGGTCGCAATCGTTTGGGTGACTTCATCTTTAATCCCTTCATCAAACATCGCTTTACTTTTAGCTTCCGTTACCGTCATTAACGCTTGAACGTATGCAGACTCAGGCATCTTCCCTTCCACAAATACCCAAGTATTTATTGTACCTACCTTACTTTCAATCTGCGGGTGAGAAAAAGCTCTTGTCGCATCGACGGCATTTGAGGTACCTGCTGTCACCATGACTAACATATTTAATCCATTTTCATTCACACGTAATATAACTCCATCTTCTAACATTGCCGCGGTCATCATGCCCATCACATCTTCACCGCTCACTTCACGTTCAGTAAGGTAATGTCTAAATTCGGAAATGACATCATCACACTGATAATCTTTATGCACATGACGATTAACAAACGTATTATGCCAGCTGAACCCTGCCCCTAATACAGCAGATGATAACGCCTTCCATCTATAAGGACTCGTTATTTTTATCCACTGTGCATTCTGTTCTATCTGTAATTGATCGATAGGTGAGAGACTTTCTTGATCAGCTGTTTCAGGAACAAATGTAATCAATGGTGAAGGATGAGCCGGATGTTCTCCGCACTCAAGCGCTGTTTTATACACATCAGTCAGAGACTCTTTTTTCATCACATTTCTCGGTTCGTTTAATGCGATTGTCTGACCTTCATCTAGTAACAAGACTCGATCACAGTATAAGCTTGCCATATTTAAATCATGGAGAACGGCAATGACCGTTAAGCTGCGATCCCTAGACCATTGCTTAAGCGAATTCAATAAGCTCATTTGATAGGATATATCAAGGTGATTCGTTGGCTCATCTAGTAATAAGATATCTGGTTCCTGAGCTAAGGCTCTCGCTAAAAGCACACGCTGGCGCTCCCCGCCGCTTAATGATTGAAGCGGTATGTCTTTAAATCCTTCCGTTCCGGTCTGACGAAGAGCTTGCTCGATCACTTGATGGTCCTCTTTCGTCAGACCTTGCAGCCATCCTTTTTGATAGGGATACCTCCCAAGCGCCACCACATCCGATACAGAATACGTAAAGGCCGTCTCAGATTGCTGAGGCAGGACTGCCATTAGTTTAGCTAATTCCTTTGAATGATAGGTTGTGAGAGATCTTTCATTTAAAATGATCTTCCCCTGCACGGGCTCCTGACTGCCGCTAATCGCTTTTAAAAGAGTCGTTTTACCACTGCCATTAGGACCAACTATCCCAAAAATCTCTCCTTTATTTACGTTGAAAGATACATTTTCAATCACGCATTTTTCGCCGTAGCTTAATGTTAAATTAGTTATATTTAACAATTACGTTCCTCCTTTCTCTTTCATAATTACGTTTTATCTTCCAATCTTGCGTTGTTTTAACAAAATAAGCGCAAATACTGGCCCGCCTATAATCGCCGTTATCACTCCGATTGGCAGCTCTGTTGGCGCTAAAACTGTTCTTGCCGTTAGATCCGTTAAGGCTAAAAATCCTGCACCCACAAACATTGAGAGCGGAATCAAATGCTTATGGTCGCTTCCCCAAAGCAATCTCGTCAGATGCGGAATGACTAAACCTACGAATCCAATCGTGCCTGAAACAGCTACTGCACCTCCTGTAACGATTGTAGCACCAAGTAATATGGTCAATTTACGCACCTTTAAGTTCACACCTAATTGACGGGCTGTTTCTTCACCAAATGCTAGTGCATTGAGTTCATGCCGGTTAAAAAACAACATAATAAAACCAATTAGAAAACAAGGAACAATCATGTATACATAGGGCCATCCTCGCATAGCCACACTGCCCATCAGCCAATTAATAATCTGCCGCAGCTCATCACCTGTTAATGAAATCATCAAGGAGATAAATGCGCCTAAAAACGAGCTGAAAATAATTCCTGCTAAAATAATCGTCTCAGCCGACATCGAACGCTGAACGATTCTAGCAAACCCTATAACTAAAAATAGAGTCAAAAAGCCTGAAATAATACTGACAAAAGGTAATGTGAACTGACCAATAATCGGCAAGCTGATGCCAAAAAATAATACGACCACCGCACCAACTGCAGCCCCTGATGAAACCCCTAATGTATAAGGATCAGCAAGGGGATTTTTAAGAAAACCTTGAAAGGCTGCTCCAGCAACGGCTAAACAAGCGCCGACCATCATAGCAAGCAGCGTCCTCGGAAGCCTGATTTCCATCACGATATTCACATGCATAGGATCTAGGACTGCATTGAGCGGTATATGTAATCCTTCTTGTAAAACGATGTGTATAACGGTAGAAAAGGGAAGTTCAACACTTCCCTTTCCGATGCTTATGATAAACGCTGTAAAACAAAATATTAGTACTGCTGTATAGGCAATAAAGTGATTATTCGCCAAATACCTCTGGATAAATGACTGACGCAAGTTCCTCTACTCCTTTTACAAGACGCGGACCTGACCTTGTGACTTCATCAGATTGCACATCATAAATACGCTCATTTTTAACGGCATCTACATCTTGCCAAGCGGCACGTTCTTTAATTTTCTCATCAGCATTTTCAACGTAATACCCGTAAGTTGTAATAATCACTTGTGGATTCAAAGTGACTACTTCCTCTTCAGTAAATTGCGGCCAACCCTGCTCCGTATCAGCAATATTATTAGCACGAATTAGAGTAAGCATTTCATCAATAAACGTTTCGCTTCCAGCTGTATATAACTCATCTGACACTTCAACCCATACATCTACCTGGTCTTCCTCACTAATTTCTGAAGCTTTTTCTTCAATAGCTGCAAAACGTTCTTTCATCTCTTCGATGGTAGAAGCTGCTTCTTGATCTCCGCCAGATGCTTCTCCAATCATTGTGATAGCCTCATATACGGCATCAATGGAACTGGCATCGTTAATGACAACTACCGGAATACCAGCAGCACGGATTTGATCTAATCCTTCAGTTGAACTATGTGCATTTGATTCATGGGATAAAACAAGATCAGGACTAAGGGATAGGACACGCTCGACATCAAAGTTCATATCTCCTACGCTCTCAATATCTAAGACTTCTTCAGGATAGTTGTCCCAATCTGTACGACCTACCACATATTCTCCTTGCTCAATTTTAAACAATGTCTCAGTAATACTAGGAATGAGGGAAACAATTTTCTCAGGCTTCTCTTCAATAACAACCTCTTCTCCCAAAGCATCAGTTACAGTTCTAGGAAAATCTCCCGTTTCTCCACTCTCACTCTCAACATTTTCTTCACCTGCTTCTTCTGTATCAACAGGCTCAGTACTCTCCTCTGTATCTGTTGTCTCCCCACAAGCAGTTAAAACAAAAGCAAGCATAAGTGCGGCAAGAATTGCATACCACTTTTTCAACATAAAATCCTCTCCTAAATATGTAGTATTACTTATTTTCTCTCTCTAGCTCTTCTGTGGAACATATTGTTGAATTAGGCGGCATATACACAAAAAAGCACTCCATGCCGAGGAGTGCTTACACATTAAAGTAGTACTAATCTTACTCCATTTTTGAAATGAGATAAAATAGAGTCGTTTTAGACCGCTTCCCCTTTTCCTCGAAGGTTTCACACGAAACACCTAGGCAGGTCTCCTGACTCATGCTTATCGATTACTTCCCCTTCCCATCAAATTGACAGTGGATGTGCAGGCAATCAAGCATTTACAGTGGCGGGACCGCGTTGGATTTACACCAACTTCCCTATTATCACTTCTATAACAAAGTGACCTAGATGTGCTATATGAGATTGTTAATAAGTATCTTTATTATACATGATCACCACGTATTCGACACTATTTTTTAAACATTTTGTCTATCAATAAAAAATTAATAGGTTTTATTTTATAAAACAGTGGAATTCATACATTACATTCTAAAACAACAAGGAGGCAACAATGATGGCAAAAACAAACTACGCAGCTCATGAAGTGTTAGAAGTTCATGAAATGCTGACAATTAAATCAGCTAGTGCTGCAAAATCCTCAATGATGCAAGGGCTGGCTTCTGACAAGAAACTAAAACAATTGCTACAAAAAGATGCCGCTGCATCTCAAGAGGCTGTTAAAGAATTGCGTACTATTTTAGAAAAAGTAGAGAAAGGAGAATAAGCTTATGTCTAGTATTCTTGATAAAATCAATAATAAAGATTTAATTAATGATGAGGTCATTGCAACAGATCTTCTAGTAACTGCAAAAGCAGCTGTAAGGAGCTATGCAGTAGCGATTACGGAAACAGCAAGCCCTGAGATCCATAAAATTTTAAAGAAACAACTAGATGAAACGATCCAATTACATCATGAGGTGGCTACCTATATGATTGAGCAGGAAATGTATCATGCTTATGATGTTGACGAGCAAGTCAGTCATGACCTAGAAAAAGCAAAACTTGCTCTTGAGATGCCAACTTCAAAATAACAATAAAAATGTTTTCATAACGAGTCTTTCGAACATAACGACTCATTTTAATATGTTGACTGACATACACCTTTGTTCCTTAGAAGGGCTGGTGAGACTCCGCATTACTATAGTAATGCAGGGTCTCACCGCTTTTTTTATCATAAGGTTTCCTTACTTAGTGTGATAATAAATTCATTTTTCTTTAAATGCTATTGTTCTACTGTGAAGCAAATTGCTTTGTATTTGAGTTACTCTTGTGAAGAACATTAGAAAGTAACGAGTTTGAAACGGACCCTCAATTAGTTGTAAATAGTCGGCATTTGCTGCTGTTCATTGTTTAAGGATACGTGAAGTTCTTGGTCATCATTAATGGAAGCGAAGAAGACGCGATTTACTTGAGCAACCCGACTTTTTTGTAATTCAGCAATTAACCATTGCCGATTTAAACCTAAATAGATTAAGATATCTTCGTAAATTTTCCCTTCTACGATTAAGGGATATGACAAACTTTTACTTTTCTTTTGTACATTCATATCCTCAATGGTTACTCCCAATTTATTATCTTTTTTCAACACACTTATTTGACCGTTTGCTTCGATAATTGCTATTTTCACCTCATTTATATCAAAAATATTTTTTTGTCGTAACATTTGCAGCACATTGTCGATGGTATACCTAATTCCTTTTAAATTTTCCACTAAAAGCTTTCCATCTTGTATAACTAATGTGGGTTCAAATGTGATATTTTTCCCTATCTTCCGGTGGGTTATGGATAAATAGGCAATAAATCTTTGTATTAGAGGAATCACTATAATAGCTAAATATGTATAAATATGATCAACTTTGGGATCAGCAATGTCTGCTCCTACCACATTGGCTAAGGTCATAATGATAAGAAAATCGAAAATAGGCATTTCTCCAATCGAACGTTTGCCCATATACTGTGTTACTATTAAAAATAAGGGGAAAATCGTAATAATTCTCGCTAAGATAATAGCTGACTCTTTTAAGACCTCCATATGTTTTCACCTATTCCTTCTTTAAGAGTATATAAGCAGAATAAGATTTATTGCATGAGTTTCATAGTAGTTATCCCCAATCGGACTTCCAGTTATTACTTTCGAATTCTAATTATCATTTTTGTTACTAAACAATTCCTATTAGTAATCCATATCCTAAGTTAAATATGAAAAGACGATTACGTTAAACGCAATCGTCTTAAAAGCATTTTCTCTAACAAAAAGTCGAGGGGTAATGTTCGGCTAAAGCCAAAAGCAATTTAAAATTGATTGCCTTAATTTGTTATCCCAATAACTTTTTCTTCGCTTTCAACTTCAGCACGTCCCTTAACTAAAATCGTATCCCTATCCTTATATAACAGCGCAGACGCTAACACAAATGACAGCACATCAGCAATCGGAAACGCAATCCACACCCCGCTGACTCCAAAGAAACGAGGCAGTATTAATACGAGCGGAATCAGGAATAAGATTTGTCTAGAAAGCGACAAGATCAAGGCTGGCTTTGGTTTCCCGAGCGCCTGATACAGTCCTCCGGCGACCACTTGCACACCGACAACAAAGAAGGTTAAGAATAAAATCCGCATCGCACTAGCACCAGCTTCAATGACTTCCCGATCTGCTGTATAGATTCTCATAAACCAAGCAGGGAAAATCATCATCGATAAAAAGATGGCGAGACGAAATGACAACGACTTTTAATGTTAGCCATATCGTTTCTCGCATCCTCTCAAACTGCTTGGCGCCGTAGTTATAGCCCACAATAGGCATCATGCCCTGCATATAAGTAAGCAATTAACTTTGTGAAACTGCAGGGTCAAATGCTTTACTTTAGGCAATTTGAATATGTAACAAGGGTGAACTTATTTACTTAAGTTCACCCTTGTTTATTATTAATAATTTAATTGTGTGGTCAATTTGTGGTCAATTTATTAATAGAGAATCATTGGTACACAATACCAATATTCTCCTTGGTACGTGGTCTTTAATAGATCTTCCCTGTTAGTATCGTTGTACTGTGCAGCAAGTGACTTAGTTTTGTGAATTCCCTAATGCAGTTGCTGTAATTGTTACTGTTACAGGCCAAGGGTCCTATCAATTAGGCTATATTAAGAAGCCTTACTCTTCTATTTATTCCTCTCTCTTAAAGAAAGGCTATTCCCTATCAGCTCATTACAAGAATACTTCAGGCGGTGTTAATGGTTCTTATTATGGGCTTAATATTAGTTTGATGATTGATGAGGCTGCCTGTACAAAAGAACTCTTGTAAAATGAATTCAAAAAGACACATTAATAAAATTAATGCGTCCTTTAAACTATATATTTAATTTAAATACCCACAGTACTTTTCACTTTATTTTTCTTTACTTCTTTAAGTTTCGACTGTATTAATATTACAATAAATATTGCTACTAAACTAAGCGCTATCGATATGACTAGATTCGTGATCTCTCCAGTTACCTTCATATCAGTAAACAATATCTTATATATTCCAGAAGCCATATAAGTTGCTGGTAGCCAATTGCTAAGACCTTGATAAAAATCTGTTAAGAATAACTGAGGAACCAATATTCCTGACGTAACCAATTGAGTGGACAAAAGAAAAATATTAATAGCCATCCCCAGCTGATTAAACAATATCAAGAATAAAGCAGTTATTAACATAAAAGATAATAAGCTTATGGATTGGAACAACCAGAAATTTAAGAAACTAAAATCATTAAAACTCAAATTACTGAGTAAGATTATAAAACCTGAAATCAATCCAATTACAATAGCACTGAGAAGATTTACAATAAGCCATGACACATACAATTTCCATTTACAACATGGTTTTGTCCTTAAGGAAATTACTGACTGATTCATAAACATAGCCATCACCATGGAACCGACAAATGAAGATAACACTACCATAAGAGGTATCATTTTCTCCGCATGCGTTTCAATAGGATTTAGAGTCTCTACTGTAGAACCAATACCAGATGCAAGGACTTGTAGCGTTTCCTCAGTTTGTTCTTGAGGCATATTCAATGATCCCAATATGTTAGCCGTACTATTGAGTAAATTCAATTTATCAACAGCTGCTGTGACACTTATCATCACCGGTGTGACAATACCCTCTACCATTAAAGAGTTTGCATCGTTTATATAATATCTTAAAGTAGAAACTTGTTCAGTTGCTAAATTAGTTGCAAATTCATCGTCAAAATGAATGATCAAAAAAATATCGTTACTCTGTAAGTCAGCAAGGGCACTGTCCAACTGTTCATAATAGTTAATATTGAAATCTATTTGGCTTTCCAGGTTGAGCAATTCTTTAACTTCAACCCTCTCACTAATGACCCCAATTGTGGCTAGATTAGTTCTTTGATGTACTTCACTATAACTAGTAAGCCAAACTATACCGAAAACTAATTGGAATAATAAAAGAGCACCAATTGCTACAAGAGTAGTTTTTTGCATGATGAGATCTTTGAATACCTTCATCGCTTTTCTCCACCTATGTTAAGACCTTTTTTGAAAATAGAGAACTATAATTCTCGATTAATACTTGTGGTTCTTGAACTCTTAAGTCAAAAGATACTGTGTTAAGAAGATCAATATTTCTCCCAGAGAGACTTTTCCCTAACCAAATACTATTACCTACTAGTTTTAATGAGGATAAGGAATTTCTTGTTTCTAAAGACATACGCTTTAGTTGGTCGTCATACCTTTCCCACTTATATAACGCCTCTAAATTTAATGGCTTGTTACATAATGATTGGCAGCTACCTACTTCTCCATCGAATAGCCTTACTGCATGACAGGATCTACTGACAGCTAATAATTGAGCATTAACTACCCCACTTACAGTTACCCCGTATCTTTGATATTTAATTTTTTCTTTTTCTGAAATGGTGTTCAGGTTAACTTCAACTTCACATACATTCCATAACGTTATTAAATCTAATATGGACTCTGCCTCTAAACTGCTTTCTTTAGTTATAACTTTTATATTTTCTAATTCATGTTTTAGGCTTCTATCACTCCAAGGTGAGTTATATTGGTTATAATTGAGCAATTGGCCAAGTCTAATGTTAAGTGAGTTACCTTCAAATCTATTCATTTCATATAACATGCCAAAATCATTGATTATAAACGACTTAATATGATATTTATTAATTAAAACCCTTACAAAATCAATTAAGGCTTCAAGGTGACTTTGAAAAACTACAGGAAGTTCAACGACTAACGTAATGTTTTTCTTATTGGTATACTCTACCCAAAACTCAATATCAGCCGGTTGCATAAATTTATGGTAGCAGCTTGGATTGCCAATAACCATTTCATCCCATTCTAATTCAAAAGCTTCACTTGCTCTAATAGAAGTATCAGAAATCTTTAATTGCTTCTTTTGCAAAATATCCACCACACTTAAACATAAGAGTTAGTAACAGGGGTCTGAAGATAAGAACATCTTTTCTTTTCACAGAACCTTGGTTTCCACATCATATTCCACATCAAATCTTCATCATCCAGAGAACTATAAATGTCTTCACTAGTTCTGCCTTTTTCAACTTCTGTAATCCATGTTTTATATATTTGGCATATTTTCGAAGTAGTTATAGGGTTTGGCACCTCACGACCTATTAACTTAATATAGCCAACGCCAGCATCGATTAGCTCTGGTATACTACACAAACTACAGTCAGTTGCACCATCTAATACTTGACCGTTCTCTAAATCTACCCCGCTGAATAAATCTGTTACTTTATACGATGTTCTACACCCTTGCCCAATTTCTTTATCTGTAGGGCATTCTTCTAGCCTGCAATGGCCACATACATTTCCTCCACCAAAATTTCCTGTAACTATTAATTCCAAATTTGTTTTAGCAGATATATCACTTATTTCATCTAATGTCATTCCTTGTGGTATACCGACCCTTTGCACTCCCATGCTTTCTAAGTATCGGAAATACCCCATATTCGTAGCAGCCATAAAAGTTCCTATATCAATTGGAATACCTAAATCTGCTTCAGCTAACCAGTTTAGTGCGCTAAGGTTTGAAACCGTGACTCTATTAACTCCAGCTTCTACAGCTAGTTTGATATGTGAAAGATAATCTTCCCTTAAAGATTCAGGCACGTACTTACTATTAGCCATAAAATTTACTGTCACATTATTTTCATGACTAATTTTGGTTATTTCGTTTAATTCATCTAAGTTCTCAACTTGAGTAGGTATACCATTCACGAATTGATACCTACTATCATATGATAAATTAATGAGTTGGGAGGCTTTAAGTCCTAAATGTACTTCATCTACTTTTGCTTCTAACATTTGTTTCATCATAAATGACGACCTTACTGGGGCAATAAGTTTTAGAGAATTCATGTAGTACTCCTTATATATGTTGTGTTGAAAGTGATCGAAGCTGGTTTACAACTTTAATACAAGTTTCAGCAGCATACCTTACTTCATCTACTGTAGTTTGGTATCCAAAGCTAAACCTAACTGAACTTTTTATTGTTTGATCATCTAGCCCTAATGAAGTTAATACGTGAGATTGTTTTGGAGAAGAACTACTGCATGCTGAACCAATAGATATTGAAATACCATGTAGATTTAACATTGTTGCAAGTGCTTCTCCTCTTATATGCTTAAAAGAAACATTTAAGGTAGAGGGATAAGATAAATCTAAATTGCCGTTTATCTCCCATTCCTCTAAACTGCTCAAACCTTTCAAGAATTCATCTCTCAATTCAAAAAAATGTTGGGTGACCTTTTCTATTTCATTGTTTATTATTGATGCCGCTGCCCCTAAACCTACTATTCCCGCTACATTTTCAGTTCCAGATCTAAAATCAAATTCTTGACCCCCACCATGAATGAGAGGAATCACACTTTCTTTATCATTAATAAATAGTGCCCCTATCCCTTTAGGACCACCGAATTTATGTGCGGATAAAGAAAGGCTGTTCACTCTTAACTCTTTAACTGAAATAGATAGTTTACCCACTGCTTGAACAGCATCACAATGAAAATGTATACCTTCCTCTTCGCAAATTTCTCCTATTTGCATAATTGGTTGTATACTGCCTAACTCATTGTTAATCATCATAATGCTAACCAAAACGGTGTTCTTTTGAATGCTATTTCTTAAATCGAACACATTGACTATCCCACTAGAACTAATAGGCAATATTGTTACTTCATAATCATGTTCAGACTTTAAGTAATCACATGCTCTTAATACGGCTGGGTGCTCAATAGAAGAAATTATCACATGACCCTTCTTTTTTTTCTTCCCTAAGCAATAGCCTTTTAAAATTGTTGAATTAGCTTCAGAACCACCAGACGTAAAGATAACTTGCTCTTCTTCTGAGTCAATTAAAGCAGCAACATTTTTCCTGGCTTGTATAACCGCTTCTTTAGCTGCTTTACCTAGATTGTATAAAGCTGAAGGATTCCCGTAGGAATCCTTCAAATATGGCAGCATTTTGTTCAGCACTGGCTCTCTAAGTGGTGTAGTTGCATTGTTATCAAGATAAGCTGTTCTATTCAACCAGCTCACCTTCTTCAACTAAATAATCAGTTTTCACTTTAATGTGCTTCCAAGGTTCAGAAGAATAACTAAGTATATTGATTCCAATATCAATACAATGCATTTGAGAAGGCTCTAATTCCCCTAAAGATTCAGTAACAAATTCTTTATTGTACGAACTGATTTCTTCAAATGTACTACCTTTAATTACTTCTGAAAGGATGCTAGCTGTTGCAATGGATCCTGTACAACCATACGCCTGAAATTTTATATCGGTAACTTTCTTACTCTTCACTTCTAAATATAGATGAATAGTATCCCCGCAAATAGGATTTCCAATTTCCACTATATAATCAGGTTTTTCCAATACACCGATATTTCTAGGGTTCATGAAATGATCACAAATCTTATCATTATACATGTTCCAGTTCACCAGCCATTTTTTTCATTTTCTCTTCATTTTCTTCAATATATTTTTCAAGATTTATTGCACAACAACCTACTTCGACTCCTGGTAATCTTGAAATATAATGAAGCATTTGACCTGAACGTCCACATGTACATGCTTCATCAGTATGAATATACCCGACATCCTCAGTTAAGATAAATCCTGGGTATGAAGTAGAGGTAGGATCAAATATAGCTATAACCCCTCTCTCTCCAGGGTTTACCTCCTCTAGAACATTCTTAGGATTTCTTATAGAAATATGTACCCAAGGCGGCATATGTTTTTTATGCTGATCGCATTCGATAGCAAGCATGTTTGCTTCTACTAAACCATACATGTCACGTACATTACTTTGCTTCACGCCTAAATACTCTTCACAACGCTTATTGAATTCTTCTCTTGAAATTTGTTGTCCAGTAAACCTTTTCCACCCACCTAAAGTCACAATAAAACTCTTATTATCAAGTTTTAATTTTATGTCATTATCCATCAAATACTTTAGTAATCTATGAATTAAGAATGGTGGCCCTACAATATGACGAGTATGCATACCTTCCCAGTTATTTAGACGCTCTACAGCTTCTTGTGGATTAAATGAAACTTTTTTAACTAGGTTCACACTACCATCAAATAAACCTGCAAATACATTTAATACTTTAACCATACCCATTTCAGGCATCTCTTCAGTAGGAGGGAATAAGAATAGTCCCATTCCTCTAGATGCTTGGAAGAATTCTCTATACATTTTAATAATGCCATCACTAGCGTTATCCATGGTCTTTACATCTCTTCGTGACACACTTGGAATACCGCTTGTTCCAGTACTTCTCATTTCAAACTCAATATCTGTCATTTTAGAAGTTAGTAGAAGGTGTGAGTCACATTGTTTAAATGTCCCTACTGGAATTAAAGGAATCTTAGTTAAATCTTCAAATCCTTTTACATCCTCAGGAGTAACACCTTTTTTCAAACAAGCGTCTCTATAAAAATCATTGTTCTCATAGTGATGCTTGAAATTTTCAGCAATTACTTGCCCTTTTAATTCACAGGCAGTTTCATAGGGTAGCTTGTATAGTTCACTTGCACTACCGATTAATGTATTTACTGGTGAAAGACCCGCTTCTTTAATAGTAGTTACAAATTCCATTTTCATTCCCCCGTTAATTTACAATTTTAGATTCTTTAATAGTGTTAACAATATGTTGTATCGTTTTCACTTCTTCAAATATTGAATCGTCAATATTAATGTTGAACTGTTCCTCTGCAGTCATCACAAGTTCTAGTAGGTCTGCTGAATCTAATTCCAGTTCATCTGTTAAATGGCTTTCCAGATTGATATCTTCTGGCTTTAATGGGGTGTAACTTGTTATTATTGATCTGATTTTTTCTAAAATAAATTCATCGCTCATCTTATTCACCTCATAATTGTTGATAAATATTCTGCATCTTTATTAACTCCGGTTAAAAGAGCTGATCCCCGCGTATGCATCCAAGGTAGACCAAGGAAGAAGAACCCAGGCTGATTAGTAACACCTCGTGATTGAATCGGGGTATTATTTGGATCAATTACACCATCCACCTCTAACCAAGGGTAGCTATAAACAAAACCCGTTGCCCAAATTACATTATTAACTGTCAATCTATCTCCATCCTCAAATATTGCTATATTCTGAGAAGCAGATTTCAACCTTTTTCTCATCTTTATCTTCCCTGCTTTTATATAGGGTTTATGTTCCTTACCTATAACAGGATCATTCTTTTTTAATATTTTTCCTACTAGGTGTCTTTCAGTAACTTTAGATAACCCCAATACATCAAACCACCAAAAGATGCTTTTATTGAGAATTTTATGAGGTAAGTTTTTATTTCTCTTACCTTCAGCTAAATACACTGGATAATCCTCACATAGTTCTGTGGCGATTTGATAACCTGAATTTCCAGCACCTACTATTAAAGTGTTGCCTTTAACTAATTGAGTTTTATTTCGATAGTCATCAGAATGGAGCTGATTTACTTCATTTGAGAATGACTTGTTAAAAGCAGGTGTATATGGTTCTTGAAATGGCCCAGTAGCAACCACTAAATTTTTTGTTACATAATCACCATTATTAGTCTTTACTCTATAGAGACTTCCTTCTTTAGAAACTAATTGAACCAAGGTATTTAATTGAACAGGTAACATAAACTTCTCAGAATACTTTTGTAAGTAAGCTGCTACCTCATCTTTAGATGGATAACCATCTTGTGATCCTTCAAGAACTAAACCTGGCAAAGAACTATACTTTCTTGGTGTAAAAAGTTTGAGAGAATCATACCTCTTTTTCCAAGAGTCACCTAAATTCTTATGCTTATCTAATAAGACAAAATCCTTCTTGTCTCTTTTTAAATAGTACCCAAGAGATAAACCAGCTTGGCCTGCTCCAATCACTACAACATCTAAAACTTTCATTTTAACCACTTCCTTCATTCTGCTGTACATCATTGAATAATGTATTGGTCCCAGGAGGAGTCTGTGCAGCAATAAAGAGTTGGTTTAGTACTTCATACCTTATATCATTATCAAAAGGCTCCCCACATGGACGCCCTAACCTGAAAGGCACTTGTAGACTTCGAGGGATTTTTGCCTTTTCAGCGATACCAGGAATTAATGTAATCATTACAGTGGCAATATGACTTTCTTCTAAAGCTTGAGCATACAGCCCAAGTACATTGTGGCATTCGCCTCAACCAGGCACTAAGATCGCTAAATCTACCTGATCATTTTTTAATATCTCGGCAACTTTTGGTGCTGTGATCTCCTCATGAGGCTTATGGTTTAAGGTTCCACCGTTTAACCCAATGTTATATTCAGATACAGCCTTTATCACCTTACCTTCTAGTGATTTAAGTTGTTCTAAAGGGAAAACAATGGATACATCTGCTTTAGAATGACGTGTATCATAATAGATATGTGTTACATCTAAGTCATTATGTTTTGTAGTAGAAGGGATTATACGATATGTATGGTCTCCCTCTAATGTTTCAACATTAAAAGGTTCATCAGTTTTTAAATGAACCCCTGCACTTGTAATTAATGCAACTCTCCACTCGTTTATAGGCTTTTTTATTGTAGTTCCAGTGTAACTCTCTCTCTGTTTTGTATTGCTCAACGTAAACTTTCTGTATGATGAAGGCAATAACTTTGACCATTGAATAGCTACAAATGATCTTATCCTATAATAAAGCTTCAATTTATTAGTCACCTCCATCACAGTTATATCGCAATTAAGTTGATTACTCTTTTAATGTTCATACGGTAAATCATTAAGTGGTAACGGAAGATCCGCTCCTAGTCCAAATGAATTAATAGCAAGTACTAATGTTAATGCTGCAATTGTAAATAAGTATTTTTTTCTCATGTCTATCCTCCTAACTTTTGTTAAAATCATTGTATACTAAATATAAAAATACTTATTTTCCTATATAATACATTCTGGTGATAATAAGTTAATTAGTATGTAGAATATCTTTTAATTTCTTATTTCAGTATGAAAATTTGCATATTGGATTTCGGAGGGCTAAAATGAATGATTTTAATATAGGTTTTGCTATCAAGAATATTAGGCTGAGGTATGGTTTGACCCAGGGGGAGCTTGCACATGAAATATGTGATCAGACCCTTATTAGTAGAATTGAAAAAGGTTTAGTTATACCCTCTTCATTTCTATTGATGAAGATTAGTGAAAGGTTAGGTGTGGATGCTAATTACATAATTAATTTTGCTAAATACAACAATTTTGAATATGTTAATGAAGTTATTTATCAAGTTGAGGTGCTTTTAAGAAACAAATCCTTTGAAGATTTACAGTCCTTTATAAGAGCGGAGAAGGCCAACCCCTACTTTAAATCACAACAGGGGGAGCAATACCTTTTATGGTTGGAAGGAATTTGTGCATTTCATGTTACTGGGGATTCTAAAAGAGCTATTAACCTTCTAAAAGAAGCTTTTTCAAAAAGAGGAACCGCAAAAAAATCTCAGTCCGATATCGATCTATCTATTATGAATAGTTTATGTATTATCTATGGAGAAGAAAAAAAATATAATGAGGCTATGACGATATACGAGGAGTTATTTTATGAAATAGACACCCACCCCTCGTTAAACTTTAAACTTAAAGCAAAAATACTTTATAATTATTCAAAAATATTAATTAACATCCAATCTCTCTCAGCGAGCATTGATGTTTGTAATAAAGGAATCAAAGTAAGTAAAGCAAATGACTCTATCTATTTATTAGGTAATTTCTACTATCAACTATCTTATATTTATTCTTTACTGGATAAACCTAAGGAATCATTAAAGTATTTAGAATTAGCCATGGTTATGTTTGATGTAGAGAATCGTCCGGATTTGATGGAAATAGCTAAATGTAAAAAGGAAAAACTCCTTACCCAAATTTAACTTTTATAGTGGGCTTCATTTTTGAAGGAATACTAACACTAACACTAATACTATATGCTTAAGAGTTCTAAGCGTAGCGGTGCCTTTACACTGGGAGGCCCCCTTTGGTATCCTCTAGCGACGCAAGGAGCGTACGGAAAGAAAGTGCTAACTTTTCCTACTTACGGGTTTCCAAAGGGGGTAGGGGCCCAGAAGTAACACCCGTGCACGTTTCAATTAAAGCTCCCATTAAAAAATTTAAGTTATATGAAGTTGAAAAATATTAATATTGCTGCTTACCAGAAAGTATTAAACACTCTACATGAAGAAGGTTATGCTCTTAATACTATAAGCGGTGTTCACTCAACTGGAAGGATGATCTTTAAAAAAGCACTTGAATATGACTTAATTAAAAAAACCCTACAGATTTCGCAAAACCAATCCGTAAGGTAGATACTATTGAAGAGGTAGAAAACCAAGAACAATCGCTTAAGTTCTTAGAAAAAGAGGAGCTTAGTATTTTTTTAAAACATGCTTTAACCGGCTTACCTCAAGATAAATATATATTTCCCCTGCTAGCATTCAGCGGAATCCGCATAGGTGAATTAATTGCCTTAAAATGGTCAGATATTGACTTTGATGAAAATACTATCAATATTACAAAACCATTTATAACTCCAAAAACAATGACAAAGACTATCTTCTTTAACTCCTAAAACTAAAGGTTCCATACGCAAAATAAAATCGACGAAAATATAATTAACTCCTTAAAACAGCACAAAAAAGAGCAAAACTTATTAAAAATGTACCATCGTGATGAATATGTTGATAATAACTTTATTTTCACCAAACCTTCAGGTCACCCTATGTTACAGAAAACTATTAATTGGAGAATGACTAGATTATTAAATCAAACAGATATTAATAAACATTTAACTCCACATTCATTAAGGCATACCCACACCTCGCTACTAATTGAAGCTGGCGTGGGTATTAAAGAAATTCAGCAGCGCCTAGGTCATACTGAGATTGAAACAACTATGAATATATATGAACACCTCACTTCTGATATGGAAGAGAAAGCTTCAAAGAAGTTTAGTAATCTAATGAAAAAAGTTTTTTGAAATGTGGTCAAAATGTGGTCAATCACTTTAAATTAGCAATAACAAGCTTGCACATTAGAAAATAAGCCAATATTAATTTGTTATCCCAATAACTTTTTCTTCGCTTTCAACTTCAGCACGTCCTTTGACTAAAATCGTATCGCGATCTTTATATAAAAGCGCAGACGCTAACACAAATGACAGCACATCGGCAATCGGAAACGCAATCCACACCCCGCTGACTCCAAAGAAACGAGGCAGAATTAAAACAAGCGGAATCAAGAATAAGATTTGTCTAGAAAGCGACAAGATCAAGGCTGGCTTTGGTTTCCCGAGCGCCTGATACAGTCCTCCGGCAACCACTTGTACTCCAACGACAAAGAAGGTTAAGAATAAAATCCGCATCGCACTTGCACCAGCTTCAATGACTTCACGATCGGCTGTAAAGATTCTCATAAACCAAGCAGGGAAAATCATCATCGATAAAAAGATGACAACAGATGAGATCACGACCACTTTTAATGTCAGCCATATAGTTTCTCGCATTCTCTCGAACTGCTTGGCTCCGTAGTTATAACCTACAATAGGCATCATGCCCTGCATGACCCCAATGATCGGCATAACTGCAAACATAAGAATGCGTTGAATGATCCCAAAGATCCCCACATAGAGATCACTGCCATATTGAATGAGCATCGTATTAATAGCAATCATCATGATACTTCCTGAGGCTTGCTGAACAAAGGCCGGCATTCCCACTGATACGACTTCTTTTACGATGCTCCATTTAATTTTCAAGTCTTCCCACGCTAAGGAAAGTGAACTTTGACCAGTTAGATAATAGCGTAAAATAACAACGGTAACGGCAGCTTGAGAGATAACTGTTGCAACAGCCGCTCCTTGCACGCCCATATTTAGCCCGAAAATAAAGATGGGGTCTAAGATAATATTTAACACCGCTGGAATAATCATTGTGTTCATCGCAAATTTTGCATTTCCTTCAGACCTTACAATGTTATTCGTTGCAAAAGCGAATGAAAAGAAAAATGTTCCAAGCATAATTGGGAACATATATTCAACAGCATACGGTAGAATATCAGGACTTGCTCCAAATAAGACAAGCATTGGCTCTAAGAAGGTAAAAGAGGCAATAACCCCGATTATGCTGATCAGCAAAATAATTGAGATAATATTTCCAAATACCTGGTTTGCTTCCTCTCCCCGCTTTTCCCCGAGTCTTCTGGAAATAACTGAGGCTCCCCCGATTCCCATCGCAGCTGACACTGCCATAATAATCATCATCACAGGAAACGCGATCGTTACTCCTGCTACCGCTTCGATTCCTACACCGTAGGATATGAAGATAGTATCAACCACATTATATAAAGCCATAACAAACATCCCAATCATTGCCGGGATGGATAAATCTCGTAAAAGCTTAGGTATAGACTCTGTACCTAGCTTGTCACTTTTCATTTTTTCTTTCATATATGTTTCTTCCTTTCAAACAGTCTATCAATTAGACGTCTTTTCGCATTGGACATTGTTTTCAATTCTTTTTAACCAAGTAATTAGAAGCTCCTTTTCTTCAGGATCAAATCCTTCCATCAAGCTGCTTTCTAGTTGATTAAGTTCTTCCCATAACTGTGCTTCTATCTTTTTGCCTTCATCAGAGATATGAACAATCTTAGCCCGTTTATCCATTTCGCTCGTTACTCTTTGAATCAAATCTTTCTTTAACAACGATTCGATAATCCCATTCATTGTTGAACCTTTTATATATAACTTTTTTTGAAGCTCTACCTGAGTTTGGGAACCATATGTGACAAGCAAATATAAGACTCTTGATTGAGCTACAGTGAGATCATAGTCTGCAAGTTTAAGGTTATATTGATTTTGAATTCGGTGAGAGAGTATACCGATGTGATAGCCGATTCTATTTTCAAGCTGTCGCGTGGACATTAGTTAGCCTCCTAAGTATTTATCCTGTCATATTGTATCAGCTTCGATTACGTAAATCAATTTATTTTTATTATCGAAATAAATTTGACGACTGCTAACAAATTTGAATCAAAAAAGACAGCCGCAGCGGCTGCCTTTTTTCTTAATATTTACGTTTCAGATGAAACAAGATTTATCGGGACAGTTCTTCTTTCTCCGTACCAGCTTCAGGAATAAAGAAGGAAAATGTCGTTCCCTCGTCAATTTTGCTGTGAACAGAAATCTGACCTTTATGGGCATCGACAATATTCTTCGCTATCGCAAGCCCTAGACCAGTCCCACCTCTTGCCCTCGTACGCGCTTTATCTGCTTTGTAAAACCTCTCAAACACGTAAGGAAGGTCTTCTTCAGGAATTCCCGATCCTGTATCAATCACGTCAAACTTCACACCATATTCATTCGATCTAACTTTCACTGTCACTCTGCCATTTTCACCCGTATGTCTGATGGCATTATGAATCAAGTTCGTTAACACTTGTTCAATTCTGTCAGGATCAAATGAGTTGGTGTATCCGTCTTCTAAATGATCAAGCCTGAGAGCAACCCCTTCATCTTTTGCGTAACCTTGAAATTTTCTCACGATCCGATCAGAAAATGCCCCAAGCTCTACTGCTTCCATATGAAGCTCAATATGACCAGCTTCCATACGTGCTAAATCTAAGAGCTCGTTCACAAGGCGACCCATCCTTAGCGATTCATCATAAATGATCTTTGCAAATTCCTTCTTATCTTCTTCAGAGCCTGCAATATCATCAATAATCGCTTCGCTGTACCCTTGCAGCATAGACACCGGCGTTCTAAGTTCATGAGATACATTTGCAATAAAATCCTTACGCAGTTTATCATGACGTCTTTCTTCTGTCATGTCGCGGATTACCGCAACCGCACCTCTAACATATTCCCGGTCATAGAGCGGAGTCATTAAAATAGCCCAGCTTCTTCCTTGCACGTCGATCTCAATCATTTGTTCCTTTTCAACAGATACGACACGCTGAAATAATTGTTCCACCGCTTCAGGCAGTACAGAAGAATCGTCATTAATCCCTTGTTCATAAAACCAAGACTGCATAAAGCGCTCTGCTGGCGGATTGGTCACAATCACTTGGCCTTTGCGGTCAAGAGTGATGACTCCATCTGCCATACTAACTAAGATTCTAGACAATTGTTCTTTTTCTTGGTTAAGAGCATGAATGTTGCGGTTTAATTCTCTTCCCATTCGATTGAAAGCCATAGCAAGCTGTCCAATTTCATCATGTGTAAGAATCGGCACCTTCGTTTTAAACTGGCCTTGAGCCACTTCTAGTGCGACCTGTCTCATTTTACGAAGAGGAGCTGTAATTCTAGAAGAGAGGAAGAATGCAAAAATGGTTGTTAAAACAATAGCAATCCCGGCTGAAAAATAAACAATCTGCTTTGTTTCATTTGACGTCTCTTCAATAGCTGATAATGATTGATATAAAAATACTGCACTATTATCAAGCTCTGTTGGCTGAAGAGGTACGCCGACAACCATCATTTCTGTGTGACTCGCCTCTCCGTTTTCAGATAAAGGAAAATCGCCTTCTGTTGCAACCACTTGTTCACCATTAAATACTTCACTTAAAACCGGGTTAGTCATAAATAATTGAGCATAAATGTCATCATTGGCACTGTTATTTGTTCCCCAGACCTTTGTCCCTTCCACAAAAATTAATGCGTGGGTTTCAAAGGATGAACCGTATTGTGATATGGTTCTTAGTGCATCATCTTGTTCATCATACCCATCAAATATAGCTGCTATCATGTTCGCATGATTAACAAGCTGCGACTCTGCTTCATTTACATGAAAACGTTCAAATGATTGCAATAGCAAGACCATAAGAATCGTTAATACCACTGATACTAGCAATAGAATGGTAAACCAAAGTTTACCGACAACGCTTCGCCACAACATTACTCTTTCTGTGCCTCAAACTTGTACCCAACGCCCCATACAGTAGAGATCATTGCTGCAGCTTCAGGGGAGATACGATTTAATTTCTCACGTAAGCGTTTAATATGTGTATCAACCGTACGAAGATCTCCAAAGAAATCATAGTTCCATACATCTTTTAACAGCTGTTCTCGTGAAAACACTTTATCTGGTGATTGTGCTAAATAATGAAGCAGCTCATACTCTTTTGGAGTCAAACTGATCTCATCTCCATTAACAGACACACGGTGTGCATCATTATCAATTGTAAGATGCGGGAAGACAAGTACATCCTTTGTCTGCGTATCAGTCTGGAGGAATTTCGTTGTAGACGAACGACGCAAGAGCGCTTTCACTCTTAAAACAACTTCGCGTGGGCTAAATGGCTTTACGATGTAGTCATCCGTACCTACTTCAAACCCTTGTACGCGGTTAGCTTCTTCTCCCTTTGCTGTCAGCATCATCACTGGAGTCGCCTTTGTTTTACGGAGTTCCTGACATACTTCAATTCCATCCATTCCAGGCATCATAATATCTAATAAAATAAGGTCATAGTCTATTTCAAGTGCGAGGCTTAATGCCTTCTCACCATTTTCAGCCTCTTCAACCTCATAATTTTCTCTTTCTAAATACATCTTCAAAAGTCTGCGAATACGATCCTCATCATCTACGACTAAAATCTTTGCTTCTTTTTCCATATGTATAAAACCTCCTAAATAGGTAAGTTAATTCATTCTATTAAGTGTAGCATGCCAAATACTGAAAAATAAACTAACATGTGTTTATCATAAATAGAAAGAAAGACCCTCGCAACTATACGAGGGTCTAAACAGCTTATGCGTATGAATGCAAGCCTGCAATGACCAAGTTAACGAAAACAAGGTTAAACATGATAATGGCAAATCCAATAACGCATAACCAAGCTGAACGTTCTCCTTGCCAGCCTCTTGACAGACGTAAGTGCAGGTACGCCGCATAGAATAAGAAGGTAACGAGAGCCCACACTTCTTTCGGGTCCCAGCCCCAGAACCTTGACCAAGCAATTTGAGCCCAGATCATGGCGAAAATAAGTCCTCCAAGAGCAAATACCGGGAATCCAATCGCGATAGCACGATAACTGACTTCATCAACCGCTTGCGGGCTTACACCTTTAAGAAGCGGCTGGATGGCCCCGCCAATTCGTTTGCGTAAGATAAGGCGCAGTGCAGCATACAATACTAAACCTGCAATTAATGACCAAATCACTGTGTTCAAATCATTTGCTCTAATGATTGCCGGTGCATTAAAAAATGGTTCCATTCGATTTTCAGTGACCAGCTCTCCTTCATGAGGACCGATCAGAGCAGGAAGATTGTAGACCATCTGTGCTTCTACGTCTTGTTCATTAACATAATTAAATGTTGCCTCATAATTCATCGCACTAAATAAATATCCGATTAAAATGAAACCAACCAAACTAATTAAAGAATACATAACGAATTCAAATGCACGAGTTCGTTTGTTTGTTTTAGTAAAATCAAGCGTGCGGACTAAGTAGACTAATCCAGCTGCCATACCAATTGATAAAATCCCTTGGCCAAGCGCAACCGTTATAACATGAATCGTCAGCCAGTTACTTTGCAGAGCCGGAATAAGCGGCTCTACTTCACGCGGGAAAAGTGAAGCATACGCCACAATTAACATAACAATCGGCATTGTAAACATACCAAGTACATTCGAACGATAGATTGCATAAATGATTACAAATGCGTATCCAATCGCGATGCCTAGGAATGTCATATATTCAAACATATTACTTACCGGAGCATGTCCTGCATGCATCCAGCGGGTGATAAAATATCCCGTAGCAAACAAGGAAGCTCCTATCGATGAAAGAAATCCGATAAAGCCCCATCTATTACCACTCATTTCTCCTGCCTTGTTACGCCACTTTCTGCCTGTTACAGAGACTGCAAAGGCAATGGTCGCAGCAAGATAGAGGAAAAAGGCAACGTATAATAAATTACCGCTTATTGCTGCCATTTTTTACCCTCCTAGCTTGTCTTAAATCTTATTTTTTACTCTCGTTATCTGTATTATTGTCAATATGGTCTTTCTCTAATGGATCATTTTCAAATGTACTATCTTTACTTTCTAAGCTCGCTTCTTTTTCTTCTACCTGATCTTTTGGAGAAGTTAAGTTCGTTTCTTTGATCGCTTCATCAATATCACGACGCAGGGTCAGCCAGTTTTTATTCGTATGACCAGCAATCCACACTTCGCCGTTAATTCGTTGAATCCATATTCTTCGATGCGCCCAATAAGACCCTTGAATCAATCCGATCATAAAGATGACACCGCCCGCAATAAGAAGTGGAAGCGTTCGGTCTTTTCTCACTCCAAGAGCCGTAACATTATTCGTTTCAACATCTAAGAACGTCATCTTGTATTGATTTTCACCAAGCGGCTCTAAGTTTTGACGAATCCCTACAAAGCTTACTTCACCCTCTGGTGTTTCAGGGGTAATCATCTCGAAAATAAAGACTGGATTATCAGGGATTTTTGAACGGGTTGATGGAACATTATCATTATTTAAGAAATAGTCAGGGAAATAATCACGAATCTTCACTTCATACCCGTCACCTAAATCATAGCTTGACTGCGGGTTATACAAATCTATGTCCATACGGCCCTGCGTTTCCCCTGTCTCTTTATTCTCAACTGTAAAACTCATCGTCTTTAATTCATTTAACTTATAATCAAGCTGATAAAAATTAAATCCATTATGACTCATCGGGAAGTTAACGCGGATTTCATGTTCAGCAACTGGTACTAGTTCTCCTAAGTCACCAACTGTATCTGCATCCTGGCGCTCGTACAAAATGGCATCTGTTTGGAAGTTGCTGACGACAGCTCCGCCGCCGCGTTGGATCGCTTCACCGAAAGTTTCATCGTCCTCATCATAAAATTCTAATAAGAATTGTTCGTTTTCAATATAATACTGGCCATCTGTGCCCGGAACAACTACTTGATCACCCTCACGGATCCATACATGCTCATCAATGTACATTCCAGGGAAGTAACGCAGCATACAGCCAATTAAAAAAACAATAAGTCCCACATGATTCACATAAGGACCCCAGCGGGAAAAGCGGCCTTTTTCTGCCACTAAGTTTCCATTTTCTTCTGAGACCTTATATTTATTATTTTCCAGGCGTTCACGGACTTTGCTGAATGCCTCGTCAACCTCTTCTTTAGAAATACTTGATGTTCCATATACACGCTGGCGTTTCATGAAGTTCGCATGTCTTGTTACTCTTTGTGTTTTCAATGCGCGGTGCAAAGGAACCACTCGGTCAAGACTAGCAATAATTAGAGAAATACCAAGTCCTGCGACAAGAAGCATGTACCACCATGAACTGTATAAATTATGAAAACCTAATAAGTAATATATTTCACCCAAATACCCATATTCTTCTGCATAGTAAATAGATGGGTTAGCAGTAGGCGGGATATACATTTCTTGAGGAAATAATGTCCCTAATGCCGAAGCTACTAATGTAAGTACAATCAGCCAAATTCCTACTTTAACAGATGAAAAGAACATCCATATTTTGTCGATAATCGTTGTTGTATATGTTTGTGAACGGCGTGCTACACCTTCATACCTCATATTTAGAAGCGTCTTTGGTTCTGAATTTTCCTCAATCGGTTTACCGCAGGATTCACAAATCTCCGTCCCAAGAGGATTCTGGTGGCCGCATTCACAGGTAACTTTCTTCATGCCTTACACCTCGATTTACCCTTCGATTAACTTCAATTAACTATTCGTACTTGGCTTAATAAGCTCTAAGAACTCTCTTACTTGTGAATCAGTCATTCCGCCAGTATGAACTTTTACAATTTCCCCGTGCTCATCAATTAATATTGTCGTTGGCAGTGGTGAAATGCCATAAGCATCACTAACTCTCATCCCCTTATCAATAGCAATCGGGAAAGTAAGATTCAAGCGGTTCACAAATTGATTAACCGTCAATTCAGGTTCATTCACGTTTACAGCAATAATTTCAACACCTTGTTCTTTGTATTCATCATACAAATCTTCCATGATAGGCATTTCTTTTACACAAGGCGGGCAGTAAGTACCCCAGAAGTTAAGAAATACCCCTTGTCCCCTATACTCATCAAGTTCAATCCGCTCTCCCTCTAGATCAGTTAACGCGAAATTGACCGCATCATTTCCTGCTCGTGCTACACTGTGGTCAGCTATATAGTTTGAGTAAAACGTATAGGCAAGGGCGAGCGCAATCACAGCAAGTATAGAAGTTCGCATGATTAATCTTTTACGTTTCATTTAAGTCTATCTCCCCTTTTCTACACTAATTAATAGTGATTATCACTATTATAGCGTTGTTCACACGCACAACATTTTAAGTTTATGACGGTTTCGTGACAGCTAATTCTCGCAGATGCTTCACTTCTATCGGCTTAAGAGGACGCACATCTCCAGGGTTCATACTGCGTAAATTTAAAAAGCTGTATTGCTCGCGTTTCAGCTTCATTACCGGGTGCCCGATTGCTTCAAACATACGACGGACCTGTCTATTTCTGCCTTCATGAATCGTCAATTGAACTATAGCTGTTTGTTTTTTCTTATCCATTGAGACCAGCTTAACTTTTGCAGGAGCTGTCTTTCCATCTTCAAGCACGACGCCATGCTGCAGCTTTTTCAAACTTTCGCGAGCTGGGATGCCTTTTACTTTTGCCACATACACTTTGTCAATTTTAAACTTTGGATGCATCAGCTGATTAGCAAACTCTCCATCATTTGTTAACAAAATAAGACCAGATGTATCATAATCCAAGCGTCCGATTGGAAATACTCGCTGTTCGATCTCTAAGAAATCAGTGACGACCTTACGTCCTTTTTCATCTTTGACACTAGAGATCACACCTTGTGGTTTATACATTAAATAGTAAACCGGTTCTTCTTTATCAATCGGAACTCCTTCTACTTCAATCTCGTCTTTATTAGGATTGACCTTAACTCCTAACTCCCGTACAACTTGTCCATTCACTTTTACTTTTCCTTCGGTAATCATCGTCTCTGCTTTCCGCCTTGACGTGATCCCTGCTTGTGCTATCACTTTTTGTAACCGTTCCATTCTATTCATTCACCTCATGTACCATCATACTCCCCAAACTGTTAATTCTCAAGCAGAAGCGATAACAGTTGGGGGTCGTTCAAGCTTTTGTCACCATTATCACCTAGTAAAAGGAAATTTATTGCATACAAAAAGCCTAACTAGTAAATACAGTCAGGCTCTATACACCAAATACTATGGTTACGATAATAATAGATGCTATAATTCCGACAACATCAGCGAGCAAACCGACTTTAAGGGCATCCCCCATCTTCTTGATCCCGACTGCTCCGAAATATACAGTCAGTACATATAAAGTCGTATCTGTACTTCCCTGCATGGTCGAAGCGAGTCTGCCAATAAAAGAATCCGGCCCATAGGTTGCAATAAGGTCACTCGTCATCCCTAATGCTCCTGTACCTGAAATCGGCCTGATCATTGCAAGAGGAACAATTTCTGATGGGACCCCTGCCATTTGTAAAAATGGTTTCATCAACTCAATTAAAAACTCCATTGCACCAGATGCCCGAAATACTGAAATAGCCACAAGCATTCCGACAAGGTAAGGAATAATGGAAATAGCCATACCAAATCCCTCTTTAGCACCTTCCACAAATGTTTCATAAGTCGGAACTCGCTTGTAGGTGCCATAAACTAAAATGACACCAATTAAAACAGGGATAAACCAGATGGAGACGACTGTCAGTATGCTCACCTATGCTCTCCCCTTCCTTACTCTCCGGTAATAAAAATACCGATCTATTAAAATAGCACCGACTGTAGAACAAGTAGTAGCTAAAAGAGTCGTCCCTACGATTTCTGTAGGTGAAACAGAGCCATAACTCATTCTGATTGAGATGACTGTTGTTGGAATCAACGTTATGCTCGCTGTATTAATAGCAAGCAGGGTAATCATGGAACGACTGGCAGAGTCTCTGCCTTCATTTAAATCTTTAAGCTGTTCCATCGCCTTAATTCCCATAGGAGTGGCGGCATTTCCTAAGCCAAATAAATTTGCAGTCATATTAGATAGGATATAGCCCATTGCCGGATGATTGGGAGGAACTTCAGGAAATAATCTTACAGCCACTGGGCGCATAAGCCTTGCTAAGCCCTTTAGCATCCCAGCGACTTGTGCAATTTTCATCAGTCCAAGCCAAAATACCAATATACTTATTAACCCGATGCATATTGCCACAGCATCCTTAGCGCCAGCGAAGATGGCCTCATTCACTTCAGCCATCTTTCCATTAAATCCCGCAAAGACAATGCCGATCACAAGCATGCCCACCCAAATTTTATTAATCAATTCCTCTCACCCCAAGCGTGAGCGAGAAAATGCTAAGGAAACGCGACCAAAATCCTTGCTTCTCTACAACCTCTGGCGGGTGATAATACAGTGGAACCTGGCCAATTTTTTCTCCCGACAATGTAATGTCTACTTTTCCAACAGGATGAGGCGGCACGTATTGATCACGCTCTTCCTCTGTGGGAGGGTGGTAAAGAGTAATCTTTTGTTGGACCATTTCTTTTTCAGAACCTAATAACGGATATTCAAATGTATAGGGACTGAACACATGGTCTTTGTAAAACTCATCTTTTATATCTTTAAACATCCCCTCTTCTACTAATGTTTCAAGAGAAAAGGAATCAAATGCCCAGTTAAATAGATTCATATGATCATGCCAATCGCTTGGCGCATTTAGAGTAACTACGATTAAATCAAGATCATCTTTTGAGGCTGTCGATACAAGCGTTCTTCTAGCTCTTTTCGTAAATCCGGTCTTCCCACCTGTTGAATATTCATACAGCTCCGTTAACAACCGATTTTTATTATGCCAAACGCGAATCTGATCTCCGTCTACTCTGTGGGTTTTAGCGGAAGAAATTTCCTGATAAAGCGGGCTTTCCATGGCATAACGAGTTAATAATGCCATGTCATAAGCAGACGAATAATGGTCTTCATGATCATCTAGCCCGTGAGGATTTTGAAACTGTGTTTGATTCATCCCAAGTTCTCTTGCTTTTTCATTCATCAAATAGACAAACCCTTCTAAACTGCCCCCGACATGTTCAGCTATTGCTACCGCCGCATCATTTCCGCTTCGTAACATGAGGCCGTAAACCAAATCTTCTAAAAGCATAGACTCTCCAGCTCGTAAATAAATAGAAGACCCTTCTGTCCCCTCCGCATTCGTTGAAATTTTCACTTGCTCCTGCATCTTGCCTGACTCAATTGCGAGTAGAGCTGTCATGATTTTTGTAATACTCGCGATTCTCAAAGAAGTCTGGTCATTTTTCGCATACAAGATTCTTCCTGATTCCTGCTCCATCATAATGGCTGCCTCAGCAGAAACGGAGAAATTCCTAGCTTCAACCTCAACTTGAGGAGCAATTGAAAATGAAAGAAGAAAATAAATTAGTCCAATGACCACGGTTTTTTTCATCATATATTATCCCCGTCCCGTCTAAAAAATGTCTTAACTGCATTTGTTCGTGTTTATGTCGCTGAATGGCACCTATCTATCTGTAAGACAAGTTTATGCAAGACAACCATATATATGACTTGATTAACTCCTCGCATGATCATGCAGGAACTGGAACATACTAACAAATATTATCTAGCAATAATCGTTCATATTAGTTTGTGAGAGGAGAAAAAAGATGATTTTTCAAGAACTCGCGCTTGTAACCGGGCGGATATTCACCATTCTCCCCCTCTTATTATTTATGACCTTAACGATGGGGAAACGTTCCATCGGGCAAGTACCTATATTTGACTTTTTAGTTATTGTGACACTTGCGTCTGTAACCGGTGCGGATATTGCAGATCCTACAGTGAGTCATATTCATACTGCCTATGCAATCATTGCCATTGCTTTGTTTCAAAAAGTTGTAGCATTAAAAGTGATAAGAAACCGCCCATTTGGTAAGTGGATTACATTTGAGCCGACCGTCGTTGTAAAAGATGGGAAAATGTTAGTCGATAATGTGGCTTCGATCCGTTATTCCATTGATAATGTCTTACAGATGCTTAGGCAAAAAGATGTGTTTGATATTGGAGATGTGAAATTGGCTATTATAGAAGCAAACGGGGATATCAGTGTACAACGGAAACCAAATAAAGCTGTGCCAAGCATTGAAGATCTTGGAATTAAAAAGAAATATTCTGGAATTTCTTATCCCATTGTTATTGAAGGTGAGTTTCGTGAGGAAGTGATTGAAGAGCTCGGTATGAATAAAGAATCACTCCTTCGCCGCTTAGAGAAGATGGGAGTGATTCGAATCGATACTATTTTTTTATGCACGATAAATGATGAAGGGGACCTGCAATTAGCTTATTCGCGTAAAGACGAAGAACATGAATTAATTCAGCATTAAGAAGTGTATGGTTTCAAATCATTTATCAACTCAGTTACTTCTTTTTCACACCATTCATAGCGCTCTCTAGAACGCATATTTTCCGTATCTAGCGCAAATAACGAGAGATCTGCTTGCACTTTTTTTAAGCTTGCAGAAAGCAAAGCTAGCTCAGTCGGTTGTGGTACGGTTAATTGATCATCAAATAAATCAACTGTTAACTGCCCGTCTTTATCAACTTGAGCTAGAAACACATTTTCGACTGAAACATCGATTTTACTCAATTCCGTCTCCAGCCATTCGCGGTTAAGACCTCTTGTTGCTAAAGGTTCATCCAAAATCTCTCCGTCTTTAATGACGGTTTCTGGCTGTTTTGTTTGTGCAACCTTTATTTGCAAGGCACTTGGTGAGATCGGCTGCTTATCTGATTTTAATAATACATTTAACTCTCCATTAGATTCTAACACCGCAAACTCTACATCAGCCGTTTGAAATACATCTTTTGAGCGTAATCTTCTTAATAGTTCATCACTTGTTACATGTTGTTTTGTCATATTATCTTCAAGAATTTTCCCATCTTTAATCAATGGAATTCCTCTTCCGTAAATAAATGTACGGACCTTTGCGCTTTTTTCAACAGCATAAGCTAATCCGATTGCCAAAAGCCCCCATACAAAAAGTGCAGTAAGAACTAATCCAATCGGTGATTGAAGAGAAAAAGCTCCAATGGCACCAATCACGCTCATGCCAGCTACTATGCCATATTCAAATGCTGAGCATTCACCAATAGGCTTCCGGATAAAGCCTTTGAAAAAGGCAAACAGAATAATGATGATGCCTATACTTCTTGCGACAACTTCTACCCAGCCTGGCATTTTATCCCTCCTTAATTCCCTTTATATTGCGGCTCTTCCCGCTCTAAAAACATGACCTGCTGCTCCATTTCTTGAATGATGGTTCTTGTTTTGAGAGAAGCTTGATGATACACTTTCTCTGCTTCTTCGTCTGATGATTGCAAGGCTAATTTGGTTAAGGTAGCGTCAATCCCCTTAAGCGAAAATAGAGTGCCTTTTACTTGTGCAGCTACTGACATACTAAATCACCTACCCTTTAGGTTTAAAAACGAGTGATGCGAGGAATCCAAAAATGATGGCTGCAGAGATACCGGCACTTGTCACTTCAAATATTCCTGTTATCACACCGATTAATCCATTTTGTTCAGCTTCAGCCATCGCACCGTGTACTAAGGCATTCCCAAAGCTTGTTATAGGAACTGTGGCACCAGCTCCGGCAAAATCAATTAAAGGCTCATAGAGACCAAACCCATCTAAAACTGCCCCTGTCACAACAAGAGTACTCATGGTGTGTGCCGGAGTCAGCTTCCCTACATCCATTAACAACTGTCCAACCACACATATAATACCGCCAACAATAAAGGCCCAAATAAAGATCATATTACATTCCCCCCGCTTCAATTGAGACTGCATGTGCGATACAAGGGATCGTTTCCTTTTGTTGAAACGATAACGGGGAAAGAAGTGCTCCAGTTGCCACTATTAACATTCGCTTAATTTCGCCTCGTTTCATTCTGTTAAGTAAATGCCCGTACGTTACTGAAGCAGAACACCCCGGTCCGCTTGCTCCGGCAAGAACCGGCTGTCCTTCTCGATAAATCATTAACCCACAATCTTGGAACACACCATCCCCTAGTGCGATGCCTCTCTCTTCAAGCATTTCTTTTGCAATAGGCAATCCAATCTTTCCTAAGTCACCTGTTGCTATAAGATCATAATGATCATGTGGCAGTTCCAAATCACGAAAATGTGATTCAATCGTATCAACAGCTGCCGGAGCCATAGCACCGCCCATATTAAATGGATCTGACAAACCCATATCAATAACCTTGCCAATCGTAGCCGAAGTAACGTGGGGACCTGAACCTTCTTTTGAAACAATGGCAGCGCCCGAAGCGGTAACAGTCCATTGAGCAGTTGGCGGTTTTTGTCCGCCATACTCGGTAGGATAACGGAATTGCTTTTCGGTTGCTGCATTATGACTCGTTGCTGCTGTCACTACATGATTTGCCCCGTCCCCATTCACTAGAAACGCAGCTAGTGCAAGCCCTTCCATTGATGTTGAACACGCTCCAAACATGCCTAGGTAAGGAATACAAAGCATACGGCAGGCAAAACTTGATGGGGTTAATTGATTAAGCAGATCTCCTGCCAGCATAAATTGAATATCACCATTTGTTAGCTCTGCTTTTTCAATGGCCCTGGTTACGGATTCTTCTAGAAGGACACGTTGTGCTTTCTCGTAAGAATCCTGCCCTAACCAAAGGTCTTCATGGAGGAGGTCAAAGTCGTTAGATAGCAAACCATTTGCTTCAAACGGACCTCCAACAACACCAGTTGAGGTAATCACTGGCTTATTTTCAAACACCCAAGACTGATGTCCCTTTAACATCTCACAGCCCTCCCCACTGAAGCAGCACGGTTTTTATAATTGCAATAATGAAAGCTGCAACCGTCCCAAATACGATAACTGAGCCAGCCAGCTTAAACATATTGCCGCCCACCCCAAGAACGTACCCCTCAGTCCTATGTTCAATTGCAGCAGATGCAACCGAGTTAGCAAAGCCTGTTACAGGTACTGCTGTACCAGCTCCTGCAAATTGAGCGAATCTGTCATACACCCCAAAACCTGTTAGTAAGACGGCGATAAAAATTAACGTGGCTACGGTTGGATTGCCTGCTGTGCGCTCAGTAAAATCAAAAAAGGTATAATACATCGTTTGTACGCCTTGTCCAAAAAAACAAATTAATCCACCAATAAAGAAAGCTCGAATACAGTTTTTAAGAACCGGGCGCTTCAATTCGTGCTTTTGGGCAAGACGTTGATAAGCCTGCTGTGTCGGCGTCACATTTTTCATTTTACTGCTTGACATAAGCTACCCTCCTAACCCTTCATTTTTTCTTCTAGATCTTTTAGTTTGGCGTCATATCTCTTTTTACTTATAGTGCGTTGCTTCAATTCTTTCTCAAGCTTGCCAAGTTCAATAAAAATCTTTTTATCTGTAGATACGTGAACTGTGTATTCTGGAAAACGCTTTTTTACGTTCTCATGACCTCGTTCTCTAATATCATTCAAATGAAAACGATCTAATTGCTTCACACGAGGGGCCAGATATATATCCTTTTCAGTGGATACACCAACTACTTCTAATATCTCTTCCATAGATAAGAGAATCTGTTTGGACTCATCTGCTTCATGTTGAGAAACAATGGCTTCTTCACCTACTTGTAGAGGCTTAATTGTCTGTGCCCTTTGACCGCATCCGCTTGCTATAAGAAGAAAAATACATATAATTAATATTCGTTTCATTTATATCACCTCATCTTCTGATAAAATACATGATGTAAGAGCTAAGCAATCTTCATTACTTAGCTCAAAACTTTTCGAGGCTGCCAAATCTTACTGTTTGTATTGAGGCTCTTCTTGTTCAATTTCTTGCAAACGAGGGTTTAACCCGTCAACAATTCCTTGTGTTTGTGTAGCAAGCTGCTGAAATAATTGCTTCGCTTGCTGATTATCTGTTTCAAGAGCAAATGTTTCAAGGCTTGCTTGTGCACTTTTTAATCCAGAAATCGTCTGTTTCATTTTGTTAGCAACAGTCATTATGTCACTCCCTTTCTCTTTAACATCACTTTTAGGATGAAATAATTTACGTCATCTTATTAGATACAATTTCTGTAAACTTTTTTAGTTAGGAGTTTTTTATGAAAATGATCCTATTCTTCCTCTGTCTTATGACTATTTTACATACCGCACTGCTCATCTATCTCTTTAATAGACAGCAGAAGCACATTCACCTGAGTAAACAAATGTATGATTTGATTTTAGCTACAACACAACAAGCGGAATTAAAGCAACATGCAGAACTGATTGAAGAACAACGTACTCATGTTATTCTTCTTTGCTTTAAAATACGTGAATCCGTTTCTAAACAAACAACTAGTCTGCACCCATTGCAGATCGAACTCACTCCGCTCAGGCACGGCCTTACTGATGAAGAGTTAGCAAAATGTTTGATTCAGAACAAGCATTAAGTGTGAGCACACTTTTTAGTAACTATAGAGAGTATGTAGAGACATACTGGGTAGGAAATGATCAATCGATTAAGAAGATTTTTAGGGGGAATCCTGATGATCCAACCTCTGAACTCGGAACTTTGCACGTTGCTTCTACTCAGCTTCTCCATCAGATAGATCAACTACTCATTACCATCCAGAGTGCGAAAGAATAGTACCTTTCCATACCATTTTTTGAAGCTGCCCTAAAAACTGGGCAGCTTCTGTTTTTCCTTGTGATAAAAAATATCATTCTGATCACACTAGAAAGGATTACATCTGAGAAGGAGAAGCGCTGTGCATACAAACTTCCTATCGCTAACTACCGAGCTTTTAGTCGGTTTCTTTGCGTTATTAATATTAACTAAAGTGTTAGGCAAAAATCAGATTACACAGCTGACTCCATTTGATTTCATCTCAGCATTAGTACTTGGGGAGCTGGTTGGTAATGCGATTTATGACAAGGAGATCGGCTTGCAGTATGTTCTTTACGCCATCTTTTTTTGGGGGACTTTAATTTATTTTATTGAGATGCTCACACAAAAATTTAGAGGAACGCGATCATACTTAGAAGGAACCCCCGCACTAATCATTGCAAATGGAAAAATTCAATATGAAGAATTAAGAAAAAATAAGCTTGACCTAAATCAGCTGCAACATCTTTTAAGAGAGAAAAGTGTGTTTTCTATACGTGAAGTTCAATATGGTGTGCTTGAAACGAATGGGTCGGTCAGCGTATTAAAAAAGCAGCAGTTTGACACACCTATCAATAAAGACTTAAATATCCCCGCTAAAACTGTTTCGCTGCCTATCCTTTTAATATTAGATGGGGAATTAATTACAGAAAGCTTACAGCAGCTGAATATGAGTGAAAAGTGGTTAAAAGAAGAACTATTAAGAAGAGGAATCCCAGAGATTAAAGCTGTTATGTATGCAGAATGGCTTGACGGCGAAGGGTTTGAGATACAAACGTATGATAGAAAGAAGGGATCAAAATGAGAGCATCGATCGTAATTCTCCTAATGATTAGTCTCCTCTGTTCAGGCTGTGGCGGTAAAGAAGAGGAGAAAAGCGGCGCTTCGATCCAATCAAGTGACCATCCCTCAAAAAAAATAATGGTAATTATGGTGGATTCTATGACATCTGATTTAATTAACCTTGGGATAGAAGAAGGAAGAACTCCAGCAATTGCTTTTTTAAAGGAACATGGGAAAGTATTTGATGACTTCATTTCTCCGTTCCCTTCTATGTCAGTGGTCATTGAAAGCTCATTGATTACAGGGGTTGGTCCAGAGGAGCACCATGTCCCGGGACTAATTTGGTTTAACAAAGATGAGAACAGATTGGTTGATTATGGGTCAACGATCCCTCGTACCTTTAAGCTCGGCACAAAACAAATACTTGAAGATGGATTAAAACATTTAAACAATACACATTTGAACCAAGAGCTACCGACGATCTATGATGAAGCTAAGAATAAGGGATTGACAACTGGTTCTGTTAACATGCTGCTTTACAAAGGGCCAATACAACATACCTTATCGATCCCCCCTTTAGTAAAACACGCCATCCATACTCCCTCATCGATTACTACAAAAGGTCCTGATTTATTAGCATTTGGGCAGCTCGCTAAGCCTGATGCGATAAAAAATAAAAACTTGCCAGACCATATGTATGAGCAGTATGGAATTAATGATCAATATTCTACTGAAGTCATTCAAACTCTTATTCAATCTGGACAGCAGCCTGATTTTTTAATGACATTTCTTCCTGATTTTGATAAGGAAGCACATATCCATGGTCCACATGACCTTGAAGGATTTGCTAAAGCTGACTATCACCTGCAGACAATACTGAACAGTTATCCAAGTTGGGAAGAAGCTATAGATGATACCATTTTTATTTTGTTAGGTGATCACAGCCAAGTAGCTTTAAAGGATAAAGGGGAGCATACAGCAATCGAGCTTGAAGCGTTGCTTGAGCCTTATTCTATTGCGAATCTCTTAGATGAACCAACGGATGGTGATCTCATTCTTGCAAACAATCACCGAATGGCCTATATACATCTTGCTACTAAAAATCTAACTAAACAAGACATTATTGACCTGCTTTATGATGAACGGATTGATCAGCTGGCATGGGCAGATGGAGAAGAAATCATTGTAAAACAAGCAGAAAGTGATGCGTGGCTTTCTTATAAGAAAAATGGAGATCTGCGTGATCAATATAATCAAACGTGGGACATCACTGGGGATTTATCCGTACTTGATCTAAGTATAGATAAGAACTCTAATTCACTCGATTACGGAAAATATCCGGATGCTCTTGAACAACTGTATTCGGCCCTGAAAAGTCAAGCAGGTTCTTTAATTATTACAGCCAAGCCAGGTTATACTTTAAAGACAGAGGGAGCCCCTGTTCATTATGATGGAGGAGAGCATGGAGGGCTCCATGAAGACGATACTAAGGCAGCTCTTATTGTAACGGGAACGGACATTTATCCAGACAGACATAGAATCCGAGACCTGAAACATTATTTCCTGCAGTTGTTAAACCAAAAGGAGTCCTTGGTTGAATAAAATAGTCGAGTGATAAGAAAAAAGAATTGAACAAATAAGAGACTGGGTCTTTTAAAGCCCAGTCTCTTAATGGCTGACCACGCACACACTGAAATAGTCGCCCCTGCCAATAGTGGCTGCTTTCCGCTGGAGCGGAGACTGTGCTGTAACCCATGTTTCAGGTACTCTTAGTTAAAAAAGCTTTGAAGCTATAACTAAATCACTTCGCTATAAATTAGTTAAGCTATACCTAGACGCTTTTTGCCTGTCAATTTTTAAAATGGCTCCCATCTCACTTGTTTGGCTGTTGCAAACCGATCTTCGACAGCCGGCCAGTTCACGACGTTCCACCAATTTTCGATATATGGCTTCCTTTCATTTTTATACTGCAGGTAATATGCATGCTCCCATACATCTAAGACAAGCAGAGGAATTTGATCTTGCTGAGAAAGGTTTTGATGCTTTTCCGCTTGCAGGATTTCTAGACGATGAGATCTTGGCGACCAAACTAATATGGCCCACCCTCCTCCTTCAACCGCGTTTGCAGCTTCTGAAAAATGTTTTTTCATCTGCTCAAATGAACCAAAATCATGATTGATTCGCTCTAACAGTTCTCCACTTGGCTCTCCGCCGCCATCAGGATTCATAATTTCCCAAAAAATCGAATGAAGGTAATGACCTGATCCGTGAAAAGCAGCTTCCCTTTCCCAATATTTAATCAGAGAGAAATCACCTGTTTCTCTGGCCCCTTGCATGGCATTTTCAGCTTTATTTAGACCGTCTACATAGCTTTGATGATGTTTATCATGATGCAGCCGCATAATTTCTTCTGCAATATATGGCTCTAGTGCATTATAAGCATACGGCAATGGAGGGAGTGTATGGCCGCCAATTGGAACCGCGCGTACTCCCCCGTCATATCTCTTATCACTAAACATCTTTTGCCAAGCGTCATAGACTTCCCATGCCTCATTTTCATAGTCAGCGGAATCTCTTAGCTGTTGTTCTTCCATTGAGTTTAATAATGACGTTAAGGAGCTTACAAAAGATACTGTTTTCTGTTTCCCAACCTGACTTTCAATGAATTCCCCTTGTTCATTCCAAAGCTGCTTTATGTCCTCAGCCCATTCATACAGCCGGTCATTATATCCCATATGCCGCCCCCCTAAATTTTTACTCATCGTTAAAGCGTATGACTAGAGAATGTCCATGTGAACTTGACCATATAAAAAAGGTATGTCTCACTTAAAAGTCAGACATACCTTTATCACTAAAGCCCTTCTTCCATATTCTTAAAGAACAGATCAGCCTCATCTTCGATTGGATCATCTTCAATATCCTCAGGCAGCGGCGGAAGCTCATCTAAATGCTTTAACCCAAAATGGTCAAGAAATTGAGGGGTTGTCCCATATAATATAGGTCGCCCCGTTCCTGCAACTCTTCCCACTTCCTTAATTAATAATTTTGAAGTAAGCGATTGAAGTGCTCGTTCAGACTTCACACCACGAATCTCATCTATTTCAGCACGTGTGATAGGCTGTTTATAAGCAACAATGGCTAACGTTTCTAGCGCTGCTTGTGAAAGCCCTGAATGCAGCGGCGACGTAGCTAGTTTCTTAATAAAAGGTGCATGATCTGCCCGTGTTTGAAAACGGAATGAACCACCAACCTCTACAATCTGTAACCCGCGCACAGTGTCTTCCATTGATGCCTGCAGGTCACTCATCACATCTTTTACAGTGTCAACTTCAACTTCAATCACTTCTGCAAGCTGTTCATACGTCATTCCCTCATCACCAGCTACAAATAATAAGCCCTCGACAATAGCCTTCATTTCATTTTTAGTCATTATAGATTTCCTCCTCCCTGCTTAAAGATTGTAATATCTGCAAAATTCCCTTCCTGCTCACAACGAATCGTTTTTGTTTTCATTAATTCTAATACAGCTAGAAATGTCACAACCATATGACTTTTTTCAGGTACGGTAAACAATTCATGAAATGAACAAGATTTGGTTGGAAGCTCCGTTAGATAGGAAACGACCTCATTCATTCGATCTTCAATTGAATACTCCTGGGATCTAATCGTTGTCGTACGTGGTGCTTTTAATGATTTTCGTTTCATTAACTTTTGATAAGCTGCGAGCATATCAAATAATGAAACCCCAGAAATAGCTACTTCACGACGATCATTTTCACTAATTAACGGCTCTAGATCTTCTGGCGGTCTAGTATGTACAAGGCTGCGCTTTTCTTCTTTTTCCTTAAGTTCCGTTGCGGCTTCTTTATACTTACGATACTCAATTAATCGATTCATTAATTCATCTCTTGGATCTTCCTCATCTTCAATCATTAATTCTTCATCAAACAACTCCTCTTGCTTAGGTAGGAGCGTTTTACTTTTAATTACTAGAAGAGTTGCTGCCATAACCAAATATTCGCTAGCAATATCAAGATGAAGCTCTTGCATAGCATGAACATAACTCATATATTGGTCCGTAATTGGTGCTACCGGAATATCATAAATATCAACCTCTGCTTGATTAATTAAATGAAGCAGAAGATCAAGAGGCCCTTCAAAGGTATCAAGCTTTACATTATAAGGATTTATTTCATAAGGATTTACTTCATTTGAATTCAATTCACATTCACCACTAGCCTTGATTTTTTTGCGCTAGATGAGATTATACCATACTTCGAAACACTCTGTAACAGGCAATAGATATAGGGTTAGAGAAGGTCGCTAAGAAACTTGGTAATACGGTTAGCTTACAAACCACATGTGTTCCTGATAAAATAGAAAATATAGTAGATGGAGTGTTGCTCAAAGGAGTTTTTTTATGTATTCAAACGCCTATTTAGAGTTTCTGATTGAATTTCATGCCACGCGTGATTATTTTGAATGCCATGAAATTTTAGAAGAACATTGGAAAGAAGACCCTGCTGGTAAGAGAAAACTACACTGGGTTGGGTTAATACAGCTAGCAGTTGCCTTATATCATGAGCGGAGAGGAAATGTGACAGGTGCAAAACGGATGTACCGCAGTGCTCTTAGAATTATTGAAGCAGAGAAGAAGTCAATAGAACAGCTTGGTATAGATACCAGCCAATTACAACAACTTATTTTAGAGAGAACCTTGCAAGCTGGCAGTACATTTACTGATTTTATGATCCCTATAAATGATAAGAAACTGCTAGCGGCATGCGAAAAGCTCGCTTACGAGAGGAAAGTGATATGGGGATCGTCAAGCGCGTTAGATTCGGAGCAGCTTATCCACAAACATAAGCTAAGAGATCGCAGCCCTGTTATAAAAGAACGTGAACGAAGGTTAAGTGAGAACCAATTGATGAAACATGAAAAAAAGTAGACAAATCATCTGTCTACTTTTTTCGTGTTAATTCGTTTTTTCTTCACAGTTTAAAAGAAAGTCTTTTGTTTCTTTTGATGGTTTAAGATCTGCATTCAATCTTTCTTTTAAAGCGTGTATTATATTCGTTCCTAAGCCCTCTTCACGATAAGAAGGATTGACGCTGAGGTGGTGTAAAATGGCTTCATCTCCATCCATTTCAAGACCAGCTATCCCTACAATATCATCGTCTACCTTCCAAAAAAATAATTTCCATGTTTCATTCGTTTCATAAAGCTCGATCGTTTTAATAAGTTTCTTTACATCCTTCTCTTTTGGCATATACGATAGTAAGCCCATCGCTATTTTCTTATGAGATGTTTTGTATGGTATGAGCATGATTTCTCCTCTTCCTATGAACCTAATGTAACGTATCCGCTTTCACCCCATACATTTTACCATATTCATACACATTTTGCGTCTTTAATTCATATACTAAAGGCAATTTAAGACTAAAGAAACAAAAAATCAGCGTAGCTTGGCAGCTATGCTGATTTTAGGGGAATATTATTCGAACGAACGACCTAGATTTGCCATTTCAATTGCAGCCGCTGCCGCTTCCCACCCTTTATTTCCTGCTTTTGTACCAGCACGTTCTACAGCTTGCTCGATCGTATCAGTTGTCAGCACCCCGAAAATAACCGGTTTACCTGATGAAAGAGATAGAGAAGCTACACCTTTCGCTACTTCACCACACACGTAATCAAAGTGAGGAGTCGCACCGCGAATAACCGTCCCTAGTGTAATAACTGCATCATACTTTCCGCTCTCGACCATTTTCTTTGCAGCAAATGGAATTTCAAAAGCACCAGGAACCCATGCTACATCTACATCTTCCTCAGCAACACCATGACGTTTTAGAGCATCTTCAGCTCCGCCTAATAATTTGCTAGTAATAAATTCGTTAAATCGTCCAACTACGATCCCTACTTTTAACCCTGTTGCTACTAAATGACCTTCATATACTTTACCCATGTTTAAATTCCTCCTAATGTATGTATCAATTTGACAGAAGCACTAGAAGCTTCTAGTGCTTCTCGTTCTCGTTCACCTTTTATTTACGTTTAAAAATGAAGCATGTGGCCAAGCTTTTCTGTTTTTGTACGCAGATAACGCTCATTATCTACATTATGCGGCATTTGAATCGGAACACGGTCAACCACTTCTAATCCGTATCCTTTCAGACCCGTAATTTTTCTTGGATTGTTCGTTAGAAGTTTCATTTGAGTGACACCTAAATCTCTTAAAATCTGCGCCCCAATACCATAATCACGAAGATCTGGCCCAAAACCCAGCTTCTCATTTGCTTCAACTGTATCATAACCCTCTTCTTGAAGCTTGTAGGCTTTGAGCTTATTCATTAAGCCAATCCCACGCCCTTCTTGACGCATATAAAGCAGAATTCCAGAGCCTTCTTGCTCAATTTGTGCTAGAGCTGCATGTAATTGCGGTCCACAATCACAGCGGTTAGAGCCGAACACATCACCAGTTAAACACTCTGAATGAACTCTGACAAGGGTTGGCTCTCCTTCTCTTATTTTACCCTTTACAAGAGCAACACTTTCTTTTCCTTCAAGTACATCTGTATAGCCAATGGCGCGAAAATCACCAAAAACAGTCGGAAGTTTAATTTCAACCTCTTGCTTAACAAGCTTATCTTTACGATGACGATAGGAAATAAGATCTTTTATCGTAATCATCTTAAGATCATGTTCATCAGCAATCTTGCGAAGCTCAGGCACTCTGGCCATTGAACCATCTTCATTCATAATTTCACAGATGACACCAGCAGGCTTTGCTCCAGATAACCTTGCTAAATCAACAGCAGCCTCTGTGTGACCAGCCCGGCGCAAAACTCCACCGTTTTTAGCAATCAGCGGAAAAATATGGCCAGGACGTTTAAAATGATGTTTCTTCGTTTGATCATCCACAAGTGCTAACACCGTGTCTGAACGCTCATGAGCCGAAATTCCTGTCGTCGTAGTATGATGATCAATGCTGACAGTAAAAGCTGTTCCGTGTGGGTCTGTATTATGATCAACCATTGGGACTAAATCAAGTTCCCTCGCACGGTCTTCAGTAATTGGTGTACAAACTAAGCCGCGTCCGTGAGTGACCATGAAATTAATAACCTCAGGTGTTGTTTTCTCTGCAATGGCAACAAAATCACCTTCATTTTCCCTGTCCTCATCATCACATACAATGACGACTTTTCCTTGCATTAATTCATAGATTGCTTCTTCAATTGGATCAAACATTTTGTCTTGCATGTTGATTCACCATCCTAATCTCGTTCGCTATTTAAAAACCATGCTCTGATAAAAACTGTTCACTCAAGGAGGTTTGTTTTACCTGTTGACTGCTCTTTCTGGGTGGACTCTTTTTCCTTGTTATAAATTGTTCTATATATTTTCCTATCATGTCACACTCAATATTCACAATATCTCCCACACCTTTTGATCCTATAATCGTTTCTTCAATCGTGTGGGGAATAATTGAAATCGTGAAGGAATTTTCATCTACTCCAAAAATCGTTAAGCTTGTTCCATCTACTGCAACGGAACCTTTATGAATCATGTAGTGTCTTAAGTCATCAGACACTTCAATTGTATAATAGACTGCATTATCTTTAGGTTCTTTTGAGATGATTTTGCCGATTCCATCAACATGTCCAGATACAAAATGGCCTCCAAATCTACCTTTAGCACTCATCGCCCTCTCAAGATTCACTTTTGCGCCTCTGCCTAACCCGTTTAAACTAGTGGCACGGACCGTTTCTGGCATTAGGTCCACTGTAAATGAATGACTTGTATACGAAGTAACCGTAAGACACACCCCATTAACTGCGATACTGTCTCCAAGAGCAACATCACTGAGAACTTTTTTCGCAGCTATATTCATCACAATAGCTTCGCCGCTTTGACGTACTTGGTCAATTCTGCCAATTTCTTCAATAATTCCAGTAAACATCTTACCCCTCCTTTACTAAAGAAGTGATTTTAATATCTTGTCCTACTTGTACTACATCAATCACTTCAAGCTCAAGTGCTTGATTAATAGAAGGAATTCCTTCTCCACCAACTGAAGTCGGGGCATTCTTCCCTCCGATCATTTTAGGCGCCACATAGGTTATGACTTGATTGACCGCTCTTTCTTTAATGAAGCTTCCATTTACTTCTTGGCCGCCTTCCACATAGAGCGTCATAACTCGTCGTTTTCCTAATTCCTTTAAAATAGAGGGAATAGAGTAGTCACGTAATCTAATCACATCCACACCAAGCATACGAAGGGCTTCTTCTTTTTCACTAGAAGCATGTTCTGTGGTAAATACCCACGTCTTCGCTGCTTGATCACAAGCTACTTGTGAACTCTCCGGCAGACGCAGATGTCTGTCTAAAATAATTCGAATCGGATTGCGCCCGCCATTCGGCAGACGTGTCGTCAAAGCTGGGTTATCGCTCAGCACTGTACCAATTCCAACCATGATTGCATCATGAATGTGACGGTCGCGGTGCACATCAAGCCTCGCTTCCTCTCCTGTAATCCACTTACTTTCACCTGTAACAGTGGCTGTCTTTCCATCTAGGGTAGATGCTGTTTTCATAGTTACAAAAGGCCGCTTTGTTTGAATAAAATGAAAAAACATACGATTTAATTCAATGGCTTCAGCCTCACATACTCCAACATCTACGGTAATTCCTGAATCACGAAGTCGTTTGATCCCACGTCCAGATACTTCTGGGTTTGGGTCGACTGTTGCTACCACAACGCGCTTCAATTGTTTTTCAATAATTAAATCAGCACAGGGAGGAGTTTTACCATAGTGACTGCACGGTTCTAACGTCACATATATGGTAGCTCCTTCGGCTTTTTCACCGGCCATTTTTAATGCGTTAACTTCAGCATGACCTTCCCCTGCCTTTAAATGAGCTCCCATTCCTACAATCGCTCCGTCTTTTACGACGACAGATCCTACCATCGGATTGGGAGATGTTTGACCACGTGTTTGTTCTGCAAGCGTTAGAGCCAGCTTCATGTAGTCTATATCCTTCATCACGCATCCCTCTCATCCGATGTTCCTTCAAAGGAAATCCAAAAAACCCCCGAACGATTCATCATCATTCGGGGGTGTCATTTAAAGAAGAGTAGCATGAACTAACCATTACAAACATAATGGATTTCAACTGTATTCAAAAAGGCAGACTGCTCCCTTTAATAAGTGCTTTCTTTTGAAAAAGATAGACTTAAATAAGGCATGTCTAAGAAATGTGACTCAAAAGTCGGTCTCATTTTCTATCACTTTTAGAATCATGCTCTCGTTCCTTCTCCCATCCAGACTTTAACTGTCGGTCCCGGATTTTCACCAGGTCCACCGTTTTCAAGATGCAGCAAACACATCACCTCTATACTCTAATCATCGTATTGATCACAGCCGATAGAAGCGAAAACGGGTCACGGACTAAGAAGCATTTGCTTCATCACCGCCGGTCGGGAATTTCACCACGCCCCGAAGGAAACATCATTCAATTTTTTACAACTACCGACATTGTATCTCGTTTCCTCACATACCGTCAACTATATTATCTTGAATTTAAGAAAACAACTTCTCATTCGCTAGAATTTTCGAACATATAGGCAAATGTCTACATATACTTTAGTATGGATTCCACTGATTCTATAGATTTGAACAAAAAGGGGGGAAAACCTAACTTGATTGAGACTCTCTCATCTAACGACTACTTTATCCTGCTATGTGCACTGCTTCTCATTACAGGTGTACTGGCTGCTAAGTTTTCCTCTCGTTATGGTGTACCTGCGCTAGTGCTGTTCATCCTTCTTGGAATGCTTGCAGGGAGTGACGGAATAGGCTTTATTCATTTTGAAAATATAAAACTTGCACAATTACTTGGTCTGTTTGCTTTGGTCATTATTTTATTTGAGGGCGGCCTCCAAACAAAGTGGTCTACCGTAAAACCCGTCCTGCTCCCCTCACTTTCATTAGCTACCCTCGGTGTAATTATTACTTCCTGCATTATTGCTGTTGCTGCCAAATACATACTTGGCTTGACTTGGTTTGAAGGAATGTTATTCGGAGCGATCGTAGGTTCTACCGATGCAGCAGCTGTTTTTGCCGTATTAAAAGACCAAAATATTAAAGAGCGACTCGGGTCAACACTAGAAGCCGAGTCTGGTGCGAATGATCCAATGGCTGTCTTTTTGACCTTACTGTTTATCGAGTTCATCTTAAATGACGCAACCTCTATAACCTACATGATCACAAATTTTCTTTGGCAGATGGGTGCAGGACTTATTATTGGTCTTACATTTGGAAAGGCTGCTTCGCTTGCTATTAATCGCATAAACCTCGATTCAAGCGGGCTCTACCCAGTTTTTGCTCTTGCTTTTGCCTTGTTAACCTACAGCGTCACGGCTCTTTTAGGAGCAAGCGGTCTTCTCGCTGTTTACGTGAGCGCTCTTGTCATTGGCAGTCATGATCTAACATACAAACACTCTATTTTCAGGTTTAACGAAGGGTTTGCTTGGATGATGCAAATCTCTATGTTCGTTATTTTAGGTCTCCTCGTCTTTCCAAGTGATCTGCTTGATGGAACGATTATAATTGTCGGCCTCTTACTATCCGCCATTCTTATCTTTATCGCCAGACCTGCTGCTGTCTTTTTATCCACATGGAACATGAATATGAATTGGAAAGAAAAAGCGTTCCTCTCTTGGGCTGGATTACGAGGTGCTGTTCCTATTGTGCTTGCTACCTTTCCCTTACTTGCTGGATTAGAAAACAGTCAATTATTTTTCAATCTTATTTTTTTCATCGTCCTAACATCAACGCTTATTCAAGGGTCAACCATCCACTTTTTTGCAAAGTCTCTCTCCTTAACAGGACCTAAAAAAGTGACTCCGATGCATACGCTTGAATTAATCTCTATTGGGAAAGCAAATGCTGAAATTATAGAGTATGAGGTGAATGAGGAAACAGTGGTCATAGGTCAACAGTTAAAGGATATCCCTTTTCCAAAAGATGTCTTGATCAATGCAATCATTAGGAAAGGAGAGTTAATTACCCCTACTGGGAATACCAAGATTGAAAATGAAGACACCTTATATATTCTCGTCTCAAGAAAAAGTGAACAAGAGTTGAAGAACCTTCTTACACCTGATAACACTGCAAAATCCACCCGATCATTTATTAAAGCCTAGTTCCAATTAGCGAGCAACTAGGCTTCAATAGGTTTATCATTATTACGTTGAAAATGTTAATTGAATTAATCATCATTCTCTTTTAAAAATAGTCTACCTAGAAATTCATCAAACGACTGCGCAGCTACCTCTTCAGACCAAGAGCCGTCCTCATTTGCAGAAAAATAAACAACCTTAGGAACGGTTGTGTATCTATAATCTAGTGAAAGCCACGTATCCATTGTCCCAGTTAGTAACACTTGTCTTTCAGGTAAATGGAGTTGTTCTATGAAAACACTAGATAGACCGACCCCGCATTCTGCATCAAGCTCCTGAAAGTAAGGGATGATGGCGGCTTCCCCGTCCTCAAATAAAAGATAACGGTAGGTTAATTCTCCGCCATTCTGCTCATTCATAAGCTTCTTATACATAAGGGGCAACTCTACATCTAATAAATTCTCTATTTGTTGAATCGCATTCTCCGTCAGCCTCTTTCCTGGTTTATAAGAAGTAGGCCTCTTCCAAAAATCTTCCCCTTTATATAGTTGAATCATACTACCCGCACCTTTCGTTTTCATATTACCTCTATTGTTACTTATATAACAATTTGAAACAACAATAAAAACGGGCTTGTCCATTTTGTAAAAGATCTTGACTGTACTTTTGTCTTAGTGTACTATCTAACTAACACACTAAGACATTAAAAATTTGGAGGGGTCTTTATGAATGTATGGGGAAATTTATTAAAAAAAGAAATCCGCTTAGGGGTGCCCGCTTTTATCATGCCGGTCGCAGGCTTTCTAATCATCTGTGCGATTGCTGGATTTATTGGGCAACGCAATGGATTTATGTGGGAAGCGTTAATAGGTGTTGTCGTATTGGCAATAGGTCTGCAAGCCTTTTATTTAGCTTATTATATGTTCTTCAGCTTACAGGCTGAACATAAGAAATTACATTTATGGCTTCATAACCCTCTTCCTGCTTATGGTTTGCTTTCAGCTAAACTAGCTGCCGGTATTATTTCTATGGTAATTACAACCGTTATTGTTGCTGCCGTTGGATTAATTGCCATAACACAGTCTGAGCTGTGGGGAGAACTCTCCTCCTATATAACATTCGCACAAATCGCTGAACTCGGATTTTATGGAGGCTTTACATTATATTTGTTTGCCTTATCTGCAGTCGTATGGGTGATGTTTTTCTGGATGATATTCTTGCTGCTATCAAGAGTCTTCCATAGTTTTTTAAGTTTTGTTTTGACTGCGATCAGCTTTATCGCCTTGTTTAGTTTTATTGGATGGTTTGGAAACACGTCTGTCCATGCTGCACTTACCGAGTGGGGAGAAATTGAACTTGGGCAAATGCTACAAAGTATTGATTTTCAAACAAGCTTAGAAACAGGCACTGATGTCACCACTCAAATGGGTTCACTTTCTTTTTATACCGGTACATTATTATTTGAAACGATCTTGGCTCTAGCTTTATTCTTCATAGCTTGTTGGATGCTGGATCGAAAAGTTGAGGTGTAGGATATGACTGATACGTTTCATGCGTCAAAACCAATATACATTCAGCTCGCAGAAAGGATACAGCGTCAAATTTTACGCGGAGAATTAGCTCCGGGTGATAAGCTGCCATCTGTAAGAGAAATGGGTATCCAGTCAAGCGTCAATCCAAACACGGTACAGCGAACATATAGAGAACTTGAGGGGATGAATATTGTGGAAACAAAGCGCGGGCAAGGTACATTTGTAACAGAAGACAAAACGGTTCTTGATGTTATGCGCAATTCACTAAAAAAAGAAGAAATTTCTCGGTTTGTAACAGGCATGCACCAAATGGGTTACACAGATAGGGAAATTGAGTCAGGCTTAACTGATTTTCTAAATAGTTCTAGAGAGGAGCCTAAGCAATGATAACCTTCAACAATGTTTCTAAAAAATATATGACCAAAACAGCTTTAAAAGATATTAACATTGAATTAAATAAGGGGAAGATTATTGGGTTAGTCGGGGAAAATGGCAGCGGAAAATCTACAACATTGAAACTCATTGCTGGACTTATTCAGCCTTCAAAAGGTTCTGTCATTGTGAATGGTAAGAAAGCTGACCGCCGCATCGCAAAAGATGTAACCTATTTATCAGAACTTGATGAATACTACAGCTTTTATAATGTGGGTCAGACGATTGAATTTTACGCTTCACAATTCCCAGATTTCAATTTAGTAAAAGCAGAAGAAATACGAGAATTTATGAAATTAGATAAAAATACTAAACTAAAACATTTATCCAAAGGGAATCGAGGAAGGCTGAAGCTGATCCTAACGTTATCTCGAGATGTGCCAGTTATTTTACTAGATGAACCATTTTCTGGACTTGATCCGATGGTACGCGACTCAATTGTGCAAGGGTTGATCTCTTTTGTAGATTTAGAAAAGCAGATTATTCTGATCACAACTCATGAAATTAAAGAGGTAGAAATGATTCTAGATGAGGTCATTGCCATTAAGGATGGGCAATTTATCGGTCATCACAACGTCGAAGACCTTCGGTACACCCAAAATATGAGCATTGTTGAGTGGATGAAAACGTTATATAACGAATAATAGATTAAGAGCAAATACCAACTAAGGTACTTGCTCTTTTTATTATTGATATGAAAATACTGCTTCTACAGATGCGCGGACTGATATGGTACCAGCTTGGATCGGCGTAGCTTGTGTGCTGAAAGCCGCCCCGTCATACATCCTGACAGGTGCACCGCCTGACCTCTCAATTATTTTCTGAGGCGTCTCATTCAGCGTGACATTAAGTGTTTCTGTCATTGCCATAGCTTTCCCTTTTGCATCTTCTAAAGCTAATTGAAGTGCTTGTCGGTATAAGTCCGTTGAGTCTGCTACTGTAAATTGGATCGATTGAATGACATTGGCACCATTCGCTACTGCGGTATCTACTATTTCTCCAGCTTGTGTAATATCCTCAACCTTAATGTTAATCATATGAGTGACCTCGTATCCCCTAAATTGCTGTACCCCTTCTACAAAGTCATATCGAGGTTCAATTCGATAAGTGATTGTTTGAATCTGACTATCCTCAATTCCAATTTCATTTAGAGCGGAAATAACAGCAGAAAAGATGTCATTATTCACTTGCTGAGACTCACTTACTGTCTCTGCTTCTGTCACTACACCAAGCGTGATTTCAGCTTGGTCAGGCATTACGCTAACTTCCCCTTCCCCATTTACGGTTAACGTTAGTTGATCTTCCACAATGCATCCCCCCTCATTTATATGACTAACCTAGTTTATTCAACAAAGCTTGCCTAAAGACACATCAAAAAAACACATGAAATTTTGTAGGTATTTTTTACTATTTTATTTTTAGATTTCAACACAAATTATTATAATTTTCATAAAAATAACCCAATTTTTGAAAGCGGTGTTCTTATCTTGTTAATTACAATTTTAAAATAATAAAACTCGCATAAAATTCTACCAGATAAACCTCCATACCAACGTGTTCAGCCATTTTCTTTCTCCCAAAAGGTATGTTAGGTTATTAACTGTTGTTAAATTCAAGCAAGTAAACTACTCGAAGGAGATGATGTGAAACGTTATGGAATTACAACCAGATTCAACATTACTATGGTTTATGGCAGTATATGCCGTCATTATGATCGGTATAGGAATTTTCATGTCTAAGAAAGTTTCTGGGAGTGAGGATTTTGTTTTAGCAGGAAAAAGCTTAGGTCCTTTTGTATTAATGGGAACCCTGCTTGCAACATGGACAGGAAGCGGCAGTATCTCAGGTGGAGAAACATCTATGGCTTATACATATGGGATTATTCCAGCGATCATGTATATGCTTCCGACTCTTATCGGTATTCTAATTTTGTATGTCGTTGCACCTAAGATACGTGCATTTGGAAAATTCACTGTAGCTGGTATTCTCGAAGCAAAGTATGGAACGACCTCTCGTAACCTGGCTTCTTTAATTATCATCTTAGCTTATGTAGGAATCGTTTCTTACCAAATCCAAGGTTTTGGCTTTATTTTAAATATTACAACGGGTATGGATGTAAGTCAGGGTACGATCATTGGTGCAGTCATGATTATATTCTTGGCCATGATCGGCGGCTTACGATCTGTATCTCAAACAGATGCCCTAAGCGGCTTTTTAATGGTCGGCGGTTTATTAATCACTGTACCTACCATTATAATTATAGCTGGGGGATGGAGTGAAATTATTGCAAATGTTCCTGAATCGCATACGACTGCAACTGGAGGACTTACAACCTTGCAGCTAATTGGATTCTTGCTTCCGTCGCTATTTTTATTACTTGGTGATCAAAATATGTACCAACGTCTGGCTTCATCCAAAAATGATCAAGCCTCTAAACGAGGACAGATCGGCTGGTTAATCGCCATGTTAGTGATTTCACCTTCCATTGCGATTATCGCCTTTGCTTCTCGCTCAATTTTTCCTGATATCGACCCAGGAATGGCTTTACTTGCTACAACAGTTGTGATGCCTGTTGCCATCGGCGGATTGTTGCTTGCTGCAGCTGCATCCTTTATCATTACTACAGGTAACTCTTATTTACTTTCAGCTGCAACAAACCTAACATACGACATTTACAGCAACTATATTGATAAAGATGCCTCAGATAAAAAGAAACTTTGGATGACTCGTCTTTTTATTGTTATTCTTGGTGTACTAGCCTTTATCATTATTCGATTCTTCCCTACTGTCCTAGCTGTCCAAATGTATGCTTACACTGTTTATGGAGCAGGAATTACACCAGCAGTACTAGCTGTATTCTTTTGGAAGCGTGTCACAGCAGCAGGCGGAATTGCATCTATGTTCACAGGTCTCGTTACAACACTCACCTGGGAAATTCCATTAGGACAGCCATTTGAGCTGAATGCAGCTGTTATTTCAGTACCAATCGCAATTATTGTATTAATTGTTGTTTCCCTTTCAACCCAAAACAAAGATCATTAAAAGCAGCACTAATTCAACTCAAATCTGCTTAAGGAGGCGTTTTTGTGAAACATCGTATCAATCAACTCACTACCTGGCTAAAAGAAGAAAAGACCGATGTCGCTTTTATTACTTCAAAAGAAAATATTTTCTACCTAACTAACTTCTATACAGACCCTCATGAGAGACTTGTGGGATTGTTTGTCTTCAAAGATCACAGCCCAATTATGGTCATACCAAGTATGGAAGTCTCACAAGTTCAAGATGCTGGATGGGAGCACCAAATTGTTGGATATAAAGATCATGAAAGCCCTTGGGGACTTATTCAGCAATTATTAAAAGATCGTCAATTAGATACTATTTCTTCAGCAGCAATCGAAACGGATGTATTAACTGTGGCACGAATGAATGACCTTCTTCAGCTGTTTCCTAATGCTGCGGTACAACCTGTAGAGAACCAATTAAACGCGATGCGATTGGTTAAGGACTCATCTGAAATAGCAATCATTCAACGAGCAGCTGAGATGGCAGACTTCGGTGTAGAAGTTGGAAAAAGTGCTCTTAAAGAAGGCATCACAGAAATGGAAGTACTTGCAAAAATTGAATATGAATTAAAGAAAAAAGGCATACGCGAAATGTCATTTTCAACAATGGTTCTTTTCGGTGAAAAATCAGGCGCTCCGCACGGAAATCCAGGAGACCGCAAGTTACAAGAAGGCGACTTTGTATTATTTGACCTCGGTGTTGTCTTAGACGGCTACACTTCAGACATCACGCGTACCTTTGCCTTTCGATCAATCAGCGATGAAAAAAGAAAGCTCTATAACACCGTTTTACAAGCACAGCTAGCTTCTCTTGAAATCAGCAAACCAGGTACACGAATCGGAGACCTAGATCAAACAGCTCGTGACGTGATTACAGAAGCGGGTTACGGTGATCGTTTCCCGCACAGAATCGGTCATGGTATGGGGATTAATGTACATGAGTTTCCTTCAATGAGCCACCTAAATGATGGCATCCTAAAAGAAGGCATGGTGTATACGATTGAACCCGGCATTTATGATCCTGTTTTAGGCGGCGTTCGAATTGAAGACGATGTTCTTATCACAAAAGATGGACATATTACCCTCACGAAAACTTCAAAAAAATTAACGATTGTGTAAAACATAAATAAACCGGCAGTTCATACTGATCTGCCGGTTTTGTTATTCGAATGTGACCCTTTTCATTAAAAAACAAAAAAGAGCCATCAAAAGATGACTCTAAAGGAAAAAATTTACTCTTCCCAAACTTTTACTTCTTGCATTACGTCGCCTTGTTTAATGCGAGTCACTGAATCTAATCCTTCTACAACTTGACCAAATACAGTGTGTACGCCGTCTAGGTGAGGTTGAGGTTCGTGAACGATAAAGAACTGGCTTCCGCCTGTATCTTTTCCTGCATGTGCCATTGAAAGTGCGCCCGGTACGTGCTTGTGAGGATTCCCTTCTGTTTCACATTTGATTGTGTAACCAGGACCTCCTGTACCGTTACCAGTCGGGCATCCGCCTTGAGCAACAAAACCTGGGATAACACGGTGGAATGTAAGACCGTTATAATATCCTTCATTCGCTAATTTTTCAAAGTTAGCTACTGTTCCTGGTGCTGCTTCTGGATAAAATTCAATAATTAGCTTTTCGCCATTTTCAAATGCAATACTACCTTTTTTCATATGTATAGCCTCCAATTGATAAGATTCACCTTATTGTACACGATTCCAAGCTGAAAGTGAAATCGAAAAGGCTGAAACAGAAATACGAAAAGAGTTATAAAGTGCATATAATCCGCTTCTGAAATATACTCCGCTTTCCGTGGGGAGTTGGTGAGCTTCCTCGGGCCTTCGCCCTGCGGTATCTCACTCCTGCTCTAGTCCACACATGAGTCTGCGTATATTTCATCCGCTAAGTTATAACTTTTTGTAATTATGATGTGGAGCGATTTAGTTATGGTCCAGTTCAAATTATAAAACAGCAGGCATTATAAGGTTCATCTTCCAAGACTACATCGCTGAACAGTTGCTTATAAAATGGGAACACTTACAACATCCTTCCTCCGTTGATTGGAGTGGATGGCGCCGACTCCAGCGGGATGCGCGTGACCAGGGAGATCCCACAGGGAGAGAGCCCGAGGAGGCTCCCGGACCGCCCGCGGAAAGCGAGTACCTGCAGCGGAGATCAGCCACTACTGCAGGGAGGTGTCTTAATAGCATTAAGTGCCAGCCTCACAGGAGCAAAGCGATGAGACTACTTCCAAGCCGCCCATGTCTGCGCCAACCTACATCTGTTTCATTACTTGCTTTAATGGCAGGTCAAGGCGAACTAGATCTTCATATGATTCTCGTTGAATAACTAATTGTGCTTCTCCTTTTTCTACAAATACAACTGGTGGTCTTGGAATGCGGTTATAGTTATTAGCCATTGAATAGCCGTACGCACCTGTACAGAATACAGCTAACACATCTTCATGTGATGCTCTTGGCAGTGGAAGATCCCAAATTAACATATCTCCACTTTCACAGCATTTCCCTGCAATAGAGAATGTTTCTGTCGCTTCCTCGTCCGCACGATTTGCAAGAATCCCTTCATACTCCGCTTGATAAAGTGCAGGACGGAGATTGTCACTCATTCCACCATCAACAGATAAATAATGACGAACATTTGGAATTTCTTTTCTTGAACCTATCGAATATAAAGTAGTACCTGCATCCCCAACTAGTGAACGACCTGGTTCAATCCAAATTTCAGGGATCTCCATTTGATGAGCAGCTGCCTTTTCTTTAATAACATGAACCATTTTTCTCACATACTCACCAACAGGCAGCGGCGTATCACCTTCAATGTAACGAATGCCAAATCCGCCCCCTAAATTAAGAACGCTTGGGGTAAATCCTAATTCTTCACGCCATTTCTCAATAAATTCAAAGATTTTTTCAACAGCCATTACAAAGCCGCTCGTCTCAAATATTTGTGAGCCGATATGTGAATGGATACCGAGCAGATTAATATGTGGATCTAGTAGTGATAATTGAATCGCCTGGTCTACTTGGCCGCTTTCTAGGTCAAAACCAAATTTTGAATCTTCTTGTCCTGTAGAAATATAATCATGCGTGTGTGCTTCTACACCTGGTGTAATACGAAGCAAGATATCCATTTTCACATCATGACGAGCACAAATATGTCCTAATTGTTTTAACTCATAGAAATTATCAACAACGACACAGCCAATTCCTGATTCCACAGCCATTTCAAGCTCTGCTAAGCTTTTGTTGTTGCCGTGAAAGTGAATACGTTCCATCGGTACACCCGCTTGAATCGCTGTATAGAGCTCACCGCCTGATACAACATCTAAACTCAACCCAAGTTCATCAGCAAGTTGAAACATTGCAATACAGCTGAAAGCTTTAGATGCATAGGCTACTTGATAATTTACACCTTCTTCCCTAAATGCCTCCTGAAACTGTTCAGCTCTCTCTTTAATTAATGCAACATCGTATACAAATAATGGTGTTCCGTATTTATTTGCTAATTCAATTGTATCGACCCCGCCGATTTCTAGATGACCTTTATCATTAATAAGACTTGAACCGTGCATATACATAGAATCTCTCTCCTTTTATTCCTGTCTATACAAAAAAAGCAGCTAATGTTGTTACACTAGCTGCCCTAATATGCGCAAGAGTAACCTCACTTCTAGAATAGTCCTCCACTACGAATGTAGTGACAGTTCGTTCATTGTTCACAAACGACCCAGCACTTATTTCATGGCAAAATAAGCGCTTCGGCAAATTGACCTTTCCATTTGGTTCTAAGCCAGCCATCAGCTCCCCAATTGTACTCATTCGTTTTGCGCCTCTACCCCATTATTCATGAGGTTCATTAAATTGTTGTAACTACTTTAGCACACAAAGAAGAAGTCATCAACCCTAAATAGAGAGAGAAAGCCATTTTTATATAGGTATTTAACGCTTCAGCCTTACCTTCCGCTAGGTTTTTGTTTAATCGGATCTTGCGGATTAACGATACTTGGACGCCATCGAACTGAAGGCACAGTAGAACGAATAAGTATCTGCCAAATAGCAGGCGGATCAAACGGAATAAACGGCCACAAGTAAGGCTTGTTGAATGTTTTGAGGCCGGCGAGTAATAGAACAAAGATCGTCGTACCTATGACAAGGCCAGGCACCTTAAAGAACGCTACTAAAATAATGAGAATGACCCTAGTAATTCTAAGCGCAACGCCAAGCTCATAACTAGGTGTAGCAAACATCCCAATTGCACCTAGAGCCACGTATAAAATCACTTCCGGTGTAAAATAGCCGACTTGTATAGCAATTTCACCAATCAATAATGCAGCTACTAACCCTAGTGCCGTCGCAAGCGGAGAAGGGGTATGAATAGCTGCCATCCTCAAGAGCTCAATCCCCATTTCGGCAAATAATATTTGCAGCACCATCGGTATATTATTCGTTTCCTCAGGACCGATAAACTCAAGTGCAGCAGGCAAAAGACTTGGCTGCATTACAAGCAGGAGCCAAAACGGCAGAATAAACAAAGAGAAGAATATCCCTATGAAACGTGTCCATCTAAGAAAAGTCCCTACTGCTGGCGATTGTCGATACTCCTCAGCATGCTGAACATGGTGGAACAATGTGGTCGGTGCAATAATAACACTTGGCGACGCATCAACTATGATGATGATATGACCTTCAAGCAAGTGAGTGGCTGCCACATCAGGCCGCTCTGTATACCGTACGAGCGGAAATGGATTTGCCCCTTGCTTTACTATATATTCTTCGACAATTTTGTCTGCCATCGTAAGTCCGTCAATTTCAATCGCTTCGAGTTCCTTTTTAATAATATCAACCAACACAGGATCAGCAATGCCGTCAATGTAGGAGACACAGATGTCTGTTTTAGAGCGTACTCCGACTTGCATAATTTCATTACGAAGACGCTCGTCTCGGATTCTCCGTCTAGTTAGAGCAGTATTAATGATAATATTTTCGGTATAGCCATCTCTTGCTCCACGTACAACACGCTCTGTATCAGGCTCTTCTGGTCCTCGGCCGGGATATTGACGAACATCAATAACAAAAGCTTCTTCTTCTCCTTCTACAAGGATAAAAATAAGGCCAGAGAGCATTTGCGTAATCGCATTGTCCATTGAATGCGTTTCTTCTACTTGAACATGGGTTAAATGGTTTTTGAACGCCTCTTTAATATTGTGAGTTTTACGGTGACGAACATCTAAGTCCATCAATTCCTTCATTAATTCGATCACGTAAAGACTATCAATTAAACCATTTACAAAATAGATGCTTGTCTTGCGATCAAGGATGGATAACGTTCTAACCCCTACATCAAATGATTCACCTAGCCCCAGCCTTTCTTTGAGCCGCGTCTCATTTTTTGTGAAATCCCGGCTAAAATGTTCTTCATGTATTTCCTTTTTTTGACTCACGGTAGCCACTCCTCTCTAAGATGAGATTAACTGCTTGTTTTGTTACCGGACAGCCTTTTTTTAACGTATCAAGCCCTGCCATCTTTCCTATATCACCTATCCCGACAATAAAAGGGATATCAAGCTGATCTAGAATGTAGACAGTATCTCCATTAATTCTGCCAATCTCCATGTCAGCGACCCCATCTTTGTCTACACCATACTCGGTCAGCTCTCCGTAACGATCAATGCTTATATCTACTTTTGCCCATTCGCATGAATGAGTCGAGGAAGCAACAGCAATGGCACCTAGCACCTCTATATTGGGATCAGTGGCCACCACTCGCATCGCCCTCTCCCCTGGCCCCTCATATTGATAACCGCAATCATCAAACATAACTAAAACGGGATCTGAAGGTGTGCTAAGAATCATTTCAACAAGCTCCTCTCCAGATACATGAGTTGGATTCCCCCAAGAATGACTGATGCACCTGCCTCCTATATCGACAGCTACTTTTTCAACTGCTTGCTTCGCATGTTCGTCGCCATCGGTAATCAATATGACTTTCCTTTGTTTTTTCTCTAACACACCTTCACCCCCTCGGCTTAAAAACTAAAGCAACTAAAAAACTAAATAAAATTGCTGATGATATACCAACAGATGTCACTTCAAAAATGCCCATCCCAACACCAAGAAACCCAAATCTCTCACCTTCTGCCATTGCCCCGTGAACGAGCGAATGACCAAAGCTTGTAATCGGGACGGTCGCACCCGCCCCTGCAAAGTCAATTAAACGGTCATATAAATGGAAGCCGTCGAGCAATGCACCGAGTACTACCAAGGCGCTTAATGTATGAGTAGGAGATAATTTCCCTACATCTAAGAGAAGCTGCCCTATAATACAAATAACCCCCCCTACAATAAAAGCAATGACATATTCCATCAGCTATCCTCCTCTAGCTCAAATGACACAGCATGGGCAATACAAGGAATGGTTTCTTTTTGCTGAATCATTAAAGGACTTAATAAAGCGCCTGTTGCGACAACTAAAAGACGTTTAATGATCCCTCTCTCCATCTCCTTCATTAGATAGCCAAATGTGACAACAGCAGGGCAACCTGCTCCGCTGCCTCCTGCAAAAACAGGCTGCTCCTGATGATAGATCATGATTCCACAATCTTCGTAATTATTTCCTAAGGTATATCCTTCATCATCTACTAGCTTGCGCAAAATCGAACTTCCTACACGTGATAAGTCACCCGTAACGATCAAATCATAGTAGGAAGGATCCCTATTTGTATCCTTAAAATGATTGATTAAGGTCTTAGCTGCAGCCGGGGCCATTGCCGATCCCATATCAAGAGGATTAGTTACTCCCATATCTACTACTTGTCCGATTGTTGCTTGCCTAACACGAATCGCGCTCGGCTGATTGCTAAGAATTGCTGCTCCTGATCCTGTTACTGTATAACTAGCTGTCTCTGGTTTCTGTCCGCCAAATTCAGTCGGATATCTAAACTGTCTTTCAGCTGTTGAATGATGACTGCTTACTGCAACAAGAGCGTTTGAGACGTAATGGCTGTTAATCAAAACAGCTGCTACGGCCACAGCTTCCATTACAGTGGCACACGCGCTGAACATGCCGAGAAAAGGAATATTCAGCTGTCTAGCGGAATAATTAGAGGTAACAATTTGATTAAGAAGATCACCTGCCAACATCACATCTATATCTTCTGGCTTCATATTTACTTTTTCTAGACTTATTCGAACAGCCTCTTCCATCAAAGCCCTCTCAGCGAGCTCCCAATTCTCTTTATCGCAGTATAGACTATCAAAAACCTTATCAAAATTAGCTCCAAGCGGTCCTTCGCCTTCTACCGGTCCAACTGCTGTACCAGCGGCCTGAAGGTATACCGGCTGATTAAACTGCCAAGTCGTTTTTCCTAATCTCATAAAAGTGGCTCCTTTATTGAATAAGCATCTGAACAAGCAATCGAGTGAGTCCGACTACATAAGCTGATAACACTCCAAAAGCAATCACAGCGCCTGTTAACTTGAACATGTTCGCCCCGATCCCAAACACCAGTCCTTCACTTTTATGTTCAAGCGCCGCACTAGTCATCGCATTAGAAAATCCGGTAACCGGAACAAGCGAGCCTGCACCTGCAAATTGTCCAAGCTTATCATAGACCCCAAATCCTGTTAGAAGAGCCGCTGCTAAGATTAACGTTGCCAAAGTTGGACTCATCGCTTCTTTTTGGGTAAGGTCAAAGATATTCATATAAACATTGTTAATCCATTGTCCTAGTGCACAAATTGCACCCCCGATAATAAACGCCTTAAGACTGTTTGAGAACACCGGTCTTTTTGAATGATATAGTTCAATATTTGCTTGGTACCTTTTTTGTTCATCTGTTAACACATTGCCTCACCTCCTATAAAAACAACCATTGAATGAGCGAGCCTGCTATTTTCCCAAAAACGATAGCCATCATTAATATAACGATTTTCTCTGTGACCCCAATCCTTTTAGCGAGGAGTGGAAAGACATTTAATACTTCTGTTAAAGCGGCCGCAAGCATTCCGACAAACATTCCGCATGCAAGGCCAATAGGAATAAGGAAGATGCTTGGGAGCATAAGGGAAAAGGGAGTAAAACTAGCCCACACACCAGCTTGTGCCCCTAAAATTATCGCTCCTTCATACGCACGAATCGATTGATGAGTCTTCGTTAACTGTGTCATTCTAGGAGCAATTCCTAAAACAGTAAGAAAAGCAACCAATCCGCTTCCAACAGCAATTCCTCCTGCTAGACCAATAAACATAACAGCTACTGCTTCAATAACCATTTCCCTTCCTACCACTCTCTTTTAATACAGTTTGATCTGCGCCATTATGCGGGACTTGTAATTCATCCATAATGACGTATTGATCCAAGTTCTGCTGATAATTAAACATTTCTACTTCAAGGGGACTAGGTTCATCATTAAGTCTTTTCTTGAAAATATGATTAAAAAATAGAATCATCCCGAGTCCAAGACCAATGGAGTACGGAATTTGGAGCAGAAGCGGTTTAGCAATAGTTTTTCCTGTTACTAAATAATAAATTTGACCGTGGACTTCTCTCATGCTTACGTCTTCATGAAAATTCATAATAGCCAGTGCTGCTCCCACAAATAATAAAAACCAGATCAGTGTGACATAGATCATTTTATATGGTTTAGTTTGAACATTTACTTCAATAATTGTCTGTGCGGCACCTACGACTTGAATGCTTAAAGACTTTACGTGAGTATTGATTGCATAAATAACTTGCATAACATCAATAACAACCCGATTCCTATCTTGCTTTGTGATTTGATAAATTGGTATGTGAAGTAATTGGTTCAAACTAGGTTCATTCGTGACGATATGAGCCACATCCCCGACTGTTAATGATTGATTCATATCCGCCTCTATCCGTTGCTTCATTCGAATGTATACCTCAGCATCCCCCATTTTTTTCACCACCCTTAACCATATGAGTTATCACTTAGTATGAGAAAGATCGGAAGAAAACATGCAAGGTACAGAGGGGGGTCTACACTTCCTAGCATCTAGTTTCTTATCGCACAACAAAAAAGCAGCCCAATAGGCTGCTTTCTCACGTCTATATTTGCTCCCCCATGACTTCTTTCATTTGTTCAAGGATCTTTTTTTCTAATCGAGAGACTTGAACTTGGGAAATGCCAAGTCTTGTCGCCACTTCTGATTGCGTTTGATCTTTATAATACCTTAAGAAGACAATCAGCCGCTCTCGCTCATCGAGGTCACGGATGGCTTCTTTTAAAGCAATTTTATCAAACCATTTTGTTTCTGTTTGATCAGCAATCTGGTCAAGCAAAGTGATCGGATCTCCGTCATTCTCATAAACTGTTTCATGTATAGACGTTAACGATCTGCTTGCCTCACCAGCGAATACCACTTCTTCAGGAGTTATCTCAAGCTGTTCAGCAATTTCATTAACAGTGGGCACGCGTCCTAGAGACTTAGTTAATTCATCTTTCATTTTGCGGATTTTATTTCCTAATTCTTTAATAGACCTGCTTACTTTCACTGTCCCATCATCTCGTAAAAAGCGTTGAATTTCTCCAATGATCATCGGAACAGCATACGTTGAGAATTTAACATCATATGAAAGGTCAAATTTATCAACGGATTTAATTAAGCCTATACATCCGATCTGAAATAAATCATCTGCTTCATACCCACGGTTCATAAACCTTTGTACAACCGACCACACGAGTCTTGTGTTGCGGTTTACAATCAGATCACGCGCTTGTTGGTCACCTTCCTGACTTCGGGCAATGAGCTCCTTGACCTCTTTATCAGAAAAGTGAGCTTCCTTTTTCTTCTTTACTTGTTTTACCTCGACATCCATAGGCAAAACTCCTTAATTGCAAATCGCTTTGCTATTAGTTAAGTGCTTTTTCAAATAAACCGTCGTACCAATCATCGGCTCAGAGATGACCTTAATTTCATCCATAAAGTTCTCCATAATCGTAAAGCCCATGCCAGAACGCTCAAGCTCAGGCTTCGTTGTATAAAGAGGCTGTCTGGCCTCTTCGATATCTTCAATTCCCATACCTTCATCTCGAATCGTTAATTCAATGACTCCGTTATCAAGAGTGACATGAATAAAGACCATACCTTCTGGTTTATTATGGTACCCGTGAATGATGGAGTTAGTAACTGCTTCTGAAACAACCGTTTTAATTTCTGTCATCTCATCCATCGTAGGGTCAAGCTGAGCAATAAAAGCGCCAACGGTTACACGTGCGAATGATTCATTTTCGCTTAAGGCAGAAAAGGTTAAATCCATTTGATTACGCATATTAGGCCACCCCCAATGTCTTTAATGCAAATTGTTCATTTTCCTCAAGACGGATGATCTTGAACAATCCTGACATCTCAAACAAACGTTTAACTGCTGGTGAAATGGCGCAAACGACCATCTCTCCTCCATTTGCTTTCACTTGTTTGTAGCGTCCAAGTATCACTCCTAGTCCTGAACTATCCATAAAAGACAGCTGTTCAAGATTAAGAACAATATGCTTGACACTCGCATCGGTTAGGTGACCTTCTACTTGTTTACGTAATTTTTCAGCAGTGTGATGATCAAGCTCGCCTTCAAGTCTAACGAGCAGCACACTTCCTTTTCGCTCTAAATCCATCACTAAACTCATTCGATCACTCCCTCTAAGTCTCACATACAGGACCCCCTGTTTGTTTTGCTAGAGAGAATTTCGCCTTTTTCCACTCCTATACCTGCCATATGACAAAACTAGTTTACATTCGTAAAAAGTAGTCTTCATTCGCCTAATTAGACGATCTAATTCCACCATACGATTAAATTCAACTATGCGATTTATTTGCCGCTAAATTTCGATAAGACGTTTTTAAATAACTTCCACCAAGAAGCATCCATTACATCATCACCGGCAACAAGCGATGTTTCACTTAGAACTTCTCCAGCTCTTTCGATATATAAGGTTCCAACTGTATCTCCTTTAGCAAGGGGAGCATGCAATTGCTCATCGATTTCCATACGCTCTGTCACATCATCAATCGATTCGCCTTTTTTCGTTAAAATTGAAACAGATTCAGAGGTTTGTACAGGAATTTGATTTTTATCCCCTTTACTAACCTTCACTTCAGCTAAAATATGGTCTCTCTCATACAGTTTATGTGTTTTAAATTGACTAAACGAATAATCAAGCATCTCTGTAATTTGAGCGTTTCTTTCTTTCGGAGTAGGTGCTCCCATAATCACAGAAATGACACGCATATCGTTCTTTTGGGCTGTTGCTGTTAAACAATACATTGCTTCTCTTGTAAAACCTGTTTTAAGACCGTCAACTCCAGGATAAAACTTTACAAGCTTGTTCGTATTCACGAGCCAAAACTTATTTTCTGAATCCTGTCTTAAGTAATCTTCATAAATTCCGGTGAATTTTGTGATATCTTCATACTTGAGCAGCTCTTTTGAGATCATCGCTAAATCATACGCCGTAGTGTAGTGATTTTCTGCAGGTAATCCGTTAGAGTTCATAAAGTTTGTATTTTCTAGTCCCAATTCTTTTGCTTTATCATTCATCATTGAGACAAATTCCTCTTCCGTACCTCCAAGGTGTTCAGCCATTGCTACTGATGCATCATTACCTGAGGCAACAGCAATCGCTTTTAACATATCAGTAACCGTCATCTCTTCACCTGGCTCTAAAAACACTTGAGAACCACCCATTGATGCCGCGTTTTCACTCGTGCGAATTTTATCATCGTAGGAAAGAGAACCTTCATCAATGGCTTCCATAATTAAAAGCATAGTCATAATTTTTGTCATACTAGCAGGGGGAAGTTGATCGTGGCTGTTTTTCTCGAATAACACTTCTCCTGTATCCCGCTCAATTACAATAGCTGATGAAGCATTTTCTGCTAAACTAGCCTGCTTTTCAGCTGCATATCCCATTGGTGCTGCCAACGTACATACAAGTACGATAGCTAATAGTGTAGATAAGACTTTCCGCATCCCATCCGACCTCCATCTCATCATTTTCATAGTCCTCTTAAGGAAGCCTCAAAAAACAAGATGTCCCTAAGTTTGCTACCCACCATTTTTACCAATCTTTTCTTTTTTATACATGTTCGATCAATAATAACTAGGTAAATAATCAAATTTAAAAAGCCTTCCAGAAAGGAAAGCCGCAAAATCTTTTCCCTGCTTTGAATGTAAATTATGTCCTTTATGGTTTAGGAGGCAGGAGTATAGATTGTAGGTACTTTAGGATGTTCTTTCAAGACTTCAAGGCCAGTCCTTGTATTCTCTTTTATCTCTTACATTCTAAAACCACCTAAATTTAGATAAAGACTAATTTTATTCTATATAAAAGAGACTTGCACCAATAAAATGGTGCAAGCCTCGGTAGCCTTCTCAGCAAAGACCTTTTAAGTAATTATTCATTATTCCGACAAAACCACCCGGAAAAATTAGAATTTTTATTGTTATTTTGCGTTGTACTCTTTATAATAAACTAAATAACACAAAGGAGCGTGAGACGGATGGCAAGCAAACATATTACCATTCCTGCAGGTGAGTATCATTTATCGGCCGCAATACATACACCTGAACAATTGTTTGAGAAAGAAGCACCTGCCCTCATTTTTATTCATGGGTTTGTGGGCAATAAAATTGGTGAACACAGAATGTTTGTGAAAGCCGCACGCTACTTCAGTTCTTTAGGCTATATTTGTGTAAGATTTGATTTTAGCGGCTGTGGTGAAAGTAATGGCCATTATAAAGATGTTACTGTAACAAAGAAAGTAGACGAGCTTAAATCAGTGATTTCATATACTATGGAACTAGAGGGTGTAGACCCTAATCGTATATCTCTTGTAGGTCATAGTTTAGGGGGCGCAGTTACAGCATTAACCTCACCAACAATCCCTCAACTTAATCAAGTTGTTCTTTGGGCACCTGTTGCTAGACCATATGATGATATTGTATCCATTACTACGGAGGATGCGGTTATGTCTGCTAAGAAGAATGGTGTCTATGATTACCAAGGCTTTGAACTTAGTAAATCTTTCTTTGAAGACTTAAAGCGTCATGATCCTCTAACTTCTATTTCAACTTTTAACGGCTCTGTACTTATCATTCACGGTGATGAGGACCAAGAAGTTCCAAAATCCAATGCTGATGATTATGTTACTGCCGCTATAGATGCAAATCGTATTTTTATAGATAAAGGAGACCATACCTTTTCAAGCCATGCTTTTGAAAATAGACTATTCAATGAAACGGCAGTATGGTTGTCAAAAAGGGTGAAAACTACAGTCAATATTTAAGAAGGACTCTACTATACATGTAAATACCATCGCCCTAAAACAATAACACCCTGTACCTAAGACGGTACAGGGTGTTTCTTCTATGAAGCAAGCTCATTTGCTTCAATAGGTTTGTTCTTATTCTCAGAACGATCAATGACAACCGAAGCTGCTGCATCACCTAAGATATTCGTTCCTGTTCTAAACATATCTAGAATACGATCAATCGCCGCTACTAAAGCAATGCCTTCAATCGGAAGTCCAGCAGAGCTTAAAACCATCGCAAGCATAATCAGACCCGCACCTGGCACCCCTGCCGCACCGATAGATGCTAGAGTAGCCGTCAGCATAACAGTAAAGATCTGCAGCATTGTCAGCTCAATCCCATAAAATTGAGCAATAAACAATACTGCGATCCCTTGATAAATCGCCCCTCCGTCCATATTAATTGTGGCACCAAGAGGCAGAACAAAACTGCTCGTTTCCTTTGATACGCCGACCCTCTCTTGTGCATTTTTTAAGGTAACAGGAAGCGTCGCTGCACTGCTTGATGTTGTAAATCCAACGAGTGCTGCAGGAGCCATCCCTTTGAAGAAATGAAGGAGGCTGGTTTTACCAAGTGTTTTCACAGCTAAACCGTAGACAATCAGAACATGCAGCATACACGCCACAGCGACAGCTAAAATGACCTTCCCTAAAGGAAGCAGCACAGCTAAACCATAATTACCTACTATAGGAGCCATAATCCCGAAAACACCTATAGGAGCAAGCTTCATAATAGCACCAGTAATCTTTAATAATACATCTGCAAAGCCTTCAAAGAAGCGACGTACAGGGATTGCTTTCTCTCCTACAATTGTTATACCAATTCCAAGAGCCGCTGCAAAAAAGATAATCTGCAGAATATTTTGTTCAGCAAGAGCTGCAAATGGGTTGGTTGGAATGATATTAAGTAAAGTGGTGACAACACCTTCTGTTTCATTCACCTCAACTGAGCCTGTTGCAGGCGGTTCAATATTAAGCCCCTCCCCAGGAGAGAACAAAAAGCCAATAGCAAGACCTAATGATACGGCAATTAATGTGGTAGTTAAAAAGAATCCAACTGTTTTTGCGCCGAGTCTAGCTAGTTTTTTCCCGCTGCCAAGACTTGCAATTCCTGTAACAAGGGTCGCTAAAATGAGCGGTGCAATCACAAATTGAATTAGTCGTAAGAAAAAGGTACCAAGCGGACTGACAACTTCTGCTGAAGAACCAAATATCGACCCGACGATGATAGCTAAAACAAATGCCAATAAAATCTGAGTTAGCAATGATGGCCTTTTCATCTTCATCCCCCTATAATCGTTCTGTTTTTGAGCGGACAGCCACATTCATCGGAACCGTCTCAGGATACTTGATTCCCATGCCTGTGTTTAAGCATATGACGGTTTCATTTTCTTTAATCCATCCATCTTGACGTAATTTTTTTGCAGCCGCAAATGTTGCAGCCCCTTCAGGACAAATAAATGCCCCTTCTCGTTCGGCAATATGATGCTGCTCTTGTAAAAGATGTTCATCTGACACTGCAATTGCACAACCATTCGTTTCATAGATCGCTTCAAGAACTAAAAAGTCACCAAGTGCTTTAGGCACATTTATTCCAAAAGCTGCAGTTACAGAGTCATTCCAAAATTCAGAATCTTTATTTCCTGCTTCAAATGCTTTAACAATTGGTGCACATCCCTCTGCCTGAACAGCTACAAGCCTAGGAAGCTTTTCTTTTTCTATCCAACCAATTTCGGCTAATTCCTTAAGTGCTTTGTATATTCCGATTAAGCCGACTCCTCCTCCAGTTGGGTACAAAATCACATCAGGGAGTTCCCAATTCAATTGTTCAGCTATTTCAAGCCCCATTGTTTTTTTACCTTCAATTCGGTAAGGCTCTTTTAATGTTGAAACATCAAACCAGCCATATTCATTTACAGCTTCACCTACTAATTTACCTGCGTCACTAATTAAGCCGTCAATCACTTTCAAATCAGCGCCAGCCACATGAACCTCTTGTCTCGTAATCATCGGGGCATCTTTTGGCATAACGATATGGCTTTTAATTCCTGCTCTCGAAGCATACAATGACCAAGCTGCTCCTGCATTACCGTTCGTAGGCATAGCAAGCTCTTCTACACCAAGTTCTTTTGCTTTAGATACACCCACTGCTGAACCTCTTGCTTTAAACGAACCTGTGGGGATTAACCCTTCATCTTTCATCAATAATGTTGTAATTCCATACTCTTCACCGAGCTTACCCATAGAAAGTAATGGAGTCATCCCTTCTCCTAAAGAAACGATGTTCTCTTTCTTTTTTACTGGCAGCAATTCATGATAACGCCATAAATTAGGTTCTCTATGTAGTAAATCTTCTTTTTGCCACTTTTCTTTTAATGAGTTGTAATCATAACTTACTAGTAATGGTGAACCACATGTACACAAATTATTTTTTTCATCTGCAGAATAGGCTCCAGAACATTTCGGACAATATAAATGACTCACATAACTAAAACGCACCCTCATCCATCCCTTCTTTTAAAACCAACTAAACAACTTTGTTTTATAAGTTTATTTGATCGTTCATTCATTTGTCAATATATTCATACTTTTCTTTACATAAAAAAACCGATCAACAATTAGCTGATCGGTCACACTATTAATTATTGACGTTTCGTTCGAAAAACGCTCTATATTCTTCATCTGGGGCGCTGCCTACAATTCTGTCAACCTCTTCACCATTCTCAAAATGGACAATTGTTGGAGTGGATTCAATTCTATAATCAGAATAACCATCCTCAAATTCAGTTAGGTTGTATTGAACAAGTTCTACTCCCAATTCTTCACTGATCGGTACAAGCCTTGGTGTTGCCTCCTTACAATAAGGACAAGTAGAGCTATAAAAATACACCGTTACATCTCCATTATCTTCAAGGATCTCCTCAAGCTCATCTGGCAAAATGACATTTTGATAGTTTGGATCGTTCATTAACTCTGCCGTTGCTGGAGCGATGCGTTCTTTTCCAAATGGATTACCCTCTGCTAGCTGTGATTGTTTCATAGAATTAACGACTGCTAATAACCCAAATAATATGACAATAATGCCACCAAAAATAAGAACCTTCTTCATATCTACTCTCTCTCCTTAGTATTACGAATGATGATTAAGCTGCATAAAGCAATAATCGTAAATGCTGTTAAAGCTAAAAACGGTATCGTTACAAAACCAAACCAATTAATATACTGCCCGCTGCATGGGACTCTCCCGCAAGAAGGGACAGCATCCTGCAAGAAAGGGAGCTTTTGGTTTGCGTAATGATAGGAGGAAACAAGAATCCCTATAATCGAAAAAATGAAAGAATAAATAGCAGCTGTTGTATCTCTTCGTATAATCCCAATAAGCAAAATAATCACAAGCGGGTACATCAATATACGTTGATACCAGCACAACGAACATGGCTCAAATTGACGTATTACCGAGAAGTAAAGGGAACCAAGCATCGCAGTAAATGAGGTAAGCCACGCAAAGATTAATATATTTTCTATTTTTTTAGTCAAACCTAGTACCCCCTTCTTTCACCTATGAAAATTACTTTACCACAAAAGCGAAGAAAGAAGAGTGAACGAATTGTTAAAGATAAAGTAAAACTACAGCCATCCTTTAAGAGTATCGAGTGAATAAATGACAACATAAAGAGACAAAGCTAAAAATAAGACTCTCTCGAAAGCTCCACCGGTTCGAATGAAGAACGGAAGACGCACCCGAAAGTCTAGTGGATAGAATAATCGTACTCCCCTCACTGTACTTGCATCTAAAATAATATGACTAATCATACCTACAATTAATCCATCTCGTATCATCGTATACTCTGCAAAAAAGATATGAAAAATCAATGCCCATATTCCTAAAAAAAGCAGACTGTGAGTGAGCGTCCGATGACCGAATATAGATGAGATGGCTCTAGATAAAAGAGGAAGCCGCCTTCCAATTTTAGAGTGGATATGGCATATATCAGGGATTAGCGCTCCAGCCATCCCCGCAACATAATAAAGCGGTGTTCCGCTATGAGGCAGCAAAAAAGTATCTGCTGCCATACATAATGCAAGCCCTCCGGCTACATGTGTTTTTCCTGTCATATGTATAAAGCTCTCTTTCTAATGAAAATCAAAAAAGAAACATCTGTTCTTATTTGTATTATTCTAGAATATCATAGAGATGCCTATCTAGAAAGAGAAAGATAAAAAAGCTAGAACAATTTGTCCTAGCTTTGCATTACTTGGCTAACCACCGTTCCAATTTATTCATCTCGCTCAGCATATCCTCTGCACCTTCATTATAGAGAGCGGCGAGCCTTTCTTTGTTCTTTTCTAGCCTTGAGACGCGGACGGGCATTTTGGGTCTAATAACAAACGCTTCACCACTTGCCTCCATCTCTTCAATTCGTTTTAACGTTTGATTGTACCGTTGATAACGTGTGAGCATGGTTTGCAAGAAAGCTGGATTGTTTCTGAATTGCCATTTTGCAAAACGCGTAAATTTCATAGGGGTTTTTTGATACCCTTTATTTTGAGTTAGAACAATCACATGCTTTTGATGTCCTTCTTCTATGGAACGTTTTATTGGAATCGGATCTGCTACCCCGCCATCAAAAAACACATCATTTTTGTATGTAACAGGCGGTGCGAGCATCGGGATACTGCTAGATGCCTTCAAAACAGTCAAAAGATCTTCTTTTGGTAAATGTTTATCGAAGTAGTAAGGCTCACCTGTATCTAGTTTCGTCGTTACAATGGTGAATGTTTGAGGAGAATCTTTAAACGTATCAAAATCAAACGGTTCAAGCTCGTTAGGAAGTGTATTAAAAATAAAATCCCAACCAAAAATTGATTTCGTTTTCACTAAGTTTTTGAAACTTAAATATTCCGGCCGATCAATATAATCAATATTCACTTTACGATTTCTATCAATTTGCTTAGACACATAAGATGACCCATTACACGCTCCAGCAGAAACTCCTATCACATGAGGGATTTCAACTTCATGTTTCATCAGAGCTTCAAGCACACCAGCTGTGTAAACAGCTCTCATTCCGCCGCCTTCTAAAACAAGACTAACACCATTCATAAACAGTCACTCCTAAAACATAATGGGCTCTTTCTTATCTGCCACCATTGTATCTTAAATTTGAAAATAATGGTATCTTTTTGCTTGTTTCAGATTTTTGACGTTCAACCAAAAAGCCCTTCATCTAAAAAGATAAAGGGCACTGGATTACTCTGCTTTTACATTTAAATTAATATCGACATTACCGCGCGTCGCTTTAGAGTACGGACAAAACTCATGAGCTTTATGTGTCAATTCTTCCGCTGTAGCTTGAGAGACGCCTTTAATAAATACATTTAACGTAACTCCAATTTTAAAGCCATCATCTGATGGATCCTTTAACAGACTTACTTCTGCTTCAATTTCAGAATCAATGTCTTCATTGGATTTTTTAGCCATTAAGTTAAGTGCTCCGTCGAAACAAGCGGCGTAGCCTGCTGCAAATAATTGCTCAGGATTCGTTCCGTCCTTATCAGAATTGCCTCCTGTCGGCATAACCAGCTTATGGTCAATCACACCATTATTAGAGGTTACATGTCCATTTCTTCCATTTTTTGCTTTTGCTTGTGCTGTAAACATTACTTCTGCCATGACGTACACTCTCCTTTTTTGCTACTAAATTGGGTACTTACTTATGTATTAACGTTCTTGTTCCATTTTAAACATAAAAAACAGCCTTTTTATGTAAAAAGGCTGTTTTTAGTCTTAATGAATTTCATCGTAAATTAATGTTGGTTTTTCCACATTGTCACTTGTAATAGAGTACGCATTTAGTACCATGTCAATGACATTTTGCACATCTTCATTGTTACTATGAAGGGTAACAATTGAATCGCCTGCTTCTACTTTATCACCAATCTTTTTATTTAATACAAGTCCAACAGCAAGATCAATTTCAGATTCCTTCGTTGCTCGTCCAGCACCTAATAACATAGCAGCTGTACCGATTTTGTCCGCAACAATGGCAGAAACTGAACCTGATTCTTTCGCTTTAACTTCTATTAAGTGCTTAGCTTTCGGCAGCTTTTCTGGATCATCTACAATAGAAGGATCACCATTTTGAGCCTCAATAAACGTTTTTAATGTTTCAAGAGCCTTACCAGATGAAATCACTTCTTCAAGTTTTTGACGAGCTTGTTGAACGGAACTCGCTTGATCTGCCAAATATACCATCTGGCTTCCAAGCGTCAAGCATAGTTCGCGAAGATCTTCAGGACCCTCCCCGCGCAGCATATCAATCGCTTCTTTTACTTCAAGAGCATTACCGACTGTTAAACCTAGCGGCTGATTCATATCTGAAATGATCGCCATTGTGTTACGGCCAAGGCTGTTACCTATCTCAACCATTGCCTTAGCAAGCTCTTTTGATTGATCCAACTCTTTCATGAACGCTCCAGAACCTGTTTTCACATCAAGAACAATCGCATCTGCACCAGATGCAATCTTCTTACTCATAATTGAACTTGCAATCAACGGAATAGAATTCACGGTTGCTGTTACATCGCGCAGCCCGTAAAGTTTCTTATCCGCCGGTGTTAAGTTCCCCGTTTGGCCAACCACCGCTAATTTATTCTTATTGACTAGTTCAATAAATGTATCTGTTTCAATTTCTACACTGAAGCCTGGAATCGCTTCGAGTTTATCAATCGTTCCGCCTGTATGGCCTAAGCCGCGTCCAGACATTTTAGCTACAGGAACACCAAGTGCCGCTACTAAAGGAGCTAAGGCAATCGTCGTTTTGTCACCCACACCGCCTGTAGAATGCTTATCCACTTTTATACCCTCTACAGCAGAAAGGTCAATTTGATCTCCTGATTTCACCATCGACATCGTTAACTCGGCACGCTCTGCTGTGTTCATATCTTTAAAGAAGATCGCCATTGCAAGTGCTGACATCTGATATTCCGGGATATCTCCTTTTGTATAGCCTTCAATAACGAACTGAATTTCTTCTTTCGATAACTCTAAGCCATCACGCTTTTTCTCAATAATATCTACCATGCGCATTTCTCAAACATCTCCCTCGTCTTAGAGTGCTGCTCTTAAACTTCTACTGTAGAAACAATTTCTTTTACAAGCTTAATGAACTTTGGTTTCGTACGGTTTGCTACTTCCACTACTTCTTCATGAGTGATTCCTTGCAGTTCTTCGCCAATCGCCATATCCGTAATACATGAAATACCAATTACTTTCATACTAGCGTGACTAGCTACAATCACTTCAGGAACCGTGGACATTCCAACTACATCCCCGCCTAAGTTGCGAAGCATAACAAGCTCAGCACCACTCATGTAAGTAGGTCCTGTTACGCCAGCATATACACCTTTTTGAACTTTAATATCTAAGTTATTAGCTGTCTTCTCCACAAATTCAACATACTCAGTAGTGTACGCACTGCTCATATCAGGGAAGCGTGGTCCAAGCTCCTCGAAGTTAGCACCAATAAGCGGGTTATCACCTGTAAAGTTTAGTTGATCCGTAATAATCATTAGATCGCCTGGTTCAAAATTCTTGTTCATACCGCCGCAGGCATTTGTAACAACCATTAATTCAACACCAATTTGCTTCATTACACGTACAGGGAATGTTACCTCTTGCATCGTGTAGCCTTCATAATAATGGAAGCGGCCTTGCATTGCTACGACATCTTTCCCATGAAGCTTACCAATAACAAGCTGACCTGCATGACCTTCAACAGTGGATACAGGGAAGTTAGGAATATCAGAGTAAGGAATCTTAACAGCATCTTCAATCTCATCTGCAAGCTCACCAAGACCAGAGCCTAAGATTAGACCAATTTGAGGTTTTGTCTCGATTTTCCCTTCTAAATATGTAGCTGACTGCTTAATTTTCTCCAACATGTTTTCCATTAAAATCGCTCCTTTAGATGATATAAAATTCATATAAATACTAGCTTTTCTTATGAGGCTATAAATTTGTATTTATCGAGTCGCTTCCGCTTTTCTTGTCCAGTTCCATGATTCAGATAATCGGTGCCTTCACTTTGCCAAACGAAGCAAAGTGCGCTTCTCTTTGTCAAACCTCCAGCCTCCTCATATCTAAACGAATCATTTCACTTTTTTGTCCAGCTGCAACTCTTTGTCCTGCGGGATAAAACGGTGCATCGATTGAAGTCAAAGTGCGACTTCAAATCACTCCCCCTTATTTCTCCGCATGCCAGACCAGTCGCTTCCGCTTTTCTTTGTCCAGTTCCATGATTCAGATAATCGGTACCTTCACTTTGCCAAACGAAGCGAAGTGCGCTTCTCTTTGTCAAACCTCCAGCCTCCTCATATCTAAACGAATCATTTCACATTTCTTCCTACATTTCTTTTACGATGGCTTTTACTAGGGAAAGGAAGTCAGATTTGACTCGTTCTGTCGTTTCCATTACCTCATCGTGTGTTAATGGCTGTGGCAGGATACCTGCTGCCATATTTGAGATACATGAAATACCTAGTACTTCAAGACCAGCATGACGGGCTACAATAACTTCAGGGACCGTTGACATACCGACTGCATCGCCGCCCATTTTACGTATCATGCGAACTTCTGCTGGAGTCTCATAGCAAGGACCTGAATTACCAACATACACTCCTTCTTTCAGTTCAACATTCAACTGAGAAGCTTGTGTTTTGGCAAGTTCACTTAATTCTTTTGAATAGGCATTTGACATATCAGGGAAACGTACACCGAATGCTTCATCATTAGGTCCAATTAGTGGATTTGCATTCATGTTATTAATATGATCAGTGATAATCATTAAGTTTCCTGCTTCAAATGATTCGTTCACGCCGCCTGCAGCATTTGTTACAATAATCTGCTTGACACCGATCTCTTTCATTACACGAACAGGGAACGTGACAACATCCATGCTGTACCCTTCATAGAAATGAAAGCGGCCTTGCATCGCTACAACTTGCTTGCCTTGAAGTGTACCGATAACTAGTTGACCAGCATGTCCAGCCACTGTAGAAACTGGGAAGTTAGGAATTTCGTTATAAGGAATCTTTACAGGATTTTCGATTTCTTCAGCTAGAACACCAAGGCCTGATCCAAGAATTAAGCCAATTGACGGTGTTTCACCCATTTTCTCTTGTAAATACGCTGCTGCTTCTTGTAATGCTTGTTTGTTTACCATTTTTTATCCCCCTATTAATTAAAGATCGCCTAAAAAGCTTGTCCCGTGTTTAGGTAGAGTCACATTAAAGTTATCAGCAATTGTTGCTCCAATATCTGCAAATGTTTGACGAATCCCTAAATCTTTAGCTTCTGTCTGCCCTTTATAGTGCACAAGCAACGGAACATATTCACGTGTATGATCTGTACCTGGATGAGTAGGATCATTTCCGTGGTCAGCTGTAATGATTAATAAATCATTCTCTCTTAACTGAGCAAATACCTCTTCTAGCTGACGGTCAAACTGCTCTAGTGCCTCGCCGTACCCGATTGGGTCTCTGCGATGGCCATACAATGCATCAAAATCCACTAAATTTAAAAAGCTGATTCCTGTGAAATCTTTTGACATCGTCCCAACCAATTTTTCCATCCCATCATCATTTGACACAGTACGAATTGCTTCTGTAATTCCTTCGCCATCGTAAATATCAGAAATTTTGCCGATAGCAATTGAATCTAATCCGCTATCCTTTAATTCATTCATAACTGTACGCTCAAAAGGCTTCAAAGCGTAGTCATGACGGTTCGCTGTACGCTTCCATAAACCTGGCGTACCAATAAAAGGACGAGCAATAATTCGGCCAACCATGTACTTAGGATCGAGTGTCAGCTTTCTTGCTTTCTCACAAATATCATATAATTCTTCAATTGGCACAATCTCTTCATGCGCAGCGATTTGTAAGACAGAATCTGCTGAAGTATAAACAATCAGCGCTCCTGTTTTAACGTGTTCATCTGCTAGTTCATCAAGAATTTCTGTCCCGGAAGCTACTTTATTACCAATCACTTTGCGGCCAGTTTGGCGCTCAAGCTCTGCTACTAATTCTGGCGGAAAACCTTCTGGAAAGACTTGAAATGGTTCTTGGATATTCAGGCCCATAATTTCCCAATGACCTGTCATCGTATCTTTTCCGTTAGATGCTTCCTGCATCTTACCGTAATGAGCGATTGGCTTGTCTACTTTTTCTACCCCATCTATTTCTTTAATATGACTTAATCCAAGGTTTGCCATATTAGGCATCGTTAGTCCATTCATCTTTTCTGCAATATGTCCTAATGTATCAGAACCTATATCTCCAAACCTTGCTGCATCAGGAGATTCTCCGATACCTACTGAATCCATCACAATTAAAAATACACGCTTAAATTGATTGCTCATTTAAAAGTGCCCCCTTTACATTCCTACCATAGTCTTCCCTTTTCTTGGTGAGTTTTGCTAATAATCATAGATGTCAGAAGTCTGACCTCTTTTATTAAAAAAAACGATTATGCTCTAGGATGGTATTGAGCATAGACGTCTTTCATTCGTGTTTTTGTGACATGAGTATAAATTTGAGTAGTAGATATATCAACATGTCCGAGCATTTCTTGAACAGCACGGAGATCAGCCCCGTTTTCAAGTAAATGGGTTGCAAATGAGTGGCGAAGCGTATGTGGAGTCAATTCTTTCTCAATCTTAGCAGCTTCAGCTAACTTCTTTACAATTTTCCAGAACCCCTGTCTTGTCAGCGGCCTCCCGTAGTGATTTACAAAAACATATTCATGTCTATTCTTTTTCAGCATAGTAGACCTTGCTTGCTCTAAATAGAGTTGAAGCGCTTTCGTTGCTTGCTTACCTAAAGGAATGATTCTTTCTTTATTTCCTTTTCCTATACATCGCACAAATCCCATTGATAGATGGGTATCTGTTAACTTTAGATTAATCAATTCTGAGACGCGCATGCCTGTTGCATATAATGTTTCCATCATTGCACGGTTGCGAATAGATAAATGATCTTGTCCAGAAATCGTTAACAACGCTTCTACCTCTTCCAATGATAACACTTTTGGCAGGCGCTTTGAAGCTTTAGGTATGTCAAGGTGAACAGAAGGATCTTGCTCACTTAATTTTTCTCTAAGCAAAAATTGATGAAAAGCACGAATCGACGCTATCGTTCTTGCAATCGTCGCTTCAGCTCGTCCCTGCTCCTTTAAGAAGAAAAGGTAATCTACAATCATGTGACGTGTAACATCCTTAAACGTTTGAATATCAATGACGTTCTGTAAAAATTTCGCATAATTTAACAGGTCACGGCGATACGATTGAATCGTATTCTCAGCAAGGCCTCTCTCAATCTGGATGTAGTGCAGGAATTCGCTTACATCTTTTTGCATATACACCCTCTCCTTTATTTAAAGCCCTTGATGAATTGTCTATAAAATGAGAAGCACAAATAAGTCCATCAAAACTAAGAAACTATTCACCAAAATGATAGTACATCATTAAACGATCGACCCATGTCATCTCTATCTCATTTGATTCATAACTCATCACTTTGACCGCTTTTCCTTTTGGTTCATCATAACGATGATAGCTTTCATACTCAGCACTCACCCATAGGATACCATAATAAAAGAGAACTGTGCATCCTATAAATAGCAGAAAAACTTTAATACTTTGTAAAACGAGCAAAAACCACTGTTTCATATCCTCACCTCGATAAAGTTAAATCCATTTTGGATTAGCTGTTACTATCAAGCTATGCCAAAAAGTGTGAGGATTATACCTGTCTTAACAAACGAGTGATTAGGTGCTTGCATTAGGTTCCTGTATTAAGTGTCTGCTCAATATAAAAAGTGCCCATTCACCTCGTGAACGGCACTTTAGTTATTCGTTATTTGATTCTTCATTAGAAGGTTCATTAGAAGGTTCATTTTCACTTGTTTCGTCTTTATCGTTACAGCGATAACAAATTCCATGGAAAGTCAAACGATGATCTTTAATTTTAAAGTTCCAATCACGCTCAACGATCTCTTCCACATCACCAAGTAAATCTTCTTGAATTTCGTCTACTGCACCACATTCTATACATACTAAATGATGGTGAAAGTGAGCGGCTCCTTCTTGTCTGAGATCAAATCTCGATACGCCATCACCAAAATTAATTTTATCAACAATTTTAAGTTCAGCTAGTAATTCTAGCGTGCGGTATACCGTAGCTAGTCCAATTTCCGGTGCTTTATCTTTGACAAGGAGGTATACATCTTCTGCACTCAAGTGATCCTCTTCATGCTCAAGTAACACACGAACGGTTGCTTCACGCTGCGGTGTTAATTTATAGCTTTGTGAGTGCAAATGCTTTTTAATTCTTTCTAGTCTTTTCTCCATTGTATGTGTGTCCCTCCCAAGCCTTTAACCTCCTATCATTATAATCATCTAAAAAAATAGTGTCAATCAATAATGATTATTATTTAAAGTTAATCACACACTCTTATTTAATACTAATTATTAAAAAGTAGTTAGTACAAACTTCATTAATAAAGGTGAAAGATATGCCTCTACAGCAGACGCTGCAGCAAGCGCTGCCCCCACACATAGTATTAATGCAGAATACTTAATGAAAATCGGAAAGAAAGGCGTACTTGATTTTTTTAAAAATTGATGACGGATCATTTTCAAACAAAAAGCTACACTTGCGGTACCTGCTATTAAGAAAGCTGGTACAAGGATAAAATTTTGGGGCATGATTGCTACAAAGGAAAGAAGAAAGCCTGACATTCCCATTTGATTGACAAGAAAGCCGACCGTAAACCCAACAACGACTCCCTTTAAAAATAACAATATTAGTATAACCGGCAGCCCAATTACTGAGAGTCCAAGCAGCCACATGAGTCCAAAGTATTTAGCGTAATGAGCGAAGCTTTGACTGAAAATAGCAGATGACTGTGCTAGGTTCCCCTCTGATACCTGTCCAAAAAATTGCCCCAAATACATATATAAGTCATGCTTTTGTGTCAAACTCAAGCTATTAACGACGATGGCACCAAAAATAATTCCGATTAAAAATAATACAGTTATGAATAAATAAATCGATCTATTTTCTTGGATGTGAAATGAGATCATATCTCTTACCCCATACTTAAACATCCGCATCCCTCCTCTGTACACTCTTACTCTACTCTATGAAGACAAGCTGCAATCTATGCCTGCAGATAAAATGATAGATTTTTTCTTCTTTTTAAACTTGCTCTTTTTTAGTATAGTAATAATGAGGGGCATCCATGACGAGTGCTATTTTTTTCGTCTATTATGAAAACGTTTACAAAAAGAGAAGAGGGATATCATGTCATCAAAAGAATCCAACCGAGAGCAAGGCTTTCAAACATTAGCTGTCCATAAAGGGTACAAACCAGATCCTCTTACCGGTTCACTTGCTCTACCTATTCACCAAACGTCTACTTTCGTCTTTCCTAGTGCAGAGACAGGCGGGAGGCGGTTTGCCGGCGAAGAGGAAGGTTATGTATATTCAAGACTTGGAAACCCGACAGTTACCGCATTAGAAGAAAAAATCGCAGCTCTTGAGAAAGGAGAAAAAGCATTAGCATTCGCGTCTGGTATGGCAGCTATTTCAGCTGTGCTCCTAGGCCTTGTGCGCTCCGGAGATCATATTTTATGCTCACGAGGTCTTTATGGTTGTACATTTGGCTTTTTATCGATTTTAAAAGATAAGTTTAATGTGGACTACACATTATGTGACATGCGAGATAAAGAAAGCATCCTCCGTGAAATAAAGGAAAATACGAAAGTTATCTATATTGAAACCCCGATTAATCCAACGATGCAAATCATTGACTTAGCACTTATAGGTCAAATCGGAAAAGAGCATAATGTGACTACAGTAGTGGATAACACATTTATGTCTCCTTACTTGCAGCGCCCCCTAGAATATGGTTGTGATGTGGTTGTCCATAGTGCTACAAAATATTTAGGTGGACATGGGGACCTTGTAGCTGGTGTCGCTGTTGGTACAAAAGAATTCCTTGAGCATATTCAATTTACAACTCAAAAAGATATTGGCGGAATCCTTGCTCCATTTGATGCCTTTTTACTTGTCAGAGGAATAAAAACATTAGGTGTACGAATGGACCGGCACTCTGAAAATGCTCAAAAGGTTGCCGAATTCCTAGAATCCCACCCAAAAGTGACGAATGTCATGTATCCTGGGTTAAAAAGCTTCCCACAACACGAACTCGCAAAAAGACAAATGGACGGTTTCGGCGGACTTATCAGCTTTGAATTAAAAGAAGGACTTGAAGCTGGACTTAACATGATGAACAAACTTGAATTACTTAAATGTGCTGTCAGCCTAGGGGATGTTGACTCATTGATTCAGCACCCTGCTTCTATGACTCACTCTGTCGTCCCTCGTGAAGAACGGATAAAAATGGGGATTGCAGATGGCTTAATTCGCCTGTCTGTAGGAATAGAGAACGTTGAAGATATTATTTATGATTTAGAGCAAGCACTATCGTAAACAAGTTCGGTGCTATGTTAATTAGTACAACACCAAAGCGCTCCTACTCTCAAAGCAGGAGCGCTCCTCTTATTTACCAAGATATTTCATTAACCGCATATATTGAATGGCATAGGCTGTTTTGGCATCATGTATCCGTTCATCTCGCACCATCTCTACTGCTTCCTCAAGTGTTACCTCGACCACATCTAGAAATTCATCTTCATCCCGGCTTACTTCCCCTGCTGTAAGACCAGTAGCCACATACATATAAATGAGCTCATCAGCAAATCCAGGCGATGTATAAAATGAAAGTAAAAAGTCAAGATTGTCTGTTACATAACCTGTTTCTTCTGCGAGCTCTCTTTTCGCACAATCAGCAGGCTCTTCCCCCGCGTCCAACTTGCCTGCTGGTATTTCAATAATCGTTTTTTCAAGTGCTTTTCGAAATTGCCTAACTAAAATCAACTTTCCTTCTGTTGTAATAGGAAGAATAGCTACAGCTCCAGGGTGTTTAATAATCTCTCTTTTACTTGTTTTGCCGTTAGGCAGTTCTACTTCATCCACTTGCAAGTCAATGATCTTGCCGCTGTATATCGAGTTAGATTTGATTGTTTTTTCGTAAAGATGATTCAACGATCTCACTCCTAGGTTCTTTTTGACATAGTTATTACATAGAAGTGTACCATATAATCTATCATTCGAGGATGTGTGAGATATGAAAGTCTACGTACACAATCAAGGAATCGTTCTAGCAGGTAAAGCATGGGAAATTAACGCCAAGCTGAAAGAATCTATGCAGCATTTTGAGTATGTAGAAGATTGGGTTAAGACTGTTCATTCACGGCCTAAATTAAGACTGGTCCATAATGCAGCCACCACTGCCCAAAAAAAAGCTGGATCTTCTTGATAGCCTCTTCCCATAGTCTTAATATCTTTTCCTAACGTACGAAGAGCTTGCTCTGTCTTTTGTTGTACTTCCTGTTCATCGATCCACTTTATTTCAGGGCTCACTTTTGCTTTCTGCAGCATAGAAAGCTGGTTTTCAATCATTTCAAGCCTATCTCCATTTAAAAGTGGCAGGGGCAAGATTACCTTCGTTAGGACTGCTTCTATTAGCGGCGTTAATGTATGATGACTAATCCCTCTATGCCGCTTCCTTTTATCAGCAAAGGACAAGCGCGGAATCCATACAGGAACCCCCCCTAAAGCCGCCACATTATTAGACCAATTCGCCAAAGACATTCCTGTAAATCCGTAATAACTCCCTGTGCCTACAACTCCAGGACCGACAGTTATCATAATAATGTCTGCTTTAAGGTGTTTGTGAGCAAATTGAAGGGCTGTTTGGATAGTAACCGCTTCATATGTCCCTCCAAAAGCCTGACCTACCGTAATGGTTACAAATGTCTCTTCTCCTTCAAGTGCTCTAATGTGTTCACTCAGCATAAGAGGCAAAGCTGCTTGGTCATCAATGATAATACATACAGTAGCCCTTTTGTGTAAAACTTTAGAACCTGCATAGAGGATGGGAATCATACTATGCAATTCACCGACTAAAACAGGCCTCTTCTCTAGAGAATACGTGGTTTGAAACAATGAATGATATGGACTTTCCTGTGATTCTACAGATAAGACTTGATGCTGCATCGGAGTATATCGTAATTTCAGAATATGACCGTCATCTCTGTTTAGACAAGGAGTCCCCTGGGCATTCTCTCCCGCTGATTTAACAAAATCATATCCTCCTGTACCTAGATTCAATTCGCTCGCTGTGGTATTTAATAAAACTGTATCTCCTATCCGGCCTTTTTTTGTCAGCGCTTTGTATAAAACAGCTTGTTGTGTGCGAGATGTCTGCAAAATCTGTATATGATTATCTTCAAACACAATAGCTTTGATCTGATCTCGCACTTCTGCAAACATCTCACTTCAGCTCCGTTCTTTTTCTTTGCTCTTAGTATGAAGTTTCCCTTCCAAATTATTCATAAATTACTAATTCCTCTTCTCCAACACAAAAAGCCGAGCATAGGCTCGACTTACACTAGATCCACTTATAATAATGGTTTAATCAATTCTTCTAATCTTTCATAATTCACTTCACCAGGAATCACATGGGCAATGACTCCTTCACGGTCAATAACAAAAGTCGTCGGCAGAACTCTTATTCCGTAACGATCTGATACAACCCCGTCTTCATCAAAGAAAACAGGAAGTGTGAGATTCATTTCTTCTATAAATTCGGGGGCATCATTTAGCGTTCGTTCATACGTCTGCATATTTACAGTCACTATGTCTAAACCCTCTTGATGATAATCTTGCTGTAGTTCCATAAAATCTGGCATTTCATCACGGCAAGGCTCACACCATGAGGCCCACATATTAAGGATCACAACTTGACCCTCGTACTGATTAAATGATTCTTGACCGCCTTGATAAGTTGGAAGCTCAAAATCTTCAGCAACCATCCCGACTTCATTACCTACCTCTTGCCTATCCATTGTTACAACCGTCACAACTGCTAAAATACACGCTATAGCTAAAACCAAAAAGGTTCTTTTCCGTTTCATTTTTACACATCCATTCTAAAATCACTTACTCTATTTTCTCCCTACATTATAGAATTTAAAAAACGAAGCCGCAATAAACAATAAAGTGAACGTACGATGTATTTCTACTAAATACTCTTTTCTAAAAATGAAAAGTTTGCTAGAATGAAGCAGTTATTACCCAATAAAAAATAACTATTCATAAAAAGGAAGGAACCTACTATGTCAATAATTGAAGCAATCATTTTTGGAATTGTTCAGGGAATTACTGAATTTCTTCCTATATCAAGTACGGCTCATATTATCATTACACAAATGGTTTTTAATTACTCTTTTCCTGGTTTCGCATTCGAGATCTTTTTACATTTAGCTTCCATCTTAGCGGTCGTCCTCTATTTTAGAAAAGATATCGTTGAAGTCATTATTGGATTCTTCTCATTTTTTGGGAATCGCTCAAAAGAAAACCGAGTGCAATTTTTATTTGGACTCTATATTATCGTAGCAACTGGAATTACAGGTGTGTTAGGCGTATTACTAGAGGATTCAATTGGCAGTGTTTTAAAAACCCCCCCTTTTATTGCATTAGCTCTTGCTACAACAGGAATCTTCTTGATTATTATTGAACGTTTTGTTAAACACGGAAATCGAACAGAAAAAGACATGACATTTGTCGATGCGGTTATTGTTGGTTTAGGACAGACACTTGCTGTTATTCCTGGGATCTCAAGGTCTGGAGCGACTCTAATTACAGGGTTATTTGCAGGATTAAATAAAGAAACGGCTGTACGCTACTCGTTCCTTTTATCTATTCCTGTAATCCTAGGATCAACAGTATTGGCTATTGGTGATTTTACAGACGGCACACTAGTTGCTGAAACAGGGGTCCTGGCATTAGTCGTTGCTTTCATCGCTACATTCATTTTCTCATGGCTAGGTATTGTATGGCTGATTGAGTTCCTAAAACGCAGCAAACTTATTTACTTTGCGATTTATTGCTTTGTTGCTGCCATCTTCATCTTCTTCTATTTTGATGCTAACTTCATTATGGAACTTGAATAGAGAACATTTAAAAGGAGCTGTCCTGCTGGGGCAGCTCCTTCTTCGTTTTAACGTTTCTAAAACTAACTATATTATGAAAGCCATACGATCAAGCTGTACAATAACGGAATTGTTAGCACACAAAGAATTGTCCCCGCTGCCACTATAACTGCCGCAAACTTAGTATCGCCTCCATATTTCTCTGCATACATTGTAATGGTTGGTGCAGAGGGTGTTGCAGTGACAAGGATGGCTACACCGATAACAGTCATAGAAACAGGCAAATAGATAAAAGGTAAAAGAAAAACAGGAATGACAACTAATTTTGCCAGCACGGCAAGCCACACATACTTCGATGTCATTAATTGCCGGCAAGCAGAAGCCGTCAAACCAGCTAATAAGCTGCCTATCAATAACATTGATAAGGGCATTGTCAATTCTCCTAGTGTTAAAAGCAAAGAGGATACAGGAGAAGGCCAGCCAAAAGGCATTAGCATTATGACCAATCCAAGAGTAGTAGCGATTATACCAGGATTCCAGAATAATAAGGATAGGTTAATTTTTTGATAGTTTCTCGCCACTAAGTAGATGGCATACGACCAGATTAAAAATAGATAAAATATCATAAAAATAGCTGTATATAACACCCCTATTTCTCCAAACAAATAAAAAGTAACAGCGTATCCGATGAATCCTTGATTTCCAAATACAATTAACCCTTCATACACACCTTGCTTATTCTCAGGTAATGTCGCACTCCTTCGCATTCCTCTTCCTACTAAGATGGCAACTGCCATAGCATATATCGATAAACCTATTAACCATAGGAGTTCAAACATGATTTCAGTTGATAAGTTAATGTCCATAGCATAAAGAATCAAAGAAGGAAGAGTAATGTATAAAATCACTTGGGTCAAAACCCTATTTGCTTCAACTGGCAGAATTCTCACCTTCCGCGCTGTAAAGCCTATGAATCCGATAACTAACAGCCCAAGCATCTCATAAAAGAGAAATGCACTTCCTGTCATAGCCCTCACCTCACCCTATGTGTATGAGGAAAAATAAAAAAGGTGAGTGAACAAATATTGTTCACTCACCTAAAGATTCCTTTTTACACACGATCTAGAGCATCATTAATTGGTGTATCACCATTTAAAATTTCAAACGTTTTACCATAGGTATTCACCCGATCCACAACCTCAGCTAAGACCTTAGCAACATCTGCTCTAGTAATCGTCGTATCGCGCACTTCAATTTCCTGCTCTAGTTTAATTTTTCCAAGAGCCTCATCATCTGTGAGAGTGCCTGGTCGTACAATTGTATAATTTAAACCTGATTGTTTTAAATGATCGTCTGCTATTTTTTTAGCAACAAGGTAATGTTTGATGCGATCGCTCTTATCAGGGTCAACAGTCCCCATTGAGCTAAGCAGCACAAAGCGGTCGACCTTATGTTTTTTCGCAGCATCTACTGCTTTCATCGCACCCCACATGTCAATTAAAATCGTTTTATCTGCCCCGGTATGACCTCCGGAACCAGCTGCAAAGATGACAGCATCTATCCCGTCAAAGGCATGATCGATATTTTCCTCTAAATCAGCAATGACCACTCTGTCTGCGCCTGCATCCATAAGTGATTCTGTCTGTTTGTCATCTCTAATCATCGCTGCAGCCTTATGATCACTTTTGCTTAATTCTTTTATAGCTTGCTTTGCTACATTTCCATTTGCTCCAACTACTAGTATATTCATTTCATTCACTCCTTTTACTATCTCAATAAATCTTTTCCCTAATTCAGTTTTTCATAAACATCAGAAATAAGCATTAAAGCATTTACGAACGACAAGGAAGTTAGTATGATAAAAATAGTAAAATCAACCAAAGGAGCTTTAACCTATGAATTTGTCTGATTATTCTTTTATTAATACAGAAAATGAACTTTTAAATATGCTTGGGGAGCCTAGTCTTTTAGCTAAGCGAAAAGTTATTGATCATATTGATCGGCATGTGAGCGAGTTTCTATCTAAATCTCCCTTTGTCGTAATATCTTCAGCCAACGCAGCTGGTTTATGTGACGCCTCACCACGAGGAGATGCTCCGGGCTTTGTATCCATCCTTGATTCAAAAACATTGATTATTCCTGAGAGACCAGGCAATAAGCGGCTTGATTCCATCAAAAACATTCTTCAGAATTCTCAGATAGGCTTGTTATGTATTATTCCTGGACTTAATGAAACCCTTCGAATCAACGGGAAGGCTAGAGTAACAAATGATCAAAATTTATTAGAATCAATGAGTGTGAAAGGGAAAATCCCCATTTTAGGAATAGTCGTTGAGGTAGAAGAGTGCTTCATACACTGTGCCAAAGCTTTTATTCGTTCAAACTTATGGGATTCAACTTCGTATGATAATGAACTTCCAAATCCAGCCTCTATTTTATCAAGTCATGCAAAGACATTGAATCGTGACACAGAAACAATTCAGCAGCAGCTCGAAGAAAGCTACACACAGCGCCTCTATTAAAAAAAGAAAAGGGGACAAAGCATTTGATGAGCCTTGCAAACAATAACGCCAAAGGAGTAAAGTTTTTTCATCACTCCGCTTCATACTATGCTTCAGATAAATTAGCATTTTGTTTGCTCTCAGTTAAATACTTCCGTCCCAGCTTTTTTATTTTACTTCCTCTTTTCGATCATATACTGGCACCCATCCTTCTTTTGTTTTAAAAATGCGAATGGCTACGACTTGACGATCTTCTTGCAGTGTGAAATAGTGACGATAATTTTCAGGTACAGAAATTAAATCGCCCGGTTCTAACTCTACATCAAAGAAACGGCCATCTTTCCCCTCAATTGCAAATATCCCATGTCCGCTCACAATATATCGCACTTCGTCATCAGTATGATGGTGTTCTTGCTTAAAGTTTTTAAGTAAATCTTCAAGCTTGGGCGTAGCAGAAGACAGTGAGATTACATCTGCAGTTAGATAGCCTCTTCTCTCTGAAATATCAGCAATTTCATTTGCATAAACTTCTAGAATTTCTTCTTTCTCAGCCTCTGATAATGTATACTTTTCAACTAAGTGAGACGGTAGTTTATCTGTTGACCAGCTTTCATAGATAACACCTTGATCATTTAAATATGCTTCTACCCTTCCTCCTTCTAGTCTCTCGTTCGTATCATGAAATCTCAATGTTGCCATAGTTCATTCCTCCCTTAATCGCTTGTACTTGTTGTGTGAGAAGAAGCTGCTTCACATGAAAGCTGAACAAAAATTCAAGTGCTTCCAGATGCTTTTTAGCTTCTAGGCCGTCACGCCCCCAGACAGTGATTCCGTGATTTCTAATTAAAACAGCTTTCGTTTCTCGTTTAATAACATCAGCAACAGCTTGGCTAAGTTTAGGGATATCTGCAAAATTACGAACAATAGGGATTGTTAATTCCCCGTCCTCTTCCCAAATATTGAATGCTTTAATTAATTCATTGCCTCTAAACGTTACGGCCCCTGTATCACCGTACATATCTGAAATTAAATTATTATAAATTGTATGCACATGCAGCGAGCAGCCAGCGTCCGTTAACCGGTATACTTGTGCATGAAGGAGCGTTTCTGCAGAAGGTTTTAAGGATGTTTGTTCGATAGATTGACCACATTGATCCACTAACAAAAAATCTTTTTCCGTTCGTTTACGCTTATCTACTCCGCTAGCTGTCACATAAAAAGATAACGGCTCATTATCCACCTTTATTGAAAGGTTGCCGCTTGTTCCAGGAAACCAATCACGAGCAGCTAATTCATCTTTAATATCAGCTAATTCGTTCCACTTATCTATCGACAAACTGACTTCCTCCCTTCTAAGTAATTCGTAATCTGATGAAAATTTTCAAAAGGCTGATAGGTAATATTTAATTCCTCGCATTTTTCCTTTAGATAGTCTCGCGCAAAAACTAAGTCTGCTAACTTTGCTGCTTCAAGATCAGTTATTGAATCGCCAATGACAATACACTCATGCAATGTCTCATCGAATGATCGTATAATACTTGGTTTGCAGCAGCCGCACCCATTATTGCAATGCGTATCACAAGAATGCGGCCATTTAATCAGGATTTTCTCACCTGAAAAATCGGCTTTATTACAATAGATCTGCTCTAAAGGCACATCAAATTCTGCAAGCATTGGATAAACAAAAAAATCAACGCCTCCGCTCACTATGTAAAACGGGATATCGTTTTCATTCGCATAAGTTAACAGGGAAGCAAAACCATCCCGATAGTGTGCGTTCTCCCTGAGAAACTCAAGCATGTCTTGCTTTTTAGAAGAGGGAATATAGGAGAATAATTTCCCGACACCTTCTTGTATCGTAATGGTTTGATTTAAAATCTGATCTTTGATCTCTTCCCATTCAGGAGGGGCAAACTGCTTCATTAGAGCAATAATGTTGTCTGATTCTGTAATGGTCCCGTCAAAGTCACAGAAAATAATCGGTTTCTTCATACTTTTACGAGCCCCCACGTATCTAGTGCCTTTCTCAAGTTTAAACTTGATTCCGCCTTCTCTTCTAATGTCTGGCCAGAAAGAACACCATCTATAGCTTCTCTAAAAGCCGCACCGCCTGCGCTCGCTCCATCTGGATGACCATGAATGCCTCCGCCTGCATTAATGACAGTATCAATTCCAAAATCTTCAATTAATTGCGCTGTCATACCTGGGTGAATGCCTGCTGATGGGACAGGAAATGCTTGCGCGTATGGCTCATCTGCTGTTCGCAAAGCTTGAGCGATTTGTAATGTTTCTTGTTTAGGCATCGCTACACTGCCATAAGGTGACGGGAATAAGACTAGGTCTGCACCAACCATACGTAGTAATTTCCCTAAAAGTAATGGATTGCTCACCCCGTATCTAGTAGAAGAGGTTATAGCCCCTGAAAAGGCTGGATGTGCTAAGATCGGCACATCAATTTCCGGGTCTTCTCTTAACCCTTGAAGAACATCGAGTCCGTATGTAAATACGTTAAACAGTAAGGCCGGTGCTCCGAGTTCAATCGCTGTTTTTGCCCGCTCTTTCAACTCAAATGTCTTTCCCGTTAAATTCACAGCATATAAAGGCCGATTTCCAGTTTCTTCTGCTGCTTCAGCAATCGCCGCAAGCCCAACCGGAACTCTTTGTTCAAGTGGAGTTAATTCATTTTCAAATAGAATTTCATCGTCTTTCACTAAATCAACCCCGCCTAACGCTTGATGAAGCATTTGCTCATGAAGCGAGTCGAGTGACCTTCCAATAGCTGCCTTAAATATACTCATCACCAATGGACGATCATAAGCACCTGTTAATTCTCTCACCCCTTGAATACCAAAACGCGGTCCTTTGAAATGGCGTTGAATTTCATTGCTGAAATGTAGATCGATCAGTTTGATTGAGCCATCTAAAGATAGTTTGCCAAAGGTCGTTGTAAGAATAGCCGGCAGATCAAAGCTGTAGTTAGCAGCAGGAAAAGAAATACTAATTAACCCTCTTCTGACTCCATCTGCCGATTCCTCAATTTCCCTCACTTCAACAACCTCACCTTTATGAGCAAGCAGTTGTGCTTTTTCAAGTTCTGGCAGATCCGTCCATGAACCAACCGTTAATCCTATTGCAATTTTTTCTGCTTTTTTTTCAAATTCACCATTTTGATCATGAACTAAATACTGAGCGATAACTGTCATTTTTAGACCCCCTGCATGAATAGTAAACAAAAAAACCTCTTCCTAAAGAGGGAGAGGTTTGTATAGTTTAAGCTCCCTCTTATCTATCAGCTAATAATCGCTGCAAGAATTAGCACCGTGTTTTTCAAACCGGTTGCCGGGCTTCACTGGGCTTGTCCCTCCGCCTGCTCTTGATAAGAGATTGGTATAAAATTATAATTAAACTTACTTAAATTTTAAAAATTCCAGCCAAATAAACTGAACAATCAATTTATTGTTACTATCATGACAGCTACTAAGTTAACTTGTCAATAATTATTTTATTCAAATTTGAAAATTATTTATTTTAAAAAAATATTGACGAAATGGAGTTACTTGTTTTATAGTTTTCATCAAGTGATCTTACAATTTTCCAAAAACTTCATATTCCACTCTTATTACGAGTAGGCTGAGGGAATTGGCCCTATGACGCCCAGCAACCGACCTTTCTAATGTTTGATTTCATTGGTTTAAATCAATAGGTTTAAATCAATAGGTTTGAATCAAATGTTTTGAATCAAATGTTTTGAATCAACCAAAGGCACGGTGCTACATCCAACAGACTTTGTCTGAGAGATAAGAGAGATGCGATCATACATCCACCTCTTTTCGATCAGAAAAGAGGTTTTTTATTTTTATTATTTTAGGAGATGATCTAATGAGTACAAGCATTGCCACGGCAAGTTATGAACCATTAACAGAAGAAACGGCTATCGCCTACATCGAAAAGCTTAATCAGAAGCTCGGCCTCTTCCCTGCACCTTCTCTTCTTCTATGCAAAGAGATTGGTGATGGTAATCTTAATTATGTATTTCACTTGAGCGACTCACTAAGCGGACAATCTCTCATTATCAAACAAGCACTACCTTATGCAAAAGTGGTAGGGGAAAGCTGGCCCCTCACTTTAAGACGAGCAAAAATTGAAGCAGAAGCCTTACAAAAAGCTGCAGAAACTGTCCCATCATTGGTTCCTAACGTGATACATACTGATGATGACTTAGCTATCACTATCATGGAAGATTTATCTGACTATACTATCTTAAGAAAAGGACTAATTGATGGTGAGACCTACCCTAATCTTGGCAGGCATATTGGGACATATCTAGCAAAAACGATCTTTCATTCCTCTCCTTTTGGTGAAAGCCAGCAAGAGATAAAAGAAATCTCAGTTAGATTTACAAATCCTGAGCTTTGTAAAATCACAGAAGATCTCGTGTTCACAGATCCTTTCTTTGATCATGATACAAATAACTTCGAAGATCATTTGAAAGATACTGTGATTGAACTATGGAAAAACGAAGAGCTTAAGCTAGAAGCTGCCAAACTCAAATATACATTTCTTACAAAATCAGAAGCTCTCATTCACGGGGATCTCCACACAGGGAGTGTGTTTGTAACTGCAGAAGAAACAAAAGTGATTGATCCGGAATTTGCTTTTTTTGGTCCTGCTGGCTTTGATTTAGGTTTATTTATTGCTAATATACTGTTAAATACCATCTCAAAAACGGCTATAGATGAACAGCAGCATTCTGACCTGTATCTAATTATCATTGAAACCATAGAAGTATTTAAAGAAGAATATAAAAAGCTATGGCAAAACCACCATGTAGAAGCTTTTATACAAACAGAAGGCTACGTCGATTATATGCTAGCTACCATTTTTGAAGATGCTGTTGGCTTTGCTGGCTGTGAATTAATTAGAAGGATTATTGGACTTGCTCATGTGGCTGATATTGATAACATTTCAGATTGTCAAAAGCGTTTATGCGCTCAGAAAAATGCGTTGGAATTAGGAAGCACCTTTATCCTAAAAAGACGAAATATTCGTACGATTGATCAATTAATTCAAGAAACAAAGGATGTGTTAAAATGACCATTCAATCTGTTGAGTGGAATCAAGAAACAAACGTACTCCGTATCCTAGACCAAAGACAATTACCTCATAAAGTGATCTTTATAGATGCCGTTTCCATTGAGGAAGTTTGGGAGGCCATCACGTTTCTTAAAGTAAGAGGTGCACCTGCGATTGGTATTGCCGCAGCTTTTGGACTTGTTTTATGGAGCGAAGGAAAGCAATCTAATCAACTTGAACTCTTTTTAGATGAGCTCGAGGCCAAACGAGATTATCTTGCCACAAGCCGCCCTACTGCTGTTAATTTATTTTGGGCCACAGACCGAGTGATTGAAGCAGCTATTCAAGCTAAAAGTGTCGAGGAAGCTAAAGAGCGGTGTGTATTAGAGGCACTAGCGATCCAAGAGGAAGATAGGAATACGTGTAGAAAAATTGGAGAATTTGGTCTAGAGCTCTTGGAAGATGGAGATACAGTACTAACGATCTGTAATGCTGGAGGGATCGCAACAGCGCAATACGGTACAGCTCTGGCTCCTTTTTATCTCGCAAAAGAAAGAGATATAGAATTAAACGCTTATGCGTGTGAGACAAGACCCGTTTTACAAGGTGCAAGACTAACGGCTTGGGAATTGCAGCAGCTAGGTATTGATGTAACCTTAATTACTGACAGTATGGCTGCTCATGTATTAAAGACAAAAAACATTACTGCGGTGATGGTTGGAGCGGATCGAATAGCCGCTAATGGAGATACTGCAAATAAGATAGGTACATACGGTCTTGCCATCTTGGCTAAAGCCCATGATATTCCTTTTTATGTAGCAGCACCTTTTTCAACCATTGACCTTAACACTGTATCCGGGGAAGATATACCTATTGAAGAACGAGCTGCTGAGGAAGTGACTCACCTTCAAGGTGTGGCGCTTGCACCTGATGGCACTAAGGTATTTAACCCTGCTTTTGATGTTGTACCTAATGAACTTATTAGCGGAATTATTACCGAAAAAGGACTTATTAGAGGAGATTTTAAAGATCGATTGCAAGCACTCCAAAACGAATCCGTCCATGTATAGAACGTAAAGAAGCGTAGTGCAATCACTACGCTTCTTCTCATCCTTTCATTAACACTTCTGCTTTTATGGAATCCAATAACTCTTCTTTCTGAAATCCTGTGCCAATCAAAATGATAACAGGCTCATCTTCCTCATCAGCAGGCGTTAACTGCAAAGTCTTGGATGCATATTGAAAGTGAAAGAGTCTTGGTGTTTCAGTTAAGCGAACTACTCCTTTCGCTCGAATGATCAGCTCATCATTTTTCTTCAGCCACTTCTCAAAAGCTACCCTCTCTATATTCGGCACATCTTTTACTCGAACGGCTTGGAAAGTATGTTGATGGTGATGGTGATGGTTGTTTTGACTTTTTTCAGACTCCTCTAATTCCCACTTAAATCTTGAGGCGAACAACTCAGTACGATCTACATTTCCCATCTCAGTTTCAATAATAGGAGTGTTTTTCTGCTTCAAAACTTCAACTTTCTTTTTAACTTTGTTAAGCGTACGGCCGTCTGTTAAATCCATCTTATTAAATAAGAGTAATGAGGCAAACTCAACCTGTTGATTTAATAACTGTCTTACTTCTTTAGAACTTTGAAACCGGCTTTGATACTCGAGAAATTTACTAGTATCTAATACACTTATAATCGACTGTAATTGAACGGCCTCAACTAAATGCGGGTGTGTGAGTGCTTCCATTATTTCTTGGGGATTAGCAATGCCTGTCCCTTCTATAAATAATATATCTCCTGGATCGTCTGAGCGCAAAAGCTCCTCTAGTTCGGTTCTCATATCTTCTTGAATCGTACAACAAATGCATCCATTCAATAATTCAACCATTTCAACATCAGTAAATAAATGACGTTCTACATTCGTTTCACCTAGCTCATTCAAGACAATAATTGGTCTTAAGCCGTCATCTTTAGCTGATTGGATCATACGCTGCAGGACAGTGGTTTTTCCGCTGCCAAGGAATCCCGTTAACACATATGCAGGAATTTGTTTCATTGACCTGTCTCCTTCTCTCCTTTTCTACAAAAATATCATAAATTACCTCATAAATCAAAATCATTCTTATTTACACAAAGAAAAAAACATAAGGTTCCCCTTATGTCTTCCTCTATCATTTATATTATGCACTCATTTTCTTCTTCAAGAATTTTTCTTTACGCTTTTTCATCGCTTTTGTAATGTAACCGCCTTTAAAATTACGCGGTTCAAAGGAAACGATAAACGCACTTGGCTCATAAGCATTTACAATTTCAATAAACTCTCGCTCACGATCTCTCCGAGCTGTGCAATCTAGTCTAAAACGAGAAGAATTCATTCCTTCTACTTCAGCAGTCGAAACACTGAATCCTACCACTCTTAAACGATTTGTTAATTCCTCATTACGCTGCATAATGTTGACTTCAATTGTTACGTAACCAATCGCGAGCTTTTGTTCAATAATTGCTCCGATATAGAGTCCAACACCAAAGCCCAATGCATACGAAGCCATATTTAAATAGTTGGATAGATCACTGAACACGAGTCCAAGTGCTCCAACATAAATAATCCCCTCAAGTATACCCATAGCAGCAGCCTTCTCTTTCATCCCCTTAACCATCATAATCGTACGTAAGGTTAAGACTGGTACAAATAAAAGCTGGGCAACAAAAATAATTAAAGCCTGAACCATATTCAATCACCTTCCTTTACTATTATCCATCAGGCAACTCCCGTAGTTTAACAGGAAAACAACCATGAATCTACCACTTTTTTTCTACTTCTTTCGATATTTTTTCAATTTTATTACGAATGCAACGGTTTCCCCTGTTGTGAAGCTGTTTATGATAAACTAGCTAGGGAACTTTTTTCTAGCAAAGTTATTCTATTTCTACTAAAGCCAAAGTCACTTACATAAGAATAAATAGAACCATCTAATAAAGGAGTCGATTTAAAAGAAATGAAAGCAGGTAAAAAATTCATAGGTTTTGGCAAAGACATGATCGGCTTTGTCTTGCTGCTGTTGTTCTTAATTTTATTTTTTAATATTGAATCATTTAAAAATACGGAAGCCTCTATCGCTGTCCCTGATACATGGTTAACGGTTAATACAATCTTCTTAAGTATAGTAATTGAAGCGGTACCCTTTATTTTACTTGGAGTCTTCGTGTCTGCTTTAATTCAAATCTATGTAAAGGAAGAATGGATTCATCGTTATCTTCCGAAAAATGCTTATGCAGCCCTTCTGCCCGCTGCCTTTTTAGGAGCGATCTTCCCTATTTGTGAATGTGCCATCGTTCCTATCGTCAGACGACTCATCAAAAAAGGAATGCCCCTGCATGTGGGTGTTGTCTTTCTAGTCGGGGCACCCATCTTAAATCCGGTTGTAGCTGCATCGACTTATTATGCCTTTAGAACAGATTTAACAGTTTTATATGCGAGAATGGGACTAGCTTTCATACTTGCTATTATTATTGGAGGCATACTTTATGTCATTTTCAAAAATAGTGAGCAGCTAAAGTTATCTAAAGATGAGCTAGTAGGTATTACCCCTGTTACTATAGAAAGTCCTGTGCGCAAGATGAATCGGTTTAAGCAAACCCTCTATCACGCTTCAGACGAATTTTTCTTAATGGGAAAATATCTGATTCTTGGGGCATTTATTGCCTCGTTATTTCAAACGTTCCTAGATCGTGAGCTTCTTCTTACAATCGGAAGCAACGAATGGTCTTCAACGGCTGTAATGATGGCTTTCGCCTTCTTGCTTTCATTATGCTCTGAGGCAGATGCTTTTGTAGCTTCATCATTTGGAAATACATTTACTACTGGATCACTTATAGCCTTTTTAGTATACGGACCTATGCTGGACCTAAAAAATACAATTATGTTATTTGCGTTCTTTAAAGCTCGCTTTGTTGTTACATTTATGATCGTTGTTACAGTGGCTGTTTTTGCGGCAGTGATGACTCTTCAGTTATTCATATTGTAAAAAGTACTTAGTTTGTTAAAAGTACTCAGTTTTTAAAATAAATGAGGTGAAAGGATTTGAAGAAAGAAACAGACTTAGGATTTCATGCCTATATTCGAGGAATTATTTTAATCGGTTTTGCTTTATTAATATTGGCATTTATCATTACTGGCAACATACGTTACTATATTGCCGTAAATATGATGCCGTTTATCTACTTTGCTACGGGCGTTTTTCTCTTGCTCGGTGTCGTTCAGATAATAAGAAGCACATCAAAAGGCCAAGAGGAAGAGCTGTTATGCGATTGCGGAACCGACCACAGTATGGAAGGTTCTCCTGTTACTAAATTATTTATTTACTCTATTTTCATTGCACCTATTGTTTTAGGGTTTGTGCTGCCGGATAAAGTATTAGACTCAACTGTCGCGCAAAACCGAGGGATCCAATACGGTTCAGGCATTCTAACAAAACCAACAGCTCAAGTGTCAGAAGAAGGATCACAGACTTCTCGAGCTGAAGCCTATTTAAATGATCCTGATGGTTATATGGAAAGTCTCGAGTCAGAAACAAGCTCCAGTGACGAATTCAGCACAGAAGAATTTTATACTGAGGAAGGGTTTAACTCCTATTACGACGAAATGGCACAAGAGTTACTTGCAGAAGAACGGATTGTAGTTACAGAAGAAAATTATTTAGATATTATGACTGTCCTAGATTTACACCTAGACCGCTTTGTCGGGAAAGAAATTCATATAGTAGGATTTGTGTACAGGGAACCTGATTTTGATGATAATCAATTAGTCGTTGCCCGGTTTGGAATGACTTGCTGTGTTGCCGATGCATCGGTTTATGGAACGATGATTGAAACGACTGAAGCAACTGCATTTGAAAACGATACATGGGTCAACGTAGTAGGTACGATTGACAAAACAATGTACAATGATTTTCACATACCTTTAATCCAGCTCGATACGATTAACGAAGTTCCAGAACCAGACACTCCATATGTCTTCCCAAGCTTTGGGATCTAACAAAAAAGGCAGCTCTTATGAGCCGCCTTTTTTGTTTCTTTATTTACATTTTAACCGTACGATCTTGTTCTTCTTTCTCTCCTAATGCTCTCCAACCTTCAATGGCTAGGAAGATACATAGAATAAATAAGATGAATGCTGAAACAAATAACAGCCAATTGCTTGCGATAAAGTTGTTATACATTAATACCCCAAGTGCTGCTACTGTGACAAAGAACATGAAGTACATCGGTATAACGACATAGAAGGTACGAGCTCCAGTCTTTTTAAGCCAGACAGCTACTGCAAGCAGAGCAAGCGCACCAAGCATTTGATTAGCTGAGCCGAACAGCGGCCAAATTTGACTCCACGTTCCTGATAGAGCTAGTGCAGCTGCAAAGACAAGACCAGATGCTGTAGCCACATGTGAATTTTGGAACGCTTTTGGCGCACGGTCTTCAGTGATTTCTTGGACTGCATAGCGCATAAGGCGCGTAGCAGAATCTAGTGTTGTTAGTAAGAAAGCAGATGCAGTCAGGGCAGCAAATGTAACGGCAACCGTTTCGCTGATTCCCCAAAATGACATGAAGTATCCGATACCCGCAGCAAATGTTCCAATCGGTCCGCCTAATGCATCCATTCTTGCTGCAAAGTCTGCTTGTGATAAATAAGCAACAGAGCCAATAGCAATAATCGCTAAGAAACCTTCAAGGAGCATACCGCCGTAAGCAATAAATTTACCATTTTTCTCATTATCAAGCTGTTTTGCCGTTGTACCTGATGATACTAATGAATGGAAACCTGAAATAGCTCCACATGCAATCGTAATAAACAAGATTGGGAATAAGAAGCCCATCGTCTCATGACGGAAACCAGTGTAAGCTGGTAATTGAATAGATGGAGCGGCAATTAAGATCCCCACTACTGCTCCAATAATTAACCCATATAATAAGAAGGCATTTAAATAATCACGCGGCTGAAGAAGCAGCCATACAGGCATAACAGAAGCTGCATAAGCATAGCCTAGTAAAATGAGCGACCATGTCGGTGCACTTAAATGGATTGGGAAGTTAATTCCTACCCAAATCGATAATAACATGGCAATAACACCAAACACGCTTGCAATCGCTAAATTGACACGAAGCTGGTTTACAAAGAATCCAAAAATAATAGCAACACCTAAAAATAAAATCGACGCTGTAGCAGCTTCAGGAACGGATACAAACGTATTTGCTACAAGAATCATAAATACACCGACAACTAAAATTAATGTAGCAATAGAGAATGTAAGAAATAATACCTGACCTCGTCCACCCATATACTCTTTAATCACCGCACCAATTGACTTTGCTTTATGGCGGATAGAAGCTTGAAGTGAAGTATAATCATGTACCCCGCCAATGAAAATACTACCAATGATAATCCATAATACCGCAGGCAGCCAGCCAAATGCTACTGCTGTAATAGGGCCTGTAATCGGACCTCCACCAGCAATCGTTGCAAAGTGATGTCCTAGCAATACCGGCTTCTTTGCAGGAACATATTCTACCCCGTCATTTACTTCTACTGCTGGAGTGACACGGTTTGGATCCACTTTTAATTCTTTTTCTAGAAAACGACCATAAATACGATAAGCAAGTAAGAAAATGACCCCTGAGATCATCATTAATGTTAAAAAGTTCATACCCTAGCTTCCCCCTTCAATAAGGCATCCTGAAATCCCTTTACAAATTCTCTCCCTTTGTTGTTTACGAGTACTATTCTCTCTGTAAGGTCAACAATCGCAATGTAGCGATCTGCCCAGCCATGTAAACCAAACTTTAAAAACTGCAGCTTCCGTGCCTTCCTCACCTCCTTCAAAACAGCTTTATCTATTGGTTGATTGGTTACAATAAATCCAATAAAAAATGTCGACATATGTTCACGTTTAGATGGTACAAATTCTTTGATTCTAGCATCAATATCTTTGGCGAACTTCTTTATATCTGTTGGAGTGATGGCTTGTTCTTGATGTCTGACAAATGCATATTGCTGATTTTCAACACTCCATACCTTAATTGACTTACTCATTAGATATTTCTCATCACGCCTTTTAAATTCAGCATAAAAATCAAGCACTGTATTTCCTATTCTTTCCTCCCGGTACACATTAAATTGCATCGTATATTGATTAGCCATATCATTAATAAATTCTTTCATTTCCTTTGTGCTGACTTTAGTCTTGTTCATTCCCTTCACCTTACTCCCCTTTAAAATCTCTCGAGTCCTGTTGCTTGTAGTTGTTTGATCCAGCCGAATGTAGATAGATCAATTTTTAAACCTGTATCTTTTAGAGGAAGGTTCGGTTCAATTAACAACTCAATTTCATTATGCTGAATTTTCTGAAACTTATTTCTATCAAAAGGTGCCTTATAAGATAAAATAAGTTCAGTAATCCCCCCTGTACAGCAGGAAGAATTTCCGTGAAATAATGAAATGCTTACTGTACCTCCGCGCTTTTTTATAAAGTCATAGGCACGTTTTGAAATGGTGATAGGAATGTTCGAATCTTTCATGTTGATCCCCCCATTATCAGTGTACCTTCTAAAACACTCATCTAATGAATGTTATTATTTAATCCTTAATAGTATTAACAATTTTCGAACTTTTCTACCAACTATTTATCATTATACAAAAATAGAAATAGAAAACAAGAGTAAGTTCACTAATTTGTTCGATTTTCTAACAATTCCATTAAATTATATGTTTCTAGAGTACATTTCGTATAAAAAGAGCTGTTCTAGGTTGAACAGCTCCTTCTTTTGTCTTATAAAATTAGATCAGCCAACGCTACGATCGGCTTATTTTCCATAAAAATACATTAAGATTACCTGACACACACTCTACTTTTGTAATGTAGCTTTCACTTCATCAAGCGTAGGAAGGGCAGTCATTGCCCCTCTTGTAGAAGCCGCAAGCGCCCCTGATACCGAAGCAAACTCAACAATTTCCTTCCACTGATCAAGAGCAATCTCTCCTAGAGCAGTATTTCTTTCGCTCAGTTGATATAAGATTCCTGAAACAAAAGCATCCCCTGCTCCTGTAGTGTCAACTGTTTCAACTTTCATTGCCGGCACATGAATCGTTTCATTATCAACATGTACATAACTCCCCTTGCTGCCATAAGTAACAAGCAACACTGGAATGTTGTACTTTGAAAGCTTTTTTATACCTGCTTCAAGTTCTGTTTCACCAGTCAAAAATGTAAGTTCCTCGTCTGAGATTTTCACAATGCTTGCTTCTTTTAACATTGAACTAATCGTTTCTCTCGCGTCCTTTTCTGACGGCCATAACCCTAATCTTAAGTTAGGGTCATATGACACAATCATATTTTGCTCCTTAGCCATTTTTACTGCTTGTAGAGTAGCACTTCTGCTCGGCTCGGAAATCATTGAAATGGACCCATAATGAAGAACATTATGTCCTGTAAATAACTCGGAATCTAAGTTATCTATTGAAAGAAAACGATCTGCACTAGGATCAATATAAAAGCTGAAATTACGCTCACCCGATTCATCTAACGTTACAAAAACGACTCCAGTTCTTGCTTCCTCAGTTAAGATCATAGAAGTAACATCTACCCCGTGGCTTTGCAACGTTTCTTTAAGGAACTCTCCCAATACATCTTGCCCAACTTTACCAACAAAGGTGGATTTCGCACCTAATTTAGCTGCTGCAACAGCCACATTTGCCGGAGCACCGCCAGGACTTTTTTGATAAGTGATATTCTCTTTGTCTAATGGAATAAAATCAATTAATGCTTCACCTAAGGATATAATCCCTTTCATATTCAATCACACCTTATTTTTTTCTTTAACTTCGTTCTTTTTTATCAATTCGTTGAATGTGTAATGTTAAATAAACAAGTTCTGATGAGGGAAGGTCCTGTTCCAAACGATCCTTTACATGATCTCTCAGCAGCAAGGCCGTTTGATAGGATCTGTTGTATTTCTCCTTTACAAGCGCATGCATGTCTGGGTCTACATCTTGAAACGGTTCATTTTCTACTACTCGTTTCAAAGCGAAATTTAAGTGAGTCATTAATCGTTGATATGATATCGAGTCTTCTTCAACTTTGACTTGCAGTGTATTTTCAATTAATGAAATGAGCTCATGAAGGATAACGGTTGTATTCATCACTTCATTCATGGTAGAGGCATTCATCTTGGCTGTATGAATGTGAAGAGCTAAATGTCCTGCTTCATCTTCCGGTAATCGAACACCCGTTTTTTCGAAAACCAAGTCGACAGCCCATTTACCAATATCAAATTCAGCAGGGTACAGTGCTTTAATTTCGTGTAATAATTTATTATGTAGGCTGAATCCCTGTTTTATACGTTCAATGGCAAACGAAAGATGATCGGCTAAAGCCACATGAACATGCTCATTTAGACTGGCTTTTAACTTCTTCTCGGCATACGAAATGATTTGCTCAGCTAAAGAAATATGTGCTTCAGGCAGCATATTGAGCATTTGAGTAAATTTTTCATATTCATTCTTATCTTTCATGACAAACACTTTCTCAATTTTCTCAGGGTTAATTAAATCATTCTTCCGCTTACCAAAAGCTAATCCAGAGCCCATAACAATAATTTCTTCTTGCCCCTCTTTTACGACCACTACATTATTATTTAACACTTTATTAATCTTCATCATCATGCTCCCTAATTAATCCGCCATCAACAATATATCATCCGAATAACACCCTACCATTGTAACGAAATGAAACGAAAAGCGAAAGTGAATGCTTTGGCATTGCAGGTAAATGAGGGGAGCAGATGTAAAAAAAGTGAAGCTGTTTGACGGCTTCACTTTTCTTATTCAACTATTAATTTAAGATTAGCCCTTCATCTTTAATGTAAGAAGAGGAGTTTCACCTGCAACCACATCGGTTGCTGTTTCTTTGATGACGCTATCTAGGTCGTCTTGATTTGTAACAACAATTGGCGTAATGATGCTTGCCGCTTTTTCTTTTACAAGTGCAAGGTCAAAGTCAACTAAAGGATCTCCTACTTTCACTTTATCTCCTTCTTTAACATGAGCTGTGAAACCTTCACCTTTCATATTGACCGTTTCAAGACCAATGTGAAGTAAGATCTCTGCTCCGCCTGGCGTTTTGATTCCAATCGCATGTTTTGTCGGGAAAACCTGCATGATTTCTCCTGATACAGGAGCAACAACTGTTCCATTAGCAGGTTCCACGGCAACACCGTCACCCATCATTTTCTCTGCAAAAGTTGGGTCTGGAACATTTTCAATAGCAACATATTTCCCCGTCATTGGAGAGTGAACAATTTCTTGAGTTGGTTGAACTGGTGCTGCTTCCTTCTTATCTAGTCCGAATAATTTTTTTAACATGTTAAATACACCTCTCAATTAATTTCATAATTACTAATTACATGACTGGAAATGATGCTTTTTTTCAGGAAATAGAAAAAGACCTAAAAAAACGCATAAAGATAGCTTAGTGCTCCCCATTCGTTTCTCAAGGTCTTGCCTGATCTAATCAGTTACAATCCTGCCATATTCATTTCGCTAACACATTTTAATATGAACAATAGACCTTGTCAAATGATCTCGCTTAGGGGAAGCGTTGTTTGTACTATTCCCTTGTTTACCATTTCTCAAACAAGAAAACATCTCATGCCTGGATTTATGATTTTCACCTAAAAAATGATGATTAGCCCAACCAATATCAGCTAATTGACATAGTATGTATGGAACAGAGCAGAAAGGAGTTGACAGCTATGGGTTACTCTTATCAAGGTGGGTTTACGTTAATTGTCGTATTATTCATCTTATTAGTCATTGTCGGTTCCGCTTACGTATGCTAATTAAACTTTAAGAACCCCCTCCTTATTGTGAACGCATATAACCCCCCAGTTTATAAACTGGGGGGTTAGTGGATTTACATAGTCGTTAAATTATGGAGTTATGCTATGGTTTTATACTATGGTTTTATACCATGGTTTTATACTATTGAATCGTCACATCACGGAGGTAATATAAGCTGCTTGGATGAATCCAAAAACCTTCTACCTCATCACGAAGACCAGCTAGATGCTCTGTATGATAAAGAGGCACTAGAGGAGCTTCTTCGATAATAATTTCCTGTGCACGTTTGTAAATGTTTAATCGCTCGCCCTCATCAGTTTCTTGGCGGCCTAATACAAGCAGCTCATCTACTTCATCATTAGCATAGAACGTACGGTTTCCAGTCATGCCGAAGTTAGATGAATGAAACATCGGATAAAGTCCGTAATCAGCATCAGCTGTCACCGTTCCCCAAGCACCAATCATCATATCATGCTCTGCATTCGTGATATTGTCTAAAAACGCACCATATTCCATCGCACGAATATCAGCTCGGATCCCGATCTCAGCTAATTGACTTTGCAGGTATTCAGCTACGTCAATACGAATTCTTGCATCATCGGTCCAAATGGTTGTATCAAATCCACCTTCATAACCGGCTTCGGCTAATAATTCTTTTGCTTGATCCACATTATAAGGAAGGCCTTCTACTTCATCACTGTAGCCAAAAACCGGTGGAGCCAGAGGTCCTTTGGCAGGGAGTGCAGCTCCGTCCATTATGCCGTCTATGATTTGTTCTTTATCGATAGCCATTGAAATCGCTTGTCTAACAAGCTCATTATCAAACGGTTCTTTTGTGTTGTTAAATCCTAAATAGGCTAAGCTTACACTATCTTCTTTTGCGACTTTAACCCCTTCCGTTTGCTCTATACGAGTAACATCACTTGGGTTTAAGTGGCCGATAATCTGTGCTGTATTTGTTTCAAGCTCTGCAACACGAGTTAAATCCTCAGGTACTACTTTAAATGTAATAGAGTCGACCTTTGCAGCTTCTCCCCAGTACTCTTCATTCTTAACGACTCTTACCGACTGTCCGTGAACACGATCTTCAAACTTAAAATATCCAGACCCAACCGGATTAGAGTTAATAACACTTCCAGGTTCTTCTCCCTCATCCATAGCCGCATAATCCGCCCTAATGGCTTCAGCACTAATTATATGACCGCCAGGGTGTGCAAAATGAGCTGGAAGCGGTGCAAATGGAAACTCGGTTTCAATGTGTACTGTATATTCATCAATTACTTCAACATTTGTAATCATATCAAATAAAAAGGCAACTGGAGACGCAATAGCAGGGTCGAGCAATCGCTCAATATTTGCTTTAATAACTGCCCCATTTAATTTCGAACCATCATGAAACGTTACATCTTCTCGTACTTTTACTTCCCACGTTGTATCATCAATTGGTTCGAATGATTCAGCTAATCCCATATGCATCGTTAGTTCTTGATCTGTGTAGACTAATGTATCATAAATAGTACGACCAACATTAAGCGTTTGGTGATCATTTCCTAAGTGCGGATCTAGCGTTTGAGGGTCTGCTTGAACATCAATCACTAAATCTCCCCCGCTTATTTCTGCCTGATCAGCTGCTTCTTCACCCACGTTTGCATCACTTGAGCACGCAGCCATCATTGCACTAATTAACATTACCAACATAAATAAAGTGAATAGCTTTATTTTCCCCACTTTACGTACCTTCTCTCTATTAAATTTTTGTGATATTTACTGATTATAGCGTGTTTTTCTATAAATACAAGTAAAAAGATAGGAATAGTCTAATTCAGATTGTGATGAAGGTTTTGAATAATGAATTCATTATTATTAAGGACCATTAATTAAAAGATTTTGAGCACCCTAAAAAACGAATGAATTTTCAAAATTTAAGTTTTTTATTCGTTTTTTTCAAAAAACTCTTTAAAAAATAGACATGATACTCTATACTAACCCCTATACACAAACAATATAAAACAAACTCGTATAATCGTGAGGATATGGCTCACAAGTTTCTACCAAGCTGCCGTAAATGGCTTGACTATGAGTGATGATGACAATCGGATCAAATAATAGTTCAATTGAACAGGTGTTTTATGTATATTACTTCTTATTTAGCAATATACATTGCCTAACGTTTCTTTTGACAAAAAACCCGAATGTCAAGGTATCACTTGTAGTCTACAGGTGCCTTGATATTCGGGTTTTTTCATTATTAAGGAGGGGATCGTATGCAAGAGCTAAAAAATGCAATACGAGAAAGAGGAAAAGTATTATCAAATGATGTGTTAAAGGTTGATACTTTTTTAAACCATCAAATTGACACGGAGCTAATGGCATTGGTCGGCAAGGAATTTGCTGCACGTTTTAAGAATGATGGGATTACTAAAGTTTTAACCATTGAATCATCAGGTATTGCACCAAGCTTTATGGCAGCAACAGAACTTCAAGCACCGTTGATCTTTGCCCGCAAGAAAAAGTCATTAACGTTAACGGATAACCTCCTTGTAAGCACGGTTTATTCTTTTACGAAACAAGAATCAAATGATATATCTGTCTCCAAGGATTTCATCCAAGGAGGAGATCGTGTGTTAATCATTGACGATTTCCTTGCTAATGGCCAGGCGGCATTTGGATTAATAGAGATCGTTGAACAAGCAGGTGCTAGTGTTGCAGGTATTGGAATTGTGATTGAAAAATCATTCCAAGAAGGAAGAAAAAAGCTTGATGATGCTGGGTATCGCGTCGAAGCGCTAGCACGCCTGCACGATTTAAATGAAGGTAAAATTACATTTGTTGATGAACTCGTTTCATCGCACTCATAAGGAGGCTGCATCATGACGACTAAACCTATTCATTATCCCCTTTATAAAAGAGAGGATACAGATGCATTTTTTGCCTTATTCCAAAATAACTTAGCAAACTTTGTGATTATAGCGGTCACTATGCTTGGTATGGGATTCCCTGCTAGTATTGTGTTTGGAAAAGTTATTCCTGGTGCTGCTGTTGCTGTTATGGCCGGAAATTTATATTATGCGTACATGGCAAAGCGCTTGGCCGTTAAAGAAAACCGAACTGATGTAACCGCCCTGTCTTATGGGATCAGCACTCCTGTTATGTTTGTCTTTTTATTTGGGGTTCTTGCGCCTGCTAACGCTCTTACAGGTGACCCTGAACTTGCTTGGAAAATTGCTGTTGCCGCAGCCTTTTTAAGTGGTTTGATTGAAGCTGTAGTCAGCTTATCTGGAAACTGGGTCCGTGACCACCTGCCGCGCGCAGCCATGTTAGGAGCTCTTGCGGGTGTGGCAATCACATTTATTGCTGGTGAAATGTTATTTAATACGTTCTCCATTCCGGTTGTAGGTCTTGTTGCTTTAGCTATTATTTTAGTTGGTGTAGTTGGTAAAGTCGCAATGCCATTCAATATCCCTGCATCATTATTCGCCGTAATCATAGGTACTGCTCTAGCTTTTGCCTTAGGGTATCAATCTCCTGGAAGTATTGCTGAAGGTATCTCAAACATGGGATTTTACCCAATCGTCCCTTCACTAGCTGCATTTGAAGGAATGACTTATTTATTTGGAGCACTTATTGGATTACTTGCCGTATTATTGCCCATCACACTTTATAATGCGATTGAAACGATGAATAACGTCGATGCGATGGCAGCTGCAGGTGATTCCTATGATGTTCGTGAATGCCAAGCTGTGGACGGCACAGGGACGATGCTTGGTGCCATTTTTGGAGGATTGTTTCCTACAACTGTTTATATTGCCACAGTCGGCTCAAAACAAATGGGAGCCGGACGAGGATACAGTATATTAAATGCCGTTGTTTTTGGTGCAGCAGCTGTAACAGGTGTGATTGCTGCATTAGCCGCGATCATTCCATTAGCTGCGATCGCACCAATTCTTGTATTTGTCGGCTTATCAATGGTCACAACAGCCTTTCAATCTAATGATAAGAAATACTATCCTGCTGTGGCGATCGCAATGCTGCCGTATTTCGCTAACTATGTTATGACACGATTTAATAACGGAGCAGGTGAAGTCGTTGCTGGGATTTCTGAGGGGATCGTTCCACTCGGACAAGGAGCTATGTTTACAGCTATTTTACTTGGGGCTATGACGGTTGCTATTATTGATCGGAATTTTAAACAAGCAACCATTTTCTCTCTGATTGCTGCCTTCTTATCTTTTGTCGGATTTATGCATGCACCGGCTCTTGCTGTTAATGCTGCCCCAGATTATGCTATAGGATATGTACTAGTTGCCGTTTTCTTTGTATATTGTGCGTATAAACAAGCATCGGCACAAGAAGTCACAGAGCCTGCTTTAACGAAAACAAAACAACAAGTAGCCTCTTAATAAAATGAAAGACGTATCCGCCGTTCAGTGCGGATACGTCTTTTTATTTTTCTGTGCTATCATTTTTTTTCTCAAGCTCAGCCAGTTTTGCAATTAGAATATGCTGAGGCATATGCATAATTTGTTCAATCGGCACATTCAATGATTTAGATAATTTTTGTGCAGTCTCGGCTGAAATTTGTAAAGGTCTCATGTCATCACTCCTCGTATTTATTAGTTTAGCGGATGTGACTCTATGATGGCAACACCTTTAACCGTTTACAATGGTCCCGCCGTTTACATGAAGCATCTGTCCGCTGACATAAGAGGAATCATCAGATGCTAGATAAACATAGGAAGGTGCCAATTCTTCCGGCTGCCCGGCACGTCCTAAAGGGGAGTTTTGCCCAAAAGAAGCGACGTGGCTCGCATCAAAGCTTGCTGGGATAAGCGGCGTCCAAATAGGACCAGGCGCCACACCATTTACTCGTATGCCTCGTTTAATTAATGATTCTGATAAGGAACGGGTAAAGCTGACGATCGCCCCTTTTGTTGAGGAGTAATCGATTAATTGATCATTTCCTTGATATGCCGTAATAGATGCTGTGTTAATAATACTCGCACCAGATTTCAAGTGAGGCAGTGCTGCTTTTGTTACATGGAAAAAGGAGAAAATATTTGTTTTAAATGTTCTCTCTAACTGCTCTGCAGTGATTGCTTCAAGTGATGTTTGAGGATGCTGCTCTGCTGCATTATTTACTAGAATATCTAGCTTATTATAGGTTTCGATCGTTTTTTGAACAAGCTGCTTAGCAATGCTTTCCTCCCCAATATCTCCAGTGAATAATAAACATTGCTTCCCTTCTTTTTCGACTAATCCTTTGGTAATCTGGGCATCTTCATGTTCATCTAAATACCCAATGACAAGGTCTGCTCCCTCTCTAGCGAATGCTACAGCAACCGCTCGTCCAATTCCGCTGTCTCCTCCTGTAATGAGAGCTACTTTACCTTCAAGCTTCCCGCTCCCCTTGTATTCCGTCCGGTCATACACAGGTTTTGGGTTCATTTCCTCCTCAAAGCCTGGCTGGCGATTTTGATGCTGAGCTGGCTGACTAGTTGGATACGATTTATTTGTCATATAGCAACACTCCTTTTCCATTAGCTTCTCACTAATGAGAAAAATCATGAGGCTTCTATCACCCGGAAATGAATAAACCTTTTGAAGTTTCCACTATCAATGTCGTTGTTTTAATGTTCATAAATCATTTTCCGAGTCATGCCTCCGTCAATAACGATATTCTCACCAGTGATGAACGAATTCTCTTTTTGAGTTAAAAACAGGCATGCACGCGCAATATCTTCTGGTACGCCGACTCTTTTTGAAAAATGCTGGTTGTGATCAACCTCTCTTAGTTCCCCTGCATCACCTGTATGAATCCAACCAGGGCTGATCGCATTTACACGGATCCCTGAATCTTGAAGACTCGCTGCAAAAGCATGTGTTAGGGAGATGATACCCCCTTTTGAAGCAGCGTAAGCCTCAGAATTTGGTTCAGACATGGTGGCTCTAGTCGAGGCAATATTTACGATCGCCCCATATTTATTTTGCTGCATTACCTTTGCTGCTTCTTTTGTAAAAATAAACACACTACGTAAATTCGTGTGAATCACATCATCCCATTCGCTCACGTCTAAATCAAAGGGAGGTTTAAACAAAGAAACACCTGCATTATTAATCAAAACATCAATGCGCTCAAATTGTTGTTTCACATGTCCAATCAATTCTTGTATTTGATCTTCAGACCTGACATCACATGCCATAGGATAATAAAGGTGTTTGTCTTTTTCATCTATTTCTTGAGCCGTTTTTTCGACTGCCTCTTGATTGATATCACAAGCAATTACGGTCGCTCCCCTTTTTACATACTCTAATGCAATCACTTTCCCTATACCCTGTCCTGCTCCTGTTACAATTACGACTTCATTTCTCATGTTAATGCCTCCGTTCTATCTAAATAAAAAATTGTGTAATTTAACATGCTGTACATTTTAACGCGTTGTACAATATTTGTACAATTATCTAAATCACTTTATAATGATCATAGTAGATAAGGAGGCTAAAGTCATGTCACACACATTCGACCGTATACTATTCGGTTTATTTATTTTTTGGTACATAAACGGAGTCATTCTATTAACCTTTGATATTCTGCCTCCTGCTCTTGAGTGGGCTAATGCAGTGTTTCTCATCTTATCCGGAACTCTTGGAGTCGTTTACTTTATCCGAAATTATGGTGCGGCTCTTGGGAGTGTGATCAGTGCTGCTATCTTTTTGATTACACTTCTTGTTGAAGGCGCAGGAGTTCATTACGGGCTGTTTTTTGGACACTATTATTACAATCCAGATTTTGGACTTGTCGTATTCGACCTTCCTTTAACGATCGGCTTTGCTTGGTTGATGGTTATAGCAACGACCCATGTCATCAGCAAACAACTGACAAAAGTCATTTCTAATACTTGGATTAGGGGACTGACTTACGTTGTAGCTGGCAGTGTATTCGCTGTTGTGATTGACTTAATCATTGATCCAGTAGCTTTCCATATTAAAGAATATTGGATATGGGATCAGGGCGGGTTGTATTATGACATTCCTTTTTCAAATTTTGCAGGATGGTTTTGGCTTGCTTTTTTACTTCACGCTATTATTTATCTTCTGCTTTCTTATAAAAAGGTTTACCACTTTGATCAATCACCTTATTGGAAGATACGTATGGTCTGGCTATTTGGATTAATGATTTTCATGTTTATGGTCATCGCTGCAACTGAACAGCTTTGGCTGGCTATTATTGTCACTGCCATCCCTACCTTACTTATTTTATGGAGCTATCTCCTCTCACTACAGAAAGAAGAAGGTGAGTCTAGATGATTAAAGATAAGAAGAGTGTCTGGTTTTCAAAAGTGTTTCATTTCTATACCACTCATTGGCTTTTAAAAAGATCCTTTTATTCAGTCAATCTAAAGGGAACCTTCCCTAAAACTGACAGACCTCTTCTGTTAATCGCCAATCACAGCAGCTGGTGGGATGGTCTCGTTTCCTTTTATTTATCCAACGAGTGCTTACGTCATGAATCGTTTGCGATGATGAGTGAGGAAGGGATGAAGTCCTATTCCTTTTTTAGAAAAATAGGTGCTTTTTCAGTCAACCCATCCGATTCTCGCTCTCTCCTAGACTCGTTAAACTATGCACGGACCAAGTTGACAACTAAACAAGCCCTGTGGTTTTTCCCTCAAGGGGCTGAACAACATCTTGAAAAACGGCCGCTTGAATTTAAATCTGGTGTCGGGTACTTATTAAAAGATAAGAAAGATGTATTAGTCGTTCCGCTCACCTATTACTACACCTTTAGACACGAGCAAAAACCTGAGCTATATATTCATGTCGGGACTGCTATTGAGAATAACGGTGGTCTAGGGAGAAATAGAAAAGAGATCACATGTTCATTAGAAAAAGCACTTACAAGGCAGCTTGAGGAGCAAAAGGAGGAGTTGGTTCTTGAGAAGCCATCAGAATACCAACCTCTTTTGCAAAGTGGAAAAACAGTCAGTGAGTGGCTGCAAACATTCACTTTAAAGGGAGGAATTAAATGATGATATTGATCCTCTGCTTCATTCTTTTCGTCATATTAATATGGGCCACGATTAATCGCTTATTTATCCCGAAGCTTCCAGATAAAAGTGAGAAACGTGTCACCTACCCCTTGCTTTCTGTTTTGGTGCCGCTTAGAAACGAAGAGCGCAATGTAGGTGACTTACTTTCTTCTTTATCGAAGGTAACGTACCCAAATGTAGAATTTTTTTTTCTAGACGACGGTTCAACTGATCAGACTCGACCTCTTCTAGAAACATACAGTCAATCTCTTACCAACGTAACTATAATCGACGGAAAACCGCTTCCAATAGGATGGGTGGGAAAGGTTCATGCATGTTATCAACTTGGAGCAAAAGCGCGGGGAGAATTTCTCGTTTTTATTGATGCAGACATTCGAATAAAGCCAAACACACTTCATAAAGCTTTACAGCTATTGGAGAAACATAAAGCAGGATTGCTTACAGGGTTTCCGTTTTTCCCTACAACAAGCTTTCTTAGTAAACTGCTTGTTCCTATGCAGCATATGATTGTACTTATGCACCTGCCGCTTTTTATGGCTAACTATACAATGAAGCCTGCTTTTACTGCTGCCCATGGTGCTTTCATGTTCTTTAGCCGTGCAGCCTATGAGAAAGCCGGCGGGCATCAGACAGTTCAAAATTCTCTTGTCGAAGATGTCCATCTTACCCGCGCTGTAAAAAAAAGCGGCAGCAAAGCAATCATTGCGAATGTGACAACTGATGTAACATGCCATATGTACGACAGTAATAAAGAAGTATGGGAAGGGTTTTCAAAAAATATTTTTCCCGGTATAGGCAGGTCAGTTATACTAGCCGTTTTTCTCTCTATTTTTTATTTTATGTTGTTTATTGTGCCACTCCCTCTTGCCTTATACGGTCTATTTACTTTGCAATTTTATTACTTGTTACCGTTAACTCTCACTTGGATGATCAAATTCTTTATTGATCGTTCCATGAATCAAGAAAAGTGGCTGTGGCTCTTCATGCCCCTCTCCGCAGTAAGCCTGTTATTAGTATTATATCGATCTATGTTCTTAAGCTTTAATGGGAAGGGATTTGTTTGGAAAGGACGGCGTTATTCATGAAAAAGAAAGTTGTAGGGATTGTTGGCGGGGGACTGGGAGGTTTAGCTAGTGCAGTACTGCTTGCCTATCATGGTTTTGAGGTGCATTTAGTAGAAAAGAATCAACATTTAGGTGGAAAGATGATGCGCCATCAGTTAGGTCGTGCTCAATTTGACTTTGGTCCAAATACCATAACCATGCCTAATGTGTTTAAAAGTATATTTAAAGAGACTGGTGTCAACCCGGAGGATTATCTTGAGTTTATTCAACTAAAAACCCACACCAGAAATCATTTCACAAATGGGACAACGCTAGATTTGTCTACTGATGTATCTGAGGTAAGCAGTCAGCTCACTTCATTTGAGCCAGATGCTCGTTCTTGTTATTCAGATTATTTAACTGAAATCAAACGTTTATACGGATTGTCAGAACGCTACTTCTTTCATCGAACTTTTACCAGCTGGACTGATTATCTTTCACCAGAGCTTGCTCGTGCGCTTACCCAAGTAAGGCCGCACCAAACTCTTGATTCATTTCATAGAAAGTACTTTACCAATGAGCAGGTAATCCAAATGTTTAACCGATATGCAACCTATATCGGCTCCTCTCCGTATGTTGCCCCTGCTACATTTGCGATGATTGCTTACTTAGAGTTGATCGAGGGAGTGTATTACGTTAAAGGGGGAAACCCTGTCATTGCGGAAGCTCTAACTAGAAGAGCAGTGGAGCTTGGTGTGAACATTAAGACAGACACAGAAGTGAATCATCTTGAAGTGAAAGACAGCCGTGTAACAGCAATGGCTTTATCAACTGATGAGATGATTGATGTAGATGAAGTGATTATGAACGGGGACCTTTTATCCGTTTACCCTTCCTTAGTAAAAGAAAAGTACCGACCCTCTTTTAAAGATCGAAAAAGAGATTCCTATGAGCCCTCGATTTCTGCGCTCGTTCTCTTAGTTTCTTTAAATAGACGGCTTGATTCACTTATTCACCATCAGGTTTATTTTAGCGAATCGTACGAAAAAGAATTCAATGAATTATTCACAAAAAAACAGCTCCCGAGAGATCCTACAGTGTATATATGTAATTCATCTTATACTGACCCTGCTGTCTCACCTGATGGAGATAATTTATTTATTTTAGTGAATGCACCAGCCATCACAAATGAAAAGGATCCGCTAGATTTAGAAACATATAAAGAAGTAATCTATGATAAACTTGAGGCTTTTGGTGTAGAGATCAGACCCTATATTTTAGAAGAAAAAATAATAGAGCCTAATTGGATTGCTTCCACATTTAATGCATATCGCGGGGCATTGTACGGGCCAGCATCGAATAAACGAAAAGATGCATATTTAAGGCCAGCTAATAAAGCAAAGGACTTGAGCAACCTATACTTTGTCGGCGGCTCGACTCATCCAGGAGGCGGGTCTCCAATGGTCACATTAAGCGGCAAGAATATAGCGAAGGTACTCATAGATAAACATGTTTAAGGAGCTGTCTTTTGACAGCTCCTTCTTAGCGTATAGCAGATAATGCAATAAGGTAGTTATGCTTCCATCTCTAACAAAATCGCATCTTTTTCTTCTTGCGTCACATAATGACGGGTCTTAAAAACGTTGTAGTTATTTTTGCGGATCGATTGGAGAATCGCTCGATACAATAAGGCAGACCCTTTTACTTGGAGTCTCGAATCAAGGGGGTATCCTTCCATAGTATCTAAGGCTTGTTCATACAGCATTTCTGCTCTTTCAGCGATCTCTTCAAAAACCTTCACAAAAGAAGAATTATTGATTCCCATATGCAAGTCGACTAAAGAATAGCCATGCTTCATCATTAAATCGGATGGCAGATAGATACGGTCTCTATCTAAATCTTCCTGTACATCACGGAGAATGTTCGTTAATTGCATCGCAAGCCCGAGCGCAATTCCACCCGCTCTAAGAGATTCGTGGTTCTTAGGAGCAAGAATAGGAAGCAGCATCAGCCCAACGGTACTAGCCACGTGATAAGAATAGTGTTCTAACTCATCTAGTGACTTATATTTTGTTTTCTCTAAATCCATTCTCTGTCCGCGAATCATATCATAGAAAGCTACTTGATCCATTTCAAAACGAGAAAATACATCGTCTAGTGCAATCCATTTAGATTCTACAAGCGGCAGCTTTCTCTGCAAAAACAGCTCAAATGTTTCTTCAAAATGTGTTAACTCTTCTTTTGGGTTGTCACCTTCATCAACAATATCGTCCACTTCACGGCAAAAAGCATATACAGCCCATACGGCATTTCGTTTTTCTTTCGGAAGTGTACCAAAGGCTTTTGTAAATGTTTTAGAATGACGGCGAATGACATCGTAACAATCATAATAAGCTTGTTCTATCCTATCCATCGTCTCACTCCTTTTCACCATGATTGGACCAACTCTTCTGTTTCAATATACTCATTTAACAGCTTAGCACCTTGCATCACAATTGGGATGCCCCCGCCTGGATGAGTTGATGCTCCTACGGCATACACATTTTCATATTGAAAGGGTTTTAATTGAGGTCTAAATACTCCTGATTGCATAAGGGTAGGAGCAATTCCAAAGCTTCCTCCCGCATACAAACCCTCCTGCATCGCATCTTTTGGAGTCCGAACTTCCATCCATTCAATCGCTTCTCTTAAATTAGGAAATGCTCTTTCCTCTAGCTCCTTAATCCGCTCATCTACATAGTCATCAATTGAATCCCAATCCACATTTCCGTTAGATGGAACTGGAATTAACACATACATGACCCCTTTATTCTTAGGAGCGAGCGATTCATCAATCAAAGACGGATGAAATACATACATGGAGGGAGAAGCCGGCAAAGTCTTCTTTTCAAATACTTCATTCATATGAGTTTCAAAGTCTTCTGTCATCAAAAACTGATGAACAGAGGACTCACTATACGTACGATTGAGCCCAAAATAGAGCAGGAGACACCCTGATGAAGGGGTATACGACTTCTGTTTACTGGTCACTAACCGCTCAGCAAGCGGAAAGTCTCCATTTACAATTACTCGATCAACCTTATCTAAGTTATCCCCTGTACGTACACCTGTACATCTTTTACCATCAGTGATCAGTTCACTTACTTCTGAAGAAAGCTTGATCTCAACTCCCCTGGCACGAAGCTTTTCTTCAAAAAGTGAAACGAGACTTGCATATCCGCCTTTTACATACCAAATGCCATGATGATGTTCACTAAACGGAACTAATGAATAAAGCGCAGGAGACTTGTTTGGCGCCCCGCCTATATATAAGGTTTGAAACGAAAAAGCCTCTACAAGTCTCGGATTGATAAAATACCGGCTTGCCTGTTTTTTCACTGTTTGGTATGCTTTTAGCTTCCATAATGTCTGTACATTTGAAGGAGAAAAGAAATCTCGTTTTCTCACAAAGTCTCGATCTAGAAACGCTTCTTTTCCTTCTTCAAATCTCCATTTCATTTCATTTAAATAATGAACAAAGGATTCTTCTTCTCCTGGAAACCATTTTTTGATCTCTTGTTGTTGTTTATCGATATGACTCCATTTGAAAAACTCCATCCCATCAGGAAATTGTAGTTTGTAGAGAGGGTCAATCCGAATCATCTCAACCTCGTCCTTTTGGATCCCTACTTCTTTTAAGATGGAGTAGATCATTTCTGGAAGTAAAACAATCGTTGGACCTTTATCGATTTTAAAACCATCTTTGGAAACAAAGTTTAACCTTCCACCTAAGGAGGATTCTTTTTCATATAAGACTACTTCATTGCCTCGCTGTCTTTCATACAAAGCAGAGAGCATTCCTCCGACACCACCGCCAATAATTGCTGTCTTCACGTGGACACCAACACCTCCTTATCAGCATCAAAGATTAAGTTAGCTGTTATTCTTGCCGATTCAAAGATTGTAGGCAGCCCGCTTCCTGGATGAGTACCGCCTCCTACAAGCCAGCAATTTTCAAGTTCCTGAAATTTATTATGAGGCCTGAAATACATCATCTGTCCTAAGTTATGGGCTAAATTAAACGTCGCCCCTTTATAAACATGATGTTTTTCTTCCCAATCAAGCGGTGTAATAATCTCTTCTACCTCAAGATTCTCCCTTAGCCCTTTAAACCCTGTCTTCTTTTCTACCTGCTCGTATACAAGCTGCTTAAAAGCATGTTTGTTCTCTTCCCAATCGATTAAACTAAAATTATTTGGAACAGGGGCTAATAGATACATAGCAGATTTCCCTTTTTCTGCTAATTTGCCGTCTGTCACACTGGCATTTTGAATGTAGATTGATGGATCCTCTGAAATGATTTTAGAATGGGTAATTTCCTCAACATTCTTTTTATAATCATTTGAAAAAAGGATTGTATGGTGAGGAAGATCAAATGTTTTCTTAACCCCTGCGTAAATCATAAAAGTAGAGCAAGAGTATTTCTTTTTTTCCAATCGCTTTTTTGTATAAAGTTTTAAGTCACGATCTTCTACAATCGTAGTCATTGCTTTAGCGAAGTCAGCATTAATCACTACATCATCGCAGTGAAGACGATCCCCGCTAGTTGTTTCAATCCCGATAATTTTTTTATTTTTAGTAATCAGTTTTTCTACTCCGGTATTCAGGTGGATGCTTCCGCCAAATTCCTGAACGACTTTAGCCATCGCTTTAGGTATTTGATTTAACCCCCCTGTTGGATGGAATACACCGTATTTATGTTCCATATAAGATAGTATGCTGAATGCCCCTGGACAATCCCACGGTGACATTCCTAAATATTTTGATTGGAATGTGAATGCGAGTTTGAGACGTTCATCCTTGAAGTATTTAGATAAGACTTGATAAAGGCTTTGACCAAGTGATAATTCTGGAAGCGCCTTAATTGTTCTCCATCTCGTATAATCAAGCAAAGAACTATGTCTATTTTGCAGAACAGGCATTAAGGCATTCATTTTTTTCTCTGTTTCCCTCATAAACTGCAAATATCCTTCGCCCTCACCCGGAAAAGTTTGATCAATTCTCTCTTTTGTGATCGAAGAATCTCTTGAAGGAAAGACAGAGAGGGTATCAAATTTCAATTCATACATCGGATCAATTTCTATCATAGAAAGATAGTCATTCATTCTACGTCCCACTGCATCAAATAACTCTTCTAAAATATAGGGCATGCTTAGAAATGTCGGCCCTCTGTCAAACGTGTATCCATCTTTTGTAAAAGAAGAGGTTCTGCCCCCAAGATAAGATTGTTTTTCAAATACTTCTACGTGATACCCTCTACCGGCTAAGAGCATAGCTGCTGCCAGTCCGCCAGGGCCCGCACCGATGACGAAAATCTTTTTTCTTGCCACCGTATCCACCCTCTCTTAATCACTAATCACAACTTAGAAATAAATTGTACATATATTATACAAACAGTATAACCTTGAAACGGTTCTTTTTCAAACATTATCACTCCAATTCAACATTTACTAAAATAAAGCAAAAAAGACCCATGTAGAAACTTTTTCTTCATGTGCCTTTTTATCAGTGTTATTCTGTTCTATCTATTAAAGAAGACAATTCATTTGTTAGTTTTTCTAATTCTTTAAAGCGGTCCGTTATGGCTGCGATATACTCATTTTGTTCCTCGACACTTGCAAAAACTTCTTCAACCATCGCATGTGATTGCTCGGTTCCGCTTGTAACTGTTGCAAGTTCCTCGGTTATAATCGCAGATGATGATTTTAATTTTTTCACCAGCTCATTAAATGCACTAGCTGCTTCAGCCATTTGCTTCATTTTTGATAATAGAAATTGTAAGCTCGTTTCCGTTTGTTCGGTCGCAAGCATTCCTCTGTTGATTGCTTGTTCACTAAGGTTCACCTCTAATGAGACGGATTCGGTTTTTTTCTGAATATCAAATAAAAGCTTGGTGATTTCTTTTGTAGAATGCTGCGAATGTGTGGCAAGCTTTCTAACTTCATCAGCGACAACAGCAAATCCCCTCCCATGTTCTCCGGCCCTGGCAGCTTCAATTGCAGCATTTAATGCTAGTAAGTTTGTCTGTTCGGCAATTTGATCGATCGTCGTTAAGATGGCACCAATATTTTTCGTTTTATCAGTTAGGTCACTCATATTAACTGTCGTACTTTCTACCATCTTCTGAACATCATTCATTTCCTTTGTTAACTCATTTAAGCGCTGATAACCTGACTCCGTTTCTTTAAGGCTGTCAGAAGCGGTTGTATGAACCGTTTCAGCATACGTTGAAACATATGTCACTGATTGGTCTTGCTCCTTTATTAATTCGTTCATTTCACTTACACTCATTGCTTGATCTTCTATTCCCCCGGAAACTTCTTTAAATGTTTGGTAAAGCTGTGTAGATACAGCTTTTGTAGAATGAATATCGTCTTTTACTTTTCCGCTGAATTGTGTGATGACAGCTTGAGATTGTGCCACTTTATGTAATAAGTTTTCAGCTTTTTCTTTAGCTTTCGTCGCATCTTCTGCCTGCATTTCAACATCTTTTTGCATACTAGTCCCAATCCTGGCCTGTGCAATTAGAATAAGAGTTAATAACAATACATACAGATTTAGAGAAATTAACACTTCACTGCCTAATCCGCTGAACATAGCTTCGTTTAGATTAAGGAAGAAATAGTTGGTTAATACGAGCCCAAGCACTCCAGAAATAGCAATGAGATGATATTGATGATATAAAGTGACGATTGCTAAACTGACATATACTAAAAGATAATTTGATAATTTTGGTGAGGTAGTCCCGAGTACAAATGTTAGAATAGAAAATGAAACAGTTACAGCATATGGAACATACATTTGTGCTTTTTCTTGAAAGGTTAATAAAGTGATCACAGTTGATAAAACTGCCCCGCACACTGCATAAGCTATGATCCCTTCCATTGGAACCGAACTTATAAAATTACTAAGCAACCCTAAGCTAAATAAGGCCCAAATAAGCTTCGTTAATAACCTGTTACGTTTTTTAAGTACGATTGTTGAATTGAGCAACTCTTCCACTCCTCCTTATTATGAATGAATAATCATTCACACAAAACCGAAACAATTGTCATGATAAATTAGTCTGATTATTGTGATCATACCACAGTTCTTTTGCATCCTACAATTACCTTTTCAGAATTTTCTTCCTTCTTCGTTATTAAAATAAATCCTATTAGAAAAGTATTCTAAACTTGTGGGATACAGATATTACATATGCGGCTTATGTATACCGCTTCTGAACTATACTTCGCTTTCCATGGGAAGCTGCCGAGCCTCCTCGGGCATAAGCCCTGTGGGGTCTCAGCTTTGCTTTAGTTCCCATTGGAGTCTCCGTATAATTCATCCGCTAAATTACATTTTGTTTAAGGCAGGTGGAGTAGTTCGTAGGCTTAGTTCAGTTCAATTCATATAGCTCCCGGACCGCCCGCGGAAAGCGTGTGCCTGCAGCGTAAATCAACAAATACTGCTGTGGGGGGATTAATTTTTAAGTATCCTTAGTTTCCGCCCACAGTCTTTAAATATATCAGCTGCTAGATTCAGCACATCTTTCATATCTTGAATCACACACATTAGTTATGTCCCAGCCTCTTTCTCATCTTTCACTCTTTCTCTTAGGTATGAGTATTTCACCCCTTGTCTTATCTTGATTGAGCGTTTCAATTATTGTTTTTGATAGTTCGCTAGGAGGGTAGGGTTTTGTCAAATAGCTCTCAATCTCAGAGTGTCTTGTCAGCTGCTCGGCTTCATCTAGTGCTGAAGAAATAAAAATAGGCAAGTCACTCCAAAGATTATTTGCTTTTATCTTATGGATAAAGTCCCAGCCCGTCAGCTCATCCCCAAGCATAATATCTACAACCATTGCATCTAGAGGGAGCGAATGAGTGGAGATAAGATGACTAGCCATTGTATCGACAAATGTGATAGCTGTGGCAGGGTTTGAGAAATGTTCAACATTAAACCCATAATTCTTTAATTCTTCAGCTAATAATAATGCCAGGCTCTGATCATCTTCTAACAACAATATCGTTTTAGAGCTCTCCCCTTCCGCCTTCAGCGTTTGGGAACAATCATTTAAAGGGAGCTCAATGATAAATGTACTTCCCTCGTTTTCTTTTGATTCTACGCTTATCGTACCGTTATGAGCTTCGACTATTTCTTTACAAATCGGAAGTCCAAGCCCTGTTCCACCAATTTTCTTTCGATCTGAGTTATCGATCCTGTAAAACTTTCTAAATAAATTTTTCATCTCGTTCTCTGGAATACCAAGCCCCTCATCCTTAACAGATACGAAGAGGGAGGTGGAATTACTAGTTACTGTCGTTGTGATGTCACCGCCATCGGGGGAAAATTTAATGGCATTGCTAATAATGTTTGTAATGACTTGTTGGATCCTCTCACTATCCCCTTGTATGATCGTCTTTTCTGCCAGGTTGATAAAATGCAGCGTATGCTTCTCTGAATATGCCTCAAACCTTGTTAACACTTCAGATACAAGATCCCTTATATCTACACTCTCGTTTGTATACATCTGCCCGCCCGATTCCATCCGTTGTAAATCTAAGAAATCATTGATCAGATTCGTTAAACGGTTGGCTTCTTTATGGATCGTTTTTAAGTATTTTTCTTGTTTTTCAGGCTTCAGCTTGCGATGAAGCATTAATTCCGTAAATCCTAAAATACTAGATAAAGGTGTCCTCAGCTCATGGCTTACTGTACTAACAAGCTCTGATTTCATTTGCTCTACTTCATGCTGCTTAGTAATATCACGGTGTACAAAAATGGTCCCTACTTTATGATATCCATGGTATACAGGCTCGGCATACACTTTGAATATACGTTTTTGCTTGGTGTGAATCTCATAATTCAATGATAACACGGAGCTATTATCTTGCTTTAAAGCCTCATTGTAAAAACTGGCTACTGCCTCGTTACCACCAAGCACATGTTCTAGTGCTTGAAACCACATCGAAAAAGGCGCTTTTAATTGAGCCTTTTGTTCACATTCAATCAATTGACAAAATGACTGGTTAAACTGTAGGAGATGCCCCTCATTGTCTACAAACTGAATCGCTTCATTTACATTATCTATGATATCTTGATTTAGCTGTCTTTCTTTTTCTGTTTCTTCGTGCATAAGAACTTTCTCAATAGCAATAGACATATGATTCATAACTCCGCTTAATTCATTAATTTCTGTTTGCGAAAAAGGTTTACCAACTCTATTTGTTCCAAAAACCGCACGCAGCTCCCCGCCGGAAGAATAAATAGGGATGTAGAGGTCGTAAGCAGTCAATACTCCCTCCGCTAAACCTCTCTCAACATCAGTCACTTCTCTTTCTACAAGATGATAATTGTTTTTCTCCCTCAAGATAAGTCCAATTCCTTGATCAAAATGATTTAATAGCTGAGTGACATGCTTCTCATAGATCCCTCTTGAACGGTAAAACCTTTCCTCCGTTAAGAATAAAAGCATTTTATCAACAGGATAAATATCGCTTAAATGAGTAAGCAGCTCATCAAATAGGTCCTCTTTATTAAGAGTGACAGATATAGCATGGTTAAGTGAGTTGTATTTTAATAATACGTTTTGCATCTCTTCTGTTTCATGAAGGGACTTTATTAGCTGATCCTGCTTATGTTCAAGTTCTTCTTGCTGGGTTTTCAATTCAATATTTTGCTGAGTCATCTCATCTTCTTTTTGTTGAATGATCTCCACCATATCAAGAAACGTTCTAGATAATACACCAATTTCATCTTCCCTTTGATGGCTTTTTAAAGAAACATCTTTACCGATTGCAAGCTCAGCAGCTGCAACCGTAACATCTTGAATCGGCTTTCCTATTTGTTTAATCATTTTGTACAGAACGATGAAAAGAATGAGAAGTACAACACCTAAAAAAACAACAAACAATGAGACTAGTATACTTACTTTTTCCGTGTAGCTGCTGCTAATTTCTGCTGCCTTTTCAGAGATTGTTAACACATAATTTGATGTGTTCTCAATTAATTGGTTTACTGTATCATTTGCTCCGTTGTTGGCATAAGCACTTAAGCGGTCAAGCTCATTGTTACTTACTAAGCTTAAAGCTTCAGGCAGATGAATCGTCTGATATAAATGAATGGTTGTTTTAATTTCAGTTAATAAAGCAAGCTCTTCTGCTGAGAGATCTAAAGAGGAAAACCTCTCAATATACAAATTTAGTGCATCTATTTCTCTGTAGAGAGCATTTAACTCTTCATTGTCTTGAAAAGCAAAGTAACCTCTTGCCCTTATTAACATCTGCTTAGCATGTGAATCAATTTCAAATACAATTTTCTGCTTTTCTAATTTCCGCTCTCTTTCAGCCTGATAGCTTGATTGGATTGATACACCATAAACAGCTAGCACTCCACCTACTAGAACAATAACTAAAGATACAACAAGTAACAAAAAAGTGAATTGCCTATTGAGGGTCCTCTTGAAATAATTAGTCACTTAACATTTCCTCCACGAGCGACAGCAGTTCAATTGGACTAAACGGCTTTGCTAAAAAATAGTTCGCCCCCTCTTTATACATTTCATCCTGATCTTTTTGCTGGCTTTTAGCTGTTAACATTAACACTTTTGGTTGAGGAATAGCCAACTTTCTGGTCTCCATTAATACTTCTATCCCTGATTTCTCAGGCATCATATAATCTAGGATAAGCAAATCATACTGTTCTTTCTTTATTAAAGACAGGGCTTCAATACCATCTTCTGCCTCATCTAATTGATGATGATCTTCCTCTAAAGTATCAACAATTAACATCCGTAATACTTCTTCATCATCAGCGATTAATATCTTTTTCAAACAAGCTCCCCTCCTGTTTTTACATTTATTATTTAGATACACCCCTTCGAGTCATAACACCCCAATCCGAGCGCTTCCTTAACGCCTGCCAAATACCTTCTAGCCTCCAGAGAACAGTTAACGGCCGGTACCAAAATACTTCGCTTGAAGCATACAAAAATAAAATAATTAGATCTCTTTTTCTTGGATATCTGCGAGAACTCCATTCTTCTAACAAAACACCCCACATGGATAAATAAGAACCATACACCCATGTGAGTAAAAATAGAAGGACGGTTATATCAATAGGTACAAAAGCAAAAAACAAACCTAGTATGATATAGAGGTAGGCAAAAAATTCAACAATCGCTCCGAGCAGCTCTATTAAAAGGAAATAGGGCATAGAAATCAAACCCACTTGTTTATATTTAGGATTAAAAATCAACTTCCAATGAAGGCGGAGCGTTTCAAATAATCCTCTTTGCCATCTAGTTCGCTGCCTTCTAAGGATTGTTAAGCTTTCCGGTGCTTCTGTCCAGCATACGGGGTCCGGAATATAGCGGATAGATCGTTTAACCCCTTCTTTTTTGATTTGACGGTGAAGCCTGACAACCAGCTCCATATCTTCCCCTACGGTCCCTACTTTATATCCGCCTGCTTTAATGACCCAGCTTTTATTAAAGACCCCGAAGGCTCCAGAAATAATAAGTAGCAAGTTATATTTTGACAACCCAATTCTTCCCATTAAAAATGCACGGAAATACTCAATCACCTGCATAATTGCTAAAGGGTGTGTAGGAAGATTTATTTTTTCTACCTGCCCGCGTTCAATTTCACTTCCATTAGCAATTCGTACGCTTCCTCCTGCAGCAATTACCTTCTCATTTGAATCAACAATCGGCTTCATTACTTTTAATAAAGCATCGCCCTCTAAAATGGAATCTCCATCAAGTGAACATATATACGGATATTTTGAAACATTAATTCCTGCATTTAATGCATCAGCTTTTCCTCCATTTCCTTTATCAACCACATAAATATTATGGAATAGCTCTGATTTATAAACGGCTTTAATTTCTTTCGTTTCAAGCTGCTTTCTGCATACTTGCACAGTTTCCTTCATACTAAAAGCTTCTATTAAACGATTCAATGTGTTATCAGTTGACCCGTCATTTACCACGATAATTTCATATTCGGGATAATTCATACTGAGGAGTGAACGGATACTGCCAACGACCCCTGCTTCTTCATTAAAAGCTGGTACAAGAATGGAGATAGGCTTTGTGTCTGTCGAATGCAGGATATCTTCGTATGGCTCTCCTTTATTTAATCCTCTCTCCCGTCTAAGCATCCCTGCAGAGAGAAGCAAGAGTACCGTGTAAAAAAGTGAGGCAAAAGCCATATAACTTATGAGCAGAATACCGATTACATAAAAGACTAATTCTAATGATTCGATCACACTAACCCCCCTCCTTTTCTAACATCCTCCATCACTCACACTGTCCCTGCTTCCTACCCATTGTCTAGCCATATCTCTTGCGAATGGATCGGGGTGATTAGTGTAAATATGCTCTAAAATAAGCACTCCGTCTCGATAATGGAATAAAGCCTCTGCAGCCCCTTGCCTTACCCACCAATTTGAATCCCCCATTAATTCGGTTAGTATTGCGATATAGCGAGACTGCTTTAACTTCCCTGCTATTCTTGCAAATAACATTCTCTCTACCCATTCACTTGAGGAAGCAAAGGAAGTGAGGAGCTCAACCTTAGTTATTCTCTCTAAAGCTAATATACCTTTTAAGGCTCTAATCCTTACTTCAAGAGAGTGACTGCTAAGAAGTTCTTCAAATAACGGAAGCAGATCTTCATCCCGTTCTTCCCTCGCCACATCAAGCATCGCATTTCCAACAGGGTGCTCGAATGAATCTAGTTCTGAAACGTTATATTTAAATTGATCTCTATCCATCCTTCTAAATATTTCTTTATATAAGCCCACAGACCAATCAGGCTGCTCCTCTACTAACATTCCAAACAGCCTCACGTCTTGCAGAGCTGCAAGAGTTCGGATGATTTGTTCTTTTTCTTCATCCCATTTTGAATGCGTTTGAAAGAGCATCCAAATTGTATCGGCAAGACTTCTCATCTTAAAGTCCTCGATATAGTACAGTGTATTCATCCTCTTACTCCATCTACCTTTTAACAGCTGGTCCTTATAATAATCTCTTAAATAGTGTTCAGCTAATAAAACAACCTTTTCTCTTGTTTCTTCATGATCAATTAATTTTTGGTACGTCTCTAGTGATTCTTCAAGGAGCTCATACGTAATCGATTGTCCTTTTAAATGTCGTGTCAGCCCTACTTCATTAAGTGATATCGAATCATTAAACAAGTAGGTTGATACTGCTTTATCTACTGTGAACCTAAGGTGCTCTTTTCTTTTTTGCTTCCTCATCCATTTTCCTTTAATGAAAAGTAAATAGATGAGGGTGAAAATATGGATGATAAGGAGCAGGATAAACACAGAGAAAATAGTTGAAATAGATATGATGACCAACTCCTCACCTAAAGTAATGAGCGCTTAATAAGCCGTTTAATTCTAGCAGTCACTTCATCAACCTTAAATGGTTTTGTTAAATAATCATCAGCACCTAATTCTAGTGCTTTGACAATTTCTTGTTCCTGCTTGCGCCCCGTCAGCATTAACACCATAACTTCATGTTCGGGGTACTTGCTGCGAAGGGTAGATAACACTTCTAAACCATCCATCTTAGGCATAATGCGGTCAAGAATCACTAGGTGTTTTTCCCTTGTTTTATACCAATCTGCTAAAAGAAATTCTTCACCATTTTTATAGGCAGTCACTTCAAGATTTACTTGATCCGTAACGAGCTCACATACTCGGTCAAATAATATTCTTCGTAACACTTCATCATCATCAATAATAGATACATAGATCGTACGTTTTGAAGCTACCATATTCTTATTTTCAAAAAGAACGGTTTGATTTCTGCCTGTTTGCTTAGCCATATATAAAGCTTGATCTGCCTGTTCAACTAACTCTTCCAATTTTTTAGTTTCGATTGTAGAACCTGCGATACCGCTTGAGAACGTAACATTAAAGGAGGAGGAGCCTTCTTGGTACTCTGTTAGTCGGAGTTTAATGCGAATCCTCTCCACCACCTTCTTTGCTTCAGCAGGTGTTGTATTTGGAAGAAGCAATAAAAATTCTTCGCCCCCTAACCTAAACAATAAATCATACTCTCGTTTTAACTGAGTAATAATATTTGCAAAAGACTTTAGTACGTTATCACCAGCAGGGTGGCCATACGTATCATTCACCTTCTTAAAAAAATCTAAATCAAACATAGCAGCAGTTAATGTTTGCTTGGATCGTAGTGCTTGACTCAATTGTTTTTTACCTTCTGTAGAAAGATAGCGTCTAGTATAGACACCTGTTAAATCATCAGTCATGATTGTTTGTTGAATAACCTTTTGGTATCTTAGACGATTGTTCATACGTACTTCTAACTCTTCACTATCTACTGGTTTTTTTATAAAATCAGCTACACCCGATTTATAAGCACTTAACTCGATATGTTTATCCATACTGCTGCTTATCATTAGAACGGGGATAAATTCAGAGGTCGCTTTCGATAATAGCGATTGAGCAGACTCATACTCTCGTTCATACGGGCGTACATAATCTACAATCACACAGTTAGGTCTTTCATTAAGAAACATTTCAAGACCCTTTTCAGGAGATGTGGCTAATAAAACGATAAAACCTCGCTGCTCTAACCCGCTCTTCATCCCAGAAAGAAAGTCTAGGTCTTCATCAATCATTAAGACAACTGCTTTAGCATCCTGTTCTTCGATCGTTTCCAATGTTGAAACAGGAACAAGAGTTGACTCCCTTAAACCTTCCGCTTGCTCTGTCATATCTTTTATAAAAGGGGAAAAATATCCGGTCATTACTTCTTCAAATGACCATTTATCCTTCAGTTCCTTATTAAGTTCTGTTAATTTTTCTGAAGCAGCTTGTGAGTAGTCCGGCAGTCCGATAGAAGCGGCAGTACCATGAACAGAATGAAGAAAACGATAGATCTGATCTCTTGAAATGGTATCCCCTGGCTGCCACTTTTCAACCTGTTGTTTCAACCTTTGTTTAAATTTTTCTTGATATTTTTGCATAATACCCCCCTGTAGCCCATTACCACCATATTTCACATGTATATTCCTTATTTTTCATTTCATTTTCTCACATATCATTTCTTATGACTATAGGACCATATCTCAACCCGCTTCTCCTTTAACAAAAATATGTGCTGAAGGGGGATTAGTTGCTATTATTTGCTAAAACTTTTATCCTCTAGAAAAGGAGGTCAAGCATGATGACTACTAAAATGACTGAAGATCAATTAAATACAAAGCTTGAGGCGGCCGATGGGACTGACATTACATTTCATGAGTTGGTCAAAGAAAGTCCTTGTTATGTATTATTCGTTCGTCACCTTGGTTGACCAATTTATAGAGATTTCCTCACGCAGGTGCGTGAGTCTTACGAACAATTCAAAAAGAGAAATGTAGAGATATTCATTGTCACTCCACACGACGAAGAGTATCTTACGAAATACAAAGATACACTCTCTTCGTACCCATTTCCTTTTTACGGTGATTCAACGCTTACTTTGTATAACAAACTAGGTCACCAATCCCTGTCTAAATGGAAACTATTCATTCATTCTGTATCCAGCTTATTTAAAGGGAATTTTACTCTTCCCTCAAATGCTCAAGACAAAAAAGCTGTTAAAGAAGCCATTAAGAAATCTGATGTTGAAGTTCAAGGCGGCGCTTGGTTGTTTGATTCAAATAATGAAGTAGTCTGGCATCACATAGACAAGTCTCCAAATGATCACGCAGACATCTCTACCCTAATAGAAAAAGCAAATTCCCTATAGAAAAAACCAGCGGCATAACATGATATGCTGCTGGTTTTTCGATTTATTTTTTTGACTTTATAATAGCTCTGCGATCAATCATTTGAGGAGGCTCTTCCATCCACCCATACTTCGCCATTAATTTAGCACCTTCTGAGGCAAAATCAAAAATAGACTTTCCAAGTGATGCAACCTTTAATGGCAAGTCGCTTCTAAGACTAAATGCCGTACCAAATGCGTTGCTCCCTAGTGAAAAGCTGCATAATAAGCTTGTACAATACATCATAAGCTTATCTGAAAATGGTGAAATAGTAGATGAAGTCAACGCTCCGTTTGGTGGCTTTGTAAATTGAATGTCATCTTTTTTCATGATTTGACTAATATCATCTACCACTTGATTAGCTAACTTTTTTCCTTTAAGAAAGTAGTCTTGAATATCTTTTTCTTTAGAAGATTGAGCAAAGCCAATCATTAAGGTTAATCCAATGGTGTTATTTTCAATGGCATGATACAGATGGGCCACTTCAATAGCATTTAGCACACGTTCATCCCCAACCAGCTTGTTTCCTCTGAAGTAATCTTTATCTTGAACAAATTGGATCCCTTGATCATTTGATAAATAAGGCGGCCTTGTAAGCAAGCCCTTCTCTGCTAAATACATAGAGCATTGATTGTAATATTTTTGAGTCAGGGCGGTAAGGTCCCTAAAAAGGATTAATAAATCTTCTCTATAGGCCATATTTACATGCAATACATGTATCCCCATACTTATAGCCTTCATCAATTTCATACACATAATATCAAAATGTTGATCAAATAACTTAGGAGCTTCTAAATTAACATCTTGCTCAGTGTATCCTAATGGAATAGAATGCCCTTCTTGGATAAATAATTTTTCAATTTTTATAGTAAATGTAGATATATCTTTATGGAGCCCCATCATTATTTTCTTGGATTTCTTATCTTCAGTATGCAATAGAAAATGTTCAATCATCCTTAGCAGCATCGTTTTTTGTTGATAGGTCATCCACAGAGTACCAATCTCTGATGCGGTTAATTGGATATTCTTCATACATTTGCCTCCAATACGAATCTGATACCTGTAATGTGCCCAATTAAAGTTGAGACATTCATTCTTTATTCAGCTGCTGAAGTTGTAGGATATTCTTTTTTATTCCGCTTATGATGTGTAACTATAAAATAAACGAAAGCCCCTGCTGTACAAATCATTAATAAGATGCATAAAAAGCGAACGCTGTCCCAAAGCAAAGGATTCACCCCCATAAAAATGACCGACCTAAATCCAAGTACAGAGTAAGTCATTGGCAGCCAGCCATGCAGAGTTTGCAAGGGAGATGCTAACAATTCAACCGGAAAGCTTCCCGCACTTCCGCCTAATTGCAGGATTAATAAAATGATCGCTGCAAACCGGCCAGGATTATCAAGAACACTCACCAAAAAGAAAATAAGTGAGAGAAACGCTAAACTCGTAAAGATGGTAAAGCTAAAAAAGCCAATCTTGCTTGCTACATCAAGCTTAAGCCCATATAGAAGAAATACGGCAACTAGCGAAGACTGCAAAACCCCAACGGAATAGATAACTCCTAGCTTTCCGCTAAACCATTCCCATCCAGATTGATGCTCTCCTAATGGCTCTCTAAAGGGATAAATGATTGATAAAGTCAGCCCCCCAACATATAACCCAATGGACAGAAAGTAAGGGCTTAAGCCTACACCGTATGAATAATCTTCAGTCTGCGATTGATTCTTGGACTGCACTGGACTCACAAGCATACTTTCTTGTTTTTCATTTGGATCAACCTCAAGCAGCACTTCTTTAAGCTGATTCATATTAAGGGCTAAATCAATGGATCCATCTTGCAACGTTTGAAGACCGCTAAAGAGTTCATTTCCTCCATCACTTGCTTCAACTAAGCTCTCACTCAGAAGATCTGATCCATTCACTAGTTCATGCAGCCCTTCATTTAAATCTACTACCCCTTTATATGCTTGTTCACTTGCTGCCTGACCTCTTTGATAAAGAGAAGCGGCCAAATTTATTTTTTCATTTACTTTATTAAGAGTGGTTAAAACATTCATATACTCTTCTTCAAATGAGGCAGTTAGTTGATCCCCATTTAAACCATCTGGAATAGCAGCTTCAGCTTCTTGTAAGGCACTAGAGAGCTGATCTAAAATCATAAGAAGCTCTTCCGTTTTAGAGGTCGCCTCTTCAAAGAATTGATTCATTTTTGTTGAAGATTGATCCATTTGTTTGTTTAACTCTTCATTAAACTGTTTCCATTCGAGTTGACGTGACTCGAGTCCGTTCAATAATTCAGGAAATCCATTATTAATCGTTTCTATTGAACCTGCAGTCTCTTTGTAAAGCCCCTCCACACGTTTCACATTCGCTTGAATATCCTCATACCAACTAACGAGATGTTCATGTTCCCTCCATTCGGGATATATATTATTAAGAATGGCCGGAAGCTCCTCCACTTGAGATTGAATTTTTTTAAGTTCAGCCAAAGGTTGTTCTACTTTTTCATAGGCTGCTTTCACGTTTTGATTCCATTCATATAACTCTTTATGAGTCATTTCCATTTGCTGATTCAGCTTGTCAGTATAATCATTTATCGTAAGAATGACTTCATTAAACTGCTGTTCCATCCCCTCCATGCTGTCTTTCAGGCCACGTATTTGTTCTTCTACCAATTGCACTTGCTCGTCTGCTTGGTTTAGCTCCCTCTTTACATTTTTGAGATGGTTATCTAGATTATCTAGTATCACAGCTGCTTCTTTTGTATCGGCATGTTCTAGCTCATTAATGGTTTGTTTTAAAAGTTGGCTTGTCTCATTAAATTTAGCGTCTACATTATTTGCTTGATTGAATGTTTGAAGTTCTTTTTTGGCTTGCTCGATCCCACTAACTAACTGATCCGACCCTTCAGCAGCCTTTTTCACCCCTGTAGTAAGCTCATTTGAACCAGATGTAATGCTGACTAACCCCATAGACAAGCGCTCCATGCTTTCTGTCGCAGTCTTATTTCCATCAGCTATTTCATTGGATCCTTCTTCAAGCGCTATGACTGCCTCAGTCAACTTACTAAAGGCATCATGTGCGACCTCTACATATGCTAATGTCAGGGTTTCTGATAATTCTTTTTCCATTTCTTCAATCACATTTGAAGCTATTTGTGATGAGACGTAATTATACTCTTCATTCACTTCATAAAATACGTTTGCCTTCACAGGGTTTGACTCTTTTAATGAAATAAGATCCTCTGAGAAGCTCTCCGGAATTTCAACATAGAAATAATAATCGTGACTAGCTAATCCTTGTTCTGCCTCTTTCTTTGAAACGAAATGGAAGTCTAAAGCTGGATCTTTTTTCAACTCTTCAATAAACTCTGCCCCAGCTTCTATTTGTTCCCCTTCTACCTCTGCACCCAGGTCTTCATTTACTACAGCTACCGGCAACTGATCCAATTGACCATACGGATCCCAAAAAGACCAAACTAATACACCTCCATAAAGTAAAGGCATAAGAATAATTCCTAATAGAGCGATAACCATTTTCTTTTGACTCCATATACCTTTCAACTCAGTTCTATAACCTTTCATGCAACCACTCCAATTTATGACCAATTTGTTCATTTAGTCAATTTTAATTAAAAAGAAAAGGTCTCCTAGTCACCAAGCAGACCTTTCGTTAAATGACTCTTAAATAACTTGATAATTTTTTGTTTACTGATAGGTTCAAACATCTCTGTAAACTCAATAGCTAATGCCATATAGGATTTAAACACCATAAATGCAGTCAACTTTGGGTCTGAGACCTTTACTTTCCCGTGCTCGATCCCTCGTTCAATTTGCTGTGTGATCGATTCAATAATGACTTTTTCAACCTCAGTTAGTGCATTTTTTGCAGGAACAGAACGAATAGCAGATGCTTCTTGAGTCAACTTATTTAAGAGTACATGCTGCTGCCTGAATTCAAGCAAATCATGCAGCGCATGACTGATGTTGTCATCCATACTTCTACTGTCTAGAAAAGCCCGCTCAAATACATCTTTCACTTCAATCATAATTTGATTTAAGACTGCTTCAAATAATTCTTCCTTGCTTTTAAACGCTGTATAGATGGTTCCTTTACCAATATTGGCAAGCTTTGCAACTTGATCGATCGTTGTTCCTTTGTATCCAAACATCGAAAAAGATTGACCAGCAGCCTCTAAAATCGTTTCTTTTTTATTTGCTAACATATCATCACCCTTGCAAAATGACCATTTTACTAAAACGGTCATTTCTTTCATTACTGAATATCTTACTTCAACTTACCTATACATGCAACCTCTAAATAAATCTACAATATAAAAAAACAGCCCTACAACGTAAGGCCGTTCTCTAATTATCCTTCTATTTTGACTCCGTACTCTCTCAGCCAAAAGTCCATCTGAATAAAATGCGCTAAAAGCTGCGGTCCTGCCATCAACTGCCCAAAATAAGGGGTGCCTGTTGAAAGCCCTCCGCTATCAGCTATTTCTCTCAGCTTTTCTTTATTAATAAATTCAAAAATGGGCGAGTCATCTTGAGCCAGAATCTCTTGGATCCCTTTTTGAACAGCTTCTGTGTAGCTCGGGTGATGGGTCTTAGGATAAGGACTTTTCTTTCGATACAAAATCTCATCTGGCAATAAGCCCTCTAATGATTTTCGCAGAATTCCTTTTTCTCTTCCGCCTAATTGTTTCATCTCCCACGGGATATTCCATACATACTCAACTAAGCGGTGATCTGAAAATGGAACACGAACTTCAAGACTTGCCCCCATACTCATACGATCTTTTCTATCTAATAAATTGGTCATAAACCAAATGATATTTAAATAAGAGATCTCTCTCCTTCGTGCTTCTTCTTTCGTGTCACCATTAAATCTTGGAGTTTCAGAGATCGTTTCTTTATACCTGTCGTACACATATCTTTTTAAATTAATTTTCTTCTGCCATTTTTCATTTAATAAATCTTGCCGCTCATCAATGGAGCGCATCCATGGAAACATATCAACATTCATGATCTCAGGTTTATGAAACCACGGGTATCCTCCGAAAATTTCATCCGCACACTCGCCAGAGAGCCCCACTGTCACATCTTTCTTTATTTCCCTACAAAACCATAGAAGAGATGAATCTATATCTGCCATGCCCGGTAAATCCCGTACCCGAACAGCTTCTTTCAGTTGATTTGCTAGTTCATCAATAGAAATAATGGCATTATAATGCTTTGTTTTAAATGAATCAGAAACGAGCTTTATCCAGGGTCCATCTGCATTTGGCTGAAAATCATTTGCTTTAAAGTATTTATCATTTTCATCATAATCAACCGAATAACTCCGAACGGCACCCAAGCCTTGCTTATCATGTACCTTTGCAGCTAGAGCTGTTAATGCACTTGAATCTACCCCCCCAGATAAAAATAAACCGACTGGTACATCAGCAAATAATTGCCTCTCTACAATATCCTCCATTAATTCACGGATATGTGCAGCGGTTTCCTCCATTGAATGGGGGTGGGGTTTACTTTTAAGTGTCCAGTAACGGCTGATTTTCGCACCATTCCGGTCATAAATTAACATGTGAGCAGGACGAAGCTCATTTATATCTTTGAACACCCCATGGCCAGGTGTTCGCGACGGTCCTAGCCCCATAATTTCTGCAATACCTTCCCTGTCAACAACAGGCTCTATATCACGGTGAGCCAGGAGTGCTTTCAACTCCGAACCAAATAGTAAACATCCGTTTCGTACTGTGTAAAACAGGGGCTTCACTCCAAGTCTATCTCTTGCCATAAACAGACTTTCATCTTGATCATTCCAAATAGCAAATGCAAAAATTCCATTTAATTTCTCGAGGCATTGATAACCCCATTCAATATAGGACTTCAATAATACCTCAGTGTCGGAATGGCCGCTAAAGTCATGACCAGCTGATAGCAGCTCTTTACGAATATCTTCTGTATTGTATAATTCACCGTTATAACATATCGTATAGGTTTTATTTTTATACGTTCTGCTCATCGGCTGTATTCCGCCTTCTGGGTCAACAACAATAAGTCTTGCGTGACCAAAGCCCACATGCTTAGAAGTCCACACATTCATATCATCTGGACCCCTTCTATTGAGGGTTTCAGCCATCTTTAATACTTCCGCTTCTTCTTTTCTCATATCGCGCCGCCAGTCAATCCACCCAGTAATACCACACATATTTTATCAGCCCCTCTTGGGAAATATCACATTTTCTCTCTAAAACCTGCACAGCTTAAGGTCCTCTACCCATAAATTATGTTATTCAGGCGATTACCCAAAAGTGCGATTTTTTTAATTGAAGTTCATTCCTCGTGTTTTGTATAGAGAGTACTTCTAAGTAAATAATAGGAGTAGAGGTGATTTACATGAATTATCCCGTAGCTCGTTTAGAGCAAAATCAATTACAAACTGTCCGTCAGCTTGAGCAAGATCTTGGTGTCATTTTAATTGCTTATACACCGGAAGATGATCCTGCAAAGAAGCCTGAGCAAATCAATCAACAAAGAGATTTAGATTTCTTCTAAACAAAAAAATCAAGGTCCGAGATGGACCTTGATTTTTTATTGACATGGTTAGTCACATGTTTATGGGAGGCTGATTCATTTACCATAGTTTTTACTAGGTTCTTTTATCACTCATCAGAGGAAAGACGCTTCTTCATCAGCTTCTTTACTTGTTCTTTCGGCTCCCAACATGAAAATTGATAAGAAGGCTTGGTTTCATACCCAAGTCTTTGGCAAAAATAGTGCATGTGATCATTAACCCTGGCTGCCTTAAAATGAATACAGGTCGCACAGCAATGGAATGTATTTTTCACTTTTACCTCCATTTTATTTCTGTCGTAATTTACTGCCCGCAAGCTTCTCTACCACACCAGGCATCAACTGGTATAGTTTTGATCCAAACCCCATCCATTTCGGAAGATTAATTTCCCGTTTTGGCTTTTCAATCACTTTTAAAATTTCTTTTGATACGTATTCCGGGGTCAGCATGAACTTTTCAATATTAGCCACATAGCTCCCATCCTCATCAGCCCGGTCAAAAAAAGGAGTACGAATCGGACCAGGGTTCACAGCTGTTACATGAAGACTTGTATCTTCTAGCTCAAGACGAAGAGCATTCGTGTATCCTAATACTGCATGCTTTGTAGCAGCATATACACTTGATTTAGGTGTTGCGAGTTTCCCTGCTTGAGAGGCGACATTGATGATATGACCTTGATTCGCTTCTTTCATTAATGGAAGTACCGCTCTCGTCATTTCAATCAGTCCAAGAACATTCACATCAAACATTTCTTTCGTATCCGCTGAATTCATTCGATCTGCATAATCAAATACCCCAAAGCCAGCATTATTAATAAGTATATCAACTCTTTGGACTTTTTCGAATATGTTTTTGACACTTGCTTCTATGTCCTCGGTTTTGCTAATATCAAGTGTATAAATATGAGCTCGACCGGAAGTTTCTTGGATGACTTGCTGCACCTCTTTAAGCTTAGCTTCATTTCTAGCTAATAACACCAGGACCGCACCAGCGGCTGCCGCATCTATAGCTAATTGTCTTCCTAGACCGCTTGATGCACCTGTTATCCATAATACTTTGTTTTCTAGACGTGTAAACTCACTCATGATCTCACTCCTACATATAATAAAGGATCCTTTATTAGTGTAACCCGGTCCAATATAAGTAGCAAAAGTTTTCTATGAAAGCGCTTTAAAGTTGTGTGAATCTTCAGATTTCTACTTGACTAAAAAAGCTTGCATGATTATAATAATAAAAATTAAATCAAATGTGCGTTGATTGGGAATAGTACGCATACTTCATGTGAAAAGAGAGTGGTCTCACCGGCTGAGAAGACCATCACCCCTGTTGTAGCGGAACCTGCCCTTGAGCAGTCTGGTAAAAGCCTGACCGTCTCATCCACGATACGGATGTTAGAGCGGGCATAATTTTATGCCAATCAAGGTGGTACCGCGGATGCAACCCTTCCGTCCTTATTTATAGATAAGGATGGAAGGGTTTTTTATTTAGTAAAGACAAGATGCATGTAATATAAATGATCCAAAGAAAGAAGGCATTGATTATGAACCGTCAACGATTAGTTATGAAAGTAGGAAGCAGCTCCCTTACAGGCGCTAATGGCTCGCTATGTCTGACAAAATTACGCGAGCATGTCAGGGCCATTGCTTATGCAAAAAAACTTGGCCATGAAGTCGTATTAGTATCTTCTGGGGCAATAGCGGCAGGTTTTTCTGCGCTCGGTTATCCATCCCGTCCTTCCACAACAGCAGGCAAACAAGCTGCTGCTGCAGTTGGTCAAGGATTGTTAATGCAAGCTTATCTTGCAGAATTTGCAGCACACGATCTTACAGCTGCTCAGCTGCTTTTAACTAGAGAAGACTTTAAAGATCAGAAGCGTTACCAAAATGCCTTGCAAACGTTAACTGAATTATTGAAGCGTTCAGCTATTCCGATCATTAATGAAAACGACTCAACTTCGATAGAAGAGTTAACTTTCGGTGATAATGACATGCTTTCCGCTCTAGTCAGCGGGTTTATACATGCCGATGCCCTTTGTATGATTACGGATGTGAATGGTCTATATGATTCCAATCCAAATCAAAACCCTAACGCTAAAAAGTTTCACTATATTCCTGAAGTAACTGAAGACCTTTTCGCTTATGCAGGTGATTCAGGGTCTAAGGTCGGCACAGGTGGAATGAAATCTAAACTAATGGCAGCTAAGACAGCTACCCCTTTTGGAGTGAATGTGTTTATCGGAAAATCCAGCGGGGAGACAACACTTGAAGATCTCTTGCTAGGTAAAGGTGATGGAACGTATATTGGATCATTCAAACATGCGAGCGTTATGCCCGCTTCTAAACAATGGCTGGCAGTGCACTCTGAGGCATCTGGCCAAATCAAAATCGATAAAGGAGCAGAGCGAGCCTTGCTTTTTGAAGGCAAAAGCCTGCTGCCAGTTGGTGTAGTAGACGTTATTGGACGTTTTCACGAAAATGATGTCGTTGAAATTGTAAATGAAAAAAATGCAGTCATTGGCAAAGGACAAACGACACTGTCTGCTAGTGATTTAATGTTGATTAAAGGCATGCAAAGCAATCAAGCCAATGAACAAATCAAGCTGACTAAACCAGTGGCCATTCACCGTGATCAGTGGGTCCCACTCACAAAGGAGAGAATCTAGAAATGAATGAAGTATACACAAAAGCAAAAAATGCAAAAGAAATTGCCCATCTTTTAGCAAACTTAACAACAGATCAAAAAAATGCTGCTCTCAAAGTCATTGCTGATGAACTTAGAATAAACCAGGAATTTTTAATAAATGAAAATGCAAAAGATGTAGAAACTCAAAGAGCAAACGGGATGAGTGAAACGATGATTGACCGCCTTACTCTTACTGCAGACCGTTTAGAAGAAATTGCCTCTGCCGCTGAACAAGTAGCAGAACTAAATGACCCTGTAGGTGAAGTGACGAGTGAATGGGAAAGACCTAACGGGCTTCATATTCAAAACGTACGCGTGCCGCTAGGAGTTGTCGGCATGATTTATGAAGCAAGGCCGAATGTCACAGTTGATGCAGCGGCCTTATGTCTAAAAACAGGAAATGCAGTCATTTTACGAGGCAGCTCTACAGCCATTCATTCTAATATAGCCCTAGTCAATGTATTACAAGGCGCGCTTAAAAAGGTTTCACTTCCTGTAGAGACGATTCAGTTAATTGAAGATACAAATCGAGCGACGGCGGAACACCTATTTACATGCAACGAATATGTAGATGTACTTATTCCACGAGGGGGAGCTTCCTTAATTCAGGCAGTCATTGAAAAAGCAACCGTCCCAGTCATTGAGACAGGTGTAGGAAATTGTCACATCTATGTTGATCATTCAGCTGATTTCGAGCTAACAAAATCAATTGTCGTCAACGCGAAAACACAGCGTCCATCTGTATGTAATGCAGCAGAAACAGTAATCATCCATCAAGACTTTGCAAATGAACATTTACAAAGTCTGCTTGACCAACTTGAAGAAAGAGGGGTAACCTTTTTCGGAGATCAGACTGCTTGTTCAATGGATGAGCGCGTTAAGGAAGCCACAGAATCTGATTGGGCAGATGAATATTTAGATTTAAAACTTGCTGTTCGAATCGTCCCTTCTATTGATGAAGCGATTGGACATATACGAAAATACGGCACAAAACATTCTGAAGCCATCATCAGCGAGACTAAAGAACATGTCCATATATTCCAAAATTTTGTGGATGCAGCTGCTATTTATCACAACGCGTCAACCAGGTTTACGGATGGATTTGAATTTGGTTTTGGGGCCGAAATTGGAATAAGCACACAGAAATTACATGCTAGAGGGCCAATGGGACTGAACGCCCTGACTTCAAACAAATACCTGATTTTAGGGAACGGACAAATTAAAGGATAGGTGACTTATGTTAACTAATAAAACGATTACTTTTTTAGGTGCAGGTGCCATGGCAGAGGCAATCATTGGCGGACTTATACGAAACCAAATCGTAGACCCACATAACATCATTGCCACAAACCTGTCAGATACAAATAAGCTCGAAAAATTAAAAATGAGATACAACATTCAAACAACCACAAGCCGTACATGGGCTGTGGAACAAGCGGAAATTATTGTTTTAGCGATGAAACCTAAAAATATTGAAGAAGCTGTACGAGAAATTAAAGAGAAAGTAAATAACGATAAGCTGATTATTTCAGTTATTGCAGGGATCCCTTCTAGTTATATTGAGGATTTATCTGGCACAAAGAGCAGAGTGGTTCGGACGATGCCAAATACTTCTGCTAAAGTAGGAGCATCAGCAACCGCCATCTGTGCTGGCAGATATTCAACAAGTGATGACTTAGAAACGGTGTCGCTATTATTTTCAGCTGTAGGTACGGTAACTGTCGTTCCAGAAGAAAAAATGGATGCTGTCACCGGCGTAGCCGGCAGCGGCCCTGCTTACTTTTATTATCTCATTGAAGCGATGGAGAAGGCGGCTGTTGAGAGTGGATTAACAAGTGAGGAAGCGACAGCTTTAATTACGCAAACAGTTGTCGGAGTTGGAAAACGACTTCAAGACACATCAAAATCATCTCGGGAATTATATGAGGAAGTGATGAGTCCAAACGGAACAACGGAAGCTGGCATCACGCTTTTAAGTGAACGTAATGGCCAGGATGCCATGCATGATGCTATCTTAAAAGCCATTGCCCGTTCGAAGGAATTAGGATCTGTGTTTACAGAATCAAAATAATTATAGAGGCTGGGATAACACGAGTCCTCAGGCTTGGCAGGTGGAATCTCAACTTTGCTTTAGTTGAAGCCACTGATTCGCCCTGACAGTAGTTGTTGATTTCCGCTGCAGGTACTCGCTTTCCGCGGGCGGACCGGGAGCCTCCTCGTCGTTGCACTCCTGTGGGGTCTCCCATGGCCAACGCTCTTCCCGCAGGAGTCTCGTACCTTCCGCTCCAATCAACGGAGCGAGAAGGGGGTTATCCTGTAACTCACAAACTAGTATTTTTTCAGTGAACATCTTCTTTTCGCATTCGAATCTTCGTTATGTTTCATCCACTATACTAACGCTTTGTTCATATGCTGAGTCATATACGTTAGTTATGCCACCAGCCTCTATTTCTTTAAGTACCTGCTCATTCGTTTTCCTGCTTCCATTCCAGATAATACAGCGCCTTCTACTTTCCCTTCTTTAAAGCAATCTCCTGCAAACACTATAGGACTCGGATATGTTGTAGCAAGCACCCTGTCTGGATATAGTGACCGTGGCTTTGCATACCTCCACCTCTTCACTTGTACTTCTTCTACTTCATTAGGAGAGATGAGTGATTCTACTTGCTTTAATAAGGATGAAGTGACCTCGTCATCGGCAGCATCGAAATTGTTAGAACTCCATTCTCCTGAGGCATGGATCGTAATGATCGGTTTGGTCGATATTCCTTTTTGTTGATTGTCTCCTATAAAAGCTACATTTCCATCTCCCTGTATACCGCCCTTAGGAGGAATTCTGCTGACATTTCTTAACGTAACCATCAAACAAATGCAAGGATCATACGTAATATTTGCAAGCTCCATCTTTATATCACTTTCTAACAGCTCGAGGTTCATCCAGGTGAGGACTTGAGGGATCGGAATGGTTGATATAATTCCTGCCGCTTGTATTGTTTCTGTTACAGAATCCTGCTCATTTATGACTTCCAACTGCCATTGTTGCTTTTGATAATCAAGATGAACAGCACGATGATTTAAAAGAATATCATTCTCATCAACAAGTGATTTTGTAAGCGCGTTCATACCAGTTGAGCCTACATACCGCGGATAACCATCTGCCTCTAGATGAACTTGACCGCCTAGGTCCATTTGGTGAAAGCCCTTTGTCCACTCATTAACAGTGCCCTCTTCCATCCAGCTGTCTACTAAACTTTTCATAACATCTGATCTTGCTGTAAAAAATTGAGCTCCATGATCGGCTCTACCGCCTTGGATTCTTCTTGTAGCCATCCTGCCCCCTACACTTCTCCCTTTTTCAATGAGAAGAGACGGGATGCCTTTCTTTTTTAATTCTTGTGCAGCAAATAGTCCTGTTAACCCTGCCCCTAGAATAATAATAGGTGATTCTTTTTTCATATTCACCCTCCCTTTTCTATTATTATTGATCATAGCAGAATAAATCCGAATGACGAAATAATTTACCTCGCTTTCGAAGTGGTTATTTCGATTTCGGTTTTCAATTACTGCTGAAGGGATTGCACATATATAAAAAGAAACGTCAGCTTGTCTTGTTGACTTCTTATCTAGTAAAATAGGAAAGTGTGCATATCGAAATAGCAGAATAAAATGCAAGAAGGAGTTATTATGTAAATGGAAAACAATCCAGCCGAACAACAAGTTCCACCATTAGTAGCCTTAGCTCAGCGTATCGTCTTTCATAAGGCCTTTACCCCAACTATTATTACCTTGATTATCATTAATGCCATTATTGTAGGCCTTGAAACATATCCTACTGTTTATCAAGGTTATAATGATTGGTTCTACGCAGCAGATTTAGCCTTACTTTGGATATTTACAATTGAGATTACACTGCGTTTTATCGCAGCGAGACCGACTAAATCTTTTTTTAAAAGCAGCTGGAACTGGTTTGATTTATTAATCGTTCTTGCCGGTCATGTCTTTGCCGGTGCTCATTTTGTAACGGTTCTTCGTATCCTGCGCGTTCTTCGCGTATTACGTGCCATTTCTGTCATTCCTTCTCTGCGTCGTTTAGTCGATGCTTTGCTGATGACCATCCCGGCTTTAGGAAACATTATGATCCTGATGGGAATTATTTTCTATATTTTTGCTGTGATTGGAACGATGTTATTTGCTTCTGTAGCACCTGAGTACTTTGGTAACTTACAGCTTTCTTTATTAACATTATTCCAAGTTGTTACACTTGAATCTTGGGCAAGCGGTGTCATGAGGCCGATTTTTGCAGAGGTTTGGTGGTCTTGGATTTATTTTGTCATCTTTATTTTAGTAGGGACATTTATTGTCTTTAACTTATTTATCGGTGTTATCGTTAATAACGTTGAAAAAGCAAACGAAGAAGAACTCAAATCAGAATTAGATGATAAAGAGGCAGATACAAAAGAAGAGCTTGCTTCTCTGCGTAATGAAGTAGCAGAGATGAAAGACCTCATTAAACAAATGCATAAACAGCAAACAAAAAAAGGGTAACAAAAAGGAGCTGACTAAAGACAGCTCCTTTTTTGTGTGCGTATTACCATTTATTGAACGACTTCAACTGCAGCACCGAAAAATTCAGCATACAGTTCTCGTACTGCACGGTCTGTATCTTTTTCATGAATCCCAATAACTAAGCTCACTTCAGAAGATCCTTGGTTAATCATCTCAATATTCACATTAGCACGGGCCAGAGCAGCAGTCATACGAGCTGACACGCCAACTGTATTGTGCATCCCTTCTCCGACAATCATAATCATTGCAAAATCCTTTTCAATATACACATCATCTGCCCCAAGTTCCATTCTGATACGTTCAACGATCCGCTCTTCAATCTCATGAGTTAACTGACATTGTCTCAGAATGACAGATGTATCGTCAATTCCCGATGGAATATGTTCATAGGACAAGCCTTCATCTTCAATAATTTGCAGAAGCCTTCGTCCAAAGCCCACTTCTCTATTCATTAAGTATTTACGAACGTAAATGGTTGAAAAGCCTTCATCTGCCGCAATTCCAATTACAGGATTTAGAAAATATTCTCGTTCGGCGATAATCATCGTTCCAGAGGAAGATGGATTGTTGGTATTTTTCACACAAACAGGAATTCCTTTTCTGAATGCAGGAATTAAGGCTTCATCATGGAAAACTGAAAATCCGGCATACGAGAGCTCGCGCATTTCTCGATATGTCATTTTCTTGATTTTCACAGGTTCTGAAACGACATTTGGGTTCGCTGCAAAAACAGAATCTACGTCTGTAAAATTCTCATATAAGTCAGCTTCCACACCGGCCGCTAAGATCGAACCAGTAATATCAGATCCGCCTCGTGGGAACGTTACAAGAGTCCCTTCTTTTGAGTAGCCAAAGAAACCTGGGAAAACAATGATTTCATCAGTGTTACGCAGCTCTTTTAAATGATCGTAAGCTTCTAGAAGCACTTGAGCATTTCCAGGCTCATCACTTACTAATAAACCTGCATCTTTAGGATTAACATATTTTGCAGGTAAGCCCACACTTTGTAAGTATGACGCAATTAATTTAGCATTATTATCCTCGCCGCTAGCTTTAATTAAGTCCATAAATGACCCAGGACGATTCCTGTCAAATGTTAACCTCTCACGGAGATCAGCTTCGATTGTGGCAATAATACTGCCCCCTAAACCAAGACCCTCGGCAATGGAAGCATAGCGTTCTACAACGGCTTGTAGGGCTAATTCTACCTCGCCATTCGACAGGTATGTTTCACCTAAATGAATAAGTAAATCTGTAACTTTCGTGTCGCTGCTATCTCTTTTTCCAGGTGCAGAAACGACAACAATTTTCCGCTCAGAATCCTCTGATACAATTGCTGCTACTTTTTTGATTTGTTCTGCACTAGCTACGGAACTTCCCCCAAATTTAGCTACCTTCATCTTGTCACTCCAGCTCCTTACTTCTCTCGTTTTCTCTATTTATCTAATTATTTGAACATTCTAACTATAGCACAATGATATCGTTGCCGCAAAGTGAATCTATCCTACTCATCCCGCATACCAAACGCTTAACTTAGCTTACCTCGCCTCACCCGTCTAGTTCATTCATTTTACGCCATTCATTGCCCAATTCTCCCAAATGCTCAAAGTGGAGAAGCATTATTGAGTATGGTTAAGCACATATAAAGGATATTTTATGTTCATTTCATTATATTATGTCTCCCCTTCTTTCACTAGCTCTTTGCGAATTATGTAACAGCTGGAATAAATGAAAAGAAACAAAAAAATCCCCGCGCATTTTCATGCGGGGGGTCAGCTTATCTGAACCACGAGAGCAATACTGGCATTTTCTCACTTTTAAGTGCTTCAGCCGTGCAAGATGATTCAGAATCATATCCTAGATCAACTGCATAGCCATATGTAACCTCTTCAAGATTGTTGGTTAATTCAGCTTGATCAAAACACTCTGGTGCACTGTAAACTTTCTTTGTGTGATCAACAATTACTCTCTCATCATTAGGTTGAACGGTTGTTTGAATCGTTAACCCAAGCACTACTAAAACTAGCGCAACTGCTATTAAAATACCCGTTCCTTTTTTCAAGTATGCTCACTTCCTTGTCTACATTTCCTTTTGTAGTGTAATATGAGGGAGCAGCGCATGCAACCTTTACAACTTGTATAAGTAATTTTTAACTATATCGAATCAAGTTGTTTTCTGCTTGGAACAAAATATGGTATGATAATTTCGTATTTCTTATGTAATTTACTCTACTTATAGATTATGTTAGAGGATAAATCAGGAGTGATGATGATGAATAGACAATTGCCGCCTAAAGCTGAAAGGCACCGTCATTTCGGCTCAGTGGAACCAATTGAAGGAACAAAGCCTAAAGAAAAAGATCAGATGCCAGATCTTCAAAATAAACCAGATGACTATTATTTCCCTATTCAAAAAGTAGGTATTTCAAAGGTCAAGTATCCTGTGATGATTGAATCGGCCCTAGCACCAACAACTCAAACGACTACAGCCGAATTTGCCATGACGACAAGCTTAGATGCAGAATTCAAAGGGATTAACATGAGCCGTTTAACAGAACAGCTCCATATGTATTTCCAAACTCATCTTCTTTCAATTGAAACGCTGCGTGAGTTTGCTGCCATCTTAGCTCGTGAAATGAAACAAAAAGCATCTGATGTAAAGGTTACATTCCCTTGGTTCTTTACTAAATCAAGCCCTTCTATGAAGAAAGAAGGAATGGCTCACGCAGATGTAACATTTGATGTTAGCTTTAATGAAGAAACAGGTTACACATCAAAGATTACTTTAGTTGCTGCTGTAACTACTTTATGTCCTTGTTCAAAAGAAATTAGTGAGTACAGTGCGCACAACCAGCGCGGCTTTGTAACGATGAGTGCTGTGGTGGATGACGTGGAAGATATTGATTGGAAGCAAGCGCTGCTTGAAGCAGCAGAAAGTAATGCCAGCTCCATTCTTTACCCTGTATTAAAGAGACCTGATGAAAAAGCTGTTACAGAACATGCATATGAGAATCCTCGTTTTGTAGAAGATCTTGTTCGCCTTGTAGCTAGTGATCTTTATGAAAATGAAGCGATTCGTTCATTTGAAATTGAGTGCCGTAATGAAGAATCGATTCACCAGCATGATGCAATCGCACAGCTTTCTTTCTCTAAAGAATAACAAACAGCCTGATCCTATCCGGATCAGGCTTCTTTATTTCATGCTTGATTTCTTTACTTTAATCAGAAGCTTCTCTTCACGCTCTTTATCGTTAAGCCAATTAGGATGAACCATTTGAGTAAGCAGATCTTTTTTATCAACTGAATTTAAAGACGCGCTTTTAATCTGATCTCTTGCCCATTTTAAAAATAAGAGCTGATCTTCAATATCAACTGGCAATTGGTTTTCGATTTGTTTTGAGAGCTCTTTAGCATAGAACGGACTTGCCCCATTTGTTGAAACTGTAATCGTTAAATCCCCTTTTTGTAAAGTGTGAGGAAAGTGGATATCACTTTTTACTTGATTTGAGGCATTATAGACCCATTGTCTAGCTTCCCGGTTATGATAAAGCGCCTCATTTAATTCTTGATCATTGGTAGCTAGAATGAGCAGGTCAGATGAGAACGATTCATTCGGCTTAACTTCACGTTTTTCAAAGCTCACTTCACCTGCTCTAACTAGGTCTTCGATTTCTGCAATAATATCTGGCGAAATAAGATGAATGGCTGCTCTTTGAAGCCGAAGCTTCTTTATTTGGCGGCACGCCACTCTTCCCCCTCCAACTACCGTTACTTCCCGTCCCTCAAGGTCCATCATCACAGGAAGATTCATTCAGGGGTCACCTGCTTTTTTTCTTCTGCTTCTATTCGATAAACACATAAATCACAATTCACCCTCACCTGATTAGCTAACACTTCTTCTACCCTCTTGACCAACACTTCTTTCATATCATTATCAAACCCTAAATAAGGGCATAAAATCGATTCTATTCCGGTTTCAAGCGACCACTGGTCTAATTTTTTTTGAAGTCCTTTCATTAAGACACCGGTGAAAAGAAGATAAGGAAGAACGAATACTTTTTTATAAGGTGATCTAGTAATTTTCTCCAAACCTTGATCGACAGATGGTCTTGTTGCCGCGATATAACATACCTCTATCTCACTTACCGGAGCTTCCTCCCATAAAAGTCTAGAGATTTTCATTAAATCGCTGTTTGCATCAGGATCACTGCTGCCCCGTCCTACAAGCAGAACACTTACCTCTTCACGCTCCTCATCTGTTGGTCTGCCTTCAACACTTATTAAACCTTTGTATTCAAGTCTCTTCTTTAAAATTGAGATTAAAGTTGATTCCACTCCAAACGGGCGGCCGTAAGAAAACTGTACGTTAGGATATTGTGCTTTTGCGCGGTCGATTTCTCTTGGAATATCAAATTTCGCATGATTGGCCGTTAGCAGCAAAACAGGAATGACCGCAATGTCTGTTGCCCCTTTTTCAATACATGTTTTAATTCCTTGGTCGATCGACGGTTCGGCAAGTTCAATAAAACTATGCTCCTGAATAGGAACCTCGGGAAACCGCAGCTTTACTTGGTTAATAAATGCGATTAATTCTTCATTTCCAGCCCTCACCCGGCTTCCGTGACCTACATATAAAATGGCTTTCACTATTTAACCACCTCTGTTATGTTCGATTGTATTAGAGCTTTAATGAGTGCTTCTTTTGTAGGAGATTCTAACACGACATCTACTTTATAACCAGCAGAAAGAGCTGCCTTCTCTGACATTGAACCAAAACAAATCACTTTGACTGTTTCGTTAATCTCCTCTATGCTCCAGCCCATTTTCATAAACCGATCGCTGACGGTTTGTACAGACTGAGCACTTGGGAAGACAATGGTTTGAATACGCCCTTCATCTTTTAGTCTTTCACAGGTAACATCTGTAGACGAGACAACCAAATCGTGATGGGTAATAACATATTCGTGTGGACCCCATGTGTCAGTTAATAAGATTTTGTCATTTGCTGAATGTGCATTCCCTAGCAACAGAACCTTAGAACACCCATCCTTTACCTTAGATAATTCACTTGTAAAACAACCGTACTTCTCTAAAGCCCTCTCTGATTTTTTTGACCGCACATGAAATGCAGCCCTTATATCCCGTAGATCCACCTTATCTGCTCTCAACCAATTAAAAAAGATTTCAACACTTTCAGGCGATAAAAAGACAATTTGATCAAAGTCCCTAAAATCTGCTTGCGGTTTTTCAGCTGTCCTAGAATACATACGTGGAAATTCGAATACTTCAGCTCCTAGTTCTTCTAACTCATGAGCAATCGCACCTTGGCTTCCTGAAGTTCTGCCTAATAAGATATGTTGACCAAATAGTGGTTTACGCTCAAACCAGCTTGGTTCTTTTCTTATGTTGGCCACATCACCAACTAAAGTGATCGCAGGGTTCGTCAAGTTTGATTTGCTTACTTCTTCTGCAATCGTTTCAAGTGTCCCGCTCACGGTTTTTTGACTGCCTAACGTTCCCCATTGAATCAAAATAACAGGTGTTTCTTTTGGCTTACCGTGCAGAGTTAGTTGATTAGCTATATAACCGAGGTTTTTCACTCCCATATAAAAGGCAATTGTATCGCTCCCTCTTGCAAGTGCTTGCCAGTCGATTAAAGGCTCTCCTTTTTCAGACTTGTCATGGCCCGTTACGACGGTAAACGATGCACTGTGATTCCGATGCGTCACAGGAATACCAGCATATGTTGCCGCTCCAATTCCAGCTGTGATCCCCGGAACGATTTCATAAGGAACGCCAGCTTCATCTAAAGCATGAGCCTCTTCCCCCACTCGACCAAACACACTTGGGTCACCGCCTTTAAGCCTGACGACAATTTTGCCTTCAGTCCCATACTGAACGAGCTTTTCATTTATGGCCTCTTGTCTCAATAAGTGCCGCTTAGGTAACTTCCCGCAATAAATATGCTCACAGTCCGGCTTCGTCCATTCAAGCAATAATGGATTCACCAGCCGGTCGTAGAGAACAACATCTGCCATCTCAACACATCTTCTAGCTTTCAATGTCATGAGCTGCAAATCCCCAGGACCTGCCCCAACTAAATACACATACCCTCCATTGTTCATCTCTTCATCTCCTCTTAACTTTTCACATCTATTATTCCGAGTTAATTTATAAGTTTTATAAAGTATAACGTAATTTTCAGAAAATGTACATTCACTATTTAATATGATCGTTCAATCGAAAATTTGTCAGAAAATCTAACAAACCCTCTCACCTACCCCTTGTCCATGTGATATAGTATGACAAAAGGTCAGAACATTCTCACTTTAAAACAGATAAATAATCTCCATCAAAGAGGTGTTTCTTGGTTATGTCTTATAAAGATAAGAAAGTGATTACAATTGGGATAGTAAGTGAACTAACTGGATTAAGCGAGAGGAAGATCCGCTATTATGAAGAAAGAAAATTAATTTACCCTGAAAGAACAAAAGGTGGTACACGCAAGTATTCATTTATAGATGTCGAACGCCTAATTGACATTGCAAATAAAATGGAAGATGGGATGCAGACGTTCGAAATAAGAAGACAAGAACAAAAGATGATGAAGAAGAAAGAAGTTCGCGACAAAATGCTTCGTGGTCAATTAAATGCAGCGTTTAATATAAGAAAATAACTCATGCCAGGTCCAAAGCCTGCGCATGAGTTTTTTTGTGCTGAATGGATTCATAGAATAAGCTTCGAAACGGAACACTATCTCTACACCTATTATAAATGAGGAGTGATCTCATGAAGGCTTACCCTTCCTTCTTTTCTTTAGTAATGGTTTTATCTCTTTCTATAACTTCTGTTATATTCTGCACTCCTTTCACGGCTAAAGCGGACGAATGGAAAAAAGTAGCGATAGTGATTGATGACTTTGGAGGAAATGTTAAAGGAGTAGAATCTTTTTTAAAAGGTGATATACCTATTACAGCGGCCGTTATGCCATTTCTTGAATACTCAACTGAGCAAGCGGAAGAGGCTCATCACGCTGGACTTGAAGTAATCATCCACCTCCCTCTTGAACCTAAAAAAGGAAAAGCTTCATGGCTTGGTCCTAAAGGAATTACAAGCGACCTCTCTAATGAAGAAGTACGAAAACGCGTTGAAGAAGCGATTGACGATGTTCCCCATGCAGTTGGTCTAAATAATCATATGGGCAGCAAAATTGTAGAAGACCGGCGGATTATGGGCGTTATTTTGGATGTGGTAAAAGAGCACGGCTTGTATGTAATCGATAGCGGGACGAGTAATAAATCTGTGATATCTGAGCTCGCTGAAGAACGTCGTATCCCTTATTCAGTACGAGATGTATTTCTAGACGATTCTCTATCTTCGCGATCCCATGTGGCAAAGCAAATGAGGCTGTTACAAAAAGTGGCTGCAGTTGAAGGTGATGCGATAGGAATTGGTCATGTCGGTGTAAAAGGAGAAGAAACAGCAGCAGGCATCTTATCCTCGCTTCGTGACCTTGAGAAAAATAAAGTCCAAATTGTCCCTGCTTCACACATTATAGAGAGTGTAATCGAACAAGACCCTAATTACTTTTGGACACCTAATTAATTAAGTTAAGCAATAAAGAAACATTAAGGAGGAAAGATGTATGGTGGTAGCCCAAGAACCATTGATTATGACCTTTACCGCAAAAGATGATACCGATGTTACATTACGCCCCGTTCAAAAAAGCGATGCATATGACATTATTACTTCTGTTGCATCCATTATTAAAGAAGGCACCTATATTCAAAAAGAGCGCCCTCGTACATTAGATGAAGAACATCAATTCATTGAAGAAATGAAAGCGAACGATAATATGTATATCGTTGTCGAAGTGAATGGTGCAGCCAGAGGGATTGCAAGAGTCGTCAGAGGCGAACTTGAAATGAAGAAACATACTGGCTTGTTTCGAACCTGGCTGCATGAAGATGCTCAAGGAAAAGGGATTGGCAAGAAGGTTATGGAGTATACCTTTGAGTGGTGTCGAATGCATAACTTGCACAAGCTGTGTCTCACTGTATTTGCATCTAATGAAATTGCCATCACCCTTTATAAAAAATACGGGTTTGTTATAGAAGGAACACAAAAAGAGCAAGCTTACTTAAACGGGCAATATGACGATGAATTATTTATGGCTTATTTCTTTAATGATCAAAAAAACAACATGACAAAGGAGCAAGGATAATGTGGAGAATGGCAAAAACCGTTGCTATTGTTGCTGTAGTGGGTTTAGCTTTAGCAATGATAGGACGTGCTCTAATTGATGATAACCAAATCGCAATTCAATCAAAAGAGATCCCAAAGAAATTAGAAACGAATGCAATGGACCAATTAATGGCGCAAGATCTAGCATTGACCACGTCCATGTTTTTAAAACAACTATCATCTCAGCTCCAGCGCTGGGGAGATGCTGATTTAACGGACTCAGAAATACAAAAACGCTTTAGTGAAGAAGTGCAGGAACATCCTCATTTTAATGGATTTGCCCTTCTAAAAGATGATCAGCCTGAAATCATAGTCGGAGACATGTCGACTTCTAATTCCAATTTACTCACACATCATCATATGAATAGTGAGTTCTCAGACCCGTATGAACAAGACGGCAAAATGTATATGTTAATGGGTGAAAAAAGCGAAGGCGGACATACGATTCTTGGAGAAGTAGATCTTTCCTTTGTTAAAGCATTTATTCGTAATACTGCTGCTGTAGCAGACTCAAACGGTAACTTCTTCGTTTCAGGTGATAACCCTAACATCGATTGGAAAACCACGGCTGATTTACCAGAATCGATTAAGGCAGAAACGGTGCCAGAATTAGGTTGGCAGATCGCGGTTCAATCCGAACAGCCAGATAAAGAAAAATTAACTTACGTGGAACATCAAGCAGTAATCAAATTCAAGCGTCCGCAAAATAATACGGCTTGGTTTACAGATAATCAAGATTTAACTGTCGTAAAGCAGAACGATCCATTTTACGTGGTGAAAAGTGAAACCGAAACGACCGAAGCTTTGATTCAAAGACTTCGCAGAGATTATGATTTGGCATTTGCTGAGCCTAACTATGTATTTACTCAAACAGGCATCACCCCTCAATCCACTGTACCAAATGACGAATTTTTCGCTGATTATCAGTGGAATCTCGAGCAAATCGAAATGAGCGAGGGATGGAATCTTTCTGGTGGTAAAGATGTAACAATTGCCATCCTTGATACAGGAGTAGACCCTGAACATCAAGACTTAAAAGATAAACTTCTTACTGGATTTAATGCTTTTGATGAATCTTCAGACCACTCAGATGCTCATGGTCACGGAACACATGTAGCGGGAGTAGCAGCCGCACTGACAAATAACGTAACCGGCATCGCAGGTGTTTCTTGGCATAGTAAGATCCTCCCTGTTAAAGTGTTAAATGATAACGGAGAAGGGTCGTCATATGAGGTAGCAAAAGGGATTTATTGGGCGGTTGATAACGGGGCAGATGTTATTAATATGAGCCTCGGGGATTACTATCACGCAGATGTGTTACAAGACGCAGTAAGGTATGCGTATGAAAATGACGTGGTCTTAATTGCAGCATCAGGAAATGACAACGTCGAAGACCCAATGTATCCAGCACAGTATGAAGAAGTACTAACTGTAGCTGCAGTCGATGACACTAGAAATCGTGCCTTCTTCTCGAATTACGGACAGCATATTGATGTGGCAGCTCCAGGTGCACATATTCCTAGTTTGTTCCCTAATAATCAGTACACGGTTATGTCTGGAACTTCAATGGCTTCCCCTCATGTAGCTGGACTAGCTGGGCTGATTCGTGCGATGCGTCCAGATTTAAACGTGGAGCAAGTCTATGATGTGATTCGTAATACCGCACGTGACCTCGGAACCGAAGGACATGATGCGTATTACGGACACGGAGAAATTGATGTCGCTAATGCATTAGAATCACTTACAGGAAGATAATCATGACGAAAAAGAAACACGGTGAGCAGCATAATGATGCTCGAACCGTGTTTCTTTCTTCTTAAATAATGCCTCGATCTGCTAAGTACAAAGTAATTTTCTCAACGGACTGCTCAACACTTAAAGAGTCTGAGTCAATCGTCAGCTCTGGATGGTCAGGTTCTTCGTAAGGGGAACTAATTCCTGTAAATTCAGGGATTTCTCCAGTACGTGCTTTTTTGTATAAGCCTTTCGGGTCACGAGATTCACATGTTTCAAGAGAGGCTTTTACATAAATCTCAATAAACTCATCATCCTCAACTAACGCTCGAACATTGTTGCGATCTTCTTTAAAAGGAGAAATGAAGGCTGTGCAGACAATACTGCCAGCATCTACAAATAATTTTGCCACTTCACCAATTCTTCTAATGTTCTCTTTCCGGTCATCATCACTAAACCCCAACCCTTTATTTAAACCATGTCGAACATTATCTCCATCAAGGATATAACTGCTTAATCCACGTTTAAACAATTCCTGTTCAAGCGCATTTGCTAATGTTGATTTTCCAGCTCCAGACAGCCCGGTAAACCACAATATGGCACTGCGATGTCCATTCTTTTTTTGACGTTCTTTTTTTGTAATCGCTGCTTCATGCCAAACGATATTGTTAGTTTTTTGATTAGTCATCCTGTACACCACTCCAATTAATTTGATCTATTTACTATGTTTTAAGGATAAACCAACTGATGATCTATTAGATTCCTCCACCCTCATCATAAGTTGTTCTTCGTTCCGTTTTCACCTGTATATAGAGGCTGATCGAACCAATAGTTGCTAAGAAAACACTAAAGATAACGAAAAACGTATAGTAATCTGCTTGCCTAAACAGTAGAATCAATCCGTAACTCATCACAAGAGAAAATACCGGAGATACTACCCACACTTTGGCAATTTGCTTCAAAATGCCTTTTTGCCACAACTTAAACCCGTTTTTAGCGGTGCCAATTCCTACAATGGCTCCAGTCGTCACTTGAGTAAGTGGCACCGGCAGTCCGAACAATGACGCGACAATGACTAATCCGCCGCCTGTAATGGAAACCGTGCTTCCTTGCAATAGTGAGAGTCTAGTGATCTTCTTTCCGTTTGTCTCAAGCACCTTCCCACCTAAAAGCAGTGCTCCCAAGGCGACAAAAGCCCCTCCAAATAATACAGCTGTCCTCACATCAATCAACCCTGCCCCAACAAGAGGGCCAACTGCATTGGCTACATTATTCATGCCAGCTGCAAATGCTTCTAAGCAGCCGCAGACAATTAATAGAATGACTAATGGCTTTCTCCACTTCCCTTTACCCGTTAAGAGCGGCCACTTTTTTTCCGCTTTATTTACAAGGTGACCGGCTAAGTAGGCAACTATAAACGCGACAACCGGGACAATCACCCAAAATGATACAATGACTAACAATTTATCGAAGTAAAGAGCTTGATAAGCTATCCCCGCCCCAACAATCGCCCCTACTACGACTTCACTTGTTGATAATGGAATACCTAGTAAATTGGCGATAAATAAGGTTAAGCATGCTGATGCTAAAATAATGATTACTAACTCAACATCTACAATATCAGCAGGAATGATGCCGCTGCCGATCGTCCGAACTACTTCACCGCCGGCCAGTGCCCCTAAGAATGCAAATACTCCTACAAGAAGCATCGCAATCCGTTTATTCGGTACAGCGCCGCTGCCATAGGCTGGCCCCATAGCAGCTGCTGTTCCACTTGCTCCAATATTCATTGCGAAGAAAAATGCAATGGCAAACGCTGCAATCGTCAACATGCCTGCTCGCCTACTTTCTTTTTCAATGTGTCATGCAGGATGGTCTAAAACGGTTTGAGGTAAATCTTTCATCGCCTCAGACTATGACGACTGATCATTCCTTGTCATACCACCACTCGTTTCATTCACCTATTAAGCATGAACACTTTTCTGCATGCCTTTAATTAAGACTTCAATGACCTCTTTTCGACTAAACTCAGGCGGTGGAGTGATTCCGTTACTAAGCATTTCACGAACCTTTGTGCCTGAGAGGATAACATGATCTTCTTTCCCATGCGGGCAAGTTTTTGTGGAAGCCATGTTTCCGCATGCCTTGCAATAAAAGCTATGCTCAAAAAATAATGGTGTGATTCCAAGCTCATCTTCAGTAAAGTTTCCAAAAATCAACTGAGCATCATAGGTACCGTAATAATCACCCACACCCGCATGGTCTCTGCCTACGATAAAGTGAGTGCAGCCATAGTTTTTACGAACAAGCGCATGGAATATAGCTTCACGCGGTCCTGCATATCTCATTGCAGCTGGAAATACTGCTAGGAAGACACGGTCTTTTGGATAATATTTATCAAGTAAAACTTCATAACTTTCCATCCTTACATCCGCAGGGATATCGTCAGCCTTTGTATCTCCGACTAAAGGATTCAAAAATAAGCCGTCTACAATTTCTAATGCTGTTTTTTGAATATACTCATGGGCACGGTGTACCGGGTTTCTCGTTTGAAAACCAACGACTTTCTTCCAACCTAGATCTGTAAAGGTTTGACGTGTTTCCACTGGGTCTAAATGATAAGATTGAAAACGTCCTCGTTCTACCCGTTTTACCAATGTAATCGGACCCGCTACATATACATTTGGACGATCTAGGAGCTTAGCTACTCCAGGATGAGCAAGATCTGAGGTACGATAAACCTGCTCTGCCTCTCTTTCTTTATCAGGTTCATAGATTTCCTGAACCTCAATCGCACCGTATACCTCCCCTTCAAACGTTAATTTAACTTTCTCTCCGACCGAAAGCTCACTTGCCTTCTCTTCTGTAACCGGCAATGTAACCGGAATACTCCATACCGTTCCGTCTTTTAATCTCATGTTCTCTACAACAGATAAGTAGTCTTCTTTCCCTAAAAAGCCTGTTAAAGGACTGAACGCTCCAATCCCAATTAGTTCCAGGTCAGATAATGCAAACGAGTCCAGCTCAATTTCCTTTGAGATTGCATCAAGTGCTGTATCCGGTTTATACCGGTTTATTAGAGTTCCGCCATGTGGTTTGATTGTTGACATGATTTATTCCTCCATTAAATTAATTATTTTTTTGTTTGTCACCTAAATGTAAGCCGCATTCCGTTTTGGCCGAGCCTGCCCACCTACCGCTTCTTGGGTCCTCACCAGGTTGAACAGGCTTCGTACAGAATTCACAGCCAATACTCGGAAAATTCTGATCGTGAAGCGTGTTATAAGGCAGCTTATGGAGTTTGATGTACATCCAAATTTCTTCTTCCGTCCAATGAATTAACGGGCAAACTTTAATCGATTGAAAACGTTGATCTTTGTTTATAAACTGCGTATTTGCTCGGGTAGGAGACTGCTCTCGCCTCAATCCTGAAATCCATGCTTGATGTTCGCTTAAAACTGATTCAAGAGGAGTAAGCTTGCGCAGCTGGCAGCATAGATCTGGATTCGTTTTCCATAGCTCATCTCCATGTATTTCCGACTGTTCAACTGGGGTTAAAGACGGCTTCTTTAATTCAATCGTAAGTGTCGGATACTTCTTTTTCACCTGCTCTATCAATTCATACGTTTCTTTAAAATGAAAATCGGTATCCAAAAAGACAATCTTTGCATCCTTTTTAACCTTTGAAATAAGATCAATCAAAACCATACCTTCCGCACCGAAACTGCAGGAGTAGACTAATTCATCCCCAAATGTTTGATAGGCCCACTTTAAAACATCTAAGCTGTCTTTATTTTTCAATTGGTCGTTTAGGCTTTTATAATCCTGTTCATGTAAGGATTGATATGTGACCTCCATTATTGTCCCTCCTTTTAGATGGAAAAAGCGGCATTCAAAAAGGGTTTCCCTTTTGAATGCCGCCTCTAGTTTGTCTAGTCAGCTAGCTATTTCAATCGTTGTTTTTCATTTTTTTCAAGTTGAACAATTTTTCCATCCTGTACCACAATCGTCACTGATCCGTATTGTAAGTTTTTCAGCATGGCTTGTAATCGTTCTGAAAGAAGCTCCCACTCTGTTTGTTTACTCATATTGACCTCCTCTTTTACATTAGGAGAAGTTTAATTCCTTGTAATTTGATATGAATTATTAGTTTAATAGTATTCTATCCATCTATCTCCAAATTGTCAATGATCCTTCTAACTTTTTTGAAAAATTGGGCACTAATTCTCATCCTGAAATTTCCACAAAATAAAAAAGCCGCATTTAGCGACTTTCTATTGATAAATTAATCATTATTTTATTCAGGCGTTTTTACTTCTCCTGTGACACCCTCAATCTCAAAATTACCGCCTTTAGACTCTAATATGGTTACATTTCCATCAATATTATTAATGGCTACATCCCCATTGCCACTCCTTAGAGTAATGTCCCCGTTATGATCAGAAATCGTTACGTCCCCTGAACCAGCTGTAAATAATACCGTTCCATTAGAATCTGAGATAGTGGTAGCCCCTGCATTGATGTTTAGTTGCAGCTGACCTGTGATCCGTTCAAAAGAAGCTGCTCCTGCACCATCTGTCAGCGTAATATCACCGCTAATATCATTCATAGCTAGTGCACCTCGCCCGTGCTGAACCTTGATATCTCCAGATAGGTTTGAGGCTTCAAATCCTCCCTCTTTCTGTCGGTAAACGATTGGAAGGTCCTCTGGCACTTTAATATCTAAATGGATATTTGCTTGCTCTTGATTTGAACCTCTTTTGATGGAAGTAATTAATTTAGCTGCTTCCCCCGCGCTTTCAAGCGATACTGCCGTATTCGCTCGGTAGAAGCTCTCGGCTTCCTCTAACTCTTCACCTAGAACCTCGTATTTCACTTCGACTATAATGTCTTCAAGTCCTTCTTCTCCCGTTATCGTTACTTCTCCTTCTTCATGTACCACCTCAAGCAGCTCATGTTCGGCTAGCGGGAGAGTTAGTGTTTCTTCTTCTACAAATGTGACTAAGTTACAACCGGCAAGCAGAAACCCCGCTGCTATAACGCCAAGAAATGCACTCATTTTTTTCTTCATTTTCCTAATCGCTCCAATCATTCCAATCATCTATACCCTGCTCTCATAATGAATCAGTTGATATCTATGTGAGCTGACTTTTTCAATCGAATATTGAACTCTGCTCTGTATAGTGTAGCCGATTCAGGATAATAAGTCATTATTAAGACTCGGTCTGCAGGGATAATTTGATGCGATTTTTCACGATTTGTTCACGTATTCTTCATCAATCGCGGGAAGGCATTACAGGAAAAGCAATCACTTTGGCAGGAGGTCTGTCTACTCTTTCAATTTCCGTTTTATATCCTTCTTTTTTTCTTTTCATAAAAGTACTTTTAGAGATCGGTCTAGGTGCAGACCAGCTTAATGATTCAATATTGTCCCAACTATCATGCGTAATTAGCTCTCTTTTATAGAAATACTCATTACCTGAAGAGTAAATCTCGCATATGTACCTTACCGTTTGTTTTGTATGCATACATCTCACCTTTTTTATATCTTAGTTTGACCTGAACCGTAGATGCTCATACTTTATAAAAGTGTTTTAATCAGGCAGTTCCGTTGACAATAATCCACCTTCACTTGTAGGATAGAAGAGATGTGATGTTTTCCAAATCTTAGATAAAGAAGTGATTAAGATGATCCAGCATTTAAAAAATAAGCCGCTGTCAGAACCCGAAATTTTCGATATGCTTATTCCCAGTGAAAAAGTGGCTCACGTTCATTTAGCAAACCCGCTAGAACATGCCCTTCTTGTTCTTATTAAATCCGGTTATACTGCGATCCCAGTACTTGATCCTTCCTTTAAATTACATGGATTGATTAGTAAATCATTAATCTTAGATTCACTATTAGGCCTTGAGCAAATTGAAATGGACCGATTGTCTGAAAAAAGCGTCGGTGATGTAATGGATAACGAAGTCCCTACAATCTACATAGATGAAACGTTCGCCAAGGCACTTACCCTTGTCATTAATCACCCTTTTATATGCGTCCTTGATGAAGACGATTCGTTTATTGCCCTATTAACTAGACGTTCAATCTTGGCCTTGGTTAGTAAATACCTGCATCAAGTAGAAGCCAATTAAACAAAGTACTAACTTATAAGTCAGCAGCAAGAGTATAAGGAGATGATGTCGTTGAACCGTATGCTTTTTTCGCCATATAAAATAAAAGACGTTGAAATAAAAAATAGAATTGTCATGTCACCTATGTGCATGTACTCAAGTGATACAAAAGATGGCAAGACACGTCCTTTTCACCTTGCTCATTATGAAGCAAGAGCAATCGGTCAAGCTGGTCTTGTCATGATAGAAGCAACGGCAGTAGATCCTCAAGGCCGTATCTCAGATCAAGACCTCGGAATATGGGAAGATGCTCATGTTGAAGGGTTAAAAGAAGTAGTCGAGCGAATTCAAGCACACGGAGCAAAAGCTGCGATACAGCTTGCTCACGCTGGACGTAAATCAATGGTTGAAGGAGATATTTTTGCCCCTTCAGCTTTAGCTTTTAACGAGGAAATGCGCACTCCTGTTGAGATGACCACGTCTCAAATTGAAGAGACGATTGAAGCCTTTAAACAAGGTGCCGTTCGTGCGCAAGAAGCAGGCTTTGATGTAATTGAGCTGCATGGTGCACACGGGTACTTAATTAATGAATTTCTCTCGCCATTAACAAATAAACGGAACGATGAATATGGCGGTTCACTAGAAGCAAGATACGTCTTCTTGAAAAAAATTGTCGATGAAGTAAAGACGGTTTGGACTGGCCCGCTATTCGTCCGCCTCTCAGCTTGCGAGTATGCTGACGGCGGCAACACGATGGATGATTTCATTCAGCTGTCTGCATGGCTAAAAGAGCAAGGTGTCGATTTAATTGACACAAGCTCTGGTGCTGTCGTACCGGCTGCTATCCCCGTTTACCCTGGCTATCAGGTGAAATTTGCAGAAACAATAAGACGCGAAGCAGGAATTGCAACAGGAGCTGTAGGAATGATTACATCAGGACTGCAAGCAGAAGAAATTTTACGAAACGAACGAGCCGACCTCATCTTTATCGGTCGTGAATTACTCCGAAACCCGTACTGGCCACGCCAGGCAGCACTTGAATTAAATACAAAAATTGAAGCTCCAACCCCATATGAACGAGGCTGGAACTAAGAGAAAAGGCTGCCTATGCGGGCAGCCTTTTGTTTTGATGATTATATGGTTGCGTGCGAGTGTGGTGGGCGATTGGGAGCGATGCGATGTTGGTTGAGAGTGACGCAATAATACTCTGAAAGAATACAATTCAGCATAGCAGTGACGCATTACTAGACTGAATAGGCGCAATAAACATGGATGGGCGCAATTGAGCCGTGAAGCGAAGCATATAGCAGTTGGACCTACGCAATTGCTTAACTAACTGACGCATATAGCAGCTAAAAAGATACAAAAGCAGCCTTAACTGCGGGCTGAAGTAAGATCACAGCCGATTGAAATGGCGGCGAACTGCATCTGCTCTCCCGCGGAACATCCCATGAAGAGCCGGTCTTAGGATAGAAGTTGGCAAGGGTGATTGAATTTCAACCAAGTCCTTCATCACCGTGGAATCCTCTCTTTTTACAAATGAATGTGTATGCCGCCATGATTTAAGAGGATAAGGAAGCTTCACACCCACATCTACGAAATATTCATGAGGCTTCACTTCTTGAATGTATGAATGCCAATCGGCCTTTACAGGTCCGAGCCCCATTTTCATCCGAATTGTATTCCCTTCTCTTGTTTCTGGATCAGAGTGCAATGTAATCGTTGGAAATGAAGTGATTTTAACTAGATTTTCAGCTGTATGAAAAAAAGACCATACCTCTTCGATAGGAGCATCAACTGTCGTTTCATATGTAAAAATATACGTATCCACCTACATCACTCCTTCATTAAGTATGATTTAGTATAATCAATGTAAGCTGAGTATATCAACAAAACTGCTTTTGAAAGAAGGAATGAACTTGAACCACAACATATTAAAGTCTACACCATTTGGTTATGGATTAGCTGTGATTTTTCTTGCCATTAGTTTTTATTGGCAGCCGATTGATTTTTGGGTTTTGTTCCCGTTATCATTATTTATTTTAACCATCTATGCCTTCTCTTGTATCCAAATGGATGTGAGGGCTATCACCTTTAACGGCTGGCTCACAGGTATACTAAGTGGCATTCTGCTTTATTTATTGTTTGCATTTGGTAAATGGATGATCGAGGTTACCGGCCTGCCTTTAATGGAACAGCTCCATGCACTATATACTCTTGTCCAGCCTACTGCTGCCATTCATTATGTATGGTTATTTTTAATTATTATTCCTGGTGAAGAATGGTTTTGGCGCGGATTTATCGTGAAACGGTTTTTAAACCGATATACTCCCCTGAAAGCTGCACTGTTTGGAACGGGGCTGTATGCATTCGCTCATGTATTTGCAGGAAGCATTTTATTAGTGTTAGCAGCTCTCATAGCTGGTTTTATCTGGTCTTATATCTATGTGAAGACACGAAATCTATGGATCGCGATTATTTCTCACTTGGTATTTGATTTATTCTTATTATTGCTGTTCCCGTTGTTATAACATAAGACCTGTGAGTCATTTTCACAGGTCTTTGTTTTACGCATAAATATTAACGAGCAGCCCTTTGATTTCTCCAACCATATCAAGAATCTGCAAGCCTTTTTTCTCTTTTTCAAGTACTGCATCGGTTAAATCCAGCAGTTTACGATCGACTTCTTGTACAATCTTGTAGATCTTCGTACGTCCCCTGCGATTAAAGCCCCTTCTCTCTTCAAGGCTTAATCCAAATTGAACAGCATCTTCCATAAATTCTTTGACAAGCTGCTTATATTTACGAAGCTCTTCAACCGTTCTTGATTCAGCAAGAACTTTTCCTTGATCATCAATTTTCTGCATTAATTGAGATAACTTCTCGTATGCTTTCTCATCACGCTGTTTCCCCATTACTTCTTGAAAGGAAATTTTAGCTGATGGTTCCTGTTTTTTCGGTTCAATCTTACCAAGCCCTGTACGAGCAATCCGTCCGACATCCATGATCTCACGTCCTCACCATGATCTTATCTGTGCTGTTATTTTAGCATAAATAGGAAGTAATGAAACAAGAAAAAGCGAAAAGACTTAAGTCTCCCCGCCTTCCCATTTCCGTTATTGTAATAATTGAAGCACACCTTGCGGCAGTTGATTCGCTTGCGCAAGCATCGCTGTTGCTGATTGATTTAAAATATTGTTACGAGTAAATTCCGTCATCTCAAGCGCCATATCCGCATCACGAATACGAGACTCAGAAGCTGTTAAGTTCTCATGAGTAACTTGCAGGTTGTTGATTGTATGCTCCATACGGTTCTGAACTGCCCCAAGCTTCGCACGAGCATCAGAAAGCTTGTTGATCGCTTGATCGAGTTGGAAGATGGCCGAGTTAGCACCCGCATTAGAAAGCACATCAATATTCTCAATACCTAACGTAACAATGTCCATACGAGGGATATCAATCATTACATTTTGGTTCGTGTTAGGCCCGATTTGGAAGGAAAGAGCGTTGTTGGTGATATTAAAATCAAGGGTATCATCTTTAATATTTGTATTGAATTGATACTCAATCCCCCCGTGCTTAAATAATCCATTGTTTGATACTAATTTTCTTGCTGCTTGAATATCAGTAGGATCTTCAGAATCAGTATTATCTCTTAATACGATTTCAGCTTCTACTTCCATCTTAACTTTAACAGTTCCAGCAGAGCTTATTTTAGAAGTATCAATAGTTATTCCAAAGATATCTATCTCACCAGCGTCATCATGTTCACCAATATTAACTACTTTATTTCCCATGGATAAACCATTAGGATCCAAAATCTCAATCTTAGCATCTTTACTATTAGTGTTAACTTCACGGATCATAATTGTGTATTCACCAAACAACATTCCTTGATCCCCACCAAGGGCTGCTGTAAATGTTACATCAGTTGCTTCATCAGCACCTAACCCAGCTGATTTTTGTGTAAAAGTATATTTAGCAGTGGGATTAGTAACTTCAACTTGATAATCTCCAGATTTCAAATTTGCATTTGTCACCTTAGGAAAGCCTACTAGATTTATCTTATTCGCATCATTTCCATAAGTCGTCAACACAGCACTAAACCCATTCAACAACTTCCTCGTATTAAACTCTGTCTTCTCTGAAATGGAATCTATCTCCAACTTCAACTGGTCAATCTCTTTTTGAATTTGTTCGCGGTCGTATTCAGTGTTTGTGTCATTGGCTGCTTGGACAGCTAATTCACGCATGCGCTGCAGCATCGTATGTACTTCCTGCATAGCTCCTTCTGACGTTTGCATTAGTGAAATTCCGTCCATTGCATTACGTTCAGCCATTTTCAGGCCGCGGATTTGCGAACGCATTTTTTCAGAGATTGCAAGGCCCGCTGCATCATCTGCAGCACGGTTAATTCGAAGGCCTGATGATAGTTTCTCTAAGTTTTTTGACGTTTGAAATTGGTTTTGATATAGATTTCTATAAGCATTCAGCGCTTGAATATTATTATTAATTTTCATTTTAGGAGGCTCCTTTAGTCTTGGTAAATGGCGGTTGACTCGTATGCATTCGCCTTTTGTTTCATCATTTTCGGCTGTATATCTTTTTTCGATTTCATCGCTTCATTCCATGAAAACATGATCGATTCGATGATTTGAATGACTTCTTCAATCATCGCTTTATCTTTTTTTATATTTGCTTCGACAATTTTATCCGCCGCATAGTTATATACTTGCTCAAGCTGATCCGCAATGATCCCTGCTTCATAATTAATACCAGCACCTAGGCGATGAATGATATCACTCGCTTTTTGCAGTTTTGCGTTCGCTTCTACATATTCTTTTTGATCAATCATTCCTAGTGCATCTTCTAAGTTCATTAAACAAGCCTCATACAACAGTGCTGTCAATTCTTGAGAGGACTTTTGATGAAGGGCTTCGTTTGTTAGGAAAGTGGTCAAACCTTTCCACCTCCGTCTGCATTTTCTTTTGACACTATTAGTATCGACTTATGTCGATCGTTGTTTAATAGTTTTTCTCCATATCTTCAATCAGCAGCAAGATTTCTGCCATAACTGAATAAAGCTGAGGAGGAATATTATCGCCTAGATCCATGTCCAGTAAATTCGAAACGAGTGTCGCATCTTCTTGCATATGAATGTCATTTTTATGGGCTAGCTGAATAATTTGATTCGCAAGCTGCCCCCTCCCTTGTGCAACCACCTTTGGAGCACTTCCGTCTTCTTTATCATAGCGAATAACAGCAGCTGTTGGTCCGTTCTGAATCCGCCGCTTCGTTTGGTTAAAGTGTTTTTGAACGATCATATTTTAAAGTCAAATCCTTTCTCAGTAAACGTAGGGGTCTGGACCTTTTTCTGTACTTGATCTAGTGCTGGGTCTTGTTCGTCTTGTTTAAGCTTTGAATATTGAATACCTTTGATTGAATAGCCTATCGCTGATAACTTTTCTACTGCTTGATCAACCAAAGGGGCCATTTTTTCCACAAAGGCTTCTCCGTCATTTTTTAGCGTAACCGACAATTGACGATCTGCAGCTGAAATAGCGATTCCCACTTCACCCATCTTAGGAGTTTCCATTAAGAAAAATAAACTGCAATTCTCCCAGTCTACCTTCTCTCCCTCATTACGTGAGTTCACAAACACTTGTAAGTTCTCTACTTTATTTTGAAGCAGCATCGGTAAATTGAAAAATAAACTTTGCATGTTTGCTTGTTGGTCAGACCTGCTTAATAATTGCTGACCTGTCATATTATTTAAGGCTTGATTCGCTAATTGATTTAAACGAGTGCCTTCTTCTTCACCGCGAGCAATCTGCATAAGAGTCGCTTTCACATTACGTTCATTTATTTCAGTATGCTCTTTTGCCGCTGCTAATTGCTGGGCAATCTCACTATCACGATTTAACCCCATTCCTCTGATCATCTCAAACATGGCACGCGGCGACCCTTCTTGGATCGGAGAACGAGCATGTTCACTATACTGCTGCGAGAGAATCTGAGAAGGAGTCCGGCCTTCTTGGCCCGCGCGTTCATTTAGCGCTACGTAATGCTTCACTTTTGTTTCTGAGGGCTGGAAGTTTAGCCTTTCTACTAGCTGCTTTACCTCTTTTACGATTTGATTAGCCTGTTCATGAAGCCCTTTTGATAACAGCTTTTTCGCTTCTTGAAGCTGGCTGCTGGCTTGCATTAAACTTCTCTCTGTCTTCATATCGGTTAAAAGCATCATTTCAGACCGAAGAATCGCATGATCTAACTTTTTGATTGTACTTTCAAGCAACGGTTTGGTAGACGGTTCTGCATGCTGTTTGAACTGTTCTGTACGACGAATGATTTGGTCTAATGTCCGGCTGATCTCACGTTGAAATTGTTTAAACGTCTGGGCAGCTTCGGCTAATTTTTCAGTAACCGTTGTGACAGCAATATTTTTGCTTGCTGCTTCTAGACTCGTTTGATAAACCTCATTTTGAATATATTGATCCGCCCCCAGTAAGCTGGCTCCACTTTGAATTGATCCAGTCTGATTAGGACTAAACTGATTAGAGTCCACACCCGCTTTTAACGATTCTACTTCTAGTAAAGCCTGGCTCAAAAATTGCCTTGCTCTCATTTCTCTACCGTTATTGACTGCATCTGCTGCTTTTATTAAAGCTTCACCAAGCTGTTTTTGGGTCTCTCTAGGTATTTCAGGGTGGTTCAGTAGTGACGTTTCAATCATTTGAATAACACGTTGTATATTCGGCTCCTGCTGAAGGGCTTTGCCCGCATCCATCAATGCACTGCCTAAAGAGTTCGACTGAATGGAATTCAAATTACTTGTCCCATTTACATTCGACTGGATCAATTCTTCGCTTTTAGTAAGGGCTTGAATCATTTGTTCTCGACCAGCTTGAATTAATTGAGCTGCTTGTGCTACTGCCTTATCCACTAGCTGCTGATGAGCGGTAGAGAGTTCTTGGCTGCTACGTGCTGTGCGGATCATTTCAACAGTATCCTCAATCGAACCTCCTGCTTGGCTGATCGCTTGCAGCTCACGATTGATTTGACTGTCAATGCCGCTAGATTGGCGCAGCACCTGACTTACCGCCTCCTGCACCCGCTCTTTGGCGACTTTCGTTAAATGAGCGGCTTCAGTTGTTGAGCGTTCCACTAACTGAGCTGCCTCACGTGATGTCTCCGGATGTTGAACGACTTGGCTTCTTGCCGTTTGAACAGCTCGCTCTATTGATGCATCCTGCTGAATCATTTGACGTATTTGACGCAAATAATCAGGAGACATTCTCCCGTTTTGGTTGCTGCCTAAAGGTTCGCCGTTCCTTGCTGGCAGCTCTTGCCTTCCTTCTGACGTCCGTTCCCTTGGCTCCACTTTAAATTCAGGATCCACTTCCTTTGCGAGATCATTTAACACATGTGTATATGGGCGTCCGTGTAATGCTTCGTGGACACTTCGTAAATGAGTCGACGTTACTTCCAATCGCTTATTCGCTAACGCCTTAACTGTCTCTAGTCTATTTGCTGCATCACCGCTTCTAAGAAACCGGTCTAATTCGGCCACACCCTCTCTAGTAAGCGGAACGCCTTTATCCATTAGGGCCTGCGCTGCTTCTCTCATCGCAGGTGTGGGATTTTTCGAACCTAAATTTTGCAGTGTTTGATTCAACGTATCTCTATTTTGGTTGATTGCTTGAGTAGCTGCGCGCGGCTCCTCATTAACCGCTCGAACATTGATATGAGCTTCTTTTACTTGATCAACTTGTATCGTCACTCGCTCACCCGAGGGTACGCCCCCTTCAAACCTTGTCAGGACCTCTCTTCCTCTAATACTGATAAGCGCTTCATTATGATCTTTTCTCTCTTTTACTGTTGCTTTATATACATCACCTTCACGTAACGGTATAGCCCGCTCTGGCTGTTGATTTTGAATTTGCTGCAGGTGATTGACTTGCATGTGGCTCACGCTCCCGGTCTTCGTTTCGATTATCCATCGACCTTTTATATTCTTATTCTTTATATCGGCACGTCCTTGCCCATCTTACATGGGCATTCTTAAAACAAAAAAAAGAACCAGAATTATTCTGGTTCTAGAAAATCTTTGCTAAAACTCGTCCCTTCTTCAGTTGATGCTACTTCTTTTCTTTTCCATTTGCCAGACAATCCTTTTTGCAGTGCCTGCTCTCCGAATTTCTCATGCACTTCCTTAACTAAATGAGAAAGCTTTTCTTCTTTTATGTCATCTTGATAATGAAAGAGATCGAGTTGCTTATAAGCATATTGCTGCTCAATCAAATCGTATGTGCTGATACCTAGTAAGCGGACAGATTCTTGGTTCCATGCTTTTAGGAAAATTTGTTTAGCTTGTTTATAGAGATCTTCAGGCTTTTGAGCAGGATTTGAGAGCTTCTGGCTTCTCGTAATCGTTTGCCAATCATGATAGCGGATCGTCAGCTGGACCCCTCTTGCAAAGACTTGCTTTTTTTCAAGGCGCCTTGAGACTGATTGGGATAACTGCTTCAACGTTTGATCAATCACCGCCATGTTTTTAGTATTTTGCTTTAAGGTGGTTGAATGGCCAATTGTTTTAAATTCGTAGATCGCTTCAGGGTCTACCGGGCGATGATCAATACCATTTGCTCGTTCGTGAAGCTTTCGGCCGTTTGTTCCAAACCAGGCTTGAACATCTCCCATTTGAGCATGTGCCAGATCACCAATTGTTTTGATCCCTTTCTTTTCCCACTTTTCTACAGTGCGCCTTCCAATCCCATGCATCTCACCAATTGGCAAAGGCCATAACTTCTCTTTCATATCTCGTTTTCTCAAAATGGTAATGCCATTAGGCTTTTTCATGTCACTTGCCATCTTTGCCAAAAACTTATTTGGGGCAATACCAATACTACATGGCAAATCAAGCTCTACTTTAATACGGCGTTGAATTTCTGCGGCCAAATGCAGAGGGTGTATTTTGGACAGATACGCTGTTACATCCAAATACCCTTCATCAATTGATACTGGCTGAACAAGCGGAGTGTATTCTCTTAATAACTCAAATAAAGCACGGGACGATTCTTTGTACCGCTCAAAATTTGGTCTTCTTAACTCTAAGTCCGGACAAAGACGAAGGGCCTTCCAAACTGGCATCGTTGTTTTAACCCCTTTTGCACGAGCCTCATAACTGCTGGTGACAATAATTCCGCGACGCTCTTCTACATTTCCAGCAATCGCAAGAGGTTTTCCTAGTAAAGTGGGATCATATGACATTTCCACAGAGGCATAGAAGCTATTCATATCAATATGAAAAATAACTCTTCTTTGATTCATGATGATCCCACTCCTTTACACTTAATTATACGAAAGAATGTTCGTTTTTAAAAGTTATTGGTCCTAAAATAATTGCTGTACCATCACCAATTTTAATTAAAAGAATCCATTCTCATACTTTTTTAATTTTCGCCAAAACTAGTATCATACCAAGGATACAAAGTATAAGTCAATATTTTTTTGCGATTTTATTTAAAAAAACATTGCCTTTCATGTATATTTCAGATAAGGTTAAAGTAGCAGGCGAAACGATAAGGTTTTTGTCGAAAGCCTGCAAATTGGAGGTGTCTTATTATGACCCACTATCAGTTGAAATGTGATCAGCGCTATGCCGATGTATTCGACCGCATTGTCGTTCTCCTCCACGCATATAAAAAGGAACATGCCAAGTCACCTACGATTGCACAAATTGCATCTATAATCGGTGACAGTGAGGAAATGGTGTTAGAAAGCATAGAATTCGGACGGTATTCACCGCAACAATCGCCATTTTTACACTAGAACTTATCCAAATGTATGGACCCACGCAATATTCCGCACGATCGGCAAAATGACTATATAGTCGTTATCTCTTTCTGCCGAAACATCCCAGAAAAACTTCTTTGAGCTATAGTATAGATAGTAAGTTTTCGAGGTATACCAGGTGATGATTGCATGATTGCTCGTGTTTGTTTATTTATAAACCATACAAACAATTAACATCATCTGGCCCTCTTTTATGTATGTAAGATTCCCTATAAATAGAAAAAAACCGATGAATCTTCTTAAGTCCACCGGTCTCTTTACCCCTTAATTATTTTGCCGCTTCTTTTACTACCGCTACTACTGCTTCTGATAACTTCACAAGCTCTTTAATCGGCATTCTTTCATTCTTTGTATGGATCTCTTCGTAACCTACAGCAAGGTTAACAGTCGGCACTCCGTGTCCTGCGAAGATATTTGCATCACTTCCTCCGCCGCTTTGAAGTAATTCCGGTGTACGGCCAATCGCTGTCATTGCACGTTTAGCCACTTCAACAACTTCATCACCATCACCTAGCTTAAACCCTGGATACATCACATCAATTTCAACGTCAGCTTTTGTACCCATTTCCTTAGCCGTTTGTTCAAACGCTTCTTTCATTTTCGCTACTTGCGCTTCCATTTTTTCATTCACCAAAGAACGGGCTTCCGCCAAAATAGCCACGTGATCGCACACGATATTCGTTTGACTTCCCCCTTCAAAACGGCCGATATTTGCTGTCGTTTCTTCGTCAATTCGACCTAAAGGCATTTTTGAGATTGCTTTTGCTGCCACTGTAATAGCTGAAATCCCCTTCTCTGGAGCAACACCGGCATGTGCAGTCTTGCCGTGTACAACGGCTTTAACTTTTGCTTGTGTTGGTGCCGCTACAATAATATTACCTACAGGTCCATCACTATCTAGCGCAAAGCCGTATTTCGCTTTTAGATGAGCAGGATCCATTGCTTTTGCACCTACAAGTCCAGATTCTTCTCCGACCGTAATAATAAATTGAATCGTCCCGTGTTCGATATTTTGTTCTTTAAGCACGCGGATCCCTTCAAGCATCGCTGCAATACCCGCTTTATCATCAGCACCTAAAATCGTTGTTCCGTCTGTGACAACATATCCATCTTTAATTGACGGCTTAACTCCCTTACCTGGTACAACTGTATCCATATGAGAAGTGAAATAAATTGCATCTACCCCATCTTTTGTTCCCGGTAATGTACAAATGAGGTTTCCTGCACTGTGGTCTGTTTTATCAGCTGCATCATCTTCAACTACCTCTACTCCAAGAGAAGTGAATTTTTCTGTCAAAATCGGTGCAATTTCCGCTTCAAACTTTGTTTCTGAATCAATTTGTACAAGCTCTAAAAATTCATCTACTAAACGTTTTTCATTAATCATTATGTAAGCCTCCAATTTGTAGTTTCAGCTTAATGGTACATGATTTCAAGGAATTTTTCACCTTTTCAAGCGATAGACACTATATTATCTAAAATAAAACACTAAAAAGATGCATCAAATCAATGATGCATCTATATAACACTTTATTTTGTCACTTGCTCTTTTTCACAGAATTCATATAGAACCCCTCTGGCTGATTTAGGATGTAAAAACGCCACTTTTGCTCCACCAGCTCCTGGTACAGGCTCATCATTGATCATTTTTACGCCATTCTCTTTAATATCTTCAATTCTTGATTCAATGTTCGTTACACCAAGTGCAATATGATGAACCCCTTCACCGCGTTTTGCAATAAATTTAGCAATTGGACTTTCGTCTGACAGCGGCTCTAATAATTCAATCTTAGATTCGCCAACCCCTAAAAAGGCTACTTTCACTCCTTGAGACGGTACTTCTTCAATATCAATTAGACGTAATTTCAAGCTTCCTACATAAAAAGGCAGAACCTCTTCAATAGATGTTACCGCAATCCCAATATGATCAATTTTTTTCGGTGTTTTTTCACTCAAAGGAACCACTCCTCCATTTATGACAGTCTAGTTATAACATTCGTTCCACCAATCAAAAAATCCTGCATATCCTGTCAAATTTTCTCGATTACGAAGGTACCCCTTGTCCTAATAGCGAGTTCTTAGTAAAATATAGGGTACAGACGTATGAGGGAGGGTATTACATGCCACGCAAATTCCAAAAAACAATTATTTATATTATGATTTTCACTATGGTTGTAGGAACACTTTTAATGGGTGTATCACTATTCTAATCATTCATCTAACGATAAAAGTCGCTGCCAGAGTTCTGGCAGCGACTTTCTTACATAGCACCTGCATCTTTCGCTAATTGTTCAAAAGATGCGTCTTTTTGCTTCAGAATATGAACTTTCGTACCTAAAGGAATTTGATCAAATAGCTGCTCAACTTCTTCATTGGGCAGGCGTACGCATCCTGCTGTCACATGAGAACCGATCGAGTCAGGTCTATTGGTCCCGTGGATTCCATAGATCCTGCCATCGGTTCCTTCCGCATCAAATCCGATCCATCTGGTGCCAAGAGGGTTATGTGGATCACCGCCTTTAATGTCCAATTTTCTGTAATATGGATTTTCAGCTTTCACCACAACAGTAAACTCTCCCTCAGGTGTTTCTGCCCCCTCTTTTCCGCTCGCTACTCTATATACCCTTTGAACCTGGCCATCATAAATAAAAGCCAGTTCATTTGTTTCAATATTAATGATCAGGTAAGGATCGCCCAATGCAGGATTCTCACCCAAAGGCCAAATCGGGGAAAACACCATTAAAAGCGATAACATCACAGCTGCCACATAATCACCAGCCCTGCTTTTTACCTGTAGCTTGCCTCTTAAATAGATCGTTTATCCACGTGATTCCATAAGCTGTCTTTAATATGAAGATATTGCCTTAATTCATGCATAATGTAGAATAAAGACGAGCGAATTTCAAACTCCTCTCTTGTCTTAGGCAGTTCCATTTCCCTGAATTCAGCTTCCATTTGATCAAGGCGTTCTAAGAAGTAAACCACATGATTAGCAGGACTTAACGATTTACTTAATTCATCTAAGAAATCCGCTAGCTGAACGCTTTGAGGCAACGATCTCTCTAATGAAGAGATAAATGGCATCAGGCGTTCAACAATTTCAAACTGCTTCTCCCTCATCTTGAAATAATGATAATATTGGTCTTCATAACGCATTATGTGGTTATGAACATTTCGCAAAGCTTCATTCTTACCCTTCTTCAACAATTCCACTGTCTCTGGAATTTCAGCTCCGTCCCAATCACTTTGTCCGTGCCGTAAATATTCAGCCATTTCATGCAGAATCTTTTTAAAGTGATCTTCTATGTCCTTTAAATAAACACGTAAAACTTTTTCGCTGCTTGGCATATATAAATTCATAATTAATGCAACACCTATTCCGATGATGATTAATAATAATTCATTAATAATAATGGCGGTTGAGACTTGCTGCAGTGTATAGAGATGCAAGACGATGACTAAACTCGTTACAATTCCCTCTTGAACTTTCAACATGACGGCTGTAGGTATGAATACTAAGAGCAATAAACCGAGCGACCAAGGTTCATAACCCACTAATTCAAATATAATTACACTATAAGCCATGCCGATCAGACAAGCAGCAAAACGCTGCCAGGATACGATTAATGACTTTCTTTTTGTAATGGAAATACAAAGGATCGTAATAATGGCTGCTGACGCATAAAAATCTAGTTGAAGAAGCTGGGCAATGGCGATTGCTATCGCTGCACCTACTGCTGTTTTTAAGGTTCGATAGCCAATTTTAAAATTCATTCATCACAGGCCTTTCTTTTATTATTGTTTTTATCATACCTTACTTTATTGTCATTTAATATAAAAAAGACCCACAGCCAATCACTGTGAATCTCTTCGTTATAATACCTTTTCAAGAAAGTCTTTGGCACGTTCTGATTTAGGCTCTGTAAAAAAGGTTTCAGGCGGAGCGTCCTCGACTAGCTTGCCCCCGTCCAAAAATAACACCCGATCGGCCACTTCACGCGCAAACCCCATCTCATGAGTGACGATCATCATCGTCATTCCTGTATGAGCTAAATCTTTCATAACAGCCAGCACCTCTTTAACCATTTCAGGATCAAGAGCTGATGTCGGCTCATCAAAAAGCATCACCTCAGGTTCCATAGCGAGCGCTCGTGCAATCGCCACACGTTGCTTTTGTCCTCCTGACAGCCTGTTAGGGTACTCATCTCGTTTTTCAAGCAGTCCAACCTTTTTCAAAAGCTTTTCTGCTCGTTCTACGGCCTCGCTTTTTGACACTCCTTTTACTGTCATAGGAGCATACGTCAAATTCTGAAGCACTGTCATATGAGGGAAAAGATGAAAATGCTGAAACACCATCCCGATCTGCTCACGTACTTTGAGTACATTCGTCTTCTTGTTTGTCAGATCTTGATCTCCGACCCAAATATGACCTGCTGTAGGCTTTTCTAAGAGATTAATGCAGCGGAGGAAGGTTGATTTTCCAGAGCCTGAAGGTCCAATAACCGCTACAACGTCTCCTTTATTTACTTCCGTTGAAATCCCTTTTAAGACCTCAACTTTTCCAAAGGCTTTATGCAAATTATCGACCTTAATCACTGCGTTGCAATCTCCTTTCGATCATTCGTCCAATAATGGTCAACACCATCACCATCACATAATAAATTAAACCAACAAACAATAACGCTTCGAAATACTTATAGATCTGCGCATTGACCATTTGAGCACGGCGCATAATATCCCACACCCCGATAATCGATACAATGGCTGACTCTTTCGTCAAGTTAATGAACTCATTAAAAAGGGCAGGAAGAATATTACGAAATGCTTGCGGTAAAATGATTCTGATCATCATTGGACGCTCAGGGATACCTAGTGCAGCGGCAGCTTCTTTTTGACCCTTATCAACCGCTTGAATCCCTGCACGGATAATTTCTGAAACATAAGCAGATGAGTTTAAACCAAAGGCTAGGACCCCTGCTAAAAAGGCGCTCATTTCAATACCAAATTGCGGTGCCCCATAATAAATGATGGATAATTGCAAGATTAAAGGCGTCCCGCGGAAAACAGATGTATACGCATGAGCAAACCAGCGCAGTACAGCTATCTTGCCAATTTTCATGATGGCTAAAATAATTCCTAAGATTAGACCGACTAATAATGAGGTAGATACAAATTGTAATGTAACCCCAATCCCTTTTAATATAAAAGGGATATGGGGTTCAATCACTCTAAAATCTATGTTCATGACTGAATGTTTCCTTCCTACACAACGTATTCTTTATTCTTCAGCGTCGAACCATTTGATAATCAGCTCGTCCATTAGGCCGCTGTCAATCATTTCGTTTAATTTATCATTGAAAGGTTCAACAAGCTCGCTGCCTTTAGGGAAGGCAATCGCAGAACCAGCTAGTTCCTCACTTGGCACTTCAAATTGCGCTAAGCCTGATTGAGACTCCATATAACCTGCAGCAACGGTATCTTCCATAAGGATCGCATCAAGACGACCTGCTAGTAATTCTTGAATTAATTCAGGAATACGGTCACGTTTTTCTACATTAAAACCAATCTCTTCTGCTAAATCTTCTGCTTCCCCTTCTTGGATGGAACCAAGCTGGACTCCGACAGTTAATCCCTCAAGATCTTCAACTGCACTTAATCCTTGATCTTCTTTAGACACAATTAAATTCTGTGCTTCATAATAGATATCTGAGAAATCAACATTCTCTTTACGTTCTTCTGTTGGTGTCATTCCAGCTAGTACAAAATCTGCACGTCCTGCTTCCATTGCTGGAATTAACCCGTTAAAATCAACATCTTGAATTTCAAGTTCATATCCTAATTCACCTGCAATGTGATTCGCAATATCAATATCAAAACCGACAATCTCACCTGACTCTAAATCCACAGACTCGTACGGAGGATAGTCAGCTGATGTGGCCATAATTAATGTGCCGCCTTCCCCTGATGTTGCATCTTCATTCACTTCTTCAGTTGGCTCCTCAGCTGGTGCTTCCACTTCCGCAGGCCCGTTTCCTTCTGCTCCACACCCTGCTAATAATCCTACTGATAGGATTGCCGATAATCCTGCCACACTCCACTTATACTTTTTCATCATTATTAACCCCCAACTATCTTTCTAGTAATATAATAATTATGCTTGTAGATGCATAATAACACATAGTTTTATGCATGAAAATAACTTTTCTAAAAAAAATCTTTTTTTAATTAATATCAGAAAATTCATGTTTTTTCAACTATAATCTTTTTTTTACAAAAAAAGATGACCGCTAAAAGCGATCATCACCTTACATTTATTTATTCTGCTTCTTCTTCTACTTCGATGTCATCTTCTTGTTCCATTGCTGGATCATCTGCTGGAGCTGGCTCATCTACCGGCTCACCGCATGCTGCTAATACACTTACTGATAATGCACCTGCTAGTAATGTATAAAGTAGTTTCTTGCTCATTGAAAATTCCTCCTTCGTGTCGGTTGAAATTTTATACTAATGTGCTTCGAACTACACCTATCATACTAAAACAAAATGCACTTTATAAGTCATTTTCCTAAAATTACAAGTTTTCACAAAATTATTTGAGAGTTTCCCACCCTATGACAGTCAGTGACAAAAATTAAAAACAATTAAAATACAATTAAAAAACCACAGCACTATGTACAATGGCTTAATGAACTGTGGTTTTAGTCTTGGAGGTACCCCCTATTTATTTGTATTAACAGCATGAAACGGACATTTAGAAGTAATCGGCTCACAATCGTCCCCGATGAAAAATTGTTTCCATTCTTGATGCGTTGGATCACCATAATGACTGATATCAGGATGCTTCGGGAGCTTATCCCATGCCTCTACTCGTTTTCTTACTGCTTCTCTAGAATTTATTCCATTCGGTTCTGTTCCTTTTAGACCTTCAAAGATTCGACGAGGCTGAATTCCAATGACCATACTCTCACCTAAGTTTCTTGTGATTCGCTGTTTATAGGCAGGAGCATTTCCAAATGCAAAAATCGATTCATCGTCAAAGCAAAACGACCATAAGAAATCATTTGGATCTGCTGGTGTGTGGTCGGGCCACTTTTTTGGATCATGCCGATTCAAGTATTGCAATACATCCCAGAAATAGTTTCTATAATAGGAAAGAGGCTGTTCTTTATTCTCAGGCTCTACGAATATAAAAAGGCCGCGCCGTACTAAAGGAGGCTCTTTCACTAATTGTAAAAAGGTTGAAAGAGTACGAGGAAGATGAGACCAATCAGAATGACTGATATAGGAATACCTGAGCTCCCCTCTTTCTTCACCTGTTCTGCCAAAAAAACAAGGGAAAGTTGGCTTCATCACTACTTCGCGATATTTATGATATTCCTCACTTACCCATTTAGGTACAATTTTTTCATTTTGCATATGCTCACTTGTTAATAAGTAGTTTGATTGCATATTCATAAAAACCCCTCCCTACCTTCACTTTATGATGATGATGTATAAAATAGAATATTCTTGCCGGTTTATGAATAACTTGTCTTATGTCTGTTATAGACGCATAAAAAGGAGGTGCGCTGCTTGATATCAAGCATTCTATTAGGCATTGCCCTAGCAGCACCGGTAGGGCCTATTAGTTTAGAAATGATTAAACGTGGTGTGAGATTTGGATTTTTTGCCTCCTTAGCAATAGGGCTTGGCGGCATGACTGCTGATGCTTTATTTATGCTTCTCATATACTTTGGGCTGACACATTTTTTAACGATCGAAATCGTTCATATCCTATTGTTTTTCTTCGGCAGTCTTTTTCTGCTCAAATTAAGCATTGAATCAATCAATAACACCATGAAACCTATAGATACGGTGAATCAGAATGAAACTCCTTCAAATAGAATCGTACTGAATAGTTATGTTATTGGCTTTACAATCGCGCTTATAAATCCAATTAATATTCTTTTTTGGTTCGGGATTTATGGCTCTGTGTTAAGCGAGACTGCTCATAACACATCTATAGATGCTGTATTCTATCAAGCCGTGTTCATTTTTTTAGGTATCTTTCTATGGAATGTATGCATTTCAACCTTATCAAAACTAACATCCTTTGTTATGAATAACCGATTGTATCAGTATATTCATGGCTTTGCGGCACTCTTGCTTATGTATTACAGTCTGCATTTCGGATATGAATGTATCCAATCGATTCGATTAGCCCTTGCCTAACCATTCACGATTTTGACAGAAACTAAACCTCCCTATCGTTCCTGATTCTAGTATAATGAAAAAAATACCAGAAAGTGAGAGAGTGAAATGCAGTATAGAAGAGAAGAATCATTCCGCTATGAATTTAGTGAACCCCTTAAGTCAACCTTTAAAATCATTCGAATCTCTGATGCAAATGTTGAGAGTAAAGAAGGTGAGATGTACATCTTAGATATAAGTGCCGGAGGAGTCAAAATGAATACTCACCTTGAGCTGCCCAACCCCAATAAGGCTAAGGTTGAAGTCGAGGTTGAATTGCAGCTTGCCGAAAAAACTTTAGATGTACAAGGAGAGATCGTTTGGAAAAAACCATTTAGGAAAAGCTACCATTACGGAATTGATTTCTCCATTACTGAGACCGAGAGTCAAGAATTAATAAAGATATTAAAAGAGCATATCAAGTATATCCAGATTAAAAAAGAACATGAGTGATCATGTTCTTTTTTGCTTATTATCCTTCATAAACGGGAAGAATGACGTCAATTCTTGTCCCTGCTCCTTCTTCACTATGAATCGTTAAGATCCCTTGGTGATGTTCAATGATTTTATAGCAAACCATTAGGCCAAGACCTGTTCCTTTCTCTTTTGTTGAGTAAAATGGTTCCCCTAATCGCGCAATCCGTTCACTGGAAATGCCGCAGCCATTATCTTCAATTTGGATACAAATCTGATCCTCTGCATGATTTAGCAGTCTAATGACTATTTCCCCATTCACATCAACAGCTTCTATCGCATTTTTTATTAAATTCAGCAAGACCTGTTTTAATTGCTTTTCAGAGCCACAGATAGGAGGAACGTTTTCATATTTAAAATCAATCTGTACATTTTTCATAATAGATTGTGTCTCTACTAACGTCATGACTTTATTTACAAGCGGCTGCAAGTGTAAGTTGTCAAAAGTCGATTCATGGTTTGGTTTTGCCAAGGTTAAATATTCATAGATAATTGATTCAACTCGTTCCAATTCTTCCATTACTAAATCTAAGAATTGCTCATTAAATTCCTTTTCACGCTGAAATAACTGTAGAAATCCTTTTATAGCTGTTAACGGATTTCTAATTTCATGTGCTACTCCTGCTGCTAGTTGAGCAACGACAGATAATTTATCTGACTTTCTAATTAAATCGTCCATTCGGTTTCTTTCAGAGACATCTTTTAAGATCGTTCTAAAAGCAGGCTTACCTTTAAATAAAATGACCGTTGACGTTGCTTCTACATCCACTTTCGAACCGTCCAAACATTGGAGCTCAAATACAGAAGTGGTCATTTTCTTTTTTCCGGACAGAAGTAATCTGGCATTTTCCCTAATTCGCTTAAAATCATCTGCTTTATAGAGCGCTTCAATTTTTTTATTAATTAACTCCTTTCTGTTAGCTGCTTTAAACAACTTTTCTCCGGCAGGATTAATATAAATCAACTTACTCCCATCATGAACGGAGATCGTTTCTGGGGTATGCTCGACTAAACTTTTATATCTCCTCTCACTCTCACGCAGATCATGTTCCATCTCTTTTCGTTTAGAACAATCGGTGAAATACAAAGTTACTTGATCTTCAATGCGATATGCTCGCACATCGTACCATGCCTTCATCTCATCGATATAATATTCCACTTGAATGCTTTCTTCTCCAGATAATAATTCATACACCTTCTTAGAGAGTCCAGGCTGATCCATTTGTAAAAGCGACCAAAAATCCCTTCCATTTAATTGTTCCCCCGACATCCCTAACAGCCGTTCAGCTTTTTCGTTGACAAATAAAAAGGTCCCATCCAGCTTAATCGTGATAATTCCGTCTTTAATCCCGTTAAGAATCTTTTTAGCAAATGCTTCATTTGGTTGATGAGCAGTATCGGCATCTTCACTATGACTCTGCATAACTTGTATTAAATATTCACGTTCGTTCATTTGAATGGGTGTTAATATACATGTCAACGTTGTATCTATACCGGATATCCCATTAGTTTGTACTTTAAGTTTCTTAAACTGTTTTAAATCCGCAAAAAAGTCTCCATTTACTTGAGAAGATTTTTGCTGCATCGAATCTTTATTAGGCAACTTAGGTTCGAATAGGTCCGATTCAAAAAAAACAGAAGTAAATAAACGGTCTCCAAGCATTTCATTAATATTTGTATACAACAATCCTCCTGTCTTAAATCCAAATAGTTCAGACCATTTATGATTTATTTCAATAATTGTTCCATTCCTATCTAAAAAGGCTTGAGCAACTCTTGTTCTATTTTCACTCGCACACCATATTGTATCAACCATACCCATTCTCCTAACTTTACTAAATACATTTAGCATTACGTAAAGTTCTGCAAAATTCTTTATATTCCTTCCTTTTTTGTTAGTCATATTTCTCACTCATCCGACATTTTTTACGAATAACCTAATCTCTTCCCCTTAAGCTGATGAAATCTTATATAATAAAGGGCAGGAGGTATGTATGGACTATTTATTATTTATTTTGTTAGGTGTAGGAATTGGGGTATTCTCAGGCTTTTTCGGTATTGGAGGAGGAATTATTTTAACGCCTTTATTGCTCATGTTTGGGTTACCTCCTACTACAGTGATCGGTACAAGCCTTATGCTTTCCCTTGGAACCTCTATTTCTGGAGCGCTCTCACACTTCAGGTTAAAAAATATTAATTGGTATTATGTGATTATTATTAATTGTACAGGGATCATAGGCACGCAAATTGCTCATCCATTAATGATCCGGCTTGATTCTATGGGCTTTGCTGAAACGGTGATTTCTGTTTTTTATGTGGCCTTATTAAGCTACTTCGCCTTTTCGTTATTATTTCCGGCCAAAAAGGAGAAACAATCAACGAAGAAAAAGCTTCCACCAGCGATTGTAGCTGGGTTAATCGGCCTTGGTGCCGGGTTTATCTCATCTGCATTAGGAGTGAGCGGAGGATTTTTTATTGTCCCTCTTCTTATATCGTTATTAGGATTCAAAGCGAGTCAAGCAGTCGGTACCAGCTTAGCCTCCGTTGTATTTATCGTAGCTGCAGGTCTCATTTCTTACAGTTTATCGAGCCCGATCAACTTCGGGATCGGCTTAGCCTTAATACTAGGGACCTTTTTAGGCGCTCCAATTGGTGCCAGGTCCACTCGTTTATTTAACGAAAAGAAAATGAAAAACCTGTTAGGGACCTTATATGTATGTATGATTGTTAGTGTGTTATCAAACACGTTCTCACTATCAATTATTGGACTAATCCTCATCAGCTCGTTTGCCCTTATTTTCTTCTTCCTTATTGGAAAGAAATTTATAGCACTCAAAAAAAAGCAAGGACTTTCTTCTTCATGAAGAGTCCTTGCTTTTTTTAATCCTATCCTTTAATTCCCAATATGAATCTTCTCCTCCTCTGCATGAATTCTCCATTTATGCAAACGATAATGACGAGAAAACATGCATAAAAGGAGGATGATGAGGATGAAACGCTTAACACGATTAAAACAACCAAAAATGAACGGGCAGTCAAGTGAAGCATCCACGAATTCCTCTTCATCTCCGAGTCATGCCAAAACGTCTAATCTACTCATTAAAAATCAACAGTTTATCGAATCTACATTAAGTGATGCAGGAGACCTGCAAAGAAGGCATTTTAAAATTGAAGACAAAAAAGCATCCTTGTATTATTTAAGCTCGGTAACAGAGTATGAAAAGATTGAACGGATGTTAGGGTCGGCCTTTGACAGCAAAAGGTCTCTTGATGACATGCTTGAACATGCAGCCATGTTTGTCCCTACCAATTCAAAAAATAAAGTGATTGAAGCGCTGCTTGAAGGCAGGTCTGTTTTGCTGATCGACGGCGAGGAAATGATTTATTTACTTGATACAGGAAGTATTATTAAGCGTGATACAGCAGAACCGATGAATGAAAAGGTTGTGCGTGGCTCTCATGAGGGCTTTGTCGAAGATTTAGGGACGAATGTCCACCTTCTAAGAAGGAGAATTTCAAGCAGGCAATTAGCTATTCAATATCACAAAATCGGTACAGATACGAATACATCTGTTTGTATCGTGTATATGAAAAATATCGCTAATCCACAATTAGTTCAAGAAGTCTCAAAACGTATTGATTCGATTGAAATGGACATGACCTTCAGTCCCGGATTTATCGAGGAATTTTTAGAGGATTCCACGTTCTCTCCTTTTCCTCAAGTGCTAAATACGGAACGTCCAGATCGTACGATGGCTGCTGTAATGGATGGCCAGATCGCCATTATGATCGAAGGAAGCCCAACTTGCATTATTACACCTATCACATTCTTTGCTTTTTACCAATCTCCTGATGACTATAACAGCCGCTTTTATGTTGGGACTTTTTATCGGATGATTCGAATCTTAAGTTTTTTAATCGCTATTTTACTTCCAGCGATATATATTGCTGTTGTTGGATTTCACTATGAAGTCATTCCGAATGATCTTGTTCTTCCTGTGAAGACCTCTGTTGAACAAATACCCTATCCTCCGATTATTGAGGCAATCATTATGGAACTTACCATTGAATTAATTCGCGAGGCTGGGGTAAGGCTGCCATCGCCAATCGGGCAAACAATCGGGATTGTCGGTGGTCTCGTGATTGGTGATGCGATTGTAACAGCCGGACTTGTATCAAATATAATGATCATTGTAGTTGCATTAACAGCTATCGCCGCCTTTGTCGTTCCTTCAACAGAAATGAACACATCGGTTCGAATACTACGATTTCCATTTATGTTTGCGGCTGCAACATTTGGTTTTTTTGGCATTTCATTTGCAGGAATGCTTCTATTAATTCATTTATGCAAATTAGAATCTTTTGGCATTCCTTATTTTTCACCTGTTGCTCCTTTTCAATGGAAAGATCTTAAAGATACCTTTCTGCGCATGCCAGTATGGTTAATGAATTTAAAGCCTACTGCTTATAAACCTCTTAAGAGAAGACAACAAGGCTATTCAAGAAGGTGGGCCAAAAATGAGTAATCAAAGCCAAAAAATGACGATTACCCCTTCTCAGCTCGCTTTATTTGTTATCCAAACTCAAGTAGGTGTCGGCGTCCTTTCAATGCCCTTTTCTGTCTTTGATGCAGGTGCAAAAACAGATGGCTGGATCTCAATATTGTTAGCTGGACTTGTGGTCCAGATTATCATTTTTGTTTATATGTTCATTTCCAAGCGCTACCCAAATTCTAATTTATACTTCATTTTGGAAAGTGTTTTCGGAAAATGGCTTGGCAAATTTCTTATCTTAATTCATGTCGTTTACTTTATCAGCGTAGGAGCAGTCATTTTAATCTTATTCAGCTCGGTATTAACCATTTGGGCTTTCCCTAACACACCACAATTTCTAAAAGTAGGGATTGCCGTATTCACCGCATGGTATTTAGCCAAAGAGAACGTCAGAATTATTGCTCGCTTTCACGTAATTGTTTCGGTACTGCTAGTATTAGTCATTTTATTAACCATTACTGCCTTTACCCATGCTGAATATCGATATGTGCTGCCCATCGGTCATACAGGAATCACTAATATTATTTTAAGTGCAAAAGCTGCCACACTTTCGTTATTAGGTTTTGAAATATTTATTATATTGTTTGCTACGACTGAAGGGACAATTAAAACAAAAGTAAAAGCCGCAACAATCGCCAATGTGACAGTTACACTGATATATGCCTATTTGGCCTTTACCTGTTACATTTTTTTCAGTCCAGAAGAGATAGGTTTGGTCCCTGAACCCATTCTTTATTTAATCAAATCATTTTCATTTATCGTCTTAGAGCGGACAGACTTAATTTTTCTTACAGTATGGATGGTGTCCGTATTGACGTCATTTGTAGGGTATCTGTATATTGCTTCACTAGGGACAGCTATTTTATTTAATAAAACCAATCACAGTCCGTTTGTGTGGGGTATTTGTCTTATTACATTTCTGTTCAGCGTTTCACCCCACAATGTGTTACGGATAGGGACAATCTCTGAACTTATCAGTAACATTGGAGGCGTTTTTTCCTTCATATTCCCTTTTGTTATTTTAGCTGTTGCTATTCTTTTTAAGCGAAAAGAGAGTAATGGGAGTAACACAGGAAAGAAAGGAGTCTCATCTACATGATCAAAAAAATGATTTTACTCCTATGTTGTCTGGTTTTAATGAGCGGCTGCTGGGACAGCCGCTATTTAAAAGACCTTCAATTAATTTACAGCGGTGCCTTTGATCTAGAAGAAGATGGTCAAATCAGAACAACGGTTTCCATTCCTCGAGCAGATTCCGGCAAGGACCAGCAAGCTCAAACGAGAACTGTTACTGCAATAGGAAATACGACTAGACAAAGCAGATTGAATATTGACCATGAAGTATCCGGAAGACTGGATGCTGCCAAAACACGAGTTATTCTAATTAGTGATGAAGCGGCTAAAACAGATGTCTATTCCTATCTTGATGTCTTTTACCGGGACCCTCGGAGCCCATTAAATGCAAATATTGCAATTACAAAAGGCAAAGCAGAACCTTACTTGAAGTTAAAGGTAGAAAATCATCCTTTAGTTAGTGAATATCTACGTGACTTAATTGATGCAGGTGAACAAGCGACTATTTTTCCAGTTACGAATATTCAATTTGTATGTCCGATTCTCTTTGACCCGGGGCAGGACGTCATTTTGCCCTACTTGAGTATTCGAGAAGACTCAGAGGATATTCACGGTGATCAGATTGCTCTATTTAATGAACGAAAATTTTCTGGGGCCCTAGGTACTGAGGACAGTACGATGCTTCTTTTATTAATGGACAAATTTAAAAGGACAGCAAATTTCACTGTAAGAGTAACTGATGACAAATACCCTCGATTAAATGATTTTATAACGGTTCAAGTGGTAGGAATTGATCGGGATTTAACTGTGGTTGAAGAAGCTGGTGGGATTCATGCTGATATTAATCTCACGATAAAAGTGAATGCTGTTGAGTATCCTGAAGACGGGTTTGCCGAGCGCGAACTCACCGTCAAGTTAAATGAGAAGCTTGGGAAGCATTTTCAAGATGTAGCTAATCGAACGTTGAGGCAGCTTCAAGAAGCGAATTGTGATGCACTAGGAATCGGCCTAGAGTTGATGGCGTATGACCGTGACGTTTGGCTGAAATACTCCAATTGGAAAGAAGTGTATCCCAATATTGAATTACATGCTCACACGAAAACTGAAATTGTGACGCATGGTATTATCAATTAAGCACGCAGAATCTGCGTGCTTTTCATTATTTCATCACAACTTTCGTCTATAATGATAGAAGCTTTACCATTTTAATTTAGCTAAGGAGTATTGCAATGTATTCTGTTTTAAAGATCGTACTCACTGTATGTACATTTTTAATTCTTATCAGCTGTTCTAACTCTACCTATGAGGGACTTCCTGAAGCGGAACCCTTAGTTATTGTCACCAATTCTTTCGATGAGAGTGTAAGTTTTATTCACGGAACAGAACATGAACCGGTAACGACTTGGAATTTGAATCACCCTGTATCTGGCACGTTATTACTCGATCACGACATGCTATTAACCTACAGCTCGATCCATTCTACACTGTATGTGTATGACCTTACTTCAGGTAAAGAGGTTCAATCAATTTCTGTTTCTTCAGCTGTAGATGATCTGAAGCTGCTTAACAACAAACTTTACCTCACCCAAAGGGAAGAAAATGAAGTGGTCGTTTTATCGTTAGATGGTGAAGTGATAGATCGTTTGGAAGTCGGTTCTTCACCACAATACCTTTATCATCATGAGAATGCATTATATATCCTGAATTATGAAGATACGAGCATTTCTGTTATCGACCTTTCCACTAATGAAGTTATTATGACATTGCCAAGCATTGACCGTGCTACAGATATGATTATGGTTAACGAGTCAATTGTTTGGATAGGCGGTCATGGACGTGGTGCAGACATAACCAATCATATTGAAATCGTTGATATCGTACGACAAGAAAAAGCAGGTCAACTATTTGCTCCAACGATGCCGGTTGCCTTCTTGAGTCATGACAATTCTATCCTTGTTCTTAGCCACGGCTCAAATCAGCTTCGTGAAATCAATCCTGAAACGAATGAAGTGGAATCAATTATCGATACGGTAGCTAACCCGTTTACTATGGCTGCACTTGATGACTTTCTATTTATCGCTGGCTATGATAGCAACTCTGTAGAAGTCGTTGACCTAAATACCCTTACCTCACAAAAGAGGATTAAGGTTGGAGAAGGTCCGCTAGATTTAACTATCCGAGAGGAGGCAAAGTAAAACATGCCTACCATTCTAATCGTAGAAGATGAGCAAACCATGCAGCGTCTGTTAACGCTGCATCTCACAAAAGAGGGGTTCGAAACCATTAAAGCTGACAACGGAGAAGAAGCCATTTCCCTCCTCTCTTCACACCAAATTGATCTTGCAGTCGTAGACGTAATGATGCCAGTGATGGATGGCTTTGACTTCGTAAAAAAACTGAGAGAAACATCAACCCTCCCTGTTATTTTTCTAACGGCACGATCAGATGAAAAAGATCGTATTGAAGGATTAATGCTAGGCGGCGATGATTATTTAAGCAAGCCTTTTAGCAAAGGTGAATTACTTGCCCGCATTCAAGCTGTGTTACGTAGAACTTATCAAACAAATAGGAACTTTATCCATCATACTGATAATCATATTGATGAACCGGAGATTTTTTCTTTAGAAGGGATTCAACTTAATCGAAAAGCCCGCAGTATGAAAGTCGATCAAATCCCAATTTCGCTTACTGTCAAAGAATTTGATTTGCTATTGTTTTTATTTGAGCATCAAGGTCAGGTGTTCACAAGAGAGCATTTGCTCACCTCAGTCTGGGGTCTTGATTATGAAGGAACAGAGAGAACTGTTGATACACACATAAAAACCCTTCGAATGAAGCTTAAACCATACGGAAATGTCATTCAAACTGTGTGGGGAATTGGATATAAGCTGGTGGATATTTAATGAAGTGGAATTCATGGTCTTTTCATAAAAAAGTGTGGGCTTTTTTACTTACCTTTACGTACGGCTCAATTTTAGTATCCGTATTGTTAGTTTCCTATATCTATCAAGAAGTGTATGTGGGCGCAGAGGAAGAACGGCTGCTCTCACTTGGCCGTAATCTGGCAACGCAGCATAGTCCGGGTGAATTAAACGAGGATTTCATCCAGAGGGCAGAAGCTCATAACGATGTGTCTACTACTCAGATATACGTTGTTCAAAACCCTCGTGAATTGAGCGCATGCCTCCCTTTTGAGATCGACTATCAAACCTTTATTTCAGAGGAAGAGCGCAGACAGTTATTAAACGGGGAATACCTCGTCAAAATAGGGTATGAAGAACGAATTGACCGTAATGTATTAGCTGTTGTCACTCCATTAGTAGAGGACCGTGTATTAGATGGCATATTGTATGTATATGTTCCTGTCTCCTCAATTCAGGAAGTGTTTCTGCCAGCTGTACCTGTTCTCGTCCTCTTAATCTTAGTGTTGTTTGTTATTTTATATTTATCAGGTTCAAGGTTCACAACGTATGTAACTAAGCCGTTAACGACGATGCAGCTTGCCACAAAAAAGATTGCTGCAGGGGATTTTAGCAGCAGGGTTCCTATTCACACAAGTGATGAATTAGGGCAGCTGGGACATTCCTTTAATGAGATGGCCAATGCACTAGAAAAGGAAGATTTAAGAAAGCAGACCTTTCTCTCAAATGTCTCACATGAGTTAAGAACTCCGCTAAGTTACGTTAAAGGATATAGTGAAGTACTTCTTGAAGACGAACAATTAAGAGAGGATCAAAAAGAATTTGTCTCTATAATTCATAATGAATCAGACCGGCTTAGTAAGCTGGTGAATGACTTATTGGACCTTGCTAAAATTCAAGGGGAACAAGAAGTTCTGTCAGTGGAACCGACTGTCCTTTCTGCTCTTATTGATGAAGCGGCTGCCTCTTATTTACCTAGTGCAAGAAAAAAAGGAATTGAGATTACTACATCTAATGATGAATCCATTATTGCATTAATCGACCCAAACCGTATCAAACAAGTGCTGCATAACCTCATGCAAAACAGCTTGCATCATTGTCAAAGCGGTGATTCTATTACATGTACTTTAACTCTTGAACGTGCAAACATCTGTAAAATAATGATCACAGACACGGGAGCTGGAATGTCTAAGGAAGCACTCGTCCATTTAGGTGAACGTTTTTACAGAACAGATGATGCTCGCACAAGGAAATACGGCGGCACAGGTCTTGGGGTCGCTATTTCAAAAGCGATTATTGAAAAACATAATGGAACGATCCATTACGAGAGCGAGTTGGGGAAAGGGACAATTGTAACGATCTGTTTACCTATTGTAGATGAAAAAGACCAGCCGAATGATTATCTTAATTAATCGTAGGCTGGTTCTTCTTGTTAAAATGTAATTGTTTTATTTATGTGTTCATGCAAGGAATCATGCTCCCGCTCAATATGAATGACTGCTTCATATTCTCCTGAATACTTGTTATCTACAGAAAGCTTGTATCTGCCCTCGCCTTCTTCACTCGTATCAAGCCAGATATGTTTATCATCCTCGTTTTGCCACATTTCAATTGTAACAATCCCGTCTGTCAGCTCTTCTCCATTTACTTCAATAAAGAAGGTCACTCCATCTTCTTCTTTTGTCATTTCAATTTCTATCTCAGCATGTTGGTGATGATGTTCGCTGTTATCTGACTGTTCATGTTCATGCGGCTCTTCTCCCTTTTCCGCTGAACTTTCTACATTGCCAATTTGAATCTCTGCAATAGGCATACGGTGAAGGCCTCTTGCCGTCACATGGGTTTGGACGTGATAACGCCCCTCCTCTTCAAAAACATGAGTTAGCATATAATTATTTCCGTCTTGATCTGTGGCTTCAATCATTTCACTTAAATCCTTTTGACCTTCCTGCCACACCTCATAAACGACCTCATTTGCATCTTCCACTAAGTCATCACCTTGAGTGACATGACTCTCAAACAGAACTTCTTCATTAATTTCCGCTTGATCCGGTACAACCAATTCAACCTCAATAGGGGTTAATTGATCATCCATACCCATCTCCATTTCATCTGATTCTGCACCTCCACAAGCACTTAAAGCTGTTAGGGCAGCCACAGTAATCATTACTAAACGTTTCATTTATCATTTCACCTCTTTGTTTTCGTTACACATAGTGTAGCATCTATTTGTGATGAAAATATGATGCAGACATCACATATCAATGTTCATTTTGAACAGTTTGTGAACATAAAAAAGAGGATTACTATAATCGTAATCCTGCTTCCTTTTCTACGCATAAGCCTTGCCAATATATTTTCCAAATATTCATCATTCGCTCTTGATTATGTGCTTCATGGGCTTCATTATCTAGTTTTTGATGTTCTTTATAGAAGAACAAGTGAAATACATTGCCGTCAAGAATACAAAAATAGCTTGATATAAGCTGTTCAATTGGCTGCTTTGCTATCATACCTTTTTCAATTGCTTCAGTGAATAATTGTGAAAGCATTTTTTCTTGTTTTTTCTCAAATTCCAACGCTTTTTTCTGAATGATTTCTTTTAAATGAGGGGGAGGAAACAGGATTGCTCGCTTGAACATCACGATACTTGCTTGATGTTGTGAGGAGTATTTACATGTTGTATGAAGCAAGTGATAGATTTTTTCTTCAACAGGCCGGCTTTGGATTTCTTCATACGCTTCTGTTATAGCATATACATACTTTGAAAAAACCTCTTCAAAGACAGCTAGGTAAATGTCATCCTTATTAATGAAATGCGCATAAATGGAAGGTTTTTTAATTCCGACGCCTTTGGCAATACCCGAAAGTGACGTTCCCTCAAATCCTTTTTCTGCAAATAAGTTTAGAGAAACTTGTTTTATTTTTTGGGCTGTCATCTACTCACCTAATCTCGACTAATTGTATAGAAATAGTATAACACAATTATTAATATGGTTAGAATGAAATAAGAAATTAAATAAGCCAAGAGCATCAATATTTATTGATGTCTTGGCTTAAATTAGAATTCAACTTTTTATTTCTTCTTATCTTTATCAATATCTAGTTCTTGATAGATATCTTCTTTAATTTCCTCATAGAAGTCTTCTTTCATCTCTTCATATACTTCTTCTTTCATTTCCTCAATCATTTCCCCTTTAACTTCTTCTTTCACTTCTTCAATCATTTCCTCTTTCACTTCTTCACGTAATTCTTCGTACACTTCTTCTCTTACATCGTCTAAAAACTCTTCTCTAATTTCTTTCTTCAACTGTCTTACGCGCTTTTTACGTGTTTTCTTGCCTTCTAACTTAAAGTCCCTGCCAAGCATCACGAGTACGGAAATAATCATTATAATCATGATTACTGCAAAAGGTAAGGCTGCAATGATTGATGCAGTCTGAAGGGCATCGAGTCCCCCTCCTCCGCTAATTAAGAGAACACTTGCCGTACCAGCAATTAAGAATCCCCATAATAACTTAACTGATAACTTAGGATTGAGACTCCCGTGAGAAGTCATTGCACCGAGTACATATGAAGCAGAGTCCGCTGAAGTAATGAAGAAAATAAGAATGACAATAACAGCTAATATATTCGTAATCATGCTTAAAGGCAGTTCGCCTAATGTAGCAAATAAGGCAAGCTCTACATTACTCATAACTAAATCGGCAATTGGAGCTTGTCCTGAAATTTCAAGGTTTAAAGCCGTACCACCGAACGTGGTAAACCAGAGAACCGCTAAAAGGGAAGGTACTAATAATACTCCCGCCATAAATTCACGAATTGTTCTACCGCGTGAGATACGTGCTATAAAAAGACCCATAAACGGAGCCCATGCAATATGCCAAGCCCAAAAGAAGATTGTATTCGTTCCAAGCCATGTACTTTCTGAGAATGGAGTCATTGTTAAACTCATTGCAGCTACATTTGTAATATAGCCGCCAAGCGTTGTGACAAAGTTCTCTAAAATAAATAAGGTTGGACCTACAATAATGACAAAGAGTAATAGTATTCCAGCCACGGCTAAGTTAATATTACTTAATTTCTTTATTCCTTTGTCCACCCCTTTACCAGCGGAGATCATAAATAACACTGTCACAATAGCAATAATGGTAATTTGAGTCCAGACGTTATTTGGGATAGCAGAAATATAAGATAACCCGCCTGTAATCTGCAGGGCGCTTAAACCAAACGTTGTTGCGACACCTGTACAAGTAGCAATAACAGCTAAAATATCAATTGAACGACCAGTCCAGCCATTTACTCGCTCACCTAACAGAGGGTAAAAAGCAGAACTAATTAATGCAGGACGATCTTTACGGAATTGTACATACGCTAACGTCAATCCGACAATAGAGAAAATTGCCCACGGATGCAGAGCCCAGTGGTAAACCCCGTAACGAAGACCTGCTGCGGCTGCTTGTTCAGTTTCAGGTGTATATCCCATAGGAGTATCAATATAGTATAATACCGGTTCAGCTACACCCCAGAATACAAATCCTACCCCGATTCCGGCAGCAAATAACATCCCAATCCAAGAATACCAAGTATATTCAGGCCTTTCATCAGGCTTTCCTAGTCTCATTCTTCCAAAGGGACTTAGAGCAATAGCAATAACAAATAATACAAAAAAAGCAGTCGATAACATGTAAAACCAGCCAAAGTTTTCAATCATCCAGCCGAGTCCGCTGTCTGCAGCAGATTGTAGTGTGCCAGGAGAGAGCACTCCCCACAATACAAAAAGTCCTATCAAAATGGCTGAAATGATTAGGACACTCCCTATTTTTTCAGGTGTTTTTTGTTGTACATTCATGAATGTTTTTCGCATCCCTTCTTATCTTTTTTCACATAAACAAAGAAAGAAACCCTCCATCTTCCTTTCATGCCAAAAGTATACCTTTTAGTTTACCCATTTTAAGCATAAAACGAAACCTCATTTGAAATGTTCAGAGTAGACACACAACTCTCCCATTAAACGTTTTAACCACCCCTAGTATGACCACCTTTTTTATTTCACATCACCCCTTTTTAGATTTCATTGCTATATACAGCATGAAAGGAGGTGATAAGATGATGCAGCAAACAAGACTTACTTTACAATTTCATCACGGTGTAGATGTGTTCGGCGAAAATATTTTCAAAGATAAGCGCTTTAACAACATTAAGGGTACCTCTCTAGATATTGACCTAGAAGAGACTGCCTTAGCGCTTGGTACTTTGCAGAAACATTCTTTAATCGGCGTAGTACGAAACAATAGTTATTCATTAGCTTAATTCATCAGCATAATTAATGAAAATCATTAGGAGATGATAAGATGGCACGAGTCTTGGAATTGTTATTTCTGAATCAAGAAGGCAAGCAAGTTTCTATCACATTAGATGATCCAATTGAACCCGCAGATCCAGAAGCAATCTTACAAGTGATGAACAAAGTGATTGAAAAGAATGTTTACACTTCTTCTGGGGGGGACTTCGTTAGCATTAAAGGTGCACGGATTACCGAAAGAGCAGTTGAAGTGATTGAACTGCCTGCCCCTTAATTATGACTTCATTTGAGCTGTGGATTCCTATATTAAGTGAGTATGGCTTCCCTGTGATGGTCACGTTGTATTTACTCTACCGGCTTGAGAGAAAACTTGACCTGATGATTGAAGTTCTTCATCAATTAAAAACAGATTCCACAAAAAAGCACCCTAACTTATTTACAAAACAGCATTATTAATAACAGAAGTGAGCTGAATTAAATTCAGCTCACTTTTTTATGCTCAATACACCATGGTTTCTAGAAAAGATGGGATAGAAAGACATATTTAAGACAAACTAGCACTAGTACATTTCAAACGAAGTAAGGACGGAGGAATATACATGAATGCAACGAAACCGCTCCAAGCGTTGACATTTACATCCCATTACAAAAGCAGCTCTCTTATCCTGCAAGTAAACTCCCTTATCAGTGACTATTCTCATGAAAGCAGCGTCTGCATGACATGAGTAAAGAAAAAAGGGTAGAAGCCATTTTTTGGAGCATTGCTTTTCCCGGGTTTGGACAATTTCTTAACCAAAAGTTTTTAAAGGGAGTATTTTTTGTACTGTTAGAATTCACCATTAATGTGCAAGCCAGATTGAATTTAGCCATTATCCCGAGCTTTTACGGGGACGGGACTGCAGCCAATGATACCGTGAATTATCAATGGATCATGTTTTATCCATGTGTTTATTTATTTTCCATGTACGACGCGTACCGTGATGCGGGCGGCGAGCGAGTAAAATATGCATTTATTCCTTTTGCCATTTCTGCGTATATCGGAACCATTGGTGTGATTTATTCTCGGAGTATTCATTTATTTGACCATACTATCGGAGTCATTTGGTCTCCTATTTTATTTCATTTAGCCGGGTATGGGATAGGCATGATCATTCGGGCGATGATTCTACATTTCACTAAACAAGAGTCAAAACCGGCGTAAATTTCATTACTATAGGTGAATGTCGTAAGGAGGTACGTTCATGTCGTGGTTTTCCATAAAAAAAAGGCTTTCGCTTCCCACAGAAAACAAAACAGAGACTGTGACCATTGCAGAAGCAATTGAAGATTGCTTAAATTCAAGCGACTTTGAACACCGAATGATTGTAACAACTTATAAAAATGTATGGGTTTCCTATTATACGACGTTAATTGATTCAAACAAATTACATGATGATGTAATTGAAAAAATTCAGGGTCATCAATTTCACTCGCCAGAAGACCTTCGTACCTTTATTCCTCTCAGTGAATCGGTCTTAACATCGGATGGGAAAATTGTGGCTGATTCTCTCATGCGTGGGTATGTATGTATACATCTAGAAGAAGAATCTAACTTATGCTTACTTATTGCTATTCAAACAGATGATAACCGTGAGATAACCATTCCAGAAGTAGAATTCAGCGTGATCGGGCCAAAAGAGTCCTTTGTCGAAGGCATTGATACAAATATTAATTTAATTAGAAAACGAATACCAATTCCGGATCTAAAAGTGAAAGAATATACTGTTGGTTCTCTTTCTAGAACAAGAGTTTGTGTCATATATATTGATTCGATCGCAAACGAAGAAAACGTAAACACAATGATCCAGCGAGTAAGCGCTATACAATTTGATCAAATAAATGACAGCTCTTATATTACTCAAATGATTGAAGATCAAACAAACAGCCCGTTCCCTCAATTTATCGATACGGAACGTCCAGACAGGGTGGCTGCTCTTTTGGCTGAAGGAAAAGTCGTTGTGGCAGTTGACGGTTCACCTCAAGTTATTACAGGTCCGACGACATTAGTGGAATTTTTTTCAGCTTTTGAAGATTATTTTTTATCTTGGCATATTGCAACCGCATTTCGTCTGATCAGGTTATTTGCCGTTTGGTTTTCTATTTTTGCTACCCCCCTTTATGTGGCGGTACTAACGTATCACGCTGAGATTATACCGCAAGATCTTCTTGCAACTTTAATCGTATCAAGAAGCCAAATTCCTTTCCCACCTATATTAGAGGCTTTGTTTTTAGAATTAACGATTGAGCTTTTGCGTGAGGCGGGAGCCCGGCTTCCTACAAAAGTCGGGCAGACGATTGGTATCGTTGGGGGGATTGTTATTGGGACAGCTGCTGTAGAAGCAGGATTAACGAGTAATGTGTTATTAATTATTGTAGCGCTAGCTGCACTTGCTTCCTTTACTACTCCTGTTTACAGAATGGGTAATACCATCAGGCTCATACGATTCCCTTATATCTTTGCATCACAATTATGGGGGCTGGTCGGATTAGCTATTTTATTTAATTTTATGCTCGTTCATCTGCTAACCATCACATCACTTGGGAGGCCTTATTTAGCTCCCCTCTATCCTACCAGGCTATCAGATTTTAAAGATGCATTTTTCAGAATGCCATTTAATCTCCAATCAAAACGTCCAATCCATTTACAAACCAAAAATAATGTCCGATTTGAAAAACAAAAAGCGAAAAAGAAAAAAGATATTGATGAGGGAATCTAATAAGAACCTACTGAAAGGAGGGATCTTGATGACCATGAACACTGTACCTGCAAAAACACCGAAAGAAGCACTAATGATCCCTCCCTATCTGGTATTTTATTTAATCCACTCGATGCAAGTCGGTGTGGGTGTTTTAGGTTTCACTCGGTATATCGCTGACATTGCAGGCTTTCGTGCGTGGATGTCAGTTCTGTTAACTGGGTTTTTATTCCATGTTGTAGTCTGGCTTATGTATAGTATTTTAAATGACAAAGATAAAGACCTGGTTTCTGTGCATAAGAATGCATTCGGAAAATGGATTGGCGGCTTATTAACTTTTGTCTTTCTTATCTATATTACTTTCTTAGCTATGACCGTGTTACGTACGTATATTGAGGTTGTACAAATTTGGATTTTCCCGGAGCTTCCAACTTGGGCTATTTCCTTAAGTATAATTCTCATTGCATATTATGCTGTTACAAGCGGTTTCAGAGTTGTCGCAGGTATTTGTTTTTTGGGGGTGGTTATCCCATTGTTTCTTTATTTTTCTGCCTTAGCACCACTTGAGTTTGCTACCTATCGAAATCTCATGCCACTATTTGATACAAGTATTCAAGCTCAAATTGAAGCGACGAAAGCAATGACCTTAAGTTTTTTAGGTCCTGAACTTTTACTCATTTATTATCCATTTATTCAAGAACCAAAAAAATCTCAAAAGTTTGCCCATTTTGGAATTATGTTTACCACGTTTATTTATCTAACAGTGACTATTGTTACATTTGTTTTCTACAGCGAGAAGCAGCTTGCTACCACGATATGGCCTACTTTAAGTGCCTGGAAAGTTCTTGAGCTTCCTTTTATCGAACGGTTTGAGTATTTGGGCATTGCTACCTGGATGTTTGTCGTTATGCCAAATATTACCCTTGGACTGTGGGGTGCTAGCCGGGCCCTTAAAAGACAAATAAACATCTCTCACCGGAAAGCAATCATAATTATCAGTTTAATGGCATTTATTATCACAATAGCATTTACTACAAGAGCGCAAATAGATGCTTTAAATACGTATGTATCTTTCACTGGGACTTATATTGTCTACTTATACATCCCCTTCCTATTCCTCATATTAACGTTAAGGAGGAAACTTAGAAAATGAAAAGATTAGTACTAATTATGTGTTTAAGTATTCTGTTTTTAAATGGATGTGTACAAACTATGATTTTAGATGAAGTTCAGCTGATTCATTCAATTGGTTATGATTATTATGACGAAGACCGGGTTGAAGGGACGGTCAGCTTACCCGTCTATAATATGGAGGGTGCAATAGAAAGTGAAATCATTTCAGCTGTAGCGAAGACGAGCCGTGATGCAAGGCTCGAATTAAACGCCCAAGCCTCTAGACCTCTTCACAGCGGCAAGATAACAACCATCTTATTTAATGAAGAACTCGCAGAGAAGACGGGAATCATGCCTATTCTTGATACCTTTTCCCGCGATGCTACGATTGGAATGAGAAACTTCGTTGCTTTAACGGCAGGCTCAACAAAAGAAATTTTAGAAACCACGTATCCCCTTGAAATGGAAGTGGCATCGTATATTGCTGAGTTAATTGAACAAAATATGGAAAGACAAAATATACCTCAGGCAAACTTCCATTTGTTTATGAAGTATTATTATGAAGATGGAAGAGATCCGTTTATGCCTTATCTTAAACAGTCAGAAGAACATCTGCAAGTAGACGGTGTTGCCTTATTTAAAGGGGATCGTTATGTAGGTAAACTTAATTTAACTGATTCCTTTGTAATGAAAATATTGTTAGAACCTTTTGCAAATGGCACTTATGAAATTGAGCTGGGTGAGAAAAATGAATTTGCTGTGTTAAGAAATATTCATTCAAAAACTAAATATACCATTGAAAAAGGGACGAACACGCCTGATATCGATCTCCTTATAAAATTCAAAGGAAAAGTTAATGAATATTCAGGTGAAGAAATTAGCCCAGAAAAATTAAAGGAGATTACCGTGAAAGTAACTGAAAAGCTTGAATCAGATGCCAGCCGGCTTATCTCTTTATTTCAAGAAAATAATATAGATCCGATCGGAATGGGGAGTCGAGTGAAGGGAAAAACCTATCACTTTAACTTAGAGGAATGGGAAAGTTATTATCCTAACGCCAACATTAATGTGAAAGCTGAAGTCGTTATTACAGAAACAGGAGTGAGAGAATAATATAAGGGAGCATGGTTTATTAACTTAAACCATGCTCCCTTTTTGATGCAGAAAACAGTCTGTGTCATGAACGGGCTTAAAATACCCTATTGCCATAAAAAAACTTTCTGCTGTCGTGGGACCCACATGCTTGAATAGCTTGCTTAATGCCTTACAAGCTGCTTCCTTTTCTTTCGGCAGCTTCTGAATCCACTCATAGAAACTATTTTCTTCTTCTAAAAGGTTACATAGAATCTCTGCATTTACAATTGTCGCTTCTATCTTCCTTCTGTGCCTAATGATCGTTGCATCATTAAGCAGCCTGTCCACATCAACGGGAGTCATAGAAGCAACCTTTTCGATGTTAAAGCTATGAAATTGGATTCGGAACCGCTCACGCTTATGTAATACCGTTCTCCAGCTGAGGCCTGCTTGAAAGACTTCAAGGCTCAGAGCTTCAAACAATAATTCGTTCTCTCTTATTATACGTCCCCATTCATGGTCATGATAATCGATCATCAACGGATCATCCTTTGCCCATTTACACCTATTCATTCATCTTCCCCCTGCTTTTTATTACAACAAGTTTAATTTACTCATATCAAAAAAGCCAGTTCCGGATTTAGGAACCAGCTTCTTCTTTTATCCCCCTACTGAATGAAGGATCATGTGAACTAAAAACAAACTCGCAATGAAGTACAACGGTACAGGGACTTCTTTTGCTTTTCCGATCGCCATTTTTAAAATTGGATAAGCAATAAATCCAAATGCCATGCCTTCAGCAATGCTATATGTTAAAGGAATCAGCGCCAGCACTAAAAAGGCCGGAAACCCTTCTGAGAAATCATGAAACGGAATTGACTTAATGTTTTGTACCATCAATCCGCCAACGACAAGTAAGATAGGGGCAATTGCACTATCAGGCACCGCCGTTATAAGAGGAATCATAAATAACGTAACCCCAAATAACAATCCTGTCACAATAGCGGTCAAGCCAGTTCTCCCTCCTGCTGAAATCCCCGCTGCAGTCTCGACTGTAGCAACTGTTGGACTTGTACCAAAGATACCAGAGGATAATGCAGAAAATGCGTTCGCTCTTAATGCTTTATTACCTTTCTCAGGATGCCCTGTCATTTGCAAGTGACCATGAATCAGCCCGAGATTTTCAAATACTAATACCATAGTCATTGAAAATACAGCTATCCAAAAGGCAAGAGTAGCAATACCGCCAAAGGATAATTCTCCGAATAACGATCCATAACTAGCTAGAGAGAAACCTTCTGATGTACCTTGGCTCGGCTTTACGCCGATAAAGACAGCAAGAATCGTTCCTGCCACCATCGTAATCAAGAAATTCCCAGGCACATTGCGAATGAATAAGACGACTGCTATGAGCAATGTGAGAATCGTTGCAAACGGCAGCGGGTCGCCTAAGTGTGCTACCTGGATAAAGGTCTCTTCATTTGCTTGGATCAATCCGCCTTTCTGCAGTCCGATAAAGGTTAAAAATAATCCTATACCGACTGTAATCGCATCTTTTAATGATTGAGGAATTGCAGCACTTAAAATAGGTGCAAGCTTTGTAAAAGCTATCGCAATAAAAATCAATCCTGACACAAATACAGCTGCAAGTGCTTCTTGCCAAGTCAGTCCCAATGCATGGACAAACGTATAGGTAAACAAGGCATTAACGCCCATACCTGGCACCAAGATGATCGGTGCATTGCTCCAAAAGCCCATTAAAATACAGCCTACTAGTGATGTGACAATGGTAGCCACAATGGCAGCCTCTAATGGAATTCCTGCGTCAGCCAAAATGACGCCGTTGACAGCAACGATATAAACAATCGTCAAAAAGGAAACAAGTCCTGCTGTCACCTCTCGCTTGATGGTCGTATCGTGACCATCTAAATCAAACCGTTCAAATACCCCTTTCATGTGTATCATTCAACTCTTTTCGTTGAATCCCTCTCCCACCCAGCGTCAGTCTTAAAAACTGCGCCAAGAATCTATCATAGCACGAACTTTCTTGTAGGAGAAGTAGAATATTCGCTTTTCTAAACCTTACTAATTCATTACATAAGCGTATCTTAAGTCATGTATGTGCCTATCATGATATACTAAGCACTATACTAAGTAAGGAGTGTTGCAGCATGGCAGAAGCTTTTAGAAAAGCAACATTTGCAGGAGGCTGCTTTTGGTGTATGGTAAAGCCTTTTGACTCCTATGAGGGGATTGAATCTGTCGTCTCAGGGTATACAGGCGGGCATACAGAAAATCCAACGTATAAAGAAGTCTGCTCTGAGACGACTGGTCATTATGAAGCGGTTCAAATCACATACAATCCTGAGATCTTCTCTTATAAACAGTTAGTGGAGATTTTTTGGCAGCAAATCGACCCAACTGATGCAGGCGGACAATTTCATGACCGCGGAGACTCATACAGGCCGGCTGTTTTTTATCATGACCACGAGCAAAAAGAAATCGCAGAAAAATCAAAAACTGAACTGCAAGCGAGCAGCAGGTTTACTAAACCCATTGCAGTAGAAATTCTTCCTGCACAAACCTTTTACCCTGCAGAAGATTACCATCAGGACTATTATAAGAAAAATCCATTTCATTACATGATGTATCATAAAGGCTCAGGACGAGCAGCATTTATTAAAAACAACTGGGGGGCTAAAAAAGATGAGTCGTAACAAAGAAGAATTAAAAGAGAGATTAACGCCAATGCAGTATGAAGTGACTCAAAATAACGGGACAGAGCCTCCGTTTCGCAACGAGTATTATAATGTAGATGATGATGGAATCTATGTGGATATAGTGTCTGGTAAACCATTATTCAGCTCTTTAGATAAATATGATGCGGGCTGCGGCTGGCCTAGTTTTACTAAACCGATCGTAGATGAAGAAATCATTGAAAAAGAAGACCGTTCGCATTTTATGATTCGTACAGAAGTCAGAAGCAAAGACGCCGACTCTCATTTAGGCCATGTGTTTAATGACGGCCCTGGTCCAAATGGTCTGCGTTATTGCATCAACTCAGCTGCCCTTCGCTTTGTTCCAAAAGAAGATCTTGAAAAAGAAGGCTACGGTGCGTATTTAAAATTATTTCAGGCGTAAATAAAACAAGCTGCCAAAATGGGCAGCTTGTTTTCGTTTTTACTTTCCTTTAATCGTAATATTCATGGAAAATAGGCGCTTCGTTAATAAAATGCTCAAGTACGTAAAGATAGCAGCACCAACCCAGTAAAAAACAAGCTCTAAGATACTTCCATTTTTTAAGCTCCATGGTACAAGACCCGAACCGACCATTCCGCCAAGTAAAGCAAAACAAACAATGATCCCTGCTCGGAAAATAGGTTCGAGTTGCTTAAAGATAAGAAACTCCCCATTAAATTCACTATGATTTTGCTCATATAGCCATTGACCTGCGCCAACAAACAGGAGTGTAGCTGCAAGCGGAATCCATAGATTCATAAATTCCCCATCCCCCATCGCAGATGTCGGGTTATAAACCGTATAGATCGGCCAGATAAAGCGGGAAGCCTCTTCTGAAATCCTGCCAAAAAAGTAACCATTATTAAAGTTTACTTCAAAAAAGTACCCTACTAATACCAAAATACCTACAGGGAAAATAGTGAAAATAAAGGTTAAGGCAATTTGTGAAATCATCTCGCCTGTAATGGTTCCAATAAACAGCGTAAAGCTGTAGGTTGCAATAAAACCTAATAATGGGAGCATGAACGCCTCAAGAAAGTTTACCCCATCTAAATGGAATCCAAATTCTGATGATACGATCATAAAGTAAGCTGAAAGAAAGGTAATTGGATAGAGAACGAGAACGGGTACTACACCCATCAACCATTTCACTAAAAACATCGTACGCCTCCTGTAAGGCAAGGCAAAAGCAAAGTCCTGACGTCTTGTGCTTCTTTCTGAACCGATCAACTGTACGGCAAGAGTTACGAGAAGGACAATAATTACGAGTGAAAATACACTCATTCCAAGTGCACTGTGCACCGACCATTCTAAATAATTCATTGCTTCTGCAGGGGCTGAACGAACTTCTTCCCTCCAGTTTTCTATGCTCACCATTGCTCTGATCGGAAAATGGAAAAGAAATAATAGTGTGATGAGAAATAAAATGGCTCTTGACTGTTTCCATTCTTTTCGCAGTAATCCTTTAACCGACAAACTGCTCACCTCCAAGTTTAGCGACAAATAAATCTTCTAATGTCATCGGCAGCTCTTCCATATATAGTGGGTGAGCTTCTTTTATTTTTTCAATTCCATTATTCTCCGTGTCTTCAAAGACAAGAATATACACTTTTCCTGTTTCATTAATAACTGTGCCAAGCTTTGAGATTGATTCAGGCATACCATGAGGAAAAACAGTTTGAACCTTTTTGTATGATTCTTTAATTGAATCAAGCGAATAAGTACGTGACACTTTGCCTTCCTTTAACATAATAATGCTGTCTGCTAAGTACTCCAATTCATCTAGACGATGAGAAGAAATGACAACCGCAACCTCAAAATCTGCTACAGCCTCTACTATAAATTGCAGAATTCGTTTTTTTACAATGACATCAAGTCCATCTGTTGGTTCATCTAGTAAAATATAGGTCGCTTTCGTCGAAAAAGCTAAAATAAGTGCAAACAAAGCTTTCATACCTTTAGAGAAGGACCCCACCTTTCCGCTCTTTGGGAGAGTAAAGCGGTCTAATAAGGAATTAAATAGTTCTTCATCAAACTTCGGATAGATTTCTTTATAGAGCAGACATATTTCTTTGATTGAATATGACTTGAGCGCCTCCGGGGAATCTGGTACAAAGACGATATCCTGCTTTACTTCAGGATGAGTATAAATGCTTTTTTCTCCAACTAAAATATCACCGGCTTCAGGCTTAAGAATACCTACCATTAACTGCAGCAGAGTTGTTTTCCCCGCACCGTTCCGCCCAATTAAACCAGTCACTTTTCCTGGTTCAATATCAAATGTAATTTCATTTAATATCGATCGTTGCTTAATGTTTTTCCCCACTTGTTTAATCTGCATCACGTGATCCTCCCAATGCTTCAAATTCTTTTTCAATCCATTCGATCATTTCTGTCCTTCCTACGTTTGCATAATTAGCTTCAATAACAAGCTGACGAAGTTGTTCTTGGATCTTCTGACGTTCTTTTGGATCAACTTCTCTCAACGACTGCTCGGCTACAAAGGTTCCCTTGCCTCTTATGGTGACAATCACACCCTGTCGCTCTAGTTCTTTGTATGCCTTACTTACAGTGTTTGGATTCATCACTATTTGCGCAGCTAAATCTCGAACAGACGGCAGCTGCTCCTCCTCTTCTAAAATTCCTTTTGCTACCAGCTCTTTAATTTGTTGAACGATTTGCTCATAGAGCGGCTTTTGACTTTTAGGATTAATCGTTATAAGCATGTATTCACCACCTCGGTGTCTATAGTGTACTATTTAAAGTAGTACACCTAATACAGTTAGTATATGTATATGTTTGGAAATTGTCAATATCACTTTTTTAGATAACAAAAAAATCTGCATATGCGCTATGAGGCACATATGCAGATTCACGTAATTTATTAAATTAACATACCCGCGATTGCTGCACTTAATAATGATGCAAGCATACCAGCAGCTACTGCACGAAGACCTAAGCGTGCAATGTCTCCGCGGCGTTCAGGAGCAAGCTTCCCAAGACCACCAAGTAAAATACCAAGTGAAGAAAGGTTAGCAAAACCACAAAGTGCGAAACTAATAACAATAACTGCTTTTTCACTTAAATTTTCAATTTCCGGTGCAAAAGATAAATAAGCTACGAATTCGTTAACTACTAGCTTTTGACCGATGAAGCTTCCTGCCATTACTGCCTCATCCCAAGGTACACCAATAAGGAAAGCAAGGGGTGCAAATACATATCCTAAGATCAGTTCAAGCGTTAAATTCTCAAGTCCTGCAAAACCACCTAGGAATGAAAGGAGCCCATTAATTAAAGCAATTAACGCAACAAAGGCAATTAACATCGCTGCAATATTCAGCGCAAGAGTTAAACCAGTACTAGCCCCTTTAGCAGCTGCATCAATAATGTTTACTGTATCCTCATCTTTAGCAAGCTTAAAGTCATCCACATCATTTGTTGTACGCTCTGTTTCAGGTACAATCATTTTTGCCATAATCAGACCAGCTGGAGCTGCCATGAAACTAGCTGCAAGCAGGTATTCAAGCGGAACTCCAAGCAGCGCATAACCAATCAATACTGAACCCGCTACAGAGGCAAGTCCCCCTGTCATAACAGCAAAAAGTTCTGATTGTGACATTTTGTTTAAGTAAGGTTTTACAATTAAAGGTGCTTCTGTTTGTCCTACGAAAATGTTTGCAGCTGCAGACATTGACTCAGTCTTCGATGTACCAAGTAATTTTGCAAGTCCTCCACCAATAAATTTGATGATTAACTGCATAACACCAAGGTAGTATAAAACAGAAATGAGAGCTGAGAAGAAGATAACAACAGATAATACGTTAATAGCAAATACAAATTCTACTCCAGTCCCATCAAAGAAACCACCAAATACAAAATCAATTCCTTCATTTGCAGCACTGATGATCCATTGAACCCCTTCTGTTAGCTTTTGTAAGGCTTGCTGCCCAATTGTTGTCTTTAAGACCAATAAAGCAAAACCAATTTGGATAGCTAATCCTCCTAGAATTGTTCTAGGGCGAATAGCTTTTCGGTTAGCTGAGAGCAGATATGCAACAGCAAAAACCGTAATGATCCCAACAATTCCCCATAAAAAATTCATGATACCGCACCTCTTTTTCATTTATTAGCGAGTCACTTGCTCAAATCGCCAGATCACCTGCATTACTCGTTTAAGAAAACGCCTTCACAAGAAACCAATGAATCAACGTCTTTAGGATGCTTCATGAACACTACCTATATGTACCCATCATTCATAAAGTCAAACTGAAAACGCTTACTTGCCATTTAAAAAAATGAATGGCTCTTGAAAGCGGTGTCGAAATTTGTAAACGCTTGTCTAGATGTCAGACGTCCGAACTTCTCCCTTACTATATCAATTACGGCCGAACTTGTAAATAGGAATCCCTGGTAAAATCGAATCAATAATTTTCACATTTTAGGGTATGTATGAAGTAGGGTTACTTTTGAACATCTTAGTAATGAGAAGGGAGTTTTCTAGATGAGTAAACGGATAGAAAGAGATACTTTAGGTGAAATGTATGTGGAAGATGATAAACTTTGGGGTGCACAGACGCAGCGAAGCTTAGAGAATTTCCCAATTGGAAAAGAAAAAATTCCAAATGAGGTTATAACAGCATTTCTTCACCTTAAAAAAGCGTGCGCAATTGCAAATAAAGAATTGGGAGCAATAGAAGAAGAAAAAGCAGCAGCCATTATTGATTCCATTCAGCGGCTTCTAGAACAAGATGCAAGAAAGCACTTCCCTCTGGTTGTATGGCAGACAGGAAGCGGTACTCAATCAAATATGAATGTTAATGAAGTAGTCGCTAGATTAGCTAACGAATCAAAAGAAGGATTCATTCATCCTAATGATGACGTGAACCGTTCACAAAGTTCAAATGATACCTTTCCAACAGCCATGCATGTGGCTACAGTCTTTGCTGTTGAAAAAACTCTTTATAAAGAAATTGATCGAATGATTGAGACATGTAAAGAGAAAGAACAAGCATTTCAAGATGTGGTGAAGATCGGCCGTACTCACTTGCAAGATGCTACTCCTTTAACAGTAGCACAAGAAATCAGCGGCTTTAGACATATGCTTGAGACAAGTAAAAAAATGATTGAAGAAAGCCTTGAACATGTGAGAATTCTAACAATCGGCGGAACTGCTGTCGGGACAGGTCTTAATGCTCCTAAGGGTTTTGGCGAAGCCGTGAGTAAGCAGCTATCTACTCAATTAGGTACAACATTCACCTCTTCTACGAATTATTTTCATGGGCTTACCAGTCATGATGCTTTAGTAGGCCTGCATGGAAACTTAAAAGGACTTGCAGCAAATTTATTTAAAATCGCAAATGATATTCGTCTCTTAGCCTCTGGTCCGAGATCAGGAATTGGCGAATATCAACTTCCTATTAATGAACCTGGTAGTTCCATTATGCCTGGAAAGGTAAACCCTACTCAAGCAGAGGCACTGACGATGGTATGCGCTCAGGTGTTTGGAAATGATGCAACCGTCGGCTTTGCTGCTAGTCAGGGACACTTTCAATTAAATGTATTTAAGCCTGTCATCATATACAATGTGCTTCAATCAATCGAATTACTTCGTGATGGCATGGCCAGCTTCCATGACCGCTGTCTAGCGGGCTTAGAAATTAACGAGGAGAAAATGAAAGATCACTTAAATAATTCGTTAATGCTTGTGACTGCTCTTAATCCGCACATTGGTTATGAAAAAGCAGCAAAGATTGCAAAACTCGCCTTTGACGAAAATTTAACATTACGTGAAGCAGCGGAGAAGACCGGCTATATAACACCCGAAGAATTTGATACATTCGTTCGCCCTGAAAATATGGTTAATGAGAAGTAAAGCAAAAGAGCTGAAACGGCCATGCCGTCTCAGCTCTTTTTTTGGTATATAATTATTTAAGACTTTTTTATACCGTTTCATCATATGTGTAACGAACGATGTACTTATTCGTCTTGAGTTTGCGGACCTCAACTAATGGCCCAACTTCATAGCCGTTCATCCAATTATCTTCAAGCTTTGCTTTAATGCACCCTGCTTGAAATTTCGTACGAAACGTTTGTTTATAGTAGATCCACTTCGGCAACGATTTCATCACTAGAGCAAACCTTCTTTCATCCAATATCTTCTATTATACTGAATTCTGTCTGCTCAGGCAACGAAGAGGCCTGGACAGTGCAAGCTCGCCGCTCCTGAAATATGCTTCGCTTTTCGTGGGGAGCCAGTGAGCTTCCTCGGGCTAAAGCCCTGTGGGATCTCACTCCTGCTCTAGGCCCCACAGAAGTCTCCACATATTTCATCCGCTAAGTACTGTCCATGAAACGGATTTAGTGGGATGATTTCTATTTAGAGCGGACCAAAATTATATTATCTTCACTATAAAAGATAAATCACTGAACACCTGCTTTAAATGATAGGAACCACTTATTAACCTGCTCGCTCCGTTGATTGTAGCGGAAGGCACCGACTCCAGCGGGATGCGCGTAACCAGGGAGATCCCACAGGAGCGTAGCGACGAGGAAGCTCCCGAGCCGCCCGCGGAAAGCGTGTGCCTGCAGCGGAAATCAACAACTATGGCAGGGCGATTTTTACTGATAGGTAACTCACAAGAGCGGAACGATAAGGAGGCTTCGGGACTCTCCGTGGAAAGGGAGTACATGCAGCGGAAGCCTTATTTAACCGATCAACTCTTCATCTTCTCGCTTTTTAATATCTTCAAGACGGCGGTTTTCTTCAATGTCACGCAGCCGATGTGCAAGTCTTGCTGCTGCACTTGCTGCGATACTAGCCACAAGATCATCTAGGAAAGTATGTACTTCTGATTTACGTTTGTCCAGCTCATTAATAATCCCGACTTTTTGTTTATCAAGATAGCCAAATGACGTTACAGCTATACTTCCAAACCCAAAAACAGAGCCTAGTGCAATCGTTTCATCTACACCAAATAACCCTTCATCTGTATCAATTAAAGACTGCAGCGGTTCTGACAGCTGCTTTTTTTCTGCTAATTCATCTAGTTCAATTCCAACTAAGATGGCGTGCTGGATTTCACGCTTACATAATACAGCATCCACACTCTCATAGCATTGCTCATGTGTGACATGCGCATTATACGGACGTTGCAGATCATAAACGATCGATGCAATGTCATCAATGGACACACCTCTATTTTTTAATTTTTCTCTAGCTGCCTGTTCTACTACTTCACAATGTACAGGTGTCTTCATGTTACATCCCCCTCTTTTTTCTCTATTTTATCATAATTTACTGAATAGTCATTCCTCGTGCATCATTCCTTTGATGCAGCTTTCAAAAAGGCTTTTAGACATGAATTATGTTAAAATAAAACCATTACGTAATGAATATGTACCCTGATATACGGTAAATAAAAACACTTCATTAAATTTAGTAATAAGAAAGGATTGGCACAGATGGCAAGACCTTATGAAGGTACTCTTTTTGAAGAAACATTTAACAGTGAGTATCTACAAACAGAGCAAAAAATACTTTATTATACTCCACCAAATTTCACTCCACTAAAATCGTATGATGTGCTTATTTGTCAAGATGGGAATGATTATTTTCAATTGGGGCGTATTCCAAGACAAGTTGAGGAATTAATTGAAGAGGCTGAACTTCGAGATGTCATTATTGTCGGTGTCCCTTATCCAAGCGTTGATGAAAGAAGAAAGCGCTATCACCCTGATGGTGAAAAAGCTGAAGCTTATATTCGATTTTTGGCACATGAATTAGTCCCTTATCTCGATGAAAAATTCCCAACTCATCAACTTGCAGCAAGCAGAACATTAGCTGGTGATTCACTTGCAGCTACGATCTCTTTAATGGCAGCAATCGAATATCCGAGCCTGTTTGGACAAGTAATGATGCATTCTCCATACGTTAATAAAACGGTGCTTGATGCCGTTTCAAATTGTACTAAAACTGAATCAATTGCGATCTATCATGTCATTGGTACAAAAGAAACGGAAGTCAAAACCACCGATGGAAAGGTGCTAGATTTCCTCTCTCCAAATCGTGAATTAAATGAATTATTAACAGAGAAGAAATTTCCGTACACTTACTTTGAATTTGAAGGAGATCACACGTGGACTTACTGGCAAAAAGATTTACCGCGCGCCCTCACTACTCTCCTTCCGTATGATTGATTGAACTATGATTGATTAAACTGATGCGACTGCTGTTTTTTACAAAAAGGACTAAGAGCCAATAGACATTTTTAGTAAGTATCTGTATGATAAATAAAACGAGATTGAGGAGGATGAGGTCAATGAAATATGGTATTGCATTATTTCCAACTAAGAAATTGCAAGATTTAGCGAATTCATTCCGTATGCGCTATGATTCCCATTATGCTTTAATTCCACCGCATATTACAGTTAAAGAGCCCTTTGAAATTAGCGATGATAATCTTCCCTACATTACATCTAAATTAAGGGACATTGCTAAAAGCTCATCACCTGTAGAAATTGATGTGTATAAAGTAGATACTTTTTCTCCACAATCAAATACGATTTTCTTTAAAATTAAAGAGCACGAAACGCTTTCTGAATTATATGCTAAGCTTCATCAAGAACCTTTTGAAGAAAACACAAAATATAAGTTCATTCCTCATGTGACGATTGGTCAAGACCTATCAAATGACGAAGTGGCAGATGTTGTAGGACGTTTAAAAATGAAAAAAATTGAACACCATGAAGTGATTGATCGCATGCAGCTGCTGTATCAATTAGAAAATGGTTCTTGGACCGTTTATGAAACCTATCGCTTAGGAGAATAACGAACAGATGAATGTAGTTAAAGTTATGAATGATCAACAGTTAAAAGATGCTTATTCCATTCGAACGAAGGTATTTGTAGAAGAACAAAACGTACCTAAAGAGGAAGAAGTAGATGATTTAGAAGATCAAAGCATTCATTTTGTCATGTATGAAAACGACCGTACAATTGGTTCAGAAGATATCTATTCAAAACCAATCGGTGCAGGACGCTTACGCTTGGTTGATGGGTACGCTAAAGCTGAACGTATATGTGTGGCAAAAGATGCACGCGGCACTGGTGCAGGACGTTTTTTAATGAATGAAATGGAAAAAGAGGCGCTGAATCTTGGTGTTTCAAAGGTAAAGCTGAATGCTCAAACTCATGCAGAACCCTTTTACTCGAAGTTAGGTTATGAAATCACTTCGGATGAATTTCTTGATGCGGGTATCCCGCATGTGTCGATGGTGAAAACATTATAACTTCTTACAAAAAAACGAACCAATCGGTTCGTTTTTTTTGTGAGTTTATTGCCTATTCTCTATAGATTTATTTGATTGGATTATTTGATTGAATTATTCGACTGAGTTATTCAATAGAATCATTCGGTTGCTGTTTCATGCGAGCTTCTACTGATGCACGTTTGCTTTGCATCGTTGACTCTTTATCCCTGCGGTCATCAATACGAATATTCGTTGCTACACGCTTTAATCCATGCTTAAACGGCACCTCATGAATAGCTTGGATAACTTCAAATAAGACTGGCAGCTCTCCTTCAATCAATGTACTCATTGGTGTTAATTCATAGGTGATTTTATCTTCGTATGATGATAACACGTTCTGAATTTCAGCTACATATTGACTCACACTCGGTGTCTCCGTTCCAATTGGTATAACCGTAACATCAACAATTGCCATATGTTTTTCCTCCTTCTTTTTCATCACTTTCCGCGCTGCTAGATGTTCTGGAAACTCTTCTTTAGCGAGCGTCCTGTAAGACTGTATCGCACATATTAAATGCTTATGTTCTGGTTCTGCTGTGGTAATTTTCTCTTGCAGCCAATAAGAGATGGTTAAAATGAATTGTTGAAGCCATTTAAACCCTGCTATCTTTCCTCTCATCACGAACTGAAGAAGCGGAATGAAAAGAAGCGCTGCATACGAGCTGTACATAAGTGCATCCGTTACCTGTAATCCAGCTGCCAGGAAAATGATACATAAACTTATCACACTTAAAAAGTAGATCACTACAATATTTGTTGAACAAAAGCGATTTGTTATGGCTGCTTTTTTTATTCGGTATAACCTCCCCCGGCGCTTAACTCCCCGATCACTAAACACCTTATGCTCCGCTCCGTGGTATTTTCTTAAACTGTTCGGGAACATGAAATGCGTGCCAAACATTAGATAGAGCAGCGTGTAAAACGGAAGTTCATTCAACCCTATTGCCAATGGCAGTATAGGGACGAATACTAGAGCTATCCATGCTAGTACAACAGCCTTGAACCATAAGGGCATTGACAAAATGATCTGCTTTGCCATTATAAGGACTGTTTTTGTCTCATAAGGCTTAATCCATGTCACAAGCCGGCCTTTATCGTGATAGGAACAGGCTATATGTGTCTTACCCATAAAGAAAATTCCTCGCTGATAAGACAATCCCCGAATCATCATCTAGCTTATCCCCTCTCTTTATTGGCTAGATTGCTGTGCAGGTGTCTCTTCTTTTATCCAGAACGGAACATTGGCAGCCCCACTAAAGTCAGGATTTGAAAATAATGCATCTTCTTTTGTTAAAGGACTATGGTTAACCCACGTATGGAGCATGCGGATTGAAATATCCTCTTTATTTATCTCATCACCATTCAAGCGAACAACAGCCTGTCCATTATTTCCTAGGCTTTGATGTTCCTGAATCTCATTAGGATAGGCAAAAATGACTCCGTTACTGACGGCTTCGCCTTCGGTTTCATAGATCACTTCGTCTCCATAAACTAATTCAAGCTTCATATCTGTAAATGTAATGTCTTCTCTTGCATGACCTTCCTCATCTAGTACGGCTACACTTACATAATCTTCACCATATAGGCCGCCATCCGGCATAGAAGACCATTCCCAGTTAATGTTTACTAACCATCCATTCCCAGTATCATCTGCCTCAGCAACTAAACCCGTTTCCTCTTTAAGTTGTTCATGTGTCAGCGTTTCATTTTCACCTAAGAAATGATAGCCTCCCCAGAACATAATGGCCATCAAAATAGCCGGTAAAATTAACACTAGTTTATTCCCGTTAAACATGTTGGTCGTTTCCCCTTTTTATCTACTTCTTTTATATCTGCTTACCTACACTGATCCGTCGTCATTCACCCGTTTTAATTGTAAGTTCTGATTGAAAAACTTTCTGTACGTAAACACCGTAACAAGCATCGCACTAACTGATACGGCAACAAAAATACTTAAAGAAATGACTATCTGGTAACGAATTGCAATATGAGGTGATACTCCCGCTAGTATCAGTCCCGTCATCATTCCAGGAAGCTGTACAAGTCCAATTGTTTTTAACCCATCTACATTAGGAATCATTGCAGCACGGACAATCCGCTTGATAATCGGCTGTGTGGCTTCTTTAGGTGTAGCACCGAGTGAGAGAGCTGCAAGGAGTCGATTATGATTTTCGTTAAATTCACTTTTCATTCGCTCTATTGCAAGACCTATGGCTACCATGCTGTTCCCAATCACCATGCCGCTCATTGGAATAACTTGTTCTGGTGTAAACTCAATCATATCAAATCCAAGCCACATAGAGAGGACCGTAAGCTCAACAGTCACTAAAATGCCAAAAATCAAAAGCAGTACGCCAGAAATGCCACGACCTTTCTTAGCCGCATGAAAACCAGCCACTGTAATCATAACACTCAGCATAATCGGTATACCAATTAAGGGCGGGAGCTCGAATAAAAACGTTAATAAATACCCTATTAAGAATAATTGAGCTGCTCCTCTAAATGAGGACCAGGTGATGCTCCCTGCTAAATTCAATGAATAGACATAAGATAATGAAACGGGTATTAATACAAAAATGATGAGAAATAGCATTGATACATTTGAAATTTCTGGAGCCATATTTATTCATCCCCTTCCCCGTCACGATACAAAAATCTCCTTGCACGCTCTGTTTGTGGAGACCTAAAAAACTCCTTAGATTCACCGGTTTCAATCAGTTCGCCTTTTTCCAAATAAAAGGTTTGATCTCCTAGGCGCTCTGCCTGTTCGACATCATGCGTCACCATGAAAATAGTCTTGCCTCTCTTCTGTAATGTCCGGATGAAATCTTCAATTAATTCCACATTGCGTAAATCGAGTGCGCTTGTCACTTCATCCAGCAATAGAATCTCAGGCTCGTTTGCTAGCGTTCTCAGGAAAGCAACGCGCTGCTGCTCTCCGCCTGATAATTCATCTATAGGTTTATGTATGAATTCAGGAGAAAGGTGAACCGATTCTAAAAGCTCAATGGTTTTTTCATCAGACCAATCTCTATTATGAAGATTCGGCCCATAAGATACATTTTCTGAAACTGTCCCATCAAATAATGCAGGTGATTGAAACACCATTCCGATCTGCTGCCTTAGCTCAACAATAGGGTAGCTTTCAATCTCTTTTTCTTTAAATGTAATTGAACCTGACCTCTTATCATCTAAACGGTTCATCAAATACAAGAGACTGCTTTTACCCGCTCCAGAAGGCCCGATTAATGTAACAATTTGATTTTCCAGTACAGTAAATGAAATTTTATTGAGCCGTTCACTGCTTACATTGCTCCACTTAATAATCTCCATAACTCACCTCGGTTTCCTCGACGATTTTGATCGTATTTCGAACTGGGATGTTTATATTATACAGGATGGACAAATAAAACAAAAAGTCTACCCAAATGATTAGATCATATGAGTAGACTTAAACAAGTTTTCACTTTAACTATATCCTATCATAATAGAGAATTCTTATAAGCATGATGATTCGTAGGTCCAATGCCTCCCCCAATTGAAAGAGAATGACGGATGGCTTCCGTAATAAAAAGCTTCGCGGTTTGAACGGAATCTTTAATTGAATTTCCTTTTGCGAGTTCCGCTGCAATGGCAGCCGCATACGTGCAGCCGGTACCGTGAGTATGCTTCGTCTCAATCCGCTCTGTCTCCAAGTAATGAAGTTCCTCTCCGTCAAACCAAAGATCCACTGCCGGCCCATTTTTTAGGTGACCGCCCTTTAAGACCACATATCTTGGTCCAAGTTTGTGCAATTCTTTTGCTGCTGTCTCCATTTCCTCAAGTGTCTCCATCTCTTTTGTACGAAGAAGCTTAGCCGCTTCCGGAAGATTTGGTGTGATAACTGCAGCGATCGGCAGCAGTTCTTTAATTAATGCTTCAGTAGCTGCATCCTGAAGCAGCACCGCTCCGCCTTTAGCAACCATAACCGGGTCGACGACAATATTTTGGACATGATACTGTTTGCATTTTTTTGCAACAAGCGTAATGATTTCTGCAGAAAATAACATGCCCGTTTTAACAGCGTCTACTCCGATATCAGAGAGAACAGCATCAATCTGCGCTTCAATTGCTTCAAGTGATTGAGGAAACACACCATGCACACCTAAAGTGTTCTGAGCTGTCAGGGCAGTGATTGCACTCATTCCAAACGTATCAAGTTCTTGAAACGTTTTTAGGTCTGCTTGAATTCCAGCTCCCCCCCCGGAATCTGAGCCTGCTATGGTTAAAACTTTTGCCATCGTCATAACTATTCTCCTTCTTTCTTACCTTAAGTTTCAGTTATTACATTTGTCTCATTCATTATTTAGTATGTAAAACGATCCGGTGCGAACGTTTCGATTGGTACAGGCGTCTTTTCATCGCTAAGCAATGCAGCCACTATTTTAGCGGTAATAGGGCTAAGAAGTATTCCATTACGATAATGCCCTGTTGCAAAAATAATATGCTTTGCATTCGGGTGTGGACCGATAAAAGGGTAGCCATCCTGCGTTGCTGGTCTTAATCCAGCCCATGTATGAAACGGCTTGAGATCTGTTAAGAAAGGAAAGATATTTTTGTTCCAATTCGTTAAACGGGCTATTCCTTTTTCTGTAACATCCGTCTTAAAACCTGCAATATCTTCAGAAGCCCCGTTTACAAGCGTCCCATTTGCCTTAGGAACCAAATACCCTTGGCTAGTATAAACAATATGATTCACTTGTTTATCTCCTAGTTCATAAGCGCAAATTTGTCCGCGTATCGGATAAACAGGGAGATTTAAGGAGAAGGTTTCTTCAAGTTCCTTTGACCAAGCACCTGAGGCGATAACGAGTCGTTCAGCCTGAAACCTCTGACCGTCCTTTGATACTAAATCAATTTCATCCTTCCAGCTGTGAACCTTTACTGCTTCAAGTTCCTCAGCAATCGTTACACCATTTTTCCGGCATGCTTCTTCAAGAGCTCGTACATAATCCGGAGCAAAAACATGGCTTTCTTCCGGATAATGCATCGCTCCTATAATAGAGTTAGAAAGATGAGGTTCAAGCTTCTTTATCCGAGTCGCATCAACAAGCTCCGCCTCTGCCCCCCATTCCCTTTGCCAAGACTGCCTTGTTTTAAGTGCTAATAGATCCGCTTCATGGTACACAGCATGAAGACTTCCACTATTTGTATATTCAAAATCGTGTCCGCTGATCTTTTTGACTTCTTCTTGCCAAACTGGATATTCTCTTAAACTAGCAAGACATAATCTAAAAAAATCATCAGGGTCTTCCCCTATTTCAGAGTAAGGAGCAAGCATCCCAGCTGCCGCACCAGACGCTTGTCCCCCGCAGCGCACTTTCTCAAGAACAGTCACGTCATGACCTTTCCTAGAAAGTTCTAATGCCGAAGCAAGTCCGATCACACCGCCTCCGAGGACGATCACACGATGAGTCATTGATCTTCACATCCTCTTTTGTTTTTATCGCGAAATGAGGGACTCATACCCGCTGCTTGCTGTCGCGTACTTCTTCTTTGGAATTCTGCCTGCTTCATAAGATGCACGTCCTGCCTCAATCGCAAGCTTCATTGCATGAGCCATTTTCACCGGATCCTTCGCTTTTGCTACGGGCGTATTCATTAAGACACCATCAACCCCAAGCTCCATTACTTCAACGATATCTTTTGCAGATCCTAAGCCAGCATCTACAATAATCGGCACGTTAGAGTCTTCTGCTATTAAGCCAATATTGTACGGATTTAATACACCAAGCCCTGTACCAATCGGCGCACCTCCAGGCATAACGGCAGCTGCCCCAGCCTCTTCTAATTTACGGCATAAAATGGGATCATCTGATGTATAAGGAAGCACAACAAAACCCTCATTTGCCAACGTTTCTGTCGCCTTTAGTGTTTCGATAGGATCAGGAAGCAATGTTTTTTCATCTGCACTAATTTCCACTTTGATCCAGTTACTGATCCCTGATGCCTTCGCTAGTCTTGCAATGCGGATTGCTTCTTCTGCATTACTAGCTCCTGATGTGTTCGGAAGATAAGTAAATGAATCTTGATCTAGATGCTGCAGGATCGCATCCTCACTCGGAGCATCTAAATTCACACGGCGAATCGCAAATGTTAATACTTCCGCTTCTGATACTCGGATTGCTTCATTTTGAACAAATGGATTGGGATAACGCCCCGTCCCAAGAAAAAATCTTGATGATAATTCTTTACCAGCTATGACTAACTTTGATGATTTCATTGTCATCATCCTCCTCCAACAAAATGCACTAATTCAATCTTCATACCTTCTTCTACTTTCGTCTCGGCCCAACTGTCTCGGTCAATGATCTCCCCGTTAACCTCAGTTACGACCAGATGCTTTTCTAATTGATAATGCGTTACTACATCAAGCAGCGTGTCAGCTTGAATCGTTTCCTTTTCACCATTAATGATTAATTCCATCTGTCTGCCTCCTTCCTTTCTGTAAGATTACTTGAGGATTTCAATAAATTTTTCGCACGTCCCTTTAACATCATCTGCTCCGACAATCTCACTGATCATACAGACACGCGTGGCACCTGCAGCTAATACTTGATCGACATTGTGCAGCTTGATCCCGCCGATTGCTACAAACGGAATTGTGATTTCATTGGCCACTTGTTGAATGTATTGGGTTGTCACAGGATCTACTACATCTTCTTTACTTTTTGTTTCAAAAATTGGACCGACTCCAATATAGTCTGCTCCACCTGCTTCAGCCGCACGGGCTTCTTCGATTTTATGCGTAGAAATACCAATGATTTTGTCTGGACCCATCACTTTTCTCGCTTCAGCCAGGGGAAGATCGTCTTGTCCTACATGAATACCGTCTGCATCTACAGCAAGCGCTACATCTATATGGTCATTTACGATAAATGTTACATCGTGTTTCTTTGTTAATTCACGTAATGCTTGAGCTTTTTTAAGCACATCAATTTTTTTACTTTTTTTATCTCTTAATTGAATAATATCGACTCCGCCTAAAATAGCTTCTTCCATTACTTCAATTAAGTCACGTCCCTGATGAAATTCTTCTCCGGTAATCGCGTATAGTTTAAAATCTTTCATTCTATTCACCCCTATATGATTTCAGCATATAAAAAGCCGTATCCCAAAAACGCATGGGACACGGCTACATATGATTCACTCATTTGCAGTCGACTTCCCTACGCTGGTACGAACCAGATCAGGTACAAGGGTAAAAGGAAACTACCTTTTTCTCAGCCTGCTTAAGCGGGCACCCCTAGCCTTCTACAGCTTTTTATTTAGTTGATTACACCCCTATTATGACAGAGTGCATAAAAATTGCAATGATTTAACGGGAGCTTTCTTAAAATAGGGTTACCTTCTCCTTATTTTTAAGCTCCATCACTTCCTCGAGCCTATTACCAATCAGCATTTTCCCTCCATTTGGGGAGAGCTTAATTGGCAAATGATCTTCAAGCTCGGTAATGCTTACCTCAGCATTCGTTCTTGGATTGTATTTCAATAAATTGTAGCCATCTTCGTAACTGAAATAGTCTCCGCTGTACTTTGGTCGTAAATAATAAAAGTCCCCTTCATCCGAGTCGTACATATGAAAGGGAATCCACCACAAATCAGAATACGTATTTAAAATCGGCATCTCAAGTTCACTTATTTCTTCTGCACCTTCTGATTTAAATGTATACGTTGTATACAGTTCATACATGGAGTCAACTGAAACCTCGAGCTGAGTGTGATCACTATAAGACATAAAAGTAATAAGCGGCTTTTCCATTTCTTCAGCCTCACCTGTACCTAGATCATATAAAACAAGCGGTGCCTCATAATTAGGTGCTGCAGCGTCCCAATTTAAGTAGGCAATTTGAGTTTCATTTACCCATTGGAAATACGTTTGCGGGATTTCTATTGCGGTCACTGTCTGTTCATCGACATTGACATGAAACACGTCAAAATTCCAATCAGGCAAATACGTAATGAGCATCATCTCACTAGGCTTGTAAGGATTCCAATATACTGTATAACTATCCCCAAAGTGTTGAAGCTCTAGCTGTCTATTTCCTTCTGCATCAATCACATACATTGAGGATTGGTCAAATTCATCATACGTAACAATTGAAAATAACGTAAGGTCCTCGTTCCCTTCCACCTCTGTAATCCACTCTTCCGTTTCAAAGAAAGGTTCCTCAAGGCCAGAATAAAGATGATATTTTTTCAAGGTAGATAATTGGTCTTTCTCCTCAACATATAAAATTGTATCTTCATCAAACCACTCACTAATCATTGCTATACCGTTTGATTCTTGGATGGGTTTTATCGTATCACTCTGAAAATAAGAGGAGGACGCAGCGGGCTTTGGTGTTAAATTAACAGTGGATTCGGGCAGGGGCTGACTTTCACGGGAACAACCAGCCAAAAGAACTACAAACAACAAAATAATAATCAAACGCCGCATATTCCCCCTCCTTTCTTTCTAGTATTTTCACATTATCGCATGGGATTGATGGAACAACAATAATCTTAGAGCATTATTTTGTGATTTATGTAGGAATTTTTTTCATTTTCTATCCAATTAAATTCTAACCTCTACTTAATTAGACGTTTATTCAAGTAAAAAGTTTCACAAAACGCATTAACGAAATAAAAAAAACACATTACCACCTAAAAAGGGATAATGTGTTTTTTAGATTTAGCCGTAAATAAACCTTGCTCCTGCAATTCCTGGATTCGTCATTTCTTTAGGATCGAGAATTTCATTTAGTTCTTCTTCTGTTAAAATGCCTCTTTCCAGACAAATTTCACGAACAGGACGATCCGTTTGAATGGCTTCTTTTGCAATACGTGTCGCCACTTCATATCCTACATGCGGATTAATCGCTGTAATAATCCCTACACTGCGCTCAACCATCTCACGACAATGCTCAATGTTTGCTGTAATTCCTTCAATCGCATATTCACGGAATACTTTCATTCCATTTTGTAAAATCGACAGCGATTGTAGAAGGTTGAATACAAGCACCGGCTCCATGACATTTAGCTCAAGCTGACCTGCTTCTGAAGCAAGGCTGATCGTTTGATCGTTTCCTATCACTTGGAATGACACCTGGTTCATTACTTCACACATCACCGGATTCACTTTTCCTGGCATAATAGATGAACCTGGCTGTCTTGGCGGCAAATTAATTTCATTCAAGCCTGTCCGCGGTCCAGAGCTCATTAGGCGAAGGTCATTTGCAATCTTTGATAAGTTAATCGCCATAATTTTCATCGCACTTGATAATTCTGTATACGCATCGGTGTTCTGAGTCGCATCAACTAAATCTTCTGCAGTTTCAAATGGGTGATCTGTAATATCAGCTAAATACTTAGAAACTTTATCAATATATTCAACTTTTGCATTAAGTCCCGTTCCTACAGCAGTTGCTCCTAAATTAATTTCATACAGGTGCTCGACTGAGCGAGTTAAGCGGCCTAGGTCTCTTGTAAGAACTCGTCTATAAGCACCAAATTCCTGTCCTAAGCGAATAGGCACCGCGTCTTGCAGATGAGTTCGTCCCATTTTTAAGACGTCATCAAATTCTTTCTCTTTTTCATGCATCGCTTCGATTAACTCATTTAATGAATCCGTAAGCCCTTTAGCTAAGTTTAAGCTTGCAATGTGAATAGCCGTTGGGAAAGCATCATTTGTCGATTGCGCCATATTCACATGTGTGTTTGGACTTACTTTCATATACTCGCCTTTTTCCCCGCCTAAAATTTCAATCGCACGATTAGCAATGACTTCGTTTGCATTCATATTGAATGAAGTACCGGCACCGCCTTGAATCGAATCGACGATAAATTGATCATTTAATTTCCCTTCAATGACATCTTCAGCTGCAGTAATGATTGCATCGGCAATATTTGTTTGCAGCACTCCAACATCACGATTGGCCATAGCTGCAGCTTTTTTCACATAACCAAAAGCGCGAATTAATTCAGGGTGCGGAGGATATCCTGTGATAGGAAAGTTCTCACGTGCCCTCATCGTTTGAATACCGTAATAAGCATCCTTTGGCACTTCTTTTTCACCTAATAAATCGCGTTCCGTTCGATAGTCAGTCATTGTTGTTATTCGTCCTCTCTGTCCGTTCATATCTTTTTATTTTTTTATAATCTTCCTGTAGTCTTATTAGTCTTAGCATGACCAACAAAACGGTGGTCATGTATATGAGTTGTCCTATTTTATAGTATGTAGCAGCTCTTAATAATGTGTCTGATTCAGCTTTTGTTTAGCCAGCCAAGCACCGCCGATTACACCTGCATCATTACCTAAAGTCGCAATTTTAAACTCGGCACTGCTCGCCACACGTTCTAATGCATACTGATTAAAATAGGTTCTTAGTGGCTCAAGTAATGCATCGCCAGCTTTTGATACTCCGCCGCCAATGACAATTTTCTCTGGATTTAGTGCATTTGAAAGGTTCGCGATTGCTACGCCAAGATAAGAAGCCGTTTCATCCAATACTCGTTCTGCTAAATGATCGCCTTTAGCAAGTGCTTCAAATACATCTTTTGAAGTTAAAGAACCTAATGTATCAAACTGTTCCTTTAATAAACTAGGTTCATTTGATACGGCAACTGCCTCAGTAGCAAGCCGGGCAATACCTGTTGCAGAAGCAATCGTTTCTAAGCAGCCTGTTTTCCCGCAATTACACGGAGCACCGCCCTTTGTAACAGATGTAATATGGCCGATCTCTCCAGCCATCCCGCTAGCACCGTGAAGGATTTGTCCATTAGCGATAATACCGCCACCAACACCTGTCCCAAGCGTAACGCAAAGAAGATTTTTGGCACCATCACCAGCACCGCGCCACATCTCTCCTAATGCTGCGATATTTGCATCATTATCAACTGTCACAGGAAGGCCTGTTTCCACTTCAAGCCGGTCTTTAAGAGGGAAGTCTTTCCACCCAATGTTAACAGCTTGATAGATAAATCCTGTTTCCATTTCAATAAAGCCAGGAGCCCCCATGCCGATCGCTGCTAAATGTTCTTTTTCTTGGTTTAGCTCGTTCAATTTATGATCAATGGATTTTGCAATATCCATCGTGATATGAATTCCGCCATCCTCGGTATTTGTTGGAATTTCCCATTTTGATACAATTTCACCGTATGAAGTAATGAACGCCATCTTAATTGTTGTCCCGCCTAGGTCAACACCTACATACCATTTTTTCGTCGTTGTACTCAATCGTTATACTCCACCTTTACTATTCTGTTTTTTCATGCTTAAGTTTTTTCACGTCTAATAAGCAGCAATGCCTTTTGAAATTTTTCTGCTTCAATCATTTTCATTTCATACAGTTCACGAACTTCTTCTTCCATCAACTCTAAGTCAACAGCCCGCTCTCCCGTATAAATAAAAATTCCATATTTTTTAAGCAGCTGCATCACGTCAAATAATGTGTTCATGACGCTCACCTCGGACTCATTATAACAGCTTTATGATGGTTACGAAAAGAAGCCAAATGAGCGGTAAGTAAACAATGTACGAATAACGCCATAACAACGCTTGAATTTGCTGCTGAATAAACAATCCGAGACATATGGCACAAAAAAATAAGATTGCCGCACTTACTGTAAAAAAAGTTCTAAGTTCTACAATTCCCCATTCAAAACCCATCACAAAAAACAACGAAGATAATAAGATAAGCACAATCGGTCTTCCGTGCCCAAAAAAACCAAATGTAGGATGAAAATTTGTGACAGAGGCAATAATGAAAAGGAAAGTTAGGATAACTATAATGATCTCAATAAAGCCAAAAGCAAACCAGCTTGTGACAAACATTCCGCTTAGCATGCCTAAATAAGTTAATACGCCAAAGACAAAACTAAATAAAATAACGTGCATTAACTGTGGCGGCTGTTTAGGTGTACTTAAAAGACCGCCTAGCGTGAACCCTAAAGCAAAGACAAAAAATAACATCATTATTCCAAACCACATTCCAACCTCTCCCCTCGTTTATTTAAGGAATGTATATTAACTGCATGTAAAATGCTTATTAAGGTATTTCATGATCCTAAGCATGGAAAATGAAACCTACGTCAAGCTTATTTCGTATACGTAGTAAACCTCTCTATGCTATGATATGTCCATTGTCCAAATTAAGGACAAGAAATCATCAAAAGGGAAGTCAGAACTAGGAAAGAGGGATCCATCATGGACAAAAAAATGAAGGAAGTACTCGATCACGCTATTTACGGAACACCTGAATTAAAACCTGAAGAGAAAGCATTGTTCCTCTCCAATTTCGCTGAAAGAATTCATATTGCCCTAACAAAAAGCCAAGTGATGAAAACTGGTACATACGCAGAAGTCATTCAGCTGATGAAAACGAAACAAAACCTCAAACTTTTCTTAAATGGAAATTTATCTTATAGCATTTATTCGAATTACATTAAAGAAGCAAATCAACAATCAGTCCCTTTTACAATTGTTACTCCAACATCAGAAACACCATTTGGACTTGTTCTTGCTGATGCTGCAACTGCCATCAGCAAAACGTCTTTTGTCATCGAGGATGACTGGTACAAGCAAGATATGAACGAACTATAAAAAAAGCCTCAGTCTTGTTATTTGACAGACTGAGGCTTTTTCCTGAGATTTTTTTCTGATTCCTTTTACCGATCGGGGTCCTGTGGATGCAGAGAAACCGGTCGTCTATTTTTAAGCGGCATGGGCGCTCTAAATAAAACATCGCGCATCGCTCTTACGTTAAATGGGATAAACGGCCATAGATAAGGCATATCAAGCACTCTCGTTCGGACAAGCAGCAGGATCCATAACGTAACTCCTACTAAGTAGCCGCCTAAGTGGAAGGCAGCTGCACTTATTAAAAGAGCTACTCTAATAAACCGGTTAGCAAGACTCATTTCATAACTAGGTGTCGCAAATGAACCTACAGCAGCAACCGCTAGATAAAGAACGACTTCCGGTGAAAATAATCCTACATTGATTGCCACTTCACCTATTAATAGAGCAGACACTAACCCTAGTGCTGTAGCTAAGGCATTAGGGGTATGTATGGCCGCCATCCTCAACATTTCAATTCCTATTTCCGCGATCAAAAATTGAGCAAATAATGGCACGCTGCCAACTTCCTCTGAACCAATGTACGTGAGCGCTTGTGGTCCGAAATTGTCATTTGTCGCAAGCAAGTACCATAGAGGAAGCAGGAAAATCGAAGCCCAGACCGCAATGAAACGTACTAAACGCAAGCCGAGACCAATCAAAGGCTTCTGTCTGTACTCCTCTGCATGCTGCATATGATGCCAGAATGTTGTCGGACTGATCATCACACTAGGAGAGCCGTCCACCATGATAATAATATGCCCCTCAAAAAGATGGGTGGCAGCTACATCCGGACGCTCGGTATAACGCACAAGTGGATAAGGGTTATAATGATGCCCAAAAATAAACTCCTCAATTGTTTTGTCTCCCATCGGCAGGCCGTCGGTATCAATTTTTTCTAATGCTGATTTAATTTCTTTTACATACTTGTCATCAGCAATATCCGCTATATAGGTAATCGCTAAATCCGTTTTTGAGCGTCTTCCTACCTGCACATATTCAACCCGCATTGTTCGATCGCGAATACGTCTTCTGATAAGTGCCGCATTCATAACGAGCGTTTCGACAAATCCATCTTTCGAGCCTCGTATGACTTGCTCTGTATCTGGTTCTTCAGGTCCACGTACAGGATACTCTCTTGTATCGAGCAAGATAACGTAGTCGCATCCTTCAACTACTAATGCTGCTGGTCCTGCTAGTACTTGGTCTACTACATTATCTAAATCATCAGTCGTTTCGATCTCCACGTAAGGAATTCGGCTTTTTATTAATTTATCGAGCGGCTTTTCATTAAGCATGCTTTCTGTGGTCATTGATAGCTCACGCTGAATTTGCGTTAAAGCTGAATCTTTTGCAAAGCCATCAACTAAAAAGAGTCCCATCTGCCTGCCGGCATGTTCAAGCTCCAAGTAGATAATGTCAAAACTATCGTCTACTGCTAGTTCTTTTTTCAAAAAAGATATATTTTTCGTATACTCATTTGAAACTCGATGTTTGACTTCTGTATCACCCATATAACCACCTCCAATGTCTTCCTCATTATTTGCAAAAGTTGGTCATACCATGCATCTAGCTCATAATTGCATAAGTACCTTCATATACATGAGGCAACCGTTTGTCCAAATGGAGGGGCTTATTATGAGAAAACGAACGATCTTACTAACAGTATGTGCGGCAGCTCTTGTCGTCGGCTTATTTTTATCTATTTACGGAAAGCCAAATTACCTGCGTGAAACGTTAATAACCTTTCCGATCGATCCTAATGCAACCTATACCGAAGCAAGCTCAAACTTAGAATTTCTGCAGTCGACGGATGAAGATGAATATAAGCTAAGATGGGATACGTTGTCCGTACTTAATGAAGAAGCGGCAATTAGACAAGATGTTTCTCTTTTATTTGAAGATGGGGTATTAAAAGATACGATGTCTAAGTGGGAAGAAAATACGGAGCTTTTAGCACAGCAAAAAGAAGTATCAGCAGAGGATAGCGGCCACTATGAAGTGATCACATTCCATCATGCTGAGCTTAGAAGACCGAATAACGAATTTAGAAGCGCCCAAGCTATCAGCTTTGATCAGCTTTATGTGATTGACTCGCCGCTAAGTCCGCTTCATGCTTTTAAGATTCCAGAAACAGCTGAGGATAAAGAGAGTAAACGAATACTTGACTATATTTTAGAGCAGCAGCAAACGTATGACTGGGATGATCTGTTTGAATACTATCAAATTCCATCATCACAATACCGACGGATCCCGCTTACGAAAATAGATACGTATCAATCAGAGTCTATTCCTGGTTTAACGATGGAGGAGACAACTAAATTTCTAGGGGGGCTTTGGGAAGGATTATATAAAAACTATGTATTAGGAATCGACCTTAACGGCACAGCAGTAAGCCCGATAGGCAGCACCGTGCCGTTAATCGTTATTCCAAAAGAAAATCCAGATCATGTATTTATTTTATTTAGAACAGCTGACGATACACCTATTCAGTTAATGCAATCAATTCCTGCAGCCGAATAGTTATTAGTTAGTCAGTCATTATATCATCATATAATGCTTGATAATCTTCTTCTTCCGGAGCGAGGGCAATGGCTTCTTCTAATGAGGCTATTGCTTCCTCTGTATTACCTAACCTTGAGTGAGTCAGGGCTAGATTGTAGTGGGCCTCATGGAAAGAAGGTCTTAATTCAACGGTTTTTAAGAGCGATTCTCTCGCCTTTTCATACTGCCCGAATTCATACTCTAAATAAGCCATCAAGAAATAAGCCTCAGGATTATCATTCTCCTCTTCTAGAACAGTCTCAATCAATGGGTAGGCTTCATCAAACCGGCCTTCCTGCATATACTCTTGGGCAAGCTGTAATGATAATAAAGAGGACATTTGTTGGTCTTCTTTTATGTGACCTAACCAAAAAAGGCTGAGAGCAAGAATAATGGTGCCTAAGAGGTAAAAAATCTGCCTCGGCCGCCCTTTTTCTTTCGGCAGCTGAACGAGCGCGGCTGCTAGAAAACCGCCAACAAGACCACCAATATGGGCACCGTTATCAATCATCGGCATCACGAAGCCAAAAACTAAATTAATTCCTAAAATGACAAGGACATTCATTCCCATCGTTCTAAAAAACAGTTTAGGCTGTGCTGTACCAAAGTATAAAAGGGCACCAAAGAGGCCAAAGATCGCCCCTGAAGCACCTGCCGCTACTTGCTCATTAAAAGCAAAACTAGAGATCGACCCAATTAATCCAGCAATAAAATAAATAAGAATAAAGCGGCTCGTGCCATACATTCTTTCAACCGCTCCGCCTAAATAAAAGAGCGCTAAAGAATTCATGAATAAGTGGATAAACCCGATATGGAGAAACATCGAGCTAAAAAACCTCCACCATTCCCCATCAAGAATAGCTGGATTATACTTAGCTCCGAACTCAATTAAAGTCAGTACATGAGTACTTCCGCCATTTTGCTCTATGATATAAAACATGACCGCAATCATGATTAAAAGCACATACGTTGCAATTGGTTTTCCGTATAAGAAAAAAGAGCGCTCTTCCTCTTCTTTTTTCTTAGTATGTTGTCTAACCTCTCGCTTCAATCGGCCGATTACGACTTCTGCCATGTCTATATCTTCATAAATAGGGAATGCGAGGATAAGATCTTTTGACAACTCACCGCTCGTTACGCTTCTCTTCTCTTCTAGGCCACTAGGAATCAACACCATTTTCATCATCGTTTGTTGTTTTTTTCCCAAGTAAAAAGGACGTGTAAGATCATCCCAAGAATCCACAGGAGGGTACATCGAAATATAGATATTCTCACCAGCTATTTTCTTTTGCTTTAATTGTTTTCTAAGGAGCTCTGCTCTCTTAACTGTTTCGGTGACATCTTTTCTTAATTGATTTTGCCAATCAAAATCTCTTCTAGCTATTCGAATGATCCGTTTTGGCTTAGAGTTCTCATCCTCAAGCCACACTTCTTTATTTTTTTCATATAACAAGCGGAAGCCTCGTTCTGTTACATAATGATGAACAAGCTGCCAAAAATATAAATCCTGCTTCCACACGGACATCTACCTGCCCCCTCTCCCATATGTTTGAAGCCATACATATAAGTCGCTTAAAGAATGTACATTAGTAACTACATTCACATGGCTCGAAGGCTCTATCTCTCTTGTATTCAAATATACAGCATCCCACCCGGCAGCCACGGCGCCCTCTACATCTTGTTCCCATGAATCCCCTATAAATAAGAATGTATCAGTGTTTAAAAGACTATGCCTCCCCATCTGAAATGTCTGTTCCATCAGATGAAAAAAACGCGGATCAGGCTTTTCTAACCCTGCTTCACTAGAAATAAGGAGATGCTGTTCTTCTACAAATTGATTAAGCCCTAGAGCTTCTATCTTATTTCGCTGGGTAATAGAAGGGCCGTTCGTCAAAATCCCAACCTTTACCCCAATATCCGACAACCATTTTAATAATGGCCCCATCATCGGGTCAGGCTTTGCAAATTGATGGACAATCTCGTAATACTCGTTATGAAAGTCATCTGCTTCTTCCATTTTTACAGGAAGGTGGTGTTCTCTCATCGCTTCAGCATATCGAGCCCTTCTGTAATCAAGCCTGCTCATCCTCTTATGTTCAAGGTCGGGCCAAAAATGATCGCAATAATATTTAAATGTAGTAAACCATGCTTCAAATGGAGGAGCTTGATCAACGGATATCTTCCATTGATGAAGTTTTGTATAGTAACATTGTTTAATCGCACGCTTAAAAGCATACTCATGGTTATATAACGTATTATCTAAATCAAAACATATCGTACTCCACTTCACTTTCAAGATACAATCCTCCTATCCCTTATAGTATAACAAGGGCTCTAAAGGTTAGGACATTAATAAGCCTTATAGTATGTATATATACGAAAAAGTCTGATGCCATACTTTAACTTTCATTAAAGTGAACATCAGACTTTCTTGTTTGTTACACATTTTGAGGTCGATTAGACTGCAGAACGGATCCTAGCATACGGTCTCTGATCATCGGGATCTGCATCGCAAAACCGATAATTACTTTCCGTAGCCAACGGCGTCCGAGCACTGCATTAATAACACGGTAGCGATATTTGTAAGCAAAGTAAAAAGACAAGATTAAACTAACAATTGAGATAAGACGGCTAAACATGGTCATCCCTCCTTATCCTTACTTTGCATCAAATCCACTTGCTTTATCCACGTTTATTTGCAAGAGACTGCTCTTTCCCTACCCCAATTCCTAGGTAGCCAAATAAAATGGTCATAAATGGAGACAAAAATAAGAAGAAAGCAAACGGTAGGTAATCAATCACATCTACCCCTAATGTACTCGCAAAGAAAGCGCCGCTTACTCCCCAAGGGATAAGGGGGTTCACTAATGTCCCTGCATCCTCAAGTGTTCTTGAGAGATTCTTTTTTGCTACGTTAAGCTTTGTATAAAATGACTCAAACGTTTTCCCAGGCAATAATATTGACAAGTACTGCTCTCCTGTTACTACATTAACTCCGATAGACGATGTTGCAGTCGCTGCAATCAAATGTCCGCGTGAAGATAATTTTCTTGTTAGCGATTGAAGGAGTGTATCAATAACACCTATCCGTTGAATCACTCCGCCAAGCGTAAGAGCAATCATAACAAGTGAAATTGACCACATCATTGACTGCAATCCACCGCGATTCACGATGCCGTCAATGACTTCATTCCCTGTTTCCATCGAGAAACCATTTTGGATAATAGTAAACCATCTAGCAACATCAGCATTCCCTTGGACAAAAGCAGCTGTTATAATACCAGTCAATATCCCGACTACTAATACAGGTATTGTCGGAAAACGTCTCATTGCTAAAATCACAACTAGAAGAGGTGATAAAAGCGTGAGGATGCTAAGGGTAAATTGAGAATCGAGCGCTGTAAGCATCGCTTGGATATCTTGTGTCGTGCTCGTTGTTTGACTTCTCCCTATCATGAGAAAAAGAATGACCGTAATGACGAAGCTAGGAACGGTTGTCCAAAGCAAGTGGCGAATATGATCAAATAAGTCTACTCCGACAATACCCGGAGCAAAGTTTGTAGTATCAGATAATGGAGACATTTTATCGCCAAAACAAGCCCCGCAAACGACAGCACCAGCTGCAATAGCAGGATCAATACCAAGTGCGGTACCAATTCCCATCATTGCCACTCCAATCGTACCAACTGTCGTAAATGAGCTTCCTGTAAAGCTTGAAACAATCATGCAAATGAATAAAGTACTAACAGCGAACCACTCAGGCGAAATGATGGATAACCCGTAAAATAAAAGGGTAGGAACGGTTCCGCTCATCATCCATACAGCAATGACAATCCCAACAAGCGCCAAAATAAAAATAGGCTTGATCCCTATTTTTAATCCATCAATCATTGCACTCTCAAGGTCATTCCACTTAACCTTTAAATAACGTCCAAAGACCGCAGCAATAAGAAGACATACAACTAGCGGAATATGCGGTTCAACCTTTAACACAAACATACTCGTAATAATAATGGCCATCATGACCCCTAATAATAGCAACGTAAATCCAACGGTAGCTTTTTTCTCCATCCTTCTTCTCCCCTACTCTATTTCTATCACAATACTTTCGTACTTTTACGCTTTTATGCTTTTACGCAGTTAAGTGTTCAATAAACATATCGTAGACCAAACCACAACACCCGTCAATAACTTTTTTGAAATAGTATATAAGAAAAGCGGAGGCGACTGGGCTGGCATGCGGAAATACTAGGGGCAGCGATATGAAGTCGCTTTTTGACTTCATTCGATGCACCGGTATTTCCCGCAGGACAAGGAGCCGGAGCTAGACAGGAAGAAAAGCTGAATTGGCTGTTCAGGTCAAAGGAGGGTGGAACTTTGACAATTAGAAGCGCTTTTTGCTTCATTTGGCAAAGTGAAGCCGACGACGACCTAGCCAATGAAGCTAGACAATAAGAAAAGCGGAGGTGACTGGGCTGGTATGCGGAAATATGAGGGGCAGCGATATGAAGACGCTTTTTGTCTTCATTCGATGCACCGTTATTTCCCGCAGGACAAGGAGCCGGAGCTAGACAGGAAGAAAGGCTGAATTGGCTGTTCTGGCATTCGAAAACTTAGGGGAAGCAATAAGAAGTCAGATAAGGACTCATCAAATTGCGCCCATTGGACGACTTATTGCGTCGGTTAAAAAATGAATTGCGCGGGTACCCACCGTAATTGCTCCTGTGTGACCACTTATTGCGTCACTCTACTTTTATTGCGTTAGTTCAGCCTGTAATCGCGTCTAGATACTTATATTATGTCTCTACTTTTACAATTATTGCGCGTACTTGAGATTGATCTAGTTGCGCCTATTAAAGAATGACTTTGTATCGCCGCTGTCCTCTGTTTATCACTCCTTTAATCAATCACAAAAAAGACAGAGGCACAACCACCTCTGTCTTTTCGCAATTAATCGCCTATATATTTGCTGTATAAGCTTTTTGCCCGGGCTATATCTTCTGTTCCTTGAATTAACACACGGCCATCTGGGAAGAGTACGAACTTTTCCCCTTCAGTTAACTGGACACGGAGAAGAAACGGCGTCTTCTTCACTTCTGCCACTCGTTCCAGCCTCTCTGACCACTCATTTAAATCTATTTTATGCTCGCGCTGGATTTGTACCGTTTCACGTCCGCATAAGGTTGTAATAAGGTCTCCACTTGCATGTAAGGCCGGATACTCTTTTTTCTGACATGTTGGACAGCCTTCTTTTGCTTTGGTCATCTTCATATCATATTGATGGTTGCCCCAAAGATCAAAGGTACGTAACGTGTTACGTAATGCCTTTTTATCACCAACTAAATATTTCATTGCTTCTACCACCTGATAAGAAGCTACGATGTCAACAACTGGGCTGATTACGCCAATCGTATCACATGTCTGGCCTTGTGTTTCTCCGTGGTCAATAAAGCATCGAAGACATGGTGTTTCACCCGGAATAAATAGAGCCGACATCCCGCGCGCACTTACAGCACCTCCATAAGCAAAGGGAATTCCTTTTTTAAAGCATGCATCATTTAATAAGAAGCGCGTTTTAAAATTATCTGTACCATCTAATACAAGATCTACCCCGTCCATTAACGAGTCGATATTCTCAATCGATGCATCACAGACAATCGCATCAACTTCTACATCAGAATTAATTCGTTTTAGTTTTTCTTTGGCAGCAATGGCTTTTGGAAGATGCTTCGCTACATCTTCTTCATCAAAAAGCATTTGTCTTTGCAGGTTGCTTTGTTCAACATAATCACGATCTACAATTCTAACCATGCCGACACCTGCACGAACAAGATGGTTACTAAGAACCGTCCCTAATGCACCGACCCCAATCACCAGCACTTTTTGATCACTTAATTTCTTCTGACCGCTCTCACCGATCGGCTGAAACAGCATCTGTCTAGAATAACGTTCATAGGTGTTTTCCATTCCCTTTCCTCCTTACAACAAAAGCCAGGCTACTCCTATACCTAAAAGGGCGCCTGAAGCTGTACATGCTATATTTACAACATCATTATTAAGCCATTTAAGCCCTGACATATACTCTGTTTGACTCCCGCAATGCTCAGTGGCTTCTGTCTCAATGCCGCATTCCCTGCATTTATACAGAACTTGAAAAGATGCACCAACTAATGTATCTATAATATTTCCTAAAAAGCCTACAACCGTTAATGCAATTAATAGGACATGACTGTTATGGTAAGCACTCCACCATCCTAAGATAGCAAATACAGATATGAGAAAGCTGCCAGCAAAGGCAGCAGCTGATCCTAAAGCTGTTATCGCCCCTGATGTACCAGGTTCTACTCGCTTCCAAGTGAGAATATGCAAAGGGCGCTGCCTGCTTAATGTTCCAATCTCAGAAGCCCACGTATCTGCATTGGCTGCAGCAAGACTTGAGACAAAAGCAAAAATCCAGATGGGTGAAGGGTTGAATCCATAAAAAAGCGCCATTAAGGCAGCTACTCCCCCGTTCGCCGCAACTTGCCACGCATCTCGCCTATCCCCTTTTTCAATAACATCACTCGCCTTTCTCCCTCTCCACAATGAGCTCCACATACTCGAAGTAATAAAGAAAATAGCAAGCACCATCAGTCCATAAAACCCTAGTCCAAATGCAATGCACCACCCAACCACTACAGCTGCCAAAGCCCCTGATACTGTCAACTTTTTAAGATAGTAAGCTGCAGCTGCCAATAGAACGACGCCGATATATAACCCTGCCATTACAGCAATACTCCATTAGGTGCGAGCAGGTGGTCCACTTTTTGGTCATGAGCTTCTGTTGGCAATTTATCAACAAGCTGACAAAAATATGCGAGTGCAGCTGTCACCCCGTCGTAGCTTTTTAAATATGTATCATAGTAGCCGCCGCCATAACCAATACGGTATCCAGCCTTATCAAAACCTAACCCAGGAACGATCATAAGATCAATTTGACTTGAATCTACTTTATGACATTGATCTGGCTTAGGTTCAGATAAGCCAAAAAAAGTAGGTTCTAAGTCTTTGAATGAAATGATGCTGTAGAAAGTCATCTCTCTTGTCCCTTTAATTACTTTTGGTACGGCTATACGTTTTCCCGCGTACCAAGATGCTTCAATTAATGAAGTTGTATCTAATTCTCTGCCTTTAGAAATAAAGAGACCGATTAATTCAGCCTTCTGATAGTAGCTCTGTCTTTTCATAAGATCGCAAAGATTGTTTGATTCTTCTTTTGCTGTTGAATCTGAGAGCTCTTCCATGTTTCGTTTAAACAATTGCCTATAATCAGCTTTTGATTTCATGTCACCCTCACTCCCTATATCGTCAAAACCATACGCAATTCACTCATGTATTTTATTTATAAAGGTACTTTATCTACGAATAAATTCTACCCTATGTTTCATTTTAAATAAATTTTATGTATAAAAATAGATGGGATCTTTAAAAACAGGCCTTCGCATCTAAGCGAAAGCCTATCTCTTTCTTCATTTAAACAAAAGATGCAACAAAAAAATAAGCAGTGGAAGAATCCAGCTGCTTATTTTGTCTCACGGTGAAGAGTGTGACGCTTTAATCGTGGGCTGTATTTTTTAAGTTCAATACGCTCAGGATTTTCGCGTTTGTTTTTTGTTGTAATGTAGTTACGATCGCCTGTCTCAGTGCAAGCAAGAGTGACTTGTACACGCATCCGTTATCCCTCCAAACTTAGCTATAGCTTACTTCATACTTGAATATGATAGCAAATCTACAGAGAGGGATCAAGTGTTTTTTCTTTACAGCGGAAATTCTTCTCTTTTATTTAGTTTTATTTCTGAAGAAATTCATTAATGAATGTTTCACTGCCCACCATTGATCGGCTGACATCCATCCATTGATCAACCCTCGTTTCTTCATGACTGCTTAAATTCAACTTTACAGCCATTACACTCTCATGCGATTCGGCACACAATGGCCTAACTATTGTATGTCCATTGTCCTCTTGCCATACTGAATCGATTCCGCCAACAGCATATTCAACTGCACTTGCTTTCATCCCTTTAACAAACGTAGTCGTATAGTGAGGATGGCTGTAGTGAACTAACGCTTTTGATTCAGGAGCATAAAAGCTCATTGCTCGCTTTGTATTGCCGAGAAAAGGTTTCTGATGCAGAACTAATACAATTTGCTGGCTGTTTGCTTCTTCATTTCGGATAAATACCTGTCTATGATAGCCGCATCGATTTGTAATGTCACGTTCAATGATCGTTAGATGGAGGTGCAGTTTAGGGTGATACGCAGTAAGTAATTTAATCCCTCCTGCCCTTCGATACAGCGGCGCGAATCTCCACACGTCTTCTCTCAGCCAGCTCGTCCGTCCCTCTTTCCAAATGCCAATCTCAGAACGGAGGTTGTTGTTAGGCTGATTTAGCGAATGATTATGATGTGTGAACGGCTGTGTTTCTTGCGAGAAGCTCATGGATTTGTTCAATGTAGTAATTTGCATGAACTCTTGCCACCTCTGGTTCATCGGCTTGCGCGTAGATCGTAAAGATTGGTTCGTTCTGGTCTGGAACAATGTAAGTCCAACCTCCTTCTGGATGTCTAACTTTCATCCCTTCGATTAACTCTACTTCTTCTTCCTTAAGTGCTTCCATCAATGCACGCATAACCATTCCCTTTTGGTCTGTCTGGCACGGGACTTCTTGTTTAAACATTGATTCAACAGGCAGGGAAGATAAATATTGCTGCAGTTCCTCATCTCTTGTGCTTAATGTCTGAATTAAATGGACGGCTGCATAGGCTGCATCAAAGCAGTATAACTGTACGTTCTCTTCTGCGATCATCATCTCTCGTGCTGAGGCTTTTGTTCTAATCACTTCTTTTTGAAAACTTCTAATATACTCTTCTAAAGATGCACCGGCATATAACGGCAGAGCTACACGCCCTTTTTTACTGTAGTGAAGATGCATATCGACAAACATAGCTAGTTTCTCTTCATCTGTTACGATATGACCTTCTCTTGTTAGAACCGTTAAAAATTCACCCGTTTCTCCTAGAACAAAGCCAATTTCAGAGTCTGAAAGGGTCATTCCTACTGAGATGTCTCCCATATTTATATTACCAATCGAGGTTTCAACCACACATCCAATTGATTGTAATACGTGAGAGAACTGTTGTACTGTTACTTGATCTGTTCCGTGGACAGATACCCTCCATCCTTGACTCTCAATTAACACAGAGTCGATCCCGTCCTTTAATGTATCTGTATACTCTTGTAATAAATTTGATTGAACCTCGTATTCTCCAACACGGTCAAAAGCGACACGGCGGTAAGAATTAAATGTAACGATCTTATCAATTTCTTTTTGCACAGATGTAGCTATCGGCAATCCTTCTTGGTCAAATAATTCAATGACAATGCGATTGCCTTCACTTACTCTAAGGTGTGCGCCCCCTTGAAAACGATGAGCTGAAATGATCTTCCGAAAACTTGGAACAGCAGCTTCTTCTAAATCTGTCACATTCACTCCCGTTGCTTGGACGCCTTGAGCAAGAGATAGCTTTAAAAGCCGGGTAAAAGATTGATCATCTCCTGAGATTAAAAAAGTGCTCCCAACAGGCATTGCACTTGCAAATCCTGCACCGAGACGGCTCACGTGTTCAGGAGTCATTTCGACATTAGCAATACCGCTTGCACGGTGTGATTTAAGGACAGGAACCGTTGCATCCTGATCGTTCCAAATAACAGATTGAGAAATCACTGATCCTGCCTGAATGCGTTTATGAGGCCAAATTTTCATTCCAGGCTGTATGCACACATCATCCTCAATCTGACAATTAGAACCTAGCACCGCTTGTTCATAAATGGTAGATTTAGATCCCAACTGGACTCCGCCGCAAATTGTCACCCCGCGCAGCTCTGCTTGCTGACCGACATATACCCCGTCCCATAAGACAGAGCGCTTAATCGTCGCATCTTCAGAAACAATGGAGTCTTTTCCAACAATGGAAAATGCACCAAGCTTAGCATTTGATCGAACCGTAGAATGAGCTCCCACAAATACAGGTGCTTCCAATTTGACCCCTTCTTCAATCGTTACATGCTCATTCATCCAGATTCCCGGCTCAACTTCAATGCCGCTGATTTCTGCTTTAACATCCCGGTTAAGAAGATCCATATGAGCTTGACGGTATTGTTCGAGATTTCCGATATCTGACCAATACCCCTCAGCTGCATAACCATAGATTCCTGCACGATCTTCTAGAATTCTAGGGAATACATCTTTACTAAAGTCTACAGGTTTATCAGATTCAATATAGTTAAAGATACTAGGGTCCATCACATAGATCCCTGTATTAACCGTATCACTGAACACTTCGCTTACACTCGGCTTTTCAAGAAAACGGATAATTTCATGCTGTTGATTTGTCATAATGACACCGAACTCTAAAGGAGACGGCACTTGCTTCATGAAGATGGAAACGAGAGCATCTTTTGCTTTATGAAAGTTTATGCCAGCTTCAAGGTCAAAGTCAGTTAGCGCATCTCCTGACACAACCACAAAAGGCTCATCAAGAAATGCCTCGGCCTGCTTTACACTGCCTGCTGTTCCTAGCGGTTCTGTTTCTTCAAAGTACGTTAAGTGAACACCAAATTCTTGACCGTCGCCGAAATAGTCGCGAATCTCGTCTGGCAAATAGTGCACGGTCACAGCAATATCTGTTATTCCATGTTGCTTTAAAAGCTCAATGCTGTACTGCATAACCGGTTTCTGTAAAAGTGGAACCATTGGTTTTGGTAATTGACATGTTAGTGGACGTAATCTCGTTCCCTTTCCTCCTGCCATAATGACACCTTTCACTTAACTCCGCCTCCTTTTAATTGGCCACTACAAGCGTACTGGCTAAACACATTTCAAATTCTCTCTCTGTTTGTTTGGCAATCGCGCCCCAATCAAATTTTGTTTTCACATCTCGCAGTCCTTGAGTAGCGATCCCTTCTCTTAAAATCGGGTGATTATATAAATACATGACTTGAGCCGCTAAGCTGTCTTTATCTCCAGGAATCATCTTCAAGCCGTTTTCTCCGTGCTGAACAATGGAAGATAAGCCCCCTACATCGGAAACAATTGTCGGCTTTCCTGCGGCCATTCCTTCTAATGCCACAATGCCAAACGGTTCGTAAAGACTTGGAAAAATAGCGGCATCAGCTTTTGTAAACCAGTCATTTCTTTCTTCATCTGTGATGAACCCTAGAAATACAACGTGGTGATCTAATTGACGCCTTTGGACCTGTTCTTGAAATTCTCTTAGCATTGGACCTTTCCCCGCTAATACAAAGCGGATCGGAGCTCCTTTATGCTTCAGGTCTTCAGCTGCATCAATAATCGTCTGAAATCCTTTTTCTTTTACCATTCGTCCTACTGAAAAAACGGTAAACATTTCATTTGACTCTAGTTCCACCGTTGAATCTCGCAATGATCTTACTAGATCAAGATCGACCCCGTTAGGAATCACGCTTAATTTTTCTTCTGGAAGCGAGAAGATCGTCATCAGTTCTTCTTTCATGTAATCGCTGCATACGACTACTCGGTCTGCTTCATACGTAAGCTCCCATTCTTTTTGGTTAATTTCATACTGAAGCTCGGTATGAATGCCGTTATTTCGTCCATGTTCGGTTGCATGGATGGTTGCGAGCAATGGTACACCGAGTGATGCTTTTAACGCTTTCGCTCCCACTCCAACAAGCCAATCATGAGCATGAATCACATCAAATTTCTCTGTACGGCTGAGCTTTTCAGCATACAATGTCATCGCTACATTTAAGCTTCCAACCCAATCAAAGAAAGAATCCGCTTCAGGCTGCAATCCATTTAATCGATGCACATGAACTCCTTGATTGACTTCATACTGCGGGTAGCCGTTTACAGAAGACGTTAGGACATGAACCGTGTGTCCGTCCTGCACCAATGCACGAGAAAGATCAAATACATGTCTTGATAGACCGCCTACCATCATTGGCGGGAATTCCCAGCTCAACATTAAAATCGTACGGCCTTTCTTATTTTCCTCATTCGCTGTCCCTTCTTGTGACTTTGTCTGAACATAAGAATCATGAGGAGAAAGAAATACATTCTCGTCTATCGAAGAAAGAAACGGGAATGCGCTTTCTTGCTTTTCCACCCAAGCATCCGTTAATTGTTTAGTGAACATTTGATTCTTTAATCGGTCAAACCGATCAACATGTAAATGAAACCTCTCTTTCGCGTAATCTACTGCACTATCTCCATCAACAATAAAAGCCCAATCACTGCTTACAGCAAGCATCCACTCTCGAATCATCTGCTTAATCACTCGTTTTTCAAGCTCAGTCGGCTGACTGTGAAGAGCGACAATAGCTGCTAGATCTTGCTCTATTCGGTGAAGATGTTTGTACATATAATCATTTTTAGGGTTCAACCAGACGTCCCCATATCCATCTCGGCCCCAGGTGGCATACGAGATATGGTTCGTTTCCAAGTCTTGAAAGTGACGGTCGAGATACGTTTCTGGACTAATAAACGTCGTCTCTTCATTCGCTCCCATCAATACTTGTCCAATCCATTCCGTACCTTCAAACCACCAATGTCCAAATAACTCCGCATCAAAAGGAGCGACCATTACATACGGAGGATAGGCTTGATCCGCGTGTTGTTCTCTAAATTGATTAATAGAGCTTAGATAGTGCTTTGCGTGAGTGTTAATCTTTGCTTCAGCCCACTCTCTGTTGTAAGCATCCTTATGTTCGGTTTCACCTGTTACTCGGTAGTATTTAAGCCCTGTATCGACACGTATGCCATCTTCATGTACATAGTCTTCGATGTAGTCCCAATCTCTTTCATAACCTATATCACGATAAAATTCACGATAGTCTGGGTCACCCGGATATCCTAGTGTAGAGCTCCACACTTTACTAGAAAGCTCTGTATGTCTTGGGAATAAAACTAATCCATGCGGCGAATAGACTGGTGCACCAGAGCCTTTTTCAGGCTTTGGATCAGCACTTAAAATAGTATGTTCATCGACAAATGTGTAGCGAATTCCTTCTTCCATCAGCACCCGGTCAATCCCAGGGGCATATGCGCACTCAGGGAGCCAAAAGCCACGAGGATTAAAACCAAAATGACGGCTAAACGCCTGAACCCCTTCCCTTATTTGGGAACGAAGTGCAGCTTCCGTTTTTACATAAGGAAGAAAAGCATGGGTAGCAGCGGATGTCATTAATGTAATGAATCCTTTTTCATAGAAATGTTTGTATGCTTTCAACACATTTTTGTCCCATTTCAGAAAAGTTTCGCGAATCTTCTGATATCTCTTTTTATAAAATGGAATGATCGACTTAAAGGACGGGTTAAGCGATGAATGATCTTCTATATACGTTGCTTCTTTTCGTAGTAACTCCTCCGTTTTTAATAAATAGTGTACGTACCTATCTTGCATGAGAGGATCTGCGAGCATCTCCATAAGTGGTGGTGTAAAGGAAATTGTCAGCCCATCTTTTACTTCGGCGGACTCAATCGACCAAAGTAAGGGGATGTATGTTTCAGTCATCGCCTCAAATAACCATCTCTCTTCTAAACGATTTTCTTCCTCATGTCTTACGTATGGTAAATGGGCATGTAAAACAAATGAAAAGTAACCATTATTCAACACAACTCTCCTCCTTATTTTGTCGATTCATAATAGGAATACGTACTAAAATGCTCAAGCCACTCAGGATCCTGGGACTGCCCCGTTTGCCACTTATGAACAGCGTCTACATACTGTCCTTCCATGCCTTCTTTCACTCTAGGGGTATCTATTGGATTAGAGCGCAGAATACTGAAAAAAGTGCCTGCTTTTGTTTTAATCCCGAGATCAACAATAAACGTCCTATTTTCAGTCAGACCATGAAAATACCAGTTGTTTGTCATCTCCGGCAGATCATAATCGATAAAACGATGAGCATTATGACCATTAAAAAGTAAAGCTGTAACATCATAGAGTCTTATTGCCTTTTTTAATTCATGCCACGGGGCTCTAAATTGATGTTCAATCATACGCCTAGTCGACTCACGTGTTTCCCAATACACATACAAACTATTAGGAGTTCTAGGCATCAGCATGACTTCATCGCGTTCATAAGCAGCTGGTAATGGATGAACCGGCACATCTTTTATCACTTCAACAGGCTTTTCGGTTTCAATCTTTTTGCCTTCTTCCTCTTCGATTGCTTTTTCATCAATCTCTGGTATCAACGCTGCGTCATCCATCTGATTAGTATCCTCTGAACCTTCCTGTTGAAGTTCTTCTTGATATTTCTTGAAGCAATACTGTACTTTTCCTACCGTTGTTTCAAGCTCCTTTGCAATCTTGCGAAACGAGAAGCCTTTCTCTCTTAAAGCTAAAATATCTTTTATCACTAAAACACCTCCAATGATGTAGAAAAATAGTATGCATCACCCTTCATACGTTGCATATCTTGTTATATTAATCATACCGAGCGTGACATTACGGGACAAGCAGGGGTAATTTGTCTGATTTTGTCATGAGCCTGCCCCACCTATCGTATCGATCCACAAAAAAATTTTTCGCCTTATTTCGCTAGCTGACTTTGTCGATAATTTTTGTCGAGATTTGGGAGGTGAGCGCATAAACACTGAAATGTAAACGCTTCTTTCATAAATTGTCGATTAAGTAGGACGAAAACCACTTTTTCCTAAGAGCTACCTATGTGTATAATAGAGTAGAATGATAGATTAGTTTATAGAGGGAAGGGTTGTAAGATGATCGAGTGGACAATTATGATTCTCTTAGTAATCGCCATCCTCCTTTTTGTGTTATCTTTCTTTCGAAAAGACAAGGCAACAGAAGTGGAACGGCAGATGGAGAACTTTTCGATTACGCTCATGCAAGAGATTTACCAATTAAAGAAAAAGATCCGCATTCTTGAGGAAGAACTTCTAGTGAACGGACAAGATGTTCCTAAAGCACGTTCAACCTCCGCTCAAAAATTGCAGGCTGAAGTAGAATCATTACACGATAAAGGCTTCACGCTTGAAATCATTGCAGAAAAAACTGGTTTAACACCTCTTGAAGTAGAACGATTAGTAGCTTCGAGAGAAGAACCAGCAGTAAGGGGGTAATAATATGTCTCCTCATGCATTACGCGGCATGGCAGGTGGAATTGCTCTTTGTGCAGGTGTTATTTGGGTTACATATGCACTCTCACCAGAAGCAACTGCAGAGCCTGTCACAATCGTTGAACAAGAAGAGCTTGAAATCTCAGAAATGATGACAGCCTTACAAGAAGCAGGATATTATGTTTCAGCAGAAGCTCCTCCAGAGGAACCTGTTGTAGAGGAACCACAAACGGAAGAAATGGACTCTCCAACCGAAGAAGACTCAGCAGCGGAAGAAGAAGCATTGATTGACGAAAACTTGCCGGAATCGGTCACTGTAGAAACTGTCAATGTCTATTCTATGACTTTATCCATTACATCTGGGACTAGCTCTCATGATGTAGCTAATCAATTAGAACAAGCAAAAATTATTGACAGCGCCAGCGAATTTTTACGTTATTTGGAGCGCAATAACTTAGCTGAAAAAGTTCGCGCTGGTGATTTTGACGTCAACAGTGCAATGAGTTATCAAGACATTGCAAACCGCATTACATAAAAAAGCTTGCTACGAATAACGTAGCAAGCTTTTTTTACATTTTATTAATCTTCTACTTCTTCAAGAATCGGCACATCCGCTTTAGTCGGACCATTGCGTTCTTCTTTTAAATCAAAGTATTCATCAAGCATTTTCTTTCCAATCGATTGAGCAAAGTTTGCACTATTATCTCGCACGGTGTAAGGTACAATAATCGCAAAGGCGACTTCAGGATTATCATAAGGTGCATACCCCACAAGTACTTGGTTATTACCGCTGATCGAACGACGGTTTTGACCTTCTCCGACTCGTACAGAAACCTGCGCTGTTCCCGTTTTTCCTGCTGGGTTATACGAAGCACTTCTGAACATGCCTGCACCAGTACCTTGTGAACCATTCATTACTGCATAAAACCCTTGCTGAACACGATTTAAATCGGCATCCGATACATCAACACGATTTAAGATCTGCGGTTCAAATTTATGCAGGATCGCCCCTGGTTCATCCGGTGATAAGCTTGGCTCGCGGATTTCTGATACAAGACGTGGTTTCACACGGTATCCATCGTTTGCAATCGTTGCAACATATTGTACAAGCTGTAGCGGCGTATACGTATCATACTGGCCGATCATTAAATCGAGCAGGTTACCAGGGTTTCGATTCTGACCAGTTAATCCTCGGGAGCTTCCAGGCAAGTCAATGCCTGTATCAGCACCAAGACCAAACTGGCTGAAAATATAGCGTGTTTCATCATATGCTTCTGCTACTCTTTGTGTATCAAAGCTTCTGCTGCTGCCATAATTATAACCCATCATCCGCATCGCAATTTCAAACATATATACGTTTGATGAACGCTCTAATGCCTTAATGTCATTGACATACCCCATATTCACATAGGAACGCTTGAGCGGTGTTCCTGGCAAATCAATCGGTCGGTCATAAAGCGTTTGGCCGTGGCTGATAGCACCTGTTTGATAGCCGGCCAAGACCGAAGCACCTTTCACGGAAGACCCCATTTCAAATGCTTTCGTCACATTTCCAATTTGGTCATTCGGCTCACCGTTACTGTAGCCGGACATTGCTAAAATGTCGCCCGTTTTTGGGTCCATCATCACGGCATAGGCTGTCCGCTGACTGATGAATGATCCACCCTTGCTGTTAATCTCTTGTGAAATAATATCATCAAGCTTTTGCTGCATTTCCATATCAAGTGTCAACACTAGGTCATTGCCGCGCTGTCCCGGCTTTTCATTAACCGAGCGCTCAATTTCACCACCAGTTGACGTCGTAATACTTTCTACCACAGCCTTTTGACCGCGAAGAACATCTTCATATTCTAACTCTAAATAACTCGTCCCAACGATGTCAGAGCGGTCATAGCCTCGTGATAAATAATAGTCTAACTTCTCACGCGGAATAGATCCCGTTGAGCCAAAAATCGTTCTAAATGCCTCACCGAAAACGTAATTACGACGTGAGTCACGCAGAATATCTACCCCCGGAAGCTGATCGAGGTTTTCGCTGATAATATTTGCCTCTTCCTCGGTTATGCCTCGTTTTATACGTTGAGGTGTATTCGCATACCCTCGTGACATCTCACGAAAGATCGCCATCACTCTTTCGTCTTCCGCTGTTAATTCAGCTAAGTGTTCCTCCGTTAGACGATCAAGTTCTAATTGATATTCTTCTGTCGGACCCTCAAGCTCTGCTCTTTCTTCTTTTGTTACAAGCTCAAAACGCCTGTCACTGTTTATTAGCAGCCAAAAGTCTTTACGGTCACGCTCAGTAATCCGGCTTGTATCCACTTCAATTAATTTTTCAAGATCACGCGCCACCTCTAAGATCGCCTCAGATGAGGTCTGTCTTGAAGGGTTTGTATATGTAACGGATAATTCAAGCTGATTTTCTACAACCGGTGTACCGTAGCGATCTAACATAAGACCGCGAGGAGCATCAATTCTTGCTGTCGTGTTACTCGTACGATCTAATACTCTTTCAAAATCTTCACCTTGAACGATTTGAACCATACCTAACCGTAATATTAATGCTGAAAAAAGAATAAATACAGCAAAGAACAGCATATTCAGTCTTGCTGGCACATGTCCTTTTTTTCTTGGTTTATTTTTCCCCATCCGCAAGTCCCCTCATTAATCTATATAATAAAAACACAATTATCTGTATACATGACAATAGACACCTAAAGCAAGGTGTCTAAAATTCATTCTAAAGTATATACCCGCGAATGCCGTTGCTTCAGTTGTTTCATGAACCTACTCAAGTAGGTGGGTGTTCGCAGAACTAATTTCAGCGTCCAGCATAAACTGGCTTGCTGGCATTAGCTCGATGTAGAACTCCCTTTTAAAACGCAAGGTTCGAAACAAGAAGAAGCTCACTAACACGGCAGGCAAAGCTGTTTAATTTGTAAATTTATTATAGCATATCCCTACTTATTGTCAAAGGAATTCACTGCCACTATAGAAGCTTTCACAAATTAGCAACATTATACACTCGTGCCTCCTGTACTTCCCCCGTCGCCGTTTTTCTGTCTTGCAAAACTGTAGCTTTCTCCCCCTCCAGGCTTTGAAAAGCGAACATGTCTTACAAAGAAATAAATGATAAAGTGACCGATTCCAAGAATAGCTAGTACAACAGGAATACTTTTCTCTTCAGGGAATAAAAGTATGGCACCTATAAACGTCAGCACAGATACAATACGGCCGCTATTTAAAAACACTTCCCTGACGACAATATACTCGATCCTCATTTCGGCAGCCTTCCACCCTTTACCGATTACATCATAAGTAAGCGAAATATATGGTACTAATAACATTGGGTACGCAATAGAAATGACGATTCCATACATGATTAATTTCGCAAAGGATAAATCAAAGACAATCAGGTAAATCGCAGCATAGAGAATGGATCCGCCAATTAAAATGGACTTCTTCCGAAAACTCGGCTTCATCAACCTGGTAACAGTATAATAGGCTATAAATTGAACAGCAGAAGCAACAAGCCCATACGTACCGATTGCCAACTCACTGCCTGTTGCAATGTATACCCAAACAACAATGACAAAGATAAAAGTCCCTTCTCTAAGCCCTTGAAAAAAGTGAGCATGGAGGATATGACGCCAATTTGCATTATTTTTTCGTTCCGCTAGAATTTGTCTAAAAAAGAATTTGCCCTCTGCAGCTCTTCTCTTTAAAAGAAAACTCATTAATACAGCTACTACAAAAAGAGTTAGTGATATTCCAAATATGACGGAATACCCTGTAAACTGCTCCATCCTTGTAATAATATATCCTGAAACAATCGGTCCAATCATGCCTGCAAAGGACGTAAGCAAGCCTAAAAATCCATTAAAGAAATCACGCGTTTCCGGTTCAGTGATCTCAAATGTGAGTACATTAAAGGCAAGCCAGTAAAATCCAAACCCTATACCGAGCAGCGCACCTAATATCACTAAATAATGATTCGCAACATCACCTAATAAAAGCACTGTCGTATAAAATCCAGCTAGGAAAATGACCCCTAACCTAAGCACAATCACACGGTCAATTTTCTTCGCCCACCTTCCGGCTAATATAAATGTTAATGGCTGAAAGATAACAGCCGTTAAATTATATAAGGCTAAATCAATAAACTCCCCTGACTGCTTCCACAAATAAACGTTAACAAACGTATTAGAAAGCGCAATACTTAGGGCATATAACCCCCCAATCGTTAGGAGAAGCACTAAATCTCTCGTTACCTCTACATCTCCAAGCAATTTTTGAATAACAGACTTCTTCACCGACTCCACCACCCTTACTCAGTAGTGTGTCTTAACAAAAACCCGTTATACAAAATAAAAGCGGAAAGGGGCGTTTTGCGGCGTCAAGCTTTTCAGGCAGAAACTGGCTTGGCCGCCATTGCCAAACAGTTTTTGAATGAAAAGACCTCGAGCCGCTGCCCATTGAAGCTGGATAAATAAAAGCGGAAAGGGCTTGTTTATGAGCGACAAGTCCTGGACGGCCGGTAATAAGAGGTCGCTTTTTTTACCTCGTTTAACGGTAAGAAGGAACCTCGAGCGAATAGCCCTTGAAGCTGGACAAAATAATAGCGGAAAGGGATGTTTAGCTTTGCCAATAAAAAAAAAGCAAAGCCCGCTTGGACTTTGCTTTTCCTATTATCATTTAGCTTTTGCTTATTATTTAGCTTCTGCGTAACGTTTTGAAACCTCTTCCCAGTTAACTACATTCCAGAATGCGTTGATGTAGTCGGGACGACGGTTTTGGTAGTTTAAGTAGTAAGCATGCTCCCAAACATCTAATCCTAGGATTGGTGTTTTACCTTCCATAAGAGGCGTATCTTGGTTTGGAGTGCTTGTAACAGCAAGCTTTCCGCCATCAACAATTAGCCATGCCCAACCAGAACCGAAACGGTTAGCTCCTGCATCAGCAAATTTTTCTTTGAATGCTTCAAAGCTGCCAAATTCAGAATTAATTGCATCTGCTAATTCGCCAGTTGGTGCACCGCCACCATTCGGGCTAAGGATTTGCCAGAAGAATGTGTGGTTAGCATGTCCGCCACCATTGTTACGTACTGCACCACGAATGTTCTCAGGTACTGCATCAAGGTTACTTACAAGCTCTTCAATGCTTTTGCTTTGAAGATCATCATGTCCTTCAAGTGCTGCATTTAATTTAGTGATGTAAGTGTTGTGATGCTTCCCGTGGTGAATATTCATTGTTTGCTCATCAATATGAGGTTCTAGAGCGTTTGCTGCGTAAGGTAATTGTGGTAATTCGTAAGCCATTTCAAAATCTCCTCCTTATAATGAATACATGTGTAACTTGGGACGTCTTTTCCCAAAAGGCAAATGACTTAATCAACAGTTATGTTTCTTAAGTCTTTCCGCTTCTACATTACCAAAATCTTCTCTTTGTTGCAACGATAATGCACTATTCTTTCGATTTCGCACACCTTTATACATTTCCCACTACCTAACCCCTTTAAACAAGATGGATCATAAATTCATTTCTTGTCCCATAAGAATGTAATAACTTAGCTTTAAAGGAGGATCTAATGTCGTGGATTGAAGCTTTATTCATAGGGTTTATACAAGGAATTTCAGAATTTCTTCCCATCTCAAGCAGTGCTCATCTCCTCATTTTTGAAAAACTGCTTAAGATAAATATGAGTGATAGCCCCTTAACATTTGAAGTGTTTCTGCATTTAGCATCTTTGCTTGCCGTTTTATTGTATTTTAGAAAAGATGTGTTGAAGCTTTTACAGGGTTCTTATCAATATCTTTTTAAGAAAGACCAACGAAGCGAAGGCGATTTCAGATTTACTGCTTTAATGGCCGCCTCTACTCTTATTACAATGATTGTCGGTAAGCTGATGGAAGGTTGGTTTGGAGACTCCATCACCAATACAGCGACGATCGGCGCTGCTCTGATTATCACCGGGATCTTTTTAATCTTAATTGAACATGGTGTAAATGAGGGATTGAGGGGACCAAAGGAAATAACATGGGGGCATGCGGTATTAATCGGGCTCGGGCAGGCATTAGCAGTCATACCAGGCATATCACGTGCGGGAAGTACTCTCGTTGTGGCCCTGTGGTGCGGTTTGAACAAAGAGACAGCTCTTCGCTACTCCTTTTTACTCTCCATTCCGATTATATCTGGAATCACCCTTTTAAAACTTCCTGAGATTATCGGGCAATTTACAGACGGTGTGGGCCTTGAATTATGGCTAGCCTTTATTTCTTCCTTTTTGTTTGCCATAATTAGTATTAAGTGGTTGATTGCCATGGTTCAAAAAGCAAAATTAAGTTATTTCGCCGTGTACTGTATTTCACTTGGTCTTATCACTTGGATATTCTTAACCTAAACATTAAGAAATCGTCATAATTCAGAGCCGCACGTGAATAAAGCGGGCATGGTTATGTCACCCAGCGGCCGGAAATTTAATTGTATGTTTTCAATCAGTTTATGCGCTAATTAGAGAAGTGATTGCGCGGGTGGATCACAGAATTGAATCGATTGATCGCTTAATTGCGTCACTCTGCTTTTATTGCGGCGGTTCAAACTCCAATTGCGTCACTCTTACACCAAATTGTATCGTTTCAGAGCTGAATCGCTTCCATTTGCCCTCGCCTAATATAGTTATTCAACACAAAAGAGCTGCCCGAGGGGGCAGCTCTTTTTCTATGTAAATCAATTATCATTATGTATGGCGGAGGAAGAGGGATTCGAACCCCCGCGCGGTTTAACCCGCCTGTCGGTTTTCAAGACCGATCCCTTCAGCCGGACTTGGGTATTCCTCCGCAATATAAAACTATGGTGGACCCTGTAGGACTCGAACCTACGACCGATCGGTTATGAGCCGACTGCTCTAACCAACTGAGCTAAGGGTCCTCGTATGGGGCGACTGATGGGAATCGAACCCACGAATGCCGGAACCACAATCCGGTGCGTTAACCACTTCGCCACAATCGCCATTTGTTTATGATAAGTAATAAGGATAGCGGCGGAGGGGATCGAACCCCCGACCTCACGGGTATGAACCGTACGCTCTAGCCAGCTGAGCTACACCGCCATAATGGCTCCACAGGTAGGACTCGAACCTACGACCGATCGGTTAACAGCCGATTGCTCTACCACTGAGCTACTGTGGAATATGTTATGTATCATCCGTCTTTTGTTGAAGACAAGAATTATAATACCAACCAACGGAGATAAAGTCAATATGTTTTTTTATTTTTGTACGCTTATATTTCAAAGAGGTACAACACTTATTAGACGCTTGTTCATTATAGCATAACTCACCTTTAAAAAGTTCCAGTTCCACTCACATTCCATTAATGAATTGGCTGCTTTAAATCAATCCTGTTAACCAATTCCTATCACACAAAAAAAAGAAGCTGCCCCGCTAGGACAGCTCCAAATGTTAGCGAACTTCTCCAATCACTGCTTCAGCAATATTCACTGAGTGGTCACCAATACGTTCTAAGTTACTAACAATATCTACAAACACAATGCCTGCTGCGCCTGAACATCTTCCTTCATTGACGCGGGCAATATGCTGTTTACGGAGTTTGCGCTCCATCTTATCAATAAGATCTTCCTTCTCAAGAACAGAACGGGCTTGATCAGTATCTCCGTTATCTAGGGAGGAGATAGCTTCTTGCAAAGTAGAGATCGTCAAATCAAACATCTCACGTAAGTCACTAATCGCTGTATCTGACATGACTACTTTATGAGTCTTTTGATAATCCTTTAGCTCTACAATATTTTCTATGTGATCACCAATACGTTCAATATCACGGACAGTATCCATAAGCATGGAATGCATCTTAGAATCTTGATCAGATAACGAACGTGATGAAATTTGAATAAGGTATTCTGTGATTTTACGGTCTAAGTTATTGATCGCACTTTCAAACTGTGTCGCCATTTCGGCATGACGTTTCTGTCCATTCTCTAAGTATTGACTTACTTCAATAAGTCCTTTCTCAGAGAAATCGGCCATTCGAATAACCTCTTGCTTGGCTTGTCCTAATGCAATAGCAGGTGATCTTCCGATAAAGCGAGGATCTAAGTGCTTCGCTTTATATTCAATGTTGTACTCATCACCAGGCACAAGCTTTGTCACAATAACAGCCAACAAGGCTACAAACGGAAGCTGAATCAGCGTGTTTGATACGTTGAATATCCCATGTGCAAAAGCAATTGTCATCGGACGGTTCAACCCTAGTTCTACCGCTAAGAAACTTACTAAGTTGTAGAACAGCGGAAATACAATTAAAACAATAACTGTACCGATCAAATTAAAAATTACATGTGTTAATGCTGCACGTTTTGCCGCAACAGATGCGCCAATCGCAGCTAAAATAGCTGTAATCGTTGTCCCGATATTATCTCCAAACAATACCGGAAGCACAGCATCTAAGGTCATCGCCCCTTGATCGTATAGCTGCTGCAAGAGTCCAATTGATGCGCTGGAACTTTGTACGGCAACTGTAAAAATAGTACCGATCAACACACCAAGCAGCGGATTATCTGCCATTTGAACCGTTAAATCAGCAAATGCTTGCAGTTCTCGCAATGGCTTTAACCCTTCTCCCATAAGGTCTAACCCGTAGAATAATGCACCAAATCCAAAGATAACTTGGCCGTAATTATTCACTTTCTTCTGTTTAATAAAGAAGATCAAGGCCGCCCCTACAGCAATGATTGGCAGTGAGTAGGCTGAGATTTTAATACCGATAATGAACGCTGTTACCGTCGTTCCAATATTAGCACCCATTATTACACCGATCGCTTGCTTCAATGTCATAAAACCAGCATTAACAAGCCCAATCGTTAAAACCGTTGTACCGGTACTTGTTTGAAGCAATACAGTAACAAATATCCCGGCAAAAACCCCCATAACAGGGTTCGTCGTAAACTTGTCCAATAAGTCACGCAGTCTCTCCCCTGCTACTTTTTGAAGGCCGTCCCCCATGAATTTGATCCCAAAAAGGAATATTCCGAGACCTCCAAAAAACATGAACAAAAGTGTCTGTAAATCCACTTAATCTCATCCCCTCATTTTAGAAAGTCATTCCTATTTAATTTTTCGACTTTCGACAAACCTCAACAATGACACCCCATCTATTATTAAGCATTTATAAACATTTTGTAAATATGATTTTTTAAAAAATTTTAAAGCATCTTGAACATTCGCCAAATAATGCTTGTTCACGTATTTGAAACTTGTTGATTTTAACGGCTTCAGATAGAATATGTGTTGATATGAGAGGAGAATAAAATGAACGCTTTCCAATTTTTCTATAAAAGCCTATTTGATAAAAAAGTAATAGCATACAGCCGGTTTCAGCCTATCACAAAAGCACTGCTGCATGTTTTGATGGTTGTGTTTATTGCATGTATACCTTTTATTGTCTCTTTAATAATGACGTATGTATCCAGCATAAACCAGCTAGAAGAGAGCCTTGAAAACGACATGCCAGCCTTTTCACTAAGGGACGGCGAGCTGCAAGCAGAGGTGGATGAACCCTATGTAAATGAATCCCTGTCTGAAGGTGTCTTTGTCCTTGACCCAAATAATCAATTAACTACCCAAGACCTTGAACAGCTTGGCGAAGGAATTATTTTTCAACAGAATGAAGCGCTCCTATTCAGATATGGTTCAACACATTCTGTTAATTATTCTTTAATAGGGCTCCAAGAGGTCAGTGACACAGAGCTTAACGAGCGGCTAACTGATATTAAAGGATTCCTCCCGTTATTGCTCGCTATCATATCATTGCTTATGTACAGCGGCGTATTAGGACTTGCTTTTCTCGGGATAACAATCTTGGCCTTTGTTGCTTTATTATTTAGAGGTACCAGAAAAAACATTCAGTATCGTCATATGTGGTTAATTACAGCTTATGCGATGACCCTTCCTGTGATCTTATTTGCTTGGGCAGACGTTTTTATAGGAGGCATCCCTGGATACTTCTTAGTTTTGGCTGTACTTTGTATGATTGTCTATGCGCTAAGCGCTATTCCAAAACCAAAACAAAAAACCAAGTGATGAGCCTGATCAGGCCTCATCGCTTGGTTTTTCTTCGTTAATCTTCTTTACCACAATTCGTGTCCCATCAACATCTGTGACTTTCACCGTCATATTTGCCTCAAGCCATTGTCCCCCGCTTGTTGCACTATAATGTTTATCTTCAATTTCGACCGTTCCCGTAGGCCTGAACGCACTAAGGGTTCTACCTTCTTTACCTACCAGCTCTCGGTAATCTTCTCTTAAAGAGTTATATCCCATATCTCCTGTCAAACGGTCTTTTAACGTAAGACGAGCCCAGAGATCACGAGATGGAAATACTTTCAAAAATAAACCAGAACTAAATCCACCTACTAAAAAGCCCATTGATACTAAAATACCATAAATTAAATCTGGTGCAGGCAAAGCTAGACCTGTAATCATAAGAAGCACACCTAATAAGGCGACTGTCCCATCAGTAATTACTTTACCATCTACAATAATCAGTGCTAAACCAACGACATAAAGAATGACGACCCAAAATCCTACGTCACCCGCTAGGTGATAAGAGAAATACATAGCCATAATGGCCACACCGAGTATCGCGAAAATCCCTCTCATTCTAACAAGAAGTTCACCAAATAAGAATAATGTGCCTAAAAAGACTACAAAAAAGCCGATTGTTGCGGAATCTAGCCATTCCATATAAACGTCCCTCCTCTTTTTATGTATATACGAAAAGAAATAAAAATTGTTTCAATTTTTTGGTTATATATAACGATGAATAGTTAAATCGTTCCCTTGGTCAAGATAATCATACAACTACATGATAATACAGATCAATTCAGGAGGTATTGAAATGAAAAAAGCAGGAAAAAAGATGATTGAAAAAGCGAAAAAACAGTCAGTCAAACCCTTCGAAAAGACAGTCCCTGCATACATACATCGTACTACACCTTATCGTTCTGTGTAAAAGAAAAAGAGAGGGAACCCTCTCCCTCTCTTATGCCTCAGATGTAAATAGTCCTTTAAGTGCTTCAATTAACTGAGCGATCACTTCTAGAAAACGACTAATAAAGTTCTGCGTGTCTTCACGTGCTAAAAATTCACCTAAGTTATCGCGGACTTTAGAGATTTGATCTTGTACCTGATCCCAGTTAATATTTAAGTCCTTCATTCGCATGAATAATGAAACCAGTCCATCAAGTTCTTGCTCTGTCAGTTCAATCCCAAGTTCTGCTGCAATCCGTCTGATAAGTTCTCTAAGATCCTCTTCAGATTCTACCGGATTATTTGCAATTTCTTCTTTAATTCGGTTCATAAGTTCAGTAGCTTCTTCTACCCCGATCGACTCGGCAAGCTCTGCCGTACGGACCATTTCTTCGTTCGCTACTTGCTTTTGCTCTTCAGGAATCTCAATTTCAGCTGCAATTTCATACGCTTTAATCAGACCTGTTAAAGCAGCTGTCCCTGAAACAGGGAATGGAGCTGTGACATAAATTTCAGCATCTTCCACACCTGCAGTTACTAATGCGTTCGCATACATGCCTTCAGATACCCATGTAATATTATTCGTTTCTACATTGATTCCAGCCCCTTGCTCCGCCAAAGTGATCTTTGTAGAAGATAAGGCACGCGTACCAATTTGTGAGGAGCTAATATAATCACCCAAGTATTCTCTTTCTTCTTGGTTACTGACTGTAATAATCTCTGTCTCTTCAGTCTCATTCATTTCAGCTAAAATCTTTTCTCGATCAGCTGGTGATAGATTTTCCCCCAATGTGACAATCACGTCTCCAGGTGCAGCGTCTGCTAAAGCAGCTGCTGGCAAGAGCATTGGATACAATAACGTAAACACGAGAACAAGCGACAGCAGTTTCTTCCATGAGTGTTTCAAATTAATCTCTCCTTTATTCTGACCACTTACCGGCCATACGGCATTCATCATTTACCAACTATTAGCAACTATATAACGAATGCTCTACTCATTAGGAAACAGTTTTTACAGAAAAAAGAAAAGGGACTTTAGATCTATCTTTTATTCATTCTCATGAAGTTTGATGGGTTTCACATGTTTTCCCAATTGGCAGACACGTCCAATTCCATACTAAAACCACACATGTCACACCTGCTAAAAGTAGGATGTTAAAGCTCATTTGCATACGGTCATCTAACCATACACCAAAAAAGTACGGTCCAAAAGCAACGCCAAGAAAACGGACCATAGAATAAATGGAAAAGATCATTCCTTTTATCTGCTGATTGACAACAGCAGCCACAGCCGCACTGCATCCCGGCAACAGAAAGCCAAGTCCGATTGAAAGAAGGCTGGTTAGCAGTAAATCACTTAAGAAGCCGCTTGTAAAAATAAAAACCAATGCCACCAAAATGAAAAGCAATAAACCTGTCAAAATACACCTTTTAATTTGATCTGCATTTTTCAAAGCATACTTACCTGTCAAAAGGGAACAAACTGTTAAAAGAAGTAATGGTACCGCTAATACAAGACCTTTGATTAACCCATTAGAAGAATACATTCCTTCCCATTCATAAGAAAGTAAAAAGAGAAATCCGAACAACAAAAACATTCCGGCACCGCTTGCTAAAAAAATAGGCATCAGAACATTTCTTTCACTTTTAATAAACTGAATTGCTTCTCTGATCATCCCCTTGCCTTTTTCTTGGCGCACAGCTTCATTTTTCGGAATAACTAAATAAAAGCCCATAAATGCTAAAAGGGCTGCCGCTAAATACACAACAAAACTGTAATACCATACTCCAAGTAATACCGCTCCTCCTATGACAGGACTGATCACTTTTCCAACCCCATTAAAACTTTCAATTGATGCTAGCGCTTGATTCCGTTTATCTCCTTGAAACAATTCCGCTGCAAGCACCATCGCAATCGGCGTCACTCCTCCTGCTCCAATCCCTTGAATGAATCTTCCGGCAAGAATCGCTTCAAACGATTGAAAAACAGAGCCAGCCCCAGAAATGATGCATCCTAACATGACAATCAGCAATGAAACCATCACTATATTTCGTCTGCCATAACGATCACTCAATAGGCCGCTAACAGGAATAAACAGTGCAGAAGGAACAGAAAAGATCGTTAAGATTAATCCAGCTTGCGCGGTCGATACCCCAAGTTCAGCTTGCATAAATGGGAGGACCGGTATGAACATGGAGTTGCCAAGAACCATCACAATAGGCAGAAGTCCAATTATAGTAAGCACTAACAACGGACGAGCATTCTCTGTTTGTTTCAATGTATTCACCACGCCTTTTTTTATGTCCATTCATTTTTAAATAGCTTGTCATACTTTTCCAAGATCAACATACACTTATAGAAAGAACGATTGTCTGTCGTGTGATATTTCATCTAAATGGCAGGAGATCCTGAGGGAGGGACAAGCATGAAACGGATTGGATTCGGACTTATTATCCTGATCATCCTTTATAGTGTTTATTATGATCTAACGATTGGCACTTTACCCAATGGCCTTACAGCAGCACCTGAGGAAACGGTTGAAATTGAAGAAGCGGAGTCTGTCATGACCAATGAAGTAAGCGAAGAACCAGTGATTACAGAACCATTTGTTGAAGTGGTCGTTGAACCTGGGTATACCGTTCTCTCAATTGTTGAACATTTACATGAAGGAATTGTTCCCTTCCCTGCCTCCATTCAAGAAGTCATTTTTGATTTCAAACACTTGAATCAAGGGATTGAGCCTGAAAACATTCAAATAGGAGAAACGTATAAGTTTCCTTATTACGGCAATCAATGACTTTCTTCTTGCCAAATCGAAACGCTCATTGATAGAATGAATACGTATCTCATGAGTGACTAGGCAAAAATGGCTGAAACCATTTTTGTTATAAAAGGAGCGATTGGTCAATGACCGAATTAACACATCGTACAAAAACTCGTCCAGTTAAGGTCGGTAATTTGACGATTGGTGGAAACAATGAAGTAGTTGTTCAAAGTATGACTACGACCAAAACACATGACGTTGAAGCAACTGTTGCAGAAATTAAACGATTAGAAGAAGCGGGCTGTCAGGTTGTTCGTGTCGCTTGTCCAGACATGCGTGCAGCGGAAGCTATCGCTGACATTAAAGCACAAATCTCTATTCCACTAGTAGTTGATATTCATTTTGATTACAAATTAGCTTTAAAAGCTATTGAAGGCGGAGCAGATAAAATCCGTATTAACCCGGGTAATATCGGCCGCCGCGAGAAAGTTGAAGCTGTTGTTAAGGCTGCTAAAGAAAAAGGTATTCCGATTCGTATCGGTGTAAATGCTGGATCGCTTGAAAAGCGCATCCTAGAAAAATACGGTTACCCAACGGCTGATGGGATGGTTGAAAGTGCTCTTCATCATATTAAAATTTTAGAAGACCTGGATTTCCATGACATCATCGTTTCAATGAAAGCCTCTGATGTGAATCTTGCTATTGAAGCATATGAAAAAGCAGCGAAAGCTTTTGACTACCCGCTTCACTTAGGTATTACCGAATCAGGTACATTGTTTGCTGGTACAATTAAAAGTGCTGCTGGCCTCGGAGCCATCTTAAACATGGGCATTGGTAACACTGTGCGTATTTCATTAAGTGCAGACCCTGTAGAAGAAGTAAAAGTTGCCAGAGAGCTGTTAAAGTCGTTTGGACTAGCGTCAAATGCAGCCACTCTTATCTCTTGTCCTACTTGCGGACGAATTGAGATTGACCTTATCAGTATTGCAAATGAGGTTGAAGACTATATTTCAACGATTAAAGCACCGATTAAAGTGGCCGTTCTTGGATGTGCTGTAAATGGTCCTGGGGAAGCCCGTGAAGCCGACATCGGCATTGCAGGGGCACGTGGTGAAGGACTGCTGTTTATGAAAGGTGAAATCGTGCGTAAAGTACCGGAAGAAACTATGGTCGAGGAATTAAAGCGTGAAATTGATAAAATTGCTGAAGAATATTTTGAAGCACAACGTCAATTAGAAAAAGCATAAGCCACCAGGCTTATGCTTTTTCATTATGGAGTGATAATTAGTTATACTCCTGCTCCCACATCTCCTACCGCTAAAAAAACGGCGAGAAAAAGACGGTCATTAAAATCGACACAGCCCCGATACCAATAGCCCAGTTACCGAGCGAGGTAGAGCCGATACGACGTGATACAAAACCAATAACAATCCCAGCTGCTCCAAGCAATACTGGTAAGAAGAATAACGATAAGATGGAAAGAACAATCGCAAAGGTTCCAACACCACGGCCAGCCGTGACATCATCTTCATTGCTGTAAGCTGTATCTCTGCGTTCTGCTGACTCAACCGTTTGGTCTTCGTCAAAAGGACGCGCACCAGCCATTCCATTTACCGCTGCATACTCAGCTGCGCTTTCTTCTTGGAAGCTCGGTTGAAGTGGATATTCTGAGTTAACAGGTTCCTCTTCTACCTCAGCATGATTTTCTGCCTCTCGTTCTTCTTCTGATAACGCTAGTGAAAGGTCACGGTCATCATCTCGTCCTTCAACATGGTTATTTACCAAAGTTAAAGAACGATCATCCTCATCCAACAAGCGAATGGGTTCATCTTTTGGATGCTTATCATCTGCCATACGAATCCCTCACTTTCAAATTTTGTGGGAGCAGTAATAGTATGACGCCAGCACGTAAAATTATCGGAGTTAATCTTTACAAGTGCAGGAAATGATCTAGACTTCCCTCCCCTCTTTCGTGTAAGGTAGGTATAGAATAAAGAAGTTTGAATAAATCTTTACGAATACTGAGCTATGAGGTGAACCAAATGACAACTAAGAAGAGATTTGGATTGGATATAGATGGAACAGTCACAGATCCTAATACGTTTGTTCCACACTTAAATAAACATTTTAAGCAGTCACTCACTTTAGACGACCTTACACAATACGATTTAACATCTATTCTTAAGATCTCGGAAAAAGAATTTTGGGACTGGATGACTAAACATGAAGGAACCATTTATAGTGAAGCAAAGCTTGCACCTTATGCTGAAAATATTCTTCATAATTGGTCTAGACAGCATGATTTGATTTATATCACTGCAAGAAGACAACACCTTGATGAAATTACAAAGGATTGGTTTGTCTCTAATCAAGTTCCCTTCGATCACATTGAACTTGTCGGGAAACACGATAAATTAGATGCAGTCAGAGAACATAAATTAGATATTTTCTTTGAAGACAAGCATGATAATGCGGTCATGATTGCAGAAGAATTTAATATTCCTGTTATTTTAATGGATACCCCATATAACCGATTAAGCGCTCCTAAAAATGTGATTCGCGCCCACACTTGGCAGGAAGCAAAGGATTGGGTTGATCAATGGATGCTTGAGACTGCAGAAAACTAATAAGAACTCCATGACAAAAAGACGAAACGCATCGTTTCGTCTTTTTGTCTTACTTTTTCGGACGGAATGTATGACAGCAGGTTTCAGCGCTTTTATCTGCTGCATCTCGATGCAGTGCATCCGCATAAGGCTCATCACTAGCTTCCATGTGATAATTCCTATCTGCATGGCTGTCGATCTCCACTAGGATTGATTCTGCCTGACACCGATTCCCTTCTCCCCAAAACGCACAGTTTGCTACATTGCATTTTACAATTGGATTTGCCATTAAGCATCCCTCCTGCTACTAGCATGTTTCACAAACCAAATAAAGAAACCTGTAAGTTGATGGGGCTCTTCCCATGAAAAAAACCCCGCTTAAAGCGAGGGCTTCATTGTGTTTCATTATATTTAATTCCAATGCTACGATCTGCACTCCTCACATTTTCCATAGATCTCAAATTTATGACCGGTCACTTCAAAATCAGGATACATTGTATCAAGTGAATCCATCGGACAGCTATGAATGTGCTTTGTTTTACCACAATCAAGACAAATAAGGTGATGATGATGTTCACTTGTGGCACAGCTAAAGCGGAAGCGTTTTTCTCCTTCAAGTTCCGTAGCTTCTAATATATTTAAGTCACTAAACAACGAAAGGTTACGGTAAATGGTATCAAAGCTTAAACCAGGATACTCATCTTGAAGACTTTCTAATACATCTTTTGCCGATAAGTACCTTTTTTGGTCTGCAAAAAGCTTCAGCATATCCGCCCGCTTATCTGTATGCTTATATCCTTTATTTTTTAATACCGTCATTGCTTGATCAATATTCACGTTTAGCCCTCCTTTGCCACTCATTGATGATCTTTTTAACACCCATTACGATCACAAGCTGTAACATACCCATTACAACAATCATCCCGCCAGTGGCAATATTAAATTGATAAGAAAAATAGACTCCAGATAACATGGCAATCTGAGCAAATAGGATTCCAAACCCAATCACTTGTTTAAAGCTTTTAGAGAGATGAATGCTTGTAGCCACAGGCAATACAATCATCGCACCTACAAGTAAAATCCCTACAACCTTCATTGACATTGCAATAATAAACGCGACGAGTATCGCGAATACTTGATTCATAAAACGAACTGAGATCCCTGAGACCGTAGCATATTCTTGATCAAAAGAAATGGAAATAAACTCTTTATAAAATAAAATAACGATACCAATCACAATGAGTGCTGTATAAATAATAAATTGTAAATCTTCGCGGCTTACACTAACAATACTTCCAAATAAATACGCATACCATTCATTATACCCTGATTGAGACAGGCTCATAAAAATAGCACTTAACCCTACACCAGCAGATAAAATAATAGGAATAGCAAGCTCTTGAAAGTGTTTATAAAGATCACGCAGCTTTTCAATAAGCAAAGAGCCGGCAACAGCGAAGATAAGTCCTGCATACATAGGGTTTAAATCACTAAAAATCATCGTTGTCGATCCTAATAAAACTCCAGCAGAGATTCCTGTTAGGGTGATATGAGATAGTGATTCAGAAATGATCGAAACTCTTCTGACCATCAAAAAAGCACCCACAATCGGACAAATAAGAGCAATCAAAACTCCTGCCAGTACTCCGCGTTCTATAAATGTTAAATTCATTAATAATTCCTGCATGATGCATCTCCTACCTTTATCGAATGCCCTGCAACACCACTGAAAAAGTCTCCACTTAAAGAATTTGTTGATTTCTGCTGCAGGTACTCGCTTTCCACTCCAATCAACGGAGCGAGTAGATTAATAAGTGGTTCCTCTCATTGAGAATGGCTTATTAGGAACCTTTTCAAATGAAACAGAGGTAAAAGTAATGATATTTATGAATGAAGTGACTCCAAATTAAATCATTCCACTAAATATATCCATAAAGCAAATAACCTAGCGGATGAATTATACGGAGACTCCTGTGTGGACTAGAGCAGGAGTGAGATCCCACAGGGCCCAAGCCCGAAGAAGCTCACCAGCTCCACACGGAAAGCGTAGTATAGTTCAGAAGCGACGAATCCGCTATACCCCATGTTTGAAGAGTTTAGTTTTGAATTTATTACTACATCATTCCACTACATTTCTGAAAGAAGCTATAACCCAGCTTTATTTCTTCCCATACGCTCGCTTCCAATTAATCTGGCGTCCTCCCATCATCTTATCAACTGCTATTGAGCCGATTAAAATCAGGACAGCTAATATAACGATCGTACCGCCTGGCGCTAAGTCTAGCTGATAAGCTAAAATTAAGCCGCCAATGACAGAGATTTGCCCAAATAAAATCGAATAAACGAACATCTGCTTAAACCCTTTGGCAAAACGCATAGCAGCGGCCACCGGAAGAGTCATTAAGGAGGAGACAAGCAAAATTCCAACAATTCTCATAGATGCAGCGATCACAAGTGCAACCATGACAATAAAAATAAAATGAACCAGCTTCCGGTTCAAACCAGATACGACAGCTTGTTCTTCATCAAAGGACAAGAAAAATAATTCCTTATAAAATAGTGTTAACACAACTAAAACAACAATAGTCACACCTAAAATCGTCCACAAATCAGAACGAGTAACAGCAATAACACTCCCAAACAGGTAATTAAATAAATCATTATTAAACCCATCTGCAAGCGAAATAAACACTACCCCTAACCCAATCCCTCCAGATAAAATAATAGGAATAGCAATTTCTTTATAATATTGATAAACGCTTCTTAATTGCTCGATTAACAAAGCTCCCCCAACTGAGAAAACCATTCCCATGTAAAGAGGGTTTAGCCCTTGAAAGAACACAACATGCTTTCCGAGCAACAAACTCGCTGCAATACCGGAAAGAGTAATATGGCTCAGGGCATCAGCGATCAGTGATAATCTTCTAACAACCAAAAAAACACCTAGCATGGGTGCTAAGAGCCCTATCATCACTCCAGTAAAGAAAGCGTTCTGTAAAAATTCATACCGAAAAAACGCCTCAAGCATTGATTAATGACCTCCATGACTATGATTATGTGTCAACAAATGAACATCATGGCCGTAGATAGCAGAAAGATCTTGATTTTCTTCAAATTCTTTAGGTCCGCCATGAAAATGCAAGTTTTTATTTAAGCAAGCTACATTTGTAACATGATCTGTCATTGCACCAATATCATGAGTAACCATTAAAAGGGTGATCCCTTTTTCACGATTTAAATGACTCAACATATCATAAAAAGATTTGACGCTTTTCGCATCTACCCCGACTGTAGGCTCATCAAGAATGAGAAGTTCTGGATCACTTACAAGTGCACGTGCAATAAATACGCGCTGCTGCTGCCCACCTGACAACTCTCCTATATTTTGGTTCAAATATTCAGTCATCCCTACACTTTCAATCGCTTGACGAACTTTTTCTTTATGATTACGATTTAGAAAACGGAATAAGCCTACTTTTCCGTATAACCCCATAGAAACAACTTCAAATACGGTTGCGGGGAAACCTGAATTAAAACTGTTTGCTTTCTGAGATACAAAGCCGATCTTATCCCATTTCTTAAACTTATCTACACGCTCCCCAAATAAATACACTTCTCCGCTTTGAGGTTTTTTCAGCCCTAATATCGTTTTAATTAAGGTTGATTTTCCGGAACCATTTGGACCAACCAACCCTAAAAATGCTCCCTTTTTTATAGGAAGTGTAATATTTTCTAAGACCACTCGGTTACCATAACGGAAAGACACATCCTTAATTTCAACGATCGTCTGAACTTGTGTCTCTGATTTTGTAAGTGTCGTTGCAGGCATTGTTCTCCCTCCCACTTTAAAAGTACTATTACCAGTTTATCCATAATCGGTTCATTAAATAGTCAGAACCGTTCCGATTTATAAGCAATCTTTTCTCATTATAAAGCAAAATAAAGATCTGTCTACCCTTTTGCCTGCGGGTGTACTTGATTAGAGATAGACGTCCGTATGGATTCGATCTGATATAATAGAAATAATCCAATTTTATCCTCTGTTTTTATTAAAGGAATTTTACTTATTCAATGGCATTTGGTGTTTAATGTCACTATCTGAAAGGATGAGATACATGAATATGAAACGTTTTGCCATTATCGATATTGGTTCTAACTCCATCCGGCTTGTTATAACAGAATTAGATTCGCAAGGCCGCTTTAAAGAGTTACATAATGTAAAGAAAGTAGCAAGGTTAAGCACTCACCTTAATGAGGCTGATGAACTGACTGAGACCGGTATAAATCGTCTAATTGAAATCTTGTTAAGCTTTAAGGAAATGATGAATTTTCACGAGGTTGCTCAAATAGCTACGGTAGGTACACAAGCCTTACGTCAAGCTGAAAATCAGCAGGCAATTGTCGAATTAATATCTGATATGCTCGGTATAGATATCCGCATCTTGTCTGAATATGAAGAAGCGTATTATGGTTATTTAGCCGTTGTCAATTCAACCGCGATTGAAACTGGATTCACCATTGATATCGGCGGAGGCAGTACGGAAGTGACTTACTTTGAAAACAGAGAGTTGAAGCATTACCACAGTTTTCCTTTTGGAGCGATCACTCTTCAATCTGAATTTATTAAAGGTGAAGAAGCCTCAAAAGACGAGCTTGAATCAATTAAAGAATATGTTCTTGGACAGTTTAGAGAGCTCCCTTGGCTAAAGGATTGCAAAAGTCAGCATGTGATTGGGATAGGGGGCAGCGCAAGAAACGTATCACTTGTCCATCAACATCAGCATGAATACCCTCTTGGCGGCTTACATCAATACGAGATGAGTGCCGAAGAATTACAAGATACCGAAGCACTCCTATCACATCTGTCTCTTAGCGAGCGTCAATCTCTTGATGGCCTGTCAAAAGACCGCGCAGACATTATCGTCCCTGCAGCCATTGCGATTACTACTTTTTTAGAGTATACAGAGGCAGAAACCTTTGTAATGAGCCGGCGCGGTTTACGAGATGGACTGCTGTATGAAGAAATGCTTCGTCCGATGGAAACTGACCGATTTCCAATTGTTGTAGAGGAGAGCTTTCATCAATTAAGCCACGATTATGACATTAATTTATTTCATGTTACGTATATCACTACTTTAGCATCCAAACTATATCATCTTTTTAAAGACTTTTGCCCAGTTGATCTTGAAGAATCAGAAGCACTTACATTATTGAAATACAGTGCGAAGGTATTATATATTGGGGAGTTTATTAATAAGGAAGCTAGCAGCCAGAATACCTTTTATTTGTTGACGAATATGACGGTTGACGGGTTAAGCCACAAAGAGCGTTTGGCAACTGCCTGTATTTCCTCTTTTAAATCTAAGTCAGCACTCACACGGTACACTCATCCATACAAAAAACTTGTAACAAAAAAACAATTAAAGAGCTATGAGTTTTTAGGGTCATTAATGAAGCTGGCATACAGTCTAAACAAAACAGGCCGTCACTTAATATGTGAATTAGGTGAGCTGAAAAAAGACAGCTCGTCTTATGAGTTGACCATTTATTACAAACATGATTGTTCATTTGAGCAGGAATATGCCCTTAAGCATAAGAAACATCTTGAACGTGTAATTAATGAGAATATTAAGCTCGAATTTGTACCCTTTGAGCTTTAGACACGGCTAATCTTAACATACTATTTACATTCAGCTGATAAACTGTAAGAGGACAGTGCAGAACGATCCAACATCCTATTCACAGAAAGGGTGACGCTTATGCCAAAAGAGTTGACCCCTCGTAAAGAGATTAATTTAAATAATCCTAATTACTATAATAACCGTGAATTAAGCTGGCTCGCTTTTAACGAGCGTGTTCTTGAAGAGGCGATCGACGAACGAAATCCATTACTCGAGCGCCTTAAATTCCTGGCCATCTTTAGTTCTAACTTAGATGAATTTTTTATGGTTCGTGTAGCAGGCCTAAAAGATCAAGTGAAAGCTGGATTTAACCGTCCTGAAAATAAAGCAGGGCTCACACCAAAGCAGCAATTAAAAGAAATCTCTGCTGTGAATCATCGGCTGGTGAAGCTTCAAGATAGTGTGTTTACTGAGACTCTTGTTCCTATGCTTTATCACGAGGGATTTCAGTTTCTAAATGTAAGTGAATTAGACGCGAGTCAGCTCGATTATCTGAACAAACGATTTCAACATTATATTTATCCTGTTCTTACGCCTATGGCTATTGATGCGTACAGACCATTTCCGATGCTATTAAACAAATCCTTAAATTTAGCTGTCCTATTAAAAAATGAGGAGTCAAAGACCAACCAGCTCGCAATCGTTCAAGTACCATCTGTCTTAAATCGAGTGATCAGCCTCCCTTCTTCTACCAAAAAAGAAACTTTTATTATGCTTGAAGATGTCATCAGCTATTTTATCGGAGAGTTATTTCTTGGTTATGAGGTTGTCTCCGTTTCACCATTTCGCATTACTCGTAATGCGGATATGACTATTCACGAAGAAGGAGCCCGGGATTTACTCCGTGAAATTGAAAAAGAACTTAAAAAACGTAAATGGGGAGCAGCGGTTCGCCTTGAGATCCAAGATGGAACGATGCACCCAACGATTTTAAATCTATTACTAGATGTTCTTGAAGTACACAAAGGGGACGTGTACTCATTTAAGGGGCCTCTTGATCTTGCGTTTTTATTTAAGTTCTATAAACAACTAGCTCACGAACATGAACATTTGGCTAATGAAACACTGATCCCGCAGCCTCCAGCTGACTTAATAGGAGAAGAAAATATATTTGAGGCAATCAGAAAGAGGGATATTTTTCTCCATCATCCATACGAATCATTTCAACCGGTAATTGACTTTATTGCTCAAGCTGCAGATGATCCAAATGTACTTGCCATTAAACAAACGCTTTATCGCGTCAGCGGAGATTCACCTATTATTCAAGCTTTAGAAAGAGCAGCTGAGAACGGTAAGCAGGTAACCGTTCTTGTTGAATTAAAAGCGCGATTCGATGAAGAGAACAATATACAATGGGCTAAAAAGTTAGAGAAAGCCGGCGTCCATGTGATCTATGGAATTACATCCTTAAAGACACACAGTAAAATAACTCTAGTCGTAAGGCACGAGAAAAATGAAATTCAGCGCTTCGTTCATTTAGGAACAGGCAATTATAATGATTCAACTGCCAAGCTTTATACAGATATGGGTCTTTTAACAGCGAATGAAAAAACGGGGATAGACGCGACAAATTTTTTTAATTATTTAAGCGGCTATCGTGAAAAGCCTGAATGGCACCATCTATCTACTGCCCCGTTTGAAATTCGTGATTCGTTTCTCCGTTTGATTGATCAAGAAATAACCTGCCAGAAGAAGTTTGGAAACGGTCGTATCATTGCGAAGATGAATTCTCTTACAGATAAACCGATTATTTTGAAGCTGTATGAGGCGTCAAATGCCGGAGTGAAAATTGATTTAATCGTTCGAGGAATATGCTGTTTACGGCCTGGAATTAAAAATGTGAGCGAAAACATTAGAGTTAGAAGTATCGTGGATCGCTTTTTAGAACATAGCAGAATTTTTTATTTCCACCATAATGGCGAAAATAAAGTATACCTTTCCTCTGCTGATTGGATGACTAGAAATATGGAAAAGCGAATTGAGATCCTTTTTCCAATTCTATCACCGCCGATAAAAAAGCGAATCAAAGAGATCCTGAATCTCACCTTGCTCGATAATACAAAAGCCCGCGAGCAAACGAAAAAAGGAACCTATCATTACGTTAAAAAGAAAGAAGATGAAGCATTTATTCAATCACAGCTTACGTTCTATGAAGAAGCTCTTAAACATGCAGAAACCTTCGATGAATAAAAAAAAGGAACACTCATGTGCGAGTGTTCCTCTTATTTTTGTAGCAACCACGTCTTTATGAGATGACTGCCTTTAGTGTTACCTCTGATTTAAATATGCAAAGCCTTCAAGCGACTCAGCATTTTCTTGAATTTCTACTGCATACCAGCTTGCAGCATGTCCGTTTTCATCAATGTATTTCTCAAGGCCATACATCCCGCGATGATAAGCTGTTAAAGCGTGATCCCAGTCTTCATAGCGATCGTACAAAAAGCCTAAATACTCAATAGCCAGCTCAATGGAATAAATGGGATCATATAAAAGTTCATCAGAATATTCAAGCCCAGCTTTTTCAGCAATCCAAGGAGCCGTATTTTTCATAAACTGCGCCATACCGTAAGCATGTCCATAACGTGTTTCTGGACCAACTAAAGTCGGATCAAACTTACCACCCGTTTCGGTGCGTAACATTTCATAGACAATAAGAGGGTCTATATCATGCTGTTCAGCTATTTCTCCTAAGAAAATTCCCCATTCTTTCTTGAATCGCCCTTCACTATCTTCATATAGATCTTCTGCTAACTGCACAGACCTCATCCATGAATCATAACCAGTGTCCTTCTCTAGCTTACTACCTTCTCCGGCATAGTATAGTTCCATTTCTTTCACTTCAACAGCTGTTTGAAGCTCTTCAATTTTTTCTTCAGATTTTTCTACAGCTTCTTGCAGCTGAATCGTTTGATAAAAATAGTACCCTACACCTATAGCAAGAGTTAGTACAGCAAGTAACCAAAAATATTGTTTTTTCATCCTGTATCTCCTCTATGTTTTAATTAAATAAATTTACTAAAATCTTCATCCTGCATTTGTCCTGCTTGCTCTGCAGTGCTTTTAATCCTACAGAATTATAGCTTCTAAGACAACTTTGATAAAAGAGGTTAATTTGAGAAATGCCTGTCTTAAACCGCTTCTCCTGATACAGCGACGTTATTCCCATATAGTTTGAGTCCATTTCTTCACTCATGCTTGATTTCTCAACTTTTTTGCAGGAAGATATTTAGAAGCACAGGAAATGATTTCAGATCAATTGGTAAGCATTGCATAATAAAGACTCCTAATCATTAATGAAGTGTAATCAATGATTAGGAGTCTACATGTATGAAGCTCATTTAAATATGAAGTTCGATTTAATATGAAGCTCGACTTATTACGAAGCTCGACTTGCTTCTTTATACCTTCTCTGTTTAATATACTTCGTTACAATCCCTTGCTTTGGAGCAAAGAAAAAGGCTAATCCAAACAAAACAGAAGCAGCTAATACAATCGATGCACCACTGGCTACATCATAAATAACGGAGAAATATATTCCTACAATAGCTGAAATCACGCCAAAAACAGCAGATAGACTTAGCATCACCGGCAGCCGGTCTGTGAGCAAGTAAGCCGTTGCACCCGGTGTAATCAGCATCGCAACCACTAAAACGATCCCTACTGATTTTAAGGATGCGACCGTTACTAGAGACAACAGCAGCATCAGTAAATAATGGATAAACCGTACTGGAATTCCTGTGGCCTTTGCCATGACAGGATCAAATGTACTGATTAATAATGGACGGTAAAAAATAACGATTAATAAAATAACAAAAAATCCAATTCCGGCGGTTACCCATAAATCTGTTCGGGATACTGCCAGAACATTACCAAATAAGATGTGCCATAAATCAATACCAGTTCCTCTTAAGCCTGTGATCATGACAATACCAAGGGCAAAAGCGGCCGTAAAAAGAATCCCTATCGCAGAATCATCTTTGATCCGGCTGTTCTGTGAAACATAGCCGATTGCAAGAGCTGTTAACACACCGGTCAATACAGCACCGAAGAAAAAATTAATGCCTATCATATAGGAAACCACCACACCTGGAAGTACTGCATGAGAAATGGCATCTCCCATAAGAGCCATGCCCCTTAAGATAATAAAACAGCCAATCACACCGCAAATAATTCCTACAAGAACAGCTGCTAACAATGCTTGCTGCAAATATGGATAGCGCATCACTTGGTCAATGAAAAAAGAGATATTAGTCATTGAGGAGTCACCACCATCTTATGATCATCTGTACCAAATAAGGCAAGACTGCCCTTATAGGTCTGTTGAAGAATCTCTGGAGTGTAGACTTTCTCTACTGCACCAAATTGAATTAATTCCTTGTTAATAAGCAGCAGCTGATCAAAATAATCCTGCACCTTGCTTAAGTCATGGTGTACCACAAATACCGTCTTCTGTTGTCGTTTTAACTCTCTTAAAAGATCAATAATAATTTCCTCACTCGTCACATCAATTCCAACAAAAGGTTCATCTAAAAAGAAAATATCAGCTTGTTGAGCAAGTGAACGAGCAATAAATACTCTTTGCTGCTGTCCACCTGATAGTTCTCCTATTTGCCGCTTCGAGAATTTAGTCATACCGACTTTATCTAGACACTCTTGAACGATTTCTTTATCCCTTTTTCCCGGCCGCTTATACCATGCAATATGTGCTGCACGTCCCATCATGACCACATCTTCGACAAGCACAGGGAAGTCCCAGTCAATTTGATTACGCTGCGGCACATAAGAAATTTGTTTTCTGACCTCTTGTACTCTCTTACCTAGAATAGATACATTCCCTCTATACTTCTCTAGCCCAAGTACAGCTTTCATGAGAGTGGATTTACCCGCACCATTCGGTCCTACAATTCCAATTAACTGGCCCTGACCTGCTTTAAAACTTATATTTTTTATCGCTTCATTGTTCTCGTAATATACCGAAAGATTACTTACTTCTATAACTTCTTTCATCTCCGCTCCCCCTCCTATAGCAACATACCTACATAACCCGTTATTCTATTCTTTCTTAAGTATATGGTCACTTATCACTAAATGTGCAGATTAGTTTAAGGAACAAAAGTTTACCTAAGGAAACTTTTGTTCCTGAATACAATTATAGTGACAATTTCGTCAGTTGTAAAGGTTGCTTTTCAACACACAAAAAAGCACTCCTATAGTGAATGGGAGCGCTTAGTTGCTAGGTGGAATAAACGGTAAGGTGAGGGAGACCGTCGTACCTACACTTAATTTACTTTCTATAATAAATTCACCGCCGTGATCTTCAATAATCTTTTTACATAAGGGAATACCTATGCCTGTTCCGCTTTCTTTTGTTGTGAAAAACGGCTTTCCTAGCTGTTCTAACACTTCATCTGGCATGCCTTTTCCGTTATCACTAATAATGACTCGATAGACCGAGTCACATGCTGCGGCATGAATACTAAACTTTCTTGCGGTATTTGACCCGCCGTAGGCTTCAATCGAATTGCGCAATAAGTTCAACATGACCTGCTTTACCATTGATTCATTTGCATAGACATGCCTGTCAGCTTCTTCAATGTTCAGGGTTAATTCAACATCGTGAAGCAAACATTCCGCTTTCATAATCTCAATTAAAGATTCCATAATATGAGCCGGCGATTGTTTTTTTCGATCAATTTTCTTTCTAGAAACAGACAAAAAGTCTTCTATAATACTATTCATTCTATTTAATTCAGAAATAACGGTATCGTAATACTTCTCGTGATCACCCGTCAATTTTGCTAATTGCATGAACCCTTTTATAACTGATAACGGATTCCGGAGTTCATGCGCAACTCCTGCCGCAATATGAGATACGGCTTCCATTTGGTGGTGGAAAGTTAAAAGGTGCTCAAACTGCTTTTGAAGTGATCTATCTTCAAAGGTCAGATAGACATCACCATTTTCACAAGGTGATAATGCTCGCACTCGAACAAGCATCTCTCCTTCTTCAAAATCGGCTTCAGCCCCCTCCTTATTTTCAAGTACCTTCACTACAAGCTGAAAGGATAAGGACATTAAATCATCGTGAGTAGATAATTCCTCGAGAGAAGAACCGTTCAAATACGTTGAGCGCATATCAGTAAGCTCTATAAATAAATAATTCCAATCAATAATATCTGTATAGGGGTTCACCTTTATATAAGGAATTCCAAGTTCATTGATATAATTCCTTGATTCTGATTGTTGACTTGGATTGAGTATAGGTTCATTACGATCATTTGAATGTAGCGTTGAGGTTTTAGGTTGAGTGTACATATGATTTCTCCCTTTAGGGGCCAGTTTGTAGAATGGATGCTTTTTCATTTTGCCCCTCTCCTTCTTTGCATGCATAAAACCGTTCTAGTTTCCAAATAGACGAGAACGTATTTTCTGAAATTCAGAGGTTTAATGTTGGAATAAATTAACAACATTTTAGGTCACGTTTCTAAATATTCGATAAGAAGGATAAAATCCCCTTTTTTTTCTGCACATTTTTCGGTTTAGGAACATATATTTAATCAGATTGTTTCATTCGCTTTTGTTCGATTCGCATTAATCACATGATAAAGGGGTGCTTTGATGAATTCAATTATGCAGCAGCTTGTTAATCAAAAGGTAAATTCACTCACCGCAGGAGAATTAATGCAATTAAGTTCGCAATATCAAATTCCACTTACAAAAGAACAAGCAGAAGGTGTCATAAATGTCCTGCGAGAAGAACAAATTGATGTTGGTAATGCAGACCAAGTCAATAAAATCATTCAAAAATTACAAACAGAAGTCGATCCACATGTTTCCTCTATTGTAACGCAATTACTACAACAATTTGGCCATTTTTTATAATTTTAATTAAAAAAAACCATACTTACTTTATGTCTTTTCGCTAAGGTTGAGTCTTTTTTCCAAAAAGAAAGAGCCGTTCTTATTAGCTTCAATCAAACTAATAAGGACGGCTCTACTCTATCTTACATCATTTATTCCATGATTTTACCTAGGATATGTTCGTCAAATTCTCCGGCTTTAAGCATGTCTATTTCATGTTTATAAGGCGGCTTTTTATTCTTCTTATCTTCACCTACAAATGGTGTTTCTAAGATCTTAGGAACGTCTTTAAGCTGCGGATGATGTACAATCTTATGCAGCGCACTGTAACCAATATGACCGAAACCAATATTTTCATGACGGTCTTTTCTAGCCCCGCGGATATTTTTGCTGTCATTAATATGAAGTACTTTTAAGCGTTCTACCCCAATGATGCGGTCAAATTCATCAAGTACACCATCAAAGTCTTCAACAATATCATAGCCAGCATCATGCGTGTGACACGTGTCAAAGCATACTGATAAACGCTCATTATGTGTGACGCCGTTTATAATTTCAGCCAATTCTTCAAATGAACGGCCGCATTCAGTTCCTTTACCTGCCATTGTTTCTAAGGCAATTTGAACATCATTTTTTGTTTCTAACACTTCATTTAGACCTTCAATAATCTTAGCTATCCCAGCTTCCGCTCCTGCCCCTACATGAGCACCAGGATGCAGAACAATCTGCTTTGACCCTAATGCTTCTGTGCGTTCAATCTCTGATCGCAGGAAATTAACTCCAAGCTCAAATGTCTCTGGTTTTGTTGTATTTGCAATATTGATGATGTAAGGTGCATGCACAACAATATCAACCATATTATGCTCTTTCATATGAGCGAGTCCAGCTTCAATATTTAAGTCCTCAATTGGTTTACGACGCGTGTTTTGAGGGGCGCCTGTATAGATCATAAATGTATTTGCATCATAGGATGCTGCTTCTTCACTAGCTCCTAAAAGCATCTTCTTTCCATTCATTGATACATGTGAACCAAGTTTTAAGGTCATTCTCCAAATCCCCCGTTATTTCTTTTTGCGTGATGAAATGCGACGCTCTCTTTGTGCTTCTTTCGCTTGTTTAAAACGAGCTTTTTTCTTATAGCCAGGCTTTACTTTTTTAGGCTTTGCTTTTGCTTTTCCACTGCCGGTATTCACAACTTCTTTAGATGAACCAGATTTCACTGTTTCTTGCTTAGCTGATGCTGATTTAGGGCGCTTACCTGGTACCCCTAGAGGTGGTTTGTCTAGCTTCTGCCACTCTCCTCGCTTGAAATCATAATACGTAAATGTAATCCCGCGCTTTAACAGCTTTTCTACCGCAAGCTGATCATTTTGCTCAAAGATCGTATAAGCAACTCCGTCCGCTCCTGCGCGTGCTGTACGACCTACACGATGTACATAAAAGTCTAAGTCTTTAGGCAGACCAAAATTGATAATATGAGTAACACCTTTTACATCAATTCCACGTGCAGCAAGGTCTGTTGCGACAAGATATTGCATTTTCACTTCTTTCACTTGCTTCATAATCTGTTTACGTTGGCGCGGCTGTAGACCTCCGTGTAAACACTCCACATTCAATCCTGCTTCTTGCATTGCAGCAGTTACTTCATCTGCCTGCTCTTTTGTATTTGTAAATACAATAGCAAAGTACGGATTAATAGACTTTGCAAGTTCTACTGTGAATGTTAATTTATCACGGTTGCGAAGAGGCACAATTCGATGCTCAATTTTTGAAGCCGTAACATGCTTTGGCTCAACTTGAACATGACGCGGATCATTCATGTACTTCTTCAAAAATGGCTGAAGCTTCTCTGGGATCGTTGCTGAGAATATCATCATTTGAAGGTCTTCTGCCATACGTGATGCTACTTTATCCACATCGGCAATAAAACCCATATCAAGCATTTGATCAGCCTCATCAACAACAAGCATAGCCGCTGTATAAACAAGCAATGCTTTGTCATCCATTAAGTCCCCGATACGTCCAGCCGTTCCTACTACAATATGCGGCTGAGTCTTTAATCCTTCAATCGCACGGTTTCGGTCGGTTCCGCCAACTAATAACTTCGCATGAATCATTTCTTCTTCTGGGCAATGTTCTAATAATTTCTTTAATTCATCAAATAATTGAGATGCCAGCTCCCTAGTCGGTGCTGTGATAATTGCTTGTACCTCTTCTTTCGCTGGATCTATTTTATCCAAGATCGGCAGTAAGAAGGATAGTGTTTTCCCTGTCCCTGTTTGTGATTGACCGATGACATCTTTGCCATTTTTAATCGCAGGGATTAGTCGCTCTTGAATTTCCGTTGGTAATGAAAAACGTTGTCCTGATAACGCCTCTATTAGAAATGGTTTTAATTCGAATCTTTTAAAATTGCTTGCTTCCATAATCATTCTCACCCTTATCCGAGACTAGTAATGCTCGTCCGATTTAATCGTATGCTCATTTGTTAGTCTATTTAATGTCATTGTCCTTCATTCATTGTACTAAATCATAATGATTTCATTTCTGTAAACGTTCAATGCAATAGTTCATTTTATCACAGTTTATAGTATTGTTGCTACTTTACTTTTATCATATCCTTTATTTCACCTTTTTTCCTCTGGCGGCATATACCTATTTATAAGGAGATTGAATGTACGTGAAAGGAGGCATTATTATGCAACGTTTTATGGGGCCACCCCTTGGTCCGGTTCCCTTGCAGCCAGCGATGTATTCAGCAGCGAACTTTATGCAGCAAGCCCCCATGCTCAGTGGAGCAGCCAGCTCATTTGCTCCTTATGCACCTCAGGCAGGCGGTATTGCCAGAGGAATAGGAGGCTTATCTGCTGCAGGGCGCGGAGGTGGATTATTAGCTAGATTATTTGGCGGAAGTGCTACACAAGCGCTCGGAGGAGCAGGAGGGATCGGCCGGGCAGCTGCAGGGGCAAGCGGAACGATGAACTTTACAACGATTCTGCAAAATACTCAACGCGTCCTCGGATTAACACAACAGGTCGTGCCTATGGTTCAGCAATACGGACCTTTAATAAGAAATATGCCAGCCATATGGAGAATCATGAGGAGCAATGATACGCCTAGTACAGCTGCCCCGCAAGCAGCAGGCGTACCAACAAACATCGCCCCTCAAACGATTCCCTCTACAGCACAAACAGCAGGAACCCTGCCAGTAAATTCTTCTGGTCCAAATGTAACCACAGCTTCAATTAAAAGGGTCAGAAGGCCAAGACCAATCAATCACACTGCTCAAGGCTTGCCTGCTCCCAAACTTTATATCTAATGACAGCATTTTTTTGTTGACAACATTCTGCTGGTGATAGTAAAATTTTAAATTTACCTCATTTTGTGTTATACTATTAGTATTACTCGAATGGAGGAATGCTCATGTTTAAAGTTGGTGATCACGTCGTATACCCATATCACGGTGCTGGTACGATTCAAGATATTGAAGAGAAAGACGTTTTAGGTGAAACTCATTCCTATTATATCCTTCACTTCCCGCTCGTTGATGTCAAACTGATGCTGCCTGAAAACCGTATTGATCAATCGGGACTTCGAAAAGTTATTGATCAGCAAGAACTAGAAGTTTTAGTGGAAGCCCTTCAAAACGGACCTGAAACACCACCATCTACTAGTCATTTCTCACGTGAAACTGAAAACCTGCTTAAAAGCGGCAATATTATTGACGCGGCTCACCTGATTTCATCCCTTTCAAAAAAACAATCAGAACGAGCAAATGGACTGCATATTCAAGATCGTAACCATCTGCAAAAAGCTCGCCAGATGATAGCTAGTGAGCTTGTACTAATGAATGATATGACCGAAGAACAAGCGTATGAATTTATAGATAGTGCCCTACTTGAGCTTAACTAAGCGAAATGATTGTCACATCTATTTTTCTCCTTTATAATATATGACGAATCGACAATCCTGTTCTCCATATGTGAGGACAGGAGCTCTCATTTTAGGAGGCCTGTCATGAATGTGATGAAAATTTCACCTCGCGGATACTGTTACGGTGTAGTAGATGCGATGGTATTAGCTAGACAAGCAGCACAAAACTTGGACTTGCCAAGACCGATCTATATTCTTGGTATGATTGTCCACAATCAGCATGTAACAGAAGCATTTGAAGAAGATGGGATTTTTTCTTTAGATGGTCCAAACCGTGTTGAGATCTTAAAGCAAGTAGAAAAAGGGACCGTTATTTTTACGGCTCACGGTGTATCCCCTGAAGTTCGCAAGCTCGCAAAGGAAAAAGGGTTAACTGTAGTCGATGCTACATGCCCGGATGTGACGCGTACACATGACCTTATCCGCGAAAAAGCTGCTGAAGGATATGAGTTCATCTACGTCGGCAAAAAGGGGCATCCTGAACCTGAAGGAGCAATTGGGGTAGCTCCGGAAGCTGTGCATCTCGTTGAATCTGTAGAAGATGTTTCTAACCTTAAAGCAGGAACAGATAAACTCATTATTACGAATCAAACAACAATGAGCCAATGGGATGTATCTGACATTATGAAAAAAGCGATGGAGATTTATCCTTCTGCTGAAGTTCATAATGAAATTTGCTTAGCTACGCAAGTGAGACAAGAAGCTGTAGCTGAACAAGCAAAGGAATGTGACCTTGTCATTGTAGTCGGTGACCCTAAGAGTAATAACTCTAATCGTTTGGCTCAAGTATCTGAACAGATTGCCGGAACTAAAGCATATCGCATCGGTGACATCTCTGAGCTTCAGCTTGAATGGCTTAAAGGTGTAAATCTCGTAGGTGTAACCTCAGGAGCTTCAACTCCGACACCTATTACTAAAGAGGTCATTACATTTCTTGAAAACTACGACCCTGAAGATGAATCTACATGGACATTAGAACGTAAAGTAGCCTTGCAGAAAATTCTTCCTAAGGTTAAAGCGAAGAAATAGTAAAAATCCGTCACAGTGTTGTGACGGATTTTTTATGTCCTATTGATTAAGATCGATATGATTAAACAAATTGGAATGGATCTGTATTTGGCTTTGAGGCAATAACTTCTGTGGTATAGCCTTTATTTTGCATAAACTCTTCAAAGAAGCGCTTCACGCCCTCTTTCATTATCTTTTCAACGTTATGACCCGGGTCTACGATATGCAGCCCTTCCATCATCACATCATGCGCAACATGATAATAAACATCTCCTGTAACCATCACATCAGCACCTTTAAATTTCGCTTGCATCATATACTTATTTCCGTCGCCGCCAAGCACAGCTACTTTTTTCACTTTTGCCGATAGATCACCAACAACTCTTGCTCCTTCTACATCAAAAGCCTGTTTTACATGCTCAGCAAAATCACGCAACGTCATTTCTTCAGGAAGCTGTCCGATTCGTCCAAGACCTAGTGTTTCCCCTTTATTCTCTAACGGGTAAATATCGTAGGCAGGCTCTTCATAAGGGTGAGCTTTCATAAGTGCTTGTATTACACGATTTTGAAGATGGGCAGGGATAATAGTCTCTACCTTTATCTCTTCCACCCTCTCAAGTGTATGAGCTTCTCCAATATGAGGATTTGTTCCCTCACCAGGTAAAAATGTACCTATACCATTTGAATTGAATGTACAGTGACTATAATTGCCGATATGGCCTGCTCCAGCCTGCCCCAATGCCTCACGCACAGCAGCTGCATGAGTTTCCGGTACAAATACAACAACCTTTTTTAATGCTGTTGTCTGTGTTGGAGAGAGCACTTCTGTGTGACTAAGGCCCAGCGCATCAGCCATCATATCATTCACTCCGCCTTTAGCAATATCAAGATTGGTATGGGCGGCATAAATAGTAATGTCATGTTTAATCGCCTTTTCTACTATTCGTCCGTGCGCGGTGTTTGTATCAATTTTCTTTAAAGGACGGAACAGCAGCGGGTGGTGCGCCACAATTAGGTCTACATTTTCTCTAACTGCTTCATCAATGACCTCTTCTAACACATCAAGAGCTACCATTACTTTTTTTATCGGCTTATTTAACGTGCCAATCATGACACCATTACGGTCGCCTTCTACAGCATAGGATTTAGGTGACCAGCTCTCAAAATGTTGAATAAGTGCTTGACCATTTACAAGTTTAGTCATCTCAATACCTCCTGTACCATCTCAATCTTGTGTTTCAACTCATCTTTCTTCGCGCTCAATTCTGGCGTTTCTGTTGCTCTCTCAAATTGGGTTAAAATTCTCTCCCAATTTTTCATTTCATAGGTCCATTTCTTTTGAAATGCTTCATTCATTTCATTTATTAAATAAGGTCCAAGCAGCATCTTTTTTTTGCGATCTTCTTCATACAACATTACATTTTCACCGCGGTCAGCTACTAAAATCTCATAGATCTTGTGGTCTTCTTCAATAATTTCTTCAGAAGTAAGACTCCATCCTTCCCTATCAAGCCACTCTCTAATTGTAACGGCAGAAACATTAGGCTGCAGGATAAGCCTGTCTACCTCTCTTAATTTGCCTTTACCTTCCTCTAAGATCGAAGTGATTAAAGCTCCACCCATTCCTGCAATCGTAATCACATCCACTTGGTCCGCATGTTCAATGACTTCTAAACCATTTCCCATACGCACGGAAATTCTGTCTGTTAACCCAGATTGTCTCACCTGTGAAACAGCCGACAAATACGGCCCTTCATTGACCTCTCCAGCAATTGCTTTTGCCGTTTGGTCTTCTAGACATAAATAGCATGGAAGATAGGCATGATCAGAGCCAATATCAGCTGTTTTTGAGCCCTTAGGGACGTAAGCCGCCACTCGTTGTAATCGTTTGGACAATTGTCTATCATTCATTTTTAAACACACCTGTCATTTCAATATCTTTTCTGTCTCTCATCTTAACGATATTAGCCTCATTTCGCAACTAGACAAGGCTTTTACTGCATAAAAAAGCGAGAGTTGTCATAACTCCCGCTTCTCCTGTTATTCTGAAATAGATAGTAAATACTGTGCAATTGCGTCTGCTTCTACTTCGTTATCGTTAACTGACGGCATTGATCCAATCCCATTAACAACAATATCTGTAATTTCTTCTTGAGTGTATTGACCTTCAAGAGACGTTAGGGCAGGACCTGCACCACCGCTTAAATCGCCACCGTGACAACCGATACAAGAAGTTTGCACTAATTCTTCTCCAGCTGCTACCGGATCTTCAATTTCAGTTACTTCTTCTTCTCCTTCTTCATCTGCCTGCATCGCTTCACGCTGGTTTAACCCAATAAATGAAAGCGAAATCATAACAACAATCCCGACAATTGCTATGATCGCAAATGGTAAAAGTGGTCTTCCTTTCATGCTAATACCCTCCTTTGCATGTAAATACTTTCACGTCAATTATGTAGACGATAAAGATTACCTTCTCCATTTTACTCGAAAATGTCTCTGGTGAAAAGTAGTGTCGGCATAATTGCGTTTTTTGTCACTCTTTTAACGCCCCAGCCAAAAAATTCCTAACACTACTAGTCCTAGTATAGCAGATATCGTAAAAAATCGCATTTTCCATTTCAGCCCTGCAAAGAGCCAAAAAACGCAATGTAAAATGATTGTTGCTGATAATAAAAGGTTATTAGTACTGTTGTAGTGAACTACCCATTCAATCGTTAGTAAAAAGAGGATCAGAGCCCCTATAAAATAGTAAAATTGTTTAAGAAAAAAGGCATCTGGCCTAGTCCGTTTTGCTATAATTAACACAATAATCGAAAAAGTCAAACCAATAAGCATTTGCAATCCATTTGAAAAATCAGTAAAATAAATGACAAGAGCAGTAAAGACAAATGAAAGCTGAACAATAATAAACGAATAGATTGTCCGAATGTTTCGGAAGCGCTTTCCTGAGTCGGCTGTCTCTAGGTCCTCTCCTTCTGAATAAAGCGTTAATAAGAAATCACAATACTGGGAGGGAAGCAGCTTTGATTCGCGCCAGTACTTAATTTCATTTATAATAATCGCTTTTCTTTTTTCATCCATCGTGTTTCTCCTTATATGCAGCGTGATGGAAAAAATGGTTCGCCCGCATAAGGCGAGCAAACCATCGTAACCGTTCTATTCTAAGAAGTCTTTTAGACGCTTGCTTCGGCTTGGATGACGAAGTTTACGAAGTGCTTTTGCTTCAATTTGACGAATACGTTCACGAGTAACACCGAAGACTTTTCCTACCTCTTCTAATGTTCTCGTACGACCATCGTCAAGACCAAAGCGTAGACGTAATACATTCTCTTCACGATCAGTCAATGTATCTAACACATCTTCAAGCTGTTCTTTTAATAATTCGTAAGCAGCAGCATCAGATGGTGCAAGTGCTTCTTGGTCTTCAATGAAATCTCCTAAGTGAGAATCATCTTCTTCACCAATAGGTGTTTCAAGCGACACAGGCTCTTGAGCGATTTTCAGGATCTCACGTACTTTCTCAGGCGTAAGCTCCATCTCTTCAGCTACTTCTTCAGGTGTTGGTTCGCGGCCAAAATCTTGCAGTAATTGACGTTGAACACGGATTAACTTATTAATCGTTTCAACCATGTGTACTGGGATACGAATGGTTCTTGCTTGGTCAGCAATCGCACGTGTGATAGCTTGACGAATCCACCAAGTAGCATACGTACTGAACTTGTATCCTTTCTCATAATCGAACTTCTCAACAGCCTTAATTAATCCCATATTTCCTTCTTGAATTAAGTCAAGGAACAGCATTCCACGCCCTACGTAACGTTTAGCAATCGATACAACAAGACGTAAGTTAGCTTCTGCTAGACGACGCTTCGCCTCTTCGTCTCCTTGCTCAATACGTTTTGCCAGCTCAATTTCTTCTTGAGCAGAAAGAAGGGGAACACGACCAATTTCTTTTAAGTACATACGTACAGGGTCATTTATTTTAATACCCGGGGGTACACTCAAATCATTTAAATCAAACTCTTCTTCTTCTTTTGCCGCTTGCTGAAGATTAGGAACATCATCAGACTCATTCAGGATCTCTACACCTTGCTCTCCAAGGTATTCGAAGAATTCATCCATTTGATCAGAATCTTGGTCAAATACAGCTAATTTCTCTGTAATTTCTGTATAGGTTAAGACCCCTCTCTTTTTCCCTACCTCAACTAATTGTTCTTTTACTTGATCGATGGACAATTCACCTTCCGCTAGCGGGCGTAATGGTTTCTCTGCCATTCGATCCCCTCCTTCCATTGTTCACAACCCATTAGGCATAATCCTCATTACAACGAGTTAATGAAGTTGTTTTTTCATTTGAATAATCTCCATTTTTAACTTTGCAGCTGCAACGGGATCATGTTCCTGCTTCATAAGTATTTCTTTCTGTTGTATATCTACCCACTTTGGGTAATTTTCAATCTGTTTCATATAATCGATTAACTCTTGTTCCGAACATTCTTCATTAACCGACAACATAGCAAGCTCTGAGGCAACCCTCATAAGATCTGGATCTTCTAGACGATTCACAAATTGACTCGGGTCAGCTTCATTACCTTCACCGTAATAGGCAAAAAGATAAGCTGCAATGGCATGATGCTCATCAACGTTAAACGCTCCGCCAATCCGCTCCTGCACTTGTTCTGCAATTTCTATATCCCGCATCATATGAGCAAGAAGCAGCCTTTCTGCATTTTTGTATGCAGGGAGAAGTTTTTTTTGATTAAGAGCTTTTGTCGCATGCCGTTTAATCGGCTGTTCACTTTTTCCTGCCTGCTGCTGTTTTTTTGCACGATAAAGTTGAAACTGCTCTTGTTTTAATGCTTCTAAAGAAAGAGAAAATTCATCTGCAAGCTGCCTTAAATAGTGATCTCGTTCTACAGCCCTCTTCAAAGACGAAATCTCCCGAAGAACCTCTTCGATATAGCGCAGACGTTCTCCTTCATCCTGCAGATTTCTTCCTTTTCTTAAAAACCGCATCTTAAATGCCATTAATGATAAGCTTGCCCCTATTACATCCGTTTTAAAGCGCTCTGCTCCAAATTCTCGGATGAAGTCATCGGGATCAAGTCCTTCAGGCATCAGTGCAATTTTCACGTGACAGCCTGCTTCTTCAAGAATTGTAGCTGACCTGAATGCAGCATCAACCCCGGCTCGGTCAGAGTCATAACAAATGGTTATATTTTCTGCATTACGGCGTAATACTTTGGCCTGCTCTTGAGTTAAAGAGGTTCCAAGTGTCGCTACTCCATTAGTTATACCTGCCCCCCACGCTGCTACTACATCCACATACCCTTCAAAAAGGATGGCAGCATTTTCCTTACGAATGTAAGGTCTCGCTAAATGAAGGGCATACAACGTATTGCTTTTGTGGAAAATAGGGGTTTCCGCACTATTTAAGTATTTGGGCTTATCCGAACCAATACTCCTGCCGCCAAACGCAATGACTTTTCCTTGGTTATCCCATATCGGAAACATGAGCCGATTTCTAAATCTATCATAATAACCGTTATCAGATTCCCTAATTCCAAGCAATCCAGCTTTAGCCATCATCTCAAGTGAAAAGCCTCTCTTATCTAAGATGATTTTAAGAGAATCCCACCTGTTTGGGGCAAAGCCTATTTGAAAGTGTTCAAGCTGTTCTTTTGTGAATTTTCTTGTTTTAGCATATTCTCTGCCGCCTGCACCTTCTTCTGTTAATGTAAGAACATGGTGGTACAGTTTAGATGCAAGCTCGTGACCATCGATCATCATTTTTGTAGGCGAATGACGGTTTGTTTCCCCTTGACTTTGAACGGGAAGATCAATATTTGCTCTTCCTGCCAGGTCTTTTGCAGCATCTACAAAAGTATACCCCTCATGTTCCATCAAAAAGGAAAAAACGTTTCCGCCTGCCCCGCAGCCAAAACAATGGTAGAGTTGTTTATCTTGAGACACAGAGAATGATGGTGACTTCTCACCATGAAAAGGACATAAGCCTATATATTGACGGCCTTGCTTCTTGAGTTGAACATAGTCACTGATAACCTCTACAATATCAGTAGATTTGCGAATCTGTTCAATTAACTCTTCGGGTATTCGACCACTCATATTAAGCATCACCATATTTCTTTCCTGATGAGTGTAATATATGTTCGAGCTTTTTTGCTATTTTCCTGCTTTTTTTGATAAAATCCTTGTAAATTGATGACAAAAAAGTGAGCGATCTTCTTCTGTAAAAGCACGAGGCCCTTTTGTTTTACCGCCTTTACGCCTTTCTTTTTGTGAAAGATAACGGGCATCAAGCATCTGCATAATGGTTTCTTCACGATATACATACCCTCTGGGTGATAATACATCGACCCCTTTTGACAAAAGAATAGAAGCTAATGCATGATCTTGCGTAACACAGCAATCTCCACGCTTCGATTGATTAAGTATATACATGTCTGCAGCCTCTTTATCTGAATCAACCGATACATGCGTAAACCCATCAGGCACATTCATTTCATGTGCAATCGAGGAAACAAAAACAGCTGATTGGTTAAACTTCTGACAGATCGACACAATTTCCTTTTTTACAGGACATGAATCTGCATCTACAAATACCTTAACAATAAGTTCGCTCATAACTTCAATTCAACATCCTCTTTTAGATTCCTGCAAACATTTTAAAGAATTTCGCTGTTTCTTGTCGAATGATATGAATTGTCATGTTTTTTTTATCAATAAGCTATTTATACACATTCTTCTTTACTATCATTACCAAAAAAACAAGAAAAAGTCTTGACTTTTTAAAAATAATCGTTCTTTTTTTCTATAATCCATTCTTTCTTATACAAATAAGAACACAATTCTTTATTATACGGAACTTTGAATCATTTGACTAGTGGTATTTAATAAACATTACAAATAAGATCATTTTACATAAGAGCGTACAAAGGAAAGGCACCTTTTACCTAAAGGTGCCTTTCTTGGTACTTACTTACGTTGAAACATACTTGAAATAAGATTTGCAGTTTCTTCTACTGCTTTATTCGAGACATCAATGACCGGACATCCAATTCGATTCATTACATCTTCAGCATAGACAAGTTCCTCTTTGATTCTCTCGATATTCGCATAATTAGCTTGAGCTTTTAACCCTAGCGCTTTTAAGCGTTCTGCACGGATATCGTTTAATTTCTCAGGTGAAATTTTTAATCCGATACATTTCTTAGCAGAGATCTTAAAGAGTTCTTGCGGCGGTTCCACCTCAGGGACTAGAGGAACATTAGCTACTTTCAAACGCTTATGAGCGAGGTATTGCGAAAGCGGCGTTTTAGATGTGCGCGACACCCCGATTAACACCACATCTGCTCTCATAATTCCCCTTGGGTCACGCCCGTCATCATACTTTACAGCAAATTCAATTGCTTCTACTTTTCTAAAGTAATCTTCATCAAGACGGTATACAAGACCAGGCTCATATCTTGGTTCTTTGCCTGTTAACGTTTCAATTTTATTCAACATAGGTCCTATGATGTCTACTGTCTCTACATTTTTAGCTGCAGCACGTTCAATCAAATAATTCTTGATTTCAGGTACAACGAGCGTAAATGCAATTAAAGCATTTGCCTGTGAGGCTAAATAAATAATTTCATCAATGGTTCCCGTATCTTCTACATATGGAATCCGGCGAACTTCTACACCCGCACCATTAAATTGGCTCGCAGCAGCTTTAACCACTAGTTCTGCAGTTTCGCCTACAGAATCAGAGACGACATATACAACAGGACGTTGCTTCATTTCTACCATCATGACCTCCTTACATCCGTGCTTCCCTAGATCGTTTCTTCGTTTGCTAAATCTACGAGCAGCGAAGTTATATTTGTTTTAGTGATTCGGCCAATGACCTCGTAGCCAGAACCATAATCGACGTCTTGAACGATAGGCAGTCCATCAATTTGTTTATTAATTAACTTCTTTGCTACTTCAATAATGAGATCGTCTTCTTTACAAACTGTTATATTTGGCATTCTTGTCATAATAATACTAACTGGAATTGATTCTAATGCTTGTTTTCCTAGACTTGCACGCAATAAATCTTTTCTAGACAGCACACCAACGAGCGTTGTTTGTTTATCTGTGACAAACAATGTCCCAACATCCTCTAGGAACATTGTACAAATAGCATCATATACAGAGGATGACTCCTGCACCACAATTGGGCGTGATTGATAATGCCTTACGGTGATATTTTTAACTTTTTCTCCAAGTAACTCTGTACCTGTTTTACCGGTATAAAAATATCCTACTCGCGGTCTGGCATCTAAATAACCAGCCATCGTTAAAATTGCTAAATCCGGACGCAAAGTTGCTCTCGTTAAGGAAAGACGCTCTGCGATTTGTTCACCTGTAATAGGCCCATTTTGCTTCACAATGTCTACAATATGTTCTTGCCGATTTGTGAGTTCGATTGTTTCCACCGCCTTCAACACACAAATGTGTTATGCTTTATCCCCAATATTATATACTATATAGTCAGCTTTTTACACAAAAAACGCTCAAGTACTTAGCTGGTTTTACATTGGTTAGCTAAACACAATAGATTGGAAGTTAGCAAAGGCACGGATTACAGCCGATAATTCAAGCATTTGCGCTAAACGATTACGTTTCACTTTTTCATCTTCTGCCATAACCATAATATGATCAAAGTAAGCATGAATACTTGGCTCAATCGATTGCAGGCTCTTAAATGCACGAGATGCATCCCCTTTTGCCAGAGCAATCTGCACTTCTTTTTGAGCTGACTCATACTGTCTATATAGTTCTTTCTCTTCTTCTTTTTCAAATAGTTCAGGCTTAATTTCTACAGCCGTTTCTGCTTTTTTAGCGATATTCGTTACACGGCTTAGCGCTTCTACGGTTTTCTTAAATGCTGGTTGGGATACTTGTCCCATTAATAGTTCTGCTTTTTTTACGGTTGTTGGTACATGAATCGCTTCACTCGTTAAAACAGCATCGGTAACATCATAACGGATTCCTTTTTCTTGCAATGCATTTTTTATACGAAGTGAGAAGAAGTCCATAACCTCTTTTGTAATATCTTCTCGGTCCCGCTTCAATAAACCGCGCTCCTCAGCAACATCAAGACTTGCCGATACTAAATTATCGATTTTTACATCAAAATCATAATCAGAAATCATTTGTACAATTCCTGCTGCTTGTCTTCTCAGAGCATAAGGATCTTGTGAACCTGTCGGAATAAGACCAATCGCAAAGCATGTGACGATGGTATCTAGCTTATCAGCCAAACTTACAACAGTACATGCTTTTGTCGAAGGGCTCTTATCTCCAGCAAATTTAGGCATATAATGCTCTTTAATGCCTACTGTAACCTCAACGGGCTCACCGATCAGCCCAGCGTATACTTCACCCATACGTCCTTGAAGCTCAGGAAATTCATAGACCATTTGAGTGACAAGGTCAAATTTTGCAATTTCAGCAATACGATCTGCCACTTCTTGCTCGTTAGAATCAAGAGCAACAAGCTTACTGATAGAAGTGACGCCTTTACGAACACGGCGAACCTTATCAGCAATCGATCCCAGATCCTCGTGGTATACAATGTTTTCAAGACGTCCTAACGCATCTTCAATCTTGAGCTTTTGATCTTCTGCATAGAAGAAAGCCGCATCAGAAAGACGTGCACGCAGAACTTTTTCATTCCCTTTTGCGACATTTTCAAGATGCTGATGATCACCATTACGCACCGTTACGAAGTGAGGCAAAAGTTTCCCTTCTGTATCTTCCACTGGGAAGTAACGTTGATGCTCACGCATTGAGGTTATAAGCACTTCTTTAGGAATCTCTAAGAATGCATCGTCATACGTACCTGATAAAGCAGTAGGATATTCAACAAGATTCGTTACTTCTTCTAATAAGTCTTCATCAATCGGAATAACCCAGCCGTTTCCTTCTGTCATTGATTCAATCTGGTTGCGAATCGCGCGTTTGCGCTCTTCTGGTCTAGCGATAACATACTGGCCTAATAAAGCTGTTTCATAGTCAGCAGGAGTATCTAACTTCACTTCCTCCCCTAGGAAACGGTGACCTCTTGTTGTATTGCTTGTTTTGACATCTGTTATTTCAAATGGGATAATTTCTTCCCCATATAGGGCAACCATCCATTGAATTGGACGCGCAAAACGCAGGTCATATTGATTCCAGCGCATGTTTTTAGGAAAATGCATAGAAGTGACAATTGATTTTAAGGCTGGTAATAACTCAACCGTTTTCTTGCCTGCTGTAAACGTCTTAGCATACACATACTCTACACCCTTGAGCTCTTTAAAAAACAGATCATCTGCTGTTACACCTTGACCTCTTGCAAAACCTAGAGCAGCTTTTGACCAGTTCCCTTCCTCATCTTGAGCAATTTTCTTAGCAGGACCCTTTGCTTCTGCTTCTACATCTGGCTGCTTCTCTGCTAATCCTGTTATATAAATGGCTAAACGACGCGGTGTTGAGAAAGCTTCAATTGCATCAAAATCAAGACGCTCTTCTTTTAACCAATCACTCACTTTATTCTTTAATTGATTCATTGAATCTGTGACAAAGCGGGCTGGCAGTTCTTCAAGGCCAAGTTCAAATAAAAAATCACGTTTACTCATTCTCTGCATCCCCCTTTTTTAACATTGGAAACCCTAGACGCTCACGCTCATCATAATAAAGCTTCGCTGCAGTACGGGCTAAATTTCTGACTCGACCGATATATCCTGTTCGCTCTGTTACAGAAATCGCACCTCTAGCATCTAATAAGTTGAACGTGTGAGAACATTTTAAAATATAATCATAGGCTGGGAATACTAGGTTCTCATCTAGTGCGCGTTTTGCCTCTTGTTCATATGTTCCAAACAAGGAGAAGAGCATCTGGCTGTCAGATACTTCAAATGTATATTTTGAATGCTCATATTCAGGCTGTTTAAAAATGTCACCATACGTGAATCCTTCTACCCACTCAAGGTCAAACACATTTTCTTTATCTTGAATATAGGAGGCTAAACGTTCTAAACCATATGTAATTTCAGCAGAAACTGGGTTTGCTTCAATACCCCCTACTTGTTGGAAATACGTAAACTGTGTAATTTCCATGCCGTCTAACCAAACTTCCCATCCAAGGCCCGCACATCCTAAAGTCGGATTTTCCCAATTATCTTCAACAAAACGAATATCATGTTTTAGCGGGTCGATCCCTAGTGCCTTTAAGCTGTCAAGGTACAGCTCTTGAATATTAGTTGGAGATGGCTTCATAATAACTTGAAATTGATGGTGTTGATAAAGACGGTTAGGATTCTCTCCGTAACGACCATCTGCAGGACGACGTGATGGTTCCACATAAGCTACATTCCAAGGCTCAGGACCAATTGTACGAAGAAGCGTAAACGGACTCATCGTACCAGCCCCTTTTTCAGTGTCATACGCTTGCATGATCATACAGTTTTGCTTTGACCAAAATTCTTGTAATGTCAAAATCATTGTTTGGACATTCATACTAATTCCTCCTTAATAGTTCGTAAAACCTAATTTTAAGGTTCATTTCAAGGTTCATTTCAAGGTGAAAGAAACGAGGTAGGATGAAAGAAAAAAACTCTCGTCCTTATGTCGACTTATCGACATAGGGACGAGAGTTTCTCCCGCGGTTCCACCCTATTTATTCACTCAGAAAAACGAAGTGAATCACTTTCACCGTTATGCTCAGGAACGCCTTCCAATTAAACTGCTGCCCTAGCTCTCACCACCCTAGGTTCGCTTTCAACAGGACTTAATTGTACTTCTTTCCGTCAATGCACCATATAATACTAGCATCATACTGAATTTCAGTTGTTGTGTCAATAAGGTTTAAAATCACCCATGCGTTCAAGCTGATCGAGAAATCGTTTTGAACGCAGTGTTACACCAGAATATTCATCATAATAAGCCGAAATAATTAATTTCAACTCTTTTTTAGTCTCATCTTTTAAGGATATTTCCCCTAAACGACTCAAATCAATGTAATAAAACAACCTCAGCAGTCTAGCTGTATGAGGAGTGATCTTAAAGGCATGCTCATCTTTATGGATGCATTTTTTGCAAAGAAAGCCAGCTTCTTTTATAGAGAAGCCTGATGGTACTTCAGTACTTCCGCAATTCGCACATTGATCAAGCTCAGGTGTAATTCCAGCCACTTGCATCATTTTCATTTCAAATATACGCAGCAACACTTCAGGATCAATACCTTCATCTAAATAAAGCAACGTTTGCTGCAATAAATGAAACAACGGTTCATTAGGCTGTTTCTCCTCCGTAAGCTTATCAATTAATTCAACGACATACGTTGCATAGGAAGCTAAAAATAAGTCATTCCTTACTTCTTTATAAGAATGAATCATCTCTGCCTGATTTAACGTCCCGAGACCGTTGCTTTTTTGAAACAAATACAGTCCATGAATAAACAATTGAGATATGGCAGCCAGCCTGCTTTTAGGTTTCTTAGCACCCCTGGCCATCACTCCTACTTTGCCGCTTTCTCTTGTAAATAACGTAACAATTTTATTCGATTCGCCGTAATCATTCGTTCGAATAACAATAGCTTCTACTTTTTGCATCATTGCTTATCACCACACATTCACATTGTGAGGTGCAAACAAGGTCAATGAGTTTGCGCGTCTAACGTGTCAATATTATCAACGTCTTCTTGGCTCACTTCATCTTCATGGCCGCGCTCAAGTTCTTTAATCAGTAAATACGTATCCAAATTGCCAGTCATTGAAAAAACCTTCCAGGAAAAATCGAGCATCTCAATTTCCACCTTTCTCTCAAGACTTAAACGCTCTGTATCTCTAGGTTGACCTTGTTTGCAAAATTCATGTTAGAGAAAAATTGTTAATTTATACACCTTGACAAACAGAGTTGTTATTTTTTTGAAATTCTATTTGTCTTCATCATAATCGTTTCGAAACAAAAACACAATGGCTAGACGCCCAGCCATTGTGAAAGTTGTTTAGATTTTATGTTACAACTTTGTAGCAGAAGAGTGCTTATTTGAAATCAAGCAAAAGTCGCATGCCAGACTAGTCGCTTTCGCTTTTCTTGTCCAACTGCAGCTCCTTGTCCTGCGGGTAAAAACGGTGCATCAATTGAAGTCAAAAAACGCCTTCAAATCGCTTCCCCTCATTTTACCGCATGCCAGACCAGTCGCTTCCACTTTTCTTTTTAATATTCATCTTCTTTGAAGCCGTAGTCTCTGAGGTGGGTTGATTTGTTTCTCCAGTCTTTTTGAACTTTAACCCAAAGCTCCAAGAAGACTTTAGAGCCTAACAGCGCTTCGATATCTCCTCGTGCTCGCTTTCCAACTTCACGAAGCATGCTTCCTTGCTTTCCAATGATAATCCCTTTTTGAGACGTACGCTCCACTATGATCGTTGCTCCGATATAAATCATATCATTATCCCTGCGCTTCATTTGTTCGATCACTACAGCTACTGAGTGAGGGATCTCTTCCCGTGTAAGATGTAATACTTTTTCACGGATTAATTCAGCAACGATAAAACGCTCAGGGTGATCGGTAACTTGGTCACTCGGATAGTACTGAGGACCTTCTTCAAGGTGGTCAACAATTTGCTCCATCAGCGTAGGAACATTGCTGCCTTGAAGGGCAGATACTGGAATCACTTCTGTAAAATCAAACTTCGTACGATAGGTTTCAATAATACCTAATAAATCATCCGGCTGCACTTTATCAATTTTATTGATCACTAAAAAGACCGGTGTTTTTGTCTCTTTTAATCGCTCAATAATAAACTCCTCACCAGAACCAAACGCTTCACCCGCATCAACTACATAAAGAATTAAATCAACTTCACGCAGAGTGTTTTGAGCCACTTTCATCATGAAATCGCCTAGTTTGTGCTTCGGCTTATGAATCCCAGGTGTATCAATAAAAACAACCTGTGATTCATTGCTTGTATACACGCCTTGAATTTTATTTCGTGTTGTTTGGGGTTTATCTGACATGATGGCAATCTTCTGGCCTATAACATAATTTAAGAGTGTAGATTTTCCCACATTCGGTCTTCCAATAATTGAAACAAATCCTGATTTAAATCCTTTTGGTGTGTTATTCATTCATATCCTCCGCTGTAAATGCTCCTGGCAATAATTCTGAAACAGACATTTCATTAATGTCTCCTTTTAAATTTGTTAAGTAAACGGGCGCATTGGGCGGAATTAATTCCACCATTACTTGACGACAAGCCCCGCATGGCGGCACTGGACGGTCTGTATCAGCTACTACCGCAATGGCAGCAACCTTCCTATTGCCCTCCGAGTACGCCTTATATAATGCTGTTCTTTCCGCACAATTTGTTAAACCGTAAGAAGCGTTTTCAATATTCGCTCCCTTAAACACGGTACCATCTTCCATTAAGAGCGCTGCTCCTACCTGAAATTTCGAGTAGGGTACATAAGCATTCTCACGTGCCTCTTTAGCTAGTTCGATTAATTGTTGTTTATCCATTGTTCTCGTCCCTTCTAATGGTCCTCTTGTTTTGAGCGTAATTGTACCAACATTTTCTCTTTATCCACAATCGCTTCTGTCTGTTCATCCTGAACTTCTCTGTCTGGAGGCACAACTACCCCACCAGAAATAATAAATTTTAGACCTTGTTCAACGGTCATATCAAGCTTAATAACATCTTCCTTAGGTACAAGCAGCAGCCATCCAGACGTAGGGTTAGGGGTAGTGGGTAAAAATACATTAATACACTCTTTAGAAGTCACCCGCTGGACTTCTCCCTTCGACTCACCAGTCTGAAAGCCTACCGTGTATAAACCTTTTCTCGGATATTCTACAAGTACAACGTTTTGAAACGATGTACGCTCTTGAGCAAACGCATGAATAATTTGTTCTACCGATGTATAAATAGAGTTAGCAATCGGTATTTTTCTAAACGTCTGATCAATCGAATCAAGTACCTTCACTCCACGTCCTCTTAGTCGAAGCGCACCTACCCATGTAAGCAGGATAATGGTCAGCACAAACCCTATTCCAAGCAGCCGCTCTGAAAAAGGTGTATAGACTCCTAAGAAGTAAATTCGGCTGTCAACGGTAGTAATAATATTTAGTGCTTTTAAAATACCAGTAATAAATGAACCTAAAAAAGAATCTACTAATGTAAAAAGAAATTGGATGACATAGATGGTCGCTATGGCGGGCAGTAAAAAAATGATCCCTGCAATAATATTTTTTTGAAATCTCTTCCACATTTAAAGAGGATCTCCTCTCCTGATTGCGCGCAGAATATGCTAAAAAGCTTTAATTTGATTCATCAAAGAAATTTCTCGAGCAGATGCGGGCCAAAGAGAATGATTCCCATGATGACAGCAAAAATACTATACACAAACACAGCAGATGCAGCAACATCTTTTGCTCTTTTTGCTATCGGATGATACTCTTCAGTCACTAGATCAACTGTTCTTTCGATCGCTGTATTCATTATTTCAAGTGCGAATATACCGCTTATAATTACTAATAAAAACAGCCATTCTAAGCGCGTTAAATCCAGCCAGAAAGCCAGCAAGATAACGAAAGCCGCCAAAGACACGTGCACTTGCATATTTTGTTCATTTACAAACACATGCCTTAAGCCTTGATAAGCATAGCCAAAAGATCTTAACAGGCGAGTAAATCCGCGTTTATTCCTATCTTGTAAGCCCATATGCGCTTAAGATCTCCTCTTGACGTGAGAACATCGCTTTTTCATCTTGCTCTGTCATGTGATCGTATCCAAGAAGGTGCAAGAAACCATGGACCACTAGAAAACCCAGCTCTCTTTCAAAGGAATGTCCATACTCCTCTGCCTGTCTTGAAATATGAGCAACAGAAATAATAATATCGCCGAGTGCATTAGGCATTCCTTCCATAATCATATCTGCTTCATCTTCCACTTCATCATTTAATGCGAATGAAATCACATCAGTCGGAATATCCTTTCCTCGGTACTCTGCATTAATCTCTTGAATTCTCTTTTCATCAACAAACGTAATAGAAAGTTCTACTTCTCCATCTAATCTTTCATATTCTGCGGCACTTGTAATCAATTTCGTCACTATATTTTCTTGTTCACTATTAAGTGTACCCGTTTCATCATGTAGATCAATCGTCAAATTCATTCTTTTTTCTCTCCTTTTTTAGCAGACTCGTCTGGGTACTCAATTCGTTGATGGAATGTACCGTTTAATGTCTCACACATCGTCTGCGCAATTTGGCTAAGCTGCCTAAGGGTTATATCTGATTCATCGAACTGCCCATCTTCAAGCTTGTCTGTTATGATCTTTTTCACTAATGATTCAATGCCTTCTGGTGTAGGATTTTGCATTGACCTAACCGCAGCTTCAACACTGTCTGCAATCATAACGATAGCGGCCACTTTCGATTGCGGTTTCGGCCCAGGGTATCTAAATTGTGATTCTTTTATTTCTTCTTCTGAATCTTGCTTTGCTTTATGGTAGAAAAACTTCAGCAAGCTTGTCCCGTGATGTTGTTCAGCTATATCAATGATTTCTTTAGGCATTTTATGTTCTCGTAAAAGACGCACTCCATCATATGGGTGATCTATAATAATTTTTGCACTCTCAAGCGGTGAAAGCTGATCGTGAGGATTAGCCATCTTTTGTTGATTTTCAATAAAATACTGCGGCCTTTTCGTTTTCCCTAAATCATGATAATAGGCTCCGACTCTGGCAAGCAGGCCGTTTTCTCCAACTGCTTCACATGCCGCTTCAGCTAAATTGCCGACTACGACACTGTGATGATACGTCCCAGGTGTTTCTGTCAATATTTTTCTAAGCAGGGGCTGGTTAGGACTTGAAAGTTCAATTAACCTCGACGGGGATAAAATGCCAAATCCCGCTTCAAAAAACGGCATCAGTCCAATAGCAAGGACTGCAGCAAGAAACCCTGATAGAAAAGCAAAACCAATATGCAGGCCTATCTCAACCCAACCGCTTTGAACTGTTCTCATAAACAGCAGTGAAATAATAGCTAAGATATTGATGAAAGAGACAAAAAATCCCGCACGTAAGATTCTTGAAACTCTTGCCGACTGGCTTAAATAATAGGTTGCCGCAAATGAACTTAACAGCATATACGCCCCGTAAGTAAAGTTAAACGTGCCAACAGATTCATTATTAAAATAAATACTTCCAATCACGGCAAAAAGTACACTAGAAAACAATGAAATGCGTGGATGAATTAATGTAGTTAACAGCATGGCACCAAGTGCTACAGGAACAATAAATCCAATACCGATAAGTCCTATGCCTTCTAACAAGCTGGACATCTTAATAAATAGTAGAGTCACAATAAAAATCAACATAAACAAAACAAGGTGACTGTTATTATGCTGAACCGTTGTTTTCGCTTCCTTTAAATAATAGGCGAGCATTCCTACGATTAAAAGAACTAAAAGCGCCAGCCCGATATATGGATAAGGATTAAAAGAATCATCTAATAATCCAACAACCCTCAGCTGTTCATAGATCTCGTAGTCAATAATCTCTCCCTCTTTAACTAAGAGCTGACCTTCGCGGATCATCACTGGTTCTACGGAGTCACTCGCTTCTTGACGCTGTCTGTCTGTTGCTTCTAAATCATAAATATAGTTAGGGATAATAGCAAATTGTGCAATTTCAATCATGGCTTCAAGTAGTCTATTGCTTACTGTTGAAATCGCAAATTGTTCATCTACTGATTGTTTAACATCTTGGAGGTTGCGAATGGAGATCTGCTCACCCATCGCTTCATATACAGCATTTGCCGTTGCCTCTTGGGCTATACGGAGCTGTGATTCTGTTGCCTCCATTAAAGTCAGGAGCGTTTCTTCTGATAAATCATTGCTTGTCCCAGACGAGAGAACTTCTTGAATATAGGCTAGCTGCTCCTCTCTTTTTTCCTCTTCTGTGGCAGCTTCCTCTACCCCTTCAACCGGTTCCTCTTCTTCAAGGGCAACACGCCTGACTAGTTCAAATATATCATTTACTTTCACCACTTGATTTTCAGCATATTCCCGCTTTAACTCATATACAGGACTGACAGCCTCCGTGGCTTCACTCCGTCTCTCTTCTGTTTCGATTTTGTTTTCCGTCGTAATTGGCGATCGAATATCACGATCGGCGATTTGTGAAAGTCGGATATCTAAGGTCTCCGGAATAATATTTCCAATCATTGATGTATATAAGAAAACAGCCAAAATGATAAATAAAATGGTACGTATGTATCTATGATCGCGTACTCGTTTCCACCAAGGGATCTGATCAATTGAAAATCGTTTTCTCAAGGGCTCTCCCCCCTTCTCATAAATAATCGGCAGTATGTATTGCATTTTTGCAGGCTGATAAACAAGGTGAATGAACAGAGAAGACCCTCGTCAAGCGAGGGTCTTATTGAAGCGTTCACTTAGGTGTGACCACTACTGCTTGCTATTCAACTTTCCCCGTTTCTTTTTCATACGCATCTAAGATTTTCTGTACGAGCGTATGTCTGACAACATCTGATGCTTGCAAGTAAATAAAACCAATATCATTTACTGATTTCAAATATTCTATGGCTACTTTCAAACCAGATTTCTTCCCTTTTGGCAAGTCAATCTGCGTTAAATCGCCATTAATAACCATTTTTGAGCCGAAACCAAGACGTGTAATAAACATTTTCATCTGTTCTTGGGTCGTATTTTGTGCTTCGTCTAAAATGACAAATGCATCATCTAACGTTCGCCCACGCATGTATGCAAGCGGTGCCACTTCAATTGTTCCGCGCTCCATAAGTCTAGTCGTAGTCTCAACGCCTAACACATCGTGAAGGGCGTCATAGATCGGCCGTAAATACGGATCAACTTTTTCCTTTAAATCACCTGGCAGAAAGCCTAAACTTTCTCCCGCCTCAACTGCAGGCCGAGTGAGAACAATTCGTTTAACATGTCCATCTTTTAGAGCAGCTACTGCTAAAACCACTGCTAAATAGGTCTTACCAGTACCTGCAGGACCAATACCAAACACCATATCGCGCTTACGGATCGCAGATACATAATGCCTCTGACCTAGCGTTTTAGCAATGATCACTTTCCCTTTTGCATTTGTTGCTACTTTTTCCTCGTATAATTCATGCAGCTCATCTAATTGATCGCGCTTTGCAAGTTCAACGGCATATACGACATCTCGCTCAGACAAAGAAATCCCTTTACGAATAAGCTTAACAAAGCTCGCCAATACCTTTTCTACTACTTCTATCATAGTGGAATCTCCACTAACAGACACTTCTTCACCTCTTGTTACAATAGAAACGTCAAGAAGGTCTTCTAAACGCTTTAAATGTCGATCATTTGGACCGAGAAGCGCTTGTGTCTCATTTGTGTTTTTAACTTCTAGTTGAATCGACTTCGTCTCTGACAATAACATCAATCCCCTTGAATGATCGGTTGTGCCGATGTGATATCTTCTAGTACTTGGTAGTGAATCTTTAATTTAACTTTACCATTCTCTAAGGCTTCGTGCAAAACTTTTTCACCAATGATTTCCGCATCTTGAGGCAGACGGCTGACAAGTTCAACTCGCGCCATACGCTTAGCCTCTTCAATTGCTTCTTCTTTTGTATACGTGCGGTTATATGATGAGGTTTCACGAAATTCCTTACGCGTATACTTCAAAGGAAGAGTCCATTTAAAAAAGTGAAATTCCTTCTGTTCGGAAAATTCTTGAACCTGCTCAAATTCATGGGATCTAAAACCCCAAAAAGGAATGTTAATATTAAACATAGAAAGATAATGGCGATTTTTTAATTCTCCTGTCAGTGTTGTAAAAAGCCTTTCTATAGGGATTGAAGCAGTCGATTTATACCAAATTTCACCACGAATATCAGCTACTGCAGCGACAATCTCCGTTTTTCCTTCTTTACCAATCTCGCCGCTTACTAACATATCTCCTTTTTCCACAAAATCATTTGGTTTCACTTGCGCTTGTCCGTGCTCTACAAAAATATCATGGATGATCGCTTTCTTTTTGGCCACCAGGTGTCTCGGACTGACCCTTTCAGCTTCTTCAGGCAACTTTTGTTCAACTACTTCAAATTGATAGGTAGTCCCTTTTTGACGCACACCAACCCACGTAGCCCCGCTTACCTGTTCTGTCACATCCCGCTGAATTTGTTCTACACTTGGCAACGAAAATTGAAAGGTCCAAGGTTTAATTCCCATTTCCGCGACTACTTGCCTTAACTCGTGTTCAACATGGGGAGAAGCCCCTTCCACTTCGACCTTCCATACCATATTTGAGAGAACAATGATTACTGCCAAGCAAGCAGCCAGTCCAGCTACAAACCCTGCTCGCAAACTTACTTTACGAAGAACAGCAGGAGTCCCTTTTCTTTCAGCAAACGTTACTTTACAATCGGTTTTTCTAAGCAATGGCCTGATTTTCTTAGCATCTTCAATATCCATATAAAAGACAATACGCTCATCGCCGACTCTTTTTATCTTCCAAATGGAGAGCCTTTCTTCAATACAGCGGTTTAAAAACCTTTCCGGATATGCACCATCCACCCTCACTCGAACATAGCCCTTCCATGCCTGCACCCAATTATTCCGCATGCCCGGTCCCCCCTTTTACATATGTTAGTTCTTCTAACTATTGCTCATTTAAATAAATGACTTGGTCAATCCGCCCTTCAAGCAGAAGCTCTTCTGGCAAAATAGTTTTAATAACAAATTGATCTCCTTTTATCAGAAGCTGCCCTTGTTTTAACAAGAGCCTTAATTCTTGGTTTGAAAATCGGAGGACCCCTCGATGATTTTCTATATAAATATGTAGCTGGCCAATCATTGTAATTCGAGGCAGATCCATCATGACATCTGCTGGCAGCTGCATGTTTTTCGTCATCCACACTCTCATCTGCTGTCTAATCTTTTTCATGGCACGACCCTCCCCTTCTCTCATTTTTATGTAGGAGCTGTGCCGGTTATCACTTTATTTCTCTTTTCCATTTATTTTTTCACACAAAAAAACCCGTACAGATGAATTCTGTACGGGTTTCTCTTATCTCTGACGTCTTATTTGCGAAAAGGTTTGATGAGGATTCTTCCCTCTAGGCTTCCCTAACACCTCAGCCCAAACAACTGCTTTCATTGCTTCTTTATTTGAAAGCCGGTTAAGCTCTAGATCCAACTTCGAACGCTTCTCACTTCCCTCAGCAGGCTTCTGTGGTACTGTTCGTTCAAATTGATTGACCGCTTCACGCTTCTTATCTTTTAAGCGTTCATAACGGTCGTACAATTCTTGCTGACGATCGACCCCTTCAGCTACTTCTTTTTGTTGTGAGACAGGCTCAAAAGATACCGGCCTTTCTTCAAAACGAGGCTCAGGACGACCCTGCTCCGTCCTAGCTTGCGGTTGTTCCTGCTTAAAGATTTCTCTCCAATCAACCTGTTCTTCTTGACGTTGCTGCCTTTGACCAGGCGGCGGTTGTTGCTGCCTTCCTGGTCGATTCTGTTGTTCACCTTCTTCACCGCCACTAGACATCCGGTTAAAGAAGCTCATAATCCCACCGATGACTAAAACGACAAAAAAGAGGTTTGAGAAAATAAAATCAAACAGAGACTCCACTACGTTCTCCTCCTTCCGTTACAAGAAGAGAGATGCATTATTGCCCACGCTTCTCGTTTGAGTCATCTTCTCCTGTTGCTTTACTGATTGACCCACGCATGTCTGTATCAGCCATCACATTTTGGTAGTTCATGTAATCCATAACTCCCATATTTCCTTTACGCAGGGCATCGGATAATGCCATAGGAACTTCCGCTTCCGCTTCAACAACCTTCGCACGCATTTCTTCTACTCGTGCTTTCATTTCTTGTTCTTGAGCTACAGCCATTGCACGACGCTCTTCGGCTTTCGCTTGTGCAATTTTCTTATCTGCTTCCGCTTGATCGGTTTGTAATTCAGCACCAATATTTTTGCCGATATCAATGTCCGCGATATCAATAGATAAGATTTCAAATGCTGTTCCAGCATCCAAACCTTTTGATAAAACGGTTTGTGAGATCATATCTGGGTTTTCAAGCACCTTCTTGTGGTTAGTAGCTGAACCGATCGTAGATACAATCCCTTCACCTACACGTGCGATAACGGTATCTTCACCAGCACCACCGACAAGTCGGTCGATATTTGCACGAACAGTAATACGCGCTTTAGCTTTAACTTCAATCCCGTCCATCGCCACACCGGCAATGAATGGCGTTTCAATTACTTTAGGGTTAACGCTCATTTGAACAGCTTCTAATACATCACGACCTGCAAGATCAATTGCTGCTGCACGTTCGAAACTAAGATCAATGTTTGCACGTTGAGCAGCAATTAGCGCATTTACCACACGGTCAACATTACCACCTGCTAAGTAGTGTCCCTCTAATTTAGAAGTGCTAAGGTCAAGACCTGCTTTAACCGCTTTAATTAACGGGTTTACAACACGTGCAGGGATAACTCGACGTAACCTCATCCCTACTAATTCAAAAATGCCGATTTTAACTCCTGCAGCTAATGCAGAAATCCACAGCATAACTGGTACAAATGTGAAAAGCACTGCTAGGAAAATAATTAAAATCCCCAGCCCAATTAATAAACCAATACTACCTGGATCTAATACCATTTTGTTTCCTCCTTTAAATTATGAGTTCTTTTTTACTTCACGAACGACAATTCGCGAACCAGACGTATAGACAACCTGGATTTTCCTACCCTGTTCAATATATCCTCCCTCAGAAACAACGTCAAGGCGTTCACCACTAAAAACCGCAGAACCTGAAGGTCTTAAAGGCGTTAATGTTTCGCCTTCCATCTCGAGAAGCTCCGCTCGTGTATGATTTGAGATATATCCTTTTTCACTGCTCGTTGAATCTGTGAGGATCAATTTTTTCCACGGGCCCCGATTACCAAAGTATCTAAAGATAAAGACGGTTCCAATGGCTGTTAAGATTACAGCAATAAAAATCGAAATAACCATCGATGACATTGAGAAAGATGCTAAAAGCATTCCTCCTATAACCGCCCCTATCCCAAGGACCCCGAAGATTCCAAATCCCGGTATAAATATTTCAATCATGATAAGCAGAAATCCTATGCCGAATAATAAAATCGATTCCCATCCGGCAAACCCTGCGAACAAATGACCAAAAAAGAACAGTCCAAGAGCTAATAGTCCCATAAAGCCTGGCACCCCAAAGCCTGGAGAATACAACTCTAACACAAGTCCAAGACTTCCAATTGATAATAAAATCGGAATGACAACAGGGTGGGTCACAAATCTCGCAATCTGTTCAGCAAAACTGACTTGCATGTCACGCTCTGATACTTGTTCAAGCCCAAGATATTCGATCAACTCAGCACGGTTAGAAGCAATCGCTTCTGCATAACCTACCTCAAACGCTTCGCTTGGGGTAAGAGTTAGAAACTCTTCATCACTCACACCAAGATCAGGGATTTCAATGGAGCGATCGGCCATGGCTAATGCATAAAGAGGATCTCGATCATTTAATTCGGCAGCTGCCCGCATTTCAGCCAGCCAATATGACTGGGCTTTTTCTTCTGCAGCATTCCCTGCTCCATCTATCACTCCTGCAGCTCCCATCGTCGTTCCTGGGGCCATGACAATTTCATCAGCATTTAAGGCAATATACGCACCTGCTGATATCGCTTCTTTTGTTACAAAAGCGATAATCGGTATATCAGTATTTTGCATCAGCCGAGCAATTTCTCCAGCTGCATCGACCGCTCCTCCCGGGGTATGGATTTCTAAAATAATATAGTCTGCCCCTTCATCAGCTGCCGATTGAAACGAGCGCTGCATAAAAGCCGCCAATCCTCTCTCGACGGTTTGTTCAACTGGTATGTAATAAACTACGGTATCATCTGAGGTATTCGTCTCACTATAAACAAAGGATTGAAGCGGAATGAGCAGCAGTGCACAAAGAATAAATAGAAGAGAAATGTTGAGCCTAAGTCTATTCACTATCTAACCTCCTTTCTCATTTGTCATATTTAGATTTACGGTGTAGATTAATAAAAGTTTCAACTTTTTTTAGAATGCATCATTATCTTATCATGAATGATAAACGGAGTTCCACTTAGGACAAGCTCAATTAAAAAATGCCTCGCTTCTATAACAATAGAAACGAGGCATTTGTGTCATTTATGATAAGTGTTGTTGCACAAGACGATTCACAAGACCACCATCAGCTTTTCCTTTAACCTTAGGCATGATTGCTCCCATGACCTTACCCATGTCTGCTTTAGTGGAAGCACCCACTTCTGCAATCGTCTCTTTAACGATCTCAGAAACTTCATCTTCAGAAAGCTGTTCTGGCATATAGTCCTCAAGCACAGCGATTTCATCACGCAGCTTGGAAGCTAAATCTTCACGGTTTGCTTGTTCAAACTCATGGAGGGAATCCTTGCGTTGTTTCAGTTCGCGATTCAGCACCGTAAGGCTATCATCGTCCGTCAACTCACGTCCGAGCTTAATTTGCTCGTTTTGCAACGACGACTTTACCATACGGATGACAGAGAGTTTTTGCTTGTCTTTATTCTTCATCGCATTCTTCATATCTACGTTCAACCGTTCAAGAAGATTCAATGAATACACCCTCTCACTTCTTTAGAACTTACGTTTTCTTGCTGCTTCAGATTTCTTCTTACGCTTAACACTAGGTTTTTCGTAGTGCTTACGCTTTTTAACCTCAGCCAACGTTCCTTCTTTAGAGAGTGATCTCTTGAAGCGACGAAGTGCAGCATCAATCGATTCGTTTTTGCGAACACGAGTTTCTGCCATTTTATTTCCCTCCCTCCGAAACAACCAACTCAAACGGCACATCCATCCGAAGTGCACGTCTTTACAAATTATAATATAGCAATTTAGATTGGTCAACCCAAAAATTACTTAATTCCGCGTTAAATCCGCTTTTATCTCCTTTTTCATGAATAGAACCGACCTCACAAATGGAGTCGGTTCTATTTATCAGATTGATTTCTATCGGATTTATTCTTCTATTAGATTAATTCTTTTATTAGGTTTATTCTTCTATCAGCACAATCTCTCCATCTTCAATAGCCGCAATCGAAGCCATCCAATCAAACCCGTTATTTTCTACACCCGTCAAATGCCACACAAATTTATCATCAGACAAAGCTTTAACTCCTGCATCCATTTGAGCCATGATCGCTTGCGGATCTTCGACTGTCTCAGCTAATTTCATTGCTTCAACAAGCACATACATAGCCTGGTAGTTAAATGCTGATTCAGCAGTAGGTACACGTCCTAACTCATTTTCAAAAGAAGTAATAAAACTTTCAGCTCCAGGGGCATCGCTGCTTATAATTGGAAGCATACCAATCGCTCCTTCAATGTCATCGAAGTTACCAAGCACACCGTCCATTTCTTCAAATTTAGCCTGATCCATCACCATAAACCCGCCTTCAAACCCAAGATCCCGTGCTGCCTTCATAAGAAGTGCAGTTGGTTCAGATGGCCCGCCGACAAAAATGACGTCTGGATTTTGATTAAGAGCATTTGTAACTATTGGGAAGAAGTCTGTATCCTTCCCGAAATCAACTTCACCGTCATATACAACTTCACCGCCAAATTCTTCCCAAACCGGCACCAGCTCCTCTGTCCAATCTTTGCCGTACTGTGTGGCAGTAGGGAGAAGTGCAAGCCTTGTTCCAAAACGTTCTTGTTGATATTTTACAAAAGGTTCTGGGTACTGATCATACGCCGGGGGGATACGCAACGTTAATTCATTCCCTTGATTAAGAATTTCAGGCTCGCTTGTGTAAGCGGCAATCATAAAGTCTTCCTGTTCATTAAACACTTGTGTTGCAAAAACTCCGCCGCTATGTGGAATGAAAACAACCGGAGTATTATGCTCTTGTACGAGGCGCCTCGCATTTGTGGCCGCTTCGTTAGGTAAGTACTGATCATCATAAGTCACGATATTTAATTTGTATGTGGTCCCGCCTACTTCAAAGCCCCCAGCCTCGTTGATCTCATCAGCTGCCATCCTTACTCCGCTTACCGTATTTTCCCCGTAAAAGGCAGCAGGCCCGCTTAAAGGACCAGTGTAGCCAATGTTAATAATCTCTTCTCCTGCGCTTACTTCAGGAACCTGTTCTTCCCCTTCACTTGAGCCCTCCCCGCTTTCTCCTCCTGTCGTTCCGCTAGCACATGCACCTAAGAGCATAGACAACACCACTGCACCTGAGATCAGCCACTGTTTCTTCATTTTTCATTCCCCCATTTTTTTGATATCTATCGAAATCCTAGGCACCGATGTATGCCTTGCGAATTTCTTCATTTTGAAGTAGCTCCTCTTTTGTTCCCTCCACATTTAAGCGGCCGCCTTCTAGCACGTACCCCCTTGTTGATACAGAAAGTGCAGCATAGGCGTTTTGCTCGGCAAGAAGGACTGTGACACCTTCTTTGTTAATCTCTTTTATAATAGAAAACATTTGTTCAACGATTAAAGGAGCAAGACCTAGTGATGGCTCATCTAGTAGTAGAAGCTTTGGTTTAGCCATCAGCGCGCGACCGATAGCGACCATTTGCTGCTGCCCTCCTGATAAACTGCCCGCAGGAGAATGACGTTTCCCAGCCAAGTCAGGGAAAAGAGTATACACATAATCAAGCTGTCTCATTAGCTCTTTTTTATTTCGTTTATACGTAAAGGCACCCATTTTCAAATTATCATGGACACTCATCTGAGCAAAAAGCATTCGTCCTTCGGCACACTGGACAATGCCATCCCTTACAATTTGACTAGGGGAACGGCCTTTCAATGAATTTCCCTTAAAAGACAACTCACCGCTAGTTGGCCTCACTAATCCGCTGAGCGTATGAAAAAGGGTGCTTTTTCCAGCGCCGTTCGCCCCAAGCAGAACGACGAGTTCTCCTTCTTCTACCGTCAGGTTCACTGAACGAAGAACGTCTTCTTGACCATGTGAAACGCTAAGGTCTTTAAGCACTAGCATTCGAATTCCCTCCTAGATAGGCTTCAATCACACGCTCATTTTTTTGAATGTCTTTTGGTGTGCCATCTGCGATTAATTCTCCGTGATTGAGAACTAAGATATGGTCAGCAAGGGACATGACCATCGGCATTTTATGCTCAATTAAGCAAACTGTCTTTCCATGCTTCACCATTTTCTTCATCACTTCACTAAGACCCTCTGTCTCGTCTGGATTGACTCCAGCTGCCGGCTCGTCTAGTAATACGAGTTTTGGATCGGTTGCAAGAGCGAGTGCAAAGGCAACTCTCTTTTGCTGCTCCTGAGTAATGGAGTGAGCCTGTTCGTACGCAAGCGATGTTAAGCCAACAAATTCTAGTGCTTCAAGCGCCTTATCGAGACATTTTTTCTTCTCATCCCTCTCGCGCTTTGTCCTGAAGATTGCATCAAACAATCCAGCTTTTGTTCTGAGCCGATGGCCAATCATTACATTATCTAATACGGTTGCTTGTTCAAATAGATGGGTCGTTTGAAACGTCCGTCCTACCCCTAGCCTCGCCACATGTTCAGCTCGCATGTTGGTAATATCCTGACCTGAAAGCTCTACCCTACCTGAAGTCGGTTGGTGAAACCCGCTAATTAAATTGAAGAATGTGGATTTCCCAGCTCCATTTGGACCAATAATGGCTGTTATTTTACTTTCTTCAATTACAGCACTAACGTCATTGACTGCAGAAAGCCCCCCAAATTGCTTCGTAAGCTGATTAATGGTTAACAGCATTCCCATTCTCTCCTTTCGTTGAACTCGCCTCTGCCACCTTTTGTTTCTTAGCTCGTTTAGCACGCCACATTAAATAGCCCCCAACAATTCCACGTGGATAAAATAAAATTAGGAGTACGACAATCGGACCAAATACGAGCATTCGAAACTCCTCTAAAAATTGAAGCATTTGAGTAAGCACTACGACGATAAAAGTTCCAATCAGCGGCCCGGCGAGAGTCCCTATCCCGCCTACCAGGAGATAAAGCAATATCTCAAATGCCACGTGAATATCAGCCATTTGCGGACCTAAAAACCTGACATAAGAGGCATAAAGAGCTCCTGATAAACTAGCAAGCCCTGCTGATATGACAAAAGCAAGAAGCTTATTTTTCATTACAGAAATCCCTAATGTTTCAGCAAGCTCTTCGCTGTTACGGATTGCAATAAACGTTTTACCTAACAATGAATGGAATAAACGATACATAAAGAAAATGGTCAATAGAAGGAAGAATAGCATCAAATAGTAGTAAGACTGGATGGATTCAAAGGTAAGTGGTCCAATAGGTGCTGGATTCGGTATGCCGATCAGCCCGCGAACCCCGCCAGTCAGCTCCGATTTGTAAATAATTAAGTAAATTAGAAAGCCAACTGACATGGTATAAATCGCAAAAAAGTGTGATTTTGTTCTAAGCGCCACTATCCCGATAAAAAAGCTGATGATTGTAGTAATGACAATCGCTAAAACGAAGGCTGCCCAAAAGGGAATACCAGCATTAATCGTTAATAACCCAAGACTGTAGGCACCAATTGCGAAAAAACCTGCATGTGCTAAAGAGAGCTGGCCCGTGAGTCCGGTAATTGTATTTAACCCGTAGACGGCAATCGTCCAGATAAAGACGAGAATTAAAATTTGAAGATAATATTGATTGGGTACTAGAATAGGAAACAGCAGAGCAGCCACGAGCAAGGCAAGCAAGAGATACGTTTTTTTAGTCATCTTCAAATCACTTAACCCCCTTTGCAAATAACCCGTTTGGCTTCATCGTTAAGATCAACACAAGAAGAACGAAAGCAATTAAATCTTTGTAATCTCCAGATATATACGTTGCCCCGAGACTCTCGGCCATACCTAGAATATAACCTCCAATAATTGCGCCTGGTATGCTGCCCATTCCGCCAATAATAATAATGACGAACGCCTTCATGATCACCAAGTTCCCCATACTTGGAAAGACTAGATTAATTGGAGCTGCAAGAGTTGCTGCGGCAGCAGCTAAACCGCCTGCAATCGCAAAGGTTAACATCGATACCCGTGTGGCATTAATTCCAACAAGAAAAGCACCATTTTTACTTTGTGACATAGCGATAATCGCTGCTCCAGTCATCGTTTTTGTTAAGAACAGATGGAGAGCATACATTAGGGCCACAGCAGCTATGATGACCAATAAACGCTGCATCGTAACAGTTAGGCCGAAGATCTGAATCGTATCCCCATACGGTGTAACCATTCGCTGGTACTGGCTTCCCCACATATATTGAGCGAAAGATTCAAGGAAAAACAGAATACCGATGGAAGCAATCATAATTGGTAAAGGGTCTTTCGAATCCAGACGACTAAATACAAGACGCTCCATTAAAACAGATAACAAAGCGATCACAATGACGGCAATAATTAAACCAATCCAGTAATGCACCCCAAGTGCTGTCATGACGGTCAAAGCAATGTAGGCTCCTACCATATAAAGTGCGCCGTGGGCAAAATTAGGTACATGCAATATTCCAAAAACTAGCGTCAATCCTAATGCAACCAGACTGTAAACGCTTCCAATAGTGAGTCCGTTTAAAATCTGCTGAAAAAAAAGATCCACCACTACTCCCCCTCAACATAATCTATGCCCGCAACATACTGACTAGATAGTATTTATATTAGTGATGTATGCCTGTGTCCAAAGAACTATTCCAAAAAAAAGCCAGACTCATTCTCATTCGTCTGGCTCTCTCAAGATGTTATGGCTTTAAGATTAATTTCCCTGTCGTCTTTCTTCCTTGCATTAACTGGTGAACCTTTGCCGCTTCATCAAGCGCATACGTACCACCAATTTGAAGCTTTAACTGTCCGCTTCCTACATAGTCTAATAGCTCTTTCATGCTTGATTGCAAGAGTCTTGGCTTTCTCATAATTTGTGGTAAGAAAAAGCCAATGACAGATTGGTTACGGGCCATTAAGGAAGATGGGTTAAAAGGACTTTGCTCTCCGCTTGCAACTCCGTAGACAACTAATCTTCCAAAGGTCGCTAAGCATTTAAGGGTATCAATAAATACCCGGCCGCCTGCCATCTCAAGGGCTACATTAACTCCCCTTCCGTTCGTAGCCTCAAGGACTTGTTCATACCAATTATCCTCGGTGTAATTTACAAGTACATCTGCTCCAAGCTCACGAGCAAGTTCAAGTTTTTCTTTCGAGCTGGCTGTAGCGATGACTTTTCCTGCACCCATTAACTTTGCAAGTTGAACAGCGATCGTTCCTACACCGCCGGCTGCTGCATGAACGAGCACCGTATCACCTTCTTCAAGCTGCCCCATAGTTTTTAAAATATGGTAGGCACTTAACCCCTGCAGCGGAAGAGCCACTGCTTGTTCAAAGCTGACTCCCTCAGGAATCGGCATTAATCCACGTTCATCCGCAATCGAATATTCAGCATAACCTGTCGCTTTTTTTGATCCCAATAGGGTTACGACTCGATCTCCTGCTTTAACCGTACTGACATCACTGCCAACTTCATCAACAATACCAGCGACCTCTGCACCGGGAACGAACGGGAGTGGAGTAGGTACCACATATTGCCCTTCACGTCTTGCTGTGTCTGCATAATTCACACCAATTGCTTCTATTTTTATGATTACTTCGTTTGCTTCTGGGTTAGGCTTATCTAGTTCAACCATCTTTAATACTTCTGGTCCGCCGTAGGTTGTAAATTGAATAGCTTTCATCATTTTTCCTCCCTTATTTCCCTTTAAATTTGGGTCTGCGTTTTTCTATAAAAGCTGCAACACCTTCTTGGTGGTCATGTGTGGTGACCATCATCGCTTGTGTTGTTCGTTCTGCCTCAAGTACATCCGTTAAGGAGGTCGTATCAGCCAGGTTGGTTAGCTTTTTCATTAAACCAATCGCTTTTGTAGGACGCTGCGTGAAAGATAGTGCATATTCACGAACCTTCTCCTCCATTTCAGCCAAAGGATAGACATGATTAACCAAGCCCCATTGCTGGGCTGTTTTTGCATTGAGCGGTTCGGCCCTAAACAAGAGCTCTTTCGCTTGATACGGTGATAAAGATTTTGGAAGGAAGTAATGCCCCCCGCCATCTGAAACGAGACCGACTTGTGCAAAGCTTAAGATGAATGAAGTATCTTCTGCTGCAACAATCAAATCGCAGGCAAGAGCCAAATTAAATCCAGCTCCGGCAGCAAAACCATGTACTGCGGCGATAATCGGCTTCTCAAGTGATCTCATCTGCTTAATCAGCTCATTTAAATGGCCGATATGGTTATACACGTCAACCGGTGCTGCCTCTCCCATCGTCTTCACATCACCGCCAGCACTAAAAGCACGGCCACTTCCGCGCAGCACGATTACTTTTACCTCTTGGTCCCTCTCTGCATTTAGGAGAGCTTCTTCGATGCCTAGAATCATTTCCGGGCTAAATGCATTCAAGGCATTCGGCCGGTCTAATGTAATCTCCAATACCCCGCTTTCTTGTTTTACGAGAAGGTCCTTGTATTCTTTTACACTCTTTTTGCTTTCTACACTCATGCCCTCATCTCCTTTATTAAACGGTTAACCAGCCGCCATCTATTAATAAATCCGTACCGGTGATATAGCTTGCATCACTTGACGCTGCAAATGCAATCGTTTTGGCGACTTCCTCGGGCCTGCCGACACGACCAAGCAACGTGTGTCTCTCAATCGCTTGAGTAAACGCCGGATTTTTTAAACCATCTTCTGTCATTGGGGTTTCAACAAAGCCTGGAGAAACAGAGTTGACACGCACATTATGCGGCGCAAGTTCTCCTGCAAGTGATTTTGTTAAATGAATAACGGCAGCCTTGGCAGTACTGTAGCTTGGAATCTTTGCCCCTGCTTTATGACCTGAAAGTGAAGCAATATTAACGATCGCTTTATTCTCGGATTCTGATTTAATCATTAATTTACCTAAATGCTTCGACATCAAGAACACACTTGTTACATTTGTTGTTTGGACATGATTCCAATCCTCTTCTTCGAGAGAAAGAATCGCCCCGCCTTGAGAGGTTCCGGCATTATTGATTAACACATCAAGTTTCTCAAAATTAGATTCCACATAATCAGCTAATAATTCCACTTCTTCTTCTACCGTGACGTCACAAGTGTATACATACGCACAGCCTTCACGTAGTTGATTGTTCATCTCACCTGCTGTCTCTTCTAATTTTTCTCTCCGGCGCCCGACTAGGATGACCACTGCCCCTTCACTTGCCAGTTGAATAGCAGAAGCCTTCCCGATCCCGCTTCCTGCACCGGATATGAGTACAATCTGATTTAGAAAACGCTGCAATCGGCACACATCCTTTTGTAATGGGTTAAGATCCTAAACGAATATAACGTCCACTTTCATTAACAGAACTTGCAATAGAACGATTTCTAGCTACTCGATCAAGGAATGTAATCTCATTAAATAGCTGATTCATTAATTTCCTTATTCCTTCTACTTCTTTTGATGCCGTCATCCCATTTACTAATTCATCACAAGCCGTTCTAACCCGGCTGACAGAAGACTCTAGTACTGTTGTAGCAAGCTGAACTTGAAGGTCATTTTCACTTTTAATTGCCCTTAGTACAGCTGATTCAGAGGCATAGAGCTCAATTCCAATGTCTGCAAGCTTGATTAAAATTTCCTGCTCAGACTCAAGCTCTTTACCAAATTGCTGATACGAAAGGCCAGCTAAAGCTAAGTAAACCGTACGCAAGGAATCAACAACTCCTCGCTCATTGCTTAAAATTCCTGAATAGGATTCTTGCTTCCCCTTCTTCAAACGATCGATCGCCTGATTTATTGCTTGTTGAACAGGCAGTTCTCCTTTCGTTCCTTTTTTCAAGAAAAGCCCGGGAACAAGCAGTCGGTTAATCTCATTGGTCCCTTCAAAGATGCGGTTAATACGAGAGTCGCGATACATCTGCTCAATCGGGTATTCTTTTATAAAGCCTGCCCCGCCATGCAGCTGAAGAGATTCGTCTACAACATAATCAAGTGTTTCTGAGCCATAAACTTTACAAATTGCACATTCGAGCGCGTATTCCATCATCCTTTTTCCAACTTCACCGACAGAATGCGTATCATCTATTTCACCTAATGCGCCTTCTAGCAGGTCAGCCGTTCGGTATTGAAGCGATTCTGCGGCAAAGATTCGTGCAGCCATTAAAGCTACTTTCTCTTTCGTAATTCCAAATTCGCTGATGCGCTTTTTAAATTGCTTGCGTTCGTTTGTATGCTCTATAGCAAGCTTTAGGGCACCTTTAGCAGCACCCATGCAGGCAGACCCTAAATTAAACCGCCCTAAGTTCAAGACATTAAAGGCAATCACGTGCCCCTTCCCAACTTCACCGAGCACATTTTCAACCGGAACCTCGCAATCTTCTAAAATGACGCTTCGAGTAGAAGACCCTTTAATCCCCATCTTTTGCTCTTCTGGACCTAAGGTGAGCCCTTTGAAATCTTTTTCTAAAATAAAGGCGGTAAATTGATCCCCGTTTACTTTTGCATACACAATAAACGTATCCGAGAACACCGCATTCGTTATATAAAGCTTCGTTCCGTTTAAGATATAATGAGTTTTTTCCTGATTAAGAACTGCTGTTGTTTTGGCTGCGAGAGCGTCTGAGCCTGATGAAGGCTCCGTTAAACAATAAGCCCCTAAATAGTCACCTGAGGCAAGCTTAGGCAAGTACTTATTCTTCTGCCTTTCATTTCCAAAGTAGGTAATTGGCAGGGTAGCAATGCATGTATGATTCGAATGGGCAACACCGTAGCCGCTTGACCCGCCGATCTCTTCGCCAACGATTCCTTTACTGACTTTATCTAAACCAAGCCCTCCGTACGCTTCAGGAATGCTATGTGCTAGAAGCCCAAGCGATCCTGCTTTTTTCAAAAGCTGGACAATCTTTTCAAAGTCTTGATTTTCAATCTCCTCACGGTAAGGTGCTACTTCTCTTTCAATAAATTGTCTAGCCGTCTCAGCAATCATTTTTTGTTCTTCATTTAGATCTTCAGGTGTAAAAAGATCCTCCACTTTCATACTCTCTACTAAAAAGCGCCCGCCTTTTAACTTACGCTTTGTTTGTTCCACTGCGAACAGCTCCCTTCTTAGTAATCTGTTTATTCTGATAAATAGGTACAACATGATCTACTCCTAGTTCCACAACCTCTATCACATCTTCTTCAAATCCGTGACTTAAAATAAATTCACCGACTGCTGATTGGATGAGAAGGTCGTATGCTCCAGCATTACTATGGAATAAAACTTCTGCTGCCAGACCAGCATCATTTATAGTGAATGGACCCCGAAGCTGATCTCTTAAACAAGAAATGAGGTAACCCGCACCGTAAAAATCTTCAAGACAAAATTGATTAGAAGAACCAGAGCAAACAATGATAATTTTTTGCCCGGGCTTAAGATGTGAAACAACGTCTCTCGTAACTGCTTCGCCGTTCCGTAAGCAAGCCGGGTAAATAATTTCTGCTCCAATCGACCTGTTCAATGCAACCGTTCCATTGGTCGTCGCTAAGATGACTATTTTATCTTTTACATAACTTTTTAATAGAGATGGATTGGGCGGTAGAAAACCGTCAATCACCCTTCCTTCTTTCTCACCGACCAGCACAAATTCATCTGGGTGATACTGAGCTGAGAGTCTATGAGCGTCTATATCACTTAAAACCGGAATGACAGCTTTGGCCCCGTAAGATAAAGCTAAAGCAATTGTAGAAGTAGCCAGCAGAACATCTAAAACGATGACTGCCTCTCCTTTTAATTTATCTGGTTCAATCTCTTCTTTTTTTAGAAGCACATGTATATGTGTCACCCATCAACACTCCTTCTGATTCAACCCGATTACAATTTAGTACTAGCCGTATGCCTTCCATGAAGAATAAGAGCTTGCACCGTATGATTAAAGTGTTGGAAGCGCTTATCATTCGTTTGCCCTTTGTGATAACGATAGTAAATCTGCTGGGCAATTACAGCCAATTTAAAGTAAGCAAATGTTAAGTAATATTCAATATTCTCTACTTCTCTTCCGCTCTTTTTTGCATACTCGCTAACCCAGTCCCTCCTCGTTAAAAATCCATCATTAACTGTAACAGGAGGTTTACCGAAGCCTCGCTTTAAAAGGTCAGGATCATTAGACTCAATCCAGTAACTTAAAGCAACACCCACATCACAAAGCGGATCCCCGACGGTCGTCATTTCCCAATCAAATAATCCTACCATTTGTTGACCATCTTTTGAGAACATTGCGTTGTTAAGCTTATAATCGTAATGGATCACAGTCGTATCTTTTGAAGCTGGAATGCTGTCCGCTAGATAAGCTGTTAATTCTTCTAACCCTTTATGATCATCGGTTTTAGCTTGGTGATAGCGTTTAATCCAGCCATGAACCTGTCTTTCTAAAAAACCCTCAGGTCTAGTAAAATCTACAAGCTTGGTTTTCTTGTAATCTATAGCATGCAGGTCTACAAGCCGATCGACCATTTGAGTAGAGATGGTATGGCCTAATTCTTTTGTAGGTTCTAGATCACTAGGAAATTCTGTATCAAGAACAATGCCCTGTTTTCGTTCCATCAGAAAGAACGGGGCACCTATAATCGATGGGTCTGAACAAAAGTGGAGCGGTCTTGGTATGATTGATAAATGTGGAGCAAGTGCTGCCATAACCGTTGATTCACGTGCCATATCATGAGCACGCTTGGCAACTGGCCCCATCGGCGGTCTTCTAAGTACTGCTTCATAATCACCTATTTGAAGTAAGTATGTGAGGTTTGAATGACCTGCTTGAAATTGAGTAATGACGAGATCCCCTTCAGGCAGATCTTTCACTTCCTTTTTAAGATAAGCCAAGAGGGAGCTTGAATTCAGCTCCTCCCCAGTCCTAGGCACTTTCGTTTGTTCCATCACACTCCCCCCTTAACGATGCTTGAATTCAGGTTTTCTCTTTTCAATAAAGGCACTAACTCCTTCTCTAATATCTTCCGTTTGAAAAACTTCCGTAAAAAGGTCGGCCTCATGTTCGATCGCTTGCGGGAAGCTCATATCCATCCCTTCGTCTACCGCACGTTTAATACATGAGAGTGCCGGAAGAGAGTGACGTCTAATTTGCTTAGCAATCTGGACTGCTTTTTCTAAGCCTGCCCCGCTTTTTGTGACATGGTTCACCAGCCCGATCTGCTGCGCCGTCTTTGCATCAATTGGTTCTCCTGTATACATTAACTCCTTCGCCTTCGCTTCTCCAATTAAGCGCGGCAAACGCTGTGTTCCGCCTCCACCCGGGAATAATCCTAACTTAATTTCCGGCAGCCCGATTTGTGTATGCTCTTCTGCAATACGAATATCAAAGGTTAATGCAAGCTCACAACCGCCGCCAAACGTGAGACCATTTAAAACCGCAATGGTCGGCTTTTCAAAAAAGTCAATTTGATTTAGCACAGCATGTGTTCCCATTACCGGTTCTTTCATGTTCGGGTGATCCATTAACTGAGGAAATTCTTTAATGTCTGCCCCTGCCATAAAGGCTTTATCACCTGCCCCAGTTAAAATAACAACGACTGTTTCAGGATCTTGCGACAGCTGTTGAAACGTATCTCTTAAACTAGCAATCACATCTTTATCCATCACATTAAGAGGCGGATTATTAATTGTAACGATAGCCAATCCTTTTTCTTTTTCTACGCTCACTTTAGCTCCCATTAACTCTTCACCTCTTTTTTAGAGTAGTCATACCAGCCTTTACCTGTCTTTCTTCCTAATTCTCCTGCTTTTACTTTTTCTTCAATACATTTTGCCGGTAAATCTTCAGGGTTGTTCGTTTCGGCATAACGTTGCTGGTTCACAAAATACGCTACATCAATTCCTGATAAGTCCATTAGAGCAAAAGGCCCTATTGGATGATTCAATGCTTTCTTGCAAATAAGGTCAATATCCTCAAAGCTTGCATATCCTTCTTCATATAACGCCACAGCTTCCTTTGTTAAGGCACCGAGAATCCGATTTGCTATAAAACCTGAGATTTCTTTATGAAGGAGTACAGCCGTGCGGTTCATTTTTTCACTTACTGCCATCGCAGCCTGAGCTGTCTCATCGGACGTTAGATCACTTTTCACTACCTCAACACAGTCCATCACTAAAGGCGGGAAGAAAAAGTGCATATTGCATACTTTTTCTGGACGTGAGGTAGCTTCAGCAATTTTCGAATTAACAATGGTTGAAGAGTTCGTTGCTAAAATGGTATGCTGCGGTGTTAGTTCGTCTAGCTTTGAAAAGAGCTCTTTTTTCACATCAAGTTTTTCCACGACAGCCTCTATCACAAAATCAGCCTCACGAACAGCTGCATTTAAGTCTGTTGTGAAATGAAGCCGATTAAAAGCCGTTTGAAGCGATGCTTCGTCAATCTTATCTTTTGTTACCCATTTACTCATTTGAAACTCTAGACTTTCCTTTGCTTTGTCTAACGAAGACTGCTCGATATCCTGCAAATGGGTCTCATATCCTCCTAAAGCGGATAACATGGCAATTTGATGTCCCATCGAACCTGCTCCAATCACTGCTATTCGTTCAATTTGATACTTGTTCATGTAATACTCCCCTCCATTAATACTAACCAGTTAGTATGTTACATTCGTAAAAAGTCCTAATACAGGACTATAACGCCTTTTTCAAGCCATTTAACATGAAGTCAATATAGATGGTAGAAACAGCTTTCTCATCAAGAGCTCCTTTAGGGTCAAACCAATGATAACTCCAGTTAACCGCACCTAAGATAGCCAGTGTGACAATATTGACATCAAGGTCTTCCCGGAATTCTCCTGACTCTACTCCATCTGCAATAACTTGATTCATATTCAATCTGAATGCATCACGTTTTTTGAAGATGTCTTTTAAATGTTCTTCATTTAAGTGCTGCATCTCCCTGAAGAATACTCGCGCACTTTGTCCCTGTCCCTCGATGTGTTTCATTAACATATAGACCATATCGAATAATCTTGCCTCAGCGGTTTTTGTTTTTTCAATAATCTCACGCTGGCTCATTAATAGATCTTCTATATAACGCAAATGAATTTCCATCAGCAGTTCTTCTTTGCTCTTAAAATAATAATAGAATGTTCCTTTCGTTACACCAAGAACATCTACAATATCCTGGATTGAGGTTTCTGTAAAACCATTTTTGCCAAACAAATCAATACTAACTTCAATAATTTTTTCTTTCATTCATAAACGCCTCACTATCTATCTAAACTGATCCGTTTAGTATACCACAATCCAGACCAAATCTTTGCATCATTTGGCTTTGAATTTAGCGGCCGCCGGTTATGTTTAGGCAGTATTTCGAAGGCTTAAGCAGATTAGATTAATACGTCAGCCCTCCGCCATCCACCATTAACGTTGTACCCGTAATATATGAGGCTTTATCAGAAGCTAAAAACTCAATTGCATGTGCAACCTCTTGTGCTTCCCCTACGCGTTTTAATGCATTTGCTGTGCTAATGATTTTCCATTTTTCTTCATGAGTTCTCCATCCATCCACAATAGATGTGTCAATCACACCAGGAGCAACAGCATTTACACGAATACGGTCTCTTCCATATTCAAGAGCAGCATTCTTCGTCAACGTAATGACACCAGCTTTAGACGCATTATATGGCGCGACAAATTTCTTCCCTTTAAAACCTAACAGACTAGAAACATTTACAATTGCCCCGCCGTTTTTCCTCATAAATGGAATCGAGTGCTTCATCCCGAGAAACACACCTGTCAAGTTCACATCAATCACTTTCTGCCATTCAAAAAGTGACATCTCCGTTAAGGTTGTTTCGTTATTGCCAATGCCGGCATTGTTTACTAAAATATCTATTTGACCATATGTTTCGGCTGCTTTTTGACATGCATTCTTTACTTCCTCTTCATTTGAAACGTCACAACGAACAAATGTAACATCTCCCCCGCTGCCACTTAGTTCCTCACAAGCTGCCTTTCCTTTTTCCTCATCGATATCAACGATCACCACAGATATTCCTTGGTTAAGAAAACAATGAGCTGTTGCTTGCCCAATTCCTCCTGTCCCACCGGTTACTAAAGCTACTTTGTTCATCCTCTTCACCCCTTACATCGCGTGCATCCCGCCATCAACTACGATCACTTCACCAGTGACAAAGTTTGAAGCTGCTGAAGCTAAAAATAACGCAGCCCCTTGCAGATCCTGCTCACCGCCTAGACGTTTTAGCGGAGTCCGGTCAATAACAAAGGATTCCCCTTTAGCTAAGAGCCCTTTAGACATTTTTGTAGGGAAAAAACCAGGTGCTATAGCATTTACATTAATGCCGTATTGACCCCACTTTGTTGCAAGATCCTTCGTAAAAGTGATAACGGCTCCTTTACTCGTGTTATAGCCGATTGTATCCATAAAACGAGGATCAGCTCCGCCTAGACCCGCTACCGAGGCAATATTTATGATTTTGCCTGATTGTTGTTTAATCATCACTTTGCCTGCAGCTTGAGCCATTAAAAATGAGCCTGTTACATTCACATTCATTACTTTATTCCACGCTTCAAGAGGCATTTCATCTGCTGGGGCTCCCCAGGTTGCCCCGCTGTTATTCACAAGAATATCGATCGAGCCGAATGTATCAACTGCCTGCTTAATCACTCGGTCGACGTCTTCTTTACTTGTTACATCACATGCAGCGGCAATGGCGTTTACACCTTTAGCTTTTAATTCTTCTGCCACTTCATTGCATGCCTCTACTTTTCTTGAGCATAAAACTAGGTTTGCTCCTGCATCAGCAAATGCATGAGCCATTTGTTTACCCAGGCCGCGACCGCCGCCTGTTACAATTGCTGTTTTTCCTTTCAAATCAAATAGAGATAATGCATTCATACACTTCACACCTTCATGTTAAATTTGACTGAGACTAGGTCACAAATAAAGTGTTTAACTTAGGATTGGAACAAACCACTAATTTAGAAGAGCAAATATACGTAGATCTTATAGCAGGTATAAGGAGCCCCCCTGAAATAGTCCCCCCACCAGTAGTTGTTGATTTCCGCTGCAGACACTCGCTTACTGCGGGCGGCCCAGAAGCCTCCTCGGGCTTTCGCCCTGTGGGGTCTCCCTAATCACGCACATCCCGCTGGAGTCGGTGTCTTCCGCTCCAATCAACTGATGAGGATGTTGTATAGTACTACCATTTTTATAAGCAGCTTCTAAACCTTAAATACCGTGCGGCAGTTGACACAATTATCATTAGAACTGAGCTCACTTCCTACATCATTCCACTACATTTCTGGAAAAGCACTAACCTAGCGGATGAAATATGCGTAGACTCCTGTGTGTACTAGAGCAGGGGTGAGATCCCACAGGGCAAAAGCCCGAGGAAGCTCACCAGCTCCACACGGAAAGCGAAGCATATTTCAGGAGCGGCGAGTAAGCTATAACCAATGTATCAAAGCTTTTCAGTTCGTTGACTAGAGCAAGTATGAGATCCTATAAGGCCAAGCCCGAGAAAGCTCACCAGCTCCACACGAAAAGCGAAGCATATTTCAGGAGCGGGATACATAGGCCGCATCTGTAACGTTCGTAGTCCTATTAGTAAACATACTTTTGCCCCAGCCTCAACCTTCGTTTTAAGACGACTGTTCCGCTTTTACTTTTGCTACCTCTTCATCACGAAGCTTTCGCTTTAACAGCTTTCCTACAGCTGATTTTGGCAGTTCATCACGGAATTCAACTGCTGTCGGTACTTTATATGCTGCCATTTGTTTTCTGCAGAACTCAATGATCTCCTGGCTTGTTAGAGTACTATCAGGCTTAGGAGTGATATAGGCTTTCACTGTTTCTCCTCTGTAAGGGTCCGGCAGACCTAGTACTATGACTTCTTGAACCCCGGAATGCCCATAGAGGACTTCTTCAATTTCACGCGGGTAGACATTATAGCCGCTTGCTAGAATCATATCTTTCTTACGGTCGACTATGCTGAAATATCCTTCTTCATCCATTTTCGCTAAATCACCAGTGAAGAGCCAGCCATCTCTCAGCGTTTTCTTCGTTTCTTCAGGCTTTCTCCAGTACCCCTTCATCACTTGCGGCCCTTTGATAATCATTTCTCCCACTTCACCAACGCCAACTTCTTCCCATCCTGCATCCGTTTCAGCAACCACTTTCGCATCTGTGTTTGGAAGAGGTATACCGACACTACCTGCTTTTCTTTCTTGGAACGAAGGATTAAAGTGAGTAACCGGTGCTGCTTCACTGAGCCCGTACCCTTCACAAAGCTTTCTTCCTGTTCCTGCTTCAAAAGCTTCAAGTGCTTCTACTGGTAAGGATGATCCCCCGCTGACATAGCTTTCAACTAGATCTAAACCAAATTCTTTATACTTCCCAACTTGGTTAAAGCCGACATACATCGTTGGCACGCCCCCAAATTGAAACGGCTTTTCACGTTTAATCGTCTCTAGTACTTCAGGCATGTCAAAACGTGGAATGAGTATCTGATTTCCTCCATGACGGATCGTGACAAAGTTACAGCAGGTCAAGCTGAAGATATGAAATAATGGCAGAACATTAACCACCTTTGCATTATGAGGAGGGCTAACATCCCCGCTAAACATGAAGTCATATGTTTGCTCTGTATTAGAGATGAGGTTCATATGAGTGAGCATAACCCCTTTTGATACGCCAGTCGTTCCCCCTGTATATTGCAATACAGCAAGGTCCACTTCAGGATCAAGAGAGTGTTGTGGCGCCGGTGCAGATGCTCCTTTCAAATAGGAATCAAACAAGATGTCATCACCCTCAATCTCCACCTCTGCATCCGGCTTAAGAGCAACAACAACTGCTTTTTTAGTTGGTACTTTATCGCGGACTGATTTAAACAGAGGATATAAATCTGAGAGAATCACAATATGGGTTGCTTCAGAGTCATTTAAAATATACTCAAGCTCCCTGGCAACATACATTGGGTTTACTTGGACAACCACGCCGCCTGCGCGAAATGTACCAAATAATGAGAATAGATAATGTGGACAGTTTGGCAGCATGATCGCTAGACGATCCCCTTTATCAAACTGATCTTGATGCAGCGCACCTGCTAATACTTCACTATATTTTTGGAGCTCCTGATACGACCACGTTTTCCCGTAAAAGGTAATAGCCGTATTCGTTCCATGTTTGTTAGCTGTATCGTTTAATAAGTCAGTTAAGGTTCTTTTCTCAATGGTAGATTTCGCCTCTAAATTATTCTCATATAAAGCAAGCCAACGTTTATCCATCTCTTATTCCTCCCCAACAGTAATAGGTGATTGTAAGTACGATTTTAACTCTTGCTTAGCAATTGCTGCTAGATGGACTTCATCCGGCCCATCTGCAATTCTTAGCGTACGAATATTGGCATACATCGCGGCGAGCGGAACATCCTCGCTCACACCAGCTGCACCGAAAGCTTGTATGGCGCGGTCAATCACTCTGAGCGCCATTTGAGGGGCAATCACTTTAATCATTGCAATTTCTTTTTTCGCTACTTTATTTCCAACTGTATCCATCATCGAGGCTGCTTTTAATGTCAGAAGCCTCGCCTGTTCAATCTCAATCCTAGAGGTTGCGATCCATTCTCCCACGACACCTTGCTTTGCTAGAGGCTTGCCAAAAGGAGTTCTTTTGACAGCTCTTTCACACATTAATTCTAGTGCTCGTTCAGCTGCACCAATTGTCCTCATACAATGGTGAATCCTCCCAGGCCCTAGTCTTCCTTGAGCAATTTCAAACCCTCGCCCCTCACCTAAAAGAAGATTAGACTTTGGCACTCTTACATTTGTAAACTCAATTTCAGCGTGTCCATGCGGGGCATGGTCATACCCAAAGACCGGCAGCATCCTCTTAATCTTTACCCCTTTAGTGTCCATCGGAACAATGATCATTGACTGCTGCTTATGTCTGTCGGCATGGGGATTGGTTTTACCCATTAGAATAAGGACTTTGCAGCGCGGATCTCCCGCTCCAGATGACCACCATTTACGACCGTTTATAACGTATTCATCTCCATCAGATTGAATATCAATCGAAATATTGGTTGCATCAGATGAAGCGACATCAGGCTCTGTCATTGCAAATGCAGAACGGATATCACCATCAAGCAAAGGCCTCAGCCAGAGAGCTTTCTGCTGTTCTGTGCCATACCTCACCAGAACTTCCATATTCCCTGTATCAGGGGCGTTACAATTAAACACCTCAGGTGCGATAAATGAACGGCCCATAATCTCACAAAGCGGAGCATATTCTAAGTTTGTCAGCCCTGCTCCTTCTTTTGCGTCTGGCAAAAACAAGTTCCACAATCCAGCTTCTTTCGCTTTTGCTTTTAACTCTTCCATAACCTGTGGATTTCCAGAAAATCTATCTGGCAATTGATTTAGTTGTTCTTCAAACAACAATTCATTCGGATAGATATGTTCGTCCATAAATGATGTCAATTCTTGTTGTAAGCGCTTTACTTTTTCACTGAAAAAAAAGTCCATATTCAACACCTCTCCCTGCTATTCGACAAACTTACTAACCAGTCGGTATGTTGAAGATAAAAAAATATACTCCTATGTATAGAACCACCCCTCTATAATCCACAAGAGTTAATCTCATTTATTACTATACCTAAAAATATCTGAACATTCAATCATTAAATAAACTTTTTTTCAGTCATGCCTCCTGATGTTTGTCCATAGAGTGGTAAAGAGGTGATTCACTTGTTCAAGGAATTATTTTCTCTTTTTGCCGTATTTATTGCTCTGTTTCTATTTGGAATGATCATCATGCGAGCAGGGCTGCTTCCACTTGGAGGAGAACTTTTTCAACGAAATGTACACCGGTTTACAGATAAAGCATGGAAAGGCTTACTCATTGGAACAGTGGCTACCGCCATGCTCCAAAGCAGCTCAGCTGTTCTTGTGATGACTGTAGGACTCGTTGCAGCGAATCTTTTAACCTTCAGGCAATCGATCGGAATTATTCTTGGAGCGAATATTGGGACGACCATTACAACAGAAATATTGGTCCTTGATCTCTCTCACTTTATTATTCCCTTGCTTCTAACGGGTCTTGTAGCTTTATTTATTCCAAAGAAAAAAGCATTTAGCATCGGTTGTCTTACCTTTGGCTTGGCATGTATATTTATAGCAATGGATGGGTTGGAGTCGCTTGCGTATCCATTAAGCAACCTTCCCTCTGTCCACACGTTATTTCACTTTACAAATGATCATTCATTTACAGGAATTTTAATAGGGGCTGCATTAACCGGTCTTGTCCAATCAAGCACAGCAACTACTGCTATTGCGATGGGATTTATGAGTGATCATCTCCTAACCTTAAAATCTGGTATAGCGATTATGCTCGGGGCAAATATCGGTACATGTATTACTGCATTTCTTGCTACAATCGGGGCTAGTAAACATGCAAAGCTTGTGGCATTTGCAAACATATGGCTCAACCTATTAGGGGTTATCATCTTTTTACCAATGATGGATTTGTTGGTACAGGTCGTGACGTCTATGACTGATGACACAATGCAGCAGCTGGCTCATTCTAGTGTCATTTTCAATACAATCTGCTCTGTCATTCTGCTTCCATTTGCTCAAGCATTTGCTCGTTTTGTCGAGTGGATTCATTCCAAAAGTCAAATCTATCAATAAATGTTAACACTTAAATTGTTAAGCCCATAAAAAACAAAACGTTTTTTATGGGTTCTTTTTATGTATAAATAATGAAACAAAATTACTATAAGCTGGCTTCCAATTACAAAGAAATGAAAAGAGAAGCAAGCTTCAGTAAGCCCGCCTCTCTCTTCACTAATCATTTATGTTCGAAACTACCTCTCCAGCTTCCTGTATTGTAAGCTCAATTAATGTTTTTACCGTCGTATTCTTCGTTAATCTCGGACTTTGTCCTGACCATAAAGACATGTATTCTTTATTATTCATTTGGCTTGCAGCTTTTCTCATCGGTTGTGTAAGAGCATTTTGTACAGGGAAAGAAGGAAGGTTGTCTTGATACTTTTTCATTTCTTGTGTAAACGTATTGCTAATTCCCCTTGCCCATTTGCCAGAAAAGCTCTTAGTCAAAATAACCTCATCTTCACCTGCACTCATAATCGCCTCTTTGTGAATAGCAGGTGCCCCGCTTTCCACACATGTTAAAAAAGCCGTTCCCATCTGCACCGCCTCTGCCCCAAGACATAGAGCTGCTGCTAAGCCGCGGCCATCCATAATTCCGCCGGCCGCTATTACAGGGATGCTCACTTGATCAACGACTTGCGGGAGAAGCGACATTAAACCGATCGAACTTTCTTCTACTCCGTCCATAAAATGACCTCGATGACCGCCTGCTTCACTCCCCTGAACAACGACAGCATCCATTCCTGCTTTCTCAGCTGCGATTGCTTCTTTCACCGTTGTAGCCGTTGCAATAAGAATGATATTTTCCTCTTTTAAACGTTGAATGATATCGCTTGCCGGTAACCCAAATGTAAACGAGCAGATTTTCACGTCCTTCTGAATAATGGTCTCAATATGCTCGTTATAAACAGCAAAAAGCTGCTGATAATCGGGTATAGTAACTTCTCTATTCTCGACTTTTAATTGCTGATAGATCGGCTCTAGCTGCTGCAAGGTGTGATCAATTTCTTTTTGAGATGTTCTAAATGCAGAAGGAACAAACACGTTTACCCCAAATGGATGTGTTGTTCCTTCTTTCACTTCATCTATTTGAGCAGCTAGGGCCTCAGGTGTTAAATAGCCAGCAGCTATCATCCCTAAGCAGCCATTATTTGCAGCTTCGCATATCAGTTCAGTAGTGGTAATTCCACCTGCCATCGGCGCTTGAATAATCGGATATCTTACATTGAGTGCATTGATCCATTTATTCTCTACCATCATAACACCTCATATATGTATTATTTAATGCAAACATACTTACTATCAACCTACCATAACCAGCTGTAATTTGGTATATATCTCCACAAAAAAGAGCTTAGAAAATTCTAAGCTCCAGCATAGTTAGATCTTTTTTACAAATTCTGATTTCAGCTTCATTGCCCCAAAGCCATCAATTTTGCAATCAATGTCATGGTCGCCGTCAACCAAACGAATATTTTTCACTTTTGTCCCGATCTTTACAACCGACGACGTTCCCTTTACTTTCAAATCTTTTATTACAGATACGGTATCCCCATCTTTTAAGGTATTGCCATTTGAGTCGCGAATAACCTTCGCATCTTCTAGAGCTTCATTTTCATCTTGAGGTGACCATTCATGTGCACATTCAGGGCAGACTAAGAGGTTACCATCTTGATACGTGTATTCAGAGTTACAATTCGGGCAGTTCGGTAAAGTAGACAATGCATTCATTCCTCCATTAAAATTCTATAGGTTCGTTTATCTTATCATAAAAAAAATTCGGGAATTTGGTTAAAGCGATTGTAGCGTGGTTATAATCTTAGGTGACATTAACTATTTTTTTCCTAATAACCCCATTCCCTTCTAAATAAGGATTGGGGTTCAATTGATCCCTATAATTCTGTCATCTTTAACCCTCGAATTAATATACTAATCACTATTGCTGTTAACATAAAGATGACCGAAAGTAATTCGAGCCCTGATACATACATAGCTGTGGCAGCTAGAGTAAACAAGACAATTTCTAGAATGAGCCGAGGTACTTCATGCAGACGTTTAGGTGCTTTAGGAGAAATAAATGTACCCCATAAGGCTGCCATTAGTATCGGAGCAGTGAACCCAAACAAGACCTTATGCCACACTTCCGTCCCTGCTTCAAAACCCCAATACCCTAAAGCTAGTAAGGCCGTTACTTCTAGGATAAAACGGACGATAGCTATAATAATCATAGCTTGCTCTGTAATCTATCTGGATATATGATAAAGCCAATAACCTGATTGTAAATTAAAGATGAACTCGATAATCGCATAAGTATCCCTCTTCTCCATCAATGCCCTAGTTTTAATATTTTCTACTTGAGAAATAGATCAGTAAGCTATTTGAATGCATCTGCAACTAATTCATAAGACTTTATACGGTCCCGATAGCTGTGTGTAATCGTTACGATCATGACCTCATCAACCTTGTACATGTCTTTGAATTCTAACAGACGTTGTGATACTTCATCTGGATTACCAATGATCATTTTTTGACTTAGTCTTTTCTTCTCTTCAGCATTGAATGAATACTTTTTTGCTTCCTCAATAGAAGGAATTCCTTGCCTGCCTTCACCAGCTTCTACTTGACGCTTCCACAGCAGATAGCTTGAAGCGACCTCTTCTGCGCGCTCGGTTGTCTCCGCACATATGACTGAAACAGCTAAAATAGTCTTCGGTTGTTTAAATTCAGGAGATGCCTGGAATAATTCTTGATATGCTGCGATGCTTTTCTTAACATCTTTATCACTCATAAAATAACCGAATGCATAGGCCATTCCCATTTTAGCTGCGAGGGCGGCACTCCGTTCACTTGTTCCGAGCAGCCAAGGAGCTGGTGCAACTGGCGGGAATGGAGAAGCCGTCACCTTTTGGAAAAGATGATCCGACGAGAAATCATTCCGTATAAAATGCAATAATTCTTCAAGTGCTTCAGGCAGCTCCCTCACCCCTTTTAAATAATTATCTGATAGAGCCATTGACGCTTCCGCTGATCCGCCAGGTGCACGGCCGATACCAAGATCAATACGCCCCGGAAATAATGTAGCAAGTAAATGAAAGGTTTCAGCTACTTTATATGGTTTGTAATGCGGTAATAGGACCGCACCTGCTCCTATACGAATCGTTTTCGTTTGTGCTCCTATGTAGGAAAGCATGACTTCTGGCGCCGGACAAGCCAGAGCAGGAAAGTCATGATGCTCAGCAATCCAGTACCTTTCATAACCTAGCTCCTCAGCCTTTTTTGCTAAATGTACGGATGCTTCTAACGCTTCTATTGGTGTATATCCAACCGAAATGGGAGATTGGTCTAGAATGCTTAATTTCATACAGGGTCTCTCCTTTTTTACAGCATCTTTATCTATCACTATAAATCAACAAAACCTAATAGAAAATGATTATGCTTAAACAAAAACCCTAACCACCTGATATAGGTAATTAGGGCTTACATTACTTTATTTAACTGGACCGTCCCAAGCAAGCATACCGCCTGATACATTTATTACATTTTTGTACCCTTGTTGTACTAGATACTCTGCAGCTTGCATACTGCGATTTCCGCTGCGGCACATGACAACAATTTCTTTATCCTTTGGAAGTTCTGAATACGTTTCAGTAAAGCTTGATAGCGGCATGTTTTTCATACCTTCTACGTGTCCGTCTTCAAATTCATCAACCTCACGAACATCAATGTATACTGCTGTTTGATCAGTCTTCATTTGCTCTTTTAACTCTGTTGTTGTGATTTCTTCTACGTTATTTGATGATTGATTAAACAAAGAGAACACTCCTATTCCGATTAGAATCGCTAAAACTGTTAGTGAGAGAAACTTCATATGCGACACCCTCATCATAAGTCCTTAGATAAATAAGTTTACATTACCATCTTCTGCTTCTGCAAGGTATGTTGCTACACCTGCATATTCAATGCCATCAATCAGCTCTTCTTTATGAATACCCATAACATCCATCGACATTGTACATGCAACCATTTTAATATCTAGGTCTTGTGCCATTTCGATTAATTCTTTTAATGATACAACATTGTGCTTTTTCATCATTTTCTTCATTAATTTTGCTCCGATACCACCATAGTTCATTTTTGATAATCCTAGTTTTTCAGGACCACGCGGCATCATTTTCGCAAACATTTTCTCTAAGAAGTTTTTCTCCACTTTTACATATTGCTCTTTACGCAGCACATTTAAACCCCAGAATGTGAAAAACATTGTCACAGGTTTCCCCATTGCCGCTGCCCCTGTTGCAATAATAAAACTTGCCATTGCTTTATCTAGATCCCCATCAAATACGATCATTGTTGCTTTCTTTTGTTCCATTTATAATCTCCTCCTAGTAATATACTTGTGTAGGTATTTCTTATAGTTTATATACTATACCCAGTTAGGTATAATGTCAACTAAAATTTTTTAGTTCATCCATTCAATCTCTCCAGATTCGACATGGAAAACTGCTCCAACAATAGATACTCCTTGCCCGTATTGTTGGTAAACGGGGTGCTTTTCTAAGCGCTCCATCTGAGTTTTTACATTCTTAATAGAAGCAGCTTCTCCTAAACCCTCGCATGCTGCACCCCCAAGAGATTCTCGTACAGATGCTAACCAAGGCGCCAGCGCATCCTCTGTATTTCCTTCTGCAGCTGCACGCACGCCCCCGCAGCTCGTATGACCAAGAATCAGGATATCAGCTACTTTAAGGTGTTTCAGAGCATAGTAAAGACTTGCAGTAAAGCTTTCATCAGCCACATTTACTTGATTGGCAATATTACGGTGAATAAACATTTTTCCAAGCGGCATGTTTGTAATGACAGAAGGACTGACACGAGAATCACTGCATGCTAGGACAAACATTTCTGGCTGCTGCCCCTCTTTAAGCTTCTCAAAAAAATGAGGATCTTGCTCCCTCATTTCTTTGAGAAATGTCTCATTCTGATGTTGAAGTTGTTTTTTTTCCATACCCTTCACCTACTTATCTACACCGATTTTAAATAAGCAATCACATGCTCTAGATCTTTAAATTCAATTTTTCCCTTAAACGTTTCATACCATCCTGCTTGCTTTAATGTGTCTCGAACCGGACCTTTGACATCACATAAATAAATGTTCTTATTCAGTTCCTGATACGTATTCATTAGTTCTTCAAGATGATCAATAGCTACTGCATCGATATCATTTACCCCTTGAAAATCTAAGATTAACGTATCTATTTCTTCAGACTTCAAAAATGATTGTTGAATTCGAGACTCCACTCGTTGGATATTAGCAAAATACAACGGAGAATCAATTCGTAAAATTGATAGATGATCTAGTGTTGTGGCATTGTTAAAGCGAGCTGTGTTGCGATAGGCGTCCATTTCCTCAACATAACCTAGTTCTGCCATATGCGGATTCGCACTTCTCCATATAAAGACAATCAAAGAAAAAACAATCCCAATGAAAATTCCCATCTCTATACCTAGGGTTAATGTTGCAGCAAATGTAATCAGTAAGGTGAATCCATCGATCTTCTTCACTTTAAATAAATGTTTAGCCTCACCTACATCAATCAGCCCGTACACCGCCACCATAATAATGGCTGCAAGTACTGCATTTGGCATGTAGTAGAACCAAGATGTAAAGAATAATAAAGTTAATACAATTAAAATAGCTGTAATGATAGCCGCTAATCCTGTTTTAGCACCTGCTCCGTAGTTTACTGCCGAACGAGAAAATCCTCCTGTAACAGGGTATCCTAAGAAAGTTGAAGCGGACACATTAGCAAGACCAAGTCCGACTAATTCACGGTTGGCATCTACTTTGTATTTTTCTTTTGTCGCAATCACTTTTGCCATAGCGAAACTTTCCACAAAACCAATAATGGCAATCGTAATCGCTACTGGCATTAAAGCACTAACTGCTTCAAAACTCCATGAAGGCAGTGATAAAGACGGCAGTCCATCCGGAACTTCCCCTATAATACTTACTCCTTTTTCATGTAAATCAAAAAGGTAAACAACTGCAGTGCTATATACAACAACAACCAATGGAGCCGGCAGCTTAGGCACATACTTTTTCATAAGAACTAAAATTAAAATGCTTGTAAGACCGATAAATAATGTATAAGAATTAATAGAACTAAGTTGTCTTCCTGCTTCAAATAGTAGTTCGAAAACATTCTCAGAAGACGGCAATTGAATGCCTAATAGATGTTTTAATTGACTAAAACCAATAACGATCGCTGCAGCGGATGTAAAACCGCTAATAACGGCGTGAGAAATAAAATCAGTAATAAAACCTAACCGCAGGAGTCCTAGACTTAACTGGATCACACCGACCATTAAAGCTAACAGCAATACAAGTGAAATATATTCGGATGACCCCGGTTCAGCCAACCCTTGAACACCTGTTAAAACTAACAATGACACCATTGCAACCGGCCCGACAGCAAGCTGTCTAGATGAGCCAAATAATGCGTAAACAAGCAGTGGAATAGTTGAAGCATATAAGCCCATTACAGGCGGCAATCCCGCAAGCATTGCATATGCCATCCCTTGAGGTATCAGCATAATCGCTACAATCAGACCAGCGGAAAGATCCCCTCTAAGGTCGTGCTTTTGATATGTTAACATCCATTCAAGACCTGGGAACAATTTCTTTAACATCTTTTAAAGTCCCCCTTTCATTAAAATGAGTGAGCAGGTCTCTTTTAGACCCACTCACTATTACAGCTAATATTAACCTTTTTTAATCCAGAATTTAAATACATTTCCGTCTTGTTCTTGATGAATTAATTCGTGTCCAGATGTTTTAGCCCAAGCTGCCATATCAGCCTCAGCACCTTTATCAGTTGCATGGATTTCAAGAATTTGACCTGATTCAAGTGTATCCATTTCTTTCTTTGTTTTTACTACCGGCATTGGACAAGCTAGACCTTCTGCGTTTAATACTTTGTTACTGTTCATTAAAAATCATCTCCTTAGATTGGTTAAATTAATTGGTTAAAAAGATTTGGCTAAATAGATTTAGTTAAATACTAAATACCATTTATTGATTAAGATACGGCACAACGGTTTGGACCGATCTCCATCTCTGTTTCTTCCTCTTTATTAGGTGTTAAGATACCCATGTTCGTTTTTCTGATTTCTTGATAAGAGTTCGGCTGCGGCGGCAGGTTTTCAGATACTACACGACGAAACTCCTCTTCATCATCAATCATTAACCCATGATTTTCTTTATATAGGTCACCTAAACGAGCAAATACTCTTCCTTGATCATCCAACTCTTTCAATTTAGCAAAATGAGCTGGCAAGACTAATAAATCTTGATCTAAGTTTTTATAGCGGACATACAATGATTCGCGTAAATCTCCTACCCAATCTTCTGCAAGTCCAGCAAGATCCGGACGGCCGATTGAATCAAGGAATAGAATGTCACCTGTGAATAAATACGTATCATTAACGATTAAAGACGTGCTTCCAATCGTATGACCAGGTGAATAAACGGCTTTCACTCGTACATTTGCCTCGCCAAAAGTCACTTCCATTCCGTCTTCAAGAGGCTCAAATTTAAACGTTACCTCCCCAGCATCCTTTGGCGGCAGGTAATACGTACCACCTGTTGCTTCCGCTAAGCGGCGTCCGCCTGAAATATGATCTGCATGCAGATGAGTATCAAACATATGAAGAACTTTGATCCCTAATTTATTGGCAAAAGCTTCATATTGATCTACAAGACGAAGCGGGTCAATCATGGCCCCTTCATTTCCAGATACAATCATGTAAGAAAGACAGCCCTTGCCTAGACGGACAAATTGATACAAACTGCCGCCGCCGTCAAGATCTCCCACTTTAACCGGCTCAAGATGCTCACTCCACGCTTTCATTCCACCTTCAAGGTAATGAATGTCACGCCCTGTTGCCTCTGCTAATTGCTCAGCAACAAAGATAGATGAGCCTTCCTTCGCACAGACGACTAATACCTCTTTATCTGCTGGGATTTGATCAAGAATATCATCAACCCCTTCGATAAGGTCAAAGTATGGCTTATTCATCGTTACAATCCCATCGCCTTCAACTTTCCAATCATCATATTGGTCCGTATTTCTGACATCAAGAATAAATAACTCTTCTTTATTGATAACCGTCTTCGCTAAAACTCCTGCTTTCATTGCTTTTACAGCCATGAATCACACCTCCAAAGTATTTGTTCATCTGTTGCATTTATTAGTCCATTCTTTTCAGAAAAGAATTATTTACTTTCAGTTTTACCATTCCATGCTGTCATTCCAGGCTTTACATTTGTCACATTTGTAAAACCATTGTCTTGAAGCAATTGGGCCGCCATCGCACTTCTAGAACCTGTACGGCAGACAACATACACTTCATGATCTTGGTTCAATTCACCTAAGCGTGACTTAAGCTCACCTAAAGGAATAGAAGCTGCTGTTGGGATATGCGAGAATGCATATTCAGCTGGTTCACGCACATCAAGGATTGTTACATTCTCACTGCCGATTTTTGCTTCAAGCTCTTCATTAGAGATCACATTTGCGAAGTCAACCTCTTCTTTTTCCTCATTTGCACTCGCCTTACGAATGTAATGAACAAGCGTGTCGCCTTCTTCAATGGTGCCTAAATATTGATGGCCTGTTGAGCCAGCCCATGCTTTAAGATCAGCAAGTGAGCCTTTATCTGTTGCTTGAACCTCAAGTACTTGGCCTGGTTCAATTCCATCTAACGTTTTTTTCGTTTTAACAATTGGCATTGGACAAGATAATCCTTTTGCATCTAATACATGATCTGCTTTAATTGTCATTTTGTTTGCCTCCTTTTATAATACCTTTACCCGTATATCTATATTATACATATGATTTTTAATTCGTCAACTATTTTTTACTTATACCGGTTTAGGTATATTTAAAACCAAAAAAATTATCTGGATTTCACTAACAATTGAATGGCTTCTTCTACGACTTGATCCGCTTGCTCGCCTTTTTCTACTTCATCGATAATACATTGCTGCATATTTTTAGCGATAATATAGGCCATGGCACGGTCTGTTGCAGACTTTACTGCAGACATTTGGGTAATAACATTCTTACAGTCTTTTTCTTCTTCCATAAGACGAAGAATCCCACGAACTTGACCTTCAATACGCTTTAAGCGGTTTTTCATATCTTGTGAATACTCCATAGTAAATCCCCTTTCTGCTTGTAGTCATTTATATTATTCATCTATTCTAATTGCAAGATAGTATCAATAATCCGATACCCTATGACCTATAATAGCACACACACAAAATATACACAAGGGGGTATATAACTTTATATGAAAAGCCACTTTGAAAAGTGACTTTCTCTTAGGTGATATTCTCAACCTCCACTTGTAATACATTTTCAGAGGATTTTAATGCGTAATAAACATCTGTCGTATAGACATCTCTGCTCGTAACCACAATACATGAAATAATAATATCTTCTGCTTCTTCTTTTACTTTTACGCGCCTGATTCCAAAGTTTTTACTTTTTACTTCTTTTAGAAAGCTAGTTAAGTCTGTATCTTTTTTAATATATATTTTTGCTCGCACTTCAATATTTTTTAATTTCTTCGGCCCTATCCAAGACATGAGATCAGGAATAATTCGTACGCCAAGAATCATAAAGAGGACTCCTAATAATGCTTCTACATAAAAGCCCACCCCTATGGTAATGCCTAAGCCAGCAGATGCCAATACAAGAGATGCGGTCGTTAATCCAGAAATCGCATCATTATTTCTTCTCAAAATAACACCGGCTCCTAAAAACCCAATTCCGCTAATCACATAAGATGGAATACGCCCCGGGTCCATCGGACGTGAATAAGCTTCTGAAAACAAAAAGGCTGATTCATAGGAAACAATCGTTAGAAGACACGCTGTTACTGCAACGATTAAGCATGTTTTCAGCCCTAAAGGCTTACCTTTTAATTCACGCTCAAGACCGATAATAAGACCGGCAGCTGCAGCTAAGGATAACTTATGTAATGCAGGATTATAAACAACCATTTCAATAATGTCTCCCATTTAACCGACTCCTCTCTTTATTAATGTTTTCTATTATACATCAAATGGGGGCCGAGGCTTAAAAGAAAGGGAAAAGTACCCTCATGTCTCATGAAGGTACTTAGTAGGTATTACAATCATCACTCATCTTTTGACACGAAGACCTGCCCCCTACCCAAGCAGTAGATCCGCCATTCACATTTACAACTCAAGACTAATCTTAACTTTTCACTTAGTTAACGCTAGGATTTAATTACCCTTTTTATTTTATCAACAAACAACAGAAGCAGGGGTAGAAGTAAACCGAAGCTCAAAGCATATGGAAGTAGGTACCTTTCATGGAAATGAGTAAAGTAATTAATGTTTGGACTAATATTTAGAGCAATGATCAGAAGAATTAAAGCTAAGGGCAACACTATAGGACGGTATTCTTTCAGATTAAAAGTTTGAGAAATACCAATTGTTGTTGCATAAAATAATATAGATAGCTTAAAAAAAATAGTTACAAACCATAACAAGGATATAAATACTTCCAAGCGTTCAATGATATCCCCAATACTAATTTTCTGAGCTAAATAAAAATACGGGTATCTGTAATAATCTGTTTGATTTGCACCAATTACCAAAAGGCATAAGGTAGTACCTATAATTAAAACGATTCCACCTATTAACGTACCAAGTATAAATCCCGTAGATATTTTCTTCTTTCTATCAACATTAGGAATAATAGTCAAGAATGCAACCAGTTGTAGATATGGAATACTTAAAAAAGTCATTGAAGCTAATAAAACCGGTCTTATTCCCTCATCTAATATTGGCTGTATTTGAGTTAATTCAATTTCAGGGGTGAGAGCTATCATAAATAATATAATGAAAAGGAGTACTATAGGCAGAAAAACCTCACTTGCCCGTGAAATGGTTTCTAACCCAAGACGTACCGCCATAACAATAATAAATAAAAACAAACTAAATATGGCTGTTAATGGTGTTTCAGGAATGATATGAGTTATTAGGAAATCTCCTAATTGTCTTAATAATATAGATGAAAGGATAAAAAAATATATACATAATAACAAAGATATAATAACGCCAATTACTTTCCCGAAAACTAACTTAATATAATCAAAAATAGATGTTTCACCCAACTTGTTGCCTAAATAACTATAAAAAAGAACCAATAAAAGACCTAATATGAGAGCAATAATTGAAGATATCCAAGCGTCTTTTCCTGATTGCTTTGCAATTATAGAAGGAGCATTGATGATTGTATTTCCAATTGTAAAAAGAATCACCAATATAGTAAATTGTCGAATACTTATTTTAGGGAAACTCACATTTAATGTTCCTTTCATAAACTAATTCCGTAAATAAATCTACTAATAGGCTCAAACACTAATTTTACGACGTCCAATGGATTGAGAATATGGATACCATTGAAATGAATTGCACTAAGTAAAGCTCCCAAAGACAACAAAATAGTAAAAACAACTATTTCCTTTTTTAAGTTATGCTTGATACACCATGGGATATCTATTATTATCATCATTATGATTACTAACATAATTCCTGTGAATTCCCACATATAGCTACTCCTTAAATTTGCTGTTAAACGATCTGTTTATTGTCCCTGTATGATTATAATTACATTCGACACTCACATTTACATTCACTTCTTGAAACCCTTCGTCTTCCCAAGCCCCTTCTATTTCCTTCCATTTATCAGGGTTTGAGCGATGTAATACGTCACCAAAACCGAAAATATCACTATTATAATCTGCTTGGACGGTATGAATAGTTGTTAAAAGCATATCCTTTAGTCTATTTTCTGAAAGTTCTTCAAGCTCTTTTAATACGTGTTCATTTGAAATATCAATATCACACTTTAATTCTCCAATATTGCCCTCCAATTTTAAGTTTATATCAATGTTCGGTTGATCATTTTCGATTTTACCCTTAATCTCTGATGAGGTTCTTATTACTTCTATTATTGCTTCTCCCTCTTTATCTTCTGGGCACATCGCTCCGCCAACCGTACTTTGCACATTGCCTAATATATAATTATAGCCTTTACTCTCATTTTCATTCAGCCAACCAACCAGTTTATCTTTTTTAAACACAGCGACATCTGTATAAATTAAACTGGTAAGTGGTTCTATTTGTTCGACAGTTTGTTTTGTGGAACCTGATTCTGGATCTCCTTCTATTTTGATTCCAGTCAGTACTGCCTGTTTACTTTCACTTGACAGTTCTCTAATTAATTTATCAATTTGTATTCCTACTGTAGGAGCCCATTGTGTTTCTGAGGTAACTAATGAGGAAAACAACTTATTGGCTGGAATTCTTTCTAGACGAGTCATAACGCTTAAAACTTCTTCAGCACTATTCCCTCTAGATACAACCGTATAGAAGTCAGGACGATAAGCATGATCTCGAGTAATCATTTCTAGCACCTCTGCAATTCCTTCTTCTGCTAAGTCTTCACTAAGAACAAGAATTCGCAAGTGAGGTACTGAAATTTTTCTAGGTGATTCTAAAGTTATTTTTCGTAGTGCTTCAAAAATGCTGCCTGCCTGCGCAGTATAAGTTGTAACCGGAACATAATAACTTGGTTCTTTTACTTCTTGTGGTTGAACTACTTGAACAGTCAGTTTGTATTGGTCGTCTGATTTATCAATGCCCATTGCTAAGGCTAATGCAAATTCGTTTAATTCACTTCGATTCCAGCAGCTTGATAAGATAACGAGTAAAAAGCTCGTAAAAATAACACAGAATAATTTAGATTTAAACATTGCATTACCTGCCTAACGTTCAATTTACATTTTACTCAAGTTTACTAACTACTCTTGTCTTATATGATTTTTAGCTAATGTTTTAGGTCTCGTTTTCATAGCCCATCGTGGGAGCCTAATCACATTATCTTTTTGGTCGGACGTAATAAATGGTGCAAAAGGTGTCATATAGGGTACCCCAAATGACTTCAAACTACACAAATGTAAAATTATTGCTATAAATCCAACAATAATCCCTAACAAGCCAAAAATAGCAGCGAGTCCCATGATAATGAACCTTAGTATTCTTATGGGTAAAGCTATACTAACAGAAGGAAGAGCAAATGATGAAATAGCAGTAATGGCAACTACAATAACCATGGCATTTGAAATAAAACCAGCCTCTACTGCAGCTTGCCCAATAACTAGTGCTCCTACAATTGAAACTGCTTGACCAACAGACCTCGGCATTCTAACTCCAGCTTCTCTTAAAATTTCGAAAGCTACTTCCATCAAAAGTGCTTCTACAAAGGCCGGAAAAGGAACCCCTTCTCTTTGCGCAGCTAAACTGATTAAAAGAATTGTCGGAATAGTTTCTTGATGAAAGGTTGTAAGAGCAATATATATAGAAGGAGCAAAAAGTGCAGTAAATAAACAAATATATCTTAATATACGTAATAAACCAAAGTCAGAGCGATGATAGTAATCTTCAGCAGCGTGGATGTGTTGAGAAAAAAAAACTAGGTACTATTAACACAAATGGTGTTCCATCTACGAGTATAGCTACTCTTCCTTCAAGTATCTCTGCAGCAACTACGTCTGGACGTTCTGAGTTAAAAATTGTTGGGAAAGGTGAAAAAGGAGCATCTTGAATGAATTCTTCTATATAACCACTCTCTAAAATAGAATCAACATCAATATTAGCTAATCGAGAGTTTACTTCTTCCACAATATGATCTTCCACAATGCCCTTTAGATACATAATGCAAACAACTGTTTTTGTTACCTTACCGATCTTTTTAGACTCAACCCATAAATTAGAATCTTTTATTTTCCTCCTTATTAATGCGGTATTAGTTCTGATGTTTTCTGTAAAGCCTTCTCTAGGCCCTCGAACTACGGTCTGTACGGAAGGCTCATCTACTCCTCTTTCTTCCCAGCCTTTTGTACTCGCAATTAAACCTACTAAATAACTATCAATTAAAATAATTGTATCTCCTGAAAGAAGAGCGAAATTTAACGCCTCAAAATTGTTTACTTCCTTTAAATCAGAGATGGTTATTGCTTTATTTTTAAATGTTTCGAGCATTTCATTTTCATCTATAAAGCGGCCTGAGACTTCTGAGTAAGATATGCTTTTTATGATCTCTTCGTGGATTACCTGTTCATTTACTAGACCATCAATATATATGACAGCAGCTTTTCCTTTTATTTTTCCAAATTCTATTTCTCTTATTACTAAATCTGAACTCTTCCCGAAATTTCCGGAAATAGATTGCAAATTATCACTTAAAGACCTCTTTAAAGAGCTTGCTTGAATATGTTGATCCATGTCTTGTCCTCGCCTTTTGTGTGTTACTTTATAACATGCTCAAAGTTAACTATAATTATGAATGCAAGCTGCCATTATTAAACACTCTAAAAAGCTTTCTTTCATAAAATTATCTTATCGGCACTCACTAAGAGTTGTACTTTTTGTATTAAACTTCAAAACAGCTAAAAACCCCCTTCTTACGCGCCGAAGGGGGCTCTTCATTCATTTATTTATTTATCTGCTTTTAACTAACAGTTGAATGGCTTCTTCTACAACTTGATCGGCATCTTCACCTTTTTCGACTTGATCAAGGATACATTGCTGCATGTTTTTAGCAATGACAAATGCCATGGCACGGTCCATTGCTGATTTTGTTGCAGACATTTGTGTAATCACTGATTTACAATCTTGGCCTTCTTCCATGAGGCGTAATACACCTCGTACCTGACCTTCAATTCTTTTTAAGCGATTTTTCATTTCTTGAGTGTATTCCATCTATTCCAACCCCCTTCAACTAAAGGTTTTGCTGTATTCTTTCTATATTCTATTCTAACCGATTCTAGAAAAATTGTACACGAACACCCATTTTTACTAAAGCTCAGCTAACACCCGCTCCATCATTTCTTTATTCATCGCGCCCACTTGAACATGATGGACTTCTCCGTCACGGTTAATGAACACAGACGTTGGCAGGGGCTGGACACTATAAAGAGAGGCAGCTTCTCCTTTTTCATCTAAAAGAATCGGGAAGGTTAAGTTTAATTCGTCCGTAAATGATTGAACACCCGCAACCGATGCTTCAGAACCTGTTTGGTTGACTGCTAAGATAACGATATCAGTTTCTTGATAAAACCTCTCCATATCGGGCATCTCAGCTCGGCATGGAGGGCACCATGTTGCCCAGAAATTAATCATGACCGGCTCTCCTCTAAAATCTGATAAAGAAAGCTTGTCACCAGTTAAAGTTTCTAATGTAAAATCTGGTGCATAGCCTGAATCCCCGTCCCCTGTTTTCTCTTTGCTTAATGAAGATTCACTCGTTATAGAATCAAACACTCCAAATGCAAGGAATCCTGTCATGATAAGTAAAACTAGTTTGGCACGCATCTTAGGATACCTCCTTGCGCTTTGTTTCGTTTGATAAAATGATTAATCCAGCAATAAAATACATAAAGTAAAACCAGCTCGGAACAGAATAATCAAGCATTCTTAAAGGGATAAAAAAAGAAAGCAGGCCCTTTATCAATCCAAATAAAATGAGGAACTGGCCTAGCATACGAGTATGCGTCTCTTGCCGTTTGGATTGTATATAGATATACAAAAGAGCTAACGTATTAATTCCCATCAAGATCACATTTGTACCAACTATTCCCTCCATCGTATTGAATGGAAAGACTGCATAATACATCGTCTCAATGATTAAATAGGTACCTGCTATTTTTATAAAGACGGTTGTATTTAGTGCAGCATCCTCTTTCGTACTCCACCATAAATAGGCACACATCACAACCCAAGCGAGCATCCATTCATTTGCCCCGCTTGGGGTCGCTAATACGGCGATAGGGTCACCAATTGCCACAGCAGGATTTAAAATTAACTTAGAAAATTGAAACGTAATAAAAAAGGCAAAGAAACCATTCCAAAAGACCTCAGAATCCTTCTTCGTACCATTCATCATCTCATAAAAAAATTGATTAGCTAAATAATAGCCGAGTAAAACAATGACGATGAGGGCGACCCATGATTGTCTAACAATAAAAGGGCCGACCGACCATACCTCATTCATATTATTACCACCCTTCAAACTACCTATAGGGGTATTATAACTAACTCTGGTTATGTTGTAAAGAAGACAGGATCTAATTAGACGGACTTTGCAGCTGCAGTTTTGGCATGTTTAGGTTTTCCTCTTGAATGAAAGCTATGAATAATCATGCCGGTGACAATGGTTAGCAACCCGAATAACCCAACTATTGACGGGAATGCTCCTCCGAGTAACAATAACTCGCCTAAAAAAGCAAAAACAACTGAACCGGACTGTGTCGCTTCTACAGCTGCCAATTTTTGCGGCTCATGTCTAACTAGATTGGTTGCAAAGAAAAATAGGACAGTCGCTATAATCCCTGAGGACAAAGCTACGATAAATGACTGCGTTACCTGACTCTGGCTCGGAAGGCCTTCTGCTATAAAGCCATAGCCGGCGAGTAACACCCACCAAGGAAGACTCATTAATGTCATTCCAAGCACGCGCTGAAATGTATCAATGGAACCATCAACGAGCTCAAGCATCTTTCTATTACCAAGAGGATAAGCAAAAGCTGCAATCACAACAGGGATAACGCTTCCTAGTAAGATAAGAGCAGACACCCCTGAACTCTGTTCAAGCTGAACAAAAAATACCCCTGCTAATATAATGACAGAAGGCCATAAAGAATGAAGTAATATCTTTTGAGGTTTGCGTACAACCCCGTCTGTCGTCCGGATCGTTTCATAGAATAGCGGAGCTAAAAGGAGTCCCGCTACAATCGTTGTTTGCCATGTTCCTGCAATTAACCATCCTGGTCCGAAGCCGGCAGCATACGTAATCGGAGCATAAAACACCACAAACCCAAAAAAGCTCCAAATAAACCATTCACGCGGATGCTTTTTCATTTCTTTAAATAAATCAGCTAGGCCTCCTCTCAGCCACACAATCAAGAGCAGAAAAGGCACCATAAAAAAGAAACGCAGTGATGCGCTCCAATACCAGCTTCCCCCCTCAAGCTCCATTGATCGGTTTAAAATAAAGGTAAGTGAAAAGAATACCGATGCAAGCAGTCCAATTAAAATAGCTTTCAATGTTAACACCTCTTCTTAGCTCTTATAAAGGTACATTTAGTTTGACGAAATTTAATTCAGTTTAACGCATTAAAGCTCAAGTGTAAATGAAATAGATAGAAAAAAAAGGCAATTCAATCATGTATGGTTGAATCACCTTCCTTATATATAAAAACTACACTCCCAATTATTAGTGATGTCTAACAACTAGAGTGCAGTTTCAAAAGATATAATTGTGTTAAGTAATTAAGTTCTTCTTCTAAAGAATTGAACAATAATTAGTACTGCAATAAGACCAACCAATGCCCATGCTGTATAAACGATGATTGGATATTCAGATCGCTCAACAGCAATACCGATAAACGCCCAGATAAATACCATTGGATAGATCACATCATTATTATAGGTCATAAACCAGATCGCAAGAGCCGTACCTACCACTAATAAAATAGCTGTCCACACTTCGGGTGCAATACCAAATGTGCTTACATTATTAACCGTAAGGACAATCCCCACATTAACAATCGTAGCTACAGACACCCAACCTAGATAGACAGAAAAAGGAATTCTAAATTTTGAAGGACCCTTCACTCCATCCATTCGAATATAGATCACAATCAAGCTTATAAGAAGTGCAGCCATTGCCACCATCGTCAGGTTGAAGAACTCATAATGGAACAGCAGCAGCCAAGCTATATTAAATACACAGCTGATGACAAACCATAATCCCACTTTTTCATAGACTGGATTGTTTTTCGTTTTAGGGAAGAACTGCGCCCCTACCCAAATGACAAGCAATAAATAAATAAGTCCCCAAATGGAGAATACATATCCAGCCGGTGTAAACATTACGTTCAGGCGGTCTGATATCTCACCTGCTGTTTGACCGTTGATTGGCAGGGCATTAGATAAATAGTTTACGATTAATACGGCAATCAATGCAGCTGCGTTGAAAAATGCTAAAGATCGATTCATGTTGAACACTCCTCCCAAGTTGTAGAAACATTGTCTTGTCATACATATACCCTACTTATTGGGAGAATATGTTAAGAATTAAACAAACGGGCTACATTCCTCAATTAGACCTATCCTTTAACAAAATAAAAAGCAGGCAACCGAGTATCCCAGTTGTCTGCTTACATTTTTTCATACAGAATTAATAGTCTGAGTTAGACTTTTCACCGTTCACAATAGAAACGCCGGCACTTGCTCCAATTCTAGTTGCACCAGCATCAACCATTGCACGTGCTCCTTCAAGGTCACGAACGCCGCCTGAAGCTTTCACGCCTAGCTCTGGACCAACAACCTTACGCATTAGAGCGATATCTTCAACTGTAGCACCGCCTGTTGAAAAACCAGTAGATGTTTTAACAAAGTCAGCGCCTGCTTTAACAGAAAGTTCACAAGCACGGATTTTTTCTTCTTCCGTTAATAGACAAGACTCAATAATTACTTTCGTTAAAGCTTTCCCTTTCGCAGCTTCTACAACCGCACGAATGTCACGCTCTACAAGCTCATTCTCTTTGTCTTTAAGTGCTGCGATGTTAATCACCATATCGACTTCAGTTGCACCATTTTCAATCGCATTTTTCGTTTCAAATGCTTTAACTTCTGGAGTACTTGCACCTAGCGGGAAGCCAATAACCGTACAAACTTCTACACCTTCTGCATCTTTTAACTGCTCTGCTGCAAGCGCTACCCAAGTTGGGTTTACACATACTGATGCAAACTTATATTCTTTTGCCTCAGCACAAAGAGTTAAAATTTGTTCTTTTGTTGTATCCGCTTTTAAAGCTGTGTGATCGATTAAATTAGCAATTGATTGACTCATTTTACAGCGCCTCTTTTCTTTAGCAATAGTTGTACGTACCTCTTTATTATCGTAGCATAAAAGTTCTAATTAGACGAGCTTATTTTTACACAAATGCTAAATATGTATCCTGAAATGGATGAAATCTTCTAAATAACCATAGATAAGAGCCTTATATGACATTCTATTGGAAGCGATTACCTCATTGGACGCTGGGTAGAGAGCATTTAAAATTGCTGCCAATTTTATGATTGTGCCGATTTAAAGTCTTATTGTGTTGCTTTCATTCATGATTGCGTCGGTCCAAGGCGTTATTGTATTCTTTGTACACGTAATTGCGTCAAAGCTCAGTAATTGCGCCGATTCAGGAGTAATATGTGTCATAGTCAGTCTCTATTGTATAGACCGTGATGATTATTGCGCCAGTTGGAATCTAGGGACCCTTTCCTTCCACACATAAGAAAAAGACCATGATCACTCATGGTCTTATCCTTCCTTACGTTATCCGTTTACCGCTTGCTTTATCTCGGCATCATCTACGACGCGGACAAATTCACCTTCGTTATAAGGGTATCCGGCTTTTGCAATTTTTACTTTAACGATCTTACCGATCATCTCATCCGTTGCTTTCACTTTTACTTTTAGGTAATTATCGGTATAACCAATATACAAACCGCTCTCAGGATTCTCCTTATCACGTTCTTCAGGAATCACTTCAAGAACCTCTCCTTCAAATTGAGAAGCATATTCTTTTGCTAATTGATTGGAAAGTTCAATTAAACGGTGTACACGTTCATTCTTTACTTCTTCATCAATTTGGTCATCCATGCGCGCTGCAGGTGTCCCTGTACGTTTTGAATACGGGAAGACATGAAGCTCACTGAACTTATGCTTTGCAATAAAATCAAATGTTTCTTGGAACTCTTCTTCTGTCTCACCAGGGAAACCAACAATTACATCTGATGTAACGGCAAGACCTGGAAGCACTTCTTTCAAACGATCAAGACGTTCGGCAAAGAATTCCATTGTGTATTTACGGCGCATACGCTTAAGAACTGTATTTGAACCTGATTGAAGCGGAATGTGTAAGTGACGTACGACTTTTTCAGAGCGATCAATCACCTCAATCACTTCATCTGTTAATTGACTAGCCTCAATGGATGAGATACGAATACGTTTTAAGCCATCTACCTGCTCTAAATCTTCTAGGAGACGAGCAAGGCTGTAATCCTTTAGATCCTCGCCATAGCCGCCTGTATGAATTCCAGTGAGAACAATTTCTTTGTATCCTGCTTCTACAAGCTGAGTTGCTTGTTTAATCACATCTTTCGGGTCACGTGAACGCATAAGGCCGCGCGCCCAAGGGATGATACAGAAGGTACAGAAATTGTTACAGCCCTCTTGGATTTTTAAAGAAGCACGAGTACGATCGGTAAATGCCGGGACATCAAGTTCCTCATATACACGAGACTTCATAATGTTTCCTACCCCATTGATCGGCTCACGCTCTTTTTTGAACTGTTCAATATAGCCGATCATTTTCGTACGGTCTTGAGTCCCGACTACAATATCAACCCCAGGAATGGCCATAATTTCAGCCGGAGAGGTTTGAGCATAACAACCTGTTACACAAATCACCGCGTCTGGATTTTTACGAATCGCTCGACGAATCACTTGACGGCTTTTTTTATCGCCTGTATTGGTTACAGTACAAGTGTTAATAACGTAGACGTCTGATGTTTGCTCATACTCTACTTTCTCGTAACCTTCTTGTTTAAACAGCTGCCAAATTGCTTCTGTTTCATAATGATTTACTTTACAACCTAATGTATGAAAAGCCACAGTAGGCATTATCTTCACCTCATTAATTCTAAATGATAAGAAATAGCCGCCATCACATAAAGCGGGGCTGTTTCTGTTCGAATAATTCTAGGACCTAGCCCGCATAATACGGCACCTTTCCCTTCAAGTTCACTTACCTCTTCTTCTGTTAATCCGCCTTCTGGACCAATGACGATTAACACGGAGTCCCCTGACTTTACCTGGTTCAAAACGTTGTGCAGATTACTTGCCTCACCCGTCTTTGCGCTCTCTTCATAAGCTACAATAGTATGCGTGTAGCTTTCAATCGTTTCTAAGAGCTGGGTAAAAGAAGCTGCTTCCTTGATAGTAGGAATGATTTCACGGTATGACTGCTCAGCCGCTTCTTTTGCAATCTTCTCAAGGCGTTCAACTTTTTTTTTCGCCTTTTTCATATCCCATTTTACGATCGAGCGGGAGGCTTGAAAGGGCTGAAAGCAGCTGACACCGAGCTCCGTTCCTTTTTGTGTAATTAACTCTAGTTTATCACCTTTAGGCAGTCCTTGCGCAACTGTTACCTTAATGGGTAATTCTGTCTTTGGATCCAGCTCTTCTAATACTTCAGCTTGGATGTCACTTTCACTCAATTTCTTGAGCTTAGCCAGCACCGTTGTTCCTGCATTATTTGAAACAATGATCTCTTCGCCCTCTTGCATTCGCATCACTCTGGCAATATGTTTGACATCATCACCAGTAATGGTCACAGTTGAGCCATTTAATTGATCTTCTGAGACAAAATAACGTTGCATTGTATCGTCCTCACTTTAATAGCAGTGGTTATTTCCTAGCAATGATGGCTACCCAGTCATCCATTTCAATCACTTCATCAATGGTAAAGCCAGCAGAAACTAAAGAATCTTTTACTTCTTGTTTTTTACGCTTAATGATTCCAGATGTAATAAAAGCACCGCCTGGTTTAAGAATCGCTGCCGCATCTTGAACAAATTGAACAATCACTTCCGCTAAAATATTGGCAACTACTAAATCATAGCTTCCATCAATTTGCTCAAGCAGGTTGCCTTGACGAACTGTTACGGTATCATGTACCTGATTTAACTCTACATTTAATGCAGCACTATCTACCGCTACTTGATCCAAATCTAGGCCGATAACACGTTTTGCGCCCAGCTTTGCCGCAGCGATACTTAATACACCTGAGCCTGTCCCTACATCAATGACTTCTTCCCCGCCCTGCATGACACTTTCCAATGCTTGAATACAAAGAACGGTTGTTGGATGAGTTCCTGTTCCAAAGGCCATACCCGGGTCAAGTTCAATGATCATTTCATCTTCTGTAGGAGTGTAGTCTTCCCATGTTGGTGTGATCGTAATGGATTTAGAGATTTTAACAGGCTTATAGTATTTCTTCCATGCAGTAGCCCAGTCTTCTTCGTTCACTTCTGCTAGTTGAACGCTATTGCGGCCAAGATCAATCTCATAAGTTGTTAAACCGTTTATTGATGCTTTTACTTCATCAATGGTCTCAAGTAAAAAGCTGTTCACCGGAAAATAAGCTTTTACAATGACGCCGTCTTCTGGGTAATCATCAGGAGAAAGTTGATAAATTTCGCCGTAGTGCACACCCCAGTCTTTAATCAGGTCAATCGGGTCCTCAATCACAACTCCGCTCGCTCCTGCTTCATGCAAAATATTACACACTGGTTCTACCGCTTCCTCTGTCGTATGGATACTAAACTCCGACCATTTCATTCTTGCCCAACTCCATCCTTATCATTTTTCCTAAGTCATTTCCCAAATACAGACGTCACATAACAGGGAGAAAGCAGCAAAGGGCTAGTATCCTTTGCTGCTTCGCTTCATTTTGTTATAAACCAAACATTAATCGCCTTTAAACGCACGTTTTACTTTTGCAAAAAAGTTATCATTTTGCTCATCAGGCTGTCCGCCTGACATTTTAGCAAATTCACGAATCATATCTTTCTCTTTTTCTGTTAAGTTCTTCGGAGTCACTACACGTACTTGTACATGTTGATCTCCTTGACCACGCCCATGTACGTTCGGTACACCTTTTCCACGTAAACGGAAGTTAGTACCCGTTTGCGTACCTGCTGGGACTTTAAGTTTCACTTTGCCGTTAAATGTAGGAACTTCAATCTCGTCACCTAATGCTACTTGAGCAAATGTAAGAGGCATTTCGCAGTAAATATCATCCCCGTCACGCTCAAAAAATTCGTGCGGTTTCACATTAAAGACGACAAATAAGTCACCCGGAGGTCCACCGTTTACACCAGCTTCTCCTTGTCCAGAGACACGGAGCTGCTGTCCGTGATCAATACCAGCAGGAACTTTTACGCTGATCTTTTTACGCTTGCGGACTTTTCCTTTTCCGCCGCAAGTAGAACATTTATCCTTAATGAATTTACCTGTTCCGTCACAATGATGACATACACGACGATTCACAACTCGGCCAAATGGTGTATTCTGCTCCACATTCAGTTGTCCAGCCCCGCCGCAGTGTGAACAAGTTTCAGGCTTCGTTCCAGGCTTAGCACCTGATCCTGTACATGTTTGACAGGTTTCTTCACGAGGAATTTCAATTTCAGTATCTTTTCCGAAAACGGCTTCTTTAAACTCAAGTGTCATCGTATACTGAAGGTCTGCTCCTTGACGAGGAGCATTTGGATTGCGGCGACCGCCTCCGCCTCCAAAGAACATATCAAAGATATCACCAAATCCATCAAAGCCGCCAGCTCCGCCGCCGCCAAAGCCTTGGTTTGGATCAGTGTGACCGAATTGATCATAATGTGACTTCTTTTGTGGATCGCTTAATGTATCATAGGCTTCTTTTACTTCTTTAAATTTATCTTCTGCATCCGGTGCTTTATTGACATCTGGATGATACTTGCGAGCAAGCTTACGATAAGCTTTTTTCACTTCATCAACAGATGCATTTTGATCGACACCGAGAACTTCATAAAAATCACGTTTACTCATGTCAACACTCCCGATTCTATTCCATAACGTACATCATATCATTACCCGTTTAAGATGCGCAAGCACTTTAAGTGCCCCAGCTTTCAAGTCATCTCAGAGAAAAAGTCAAAGTCATACGAGCTGACTTTGACTTTTCAAAGAGGTCTTACATTTCATTATGATTGTACTGCTGTCTTACTTTTTCTCTTCTTCTTTTACTTCTTCGTAATCAGCATCGACTACGTTATCATCTTGCTTTGCATCTGCACCTTCAGCACCTTCTGCTTGTTGTGCAGCTTGAGCTGCTTGCTCATAAAGCTTTGTTGATAGAGCCATAACAATTTCTTGCAGCTCATCTTTAGCCGTTTTGATTTCTTCAAGATTGTCAGCTTCGATTGCAGCTTTCAATTTATCTTTTGCCGCTTCTGCTTTATCTTTTTCTTCTTGCTCCACATTATCGCCAAGATCTTTTAATGTCTTTTCAGTAGTGAACACTAATTGATCTGCTTCGTTGCGCAGCTCTACTTCTTCACGACGCTTCTTATCTTCCTCAGCGTTCGCTTCCGCATCTTTCACCATTTTTTCGATCTCTTCGTCAGATAGACCTGATGAAGAAGTAATCGTGATCGATTGCTCTTTATTTGTTCCAAGGTCTTTTGCTTTAACATTTACGATACCATTCGCATCAATATCGAATGTTACTTCGATTTGAGGAACTCCGCGTGGTGCTGGAGGGATATCTGTTAATTGGAAACGGCCAAGTGTTTTGTTGTAAGCAGCCATTTCACGCTCACCTTGTAGCACATGAATGTCTACAGACGGCTGGTTATCAGCAGCTGTTGAGAATACTTGTGATTTAGATGTAGGAATCGTTGTGTTACGGTCGATTAATTTTGTGAACACTCCGCCCATTGTCTCAATACCAAGTGATAATGGAGTAACGTCAAGTAATACAACGTCTTTTACATCTCCAGTTAATACACCAGCTTGTACAGCAGCACCAAGAGCTACTACTTCATCTGGATTAACTCCTTTATGAGGGTCTTTACCAGTTAATTTCTTGATTGCTTCTTGTACTGCAGGAATACGAGTAGATCCACCAACTAGAACGATCTTGTCAATCTCGCTTGCAGATAGACCAGCATCTTGCATCGCACGGCGAGTCGGGCCTAATGTACGCTCTACAAGATCAGAAGATAATTCTTCAAATTTAGCACGGCTCAGGCTTAACTCTAAGTGCTTAGGACCTGTAGCATCTGCTGTAATGAATGGTAATGAAATTTGTGTTTGCGTTACACCAGAAAGATCTTTTTTAGCTTTTTCAGCTGCGTCTTTTAGACGTTGCATAGCCATTTTATCTTGAGAAAGATCAATTCCGTTGTCTTTTTTAAATTGGTCTACAAGGTGATTGATGATCACCTCATCAAAGTCATCTCCACCAAGCTTGTTGTCACCAGAAGTTGCTTTAACTTCGAAGAAACCTTCTCCAAGCTCAAGGATTGACACGTCAAACGTACCGCCGCCAAGGTCATAAACAAGAATTGTTTGATCTTCTTCTTTTTCAAGACCATATGCAAGTGCAGCTGCCGTTGGCTCGTTGACAATACGCTCTACTTCAAGACCAGCAATTTTACCAGCATCTTTTGTCGCTTGACGTTGTGAATCATTGAAGTAAGCAGGAACTGTAATAACAGCTTTTGTTACTTTCTCGCCAAGGTATGCTTCTGCATCAGACTTTAATTTTTGAAGGATGATTGCAGAAATCTCTTGTGGAGAATACTCTTTACCATCGATTGTTTCTTTATAATCTGTTCCGATATGACGCTTAATTGACATAATTGTGTTAGGGTTAGTGATTGCTTGACGCTTCGCTACTTCCCCTACTTGACGCTCACCGTCTTTGAATGCCACAACAGAAGGAGTTGTACGGTTACCTTCTGGATTAGGGATAACTGTTGCTTCCCCGCCTTCCATTACTGCCACACATGAGTTAGTTGTACCAAGGTCAATTCCAATAATTTTACTCATTTTATATGCCTCCTAGTTTCAATCGTTTAATTTATATAGATCTATGTAAGGATTACGCGTTTACTTTGACCATAGAAGGTCTTAAGACGCGATCCTTTAATTTATAACCCTTTTGTAATTCTTCCACGATTTGATTTGATTCAAACCCGTCTTCACTTACCTGCATTACTGCTTGATGCAAGTGCGGATCAAACGATTGTCCCGTTGTTTCAATTACTTCAACACCTTCATTTTTAAGTGTATCTTTTAATTGACGGTACACCATTTCCATACCGCTTAGAAGAGATTGTGCTTCTTCTGATTCAGGCTTAACGAGAAGGGCACGCTCAAAATTATCAACAACTGGAAGTAAACCTTCAATTAGTGCTTGAGAGCGATATTTTGCAGCCGCCTCTTTTTCTTCGCGAGAACGGCGACGGAAATTATCATAATCAGCTTGAACACGCAGCATACGATTGTTTAACTCCGCAACTTGTGCTTCAAGGGGATTTTCTTCTGCTTCCACCACTTCTGTTTCATCAGATGCTGATGCTTCGTTTTGATCTGTATCAACTGCTTCTTGCTCAGTATCTTCTGCTTTTAGTTCATCTTCTAGTGTGTTTGTGTCTTTTTCAGTCATCTGTTTCACCTCCTACCGAAATCAAGTCGTCTGCTTTTAGCAGGCTCTTTATAAAAAACGCTACGTTATTCGCAACTGTTTCTTTTTGACCAATCATATACAGTCAATATTTTTACCATCAACTAACAATATTACCACTTTTAACTTTCGTGATACAAGTTAGTTAGAAGCTTTGTTAAATCTTTTGAAACCGAGTCTACCACTCCGATAACACGACGGTATTCCATACGCGTTGGTCCTAAGATACCGATTGTTCCCATATGCTTGCCGCCAATCGAATACGTCGCTGTAATCATGCTGCATGAATCAAAGGCTTCAAGATTGTTTTCCTGCCCTATTTTCACCTGTATTCCTTGATGTGGAGCACGAAGAATCTGCTGCATCAGCTGATCTTCTTCAAGCATGTTTAACAGCATTCTCACTTTATCAACGTCACGAAATTCTGGCTGCGATAAAAGATTCGTTTTACCACTGTAGAAGACTTTTTCTGAACGTTCATTAGTAAGTGAGTGTTCAAGTGAAGACAGGATCTGTTCATAGTTTGTGACATGTGCACGCATCACTTTGCTCACTTCTGTATTCAATTTTTGACGAAGCTTAAATAGCGGGACACCCATTAAGCGGTCATTTAAAATGTTTACCACTCGTTCGATATCAGAAGCCTCAATCGTATCTGGCAGCTGGATCGTTTGATTTTCTACATGTCCTGTGTCAGTTACCAAGATAAGGATAGCCGACCCTTTAGCAAGGGGAATGATCTGAAGCGAGCGAAGCTTAGCTTCAAACATTTCAGGACCTAGAACAATCGAAATATAGCTTGTCATATTAGACAATAGCTTTGCTGACTGTTGAATGACTTGTTCAATCTCCTGCATTCGATCAGAAAAGATCGTACGGATATTAGCTTGCTCATCTTCAGTCAGATCATGAGGCATGAGCATGTTATCAACGTAATACCTGTACCCTTTTTGAGACGGAATACGTCCTGCAGAGCTGTGAGGCTTCTCTAAAAAGCCGAGTTCCTCTAGGTCAGCCATGTCATTTCTGATCGTCGCTGGACTAAATGTTATATCTTCTCGCTTAGAGATGCTGCGAGAACCGACTGGCTCTGCCGACCGGATATAATCATCAACTATGGCGTGCAGAATTAACAATTGTCTATCTGTTAACATCTCTCATCACCTCTGTTAGCACTCACAATGATCGAGTGCTAAATCTAATGATAAATTATCAAATAGGTCAGGATTTGTCAACTTCAAAACAACATTTCTTCTAAAATAAACGTTTGGTTTTTTTGCTAATCCTCTAACACAGCAAGAAACTGTTCAAATACTTCATTGGCTAACAACAGTCCCTCGTTTGTCAGTTTTAGCATACCTTGCTCACTAACTAGCAACCCTCGCTCAGATAAATCCTTTATTTGATCGTGATAGAGCTTGTTAAGGTCTTTATCGTAGCGTTTAGATAACTCGTCAAGATCTACCCCGTTAAGCTTTCTCAGGCCCATAAACATCGCTTCTTCAATTTGTTCTACTTTACTGACTTTATGTTCATTAAGGTAAGGTAGCTTTTTTTGATTTACAGCTTCTATATACTTTGGCACAGGACCAATGTTTTGATGGCGAACGCCATTTACATACCCGTGAGCCCCAGCACCGAAACCATAATATTCATCGTTATTCCAATAAACGAGATTATGCTTACTCTCACGTCCAGGCTTAGCGAAGTTGGAGATTTCATATTGTACGAGTCCATGAGCTTTCGTACGTTTTCTAAGCTCTTCATACATTGTTACCTCATCTTCTTCAGGAGGCAAACTTAATTTCCCCTTGCGCTGACGATTAAAAAACACTGTCTTCTCTTCAATTTTCAATGAATAAGCAGATAGATGTTCTACCCCTAATTCAGCTGCTTTTTCAATCGTATCAATAAATTGTTCGACCGATTGATGCGGCAGACCAAACATTAGGTCAAGCGATAGATTATCAAAGCCTGCTTCTCTGCTCCGCTTAACAGCGTCATGCACACTATCACTTGAGTGCGTTCGGCCGATCGCGTCTAATAGTGATTGATCAAAGGACTGCACTCCGATGCTAAGACGATTCACACCGTATTCTTTCATAACAGTAAGCTTTTCTTCTTCACTGCTATCTGGATTAACTTCCACCGTAAATTCCTCAATCTGCTCCATAGGAAGGATCGAATGCATTCCGGCAAATAGAGTTCGTAACTGAGCAGCCGTTAAAGCGGTAGGGGTTCCACCGCCGACATAGATTGTTTTAAGCTGATCGGGCTTTGCTTCATTAATCGTCATATGCATTTCGTGAAGCAGTGCTTGAATGTACTCATCGACCGGCTGGTTTTTCAAAAATACTTTATTAAAATCACAATAGTGACAAATATGCTCACAAAAAGGGATGTGAATATATGCTGCTGTCCTCATATTATTCCTCCTGCTAACAATAAAACCGCAGGAACCCCTGCGGTTATCATTGTATTATTCATCCATACGAAGAACGGCCATGAAGGCTTCTTGCGGTACTTCCACGTTACCAACAGACTTCATTCGCTTCTTACCTTCTTTTTGCTTCTCAAGAAGCTTACGTTTACGTGAGATATCCCCGCCGTAACATTTAGCAAGTACATTTTTACGCATCGCTTTAATCGTAGATCTTGCAATAACTTTTTGTCCAATACTAGCTTGAACAGGCACTTCAAATTGCTGACGAGGGATTAACTCTTTTAACTTTTCAACAATGATTTTGCCTCGGTCATAAGCTGAATCGCGGTGAACAATAACCGATAGGGCATCGACCTTCTCACTATTTAACAAGATATCCATTTTAACCAGCTTAGATTGTTTATAGCCGATCAACTCATAATCAAATGAAGCATAACCTTTTGTATTTGATTTTAATTGATCAAAGAAGTCATAGACAATTTCAGATAAAGGAATTTCATAAACAATTTGTACACGGTTCTCATCTAAGTATTGCATGTCAATGAAAATTCCACGTTTACCTTGGCAAAGCTCCATTACTGAACCTACATAATCATTTGGAACCATTACTTTTGCTTTTACATAAGGCTCTTCCACATAATCAATCTTTTGTGCATCAGGCATATTAGACGGATTATCAATTTGAAGGTCTTCCCCACTAGTCAGCTGAACCTTGTACACAACACTTGGTGCTGTAGTAATAAGAGAGATACCAAATTCACGTTCAATACGCTCTTGAATGATTTCCATGTGCAAAAGTCCTAAGAATCCGCAGCGGAAACCAAAACCTAGCGCCTGAGATGTTTCTGGCTCATATTGCAATGACGCATCATTTAACTCAAGACGCTCAAGAGCTTCACGAAGGTCATTGTAATCATTTGTATCGATTGGGTAAAGACCACAGTATACCATCGGATTCATGCGACGGTAGCCTGGCAGTGGCTCAGATGCCGGGTTCACAGCATTCGTAATCGTATCACCGACACGCGTATCGCCGACATTTTTAATTGCAGCCGTTAAAAATCCTACATCTCCGACAGTCAGCTCATCACGTTTTTCTGCTTTTGGAGTAAATACCCCAATCTCAGTTACTTCAAATTCTTTTCCTGTAGCCATCATTTTAATCTTCTGGCCAGGCTTCACTGTGCCATCAATAATACGAATATAAGCTACGACACCGCGATATGAATCATATAGAGAATCAAAAATTAAGGCTTTAAGCGGGGCGTTCGGGTCACCAGTTGGTGCAGGTACCTTTTCGACCACTTGCTCTAAGATCTCTTCAATTCCAATTCCATTTTTTGCAGATGCAAGTACAGCATCAGATGCATCAAGACCGATTACATCCTCTACCTCTTGTTTCACGCGCTCAGGCTCTGCACTTGGAAGGTCAATTTTATTGATGACCGGCAAGATCTCAAGATCATTATCAAGGGCCAAATAAACATTGGCAAGAGTTTGCGCTTCAATGCCTTGTGCTGAGTCAACAATTAACAAAGCCCCTTCACAAGCTGCTAAACTTCTCGATACTTCATATGTAAAATCTACATGTCCTGGAGTATCAATTAAGTGGAAAATATATTCTTCGCCGTCTTTAGCTGTATAGGTTAATTGAACAGCATTTAATTTAATTGTAATTCCACGCTCGCGCTCAAGGTCCATTGCATCAAGCGTTTGGTCTTTCATTTCACGGTCAGTCAGGGCGCCTGTTTTCTCTAAAATACGATCAGCTAACGTTGACTTTCCGTGGTCAATGTGAGCAATGATCGAGAAATTTCGGATTTTCTTCTGGCGCTCTATGCGGTCATTGTTATTCATAAATTGATCACTCCTACTAAATCGTGCCATATACACTATTTCTCATTATACCAATCGTTTAGACCGTCTTCAATACACAGATTAGGGTTAGCCTAAAATCTTAACTTATTTGCTATTAAAACAATCTTTATTTTCTATTAAAATGATCTATTTTACAGAAATAGGGAAGTCCCTATAGCATGTCTTTTTTATTATCATATGTTATTACTAAAAGGTTTGTTAAAGAGGTGAGCCCTTGTCAAAAGAAGAATTTGAACGACTTATGAGATTATTAGATGTCATACAAGAAATCGGATCTAAAGAATTATTCTCAAACATCATTGATGGTGTGAACCGGGATCGCTACAACCTTATCCGCACCTATTTCGACGAATGTATCGATAATATCCCCATAAAAGAAAAAAGAGAGTAGCAGCTATTATTCGCTGCTCTCTCCATTTAACACTTCATGAACAAATGTCATCACTTGGGTAAGTGCCATCCGGCTTATTCTGTTTGCTCCTTCAGCAACACCTGTGCCAAGCTCAGAAAAAAAGTTAAACCTTCCTACATCTTCTGCTTTTTGGCGCTTTTCCACTAATTGACTTTTAGGATCTACAGGCTGTTCCTTTTTAGCACTTATTACCTCAGGTTCTGACGGGACACCTGCCGCTTCACTCTCCTTGAGTTCAAGAGGAACTGGCTTTGTGATCCCTAGTTCTTCGTTCATATGCTGAATGCCAAATAGAGAACCAAGCAACAAAGTTACGAGTATGAACATGATCACAAAAACCAGTTTCTTAATCATCATTTTTCCTCCTCTTCTCCGTCTGCTGCGCTTACATCCACCGCTTCTTCTGTTTCTACATCGTCTGTCCCATCCACCGCTTCTTCTGTTTCTACATCGTCTGTCCCATCTACCGCTTCTGCATTCCAATAATAATCAGCAAACACATCAGCCAGCGCTTCTGCAGAACGATAGACCTCTTCAAGTGAGTTATGCACACCGCCAAATTCAACCAGCATTGATTGTTTCGATAAATCTTGATTAAATTTACCATTTGTACCTCGGCCTGCTTTTAAAATTACCCCACGGCTTAGTCCAGGATATTTCTCTTCAAGCATGTCATGCAGCTCTTCTGCTAATTTAAGATTATGTTCATAATTTGAATGATCCCCGCCTACTACAAATACTGTCCGTCCATATTCAACACCATTTATGGTTACAGTCGTTTTATCCCTTGAGAGCGTATCGCGGTGAAGATCAAAGAAAAATTGCAGGTCATCATTTTGTGCTATGGCTTCTTTTACAAATTCACGAGATGCATCATACGATTGTGCGTATTGCCAGCCTCTATTTTTTAGAGCACCTTGCACATCACGTTCCTCTATTTCTGTTCCGATCCCTCTTTTTTCAAGTTCTTGAGATAACTTCTCTCCGACTAAAGTGATATTAACCTCACCATGAAAGGCTTCATTTACTACGTCTGTTTTAAGCTCTGGTAAAAAAGATTCGGTATTATGAGAATGAATAATATGCGCTACTTTTCTGCCATCTGTCGAGCCTTGCAGATTATCTCCTGCCTGCTTTAATTCCTCAAGCTTTGCCAAACTTTCTTTTGTCGCCTCACGCTCTGCCATTATTACTTCTAGAGGGGGAGCTGACTCAAACGGCAAGTTTGTATAATCTGTTCCTTCACCCGCTACAATAATCTGGCCGTCAAATAATGAAAAGCCTGGCAGCTCTCGCCCCAACAGACTTCTTGGATCATCCGGATTAATACTTGTCGCCACTTGAAACGCTACACCAGAGAGACTCATAGCCTCAGCATCAGGTGGAAGCTCTTGTTTAAAATACTGATTCTCCATTCCAAGAAGGTGAACAAAGTCTTCTCCTTCCAGACCATTAGCCCATTGATTTATAGAGGAAGAAGCCATTCCATATCCCGGCTCAAAGGAAGTGAGTACACCTGTAAATATAAAAAGGGACATCACGCCAACTATGATTAATGCAGCTAGACGTTTTAAGCTCGTCCGATTGACTTTTACGGTAAATCCATGAAATCCCCGTCTTCGCATCTTCTCATCCTTTCATGTTTGCTTGTCCACACGCACACTTACATGATTAGACCTTGTAGTTGAGATATATGCTTTTATGAGACAGGGTAGAACGTATAATTTTATAATGGGACATATTTTCTCAATATAAAAGCCTCTTCCCATATGGAAAGAGGCTTTCTGCATTAATGTGTGTAGGAACCAACATTATCTTGATTCACTTTTTTGTGAAGAGCTGCGTTCAGGCCTTGCGCAATGACATTGGCCATATCATCAATAAAAACATCAACTTCTTTTGGAGTGACCATTAAATTATGTCCAAGCGGAGAGAGGACTTCTCTAATCAGCTGACGTTTCTCTTCTTCTGGAAGCGTGCCGACCATTCCGAGAATTGTTTGCTTTTTCTCGTCATTTGGCAGATCTTCATCCGTTAACACCCGCTTCTCGCCAAATGTCATCCCTGCTGGGGCAAGGGAACGAGACGGAGCATTACCTTCTTTCATTTCGCGACCAAAATGCTTTAACACATAATCAATCGTATCACTCGTAATTGACACCGCATCGACCACCGTTGGAATCCCAACAGCAATAACCGGAATCCCAAGCGTATCTTTGCTCAGCTCTTTTCGTTTGTTTCCAACCCCGCTTCCAGGATGAATGCCTGTATCAGAAACTTGAATCGTCGCATTCACTCGCTCAATGGAACGTGACGCTAAGGCATCAATCGCAATCACGAAGTCAGGTTTTGTTTTTTCTATAATACCAAAAATCACATCACTCGTTTCAATACCTGTCAGCCCCATAACTCCAGGGGTGACTGCACTAACAGGACGATATCCTCCTTGAACCTGTTCAGGTGCGAGCTCAAACAGGTGACGAGTAATCAGTAAATTTTCAGCTGCGATCGGACCAAGTGCATCAGGTGTTACATTCCAATTCCCTAAGCCGACAACTAAACAAGTATCCTCTTCCTTGATTCCGATGTCGGTCATAAACTGATGAAACTGACTTGCAAAAACTCTTTCCATTTTTTCTTGAATGTCAGTATCTTTTTTTCTAATCCCCTGAGATTCAAATGTTAAATATGAGCCTTGCTTTTTCCCAAGACGCTTTGCTCCTACTTCATCAATGATTACTTTAATTACTTTAACATCATCAATCACTTCTTCTTCAATCTGCACACCGCTGACATTTTGTGATTCTTGTTCTCCTGGAGCCTTTCTCTCTTGCTCTTCAACTGCTAACTGATGAGCTTCCACAGCTAGATCAGTGCGTATTTGATATTGTTCAAGGTTTAATTCTTTAGGCATTCGGATCACCCTCCTCATTCTACTCTTAGCAAATAGCTTCTCCATTGGTTTTTGTTTTCATTCTTTCTATTGCATTTGTTCGTTGTTTTTGATAGAATGCAGATTGTTGTATTGATGATGCCAACGGGTGTCGTCACTGCCTTGAATAAAGGATGCGAAACCGTTCATAACATAGAGATGGACTGGTTACAAAAGAGGACAATCGTTGTTTAACCAGGAGGTGAAAGGTATGCCAAATATTAAATCTGCAATTAAACGTGTGAAAACAAACGACAAGCGTCGTGCGCAAAACATCGCTGTTAAATCTGCTCTACGTACTGCTATCAAGAACTTTGAAGCTAAAGTGGAAGCTGGTGAGCAAGAAAATGCTCAAGCAGCATTCGTTGATGCAGCGAAAAAGCTTGACAAAGCAGCAAACAAAGGTCTTATTCATAAAAATGCAGCTTCACGTCAAAAGTCTCGTCTAGCTAAAAAGCTTAACGGTCTTTCTGCATAATGAACGAAAAAAAACGACTCATACAAAATGAGTCGTTTTTTTATGATTATAAATCTTGAGTCATCTTCATTAATAATAATTCCACCGCCAACACTTTCTCCATCTTTCCTGATTTAATCGCATAATCGGTATCAGCTGCCGCTTCAAGAAGGGTTAAAAGTGATCTTTCCTCAAATTGACTGACCTTTTGGCTGGCAAGTTTAACAGCATATGGGTGAAGCTTTAATTGAGCTGCAATTTGTTTTTGTGAGTAAGCTTGTTTACTTAACCCCTTCACTTGATAATAAATTCGAAACTGTCTTGCAAGGAGCGCTAATATCTTTAATGGATCTTCTTTCTGCTTCAACAAATCATGATATATGACAAGTGCCTCGTCTAAACGCTTTTTCACAGCAAAATCAATTAATGCAAACACATCTTGCTCAAGAGTGCGAGCAACAAGTAAATCAACCTCCCGCGGAGTAATCTCTCCTCCCTCACCTACATAAAGGGCAAGCTTTTTCAACTCTGACGCTGCAAGAAGCAAGTCAAATCCAAGCCGTTCAACCAAACGTTCCTGAGCTTCTTTTGTTATTTGGATATGGTGGCTAGCTGTCTGCTCTTCTATCCACTGCTTCATCATTCGGTCATCAAATGGAAGAGCTTCAATAACTGTTGCTTCTTTTTTTAATCGTTTTGTAATTTTTTTCCGTTCGTCTAGCTTTTCATAAGGAGCAACAAGGATGAGCGTTGACTCAGGAGAAGGATTTTCTATATATTTGATTAACACATCAATATCATGCTCGATTTTCACGTCTTGCTTTTGACTGGTAACGGCTTGAAAATCTTTCACAATAACCACTTTATTCGCCCCTAAAAATGGCAGTGTTTCCGCTTCTTGAACAACAAGCTCTATTGGCGTTTCTGAAAAGCTATATGTAATAACATTCATATCTGATCCATCTTGACCGACTACTTGATCTAATACTTGCTGCGAAAAATCTTCAATCAAAAATTGTTGCGTACCATGTATAAAATAAACGGGTGAAATCTTACCATTTTTTACCTCTTTTTTTGCTTGCAAGTAATTCATTTACACATTCCCCAATTTCATTGCAATATTCTTATCGATTTATGGATAATATATGGGTGTAGTCAATCGATAATTGACTGCTGACTTTCGATACCCTTCTTTAGCTTAGAAAAAAATGCTGGCCATTACAAGTTAAATATTGAGTAAGTGTATTGAGTACATTTACTTTGCAAAGCTAGTTAGTGAAAACAAGAGAAAGGGGTCCGGCCCCCATGTGCCAAACCCCCATTTATGATAAACGTCATGATCCGAGATCCCGGGTACCCTCGTTCATGACGATAATCATGACCGCCTTTCACTAGTTATGATATCCTATGCAGATTCAAACTATAGGTGACAACTCTTTACAATGCAGGCAGATCCATCTCAAGATGAACAAATTATTGAACATTTCTTGATTAAGGATAATTGTTTGAGGAATCGATATAGCTTTTTTTGGTGGCTTGGCTTATACTAAAGGTTGAAAAAAGGAGGGGTGCCAGATGAATCATTTTGAAAAAGACGTACAAAGTAAGCGTAATGATGCGATTGATTCTGGTGTTGCCTTTGTTGTTTCTTTTGGCTTCTTTGCAACGATTTTTATCATTGCATCTATTGTTGATGTATTCTCAGGATTTTAAGCCGAAAAAACACAGGCATGAAAGGTACCATCTGAATGGTACATAAGCAGAGGAGCAAGTTAATCTTGCTGCTCTGCTTTTTTATATGGGGAAAATATGATCTTCATTTTTTCTTGGTATAGATGCAATTGAACAGCACCTTGAAGGTCCGTTCTAATCACCTGAATGTTGTGGTCAAAAAGGCGTTCGGTTACCTCTGGATGTGGATGATTAAAGCGATTGTTTCGTCCTGCTGAAATTAACCCAATATTTGGTTGAACCTGCGTTATAAATGCCTCTGTGGTTGATGTTTTGCTGCCGTGATGACCAACCTTCAGGATATCAGCTTGAAGATCAGGAAAAGCCTGAATCAACACCCTCTCCCCTTCTTCTTCGAGGTCACCTGTAAACAACAGCTTTACTCCTTCTATCTCTGCAAAAAGGACAATAGACCGGTTATTTAAATCTTGTTCATCACCAGATGGAGACAATACGATAAAACGAGAAGATTGAGCTTTCCAAGCATCGCCTTTCGAAACAAAGTGAATCTCAGTACCTTTCTCGTACAATTCCCGAAGTAACGCTTGTTCAAACTCTCCTTCTACCGTTCCTGCACTATATAAAAGTTTCTTAATCGGCACCTCATCTACTAACGCAAAAGCTCCTCCTATATGGTCCATGTGACCATGCGTCAAAATCAACGTATCAACTTTTCGGATTCCCTTAGCCTTTAAATAATCAACGACTACATCTCGGCCTACATCATAAGTAGAATTTCTCTCACGCCACTTCTCATTGGCGAAATGCAGTGTACCTCCTGCATCAATGACATACACTTCACGGCGTCTCGGAAGCTCAATAATAAAGCTGTCTCCTTGGCCAACATCTAGCATCGTCACCACGGCCTCCTTTTTTAAAAAAGGACCTGCCCATTGACTAATTACAATCCACAAAAGACCGCAGATCAACAGTTTCCACCAGCCTCTCTTCCCTGCTTCCCACAAAAGGATGGATGCTGTAAACAAAAGGATGGAGCCAAACAAAGCTACTGCATTCGGTTTACCTGTACGTACCATAAATAATGAAAGGCCATCAAGACGAACCAGCCATTCATGCACAGGAGGAATCGTGATTTCTAAAAGCAGAAAAGCAACGTTTATATTCGAGGGGAGGATAGATGAACAAAGCACGCCTAGAAAGGCTAATGGCAAGACAATAAAAGATATAAAGGGTATATAAATGAGATTAAGAAGAAGAGAAAGCAATGAAGCTTGATAAAAGTGAAGGAGAATGAGCGGAAGAGATGCAAGCTGCGCGAGTGTCGTCACTGCTGCCAACCTTGCAATATTATGCGAATAGCGATTCATGATGATTGGTGCAGAAAGGATAAGAACAAACGAGGTAAGAAAAGAGAGTTGAAAGCCCAACTGAAATAACGCAAACGGTTTTAACGCTAAATAAAGAAGAAATACAGCCGTAATCGGAATAAGAGGCGGCACAGTTTGTTTAAAGCGTAAAAATAAGAGTACAATGATCGTCATAAACGACGCACGAACGACCGAGGGTGCCCCGCCTGCAATAATCATATAGATGGGTAAACTTATACAGAGTGCCTCGAGCGCCCTCTCACGGGTAATTCCTGCCCTCAGCAGCATAAAGAACATTACAGACACAACCAACCCTACATGCAGACCAGAGACCGCCAATAGATGTATAACACCTAATGATTGATAAGCTCGAAGAACATCCTCTTCTACAAACACCCTCTCACCAAATACTAAAGCAACGATGATCCCTGCCGAGCTCTCCCCTGCCCCCTCTACGATTTGTTTGATTTGCTTACTTCTAAATGCTTGCATTTTGTAATAAAATCCGGAGCTGCTTGCCCTGCACGTAAGCGAGGAAAGATTCGGCGTCATGATCCAGTGGATGTTTTGTTCGTATAAAAAAGTTTTATAATTGAATTGATAGAAATTTGTGGGGGAACGCGGAGAGTGTAATTTTCCTTCAATGCGGCAAACGTCTCCAGGAGCTAACTTACGAAGAAAAGCTTGCTGTACCTCACTTTCAATAAATCCATGAACTTGAATCATTTCATTTTGTATGCTTTTTACCTTCATAGATAATGAATCACCATCAACATCAACAAGTGAGTGGATAGTAGCGTCAATAACTGTCTCATCACCTGAATAAACCGATACATGACGCGCCTCTGCCAGTGTGCCTATACCTGCGTAAAGACTAAACAAACCTACAGCAATCAACCCATTGATTCGTATAGACTTAACATGCATACATAACAACAGCAGGAGAGCGATACAGACAATATAAAAAGAAAGGCTCGGCCCTTTTAAGGTGAAAACGAGACCGAGCACACTAGAAATGGCAGCAATCACACTATAAACCATAGACCCCCCTTATGATTTAGGCGGATATAGAGAATCCACTTCGGCGCGTAGACCTTCCCATTCAGCCTCATTCATGCCAAGACCTTTTAATTTGGTTAACAATGTTTCTGTTAAATCCTGTTTTTCATTTTGGTGAATATCAAGAACAGGGTTTTCAAGCACCACTTGTGATACTTCTACACCAGCCTCTTTAAAAAGTTCAACGGCATATGGATGGTTTTTATAATCACTTGCATAGAATACTTTTTTAATTCCAGCCTGGATAATGGATTTTGTACAATGCACACAAGGGAAATGTGTAACATAAAGCTCAGCTCCCTCTGTCGGCACGCCGAATTTTGCACATTGTAATAGTGCATTTACTTCTGCGTGAATCGTTCGGATACAGTGATGATCAACAACATAACATCCTTGGTCAATGCAATGATCACTGCCAGTAACCGATCCATTATACCCCCCTGCAATAATCCGTTTTTCTCTTACAATCGTGGCACCGACCATTAGGCGGGTGCACGTGCTTCTTAATGCTAATAAATGACTTTGAGCCATAAAATATTGATCCCATGATATACGTTCCATCTCTTCACTCCCCTTGCATAGTAGCCACTACTAGTGTAGAGAACAGTTACAAAGGAAGTCAATGACTTATTGTACCGTCACTAATTCTTGAAGCTTCTCAAATGACTTAGGCCCTATACCCGATACATTCATCAGCTCTTCTACACTCTGAAAAGCTCCTTGTTCTTCCCTGTAACTGAGAATAGCTTCTGCTTTTGCCGGTCCGATTCCAGGCAATGTTTCGAGCTCCGATTGGCTCGCTTTATTTAAGGAGATTTTAGCGCCAGCTGCGTTCGAACTTTGTGTTTCTGCTCCCATCGTTAAAGGAATCTCTTCTCCTCCTAAATAAGGAACATAAATGACCATTTCATCAACTAAAAGCTGGGCTAAATTAATACCGTCACCAAACGCGTCAGGCAGCAGCCCTCCTGCTGATTCAATCGCTTCAAATACTCTGCTCCCTTCATGTAATTGATACACTCCTGGTCTCATAACTGCACCCTTCATATCAACGGTCACAACGCCAGGGTCAGCTGCCGCTTCTATTTCTGGTTTATCTTCTTCAAGCTCTTCAGCAAAATTCCAATTCATTTCTTCTATTTCCTCCTCCCCTATATTGCTAAAATGCAGAAATAACACTACACTTACAATTAGAGCAATGCCAGTTAAAATAACCGCTACAATATGTTTTGGCCAATTAGCAATCAAAAGAATAACCTCCATCATGTTATTAGAAAGGAAGACACTAAAATGAGCGTACATTTAAAAATTGCTGAGCAAGTAACAAACCATCGCAGAGCACAAAAGGAATTTCTAGCATTAGATGAGAAAAGAGAGGCGGCCATTGACCGGGTAGTAGAAGACGCTAAGAAAGGTTTACATATTTCGCTGAATGAAGTAAATGCGATTACAAAAGAGATGAATCAAATTGCTCAAGACTTTTACTTCCCTCCTAGAAAAGAAGTAACGACCGATATGGTACGAGAATACATAAATAAATCCAAATAATAAAGACACATACTTACCCTGTCTTCTTCATACGCTTGTGATAACGATATCGTTTTGGGACGTTTTGGAGAAGGAGGGGATTTTCAGATGAGGGTTGGAATCATTGGGCTTGGCAGTATGGGGACGATTTTACTTGAGTCATTTCTTGATTCCGGAGTAATAAAAGAGAAAGATATAACTGTAATCAATCGTACAAAAGAAAAAGCCTTAAAAGCAAAAGAGGCGTACCCTGCAATTCATATTGCAGATACAATCGCTGAAGCAGTCAAACGCTCTGATTATTTTTTTGTCTGTGTAAAGCCGCTTCAGTTTGCATGTGTGATTGATGAAATAGCTCCGGTCTGTACACAAAAACAATTATGCATCTCTATTACGAGTCCAATCTCTGTAGAATTGCTTGAGAGTAAAGTTGACTGTAAAGTAGCCCGTATTATACCGACCATTCTTAACCGTGCCTTAGCAGGTTCTACATTGATCAGCTACGGCAAGCGCTGCACCACCGAAGACCAAAAACAAGTGCATGCCTTTATGAGTCATTTCTCAGAACCACTTGAAATTGAGGAAAACATTACTCGGGTATCTTCAGATATCGTAAGCTGCGGGCCGGCTTTTTTCAGTTATTTATTACAACAGTTTATTGACGGGGCTGTGAGACAAACAGAGATATCTAAAGAAGACGCCACTACTCTTGCGACAAATATGATCATAGGTATGGGCCGCCTGTTAGAGCAAGGACACTATACCTTACCTACCTTACAAGAACGAGTTTGTGTGCCGGGGGGAATTACCGGAGAAGGGATTAAAGTGCTCGAACAGGAAGTTGGTCATATGTTCGACCATTTATTTCAGCAAACTCATGCAAAATACTATCACGAACAAAAGAAAATACTTGAAGCCTTCACAAACCAAGCGACAAATAAATAAAAAACAGGGGAAAGCATTGCTTCCCCTGTTTTTTTCGACATTAATTCACATTATCCTCTTTTTTTCTTTCGCGCAGCAAAGAAAATTCTCATGCTTTCTTCTGAAGGGATCTCTGATGAAAAGTCGGCAGTCACCGCTTCGACCTTAAAACCAGCCTCAAGAAGCCATGTCGTGTACTCTTCTACTGAATAGGTACGTTGTTTATGAAGCTCTTCATATCTTTCATATAAGCCGTTTTCTTGCTTAACAAAAAAAGTGAGTTCATGCTCTACACTATTCTGATGCTCACCAGGAAAAGAATGCCAGATATATGAAATCTCTTCCTCAGCATCTGCAAACGTTTGACCAATGAATTCATCCTCAATTTTTGAAATCGAGTGGACATCAAATAAAAGCCAGCCGTTATCCACCACATTTTGTGACACAGAATGGAGGGCTGCTTTAACATCATCAGGCGTCTCTAAATAATTTAGCGAATCGCAAAAGATCGTTGCCAAATCATATTGACCTAGATCACCGAGCTTTCGCATATCCTGATGGATCAGGAGCGGGGAAACTCCTTTTTTCATACATTTATCTCGTGCAACAACGAGCATCTCACTTGATAAATCTACCCCAGTAATATCAGCACCCTCATCAAGCATCGAAAGAAGAAGTTCTCCTGTACCGCACCCGACATCTAGGATCTGAATTCCTTCTAAATGATCAACACCTAGTGTTTTTTTTGTAAAAGAAAGCCACTCATCGTACGGTGCATCAGCCATCAACTGATCATACAGAGCAGCAAAAACTTGATAATTCATTTTTTCTCCTTTAAATACGTCCAGCCATCGCGCTGCTCAACTTTTCCTTCTTTTAGAAGCTTACCAAGTGCACGCTTAAATGCTGCTTTACTTATGTTGAAGCGGTGCTTAATATCCTCTGGCTGAGACTTGTCCCAATAAGGCATTTGACCGCCGCGCTCTTCCATGTAACGAACAAGTTTAGTCGCATCATCTTCTTGACGCTCTGAGCGCAGAGGATGCATCGTGACATTTAGACGACCGTCTTCTCGCACATAGATAACCCGAACGGTTACTTCTTCCCCGTAACGAGGCTCTCTCGTCATTTCATTGTCATGGAGATACGCTAAATACCCTTCCTCTGTAAGTATAGCTGCTCCCTCATCGAGATAATGATAGACACGGCCTTTTACTTCTTTATTCATGAGGATATCAGATGCCTTTTTCGATTGTTCTTCAATCGGCAGACCCTTGACAAGGCGGGCCATTAAACGTCCTTTTTTATCCCATGTATAAGAGACAGGCAGTACATCATCAGGCTTTGGCCATAAATTACGGTCACTAGGCAATTCATCCATTGATAAAAATAAATCGCGAGAGATTCCATTATATAAGAATACACCATGTCCAGTTTTAATCGAGACTACTTTCAACCAAGCAAATCCTTCGCCTTGGACAATCGGTTGTTTCATTGTGGCAGATAAACGCTTATCATGGTCATGATATAAGAAAACTTCAATGTCCGAGCCAATTTCAAGCGCTTCTTCTCCTTCGATGTCATTTTGATGAAGAAGAATATCTGTATTGCCATCACTCAAGAAATACCCAAACTTTGCCTGACGAGCTACTTTCAGTGTCACGGTATAGCCAGGTTTTAATTCCATTAACTTAAGACCCTTTCGATTTCAATTGTTGGCGCATCTCCCCAAAGTTTCTCTAAGTTATAGTACGTACGCTCATCTTTATGGAAAATATGGACAACAACATCTCCAAGATCCACTAATACCCAGCGCGCTTGATCGAATCCTTCAAGACGTTTAATTTCAATTCCTTCTTCTTGTGCCACTTTTTTAAGTTCATGAGCAATAGCTTGAACTTGCTTTTCAGAATTACCATGGCAGATCACGAAATAATCAGCAATTAATGAAATCCCCTTCATATTTAATCCAACGATATTTTCAGCACGCTTATCGTCAATTGCATTAATAGCTAGTGTTAGTAATGTTGATTCACTCATTTATCCAAACTCCTTTTTGTTTTAATTAATTGATTGTATGTGTTTAATGTGTCAGGATACACAGGCTGCCTTCGCTTCATTAGAAAAGTAATCGTATTTTCAAGTGACTTTATAATCGCTTCATCTAAATCCTTTTCACTTAGCTCGCGAACTTCAGATACTCCCTTAAACTGTCTTCCTGGCTCAATATAATCAGCAAGGAAAACAACCTTTTCAAGCAAGGTCATATCAGGCTTGCCTGTTGTGTGGTACCGGATGGCATTTAAGACCTCTTCATCTTTGATACCGATTTCCTCTTTTACATAGTATGCACCACATGGGGCATGAAGTAACTCATCTCCATACCCTAACACATCTTTTTCTTTCAAAGTTGACTGTACGAGGTCTCGCATTTCTTGTTTGTCTCGAAATTTTGCATAGTCATGAAAAATCGCCGCAAGCTCTGCCTTGTTTTGGTCCGCTCCGTATCTTTTTGCAAGTGAAATCGCCGTATCCACAACACCAAGAGTATGTTGATAGCGGTGTTCGGTTAAATGAGGCTTTACTTTATTAAGTGCCGCTTCCCTCTCCATACAACCTGCTCTCCTTTATCATCTCTGCTACTTCCTCTTGTACGAGGTAGCGTATCGATTTACCTTCTTTTACTCTTTGCCGTATATCAGTAGAGGAGAGATCGATTTGCGGAAAATCAATGTGGATGAGATGATCCTTATACACAGGCGATGGAGAATACCCAGGCCTGTTGACCCCAATAAACGTGATGAGGTTTACAAGTTCTTCAATTCCAGCCCAGCTTGGTAGAGACTCCACCATATCTCCGCCGATAATAAAGAAGAATTCATGAGCCGGGTATTCCTCTTTCAATTGCTTCACTGTATCAATCGTATACGAACGGCCGCCTCGATCTCTCTCTATTGTAGATACATGAAAATGTGGATTGCTCCTTGTCGCAACCGTCACTAATTCAAGGCGTTCATCTACTGAAGACATGTCTGAACGCTTTTTATGAGGCGGAGTAGATGCTGGAATGAACCAAACCTGATCAAGTTCACACTCCACTCTGATATGTTCAGCTAACATCATATGGCCATGATGCGGCGGATCAAAGGTCCCTCCAAACAATCCAATTTTCATCATCCCTGTCTCCTTTACATCTCTTAGGTTATGGAAGAATGATTTCTTTGTTTTCTTTTGATTCTTTATAAAGAACAATCGTGTTTCCTATGACTTGGACAAGCTCTGCTTTTGCCCCTTTTGATAATTCCTCTGCTACATCGTCCTTATCAAATTCGCAATTTTGCAGCACGCTTACTTTGATTAATTCTCTTGATTCAAGAACATCATCGATCTGTTCAATCATGTTTTCATTTACGCCACCTTTTCCAACCTGAAAGATTGGTGTTAAGTGATGTGCTTTTGATCTTAAAAAACGTTTTTGCTTACCTGTTAACATAGTTTTTTACCCTCCAAGTGTTTTGAGTACGATATTTGTCATTCGTTTCCGGTCTGGCTTGATGCCTGTCCAATATTCAAATGACAGGGCACCCTGATTTACAAACATCCCCACTCCATTTACTGTTGTTGCGCCGCGCTCTGCAGCTTCCTTTAAGAAAGCTGTTTCTAGCGGATTATAGATTAAGTCACTCACTATCGCTTTATCTTTCAATTTCCTAAGAGAGATCGGCATTTGTTCAGTATAAGGACTCATTCCGACTGATGTGGTATTTACAATGAGGTCGAACTTCTCCAACCCATTCTCAGCTTCACTAAGTGTCATGGCGTTTGTTTGATCCTGATTAGTAGAAATAAGATTCAAAAGAGTATCCGCTTTTTCTTTTGTTCGATTAGCGACAACGAGACTCGACACACCTGCACCTAAAAAGGAAGCACATACTGCCCTTGCAGCTCCCCCCGCTCCAATTAATAATATATTCATATCCTTTACGTTTGACGGCAGATAAGGCTCTATCGACTGCATATAACCAGCACCATCTGTATTATATCCTACAAGCTTCCCGTCGTGTCTAACTATGGTATTAACAGCCCCAATCCTTTCTGCTTCCCGATCAATTCCGTCTAAGAAATTCATGATCGCTACTTTGTGTGGGATCGTAACATTAACACCATCTATTTCGCCGTTACGAATCTTCTCTGTCACTTCTTCAAGGTCTCCTGCTTCCACATCTAGTGCCACGTAATCTGCATCTATCTGCCAATCTTTAAAAGCATCATTATGCATCTGCGGTGACATGGAGTGTGCTACAGGATGTCCAATCAGCCCAAAACGTTTCCCCATGTTTAGTGCTCCTCTCTATCTGTTACGAGATAATCGAATCACGAATGGATACGCCTACGCCCTTAGGTGCATAAGCTTCTACTTTTACATTTCGATCATTGACTGTTATCCAGCCAAGACCAGAGATAACAATATCACTTTTTATATCTTTAATGGTAAATTCATGCTTTACAAGCGGAGGGAAATCAACCATGCTCTCTTTTCCTGGCGGTGTTAATAAATCACCTAGGTGATTTTGATAAAGCTCCTCTGCTTTCTCTCTTTTTGTACGATGAATGTGTAGATCATTAGAAGTGAAACAAGTAAAAGATGACCGCTCACCAGCTACAAAATCAAACCGAGCCATTCCTCCAAAATAAAGCGTTTGTCCTTCATTTAATTGAAATACCATTGGCTTGATTTCTTTTTTTGGTGTAATTTGCTTAAGTTCTTTTTTATCAACAAAGTGAGCCATTTGATGATGATTGATGATTCCTGGTGTATCGTAAAGAGCCGATCCATCATCAAGCGGGATATCAATCATATCTAGTGTGGTCCCTGGAAAATGCGATGTCGTTATTAACTGTTCGGTATCTCCGCCGAACTCTTTAATAATCCGATTAATAAATGTAGATTTCCCTACATTCGTACAGCCAACGACATAGACATCACGTCCATCACGCAAGCGGTCAATCTCAGAAGCAATATCTAGTACCCCTTCACCCTTTTCTGCACTCATTAAAAGAACATCAACAGGCTTGAGGCCGTTTTCCTTTGCAGATTTCTTCATCCAGTTAATGAGACGGTTTCTTTTTAAGGATTTAGGCAGTAGATCCACTTTGTTTCCAACTAGCAAGACATCATTATTCCCTACAAACCTGTGCAGACCAGGCAGCCAGCTTCCATTAAAATCAAAGATGTCTACCACTTTTACAATTAGAGAATCTGTATGCCCTAGTGTATTTAACAACTTCAGAAAATCATCATCTGTTAATGAAACATCTTGCACTTCATTATAATGCTTTAACCTAAAGCAGCGTTGACAAATAATGACCTCTCGCTCTAGTGCGGATTTAGGTGCATAACCTGTCTTGTTTTTATCTTCTGTCTGAATCTGTACACCACAGCCAGCACATGTGATCGTTTGTTCTTCCATATTTACTCCTCCCATTGAATCATTCCACGTTTTCGCATCCAATTTAATACGACACGTTCCATCCTGCGATTTAATTTTGTGGCCAAACCATCCGTTTTCGCTACTGGCACAACCAAGATCGTTTGCAGGCCAGCTCTGTTTCCGCCAAGAACATCCGTAAAAATTTGATCACCAACAACAACGGTCTCCTCAGGCTGAAGATCCATTTGACGACAAGCTTGTCTAAATGCTCGGCGCATTGGCTTTCTCGCATTATGAATAAATACGACTTCTTCTGGGTCAGCAAATACCGAAACTCTTCTTCTGTTATTATTTGAGACAATCGTAACGTTCATGCCATATTCTTGAAGCTTCTTAAACCATTCTCTTACTTCAGGTGTTGCTTCAGGACGATCCCACTCAACAAGCGTATTATCCAGGTCTGTAATAACGCCCTTGATGCCAGCTTCCTTTAATTCTTCAAGGTTAATTTCAAAAATACTTTTTACGTACTTATTCGGTAATAGGTTCTTTAGCATGACTTCACCTCATTAACAAGCAACATCGCTATTTTTATGTTCTATCCATATAACTCTTTGCATACCTAAATAGATCAGGGCAAACTTTTCCATTTATAATCGTAGTCAAACCATAACTATACCGTCACATTTGAAAATTTTCAACGCATTTCCTTTATTTAATTTAATAACCCTTTCCACTGATTATAAAAACATAAAAAACTTTTCGACAAATTACGCCACACCTCTACACTGTGGATAACGTTATACACTTATCACCCTACTAATTATAAGGTTTATTTCCACTAATAAACAATTAACCCACAACTTATCCACCGCTAAATGTGGATAAACAGAACGATTGTTCTCTTTTAGAAGACGTGGTAATATTTAGGTACAGACAAGCATAACTGTATATACAGCTTACAGACTAAGAACCTACATACTATGCAAACTTTCTTTTATATAGAACAAACTTGATGAGACAACCTTGATAAATGATCGATTGACTACTACATGTCTAAGGAGGTGAACTCACTGCAGCAGCGGTGAGAAGGGGATGAATAACTTATCTGATGAACTTTTAATTGAAACGTATTACAAAGCAATCGAACTTGACCTAAGCCCTGATTTTATTGAATTAATTCGTATAGAAATCAGCAGACGTTCATTATCAGACAAAATTAAGCTTTCATCTTAAGCTTTCATTTTAAGCTTAAAACCTACACACCTTAAGACAAAACAGAAGTTACGAACGCCCAAGATTATGCTTAATATATACACCACATAAAAGGAGAGCTTCCTACTCAGGAAGCTCTCCTTCTTCGTTTAGCCAATTTCGTGTTTGAATGACACGAAGATACTCTCTCGGCCCAAATGTTTGTGCCTCCACGCGGTATTCTTGAACCCCAAATTGCCCTGGAATTTCTTTAATACGATTATGAGTCATCTCTTCATTAAAACCGTCAGCAAAAAATCCTGCTACCAAAATAGTTGCAAAGATGACCAAACTAATGATGCTTTTATTTTTAGTAGACACTTTTAACCACCAATCCCTATCCTTTTATTACTTATAGGGTTGCAACTTCACACAAAAATTATACATCACACACTGAATTTGGAAGGGAATAACCTCTCTTCATCATAAAAAAACACGATCACACAAAAAAAATTTGCTAAAATTTTTCGTCTTTCTTCATATTTAATAAATTCTTTAAAAGCGGGTGAAGCTAAGTGCTGTAAGGATGCACGCATTTTTAAATTAGGTTATAATTCTACATAGTCTAAGAATTGTTCGGTTTTCAAATACGGATAAGAGGATAAATACATAGGGCCCAACCAATTCTACTAATAACCATTTAAGGAGGTATGTGATTTGACCGTATTACACTGGGCTACGATTTCGCCTTTTTTATTAGCTATTTTGATCCCATTTCTGTACAAATACGCTAGACGGATTCACACAGGCTGGTTTGTATTAGCACTCCCGCTTGTACTATTTATCTATTTCATTCAATACCTCTCGATAACCTCAACTGGAGGGGTTGTTGAGCACACCATTCCATGGGTACCCTCCCTTGGGATTAACTTTACTGTCTTTGTAGACGGTTTGAGTTTATTGTTTGCCCTATTGATTACCGGTATTGGAACTCTGGTCATCCTCTATTCGATCTTTTACTTATCAAAAAAGACCGAAAGCTTGAACAATTTCTATGTGTACCTTCTCATGTTCATGGGGGCAATGCTTGGGGTTGTCTTATCTGATAACTTAATTGTCCTTTATGTGTTCTGGGAATTAACTAGTTTAGCTTCATCGCTATTAATTAGTTATTGGTTCCACCGTGAAAAATCTACCTATGGTGCTCAAAAATCAATGTTGATTACCGTTTTTGGTGGATTTGCTATGCTCGGTGGTTTTTCATTGCTGTATGTCATGACTGGCACATTCAGTATTCGCGGAATCATTGAAAATGTAGATCTTGTGACATCAAGCGAATTGTTTTTACCAGCTATGATTTTAGTGCTGCTTGGTGCCTTCACTAAATCAGCACAGTTCCCATTCCACATCTGGCTGCCAGATGCGATGGAAGCACCAACACCTGTTAGTGCGTATCTTCACTCTGCAACGATGGTTAAAGCAGGGATCTATCTTGTTGCTCGTCTTACACCTGTGTTTGCCGGCAGCGCAGAATGGTTCTGGCTCTTAACCGGATTTGGTGTGGTTACCTTGTTATGGGGTTCAACATCAGCTGTCAGACAAAAAGACTTAAAGGGAATCCTTGCCTTCTCAACGGTCAGTCAGCTCGGTCTGATTATGACTTTACTAGGCTTAGGTTCTGCAGCGATTTATTTTGGTGACAGTGTCGATCCAGCCTTTTATTCATTTGCAATAATGGCTGCGATTTTCCACTTAATAAACCATGCAACCTTTAAAGGAAGTCTCTTTATGACAGCCGGTATTATCGACCATGAAACCGGCACCCGTGATATCCGTAAGCTTGGTGGTTTAATGGCCATCATGCCGGTCACATTTACGGTTTCATTAATTGGACTCGCATCAATGGCAGGTCTTCCTCCATTTAACGGGTTCTTAAGTAAAGAAATGTTCTTTACAGCGCTTCTTCGAGCAACAGAAATGAATGTCTTCAATATGGAAACATTCGGCATCATCATTGTTGTACTAGCTTGGATTGCGTCTGTATTTACATTCTTATACTGCTTAATCATGTTCTTTAAAACATTTACAGGGAAATTCCAGCCAGAAAATTATGACGTAAAAGTACATGAGGCTCCAATTGGAATGTTGATCAGTCCAGTTATTCTAGGCTCTCTTGTTATCGTCTTTGGTTTCTTCCCGAACATCTTAGCTTATACAATCATTGAACCTGCAATGCAGGCTGTTCTGCCTACAGTACTTGCCGATGGGGAGCTGTTCTATGTCAATATTTATATGTGGCATGGCTTTAATGCGGAACTGTTTATGACAATGGGTGTTGTAGCAGCTGGGATCATCTTATTCTTAATGATGAAAAACTGGGCAAAAACGGCCTTCTATATGAAAGAACGCGACCCGCTTAACTGGTTCTACGACAATTCACTTAGCGGTGTCATTACTGGTTCTCAAGCTGTAACAAGAATCCAAATGACTGGTCTATTGCGTGATTATTTCGCTTATATGACCGCTTTCATGATTCTTTTGCTTGGCTATACAATGTTCCGCTACGATGCCTTTACAATCGATACAACCAATGTAACGGGTATTGCTCCATATATTTGGGTCATTACACTCGTCTTTATTGCAGCAACGCTTTCCATTCCATTTATTAATAAACGGATCACTGCTGTTGTTGTTGTAGGGGTTATTGGTTTCTTACTTGCTTTACTATTTGTCGTGTTCCGTGCACCAGACCTTGCCTTAACACAATTACTAGTTGAGACCGTTACAGTTTTACTCTTAATGCTTGCTTTCTATCATTTACCAGAATTACGCAAAGAAGAATTCAAGCCGCGCTTTAACATCGTGAACTTGATTATCTCTATTGGAGTCGGGTTCCTTGTAACTGCGATTGCCTTAAGTTCTCTTGCTCTTGGAAATGAAGCAGGTATTGAGCCTATCTCACAATTCTTTGTAGAGAACTCTAAAGAGCTCGCAGGTGGGTACAACATGGTAAACGTCATCCTTGTTGACTTCCGTGGACTTGATACATTGCTTGAGGTTCTTGTACTTGGAATTGCTGCATTAGGTGTCATTGCATTAATTAAGCTACGAATGACAGGGAGGGAAGATGTGTGAAGAACTTAAAATCTAATGATGTCCTTCTTCATTCCGTCACCCGCGTTGTGACATTCATCATCCTTGCATTTTCCGTCTACCTATTCTTCGCCGGTCACAACAACCCCGGCGGAGGATTTATCGGCGGATTAATGACAGCAAGTGCCCTGCTTTTAATGTATCTTGGGTTTGATATGAAGAGCATCAAAAAAGCAATACCATTTGACTTCACAAAAATGATTGCTTTCGGTTTGTTGCTGGCAATTGTTACGGGCTTTGGCGGCTTATTAGTCGGCGATCCGTATCTTACTCAATATTTTGAGTACTATCAGATACCGATTTTAGGTGAAACAGAGCTGACTACAGCACTGCCGTTCGACCTGGGTATCTACCTAGTTGTTGTCGGTATTGCACTCACGATAATTCTTACGATTGCGGAGGATGATATGTAATGGAAATATTAATGTCCATCACTGTTGGTGTCCTCTTTATGGTCGGAACCTATTTAATTCTTACGAAAAGCTTGCTTCGAGTGATTGTAGGATTAATCCTGCTTTCACACGGAGCTCATCTCCTGCTTCTCACGATGTCAGGATTACAAAGAGGCGCACCACCACTACTTGGTCTTGAGGCTAGCACATATAGTGATCCATTGCCTCAAGCATTGATTTTAACAGCGATTGTAATTAGTTTTGGGGTCACATCATTCTTGCTTGTACTCGCATATCGCACATACAAAGAGCACAAGACAGATGATTTAGACCAATTAAGGGGATCTGCAGATGAATAACTTAGTCATACTACCGATTCTAATCCCATTTATTGTAGGTACGATTCTCATTTTATTTGCAAAAAATCATAGCCTACAGCGTGTGATCAGCGGCTTTACTGTGATCGGCATGCTGTTAGTAGCTATTTATCTTGCAGTTGATGTATATCAAAATGGAATCTCTGTTCTTGAACTGGGTAACTGGCAAGCACCATTTGGTATTGTCTTAGTTGCTGACATGTTTGCTACCATGATGGTCATTCTCGCAAGTATTGTAGGGGTTGTTTGTTTGTTCTTTGCCTTTCAAACGATCTCCTCAGAACGTGAGAAATATTATTTCTATCCGTTCTACTTCTTCTTACTTGCAGGGGTAAACGGAGCATTCTTAACTGGAGACTTATTTAACCTATTCGTCTTCTTCGAAGTGATGCTGATTGCCTCCTACATTTTAATTGTATTAGGCGGGACGAAGTATCAGCTTCGTGAATCATTAAAATATGTAATGATCAATGTTTTTGCTTCGATCTTGTTCATTGTCGGTGTGGCCTATCTTTACTCGATTACAGGAACACTGAACTTAGCTGACTTAGCTGTTAAAGTCGGTGAACTTGAACAGACAGGCGTATTAAATGTTATTGCGGTTATTTTCTTGGTTGTATTTGCTATGAAGGGTGGTCTCTTCCCTCTTTATTTCTGGCTTCCGCGTTCATACTATGGACCGCCAGCAGCAATTGCCGCATTATTCGGGGGCTTATTAACGAAAGTTGGGATCTATGCGATCATGCGTACATTCACGCTGATCTTTACTCATGATCCAGACTTTACCCATATGTTAATTCTAATTTTAGCTGGTCTGACGATGTTCTTTGGGGTACTTGGGGCCGTTTCACAGTTTGACTTTAAGCGAATCCTCTCATACCACATTATCAGTCAGGTTGGTTACATGGTGATGGGGCTTGGTATTTACACGCAGCTAGCAATTGCCGGTGCGATCTACTATATTGCCCACCATATTATCGTTAAAGCAGCCCTCTTCTTATTTGCAGGGGCAACTCAAAAAATTACCGGAACAACCGATCTAAAGAAAATGGGAGGTTTACTTAAAACCCACCCATGGCTTGCATGGATGTTCTTTATCTCTGCAATTTCCTTAGCTGGTATCCCGCCGCTAAGTGGATTCTTCAGTAAGTTTGCGCTTATTTTAGCTGCATTCTTAAATGAGAATTATATTATTGCCGCTGTCGCTCTTGCAGTCGGACTTCTAACATTGTTCTCAATGATGAAGATTTTCATTTACGCGTTTTGGGGTGAGCAGAAGCATACAGAACAACAAGCAAACTTTAAAGTGGGCAAACTTTTACTGCCAATTGTTCCACTTGTCGCTTTAACTATTATCCTTGGTTTCGCAGCCGAGCCAATTTTCCAATATTCACTGCAAGTGGCTGACCAAATTCTAGACCCAACGATTTATATCGAATCTGTACTTAAGGAGTAGATGCTAATGGCTTTTCAAATATTATTAAACCTTGTCATTGCGGTTATCTGGGTTAACTTTCAAAATAGCTATACAGCTGTCGACTTCTTAATTGGATATGTTGTTGGGATTTTCATCTTATTCGTTTTAAGACGTTTTCTGCGTTTTGATTTTTACATGCGCCGCGTATGGGCTATTATTAAGTTAATTAGTTTATTCTTTAAAGAACTTATATTAGCCAATATAGACGTGATTAAGATTGTGTTAAGTCCTAAAATGAATATCCAACCTGGAATTGTAGCTGTGCCTACTAAATTAAAAACAGACTGGGAGTTAAGTCTTCTAGCATCTCTTATCTCTCTTACTCCAGGTACACTATCGATGGATTTCTCAGATGATAATAAATACATCTACATCCATGCGATTGATGTTCCTAATAAAGAGAAAATGATCCGTGATATTCACGATACATTTGAACGTGCTATTTTGGAGGTGACCAAATAATATGTTCCAATCCATTTTAATGATTGTATTAGTGGTCATGTCTATCTCATTGTTCGTTTGCTTTATCCGTACATTAATCGGCCCTACGATGTCTGACCGCATCGTAGCGCTTGATACATTTGGCATCAATCTAATAGGCTTCATCGGGGTCATTATGATGCTTCAGGAAACTTTGGCATACTCAGAAGTTGTTCTTGTCATTAGTATTCTTGCCTTTATCGGGTCGATTGCGCTTTCTAAATTTATTGAAAGGGGTGTTGTCTTTGACCGCGGTTGAGATTATTATTAGTATCTTTGTTCTCATTGGCGGCTTTCTTAGCCTGTTAGGTTCGATCGGGATTATTCGTTTCCCTGATGTGTACGGCCGTCTCCACGCTGCGACAAAGAGTGCAACACTTGGTGTAATCTCGATTATGCTCGCAACGTTCTTATTCTTCTTCCTCGTTCACGGTGAATTTGTCGGAAAGCTGTTATTAACGATTTTATTCGTTTTCCTAACTGCTCCTGTAGCCGGAATGATGATGGGCCGTTCTGCTTATCGTGTAGGCGTGCCTTTATGGGAAAAGAGTACTCAAGATGACCTAAAGAAGATGTATGAGAAGAAAATGAAAGGAAGCAACTAAGCTTTCAATAGGAATGAGGGGGCTGTCCCTTAAGGTCATAAAATGGCCTTGGGACAGCCCCCTCTCTTATCAAGCGGTATTTTTTTAGTGGCTTTGTTTATGAGCAGATGATACACTTGCTCTATTATTAAGAGGATCACTCGGAGGTTTTAATGTTTCAATCATTATGGGAGTATATATTAGTATTTCTAGCGGCGGCTACGCCATGGCTTGAAGCGATCGTCGTTATACCGATCGGAATTATTCGAGGATTAAATCCAGTGCTCGTATCAATTGTTGGGTTTGTCGGTAACATGCTGACTGTTTTACTTGTCGTTATTTTCTATGAAAAATTCGAGGCATGGAGAGCACGCAGACGTGAGGAGACAGGAATCGAAGAAAAGCCTCCTACAAAGCGTCAGGAGCGCGCTAAGCGAGTCTGGAACCGTTATGGTCTTCCCGGCCTTTCCGTTGGAGGACCGCTCATTCTAGGCACTCATTTAACGATCCTTATGGCGCTCGCACTTGGGGCAAAAAAACAAGCTGCTACTTGGTGGATGACCATAAGCTTAATTGCTTGGATTCTTATTTTTGCTATCGGCACCTATTATGGATTTGCCTGGTTCACTAGTTAGGGATACTCGATTAGAAGCCTTCATGTACAATTCATGAAGGCTTTTGTTAGGATGATTACGTACGCTCCTTCCCCCCTTTACTAGGACTTCATTTTCTGTTTTGCTAACTTGACAGTTAATCGACTTAAAGGTCTTATTATCAAGGAATCCCCATATTATGACAAAAATAGTGCTGTTTTATCGACTTCGTTCTCTAGTGAAAACGGCTCGAGTGTGTTATGATATTAATTTATAAAGGACGTTAGGAGCATTTGTTTAGCTAACGTTAAGGAGTGAAGTGAATGTTCCTTTTAGAACATCTCGATCAGACGGTGAAGAAAATGAAAGGTCAAATTGCAAATATATTAACACTTATGAACCTTGGATTAGGTGCTCTCTCAATCATCTTCGTTCTGCAAAACGAACTTAGAATGGGATTGTTATTTATTACAATTGCAGCGGTATGTGACCGACTTGACGGAGCAGCAGCAAGACGCTTTCAATCTACGTCTGAATTTGGAAAACAACTAGACTCACTGAGTGATATTGTCTCTTTTGGAGTCGCACCAGCTTTATTGATTCATCAAGCTGTTTTACATGAATTCGGCTCAGTCGGGGCCATTTTCGCGATTATCTTTATTATTTGCGGAGCGATACGTTTAGCTCGCTTTAATGTAACGGAAAGTCATGGCTTCTTTGTTGGCCTTCCTATCACAGCTGCAGGATGTATCTTAACATTTTCATCTCTATTAGTTCCATTTCTAGAAGCATATAGTTTTATGTTCATTACGATGATCCTTGCCTTGCTTATGGTCAGCTCATTTAAAGTGCGTAAGATGTAGAATAAAGGATAAAGCTCAAAGCGACTGCTTGAGCTTTTTTCGTATCAAAATTAGGGAATCTACGCTTTTTTGCTGTCGAAATGTCAAAAAGAGTGGAAAAATTGACTTTAAATGCTTGAATTTACCCCCAAAGTCTTGACACCACTGGGGTTTAATGAGTAAATTTGAGTTGCAGGTTATTTTAGCTTGTTGGGACAGCTATTAAATCCAATCGAACAAACGAAGATAGATTCACATTCTATAAGAGTTTATCTATCGTTTTTCAAAACAAGGTATGAAAGGGAGTTTTTTTCATGAACAAAACAGATCTAATTAATTCAGTATCAGAGCAGGCAGACCTTTCTAAGAAAGATGCTTCTAAAGCAGTAGACGCTGTATTTGACAGCATCACTAACGCACTTGTTGAAGGTGGTAAAGTTCAGCTAGTAGGTTTCGGAAGCTTTGAAGTACGTGAGCGTTCTGCACGTAAAGGCCGTAACCCGCAAACTGGCCAAGAAATTGAAATCCCAGCAACAAAGAACCCAGCATTTAAGCCAGGTAAACAATTAAAAGACGCTGTAAACTAATAACGTCAAAAGTAAAAGCGAAGAGTACTCCTCTTCGCTTTTTTCAAAGAGTTATAACACATTTAATATTGTAACCTTAAAAAAAGTATGATAATTTGAAAGTAGTTTCAGAATCATATTTTCAGATTCATATTTAAATAACATAATTAAATAGCCAGACCACTAGGGGTGCAATTATTGCTGAGAAAGGTGCAAGCCTTAACCCTATTACCTGATCTAGATAATACTAGCGGAGGGAAGTGGTGAGAGCGTCTATTCTCAGTTGTAACTCCAGCTGTGTTCAGCGAGATTGCATACAGCAAGGTTTTCCTGTACATATGACGTCTATCAGCCACTTCTTTTATAGAAGTGGTTTTTTATTTGCTTTAAAGGAGTGAGAACATGAAATCTATTGCAGAACTTATTGAACGTGTTGAGGAAAGAGAAGAAGAACTAATCTGCCTGTTGCAGCAGCTAGTAGAATATCAAACGGAAAGCCCCCCAGCTAGAAATACGAAAGAAGCACAGGACTTTATCGCTCACTACCTTGCCGATGCGGGCTTTGATATTGATATGTGGGATGTTTACCCTAATGACCCAAATGTCGTAGCTGTTAAAAAAGGGACAGCTTCTGCTCACCACCGCAGTTTACTCTTAAACGGACATGTAGATGTAGCTTCCGTTTCCAAAGACGAAAACTGGACCTACCCCCCTTTTAAATTGACTAAAGAAGGACGAAAGGTGTACGGACGCGGAACGGCAGACATGAAAGGCGGTCTGGCTGCCTGCCTGTTTGCAGCAAAACTTCTCCATGAAGCAGGTATAGAACTTCCAGGTGATCTGACGATTGAATCGGTCATTGGTGAAGAAGTCGGTGAAGCTGGTACAAAAGAATGCTGCGACCGGGGCTACCGTGCAGATTTTGCGATTGTAGCTGATACGAGTAATTGCGAGATTCACGGGCAAGGCGGAGTCATTACAGGCTGGGTAACCGTGAAAAGCCCAAAAACGTTCCATGACGGACTGAGACGCAATATGATTCATGCTGGCGGCGGACTCTATGGTGCGAGTGCAATTGAAAAAATGACTAAGTTAATTCAAGGTCTTAGCGAGCTTGAGCGTCATTGGGCCATCACAAAGTCATACCCTGGTTTCCCAAGCGGTATGAATACAATCAACCCAGCTGTGATTGAGGGCGGCCGTCATGCGGCATTTATAGCTGATGAATGCTCGCTTTGGATTACAGTGCACTATTATCCTGATGAAACGTATCAAGAGGTCACCCGTGAGATTGAAGAACATTTACTTGCCGTTGCAGCTGGTGACCCTTGGTTAAAAGAACACCCTCCTATTTTCCGTTGGGGCGGTACTTCAATGATTGAAGACCGGGGTGAAATCTTCCCTGCCCTTCCAATAGATTTGGAGTGGGATGGGTTGAAGCTTTTAGAATCCACTCATCATAAAACGTTTGGTGTTAAAACAAAAGTCGGAATGTCTTCTACAGTGACAGACGGAGGGTGGCTTGGAGATGCTGGTATTCCAACCGTCATCTATGGTCCTGGCGAGTTAATCCATGCCCATGCTGTAAATGAAGAACTATCCATTGATCAGCTTCTTGATTATACGAAAACGATTTTAACGTTCATCTATGAATGGTGTTATAAAGAAAGTCAATAGCGTTTATAAAACGTACAATAAAAAGGAGGACTTGTACATGTCATTTTCAGCACGTTTACATCAAAATTCCCTACCCATTTGGGAGGCTAGTCACAACCATCCGTTTGTAAAAGGAATCGGGGACGGGACACTTGATATTGAGAAATTTAAGTTTTTTATGAAACAAGATTATGTCTACCTAATTGATTACGCCAGACTATTTGCGCTTGCAAGTATGAAAGCAACTTCACTTAAAAATATGGCCCTATTTGCCAAAATGCTTGACGCCACATTAAACATTGAGATGGACCTTCACAGGCAATATGCAGAGAGACTTGGGATCTCGGCTGAAGAGTTAGAAGCTACCCAAGCTGCACCGATGACATTAGCCTACAGCAGTTATATGTTAAGTGTTTCTGAGCGAGGCTCTTTAATTGATCTAGTGACTGCCATTCTCCCTTGTGCTTGGAGCTATTATGAGATTGGAAAGAAGCTCGCAGAAATACCAGGAGCCATGGAACATGAATTTTATGGTGAGTGGATTACGATGTATCAATCTGAAGAATTTGGCGAAATCGCTGATTGGCTGATTAACCTGCTTGATGAATTAGCTCTTGGACTCCCTGAGAGTGAATTAGCCCGTCTTGAAGAGATTTTTCTTAACACAAGCCGCTTTGAATATATGTTTTGGGATATGTCTTATAAAGAGGAGTCTTGGCCTTCTCATGTCCGCTAAGCTGCTCGAACTACGCGATATAACATTCACTTATAAAACGGCTCAGCGGCCAACGATTGAACGTTTAAATGCAGAAGTTTATGAGGGAGAATTTCTCTCTCTCATTGCACCGAGCGGAGCGGGTAAAAGCACTATCTTCCGTTTACTCATGGGCCTAGAACAGCCTCAGCACGGAGAAGCTCTTTTTCATAACAACAGTAGCGCTATGGGCTATATGCCGCAAAAAGACCTTCTTTTAGAGTGGCGTACGGTTCTAGAAAATGTTACCCTCCCGCTCGAGTTAAAAGGCGTGAATAAAAAAGAAGCAAAAACAATCGCCGAACCTTATTTTGTTCAGTTTGGATTAGAAGGTACCCAGCATCAATATCCTAGAGAACTTTCAGGCGGAATGAGGCAGCGTGCATCCTTTCTAAGAGCGATGATTCGGGGTTCTAAGCTCTTACTATTAGATGAGCCCTTCAGCGCCTTAGATGCCATGACCAGGCTCCATATGCAGGATTGGCTGCAAAAGGTCTGCAGTGACTTGAATTTAACTGTCATATTAATTACTCACGATATGGATGAAGCCTTAAGAGTAAGTGATCGAATCCTAGTCTTCTCTAGCAGTCCTATGAGTACTTATTTAGAACTGTCAATAGAAGAACCTCATCCTAGAGCAAATCTTGAAACACTGGCTCCAATTAAACAACAGATTATGAGGCAGCTGTTTAGTGGAGTTGATTCAATATGATTAAAAACTATACAGCTCCCGGCCTGCTCTTGCTCGGGCTATTGATTAGCTGGGAGATCTTAGCTGGATTTATTGATAAACCTTACTTGATGCCAGGACCATTAGCTATCACAGATAAATTAATCTCGCTTCATTCAACTTTATTCTTTACCCACCTCCCTGCAACACTCGAGGTGGTGATTACAGGGCTTGTTATCTCCACTATTTTAGGAGTAACAGTCGCTATATGTATGCATCGCTGCCCGGTTATTGAGAGGGCTCTTTACCCGCTTCTTGTTATTTCACAAACCATACCTATCATTGCACTAGCACCGATCTTTGTGCTTTGGTTTGGCTATTCCGTTTGGAGTAAAGTGGTCGTCACTGTTCTTATTACCTTTTTTCCGATTACGGTCAACATGTATGATGGTTTGAAGTCAACTCCAAAGGAATTAAAAGAATTATTTCAAACAATGAATGCCAGCCCGTTTGCAACGTTTATGAAATTATATGTTCCCCATAGCCTGCCTTCTTTCTTATCAGGAATGAAAGTCGCTGTACCGCTCAGTGTCGTAGGAGCAGCGATCGGGGAGTGGTTAGGCGCAGAAGCTGGTCTCGGCTATTTCAGCAGACGAATGATGACTCAATTTGACGGGGCTGGCGTATTTGCTCCAATCGCATGGCTTGCGCTTATTGGAATCATTGGATTTTTACTTATCACTATTCTTGAACGATACCTATTACGTTGGAGGACTTAACGATGAAAAAATTATACTTATTTTCGCTCATGCTTTACCTTTTAGTTCTAGCTGCTTGTGGCGGAGAGGTCACAGAAACGTCTGCTGATTCTACTGATTCCTTAGAAGATGTAGACATTATGCTAGATTGGTATCCTAATGCTGTTCATACCTTCCTGTATACCGCAATAGAAAATGGCTATTTTGAAGAAGAAGGATTAAACGTAAACATCATTTTCCCTGCCAACCCTACTGACCCTATTAACTTAACGGCAGCAGGAGAACTTGACTTTGCCTTAAGTTATCAGCCAGATATTATTACAGCCAAGCATCAAGACTTGCCTATTGAAGCGGTGGCTCCCATTGTACGAAGCCCTCTTAATCACGTAATGTTTTTAGCGGACCAGAACTTCTCAAGCCCTCGTGACTTAGAAGGGAAAACAGTGGGTTACCCTGGTATTCCATTAAATGAACAGCTGCTAAAAACGATGGTTGAAAATGACGGAGGAGACTTCTCTAAAGTTAAAATGATCGATATCGGATTTGAATTAGGTCCAGCCATTATGACAGAACGTGCTGATGCGATCATCGGAGCATATATTAATCACGAATATCCAGTGTTAAAGCATGAGGGTTATGATATAAACTATTTTAACCCGACAGACTACGGTGTTCCTTCTTATTATGAGCTTGTATTAATCACGAATGAAAAGCTGATGAACGAGCGGCAAGAAACCGTAGATGCTTTTTGGCGTGCGGCTGTAAAAGGCTATGAACAAATGAGAGATGAGCCTGAGGCGAGCCTTAATATCCTCTTAGACAACCAAGAAGAAGCTAACTTTCCTTTAATTGAAACAGTCGAAAAAGAAAGTTTAGATATCCTTTTAAGTAAAATGGAAACAGAAGAAGAACCTTTCGGAACACAAAGCAAAGAGCATTGGGAGCAGATTGAAAATTGGTTAGAAGAAACTAAAGAATAGTTATCAAAGAGCTGTCCTATTGGGGCAGCTCTTTTTTTGGCCGAGTTAGTTAAATGATAGATGCAATAATGCCTTCAACTGATGAAATGAAGTGATGAAACCGAGCAATTCTCTTGCCAACAGACTCATAAATGTTTTGAAAACATACAATTGACCACCACTTACCGCCTAAGTTCAAAATGCGTTTCATAGATACAAAATCTATTCTAAAACTTTATATGATTGATCCCTCACTACGACCGTCTCGGGTGTGATAGAGATGAGGATGGCTGTTTTGCCAAATGACCTAAAACGTGGATCCCATTTATCTTGGTCTGCTCCTAAGTAACGCGCTAACAGGCGATTTGCTCTGGCTTGGTCAAAAGACACAACCTCCCCTACTCCTCTAAAGCCAATATGTATAACCTTCCCAGTCCTTTGATCATATTCCACTATGCCTACCGCACATTGAGGTTCCGCCTCTATTCTCCTCGGGAAACTATCGGTGTTTACATCTCCTATAATCCACAGCTTCCCTTCTTCCCATAAAAACCAAACAGGTGAATCTCTCGGGACGTTCTCTTCTACTGTAGCCAAATGGGCAAATAAAGACTTCTTGAGCAGCTGTTCCATATCGACTTCTCCGCGATCACGTATGATTTTCACTATTTAATCAACCTTTCTGCTTCTATGATTCTTAATTTCATTTCAACACATTTATCCCTACCCCTTCTACCTTTCACTATATATTCCTGCTCTCTTAGTTGCAGATTAGATATGAACAAAGTCACACCAGGTAAAAACCCCCTATTTTCTGTCATTTAACTGTAGCAATCTTTACCAATCATTAGACTCCTCTTTATTCTACCTAAATAAAATCTATGTAAACTACTATTTGTAAGCAAAACTAGTTATACATAGGAGGAAACAAGAATGAAAATGTTTAAAAGATTTGCCGCTACCGCTTTGTGCACAGCAATGGTCGTTTCAGGGGTTAGTTACGTGCAACATGTTAACGCAGGACCTCCCTCCCACTCAAATGCCAAAGTAGAAAACGTCATCTTCATGATTCCAGATGGTTATTCTGCTAGTTATGCGACGAATTATCGAATTTACAAAGGAGAAGACACAGTCTTAGATTCGATGTTAGTAGGAATGATGAAAACAAACTCCGCCGATAACTGGGTAACTGATTCCGCAGCAGCAGGAACCGCCATGGCAACGGGCTCTAAGACAAATAATGGTATGGTTAGTGTTTCTCCTGAGGGTGAAATTCTTGAGACAGTTTTAGAAGCAGCAAGTGATGCAGGAAAATCGACCGGGCTCGTTGCGACCTCGACCATAACGCATGCCACTCCGGCTGTGTTCGGTTCACATGTTGAGTCTCGCGGCAGTGAGGCTGATATTGCGCTTCAATTAATCAATGATGTAGATGTCATGCTTGGAGGGGGTAAAAGCAACTTCCTGCCTAAAGAAGAAAATGGAAATCAAGCAGAACGTAATTTAGTAGAAGAAGCTAAATCGAACGGATATCAATTCGTAGAAACAAAAGAAGAACTTTTAGCAATGAATGGCAAACAGGATAAAGTGCTAGGCTTATTTGCAGATGGCGGCATGGCACCAGAACTAGATCGGGATCACACAGAGGAGCCAAGTCTCGCAGATATGACTACAGCTGCACTACATTCGCTATCAAACAATAAAAAAGGGTTTTTCTTAATGGTAGAAGGAAGCCAAATTGATTGGGCCGGTCATGCACATGATGCAGCTTGGGCAATGAAAGACTCGGAAGCTTTTGAAATGGCCGTTGAAGAAGCATTAGAGTTTGCTAAGAAAGACGGTAAAACATTAGTAGTCGTTGCAGGAGATCATGATACAGGCGGAATGAGTGTTGGCGGTTATGATGAATACCTTTCAAAAGTTGATATTTTAAGAGATGTAGAAGCTACAGGAGATTTTATGGCTCGGGAGTTGAATGAAGATCGCAGTAATGCACGCGACATTGTAAGCCAATATGCCAACATTGAGCTTACAGAAGATGAAGAAGCTCGCATTCAATCAGCTGCTGTCAATCAAACAGCGATGACAATCAATCAAATTATCAGCGAACGTGCCTATGTGGGCTGGACATCAAAAGCACATACAGGTGTCGACGTTCCTTTATATGCCTACGGTCCGCAATCAGATTTATTTAACGGTCTGCTAGATAATACAGACCTGCCAAATCGAATTGCCGAAGCAATGAAACTTGAGTTTGGTAAGTAATCAGAAAAGGAGTTCCTCCAATGCAGAGGAACTCCTTTTTCAATTTAAAAATCAAAATTATCAGGATCTGGGCCGCAGCGCTCATCTTTGTTTAATGCATTAATACGATCCATATCTTCATTTGTTAATTCAAAGTCAAAAATATCCGCATTGGCAATAATGCGATATTCTTTAATAGATTTAGGGATTGTAATGACTTTTTGCTGAAGGTCCCAGCGCAAAATAATTTGAGCAGGTGATTTTCTGTACGATTCAGCTATTTCTTTAATGGTCTCATCTTCTAGTAATTCACCTTGCTTTAACGGAGACCATGCTTCAAGCTGAATCCCTTCACTCTCACAAAATTGCTTTAATTCTACTTGGGTAAGATGCGGGTGAAACTCTACTTGGTTGACCATCGGCTTAATCTCAGCTTCTTTTAAAAGGTCACGAAGGTGATGAATGTGGAAATTACTTACACCGACAGCCTTTACTTTCCCATCTTTATAAAGCTTCTCAAGCGCTTTCCATGTCTCAATGAATTTCCCTTCAACAGGCCAGTGAATGAGGTATAAATCTAAATAATCGAGCTCAAGACGTTTTAAGCTCTGATCGAATGCTGCAAGGGTTGATTCATAGCCTTGATCAGCGTTCCATACTTTAGAAGTGATAAACAATTCTTCCCGAGGAATACCTGACTCTTTAATACCTTGTCCTACCCCTTCTTCGTTTTTATATATCGCAGCCGTATCAATACTTCTGTATCCATTTTGAATCGCAATACGAACTGATTCACTTGCCTCAGACCCATCTTTCACTTTATATACGCCAAGGCCAAACCAAGGCATTTTCACTCCATTATGTAACGTAGCTGCCTCTTGCAAACTCATAACCATACTTCCATCCTCCCCATATTTCATTAAAAATGAATTTAACTAAAAGTTCTTTCTATTCTATTTTCCTATACCTCTATCACATCTGACAAGCTTTAATTCATCTAAGTAAATCGTTAAAGCTTTAAATCGAGATAGATTTTCATATTAAAAGTCTTCTAGTGACACTAGTTGGCTAAGGTGTATGAACTCTTCAATATCCTCAAACACTTTTTCTAAGCTTAGCAGCCAAAATTCTTCTTCTCCTGCATTCATTCCGGTATATTTTTTTATAAGTTCTTCAACCGATAGAACAGATGTATCAAGCAGAATATCCTTCAACAAAGTCCCTTTATCATCCGATTTTTTCAGGAATTGATAGAGTCCGCTGCTGATTAAATGAGCAACGGTATAAGGATAATGACCAAACGGTTTATGGGTGAAATAAAAATGCCTTAAGGAGGCCCAAAAGGTAGGCTCATAGGTATCAAAAAGATTATTCATCACTTCTTTTTGGATACATTCCATGAGCATATTTAGTTCATCAGTACTTACATAGCCAGATGTACGTTTATCATAAAAGACAACTTCAAACTGATGCCTGATATAGCTGTTTACGATCGTTACTAGATCACGAACGAGCTGTTGGTTTAACAAATGTAATTTTTCACCGTAATCTTCTGCCTTCTCGATAGCCGCCCGCATGACAATCGTTTCTGTTAACGTTGATGCAATTTCTGCCATGACCATAGGACAGTCCTGCCTGTACATAGGCAGCTCTTGCAATAGCTTGTAATGATAGGCATGTCCGATTTCATGTGCTAGCACGCCAACACTTTCTATTTGTTGATTATAATGCATGAGTATCCGTGATTCCTTATCAATTGGAAACGCTGCACAAAATGCCCCCGGACTCTTACTCTCACTGGGCAGCGCATCAACCCAGGCATTTTCAACAATATGCCTAGTAAAAGCAGCTATATTCTCATCAAAGCTCTTTAAATGGTTTTCAATAAATTCAACTCCCTCTTTAAAAGGAATGTGCATTTTATCTTGCTTTTGGGGCAATGATGCAAATTGGTCAGTCCAACATAGATGATCTTCCTTAAATAATACGTGCTTATGTCTGATGTAATTATAAAAAGGCTCCATATGCTGAAGCACCGTATTCCACATAGCATCCAACGTTTTTTCATTCATCCGATTAAGATGAAGAGATTCCTCTAGAGATGATTCCATCCCCTGATTCTTATAAGCATTTAATCTGAATCCTGCTATATGATTGAGTGCTTTTGCACAAAGAGGAGCTTCATGCTGCCATGCTTCTTTCCATTTCTTGATTCCTTCAACTCTTTTTGCACGATCACTGCCGTAATAAATCGTACTTAAAGCATTTTGTGCCGTAAGCTCATCTTCATCTAACATGAATGAGATGCGATTTGCGGCTAGTTGATGAAGGTCACCCCAGGCATGCAGACCATCTGCCTCTAAGGAAAATATCGCTTCTTCTTTCGCTTGATTACGTGACAGCTGTTTATCTCTACCATGCTTTAAATGAGTTCTAATTTCTGCTAAACGCTTATCACCGCGAAGGACCTTCCATTCTTGCTCACTCAGTCCAGCCAATTCAATCTCCACTTGCGATTCTACTATTCTATAAATGCTATACACTTGATTGACCTGATCAAGCCATATTTGAGGAGCTTCTTTTGTTGTATCGATAGAGCGTAAACAAATCACATATTCAAATAGCTGATACCATGATTGGTAAAGCTTCTGCAGATCTAGGATATGGTCTATTACTTCGCTTCTTTTCTTCTTTTGTATCTTGACTTTAAGGCTTTCTAAACCTTCTTCAATATTCTTTAAATACTTGGGAACCTCTACTTTATCTTGCCCCCTCGGTGTAATTCGGTCCAAATCCCATTTCATTTCGAACACCTCATTTATGCCAGACTTAGATCTACTTTACTTGACTAAGTACGTTTTGGTTATTCGTTCATATAAAGGCCTTTCTTTTTTAAAGAACGTTATAATGACAAACGGAAATAGAATATATTTTAAAAACTCACGAGAAAGCAATTGTAATCGTGACGGTTTTTCAGCCTCTTCGTTATATACATGTAAATCAACGATCATCATACCAAACGAACGTCCTGCACGAAATACATATAAAAAATGCACAACAATAAATACAACCGCTAAAATCCCCCAGTTAATAAGTAGCAAATGAAACTCATTTTGATATAAATATCTTGAAAATCCTTCTGCATCATAATGAGGTGATTCAGAAATGACCATCAACCAAGATGTTGTTCCTGCCGAAGCCAAAAGAAGTACTACGGAAAGAAATAAAAAATCATAAAAACCTGCTAATATACGATACCAGCCGCTTGCTAACTCATCTTTATTTAATAAACGGGCCTTCCAATCAATCCCCACCGCACATCCCCCTTTTTTGCCAGTTAATTATAACATAATTTTCTAAAAAATCAGTTAAGAATGGATGAATTTCTTGATAGATGGCGATTACTCCCCTTCCCTTATAGGAATGATAGGATTGAAGAATCAATTTCTATGATGTAAAATGAATCAGTGAGAATTCATGCCAATTACATACAACACTAAATAAAGAGGTGGATTTGAAAATGAGTAATGATAAAATTTTAGTTTTCGGTCACAAGAATCCAGACACTGATACTATTTGTTCTGCTTTAATTTATGCAGACCTTAAATCTAAGCTTGGAGGGAATGTTGAAGCTGTTCGTCTTGGAGAGATTAACGAAGAGACTGCCTTTGCATTAAACTATTTTAATGCTGAAAAGCCTCGACTTATAAATACGGTTTCAGATGAGGTTGCTGAAGTCGCGCTTGTTGACCATAATGAATTTCAACAAAGTGTAGATGACATTGAGAATGTAAAAATTATTGAAGTAGTAGACCACCATCGTATTGCAAATTTCCAAACGAAAGAGCCACTTCATTTCCGAGTAGAGCCGGTTGGATGTACAACAACCATCCTGCGAAAAATGTACCAAGAGAATAATGTAGAAATCACAAAACAAATTGCTGGTTTAATGGTATCTGCTATTATCTCTGACTCATTATTATTCAAATCACCAACATGTACAGAAGAAGATGTACAAGCTGCTAAGAGTTTGGCTGAAATTGCAGAAATTAACCTTGATGAATACGGCCTTGAAATGTTAAAAGCAGGAACGAAGCTTGAGAACCGTTCAGCGGAAGAAATTATCTCAATTGACAGTAAAGAGTTTCCTATGGGAGACAAATTAGTTGAGGTTGCACAAGTAAACACAGTTGATGTAGCAGAAGTACTAGCGAGAAAAGACGAACTTTCAGCTGCAATGAATAGAACGATCGAAGAAAAAGGACTCGAAGTATTTGTTCTAGCAATTACAGATATCTTAGAAGGAGATTCTACGATCCTTACTTACGGTGCGGGAGCAGCTAAAGTCGGCGAAGCATTCGATGTAGCGATTACTGAAGACACAGCTCATTTAAAAGGTGTCGTATCAAGAAAAAAACAAATTATTCCTGCATTAACCAAAGCTATTGGTTAATATACTCTCAAATCTTGCTTCTAAATAGAAGCAAGATTTTTTTATGCGGTTTCCTCTAATGAAAGAATATGATCGATTTTAAACATACGCCGCTGCCTTCTTTTATGGCAATAGGCGATCAAATGAGTTTCATTCATTTGAATAATGGTAATACTCCTTTGGGTAACCATGCCCTCAGCAGATAGATAGATCATTTCAATCTTCTTTTTGTTTTCTATAGCTCTTCTTAGCTGTCCTTTCATTAGACCCACCTCACTCACTTTTTTACATTATACACAAACACATGTTCTCAATCAATATAAATAAGAACATACATTCTTAATTATTGTATGCCATTTAACCAAAAAAATGACAAAAAAAAAACAGCTCCATAAAGCTGTTCTAATAAAAAATACTCGCTGTTATCCAGAAGCCTAACATGAAAGTGATTATTGACCCTAATATACTTAATCCAATATATGCCAGTAGTTTTCGCCACTCTTTTTGTTCGATTAACATAACAGCCTCAACACTGAAGGTTGAATAGGTAGTAAATGCTCCAAAAAAACCAAGTCCAATTGATAAAAAGAGAGGGTCTTCATAAGCACCTAATGGGACTTCACCAAAATACCCTCCCAAAAAACCCCCTAGCCCAAAGGATCCTAATATATTCACAACGAGCATTGCAGTGGGTACAGGAGGTTTTGGAAACTTCTTCATTATGATTAAACCCAAAAGATATCTAGTGACAGCGCCAATAGCTCCGCCTAATGCAAGAAGGAATATACTCATGATTTAAGCCCTCCTTCTCTCGTTTTCAGTTTGCGTTTAGCTATCGCAGTGCCTAGAACTGAACCTGCTAATGCACACACCACTCCGCCAAAGAGAGAGATAACCACATAAATTAACGCGTTATAAACGTGTACACCATACAAGAGAACGGAGTCTGCAGCAAAAGTAGACATCGTCGTAAACCCTCCGCATAAACCTACTCCAAGACCCGTTTTCACCCATTCTTTTGGTTTAAAAACAATAAACCAAGCAGTCAAAAACCCTAATAAAAAACTTCCGCCAAGATTTTCTATAATTGTACCCAAGGGATAGCCTGTTTCAAGCGTTACTATATTAAATATGTACCTGAAAGTCGTTCCTATTGCCCCTCCTATACTAATCGCAATAATGTTCTTCGTTAAATCATTCATACAAGCCTCCCACCTGATTATACCAAAAGCAATGTAACATTTTTATTATAAGATAGTATACCTAGAAATGAAATTTATTCTGTATAGGTAAATTAATATAGAACATATACTTGAAAATTAAATTACCATATACCCATTAATTACGTTTCAGCAAGCTAAATCGGGGGTACTTATATACTAGATTTATATTTTGACTAGCAAGAGGTGCTGCATATGTTAACAAAATTTGAATATGAAATTTTCAAAATCGAATTAAAAAAATTAGCTGACGAATATTTGCATGCTACCAATGACCATATAAAGCAATCAATAAAAACAGATATTTTTCATTTAAGCTCAATTTTGATAAAAGCAGATAGAGCAGTTGGTTAATATTGTGCTTTTCATAAAAATAATAATAACTCAATTAAATATAACTTTTGAAATCATTAACCCTTTAGATTGAATCAAAAAACCTTAAGGTGAAATCTTGCCTTAAGGGTTTTTGAATGTATTTACATTTGTGTTTATTCCACTTTAAACTTCTCTAATTCCCTTGATAGATCCTGCGCTAAACCATTTAATAGTGTGACAGATGAGGAGATCTCCTCCATGGATGTATTTTGCTCTTCTACGGAGGCACTGATCGTTTGAATACTGCTGGATGCTTGTTCGTTCAGCGATGACAGCAACATCTTCAATTTCCCCTGTCATATTAATCGATTGTTGGTTGACTTGATCGATAATTACATCATTTCGTTTGTTTGTGCTTTCATCAATTGTATATCTTTTAAAATCCCTGTAAAACCATTGCCTGTCAGATTTACTTTGTCAATTCCTTTCTTTACAACTTCTTTGCCTTCTTCCATAAGCATTACTATTCAAGATGCAATGAAAGTTTACTGCATTTCTGCATGCAGCTCCTCGGGGAAAATGGACATTTATCTTTAATAAAGGTTAAATATTAAGATTTTCTCCCTAGCCCCCTTCTCTAAATTAAAATATGACTTAATACCCACCTAACACCTTTTATAATAGGAACTTAAACCTATTAAAGGAGATTAGTTAACGACAGAAAAGCACCGATGTCTCTACACCGATGCTGCGTTTTTCATTATATTTTGACAACCTGCATATCAAAGTAGGCTTCGATAATCATTTTAATCGTTTCTTCTGACATCATTAAATGTTTAATGTTCGTTTGTTTGATTAACCTTTGGGTATTAGCATCTTCAAATGTAATTGCACCTGATAGATATACATTGAACACATCCACCATTCCGTTCAATTTCATTTCTGCCGGACTTAATTCATAGCTAATGGTATCTTCCACAACCGACAACCGCTCAAATTCTAGAGCCTCTTTTAATACGTTTAAGAGATCCATATTATTTGGCGGATTAGGATTTGTAATATGGTAAACCTTATTAGGCTCCGCTTTTACTAAACCGACTGCTAAAACGTCAGCAACATAATCAACAGGAACTAGATTTGATGTACCTTCTTTATTTGCCACCAAACGGTAGACTTCAGAAGAAGTATTCTGTCTGCTCACTCGACGTTTAAATAAATCAAGGGCACGCATAAACCCATAAAGAGTAAATTCAGAGTCTGCTTCTCCTGTTTTTGAATCACCGACTATAATAGATGGCCTGAAAATTGAGACATTCATTTTATCGGAATAAGCAAAAACAAGATGTTCAGATTTGACTTTACTTTCTTCATAAGGGTTGTTATATTCAGCCGATGGATCATACAGATCCTCTACTCCAAGGCTGCGTTTTCCAACAGTATAGGCTGTACTTACATAATGGAACGATTCTACTCCTAATTTTACCGCAAGATCAAGTGCATGTTTTGTTCCGTTATAATTAATCGCAAATAATTCATCACGTAAATCTAAATCAAATTTTACAAGAGCTGCTAAATGATAAAATGCATCTATATTGTTGTTTAGTTGTTTAAGGTTTTCTTTAGATAATCCACAATCAACATCCGTAATATCACCCTTTAAAAGATGAATACGTTCTTGTTCTTCAGCTGTAAATGCTGATTTAACCTTCATTCCTTTTTCCATATTACGAACAAGCACATACAACTGATGAGAGGTGTCCTCTATTAAATTCTTGATGAGCTTACCGCCAAGAAACCCTGTAGAACCTGTTAGAAAGATATTCATATTCTTCCTCCAATTAACCCAACATTAGGAAATTTTTTTTACAGCCTCGAACTGCCCCTTCAAAAAGTTTACAGAAACTTCATTGAACTTGCGGTACTTTTCGATATTGCATAGGTGCCCGCATTTCTCAAAAACAATCAAGCTTGCCTTTTTATCAGACTTAATATCTTCTTTTAATGTATCAATAAAAAAGTGATCTTCACTGCCTGATATATACAGCTTACCGATCTCAGGAGCATGCTTTTGAACAAAAGTATAAGTGGTTTCGATAGATTGTACTGCATCGTACCAGCCCATAAAATTTTTCCGCTTCATCTTAACCGCTTCACGGATAAAACTATCGCGTGATTTCTTATGATTCGCCTTAGGCATCATAATTTGAGCAAATAATTTATAGATCCATAAGTGGGGAGTAAATGGCTTAATGAGCTTTCCAAATGTTAACAGTGCTTTAGACGTTAAATTAAATCTTGTGACAGTCCCTGCCATGACAACACTTTTTACTCGTTCTGGTGCATCTTGAAGAATTTGATGAATGATAATGGTTCCTAAAGATACGCCCACAAAATGCGCTTGTTTCAATTTTAAAAAGTCTAGTGTTTTCACCACTTCTCTAGCGGCTAATTTCCAAGAGAAATCTTCTGTATATGAATCTACATCTGGCGAGTTTCCATGACCAGGCAATTCAATCGTAATTACATTAAAGTGTTCTGTATATGCTTTTAGCTGCAATTTAAAGATCTTTGAATTTCCACCAAAACCGTGAATCAAAACGACATCTTCTAAACTGCTTGCATGTTTATGAATCGTATATTCTAACAATCTTTTCACACCTGCTTCCTCACACGTCCCCCCATTATAAAGGCTTGAAGCTTCTCTGTCACGTCACCTCTTGTCGAAACTTGATATAAATAGTTGCAAGAAGGTCGTTATGAGGTAAACGAGTGACATTTACGAACATTGTGTGAAAAAATTTCATAGTACTATATTTAAAGATTGAACAAAGCTTTGTGCTAAATATCTTCCATTATAAACAAAGCGTGCCCTAGTAAACCTAAGTATTTCAGACATATAAAAAGGTACATTCAAAAAAGAGGAGCTCCCTATAAATGGGAAGCTCCTCTTTTTTTTCTATCCTAGTATTAATGATTGCTATGCTCCAATTCAGATAACTCTTCTTCTGTGACCCATTTATGGTTAAGCACTTCTTCTCCACTATCTGTTAGGGTAAAGTCCACCATGTACACGGTTGTCTGTTGGGCTGAATCAATGACTGCTACAGCACCTTCCATCCCCGCCATGTGGTCTGTATTAAGAGTGACTTCATCACCCGGTTCAAAAGGGTCCTGCTCAGCCTCTTCTAATTCTTCATGAATCACCCATTTATGGTTCTCTTCTCTCGGGCCGCCGTCTGTTGGATCATAAGACACCGCATAAACCATTGTATCGTACGCACCAACAATCGTTGCCTCGGCACCTTCCATCCCAGGCATATGGCCGTCAGTGATCATCGCATGGCTTCCTATCTCATACGTTGGATTATCAGCTTCTTCTAAGCCTTCCGGAACCTCACCAGAGCTTGAGTGATCCATGTGAGCATGTTCATCTTCGTCCACATCACCATGCTCGTCCATTTCAGAATGCTCTTCTCCCTCAGTTTCCGTTTGTTTCTCGTTTTCCATGACTTCATCCGGGTTAACCTCTTCATTTCCGCAAGCAGAAATAACAAATGCTGAAAAAAGAGCGGCCATTCCTATCGCTAATTTCTTCATTTCTTTACCCCTTCCTTTTAAAGAATCAGATTTTTCTATTATATACTACATTTCTTAATAGTACTTTATTTTCCACTAATACCTTTAGTAAAAACTAGTTCTTTTTCATTTTCTCTCCTTTTACTGCATCAGGCACCACTAATTGCCTTCCAATGACGTACTGACTTATCTTTATTGGAGATAACAGTTTGGCCAACAAAATTGATGCGCCTACAGAAAGTATAAATACCGCTATAAAATATAAGAGAGGATGTAGAAATTCTACCGGTCCCATATAAAACAAAAAGAATTTATGCAATAAATAAATATTAAAGGAATATTTACTTATTAACCTAATAAAGGGTGGGACATAATCAAATCTCATCGTGAATAAAATTATCACAAATATCATACTTACTGTGTAAAGAAGCATATCTATTCTTTTTGATGAGACGACAGATAAAATGTCTGAGGTGACTAAGAAGACTAGAAGTACGATTGATACGGACGGCATAACCAGTACTTTCCATTTATGTCTAAGTAATAAAACTTTCAGTGCTTCATAATTCTTCCCGCAATAATACCCAAGAACGAAATAAAAGATCCACCCGAAAAATGGTACCCAGTATCCACGCAGCCAAATGTATTCAGCAACAGGAGATCTTCCTGGTTCTGTAAAATTAAAAAAACCTAAATAAATCAAATTAAGGATTAAAGCAATCGGTAGAACGACTTTTGGAGACCATTTTTTCAGGTAGCCTTGCAGTAGAACATGGAGTATATAAAACTGAAAAATGATCAAAATGAAATAACCGTAATATCCACCAAGAAAAATATGCTTAAATGATTGCAATAACGCCTCTTCCCATGAATGAAATATAACCAAAGCGAACAATATACCAATCGAGATAAACGGAATCAGTAAAAACATCACCCGCTTCTTAAAAAAATCCTCAGGAACATGATTAGGATAGGCCTTAGCTAGTAACAACTCTGATATAAACACAAACGCAGGAGTCCCAAAAAAGGCCATAAAGCGGATTAATATAAGGATATGTTCACTTAATTCAGAGGCCGTATGTTCATAATTTGCAAGCGTGGTGTTCACTGCATGAGTGACCGCAACGGCTAAACAAGAAATCGCACGAAGCCAAAATGCCTCATTTATGTATTGTTTACTCACTCATACACACCCTTTCTCATCGGTTACCTGCCTTTCTTTTTTTATTCTTACCTGAAAGTTCCTTTGTTATAAGCAAGCCTGACTATATGGCTTCTACCCTTCATACAAAAAATAAAACAGCCGGCCATTGCCAGCTGTTTTTTCTATCCCTTCCCTTGACTATGTTTATAAAATTCATGGAACAACTTCATCAGTGCTCGCTTTTCAATCCTTGAAACATAGCTTCTAGAGATTCCAAGCTTCTTGGCAATCTCTCGTTGTGTCAATTCATCTTCCATATCGAGCCCAAACCTGCCGACGATCACTTCTTTCTCACGCTCATCAAGTACATGAATGTATTCATAAATTTGTTTTTTCTCCATTTTTGTCTGAATCACATCAACAATATCGTCTGCATCTTCTTGGAGAACGTCAATAAGTGAAATTTCATTGCCTTCTTTATCTGTACCAATCGGGTCATGAAGAGAAACGTCTTTCTTCACTTTTTTCAATGCACGAAGATGCATGAGGATTTCGTTTTCAATACATCTAGCTGCATACGTCGCAAGCTTTGTCCCTTTCCCATCAGAATAACTTTCAATCGCTTTAATCAACCCTATTGTACCGATTGAAATTAAATCTTCTGTGTCTTCTCTTGTATTCTCAAATTTTTTGACGATATGAGCAACAAGTCTTAAATTATGTTCAATGAGTAAATTTCTCGCCTCCGCATCCCCCTCTTGCATCAGCTTTAAGTATTTACGTTCATCGTCTTTTTTGAGCGGCTGCGGAAACGCGTTGTTTTTCACATAAGAAACAAACACAATCACTTCTTTTACAAAATAAGAAAGTGCCGCTAGCATTCCAGACACGACCTCACCCCCGCATTTGTCGTTTTTACATTCATATGTCGAATTGGGCTCGCCTGTGTCTGTACATAGAAAAAAACTTTTATTACACTCTTGCTAAAAACACATAAAGTTAGATATTGTGATTTAACTAAAAAAACGACGAATGATCGCCGTTTTTTTACCATTTATCCATTAACGGTTTGATTCATGGCAATCGTTAAACGCTCTTCTACTGCTTCTGCGTGACTGGTTAATTCTGAATCATCCAAGGTAGAAATTAAGTGAGTTGGTTTTGGCATTCCAATTTTTGTTACGCCATTTTCAACATACACAACCATCTTACATGGAAGAAAGTATCCTGCCAGCAAGTTCCTTGTCAGCACGTCTTTAGCAACTTTTGGATTACACACTTCAAGCACACGGAAATCTTCATCAAATGTTTGGCCTTTCTCTTCTAGTTTTCCTCGGAGATCAAAATCCCAAAGAACGCCGAATTCTTGCTCTTTTAAATTAGCTGTTAACTTCTCTACTGTCTCATTAATTGAATGTGGTGATTTAACTGTTACATGAAACATCACGATTCCTCCTTTAGTTAATACTCCTTATACCCCTACAACTATACATAACCTTTTTTCATACTTCTAAACTTAAAAATAACCTATCTCATCGTAGAATCATGAGATAGGCACTCGCTTAAATAGCATAATCGTTTGGAAGAAATAACTTTACTTGCTTTGGCCTGACATATACCGTATCAGCCGCCTTTAAGTTAAGTTGATCAAAGCGCTCCCTCATCATTTCTACTTCAATGATTTCATTCAAGCCTTCTTGCTCAAGTTCTATAAAGACAATTGGGCCTACTGCATGAATATGAGAGATTTTCGCCTGAATTGCATGCTCTTCTTTTTCCTTAAGAATCTCCATTTGGTGCGGACGAGCATATAAAGTTGCCTCAGAACTGTTCTTGCCGCCATATTGCGGAGTTAAAATACGGCTATTGCCTACTTCTAACGCTCCCTCCTTTAAACGTCCTGTAAATCGGTTTACATTCCCTAAGAAATCAAATACAAACGGACTATTTGGCTTTTCATACACATCATTTGGTGTACCAACCTGTTCAATTTTGCCGTTATTCATCACTACTACACGATCAGAAACATCAAGAGCTTCCTCCTGATCATGAGTAACAAAGACGCTCGTCACGTGAAATTCATCATGGAGTCTTCTAAGCCATCTTCTCAGATCCTTTCTCACCTTTGCATCTAGGGCGCCAAATGGTTCGTCAAGAAGGAGTACTCTCGGCTGAACTGCTAAGGCCCTTGCTAAAGCTACACGCTGCCTCTGGCCTCCAGATAATTGAGATGGATACCTCTTACCGAGCCCTTCTAATTTAACAAGACTTAATAATTCACTTACTTTTTCATGGATTTCTTTCTTACCCGGGCGTAATTTTCGAGGCCTGACTCTTAACCCGTAAGATATATTTTCTTCAACATTCATATGGGCAAAAAGTGCATAATGTTGAAAAACAAACCCTACTTGGCGGGAAGTGGGATCTACATTTGTCATTTCTTTCCCATCAAATGAAATCTCTCCTTTATCACTTTGCTCTAAACCTGCAATGATTCGAAGTAATGTGGTTTTTCCTGATCCTGATGGGCCCAGCAATGCAACAAGCTCCCCAGTCTGTATAGTTAAATCAATAGTATCAAGTGCTTGAAATGTACCAAACGACTTTGAGACGTTATGAATTTGAATTGACATATTTAAAACCTCCTACTTACTCATATGACGCCATTCTATGATGTTTTTAATAATCAAAGTGACAATAGCCAATATAGACATCAAGGATGCCACGGCAAATGCAGCGGTAAATTGATATTCGTTATATAGAATTTCAACATGCAGCGGCATGGTATTTGTTAAGCCGCGTATGTGACCTGATACAACAGAAACAGCACCAAACTCTCCAATTGCCCTTGCGTTACAAAGTGTGATCCCGTATAGAAGCCCCCACTTTATAGATGGAAGTGTGACATACCAGAATGTTTTCCATCCGTTCGCTCCAAGTGTTAAAGAAGCTTCTTCTGCAGCTGTACCTTGTGCTTGCATAACTGGTATTAATTCACGAGCAATAAATGGAATGGTAACAAACATCGTAGCCAAAACAATGCCTGGTACAGCAAAGATTATTTGAATATCACGCTCTAAAAACCACGGACCAAATAAGCCATGTACACTAAATAATAAAATAAACACCAGCCCCGCAATGACCGGGGAAACAGCAAATGGAAGATCAATGAGTGTTGTTAAAATGTTTTTCCCTTTAAATTGGAATTTAGAAATAGCCCATGCAGCTGCCACACCAAAAATTGTATTGAGCGGTACAGTAATTAATACAACTAGTAAAGTAAGTCTTATTGCCGAAAGCGCATCTGGCTCTGTAATAGAAGCAAAATATACAGCAGCGCCTTGTTCAAATGCTTTTATAAAAATAGCGACTAACGGCAGCAGTAATACAAGTGTTAAAAACGTTAAGGCTATACCAATTAACCCTATTCTTACCCAAGGTGATTCGGTAACAGCACGATTTGTAGATAGAGAATGATTTGTTGATACTTGAACTTGACCAGCCATAGCTTAATCCCCCTTATGACACTTGGCGGCGATGATTGGTCCACCACTGTAGAATATTAATGAGCAGTAACATGATAAATGAAACAACAAGCATCACAGCAGCAATCGCTGTCGCACCTGCGTAATCGAACTGTTCTAATTTTGTCATGATTAACAGAGGAGTGATTTCCGTCTGCATTGGCATATTTCCAGATATAAATACCACAGACCCATATTCACCTAGTGCTCTAGCAAAGGCTAAGGCAAAACCTGTTAATAATGCAGGAAGTAAAACAGGTGCAATCACTTTGGTAAACGTATGATATCTGTTTGCACCGAGGCTCGCTGATGCTTCTTCTACTTCCTTTTCAAGGCCTTGTAACACTGGCTGCACCATCCGTACAACAAATGGAAGCCCAATAAAGGTTAAGGCAAGCATTACCCCAAGCGGAGTAAAAGCAACTCGTATCCCAAAAATATCGAGGTATTGTCCTACCCACCCGTTTGTTGTGTATAAAGTAGTAAGCGCAATACCAGCCACTGCTGTCGGCAATGCAAATGGAAGATCTACTAATCCATCTATAATACGCTTGCCTGGAAACTGGTATCTTACAAGCACCCAGGCTACAATTAATCCAAAAATGGCGTTGATTATAGCTGCAGCAAACGCTGCCCCAAAACTTAATTTATAGGAAGCTACTACCCTCGGTTCTGTAACAACCTGCCAAAATTCATTCCAGCCCATTGTTGATGTGTTAATAAACACCATTGATAATGGGAGTAGAATAAGCAAGCCTAAATAAAACAGTGTAATCCCCATTGATAACCCAAAGCCTGGGAGAATACTAGGTTGTTTAAAGGTTAATGTCTTCTTCATTTTGGATATTCTCCTTTTTATCTACCTTGTAGGGGGAATCCCCCCTCACAAACGATTCCCTATGGTTGATAGATTTGATCAAATACACCGCCATCACTGAAATGCTTTTCTTGTGCAGAGCTCCAGCCACCAAACACCTCATCAATTGTAAATAAGTTTAACTCAGGGAACGTATCTGAATGGTCAGCAAGGATCTCTTCATTCCGAGGTCGGTAATAATGTTCAGCTGCAAGCTTTTGCCCCTCTACTGTATATAGAAAATCAAGGTAAGCTTCTGCTACTTCTCTCGTTCCTTTTTTATCGACAACATGATCAACTACGGTAACTGGTGGTTCTGCTAAGATACTTACTGATGGAAAGACGATTTCAAATTCATCTTCACCTAATTCATTTAAAGCAAGAAAGGCTTCATTTTCCCATGAAAGAAATACATCTCCAATTCCTCTTTCAACGAATGTGGTGGTTGCACCTCGAGCGCCTGAGTCTAGAACTGGCACGTTTTTATAAAGTTTTGAGACAAACTCTTCTGCCGCTTCTTCACTTCCATATTCTTCAAGCGCATACCCCCAAGCTGCTAAATAATTCCATCTTGCTCCTCCAGACGTTTTGGGATTAGGGGTAATTACCGATACATCTTCTTCGACTAAATCATCCCAATCCTCGATTTCAAGTGGATTGTCTTTCCTAACAAGAAAAACAATCGTTGAAGTATATGGCGTAGAATTATACTCAAGTCTCTCCTGCCAATCAGCAGGAATTAAGTCTCGCGTTTCATGAAGCATATCGATATCATAAGCAAGCGCTAAAGTGACAACGTCTGCATCAAGTCCATCTACTACAGATCGAGCTTGACTGCCGGAGCCCCCATGGGATTGCTGGATAGTAACCTTATCACCTGTTTCCTCCTCCCAATATTCACTGAACTTTTTATTGAAATCTGAGTACAATTCTCGGGTTGGATCATATGAGACATTGAGTAATTCAATTTTCCCTTCCCCACTTTTACTAGAAGTTGAAGCGGCTCCTTCAGTACCTGATGACTCCTCGCTTGAGCCGCATCCAACAAGCCCTGCCACTACTAAAGAAGTAAGTCCCAACCCTTTTAATCCTTTAATGATCGAATGATTCTTTCCCATGTCACTTTCGCCCCTTATGTGTATGATTTAATAGAAACCTGCTGTTATAGCAGATTACTATTTGGATAAAAATAAAAAGCTTCTATAAACAAGGACACTTCAAATAAGTTCCCTATATATAGAAGCCTTCGGTGGTCCGGTTGGCTCTTTCACACTATTTTTTCTTTCGTTGTTGCACAAAGCGAATCTTTTCTGTCGCATCTATCTGAGTGATCTGTCCATCATGTATGGTTATCACTACAGACCCAAACGCAATCTTTTGCAAAGCTTTTGTAATTTCTGTTAGCTTTTCTCCATCTACAGTGCTCATCTTAGATTACCTCCCTGTATGATCCAATGTTCCCTTCTACTAAATCGGCTAATGTTGTTCGATCAAGAACGTCCGCTACTGTGTCCCTGACAAGCCCCCATAAAGGCTTTAACATACAACTACCTTCTAAGGCACATTCCTGATAGGAAGTCACACTTACACAACTCATTGGAGCAAGAGGCCCTTCTAGCTTTCTTATTACTTCACCAATTTTAATGTCTTTAGGGGCTAGCTGCAGCATGAAGCCCCCTCTGGTACCTCGCTTGCTGTTAATATATCCTAAAGTTTTTAATTGGCTTAATAGTTTTTCTAAATATGCTGGCGTTACATGAGTGGCTTTACTAATTTCATCAACTGTCAGCCTTTCTTCCTTCTTAACAGCTAACATAATTAATGCTCTTAAACAATATTCCCCTTTACTTGAAACCTTCAATTCATCACCCCATATCCAATAAACTAGATAAGTTAAGTCGGCTTTAAGAAAAAATAAAAACCGAAAGCCATTTGTATTAGAGTTACAAAGGGCCTTCGGTTTATCCGATCAGCTTTAGTTGTTGTTCTATTATACACTATAATATTCAGATTATTCATATGTGTCAAGTAGGTTTTTAAAATAAAATGTATTTAACTATAAACTATGTAATCAGCTAAGTTTGGTGCATAAAAAAAGTGAAGCATTTCGCTTCACTTTATATTCCTATCTAGATATCATCCTTGCCTACTTCTCCAGGGATGTTATTATTTGTTTTCGACTTCGTGGAATTAGAACTCACTTCATCTTTCGCTTCAGCCACTTTATTTCCAATATCCACTACATCTTCTTTTAGGTCTTGTGCTTGATTCACAATATCCATCGAATCTTCTTTCACATCTTTCACTTGCTCTACGATATCGCCATTCACTCGCTCATATAAATCTTTGGCCTCGTTAATGGCCTCCTTTAATACAGCAGAAGCAGATTGAACTCTTGCTTGGACATCTGTCTTCACTTCTTCTGGATTCTCTCTTACTTTTGTTACCATATCCATTGTCTGATCTTTCATATCGCTTGTAGCGGTCGTCACACGATTTCTCGTCTTAGGATCTAACATTGCGACAGCAGCTCCTACTGCTGCCCCGATTACAATACCTTTCATTAGACTTCCGCTTTTCTCGTCCTTAGTAGATGGTGCTTGTGCATACGTGGTATGACTAATTTTAGCTTGTGCCATTGGTTGAACCTCCTATTAAATTTAAAAATTTTAATGTTAGAATGATTTGTTACTAAAAAAATACCCTCATTTCTTTTCTCTAAACATAAAAAGAGAACCAACCAATAATTGGAAGGTTCTCAACTCACATTATTTAATTTATTTATATACATGAAGTCGTTGGATAATTTTGGCTAATAGTCTTGTGCGCTCAGTAAGAGAAGCAATCTCTAAATACTCATCCTCGCTATGTGCGCCTCCGCCAATTGGTCCTAAGCCGTCAATTGTAGGGATTCCCATCGCAGCCGTAAATGATGCATCTGATCCACCGCCTGTTTTTGTATCCTTTATAGCCATCCCAAGCTCGCGTCCAACTTCTTGTACAATTTGAAACAGCTGAGCAATCTTTTCATTTTTCAACATCGGCGGCCTGCTGATATCACCAGTCACTTCAATTCTTGTGCCCCGCACATCAGTAGAAGCACATACCTCTTCAATCTTATGCTCCATCTCGCTTGCCTGTTCAGGTGTTGCCACACGGACATCAACATGTCCTATTGCAGAGGAAGAAATCGTATTAACCGCATTGCCTCCCTCTATGATTCCAACATTGACTGAGATCCCATGTTCATGATCATTCAGTTCGTGCAGCTTCACTATTTTGTGAGCAAGTTCTTCTATTGCACTTCTGCCCTTTTCCGGTTCTATACCTGAATGAGCAGCAAGCCCTTGAACTTCGATTTTGTATCGGCCGCTGCCACGCCGCTCCGTCACAAGAGATCCATCCTTTCTCGCAGGTTCCATGACAAGAGCATAAGATATACCTCTCGCTTGCTCTTCAATTAAGCCTCTTGAAGACCTGGAGCCAATCTCTTCATCACTATTTAAGACAATTCGAACATTCTGATAGGCAGCATCCCCTTCATCTTTTAACGCTTGTAAGGCATAAAGAACGGACACGAGACTTGCTTTCATGTCAATGACTCCTGGCCCATACGCGCGTCCCTTTTCTTGATCTATACTGAAAGGACGAACCTTAGCCGTACCATCTTCAAATACTGTATCCATATGAGCGACAATTAAGATATCAATGTGACTTGCATCTGGGTGTTGGATCACTAAATGATTGCCAACCTCAATATTAGGAACCACATTGACCTTAAATCCTAACTCCTTAAATTTTTGTCCGACAATCTCCCCGACTTTATCAACACCTGCTTTATTATTCGAACCACTATCAATATTAACAAGTTTCTCAAGTAATTGAAGCATCTCGCTTTCTTTTGAATGAACCTCGATCATGCTAACGTACCTTCTTTCTTCTCCTACACATTTACTTTCCTATTCTAGTATATGCTGTCTATTCCTTATATTTTCGTTGATGTGAGCCCTTTTATCAAGTGGGAAAGTGAAATAATAAGAAATCCATGTACACCTATACAAAAAAACAGGCCACAGCTTAATGGCTTTGACCTGTTTTATCATTCTATATTATTGAGCTCGGAACTCTTCATTTAATGATCGAGCTAAAAATGCTGCAAATTGTCCTCTGTCAATCGTATTTCGAGGAGCATAAGTAGTTGGGGTTACTCCTGACGTGACTCCAGCCTCGTATACATTCGTAATGTTATATTCAAAAATTCCTGATGCATCGGTGAAAGGGTGCGAACCAACAGCTTGTGGAAAATCAAATGCACGATCTAAGATAGCAGCCATTTCTCCTCGTGTTAATGTGCGCTCAGGATAAAAGTTGTCAGCTTTAACAAAAAAACCACTTTCAACAGCACTAGCAATACCGCTGTAAAAATAATGTGTTGTAGAAACATCTTTAAAGCCGGGGTTAGGAGCATTTGTAGAAGTACCTAATGCACGAGTAAGCATTGTCGCGGCTTGAGCGCGAGTTAACGGTGCAGTAGGATCGAACCTACCATGACCAACTCCACCTACAATATTATTATTGGCTAGATAATGTATTTCATCATAAGCATAATGAGTGACAGGTACATCACTAAACGTCACTGGCTCTTCCGGCTCAACAGGTGGAGCCGGCTCCACGCTTTCACCACTTAATGGATTAAGATTACCAGAAGTGATAAATCCTTCTGTTCCATCTGTTCTTTTGACGGGGTACCATACGAATTGGTTTGATAGAGAAACCTGATCATATGTAAAAGCACCTGTAATCGTTAATACTTCACCTGCTGGGAGAGTAGTAATCAAATTGTTTTGTGTGGACGGACTTGTTCTAAAATTGGCACGAGTATTCGTTTCTACTTTTTCTCCGATATCAAATAAGTACTTTGTTTTCGTTAAATTATCGAATGTAAAATGATGTACAGGAAACTCGATGTTGGCGTCACTAGTCGGATCATAGTTGAAATCTGATGGCTCAAAACTTAGTTGTTTAGTTGTTGTGCCTTGTTCAGAACGATTTATTAAAGAATATACTAATTCTTGATAAGCGGACTCGTTACGTTCACCGCTCGCCTGTCTGACTGGACTGTTCTGAGGCTTGATGCCGTTATAAGCCATTACTGCAAAATACCAGCTTTCAATTACATCGCGGTCGTTATCATTAATAACCGGAAGATTTCCGCGTGTGAACATTTCATCTAATACTTTTACACCCACTTCAATATTATAAAGGACATCCGTTTCCAAACGCTCTTGATCAAAATTTGCTTGGTTGGTTAATTGCATCATTCCTATTCCATTATCTGATGAGATATTTGGTGTACCGTCAGAATTGAATTGCACCCAGCTGCTTTCTCTTTCTGCTATCGCTTTTACAACTTCTGGCGGGATATTATAATCTAACGCCATTTCTGTTAGCAGGCAATTAGTCGTTTGAAAGGCAGGATTCACCCCAACAACTGCTTCATATTGACAACGTTCCGCCACCGTTTCAGCAGCTAATACTGAAGTTGGCAGATTCATAGAAAGTAGACCAATAAACCCAAATGTAAACAGGCCATTTTTCACTAACTTCTTCAAAAGATAACCTCCAATATGGTAGAAAATAGTTTAATAGATAGATATTACTAGTCTAACATAAAGGGGGACTAACGATCCAGGTTATAATCTTTATTGTCTCTTTAATTTTTCTATTTATTTCCTTATGCACTTCGATTACGATAAAAGAAGACTTACTTCCGAGGTGAGGATATGGACACCCTTTCGTTTCAGCTTTCTACCTATAGTATTGAATTTGCTAATCAACAATTGACTTTGCTTCCAAAAGAGTTTGATTTATTACATTTCTTGTATCGTCACCCGAACCAAGTCTTCAGCCGCGACAAGCTATTAGATGCGGTTTGGGGGGAGGGCACCCCAACAGACCGGACGGTGGATGATCATATTTACAGGGTAAGAAAAAAGCTTGGCACTCTTAAATCCGGGATTAAGATAAATACCTTCAGAGGACAAGGATATTGTTTAATTAAGGGCTCCTCTAATGAAAAAACGCTAAAAATAGAAGATCCTCAATTTGAAGAGATAAGCGAATCTTTATTATATACCTACCATTTGTACGGTAACGGTCAGGCTATCAAGTCATTATTAAATAATCCAGCATTCGGTATTGAGCCTCCTTCAAGCCTACGAATGCCGTTAGCGTTTATGGCTGGAGATTATCGCTCAATCATCTATGATTCATCCATTTCATTTAAAGAGAAATCTTTATTTTTATTATGGGTCAATCTCTTACTAGAAGGGGCAAAGCCTGCTTGTGAATACTTTAATCAAGTGTACACAAAGCAGCTTTTCACCCCTTTGCAGCAGCCTGAATTTGATACATTAAGCAGAATTCTATTTCTCTTACTTAGCCGGAATTTTGATAAAGCGCTTGAGGCAATAGTTTTTACAGAAGGAAAAATAACTTCGTCAAATGATGGCTTCTATCCATTTTTTAGAATAACAAAACTAATGTACGCGATATGCATGTCTGATCAAAGGGAAATAGACGAGGAAAAGGCATTGTTAAAAGTTTTCTTTACAGAAAAACCTTACCTTCGTGAAAAAGGGATCTTTCTCATTGTCACAGGCATTAAAGAATTAATTGAAACAAAAAAGAGATCTGGTCTAGCTTTGATTGAGGAAGGAATTGAAATTGTAGAACATTCTCAATTCAATTCACATATGGGCTTAGCCATTGCCATTATGAGATTTTTCCTTGAGAAGGAATGTACAGATGAAGCGCTTCAGCTTCTTGTAACAAACACTTCCACAGCATTTTTTGAACCACATCAAATAGAAAAACTTAAAAAAGAAATAAAATCTATATTTCATCGTCACCTCTGATATTCCTCTGACATACCTCCTCTATGATGAAACCATAAGGGAGGTATCTTACCATGTCTTTACAACCACTATTTAAAAATAGATTATTTATGAAAGTGTTCGCGTCTTATAGTATCTCAATGTTTGGCATTTACTTTGACCGTGTCGCCATCTTCTTATTGTTTGCTTATGTGTGGCAAGAGCGCCCAATCATGCTAGCATTTATTGCTGTCGCAATCGCCCTTCCTCAAGTGATTATTAGTCCTTTTGCCGGAGTATTTATAGAACATCGAAATAAGGTAAAAGTGATGCTTGCAGCAGATATCCTGACCGCTCTTTTTACCTTCTCACTATTATTTATCACAAATACATGGCTCTTTTTAACTGTTTTAATGCTACGTTCTACGATCGCAACCGTTCATTTCCCTGCTGAACAAGCCATCATCAAACATATTGTTCCAGAGGCCCTTGTGCTTCGTGCAGTAAGTTTAAACGGGATATCCGCCCAGGCTGCAAGAATTATAGGTCCGGTTATTGGAGCTACGCTTGCAGCTATCTACTCACCTCTTCTATGTCTGTTCATAAACGGGGTTTCACTGCTTTTTTCGAGTCTCATATTACTGAGTGCTGCTAAAGAAAAAACTGATTTCTCACATCCTCCAATAAGAGAGAAACAGCCATTTTGGGAGGACTTACAGGAAGGTTTGAGGATTATCCTACAAACAAACACTCTCTTAATCTGTTTTGGGTATTCTTTTTTAGGCTTTTTCGCTCTACAAATGGTTGATGTGCAATTCCCTGTTTTATTTAGATTGATCGCCCCAGAACATCCTGAGTTAATGGGCTGGATTATGTCATTTGTCGGTATCGGATCTATTTTTATTTATGGACTGATGTCTAAACAAAGAAAAATGCTTTACCCCGCTAAGTTACTAATGACAAGTTTTGCCTGTTTAGCGATTGTGTTTATTAGTGCGAGCTTTTTAACAAGCGGCTTTCCACTGTCAGTGCCTTTACTCATGTCTATTATTTTAGGAATCGGCGTTGGACTGCAAATGTTTGTCGCCCAAACTGTTATTCAAAAAGAAACAACGGGTGACACTATTGCACGTATTTCAAGCCTTTATCATGCGATTATCAATATAAGCATTCTAGTGGCGCCGTTGATAGGAGCAATTCTTGTTGAATTGTTTTCTATCTACACTGTATTAAAAGGGTCTGGAATCTTACTCTTATTAATTGGAAGCGCCCTGCTTCTTACTCACAAAAGAGAGAACCAGGAGCGTGTTGAAGTAACGAGACATCCTTCGATCTAAGAAAAAAATGCATCTCCTTGATCAGATAAGGAGATGCATTTTTTCCTAACATAGGATTTGATTATGACTTTGTATAAGTTCCTTGATGAAAGGACATTTTCCAGTTACCATTCTCTTTTTTCCATATAGAACTTCGTATTGTGTTACTTACCCTGTGCTCATCAAATACCCTATAAGTAGCAAGAATCACTTCGGGTGCCAGCTCCCTGATCTCAAAATCATAAATCTTCATGCTGACTACACCGACTCCTCCTTCTCCTAAGCAGTCATCTCTAACCCATACTTGTCCGGAGCTTGCAAATTCCAAAAAATCATCAGCTAAGAGTTCTTCTAATTGTTCAGGCGACGTTCTTGTGTGCGATTGAAGCAGCTTTTCTTCTAAAAGAAGAATAGTTTGTTTTAATGTTTGGATACTATTCATCTCACACCTCCGTCTATTTTATTACTTATCTTATTCGCCATTAAGGCCATGATTCCCTTGCAGGATAAGGAAATTCTCTTTATAGAAAAAGCATTTAATTTTCAATTAGAAAATTAAATGCTTCTCTTCGTTTATATTGAAATAATTTTCCGGCCTTTTTCAGCGAGCGCGTAGTAAATACCATGTTCTAATGTCTGAAAACAATCATAGTTAGATAAGTCGATATCTTCCTTTGTAATCGCAAGGCTTAATTCAGCTTTAATTCCTACTAGGATCGTTTTAGCTCCTATTAATGAAGTAGCTGATACAAGTTTCTCAATTAAATCAGCTGAGACAGAGGCAATATCTGAATCGAGTCCCGTGAAATCGAGAATTAAGAAGGTTGCTTTATGCTTAGGAAGATTGTGCAGCGTTTTCTCGATTAGTTCATCTGTACGCTCTTTATCATACATACCAAGCAGTGGTACGACTACTACCCCATCCATCACCGGAATCATCGGGGAAGATAACGTTCTGATAAGAGCCTTCAGTTCTTGTGTTTTATCTTCAACCATGGCCTCAAGCTGCATAATTTCTTGTTGTTCACGGCTTCGAATCAATTTATGTATATTTTCTGTAACGGTTATTTCAGAGGGGAAATACTCAACTACGGTTTCCTCTTTGCCCTCGACTTGGCTTTGAAGGATTCTATACCAAATATTTGTACCAAATAACCCAGTGAAGATCCCAGCATAATGAGCTGGAAGAAATCTGCCGCCTTTGATTTTTCCTTGGGCAATATTTATTTTGTATTCCCAATCATCTCTTAAACGAAGAATGACCCTTTTTTGATCTGTATCAAATAGATCAATTACTGCTTTTCCCCAGCCTGCAGAAGCATATGTACGCGTAAGAGTTTCAGCAAACTCTTTTTCGCTAACATGCAGCCTCTCAAAATAATCACCAACTACAGTCCCTTGCCTGTATCCAGTCGTTTCTAACACAACACTTGTGGCTTCTTCTCCTGACACCTCTTCAATCGTATCAAAAAACGTTTTCATTGCAGAAGAGATCCAAAAAAGTACAGCATCTTCCCCTTCAAAGAGAAATTGGCCCTTTTCTACATCCCACCCAAATTCTAAGCCGCTCACATTTACTTTTGGTGCTTCCATTTTTGTAACGTCCTCCTTCTCTTAAATTAAATTTCCAACCTTTTAACTTTATTATACATCACCTGAGAATAGACACTAGTCACATGTTGTGTAAAATGGTAGAATTCTAATTTATGAGTAATATATATAGCAGGAGGAAGCAATGAAAATAAATGTAATTTATATTCTTACGATTTCTGTTTTTCTTAGTATGGTGTTTTTTATTGATTCTAATGAATTTGATAAGCTGCTGCTTGATTGGATGAATCAGCTTATTCCTTCATCATTACAAGAGCCTATGTCTTTTCTAACTAAACTTGGTTCTGGAGAAGTAATGATTATACTTACCCTTGTCTTAATGGGGTTTTTATATTTTAAAAGAGAAAAACTTTATGCCCTCATGCTCGGAGTTATTGTTTTTGGCGGACTCTTTTTGAACCTAGGATTAAAGTTATTATTTCAGCGGGAGCGGCCTGGTGAGATTCGTTATTTAGAAGTGTTTGGGCAGTCTTTTGAGCTAGCTTCCTACAGCTTCCCAAGCGGCCATACGATGAGAACCTTTTTACTATTTGCTTTTATCATATATATTAGTTACCTCTTTATCACAAAACGTGCGATCCGTTTGATGAGTTATGCCATTGCTGTTTTCTGCATATCTGTTGTCGCATTGAGCAGAATGATCTTAGAAGCCCATTATCCGAGTGATATTATCGCGGCTATCAGCATTTCTATCCTATGGTTTATAATTTGTATACGAGTTGTTCCAGGCCTTGTCCGGAAATATACAAGAACCCAAGCTCCAAGTTAGAGCTTAGGTTCTTTTTTCGTCGAGTGATTTTGTGAAAATAATTCGGTCTTTACCAGGCCCATCATAATTTTCATAAATAGAAATACCATTTACTACCTTGGTGCCTGGTTTAATGGTAAATCCCATCCGTTTATGAAAAGCAATGGATCCTTTATTTACTGGTGAAGTAACGCAAAGTACGTTATCGCACCCAAGCTCTTTTATTTTTTCAAAGAAAGCCTCATACAGTATGCGTGCATGACCTTCTTTCCTCGCTTTCGGGTGAATCCCTACAAAATGGATATATCCTATATTAGGGTCAGTCTGGGAAGGAAATCCCACTAAAAACCCTATAATCTTATGTTTCTCTTCAATGACAAAGCTCGTTTCTTGAAAATGAATAAAGAATAAGCGTTGCAGCATATCACTCATCATACGGCCGCCCCACCATTCATCAATGACTGAAATGACCCGATCATAATCAGCTTCTGCTAAATGTCTTATGTTCATTTCATCCTCTCCAATCACGTTACTTACCATTTATTATACGCTTTGCATGGTTATCCAACTACCGGTGAGAACGTTTAAATCCAAATAAACCGAGCCTTTTATAAAGGAGGCTCGGTTATAGGTTGGTAGGGATAAGACTTTCCTTTTAATGCAGCTGTTACAACAGTACGATGAGAGTGAGTTTTTTCTTTTTTACTATAATAACCTGAACATGTGACAAGGTTGAGCTTTGATTTCCCACTACCATGAAAAATTGATTTCACAGGTGCTTCTGCTCTCTTATATGTCTCTACATCTTCCACTCGATATGTCAGTATATAATCATTCTCAGTGACAATATAAATATAGTCCCCTGTTTTTAACTCATGAAGGTGATAAAACACCGCTGGACCTACATAATCATCGAAATGACCTGCTAACACAGCATTTCCTGGTCCTCCTGGATTCACCCCGTCCTCATACCAGAATACTTTTTCTCCATCAGGCGGAATCTGCTCATAATTCCTTAAACCGAATGGCGCAATTTCAGCTTGAATATCCAATGCAGGAATTTTGATAACCTCTGGTTTAGATCCTGTTAAACTTTCTGCAGCATTTGATTGGGACGGCTGACATCCTAGCATGATAAGAATAAAAACTGAAAAAGATGTGAGCCAAATTTTCATCTTAGCGAATGTCTGATGCTCCGCCTAGTCCTGTCTTCGGCATGTCTTCTGGAGTTGGCATAGCATCTGTTAATAAAATCACATCAAATTCAGGCTCAGCATTTAAAAGCCCGGTTGCTACAGCTGTATAGATCATTCCTTCTTTCAACTCAAGATTAGTTAGTTCTTCAACGACATCAGCCGTCCCAGCTGCACGAATTTCAAGGTTATATTCTCCTGCCGGCAGCTCTAAATAGTCTGTCACTGCGGAAAAAGCTGCATTTGGGAATAAAATATCTCCTGTATCTGTTGCGATATCAACAGCTGGAGCATCAGGTGAAAAATGAGCCACACGGATCTTCGTATTGCCTTCTGATACTTCTTGCTCATCTAGCATCGTTGTTAAGCGAATAGACTCTAACTGACCGATTGCTGACACAGTATATGCTTCTCCTCCGCTTACAGCTAATTGTTCGCTAATGATTGCAGAAGTTGTATCACCTGCAGCATAGATCTCTACTTTATGAGAACCAGCAGGCAGCTGCAAGTAGTCACTAGCATCTTTAAATTCTATATTTTCTACTACAAGCTCCTCATTTACAAAAACATCTACTCCTGGAGCATCAGGTGTTGCATGGAGTACTCGAACCATTGCCATTTCCTCAGCAAAACCGGTTCCTGTTAAGGTTAGGAATAGCATAAAAAGCAATACTAAACTAAGTAATTTTTTCATCTAACTCATCTCCTTTTTTATAGGTGCATGCATATCTTTCCAATCGACAATCCTTACTATTCATAAAAGAAGAGTCTAAACGTATGAAAAAAGTGGTAAGGAACACTCCCATTAGACGGCTACTAAAACAATCACTATACTGAAGATGGAACATATCAAGAAAGGACGTAATGCAAAATGATGAAATTTATAGATAATAACAATATTACTAACCCGAGAATCAATTTAGCGATTGAAGAATATGCTTTAAAGAATTTAGATCCAGAACACTCCTATCTTTTGTTTTATGTAAATGAGCCTTCAATCATCATTGGTAAAAACCAAAATACGATAGAAGAAATCAATCTTGACTACGTAAAGGAAAAGGACATCCATGTGGTTCGCAGACTTTCTGGCGGAGGGGCTGTTTATCATGATTTAGGAAATCTAAACTTCAGCTTTATCACTAAAGATGACGGTGAATCTTTTCACAATTTTAAAAAGTTCACAGAGCCTGTTGTTTCTGCTTTAAAGAAGCTTGGAGTGGAGGCAGAACTTAGCGGCCGCAACGATATACATGTGGGTGAGCGTAAAATATCTGGAAATGCTCAATTTTCTACTAAAGGAAGAATGTTCAGCCACGGTACATTAATGCTTCACTCAGAAATTGAACATGTCGTTTCAGCGCTTAATGTAAAAGATGAAAAGATCCGTTCAAAAGGGATTAAATCAATACGCAGCAGGGTAGCAAACATTAATGAATTTCTAGATCAGCCATTAACAGTTGATCAGTTCAAAAAAGTATTATTACAGTATATCTTTGAAGCTGACGACGAAATCCCTGAGTATCATTTAACAGAAACAGATTGGGAAGAAATTAATCGCATTTCAGAATCTAGGTATAAAAATTGGGACTGGAATTACGGGAAATCTCCGGCCTTCGACTTAAAACGAACGAAGCGGTTTCCGATTGGCTCAATAGATGTTCGCTTGAATGTGCGTAAAGGTCGAATTGAAGCATGCAAAATATACGGAGATTTCTTTGGTGTGGGCGATGTAAGCGAGCTTGAATCTAAACTAATAGGCGTCAAGTATGACGGGGATGCATTGCGTGAAGCATTAAACGGTGTAGATATTAAACCTTACTTTGGCAGCCTTGATAAAGAAGAATTTATTGCTTTTATTTACTAAGATTCATATTCCCTAGGAAATGAAGTCTGATTTAATTTAATCAAAAAAAGGGCGGTTCACATCAAGTGAACCGCTAACAATGGGGAGAGTAGAGAGAACATGTTGGAAGCTAGGTCAATGACCTTTCCTGAATTCATCTTACCTCACATTTCATTAAAATACAGAGTTCTTGTCATATCATCTAACAGATTTTTTAGCATTATTTCGCTCTAAATAATTGATTCTTTGATTCATCAATATCTGAGAATCGACCCCTTAACTTGAAGCATGTAATCCTAACTTTTTCAGCAATTGAATCGCTTCTTCTGTTTCATCTGTATTTAAACCAGATAAGATATGTGCAATTCGTTCCTTATGCACATGAAAACGTTCATCCATCCATTGCTTCCCTTCATCTGTTAATGTCGCATACGTAATACGGCGATCTTTCGGACATGGACGCCTTAGTAACAGTTGTTTTTTTTCGAGTTTATCTACTACATAAGTGATACTTCCACTTGAAATAAGTATCTTTTCACCAATCTTTTGAAGCGGCTGATCGCCTTTATGGTAAAGCAATTCTATTACGGCAAACTCAGTTGGATTCAAACCGTAACTTCGAATATCCTTTTCAACCTCTGTCATCACAGCACTATGAGCTCGAGATAAGACCACAAATAACTTCAACGAAAGATCATCATTTGCTTTAGTCATAGTTAATCCCCTTTATCTTAATTTTAAGATATGTACTAAGTGTACAAGACCCCCCTCTTCTTTGCAACAATCAATCGTAGATGCTCATATGCTATACTATAGTTAAAAAAGCGTATAGGATAACCATAATTATGTGTGTGAAAGGAAGGATCTCTTTGCCGGATATCTCAACTATTATTTCAACGATTAAAGACCGCCAACCAGGTGTACTTGGACAACAGACTGCTAAACATTCCGCTATTCTTCTGCCTCTTGTTGAAGTAGATGGAGAACTTTCTGTATTATTTGAAGTTCGATCCGAGCATTTAAGGAGTCAACCTGGTGAGATTTGCTTTCCTGGCGGCCGAATTGATCAAAGTGATAACAGCGCTGAAGCTGCTGCGATTAGAGAGCTAAGCGAGGAATTAGGAATTCCAGAAAATCAGGTGGAATTAATTGCTCCACTAGATTATTTAGTTACCCCTTTCCGAGGAGTCATCTACCCCTTTGTAGGTAAAATTAACGATATAACTCAATTGAACCCTAACAAGGATGAGGTGGCTTCTACATTTACAGCACCGCTTAGTTACTTGTATGAGACAAAGCCAAAAATGTATGAAATGGGGATCACGTTTGAACCTGCAGATAATTTCCCCTTTCACCTCATTCCAAACAAGAGAACTTATAACGGCCGTACCCAATCGGTCCAGGAACTATTTTATTTTTATGATGCGTACGTAATTTGGGGACTAACCGCCAGAGTCCTTAATCACTTCTTAACCTTAACAAAGCCAACATGACAGATCATGTTGGCTTCCTACTTGTTTATGAATCTTTCGGCAACCGTAATATAAAGAAGAAACTAGTCACAGCTAATATAAAAATGGTCGTAAAAACAATCCCTAGACTGTTTGTTAAGCCTATCTGCAGTGCCTCTAGCTCTACTGAACGTAATTCTTCCCTCTGACCTGCCTCGAGCAAGTGATTGACAGCATCAATGGTCGGCTCAAATGATAGATACTCTTGACTGTTTTTAAGCTCGTTTTCAAGACGTCTATTCAAAAGACCTCCTAAAAAAGCAACTCCTACAGCTCCTCCAAGAAGCCTCATAAACATATTCATAGATGTCGCTTCTCCTCGGACATTCCAGTCAACTGATGATTGAATCGACACTATAAAAGTCGTTGTAGAAAAACCCATTCCAACTCCAATAACAAAGGAACCTGCTCCAGCCCATAGCGGATGGTTAATAACAGGCAGCAGCATATAGAATAACCCGCCTGTTACTAATGCACATCCACCAATCAAAGCTGTCGTACGGAAGCCTTTTTTGAGCATCATTTTTCCAGCAATAGTAGATGAGATCGGCCACCCAATCGATATCGCTGTCAACGCAAGTCCAGCAATAATTGGAGGCTGATTCATGACACCTTGCACATAGGTAGGTAAAAAGGTTGAAACAGCCAGCAAGATCGCTCCTGCAGAAAAAGAGGCAATATTTGCGTTGCGAATGTGCTGATTCTCCCATAAAGACAACGTCATCATTGGATTAGCCTCTCTGCGTTCCACTTTGATGAACAAGACAAGACAAATAAATGAGCAAGCAAGTAAGCTCATTACCAGAGGTGAAGTGAATCCCCACACATTTCCTTGTATTAAGACGAGCATAAAAGGTGTAATGGCCAAAAGTAAAAGAAGTGCTCCCTTATAATCAATGGATTGCCTATTCTTTTTCATCGATTCAGCGGACTTAATATCCTCATGTAAGAAAAGAGTTACCCCAATTAATGCAATGATTCCAAAAGGGATGTTGACCCAAAAAATCCAAGCCCAATGTAGATATTCAATAAATACAGCACCGAGTACAGGACCCATAATCGCAGATATCCCCCATACACTCGCTAAGTACCCTTGGATATTCGCACGTTCTTCTTTCGTGTACATATCGCCCACAATCGTTGTAGCTATTGGCTGCACAGCCCCTGCGCCCAGCCCTTGAATAAACCTGCTGATAATTAACATTTCCATCGTTGCAGAAAAGCCGCATAGGATCGATCCGATTAAAAATATAGATATCCCAATAGCAAAAATAATTTTCCGTCCATACATATCAGAAAGTTTTCCATATACAGGGATCATTACTACCTGCATTAATAGGTAGGATGAAAAGACCCAGCTGAATAATGAAAAACCTCCTAGATCAGCAACAATTTGAGGCATCGCTGTAGCAACAATTGTCGCTTCCACAGCCGCCATAAACATGGCCAAAATAACTGCTGTTAACACAATTGGACGCTTTGTTTTACGCTTACTCACATAAATTTACCCCTTTTATTTATCCTGTTTTAATTTTCTCAATATTTTGTCTTTACATTCAGTCAAACATGATGTAATTTTAGTATAGATTGACAAGGAAGTGAATATTTAATTAGTGGCCAGGGGGTGACGTACATATAATTTGAACAAATGCTCAGCTGTCAATTTAACTGAGCGAGCGTTCAGTCTTATTTCGATTGAAAGCGTTATCAATTATACGAAAAGAGGTGTCAGTATGAGTGCTTACAAAAAAGAAGTTTGGTTTACGATTATCATGTCAGCCCTTTTTCTAGTGTCTGGTCATATGGGTTTAATCTTCTCTCTTTTCCCTGTTGATGGAATGTTATTTGGGTTTCCGATTATGTACATCGTTCCCATACTGGTCGGTTGGTTTGGCGTACTCATTCTAACGATCATCGCTGGTAAAATGGGAAATCACATTGACCAAGCAATTGAAGATGAAAATGCTCAAAATCAATCTGCTCAATCATCTGAGAAGGGAGCTAGCTAAATGGAAGATCAACTATGGCAATTATCGAATCCCGTTATTGGTATTATTTTTGTAGTCGCTACATTCGCTTTATTCTACATCGTAGGCTGGGTTTCAAACCGTGCGAGTAAATCTGTAGAAGATTTATATGCCGCTGGCGGCGGTGTTGGTCCAATTACAAATGGACTAGCGATGGCTTCGACCTACATGAGTCTTGCTACATTCCTTGGTGTTACTGGTCTTATCTTAAATTTGCAAGCCCCATTTATCTTACTGTGGATTCAAATGATTTTAGCTATTCCTTTAATTACAATTATCTATGGTACGAGTCTACGTCGTATGGGCGCATTCTCACCAACTCACTTCGTACGGGAGCGTTACGGGGTTAGTGCATCTATTATTGCGGCTCTATTTATGATTTTAGTATCTATCATGTATGCACTTGGTCAAATGATCGGTATCGCCGTAACATTTGAAACGCTGCTTGGTATCCCGTATATGACAGGCCTTATTATCGGCGGTCTATTAATTGTTGGGTATGTAACAATTGGCGGTATGTCTGGTGCGACAAATAACGCAGCGATCCAAATGGTCATCATTGCGTTAATGTTTATCGTTCCTCTTGGAGCGATCATGAAAGTAATGGGCGGAACTGGCTGGTATTTCCCTCCGCTTCTATATGCGGATATGGTACCTGCTATGCTTGAGGCTATGCCTACATTCTTTGATTATCAGTATTCTTCTAAATGGTACTTTGCTTTGATTCCGGCATTTACAATTGGAGCTCTTGGGCTTCCTCACTTAGCAATGCGTATTTATACGGCATCAAGTCTTAAAAGTGCTCGTCAAGCGATGGTATGGTTTGCGCTTGTACTAGGTCTTGTTTTCTCTGCAACTTATGCAATGGGATTTGCAGGTGTATTCTTTACACAAACAGAAGGTGTTGCAATCTCTCAAGCTGATGCAGATAAATTAACCATTATCTTAAACTTAGTGTACAACCCAGAGTGGGTAACTGCTCTAGTTATTGCTGGTGCAATCAGCGCCGGTCTATCAACTTTAAGTGGAAACCTCCTTGCAATTGGTGCTCTTATTTCACAAGATATCGTAACGACGCTAAAGCCAAATTTAACAAACAGTATGAAAGTAAAGCTTGGTTACTTCTCGATTGCTGGGGGCGGGGTTGCAAGTGTCCTGCTTGCTATTAATCCTCCTGACTTTCTAGTAGTAAGTATTTTATGGGCTTTCGGTTTAGCCGGTGTAACAAATGCTCCGTTAATTTTGATGGGTGTATGGTGGAAGGAAGCAAACCGCTTTGGCGCCATAGCTGCATCAGTAGTAGCAGGTGGTCTATACGTTGTTGTTTCACCTTTCGTCTTCCCATCTATTGTAATCAGTGGTCATGGATTAACAGATGGTATGGGGATTTCTGGTGCTATGCTGGCCGTACCATTAAGCTTCTTGATTCTTATTGTTGTTTCATACATTACAAACCGCATGCCTTCACTGCAATCAAAACTTTCTACAGCTGAAGATCATAAGCTGGTAGAGCGCATCCATGGCTGGACAGACGTTAACCCAGCACGCTACAACAGCCGTTTTGGTGCTGCCATTATCAGCATCATCTGTATCGGAGTAGCAGTTTGGGCCATCATGCCTTGGAATCTATAAGAATCACTTGACATTTCAAGTGAATAGTAGCAGTGTACATAGTGTACACTGCTGCTTATATATACATAGCTAAAGAGATAGGAGTTATCCATATGAATCGATTTACTCTACTTATTAAAGCGATTTTACTAGATCGAGAAGCCTTTCGCACGCTTGCTGAATCACCTAAAACGAACCGCATCGGAATGCTGCTTGTTGTTCTGCTAGGTGCAGCGTATGGGCTGTTTTCTGTTCAAGCAAACAACGCCTATGTCAGCAGTTTTGAATCACCCCTGCTTCGTGACTTTGTTGTTCCTGTAATCTTTATTATCTTTGGAATTATAACCATTATTTTAACTCGATTTGCTTTTACTCTACTCCTTTGGGCAGGGGCTCGCGGCTTTGGCGGAGCTGGATTGCTTCGTGTTCAATACCGTCTTTCTATTATTATCTTAGTACCGAGCTTTCTAGCGATGCCTACGCTGATCGGCATGCAAGCTGGTTACCCGATCTCTGCTATTCATCTCGCGTTGCTTGCAGCAGGAATTGCTTGGATGTATGTGTTGGGAGTTCGCGCGATGGAAGCAACTCAAAGCTTTAGAGGATTCCGATCATATGGATCTGTACTAGCAATTTTTATCTTTTTTGCTTGTATCTATTATTTAGTTATTCCACCTGCATCTTAAAAGCAAACCGCCAAGCAGCTCATGCTCTGCTTGGCGGTTTTTGGTGTAAATGAGAGCATCGCAGTGTGGGATTGCGTCGATCGAGAAAGGAATTGTGTCCCTGTTTAGTATTAATGCGTCTGTCTGAGGAATTATTATATTCACTTTGAACTTTATTGCGCCAGTTGAGTTTAATTGCGTTACTTCAAGTACTAATTGCACCTATATATTTGCTGATTGGGTTACTATCAATTGTTATTGCGTGGACCGACTGCTCAGTCCACCTCTCTTCATTAAGCAAAACAAAAAATGCGCCTCGTCTGCCGAAGCGCATGATATTATTCATCTTCATACATTTGTTTTTGTGCATTCATCGCTAAACGGTGACAAACCACTGCTAACCCCATTGTAAGAAAGACTCCTACAATAAATCCGCTAGGCAGCGAGACAGCTTGTCCATCAGCCGGAATAATTAATCCAATAAACAAAAAGGCACTTAACGACAGCAGGATAAAACCAAAGCGCTTATAATCAGCTACTTTATCTTTTAACTCTCGCATCTTCTTCTCTGTCATAATACGTCCCCTCCTACTCTATCACTTATGATAGCATGTTTAGAGAGGATATGATGATGCAATATCCGCCACTATAGGTAACTTATTCCGCTAATGCTTCAACCATTAAGATGACTTGATTTGCTGAATTAACAGATGCTGTTTCTAAAAACTTCTCATAAGATACTTTTGCATCACTGCCAGCAATGTCAGATAATGAACGGATAATAACAAACGGCACCTTAAATTGGTGACACACTTGCGCAATGGCGCCAGCTTCCATTTCCGCACATTGAGCAGCAGGGAAAATCTCTTTTAATTCAAGTACACGTGCATGATCACTCATAAAGGAATCCCCAGAGACAATCAATCCTTTTACAGTGTTTACTCCTACTTTTGCAGCTGCCTTATCAGCAATAAAAATTAACTCGTCATTCGGGTCATAGAAGGCAGGCATTTGCGGTACTTGACCAAATTCATAACCAAATACCGTTGCATCTACATCGTTGTAACGCACTTCCGTTGAAATAACGACATCCCCTACGTTTAAGCCTTCTTTAAAACCGCCAGCTGAACCTGTATTAATAATACGATCTGGTTTGTATAATTCAATTAAAAGTGTTGTGCCGACTGCAGCATTTACTTTCCCAATACCCGATTTAAGCAGTACCACATCGACTCCTTGTAAAGTACCGTGGTGAAATTCACATCCAGCAATCGTTTTATCTTCTCTATTTCCGAGTTTGCTTTTTAGTAATTCAACCTCTTCATCCATTGCACCGATAATTCCAATTCTCATTTCCTTCATTCCTTTCACTCAAACAATCTCTTCCTAGTATACACAGCAGAACTCATGAATTCACTTATTTTCTTTTGAAAACGAATTTGCTATGATTTAAAACAGATAAGTTATTTCAAACAGATAAAACCGAAAAAGATAACACCTTACTAGGAGTGGTGACATTGAGTATCCAATTAGAACGAATTGAAGATAAAGTTGAATGCTTTGAAGCAACCAGCTTCAAAGAACTTGAACAGCGTATTAATGAGAAAATTGATGTGAATAAAGCATTATTACTAGAAGTAGCGCAAGTGAATCATCATGTGTACCCACATTTTAAAACAGGGCAGCCTATCTATACAGCGGTGGTTCATTTTAAAGCAAAGCAACTATAAATTGGTCTAACTATAAAATAAAGCCATCTCAGGAGAATGGATCTCTTGAGATGGCTTTAAAATGTTTTTCATCAACCCGTATTCACAAGTCCTGCTGCTACTCCGCTGATTGTGAGCAATACCTCGGTCATTAACTCATCAGATGGGTTTTCTTCTGCACGCATTTTTGAGATTAGATCGACTTGTAAGAAATTAAGCGGATCGACGTACGGATTACGTCTATGGACAGATTCTTGAATATTTGGCGAGTGATCTAGAAGTTCTTCGCTTTCTGAGATTTTTAATAAAATCTCTTTTGTGCGAATATACTCTTCACTAATATCACCAAAGATTCGATCTGCAATTTCTTGGTCTTCTACTAAATTCATATATTCTTTCGCCGTCTTTAAATCGGCTTTCATTAGGGCCATTTGCAGATTATTAATCGTTGAATGGAAAAACGGCCAGTTATTGTACATTTCGCGTAATAGCGCCAGGTTCTCTTCGCTCTCATTTGCAAACGCGCTGAGACCACTCCCTGCTGCATACCACGCTGGGATCATTTGACGAGACTGCGTCCACGCAAATACCCACGGAATCGCACGTAAATCTTCAAAGCGCTGACTTCCTTTACGGCTCATTGGACGCGAACCAATATTTAAGGCACCTAGTTCATTTAACGGTGTTGCTTGTTTGAAATAGGTTAAGAAGTCTTGATCTCCAAAAACAAGCGACTGGTATTTTTTCAGCGAGTGTTTAGACGCTTCTTCCATTGCCTCTTCCCAAGCCTCTTTACGCGAATGTCCTTTTTTCGTTTGGATCTGTGATGAAGCTGATGCCTCTAACAATGCGGACGCTGCCTGTTCAAGGTTTCGATAAGCAATATCTTCAAGAAGATAACGCGAGGACAGCACTTCGCCTTGCTCCGTAATTTTCACTCCATCACCAAGCGTCTCTGCCGGCTGGGATAAAATACTGCGGTTAAGCGGTCCGCCTCCTCGTCCTAGCGATCCGCCGCGGCCATGGAAGAACTTCAAACGCACTTGATAATCCTTTGCCATATCATGAATTTCCTGTTGAGCTTTAAAGAGCTTCCAGTTTGCCGTAAGTGTTCCGCCGTCTTTACTTCCATCAGAATATCCAAGCATAATTTCTTGATGGTTGCCGCGCTCAGATAAATGGTTGCGATATACATCCATCTCAAACAATGTCTTCATAATACGCGGCCCAGCTACTAAATCATCAACCGTTTCAAGAAGCGGTGCAACATGAAGTCCGCTGTCTACTGTACCATCAGCATGCAGGCGGTAGATTCCAGCCTCTTTAGCTAGTAATAGCACTTCAAGCAAGTCACTTGAAGACTGCGTCATACTTACTAAATACACTTCAATAGAGCGGCTGCCAAACTCACGATGTGCTTGCTTAATCATGTCAAATACTTTTATCACTTCTTGTGTTTCTTTTGAGTAATCTTCTTTCAGAAGTAAGAGAGGTCTTGGGTCCCTTAAAACATCTTGCAGGATAGTCAATTTCTCTTCTTCTGTCAGGGAAGCATAATCATCAGTAATTTGTACAGCTCTTAAGATCTCAGTAATTGCCGCCTCATGCTCGCCACTGTGATTACGAATATCAAGTGTTGCTAAATGGAATCCAAAAAGTTGTACCTGACGAATTAGCTTTCGTAATGTTTTTAGTGTGCGGTTTGCTGGTTGATGCTGTTCTGCACTCTCTTTGATCAGATTTAGATCTGCTAATAATTCCTCTGCATTTTGGTAAGCTGCTTTATCCTCTTTGCCAACAGCACGAATTCTTTTTAAAATCACTTGAAACTTACGACGATATAGCTCTGTTTCAATCAGCCATTCTTCTCCGTCCTCCAAATAATTAGCTTCATCTGCTTGAACTGATTGTAAAAGCTCGTCACTAATTTGTACACGAGTCGTTGTCTGACTGAAGCGTTTCATTAAATCAACTAGACTCTCTTTATACTTCTTTAAGACAAGGCGTCTTTGGAGTTTCAGTGTTTCCCACGTCACTTCTGGCGTTACGTTTGGGTTGCCGTCGCGGTCCCCGCCAATCCATGATCCAAAATGAAGGAAGTTTGGCACGGACCATTTGTGATTAGGGAACTGTTCATCGAGCTGCACTTCTAATTCTTGGTGTACTTCAGGAATAACTTCAAATAACGTTTGGTTGAAATAGTGCAACCCATTTTTCACTTCATCAAGAACTGTCGGCTTACGATGACGAAGCTCATCTGTCTGCCATAACGCCGTTACCTCGTTAAACAGGCTGTCCTCTAAACGGCGGCGTTCTTTTTTCGTTAGTTGTTGATTATCAAATTCTTGTAAGATTGTTGAGATACGTTTTTGCGTTTCGAGTACCGTACGTTTCGTTGCCTCTGTCGGGTGTGCCGTAATAATAAGCTCAATCGATAAATCATTCAGCACTTTCTGCATCACTTCATCCTCTGGCTCTAACTCTTTTACAGCTGACACTGCACGTTCTAAAGAAAATGGCTGGCTTACTCCCTCTTCATTCAGCTGGTATTGTCTTTGGCGGCGGATTCGGTGATTTTGTTCCGCAATATTTACCAAATGGAAGTAAATTGAGAACGCGCGAATTACTTGCTGACGTGTTGGTGGTTCAAGTGTCGCAATCTCTTCTTTTAATGCGTTATATGTCTCTTGGTCATGGTGTTGACGCAAGGATTTTGTTTTTTCACGAATGGATTCAACTTTGTTTAGGAGATCAACTCCACCATGGTGGACAAGAATTTCTCCTAGGATATTACCGAGCTTTTTTACATCATTTCTTAATAATGTATTTGCATCATTGACTTCAATCATTCAAACATCCTCCTCATACTCTAAACTTAGAAACGGCCCATAGGGACACACTAAGTCCCGACAGGTCGATATGTGTCCCTAAGAAATTATAGGACTCTCATCAGGTTTTTATTATCTTACCTGATAATGCTTTAATACGCAAATATTTTTCTGACTATTCAGCCTTTAGGTGTTACTCTTATTCATTTAAGTGTTAGAAAAAGTAACATTAAGCCTTGATTGTTACTTATCTTAACATAAATATAGATTTCATCAATTCAAATTGCTCATTCAAAAGCTCTGAAAGCGTTAACATCAAAACATTTTAAAGCAACCTAAGCCAAGGCAATAACTAGCCTCGGCTCCACTTTACTCATTTATTTAATGTTTTTCATATCAAGTGATTTATTTAAGATGGCTCCCGTATGCTTAATGTTTAAATGAATGGTTATTTCATTAAGAGAGTCTTCATCAATGAAAAGCTGACCATCTTTTTTTAACGTTAACCATTCTTTTGGGTGCTTTCTAAAAAACTGATGCTCTAAATTTAAGAAGTCTACATTATTTTCAATTCCTAATTGATAGAGCGCTAAAATTTCATCTTCGACCTCTTTAATTGATTGTTTATAAATTTGCGGGATTACGAGGTGATGGTTTTCGTTTCGGTTCGTAAAATAGCCTCTCATCGATACCACAATGTCAAAAGACGGCTTCCCCTCTTTTATACCTGGATTTGTTCTAGGTACAGGGTCTTTTATAACCATCACATATTCTGTATTATCTTCATCAGGTACGACCAATGAGGCCCTTTGTGTATCTGGAATAAGCCAACGAAGGCCTTCTAATTGATCAGTTGTGAAGAAACCTTTAAAATGATCATTTTGAATAAAAAATGCCCCATTGATTTCTAACTTCGGTTCGTCTTCACCATTCTTTTCCCACTGAGTTCGATCAATCGAAAGTGAAGGAATAAAGGTAGTTTGTGAAGGTTCAAACATTTCCCTTGCCAGACGCTGCAATTTTATTGGTCTTACCTTTGAGCTTTGCTCATAGCTTCTCATTGGATTATGCATCACCGTGTCAAGAGAGGTTTTAGCGAAAAACCCCGTTTGACTTAATACTTCTTCTATTGACTCACTTGTACCAAAAACCCAAGGCGTTAAACGAAATTCATAGTACCTTGTTAAGGCATCAAAGATGTGTTGAAATCCTTGATCAAGGGCTGAATCACTTAAAACAATAGATGTTACATGTGCCCATATAATTCTTTCTTGTGCCGTTCGATACACTTCAAAAAAAGCTTCTTCAAAAGTATTAGCAACGGCTTTTGAGACGAGCATTTGTGACTCTCCTGCACTGCCTCCCTCTGTAGTCGCAACTTGATCAAGGTTTACCATTTGAATATAACTCTCATATTTCCCGTCTTTAAAATCAACACCGATAGCTGTTGCATAATTGGCATTTTGAAGTTCTTTAATATCACTGCATCCAGCTAACAAGAAAACACTTACTAAAAGGATGACGGATCTCTTACCTAAAGTTCCTATCATGATTTCCTCCGTTTCAGCATAGGTGCGGTAAAATCTCTTCGCTTAAAAGGGTTCAGCAGTAATGCAGCTGGGATTTCTTTTAAACTTAAAGAAGAAACTGGTTCAAGGTATGAAAGCTTAAACGACTGAAGGTGACACAAATAAATGAGTACACTAAATACCGTAATAAAAAATCCATACACTCCTAAAAATGCCGATACGACTAAGCAGTAGATCCGCAGCACACTGACTGTACCGGTCAATGATTGATTGACGAGCGTGTAGGTCGCAACTGCACTTAGTGCAATGACAACGATAAGCGCCGGTGATGCAAGCCCTGCACGAATCGCCGCATCTCCAATAATTAACCCACCTACAATTGATATTGTCTGGCCTAATGCTTTTGGCATCCTGACCCCTGCTTCTTTCAACAGCTCAAACAAACCTAAAATGAAAATGCCTTCAAGCGCATATGGGAAGGGCAGACCCTCCCTTGCAATAACTACTGTTGCGAGCAGTGGAAATGGCAGCTGATCTATATTTACAGAAGCAATGGCAATCCAAAAGCCTGGCAAGAAAATAGCAATGGTTAAAGCAACCACTCGGATAATACGCTGGAAAGCAATTAAATAAAATGGATAGTGAACATCCTCAGGTGACTTAATCAATTCGAATAAATTAATGGGTCCGATTAACACAGTCGGTGATCCATTCACAATGATAATAAACCGGCCTCGCAGCATGCACTCTACCACAAAATCAGGGCGCGTAATATAATCAAACAAGGGAAATAGAGAAAAGGAACGGTCAGACAGCCATTGTTCTAATTGGCCGCTGCTTACAATCCCTTCTGTTTCAAGGCCTTCCAGTCTTTTTCTAACTTCCTTTATGACTTCTTTGTTAGCTTTATGTTCCAAATACAAAAGGGCTACTTTAGTTTCAGTTTCAGACCCTAGCGTAAACGTTTCACTATATAATCGCGGTGATTTTAACCGCTTTCTAATCAGAGCAATATTAGTATGAAGTTCTTCTGTAAAAGAATCTTTCGGACCTTTAATTGATACTTCAGTGGTGGATTCCTGCGGTGTACGCTGTGGTATTTTCCCAATATCAATTGCCTGAAAATGTGGATTTCCTTCTTTAAAAACAATCAGGTAACCAGAAAAGAGTTTTTCAATCAATAAATCAAAGTTATTTACTTCAAAACTAGGAGGCAGCCCTTGAAGATATGCTTTCTCGTCATGGTGATCGCTTAAATTGCTGATAACAGCCATGTAATGATCATTGTATTGGGCGTGATCAATCATCCCTTCACAATAAAAGGAGAGAACTGCATTTGGTTCCTCTTTACACTCTAGATCTTCAAATCTTGCCAACAACTCTTTAAGTTCTGGTATCGTCAACGTTTTGCTTTTTAATTTTTCATCTGCTGTTATTGACTCCGGATAACGTTCTATCTTACGTTTCATAGGCTTTGTGCTCCTCCTTTCTTTCTAGGTAAATAACTAATCACAAGAAGGAAAAGGGTCATTAAAAACCCAAAAATTAATACTGATGGGTAGAAATATCTCCCTAAAAAAGTCTGCATCCAAATATCACTGATCGGGTAGATTGACACAGCAGAAAGAATAATCCCCACTAATACAAGCAGCATTTGTTTTGTCTTCTCGGTATATTTTCTCAAAATGTCATAGAGGATAAATAAACATAGTGAAACTCGAATGGTTGTTCCGCACAGCAGCTGTAATACTGCTAAAAAATCAACATGAGAAATATGTTCTCCGATCATCACCAGCCTCCACTGTTCAAAAGCTGGAAATCGCATATTCGCTGCCACATTAGGTCCAAAAGCTGCAATAGAGCCTAAAGTCGGCCCTAGTACTAACCCTGTTAAAAGAGAAATTAAAATAATGAAGTGTTTTAGATAAAATGGCTTATTAAGGTGGTGCTGTAACAGCACGATAAAAAGCAGGTCGACACTGCCTCCAAGAACGATGATTGTTCCCTTAATCAGCGGTTCACTGCCATACATTAAAACTGGAAGCATATAAGAATATGCTTTTTCCCCCATGGTAGAAAAAGCAACTAAATGCCCAAGTATCCAAACGACAGGCAAAAAGAAAGATGAAAGGTAGACAATTGTTTTTAAATTATAGTAAGCAGCTAAGACACATAACAGAAGAAATGGTGCAACAATTAACCAAATAGGTGTCACCGGTAAAAAGTAGATATCTACACTTTGTGTGAAATCATAAAACGTGATGGCCGCTGTAAAAATGATATAAATAATAAATAGAAGAATAACGATTGTCGCCACTGCATGTCCAGCTCTCTCACTGACCCAATCAACCAGTTTTTTCTGTTTATTCCGTTTGATAATGAAATGGAGCAGTACACCCCAAATTAAAAGGAGGCCATACCCTATCAGGACACAGATCCAGGCGTCACGTTTTGCTGCTTGAAGAAGATGAGGAAGGATAAGTACATGATTAGAAATACCAATAAATAACAATAACACAAAGATGATTTGCAGTCGTGAAAACATGGTAATCCTCCTCCTTCTTTAGCATTTCATTCCTTAACTTGTGTCAAATGGTTATGGTGTATTCTTAGATCTTCTAAAATTTAAAAAACGCTGCCGGTTACCCGACAACGTCTTTATTGGTATCACATCTGCTTACCGATACTGGTATTCCATTAAATATCGCATTTCCAGACACTGGATCAATTAAACGATCATTACTTAATCGATTTGAATTCACCCCAGCATTCTTCCTCCCCTGTTCAAGCTGAATCCCATCCAAATCATGTCCCCACCCATGCGGAAGAGTGACAACACCTTCCATAACGTCATTCATTAATTCAACCCGGACTTCTATTTTCCCTACTGCCGACTCTACACTGACTATACTTTTATCTTCAATATGATGTCGGTTAGCATCTTTTGGGTGCATCTGTAATGTACAACGATTACTACCCTTCGTTAGTTCTGTAATATTATGCATCCATGAATTATTCGACTGCAGCTGTCTTCGGCTGACTAATAATAGGTGATCTGCATTCTTATCACGTTTTCCTTTTAAGCGTGTTAAATCCTTCATTAAAAGAGAGGGTGCCATCTCTATCTTTCCTGAAATAGTGGTAAGCACTTGTGGAAGCCTGGATTTTAAAGGGCCTAAATCCTTACCATGCGGATACTTCTCACTAAGGACTGTTAAAGATAGTCCACTAGGAACCTCTCCGAAAAAGTCACCATATTCACCTGTTCGCAATAAAAAATCAAGCATTCTTTCCGGCCCTCGTCTATGGGAAAGGTTTGAAAAGATTTCAGCTGGGTCCTTGTTCGAAAGAGGTGAATTCTCGTTACGCTGCTCTTTTTTTATAAGCTGCATAACGGCATAATCATCTAGTGCACGTACAGGGTCATCCCCAAGCTTTTCATCCATCACTGCTGCAGCTAACTGAAGCAGGATTTCCCACTCATCGAGCTGATCTTCAGGCAGATCAAATACTTGCTTTGAATAATGAGCGATATTTCTTACGGACAGCTGGTAAAAGGATAAATCATAATGCGAGCGTTCTAGTGCAGAAGGAGCAGGCAGCAGCACATTCGCATGTCTAGTCGTTTCATTTAAGTAACAATCAACACTGACCATAAATTCAAGTGAACTTAATGCTTGTTCTATTCGTTCACCATTCGGTGCGGATAATACTGGATTCCCTGCGACTGTTAGTAAGCCTTTAATTTGGCCCTCTCCAGGCGTTTCAATTTCTTCAGCCAAGCATGAAATCGGAAGTTCTCCTAGCACCTCGGGTTGTTTTCTAATTCTTGAATGAAACCGACCGAACCGATCTGCTTTTTTCTTGCCGCCTGCATTTTTTGAGCCGGCTGCTGCACTGGTGAACATGACTCCTCCTTCTTTATCAAGATTACCTGTGACAATATTAATCACTTCTATTAACCAGCTGTTCATTGTTCCAAACGTTTGAGTACACGTCCCCATTCGACCATAAACAATTGCACGTTCTGTTTTTGCAACCTCTCTAGCAAGTTTCTGTATGATGTGAACTTCAATTCCGCAAGTAAGACTTAACTCTTCTATTGAGAAGTCATTAAGGGCTTGCTTTAAGTCTTCTAATCCGTTTACATAATTTTCTGCCCTCCCAAGATCTTCTAACCCCTCTGAGAAAATCGTGTGGAGAAGTCCTGCTAAAAAATAGGCATCCGTACCAGGAATAATAGTATAGTGCTCATCAGCAGCTTTTGCTGTAACGGTCGATACCGGATCAATGACCACCATTTTCCCGCCGCGTTTTTGAATATTTTTGATCCGCTTTCTCATATTTGGAGCAGTCATTAGGCTCCCATTTGAAACTAGCGGATTTGCACCGAGTACTAAGAAGTAATTCGTACGATCGATATCTGGAATAGGTATAGAAAAGTCACTTCCATACATCCATTCTGCTGTCAGCTGCTTAGGGATTTGATCCATCGTACTTGCGGAATATCGATTTTTTGATCCAAGTGCCCTCAACAAAATTGGAACATAGAGCATACCAGCTAGATTATGAACATTTGGATTGCCTAAATAGCTCGCTACCGCATCTCGACCGTCCTTTTTTATAATGGTCTGCAGACCTCTTTTCACTTCCTCAAATGCTTCTTCCCAAGACGTTTCCCGCCACTTGCTTCCATTTCGTATCATCGGTTTTTTAACCCGGTCTGGGTCAGAATATAATTTATCTAAATGAAAGCCTTTTGGGCATAAGTATCCCTTACTAAAAGGATCTAAAGTATCTCCTTTAATTGCTGTTACTTTATCACCTTCTGTATGAATTTCTAATCCGCATGTTGCTTCACATAGTGGACAGGTTCTGAAATGAACTCTCTTATCTTTCTCTTCCATTCATTAACCTCCTCCAATTTATACCTACTAGTCAGTATGTTAATTTTATAGAATATTCAATTAGTTGGCAAGTATGTTTTATAATGAGTAGTTAATATCACCCTATTTTTAAAACGACAGCCCAATCAAAAACCCTTCGCTTTATAAAAGCGAAGGGTTTTACCTAGTTACATGACATATTGGCTGAGTGGTGAGATCAACACAATAAGAGCCACAACTCCAACAGCTATTCCACCTGCTTTATTTCCTTTGTGGTAATATTCTTTTGCATAATAACCTGTATAAATTGCTGCTCCAACAGATAACAGCCATATCATCTCTTAATCCCTCACTTCTCTCATATCTGTATTCTGAATAAGTTTCCCAAAGCGAATCGCTTCCATATCAAACTTTACGTCAATGTTAGCATTGGGGTAAATTCGATTATTCCAGTCTGCTTGTTCATATTCTTGTATTGTTCTAAAGTATCGCCTGACGTAAAGTGACCAGTAAAAAGGCTCAGATCCATATACATCTTGTGACTTCTTGATTAGTTTTCCTGCTTCTTGATTAAACTTTTCCTCAACTGCTCTTTCAAGCATTTTAAGATTTTCTTGATTCGTCCCATATTCGATGAGACTAGGGACTGCTAATAGTTCCAAGTGAAACGGAACAACCACATCGATTTGAGCTGGCTCATCTTCTTTCATCTTTATAGAAATATTTGTTGTTCGCTCTTTTATGAGACGTGCAGATATGCGGTGCACCTCAGACTTCGGATCTGGAAAATTAATTAATATGTCCTCTATATGCTGAGTATTATCAAGAATCATTGAAAGCCTTGTTTCTTCACCTGTTAACGTATCTATCATAACTCCCTCTTTAAAAACAGCGGATCCAATAAACTGTGTGTCCTGTTCCCCTTTTTGCGGGACTTGACCAGCGTAAAATTCGTCTTCTAATGCAGGTTTATCTTGTAGCCTTGTAGCAGTTGCATAGATGCCTAAAAACAAATCAGCATCCCCTTCTGTAATTTGAAAAAAGCGATGAATGTCTGCATCAGGAATCAGCCCTGTACTGCTCGATTGCTGCATCATAAGCTGATAATACTTATGGGGCTTTACTTCAAGCGGAGGATCATTGTTTGCAAGAAATTCACTTGCATTTTCTCTTGTTATAATAAGCTGCACTCCTCTTCTAAACGCCGCTGCTCTAGTTGTTGCTTGTAGGACATTTAATAACTCGCCAGAACGCGCAAGCTCTTCAGAAACAATTAATACTTTTGTCTGATCAAGATTAATTTCTCTGGCAATGAGAGTGTTAGCGGTACTTTTTGCCGCGATTATATCATTGGCTTGTATCGTTATATTCTTTTGAAGTTCACCCTCTGCTTGACCTCCTCTTAACTGCCCTTGAGCTACCTGAAAGGAGATCTGATATTGTCCATCATCTTCTGCCTTATCTATCCCCACTGCAATAACAAAAGCCTGCTGTTCAAGCTCTGTTTTATCATAGCAGCCTCCTAGTATTAATAAACTAAGAACAATTATCAAACCTTTAGTTCTCTTCACCTCGCTAACTCCCCCTTACTTTTAGCCACAGCCCACAAAATGAGTGGCAGTATGATAAATAAAGGAGTTGTCAATGTTAGGAACATATCGCGATAAACGAGTACATTTTGAATTGGATTATTAATAGACATACCCAACACTATAGCTAAAAAGAAGAAAACAGCTAACAAAGGTTTGAATGAAGTGATTGAAAAAACAGCTGCAAAAATCCATGTGGTAAAATAAAGATAAATCATAAATCGTATAAATGCTGCAAATAACCAAAAGATCATAAAGAAGGCCTCAACATTTGTAAAATACATTCCAACAGAAATGTATTGGGTCACTTCATGGAAAGGATAAGCCACTTGGTCGATCGATTTATAATCAAAGAAGAGGCTGTACATGAGAAAAAACAAAGTTAGTTCAAACAAGGTAAATGCGCCGCCAATGTAAGCCGTTTTATGAAATGTTTTTGTTGATTTCAAAGAGGTGTAAGCCATTGTTAAAAGAAAGAGATCTCCAAAAATTGAAGCCTTTTTAACCCCTTCAATAACTGTCACCATCATTCCTTCGCCCCAAATGGGAAATACTCGCATCCACACGACATCTTTTAGCACTAAAACTAATAAAATGAGTGCAATCACTTTAATAAATGGAGTTAAGATCCAAGATGTTGATGCGATGACATTCAACCCTTTTCTTGCACCAAACAAAATGACAATGAATAAAACAGTATATAATGCATACTGCGGAGATTGCGGGAAGAAGATGGAACTTAGTTCATCTAGATAATTTCTGCTTTCTAAAACTAGTGATACAAATGCCACTAGGAATAGTACTACGCCAACTAATCCACCCATCCACTTTCCTAACAAATGATAAATAAGGTCCATTAAATTCTTATTCTGGTAGGTACGTAATAAATATAGAAGCAACAAAAAGGGCGCCAATAAAGTTAATGCTCCCGCAAAAGGCATCATCCAGAATGCATTTTTACCTGATTGAGCCAAAATGGCAGGAGTCATACTTGTAATTTTTGTTCCAATCGCTAGAACAATGATTGAGAAAAATTCACGTCCGCCAATTTTTTGTGAATGTTCCATATAATCACCTACCTCATGCTGTTTTTCTTCATATCCCTCGGATGAATCTGACCAGGTCTAAATATTTCCTTTGTTACAGGACCTCTGAAGACCGTATCGTTTCCGGAACGAAAGTGAGGAGAAAGAGGAGACAAAAACGAGACTCCAAATGATCTAGCAGCCGCAGCATACATCAAACATAATATAAAGGCTCCTATTATTCCGAAAATGCCATAGGTCGCAGCCGCAAAAATAAAGACAAATCTGATCATACGAATCGTGTAATTTAAACTTACATCCGCAATAGCGAAAGACGATAAACCCGAGAGTGCTACCACAATGACAACAATCGGACTTATTACATTTGCCTCAACTGCTGCCTGTCCTAATATGAGAGCACCGACAATCCCTATTGTTGGTCCAAGAGGGCTTGGAATCCTTAATCCTGCTTCACGTATTAATTCAAATGCGAACTCCATCATGACGATTTCAAATACAAGCGGAAAAGGAAGCTGCTCTCTTGCTCCTGCTATAGCTAAAAGTAAATCAATAGGTATCATTTCCTCATGAAAATTCGTCACTGCAATGTAAAAAGATGAGATAAATAAAGTAATAAAAACCGCAAGCAAGCGAATCAACCTTGAGAAATTACCATAGAGCAGCCTTGAATAATGATCTTCTGGTGAGTGAAAGAAAGACCAAAAGGTAACTGGAAGAATGAGCGCTGCAGGAGAGTTTTCCATAATGATTGCGATGTACCCATCATCGATGTAAGCTGCTGTTCGATCGGGTCTTTCAGTATATAAAACACTTGGGATTAATGAATAGGTTCGCTCCTCAATAAATTGCTCAAGCATTTCGATACTCCTGACACTATCTACCTCAATTCGTTCAATACGTTTTCTCACTTCATTTAACACGTTCTCATCTACCAGATCGTTCATATACAAAATCGTGGCCTCACTCTTGCTTCTAACCCCTACACCCATACCCTCGGCGATAAAATGTGGGTTAGAGATCCTCTTTCTTAGAAGCGATAAATTTACCGAAGCTGATTCTGTAAATGCTTCTTTTGGCCCTTTAACAAGCACTTCATTCTCTGCTTTCTCAATACCGCGGTGCTCATAGCTTGCAACATTAAAAGCCAGCCCGTTTGAACTTCCTTCTTTAAGGAAGATCACATATCCTTGATGAATATATTCGCTCACATCCAACAGATCATTTACGTCACTAATATGTTCAACTGAAACAATATCTCTAATATCTTTCCCATTCTCAGTTAGTAAAGGAGAGATAATCGATTGTTCGACTTTATCTAGATCCACAGCCGTTGCATAAAAAAAGAGTGCAGCTCTTGAATCCATCCCTTTTATATGTATATCCCGAACAACAAAGTCTTTGTTAATAGAGGCTGAATATAATTCTTCAATCAACTCTATGTTATGTGTTAATTCATCACTTAATGGAGAAGTAGTGATGTCAGCTGCTTCAGTTGATCTTGAATGCTTCATAAACTTTCGCTTCAAATGATAAAGCATGCGTTTCACCACCTCATCGAGTTCTTCTTAATTAGCCTAACCCAAACTCTTGGAATTATTTTGTTAGAATGTTAAGCAGGGTAAATGCTAAAAAAACAACCTGCTCCCACTTGGAACAGGTTGTTTACGCTTCTTGTTTTTGTAGTTGTTCTAGTTGATTTCTCCGATTTTGAAGCTGCTGCGTTTTCGACTCTAATTGTACAGATAGAAAGTTCTGAGCCATTTCAATTTGACGATAATAGGTAGAAAACGAGGAGGAAGTAAGATCATTGTATTGTTCATACACCTCACTCGTGCGAATCGTTTCAAACTCTGCAGCATACTTTCCAGCCCACGTATTTGAATCAAGCTCCGGCAGCAGGAATTGACCTTTGAATGCTGTCATCTCTGCTTCCTGACTTTCTAGCTTGGACCTTGCTTCATTCAATCTGCGCATTTGTTCTTGGATTTGGCTTATATCACCTGATAATATAGCTATACTTTGTCGGACCGTCGCTTCTGTTTCAAACATCTTCTTCCCTCCACTCCATTTGGTTTTCAATCTCAAGAGTGTGCAACCAACCTTCAAGACTCAGCAATTTCAATTCTACTTTACTAGCATTAGAATACGTTATCCCCCATACCCCTTCCTCAGCTGGCAAATGAAAGATCACTTTATTTAAATGGGTATCCTGGTACTCTTCATCCACTGTGAGAAAACTTACACTATCAAGCAGCCTGTCTCTCTTATCTAAACTTCGATTAAACTGGTCAAAGGCATCTCTTTCATGTGGAGTAAAACCAGCCGCTCTGCGAATTTTTCGTCCCCCGCTTTTCTTGCTCATTTCGGCAAACTGATCATCAGTCAGAGTAAATGAGACATCAGCAGCCTCTCTTTTATTAGAATAGCGGTAAAAGTTAGCTATCTCCTTATTAAGATCAGCGTGAGGAAGGACGGTCATTTTATGATCTTCATCTCTCATGAAGATATCCTCTCGCAGCCACGTCCCATTTTTTAATCGACGAAGAATAAGCGTTTCGTTTTTATCTCGATTAATTGCTCGAATGATAGACCGAGCTTGAATATATTTATGGATAAAATCCTGCAGCCATTCAGATACGATATGGTCCTCATCAATCCATTCTTTTTCAAGTAAAAGCTCTAATGCTTTTTCTGAATAATCTCTCCAAAAAAACTCTGTGCGATTAGGAAACATACTGTCGCCAATTTCCTTCGCTTTGTCTTCATAACCGCATAGAGAAATTAACACGATTAACTCTTTTGAAGATAATGTTTCAATGTTCATTGGTTCACCCCCTAGTTGATACTTTTCGAACTTAAAGTGCACCGTTTAAAAATGAATTATGAGAAGCCTAGTAATTCAAGAAACAAACTCAACAAAATGACTACAATGATACAAACAATAATGAAGAAGATGGTCCACACACCAAATATGAATCTTGCCCTCCAATAAGAATTCTTTTTCATAAAGTGTATATAGAAGAAATAAGGAATCCCATGCATGAGATAGAAAACGATATTTAACCCTTTATCAAATGAGGATTCAGGGTGCTTTGTATAGGACCTTCCAAAGAAAGAGATAAAGTGATTACCAAGTATTGCGGGTAACAAAGCACTAAGTATATTTATCCCAATAAGCATGATGATGACAATACCTAAAATATAAATTACAGTCATTATAACTTCACCCACTTGCTTGATGAGCTTCCAACTTCACCCCCTTTTACCGTGTTGCCTAGATGAGGGACACTGATCACCTCATGTTGAGCTACTTCCTCTTTTCTTCTTTGTAAGGAGCGATACTCTTCTATCGAGCAATAAGATAAGTGAGGTGCCTTCTTGAACAACTCTGTTATAAATTCTCTTTCGTTTTCAGGAGAAACACGAATATTCATCGATCCGTCATGAAAATCAACCATAAAGCCACTAAAAGCATACATGAAATTGTAATGAGGGACACGATATAACCCCTTTGTCTCTTGAATGCTTTTCATATTTTTATAATCAAACGTATATGTCTGCAACCCTATTTGTACTTCTAAATACTCGTCTTCTACTACAAATAGTAAACGAAGAAACAACGTAATAATCCACAGCACTAATAACGCATATCCGGTTAATAAAGGGGGGATTAATAATGAAGCATCTCTCCAGCCATACATTACAAAGAACATTACGATAAGACCAATAACAGTTGCTATATTAATAGACAGCATGGGCAGATCCCGTCTTCCTTTAAAAGCCATAAGAATCCTCCTATGCTTGTTCTGCTGGGTTTAAGAACGTAGAATGTATTTTACTTGGAAATTTATTAGAATCTACATTAGTAACATGTACATTTAGATGTTCATCGTATTCCAACATCCATACTCCATTAGTCGAAGCTACGTGAAATAGAACTTCTGTGATTGTATTTTGCTCATTTTCCAGATTGACTTTTATTAAACTCGTATTGTGCAGGGTCCAATTGTTGCTTTTAATAGAAGTAATAAGTTCTTCAAAAGCAGTCATTTGATCATCCGTCATGTTTAGAAGACTTTTCAGTTTAGGAACGTTTTCTTCTTTACTTAATAAATCAAATTGATGATCCGTTAATGTGAAGGCATGATAATTCTCGCCTTTCATATCGATATACTGATTGAAGTGCAGGATATGTTCTGGAATCTCCTGTTCTTCTACAAAAAAGAATTCATGGATTATATCTACAGTAACATGATGCATGAGCCACTTCCCATTAGGGAGTTGATGAAAGAGGAGAGATTCATTAGCTGTGACATTAATAGAACGAATAATTTTTGGAGAATTTACAAAGTGCTTAATAAATAATTGAAGCTCCTCATTTAAAGGTGCCTCGTTATCACTTGATTTTTTAACGTCCCATACCCCTTTCAGCATTAATTGATGTACCGCCCCTTCATACACTGCTTCCCAAGCATCCTCTGATTTTTCCCCTAGTGAAGATTCACCAATTCCTTTAGCAACAGAAGGGTACCCGCATAAATCTACTAGGACAATCAGTTCTTCTGTAGTACATTTTAAAACTGCTTGCATCAAATCACCTCTCATACAAATTCCCTTTACTAAGCTTTATAAGACCGTTACAAGCCACTCCATGAATAAACCAAAAATGACAATAAGGATAAAACTGAAAACAAAAAACGCGATAGACCATAAGAAGAATAAAAATCTAGCTTTCCAATATGTATAGCGAATCATTAGCTTAGTATATACATAATGAGGAAGTCCATAGAGAGCATAAAATACGAAATTCATCCCCTTCTCAAAACTACTATTAGGATTTTTGAAATAAGAACGCTCCATAAATTGAATAGCCCAGTTTCCAATCAGGTTTGCGACCAGAGTCATAGCAAGCTGAATTGAAAAAATAAAACCTATTATTATATAAATTACTAACATTTCATTTCCTCCATTTATTTAAACCAGCTTTTCACAGAGCTTAAAGCCGCTTTAGATATATCAGTAACTTTATTATATGCAGATTCTGCAAGGTCTTTGGCAGAACTTGAAATCTTAGAACCTACATATACTCCACCAACACCACCTAACATAGCACCAACAGCGCCTCCAATAGCAGTACCAACCACAGGAACAGGTATTGCAAATGAGCCTACTACTGCTCCAATTTTCGCACCAGTTATAGCTCCAGCAGCAGCCGTACCAGCTTCAACTGTAGTGCCACTTATAAATCTAGTAGTTCGCACAGCAGCTGATTTATCTCTATTATCGCTGCTTGTAAACTCAGTTAAATTCCCTGCAGCAGTTAAACCTAACCCTATCGGACCTGAAGCACTCCGTACAAATGGGCTGTTGACTACCTTATTTGTAGAGTTTAAAATTTGCAAGCTTTTACTACTCGCAGAATTTCTTTGTAGGTTTTGATTGTTAATAGATGAACTTTTGTTATTCTGGGTTGATTTACTTGAAACCTCATTGTAATTCCCTTTATTTATGACATCCGCATAACTACCTGTAGCGTAGGCTGAAGCAGCTAGTAAATTGGGAGCTATTGATTCAGTATATCCGAAAAAGGTCGAGGTATTAGCAGCAACCTCAAATAATTTATCTGCTTCCCTTATATTCTGTGTATTTTTAACAGCTCTGAATGCTTCATTATCCTTAATCATATTATGGTTAAACTGCTCAATTGATATGGATTGGCTGACGAACATTTCTTCTAAACTTGATGCATAGTTTTGTAGAAGCTGTATATCCTGCCCAACAAATTCCATACTAGGAAGCTGTTCATAGTCGTACTCATACACTTTTTCAACAGTTTCTTCAGATTTTGATTTCGATGCAGCTAACCCGTCGATGACGCGGTTATAGTTGAATTCGGGCAAATATACCACATCTTTGTACATGGCAATAATACCATTCACTTCTTCACCCAGTGTAGTCATCGTTGATTTTAATTCTTGTATTTTTCCATTGACTTCATCTTGTAAAAAGTCTTCGCGAATGAACTCATTTTGATTAAAATACGCATTTAATTGATTCAAGGTACCTTCGAGAGATGCCTCAAATTCTGATAGAATCGTGCGAAGGAGTTTTACAAAAGGGCCATGACAGTAAGTGAAATAATTGATGATCCGAATCGCAGTACGCCCATTAAATCTTGATTCCACACCCAAGAGAGCGGCTTCATTGTGCAGCCAGCTTTCTACTGGAGATAATTGATCCTGCTGTCTCTTAACTTCTTGAAGTAATGATTCTACATTTTCAATCATGGAAGCTGCATCTAATATTTTCACCGTTTACCCTCCTTTAATTTGACGTGATACCTGTTGGTCTGCTTCTTCATACTGCTCCACAACCCGATAAACTTGCTCCACATTCTTTTGCAAGAGTGCCTTATAGGATTGAAGCAGGGATTCCATCGCTTTCATGTTTTTTTCTGCTTCCTTGATTGTATCTAGTTCAGAACGCCCATCAAATGCGACTGTATACTCGGGAGTCACACTATCCAAATGAGATGACAATCGATTCATCTTATTTCTCACTCGAGTTGGTTTTAAGCTAATTTCTTCACTCATATAAACACCCTCCAAACCTACATAAAATGACATTTATAAGTACATTTATCATTTTAAAAGAAGCAATTGGAAATGAAAACCATACTTAAGGTGCTATTATTATAAAGAAAAGCTCAATAAATCTATTCACAAATGACTTTTCTACCGTTTAATTACAGTGAAACAGAGCTGATTCAAGGTCTTTTTTACCAATTATCAATAAGAACATAGATTAAGAGGGCAGGCACAATGGAATGAAAGGAAAAAAAAGATAAAAATCATTAGTATTTAATACCCCAAAACTTCAAGAAACAAGCCAATAATAACGGCCACTATGATGCACAACAGATTAAACCCAAATAACCAAATCAAGTAAAGCATTCTTGCTTTCCAATATGAATGTTTTTTCATATATGAAATATAAGAAAAATAAGGAATAGCATGCATAACAAAAAATACATTATTTAACCCTTTATCAAAAGTAGATCGGGGATTCTTAGTGTAAGCTCTACCAAAAAAAGAATGAAAATCATTTCCAAATACCCCAATTAGTAATCCCGTGATAATATTAGCCACTATTAACATCGCAATTCCTATACCAACAATAAGAATAAAAGCCATGCATTTCCCCCTACAGTCCTTATTCAGCCACCCTAATCCTACCTTTACAGCAATGCTTCTGTTATAAAACTTGAAATCAGCAGCAAAGTTATGACTGATATTAATAGCCCTAGCAAATAAACAATATACAATAATCTAGCTGCAGCATAAGAGAATTTTTTCATCTACTACTCTTTCACTTAACACCGACATCCATTTTATCACTTTCAAGCCTTTTCTGGTAACATAACCCATATTCTAAAAGCACCAAAAAACCAGCCGCAACGGGCTGGTTTCTATGCTTATTGTACGTCTTCTTCAAAGTACATTTGAGCATCGACTGATTGAGGCTTCGCTTTTTTCGGTTTAGCTCCCATATTGTCAAAGCTTGCATAGTCGTAAATAGCAGTGCTGACAATCTGAGCCACATCCTGGAGTTTCTCTTTACTGATTTTATCAATCGTATCCTCTGGTGTGTGGTACCATGGCTCAAGCGGACTATGAATGAAGAGTGCTGCCGGAATGCCTTTTTCTCCAAATGGAACATGGTCACTGCTTCCGCCTTGGTTAAATGGAGTTGGTGCACCATTTAAGCGGTAGCTGGATGCTTGTGCTAGTTCAGTTACAAGATTCGGCTGGCCATTGACCGTTCTCATGACAAGGTCACCCGCATCGCGGCTACCTACCATGTCTAAGTTGAAGTTTGCGACAATTCTATTAAGCTCTGTATCTGGCAGCGTTTTTACGTAGTGTCTCGATCCAATTAATCCAAGCTCTTCAGCTCCAAAAGTCGTGAAGCGGATTTCGGTATCCGTTGGCAGGTTCTTCATGGCTCTCGCTAACTCTAACACCATGGCTGTTCCTGATGCATTATCATTTGCTCCGGGTGCTCCTGGTACAGAGTCATGATGAGAGCTGAGCACAATCACATTACCATTATCTTTGTTTTTATTTGTTGGTTTCTTAGATGCAATGACATTATGAGAAGTACGCAGCCCTGACTCTGCTCCTAGAACTTTTAGAGAAGCTTTAAGAGACTCTCCTTCAGGTAATTGAGATAATTGAGAAGCTAATGCTTGTCCTTCTGCTTGTGAAATAGAGACGGCAGCCACATAATCTTCATTTGCTGCTCCAAGAGTACCATTTAAGGTCCCGGGTGCATTATTATAAATGATGACCCCTTTAGCTCCTGCCCTTGCTGCATTCAGTACTTTATCTCCAAAGCTGATTTCGCCTCGTTGAATCAAAGCAATCTTCCCCTTAAGATCTACACCTGATAAATCACCCTCACGACCTAACCCTGCATCGACAAGATCAGCAGTTACCTCTCCGCTCGCTGTATAAGTAAATGAATTAGGAGTAAAGCTTGTCTCACCTACTGACAACTCTACAGTATGAGGGGCTGTAAATCCAAAAAATTCAAACGGCTGAATTTCTGCTTCATACCCATATGATTCAAATTGCTCCTTAATATAAAGCACTGCTTGATATTCTTCTTCTGAGGCAGCTACACGCGGTGTCTGCTGCAAGTAATCGATGTTATTGTAAATATTTTCTACATTAATTTGGTTAATTACACGGTTATCAAGTACATTATGAATGCCTGATTGGCTCGTTGCAGAAGGCTGTGCAAAAGCTTGTACACCGACAGAGCTTAATGTTAGAGAAGTTACTAAAGCAATAGATACTAAAGCCTTTTTCATTTACAGTTCCCTCCAATAAAGTAATAGTCTACATTCTGAATCGTACAATATTTCAGACTATTACATAAGGGAATATATACCTTAAAGTTCATAGGTACTAGGACCACTTTATTTCGTATCGCTAATTAACCTAGAATAAAAAAGACCCATATTTTGTAATGTTTGACCACATTATTATTCATATAAATTCACTTATTTTCATTGTGCATTTCCCTTTGCTTAACCCCTTGTCCCTCATGTATAATAGAAATAGAAATAGAAATGAAAAAACAAACCAACCTAAATAAGACCGAGTGCAAATGCACTCAGTCCTAGCAACTGCTTGCTGCAATACGCAGCTGACCAATTGGATATTGCTGTTTTGAAATAGCTCACCTTACTTGGCGGCAGGGTAGCTATTTCTTTTTGTGCTGACTCACAATGATACTGACCGTAAGTGCTAACACAGCAAGTAAGATGCTTGAGAATTGGGCCAGTAAACTTAACGCCTCATAGATCGTCAAAATAAGCCTCACCCCCTCTCTACGGGAGTTCAGCCGCTACCTTGCTAGCAGTTGCTAACCTTATTATACCAAACAGATGTTCTTATTACTAGGATCGTTTGTTCTCATCTGCTAGGTCTTTCCGATCAAATGCTAGAGGAGGCTGCTCTAACCATTTTTTTAAATCATTAAATTTCCCCCGTCTTCTGCATATAACTGTACATCATATAACTGTACATCCATAAGCACTTTGTTATACATTGCTCCTAAATCCATCCTTGACTTCCTTGTCTTCTACTACTTCCATAAAGTAAAGCAGCATACATCTGCTTGCACTATCACTTACATATTGTGCCCATAAATAAGCCATTTCTGCTGTCGTTAGCCTTATTTGCTTACTAGATCTCATAGTCATACCTCCACACCAACGCTAAGAACAGTATGCTCTGATACACTTTTATAAATACCGTTATATGTAAGGAGCTAAAAACCGTAATATAACCTGTCATCCCCTCTTAGCATCTCCCTAAAAACCTTCAAATTTATGGTAGGAATATAATCAGAATCATGATACGTTATAGGTGACAAGACATAAGACAATGATCATCATTTTATTTGAACGTATTTTTAAATTTGAGAGGCATTTATGTTGAAAAAAAGTTTACGTTTTTGGATATTGACACTTGTATGTTTAACCATGTTCGGACTACTTAGCAGCACATTATTGGTAAGTTACTTTGTAACCAAAGAGAATGCAATAAATCAAACTTTAGAAATTAATAAAGTTTACTCTGAAAAACTAGCTCAAATTACCGATCAATCCTTTGAATCAATGAAAGAGAGTTTATCATTAAGGGCGATTGATCTTGTGCCTTTACTTAATAACGAAGAAGGCTTAACAACAGCCCTTTATCAATATTTAAGAAGCAGCAATTATTTTAATTCGATAGCTGTTATTAATGAAGAAGCTAAAATTTTGACGTCAGCTCCTGCATTAAATGTTATAGGTTTTCATGTTCATTCTGTGGGAATTACCGAAGCACTCGAAAAAAAAGAAACTCTTATATCAGATTTATATGACGGGGTTGTTGGGCAAAAAATTCTACTTATTTCAAGCCCGCTTCAAGATCACGAAGGCAATTATTATGGGCTGCTTGCTGGAGTGATTTACTTACAAGATTACAATATCATTGAAACAGTTCTTGGTGAACACTTTTCACAGGATGGATCCTATGTTTATGTTGTCGATCAGCATGGTTCAATTATTTATCACGCAGATCGCAATAGGATTGGAGAGGTCGTTAGTGAAAACCCGGTGGTTAAGAAGCTTATGAATGGTGAAAGCGGTGCGATGAAAGTCACAAACACTAAAGAAATTGATATGTTAGCCGGATATACACATATCCCTTCGAGCAATTGGGGGATCGTATCACAAACTCCATATGAGGTTATTATGGAACCAGTGTTAGGAACAATTAAGAAAATGATGTTCTATTCTATTCCATTTGTTCTACTCACTTTCCTTCTCGCTCGTATGTTTGCCAATCGAATTGCTTATCCGCTCCAGCAGTTAGCTATGCAAACCTATAAGTTAAAAGAGAATAAAAGTACAGTAAATGAAACAAAAATTCCAACCTGGTATTTTGAAGCCGAACAGCTAAATCAAACATTTAAAGACTATACTCAAAACCAGGAGTCTCAACTCCAATCTGCCACAAAAGAAGCATTAACAGACCCGCTTACAGGTCTTGCAAACCGCCGGGCTCTTATTAAGACCCTTCAGGCTTTACAAGAACAAATGCATTTTTCAATTATTTTAATTGATATTGATCACTTTAAAACAGTCAATGATACACTTGGCCACAAAACAGGAGATGAAACCCTTGTCTTTTTTGCAGAAGCAATGCAAAGAATTACTAGAGAGAAAGACGTCTGCGGGAGATTTGGCGGGGAAGAATTTATGATCATCCTCCCTGAAACCGGAACACAAGATGCCATAGATGTAGCAAAGCGTTTAAAAGATTTCTTGCAAGATACCATTTCACCTGCTGGCAGAGTAATTACCTTTTCTGCAGGAATCGGTTTTTACTGTGATTCATATGAAGGAGAGATTGATCAATTTCTTAACCGAGTAGATGCAGCCTTGTATAAGGCTAAAGATCAAGGGCGTAATCAATACAAGACAGCCTAAAAGACAGTGCCTTTTAACAGGCACTGTCTTTTTTTACTCATGATACTCTAGTAGATCTAGAAGTCATATTTTTCTTCCTCATTGTTCCTTCACCTTTCTTGAGGTACTGGCAGATACTTTGTAAAATACGCTCCCATTAACAAGAGGAAGATAGTTAATCCCCAGCTGATCAGTCCCAGCATGCCAAATAGATTCGCTCCTGCATTAATTAAAGCAATACTGATAAAACAGACAGAGGTGATGAGTGATTTCCAGCCTGTAATGTGATGCTCTCTTCTCTTCTTCTGTATAAAGAAAACAGAATATATAATTCCGCTTATAACTAATAATGTCAAAAGTAATTCCATTTAAGTTCCTCCCAAATGCCCTACTTTATAAATAAATAATAACCAATGATTCCACCAATCACTGCAGAGATTGAGGCAATCACCGTCAACGCCACTAAACTTAAATCGCCTGCAACAGCAGTTGTGCCAGCCATTACTACTGCTGTAAAGGCTGCTAAAAAAAATAAAATTGAAATATAGTTACGATTCATTACTACCCCTCCATTGATAACCTTATCACAATTAAACTGACAAAATATAGTCGTTCGATTACAATAGAGAGAGAACATTTATTAAAGGATGTTGATATCGAATGTTTGTAAAAAAATTCATTTATGAAATAATGAGCTGGACAAAAGCCATTGTGCTTGCCTTGGTCTTAGCTGTTGCTCTTAGCGTTTTTGTTATCCAGCCCTTTACAGTAGATGGGAGCTCGATGGAACCTACATTAGAAGGCTTGGATCATTATGATCAGCAAAAAGCTGGTGACCGGGTTTTTGCTTTTAAGACTCCTTACCTTCTCGGAAAGTCTCCTAAAGCAGGAGAAATTGTAATTGTAGACAGCCGGATAGATGATGAGCGAACATTAATGGATTCATTTGCAGAAAGTCCAATGCTTGCCGCTTTTATTGATCGACAAGAAGATTCTCGCCATAATTGGGTGAAACGGGTCATTGGCGAACCTGGCGATCGCATTGCCATAGAAGGCGGCTTTGTATATAAAAATGGTGTTCGCTTAGAGGAAGAATATATTTATGAATCGATCTATCATGACTTCACTGAGGTGACAGTTCCTGATGATCATGTGTTTGTAATGGGGGATAATCGAAACAGAAGTACTGACAGCCGGGAGATTGGTCCTGTTCCGATTGATCATGTGACGGGAAAAGTCATAGCAAGGTTCTACCCTTTCGACCGTTTAGGGACGTTTTAACCCTTTTCAGACAGGATCCGAAACTTTTTAGCAATAAATGTATCATCTTGTTGGAATGTATGCGACAATCATTGTACAGCTTATAAAAACAGCTGAATTAGTGAGAGGAGTTGATCACTTGTTCAAGCTAGTAAGAGGTACAGGTATAGGTACAGAAAATAAGTTAGAAGCTTTAAAAGATTCTAGCAGCACCAAAGAAAAGATTTTCAAAGATGTCACAGAAGCAGAGCTTTTTGCCCAGAAACTTAATTCCAACACAGAACCAAGCCATCATTGGTACGTAGAAGAATATAAATAAATGACAAGTAGAGATGATTCCCTGCTTGTTTTTTTTGCAAAAAAACTCACTGGAGATGTTCATTCCAGTGAGTTTTTGATGTTAATTAGATGATGCATCAAAAATACTATTCGCTAACAGTCGGTAACTGTGTTCAGTATGTGCTCTGAACGCCAGGTCATTTGCAAATAATGTATAAGCGGTTCCATTGACCTCTGAGGTAAAGGCCATTGTTTGTCCTTTTGCTCCCGCATGTCCAGGCCACCAACCTGACACATAGAAATCTTCAGCGTCACTAAAAGTTAGCAGCACTTCTGCACTTTCAGGAACTTCGGTTATATATGACCCTGTCGTTACATAAAGAAGTTCATTGGCATTATATCCTGCAGTCAACTTATGCGGATTCACGTTTGCTTTGACAAGCCCTTCATGAGTACCTCTTGTTTGCACGTATTTGAATCCTTCTAACACTCCACTATCATATACAGACCTTAATGCACTGCCACCAATCCCGATGAAGGCTTTTCCTTCAGCCTGTTGAGCATTAAAATTACGAGCATCACTAACAATGACATCTGCATTTTCAGGTTTAACTAGTGTAAACCCTAATTGTCTTATAGAGAAATTCAACTGGCTTGAACCTGTAGCTGCAACTTTTGGCTGAACAACCTGCTCTGTCTCCACTCCCTTACCGTTACCAGCTGGGTGAGCTTCAAAATAGAAGGTAGATTCATAGCTTCGTAGATCCTGAGTAGAAATAATGTAATCACCGCGAGAGATATTTCCTTTACTCTCAACTGCCACTTCAACCTTTTTACCGTCATTTAGGAGGGCATTAATAAGTTTTACCGTATCATTTGAAGTTGATCTAACCACTTGCTTAGGTGCATTGCCCCTCAATTCACCAGTTGGCAAGTTAACTTCAGCCATTTCTTGAGTTAATCCTTTGAAAGCTCCTGCTTCTCTAATCTCCAGCTGATCGAAACCACGAAGGGCAGGGAAGTTCACTACTACCGGATCATACATCGCATTCCAGTCTGAAACATTATCTCCTTGATAGAGCACTGCATTAGCGAGTCCTCTTTTAGCTTGGTTCATTGGGATAACAAATGTTCCTTTAGGATATGTTTCCCCTTGTAGATCTACAGGGCGTGTTGTTTCTTCTACTTTCACACCATTACGAAGCAAGTATTCAGCCATTTTATGTGCTTCTAATACGTTTTTCTGGTGCTCCTTATCTGTCGGAATTACATAATAATCTGGGAAGAAGCTGTCATGCCCATGGCGGACGCGTCCTATTTCTTCACCGTCTGCATTAACAAAATACTCATCCACAGCTCGATTATCTTCACCGTTAACTCCTCGTTTAAAGATTTCAAGCTGCTGTTTAAAAAGCTCGTCCTTATTCTCTGTCACAAAGTATGTGGAACCAAGTCCAACACCTACCATAGCATGCAATGAATCCTGGCTTAATGTCGGCACTTCAATTGTGTGGCCAAGCGAGCCATGAAGCATAGCATAGATCGCAGTGTAGGCAGGGGTCATATCGTCCCAGCCGTCTTCCCATTCAAGCTGGGCAATGAAGTAATCTGTTAAATTTGAATTCCCAACACCCGCACGCCCCATTGCATGTGCTTGGTCCATCATATTATGAATTAATAAATCATATTCAAAGTTAGGGTTATGCGGCGGTGTACCTGGCTCAATTAAAAAGCCATTTACATAGCCATGCATATCAACAAAGGACAGCGGCGTCCAAGTTGAGATCAATTCATTTACCTGCTGGGTCTCTACTTGTGTTTGATACGCATTATCTCTGTTCAAGTCAAACCCTTCAGCGTTTGCACGCGTGTTAGCCACACGGCCGTCTGGGTTGCTTGTGAACATATATAAGAAGATTACATCATTAAGAACCTCGTCCATATTTAATGAAACAGGTACTTCGTTTCCATCCTCATCTGTATTTGTAAACGTAACTTCCTCTTCTAGTGCAAACTTCTTCAATAGTTCAACTTGTGCATCGACCCCTTCTACTTCATCAGGGTGAATATTATTAAACCAAATCGGAAGCTGATAGTCTCCCATTGTTCCATTTTCAAGCTTTTCTATTAAGCTCGCAGGATCTTCTAATGCTTGTGGCAGCGTTTCATTTAAGTATGTATCAACTGCAGCTTCATCTCTTGCTAACACAACAAAATGAATATCGCGACCTTCAGCCGACTCCCCTACCTTTTGGTAATCCAAATAGCGGGTATTATCTGTATCAGCCTTTGCTTCCTCAAACACTTGATCAATTGCAGGCTTTAATTCATCATAAAATAAGAATTCATCATATACATTCAGCTGGACAGTGGTAGCAGCCTTCTCGCCTGTTGCATGATTCACTAGTGATAGTTCATACTCTCCAATTAAATCTTGATATTGGACTCGAATCGTCCGGTTAGAAAGATCTGTACGATTAAAAGGCAGTCCAAATTCAATCGTTGCCGTCACTTCATTTGTACCTTCTTCTACAGCAGGTCCTTCTATTACATTAATAAATGGATCACCATCATAATTCGACGAACCTGTCCATTTACGCCACTCTGATAAATCCTTCCCGCCAAACTGTACGTCAATTTGCTCAGGATCTACCTCTTCATTAAATGTCGCCCGGACTTCTGTTGTACGCGTTTCTGTTAGTGAAAAAAGTGATTGACTTACATCTAATTCAATTACATGATCAACCTCTACCGTGCTCTGTTCTGCAGCTGGTAATGAAGCAGGATAAGCAACTGACAGCACCATAACAATTGCCAGCCAGCTGATCATTATCTTTCTTAGTTTCATAGAATCGCCCTTCCTCTCCCAAACAATTATAGATTTATGGTTTCAAATATAGCAGAACCTTCCGAAATTCGAAATGTATGCTTCTTAATTTCAGAAAAAGGGTACTTTCGTACTGAATGAATATGCATCCACAGGCATGAATAATCAACTTGTGTAAGCTCCTTTTAGTAAAATGACCTACTTTCATATTCAGGATAAATGAATATTTAATGACCTTCATCCATATGATGTACATAGCACTTATGAGGAGGGGATGAATATATGACAAATGAGAACGACCCCATCGCCAAACCATCACTAACAACGAAAAAGCTGTACCCTGAAAATCAAGAATCACCCATACATTTTCTTTTCAATAAACAGACACCAGCCTCCCTTTTTTATAAACGTAACCATTTTTCTTACCCGCCCTTTAACTATGCTAACTTCTGGCTTTCCGTAAATGGCTCTGTAAAAAACCCTATTGCTTTCTCTATTGAAGAGCTGCTCGCCCACCCCTCAAAAACAGTGGAAGTCGTTATGGAATGTGCAGGAAATAAGAGAAGCTTATTCAGGCCGAAAGTATTTGGAGAACAGTGGGAAAAAGGAGCGATGAGTGTTGGTCGCTTTAAAGGTGTTCCCCTTAAAACTTTATTAGAAAAAGCAAACATAGATTCAGATTCACATGAAGTAGTCATAGAGGGTTATGATGATGGATATCGTTCAGATTTAGATAATGTGTATGCATACATGCGAAGCTTGCCATTAAAGAAGGCGCTGCACCCTGATACATTAATCGCTTATTCATACAATGATCAGCCTCTTCCTTTTAAACACGGCTATCCTATCCGCTTAATTGTACCTGGCTGGTATGCAATGGCTTCTGTAAAATGGGTAAAACAAATAACGGTCATATCAGCATCATTTGCAGGACCTTTTCAGACAATCGATTATATGTATTATCCAAATCAAGACAATAATGAAGACGCTTTTCCGGTCACAACCATCAATGTTAATTCAACGATTCAATATCCTTTAGACAGAGACATAGTTGATACGGGGAAGCATACGATAAAAGGAATCGCCTGGACAGGGGATGGGGTAATTAAGAAAGTGGAGGTCAGTGTGGACGGAGGAGAGAGCTGGATGCCTGCTTCTGTAGATAACGGTCAGGAGTTCAGCCTGTCTCAATGGTCTCTCACTTATCCCTTTACAGCTAAGAAAGAGCATACCATTATGAGCCGTGCAACTGATTCTAATAAGCGCACACAACCTGAATCCCCTTTTTGGAACCGGAAAGGCTATGGGTATAATGCCGTTGATCAAGTTACTATAAAAGTAGAATAAAAGACAAAAAGAGACGCACCTGACAAGGCGTCTCTTTCAATTTATTTCTCACATGAAAATGAATAACCAAGCACAAATGTATCAATTTCAACTAAGGGCGTGCCGCCGTGTGTGAAGCATTGTTCCGTAGCTGCCTGAATTTCTTTACTATTAAAGTAAGAAAGTGATCCTGCTAGAAGGATTCCAACAAAGAACGTGAACGTTATAAGCAGTAGTCCTATTTTGATGTTTTTATTCATCTATTCCAACCTCCTACACTTGTTTTGGACGCGGAAGCATAAAACACATAATGGAAGCAGCAAGACAAAGAATGATCGCTGTCACAAACGTGATATCATAGCTCCCTGTTTGATCAAATAATACCCCTGGAATAAAAGAACCAAGAGCTGCTCCTATTTGATGGCCAAAAAATAACAGACCGATCATAAATCCAATAATCGTCTTACCGGCATATTCTGAAGCCAATTTCATCGTAGGAGCTACGGTGGCAAAATCAACGATGCCAAATGAAATAGCAAATATAAACAGAAGTTCCGTTTGCCCTAAGAAGAAGGTGAAAAAACGTTGTTCATGAACGATGACGATCAAAATAATAATTGTTAACCCTCGCAGCCCATAAAGTCCTCCAAGCATCCACCTGCTGTCCCATTTATCAGAAAGATACCCAGAGACAATCGTTCCTGAAAAATTGAAGAGAGCCAATGTACTAACAGCTGCCCCTGCTGTGGCAGCTGTAAATCCGCAATACTGCGCAAACGGCACAAGATGGGTATCTATTAAACCCACTGTTGTAAAGCCGCAAATAAAAAAAGAGAAAAATAAAAATAGAAATGGCCTCTGTAAAAAGAACGAACCTTTTGGTTTTGATGTTAAACTGTTTCCCCCAGGAGATACAGGGACAGTCTCAGGAAGTGCTCCACCATATGGTTCGATTCCCTTCTCTTTAGGTGAAGCTTTAAATAAGAGTAAGATGATTGGAAGGAGAACAATGAGAACAATCATTCCTAAAATCATAACCGTCAACTTCCAGCCTATCGCTTCGATCATAAGAATAGACAAAGGAACGACACTAAACTGTCCTGTTGCCGTACCTGCTGACATGATTCCCATCGCAAACCCTTTTTTCACCGTAAACCATTTTGCAACAACAAGCGTCCCAACTACATTAGACATTCCTCCAAATCCGATAGAGGCCATGACTCCGTACAACAGAACAATCTGCCAAGGTTTTGTCGCAAAAGCTGTTAGGATCATTGCTGCTCCAACCACGACTATACTCCAAATAACAACCCTCTTTACTCCAACACGGTCCATAATCCTCCCGACAAATGGCTGCAAGACTGCAAACACGAGATAGCTTACAAGGGAGACGGACGTAATTTGGGCACGGCTGGCTTCAAAACTCTCTTCCCAAGGCTCAATAAAGGCGCCAAACGATAGTCGTATTCCTTGAACAAATAACAGGGCAATAAATGTAACAAGCAGTACAATCCAGCTATAATGGATCCCTTTATTCTTTGTCATCCCACTCCCCCTACTTGAATGCCCTCTCTTCAAAATTTCTCTTTATTTTAAAAGTTGATCAATCTTCTTCTCTATTCGATCCAACTGTTCTCTTAATCGTTTTTGTTCTCTTTCTTTTTCATTCCATTTTTCTCCGACAAGCCATCTTAAAGTTAGGATGATTGCCAAGAAAAGAAGGAGCGGGAACATAATAAATAAAGCAGCCCCTGCAAATTTATCCACTTTGAATCACCTCAGCGGTTTTTTCTCTTCTTTCTATCATTTAATATTGAATAAATCACAAAAGCCAATGCTAGAACATTAATGCTAAACATCACATAATCGTATGTATGAGTTGAGCCATTAATAATATAAACCAAATACCTGATACCATTATAAATTACAAGAATACTAAGAAATATAGTTAATTTTATTTTCAAAGACAATCACCTGCTTATTTGTTCACTTTCCATATTATAACTGATATTCGAGCGTGGCAGGTGATAAGTAATTTTTCTTTAAGAATAAAAAGAACCGCAGATTTAGTACCTGCGATTCTTTTAATATTTTTGAATCATTCCTATATCAACTGTCACGCCTGGACTATAGAGCAAATGAGGTTCTCCTTTTTGAGAAGGCAGCCCGGCGGCCAAGATTAAGGAATTCTCTTTAATGTTGACTCCTGCTTGCTGCAGGGGCCATTGTTCATGTTTAATATCACCGTATTGAATGTCTCCATTTTTGGCTGTTGAATATAGTCGATAACGCTCAGTCAGCCAATATTCTAGAGATTCTTCACGCGCAGCGAAAACGTCGCTTTTGGAGGAATACGCTCCTTTAAATACCGCTTGATTTGCCTTTCTTATACTTTCAAAATAAGTAAGATCGCCTTCTCTTTTCATTGTAATATCCGAGTGAAAATAGGGCATATCTAAGAAAGCATTTGCACCAAGAACACTTATTTTACTACCTGTATCTAAGCTTAAAAAAAGAACTCCCTTTTTTCCATCTACCTCTACATAAGTACGGACATTAATTTCCGGCAGGGAGAAACTAACTTTTTCAGGGAGGATCTTAGGGTGAATTTTATTCATCAGAAAAGAAACCACTCCAACATAAGCTTTCCCTTTATAAGTATCAACTTTTATCCCCTTAGGCAGCTTTGCTTGTATAATATGTGGATCATATGCCCAATGCGCAAACAGAACATTTTCCCATTTCATTTTAACAAGGGATTTTTGAGATTTTGATAACATCGTTCAGCCTCCCATTTTGATGACCTTACTTCTTATATTACTTTAAAAACCCATCATTAAACTAGAAAAGCAGCACTCATCTAAGGATGAGTGCTGCATGCTTTCTTATTTATCATGATAGGCTGTTAATGTATTCTCTACATTTATTAAATGTTCAAGCATCGCTTGGTTAGCTCCATTTGAATCTTTCTTTTCTATCGCCTCTAAAATCTTCTCATGCTCCACTTGAAGGCGGTCAAATGTTTGCTGATCCGAAAATAATGCAATTCTTCTGCTCTCAAACATGGTCCTCCCTAAAGTATCTGAAAGCTGCTGCATCATATCTTTCAAAATATTGTTTCTAGTGGCGTTAGCTAAAGCTAGATGGAATTTCACATCGGCCTTCTCCCCCAGATCTTCATCTCCTGAAGCGGCTTCCATCTCTTTTAAAGCCTCTCTCATTGCTTCAACATCTTTATCTTTTCGATTCTCAGCTGCTAAGCTTGCCGCACCAACTTCAATTATTTTTCTCACTTGAAACAATTCCAGCATTTCGGGTTTAGAAATAATTCTTCTTTCCGCTACTGGTGCAATCATATTAGAAAAATCATATTTATTTACAAAGGTTCCTTCCCCTTGACGAATCGTAATTAACCCAACAGCTCTTAGAGCACTAAGTGCTTCTCTGACAGCCGAACGGCTTACATTAAATTCTTTAGCCAGCTTTTCAACAGAATCCAGCTTCTCACCAGGCTGCACCTCACCCGTCCGGATCATTTCCTCGAGCTGCTCCCTAATCACTTCAGATACCTTTTTTGTTTGTACATGTTTAAATCCCATTTCTTGCACCTCGTTCAATTCAATTGCTCTTATTATAGCATAGACCGCTTCCATCAACATAAGCCAGCCATTAAATCATGGCTGGCTTATCCTTACATATCGTCTACAATGATATAGCAGGCACGAACAGGCCCATGTACACCGACGACTAAATTCATCTCAATATCCGCACTATTACTAGGTCCTGATATGAAATTGATGCAAGAAGGAATACGGCTTCCACTCTTCTTAGCCATTTCATGAATTGCACTAGTTGCTTGTGTCATACGAGGAACAAGAGTGCTCTTAGGTATAATTGCGATATAGTAAGTCGGCAGCAAACTAACAGAGCGCCCTTTACCTTTATCGCTTAACAATACAACGGTACCCGATTCAGCTAAGGTGTAATCAGCAAAGGTAATTCCGACATCAGCACGTTCCGCTATTTCAACAGATTTGCTGTTTTCATCTGCCTCCCATACGTCCACTGTATCTCTTTCCTGAAAAGATTTAAGGCCGTATTCCTCAAATCTTGAATCAGCCCACGTGATCACAGACTCGGCTTGGTACTCATCAAGTACTTCGTCAATAGCACTTACAAGAGCTTCTCGCTTCGTTTCCTTGACATCTGTATGAATAGCAAGGCATTGTGTTTTAAGGACAGAAACAAGCTCATCTTGAGTGAAATCTTTCATCACCTCTAACTGAGGCTTATGACGATAATCCGGGCGGGTAACTCCTGTTGTCTTTCTCGCACGTCCGAGCTTCTTGGCTACGTTATTGAGAAATGTTTCGCGATGTTGAATCATGGTGTGTCCCTCCCTTTTGGCCTTCACGTTTTTTAAACCAATCTCTGAATCTCTCTTTTTTACTTTCAGGAAAATCACGAATATCAGTCCATGATTTTAACGGGCCTGGACCATTTGAGACTTTTCCATCCTTCGTAAATGGTGAGAGCATCATCGGTGCCGTTCTTGTACTCATATTAAAGAGGGATGGCGAGCTTGCAACCATTCCAAATCCCTTCATAGCCAACGTTTCAGAAAGGGTTGTACGTTTCTCTTCAGCAATATTTCTTCTATGTTTAACGAGCAGTTCATGAAGAGGGATCTTTACTGGACAAGCATCCGTACAGGCTGCACACAAACTAGAAGCATATGGCAGCTCTTTATGATCATCATATCCCTCTAATAATGGCGTCAATACTGCACCAATCGGGCCTGGATAAATTGAGCCATATGAATGACCGCCAACATGACGGTACACCGGACAAACATTAATACAAGCTGCACACCGAATACAGTTTAAAGCTGATTGGAATTCTGTTCCTAGGATATTAGAACGTCCATTATCAACAATAACAAGATGGAATTCTTCCGGTCCATCTAGGTCCCCTTCTGCTTTTGCACCTGTAAGCCCTGTAATGTAACTTGTCAGTTTTTGACCAACTGCACTCCTGCAAAGCATACTGACTAAAATATCAAGCTCTTCCCAAGTAGGTACGACACGTTCCATCCCCATAACTGTGATCTGCGTTTTAGGAAGAGTTGTGGCAAGCCTTGCGTTTCCTTCATTTGTGACAAGTGAAATACTTCCTGATTCTGCGACCGCAAAATTACAGCCAGTTACCCCTATGTCAGCTTCAAGGAACTCTTTGCGCAGCTGCTCTCTTGCAAATAACGTCAGCTCTTCCGGTTTAGACGTGTTGGTGTAGCCTTTCTTCTCTTGAAAGGTTTCTCTGATTTGTTCCCTGTTTTTATGAAGAGCCGGCGCGACGATATGAGACGGGGGGTCATGATCATCAATTTGGAGAATATATTCTCCAAGATCAGATTCAATCACTTCACACCCAACACTCTCAAGCGCTTCATTCATACTAATCTCTTCTGTCACCATAGATTTAGATTTTATGACTTTTTTTGCGTTTTTCTTTTGAGCCACTTCTTTAATATAAGCATTTGCTTCTTCTGCCGTTTCCGCAAAGAAAACATATCCACCATTATTGCTTACGTTTTCACTTAGTTGATGCAAGTAATAATCAATATTTTCTAATGTATGCGTGCGAATTTCTTCAGCTAAATTGCGCCACTCCTGCCAATTTCCGAGCTCATCTTCAGCTTTCGACTTTGCCATTTTCAGCCGTTCTTGAGCGGATGTAACAGCTTGTCGCATAAATGTATTTTTTAACCCTTTTTCTACTCGTGTATTAAAATTGGGGTCGCCTATTTTTACTGCCATGAACTATTCACCCTTTCTTCACAGATTCTTGGCTGTTTAATACTTGTGCAATATGCATCACTTTGACTGGCTTTCCATTGCGCTCTATCCGTCCGCCAATATTCATCAAGCACCCGCAATCTGCCCCAATTAATAACTCCGCCTTCGTTTCTTCAATATGATGAACCTTTTCATCGACCATTTGTTCAGAAATAGGTGACATCTTCACTGCAAATGTTCCCCCAAACCCGCAGCATGCCTCGCGGTTAGGCAAGGTCTGCAGGTTCAAGCCTTCTACTTGATCAAGGAGTTTAAAAGGAGCTTCTTTCTCCCCAAGCAGGCGTGTCATGTGACAAGATGTATGATAGGTTGCATTCGCATGTAAGCTGGCATTCACCTTTTCAACTTTAAGCACATGAACAAGAAATTGCGTAAACTCGTAGGTTTTTTTCGCCAAATCCTCTGCTCGCACCTGCCATTCTGGCTCATCTTTTAATAAATCATGGTATTCATGAATCATCGATGCACATGAACCTGAGGGCATCACTACATAATCAGAATGAGCAAATGTCTCAATCATATGCTTAGCCACTTTCTTTGTGTCTTTATGATAGCCGCTGTTAAATGCCGGCTGCCCGCAACAGGTCTGCTTTTCTGGAAAATCCACTTCGCATCCTAATCTCTCTAATACTTCAACCGTGTCTTTCCCCACTCCTGGATAAAATACATCGGCCAAACAGGTAATAAATAATGAAACTTTCATATAAATCAACCTCCGAACTTTTGCTGCCTGTGATCTTCTGTTGTCTTTTCCTTACGATTCTCTTTTATAATGATGGATACGATCGTGATAACAACGACTGCTGCCATGAATGTTCCGATATTTAAGCCAATACCATTTATAGCTATATACCCAACAGCGCCTGCAAAGAGGACATAATAGAAGGTAGGTATTAACATTTTTCGTATAAGCGTTCCTTCTCGCCCGACAAGACCTGCTGTTGCTGATGCTGCAACTACATTATGAACACAAATCATATTTCCTGCCGCTCCGCCAACAGCTTGCAAAGCGACAATTGTTGCCGGATTAATGCCAACATTTTCAGCTGTACCGAACTGAAACATCGCAAACATCATATTACTAATCGTATTACTTCCTGCCACAAATGCTCCTAATGCCCCAATGGCTGGTGCAACAAGCGGCCAATTTTGTCCCATTAATGCCGAGACACCCTCAGCTAATACTAGCGGCATACTCGTATACCCAGTTGTGTTAACTCCGGAATTAATAAATACTTGCACCATTGGCACAGCAAACAGCAAGGCCGGTGCTGCTCCAATAATCATTTTTGTTGAATTTTTCACTGCCGTTCCATACGTTGTCTGATTCATGCTGTATAAGATATAGCCTAATAGAGACATCAATACCATAATAAAACCTGGCAAGAAAAACGGCGTACTCTCAATAGCAATCTGTGTTCCGAATACAGATTCAATATGAATTTTGGCAAGCTTCAGCCAATCGCCAAACGGAAGGACATTTAATCGCGTAATGACGAGTAACACTCCCATTAAAATATACGGCAGCCATGCTTTTAACGGACTAATAGTCGTTTTTGACAAAGTTGTAGCTGATAATGTTCCTGTCCACTCCGGATCCCATTTAGATGAATGTTCAAAATCCCATTTAGTTTTAGGAATAAACCAACCCTTTTTTGCAGCTGGTACAACAATTGCAAGACCAATTAAGCCCCCGAATAATGATGGAAATTCAGGTCCAAGAAAATTAGCAACTAGTGCATATGGAATGGTAAAAGCAAGGCCTGCAAATAGAGCAAATTTCCATACTTCCATACCTGCCTTCAGCGACTTTTTAGGCCCAAAGAATAACGTCAGCATCGTGACCATAATTAATGGAATAAACAGCCCTACAATCCCATGAAATATAGCTACTTGACCGCCAATCATTCGAATATACTCTTCAAAGCTCATACCAAGACTTGCTGCAGCCTGAACTACATTATCAGACCCGGTTAACCCAGACTGCACACCTATTAAGATTGGTGTTCCAACAGCCCCGTAAGATACCGGAGTAGATTGAATAATCAAGGCTACCATGACGGCTGCCATTGCAGGAAAGCCAATTGCAACTGGCAAAGGTGCTAGTACGGCAGCCGGTGTCCCCCAGCCGGAAGCGCCTTCAATAAAGGACCCAAACAGCCAGCAAATAATAATGGCCTGCACTCGCCGGTCTGGAGAGATATCAATAAACCCTTGACGAATCGTTTGGATCGCTCCACTTTCTTTTAGTGTATTCAGCATGAGTACGGCACCAAAGACGATAAATAGCACCTCAAGTGCCGTCACCACACCTTTTGTACTGGCTGCTGCAATTTGTGCAGCCGGCACTTCCCAAACAAATAACGCCATAACTACGGTAACCACAAAAGCTATTGGCATAGCATGCTTAGCCGGCCACCTAAAAATAACAAGAAACAAAAAAACCGTCAGTATTGGTATTAATGCAAATAACGATAAAATTCCTAAACTCATTCCTGCCCCTCCCTTTATACCACAAAATAATCATAAGGTCATCTGATGACCTTATATGTAAGTGCTTTCAATATAGCTGAAATGTTATGAATTTTCAATAGTTGTAGGGAAATTTATTTTTTTGAGGAATAATTTTAATATTAATAATTAAATTTCGAAGCATTCTCCTCATTTCACTGTACCTCTTATACGTGAAGCTTCTTATTATAAGTACCGTCCTATGTCACTTCCCCCCGAAACTTCTTTATCATTCACTTACAATTTCCGTCACCTTTTTCACCGGAAACCCCTTACAATATATTGAAAAAGTGCACCTGTTAAGGGAAGTGAAAAAATTGAAATGGCACCTGGTAATCTTAATGATGATAACTTTGTTATTCTCAAGCGGCTGTACAATGAAAACAATGACGGGGGACCGAGTCTCAGCTGATGAAAAATTATACGCTGCGGATCACATCTATATGAAGGTAGAGCAAAAGAGCTTTCAAGCCCCTATACCAGCTTATCAAGCGGTACATATAGAAAAACAAGAAATACCAACTCTTACATACGAATCTAAAGCAGAAAGTACATTTGATTCTGCCTTGTTTCCTGAGGAGTATACCGATATCCCTGGTGTTCTTACATTTAGAGGAAACCATAGTCGCACGGCACCCGCCTACGGACGTATCTCTACAAATGTTTCTCACATTGAAAAAGCATGGAATTTCCGCACCGGGTCACATCATAAATGGGGCGGAGGGGCCGGCTGGACGGGACAGCCTAGTATCATCTCATGGGATGATGAGGTACGTGCCATTATGAATGTTGATGAGTCTTTTAAACAACAAAAAGGATTTACAGAGGTCATTTACGGATCGCTTGATGGATCTGTCTATTTTGCTGAGCTAGAAACGGGCATTCAAACAAGACCTCCAATTAAAGTAGGCGGCCCAATTAAAGGCACTGTTTCCATTGATCCTCGCGGCTACCCCCTATTGTATGTGGGGCAAGGAATTCCTGAGAGTCCGATAGGCTATCGTATATTTAGTCTAATTGATGGAAGTGAACTATATTTTATTCCTGGAGTTGATCCTTGGGCTTATCGAGGATGGGGGGCATTTGACGGGGCAGCACTCATTAACCGTAAGCTTGATCAACTAGTGCTTGGCGGAGAAAACGGCCTATTTTATCATGCAAATCTTAATACCACGTTCGACCTTGAACAGAAATCTATTTCTGTAAAGCCTGAGATTAAAAAAGCGCGATATAAAGTGGCAAATAACTCACATCAAGGAATTGAAAATTCGATCGCTGTTTATCGAAACATTGCATATTTTGCAGATAATGGCGGCAGTGTAATAGCAATCAATTTAGAAGATTCTACTCCGATATTTGCGCTAGAAGCAACCGATGACACAGATGCGACGATTGTTATAGATGAAGAAGAAAACCACCCTTTCATCTATACAGGAACAGAGGTAGACCACCAAGGACCATTCGGTGATTGTCTGCTCCGCAAAATAGACGGCATTACTGGTGAGGTTATATGGAGCCTTAGCTATCCAGCTTACTCCATCCCAGATGTGAACGGTGGGATGCTAGCCACTCCTATAGTCGGCAAGGAGGAAATAGATCATCTCGTTATTTTCACGATAGCACGTTACGACACCATAAATGGTGGATTAATGGTCGCTGTAAATAAAGAAACAGGCGAAGAGGAGTGGCGTAATCTGATGACCAATTATGCATGGTCCTCTCCAGTTGATGTTTATACAGAAAACGGAGATGTGTATATCCTTCAAGCAGATTCAGCCGGCAATATGCATTTGATCAGTGCACGTTCAGGAGAAGTGCTAGATGTAATGAATCTTGGGGCAAATGTGGAAGCATCCCCTGCTGTTTATAACAATTATGTCGTTGTCGCAAGCCGTGGTGGCGAGGTGTTTGGTTTGAAATTAAATTAGTAAAGTCAGGGACATAATTAAAGTGTTTAACTCAGGATACGAATGAAGCGCTAATTTGGCGGATGAAATATACGTAGACTCCTGTGTGGACTAGAGCAAATGTGAGATCCCACAGGGCGAAAGCCCGAGGAAGCTCACTAGCTCCACACGGAAAGCGAAGTATATTTTAGGAGCGGTGTACAAAGGCCGCATCTGTAATATTTATATTCCTAGAAGTTATAATACTTTTGTTTCAGCCTCATTTGCTTTTTCACCTATACCACTTTGGAATATTGCTCTGGAAATAGTCATGGTCCTCTAACACTTCAAAAGCTCGTCCCGACAAAAATTCAAACTGCTTAGGGCCCATTTTCATCCCCCATACAAAAGCAGAAACTATATGCATCGCACTATACAGACCATAAAGCGGCCAGAACCTATCTTCCTCCCTTTTGTCTTTAAGGTAGCCGTCAATATTTCCTTTAGCAAAGGCCGGACTGACTTGCTTAGTAAAGAAACCTATCTTTTGCAAGTCATGAATAGGATCACCCCAATCCATCCTCTGAAAATCAATAATCCCTCTAAATTGGTCATGATGAAAGACTAGATTAGAAGGATGAAAGTCGTCATGCTGAAACTGATTTGGCCGCCCTTGCATTAAAGGTTCATTTTCTCTTATATAATTGGTCAAACGATCTTTCGTATGTTCATCTAAATTTATGAGTTTAAGTTCCTTTAAATAGTTATCGCTTTTATTCTTTTTAGCAATATGCCATTCCGGAAGTTCTAGCGGAGCATTCAATTGATGGAGTTTCTTTAATTCTTCTGCTGCTTTTACTCCTGCCCTGTATTGCTCACTTTCATTTAACCTCGTTAAATTTTCTTCTCCGTCAGCACCTGGTATGTAGGATAAAACCATATACCCCCTCTCCTCATCTATTAACTCTCCAAACTCTATTGGCCTTGGTATCTTTTTAGAAAAAGACGTCAGCTTAGAGATCGTTTCAAACTCGATCATTCGCCGTTCTAATTCCTCTTTAGGGAAGATTCTAAGTAAATAGTTTTGATCAATAACATATTTTTCATCCGTCGAAAATCCTTTAGTAAGAGGCTGTATGGTATGTGCTTCTTTATAAACTTTTAAGTATTCTCGGTTCATCTGATTCACCCTCTCACATTCTTATTACCTTCCATTATACCAAATACTGGTGTAATTATTTTCATTCAGATATTGACTCTCACGTCACGTGATAGCTTATAGTAAGGTTTGAAGGGAGGGTTAGAAGTGAAAGTGAAGGAACTTGCAGAGCTCGTGGGAATTAGTGTGCGCACACTACATCATTATGACGAAATCGGCCTGTTAAAACCAGATACGATATCAGAAGCAGGCTACCGGTATTATTCAGAAAGTAACTTAGATACACTTCAGCAAATTCTCTTCTATAAAGAACTTGGATTTTCATTAAAACAGATTAAAGAAGTACTCGAAGACCCTGGTTTTAATCAGCAAAAAGCATTAGTGTGGCAACGTAAAATGCTCTTGGAAAAGCGAGATAAACTTAACCAAATGATTCTAACGATTGACAAAACCATACAGTATAAAAAAGGAGACATTCATATGACAAGCGAAGAAAAGTTTAAGGGATTCGACTTCAGTCATAACCCTTATGAAAAGGAAGCAAGAGAACGTTATGGTGATAAGAAAGTAGATGAGACTGCTAAAGGTATGACTCAGGAACGACAAGAAGAGATGAATAATCTCTACCGGGAACTAGCTGCTATTCGTCACACGGACCCAGCCTCAAAAGAAGCACAGGAAGTTATTAAAAAGTGGTTTATCTTATTAAATAAGATAGGCTGCTATTCTTTAGATGCCTTTAAAGGGTTAGGTCAAATGTATATCCTAGACGATCGGTTCACTAAAAACATTGATCAATTCGGAGAAGGTCTTGCCCAATTTATGTGTGAAGCAATGGGCAGTTATGCAGATGATCACCAATAAATTTAACTATGATTAAGCGATACAGAAGAGATGCTGTATCGCTTTTTTTGTTGTAACCCCTTTCCTCCTTTACCTGTTCATCTCGAAAAAAGCTTTGACATTCATCAGAAAATGATGTAAATTACCAAATGTACGAACGATTCTTTTTAGATATAATTCAAATATTCGTTTTTAGGGGTGTAATTATGGAAAATGTGTTTGATTACGAAGATATTCAACTGATTCCAGCAAAATGTGTAGTAAATAGCCGATCTGAGTGTGATACAACCATCACTTTAGGTAAACATACATTTAAAATGCCAGTCGTACCTGCGAATATGCAGACGATTATTGATGAAACAATTGCAACGTTCTTAGCGAAAAATGGCTACTTCTACATCATGCATCGCTTTGAACCTGAAAAACGAGTATCTTTTATCAGAGATATGAAATCAAGGGAATTAATCTCCTCTATTAGCGTTGGAGTAAAAGCTGAAGAATACGATTTTGTACTTCAATTAGCTGAGGAACAATTAGTGCCTGATTATATTACGATTGATATTGCACACGGCCACTCAAATGCCGTCATTGAAATGATTCAACATATTAAACAACATTTGCCTGATTGCTTTGTTATTGCTGGTAATGTTGGGACTCCAGAAGCTGTTAGAGAGCTTGAGCATGCTGGGGCAGATGCTACAAAGGTTGGCATTGGACCAGGTAAAGTATGTATCACGAAGATTAAAACTGGTTTTGGTACAGGAGGCTGGCAGTTAGCTGCGCTTCGCTGGTGTGCCAAAGCTGCAAGCAAACCTGTTATTGCGGATGGCGGTATTCGTACGCATGGTGATATTGCCAAATCTATCAGGTTCGGCGCGTCTATGGTGATGATTGGTTCATTATTTGCAGGTCATGAAGAATCACCTGGCGAAACGATTGAAAAAGACGGAAAGCTTTACAAGGAATATTTTGGATCGGCTTCAGAATTCCAAAAAGGCGAGAAGAAAAATGTTGAAGGGAAAAAGATGATTGTTGAGCACAAAGGTTCATTGAAGGATACATTAATTGAGATGGAGCAAGATCTTCAATCATCGATTTCTTACGCTGGCGGAACTAAATTAGATGCCATTCGTCACGTAGATTATGTTGTTGTAAAAAACTCTATCTTTAATGGTGATAAAACGTACTAATACAAGAATAACCTTATTTCCGTTTGGGAGGTAAGGTTATTTTTATATAAACGAAACCCTTATTGGTGTAAATAACGATGGATGACATTATGAAGATTACTTTGAAAAGAGGCCTCTACCTGATACCCATTCGTATTAAAATAAATCGCGTGTTCCGGTTTCACCCCAATAATAGTAACTGTTAAACCCATTACTTCAAATTGTTGAATCATCTTAATTAAAGCTGTAACACCCTCAGTAGATAATGTACCTATTCCACTGAAATCAATTAACATCACTTCAAATTCTTTCTCATAAGCCTTTGTTAACAGTTTACATTCATTTGCTTCTATTAAAGTTTGAGTCATGTCGCCAAAAAACAGAATTAATCCAGCGTAGTGGGTAATCCTTATCATTGGTGCTGAGAGCTGATGAATGTCTTGAATCGTCACCTCTACCTTTTCTTTATTATCAAGTAGCTCAAAATTTGTAGTAGATAGTCTCTTTTTATGGTCAAAAACTAATTGTTCAAGATGTTGAATCTTTTCAAGCTTCTTGATGAAAATTAAATGGCCAACTCCTTCTTCCCACTTTATATGACAATCAAACAACACGAAAGGAAGATCCTTTGTTCTTACTACAATCTCAAGTTCTTGACGCTTTGCAGCTGGTGACACATGGTGCTTAAATTTGTTCTTGCTTTCCTCATCGATTAATAATAATACATTCTCACACGCTCCAAATACATTGATAGCTTCATCGGATTGTGCTAATACTTCATACTGTGGATCGATCTGAAAATAAGGAAGAATGATATGCTTTACTTGTGACACCTTGCCACGCTCCTTTCGAATGACGACGTAACCATCTTTTCAATTCTTCTACATCATCAAATAGAAGCGTTTGTTCAGTGATAAAAGAGGATAATTGATAGGTGGTTACCAATCTCCCGCCAATCATCATAACAGGTTTTAAGCCTGACTGATTTAATTCTTTAATATAATTCTCGATTTGTGCTAGATTGTAAGTGAGTGTAATGGAAATACCGATAACGTCTGGCTTCCACTGTTTCGCAAACTGAACAGCATCTGCACAAGGGACGTTTGGACCAAGAAGTTTAGTAGACCACCCAAAGTCTTCAAACAAGTGAGAAACCATCGTTATTCCTATATCATGGTGCTCCCCTGCTGGGCATAAAAACATCGCTTTATGCTGAGACGATTGATAATTCTTTGATTTCTTAGAGTGATAGTAAGTCATAATAAAATCTATAGTAGATGTTGCTAAATGTTCATCAGCCACAGTAAGATCATTACTTTCCCAGCTACGTCCGATCTCTCTCATTGCAGCTGTGATCAAGTCTTCATATATATGTATATTATCTTTATATGTTTGCTCTGCTTTTAAAACAATCACCCATGCCCTATGTTGATCGCCCTGAAGTATAGCTTCTATAAAGGACTCTAGCATCTTGTGCATTCTATCTCTCCTTTAGGCCCTCTCTTAAGAAAACAGTTATTTATAATTAACGTAACTTCTATTTATTATTACATCTTTTTATTATGTCATATCTTCGAAAAATAGAGAAGAAATTTCCCTTTTTACCTGTGAGTTCCATTTTCTTTTAAGATACCGAGTACCCGAAGCTGCATTTAAGATCCCTCTAGCACCCTCTGAACCTTTTCAAGTTCTTTTACTGAGTTTATCATTTCAATAAACTCTAGTACGAGAAACCATAAGCCTACCAAACTACATAAAATCCCAACGATTCCCAACATGACCCCATAGTGACCGTTTTTCTTTATATCTACAAATCCTACAATTCCAAACACGATGCTAATAACGATAAGAGGAAGGATAAAGACAAATAAAATGTGGTGAAATATAATTGCTAGCATTCCGAAAATTAGCGATGTGATAGTTCGTGTGTTATAGCCTTCAAAAGTATTCATCTTACCCGCCCTTCTTCTTAATTAACTTATCATGACCATTACGAGTTCCCTTTCATAACACGAGAAATGATCGAGTCATACACGACATCCTCTTACATATTCCTGCTACATTAGAGTAAGTTAGGGCAAATTTTTAAAATAAAAAGGTGACTTCGTATGAGTCACCCTCCCTAACGTATAAATCCGCCTTCTGAATGAATCACCTGTCCAGTCATCCAGGCTGCGTCTTCAGTTACTAAAAATTTAATAACCTTTGCTGCATCTTCTGGCTCTCCCACTCGACCGAAAGGAAATTTAGCTGCTAAATCTTGCTTGATTTCCTCTGTCATCCATCCCGAATTTGTCGGTCCGGGGTTCACCGCATTTACCGTTATACCGAGCGGCGCCACCTCTTGAGCAAGAGTGACCGTTAATGCATCAATAGCTCCTTTGGTCGTTGCATACGCTAGCTCGCCCGGCATGGGTCCTTGAGATTGACCAGACGTAAGGTTGATAATTCTCCCTCCGCTGCCCTTTCTAAATGCTTGAGCAAAGTGATTTGAAAGCAGCATCGTTGCTCGTACATTAACAAAGTAATGCTTGTCTAATTCTTCAGCAGTTAAGGTTGTATAGCCATTATTACTTGAATAGGCGGCATTATTAATTAATATATCTGGATCACCCAGTTGTCCAACCACTTCTTTAAATAACTTCTCGGGGGCAAGAATATCTCTTAAATCCAGTTCCATACACTGGACTTCCACACCAGATTGCCGAAGCTTTTCTTTTATCATTAAAGGTTCATCTACTTCGATCTGATAGGACATTTGTTCATCATAGTCTGTCCAATATGTAAAAAAAATCTGACATCCTGCTTCTGCAAGTTCCTTACAAATAGCAGCGCCAATTCCCCTCAAGCGGCTGACGCCTGTTACTATCGCGATCTTTCCATCTAATGTCCCCATATTTAAGTCCCCCATTTCGGAGTCTTACTTTATCAAATCATATGACTTATGTATTAACCGGTTACCATCATAACAATAATCACAAAATACCAGCTTATTCCTATGACAGTCATGATAATATAAGCTATCCCTATCATTTTTAGAGCCTTGTTATAGCCTTTATTGATCGTTACTGCAATCATATAGAAAAGCACTGATAAGACTACTGGTACAAACCATAGCATGGAACCAAATAGTTCGGGTAAATTGCTGTTTTGAACGAGTCTTTCATAAACAAAAATAAGTGCAAACAGGATACTAATCCCACTGATGATCTTAGCTGAACTTTTCACCACTTCATACCTCCCTATTCCCCTCATCTTATCATAAATATAAGCTTTATATTCATGATGAATTGTCGAAAACAATGAGTATGCAAGCATTAAAAAGCGAGCAATTGAAGTCCCATATGCTCGCTCTTCCTTATATTACCTCATACTTTGCATCTGCCAATCGGGAAATCTCATCCTTATATGGTTCGAAAGCTCCATTCCCGCGATCTACTTCAACTAAGCGGATGTACTTTTCTTTTTCCAAGAATTTTAAATGCTGCATAAGTGGAGGATAAATTTTATATGTGCCTTGTGAATAAGTTGATGCCTCAAATCCTCGGTTCTCAATCAACCATTTACAGATTTCCACAACCGTTTTACCGTCTTTCAATAACATCATAATATCCTCATCTACATGTAAAAACTTTGCCGAAGAACGCGGTACTTTCTCTGATTGTTTCGGCTTTGCTTCTTTATGATCATTTTCTTCCGAAGGATCTTCAAAAAGACTTAATTGTTCCATTAATACCTCACCTCATTTAACTTGCATGAAACTCTTGTTCTTTATTGTATCAAATGACTTGTAACAATTAAATTGTATTAATTGAAAGGAATTAATTGAAAGGTATAAGGTTCACTGATTGCTTGTATGTATCGTTAATGAGCTTTATATTTCAAAATGTTTAGATACTTACCTTTTTCGTTATGTTAGTATAAAAAATTAAAAAACTACCTGGTAATTATGACTTCATTTAATATTCCTTTGATACATTAGCGTAATATAAGAAATCGTGTGACATGCAGCAAATAATTTGTTTGGAAAATCAAGATTAAAACCATAATCAAATTTAACTGTTGAGAAAAGGAGACTGGTCTTGGTGAAAAGTATAAACACTCTAGAATTTTCGGCTTGTTTAGAAGTTACGTTAGAGCACCCCTTAAAAGAATTTGGGGATACCTCCATGTTCGTCATGAAGTTTGATCAAAATAAATATCTATTCTCCATTCCAGTACACAACTGGACATACCTTAAACATGAAAATGAATCGATCAACCTGCGTACTGCCCCTAGCTCTTATCGATATAGTCAATATCAAAAGGATTTAATTGAAACGATGCAAAAAGCCATATATGCAATTGATCAACCTACACTATCATATTTCCTGGAAAGACCGAGTATAGACACGTCTACATCCACTTGTTCATACTCGGTCTTTTTAATTTAAATTATCGTACATTTTTCAAATCCCCATTAGCATTCTTACAAAAAAGTCCTATCTTCCTTCATAAAACTCAAAAACTTTGTCGAAGCTCTTAACATCTAAGCAAAAGTGATCTAAGATAGAGAACGGTTACTTTTCACCTATAAATTGGATTAATTATATATAGATGGGAGTTACATACGTTGTTTAATGATGCATTACTAATAAAATTAGAAGGTCGAATTGAAAAGCTTCGCTGCGAGATGATTAAAAGCGGTCTTAAAAATGGTTTAAATCATCCAGATACAATTAAATACAGCCAGCAATTAGACATGCTCTTAAATCGTTACAATCGAATGAGAACCTCGTCATAATCCCCAGTATTAGTGCTGCATCCACTTCACTATCTACAAAATTGCCATCTCTTTAATTCCTTTTCCACAATAATAATAATTAATTTTGAAAGCGGTCGAGTCTTGTAAAAATCTTCTTTAAAAATTGATAAAACAGCTCCTCAGCTGGCAATAATGGTCTTTCCCCTGGAATAATGACTCCGACAGTCCGTGGAATCATTGGTTCTTCTACAGGAACTCTTACCGTTGAAGGAGGGACATGGTCCATTAACGTAATTTCTGGAATCAATGTTATGCCGAGACCTGCTGCGGCAAGCCCTTTTAATGCATCAATATCATCACCTTCAAATGACACTTCAGGAGTAAAGCCTTGACTCTCGCAAGCCTTAACAATTATGTCTCTTAAAATATATCCTTCAGGTAATAAAATAATGGATTCCTCTTTAAGCTCTCTTAGCATTAAGCTCTTATAGTTTGCGAATGGATGGTGTATAGGAACTAGAGCGACAATTTTTTCTGTAAATAAGATCTCGCTTTTAAGTTTAGGTTCATTTCTCGGTACAGGCCCAATCAAAGCCATATTAAAATCTCCATTCACTACCCCGTTAATTAGTTCAAGATATGTTGCTTGCTTTAATTTGAATTTCACCTTCGGATATTGCTTTCTGAAGGCTACCACAGCCGTTGGCAATGTATATGCAGCCATGCTAATCGGAAAAGCAATGCGAATTGTTCCTTGTTCTGGGTCTAAATATTCTTCAACTTCTAATTTAGCATTGTCAATCACGTTCATCGCCTGATTCATCCGCTCTAAAAATAGACGTCCAATTGGGGTTACTTTTACTCTTCTTCCTTCTCTAATAAATAGCTTGACTCCCAATTCTTCTTCTAAATTTGAGATTTGTCTGCTGACTGCCGATTGTGCGACATGCAAGGCATCTGCAGCCTCTGTCATATGTTCTCGTTTTGCCACTTCAATAAAATATTTGATTTGTCTTAATTCCAATTTACCCACTCCATTATTAATTGATCTCAATTCGGCATTAATTTTATCTAAACTTCATATTGTTCATATCAATCAGTCAATAATAAAATACTACATAACAGAAAATCTAACAATCAGAACATTCAAAATCACTATCAGATATTGGGGGAGATTGAAATGGAGACATTAGAGAAGGTACTAGATTCAAAAACAGAGGAAGCTAGACTATATGTAGATCGAGTATTTAGTTCCGTTAAGGAAAGAAATCCTAATGAGTATGAATTCCATCAAGCCGTGAAAGAGGTGTTTGACTCGTTAGTACCAGTGCTTGCAAAGGATCCCTCTTATAGTAAGAACGGGATTTTAGAACGCATAGTTGAACCTGAACGAGTGATCAGTTTCCAAGTTCCTTGGGTGGATGATCATGGAACTGTCCAAGTAAACCGTGGTTTTCGTGTACAGTTTAATAGTGCCATTGGACCTTACAAAGGCGGAATCCGCTTCCATCCATCAGTTAATACAAGCATTGTGAAATTTCTTGGTTTCGAGCAGATCTTCAAAAATTCCTTAACGGGTCAGCCTATCGGCGGTGGAAAGGGCGGAGCTGACTTTGATCCAAAAGGAAAGAGTGATGCTGAAATTATGCGCTTCACTCAAAGTTTCATGAGCGAACTGGGCAAACATATCGGAGCAGACACTGATGTTCCTGCTGGAGACATTGGAGTGAGTGCTCGTGAAATTGGCTATATGTTCGGTCAATACAAGAAAATGCGCGGTCAATACGAAGCGGGTGTTCTAACTGGAAAAGGCTTCTCTTATGGCGGAAGTCTTGCAAGGAAAGAAGCAACAGGGTATGGAACCGTCTATTTTGTTGAAGAAATGCTCAAAGACAAGGGATTAACTTTTCAAGGAAATACTGTTGTCGTTTCTGGGTCAGGTAATGTTTCCATTTATGCAATGGAAAAAGCGATTCAACTAGGCGGCACTGTTGTTGCATGCAGTGATTCAAATGGTTATATCTATGATGAAGCTGGCCTTAATCTTGATACCATTAAACGTTTAAAAGAAGTGGAAAACAAACGAATCAGCGAATATGTGAAAGAACACCCACAAGCAAAGTATATCAATGACTGTACAGCTATTTGGGAGGTTCCTTGCAACATCGCTCTCCCTTGCGCAACACAAAATGAAATTGATGAATATCATGCAAAAACACTTGTAAACAATGGTGTCCTCGCAGTAGGAGAAGGGGCTAACATGCCATCTACTCTTGAAGCTGTGCATGTATTTCAAACAAACGGGGTTTTATTTGGACCTGCAAAAGCCGTTAATGCCGGCGGGGTAGCAGTATCTGCTCTTGAGATGGCACAAAACAGCATGAGACTTAGCTGGACATTTGATGAGGTAGATGCTAAGCTGCAGCAAATCATGAAGAACATCTACAAAACAAGCTTAGACGCTTCATATGAATATGGCGATCCTGGTAACCTCGTCCTCGGTGCAAACATTGCCGGATTTAAAAAGGTTGCAGATGCCATGATTTCTCAAGGAATTATCTAAATAATCAACAAGCCGACTAGTCTCTTGTTTCTAGTCGGCTTTTTAACATTATTTCTACTCTCTTTCTGGCCAAAGATGTTCTTCTAATTCTGCCTTTATCTTCTCTGGAATAGATTCAGTCTGTTGTGTATGGAGGTTGAAATTCACATAGATTGCTTCATTTTTAGCACATAGCATGCCCTTTTGATGAATTTCCTCATACAACTCTAAACTACTGTTCCCAATCCGCTTGATCCACATTTTCACTTCGACCTTTTCACCGAAATAGATTTGCTTTTTATACTCGAGTGTTGTCTTCACGATGACCATTTTCCAATCTTCAAATGAAAGGTCTGGGGTAAATAATCTGAATAACTCATGTCTGCCCGCTTCAAGCCACACAGGAATGGTTGTATTATTTATATGACCGGCTCCATCCGTTTCAGACACCCGCGGTTCAATCTCTGTAACATACATCTTTATTTTCCCTCCTTATTTAAGGGAACAGACTCGTATAAGTGAATTCCATTAAATGCCATTTCATAGATGCGATAAATGTCTTCTTTAGTTAACGGGAGCGGACTTCTGGCTAACAATCTAGTTTGCTTACATGCATCAGCAGTAAGAGCTTCTAGATCTTCTTCTCTTACCCCGTATTCTTTTAATGAAGTTGGTAAATTGACGTCTTCAATGATCTGCCTGAGAAGGACTAAGTAATCATCTCTTTCATACCTTTTAGTTGGATGATAACTCGGGTCAAGCAAAGCTGCCACTTGCTGCATTTTATCAGGACAGCTTTTGCTTATGTACGATAGAACGTATGGTAAAAGCACTGCATTCGATTCCCCATGCGGAATATGAAATTTACTTCCAAGAGGGTATGCAAGAGCGTGGACACCAGCAACCCCTGCGTGAAAAAAAGAAAGACCTGCTAAGTAGCTTCCTTCGCTTAAGTCCCTCCTTGCCTCCTTGTTATCACCATTATCTACCGCCTGTTTTAAAGACCCTGATATCAATTGCATTGCTTTTTGTGCTAACCCATCCGTGACGGAGTTAGCTTGTACAGAAAGAAAGGCTTCAACGGCATGAGTAAGAGCATCTACCCCAGTCGCAGCTGTTAACCTAGGGGGCACAGATACAGTTAATGCAGGGTCGACAAGAGCGACATCAGCAATTAAATAATCGTGCGCTACCACATCTTTCGTTCCAGGCAGGGAAAGTACTGAAATGTTTGTTACTTCACTCCCTGTCCCAGAGGTAGTAGGAACTAGAATTTTTGGCAATCCTCTTGCGATAATCTTTTTTTCTCCAGTTAGATTCAAATAATCTCTTACTGTCCCCTCATGAACGGAAAGCACGGCTGCTAACTTAGCTAAATCCAGCACACTGCCTCCACCTAACCCTATTACAACATCAACATTTTTTTCTTTTGTATAATTCACCAATCTTTCAGCACATTCAAGCGTAGGTTCGGCTTCCACATCTGAATACACATGAACACTTGCTACTGTCATGATATTTTTCACGATGTCTTTTACACTCTCTAATTCAAGCAAAATATCATCTGAAATAAGTAAAATCTCCTTCGCTTCCATTTTTAATACATGTTCCTTAAGCGACTCGAACGCTCCCCACCCAATTTCTGATACGCCCGGAAATCTCAATGCATACGACAAGTTAATCAGCCTCCTTATTAATTCTTTCTGTCCCTTTCATTATTTGACATAAGAAATGCAACGACCTTTATTTTTCTTATTTTTGTAATTGGCTTCTGCCTTTTTTATGTATATATTCATAACTAACGCTCACCATTTTTCAATATAAAAAAGCGCCTCAAAAAGGCGCTTTTTTATATCCATGAGACTAATTATTATCCGTAGTATAAGTGTCCTTGTCCTGTATTTCCTTTCTTAAACTTGCACTATGCATAAGCCTTAATATCGGCCTGACAACTAAAAAAGTACTTCCAGCGAGATAACAAATGAGACCAATTTTTTCTGCCTGATCAAAAAAATTAAGGATACTTCCTATCACAAACAATATTCCAATTAATAAATCGTTAATCGTAGAAATAACTCTATATCTCTTATCGAAAAAGATTCGCATTCGGCCCAGCTTCACGTCCAGATACTCTTCACCATTTTTAATCTTTGTAACTTTATTCTTCATGAACATCCTCCTGTGCAGACTCACTGAGTCATTTTACCCGCTATCGAAATACATGAAACCGGTCCCAACTGCTTTTTCCCATGATAAAACATGGTCAATGCAATTAACAAGTTAGGAAGCTACACCTAGCCAGACTCTATTACAAAAAATATAACATGTGAATTGATAAGAATAGGAAGAAGTACATTATTCTCTTTTTCAAAATTTCATGTTTATTATGAAAATTAGAGTGGTATGAGTGTGAGTGAGCCAGATATACCAAATTATTGGGTATCTGAGACTATGTAATGGGAGTGTTTGCACATGCAAGATTTTTACCCTTCAAGAGTAAGCGATAAGCCGCAGATCACGAAGCGTAAGGACCCTGTGATTCATACCGACCGCAGACTAGACCATGAGGCTCCTCTTTCCAAAGAGCAGCTTGATTTTTATGAGAAAAACGGCTTTTTGCAAATTGAGAACCTATTCTCAGAAAAAGAAGTAGCAGCCATGCAAAAGGCCATTTTTGAGTTACAGGATTCAAACAAACACACACAGTCGGATAAAATTATCCGTGAACCAGATTCTGATGAGATTCGTTCGATCTTTTCTGTAGACCAAGACGACGAATACTTTAAAAACATAGCTGGAGATGAAAGATTACTTAAAATTGTTAACCACTTATTAGGAAGTGATGTCTATGTTCATCAATCTCGAATAAACTATAAGCCAGGCTTTTCAGGTAAGGAGTTTAACTGGCATTCGGATTTTGAAACATGGCACACAGAAGACGGTATGCCGCGGATGCGTGCCTTAAGTATGTCGATTGCTCTATCCGACAATTATATCCATAATGGCCCGCTCATGCTCGTACCAGGATCTCATAACTACTATGTGAGCTGCGTTGGTGAAACGCCTGAAAATAACTACAAGCAATCATTACAAACTCAAAAAGTAGGTGTTCCTGATAATGACAGCTTGAAATGGCTGGTAGAAAAAGGTGGAGGATTATCGGTTGCCACAGGTAAAGCTGGTACGATTACTATTTTTGAATCGAACACGATGCACGCCTCTACCAGTAATATGACTCCTTATCCGCGCAACAATTTATTTATGGTCTATAACAGCGTAGAGAATAAGCTCTTGGAACCATTCTCAGGAGCTGGCAAAAGACCAGAATACATTGCCGTTCGTAAAACGACAGAACCGCTTGGAAAGGAAACCGTACTTAAATAGAAAAAAGGCAATTCAGCATTGGGCTGAATTGCCTTTTTATTATTTTAATAACCCTACCATTTTCAATCCATGAACAATACCATCCTCATCTACTGATTTTGAAAGGTATCTCGCTGCTTCTTTCGTCTCTTCATGTGCATTTCCCATGGCTACACCGTGAGCGACAGTAGAGAGCATTTCAATGTCATTTAATCCATCACCGAATGCATACACATTTTCAGGATTGATTCCAAGCTTCTCAATCATTTTCTCAATTCCCTTTGCTTTTGAACCACCTGCTGGCAATACATCTACCGATAAAGGATGCCATCTTATGAAGTCAAATGCATTGAATTTCTCTTCATAGTATTTTTCCTCTTCGTGCTCACAAAATAGCAGTGTTTGATAGATATGTTCCATTTTGAAATAATCAGGATCATGAGTAGGAAAAGCCTCTACTTTTAACGTTCCGATACTTTCATCGATATGATCATGCTGTTCTACGTTCGCCTTCATTGTTTTTTTTCCCATATAAACAAGAGGATGGTCATTTGTAGCAGCAAGCTCAGTAATTTCTTCAAGCTTATCTTTATCAAGAGGGTTGCCGTAAATCATCTCACCATCCACTTCAACATATTGACCGTTATAGCTGACAAAATTATAGATGCCTAATTCCTCACGCAGATCTTCATACATAAAAGGAGCACGGCCTGTAGCAATTGCTACTTCATGCCCAGCTTGCTTTAACTCATTAATGGCTTCTTTTGTTGATTGAGGCAGCTTTTTATCATGGTCTAATAGCGTACCGTCAATATCAAAGAAAATGATTTTTTTATCTGTCATGGTTCCACTCCTATATCTAATATTGTTATAATCAAAAAAATCTCTTACCCCAATAGACTAGAGTAAGAGATAAGCTATCTCACTCATTCTAAAATAAATCTCCACTTATCCATTATAGCTTAACAGACAAGCAACATGAAATTCATCTAAATGAGTTTATCTTATTTAGCTAATTCCTGATTATTAAGGGTTTCAGTAATTGCTTTTAGAGCTTCAATTTCATCATTACCAGAAGTTCTAATCTTAATTTCCGCCCCATTAGGGATTCCCAAAGCCATCACGCCCATAATAGACTTTAAGTTTACACTTTTTTCTTTATATACCAACTGAATGTCTGACTCGTAATTACCAGCTGTTTTAACTAATACAGTTGCAGGTCGAGCATGAATTCCAGTTTCATCTATCACTGTAAATACTTTTTCTGCCATTATTTATTCACTCCTATGTTAAAGATTTAAATGTTTCTACAATATTTTGGACTGTAAATCCATATTCCTTAAACAATTTGCCAGCAGGAGCTGAGGCACCAAATTTATCTACCATAATATGATTCCCTTTATCCCCTATATATTTATGCCAACCAATTGAAGAACCCATTTCGATTGCAATCCTTTTATTTAAATGATCTGGCAGGACTTCTTTCTTGTATTCAATAGGTTGTTGATCAAATCGGTCCCAGCTTGGCATGCTTACAACTGTAACGAAGATTTCCTCTTTCTCTAACTCTTCTTGTGCGGAGATGGCTAGTGACACTTCTGACCCTGTTGCTAGTAACAGTCCTGTTGCTTCATTCTTAGCTTCTGATACAACATAAGCTCCTCTTTTTACGCCTTCAGCGACTACTGCACTATCAAGCTTTAGTGTCGGTACATTCTGCCTAGTAAGTACGAGAGCAGTTGGCTTATCTGAACTTTCTATAGCTATACTCCATGCAGCCACCGTTTCTTTTGCATCAGCTGGACGAATCACCGACATACCTAGCATCGCGCGTAATGAGGCAAGTTGCTCTACCGGTTCATGAGTTGGGCCATCTTCCCCAACCGCTATACTATCATGGGTAAAAACGTACGTAATAGGCAATTTCATTATTGCAGCTAGCCTCATTGCTGGTCTTAGATAATCCGAAAATACAAAAAAGGTTGCTCCAAAAACTTTCAAACCTCCATGAAGAGCCATACCATTTAAAGCGGTCCCCATTCCAAATTCACGAACCCCAAACCAAATATTTCTCCCAGCATAATTTCCAGAAGCGAAGTTACCTTCCTTTGTAAGAAGAGTTTTATTAGAGCTTGCTAAATCTGCAGATCCCCCTAGCAATTGAGGAATAGAATATGCCAAAGCATTGAGTGCTTTTCCTGAAGATACTCTTGTAGCAATCTCTTCACCATATTGAAATGTTGGTAGATTGTCTCTCCAGTTATTCGGGAGCTCATCGTTGCTCACGGCTTCTAATTGAGCTGCTAGATTAGGGTAGACTTTTTTATAGTCTTCAAAACTCTTCAACCATGAGGATTCTTTATCTGCCCCTTTTTCAGCAAGCTTTTGGTAATGAGTTCTCACTTCTTCAGGGACATAAAATGACTCGTCATATTCCCAGTTATAAGCTAATTTAGTTAAACTAGTTTCTTCCACCCCTAGTGGAGCACCGTGTGAAGAAGAGGTGCCAGCTTTACTAGGTGCACCAAAACCTATTGTCGTTTTTACCTCTATTAAAGTAGGCCGGTTAAGATCACTTTTAGCCTTTTGAATGGCTTGTTGTATAGCTTTTAAATCATTCCCATCTTCTACACGTAATACTTGCCAACCATATGCTTTAAACCGCTCTTCTACATTTTCAGAGAAAGAATGGTGAAGCTCACCATCTAAAGAAATATCATTTGAATCATATAACATAATTAGGCGTCCTAGTTTCAGATGCCCTGCTAATGAACCTGCCTCAGCCGATACTCCTTCCATCAAATCACCATCACCACAAATGCTGTAAGTAAAGTGATCTACTATATTGAATTTTTCCTTATTGTATGTAGCTGCTAGATGCCTTTCTGCCATTGCCATCCCTACAGCCATTGCAACACCTTGCCCTAAAGGTCCAGTCGTCGCCTCTACTCCAGGAGTATGACCTACCTCTGGATGTCCAGGAGTCTTACTGCCCCACTGCCTGAAATTCTTCAGATCTTCCAAGGATACACCATAACCGAACAAATGAAGAAGACTGTATAACAACATCGATCCGTGACCTGCTGATAATACAAACCGATCACGATTGAACCAATTAGGATTAGCAGGGTTATGATTCATTTCTTCAGCCCATAAGGCATAAGCCATTGGAGCAGCTCCCATTGGCATCCCAGGATGCCCTGAGCTAGCTTTCTCAATTGCATCTATAGAGAGTGTACGAATTGTATTAATAGCCAGTTGTCTCAACTCTTGATCAATTACTGTGCTCATTTAATCACTCCTTACTTTAAATAAGAGGATGTATCAACATTACTTGATTTTATCCTCCTACTTTTCTAAACAACTATTCAAATAAACTAATTGGACTTTGTATTTCAAACATTCTTACTTGAATTAATGAGTTTCAGCAGACTTCTTCTTTCTTGTAAAAAACAATTTATAAGTGGCTATACCTACAATTAATGTATTAATTGGGAATTGATATTGTAAATAGATTTCACTAAGGAACCTTCCATGTGGTCCTAATGCATAATCTACAAATCCCTCTACCATTTAATCACCATACTCTCTTATGATTGTTTTTAATAATAAAATATAATCTTAATTAAAAATTGCAAAGAATTTATAAATAACCCAGTTTATTAAATTCCCACCTTGATCAAGACTCGATACTAAATTTGTACCTTCTGGCAAGTTAAATTGGCCATTGACTGCCATTTCCGTATGAATAACAGCAATATCTGTAGCCATATAAAGTGTTAATGCAATTAAAATAGATCCTACAATGACGGAATGTACAATGTTTCCTCTTGCGGCACCCACGATAAAAGCGACAATAAATGGAATTGTTGCAAGATCTCCAAACGGTAAAACATTATTACCCGGTAAGATAACAGCTAATAAAACAGTAATTGGTACTAAGATTAACGCAGTTGAAATCACGGATGGATGCCCAATTGCTACAGCAGCATCTAATCCAATATAAATGTCCTTCTGACCAAATCTTTTCTTTAAAAATTCACGCGCTGATTCTGAAACAGGCGTTAACCCTTCCATTAAGATCTTAACCATACGAGGCATTAACACCATTACACCAGCCATTGCCATTCCTATTTGAATCGTTTCTCCTACTGGATACCCAGCGAGTAACCCTAATCCTATTCCAAGAATCAGACCCATGAAAATCGATTCTCCAAACACTCCAAACCGTCTTTGAATGGATTCAGGATCTGCATTCCAGTTCTTGATTACTGGTGTTTTCTGTAGAAGTTTAACAAGCGGAATTCCAAGCGGAGCATATGATACAGTACTTCCAGTTGCTACAGATACACCTGGTAAATCAAAGTAATCACGTAACATTGGTGCAGTCCAATCTGCTATTTTCAAACAAGCTATTTGGAATAGTACTGCCGCAATCAAGCCTTGAATCATACTTCCCGAAATTGTATATACAATAGCTCCTGTAAAAGTGAAATGCCAGAAGTTCCATATATCAACATTCATTGTCTTTGTGGTGTTTGTTGCAAGCATAATTACATTGACTAATAGTCCCAGAGGTATAATAAAAGCTGCTATTGGTGAAGCCCAAGACATGGAAGCAGCTCCTGGCCACCCTACATCAATAACATTTAGTTGAATACCAAAACGATCAACCATGCCATTTGCAGCGGGACCTAGATTACTAACAAGTAAATCAACGACAAGGAAAATCCCCACAAAAGCAACACCAATGATTAGTCCCGATCTGAAAGCCTTTCCAACTTTTTGTCCAAAGGCAATTCCAATTAAAAATATAGCAACTGGCAAAATAACCGTAGGCCCTAGTGCCAAAAATGATTGTAGAAACTCAACCATACGATCCATGAACGGATCCCCCTTTACCTAAACAATTTTCTCGCTTTCAATGTTTAGAAATTGAAAGCGAGAGACTGTGTGAATGAAGATTATGTATGTCTATTAATCTTCTATTATTTTTTCAATTCCTCTAAAATTTCAGCTTTCGCTTCATCTAAACCAATTCCTGTTAAGAATGCTCGAGCGTTAATTACTGGGAATGGATACTCTTTTTGAACAATTGTTGTGCTTATTAATAAATCAGCTGTATCTACATAACCACCAACTTCAGTGATTTTAATTTGAACTAAGTTAGCTGGAATGTTATTCTCCTTGCACATTGATTCGATTGCATCATTCACAATAGTAGAAGTAGCAATTCCTGCTCCACATGCGATTAAAATTTGTTTCTTTTTCAATTTAATTCACCTCCTTTCAATTCAACTTGTAGAAGATTTAGAAGTAGATCTTTTACTTTTGTTCTTGACTCTTCATGGGCAATTTGATTTAAAATACTATCATCTTGGAAAATTTGCATTAAGCGTTGCAATACTTCTAACTGTGAATGACTTTCATTCATGGCTAGCATGAATACTAATTTAACAGGCGTTGTTTCACTCTCTTCACCCATGATGACAAAATCAACCGGCTCCTTCATAATTCCTACACTAATTGCTTTTTCGTTTACATGCTCTTTATCTGTATGAGGAATTGCAACTGAGTAACCTTTTGTAGGAAGACCTGTAGCAAAATTCTTTTCTCTTGCCACAATCGCATCAATATAGCTTTCTTTTACAAGACCTTTTTCAAATAAATTACCTGCCATTACTCGAATCGCTTCTTCTGAATTTAATGCTTCTATATCTTTTAAAATTAATGTTTCATCAAAATGCATATTGTACTCCTCCTAATAAATATCATAAGCTTGGTATTTAACTTCAATATTTCAATTACTCAAAAGCAATGTAGATGAAAGGAACTACCCTCAAGCAAATGTGAGATTGCTGCTGTCTTTCTATATTTATAGTAGCATCACACCAGTTCAAAATGTATCCGTTTTCATCCCCATTCATTGAACCTCGGTTGTACAACATTGTGATGATGTTTTTCAAAGAAAAAACAGCTTAGCTATACAAGCTAAACTGTTAAACTCTTGAATAACTTTTCCTTTTCACTTCTCTTCGATCAATATAAAGGACTTCGGATTTTGCTTGAGAATGAACCCATTCCACTGCCTGATTGGCAAATGTCTTAGCTATTATTCGGTCTAAAGCAGATGGATTTTGTCCCATACAGAGTGCTTCATCAATTTGAATAACTTTCCAATCAACATCAAGTTCAGGAAGAGAGTACTCTGGAATGTTTGCCGCATATATTCTCTCATCAAATAGCAAAAATGAGTAAGTCAATCCATTGGAAAAATTATTCTTTAAAGATTGCTGAATCGAACAACTATTGTCTCTATTAAACTGATTTTGATTAGACTGACTTTCTAAATAAAATCCATCTACTGCTATAGAAAGATCTTTAAGCATCTTAGAAGGTGCTTCTCCCGGGATTTGAACACCAAACAGTCGTGGTATTGAATATTTGAGAGATTCGATTGTGTCCTTTATTTTTAACGTACTTTCAATAATAGAATTGAGGGCTGTATCATAACCAAGAGATAGCTCAGTCCATGTTATATTATTGTGTATTGATGCAGGTACAAACAAAAATTCAATCTGATTATTTACTTTTTTTAATTCCTTAAAAACATTTATCCCGCCAATAACAATTATCCGACTAATAAAATGAAGGTCTCCAATTAATCTTTCTAAGACATTGGAAGAAACCGTTTGCAATACAGGATAAGATGAAGCATATTCGTGAAGGTCTTTTGTATGCACTTTACCTTCGTGATCATTCCATTCGATTCCCACCACCTCATAAGAGGATAGTTGTGACAGAATTCTTTGAAGAAATTGATGTAATCCTGAAGGTGAATGATCTACATTAATAATTCCAATTTTGGTCAAGGTTATCACCTCTACATTTAGTTTTCACACTGCCTAGTGTGGGTTGTTGTAATTTTCATCTACCTTTTAATATTATCATTCATTACTCCTCATTAACCTAGGTTTCATTCACTTTTGTGTCTGAATAACTGTATAGCTTTGTGATAAAAATTCAAAAAAAAGACACTTTATCCAATTAGTTAAATAAAGTGTCAATTCAGTAAAAGTCCTATTGCGATTTAATCATCACCTTAATTTCATTGCCTTCAATTACTGCCTCAAAGCCTTTTCTCCACTCTTCTAAAGCCACAAATTTAGTAATCATTTTATCAACATCAATCTTGCCTTCCTCTAAGAGAAGCAATGCTTTTTCCCAAGAGCTCGGCTTTTGAGAACGTGTACCTATGTAGTTTATTTCTCGTTGTACAATAGCTTCTTGGTCGAGTGGATTGGTTTTATTTGCAAATATTCCAACTTGAACGAAAGTACCCTTTTTCTTAACGAGAGGCAACCCCTGATTTAAAGCCGCAACCGCACCTGAACATTCGAAGACCTTATCAACTCCATACCCATCAGTGTGTTTAAAAACTACTGCAGCTAAATCTTCTTTTAGTACATCAACTACAACATTAACACCTAATGCCTTAGCTAGCTCTAAACGATCATTATCCTTGGTGATTCCCGCTAATATTACAAAAGCTCCTTGTGCCTTAGCCACTTGACATTGTAATAAACCAATTGGTCCTGGACCAAATATTAACACTACATCATCTTTATGAATCAATGTTTTCTCCAATCCAGCATGGACACAGCAAGCAAGGGGTTCTGTTAAAGCACCTGCCTCTAAACTGATTGTATCAGCTAGAACATGTACACTTTCTTCACGTGATAACACATATTCAGCCATACTACCATTCACTTGAGTACCAATTCCTTTTCTATTAGAACAGAGGTTATAATCTTTCTCTAGACAATATTTACACTCCCCGCAAGTGGTAAAGGTCGTTTCACTTGTCACGCGGTCTCCTACTTTTAAATATTTAACATCCGGCCCTACTTCTACAATTATTCCTGAAAATTCATGTCCTAACACCACAGGAGTTTTTGAATTTTTGTATTCACCGGTGAACGTATGAATATCTGTACCACAAATCCCAGTAAAAGCAACCTTAATTTTCACTAAATCATTTTTAACTTTTGGTTCCTCCACTGTCTCTAATGAAATCTTGTCATAACCAGCTTCTTTTTTTAATACTGCTTTCATTTTGATCACTCCTTATTTGGTAGAATTAATACTTTTCCATACGTTTCTTTTCGGTTGATCATCATATCGAATGCTTTCTGTGTTTCCTTAAGTTTGTAGCGATGTGAGATTAGTTCTTTTAACTTAATCCGTCCATTTTGAATATATTCAATACTCTTTATCCATTCTTCACCAGGAAAAGGAGCAGAATAGGAATTCCAAAATCCTTTAAGTGTTAATTCTTTTCTAAAAATGCTTTCGAAGGCGCGTTCTTTTAAAAGTACATCAGAGTAAGCAATGCCTAAATACCCCACTTTACCCTTTTTACGAGTAACAAGAAGACACTGTTCTTGCGTCACTTTGGAACCAGCACATTCTAATGAAAGGTCTACACCTTCACCGTTGGTGTATGATAAAACAGTTTCTACTAAATCTTCTTTTAGAGGATTAATTGTTCTCTCGCACCCCATCATTTTGGCCTCTTCTAATTTTTCATCGGATATGTCGATTGCAATAATTTCTTTTACTCCAGCAATCTTCAACCATTGAATAACTAGAATCCCAATTGTTCCAACTCCAAAAACAGCTGCTTTATCCCCAATTCGAGGATGTATATGTAGCACACCATGTAAAGCTACTGCGAGAGGTTCGATCATCGCAGCTTCCTCAAAATCAATTCCATTTATAGGTAATACATTAGTTGCTTTTATATTGACGTATTCAGCAAATCCACCAGGTGATTTCGACCCAAGCATTCCATGATTCTCACATAAAGAGAACTCTCCTCTATTGCAATAACTGCACTTCTTACAAGGGGTAAAAGGGATGGCGACAACTCTATCACCAACCTCAACATTTGTAACAGCATTCCCTCTTTCTACTACCAAGCCTGAAAACTCGTGACCCATAATAGCTGGCAAACTATACTTCCACTCTGTCATTAATTTATGGGTATCAGATCCACAAATACCCGCTGCCATTACTTGTACCTTTACTTCATCTTCCTTACAATGATCAATATCTACTTCTTGATAGATAATCCTATTCTCTGAATGCAACACTGCGGCTTTCATAGCTCCTCCTATTACTGCTAATTTTTTAAAAGATTCAGTATTTTTTGATCCAGCTCTTCCATACCAACCCCAGATATATAAGCTGTTGCAATGATTGAAGGTATGTTATAGGCTCGCGGAAGAATGGTTGTCGAAATCACCAAACTTGCTCCGTCCTGGAGGGATGAAACCTCTGAAATCATGCATTGGATGACCTGAGCACGAACTTTCTGTTCCTTAAATAACGTTTCAACTCTTTCGCACACAATCGTTGAAGTAGCAATACCTGCTCCACATGCAATTAGCACCGTTGGAATACTCATATAATTACCTCCAATTTTTTCTACAGGGCAGTCTTGATCAATTGATGAATGTTCACTGCATCTTCAGCATTCTTTATCTCATGAATAACTTCATTCTTTTCTGCTAATTTCATTAGTTGGAGTAGGGCTTGCAAATGTTGATTCTTATCGACTGCTGCAATAACTACGATTAAATGTACTCTCTCATTCTCTTTAAAAAGCAGTCCTTCCTTGATTTTTAGTAAGCTCATTCCCACTTTATGAACCCCATCATCAGGCCGAGCATGAGGAATAGCAACATTTAATCTAAGAACTATATTAGGTGTCATTTCTGTATATTGATTTTTCATAGCTGTAATATACTGCTCTGTTATTACTCCTTGCTCTAGTAAAGGTGCAGCTGCTAGTGAGAGTGCCTCTTGCCAACTTGAAACAGATTCTATTACCTGGATAGTATCTGATGTAATAAAATCAGTTAACTGCTCCCCTTTCTTTGTTGAGGTTTCCTCAGTAGCGACTTTAAGTGAAAAATATTCTTGAAGTGCTTTCTCAAGGCCTGGTCTTTCATGAATATCTGCATGTTTTTCAATTACGTGCATGAGCTGGTCAATTTTCACAACAGAAGAATTCAAACCAAAAATCACTTGCATTACTCTCTGTCTCAACTGCCTCTTTTCAAAATCTGTTATAAATTGATCGACTATAAAGAGATGTTTTTCTGTTTGTAGAGGGACTGGTGAAAATACTAGATCATAGTCTAAATCTAATTTTTCAAATTCACGGATCGAAAATGCTTGATAAAAATAAAACTCAGGAAATAAATCTCGTAAAGTATTTTCCATCAGTCTTGAAATTGAAACTCCATTCGGACATACAACAGCAGCTTTTTTCTTAAAAGAAATCGTTTCCCCACTATTAATAAGGTGACCACCAATAAAAATAGTGATAAACATAATTTCATTTTCAGGAATGTCGGTTCCTATATAATCCTTGAACGGCTTAATTGAGTCTTTTACGATGAAATGAATAGCTTCAAACTCTTCGCTCACTTTATTAAGTATTGAATATTCCGTTGTAAGAGCATATTTGATTCGGTAATATGCAGGTTTCATATGCAATACTAATCTATCTAAAAGAGCGTCTTTTTCCTTAAAAATAATGCATGCTTTTTTCTCAAATAACTCTAAACTATCTTTTAAAGCTCTTTTTAAGTGAGGCAATTCACTTTCCGTTAGAAATTGGGATGTTAATACGTTAGAGGTTAAAAGTTGAAGCGTAATAAATAACCTCTCCTCCTTCGGGATATTCTCTATATCTTGTATTAAAATTTCCGCTGCCTCAAATTCTTTTGTATCGGATAACTCATCGTAGTGTATATGATAGGAATCTTTTAATAAATTGCCCTTCTTAATTCTCTTTAATAGAGCTGCAATAATATAAGGTAGTATTTTAATTCGTTCGTCAATAAACTTTAATTCTAAACGATTTTCAACTTCAACCATTTGTTCCTTTATTTTTTCAATATTAGCAGAAGATATTTGAACAAATTGTTGAATATAGATTTCTCCTTTATAGATGTTAAAGACTCCCCTTAAAACATCTATAAGCAGCCTCCGTTTATTCCACTCTGTTCCAACCACATCATAGCCATGCATTCTAGAGTATGCAATTTCCAAATGATATTGGTTCACCATTTTTTGAGCTGCTTTCATATCTCGTAAAATAGTATTCTTACTAACTTGAAGCGCGCTTGAAAAGTGAATTAGCGATAACTCTTCTTCACTGCTTAAAAGTATTAAGATAATAAACTCAGCACGTTCCTTTTCTGATGGAATATATTGAGTTGGTGAATTATTTTCTGTGTTATCTGCAAATAAATCAATTAATATAGGATTGACAATAAAATTACCACTGTTCGTTCTTGTAATAGTTGGGTAATTATTATCCTTTAGCCAGCTATTAATTTTACTGAAGCTATAACTGATTTGTCTTCGGGACAAACGATACTTATTTTCCAATTCTTTATTGGATATATCTGGATTACTGACAACTTTTTTTAAAATTGAGTTGCTCCTCTCATCAAGATACATAAGCTACATCCCCCTTGTTTAGTTTTATTTTAACAGCAAATAGATTACCTTTGATGACGCTTTCATTCTCATTTCTTGACTTCTCTTTGTGCAACGTGATGATACAATCTAGTCTCTATAAATTATTTATTTTGAAATAATAATTTATATTCATCCTAATAGATTACAGTAATTTGAAAAACAAAAACAAAATCAATTTTTGTCGCTATATTTGTTGACACTTTTATGAACCCTCTCCATAAGCATGATTTAAAAAAGAGGAAGCTTGACGGTTTAAAATACCTCAAGCTTCCTCCTCTTTTTCAAGATTTGTTTCCTTTACGCTTTCTCCTCTCCTCAATCAGTTTTTGAAATTCTCTTTCTAATTCCTCTGTCGGGTCCATGCTTAAACGGCTTAGAACTTCAGATATTTTTGTTTCTAGAATAAGTACCTGTTCTTCGCTAGTATCTCTTTCTTCTTTTGACTCATATTGTTGATACTCCTTATAGGGTCCACCAAAATATTTCAGCCGCTTCTCTTCAATCGTAATTACCTTTGTCGCCACATTTTCCAGGAAACGGCGGTCATGTGAAACGACAACTATACTTCCTTTATATTCTTGAAGCAAAGACTCCAAAGCTTCTACTGCCTGCATATCTAAAAAGTTGGTTGGTTCATCTAAGATAAGAGTATTGATATCACTTACAAACAACTTTGCTAATGCTACCTTCACACGTTCTCCTCCACTAAGCACCTTGACTGGCTTGTGGACATCCTCCCTTTTAAAGTGAAGTCTTGCCAGAACTGTACGAATAAGAGTTTCATTCTGAATAGCATCTTCACTCACATTTTCTAATATGGTCTTTTCTAGATTAAGAATAGTGAGATCTTGACTGAAATAGCCAAATTTAAGTGATGGTGAGAGCTTGATTCCTTCATCTGCTTGTATCAACTTTTTAATAAATGTGGTCTTCCCGCTGCCATTCGGTCCAATTACAGCTGCCTTATCCCCTCCGCACAGGTAAAAGCTGTTCGCTTCAAAGAGGAGCTTGCTTCCAGCGGTGCCTAGCAGGTTTTTTATTCTAATCATAATCCTTCCATTAAATCGATCTTCATTAGGCAGCGTCATTTTCAGCTCGGCAGGTTCATTGGGCTTTTTAACTTTTTCAAGCTTATTAAGCCTTGTTTCTATTGATTTCCCTACTTGCTGAAGTTTTTTTTGCTTCTTTGCAAAATAAGGTTTAGCTCCAGTAATACTGGCTTCTGAACGACTAATATTCTTTGGTTTTTTCGTCGCTCTTTTTGCTTTCTGTTCTTTTGCCTTTAATGCAGATTCCAGTTGTTTTTTCTTCTCTTCGTACTTCTCATAATCAGTCTCATGTTTACGCTTTTGAATCTCTTTTTGTTTAACATATTCCGTATAATTCCCTTTAAATTCATTTAACTTCTCATCACTTAGCTCCCAGATCTTTGTGCATACTGCATCTAAGAATGCACGATCGTGAGAAACAATAACTAAAGCTCCCTTCCACCTTTTCAATTTCTCCTCCAGCCATTCAATATGATCTGTATCTAGGTGAGTGGTGGGTTCATCAGCTAACAGGAGCTTAGGTTCCCTCAGCAATGCTTGATTAATGTATTCTTGAGTTACCTCTCCCCCGCTTTTAATCGCGTCTGTCCGCTTTAATTGCGGCAATATTTCACATGTACTGTGCTTGATGACGCTGCCTTTATCAAATACAGTCTCTCCGGCCAGTCCTTTTAATAAAGTCGTTTTCCCACAACCGTTAGGTCCAACTAAGCCAATACGCTCACCATTTTCAATCTTTAAAGACTCAATGGTAAATAACGTTCGTTCCGCTACACTATGTTTTAGATTGCTTGCTTCTAGCAACATGACACCATCTCCGTTTTCTATAATGTACTTGGAGACAAAGAAAGCCTCCTATCCTTGTTCAGGATAGGAGGCATACGTATAGCAGGGTGCACCAAATAATAGAGACTATTATTGATGTTATTCCAACTATAGAAGACCAATCCTATCCTGAAAACGATAATTGAGGCATCAATAAATAAAACAGGGAACACACCTGCTTTAACATGCCTTCAATTGGTTGTTTTCTAAAATAGGATTAGTACTTCATGTAATTGGGTCACCACCTGTCATCTAATTAATTTTACTGTATGACACCTTAAGAAAGTTGTCAACGCTTGATAACCCCACAAGATTACATGGTATAATTTAACAAGCAATTAAAGGAGTTGATAAGATGAGCGAGCAACAGAAAGATAAGGACATGCTGCTGAGCACCACGATTGGCTTCATCGGTGATGTTGTACTATTTATCCCAAGATTAATCACGGGCTTTATTCGAGGTATTTTCTAAAACCTTACTCCGCTATTAAATGAAACCTGCCTGCTCCTTCTGCGTATACTATTATATGCGAAAGGAGCGAGAACTTTGTATTTCCCTTCAAAAAAAGATACGTGGCTGACTATTTTATTGTGGGGTGTGATTCTCTTATTTATTATCACTCCCATTTTATCTATACAAATTGACCAAAGTCCTCTAACTCAAGTCTTTGAGATTTTTATTACGTCTCTCCTTGCTGTTTTTATCGCATGGATTTGGTTTAAGACTGGCTATATCATAGAGGACACTACCTTAAAAGTCGTATGCGGACCGTTTAAGAAAAACGTCCTTATACATGAAATTAATGGCCTTAGGAAAACGAAGAATCCATTTTCCGCACCTGCCCTTTCTATCGACCGATTAGAACTCAGCTATGGCAAGGTAAAAGTGTTAACGATCTCCCCAGAGGATGAAGCCGAGTTTATACGAATGTTGCTAAAGAAAAATCCAGAGATAAAATTATGGTATAATAAGCCTTCAACAACCAATCGATAGATGATGGAGGCACTATGTTAACTTTTGTAGAAAAACTAGCGATAATTGAATCTTTTCCGGAGCTTGAGCGCAAAGATGTCTCTCTTGGCCGAGTGAATTTTCATTACAATGAAAGCTCATATGACAATAAGAATGTTGTTTACCACTTGCACCCGAATGGAAACGGATTTGTGTACGCAGGGAGAATGACTGGGTATACGACCAATGACAAGGGTATGGTCAATATTCGTGACTTCACTGAGAAAGCTCTGCGTGCGACGATCCGTAAATCAATTCTTTCACTAACTCCTAAAGAGGAAGTGACCGACGAACCATTAGAGGAAACATGGATAAATGAGAATACGGTGACTCTTACTATTCTTAAAGAAGAAGATATGTGGAATGTATATGCTGATGATGACAGCTTAGACGGGACATTTACGACCTACAGGGAAGCTGTAAATTACTTAGAGGCTGAAGGGTTTGAGAGAATATAAAAAAAAGCAGCTTCCATTGTGTGAAGCTGCTTTTTTATTGAGTTCAAAGCGGAGAGTTTAATCAGCAGTAGAAAGTTGATAAACCTTTCGAACCTTTTCTTCAAACGTTTCGATTGGAACAAATCTAGCTTCTCTTATCGTCTCTTTTCCATCGATAAATAGGAGCAGTGCCGGAACTGTGAATATAGACAACCTGCCAGCTATTTCTTCTAGTTGATCCGCATTTACGAATCCTTGGTTAATCAGCGGGAATTCCGACAATACTTCTTTAACTTGCGGCAGCAAGGCATGGCATACACTGCAATTCGTCCTTGATACGTAGACGAAACTAAATTTGTTCTCTTGTATAAACTCATCTACCATTTCAATTGTAGTTAAATCCTTCATCCGTTCCCCTCCTTTTTGTCCTTATTTTTTATCGTAACACAGAACGGCAAGGGGTATTCATTACTATATAAAATCTACCACAATATAAAAGCAAGTTTCTTAGCCAAAACCCTCTCTACACATAGTTGTAGAGAGGGTTTTTCACTATAAATTAATCTGCATGATGAACGGCACAGCGGTTTGGTCCGATTTCAAGCTCTTGCATTTTTTCCTTATCAGCAGTTTCTACCCCACGGTTGATCCCCACAATTTCTTCAAAATTCGGAGGTTTTACTGAACTTGCAGACTTCTCTACATTATCTAAGAAAGCATCTCTTGTTGCGTTAAACATTTTCTCATTGCGTTCACGAATATTTCCTAGTGTATCACCGATATAGCCGTCCTCATTCATTTCTTCATCAAAGTCAGCATAGTGGCCAGGAAGAACGAATACATCATCAGCAATATCAGAAACTTTTGTGTAAACTGTGTCATACAAATCATTCGCCCACTCACGAACTTTATTCCCTAGGTCCGGACGACCCAACCCGCTAACGAAAATCGTATCTCCAGAGAAAAGTAATGCATCATTTACAAAGAAAGAAACGCTTCCTGGAGTGTGGCCAGGAGTTTTCACTGCTAATACTTCAAGTTTCACTTGGTGGAATTCAATTTTATCGTGATCTTCTAGTGGTTCAAAATCAAACACAGCGCCCTCGCTTTTCATTAGATAATAGTTCGCCCCTGTTTGTTCAGCTAGAATTTTCCCACCTGAAATATGATCAGCATGAAGATGCGAATCCACAATATGAGTTATTTTAGCCCCGAGTTCAGCTGCTGCCTCTTTATACTCTTCAACAAAACGGGAAGGGTCTACAATTAAAGCTTCACCATTTGAAACCACCATGTAAGATAAGCAGCCTTTCCCTACACGAATAAATTGATGGACAGAAATATTTTCATCTTCATATACCTTTGTTTGATAGAGATACTCACTCCATGATTTCATTCCGCCTTTCAAATAAGAAACATCATACCCAGCTTCTGATAACATTTCAGCAACCATCATAGATGAGCCTTCCTTTGCACAAACAACGAGGATTTCTTTATCTTGCGGAATGTTTGCTCTCACTTCATCAATTCCATCAATAAGCTCGAAATATGGAACATTCAAATACTCGAAGTTTTCCCCTTCAATTTTCCAATCTTCAAAATCACTTACATTACGTACATCAAAAATAAATAAATTCCCTTTGTTCAATACCTTTTCTGTCACTTCTTTAGCAAGCATTGCTTTAACTGTCATAATAAAACCTCCTAGTAATAAATTTATACACACTTATTCATATACCTAATATGGTATATGAATAGGTAAAAAAATATACCAATTAGTGAAATTGTTCAGGATTCTCAATACCTATATGGGTATATAATATAGCGGTTTCATTAAAATGTCAATACCTTCTTTAAAATGGGCTTAATCCTATTATAGCAGCCTTTAGACTAAAAAAAGCGAACCCCTTTTATAGGATTCGCTTTCTACTTTTAACGCTCTTCTAAACGTGCAATACGCTCATCAAGGTCTGGGTGAGTAGAGAATAATCTCATCACTCCACCTTTTCCGTTAATTTTCATCGTTTGAACAGCACTGTCATTCGTACGATCATGTACATTCGCACGGTCTACATATGCTTTAAGTGAACGTAGGGCATGTGCCATTTTGTCACGTCCCGCAAGATCCGCCCCCCCGCGGTCAGCATGGAATTCTCGGTGACGCGAATACGCACTGACAACAAGACTTCCAAGGATAGAGAAGAGGATTTGGAAAATAATAATAGCAGCAAACTGAACAATCCATTGTAATTCCTCACGTGCAAATCTTGAAACGATAATCGCTACAATACGCGAGAAGAATACAACAAATGTATTAATGACCCCTTGCAAGAGCGTCATCGTCACCATATCTCCATTCGCTACGTGAGCTACTTCATGAGCAATAACTCCTTCTACTGCATCATCATCCATTGTATTTAATAATCCTTGCGAAACTGCAACAAGCGAACGTTTTTTTGATGGGCCTGTAGCAAAAGCATTGACCTCTGCAGATGGATAAATACCAACCTGCGGCATATGAGCCAGCCCTGCAGCACGTGATAGACGATGCACTTTCTCTACCACTGTGCGTTCTTCGTGAGTCAAATTCCCATCAGGATCTAGAATTTTTACTTTCATCATCATTTTTGCAACAAAACGTGACATTGCAAGGGAGATAAATGCCCCTGAGAAACCTACAAGCAAACTGAATACACCAAGCGCAATAAAGTCAATTCCAATACCAGGAGCACCTGTTTGGAATGATCCATTTATTCCCGTATAGGTCGTTATGAGTGACCAAACAATGACGATGGTCGTCATAACGAGAATATTTGTGACAATTAATAATAATAATCGTTTTCCCATTCTTCATCCTCCAATTACATTAATATGTGCTAGTTTAACACGACTATCTAATAAAGGGTGCACAAATGATAACAAAAACGTGAACTAACTGCCGCCTACCATTGCAAATGGAATGTCCTCGCCATTTTTATATGCGTTGATTTCCTCAATTGGTTTATCCAACTTAACAAGATACAAACGGTGGTTATTAGACCCTTCTTCTGCTTGCTCTTCTTCATAATAAATGTGTAATACATCCCCCTCACGCTCTACGTTAAAATTAGAAATATGCAAAGGTCTTTCTCCTTGGGTGAGATGACCGCTCGTTACGTAGACATAAAAGCTGTCCTCATTATGGAAGAAGAGATAAATCCCGTTCTCTGGTTCTGCTTGTTGAATGAATGCATCTAGATTGGATTCTACATGATCAATCGAGACTTCAGAGTAAGTTAAATCATTCCCGCAACCAGTTAAAGTTATGAGCAGTACGAAAGTCAATAATAAGATGAAAGGTGATTTTTTCATCACGGCAGCTCCTCTTTTTTAGATGTCACCCTACCTTGTATGTACGGGTGACATCGAATAAGGTTTCAATTTTCAAATGATATATTCAACCTCAAATTCTGTTGATAGTAACTCCCTTTTATCAAAATCCCAATCGAACAGTAATATCGCTGATTCTCTTGAATGATGGGCAAGCAAGTGTACCCCATGATCAATCACTAGACTTTTAGCTTCCCAAAAAGTAACGGTCTCATCTTCCCCTGTACGATTACATACAAACATCGGCAGACCGGTATCTATTGTTCTAGCTTCCCACTCTCCATTTGGCCCATGCAGCCCCGGTCCCCAGGAAGAGGGAGCAATAAGGATTTCCGCCCCTTTATCTCTAAGAGCTACAGCGTTCTTTTTTGTGTAGGAATCAGCACAAATGAGAATACCAGCTTTTACATGATCAATTGTTATTGGTTGAAGACGCTCTCCTGAAGAGGACCAATCATCCGTCACACTTGAGCGCTTCCTCTGTCTTCCGATCAGCTGCCCCTCTCGATTAATGACAAATACTGAATTAAACAATTCCCCTTCAGGATCTTTTTCAGGTGCCCCTATAAAAAGGTTTACTTCTGAAGACTTAGCCACTTCCATTAAACTAGACATCCATTCATTTGGCTGCTGCTGAATCCAATCAATGCCGCATTTTTTTGTAAACTGAAGCCCGCTGACAGCTAGCTCTGGAGTAATAATCCATTCTGCTCCCTTTTCAGCTGCTTTTTGTACGGCTTGTGTTATGAGGCTTTGATTTGTTTTAATCTCTCCGGCATGAAGTAATAAATGCAGCATAGCTATTTTTCGTTTGTTCATGATTCATCCCCATTCTTCATTCCTTAAGAAAAAGCATCTCTGTGTGACAGAAATGCTCCCTTAAACATGCTTTTGATCTTTACTCACGTGTCTGGCATAGTCTATTTTCTTTGTTTCAAGATCAATCTTCTTGTGTTCTAATTCTAGTTCTAACCGTTTTATATCGTAATTCTTTTTTCTTTTATATCCATTATAAATGAGTGATAATGCAATAATCACTATGATAAATAGATACATATCTTCCATTCAATCACCTCACTCTCCTGCCGCTAGATACAGGGCGACTTCTCTAACTCGCTCATCTGTAAGGACCTCAACCGCTTCACGATCTTCGGTATAAGTGTATAGGGTGTCACCATTTATTAAATGATCAGAAAGAGTTAACAAACCTACAGCTCGTTTATTAAAGTACTGAGCCGCTGCTATGGTCACGGCCGTTTCCATATCTACTCCTATACATCCTTTACTAGCCCATGCTTTGATCAGATCCTTTGTTTCAAGCAGCAGAGTGTTAGTTGAATAAATAGAACCAGTAGTATAGCTGTACCCTTTGTTTTCACAATACTTCACAGCTAAAGCAACAAGCTCAGGATCTGACTTCACCGTTATTTGGCCAGGCAGATAGGAAGTTGAGACCCCGTCCCCCATCACAGCTTCCGTTACAATGAAAATATCTCCATACTTAACTTCTGAGGACAAGCCGCCAAAATAGCCTGTTTGAATAAAGACTTCAGTCCCGCTAGCCGCAAACTGATGGACGATATTTGCAGCCATAGGCGCTCCGTATACATTGGCAAAACCTACTTGCGCCCCCTTGTGTCTGCCCATTACACTATTCCACTTCGGCAGCTGCATTTCCTCTTTTAATATATCTCTCCATTGAGTGATGTTCTCTTCATGCTCCCATTCCCCGTGGATGATGAATGAAGAAGGAACATCAGCTTTACTTATTTGTAGTGCATTCAGCCAATCCACTTGTGAAAATTCACCGTATAGTTTCATGAAGTCTCCTTACCTTATTATCTATTTAGAACATCTCTTACTAGAGTATTTAAAAGGGAGCCATCACATCATGTCATTGCTCCCTCCTTATCTATCTTAGCCCTGCTACAATTTGCAGTGCTTTTTCTTTTGTCACAAGGTCATTTTCAGGATAAAAACTGTATTGCACGCCGTCTTCTTGCCATGCAACCATTTTTAGTGAATGATCCCAAATTAACAAGCCCGGGGATTCTCTAACCGTTATTTCTTCTTCATTTCCAAAGACAGCTGCTAGCGGCTCATCCCGTTTAAATACCTCATAGGAGAAAAGATGTCTTCCATCTGCATCACTGTAAGTAAGTGTCACTCCCATTTCATCCTCTGGCCTAGGATACGTAGTCGCCTCATGAAAATGATATTCTGCCGAGGGGATTAAAATGTCAAAGTCTGCCCTCTCCTTTGCCTCTTCTAAGTCAATGATCTCGTTTGTAACTAGATCATTTAGAGAAACTGGTTCGAAATCAATCATATCATCAATGATAAAGAGCGACTCTTCCATTTTAGGATTTATGTCAAAAGCAGCTGCTTCACTTGTCATCCATTCCTCGTCAAATACAAAATCCGTCTTCAGCAGGACCCAATTTTCTTTATCAATCCAAAGCTCCATTTCATCGTTATCACTTTGTTTTGAACTAAGTTCTAGTATAAATACTTCTCTATCTAGAAGCTTGGCTTCCTCTTTCACTTTAATGTCGTAATGATCATGCATTGCTTCAAGCATCTGCATCATCGACTCACGAGGTGTCTGTGTTAAATAAGATGCCGTTTCCGGTGAATCATACGTGATCAGCTGTTCTTCTTCATAATCTAGCAGGACATGTCCAATGTCACTGTAAAGCGAAACATAAACAAGTTTCTCTCCTTCATACATTTCTGTACGAAACTTGCCATCCGCCATCCGCCACTCTTTCATAGTAAACGGATCGCCGTCATTTCCCTGATAATCCGTTTCCATATAATAAGAGATCGCCGTTTGATTTGCTTCAAGCATACTTGCCATGACCTCATTACCGCTTAACCCTTTCATCTGACATCCGCTTACTATGATAAGGAGTATACTCAACACACTAATTGCTACATTTTTCAATCTTTTCCCCCCGCTATTCTTCTTTTTTTAAGGCGAAATAAAAGCAGCTGCCAACCCCTAATGTAGAAGCAGCACCAATCACACCGCCGTGCAGCTCGATTAGTTGTTTACTAATGGCAAGACCAAGTCCAGCTCCCTTTCCCCGATCCTTACTTCTTGCACTGTCTGCTTGATAAAATAATTTAAACACATGAGTAAGGTCTTCTTTCGTTATACCTGACCCCTCATCTTGTACGATGAAATAAACCCAACCATCTTCTACCGGCACATCTGACGGCAGGAGATCTCGCTTAGTCGTGGCCGTTAATTCAATCTTTTTCCCTGTTTTCGTATGCCTGATTGCATTGGTCACAAGATTATCCATCACTTGAACTAGGCGATCGACATCACAAAGAATGTCATATGGTTGGACATCAATTTGAGTGATGAGTTCAATCCCATTTTGATGACACACTTCCGCGTATCCATCCACTAACATCTCTGCTACTTCTTCTCCATCAACGACCTGTCTATTTAACTCCAAACTGTTCATCTCAAGCCTAGAATACAAAAGAAGATCTTCCACGAGTTTTTCCATGTAATTAGCTTTTCTAATAATCACATCCCGGTACTCTTCTTGCTTCTCGGGATGGTGAGCTAATCCTTCTGCATATGCTTTTATAGAAGTTAAAGGGGTGCGCAGATCATGCGAAATGGCAGCTATGAGCTTTTGCTTAACCTCTTGAACCTCTTTAATCTCCCCACTCATCGTATAAAACCCTTCAAGCAGCTCACTAAATTCATCATTCATTCCGTAATCCGTTTTCCTCTTTGGAAAGGTTCCTGCCCCAAAATGTTTCATCTCTTTTACTAGAGTAGTCACAGGCCTTACGATTCTCCGCCTGACTAAGAAGTGCGTAATCAGTAATGTTAAAATAAGCACGCTTATCATAAAAAGAACCGTATAAATAGAGCCTCGATCAATTTGTTTCATCAATTCTGTTCTCTCTTTTTTAATTTCAAAATAGCCAATGATCTCATCTTCATAATACACTGGCTCCTTGTACGTAAAATGAGAAAGGGATTCCTCTGTTTCGTATAAGCCTTGCATTAATTGGTTTGCAGGGACGGCACCAGTATATAACGTCTGCCCATTAATATTTAAAAGGGCTTGGCGATCTTTTGAATAAATATGTACAATTTCATCCTCATTGACTTCACCCGCTAGGGCTTCTTCATCTACTGGAGGAAACTGATAAAGACGAGGATTTTCTTTTAAGGTGGAGGCAAGATGATGAATGCGGATAGAGGTATCTATATATTCTTGAAATTGTTCACGTTCAATCCAATCATTTACGTAGCCGATAAAGAAATAAGTCGATACAAAAGGGACCACCATCACGACACATAAAAGGAGAAGAAGCCAGTTACGAATCTTCATGTTTTTGACCTATAAATTTATAACCGATCCCCCACACTGTATCAATAAATCGGGGGTGCTTACTGCCGTCGCCTAACTTTCGACGTACATTTTTTATATGAACCGTTACTGTACGAATATCATCCGCATCATCTTGCTTCCATACTCGGTTGTACAGCTGTTCCTTAGAAAAGACTTGCCCCGGAGCCTCAGCAAGTGTCAGCAGAAGTTCAAATTCCTTCATCGTTAAGGTCAGCGGCTTGCCGTCTTTTTCTACTATTCTACGATTGGTGTTAATCGTTAACCCATCGAAGTTGAGCACTTTCTCTTGTTCCTTTAGACCGTTGTAACGGTGATAACGTCTTAAATGGGATTTAACACGGGCAACAAGCTCAAGCGGACTAAACGGCTTTGTGATGTAGTCATCTGCGCCTAGCCCTAAACTATGTATTTTATCAATATCGCTTTGACGGGCGCTTACAACAATGATCGGCACCTCGCTTTGTTGACGCACCTGTCTGCACACTTCAAACCCGTCCACCTTAGGAAGCATTAAGTCTACTAAGAGGAGATGGGGATGAATCGAAGCAAAGCGTCTCAACCCGTCCTCTCCGTCATGAGCCATAACGACTTTATATCCTTCACGAATTAAGTATTCATTTAGTATTTTACTAATCTCTCGGTCATCTTCTATTACGAGAATTGTCTCTGTCATTCTCTTCATTCCTTCTAATGAATTATCATCCATTTCTCTATTTTCCTATTATAGTAAATTATGTGATTCGATAAAAGACCTCCTCGGAACTTCATACTTTCTTTATAAATTCCTTTCTTTTTCTTTATTTTTCCTCTTTATAGTTATATTCAGTTAGATAAATCAAAAATGAGGTGAAAAATTATGAAAAAAATCAAAGCTGTCTTCACGCTAGCAACTGCCATTTTCTTTACAGCAGGATGCTCTCTTGAAGATACTGACGAAATTATTGAAAAGGCTGTTGAAGCCCAAGAGAACTTAGAAAGCTATTATGCTGAGGTTTCCTCCACCTTTAATTTTAAAGTGGAAAATAATGAAAATGAGAATGAATCTTCGACGTATAAAGAATGGAATGTTAAACCTGACAAATATCGTACAGAAATGGAAGATGGTTATCTTCATATTTCTAATGGCAAAGAATCATGGTCCTACGATCCTCATGAAAATACGGTAACTGTCTTTGAAACATCAGATGAATTAGCTGAAGAGACTCCTAGCGAGGGAGAGATCATCCGCGAAATCCTGACTGAAATGCTTGATTCGACAGATGTGACTGTAATGGGAAAAGAAACGATTGCCGGACGCAGTACGATTCACTTGGCGCTGGCTAGTAAAAAAGGAGAAGAAGAGGATTTTCTAGGCGAAGTCAATTATGATATTTGGGTAGATGAAGAAACCTATATGCCGCTTAAGATGATGTGGATTAGTGATGAATTTTCTTCTTCCGTTGAATATACACATATTGAATACAATATTGACATTGATGAAACCCTTTTCCAATTTGATATACCAGAAGATGCAGAAGTTCTTACGATTGACGATTTCATGCCCGAATCTTTAACACTAGAAGAGTTAAAAGAAGCAGCACCTTTCTCCATTCCAGAATTAGAAGGCATCCCTCAGAATTTTGAATTCGAAGAGGCAACCTATTTTGAGGATATGGACATGGCTACGATCCATTACATTGATGGAACGGATTATTTAATGATCTCTTTAACAACTGACAAAACAGAAATGCTTGAAGAGTCAGAGCCAGTCTCTACAGAAGACTTTGAAGGCCACTATATGAACATGTTTGATATGCACTTTCTTTTTTGGTCGCAAGATGAAGTGTATATCGAGTTAATGGCATCTGGAGAAGAGATGAATAAAGATTCTCTTCTTGAGATCGGTGCCGTTCTTCAATAAGCAAATGACAATGTGAATGACAATGATAAGGCCCGTCCTGTATTAAGCAGGCGGGTTTTTATCGATTAGTGGCCTTCAAATCTTTATTAGCCTTTTAAGCAATTCCTCAGCATAATTTACTCGTGAGGTGAGACGCTATGACTGAGGTGATTTATATGCGAGTAAATATTTTCTATTTCTTTTTTATCCCCTGGATCCTTGCCACTTTATTATTTAGAAAGAAAAATAAAATGATTCTCTATAAGATTACTCCCTTTGCAACAGTCATTGCTACGATTTTATGTGTCTGGGGAGACCGTCATCATTTCTGGGTGCTGAAGCCTGTGCTAAAGAAAAATCAGGTACTAACTACAATGCCGCTTAATCTCGGATTGTATCCAGTGTTCTCTTCAATCATGGTTTATTTAATTATGAAAACCAAGGAATCAGCTTCCTCATGGATCCTCGTATTTACATGCTTTACAACCATTCTTGAATTTATCATGAAATGGATTGGCAGGGCTGCATATGGTAACGACTGGAATTTAAATAAAACGTTTATTTCCTATTTCATCCCTTATTATTTGATTCACAAATACTCTCAGTGGTTCTTGTGAAAATTCATAGGCACTCCTTACTTTTGTGCACATAGGATGTGTATAAAAAGGAGTGATCTTCATGCAATGGCTGCAAAAGGTTCCCTACCTGACGAACCAGCCAATCGGGGTCTCTTTTATGAATGGAACAGGAACATCCGGTATATTATGCGGAACCTCAGATCAGAAACTCCTCGTACTAGAATACCTTTACCACTCTCAATTTGCTCTTAAACAGTACGATTTTGTCACTATCCAAGATGTCCATGCTTTTCCTCCTTGCCAATTGAATTAACTCCACATAAAAAGCGTTCCTGCCTTTTGCAGAAACGCTTTTTCAACTATTATTTTTTGACTATAAGCTTTGTTCTTCTTTTTTTTCATTCATTAAACGTTTTAATGCTTTGATCGTTTGTTTGGCAACAAGAATATAGAGAATATCACCAGGCTTAATCACAGTTTCTCCATGAGGGGTAACGAGATCACCATTTCGTATCACTGCACTAATTAATACATCATTAGGTAATTCAAGATCTTTCAACGCTTGGCCAGTCACTTTCATATTTTCATTCACTGCAAATTCTATGATTTCTGCATTAGCTTTCCCAATCGAGACGAGCTCTAACGTATGTGGCGGCTCTACCTTTTCAGGTCCATTTAATCCAAGCTTTTCAGCAAAGTATGAAATGGTTGATCCTTGGATAAGTGCTGAAGTTAACACAACGAAAAAGACAACATTGAAGAACAACTGGCTGTTTTCCACACCCATTGTCATCGGGAAGGTGGCTAATACAATAGGGACTGCCCCTTTTAAGCCTGCCCACGATAAGAATATTTTTTCTCGTGTGTTAAACCCCATTCGAGGAGTGGATAGAAACACGGCAATAGGACGAGCTACAAAGATTAATATTAAAGCAAGTAAGAATCCTTTTACGATAATATCAAATGATAAAAGTTGTGCTGGGAAGACTAACAGCCCTAAAATAACAAACATTAAAATTTGCATCATCCACGCAAAGCCTTCATTAAACCTGAAAATTGAATGCTTATAGGTTAAATCACGATTTCCTATAACTAAAGCAGCTACATATACAGCTAATAAGCCGCTAGCGCCAATCAAATCATTCAAGCTGTAAGTCAATAAAGCAAATGCTAAAGCAAAGATAGGATACAAACCACTTGAGTCCAGATTAATTTTATTGATGGCATAACTTGCAAGAAGTCCTAAGCCATATCCTAATGCTAGACCAGCCCCCATTTGCCAGAAGAATGAGCCAATCAGCATAATATAGGAGGATTCACTTATTGTAAGTAGTTGAATAAAGGATAAGGTAAGAAAAACAGCCATTGGATCGTTTGTCCCAGACTCTGCTTCTAGTGTGGCACTTAGATTGTTCTTAATATTTTGGCCTTTCAACACAGCAAAAATAGCAGCGGCATCCGTGGAGCCGACAATCGCTCCAAATAAAAATCCTTCTAACCAACTAACTCCAAAAATAAATTTCGCAGCAACGGCCACTACAATCGTTGTTAATAAAACACCTATGGTAGCTAGTGATAAAGAAGGCTTTGCCACAGCCTTAACAGCTGACCATTTTGTTTGCAAACCGCCCTCAAACAAGATTACAACAAGTGCTATGATTCCAATGAGCTGAGCAAGATAAGGGTTATTAAATGGGATAAAGCCAAGCCCATCACTACCCATGGTCATCCCTACAAGTAGGAATAATACTAGGGCAGGGACACCAAGACGAGTGGAGAATTTAGTCGTCAACACCCCGATAATGAGCAGTAGTGCCATTAACAAAATAAAATAATCAATATTGATAGAACTTAACATGCATGTCCGTCCCCCTGGTATTGCCTTATTTATAAATTAACATCTATTCTTACTTTCACATTATCTTTATCAATTCCAATGTAGCGCAGCGTTTCAGCTCGAGTAGAATGATTGAAGATATTCTGAAGGAGTGAGATGGCCACACCTTTTCTGTATGCATGATACCCAAAGGTTTTTCTTAAGGTGTGAGTACCAATTTTCTCCGTCATTCCAGCTTCTCTAGCAACTGAATTAATGATTCGATACGCCTGCTGCCTTGTAATGGGCTGATTATTCTTGCGTGACTTAAATAAATAATCTTCCTCTGTTAAACCCGCATCATGAATATGAATAAGCAATGCATCTAATACATTTGAATTTATATAAAACAGCTTGTTCTCACAGTCACCTTTTTCCTTTAAATAGTAATATTCCGACACTGTCCCTTCAGTAAATAATTCCTCCACTTTCATTTTTAAGAGATAACTGATTGAGATGCCGGTATTAATACCAAATACAAATAGTAAGTAATCTCTCTTAGACTTTTGTTTTAAGATTTTTTTGATTTCTTCAATCATTTTGAGCTCTTTAATCGGTTCTACGTATTCCATAACTCACCTCATACGATGTTACTTAATATTCATTTTATCAGATGTTATGTAACATTGCATGCATTTACACTTGAAATAAAAAAAGATTCCTACTATTAAGAGGAATCTTTCGCCGCAACACTTTATTTCTTGATTTTAGCTTACTCGCCCGCAGAAACAGCGGGTACAATCATCCCTCCAGATTCTGAATAATACTCCGGAACCTCTCCTTGAATCGTTCGGACACCGATTGGAATGACGGTGTGAATGGCTTGTGTATCTGTTGCAAATGGAATGACAATTTTAACATCCACCGTTATATCTATCCCAAAAATCAGTGTGGTGTTATTAATGCCCGTATTTATCACTTCTCTATGGAAATCAGTTTTCACATCACCAATGACCGAGAAGCGAACAGGAATCCTTGGACCCATTTGAGCTAGTAGTGCATTATTTGTTGCTTGCCCAAGAGGAATATCATACACTACACCCCCATCTGACGTATGGACCTCCCCCTCACTCCCACTATAAATATCAAATGGTTCACCATGTTCAATCGCTTTCAAATGTCGCTGTACTCTGTTCGTTGCTTCTGATAAGACCCTATTATAAACTTGAGTATTAAACTGCATAGAAGTTACCTTATTATCGGCATCTGTTTCAATTATAAATAACTCTGCTTGATCAAGTTCCGATACAATTTTCTTTGACACAGCATCATTTATCGCTTGTGTCGCAATGACTCTTGTTTCAGTAGTAGCAATTTGTAAGAGCGTTGGTTTAATTCCTTTTTCAATGATCCATAACCCCCAGATCGTTAGGGCGACAAATAGGATTATAGATAAAATAAAAACATACCTAAAAGGTAAAGGCCCTCTCTTTTTTCGGGGTTTATATTTAAATGTTCGCATAAAAAACTCCCCCTTTAATCCATTCCTATGCAAGATTAAAGAGGCACTGAACACATTTATAACAATAAGGACCTTGTACCATTAATCTATGTACTTGTCGATTACATTCTGTTTCACTTTGCTGTACAAATGAATACGACCGGCTCTAACAATCGTTACAAACAATAACATCATAATCGTTGAAACACTTAAAAGTACCAAAGCCATAACAAATCCTTCCTCTAAGATAAGCAGCGGGAATCCTACGATCCATGCAAACATCAACCATACGAGAGGGAAAAAATAAACAAGTAAAAACATCATGCTTTGCATCTTAAGTCCGCGGAAATACATTTTACCAGTCTTAGATGACGTTTGCTCTGCTAGCTCGTTACATTCCTTCACATCTCTTTTTGTTAATAGCCACATCTGAAGGACATATTTGTCATACAATCTCCTCACCTAATTCCACCTCCTGTCCTTTAACCTTTTTCTGCAATTTCTAGACATAAATCGATACTACCACATCCAAATCATACCATATCATTATAACAAATAGACGTTCTAGCTCTTCTATCATTTGTTCGTTACAATAACAGTAAATAATCTTTTATCAGCAGGAAAGATGGTGATCAATTGACTGTAAAAATAGGATTTATTGGTTCTGAGCACTCCTCCATTAAAGCACGAGAAATCAGTGAAACCTTACCTGAGATTTCATTAAACATTTATCCCTATCAAACGCCTGATGAGATCAAGCTTCTGCATAGAAAGGCCATAGAAGAAACAGACGTTATCTGTTTTTCAGGAATTGTTCCTTTTCATTTTAGAGATAAGTTCATTCGTACAGACAAACAAGTTGTGATCGCGCCCTTCCATGAATATATGGTGGCAGCTTCTTTACTTCACTGCGTCCTAAAGTACTCCTGTAAGGTTGAACAGTTATCTATTGACCTGCCAGATCGAAATGTATTACATAGCGTAGCAGAGGAGATTGAGCTTTCCTTCAATGATGACCAGGTGTACGACTATAAATGGATCTATTCAGATGAAGAAGACCTAGAATTATCCTTTTTGCAGATAGCCGATTTTCATATTCACTTATTCAAATCAGGCAAAACCAAAATGGCCATCACGAGCCTTCATTATGTTCATGACTTGTTAAAAGAAGCGGCCGTACCTGTCATTTATATGATTGACACAGAACAAACCTTAAAAACTACCTTGAAGGATGCTGCTAAACAAGTTCAATTCTCCCGCCTCAAAGACGGGATGCCTGCTGTAATTTCGCTCTCTTTCCCAGATAGTAAGATTACTTCTCATATGCAATCGGTACTATCTTCTTTCTTTGAAACACTTACTACGAAGCATCAAACTTCATCATTAACCAGACATGAGACAGCAACTTTCTATTCAACCGTAGGTATGGTTAAGGAACATCTGTTAATGGTGAATGACTCTTCTTGGATTAAATTCCTTGAAGACAAACTCACAACTCCGTTTCAGATTGGCATTGGATACGGCCGTCATTTATATGAAGCAGAAGAGCATGCAAAACAAGCCATGCAAATAGCGAAACAAGAGACCTCTCCCACAGAAAGCAACGGCTACTTGTTGACTGAAGATAAAAAATTGAAAGGCCCTATAAGAGGGGTTGTAAAAGAAAAACCAGTCAGAGTCACCGATAAATGGCTTCATGGCTTGATGAAGAAAACCAATATAACCCTAAATACATTCAATCGATTTTTTCATTTTATAAGAGTGCATCAATATCAGCCTTTTACTGTAAATGATTATGCCTCCTATTCAAAAGTATCAACACGTACATCCGAACGTTTTATTAAACGTCTTTATGAATCTCACATTATTGAAATAAGAGGACTAGAACAAAACAGCCAATCAGGCCGACCACGAAAAGTGTATATTTTAAAAGAAGAAATTGAAAAACAAATTAGAACAGCAACGGAGGTATAATCATACCTTCGTTTTTTATGATCGAAATTATTAACAGAAAAGTTTGACACCTCACTCGAATTCTATTACTTTATAATTAACGACATCAAAACGACAAAAATAAGGAGGTTAGTAATAATTATGAGGATATTCAAAGTGGATGTGCATATGATTGAGCTCCCACTAAATGAACCATTTATTATTTCCTATGCGAGCTATGATAAGATGCCCGCGATTATTATCAAAATGTACACTGACCAAGGAATCATTGGCTACGGAGAAAGCGTGCCTGATGAGCATGTAACTGGGGAATCAGTCCATAGTGTATTTGATGCCTTAAAGTATCAGCTGATCCCCGCTATTATTGGTAAGGACCCGTGTAATATTATGGAGATCCATGATCTTATGAATGCTGCCCTTGTAGGAAATGGTGCAGCTAAAGCTGCTGTTGATATTGCCTGTTATGACATCTTAGGGAAAGCTAGCAACCTTCCAGTCTATTCATTACTTGGCGGCAGAAAAAAGGATCAGCCTATGATTCCAGAAGTATTTAGTATTCTTGAACCTGATGTCCTGGCAAAGAAAGCGATCCAAGCTCGTAACAACGGCTATAAAGAAATCAAAATGAAACTTGGAATTGACTCAGAAAAAGACGTTGCTCGTGTGAAAGCCGTAAGAGATGCAATCGGTGAGGACCTACTCATTCGTGTGGATGTTAATCAAGGCTGGGGGTCCTTTCAGAAGGCAAAACAAATGATTAAAAAGCTTGAACCCTATAATGTAACGTGGGTTGAGCAGCCTATTGCCCAAATGGATTTATCTATGTTTCAAAGATTGCAAGAATCATCTTTCACTCCTTTAATGGCAGATGAGAGCTTAATTAATGCCCAGCACTTACGAACATTGGTTGAACATCAATCTGTGGACTATATTAATATTAAATTAATGAAAAGCGGCGGAATTTATCCTGCCTATCAACTAGCCACCCAAGCAGAACTTTTCGGGATTCATTGTCAGATTGGCTCGATGGTTGAATCATCCATCGCTTCAGCAGCAGGCTTTCATGTCGCTCTAGCAAAAATGAATATCGTTTCCACCGAAATCTCAGGGCCAACGAAATTCACAAAAGATGTTGGGGACCTGACCTACTCTCTCCCTTATGCCAATATAACAAGTAAACCTGGTCTAGGAATTAACGTAGATGATGATGTAATTAAAGAATTGACGACTCGGTCTGAGGAGATGATGCTGTAATGGGAAACGATAAAAGGAAATGGGTAACACCCCACACATATGCGATTATTTTTGCTGTCATTGTGTTAGCAGCTATTGCTACATATATCATCCCAGCAGGCGAATATGAGCGTCAAGAAGTGGACGGAAGAACCGTTGTAGTGGACAACAGTTACCAGTCAGTTGAGCAGAATCCGATCACTTTTTTTGAATTATTTAAATCTATTCCTCAAGGTATGCAAGACGGAGCGACGATTATTTTCTATATCTTCTTAATCGGCGGAGCTTTTGGGGTCATCAGGTCTACCGGTGCCATTGATTCTGGTATTAACAGACTGGTTCACAAATTAGAAAATAAAGATATGTTAATTATACCAATGGTTATGTTCACCTTCTCGGTTCTTGGGTTTACTACGGGTATGTCTGAAGAAAGTATTATTTTTGTACCAATCGGGATTGCCATTGCTAGATCTCTTGGCTACGATTCTATTGTCGGAACCGCTATGATTACACTCGGGGCCGCTAGTGGATTTATAGGAGGCATGCTCAACCCGTTTACTGTAGGAGTTGCTCAAGGGATCGCTGAAGTACCGCTTTTTTCAGGAATTGCTTTTCGCTCAATTGTTTATATTTTAATACTCGTTCTTGCGGTATGGTACGTATTACGTTATGCCAAAAAGGTGAAAAACGATCCGAGGTCATCCGTTATGTATGATCTTGAACATACGGTAGATGCGGATGCTGAACAAGCACGTAGTCAAATCGCTGATTTCAACAACCGTCATGCTCTTGTTCTGCTCGCTCTCTTAACGGGTGTATTGATTAATATGTACGGTGTCTTTAATTGGGATTGGTTTTTAACTGAGCTTGCTGCTTCATTTATTATTATTGGGCTGCTTTGCGGGCTTGTTGGCGGGCTTGGTATTAATAAGACCTTCTCCTCCTTTGTTGACGGCATGAGACTTGTCGTATTCGGGGCTTTAATTGTAGGCTTTGCACGAACGATTCTTGTTGTGATGCAGGACGGTATGATAATAGATACTGTAATCTACTCTCTAGCCACTTTCATTCAACATCTGCCAGCTTCGTTAAATGTGATCGGCATGTTTTTCGTTCAAACGTTTATTAATTTCTTTGTCCCTTCAGGAAGCGGACAGGCAGCAGCTACAATGCCAATTATGGTCCCTCTAGCTGATCTTTTAGGACTTGAACGCCAAGTCGCCGTGCTCGCTTATCAATACGGCGATGCAATCAGTAACTCTATCATCCCAACTTCTGCCTCACTAATGGGATATCTTGCTGTAGCCGGAATACCGTATGAACGGTGGGCAAAGTTTATCTGGAAGCTTATTCTTTTATGGTCTATCGTTGCCATGGCAGCACTTGTAGCCGCTGTGATGATAGGAGTGAGCTAATTGAAGAAAAAAGAGTTAGTAGAAATGTGGGAGTATCTCCACCAACACCCTGAAGTAAGCTGGGATGAGCATGGTACCACAAATTATTTAATGAACCATTTTAAACAAGCTGGCTTTCATCCGGTAGCATTTGAATCTATTCCAGGATTTTATGTGGATGTTGGTACTGGAAAGCCGAAAGTTGGTCTGCGTGCCGATATGGATGGTCTGCTTCAAGAAGTAAACGGTATCCTCCAAGCAAATCATTCATGCGGTCATGATGCTCATATGACGATTGTGACCGGTGTAATGCATCGCTTAAAAGAAATAGAAAAAAAGCTTAATGGATCAGTGAGAGCTATTTTTCAGCCCGCTGAAGAAGTTGGGAACGGGGCAGTTAAGGTCGTTGAAATGGGCATTGTTGATGAGCTTGTGTATTTATTTGGAGTTCATGTACGTCCTAAAAATGAAATTCCCTATCCAAAATGCGCTCCAGGCATTCAGCATGGTTCTTGCGCGTTTGTAAAAGGTAAGATCAAAGGTGATGATCATCACGGTGCGCGTCCAAACGAAGGTATAAACGCTATCGAGGTAGGTAGTTCAATCATGCAGCACCTCAAGCATCTTCATACCAAACCACAAGTTCCAACATCCGTAAAAATAACCCAATTTCATGCAGGTGGTGATCATTTAAATATTATTCCTGGCAGCGCCACATTTGGGTTTGATTTGCGTGCTCAAACAAACGAGGTAATGAATGAAATAAAAGAAAAACTAGCATCTATCATCACTTATGTGTCAGCGTTATATGAGGTTGAAATCACCTATAAAATCAAGGACCACATACCCGCAGCCATTATTAGCACTGAGGCTGAAGCAAAGGTTGAACAAGCGATTAAAGAAATACTGGGGCCTGACCTGCTTCAGCCTAGAATCATCACATCCGGTTCAGATGACTTCCATTATTTCACGTTAATGCGGCCTCAAATTAAAGCCACAATGCTTGCATTAGGCGCTGATGTCTTACCTGGCTTACACCATCCTAATATGAGATTTAACACACAAGCGATTGAAAATGGCGTCAATATCTTGTTGCAATCGTGTTTATTGGCTCTTGAATCGTAAAACTATAGCAAAACAACCCCAGCCAGTGGCTGGGGTTGTTTTGCAGTCTATCCAATGCAAGAGAAAGAAAAGAATCGTAACTCCTTGCCCTTTATCAGGGAACTAAGGCCCAGTCATTTTAACTAACATTTCACTTCGGTTTAAAATCGGTAACTATGCCCTTGTATAAAATAAACCATCTCGAAGTAGTGATATATGGACTGGCAAATCTCTTTAGAAGGGCGCGATGTTAATGAAGAAGCTTACAACTATGGTTTTATCCCTAACACTTGCATGCAGCTTGGTTATTGCACCACATACAGCCACCAACGTTCAAGCAGCTGGTTCTGGTCCCTCCATGAATGAAGTACAAGCAATTAAAATAGAAAGGCTAAAAAATTATGAAGAAATGAAGTCATTTTTAAATGGGATTGATAAAAGGGCAGCCCATATTACCGTCGAAACCATCGGACAATCCGTAAAAGGGAGAGATATTGATATGGTTAAGCTTGGAGTCAATCCTGACAATCCAACCATCTTATTTCTATCCCAGCAGCACGCCAACGAACCACTTGTCACCGAAGGAATCTTCTATCTTTTAAACAAACTTGCTTCTAACAGCTTAGAGGTTCAAAGCCTTCTCAAACAAATCAATATTATTTTTATCCCTCGTTTGAATCCCGATGGGGCCCAAGGAGATGTAAATTGGGATACCTCGCATTTACTTGGAGGCGGGCAACAAACCCGCAATAATGCTAACGGCATTAATTTAAATCGTACACATAATTCCTTATCACAGCCTGAGACAAGAGCACTGCATGAAGAAGTTCTTAGAAAACATAAAATAGATTTTGCAATTGATATGCATCAACAGGTTGCAAACAGAGCAATTGGGGAAGGTGATTTGGTATCAGGATCATTGCTTTACCCGACAAGTACCGTCTCAGATGAAGTACTTCTAAACTCTAAGAAACTAGGAGCGGTTGTATATGAAGCAATTGAGAAAAAAGGCTATGGAAGACTAGCAAGGTATGGAACAGGTGACGGGTTAACGTCTAACGCCAGAAATCATTTAGCTACTCATTATAAGGTTCCTACATTACTATTTGAAATGAGAGGGATGTCTGACTCACCAAATATCAGTTCGATACTCGGTCAAAAAAGCAATGGATATTTAATCAGGCAATCAGTAGACACCATGGAGGCAACGATTAAAGCTGTTGCTGATGGATCCATTTATGATGCAGATGAAACGTTCTGGGAAGACCTTCCTACCCAATACACTGTCGAACCTTTCCTTAGTGAAGAATTCGGAGAATAATGAGAATCTAGAGGTAATGAGTAGGCTTAAACATTCATTACCTCTAATCTTGCTTGCATTTCTCACGCTATAAAATGCAGCCCCTGAGAATACTCATGTTATTCATCTAATTGAACAGTTAGGTAATGAAATAAGAAAACAGTAACATAATACACCACAGCACCACCTGCGATGAATAAACGATACTCCCATAATTTTTCTAAAGAATAGTACTCTAAGTAAATGCCTGCATCAATGATTGAATTAAGGAGCATGCCCCCAAACACAATCACTCCAAAGATATACAGCAGCTTTTTCGTTTCAACAGCTTCAGATCTCACCTTATTTCCCCTCTCTTTTATCTATCACGTGTCTTTCTACACATCATCTATTTACGGCATTTCGACCCTTCCGGTTTCAATATATTGTAAATTTGATAATAGACATAAAAAAACAAGGCCACATGAATAGCGCCTTGTCTCTTGATTAAGCTTTCGTTAAATAGTCAAATACATATTGGGGAACGGCATGCTGGTCTTGTTCAGATTGAATCGGTTCATATGCTTCATAGCAGAATAAATCATTCCCATTTTCAACTGCCGTCAATTTTATGATTTTTTCGTTGTTCGTTCCTTTTGTTTCTAATTTAAAATCAATCAGGCCTACTGTCAGGCGATATTCATTAAAGATAAGTCCTAACCATTCTTCTGTTTTTTTGACCGTTTGTTTATTCGTTAGAATAGCCTCTGCTAAATGATGAACAGCAATTTTATGCGTTTTTTCATGCGAGAACTGTTTAAGTACTTCTTTACTCATGCTTTTTGAAAACGTGGTAATTCGCTCAACTAATTGACTCATCTTCATGTGTAGACCTCCCAAATGTTACGTTCACTTTCTTAGTTTATACAACCTTCGCAAGTTTATGATAAATAGTAACAGCCCTTGAAGTTTCATTCAGGGGCTGTTTCTTAGTTAGTTTCACCTTAGTCCATTTGCTTGCTCTCTTGTAATAGCTGTGATTCTCCCGTCTTCTCCCACTCCTCTACCTGAGCAATCGCCTCCTCAGGTGAAAAGCCTTGGCCGACAAGAACGCCGGCTAAAATATATTCTTGAAATAGATGAGTCATATTAATTCCTTCTTTTACTTCTTCAAGAGCGAATGTGACGAGCGGCTGAATATATTCCACCCACTGATCAGCCATTGACACATCTTCTGTTTCATTTAGAGCGACTCGGGTAACTGTTATGACGGGTTGTGGACCGCCATATTCTGAGTGCTTCAAGTGTTGTATTTCATCAAAATAATTACCCATAAAGCCCCCTCCTTATTTTCCTCATTAACCTTACTAGATTATGGAAGAGAACTGGCTGATGTTACGCGTCCAATACCTTCTTTATTTTTTACTGAGCCATTCGCCAGCTTCAGCCAGATACATATTTTTAAATGATTCAATCGTTTGAAAGAAGTGCTTGTTGTATCCTCCCTCTTCATCAACTGTCCATGCAGTTGCTAAAACGGAGTGAGCATAGCCGTAGAGAAGCAGCCTTCTTCTATCCAAATTGAGCTGCTCTGTAAATAGGGTGATACGCTGCATAAGGACTTCCTCGATCCCTGCTTCCGGTAATACATTTAACATAAACTGAATAAGATCGTACTCTCTTTCGCCAACAAGCCCCTTAGGATCGATTGCTTTCCATCCTTTTTCACCTTTGAGAATATTGTAGTGATGAAAATCTCCATGCAAAACATACCTTTTCTTTGTGGAGTCATTTAGATAGGTAAAGACCTTTAACGCTTCATCAAGCATATCTCTAGAAAGAGGACCAAATCCTTCAGGATGTTCTTCAATCATCTTTTGAAGGCTCTCCTCTCTATTTTTCGCTGTGGAAAGAGAGAGATTATTCTCTTCTTTTACTATCGAGCCTTTTAATTCTTTGTACACATTGGCTGCTATCAGGCATGCTTCTTTTTCGCTCTCACAAGAAGCTAACGTATCACCAGGGCTTACTTTCTGAAGAATCATTACACCGAGCTTGGCATCAGACCCAAGTACCTGAACAATTCCACCTCCCTTTAGATTCTCGAGAGCAGCCAGTTCGCTTTCAAAGCCTAAACCAGGCAAACAAATTTTAACAACAACCTCTTCTCCTTCAAAAGTCCTTGCAGGTGCAACATAATTAATAGACAGCTCATACGGCTGCCCCATTTTTACATTGAATTTTGTTTCAATTTCTTTAATTAAAAACGGTAGGTTTTTAAGCCACTTCACTCCAGCGTCTTTAAAATAATGAGTGACCGATTGTACAAAAAAGCTTTGCAGATCCATGGTTAAACCTCCTTATTAGGCAAACAGCCACTCTACTCAAGTAAAGTGGCTGTGACTCATTTAATCTAAATACTCTTCAAACCAACCTTTAATATGATTCAACCTTTCGATCCGAAGCTTTGGATTACCGCTTCTTGAAAGTTCGTGATTGGCTTCTGGGAAACGAACAAATTTTGTTTCTTTCTTTTGTTTCTTAAGTGCCACAAATAATTGCTCAGCTTGTTCAATTGGACAGCGGTAATCTTTTTCTCCGTGAAGGATGAGAAGCGGTGTTTCCACTTTGCTAACATGGGCTATAGGAGAGTGTTTCCAAAGCTTTTCAGTTTCTTCAATCAAATCTCCGCCTACTTCCCACTCTGAAAAATAGTAGCCGATATCACTCACCCCATAAAAGCTCAGCCAATTGGAAATGGAACGCTGTGTGACAGCTGCTTTATAACGATTAGTATGACTGACTGCCCAGTTCGTCATAAATCCGCCATAGCTCCCGCCAGTAATTCCTAGGTTGTCTGCATCGACATATTCTAGATATTCCACAGCATAATCAGTCGCAGCTATTACGTCTTGATAATCTTTCCCGCCATAGTCCCCTCGAACAGCATCTACAAAGGCTTGACCGTAGCCATGGCTGCCGCGCGGATTGGTAAATACGACGACATAGCCTGCTGATGCGAGCATTTGAAACTCATGAAAATACGTATTGGCATACATTGCGTGAGGTCCGCCATGAACTTCAATAATCGTCGGATATTTCTTCCCTTCTTCAAAACCAAATGGCTTCATTACCCAGCCATGAACCTCCCAGCCATCCGGTGCATCAAACGTGATTGGTTCAGCTGAAGAAAGTTCTATATCCTTAAAGAAATCGTCGTTTACATACGTAAGCTGTGTTCTCTCACCTGTTGATAAGTTCACTTTGAAAAGATCACCGGGATGTGTCGGGTTACTTATTGCTGCAACAGCCTCGTGAGTATCAGGATTGATGGTCATTCCGTACACATGCTCATTATCATTCATTGCCGGATACATTTCACCTTCAATCGTGCCATAATATACAGCTGTCCTCCCTTGATCGGTTACAAGAAAATAAAATCCTTTACTGTCATTCGTCCAAACCGCCCCTTGGTCTACGATAGCAGAGTGAAAATCGCCTATTGCAATATCTCCAACATGAATATCCAAGTCTGCGGTCAGACATTGCAGTGATTGTGACTCCAATTCATAAAGCCATACACGAGATAATGTCGCACTCTTGTATTCTTTTTCATGTCCAATCAATGTTATGTATTTGCCGTCTGGTGAATAATTTGGATTTCCGAAGAAACCAGTACTTGGCGTAATCTTTGTGAGCTGTTTGTCAGCAAGGGACATGATGTATACATCAGATATATGGCTAAAATCAGGATCCTCTCCTAAGTCTGCAGAAAACACAATACTCTGACCGTCTGCTGACCAAGCGCCAGCAGCATGATCACGATCACCATCAGTCAGCTGCAGGACCTCTCCAGTCTCAACCGTCACGATTCCCAAGTGCTGATTTTTATCATCAAGAAACCCGGTCGCATCGGACTTATAGCGGATTCTTTCAACCACCATCGGCTCAGGCAGCTTGTCGCCATTTTTTTCTTTCTTGTCCCTCTTCTTATCTGTGAGCTTCTCATTTGGTGCTAATGAACCTTCAAAAAGAATTTTGGAGCTGTCGGGTGACCACATTGGATACTTAGCTCCATTTAGACAAGACGTAATCTGTCTTGCTTCTCCTCCCTCAGCACTGATAAGGTAAATTTGAGATTTCCCGCTACGAGTAGATGTAAAGGCAATAAAACGTCCATCTGGAGACCATGCAGGTGTATTATCTGATCCATCTCCAAATGTCCATTGACGTACTTGTTTACCATCTATGTCACTGATAAACAAATGTGATTCATAGTCGTGTTTGTCTTCATTGATTACTGTTTGTACAAATACAACATTTTTCCCATCCGGGGAGAGTTGTGGGTTTTTTACTGATTTTAATTTGTATAAATCTTCTGCTCTCATTCCGCGCTTCATGTTTATTCACCTCGATTAATTACTTTCGATATATTTCGATTACAGAAATACTTTTCATTAGTATAAACGAAATTAGAGAGAGAACGCTATCCATTTTTTCATTTTTCTGAAATGAACTTCTTTTCATCTATAAACAGGATAATCGCATGTATTTATGGTAAATTTAACTAACCAATACCTACGCATATTGCAAAATGAGGAAGTGAACAAATGAAGCCAAATGAACAAACAAGCATCAAGCCTTTTATTTCTCTTATCCTTTCAACAAAGATCCCTAAACTAGCACTAACTCTTGGCCTTGTGGGCAGCTTGATTACAACACTCGTCGGTCTTTCGATTCCCTTGTTAACAAGAGAACTTGTAGACGGCTTTTCAGTTGAATCCTTAAGTGTGTGGCTGATCGTTTTAATTGGGGTTGTATTTATCTTGCAAGCTGTAACGGATGGATTTTCTATGTATTTACTTGCCTATGTCGGGCAAAAAATTGTAGCTGCCTTGCGTGAAAAGATGTGGTTTAAATTACTACGCCTGCCTGTTAACTACTTTGATAAGAAAACGAGCGGTGAATCAGTAAGCCGTGTCGTAAATGATACTGGGATCGTAAAAGACTTGATCTCACAGCATTTCCCTAATTTTATATCAGGTATTATCACCATCATCGGGGCAGTTATTATCTTATTTATTATGGATTGGAAAATGACCTTGCTTATGTTCATCTCTGTTCCACTTACAGCTCTCATTCTTATTCCGCTCGGCAGAAAAATGGCTAAGATTTCACGAGGCCTTCAGGATGAAACTGCTGCCTTTACTGGAAGTGTTCAGCAAACCTTAAGCGAAATCCGCTTGATGAAATCTTCTAATGCTGAGGTCGTTGAAGAAGAAAAGGGAGTAACAGGCATCAATAAATTATTGGGATTTGGGCTAAGAGAAGCTCGTATTTTTGCTATGATTGGCCCATTGATTTATTTAGTGATAATGGTAGTCATTGTGATCATTATTGGTTATGGCGGAGTTCGTGTAGCAGAAGGAACAATGACTACTGGGTCTCTTGTAGCTTTCTTACTTTACTTATTTCAAATTATCTTCCCTATCACCTCCTTTACGATGTTCTTTACTCAGCTTCAAAAAGCGAAAGGAGCAACTGAACGGATTATTGATATTTTAGAGATCCCGCTAGAAGAAGGACAAGAAGGAATAACGATGGACATTACAAACCAACCGCTGTATGTCCGTGATCTCACTTTCGGCTACAGCTCAGATGAACCTGTTATTAATGACGTGTCATTTGATGTGTCACCAGATGAAATGGTTGCATTTGCGGGTCCTAGCGGCGGTGGTAAAACAACCATGTTTGCGATAATCGAGAGGTTTTATGAGCCTTTGTCTGGTGAGATCTTTGTTGGTGAAACACCTATATCAAAATTGTCGATGGCATCCTGGAGAAGTCAAATCGGCTATGTCTCTCAAGACAGTCCAATGATGGCAGGAACGATACGTGAGAATTTATGCTACGGATTAGATAATAAAGAAGAGATTTCTGATGACCGTCTATGGGAAGTTGCGAAAATGGCTTATGCCGATCAATTCATAAAAGAGTTTCCAGAGCAGCTTGAAACAGAAGTAGGAGAAAGAGGTGTGAAGCTCTCCGGCGGACAACGGCAGCGTATTGCGATTGCCCGCGCTTTTTTGCGTGATCCTAAAATACTAATGATGGATGAGGCAACAGCAAGCCTTGACAGTCAATCTGAAGGAATCGTACAAGAAGCTCTGACTCGTTTAATGGAAGGACGAACAACCTTTGTCATTGCTCACAGATTATCGACCATCGTTCATGCGGATAAAATCATCTTTATTGAAAAAGGAAAAATAACAGGGATTGGTACTCACCAAGAATTAGTTTCCACTCATGATTTATACCGGGAGTTTGCTGAACAGCAGCTAACTTAAAATTAAATATCCAGGAAAGCAAGGAAATGGACTGTCCCTAATTATTAGAAACAACTAATAATTGGGGACAGTATACAATGGTCCTGCTTTTTTTTGACCGGGTAAGCGAATAGCAAAACTATTTATTCTTCTCAGTTGTTTCAATAGTTCCTCCGTAAGCAAGGTTATATAACCGACTTTTAGGTTCATATATAGGTTGAGATGGCCAAAGTCCATGGTGCCCAGAAAATATATAACTTATTAAACAAGCAATAAAGAAGAATTCAATTCCTTCGCCGCCAAACATCTCAATACTTAAAAGGAATGCTGCAATCGGTGTGTTAGCCCCGCCTGCAAAGGTAGCAATCAGGCCAAGCCCAGCAAGAAAGGATAACGGTAAATCAATGAATCCGGATAAGCTATTTCCTAAAGTTGCCCCCATAAAAAATAGAGGTATGGCTTCCCCGCCTACAAAGCCGCTGCCAAGGGTAATTGCTGTAAATACTAGCTTAGCAAGAAAGGCGAAAGGGGGAACATTTTCTTCAAAAGATTGTTCAAGCATATCTAAACTACGTCCATTATACTCCTCAGTCCCTAAGATCAATGTTAATGCAACAATAAAGCTTCCCCCAAAAAAGGCTCTACTCATATGGTTTTTCTTAAAAATTTTTTCAGAGAAGCTTTGAATACCGTGCCTTAGTTGACAATAAAATACACTTAAAAGACTGAAAGTAATGGATAAAAGAATAACCATACCGAACATCTTAAGTGAGGTCTCTGGTACTGATTGAATTATGAAAGATTCATGCTCGACTCCCCAAGCTGACTCGGTTATATAATGGCCAACAAAACTAGATACAAGGCAAGGAATCAAAGCGTCAAACCTCATTTTCCCTAAGGCAGTCATCTCCATTCCAAAAACAGCTCCTGTTATGGGAGTTCCAAAAGCTGCGCCAAATCCTGCACTAATTCCGCTCAACAGTAGAATGTTCGTGTCTATTAGGTTCACTTTGAAGTAATGATTTACTGTTTCAGCTATACTTCCACCCATTTGAATAGCTGCGCCTTCTCTTCCTGTGGACCCGCCAAGTAAGACTGTTAGAAACGTACCTAAGTAGACAATAGGTCCTATTCTGCGTACTACTTTTGCATTCCCATGAACAGCTTCTATAATTAGATTATTTCCTTTAGCAGAGTCATTTCCGTCTTTCTTTCCGTACTTCATATATATGTAACCTAACAGTATGCCAGCTAGAGGTAAAAAATAGATTAGCCATGAATGATTTTCACGTGTATTCCCAAGAAAATCATTTGTTGTTAAAAGAAAAGCCGTTGTAGAACCTACTGCCGCACCGATAAGAGCTCCCCACATTACCCATTTTGAGAAGGTTAAAATAAAAGTTTTATCTATGCTTTTCACACCCATTTTATCCCCTCATTTCAAATAATCCGGCGGTTCTTCTCCATGCTTATTATATTTAACTTCTTTAAATAGATTATTGCTATCCTGTGCATCGTCCTTTGGCATTTGTTCTGGTGAGTGAGGTAAGTTCGCTTGAATCAACGAGACAAGCATTTGAATATCTTCTTTCGTAGCATATTGTTTTTCAACTTTTAGCTGGTATCCCAGTTGACCATTTGATTCTATAGTGGCCCATTGCAAATCACTAATTCTTTGAATACTTTGCTGCCTTAATCTGACTTCAAGCATATCTACTGTTAAACGTAGTTTTAATAAATTTTTTTCAATAATTTCCCCATTTTCCACGACCATTATCGATTTGCTGTAAAAAAAATTTTCTAGAATATCGAATTTCAGTACGATATATTCAATCATAATTAGTGTGAGGACAAGTATTAATGTAATCACTAATGTAATCCAAATATTTCTATCACTTACTGGCTGAATAATTAATGAACCAACAGCAATCATCATGACGGTCTGGGCAACCGTCAGCTGGGAAATTGACTTTCTGCCAGCCATTCGCAAAATAAGGACTCCACCAAAAACAATAACTACCGCTTTCCATATGAAGTGTAAATCCAATTCAAATACTCCTTCCTACTTTTTCTTTACTCATTCACTTATTTTTTGCCTTATACACTTACTTGCGCCCTTATCTAATTACTGTAGTATCACTCAGAGTGTAAAAGATTATTCCCTTCTAAGTCAGACTTGAGGATATACATCAAAACGGTTTTTTTTAGTTTAATCCTCGTCTAATAAATACTTGTTTCCTTCTTCCCTTTCTGCTCATACGATATATAAAATTAGTATCAAGCAAATGGTGAATGCCAGACGATGCTCTCTATAAACTATAAAAACGAGAGCTGCTTCGTTGCAGCCCTCGTTTTTTACTTTTCGTACACTTCACTTCTTATTAAAATGTCATAAGCGTCAACACGAGTAACGGAAGATAACTCTTCTGAATTCAACGCTTGGAGTATCTCATTTTGCATTTCTTCAGCAATTGATTGATCTTCTGAAGTCGTAATGGAAATCGATTCTTGGTAGTTGATTTGAACATCCCCAATAATCTCATAATCAGCTAAAGCATTCATAACAGCTTCAGATATGGAAACCATTTCTTGATGAGCCAGCTGACTATCGAATTCAGTGTGTTCTAATACAACATCCTCGACAGGCGGGTCACTAAATATTGTTGATACGATGATGGCTGTCGTCAAAATAGCCCCTGCCCCAACAGCTATAATTCTTTTCTTCAAAACATCTCCCCCTTTCTAGAGGGTATGTCCATCTAAAGACAGGTATTCCCTAAAAAGAACCATTCTCGTTTGAAATGGTTCTAAGGCAAAACTTCTTCTTTCTCACCTTCAATCAATCCTTGTGTTTCTGCAACCGCTTCTGTTGCGGCACCGAACGCTTCAAACCAGCTGCCGATAATGCCTAATTTCAATCCTTCACGCTGAATTTCTTCATCAGATGAGAGCTGCTGCCAAGCCCCGATTGCTCCTAAAAAGGACCCAATCGCCTGCAGCCATATCCCAAAAACAGCCTGCCTTTCTGCCTCTAATCCCTCTTCCCCTTCTTCTGCTACTGTGATTAAATATTCTTCTGTAACCCCTTGGGCCTCAAACAGTGTCCCTACTGCTTGAATCCAGGTTCCAGCTAACACTTTATTTTCAGCAGCAGTAAGTCCTGGGTGCCTCTCTTTCTCTGCCTCATTTAATCTTTGCATTAATTCAACTTTGCTTTCTTCACTGATCTGTCCATTATCATCTAAAACGTTCTTTTTAAACGAACGATTGTATTTACGATTATGTTTGCGAAACATAGGCATCACCCACTTGAACTAATGATCTTTTATTGTATTCATGCCTATTTATTTGGTTCTTTGGCACGAGGTTGTTCGAAGTTTTCCAGGAATTTCTTATAAAATTAATAACAAGACGTGTAGTAATAGAAATAGCAATATTTATATATAAAAAAAAGCCCAACGGAGGTTGGACTCTTTATCTTTAGTTTTGTTTAATATCATCAAGCGTTCCTGGTTCATTCGTTCTCGTACGTTGTTGAGACAAGGGAGCTCTAAACACGAGGTCTAACCAATCCTTATAACGAAACGGTGCAAAAGGAGACGTATAATAAGAACCGAAACTTCGCAAGCCGACCAAGTGAACATTTATTGTGATATAGGAGATGACAATGCCATATAATCCAAACATAGATGCTGCAATCATAAATGAGAAACGGAGCATTCTAAGAGCTATACTAAAACTATAAGAAGGAATAGCAAACGATGCTACTGCAGTAATGGCAACAACAATTACCATAACAGGACTTACAAACCCCGCCCTAACCGCTGCATCTCCAATGACGAGCCCTCCAACAATCCCAATTGTTTGACCTATCGCACGAGGCAGACGAATTCCAGCTTCACGCAATAATTCAATTGTTATTTCCATTAGAAAAGCTTCTAAAAATGCAGGAAAAGGCACTCCTTCACGCGTACCAGCAATGGAGAGAGCAAGTGTTGTAGGAATCATTCCATGATGATACGTCACCATAGCAATATATAAAGAAGGCAAAAATAGAGCAAAGAAGGCCGCCAAATAGCGGATGAGTCGAATCAGCGTTCCAATGTGCCAGCGATCATAATAATCTTCAGGTGACTTCAATAACTGCTCAAATGTAGTTGGCGTGATCAGTGAGTACGGAGTTCCATCAATCAATATGATCACTTTTCCATTCATTAAAGCAGCTGTCGTTTTATCAGGCCTTTCAGTATGCATTAACTGAGGAAAAGGAGATAATACATTATCCTCAATTAGCTGCTCTAATGTACCTGTTTCTAATACTTCGTCAGTCTTTATGCAGCTGATACGATACCTTACCTCATTGACTAACTCCTCAGTGACAAGACCTTTAATATATCCAATAGAATATTTAATCTTGGCTCTTTGTCCGATTTCTCCTGTCTGTATTATAAAGTTAGGATCGGCAATACGTCTTCTCAATAAAACAATATTCGTTTGTATATCCTCAATAAATCCATCTCTTGGCCCTCGGATAACCACTTCACTCTTGGGCTCTTCTATTCCTCTTTTTTCATACCCTTTTGTGCCTAAAATAATTACCTTATCCACACCATCTACTATAAGCAATGAATCTCCAGTCATAAGAAGATGGACTGATTGTTCAAGCGATTTAATTGACTGTACAGAAGAAAGGTTTATCACCTCTTGTGATAATTTCTTTATAAGTTCTTCATGACTTAAATTAGCAACTTCACGTTGAGAAATTTGCATAATTGGCTTAATAACACTATTGTCAAGCAAATCCCTGTCGCTTAACCCGCTCACATAAAAGAGTGTCGCTTTAATTAGGCCTGCAATGACCATATCGTGCTGAACGATATCACTGCTTTCTCCAATATAATCTTTCACTAATTTAGTTAAATCAACTAAATCTGAAGAATCAATAGCATTCGTTTTTAACGGTTGAATCGTATCTCTTTTTTTCTTTAATAACTTCCTATACACATAATCACCTAGTTCAATGAAGTTAGCTTACTTTCTCCTGAGTCATATAGTGACTGATCAAAACGTCTGAATGTATCGTAATAACAGCATCTTTAAACAAACCATTTTCACCTTCCCACCGATCTTTTGTTTCTTTCCAATAGTGATAATTCTTTCTTTTGAGGAGTTTCTGAAAAGAAAAAATGTCACAGTAGTATTCTTCTTGCATTTTCGTAACAATTTGTTGAGATTGCTTTTTTATTTCTGCTTCTAAGATGTTTTCAATTTCCATTAAAGCTTTAGGATCATCTATTTGCAGCCCTGACATCCAACTTTCCGCAAAAGTTCCCTCTGCCTTAATATGAACATCAAATACATTTTTACCATTTTCCCTTTTATAATTAAGTTTTGTTTCCTGTGATAATATTTCAAAAACAAAGGGGTCACCGTTTTTCCCCTCTGCCTCTAAGATGCCATTCATCGCTTCACCAATTACCCAGTTATAGCCTCTGACATCTCCTTCATCTAACCAACCCATCATTTTATTGGTTGATCCATTAATAATGGCTGCACCTGAAAGCCTTAAGTCTCCTCTTTGCGGCTTATATACTCCGGGTATTAGATAGCTGCTGTTGGCAGCCACTTTCTCAGAGATCATTCCAATTTCTCTAGTATCGATCATCCCTAGCACATTTTGATTATTTTCATCTATCATATCCATTGAGATTCCCGGCATATCTTCTAGTGGTAATTTATCGATGTAAACATCCTTCGCCGCTCCATTAGAAATTAATACATGCGTTTTTCTTCTCATCTCATGGTCTCTTGTATAAAGATCAAGTACACCTGTAATGAAATCTTGTCTAGCAAGCTCTTCATTAATCACTATTACTTTTAAATGTTCGAAATTAAGGGATCTGCTTCTTCGAGAATTAATGTTACGAATCATCTTAAAATTGGTTGAACCACTGGATGTAATATTAAAAAAGGGTTGAACCCCACTAGTTCCGCCCTCAACATGCCCATTGCCAAAAGCAGATGGAATGGCAATATGAAACGTCGAATCAAAGACCTTAGGATTATCTCTGCTTGGATCAAATGCAACCCCAATAACAAATCCCACTTCTTCAAGTTCAGCCCGATCCCAGCATCCGGTTAAGCTTAACAAGAGAAAGAATAAACACGTTAACCACCTTATTATCCTCATGATTCATAGCTCACACCCTTTCCAACCTTGCCGGTCTTCCGTCTTCTGCTAAAGAAAAAAAGGTATCCACACCCTAAACTTACGAGATATAAAGCTAAACCCAGCCAGCCAATCCATTCTCCAAACTGAAACGTTTCAGTTATGGAGTGAGGGATAAAAGCTACAATGAAAATAAAGAAAATACTTATGGCAGGTAAATAGGTTGTGAACGCTTCTTTCTTTACAAAGTGCTTTTCTAGTAACTGAATAAAAATCAATTGTGAAATAGAGATCGTGTTAAAAATGGTCATGATCCAAACCGTAATTAATAAGGATTCCAGCCTCTCAAAAAATCCACCTGGTATTTCTATCTGCTTTGCTAGTTCAACTGTTGGAAAAGTGATTTGCGTAGTTGTGTCAACACTGAAATTAGCATATGAAATTATCGTTACTAATAAATAAAGAAACATAATTAACATAATCCCTGCCATTAAAGGGAACACTTTTAAATCACTTTTCTTCATGTAGCCCATCAGGAAAAATAAGATTTCAAGACCTAAAAATGAAAATAACGTTACCTTCATAGTAAGCAGAATAGGAAATATTCCTTCCGGCATAACTGGAAGCAGATTCGTCATATCAGAGTTGATAGAAGTAAATGAAATTAGCCCTAAGAGCACAAATACAACAATAGGTAAAAACATGAGACTTAAATGAACGATTCCTTGGACCCCTTTTGAAACAGCATAGGTCGTAATGAACAACATGAGGGCAGCAATAACTTCTGAGGGTGTTTGGTCTAAAATGTACATCCTCATCAGGGAGGTTAGTATTCGCACCTCATACCCCATTAAACATAAAAAATAGACTAGAAATAGTAAGGCAAGAACGGGAGCAAACCACTTACCCACTTTACCACCTGCTATATATTGCAGAAGTGTCTCGCCTGGAAACTGCTGCTGCAGTTTCACATATAAAGCCACCAAACTCATAATGATCCCACTAGCTAAAAGAATGGAGATCCAACCGTCTGCCAAACCTAATTCTGTTGCTAAAACTCTTGGTAACGTAAGAATACCAACCCCTATAATCATTGAAACAAGCGTCAAACACATCTCTCCTGGTGAGATAGAATAGGAAATAGTATGTTTCATTTTTCAATCTCTTCTCTAGTTGATTTTTTAAAATTGTTGATCATCTGCTCTTTATTCTTTTGATTTTCTTCTCTCATCCATGGAAGTTCAACTTTCTTTTTATACCTCGTTGTGCCCCATTGAAATAGAGCAGCTAAAATAGTGGCGCCAATTGCTGACCAAATAACTGCTCCTTCTGGTGAAAATCCTATTATTCGATCAGCAAACTCTTTCAATTCTTTCACACCCCTGAATTAAATAAGTTAACAATTATTATTTATTGCTTCAGCCATTTTTATGTATTGAGTAAGTTATCAGAGACAGATTTTTCTAATATATTTGACCGAATCTTCCATTTACTTTATCTTAAAACTAACAACATCAATTTATATAGAAGCATCTCATACACAGAAAGCAGGGATTTCATTGAAGATAGCAGTCTATCAAATGGATATCATACCGGGAAAGCCTGAACAAAACCGAAAGAAAGTAGCCAATTGGGTGGAATCTGTTTGTAATGAGGATAGACCAGATACGGTGGTCCTTCCTGAAATGTGGACCACCGCCTACACATTAAATGACCTGGAGGATTTAGCAGAAGATGAGTCAGAGACGACTATTCACTTATTAAAAGAACTGGCAGTAAAGTTTCAAATTAATATTGTAGGCGGTTCTTTTGCCACAAAAGAGGATGCAAAAATCTACAATCGTGCTGTTGTGATTAACAGAGCAGGTGAGCTTATTTATCAATATGACAAGATGCACCTTGTCCCTATGCTTAATGAACACCTTTATTTAGAAGGCGGCAAAAGCAGCGCGGGAATTTTTGAACTGGACGGGCAAAAAATGGGGTTAATTATTTGTTATGACCTTCGTTTCCCTGAGCTCATGCGAGGATTAGCTCTTCAAGGTGCACAAGCTGTATTTGTTTTAGCAGAGTGGCCTGAGGCTAGAAGCAATCACTGGAAAGTACTGCAGCAAGCTAGAGCAATTGAAAATCAAATGTACATCATCTCTTCTAACCGAGTCGGCGAATATGATGGCGTTGAGTTTTGTGGACACTCTATGATAGTAGACCCATGGGGAGACTTTATTCATATCGCTTCACAAAACAAAGAAGAAACCATCGTTGCATCTCTTAATTTAGAGAAGGTTAAAGAAGTGCGTGAGAATGTACCTGTATTTAAGAGCAGGACACCGCAGTATTATTTGCCACATTAGAAGATGGCCTCGCCCAGAATGTTCTAGGCGAGGCTTTACTTTGTATTAATTAAGCCTCGGCACTATTAAATACCTTGTCTTTGGTGAAAGCTCTATTTGTTCTTCGTAATTACCTGATTCATCACGCCAATGAATGGTTAAACGTAATTCGTCTTCTCGATTATTCTCTGCCTCTCCTAATGATAGATACATATACTCGCCTTTGCTGCTTATGTGTTCATTCTTTTCCCAGCCGTGAATCGCATTTCCGTTCCTTGATAGCTCCACTTCAGTAATAATCACCTCATGCTCCCCATTCCAAAAAACCATACCTTTCCACGTTTCTTTCAAACTATGTTCCACTTCATATGTTGTGGTCCAACTTTTATCAGCAGAATGACCGACCCACATAGGCGGCTGTAAAACCGAAATGATAAACCATGTTCCGAAGATCATTGCAAGTAATGAAACCAACACCCAATTCACTTTTTTCATTGTCGCACCTCAAGGTATGTTTATAGCTTCATTTCATTTTAACATTTTATTCCACAAAAAAGATCGACCCTTTTTGATCGATCTAAACTTTTTTATCTATTTCTACCTCAGTATTTATTATCACATCTTTTCTACGGTATACACTCAGCATAAGTCCAATAATAAACGAGTAGTATAGTTTCTCACTACCTCCATAGCTAATGAAGGGGAGGTTCGCACCTATAAATGGTGCATAACCGAAAGTCATTAGTGTATTAAGCATAAATGGAAACAATAGCAGGACTCCCCCGCCAACCATCAAGAGGCGCTCCTTTTCTGTTTGCATTTTCTTAAATGAGAGGAGTAATCTCACAGACAAAGCAGCAAAAATAACGAGTATTAGAGAAGTTAATATCCACCCACCGTGATAAGTTAGAGCCACTAATATTAATTCTGTGTGTCCAAGAAATAAGTTATGCGTTAATTCTGATTGAGGTCCAAACAAGCCGGCCTTACTTAATACTTCTTTCATCATTATGTAAATATAACCGTAACCACTCGGATCAGCTTCTGGATTTAAAAAGGAAATGAAATTTTGAAGTCTATGGGAAAAGGGTAAAAAGGCAACAAACAAATAAGCAAACAAGAATATGCACCCAGAAAGTACCCATAAAATCCATGACATTACCTTATAATTTTGATTTGAGAATAAGACAATTGTTGAAAATAATATGATGTATAGGACGGCAAGCATTGTCTCAGGTATTAACATAAAGCATCTTACAAATACAATCAGTAATAATAAGCTCCATATAATACGTTTACGGTCTGTCAATTTTTTCTCACTCATTAACCCTACAACAGTTATAAATAAAAGAAAAAGCAGGAAGTAATGAGAGATATTCATTCCTAAGAGGGAGAGAAATACCCTTCCATTCACCATTGAAGTGAGCCCCTCAACATTTAAGGCAGCCATATAAAATCCAGCCGTTAATCCAAACCATTTCCAGTAGTGAAGCACTTTACGATAATCAATGAACATCAAAGTGAAAATAATCAGGAGAGATACACTTACTGATATAAACTGGGCATAGATATTCATTTGGTAGTCGAAAAAAAGAAAAGGCGCAAAACTTAGCAGTAATAAGCTTCCTACAATTGAAACAAGCCACCAATCTACTCTTTCACGATGAAGCTTATTCATCTTTTGTCCAAGCAGAACAGCATTTCCCATCTGTTCAACGGCCATCTTCTCAGCTTCTTCCTCATGATGCCCCCTTTTCATAACTGTTTGCTTACTATGATTTAAATGAGAAAGTAATTCTTTTTCAACCAGCTTTTGACCTTCCTTGGATTTCATTTGCTGCTTAACTGCATTTAAAAAAGTTTGGAACTGCGCATTCATACCCAGCCCTCCTTCTTTAAACGATGGGAGTGATGACTAAATCTTTCTTGCTGAAGTTTCTTCAATTGCTTCAGTCCCTGTTTTGTTAGTTGGTAGTATTTTTCTTCTTCACTGCTCCAATTACCTTGGATGATTTGTTCCCTCTCAAGTTGGTGAAGAAGTTGATATAACATTCCCTCCTGTGATTCGAAATGTGTTATTCCCATCTGCTCTATATGCTGCAAAACCTCAAAGCCTGTTTTCGCTTCATGCTGTAAAGTCTGCAGTAAGTATAATTTTGTTTGTTCTTCGTTCATAGTTTGTTTAATTCGAGCTTTTACCTTCTCTTGGTTCTTAAAATCAAATGCCAACCCTTTAAAGTGAGTTTCGTCCATAGCTTTTTTAAAGTGTTTAAATTGATCTTCCACTTAGTTCACACCTCCAACAAAGCTTTGTTTCAATTTCTTTCTTGCTTGAAATAATCTTGTTTTTACCGTGTTTTTATTTATCTGCAGCAGTTCACTAATTTCCTGGATGGAATACTCTTCATAATAGTAAAGATAGATGACTTCTTTATACATAAGAGGAAGACTTAAAACCTTTGTTACTAATTCCTCTTCTTCTGTCCGCTCTATTAAATTACTTTCCGGTGTTCTTAAGTCAACCATATGTTCTATCATGTTACCCTCTTTGGATGTTTGTACATTTTTGGTATGCCAGCTCTTTAAATAATCTTTACTACTGTTAATCGCTATACGGTATAACCATGTTTTCAAGCTGGCACGCTGTTCGAATTGATCAATTTTTTGATACACTTTCACAAAGACTTCTTGGGCTAAATCTTCTGCTATATCTTGCTGATGAACATATGAGAAAATGAGCTTCAAAACACCATTTCCATATTCACTCATCAGCTCTGTAAGCAAGGCTTCTTTATCCATCTCTTTTTCCTCTGTCTTCTCATAATACGTATGCATCCCTTCCCTCCTTTCAATCATTAGACGATAGCTAACTATTTTTGGTTTTTTCTTTTTAAAATATATTTCAACAAATAACATTACTGCAAAACTATTGTTATTTACCTGTTTTACACTAGAGGAAAAACTTAGGCCAGCTGCAAATGCAGCCGGCCTTATTATTACCCCTCGATATCTCGCTTTCGATACCCAATAAATCCAAGCATGATTAGTCCTGCAGCAATAAGAGTTAAGATAGCAAGTGTCCATCCATTTATCTCTTCAACCGGATATTCGGGTATATAACCAAATGGTGAAATCTTAGCCATCCATTCAGGAAATTGCAGCAATCCGCCTAAATACACAACTAAAAAAGAGTATCCGAGATATAGCCATGATAAGCCTGTAGCTTTTGGTATCCAGCCAAGTGCGAACACTGCTAGAGCAATCATTACCCAGATGGCCGGCAGATAGACCATCGCAGCAAAGAACATTGACGAAAATGGGATCGCTTCTTCTACCACTGTGTTGGCTGTACTCCATAGACCAAGCATGGCAAGAAACAGCATAATAAAACTAAATAAGAATGCAAGAATGACATAGCTACCTAGCAATTGATTTCTTGATACAACACGAGTCAGCAAATGCTCGCTTCGTCCTTTTTTCTCTTCCCCTTTTAGTTTCAGTACGAATAATAAAACTGGGACCGTAGAAATCATTGACATAACAGCCATCAGCATCGTAGAGAATTGCTCTGTTAACGAGACTCCCTCAACGGGAGATAACATTTCTACCAGCATTTCATTGCTTGTGAAAAACGACTCTAAATCGCCAAAGATCGAGCCGTATGAGACCCCGAGGATAAACATTCCGATTGCCCAGGCAATGATCGCTGTTCGCTGTAGTTTTACAGCCAATCCAAAAGGACTAAGTAAAAGCTTACTTGCATAGGTCTTCCCAGGTTTAGATGGTAAAAGCCCCGACTCTAAATCTCTTTTTGTCATCAAATACATAGCTAGAACATAGACAATGACTGAGGCTCCTAAAGTCAAAATAATTGGCCACCAGTAATTATTCACATAGACTTCTGTACTTAAAATCCAGCCAAGAGGTGAGAAGAGTGAAAGTGTTTCATTACTAACATCTCCTACTGCACGAATCAAATAAGATAAGCCAAGAATGGTAAACGAGTAGCCTATTGTACCTCTTGAATTTTCTGAGAGCTGGGCGAAAAGCGCTGTAATAGCAGCAAAAAAGATCCCCGCTGAACCGATTGCAGACCCGTAAAGCAAGGATGCAGAAAGGTCCATGCTTTCAATCTGAAGAGCTGCTAAACCAAATCCCGTTAAAAGAGCTAACAGAATATTGGCTGCCACCATCACCGTCATCACGGAGCTTAGGTTCGTTAGCTGTCCTACAGGCAATGAACGAATGAGTTCAATCCTTCCGTCTTCTTCATCTGCCCTTGTATGCCTGGTGACTAAGAGAATACTCATAATCGCAGCAACAATGGCCGTAAATAATAACATTTGATGAGACATCATCGCGCCTTCAGTATAATTGTCAAGCCCATAACCAGGTCCGACCATTGCAGTCATCGCTGGATTTCTCATTGTTTCAGCAATCGCTTGTCTTTCCTCTTCATTTTGATAAAGATCAGTAAAGGATGTCGCTGTCAAAATAGTGATAAAGACGATAGACAGAATCCATATAGGGAGGCGCACCCGGTCTCGCCTTAAGATAAACCGAGTCATCTTGCCTGTATTTATAAATGCATGTCTACCCATCTTATTGCCCTCCATGAGCAGACGAACCCTCGTAATGACTCATGAATAAATCTTCTAGAGTAGGCGGCGAACTCTCCAACTTAACTAGACCATATTCGCTGATTTCTTTCATTACTTGATCTAATGTCTTGGCATCGACTTGAAAGCTGACTCCCCTATCTTTTAGTTCAATATCATAAATTCCAGGAATGTTTTCGAGATTTGTAATGGGTGTTTTTGTTTCGACAAACATTTGAGTACGTGTTAAATGTCTAAGCTCATCAAGCGTACCAGTTTCAATAATCTCTCCTTCGCGTATGATACCAACGCGGTCACATAACCTTTCGACCTCAGATAAGATATGACTTGAGAGCAGTACACTTTTACCGGCTTCCTTGGCTTCCATTACACAGTTCTGAAACACTTTTTCCATCAGCGGATCTAGCCCTGATGTCGGTTCATCAAGGATATATAAATCCGCCTCAGATGCAAAAGCTGCGACAAGTGCAACCTTTTGACGATTCCCTTTTGAATACGTACGGCATTTTTTAGCAGGATCTAATTTAAATGTTTCAATTAATTGATCGCGACGGGCTCTATTAACACCTCCGCGCAGCTTCATAAATAAATCAATGACTTCTCCGCCAGTCAGATTCGGCCATAGATTGACATCACCAGGGACATAAGCCAGCCTTTTGTGTATCTCCACTGCATCCTTCCAAGCATCCTTACCAAAAATGGCAGCAGAACCTTCTGACGCCTTTAATAGTCCAAGAAGAATTCGAATGGTTGTCGATTTCCCTGCGCCATTCGGTCCAATAAATCCAAAGACTTCCCCTTTATTTACTTCTACATTTACCCCATTTAATGCCGTGAACTTCCCGAATCGCTTCGTTAAGTTCCTCGTTTCTAAAATGGTCATGTATGTTCCCCCTCAATGTTTATAACACCTTATTCAAGTTTTGAAATTTATTAACCTCTTTAGTTCATAATATACAAAAAGGGAATCCTTGACAAGAGTTTATGAACTATTTCATTTGTTTTATTACAAATTTTTTATTAAACTATGTTATAGAGGTGAACATTATGGACGGATTTGAGCGCAGACGCGAACAAAAGAAACAACAAATTTTAGGAGCTGCTCTAGAGTTATTTATGGAGTACGGTATTCAAAAGGTCTCCATTTCTGAAATCGCAAAAAAAGCAAATGTATCACAAGTAACGATCTACAATTATTTTGAGAGTAAACATAAACTTATACATGAAGTCTTTATCTATTATGTCGACCAAGCTTCAGCTCAATTTGAGCAGACTGTTTTCTCAGATATCCCTTTCCCAGAGAAAATCAAGAAGCTTATTTTCAATAAAAAAGAAGTCGCAAAACAAATAAATGAAGAATTTTATCAATACTTAATGAAGGAGTATACAAAAGAAGAGAATTATATTGAGAAGATCTATACAGAAAAAGCACTGCCTTATTTTGAACACCTTTTTAAAGAGGGAAAAGAGCAAGGCTATGTAGATCCTAATCTCTCAGACCAAGCGATTATCTTCTACATTCAGATGTTGAAGGACTATGTGCAGCGTGAAGATGTTTATAAAAATATCCTGCCTCTTACTGAAGACATTACAAATATCTTCTTCTACGGCATATTAGGGAAGCGTGATGAAGACTAAAGAAGCCGGCTCCACCAATTGAGGAGTCGGCTCTTTTTGTTTACTCAGACTTTAATTCAAACCACAGTTCAGCCTCTGTACGTCTCTTAAACGCAGCAAGGGGATTCTGATCATCTTTATCGACTAAGAAATAGGTATACCCAGTACGCTCTGCGCCGGTATACAGCTCATTTCCTAGGTCTGGCTCGAGTCCTGCTACAGATATAAATTCATCATACGTGTTTCCCGATTCACTAACAGCATCAAACTGTGCATGATTTAGATCAAATGGTTCTTTTTCTACTTGATTAGCTTTAACATTAAATTTAGCAAGTACATATTCTTGATCTTCACCTGGCTCATCATTAAAGGGATTTCCTAGACTGACAAGCTCCGCTGCCTCATCTCCGCTAATTACTTCTAATAATTCAATCTTAAGACTGACATCGCCGTAAAATAGATCATTATAGTCTAATGTCACACGTTCACCTATTTGTAATGGTGCGCTTCTCGTTCCAACCTCACTTGCTTCAGAAGGCTCTTCCTCAATATCAATATCTTCCCCTTCTGTTCCTCCATTTGAAGCTGCCTCCGCTGATACCTCAGTTGACTCTTCTACTTTTTCAATGGCAGCTTCCTCGCCGCATCCTGTGATTAACATTGCCGCAGTTACGGCTGACACAATTAACGCTGTTTTTTTCATGTGTAATCCCTCCGATTGGTTTGTTTTAATTAATTTGTTATACCTAGAGAATACCAAGGAGAAATGACACAATTATGTCAGCGACAAAATGTTTCATCAATAAAAAGTAAGATTTATTTCCTATAAAAAAAGAAGCGAGACCAAACTTGGTCCCACTTCTAATCTTTAATACAAGAAGTAAATCAATACACTTGTAATAATTCCTACCCACACACTTAATAAAATACAATAGCCCATAATATGCCTAATATGAAGCCCAACGACACTTAAAATAGGCAGCGCCCAGAATGGCTGAATGAGATTTGTCCATGCATCTCCCCATCCAACAGCCATCGCTGTCATAGCTGGATCTACACCAAGCTCAATAGCAGCAGGAATTTGAAGGGGTCCTTGCAGTGCCCATTGGCCTCCTCCTGAAGGAGCTAGAATGTTAATAAATCCTGCAGCCCAGTAAGTGAACACATTAAATGTCTCTGCTGTGGCAACAGAAGTCATCCCATTAATAATCGCATCTCCTAAACCCGAGCCTCCAAGTACAGCAATAATCCCAGCATAGAAAGGAAATTGAAGGACGATGGGTGAAATTGATCCTACTGACTGCTTGAATGCCTGTGCAAATTGGCCGAGAGAACGATGAAAGAAAAGGCCCATTGATAGGAAAAATAAATTGATAAGATTCAAATCAAGGTCACGTCCTGATAGAAAGACCCCCACTGTATATACAACCCCTATTGCCCCGATAAGCATTCCTAATACAGGTGTATACTCTAACTTTTGTGCAGGAGTAAGTGACTCTTTTTTAGGAACGTCAAAAGTCATTTGGTTTGATTCCGATGGTGGTTCATAAGAGCTTATATCTCTTTTAGGAGCCATCAGAATAATGAAAAGAGGGATTGAAATGGCTAGCACTAAGAAAATAATGATGGTTGAAGGATGAAAAATAGTAGCTGATGTAGGGATCACACCCATCGTTTCTTCTAAAAAATGTCCTTCTGTAGCAATCGTTAAACCAATCGAACTTGAAAATCCAGCTGTATAGAGCACTGTTGGAGCATAAGCTGCCGCAATAAGCAGCGGAAAATGTGCTCGCTTATTCCTTTTTCCAATTTCTCTTGCAATAATTGCACCTACAACTACAGCTAAACCCCAGTTAATATAATAGGCCGCTGCTGCAACAAGGAAGGTGACTAAATACGCTTTAGTTGGAGTGTTTGCGAATTGAGCTATCGCTCTTAATCCCTTTTTAATAAATGGAACAGACGCTAACACCATCCCCGTTAATAATAAAAGCACCATTTGCATTGTAAAAGCTAAATAAGTCCAAAATCCATCTCCCCACGCTGCCACCACTTGAACAGGCTCACTAGGATTAAAGAAAATCGCAACGGCTATAACAATAATCGTCATAAGAACAGCAATAACAAAAGCATCAGGTAAATATCTCTGAATCCCACGAGAAAAACGATCAGCCACTCGTGTAAGCATACATATCCCCCCTTTTGTTTGTCTTGCTACTCATTGTATTTAGCCATGTAACTATTTATGATGAGTCATTAGGAGGAGACCATAAAAAAAGAAGGCATTCGCCTTCTTTAATCAAATTTCTTTGCGGTTGCACCAAGCGTCGCTCCACGAATGAAATCCACCTCATTAAACTGACTTAATTCATCTGCTCTGCCAGTGACTACAACACCAATGATCTCAATATTTTCAGGGACAAATTCTTTTTCACCATCATTGGTAATTCCATTGATCATCTGGTTGATTTCATATTCGAATTCATTTGTTTCTTCTTGAAGGTATTCGATCGTATGGATGAAGGACTGAGCAGAATCTTCTGCCGATAAACCTGCATAAGGATAACCACATACCCAGCTGCCCATCAGTGTGTGAAGATGATCAAATACCACTCCCTCTTCCTCGCGTACACTATTCATTTCATTAAAATCGGTAATTTCCTCGTCTGTATACGTATCTATCCAATACCATTCTAATTGATCACCAAAGACGTCAATCACTTCTTCTAAAGGGTATGCTTGATCAAACGAAAAAGCCATTTCTGCTACCATATATTCCGGGATATTTTCAAGCAGTGGACGATCATCGTATACCTCTTTATAGTTGACTTCCGGGTGAAAGAACTCGATAACTCTCTCTCCTTGAAAATATGAAATGGGTCTTTCTCCTTCTTCATGAGTTGTACTGGTTGATGTCACAGATGACAGCGGCTTTTTCGTTCCAAACATGGTGTACTCAGTTTCTTCTGCTCCCCAGTTTAAGGAAACGCCATCGATATATTTTTCCATATCCCTTGTCTCAATCGCACTGAATAAGGAAAACGTATAGGAGGCCCCTGTCCCTTCTACATTTGCCCCACTAACCATGCTCCATAATGCCTTATCACCAGATTGATCGATTGCCCTCTGTAGGACATGGCTTCCCAACCAATACAACGAAAATAAAACAACCATACTAGCGATGATAGATATTATCAGTGATTTAATCAGTGATTTTCGTCTCGCCTTTTTAACAAGCTGGCCAAGACCTTCATTTCCACTTGTAAAAAGCTTTTTATCGGTCATCTTCTAACCTCCTGTATTCCTTAATAAATTGTTGTCTCGCCCGGTATAGATTCGTTTTTACCGTTCCCTCTTTCATACTCATCACCATAGCTATCTCTTGGATAGACAGACCCGTGCTGTATTTCAATAAAAGGAGTTCACTGTATTTTTCTTTCAACTTCCCGAGCACTGCTCTTACAACAGTACCTTCTTCAAGCCGCAGAAAGGTTGATTCCGGCGTTGTTTCTTCAATCAGTTTTTCAACGTTAAAGGTAAGAAGTATATTTCGCCGTCTTGTCTGCTTTCTCGAGAGATCATAATAACGATTAACCGCTACTCGAAAAAGCCAACCTTCGACATTTTCAATCGTTACTGAGTCCATATAAAGAAGAAATTGATAAGCTGTTTCTTGAATAATATCTTCTGCATCTTCTTTTACCGCACCCATTTTGAGCAGATATGATCGAATCATGTTTAGCGGCTCTTGTAGCAGCTCCCCTACTTGTGCATCATTCATTCCCGCCCTCCCATCTAAGAAGCTCTTATCATCTGTTCATAGTAAAGACGCGTTTCAAACAAAAAAGTGAACAAAAATTTCCAAGAAAGTTATGCATGATCATTTTTCAGCATAAAGCAGGCAGCAACCCTCGTTGCTGCCTGCTCTTATCGTTTATATTTTTCCAGCCATCCCTTTAACATTTCCTGCATCTTATCGCGGTAATGCACAGGTTCTAAGATCTCAGCATCCACCCCGTACTGCATTAACCACTGCAAAAACTCCCGATCATGATTTAATGTCACTTCAAATAATAAGCTTCCATCTTTATTTTCTGTCAGTTTCGGATTGACGAATAACTCTTCTTCTTTAATATAACGTGCAACCTCTTTACTAAACAGCACTTTAAACTTAATGTTGTCTTTCCCCTGAATAATTGACCATGTATTCTTAAAATATTGCTTTAAATTAAACTCTTTTTTATCAAAGGTTTGACTGGTCTGCGTTACTTTAAGGAAACGACTCATTCGAAAAGTAAGAACTCTTTTCTTTTTATGACAGTAAGCAATTAAGTAAAAACGGTGATCTCGAGGGATTAAATAATAGGGATCAAGTTCTCTTGACGTCGTTACATCCCGGCTTTGTGTATGGTAGACAACTTCGATCGTTTTCGAGTGCAGGATAGAGTCAATAACGGGAGATAAATAGTTATTTTGTTCTTCTTGAAAGGCAGGTGTTCCCATTTGAATAATAGAAACCATCTTTTGAAGAACGTCTTGCAACTCTTTCTTTTCTTTTTGGTGAGTAGCCATTGCTTTCTCATAAGCCGAATAGAAATCAGGCGGAAATAGATGAGTCATTTGATCAATTATCTTTGGAAGCATACCAAAGGCCATTGCTTCTTTCTCTGTCCAATCTAGAGGATATACCGAAAAGTTCCCGAGGTATTCATACCCTTTTCCGTACCCTTCATTGGTAATTGGAACATTCGCTGCGCTTAAGAGCTCTAGATCCCGATAAATCGTACGAGCAGTCGTTTCACAGCGCTCCGCTAATTCCTTTGCCGTAATCCCCGGACTTGATTGAATAAGGATGATAATCCGAAGTAATCGAATTAAACGTTCAGACATCTAATCTTCCTTTCTAGTACATAAACATAAAGATTTGGATTCCGCCTTCATTGTACAAGGGATGGAAGTAGAATGGAAGATATATTCTTATGAAAAAAGATGCTAAAAAGGGCATTACTGCAAAAGAATTAGAACCTAAAACAATTAATAAGGTATATACAAACACAAAGCGGCCCTTTATCCCATTACTCAACCGGATAAAAGGCCGCTACACTATCGATTCTTCTAACATTACTTGTTAATTCCTTTCTAATACCATTACCATGTATTTATTTCTTCTAAGGTCCCCATGCATCTCATATCATCGATACATTTCGCTTTCGCTACGTCATTGGAATCAGTCCCTTCAAAGAGTTCCAAATTGGTGTAGCCATGCTCCTGCCTTATCTTACATATCCTATCCCCTTTCCTAAGAAGTTGTGTTGGGGTGTTGCTTAGGTGTTACTAAGTATTGCTTGGTGTTGCTTGTCCTTACTATAACTAATTATTTAACTTTTGTAAATATTCAGATAAGTTATTCCAGACGGTTTTCCCTTATCATTCAGCTTCTTTCTCTTTATATCGACATCATTCTAATTAATTCACTTTTTTTCATTTTTGTATAGAAAGACATATGAGTAGAGAAAGTGGAATTGTATTCTTTTAGGTCATTTATGCGTCGATTAGTGAAATGATTGTGTGGGTTGATTAGATAAATGTGTCATTTGCCGGCAGAATTGCGTCCCTTTACGGTTATTGTTCTCATTCAGCTGCGATATGCGTAGATACTAAGCAGGATTATTACTTTTCAGAGGAGAATTGCGTCACTTGCATTTAAAACAAAAAGCTGCCTCATTTCATTTATGAGGCAGCAACTAGCTTGTTCACTTCAGAAAATTTTTCCCGGATTCATAATTCCTTTAGGATCCAGGGTGTGCTTTATTGATTTCATCACTTCATAAGCCGTACCGTGTTCCTTTTGCTGATACTTCACTTTTCCGACGCCGACACCGTGTTCACCTGTACATGTGCCTCCCCGTTCTAGTGCATAAAGAACGATCAGTTCATTTAGCTCCTTCGCCTTTTCTACTTCTGCCTCATCTGCTAAATCAACCATAACAAGCGCATGATAATTACCATCCCCTACATGGCCTACCACTGCGCCCACAAGTCCTGTCTTTTCAATGGATGCTCTTGCATGAAGAATGGCTCCTGCAAGCTCAGTTATAGGAAGACTGACATCTGTCACCATCAGCTTCTTGCCTGGATGCCCGTGGATAAATGAATAAGCTAGATTGTGTCGTGCTTCCCAAAGTTCAGCGCGTGATTTTGTATCCATTTCAAAATGAATATCCATACAACCTAAGTCACTGACTATTTCTTTCATAAACTCTACATCTTGCTTGAGACCTGCTTCATTACCATGAAACTCTAAAAATAGTGTCGGCTTCAGTTCGTAGTTTCTTTCATTGGCAATATTCACTTGCTGAATGGAATGCTCGTCCACAAATTCCATGCGGGCAACCGGAATATTAGCAGCTAATATACTTGTCACTGCCTCCACAGCTCGCCCTGGATCAGGAAAAGTAGCTCTCGCTGCCATGATGCATTCTGGTATGCCGTGTACTTTTAATGTTAACTCCGTAATAACACCAAGTGTCCCTTCAGATCCCACCATTAATCCATTTAAATGCAATCCTGAAGAAGACTTAGCTGAGAGACCTCCCGTATGAATAAGTTCACCACTCGCTAACACAACTTCCAAATCACGTACCTGATCTCGCATAATCCCGTATCTAACAGATGTAGTTCCGCTTGCATTTGTAGCAGCCATTCCACCAAGCGTTGCGTCAGCACCAGGATCTACTGTAAAAAATAATCCGTACTTCTTCAGCTCTTTATTTAACTGAAGTCGAGTAATCCCTGGCTGCACTTTAATTAAGAAATCGTTTGGTCTTACTTCAAGCACTTGATTCATAAGAGACATATCTAGAGAAATTCCTCCTTTATAAGGAATCGCATTTCCCTCTAAACTTGAGCCTAGCCCAAAAGGCACTACTGGAATTTCGTATGTATTTGCATAGTTTATGACCTTTTGAACATCTTCTGTCCTTTTTGGAAAGATGACCATATCAGGCAAAGATGGGATGTGATAGCTCTCATCACGGCTATGCTGCTCACGCATCGTTTGATTTGTGGTCACTTGTTCTTCTGTTAAAAGCTTACTCAGTTCTTTCACATGGTCCATTTGTAAACACCCTCCAGAAACAAAATTTTCCGAATTATCATAACTCCACCTCTATTCTATCGTATTTTTAGATTTCAAGCAGTAAGATTCAAGGTCATTCCTTCACCTTATTTGCCTGCCTTTCATACAATAGTTCGAGTAAAATAAGGCGGTGAATTAATGAATACGAAGACAAATCTTATGCTTTTTATGGTTGCTACTCTTTCCATTTTATTTGTTTTAACCGTCTCAATTATCAGCCAAAGTAAAACTCCTGCACCTGGTTCGGTCGTGTTTGATGGAGATGCTGCGATTAATAATAATATCCAAAATAACATTGATTCTGAGAATGCAATTGTCGAGAACTCCATTGATAACCAGGTAAATAACGGAGAAACCAATGAAATTGATAACAATGTACTCAATAATATATCCGTTAGTGTAGATGTTACCGTTAAAAATGCCATCTCTAATCAAGTAGATAAAGATGGCAAAGGTTCAAATGGGAATGGCACTAGCGGGGGGAATGGCAGTAATAATGGCAATGCTAATGGAGACAGCAATGGAAATGGGGACAGCGAAACGCCTGATATCGTATGGGGAGTGGATTCAGCAAGCTTAACAGATGATGAACTGTTAGCCTGTGTACGGGATAATTTCGGTAATCCCGAAGTATGGGGTCGTTATCTAGGGGACAAAGATGGCGTATCGTCTGGATTAACTCAGGAAGAAGTTGAATTGCTCCAATCAAATGACATTCAAATTCTTGTCATTTGGAATCAATTTAATGAACCCGTTGGATTTGACAAAGGTCAAAGTGAAGCATCTGCTGCCATAGAGCTAGCACGAGAATTTGGAATTCCTGAAGGTGTTGCTTTGTTTGCAAATGTCGAACCGATCTATCCGATTGATGATCAATTCATTTTAGGCTGGCATGAAACGATGATGGAATCTGAATACAACTCTGGTATCTATGGTATTTTCAGCCCAAGTGAAGAACTATATACTGCATACGTTGCAGCGGCTGAACAAGATAGTACTATTTACGATGAGATGTACATTTGGACAGCATCCCCTAATGAAGGAATTACGACAGAAGCGAACGCACCTGCCTATAATCCAGATTTCCCTGAAGGAGGACTAATCGGAGGGTGGCAATACGGGATTGATGCAGAAACTTGCAATATTGACACCAACTGGTTTGATGGAAATGTATTAGATGTTTTGTGGTAAGCCGGTAAATAGTTCGAAAGAGAGTACAAAAGAGAGTATAAAAAGAATAGCCGCTGTGATGACACAGCAGCTGTTCTTTTATTGTTTCTTTGTTTCATTAGAAAGATCTTTTAAGGACTTAATCTTTCCATGTGGATGCTGTGATTCTTTACGCTGTCTCCATTGACGTTCTTCTTGTGATTTTGATTGTGACATAGGATTCCCACCTTATTTTTTAAATTAATGGTACAGGTGTATTTTGTCATAATCATAAAGATACTATTCCGATAACTCTTTGTTTTGAAGGATCTTAATAGACCCTAACAAAAATACAATAATCAGTACGACCGTCACACTAACAGTCAGCCATAGACCTTGAGGAACCATCTCCTCAACCAGAATAGAACCCAGATGACTTGTAAGCTGTGCGGGACTCCATTCCATCCAACTCTCGAAAGTGCTAGTCATTATTGAAAGAATGATAATGGTTGTAATAGTAACAAATGCTACTAATCCAGGCACCTTAAGCGCGGCGTTGAAAAGAATAATTAATGTAAATATAAACAAGAACCATAAGGCTAATAACAGGTAGCTTTGTAAAAAGACTGCAAAGGATACGGCTTCAAATAACACTACAACATAATACCAGCCTGCCAAATACCCTAAAAAAACCGATAAAAGGCCAACAATACTAAGGCCCGCCCACTTTGCTGTCACATAGGACGCATATGATACTGGCTTCACTAAAATCATACCCGCCAAGCCGCTTCTTCGTTCTTCGGAGATAATTCCCATTGATGCCAAGACAATAATTAATACTCCTAGCATATTTAGTTGAGAAATGACCATCATTAATACCTCTTGTGCTGCGGGTGTAGGCATTTCAAACACAGCTCCCTCAGGCAGACCGCCTGACATCTCAAGGATTTGAGGCATATAATAAGTAGTAAGAGGATCTGTCATGCCTAAAAGGATAAACACAATTGGCACCCAAATTAATTTATAATTACGTGTCATTTCTAGTACTTCTTTTTGAAATAAAACAACCCATTGCCTCATCCTCTCACCACCTTAACAAATAAATCCTCAAGTGATGATTTTTCTACTTCAAAGCGGGTAAGGGGGATATTTTGTTCTACAATATCTTGAAGCATTGCTCTCTTCGTCTTCTCAATGTCATTGAGACGGACCTTTGCAGAGTCTTCTTCATAATCAACCTCAAGTACATCCTCCCATTTCTCCCAATGTTGAATGTAGGTCTGAATCGGCCCTTTTGTTTGGATTGAGATAATCGGCTTCTGATGCTTTTCTTGAAGATTGCCCAATTTGTCTGCCACCTTTATTTCACCATTATGAATGATTATGACATCATCACTCACTTCTTCTGCATCATTTAGTACATGAGTGGAAAAAAGGATCGTTGTATCTTTCTTAAGCTGACGAATTAACTCAAGCACCTCACGCCTTCCAAAAGGATCAAGGGCTGAAACCGGCTCATCTAATAAAAGCAGCTTTGGTTTGTGTATAATGGCTTGTGCGATCCCTAACCGCTGTTTCATTCCACCAGAGTACTTTCCAATTTTGCGGTTTGCCGCATCACTTAAACCCATTACTTCAAGCAGCTCGCTTGTACGCGCCTTCACCTCAGCTTTAGGCAAATGCGCTAATTTCCCAACGTATTCTAGAAATTCTCTTCCACTCATCCAGTTATGAAAAACAGGGTATTGAGGAAGATAGCCAATCTGCTCTCGTAAATCTGAATCCGAACTAAAACCTGACATGCAAATAGTGCCGCTAGTAGGCTTCAACAAATGAGTCAGCATTTTTAAAGTGGTGGTTTTTCCAGCACCATTCGGACCAAGCAATGCTACACAACGCCCCTCTTCAAGTGAAAAAGAAACGGAATCAACTACTTTATTATCACCATATACTTTAGTTAGCTGTTCAACCTGAAAAAAGGACATTAATCTTGCCTCCTGCCGATTACAAAATACAATATTGGACCGATTAAATTAACGAATACAATAATAATTAGCCACAACCATTTAGGGCCATTCGTTTTCTCGATTCGAAACCAATCAAATAAAGCTACAAGCATTAAAATGAATTGAATAACTAGAAAAGGTGCAATGACAGCTAAGTTAAGCTGGTCAAGCTCTGTAAGGATCTCATTCATAGGCTTACTCCTCTCACACAATAAATACTTTTTATTACCTTCCTAAGTATACGCTGATTCTCATACAAGAGTTTCCTTAATAGAAAAAAATCGAAACAGGGACGTACCCCGTTTCGATTTTTTTATCACTTTATTTTCTCCTGTGCATCAGCTGCAAGCTCTATCAACTCTGAGCGAGTATAAGCTGGACTAACCCCTTCAAGGCTTAGTAAGTAATCAGCTGCTTCTTCTTCTAATAACCCGCATTGGTTCATCAACCCTTTTAAAATCGTCTTTAAGTAAGGGATAGCTGGGGGAAACTCTGACTCTACTTCGGGCCGTTTCGGATTCGTAAATGTAAAAATAGGGAAGCCATCCATTGTCCCTACGTTCATCATCTTTCCATATAACCCTTTTAATAAAGCGGTCTGGTCATTAACGAGACGTGACAACTCACTTTCTACCTCTAAGAGACCATTTTCTTGAGCCATCACATCTAAATATTGTTCCATTGTTACTAAGTAGCAAACAAAAAAGGAGTGCTTATCCCCTTTATTTGGATCGATAAAAACAGGGGCTCCTCCCCAGCGGTCGGCATAGTGAGCAAAATAGGCTTCATATGGGAAAGATAACGTCCGAACCTCAACAGGCAGGGTGTGATCTCGACAGCCTTTTTCCGTTTTTGTTGACCCTTCAGGCTTCCCACCTTGAATATAACAATAAAATCGCTCTGGATTCATATTTGAACCATAACTTGCATACCACACATGGGTTGTCTTTAAAATGTCGTCACTCTTCATAATTGTTTCCTCTTTCACATCCACATTTACACACACCTTTATCACTTTTCGTTCCATTAGGATAACGATTTTTTACTAAATTGTCTAACCCGCCCGAAAAGTTCTTAGTATAACTATTGTCATTTCTTAGCAATTAGATTATAATCTAATTAGATGATTATCTAAGGGGATATGAAGATGCAATTAAATCGTTTAGTTAACTTCCATAAAACACTAGGGGATAAAACCCGTATTCAAATCATTGCTTTATTAAAGAACGGCCCGCTTCATGGGCAAGCCATTGCTGGAAAGTTAGGCTTAACTCCTCCCACTATTTCTCACCATCTCGCTAAATTAAGAGACATAAATCTTGTTTACCAACGCAGAGAAAAAAATACGATTTACTATCATTTAGATGAGAAGAAACTTGAAATAATGGCAGCAGCGATTATTAAAGTAGGGGGTGAAGTAGAGATGGACCCATTTAAAGTAGAAGACCAAGAGAAATACAAAGTTATTCAAAACTTCTTCACAGACGATGGTAAATTAAAAACTATTCCGGCCCAACGCAAGAAAAAGCTTATCATTTTAGAATACCTAGCTAGCAAATTAAACGTTGGAGTCATCTACAGTGAAAAAGAATTAAATGAATTTATTAAACAATACCACGAGGACTTTGCAACAATTAGACGTGAATTTATTATGTGTCATTTTATGCACCGTGAAAATGGGATGTATCAACTGAATCCTGAGGAAATGTGGCTCATCTAGCAGACGTGTTATAATCCTTATCAGCTCAATTGAGAATGACTAGATTAGAGTAAGCATTTTACAGTTGCTTTTCACACGAACAACTGTCAAGCTAGGAAGATAAATATAACTACTTCTAAGAACGCGAAGGTGACGCAAATGATTACAGTCAAAACCTCCCCTGTCAGTGGAGGAGAATTTAATAGAGGGGTCTTTGCAACAGAAGATATCCCAAAAGGAACCATGTTTCACGAGGCTCCTGTCGTACCTTATCCGAATATCGAGCACATTTTAATCCAAGAAACGGTCTTAGCTGATTATGTATATGAATATGGCAAAAATCATACCGCGATTGTGCTGGGCTATGGAATGCTTTTTAATCATTCTTTTACTCCAAATGCAACCTATGATATTAATTTTGATAAGCATATTTTCAGTTATTATGCCTATCGCGATATTAAAGCTGGCGAGGAAATCTTCGTGAATTATAACGGAGAAGTAGACGATGAGACGCCGCTATGGTTCATGAAAGATAAATAAGCAAGGACCTAAAAATATGAAGCTTAATCTGGCTTCATATTTTTTTCTTTCTTAATAGAGGTGTACTAGGCAAACAGGGTAAAATGTTGAGATACGTATGTCATGTCTTGGAATGCTCGAAAAAGTATAAGCGTTATCATACATCATACAGTGATATACCCTAGAGTATCTTTTTCCATAGGTGTTATGGTAAGATTTTAGAAAGAACTGAAAGGACGATCCTCATGTTTGATTTAATTGAAACGTTGTTAGGTAACGTCTTCTTTTTGCTGCTTGGAATGCTTTTTTATTTAATGATCATCGAATACAAAAAGACAACGGATGGAAATGTCATCATACTAGCTCTCTTATCTAGTATCGTCATGGTGTTGTGTATGTCGTTCCCTATCCATATCAGCCATGGTTTTATATTTGACCTTAGGTATATACCATTTATTATCGGTTCTTTATTCGGCGGGTTTCCGGTTGCCATTCCTATTTACGCTGTACTTAATATATACCGGTTAATCATTGGCGGGCCAGGATGGGTCCCTTCCTTTTTTATTTCAAGCCTTGTTGTGGTTACGATCCCTTTTCTACATACGAGCTTTCTGGCATCTAACGATTTAAAGAAAATCGTTATGGCTTCTGGCTTAGCTCTTTTTCATGTGTTCTTTTATGTATCTTCGTTAAGCTTCTTTTTCACCTCTCTTACAAACGAGTTTTACGATGCAGCAAAACTAATGATCACAATGCAAACCTTAACCATGGTCTTCCTAATGGCTTTGCTTATATTCTTACTTAAGTTCCATCAGAAGACGAGATAAAATGAAGCACCCATGCTGGATTCATGAGTGCTTCAAGCCGCCCCCTATATCTATCTCTCTCCTAACCTCTTTTCAAATTCTCTGTATTCTTTAGATGTTAAAATTCTTCTCATATAAAGAGACTTTGCATGTCTGTAAGTTTCCATATCTTTTCCTTCAAACATTAACTTCAACTCATTATATTGAATGACCTCACACGGATATGCGACAAAGTATGCTTTTACTTTCCAGAAATGATCTAACTCTGAACCTGCAGCTGTTAACTGTAATCCTAAAGGCAGAAGGTCTTCCTCGTCTTCAAACGCACAAAAGAATGACGTTTGCGTGCTCCCGGTATTAATGGTGTAGTGCTTTAACAAGAAGCTTTTTGCATGGTCAAACTCCTCTATTGGAATACGAACTTGAAGGTCAACATCTCCTTTTGTTAAAGACCCTTCAATTGCTGTGCTGCCAACATGAATCACACAAGCATTTTGCAGGCCGTTTTTGATCCTTTCCGTATGCTTAGCTACCACTAAAGCTGCACGCTCCCGAAAGACCTCTTCCCTTTTAAAATGGACGATTTGTTTCATAATAGGTGACTCCCTCTCTTTGTTCCTAATACACTCCTCTTACATGTATTAGCCAATAATAGGAAAATCCCTTCTGACACTACTTGTATAAGTATGTTTATATAATTATTGATTGCTTCCTGATCTATTGCACTCTATCATTAATATTATAATAGTTAGAATTATCTATCTATTTAGACTCATATTAGATAGATACTTACAACTAAATAAATAATTGGAGGAAGATGAAAATGAGACATCTTTTATTGGCGCTTCTATTAGTGTTCACAATGCTATTACCAGGACAAGCAGCTTTCGCTCAAAATAATTTTGCTCAAAACGAAACGAAAGAGTATTTAGTTTCATTTGACGGCCCGTCTCAAAAAGGATTGTTGAAGGCGTTTGGAGTGGAGGAAGAAGATATTATCCATGAATTTAATCTGCTCCCGGTCGTTCAAGTAGAACTACCTGAAAATAAAGCTCGCGGTCTAAAAAACCACCCCCATATTAAATTTGTTGAGGAAAATGCAGAGGTAACGAAGCTTGCACAAAACGTACCTTGGGGTATTCCTCGTGTTCAAGGAACTGACGCACAAAATGCTGGATACACTGGCAATGGTGTAAAAGTAGCTATTCTTGATACAGGAATTGACCGCAGCCATCCAGATCTTACAGCGAATGTACAAGGTGGTCACTCTGTATTTACAGATTCAGCAAACCGCGATCCATTTTTTGATGGTGACGGACATGGAACACATGTTGCAGGTACCGTAGCTGCCGTTAATAACGACATTGGTGTCGTTGGAGTAGCAAGTGAAGCAGATCTTTATGCTGTCAAAGTACTAAATAATGCTGGAAGCGGCTCCTATGCAGGGATTGCAGAAGGAATTGAGTGGTCCATTAATAATGGAATGGATATTATTAATATGAGTCTAGGTGGTTCTCAAAGCTCTGCTATTTTAAAAGAGTTCAGTGACCTTGCCTACGCCGAAGGATTACTAGTTGTCGCTGCTGCAGGGAATAGCGGCAATCGCGGCGGTAATAACGACACAGTTGGCTACCCTGCTAAATATGAATCTGTCATCGCTGTTGCTGCAACAGACCAAAACAATCAACGTGCAACGTTCTCTAGTACAGGACCAGCTGTTGAGATTTCAGCTCCTGGTGCCGGTATCTTAAGTACAACTCCTAATAATAACTATGCTTCATTTAATGGAACATCTATGGCCTCTCCACATGTAGCTGGTGTCGCTGCACAGGTATGGCAAGCGAAGCCCCATTTATCTAATGTTGAGCTTCGTAATCTCTTAAATGATACTGCCCTTCCACTAGGCGGCTCAAATCAGTTCGGAAATGGTTTGGTGCAGTCAATGGCTGCTATTCAACAATAATTGTTAAAAGCGTGGAAGTGTCCACGCTTTTTTTGTTTTTGCTAGTAAACCGCGTGTACCTCTATTTAACAAATAAGGCTGGTCCATTCACACATGGACCAGCCTCCTGCTATTGTTAATTGTCTAAATAACGACGTCCGCTGTGATAGCTTGATGCATAACTCGATTCATCAATCACCACAATTTCTACGGTGCTGGCTGTATTGGGTGAGTGAATCATTTTCCCTTCACCAATATACATTCCGACATGGTGAACGGCTCCTGTGCCATTGTTACGGGCAAAGAATACAAGGTCTCCTTTTTGCAAATCTTCTCTTTCAACAAATGTACCATGCTGAGCTTGTATGCTTGAATCACGAGGGATCGTTATTCCATGAGCCTTATAAATCGTGTGTGTAAATCCTGAACAATCAAATCCAAAGCCTGATACACCAGCCCATAAGTATGGTAAATCTAAAAACAATTCACCAGTAGCTAGTAAATCATCAGCTGTTGGTTTTGGTATATCTTGCTCTGATTCATATATTTCAATATCTGCTAGGTCGAACCACTTGTTTCCATCAGCTGGTGTCGCAACAAGCACTTTATCTCCCTGCTCGGCCATAACCGGCAATCTTGTATTGAAACTCACTTCCATAAATTCTTTTGATAAAGCACGATCTTCGTATAAAGAAGCAGTCGGCACAGTGACTGTCGCAAACGGACGGTTAGATAAGTCTTCTAGTCGTTCATTATTTGTTAACTGAACTTTAGGAACCCAGCCTGGATAACCTGATTCTTCACGAGGCGTAGGCTGGCCTTCTACTGAAATCTTAACCCAGTCACCCGCTTCTTCTAACACATTAACTTTCATTCCGTATAGAGCTTGTGTTTCTAGCTTTCCGACTAGCCATAGCTTTTCCTCATAGGTCATGTCAGTAGTCCACTTCCAGTGATCAACTGGATTCGATACAGCAGGTGCATCAATCGGCCGGTCCAAATTCGGCTCAGCCCACACCGTCAACACAGATACATCAACAAAGGCAATATCTCCTTTTCCTACCTCTTTTGCTAGGCCGGCCGGTGTTAGGATCATTCCAGCCATACTTACCATCAACAGCATAAGCAACCATTTTTTCATTAGACATTCTCCTCCTGTTTTGAATTTATATTGAAAGCCTTGCCTCTGTTGACTTGCGCCAAGAAACAACCCCGCCTTCATAGAAGAGATTGCTTTTTGCTTCCTCATCTTCTAACCAAAGTGGTGCATCTAAGTCCACCATGGTAATATTCGGATGTGCGCTGGCCAAAGCGGCGATCGGTGCAACAGATAGATGTGATTCCATCATGCTGCCGACCATACAAGGCATTCTTACTGCTTGCGCGAGGTCTGCAATGGCTCTTGCTTCATTCAGCCCCCCACATTTCATCAACTTTATATTCAACATATCAGCAGCACCCATCTTAATAATGTGATGAGCATCCTTTAGAGTTCTACAGCTTTCATCTGCCATAATAGGCAGATGTACGTGCTCCCTCACGTACTTTAACCCTTCTAAATCATCTGCTGCTACAGGCTGTTCTATAAATTGAACGGGAACTTGATTTGCTTCAAGAACGTGAATGAGTGTGATCGCTTCTTTTGGTGACCAAGCTTGATTTGCATCAATTCGAAACTCAATGTTCTCATTTGCGTTCTCTGCTAAATACAAAATCCGCGCAATGTCCTCTTTTCCTGATGTTCCAAGCTTTACTTTCATCTGAGTAAAACCAGCTCTAGTATGACGCTGCATTTGCTGATTCATTTCTTCTTTTGAGCTAAGACTAATTGTCATATCATTTTGCAAAGGAATGGAGCCTCCGCCAAAGAATTCGAGCAGATCGATTCCTAAGCTTTTCGAATAAGCGTCATGCAGTGCCATGTCAACGGCTGCTTTTGCACTATAATTTTGAATGCAGCTCTTTTGAACGAGCCTTATCATTTCTTGAAATGAGTAAACAGGTGTGTGTAAAAGAGCATCTGTAATTGGATGTTCAATTGCAGCTATAATACTCTCTTTTGATTCGCCGGTAATGGCATAGGTCGGAACAGCCGAACCCACCCCTGTAATCCCTGAATCCAGGGTAATCTTTACCTCAATCACCTCTACCTCAGTCACTGTCCTAAGAGCCGTTATGAAGGGTTCCTTAAGAGAAACAACCTTCACTGTTACATCTATTTGTTGAATGTTCATATAAAAACTCCTTCGACATCAATTAAAAAAATCCAGCTAAGTTCTGTAAAGAACTTAGCTGGATTTTATCCTGTAAGGGACAAAGCAGCTTACACGTTATGTAGTTGATTAAACTTTTGACTTGCATGACGAAAGGCAACAATGACAGCTTTTTGAGAAGAGCCGTAATACTTCTCCTCAATGGCCTTCACTATCTGATCTGTCTCTCGGATATTTTTTCCGACAAATAAGTGCCTTATAAATGAGCTTGTAATCGATAATATAGACGTTGCTTCAGCATCAATGATTTTTCCAGATAGCCGGTCAACCACAAAACCAATGAAGAATACTTTGTATTGTTCGGTTATCGGATTATTAGATGGTGATTTTGCTTCACCAACAATATAGATAGAATCTTGATCGAACATGTACTTCACCTACTTACCACTTACTGATTGATCATCGGATGGCTAGCTTATGATGACCAGAGCAAATGATTATCTGAAAATTATGATATATCATATCACTTCTTAATACAAGCAGACAAATTACATATTTTTCAAATAGGGCAGAGTTACCTTTTTGTTTGTTACAGTCCAACTCTTTACTCACATAAAAAAGCACATGCACTCTTTTGTAAGAATACATATGCTGCGAATTAGGAGTGCGGCATTTCAACTTTTTCCATTCGCGGGTTAGGATTAAACTTTCTGCCCGCTTTTGCTTCAGGCTGATTATCAAGCAAGACATCATCCCCGGTAAAACCAACTGACAGCTTTAGTAAACTGCCTCCGACACCATAGACGTCAACAGGAGCATCATTCTTCTCAAATTCACGAATTCTCTCAGCTGAGAATCCCCCGCTCACGACAATTTGTACATGATGATAGCCTTCCTCATTTAAGGCTTCCCTTAATGCTTTTACAAGCGGAATATTCACACCACGAGGGTCGAAGCTTCCTAAAATATGTTGATTACGAATAAAGTATTGATCAATCATCGTTCTTGATGTATCAACTCTAACCCCTTTTAGTGTAGCACCAAATTCCCTAGCTACTTTTAAAGAGTCCGTAATTACATCATTATTGTAATCAACCAACGCAATTAATTCATCTTCAGGATAGGTTTCATGATAGGCAATTGATGCTTCTACTACATCCCCATTAAACAGCTGAATAAGAGCATGGGGCATTGTACCAAGACCCTTTTCTCCCCACCATTCATTCATGGCATGAGTAGCTTGTGCAGACATCCCTCCGATAAACGCGGCATAGCCGTCTCCTGCTTGATTGCTGAAATGGTCATCACGATCACCCATAAAGATAACCCGCTTATGCTTAGCGGCTGAAACAACCCTGTATACATTCGTTGCAACACTTGTCCGTCTCGCTAAAATACCATCAATAATTCCTTCTAAAAAGCCGAATTTATGATAGGACCCTCTAATCGTGAGAACTGTTTCAAAAGGGTTGATTTTATCACCATCATGCAAGGCATGGATTTCAAGTTCTTCAGGATCTTCTGAGAACGTGTGCAAAAGAGCAATCGCTTCATCAATTCCGCATAAAACAGCCTCTTCTTTTTGAAAAAACTGCATCGTGACTATTTTATCAGGCTTATATCTTTTCGCGATTTCTTTTGTTTTAAGGAAGTATACCGCAGAGTACCAGCCCTCTTTAATTCTCTCGTCAAATTTAAATGTATGATTTGTTAACCGTGAAAGCTCGCCAGCCATCTTCATTTCAATTTCTTTTTTCATTATTCGGCCTCCAATTAGTTGGCTTGCTTTTATTTATACCTAGTAATTATCCTACTTACTATTTACTCTTTTTCCAAATCTTTAAACCTATACGCCCCATTATTATTTCCGAAAAAGAACCCATTTATAAAATAGATCATTCACATAACGTATCATGTTCTTATTTCCTCATTGCATCGCTCTCCATACACCTACTAAAATGACCACAATCAGCCCCCAGGCCAACACTTGCCAGTATGCCTTGCGCTTTTCTTTTTGCATACGGATTCCCCTTTTTAGGAAGACATAGTTATCTCATTCAACAGTCTAACCAAAGATTTTGAAAAAAGCACCTTACACTAAGTAAGATGCTGCACAATCAAGCAGTCGCAACCGCTTCATTTAATTGCTCGGCTGATAATGCTACGTTCATACTAGCTTTCTCTATCTCTTTTACGACACGAGTAAGCTCGTCCATTTGGTTTTTTACTTTCATAACGGTATGGCTGCTTTGTTGAATCGATTCCACCATTTGACCAAACACCACATCGGTTTGTCCCGATGCCTCAAGCCCCATCTTCACAGCTTGAATAACCTGGCTTAATGATTGTGCCACTTCTTGTTTGTAGTGATCTGAATTAGCGATTAATTTATCAATTTGACTGATTGAATTCTTCGTTTGTTCTGCAAGCTTTTTCACTTCTTGTGATACCACCGCAAACCCACGGCCATGCTCTCCTGCTCTGGCAGCTTCAATTGCTGAATTTAACGCAAGTAAATTTGTTTGTTCAGCAATATCTTTTACAATCGTAATTACATGAGTAATTTCACTTGTTGCTTGTCCAAGATGATTAATAGCTTTTTGCATATTATTGGTATACTCTTCAATTGAATGGATTTTATGAAGCATGTCACTTAATTGGCCTTGACCGTCATTTGCCTTTTTCTCAGCAATAATTGATTGCTCATTACTTGCTAATGAATTTCCGCTTACTTCATTGAAGTGAGAACTTAAAATCTCTACTGAAGCTTGAGTTTCTTCGGCCAAAGCTACTAATCCTTCACTAATCTCCATAATTTTAGTACGGATTTCTGTTTTCCCAACTTCAAATTGTTCTTTCATTTTGGCAACGGTTTCATTTTCATAAGCTTCGAGTACAATTTGCTGTTCTAAACTAAATAATTTATTAACTGCAGTTGTGACTTGCTTAATTTCATCAATTTTATTAGACCCTTGATCAAACTCCCGGCAAATAACAAGAAACATAGCTTGTTGAAGGTTTTGAAAGGCACTCATATACCAAGAAGTCTCTACACCAATCTTGTAATGAACCTTTGCGACTTTCACTCTATTCTCCACAAACTGTTCATTAATATTCCCTTCAAATAAGTCAATTAGATGCTTCTCTAACGTTCTTTCAAGTCGATCTACCGAACTATGCTGCTCAATTTTTTCTCTTAATACCTGCACTAGAAGGATCGTATCATAGAAACCACGAACCAGCTCATTAACATGTGATATGACTAAAGGTTGTATGCTTTTAATGACTTGCAGATCTTGCTCTGTCAATTGAACCATTCTCATTTTGTCATGAATCGTCGAATCAGCCACATCTACCTTCACTTGCAGCTGACCTACTTGCTCCATCCAATCGTTTTGACTTTCTTTGAAAAATTTGATTAACGAAAACAGGCTCATGTAAAGTATCCCCTTTATCGGCCGGTTGCGCTACTTACTCCAACTTCTCAAAGCGCCCAATTTACAGAGAAGTTTTCAACGTATCCGTCAATTTACCTATATTATACTAGAAAGAGGTAAAAAAACCCTTTTTTTCGCAATCAATAAATGACAAACACACGAACATTTTCCTATCAGCAATGTATATCAAACATGTGTTGTTTCTTGAACATTCCAACTAAACCACTCGCCGTGTCCAGCAGTTTCTGCTAGAGTTTCTTCTGTTTTCCTTCCATCAATATAAGAATCTAAATGTAAGAATCGATCTGAAATATTATTATACAAATGAAAGATATTTCGGTCTCTTCCTAGCTCATCTATTGTTTGAAGCAGCTGCTTTTTTGTCTCCAACGGCATTTGATTGGCAACATGCGTATGAAACACGCAAACGGTTACATTTTGAGGCAGCCCTTCTACTATTTGAGGCAGTAATTCAATTCCGTCCCCTTCTACCAAATTCAACTCATCTACACTTTCTTTTAAGATAGAGGCTGCTGCTTCAAATTCATTTCTTCTCTCCATATGTTCTGGCCAAATCAATGCCTTAAGCCAGCATATGTCTTCTTGGTCTCTTAAATCATTAATATGCAAATCAATCCCGCAGCGAGAATGCACAGGATAAGCTTCCTTTTTAAACGATGGAACATTCTCTCCTATTATTTCAGAGCTTAGAGATAAAGGTGAGTTAAGGTTCCCATATCGATGTAACCCATCATATGAATACTGATATTGATCACATAGCAATTGCAGACCGGCACTCGTACCGATCTCAATTAAAGCCAAAGGTTTGTTTGTTTTCTCATATATACAAGAAAAACTCGGATATAGATATGCACAGCGCCGCACTTCATTCGTTTGTACGAGTTTCGTTTGTAAAAGGTGAATAATCTCTTCTTTATACTCCTCGCAGAATGACTTAAAGTGAACAAATGCATGGGTAGATTTTTTCGGTTCTTCAACTAAACTAAGATAATAATCCGAAAGCTCATGCCTTACTCCTTTTAATAGAAGATAGTGAACCGCCCCAAAAAATAAATTAGGGATGGGCTGACCCTCTTTCGCATGCGAACAAATGATGAGAAGCTCTTCGTCTTTCGCTGTTTCTTTGGATAATGTCTCATATAACTTGCTAGAGTCTGCACACTCATCATTGGCAAAAAGAATAAAGCGTTTTGAAAGCTGATTAATGTCCATGTTGTCCTCCTAGAATGTATGTCTAAGGAAGATATCCTCCCTCAATATACAAAATTCGATTCCAAAGAGGGAATTTCCTTGTTCAAAAAGAAAAATAGGAAGCTGACAGCTTCCTATTCTTAAGGATTAATATCTCCTTGCTTCCAATAATCGATTAATCCAGTAAATATCATCATTCATCTCATACTTTTCTACCACTTGATCTCTTAACGTTGCAAAAAAACCATCCCCTAAATAAATGCCAATAAAACTTGGGGTATTACTTTCGGTTTCTTCACTGAAGAACATCACATCGCCTCGCTCTAATTCTTCAATATGAATGGAGTCCCCGCCTGAACGAAGCGTATGAATATTTCCTGATAACTGTTTATTGGCAGCTTCTAGGTACATGTTTTGTACAAATTCAACAGAAGAGCCATGAAACACTTCTCCCACATAATTCTCTGTTAGGACAGCAACGGCTTCAAGAGTAACATCTTCTATTTCATACGTTCTGGCTCCATAAAGTCGTGGCGGCCAATAGGAGCTTACAGTGAGGTCAACAATCATCACCCCGTTTGCTTGAGTAGCCACAACCATTTGGTTATTCCCTAAATAAATTGCAGGAATCAATGTCGTCCCTTCAAAGAATAACAAATCTCCAGGTTCAGCATTATCAGGATGTATCTCCATTCCAACTTGCCATTGCTGGCTGCCGTAGCGTGGAAGATCATATTGATATGCCTGCTTGTAAATATATTGTGTAAGCCCTCCTGTATCAAATCCCTGCTCAGGATCAGCTCCACCTAATTGATAAGGGCTTCCTAGTACTTGATAAGCCTCGTAAACCGCTGGATGATCTAGTTGGACTGAAAGATCATCAAAGCGTTTAACCCCTGTGAAATGTTCACGCCAATATGAATTCATATAAGAGATTGTTGTCATTCCTTCTTCACCAGTTGCATGAATCATATAGTTATCTCCTAAATAAATGGCGACATGTGAAATACCTTCTTGCCATGTGCCTGAAAAATAAAGAGCATCCCCAGGTTTGATATGATCATCAAGTGTGATCTCTTCTATATTGGTGCCTTCCGGCAGAATGGTTTCTCCTACTTCCCATTGTCTATAACTAATTCTTGGAAGGTATATCCCTTTTCCTTCTCTAAAGGACGTTTGAATCAAGAAAGAACAATCAAAGGCTTCGAGTGTACTTCCAGTCATAAGATAAGGTGTTCCCATATATTTCATTGTCTCTTGGATGACTGGATTTTTATGATTTAGATACGTATTTGGGTTAGATTTATTGAGAATCGCGTCTGTATATCTTACTGCTCCAACATATCGATCTGAATAATAGGTATGGAAGTCTAAATGACGTTCCTGCACTCCTTCTGATGCAGCTATGATAAACCGGTCATCTCCTGAATAAATTCCGGTCAGCCACTCGTCATTATTCTGAAAGAACACAAGATCCCCTTCTTGAAGCTCATCGCGTTCAACTTCAAGACCAGCTTCAAATTGCGCGTAAGATAGTTTTGAGAGCCAGCTTCCGGTTACTTCCCGGTACACATAATAAGCAAAAGAACCTGTATTAAAACCATCTACAGGATTATCCCCTCTTCTGTTATAAGGAGCCCCGATTAATGAACGGGCTTTTTCGACAATTTCATTTGACGTAGGAGGCGGAGTAAGATTTTCATCCGTATAGTGCTTAGCTCCAACGAACGCATTGGACCAGTACTCGCTCGTGTTCATATTCCGTTCTGTTATTCCCTCACTAGTTATAATGACAAAACGACCATTATCTATATAGATTCCTGACATTAAAAATGCACCTTGGAAAAAGACAACATCCCCCGGCAGCAAGTCTTCTAAAGCTACTTCCTCTCCTAGCAGCCACTGATCACTAGCTGCCCGAGGAAGTTCTAACCCTTTAGTTTCTTTATAGATGTATTGAACGAATTCGGAGGTAATGAAACCTTGATGGTTTTCACCCACCATTTCTAGTGCTAAGTTTGCTGAAAAATCTTCGATACTGCTTCCCTCGGTATAGCGATTGGCTCCAACATAAATTCCTGACCAATAACTACTAGAATATAAATTAGCCTGCGTAATTCCAGAACTAGTAACAATAACAAATTGACCATTTTGGATATAGATCCCTGACATTAATGAACTTCCTTGAAAAAAGACAACATCACCTGCTTCTAGTTTATCTTTTTCCACTTCAGCCCCTATTAAGAGTTGGTCTCTTGCAAGACGTGGCAAATCTATGCCTTTACTCTGTGCATATACATGTTGAACAAATTCGGAAGTTAAAAACCCTTGTTCATTTGGTCCAATCATTTCTAAGGCAAGACTAGCTGCAGGGTCCTCCACGGGAACAGCACCCTCTAAATAGCGGTTAGCTCCGACATAAATTCCTGACCAATAAGTACTGGCATCAAGATTTATCTCTGTGATTCCTCCACTTGTTACCACTACAAAGCGGCCGTCCCCTACATAAATTCCTGACATTAATGAGCTTCCTTGAAAGAAAAGAATGTCTCCTGCTTGCAGGCTTTCACGGGCAACTTCCTCTCCTACTTGGCGCTGCTCCCTTGCTAACCGAGGTAAATCTATTCCTCTTGCCTCTGCATATATGTATTGAACAAATTCAGAGGTAATAAATCCTTGATTATTCGGACCAACCATTTCTAAGGCAAGATCAGCTGCAGGCTCTCCAGTTGTTTGTGCTAGAGTGCTGGATGAAAAAAAGACCACTAACATTAAAAAGATAGTGATATAAATACATTTTTCTTTCAAAAGAATCCCTCCTTTTACTAAGTCTACTAAATGGTTTTTCTTATTGTCTTTAGTCCTTTCTGATTCATTTCAAACATTAATCTACTAATAAAGGAAAGCGAAGTGAAGCTTACTTATATAGGCAAGGTAATAATTTAAAAAAATTAGGCAAAACACTTGAAAGTCAAAAAAGGTCAAAGTATAATAAAGTCAACTAAGGTCAAAGAAAGTCAAAGTCGAACTTTGATCTTTAAAATCAAGATGAACCTTTCAACAAGATAAACAGCCGATGGAATAAAAAAATGAATGATAATCGAGGAGGTTATGTTAATGAAATGTCAAAACTGCGAACAACGACAAGCAACAGTGAATGTTAGTATGCAATTCAATCAGGAGAAAAAACAATTTAAGTTATGCCAGACATGCTATCAAGAAATGCGTGCTGCAAATGGAATTCCATCAGGTTTTGGGCATGGATTTTCTCATATGCCGTTCGATGACCTATTTAAGCAATTAACAAACAACCATATGAATGCAGCCGCTCATGATCCGAAACCATATCCATCTCATGCCGAATCTATGAATGGTGGGCACAAAGGAGGAGGCGGTTTCCTCGATCAATATGGGAAAAACGTGACGCAGGCTGCCAAGGCTGGATTAATTGATCCCGTGATTGGGCGTGATACAGAGATCGAGCGTGTGATTGAGATTTTAAACCGACGCAATAAAAACAACCCCGTGCTTATTGGGGAGCCTGGCGTTGGTAAAACAGCTATTGTAGAAGGTTTAGCATTAAAAATTGTTGAAGGTAATGTTCCTTCAAAACTTTTAAATAAGGAAGTCATCCTATTAGATGTAGCATCACTTGTTGCCAATACAGGAATCCGCGGCCAATTTGAAGAGCGGATGAATCAGCTTATCGCTGAGCTTAAAGAACGTAAAAATGTGATGCTGTTTATCGATGAAATTCATTTATTAGTAGGTGCTGGTTCTGCAGAGGGTTCTATGGATGCAGGCAATATTTTAAAGCCAGCCCTAGCGCGTGGCGAGCTCCAAGTTGTTGGTGCAACAACGCTAAAAGAATACCGTGAAATCGAAAAAGATGCGGCCCTTGAACGTCGATTCCAGCCTGTGATGGTCAATGAGCCGTCCATAGAAGATGCCATCAACATTTTAAAAGGTATTCAAAGTAAGTATGAAGATTACCATCAAGTAAGCTACACAGAAGATGCGATCAAAGCTTGTGTGAACTTATCACACCGCTATATTCAAGACCGCTTTTTACCTGACAAAGCGATTGACTTATTAGATGAAGCTGGCTCGAAGTTAAACTTGCAAGCAGGTGCAGCAAGCCACGACGAGATTGAATCACGCCTTGCAGAAATTCATAAGGAAAAAGACAAGGCATTAAAAGAAGAAAACTATGAAGCAGCTGCAAAATTACGTGATGAAGAAGCAAAACTAGAAGATAAACTAAATAAATTAGAAGCTAAACTAAATAAATCAGAAGATAAAAAAGCGAGTGTAGACACAGCTCAAATTGAAGCCATTATTGAGAAGAAAACAGGGATTCCAGTCGGTAAACTGCAAGCAAACGATCAAGAAAAAATGAAAAACCTAGCGGATCAACTTCGCGGCAAGGTCATTGGACAAGAAAAAGCGGTTGAAAAAGTAGCCAAAGCCGTTCGCCGTTCACGTGCCGGCCTAAAAGCAAAACACCGTCCGATCGGGTCCTTCTTATTTGTAGGACCAACTGGTGTGGGTAAAACAGAATTAACTAAGTCATTAGCAGAACAATTATTTGGTACAAAAGAGGCAATGGTTCGTCTTGATATGAGTGAGTATATGGAAAAACACTCTGTCTCTAAATTAATTGGATCGCCGCCTGGATATGTAGGCCATGATGAGGCGGGTCAGTTAACAGAGAAAGTGCGCCGCAATCCGTACTCTATTATTCTGCTTGATGAAATTGAGAAAGCTCACCCTGATGTTCAGCATATGTTCCTGCAAATTTTAGAGGACGGGCGCTTAACTGACAGCCAAGGAAGAACAGTGAGCTTTAAGGATACAGTCATCATTATGACAAGCAACGCTGGTGTCGGAGTGAAAAAGAAGGCAGTTGGATTTGGCGCAAGCGAGGCTGTTGCCGAGACTTCCGTGCTTGATGCTTTATCAGCTTACTTCAAGCCAGAATTCTTGAACCGCTTTGATGCGATCATCGAATTTAACCAACTAAGCAAAGCAAATCTTGTACAAATTGTTGACCTATTGCTCCTTGACCTTGAACACACATTATCTGAGCAAAACATTACAATGTCAGTGACTGCACCTGCTAAAGAAAAAATAGCAGAACTTGGCTACCATCCAGCATTTGGTGCACGTCCGCTTCGCCGTGTGATTCAAGAGCAATTAGAAGATCAAATCACGGATCTATTATTAGATGAAGAGGAAGTTAAAGCAATAGCTGTAGATGTGTGGGAAGATAAGATTGTCGTAGCAAAGGCTTAAGTTGCGATAGATTAGGATAAACAGATATAGTTGACGAGATTTTGGTGTTAAATTAGTGTATTCTTCTCTACATTCAAATAAGTATGGTCCTTATCGCGTACACTTCAATTAGAAGAGTACCTGATAAGGACCTTTTAGTGTAGAGGCACGTAAGAAAGAAAGCGTGTGCCTGCAGCGGGAATCAACAACCATATAAAGAGAGGCTTTTTACTAATGAAGTGCAAAACTCACCTACAAAGTTAATACACATTTATAAGTTTCACTGTTTAACCACTCTTTATGTCCTATCCTCTTTATTTTCAGGGTATTCAGCTAATGTAACGAGTAAAACTCTGTACAGCGTATACCAGCCGATATAGGCTCCGCTAATTAAAAACCACTTATTTAGGAAAATACCGTGAATACTAGTCATAAATACTTCTTGATCTCTTAAGATCGTATGAATCGCACTCGAAGCAATAAATCCAAAAATAACGAACGCCGCATAAGCGAGAGCATTAAAAAGAAATCTTCCTTTATACCAAAAGCGCTCAATGATTATCATGAAAAAAGGAACAACAACGATGCCTGCTGCTATCAAAACCTTCATCTATTCACCTACTCTAGAGCAATCAATTTTTCATAGTATAGGCACACTAAGGTGATAGTAAACCTTAAGTAACTTCATAACGTTTGAAGCGCATCATTGAAATAATTCCAAGAACCGGCCCAACTGCAAGTATCGAAAACACCCATTCCCAGCCTATTAAAGCCTCAGCGTACGGAATTAGGTTGATAGAAAAGATGGTAATAAGAAAGCCGACACACATTTGAAAGGTTAGTGCAGTTCCAATATATTCCACCTCTGCAAATTCTGAGACAGCTGCAGAAAATTGAGCTGAATCTGAAATCACTGACGCCCCCCATATCATCGCTAATGTAAGAGTCAGCCAAATAGACTGCCCGAATGTAAACCCTACTGTCAAACAGCAAAGGGAACTAATGACCATTGAGTAAATCGTTAAGCGTGCCCTGCCTACTTTGTCAGCTACAAGACCGCCTATTATACTCCCTGCACCTCCCGCAACTCCAATACATAGAAACGAAGCAAAGGCAATAAAAGCTAATGATGTAGAAGCATCATACGTTAAAAAGCTTGCTGAGAAAAATAACGGCAGCCAAGTCCACATCGCATACAGCTCCCACATATGGCCGAAGTAGCCGTAATTCGCTAACATCACGGGCTTGTTTCTGATAACCCTTTTTAAGAGGTTAAATGAGAAATAGGTTTTCTTTTGAGTAACTGGGGCATCATCAAGTATGAAATAGATGATTGCTGCTGCAATGACTGCCAGAGTTGAACAGGCTATGATCACATACTGCCAATGGAGGCCTCCAATGAACGTAATGAAAAATTGCGGCATTGCAGATCCCATTGTTAAGCCAGCAATAAGTACTCCTATAGCCAAGCCTCTTTTTGCAGGAAACCACTGCGATAACAGCTTAACCGCCGTAGGATAAACTCCAGCAAGCATGACGCCGGTTAACACCCTTAATAAGATTCCAATGATTGCTTGGTCTGTAAATAGAATTAACCCATTAAAAAGAGCACCGAATAACGCAGCAAGGGCAAACACATACCTCGTATTAAAGCGATCAGCCAACCCTATAGACGAACTGATCAGCGCTCCAATCACAAAACCTGCAGGTACAGCAGCAGATAACCAAGGTGACAAGCCCTCGTTCACTCCCCACACCTCGATTAAATCAAAAGCAACCACAGATCCGCTAAACCAAAGGCTAAGTGCAAACAGCTCAGCTGCTGCAATCCATCCTAACGCCTTCCATTTACTTGTCATTCCACCACTCCCTTCCATCCAATCTTTTACTTATAAGTGTACCTTATATAAAGTAAAAAGTGCTCCCTTTATAAAGAGAGCACTCTAAAAAAATCATTAGATAACGATGATTAACCGAATAAAACAGTCGTAATAATCAGGTAGCCTATAAAAATTAGAACCGTGTTTAATACTCCAAGCCAGCTTCTTCCGCCTTTTTTTCTGAGCATTGCTTCTTGCTTTTCTAGTTCTGTGGTACTCGCTGCGGTTAACTCAATCTGCTTATTCATATGGAGGCGATACATATAATTTCCAAATAATCCTGTAGCAACCGCTAACCCCATTCCGACTGAGTTATTTAATCGCATCACCATAGCCTCATCTCCTGAAGCTGCTAAGAAAATCAGCAGATCGACTGCAAGAAATAGTCCCATGATAATAAAAATGTAACGATACATTTTACGATAGCCTAACCAAAATAAACTTAAGAAAAAAGCAGCAAAATTCCACGATGTCTGTCTTTTCTTCTCGTCCATTTCATTCCATTTTTTCTTGTAATATGTAGTATAGTTTTTTCCAACAAAAGCCTCTTCAATGCTTGCATTATGGTTCTCTACTTCTAGCCGGACACTATTTTCACTCATCATTTTCTCTCCCCTCTTACTTCTCTATCCAATATTTTCATTTACAACATATTACAATATATAGTTGATTTATGTGTGTGTAAAGCAAATGTAAGAATAATAGGCTATAAGTCTTGAGATAAGCGCTAAAATTAAGAAAGGATAAATACCTATAATCTTACCAAACAAAAATGACAGAATTATTTGACTTATAGAGAATATTGCTTTATTTTGATAAAGAAAGCTTTTATGTAATACTGATATAAATATATGCAGACAAGGAGTTTTTCAACATGATCAGTCCCGTATCCTTTAGAGAAGAAATAAGAACAAATAAGTTTAATACAAGTACTGCCGGTTACTGCCAAGATTATGTACAAGCCAACTTAGTCATCGTACCTAAAGAATATGCATTTGATTTCTTTCTCTATACGTACCGTAATCAAAAGTCGTGTCCCGTTATTGATGTATTAGAACCAGGCCAAGTAAAGTCTGCCCTTGCAGAAGGCTCTGATATCCGCACAGATATCCCCAAATACCATGTCTATAAAGATGGGGTTTTCGAAACAGAAGTAACGTCGATTGAATCTTACTGGCAAAAAGATTTTGTTTCCTTTTTAATCGGATGCAGCTTTACGTTTGAAAGCGAAATGGTGAAATCAGATATTCCTCTAAAACATATTAACTTAAATAAAAATGTTGCGATGTACCGCACATCCATTCAAACAGAAGCGGCTGGTCCGTTCGCTGGCCCGCTCGTTGTTTCGATGCGCCCTATTAAGAAGGCTCTGGTTGACAAGGCTGTAGCCATCACTGAAAAATACCCGCAAATGCACGGCGGCCCTGTTCATATCGGCGATCCAGCTGAGATTGGCATTACGGCAATCGAGAAGCCGGATTACGGAGAATTTGTTGAGATCGCAGAAGATGAAGTTCCTGTTTTTTGGGCTTGCGGCGTGACACCTCAAGCAGCTGCAACTGAAGCTAAGCTTCCACTTATGATTACACACGCGCCAGGCCATATGTTTGTCACAGACTGGACGAATGATGAGTTATTGAATAGAAAGTAAAATGTTGGCACCGTAGAGGCAGAACACATCAGAGAGGGGTGGGCGCGGTTACTGATTGCGCCGGTTCCGATGACTATTGCGTCCATTCGTCCGAAGCAGCAACACGCTCTGCCCATTAAACTAAGAAACCAGGATCAGTCCTCATCTGATCCTGGTTTCTTAGTTTCCTTGCAAGTACTTATGAAGGGTTTGTTGTTTTGAGGATGTGCCGAAAGCATGAGTTACTTCCCAGACCTTCTCCACCTCTGCGCCGTTTAACGTGGCGTCCAGATCGTGAAAAATTCGATGTAAATAACGCAGCGACATAGAGTCACCCGTTTCGGCTACATACATAAAGGCTCGAGCATTTTTCATATCATTTTTAATGCGCGAATCAGCAAGCCCTTCGTCATGAAGCCATTTTATATCAACTCGTAATTTTTTCCATTCCTTTGTATACATTGTCGCTGCTACATTTAAGTCTTCTGCTCTTCCCCATCCAGCTAGAGTATTTAAATAGCTGTGCTGTGCGGAGATGATTGCTTTGACCTTTTTTTCCTGACCGTCTTGATAGGCAATCTCTTCTTCATATTCACCATATTGTAACGTGACTAGAAAATCAGCTTCTTCTTGCATCATCTCAGGGTCCGGATGATCCGATGGTATCATTCGTGCTTCTGCATGTGCAGTTGTTTCGATGTTTGGTTGATGAAACATATAAAAATAGCTGACACCGCAACTTGCTATTACAGCTGTCATGATCGATAAAACAAGCCACTTTCTTGACACCTAATCCCCTCCCTGTGCAGTAATGGTATTTGGTACATTCTACAAATCATGCCGAAATTCCTCTATCTATTTACCTGGTCAATCCTTTTCCTATTTCACCCAACGTGAAAACCCCCTTGCCAGTAGTGCAAGGAGGCTTTCGTTAAAAGGTAAGAAGTTCTTTGATCTCTTCTGCAGATAAAGAGGACATTTGTGCTTCTCCTGGTTGAATGACTGCATCCACCAGCGCTTTCTTCTTTTCATGCAGGGCAAGGATTTTTTCTTCAATCGTTCCGTTTGCAATCAGCTTGATTACCTGAACATTTTTGGTCTGTCCAAATCGGTACACTCGATCAGCAGCCTGCTCTTCAATTGCCGGGTTCCACCACGTATCATAGAGGATCACGGTGTCGCCTCCTGTAAGATTAAGCCCCGTTCCTCCTGCTTTTAATGAGACGAGAAACAGACTTTTTTCTCCTTGGTTAAACTGATCAGCAAGCCTCAAACGCTCCACTGCTGGCGTTTGTCCGTCTAAATAAAAGAACTCCCAGCCTCGCTCTTCAAATTCAGCTCTTATTATGGCTAACATGGACGTGAATTGAGAGAAAATAACCATCCGCTGGCCCGCTTCCATTCCCTCTTCCACATACTCCATCAGTCTCAATAACTTGCCTGACTCTACCTCGTCTTCTTCTGATACGAGTCTAGGGTGACAGCAAATTTGTCTGAGCTTTGTTAAGCCGGCTAAGATTTCTATCCGTTTCTTCTGGAATTGATCACTAGAGATTGCATCATCGACATCAGATCTAAGCTGCTTGACCTGGGCTAAATAATACTTTTTTTGTTCCGGTAAAAGATCAGTGTATTGAACAGACTCCATCTTCTCTGGAAGCTCTTTTAATACCTCGCGTTTGAGACGTCTTAAGATAAATGGACGTATTCGTTTAGCGATCTCTCCATGAGAACGTTCCCGAAACTGTTTCTTTGTCCCAAGCAAGCCTGGCAAGATTGTCTGCATCAACGTATACAATTCATCTATACGGTTCTCAATTGGTGTGCCGCTTAAAGCAAATCGACTTGAGGCTTTAATGGCCCTTACCGCTTTTGTCGTTTTCGCTTGTTCATTTTTTATGGCCTGCGCTTCATCTAACACCATTGTGTCAAAAGTGATCCCTTCATACTTTTCATAATCTCGTTGAATCAGCGGATATGAAGTAATCCATACATCAGCTTCTTTTATCGTGCGGGCATGTTCTCTTTCTGCTTTGGCACCAGCTATAACGACAACATGGAGTTCTGGAGCAAATCGCTTAATCTCTTTTTCCCAATTATAAATGACAGAAGCGGGTGCAATAATCAGAGATTTTGCTTGTGATGCAGCTTCTTTGTCAGCTTGCAAATGTGTAATGGTTTGGAGCGTTTTACCAAGTCCCATGTCATCAGCTAATATGCCGCCAAGTCCAGATTTGGCAAGCGTTCGGATCCACCTGTAACCAGTTTCCTGATAACTTCTAAGATCGGCATCAAGTCTCTCAGGTGTCATCCATTCACTGAACTCAGGTGACTGAACATCTTGAATAAGCCGGTGCAGCTTTTTTGATAACTTCAAACCTGCTTGACTCTCATCTAATGAGAAAGCTTTATGCAGAGGCACATTCATGCTTTTATTTAATTCTTTAGCAGAGGCGCCTAATGAATCCACTGCCTTCTGAAGAGAACCATACTGCTCTTCTTCTAAATGTATGAATGAGCCGTTTGAGAGTCGATGATATTTCTTTTTGTTGTAAAGCGCACGAAGGACATCGACAATTTCTTCATCAGAAATTCCATCGATAGAGAAGCTTACATCAAGCCAATTGGATTCCCCCTCAACATCGATCGAAACAGACGGGGAAGAAGCCGGCTGAAATAAGAGCTTTTTTGCATCACTCGTTAAGAATATATCAGCATACGATTTCAGACTTGGCAAGTGTTCAAATAAAAACTCGATAATCGTCTGAATTCGATGGAGAACTAGCTTTTCCCCTTCTACTTCAAATGGATATTGCTCGAGGACCTGAAGGATCGTTTGCTCCTTTTCCACATCCCGCACCATAATTGTATTTGAATCAGCAACGTCTTTTTTAGCAAAAGGATTTCGCACTTCTTGTCCATATCTAAAAGAGACCTCAAGCACTAATTCATCATCTTCGTAATCAACTTTAATAGAGGCTTGAAGTGGTTTTTGATCAATTTTATCTTTTAGCGTGTCCTCCATTTGAACCGTACCGTACTGAGAAATAACCGGTAGTACTTCTGAGCAGAAGGACTCTAGCTGGTCATTAGGAATAACATCAATTGGTTCATCCTCTTCATATTCATTAGCCAGTATCTCGAGCGACTTAGCCTGCTCCTCCGTCAGCTTATAGAACGTGTCTTTTTTCAGAATGCTTTGGTATGGCTGATCGACAAATAAAACATCGGGGTGGAGATTTGCCTGAAGTTCCACCATGTCATCGGTTTCCTCGAGTAAAAACGTGAAAAAAGAATCCCCTTTTTCAAGCGTCTTCACCTGCAGACTCTCCTTGTATTCTTTTGTACTGTCAACATGTAAAGTAGTATAGCGACCGGCTAATAAATCCAAAAAGGAATGCATATACACAGCTGGCATTAACAAATGACGTTTTGTGGACTTATGGCCGTATGTATTTCTTGTGTGATGCTCTTCAACGGCAAGGAGCCTAAACAGAAGTTCAAATACAGCTTCGTCCTCCTCATCAAAAACATACTGATCAGGTTCATAATTGAATTTATTAGTGAATGCGTACGGTCGCTTTTCATTTACCGCTTTTAAAAAAGCATACAAGTCTTTTACAACATACAGTCTGTTTTCTCCTACTTTCATACCTAGCTGAATGTAGTTAACCATATGTTTAAAGTATCCACCAGCAGCCATTACTTTCAGTTCAAACTCGACTTGAAGCTTTTGTTTTTTCTTAAGAGAAGGCTGTTTCCACTTTTGAACGGACTTAAATTCTGTTAACAGCGAACTCTTCTTTGAAAGGATTTGCCGCTTCCGCTCAAAAACAGTACCTCTCTCCTGAAGTTCAAGCAAGGTTGCCACAACATGTTTACAGGCGCCCGGATATGTATAGGACGCTTCACAATCACAAGCAAAATCAAGGCTGCCATCATCTTCTATGTCAATTTCCACTTCATACATGTAGCTGCCTGAAACCTTCGCCTGATAGGAATTGTATAGTTCACTATAAGAGATATACTCTACTAGCCCAGCTCGGTAATATTCTAATCCACGTTTATAAACTGGCTGACTCGACGCTAATTGTCGAATGAGAAAATCACTAAGTACAGTGGTCAAAGCCGATCATCCTTTATACGAATTATTGTCATTCAATCATAGCATACCTTCCTAGCATACCTGTATCTCTTTGTGAGCTTAAAGCTGTGGTACAACGTTTAACCCTTGTGATTAAGGGAATAGTAAACTTGACTTAAGAACTTTCAGAAGCAGGTGGAACATTTGCCATATTTTAGAATTATCCTAACTGGAATAGCTAAACTATTAAGTAAAGTATTCAGCATGGCTACTCTCACCTTCTTTGGGCGCATTCCATCACAAGACGATTCAAAAGTTAGTTTCATGGGACTTTTATCTCTTTATTGGATTTATATTTTAGTGACAACTGTTTTCCCAGACTTAGCCGAAACATTTATCCCTTTTATGCCAGATGATGACACAATCGTACGAATTGCCTCCATTGTGCTTATCCTTCTTATCCCTTTAATAAATGGGTATATCTCTACTCAAATGAAAAATAGGGATCCAGATTGTTCAAAAATAAAGCAGACCTTCATGGGTTATCCATACACGCTCATTTTAGGTGTCATGTCGATGATCCTGCTTGTATTAATTCCACTTATAAAGCTGCCGAATATCCTTCAAATGCACTCGCAGCAGCAGTTTGCCATCATGATCCGAAAAGGGAAGTATGATGATGTACTAAAAGAAGTGGAAGAAACGTTAAAAACACATCAGATCAAAACCTATATACATGGCCCTAAAAAGCTGGTTTGGTTCAATTTCGTCATGCTATCCTATGTTCTCGAGCATATTTTCAACTTTAAAATCGCTAAAAAAATGAAATACATTACAGCTGAACTAGAGGATAATGAGGTTGAGATTACCGTGCATGCGACCGATATTTCTATTGTGGGACCAAGACAGGAAGTATGTGAAGTAAAGCATATTTTATCAGAGGAAATGAGGCCTGTTGACTTCTATTTCACATGGGATCACAGCTTGCAAAACCTTGAGGATCAAATACAAGAAATGAGACATGAACTTGAGGACGGATCCGACATAAGTATGGACAAGCTCGAGGAGATAACGGAAGAATTGCGTAAAGCCTCACTTGGGAATGAAGACTGGAATGCGATGAGAAGGCAGATTTATAAGCTAGAATGCGATTATTACAAATGGAAGTATGAAGAATGTAATGAAGGTGTGAAAAAAGAGAACGATTAAAGAAAAAGCTGCTTAACAGCAATATTAGTAAAAATTTCCATAAAACCTAATCAAAAAGACGACTTTCATTAATTAAATGAAATGTCGTCTTTTTGCGAGTGCTGCTCCTCCTCTTTTATACTTGTTTTATTTGCCGCAGACAATAACAACTAATAGAAGGATGGCATATTTATCTTTGATATGGAATGCCTGTTAATTCGGGTACAGTTACAAACTCAAATCCTTGCTCTTGGAGAATAGGGATAAGCTGGCGTACTGCCTCAATTGTATTCGTCCGATCACTATCATACTCGCCGCCGTCATGCATAAGAATGATTGCGCCTGGATTCACATTACTTATCACTGTATAAGCAATTTCTTCAGCCGGCATCTCACGCCAATCAAGTGTATCAAGTGACCAGCCTATCACGGAGTAATCCATTTCTGCTAATTTCTCAACGAGCTGATTATATAAGAATCCATACGGTGCACGGAATAAACGAGTACGGTATCCGACAATATCGTTAATCACTTCTTCGGTTTGATTGACTTCTCGCTCAAGAGTCGCGATATCTCCCTCTTCTACCAGATTGGGATGCCAGTAGGTGTGATTCCCTATAATATGACCTTCATTATTGATTCGCTCTAGAATTTCTGGATACCTTTCAGCTCTTGCTCCCATAACAAAAAACGTTGCCGGCACCCCGTACTCGCTTAATACATCAAGTAACTCTGGAGTGTACCTTGGATCAGGACCATCATCGAATGTTAATGCAATACGATTGGATGTATCAGGACCTCTTAAAATAACTGTATCTGGGTAGCGCTGTTGTAAAATGATATTTGAGACAGGCTGCCTTACGCGTTCTGTATATTCAGGACCACCTTGAGGCTCAGGAATCTCATCATCGACTTGCCTCTCGTCATCTTTCTTTCCCCACCATGTTTGATGAACCCCGTCTAGTTCGTTTGCACATACAACACCAGCATAGCTTCCTACCATCAAACTAATCATTAACACGATCATAATTCTCTTCATTTTTTCATCTCCTTTTTTTACAGGCTTCTTTAGTGTCCTAATAAAAAAAGAAGATTATTCATAATGAAAACGACCAATCATACGGATTGGCCGTTAGACTGTATTATGATTGAAGCTGAAAAGCAGGATGGTATACAAGCTTAGGTCCAACTGAACTTCTTAAGATAAGCTTCTCACAATTAGTGGCATATTCAGCTAATGCAAACGCCCCCTGGTTCGTTTCTAAAAGAGCATCCACATTTATGGAAAGTACGTTAAGGAGCTCTACTATTTTCTGCGCCACACTCTGCTCTAAAATCCTATTGGTCCTGATGACCATATCTATATCACTATTTTTATGGGTTGCAGGGTACGATGTTACTAATTCAAAACCTACACTCCCAGCAGGTCCCCAAGTTAGGTCAGGGAAATCATCCATGATATTTTGAATTTGGATCAATCCAATGTTAATTAAATCAATACTTGTTTTTACTTCCTTGACCTTAATTGATTCTGGAGAAAAACATTGTTTAATTTCGGTCACGTTTATAGCACTGGCACAGCGCTGGCTTCTATGATTCCCTCTGATGCCCACTGGAATGATGCCATCCATTTGTGGTGCTCTTCGCACAACGACAAAGGGAGCCTCTCTGAGAACTGAATAGACCCAGTCAGGGAACGTTTCTTTTGATAGAAAACCTTCCACGTCTTTAAGTTCAACGAGGTCATGAACTCTTACCATTGCTCTCTCAACAACTCTCTAACTTTGACTGAAAACGCTCGATTCTTTGTCCCAAAGTCTGATTTAAGTCGGTGGCTAAGATTAGGTGTACTATATCGCACTTCATTAATAGCATTTGAAATTTTAGAATGAATGAATTGTACATCCTCAAATGTCGGAGCTTCTCCGTTAACACCCTCAATTAAATCATCCAATGTTCCTAATGTTGAAAATGAACGTACGTCATATGCCATTGCAGGAACTTTGCCTGTTGCTTCTTCTAATTCTTGAATCGTTCTCCTTGTAATTTTGGCAGCAGATTGTTTGGACATAACATGAACATTTACAGCATCATCATCTAATGCTAAGATCCGGTTTGATTGGAGTCCATGAGCTAAGAAAGCACCAGAAATGGCTTTACCTACTACTAAGCTGATGACAGGATGCCCTGCCTGCCTTGCTGTAGCATAGGCATCTACACTCGCTGCCAAAGCTTGATGGATGCCAAAAAGCTCCTCATGATATCCATAAGCCTGACTCGGAACATCGACTATTGCTACAATCGGTCTTTTTTCTCGACCATTATCCGCTTCTATTACTTCGCGGATATACTTAGCTAGCTTCCATCCTTCCACAAGCCCGACTTCTCCATCTTTTGCTCTATAAAATGAGGCTTCTGGATTGGCTGTCACACATAAATAACGAATTCCACCTTTGTCAGCACAGAGTACCGAGGAAAGTTCATTTTTCTCCTCCGCTCCTTCTGTTAATTGTTTAAACCATCTTGCCCCTCTAGTCAGCAATTGATTTGAACCCACACTAGATTCTGAAAGGTCCTCTATATTAGAGGAGTTTTCCCATAACTTTTTTGCCTGTATGGGAGAAACTTTCTCCTCTACACTTACTGATTGTAGAAATGAAAGGTACCGTTCGACTTGAGTACTGCGTGGTTGACCCACTCCATTTTTATAGACACCATGTATACATTCCTTTATTTGATCCACATCATCATCGACTAAGTGATCGATTAACCCCATTGCTAAACGTTGCTCTCCACCAATCATACCCCAAATCCCTTGGCGGTCTTTTGAATCTACTTCTTCAATCCCTGCTTCAAGTTCAACCACTTCTGGTCCGTTTAAACCGATACGCCCTTCTTTGGTTGCAATAATAGAACTTAAAAGTCCTGAATTTATTGACATACCTCCGAATGACCCCACCTTACCTGGAACAACCCCTACTACAGGTACGTATTGCCTTAGCGCTACAATCGCGGAACCTATTTCAGAAATTGAAAGTAAGCCGTAATTGGCTTCTTGCAGCCTTACTCCACCAGTATCAAAAATTAAAGCCGCACGTGTCGTATGACCTTTTTTATTTTCTTCAAGAGCAAGTTCTAGGGCACCTGCTATCTTTGCACCAGAAACCTCACCGATTCCCCCTCCTTGAAAGTTCCCTTCAATGGCAATCATTACAGCTTGGACTCCGTCTATTTTTCCCTTTGCAACAACCACCCCATCGTCACTTTGGGGTACAATTCCTTGGTCACGTAAATGTGGAGATTCTACTCCATCAAATGGATTAATTAGTTCCTTAAAGGTACCTTCATCTAATAAAGCCCTCACTCGATCCCTTGCATACTTTTCTACTAGACTATCTTTGAGCATATTCATGAGTATTAGACACCTCCAATGCTTGTGCTAACCGCATCGTTACCATTCCCGGCGTTGCACCAAAATCATTAATCTTCACATTCATCGCATAATGATTTGCTTTAAAAAAGCGCTCCAGCACCACTTTCCATATATCTGCAAATCCATCAATGCTCGTGTTTACTTCCACATTAATCACTTTCTGATCATTAGGAACCATAATAATTTCTAAATCACCAGAACCTACAACTCCTACATGAGAGCACTCCGGTAAAGGGGTTTTCGCAGGATAATTAAATGTTAGACATTCCATCCAATCCACCTCCAGATAGTTTAAGAATTTACTACACCTTTTACTTCTTTCTTGAACAGTTTTGATTGAGTCGATATTGTATCTATAAACAGAGTAGCAGCTAATAGATCAGCACACCCACCAGGTGATGCATTGTAAGCATGCATCGTTTCATCAAGCTCACGTAAACGTTTAGAGCCTTCAGTTGTTGAGACTCCACCAGCATTAAGAACTTGATTGGCTATGTTTTTTGATTTATTTAAAGCTGTACTGCCTCCTCTGTGTAGAATACACGTATCATCTAAATGAGCAATTAACGATACTAATGCATTTAATCTTGCCTCTTCTTCTTTCATCCCACTTAAACGACTGCCTAATAAAGTAGGTAAACTAAAACATTTAATAGGAAGAAAGCCTGATTCAGCCACTTCTTTTGCACCATGGATATTATATTTCTTTTTAACAATTAAACCGTTTGTCAGGTTATTAGGTACATAACGATCTCGGTATCGAGCTATCTTACCAGCCGTTTCAAGAAATTCATCTGCTTCTCCAAGTCCTTTCTTTGAAGCAGCACTTGATACGAGCAGACCTAGTGACCAGATCGCTCCTTTATGCGAATTTGTTCCTCCTGTCGCTTGGTACATCGTTTTTTCACCATCTCTGCCAATTCGAGCAATCTCTTCTCTAAGCATTTGAGAAGGTTCCTCGTTATAGGATACAGCTGCAATTTCTTCAAATGTTTGCCGGAGGGATTCTGCGGACTTCAACATGATCGGCAGACTTAGATCGTTGTGAACCCCATTGTTATTCCTATCCACAAGTCCTGGCTTAGGGGTAAGATTTACCTCATCAATTAAAGCTTGGACGGCACAATCCGATAGAAAACGCTTACACTTTTCAAGGTCATTATTTCTCATCCATCCCACCCTCTCCTTACCAGCTTCTAAATTTTGCAGGCGGTGTATAAAGTCCTTCTGACCAATCAACTAAATCCTCAATGTTTTTGGCTGCGAGTAGTGAACGTTTAGCATCAGACCTTCTGATCTCTAAGTCCTCAGGCAAAGCAATAATGCCTCGCTCCCTCAACTTTCTAGACGTTTTCATGTCACGATCTAATCCAATCGGAGTAACTCCAGCTACGCTCGCTATCGCCTGACGTCGTTCTTCTATGCTGTCTGTTTTGTATAAATAAGCAATTCCTTCTTCTGTTACAACATGCGTAACGTCTTCTCCGTAAATCATCACTGGTGTCGTAGCGAGGCTAGCATCTTTCGCAACATCAATCGCGTCTAATGATTCAACGAAAACAGGTTTATTGGCTGCTTGATGAGTTTCCACCATTTGGACAACCAATTTCCTTCCTCGAGCTAGAGGATTATCTGATTCAATCATATTTAACCATGCAGGGCTTGAATGCCTTCTTCCACCTGGATCATGTCCCATATTAGGTGCCCCGCCAAATCCAGCTAATCGACCTGATGTTACAGTGGATGAGTTACCGTCTGGGTCCATTTGTAAAGTAGACCCAATGAATAAATCAACGGAATATTGTCCTGCTAGCTGGCACAAGGTTCGGTTAGAGCGCATACTTCCGTCACTGCCTGTAAAGAAGACATCAGGTCTTGCTGCGATATAAGGCTCCATCCCCACTTCTCCGCCAAATGAATGGACATTCTCAACCCAGCCGCTTTCAATAGCCGGAATAAGGGTTGGATGCGGGTTTAATGCCCAGTACTTACAGATCTTATTCTTAAGTCCTAAAGATTCTCCGTAAGTAGGCAGTAATAATTCAATAGCTGCAGTATTGTAGCCAATTCCATGATTCAATGATTCTACCTGATGCCGTTCATATACACCTCTGATCGTCAACATCGCCATTAATACTTGTATATCTGTTATGTGTCTTGGGTCTCTAGTGAAGAGAGGTTCAAGTTGATAAGCACTATCCGCCACGACAACAAAATCAATCCAAGACCCTGGAATATCTACCCGTGGTAATTCATCTGTTAATTCATTAACCTGAGCAATGACAATTCCATCTTTGAAGGCAGCAGCTTCAACAAGAGTAGGGGTTTCCTCTGTGTTTGCCCCTGTGTATAAATTTCCATCTGCATCAGCTTTATCTGCCGCTACTAAAGCAACATTTGGAATTAAATCAATGAATAATCTTCCGTAAAGCTCAACATACGTATGGATTTCGCCCATCTTTAACTGCCCATCCTCAATCATTTGTGCAATACGTAAGCTTTGCGGTCCGGCATAAGCGAAATCAACCGTATGTGCAATTCCTTTTTCAAATATATCGAGATGCTCCGGCCTCGAGATACTTGACATGATCATATGTAGATCATGCAGCTTATCAGGATTTACAAGAGAGAGTGACTTTGAAAGAAAGGAGGCTTGCTTTTGGTTATTCCCCTCCATCACCACTCGGTCATGAGGCTGTATGACTAATTCCATAGCTTCTACGATTGATTCTGTTGGTATCACTTTACTTGTTGTAATCTTTTTGATATTTTCAAGCCTTCTTGCCTTTGCCTCTCGTTTAGTCGTCCAAGAACGCTTTGTCTTTACTTGTGACCTCGCCATAGTTAAAGTCCTCCTCTAATATTTAATTAAAATAATTTTATTTATAAACTCAGTTCACGTTTTGCTAAAACTTGAACTGTCTTTAACCCGCTCACTGAGGCTGCGATAGATCTTGCTTCAGGAAATGATTGTTTTGCTAAATCTGATAGCACCTGACCCGGCGGCATTTCTATAAATAAGCGGACACTTAACTCATAAAGTGTGGTTGTAACATTGTGCCATAGTACAGGTGATGAAATGCTTTTAGCCAAATCTGAAATGATATCTTCCTTCTTAAATAATCTTCTTGCTTTCAAATTAGATATATAAGGAATTTCCGGATCATAGATGTTGATTTTTTGTAAGTGGGATTCTAGGTGGTCACTTATGTGTGAATAGATTGGACAATGTGAAGGGACGCTGACATTTAGCAATTCTGCTTTTCTTGCTTTTGCCTGCCTTGCTTCTATCAAGGCTTTTTTAATCGAATCAATTGAACCAGAGATGGTTATTTGATCTGGAGAATTCCTATTTGTAACGTATAAAGGGGTAGATTCAGTATGAATTTGTTCTACTATAGAAGTTAGTTTTTTTTCAGATAAACCAACTACTACTCCCATTCCATACCCAGCGGGTGTCTTATTCTCCATTAGCTGTCCTCGCAACCTTACTATTTTGATCGCATCAGAGAATGTCAGGACCCTTGAAGTAACAGCCGCACTAAATGCCCCTACAGAATGACCAGCTACATAGTCTGGACTTATACCTTCTGCTTTCAATGCACTTGCACAAGCCACACCAGCAGTAAGCAAGCATATCTGAACATTTGTACTGGATTTAAGAGCTTCTTCACTATCTAGAGATAAGATGTCTTGTTGTAGTATTTGATTAGCTTCTTCGATCATTTCTTTCACAGAAGGGTGGGCCGGTAAGGAATGGAGCATGCCCGGAAGTTGAGAACCTTGGCCTGGAAATAAGTAAGCAACACTCAAAACATCACTCCTCTCTAGTTGAGATTCTTGTATACTAGTCGATTGTCGACTAATTTAATTGAAATAGATCCTAACATATAGTTAGGTAATCTATTGCTGCCGTCTTATTTTTGCTTATCTTTTATTTGCTTTTGTATACTTTCGATTACATCACGATTATGTTTGTTCAGAAGTTCGAGAGCAACTTCCACTTGATTTTCTTGAAGCAATTGTAAAAGTAGTTTATGCTCCTTGATCGATTTCTCAATATTGCCTGAAGCTGAAAACGACATATTCTGAATCGATAATAACGGCATTTCTAAACGTTCATACATTTTACTAATGATCTCACTTCCACTCATTTCTATTAGGCACATATGAAAATCATGATTAAGGTGAGTGTATGCTTTACTATCCTCTTCTTTATACATTTTATCTAAGAGTAGATTCATGCGTTCTAAGCTAATAGATTGAACTCCTCGCTCTTTAATTCTTTTCATAGCTAACTCTTCAAGCATGGTTCTTATTTCTAATAGATCGAAAATTTCAGAGGGGCTGTACCCTTTTACCAATGCTCCTTTTCTTGGAATTCTCTCAACTAACCCTTCGATTGTTAATAGGTAGAGTGCTTCACGAACTGGAGCCCTGCTTGTTCCAAACTCATCTGCATACATATACTCACTTAACTTCTCTCCTGGCTGTAATTCACCTGAAATGATCTGTTGTGTAATTTTTTTTGCAATTTGAGTGGACAATGAATTATCTGAAAATTTATTTGGCTCCATAAGGTATATCTCCTTTTAAAACAAAATAATGTAGCTTAGAATAGTCGACTGTTGACTCAAGTATACACAGAAAAGGAGGTTATATCAATTATTTTTTGAAAATTTAAAAATCTTCTTGCTTTTTTATAGGTTGTTCACTAAGATGAGAAATAGAATAGTCGACTGTTGACTTGAATTATTTTTTGTAAGCGTTATCATCATAGACCACTCATTACTCTACGCGTTTTTCTATCAAAATCTCTTCCATCATGAATCGTACACATCACGAATGACTTCACCTAATGTTTTAATAAAAAAGAAGGAGCTGAACAAATGGTCATTTATGGCGTAGCACTATTGTCTGTTTGTATGTTAGTAGGTGTACTATTGGGTGATTTTATTGGAAATTTAATTGGGGTAAGTGCAAATGTCGGTGGTGTAGGTATTGGAATGGTTCTTCTCGTATTAGTTATTGATTATTTACGCAGGAAAAAGAAGCTCGATATCCCCGCAGAGGAAGGAATTAAATTTTGGAGCGCGATCTATATACCAGTCGTTGTAGCCATGGCTGCACAGCAAAATGTTGTATCTGCTTTGTCAGGAGGACCGATTGCTATTTTGGCCGGTACACTAGCAGTTGTTGTCAGCTTTCTGCTCGTTCCAGTTATCAGTAAGGTTGGTAAAAGTTCTGATAACACATTTAATAACCATACTCGTGATGTTTAATATTAGGGGGGACTAATAGATGGATGCGATTATTTCTGTACTCGAAAAAAATGGACTGGTAACAGCTTTTGCAGTTATTGGTATTTTGATGTACGTTTCCTATGTTATTTCAAAGAAGTTAACTAGAGGGCGTGTTCATGGTTCAGCGATAGCGATTATTCTTGGTCTAGTGCTTGCTTACTTTGGGGGGATTACTACAGGCGGAGATAAGGGGCTTGCTGATCTATCTATTTTTGCTGGGATTGGAATAATGGGCGGTGCAATGCTTCGTGACCTCGCAATCATTGCTACTGCATTTGGAGTGCATTTAGAAGAGGTGAAAAAAGCGGGACTGAGTGGAATTTTATCTTTGTTCGTTGGGATCGCCTCCTCCTTCCTGATTGGTGTATTGATTGCACTAGCATTTGGATACACCGATGCTGCAAGCCTTGCAACAATTGGTGCAGGAACCACAACTTATATTGTCGGCCCTGTAACCGGCGCTGCTGTCGGTGCAAGTTCAGAGGTTATTGCATTAAGTATTGCTGCTGGCTTAATAAAAGCCATTTTAATAATGATTGCCACACCGTTTATTGCTAAATATATTGGGCTTAATAACCCACGTTCAGCCATTGTTTATGGCGGACTAATGGGCTCAACAAGCGGTGTAGCCGGCGGACTGGCTGCTACAGATCCTAAGCTTGTGCCATATGGAGCTATGACCGCTACGTTCTACACAGGACTCGGCTGCTTATTAGCACCATCAATCTTATTTTTAGCTGTAAGAGCTATATTTGGAGCTTAATTTTGGGGAGAGAGGGATGGAGAATTCCTTCTCTTTTTTTGTTTTCGACCAAATGAGGGGGCTTGCATTCAGCAAGCCCCCTCATTTCATTCACACTCTTCTCTGCTTTAACTCCGCTAATATAATAGGATACTGACGGTCTAATTTATACATCCATAATAATAAAATCTGTAAGAAACACAAACCTAAAGGTAAATAAATATTAAGTGCGATAATCATGGTTGTAGCCATGGCTGTCTGCTCTGCTGCTGCACCAACGTAGCCTCCATATGCCAACATCCATCCTATTAAAGCACTCCCGATTCCTGTTCCAACCTTCATCCCAAAGCTCGCAGCACTGTTTATGAGTCCTTCCGTTCTAAACCCATGCTTCCATTCGCCGAATTCATTGGTATCATTAATCATTGCATATAAAAGAGTAAGAACTGGAATTAAACTGAATCCTTGAATGACTGTCCCTGCTAAGAACAACGAAGCATTTGTAGGATCTATCATCTTAATAATTGGACCGAAGATCGCAATAACAGTAACAACAAGAGCAATATTTCGTTTTCCAAATCGCTTAATTAAATTGGCGATAAAAAAGAAGCAGATAATACTTGGAATGAATAACGCTAAACTAATAAGTGAAAAATAGCTGCCGCTTCCTAACACATACGTTGCATAAAAAATACCCGCACCTGTCAGAAGAGCATTTACTGTATACGTCACCACACAATAACCTGTGATTACAAGCCAATATTTATTTGTCAGTAACGCCTTTAACCCCATGTTAAGCGGGACATCATCTTTCACTTGTACGCTCGCATCTTTACCCACTCTTTCTTTTGTAGCTTTAAAAGCAATTAAGCTTGTGGTCACAATAATCAACCCGGCTGCTATAGCTACAACCGTCCACCCGAGCTGCCCTCCAATCGCACTGGCAACAGGCTGGGCTGCCATCATCACAAGCAAAGTACTAGTCATCGTGAAAATACCCGTATAGACATTGGTCGTTGAGCGTCCTTGCTGGTCTTGCGTCATAAGGCCAAGTAGGGTTTTATATGGGATAGAAATGGCCGTATAGACTAAAATCAATAATATATACGTGATATAAGCATAGATGATCTTTCCTGTCATTCCTAAGTTAGGAACCGTAAAGAGCATGACGGTTGTTACTGCAAGAGGGACCGTCATCCAGATAATCCATGGACGTGCTTTACCGTGACGGGACTTTGTCCGGTCTACAAGGGTGCCCATCCCAATATCTGTGATGCCATCAAACAGTCTGGCAACTAACATGAGTGTGCCTACTACTCCAGCAGATATCCCTGCCACATCTGTATAATAGAAAGTAAGAAAAGAACCAACTAACGTCCAAACAAGGATAATGCCAAAGAAACCTAATCCATAGTTGAGCATTTCTTTATGTCCTAGCTTATCCACTTGCCTTACTGATTGCATCTGCTTCTGTTTAGCTTCTAACATACCTCTCCCCCTCCACACCATAAGTAAACGCTTTCAACTTATTTTTCATACTAACCATTCAGTATGTAATCATTATATACACATTATTCTGAAAATTAAAAGGTTTTTTCTCGACATTTTGATGAGATGTCCACAACATGAAAAAAGTCCCCTTCTGTATTAAGAAGGAGACTTAATAAATCATTCTTACAGTAATGACATAATTAAAGAAATAACTACAATTGCACCAATAATCATTAAAATTGTTCTAAGCATTTTTATCATCCTCTCTTATCTGTGTGCTTAGTGATATGTTCCCTCAAAATCCAAAAGATAAACTGGTTTAATGTGGGATATTGTTGTACATTCTGATACACAAGATAAGACTCATGCTTAGAAAGATTATCCTCGTAATAATCTCAAACCATTCAAGATCACAAGAATGGTACTGCCTTCATGTCCAATCACCCCTAGAGGAAGCGAAACATGCCCCATAAAATTAGAGATAATGAGCAATGCGATAACAGCAATCGAAAAAACAATATTTTGTTTAATAATTCGATTCATTCGTTTCGATAAACGAACAGCTTCAGCAATTTTTGATAAATCGTTTTTCATTAAAACGATATCAGACGTTTCAATCGCAGCATCAGTACCTCCTCCCATTGCGACTCCGATATTTGCCGCAGCCAAAGCAGGTGCATCATTAATTCCATCCCCGACCATCGCAATAGTGTGATACTTTTCTTTAAGCTTTTTGATTTCCATTACTTTCCCTTCAGGTAAACAGCCTGCCACCACTGTATCAATCTGAGTCATTTCTTTCACAGCGGCAGCTGTTGCCGCCTGATCTCCAGTGAGCATAATCGTATAAAGCCCTTGGTCTTTGAATGATTTCACGGCCTCTTTTGTCGTTTCACGCAACGTATCTTGGACAGCGAACAGTCCAGCTACCCCCTTATCATCTGCCACATACACAAGAGTTTTCCCTTCCTCTTGAAGTCTATTTGCTTCATTTCCGTAAAAAGAGCCGGCCAAAGAATCCCCAATAAAACTACGCTTCCCCACTTTCCACGGAATATCGTTTATCTTAGCTTCTACCCCACACCCTGGGATTTCATGCATAGAATCAACAGAGAGTGCTGAATGAATGCCCCTATCTTTCACATTATGATCCTTCACATAATGAACAACAGCCTCCGCTAATGGATGGGTCGATTGCTTTTCAATTATATACACACTTTGTAAAAATACTTCCTTATCTAAACCTGGGCGGATAAAAAGATCCGTTACAGAAGGCTTTCCCTTTGTTAATGTACCTGTTTTATCAAAAGCAATGGCCTTAAGTGCTGCTAAGCTTTCAAGATGGACACCGCCCTTGAATAGAATTCCTTTACGCGCTCCATTCGATATCGCTGATAATGTAGCCGGCATAATTGAAGCCACTAGAGCACAGGGTGAAGCTACAACAAGCATCACCATGGCTCTGTACCATGTTTCACTCCAACTCCATCCAAGAATATAATGAGGTAAAAATAACATTAATCCTACAATGAGCAGAACAATTTTCACATAAGGACCTTCAAATTTCTCAATAAATTGCTGGGAAGGTGTTTTTTCCTCTTTCGCTTGTTGTACAAGTTCTATAATTTTTTGGAACAATGTCTCCTCGCTTTTTTTCGTTACTTCAATGGTAATTAAGCCATTTTTATTTACTGTACCTGTAAATACTTCATCATTTACTGTTTTAAGAAGAGGAAGCGCTTCACCGCTTAACGCTGCTTCATCAATCATCGATGTACCCTTAACAATCTTCCCATCGGCTGGTATACGTTCCCCTGGTTTTATGAGTACGAAATTACCAATCACTAAATGGTCTACCCCTACTTTACGTTCTTTCCCATTGACCAAAACAGTCGCTGTTTCAGGTCGTAAGTCCATAAGGGATGAAATTTCTCGGTGACTTTTATTCATCGTGTAGGTTTCAAGAGCCCCGCTTAAAGAAAAAATAAAGATCAAAATTGCGCCTTCCACCCAATAACCAATGAAGGCTGAACCGATTGCAGCGAAGATCATTAAAAGCTCTACATTCAAAGTTTTATTAGATAGTGCATCTTCTATGCCTTCCCTAGCTTTAAAATAGCCCCCTATGACATAGGCACTTAAAAATAGGGCGACCGAGAGCGCTGGATATTCATATCTTTGCAGTAACCAAGCCATAATGATGATACTGCCGCTTATAAGTGCTAATGTTAACTCTAAATGTTCTTCTACGAATTTCATTTTGTTCTTTTTAAGTTGACAGCTTTCTGTTCCGTAACACTTTTCCATATGAGCACAACTTGAGCAGCCTCCCGCCTTAACTGCGTCCAATTAAACCCCTCCCGTAATCAGTGATTGAAGAATGTTTTCCATAATTTAGTCATGGTTTTAATTGATAAAGATTATTATTTATAATAATTACAAATAAGGAGTTATCACTATCATATTCAATCGAGGGGTCTTTGACTACTCATTTTTACATAGTGCAGGATTCTAATTAAGATCCATGCAGGGATACTTGGTTATACTTGTTAGAAACGGATGGATATTGGAGGGATATTAGGTGTGGACGTTTCTCTTTATTTAGCGGTAGAAAGCAGCTGCAAGAAGAATTTAAATTTATGAATGACGTTCCTAGTGATTATTCTGCTCGCTATAATATAGCCCCTCAAAGTCAGATACTTTCCATTATTCAGGGAGAAAATGGTGATAGGAGAATAGGGTATTTACACTGGGGCCTTATTCCGAGATGGGCAAAAGATGAAAAGATTGGGTACAAACTGATTAACGCTAGAGGGGAAACCGTTGATGAAAAGCCCTCCTTCAAGCAGCCTTTCAAACAGAAACGTTGTCTGATACCTTGTTCTGGATTTTATGAATGGAAGCGAGATGGTAACAATAAAGTTCCTTATTTCATTTCTCTAAAAAATCGGCAGCTATTTGGGCTGGCCGGCCTTTGGGAAAAATACGTAGATGAGAAGAATAATGCTATATACAGCTGTACGATTCTAACTACAAAACCTAATAAGCTCATGTCTGGCTTACATGACAGAATGCCCGTCATATTGAAGCAGCAAGACTACTCGACTTGGCTTAGTACTGAGTCAAATTTAGCAAAAGTAAAACAATTACTCTCCCCTTATCAATCTGATCCCATGATGGCTGACCAAGTTTCAACTATCGTTAATAACCCAAGAAATGATGAAGCGGAGTGTGTCAAACCGATTAATTAAACGTATATAAAGCAAGTGGCTGCCCAAAAATTGGACAGCCACTTCCACGTTACCCTCTGCGATAAGGGTTTTGTGATAATTGTTCTTTTGAAACAGGCATCCAGCCTTGCCCATCTACCCAATCAAGCTGGATTTGATATGGGGTCGTTTGCTCAGTTGGTCCACTTACTGTCCCGACAACAGAAGTAGGTCCGCCATTTTCGATACGCCATACGATCATGTCATCGCCAAGACCTGCAGCATAACGAAGAGCTCGTTCCATTTCATTCCAGTTTTGACCGCCCTTCGTAAAGTCATGTGAGAACTCTCCTGATTGGTTTGTACCAACCGGTTCCCAATCGCCGTCTTCAACCGGCTCTAGTTCATCCTCTTCTGTGCCTTCTTCGTCTTCATCTTCTTCTAATGCTTCCTCATCAGGTGCTTCCTCAGGTGAATCAGCTACTTCTTCCGGGTCAACCGTTGCTTCAGGTTCTGTTTCAACTTCTACATTTTCTTCAGATTCATCATCTATTTCAAGTGCTGCTTCTTCTGTATTAGAAGAGCCGAGGAATATTTGCGCTGCAAACACAATAATTAAGACGACTACGAGTCCTATAGCTACATTTAAAATTGTATTCATACGCTTCTTTTTTCGATGTTCAAAACGTGTTCCTTGCACAGTTTCCACTTCCTCTCTCTTAAACTATCAACTACTAAATGGATCATCTATGAATAGTATTATACAAAATCTCTCCCTAAAAGGCGACTATGTCTAAGGAAGTATTTTCATCTTTTTCGTGATGGTACACACCTTCCACTTTTCCTATCCTATCAAATGTTAGCAAAGTAATGTGGCACTTCCGATATTCTACATATTTTTTTACGACCATGCGACCTATTTGAAAAGAACACATTTTTCCGAACAGGCAAGGTTGTTTTTTTGCGTTTTATGAAAGCTTTGCGTATTCTGTTTATAAGTTTATTTGAACAAGGAGGTCAAGTTGTGGGTAGTAACTTACACCAAACAGATGAGCGTATAAAAGAATTAAAACCTTTTGTAGAACGATTTTGTAAACGAGCTGCAGCTCATGATCTAGATGCAAGCTTCCCAAAAGAAAATATAGAAGAACTAAAACAGATAGGTTACACAAGTTTGACCGTGCCAAAGAAATATGGGGGAGCTGAGATAACATTATACGAACTTGTGCGCTTACAGCAACTGTTGGCACAGGGTGACGGGGCTACGGCTTTATCCATTGGCTGGCATATGGGAATCATTAAGAATTTAGGAGAACAAAATAAGTGGAACGAAAACATTTATAAAGAGATTTGTGAGGAGGTATTCCATCACGGCAAATTAATTAATGCTGCGGCAACTGAGCCTGATACAGGAAGTCCTACCCGAGGGGGCAAACCGCAAACGACTGCTGTGAAAGACGGCACAGAGTGGGTGATTTCAGGAAAGAAAACATTCACGACAATGGCTCCTGTACTTGATTATTTCATTGTCACAGCCTCTTTAGAATATGAAGAGGGTACAGCAAATTTCTTAGTCCCACGTGAGAGTACGGGCATAATTATTGAAGAAACCTGGAACACCGTTGGAATGCGTGCTACAGGCAGTCACGACCTCCTCTTAAAAAACGTGCGAGTACCTAACCGTTTCTTAGTCGAGCGGCTTTCAAAAAAAGAAAAACCGGCGATGGGCTGGCTTTTGCATATACCTGCATGCTACTTAGGCATTGCTGAAGCTGCTCAGAGAGAATCGATCAACTTCGCAAAAACGTATTCGCCAAATAGTATTTCAGGCACAATAAGTGAGCTGCAAAATGTGCAGCAGCGCATTGGAGAAAATGAAGCGAAGCTGATGCAAAGCAGACATTTTCTTTACTCGGTAGCTAAAAAATGGGATAATTCATCACAAGAAGAAAGATCATTCATGAAGCCGGAGCTTGCTGCCGTTAAAATGATGGTAGTTAATTCGGCCAACGATGTTGTAGACCAAGCAATGCGGGTGGCCGGAGCAAGCGGTCTCTTTCACGATAATCCTCTGCAACGTTACTACCGGGATGTCCGGTTTGGTCTGCATAATCCGCCAATGGATGATATGACGGTCATTCAGCTAGCAAAACAAGTATTGGATCAATAAAACATATTAAAAAACAAAAAACCGCCCGTAGAGGCGGTTTTCTTCATTGCTTAGTTAATTTCTAAGATTTCAATTTTCATTTCACCAGCAGGAGTGTTAACTGTTACTTTATCTCCTACAGAGCGTCCTAGTAAGCTTTGTGCCATTGGTGAATCGTTTGAGATCTTACCTTCTGCAGGATCACTTTCTGCACTACCTACGATTGTATACTCTTCTTCATCTCCATCAGGAAGTTCAATAAATTTAACACGCTTACCTAATGATACAGCATGAGATGAACCTGCTTCTTCTTCAATCATAACCGCGTTACGAATCATTTTTTCAAGCTGAGCAATACGTCCTTCAACGAAAGCTTGCTCTTCTTTTGCTGAGTCGTACTCAGAGTTCTCAGATAGATCACCAAAGCTGCGGGCAATTTTTATACGCTCAACGACTTCTTTACGTCGCTCTGTTTTAAGAAATTCTAATTCTTCTTCTAATTTACGCTTTCCATCTTCAGTCATATAATGCTTTTTTTCTTCTGCCATTGACTTTCACTCCTCGTCATATATCCAATATCAGTTGTATATAGTATTCCCATCTAAAATAAGAAATTCTATACATATGTAGAAAAAGAAGCAAGGTCTATGGAACCTCGCTTTCTTTATGCTATTACAAAATGGCTTTTTCTTCAATAATTGTGCGAATTTTTGTCACCATTAGATCAATTGCGACACGGTTTTGGCCACCCTCTGGAATGACTACGTCCGCATAACGCTTTGTTGGCTCAATAAATTGGAGATGCATAGGTCTTACAACCGTTGTATATTGGTCAATTACTGATTCAATCGAGCGGCCGCGTTCTTTAATATCACGAACAAGACGGCGGATAATACGAATATCAGCATCAGTATCGACGAATAATTTAATATCCATCATATCACGAAGGCGTTCGTCTTCTAAAATCAAAATACCCTCAACAATAATTACGTCTTTTGGGTCGATCACAATAACATCATCAGAGCGTGTATGTGCTTTGTAATCATAAACTGGCTTCTCTATCCCCTCACCGCGAGCAAGCTGCTGCAGGTGCTCAAGTAATAAATCATTATCAAAAGCAAAAGGGTGATCATAGTTTGTTTGAAGACGTTCCTCAAATGCAAGATGGCTTTGATCCTTATAATACGCATCTTGTTCGATTAACACAATAGACTGCTCATTAAACTGTTGAAAAATTTCTTTTGCGACAGTGGTTTTACCAGAACCTGTTCCGCCTGCCACACCAATCACTATCGGTTTCTTCACCATTTATCGTACCTCTTTACGCATCATATTCTGAGGATAAACCGGACGGTCTACCTTGAAACGAACGATCTCAAGCGGATGTCTTGCTGCATCAATCTCATCGCCTTCTTCGTTCCAAATCGTTCCTACTGTTTGGACAAAGTTTTCAATTTCTGGACCGAAGAACTCGATCTCATCACCAGGTTTGAAGTGATTGCGCTGCTGTAATGTTACCATGCTTGTCTCCGCATCATAATCAAGCACAAGACCAGCAAAATCATATTTCGTACGCTTTGGATGCGTTCCATACATTTGCTCTTCAAACGTCGGCTTGCCTTCAAAGAATTGAGGTGCAAAATCACGGTTAGCACATTTCTCAAGTTCATCTAACCAAGATTTATCAATAACAAAATTCTCAGGATCCGCACAATAGGCATCAATTACTTTACGGTACACACTTGTTACAGTTGCTACGTAATGGATAGATTTCATACGTCCTTCTACTTTTAAACTGTCAATTCCTGCTTCAATCAGCTTAGGAATGGCTTGAACAAGGTTTAAATCTTTCGGGCTCATCGTATAAGCTGCATCATCTGGGTTAAATAATGCTTTTTCCCCGTCCTCATTCGTTTCGTAAAGATCATATTCCCAACGGCATGATTGACAGCAGCCTCCACGGTTTGAATCACGTGCAGTCATATGGTTACTTAATACACAACGTCCTGAGTATGAAATACACATTGCTCCGTGTACAAATGTTTCAATTTCAATATCCACATTTTTCTTCATCTCAAGCATTTCTTCTAAACTGACCTCACGAGCTAAAACGACACGGTGTAAGCCTTCTTCTTTCCAATACTTCACAGCGAGCCAGTTAGAAAGAGATTGCTGTGTGCTAAGGTGCACCTCTACTTTAGGTGCCACTCGCTTACAGGTTTCAATAATCAATGGATCAGCAACGATAATCCCTGTTATACCAACATCCTGCAAGTCACGCAAGTATTCTTCAAGCCCGTCCATGTTTTCATTATGAGCATAGATATTCGTTGTAACATATACTTTTGCCCCGTATTTACTTGCAAACTGTACACCTTCACGCATTTGATCGATTGAGAAGTTGTCTGCATTAGAGCGCAGGCCAAATTCCCGGCCTCCGATATACACAGCATCTGCACCGTAATGTACAGCGACTTTCAGCTTATCTAAACTTCCTGCCGGAGCAAGAAGCTCAGGCTTTTTCACGATAATACGCTTGCCTTCTTTTGTTGTTTCAGCAATCGTCTGCATCATATTCCCTCCTTAATAAACCGTTTCTTTAAAGAAGAATCCTGTATCTAACTTACGGTTAGCTGGCTGGATTGCTTCGATTTGTTCAACAAACTCATCTTTCTTCTCTTCATAGGCATCACGGTCTAGAACACATAAATCGATCGCCGCACGATACGCCGCTACTACTTCTTCCATATACTCCGTTGATTTTAAGATTCCTTCAATCTTAAAGCTGTCCACTCCAGCATCAATCATCTCTTCTAGCTCATCAATAATAGAAATATCATTAGGGCTCATAATATGCGTCCCATTTTCATCTTCAAAAATAGGATATTTTGCATCACGTTCTTCATCAAATAACACCATATTACGAGATTGACCCGTACGTTCTACAGCTAGATTCTTTCCTTGGAACTTCATATAGTTGCCGATTAGCGTACGTTTTGATTGGAACATACATGTCATGCCATGTACTTGAACCTCAACCTCAACATCCGCTTCTTCTTTAATTTCAACGATGGCATCCATATTAAGCTCACGTGCCAACACAGCACGTTTTGCTCCCTTACGTCCCCAGTAATTTGCTGTAAACCAGTTCGTTGCCGTTGTTTCTGTATTCCAGTGCAGCTTCATATCAGGAGCCACTTCTCTTGCTGTCATTAAAACAGCAGGGTCCCCAAACACAATCGCATCCACATTCGCCTCTTTTAAGAATGCAATGTAATCTGCTAGTTCCCCTACTTTGTCATTATGAAAAAGTGCATTCATCACCACATACACTTTTTTGCCTGCATCATGCGCAAGCTTCACACAAGCTTTGATATCGTCTCTTGTAAATTCCCCTGCTAGACGAAGCCCGTAACGTTCTTCACCGATGATGACCGCATCAGCACCTGCTTTAAATAAGCGTTCTGCTGCTTCTAGATCTGCCGGCGTGCATAGTAATTCTGGCTTTTTACTCATGTCACTCTCACCCTCCTGTACTTCTATTTCTTAATACTTATCGCAAGCCCATCTCCGACCGGTAAAATTCTCGTATCATAGTCAGGATGCTGCATTAACCACTCGTTATATGTTCTTAATTTCCTAGCAATTGAGCGTAATCGCTTTTCTTCTATTTCATCTTCGGCAACTAGGCCTCTAAATAAAACATTATCAGAAAAAACAACACCATTTGGCTTGATCATTTTCCCATATAGATCAAGAAAACGTTGATATTGCCCTTTTGCGGCATCAATAAATAATACATCAAAAAGGGGCTCTGATTCAAGTATTTGAGCTAAATCAAGTGCATCTCCAAATCGTACCTCAATTCGGTCAGACAACTCATTTTTTTCAATATTTGCCACCGCTTGTTTATAGCGTACTTCATCTCTCTCAATCGTAATAATAGTTGCATTAGGCAGCTCTTGTGCCATTCGGATCGCTGAATAGCCAATTGCTGCCCCGACTTCAAGGATACGTTCTGGCTGAATCAGTTTAAGCTGCCAAAGCAGGCTCTCCATCCCGACTAAATCCATAATCGGCACTTGATGTTCTTTGGCGTACGTTTCCATCTCCATAACTAATTGGGTTCTATTTGGGACAAGTGATTTTAGATAATTTTCAACTTGGTTATTAATCACGTCTTCCACTTCTTTCTACCTCTTATTTGGACGTAGAAAGAGAGGGAGTGCCACTGCCACATCCCCCTCTGCTTGTCCTACTCTGTCTCAGTTTCTGTCTCACCCTCGTCTTGTGCAGCCTCTACCCATTCCTCTCGGTACTGCTGATGAGTCCGGTTATGTGCTTCATATGTTTCATTGTAAATAACCTCTCCGTTATAACGCGCATAGAAGAATAAATAATTTGTATCTTCTGGGTTGATTGCCGCTTTAATCGCATCTTCCCCAGGGTTTGCAATCGGCCCGATTGGGATCCCTGTGTTACGATACGTATTATATGGAGACTGTACTTCAAGGTCAGCAAAGGTAGTCATATATCTGTGCTCTCCAATCGCATAAGCAACTGTTGGGTCAACCTCAAGTCTCATATCTTCATCAAGTCGATTGTGAAGGACTCCTGCAATTTTATAACGGTCCTCAGACGTTTGTGCTTCTCTTTCAATAATGGAAGCAAGCGCTAAAATCTCGTGTACTGAATAATCGCTTTCTTCAATCGCAGCCATGTTCTGATCAATAATTTCCTGCGTACGGCTAAGCATCGCTTCAATCACCGTTTGAATGCTAGGTTCAGCTTCCATAAAGTCATAACGAGCAGGGAATAGATAACCCTCAAGAGGATAGCGGATATCGTCTTGTAAGATATCATCTGTCAGCATACTAAAACGATTAATTAATTCTTCTAAGTACTCTTCGTCATTCAGTACAGACATGACTTCTTCTGCCTCATGACCCGTTTCATTCGCAATCATAACAGCTACATCTTCTAACCATCTGCCTTCAGGAATGGTGAAGATTAACTCAGGCTCTTCAATGACACGTCCTTCTTTTAACTCTTGAATCATTTCATCCATAGTCATTGAAGTAGACAAGGCATACGTACCTGCTTGAAATCCAGATTCATTTTTGTAACGTACGTAATATCTGAAAATCGTTCCGTTATTAATAAGTCCTTCTTCTTCAAGGATTTGTCCGATTTGCGTAGACGATGACCCAATCGGGATCGTTACTTCAACCGTTTCCCCTTCTCCTGAATCTACCGGACCTAATGCATTACTAAAATAAAAATAACCACTAATTATGGCTATTAACGCCATTGCAGCAAGTCCAATGACACTATAAAAGACGATTTTGCGAACTACTTTCGCCTCTGATACCCGTTCTTCATATAAATCATTTCGTGGTTTTTCGTTGGAATCAGACATCGTTCTCCCCCTTCCACCGTATCATTATACTATAATTCTGCAATATGTCAGTAAACAAATTATTTGATAGCCGAAAAACCTCTATATTGTGACAAAACAAAGAATGTCTGAACACATGAAAAAGCCCTTTTGCTAAGCTTTGGCAAAAGGGCTTTTCCTTATTCTGATTTAGAGCAAACTAATTCTTACTCTTCCTCTTCTGCTGAGAACGTGTTAAGCATTTCCTCAACCATTTCCCATTCTTGATCTGTTTCCACTGCGAATAAAGCAATATCGTTATCTTCGCCTTCACGATCTTCGTAACGGAAAGCAAATACTTCTACTTCTTCCTCTGAATCATCGTCATTATCCCCAACTGGAGTAACTAAAATATAACTTTTTCCTGTTTCATCTACAGTGAATTTAAATAGTTCATCAAATAGATGCTCATCACCGTTCTCATCAGGAATAACAATACGTTCTTTTTCTTCTTGTGACATAATGTCTACACCTCTTCTATTTAAGCTACATTCCTTTTCGATCAAGATATCCTTGAAGGATCATAACTGCAGCCATTTTATCAATTACTTTTTTACGTTTCTTGCGACTCACATCAGCACTTACAAGCATTCGTTCAGCAGCTACCGTTGTAAGGCGCTCATCCCACATCACAAATTCACAGTCTAAATGCTCTTTAAGAGAGTCTGCAAATTCCATGCAACGCTCACCGCTTGGGCCGATGGTGCCATTCATGTTTTTGGGCAGTCCAATGACAATGGTTCCAACATCATTTTGTTTTGCTAGCTCGGCAATTTTCAAGAAGTCACTCTCTGGATCTTCTTCATTTCTGCGAAGGGTTTCAATGCCTTGTGCCGTCCACCCTAATTCATCGCTGAGGGCAATTCCTACTGTCTTGGTGCCTACATCAAGTCCTAAAGCTCTCATTCATTCTCCTTACGGTGCTGTGACAAATAAGACTTTACCAATTGCTCAATCAACTCATCACGCTCAAGCTTTCTGATAAGTGCACGAGCGTCCTTGTGGCGAGGGATGTACGCTGGATCACCAGAAAGTAAATAACCTACAATTTGATTGATCGGGTTGTACCCTTTTTCCTCAAGTGCCTCATATACCGAAAGTAATACCTCTTGGACGTCAACATCAACGGAATCATCAGGAAAGTTAAATTGCATTGTCTTGTCCATAGAGCTCATCACAAACACCTCTTTCTTTCTTTACCTTTATTGAATTCTTATATCGAATTCTCGTACATAAAAGGTTGTCTTATTCTATTGTACACGAAGTTGGCCAAATTAGGAAATTGTTTTAACGAATTCAGGAACATAAGCCAGTGCTTCAGCTAACTGTTCTGGCTTTTTGCCGCCTGCTTGCGCCATATCAGGACGGCCTCCGCCTCCGCCGCCGCAGCGTGATGCTACTTCTTTTACAAGTTTCCCTGCATGGTGGCCCTGACTAATTAAATCTTTTGTTACACCAGCAACAAGATTTACTTTTTCACCAGAAACGGCACCTAGAACAATTACGCCTGAATCAAGGTCTTGCTTCAACTTATCCACGATCGCACGAAGTCCATCCATATCACTTGCATTGACTTCTTTAGATAGAACTTTAACACCATTTACTTCTACTGCTTCATCAATAAGGTTCCCAGCTTCCATGTTGCCCAATTTTGATGATAATGATTCGTTTTCACGCTGCAGATCTCGAATTTGCTGCTGCATCGCTTCAATTCTTGCAGGAACATCTTTTACATTTTTCGCTTTAACTAGTTCAGATGCTGTCGTCAATAAACGCAGCTGATCATTCATGAATTCATATGCACCTTGCCCAGTGACCGCTTCAATCCGTCTGACGCCTGCACCAATCCCAGATTCAGATACAACTTTAAATAATCCGATCTCTGCTGTATTGCGAACATGACAACCACCGCAAAGCTCTAATGAGTAATCGCCAACTTGTACGACGCGTACAGTGTCTCCGTATTTCTCACCGAAAAGCGCCATTGCGCCCATTTCTTTCGCTTCAGCAAGTTTCTTTTCACTGATATCTACAGAAATGGCATTCCAAACTTTTTCATTCACGATTTCTTCAATTTTTGTTAACTCTTCTTTCGTTACTTGACCGAAATGAGAGAAATCAAAACGAAGACGATCTTCTGATACAAGGGAACCTGCTTGGTTAACATGAACTCCTAGAATATCTTTTAACGCTTGGTGAAGCAAGTGAGTCGCTGTATGGTTTTTAACAATGCCGATACGAGAGGTTTCCTCTACCGAACTTGTCACTGTAACGCCTTCCTTAAGCTCTCCTTCTTCAACAACTACGGTGTGAAGGTGTTGGCCGTTTGGAGCTTTTGTTACTTCTGTTACACGCGCGATAACTCCCTCGCCAATGATTGTCCCCGTATCAGCTACTTGTCCGCCGCTTTCTGCATAGAAAGGCGTCGTACTTAAGATCACTTGTGCAGTTTCTCCAGCTGGTACACTTGACATGCGTTCTTTACCTGCAATTAACACACTTACAGTACCTTCTGCTGATAATTGGTTATATCCTACAAAGGTACTTTCTGCGTTAATCTCACCTAGAAGTTCATCTTGTACCTGCATAGAGCCAGATTCTTGACGTGCTGCTCGTGCACGGCTTCTCTGCTGTTCCATTTCTACCTCAAAGCCATCACGATCAATCGTTAAACCTTTTTCTTCTACATATTCTTCCGTAAGATCTACCGGGAAGCCGTACGTATCGTAAAGGCGGAACACATCAGAACCAGAAATCACTTCTTCCTTCTTAGCCTTCGCTTCAGCCAGAATTTTATCAAGAATGCCCAGGCCTTCATTTAATGTTTCATGGAAACGCTCTTCTTCTGTTTTCATCACTTTTTGGATAAATTCCGTTTTCTCTTTAACTTCAGGATAGAAGTCTACCATAATCTCCCCAACAACCGGCACGAGCTCATACATAAACGGACGATCGATACCGATCAGCTTTGCATAACGTACTGCACGACGAAGCAAGCGGCGAAGGACATACCCGCGGCCTTCATTCGATGGAAGCGCACCATCACCTACTGCAAACGTTACGGTACGAACATGGTCTGCAATGACTTTAAACGCTACATCCGTTTCAGTATCAGCACCATATTTCACAGATGTTAACTGCTCTGTTGCTTGAATGATTGGCATAAATAAATCTGTTTCAAAGTTTGTTTTCGTATCTTGAATAACAGATACCATACGCTCAAGACCCATTCCTGTATCAATATTTTTCTTAGGAAGAGGTGTGTATGTACCGTCTGGATTATGGTTGAATTGAGAGAAAACCAAGTTCCATACTTCTAAGTAACGTTCGTTCTCTCCTCCAGGGTATAGTTCTGGATCATTTGCATCGTCACCATATGAAGGGCCGCGATCATAGAAAATCTCAGTATTAGGACCACTTGGACCTTCTCCGATATCCCAGAAATTCCCCTCTAAGCGAATAATGCGCTCTTCTGGCACCCCGATATTCTTTGCCCAATAATCATACGCTTCATTGTCCTCTGGATGAACCGTAACTGATAATTTTTCTGGGTCAAAACCGATCCATTTTTCACTCGTTAAGAACTCCCACGCCCACTCAATCGCTTCTTCTTTAAAGTAGTCACCTATAGAGAAGTTTCCTAGCATTTCAAAGAAGGTATGGTGTCGTGCCGTTTTACCGACATTTTCAATATCATTTGTACGGATTGACTTTTGCGCATTGGTAATACGTGGATTTTCTGGAATGACTCGCCCATCAAAATACTTCTTAAGAGTTGCCACCCCGCTGTTGATCCATAAAAGAGATGGGTCCTCATGTGGAACAAGTGATGCACTTGGTTCAATGTCGTGACCTTTTTCTTTAAAGAAATCAAGATACATTTGACGTACTTGTGCTGATGTTAATGAATTCATTTTGTCATCTCCTTTTTATTTTGATCGAACATTTGCATACAAAAAAACCCTCATCCCAAAAAGAAGGGACGAGAGTTGTAATCACGCGGTGCCACCCTAATTATGAATTACCTATTGTAATTCATCACTCAAAGCCGTAACGAGGCTGACGGCAGGTTTTTCCCTGCACTCAGGAGCAGCTTTCCAAATCCCTTCACACAGCAGCTCTTTCAGCCTAAGGAGCTGCCTCTCTTTGTGCGGTCTGATTCGTACTTATTCCGTCGACGTGTTTTGTATACGATTCGTTCGTTGATCTACTCTTCTAACCATCGAGTTAAACCATTTGATTCCTATTATAGAAAAGCGTTTATACACTTGTCAATGACTGATGAAATATAGTCTTAAATGTAGAAGAGTCACCTTTAAAATAGCAAGGGCAGGTACGGCCAATAGCAGCCCGATCACGCCCCCTGCTTCAATCCCTATTACCAAAGCGAGGATAATTAATATAGGGTGCAAATGTAATGTCTTACCAACAATCACGGGAGATAATATATTTCCTTCAATCTGTTGTAAGATTAATATAAATCCAGCTGTTATCAAAGCTAGCTGCCATGACTCAAACAATGCAATGATAATAGCAGGGACGGCACCAATGTATGCTCCAAAGTATGGTATCATCTCTGTCGCCCCCATAAATACTCCTAAAAGAATTGGGTAGGGAACACCGATCAACCAAAAACCCAAACTCGAAATAATTGTTACGGCAAGTGCAACTAATAATTGTCCTCTTATATAGCTCCCAAATGAATGGTCCACATCTTTTGCATAGCGCTTTAAACCCGGCCTCCATTTTCTAGGAGTTAGATACCAGGAAACTTTTTCTATTAGGTCAAAGTCTTTTAAGAAGTAAAAAACAAGAAAGGGGACGACCATTAAACTAAAAATAGATTGAATCAACCATAGTGCAAGAACTTCTATCTGATCGAGTGCTTTTGCTCCAAGCACGCCCGCCTGAGTCGACCATTCATTAATATGAACTCGGATAGGGGATGGAAGAGCTCTGGCTTGCGTTTGAATTTGAATAATCATTTTCTCTATTTCGGTAATTTGCTGTGGTAAGACTGTCATTGCGTGCTGAACTTGTTCAATTAATAACGGAACACCAAACATAAGAACAAGGCCTAGGGTAACTAATAAAGCGAGAAATACGAGTAATACACTTAGCGAACGCGGCAGCCCATGCTCATGAAGCCCCTCTACTAGCGGATGCAGTAAATATGTAAATAAGAAGGATAGGGAAAGAGGAAGCAGCAATGCTTTTATAATGCTTAGTACTGGAGTTACTAAAGGGAATAATTGCATTGCCATAAATACAATCAGCATGAGTAATAAAATAAGAATAAGTCTTGTGATCCACTTATTCTCAAGTGTTTTCCACATTCCCAACACCTCCTTTTCATTTCCTGTTCTTGTTATCGTTAGTGTGTACAAATTAATTTACATTATCACTCTCCTTATTTTTTCACAAAAAAAAGCCTGCCTACATGTGTAGACAAGCTTGTCGCTGCATTTACGAAAAACGTTTGGTTAAGCGTTTCATCGTTTTATTCCACGTTCGTTTATTCAGATATTTATCCATATCTAACCGCGTAATAGGCTGGATAAACTGGTCAAATTTACGCTTTTTCTGGCGACTACTCATCGAATAAGCAGCAGCTCCCACTCCAACAGCAAGTAAAGACGTAAAAGCTTTTCTCATCGGATGACACCACCTTTATATTGGATTACATTCCAACATGCAGATCCTCATCATCAAACAAATCATCTAAGGAACTAAGCGAACCATCTTCTTCGACCTGATGTAAACTTAGCATTCCTTTTTGCAAGCTCATTTCCACAAAGCAATTCCAGCAATAGTACTGATTTGTACCGATTTTTCCTATATCTTTTGATTTACAGTTTGGACATTGCATACGCAGGGCCTCCTTAAATCGACACGATGGCGCGATCCTTGCCAACTACAAGAGGGCCCTTGGTCTTAACTACCTTCCTGCCGTCTACTAAGTCAGCTACTAACCCATCGGTCACTTCATACCCTACGATTGTCCCCACTTCTTCATCAAAATATACATCTTCGACAAGCCCGACTTTTTCGCCTTCAGTCGTCAACAAGGAAATTCCCTGAAGACGTCTTTTGCCTAGCTTTAATGGATGGGCATGATGGTTTTTTCGGTCATATCTCGACACATTTTTAAAGCTTTCCACCATTACCCCGTCATATCCAAAGCTTGCAACTGCGCCTATCGGCAGAAAAAGATGATGATTAAGCCACCCTTTCTTGTCAATAACAAACCCTGAGATACGCTCGCCTCGGTCAACTAACACATCAAGAACATGCCCGCATTCTATTCCTGAAGCTTGTTCGATGACTGGAAGACCTTCTACGGTTGAAAAAGTTCGCAAAGTACTCCCCACCTTTCCGAACAACCTTAGTATGCATGTTATGTCCCTTCGTTATGTTAGTTGACCATTTCCATTCTCATATTCCTGTTGAGATTGTTTTAGGGCGACAAGCTTGTCTTTTAACATCGAATACCTGATTAACTCATCTTCTCGTGTAACTGCGGTATGAAAGGATTTTAATTCCCCGCATAGAAGCAGGAATTTTTTTGCCCGAGTAATCCCTGTATAAATTAAATTTCTCCTCAGCATCCGAGAATAATTACGTACTACAGGCATGACAACGATTGGAAATTCGCTTCCTTGCGATTTATGGATCGAACAGCAATAAGCATGTGTAATTTGATTTAAATCTTTCTTATTGTAGACAACCTCTGTTCCATCAAAACTAATCACAACCTGATCTTGTTTTTCTGTATTTTCTTTTGCATAGAAAATCGCCACAATTTCTCCGCGGTCTCCGTTGTACACATTTTCATCAGGATTGTTTACGAGCTGAAGTACAACATCTCCTGTCCGGTAAGAAAGTTCCCCGTATAAAAGCTCTCGTTTTTGCTCTGTCTTAGGGTTGAAAAGCTCTTGGAGAATACGATTGAGTTCCGTAATCCCCGCCTGCCCTTTATACATCGGAGCCAGTACTTGTATGTCTCTGGCAAGATACCCTTTTTTTATGGCATTTTCACAAATCTGTGTCACAACATGCTGGACGTGATCGGTTGTACACGGAAAGAACCGTCGATCAGGCTTCGCTTCAGGCAGGTCGCTAGGCATTTTCCCTTGTTTCATCTCGTGGGCGAGTTCGATGATCGAGGAGCCTTCCTTTTGTCTATAGATCGCTGTTAAAGGAACCGTTGGAACAACCTCTGCATCTAAGAAATCTTTAAGTACTTGGCCAGGTCCAACTGAAGGCAATTGATCTTGATCTCCTACAAAAACGACCTGCATGCCTTTAGGGATCGCCTTTAACAATTGATTAGCAAGCCAGATGTCAACCATTGAAACCTCATCGACAATAATCAATTCTCCTTCCAGCTGCTCATGTTCTCCTTTTTCAAATCCACCATTTCCGCCTTTCCAGCCAAGCAGCCTATGAATGGTAACAGCAGGCAGTTCTGTTGCCTCACTCATCCGCTTTGCCGCTCTTCCAGTTGGTGCGACAAGTAAGATCGGAAATGGATTGGATTTAGTGTACGCTTTAGGGTCAAGTGATAAACCGTTAAGCCTTGCATACGTTTCGACAATTCCTTTAATAACCGTTGTCTTTCCCGTTCCCGGCCCCCCTGTAAGGAGCATAAAAGGATTAGCTAACGCTGTTTGAATCGCTTCTTTCTGCTGCGGTGCGTATTCAATTTTCAACTCTTCCTCAAGCTCGCCTAGTGTTTTTAAGAACTCCGATTCCGGGAATTCATCCTTAACCTCCGTAGCCATGAGTCTCCTTACACTTGAGACAATTCCTTTTTCAGCAAAATACAGTGATTTTATATAGACGCGCGTTTCCTCAAGTACAAGCGCATCCTCCTCTTCCATCGTTAAAAGCTCATGCTCGACTTCTTCTGTACTTATTGACGCATCTGGTGACGATAACAGTTGTTTTACATGAGGGATCAATTCTTCTTTTTCGATATAGACATGTCCATCTTGTAAGCATAATTCTTGTACAACAAACAAAAGCCCCGCTCGGATCCTGTCTGGGTGATTCCCTGTTAAACCAATCGCAGCTCCAAGTAAATCAGCTTTCCTAAATCCAATCCCTTCTACATCTGCAATCAGCTGATAAGGATTTGTTTGAATAATATCAAGTGCTTGAAACCCATACTTTTGATATACCTTCATTGATAGTTCAAGACCAAATCCGTGCTTTGACAGCGTCATTAGGACCTGTTCAACTCCTTGTTGGTCTATGAGCTGCTGATATAATTGGTCTGCTTTTTCTTTAGAGAGCTTTGGTACAGCTTTTAGCACAGCTCGGTCTTCAACAATCCGAGTAATGGCCCTTTCCCCTAATACCTCAACAATCGTTTCTGCTGTCCTCTTGCCGATCCCTGGGAAGCGATCACTTGAAAGATATTGAATGATGCCGTTCTTTGTTTGAGGCAGATCTCGTCTAAATTGCTCTACTTGATACTGCTGTCCAAAACGTGGATGGTCAGTGATGGTCCCAAAAAACAAAAAGGTTTCAGCTACATCCAGCTGCGGAAGGATTCCCACTACCGTTATTTTCTTATCCTTTAGCTCTTCATTTGTTTCACTGACCCGAATCAGAGCTACAGTGTAGGCATTTTCATCATTTCTAAAGACGAGATGGAGAACCTCGCCTTTTATATAGCCACGCTCTATTCCGTTATCTTGTTCTAAGGATTGTTGTTCATCCATTCATAATCACCCTTATTGCAAGGCTTCTGATACGGTCTTTCGTCCATTAGCAGCTAGTGCATGATCCGGCTGGATACGAAGAGCTTCTTCAAATGCTTGAAGAGCTTTCGTCAAATTTTCCTGATACGCATAAGCAACACCAAGATTAAAATGAGCATCCGCATGTTCAGGTGCCAGCTTAACCACTTCTTCAAGCTCAACTACCGCATCCTCTACCTGTTCGAGCTGAGCTAACGTTAGACCGTACTGGAAGCGCGCATCTACATCTGACTTATTGAGTTCAACGGCACGCTTAAAGTTTGCAAGTGCATGCGGCAGAGCCCCAAGCTGATAATAACTCATTCCAAGCATAAAAAAGACATCTGCCTCTTCAAGCTTTTCTACTAACGCTTGTTTAAACATTTTTGCAGCTTCTTCAAACTGATCTTGCTTAAAATAAATCGTTCCCGCACCGTAATAAGCAGTGGCAGCATGTTCATCTAGTTCAATCGCTTTATCAAAGAAAATAAGCGCACGTTCATAGTCATTTACGGCTCCAAGCAGATTTCCAAAGTTAATAAAAGCTGTTGCATCCTTTGGGTTTTCTTCGATTGCAGCATTAAACGCTTTTGCCGCTTCCTCGTAATTTTGTTCATTCATATACGAAATTCCTTTTTCATTCCAATTCGTCTCATTACTACTTAATTCATTATTGCTCATTATTTTCATCCTCTCACTGCTTCTATCCTTTATTTATTATCTCACGCCGGAACACAGAGAAAAAGGGAAAATACCATTTAGGCATTTTCCCACTTTTTAATCACTCGATCGATCGTACCTCCACCTAAACATACATCACCTTCATAGAAAACGACGGCTTGTCCCGGTGTAATCGCACGCTCTGGCTCATCAAATTTCACGAGCGCGCCTCCGTCTTCCTGCGGTATAACCGTCACGCCTTGATCATCTTGGCGGTAGCGGAATTTAGCTGTACAACGGAATTCACTAGTTGGTTTTGTTGGTGAGATCCAATTCAAATGAACGGCTTCTAGTCCCTCTGAATATAAACCTTGGTTATGGAACCCTTGTCCAACAATCAATACGTTGCGCTCTAAGTCTTTATCAATAACAAACCACGGCTCGCCAGCTCCGCCAATGCCAAGACCTTGACGCTGCCCTAATGTATAGTACATTAATCCGTCATGCTGACCCTTTACTTCACCATCAACGGTTTGCATTTCACCAGGCTGTGCAGGCAAAAATTCACTTAGAAATTCTTTGAAATTACGTTCTCCGATAAAGCAAATTCCAGTGCTGTCTTTTTTCTTAGCCGTAGCAAGATCCGCAGCTAACGCTCTCTCTCGCACTTCCTTTTTAGGAATGTGACCAATTGGGAACATCGTTTTTGATAACTGCTGCTGTGAGAGGGCATTTAAGAAATAGGTTTGATCTTTATTGCTGTCAACACCACGCAGCAATTTGAACTCTCCGTCTACTTCTTCCACACGTGCATAATGACCGGTTGCCACATAATCAGCACCAAGTGCCATCGCATGGTTTAAAAACGCTTTGAACTTGATTTCTTTATTACACATGACATCTGGGTTAGGCGTACGCCCCGCTTTATATTCCTCGAGGAAATACGTAAATACCTTATCCCAATATTGTTTTTCAAAATTAACTGCATAATAAGGAATGCCGATTTGATTACATACACGAATCACATCTTCATAGTCCTCAGTAGCTGTACAAAAGCCGCTTTCATCAGTATCATCCCAGTTTTTCATGAATATCCCGATGACATCATAGCCTTGTTCTTTTAAAACGAGGGCGGTTACAGATGAATCTACGCCACCTGACATCCCTACTACGACCTTTGTATCTTCAGGTCTTTTTTTCATCATTTCCACCACCTAATGCTCCTAGCTGATAAACTGCTGCTGTTCTTGGAGTCTTTTAACAATTTTTGCAATCTCTTTTGCCGCATGTTCAATTTCTTCTTCAGTATTGGTGATACCAAAACTGAATCTAACAGCCGAAAAGATGCGCTCTTTCCCCTCATTACCGTACATCGCTTCTAGAACATGTGAAGGCTCAAGTGAACCTGCCGTACATGCTGAACCGCTTGATGCTGCGATATTAGCCATATCAAGTGCGACAAGCAGCGCTTCGACTTGAACACCCGGAAAACTTATATTTAATACATGAGGAAGGCGCTCGACCGGATCCCCATTTAATCCAAAATTGATGTCCATCTTAGTAAATGTATCAAAAAAGATCCGGGAATAGCCAAGATAACGCTCACGTTTTTCATTGGCAGTTTCAACAGCAATTTCCATTGCTTTCTTAAACCCAACAATTGCTGCTACATTTTCCGTACCCGCTCTTCGCTTACGCTCCTGCTCTCCCCCAAATAACAGTGGTCTTGCTGAGATACCTTTTTTCATATATAAAAGGCCGATTCCTTTAGGGCCGTTAATTTTGTGAGCGGACAATGAAAGCATATCCACAGGCAGCTCTGCTAGGTTTATATCCACTGTACCCAAAGCTTGAACGGCATCTGTATGAAAGGCTGCTTGATGCTCCCTCACTATCTCGCCAATCTCTTTAATAGGCTGAATCGTTCCTACTTCGTTATTCCCATACATAATCGTTATAAGGATCGTATCATCGCGCAGCGCTTTACGAACGTCTTCAACACTGACTCTTCCGATTTCATCCACCGGTAAATAGGTAACCTCAAAGCCTCTCTGTTCTAGTTCGGCGCAAGCATGTCCTACTGCATGATGCTCAATTTGCGTGGTAATTATATGCTTGCCTTTTGACTCATTTTCTAATGCGTAACCTATGACCGCTAAATTATCTGCTTCAGTACCCCCGCTAGTAATAATTAATTGATTAGGGGACGTATGAAGGCATTCTGCAAGTTTTGCTCTTGCCTCATCAACTGCCTGACGAGCTGCGCGTCCAATATGATGGATGCTAGACGGGTTGCCAAACTGCTCATAAAAATACGGCAACATCGCATCAACTACCCTCGGGTCCATTGGCGATGTTGCAGCATGGTCAAGATAGATGGAATCCATCATTGATCACCTTCTTTATTTATTAAATGTAGAACATATAATATTCTTGTTTGCCTTTATCTTCAAATTTCGCTAAATCATCTAATGTTGTATTATCAAGTACATCTTTTACCGCATCACGAATTTTAATCCATAAGTCACGCTTTGCAGGCTCTTCATCATCCATTACTTCCACTGGACTGATCGGTCCTTCAAGTACACGGATAATATCTCCCGCTGTAATCTCATTTGCATCCTTTGCAAGCATATAACCGCCATAAGCACCGCGTACACTCTTTACAAGCATCGCATTTCTAAGAGGTGCAATCAGCTGCTCTAAATAATGTTCAGATAGTTTATATTCTTTTGCGATTGATTTTAATGAAACTGGACCTTCACCTGACTTTTTAGCTAACGCCATCATGATGGTGAGTCCGTAACGTCCCTTGGTTGAAATTTTCATTTTTCGACCCTCTTTCTATCAAAATATCGACCATTCGCTGACATTGGGGCATCGTAAAGCCTACGACCGAACCAATCCCAAAGCAAAATAATAACGTTCCTATAAAGACCGGACCTCCTAGAAGCCACCCTGCAGTCAATACAATGACCTCCATCGAACTACGCACCCATTGAACTTTCCATCCTGTGCGCAGTGTCAGAGCAAGCATTAAGCTGTCCCGTGGTCCTGCTCCAAGCTTTGGCGCAATATATAAGCCAATTCCGTATCCAATGATTATAATTCCTAGTAATAGCATAGCCAATTTCAAGACAAAACCTTCAGGGGCTGGCAAGATCCACAAAAAGATATCAATGAATACCCCGACTAATACCATATTAATAAATGCACCAAGCTGCGGCCATTCTTTTGTTAAAAAACTTGTTGCACCAATAATAAGAAAACCCATGATAATAGACCATGAGCCTACTGTAAGTCCTAGCTGCAGGGTGAGACCGATATGCAATACATCCCACGGCGCACTCCCTAAGTCTGCCTTAATCATCATCGATATTCCAAACGACATGATGACGAGGCCAACCATAAACACTGCCCAGCGAACAAATAACTTGCTCGGTTTTCTTCTATTCTCAACTCCGCTCAAAGGTTACCCCTTCTCTCCTGCTAATTCTTTGTCATTATAGCATGAATTACATTTATTTTGGCGTCTAAATCACTGTCGTGCCCATTCACTCTCTTGGTGTATTCTAAGTATGCTGGATCATTGGCTTTTCCCCTCTATTGGGCTACACTATAGGTGAATGCTAGTTTATTGGAGATGATCGGATGAAAAAAGAACCACTCGCATATCGTATGCGTCCAAAGAAAATTGAAGACATTATTGGCCAGAGCCACCTAGTAGGCGACGGCAAGCTTCTGCGCCGGATGGTCGATGTCGGTCAACTTTCATCGATGATCTTATATGGTCCTCCTGGTGTAGGTAAAACTTCTATAGCAACAGCCATCGCCGGAAGTACCGACACTCCTTTCAAATTGTTAAACGCTGTGGTCCACAATAAGAAAGATATGGAAATTGCTGTTGCCGAAGCAAAAATGCATGGGCAGCTCATCGTTATTCTCGATGAAGTACATCGGTTAGATAAAGCAAAACAAGATTTCTTGCTGCCTCATTTAGAAAAAGGACTTATTATTTTAATTGGAGCTACTACGGCTAATCCTTATCACTCTATTAACCCAGCAATCCGCAGCCGTTGTCAAATATTTGAACTTGAATCCCTTACTCCTGATGATATAAAGACTGCTCTAATTCGTGCGATTCAAAATCCGGAGTCGGGATTTGGCAAAGAGAAGATTAAAATAGAAGACGAAGCCATCAGCCATCTTGCTCATATGTGCGGTGGCGATGTCCGCTCAGCTTTAAATGCCCTAGAGCTTGCTGTTAAATCAACGTTTGCAACGGAGGACGGAATTAAACATATCTCACTTGAAACCGCCGAATCATGCATTCAAAAGAAAAGCTTTCATCATGATAAAGATGGCGATGCTCATTATGACGTATTATCTGCCTTCCAGAAATCAATCCGTGGAAGTGATGTAAATGCTGGGCTTCATTACTTAGCCCGTCTGCTTGAAGCAGGTGATTTAACAAGTATAGCAAGAAGGCTTCTTGTAATTTCCTATGAAGATATTGGGCTAGCAAACCCACAAGCTGGAGCGAGAACATTAGCTGCGATAGAGTCAGCCGAACGGCTAGGAATGCCAGAAGCACGCATCCCTCTCTCAAACGCTGTGGTCGAGCTTTGCCTTTCTCCAAAATCTAATTCTGCATATAAAGCAATAGATGCAGCTATTGCAGATATTAGAGGAGGCGCTTCTGGGGATGTACCTAAACATTTGAAGGATGCTCATTATAAAGGAGCAAAAGCACTTGGGCGCGGGGTAGAATATCAGTATCCTCATGACTTTGATCACGGATGGGTTAAGCAGCAATACCTGCCGGACAAACTAAAAAAGGCCCGCTATTATGAACCTAAACGCACAGGGAAATTTGAACAAGCTCTTGCCGATATTTATGATAAATTAGACCAACGCTAAAAACTGGCTGCCAAGGGCAGCCAGTTTTTTTAGCGGTACATTTTCAATTCATACAAAGGAAGTTGAATCATAAACGTGGTTCCTACACCTTCCTTGCTTGTCACAAGAAGCTTGCCGCCGATCTCTTCGACAATTCTAAATGAGGTCATCAGCCCGAGTCCGGTGCCTGTTTCCTTTGTAGTAAAAAACGGTGTACCAAGCTTTTCAATCGTTTGAGGATTCATCCCGATGCCCGTGTCCTCGACTTTTATTTCGATTATCTCTCGTTCTGTATTCTCATAAGCAGAAAGAGCTAGTGACCCGCTTCCATCGATTGCTTCTAATCCATTTTTCACTAAATTCATCACGACTTGGTGCAATTTACTGCGATCTAAATAAACGGTTGGGAGCGGTTCTACTTGCAGTCTCATTTTAATTCCTTGCTCGTTTGCTTCTGGTTCGTACAAAGTATGAATATCGGTTAACACCTCACCAATATTTGTTTCTGTTTTTGATGTGCCAGATTTAGGGTTAGCCATTTGCAGCAGTTCCCCAATAATGGAATTCACTCGATCAATCTCTTTGATTATGACATCATAATGAACTTTATGTTCATCTTTCGTCGCATCCGATTGATGGAAAATTTGCATAAAGCCTCTAATCGTCGTTAGCGGATTACGAATTTCATGTGCAAATCCTGCAGCCAGCTGGCCGACTAGCTGAAGCTTTTCAGAGCGAATTAACTCCTGCTCTATCTTGCGTTTGTCTGTAATATCAATAAAGATCAGCAACACGTCTTCAAGTTCTTCTTCATTATTTAACTTAGGCAGAGTTGATACACCGGCAAAAAAGATTCGCTTCTGCCCGCCTAAATAACATTCAAATTCATACTTTTTATTAAAGTCTTGATTCCTGAGCACATCGGAAAGCTTTGAACAATCAATAAACGTTTTAAACGCTCCGTTCTGCTCAATAACTTGATCGAGTGTTGCACCCAAGGCTTGTTCTTTAGCTAGACCGAACAATTGCTCACACTGACGGTTAAATGTGGTCACCCGTTGACTGCTTTGTTGAAATGCTAGGACCCCATTATCGGTTGTTTCTAAAATCAGAGTAGATTTACGATGGCTTTTCTCACGCTCAACTAATCGTCTTGTCATCATATTAAATGTACGTGTGAGCGTATCCACTTCATGATAAGCATCAGGTGCTAATGGATACACTTTTTTGCCAAACGCAAAATCACTCGTCGCAAAGACAAGTTTTTGCAATGGTTTCACGATATAAGAGGATAACTTTATGACACCTATTGATGTAATAAGCACCACACACCCAAACAATACGAGATACTTTAAAATGAGTTCTTCAATAGGCGAATTCATTCGTTCATTTGGAACAGAAATACTAAGATACCACTCATTATCAAAACCAGGTGCTTTTGCGATTCTAGAAAACGTTTGAATCATATCATTGCTTTTGCTATGAAATAAGTTTCGGTTTTGAACCAGTCCATCAAATGCTTCACTTGTTAAATTATTTTGCTCCAAATAATTGTATGAGAGAATTAGATTTTCATTTGGATGAGCAATAATGTCACCTCGTTCATTCACCAAAAAAGCATATCCTTCAAGGCCGTGACTTTTTTGCTGCTTGCTGTAATGAGCCAAACGCTCCCATAAAAAATTCACATCAAAGATGGCTGAAACGACTCCCAACGCTTCACCGTCTTCATCCTTCACAACACTCGCTAAAACGATGGCTGGTTGGTGAAGAACATCAGAATAAAAAATATCAGAAAAATAAATACCGTTTTGACTTATCGCCTTTTGATACCATAATCTGTCAGTTACATCTGTGCCCACAATCGTATTATCTAAATCAACACTGACTACACCTTCTGGATTTACAAATAAGGCTCCGTAATAAATTGAATAAGCATTAACAAAGATCCGCAGCTCTTCTCTAATCTCTTCTCTTGTAGCAGTCGAATCTCGCAAGATTGTATTGTTTGCTAGAATCGTTACATCTGCCATTCGTTCATTGACAATCTCTTCTATAGAAATAGCTAAATTATCTGCCATTGTATACATTGTTTGTTGAAGCTGTTGATTGGTTTCTATTTTTTGCGATTGAAAAGTGATATACCCTACAAATAAAAGGGGAAGCAACGTCGCAAATAGGAAAAAGAACAATAATTTTGCTCGTAAAGTTTTTAACATGGAATACTCCTCGAATAATGTCGAAATGTAAGAATAAATTTTTCTTCTATATCTTACACGTTTACACCATATAAAAAAAGGTTCTTTCATACTTTTTCATAATGATTAGGCTTACAATTTCAATAAATAGAGGGAAATCGATTAAATTTTCTATGAGCCTTGTATAAACTATCTTCTTTCTGACCATAGTAGCTAGTAACAAAAACTATCTATGGATTAGGAGTTGAAAAGAATGAAAGTTAGACAGGATGCTTGGTCCCACGAAGATGATGTATTACTTGCTGAAACCGTATTAAAACATATTCGTGAAGGCAGCACGCAGCTGCAAGCCTTCGAAGAGGTAGGAGATGAATTAAATCGCACCTCTGCAGCATGTGGTTTTAGGTGGAATGCTGTTGTAAGGCAGCGATTTATTAAGCAAATTGCTGAGGCAAAAAAAGAAAGAAAGCAGAGAAAACGTGCAATGTCTTTCTCCTATTACACTCAGCGCAAGCCTTTATGGGCACCACCAGCCGCACAACCTTCAATGAATGCAGTATCTTCATATAATCCAGAGCCTGCATCTAGTTCTTCGCTGTCACTCGATGCGGTTATTCAATACTTACAGACATTATCCGACCAAACAAACTCCAAAGAGGTGGAGGAGGAAAACCAGGCTCTTATTAAAACCAATCTTGAGCTGATCAACCGTAATCGTGAATTAGAAATCGAAATCCAAAAGCTTAAACAAGACAGTTCAATCATTGAAGAAGATTACCAATCTCTTATTCAAATTATGAACCGTGCAAGAAGAATGGCGATTTTAGAGGATGAAGAGACTTTATCCAACGCTTCATTTAAAATGGACAAAAACGGAAATTTAGAGAAATTAGCTAAATAATTGATACAAAAATGGCCTCCACAAAAGTGGAAGCCATTTTTATTAACGATTAATTTCTATTCCATCAAGTAATTTCGTAATTACATGACCTGCCATAATCAATCCAGCTACAGATGGAACAAAAGCATTTGAGGATGGAGGCATTTTTGCTTTTCGAATTGGGCCTTCCTCAGCTTTTTGTGGAACAATTTCTTTTCTGATATCTTCACGAATTTTGATCGGCTGTTCATCAGAAAATACGACTTCAATTCCTTTATGAATTCCGTCTTTACGAAGTTTCGTACGAATGACCTTTGCAATTGGGTCATAGCTTGTCTTTGAAATATCAGCGATCCGCAGGCGGGTCGGGTCCATCTTATTAGCAGCACCCATACTAGAGATGATTGGTATTTTACGCTCTAAACATTGTTTCATTAAATGGATCTTATAAGAAATGGTATCACTTGCATCAATAACATAATCAAGACCATAACTAAAAAACTGTTTATATGTCTCTTCTGTATAGAACATTTTAAGAGCAATGACTTCACAATCAGGGTTAATATCTGCAATTCTCTCTTTCATGAGATCTACTTTCTCACGGCCGACAGTGGAGAGAAGGGCATGAATTTGGCGGTTCACGTTCGTAATATCCACATCATCTTTATCTACAAGAACTAAACGTCCGACTCCAGAGCGGGCAAGCGCCTCAGCTGAAAATGACCCCACTCCTCCAATTCCTAGAACAGCTACTGTACTATTTTTTAATTGATCAAGACCATCATGACCAATGGCTAATTCATTTCGTGAAAACTGATGTAACATGGATTGTTTCTCCTTCCAAGAGTAAGGTGTACGTATTATATAGTATACCCTTTTAGTACCATACTAAAAAGCTATCTATTATCGGATTTGAATATATCACAGCCTGCAAAAAAAGTCTAAGGCGTTTTCACAGCGAAAAAAGCTGAATTGCTCTTATGAACAATTCAGCTTTTTTCCGAGTTATGTAGGATAAGAATCCCAGCTATGCCGTATTTGACTTACGTTTTGAACCTGCTCTCACAGGTGGGTGCCTAGTGTTCATTCTCTTACGTCCTTGACGTAGAAGGCATGTAATCCAACAAACAACTTATTGCTCCCTTTTCAAAAGTGTTGGCTCAAAACAATCAGTTTTTACGAACAATGTAGGACTCTTATCTTGTTGACTATAATATACCATGACAGAAAACGACATGCAAGTATTTTATCTAAATTTTCTGTTATTTATTTTTTTGTTCTTTTTTATGAGGTATGGTACGGTATGAATAAACCTATTTAGGAGGCTCCATCTATCCATGAAAAAAGCACTTGCCACTCAGCGCTGTATTGAAATCAGTCAGGAAATCGGCTGGACAGAAAAGCGCATTGTTGAAACATCATATGATATGTTCCTGTTTGAAGATAAACTAACCGTGAAAGATGATCATTACCCGATCCAATCTATTTTTGATATTTCTTACCGTAAAAAGCCAGAAAAAGATGCCATGGGCTTTTTGTATCTCCATACAAACCGCGGAGTTCGAACGTATTATATTAAAGAGGAACCCATTGCGTTGATTAATGCGTACCGTCAATTAATTCAACCATAAGCTCTCCCTCTTACGTTATACTAATTTGTTAGCTTACTTTCACTTCGTTCGCACTTGTGATTCTTTGAATATTTCCATACAGCTGATAAACCGGCTGGCTCAACTCATCTACAGCAGCATTTTTAACAATCCATGCCTCACCTTCTGAATGCGGGATGGATTCAACGATTTCAACACTATATGCTTCAGCCCAGTGCAGACATTCCCCGTAACTTGCTTGATTGACAAATACCATTGAATAGCTGCTCTCTTCTTTTGCTTCATGTTGCTCTTCTGCCACAACACGATCACCATCATAACGACTATGAAGAATAAAATCTTCTACCATACTATTCGCTGTAGCAGCCCCTCCAGCTCCTGGGCCGGCAAACGATAGTTGATCAATATCTTCCCCGTAAAGGACAACAGCATTTACGACCCCGTTGATGGATGCTAGAAGTTCATCACCAGCAACAAAGGCAGGGGACACAATACCTCTCACTTCTCCATCTTCTAGCTTTGCATCACCAATTAGTTTCACCTGACAGCCAAGTTCATTTGCTACCTCTACATGCCAATTTTCAATCTCACTTACCCCGTAACGAGTAATCTGTTCCGTGTCACTCCATTTACCAAAACAGAGTCTGCTTAAAATGATCAATTTATACCACGCATCATAGCTTTCAATATCATCAGTTGGATCACTTTCTGCATAGCCTAGCTGCTGAGCCTCAAGCAGCACATCAGCAAAGCTTCTCTCTTTTTGAATCATTTCCGTTAACATATAGTTTGTTGTTCCATTTAAAATGCCTCGAACTCGATCAATCGAAGTTGTGCTAAGGGTGGCACGCAGCGCATTTATAATAGGAATAGCACCCGCAACAGCCGCCTCATATCCATAAAAGGTGCCGCCAGCTTGTGCACAAGCTTCAAGGTCTTCCCCTCTTGATGCGATCAATTTCTTGTTCGCTGAAATAACCGGAATCCCTTGAGTAAGAAAATGTTTCGTATATGAATACGCTGGTTCAATACCTCCGATCGCTTCAAAGACAATATCATAGGAGTGATGATTTTTAAATTCATCCCAATCAGTAGTCACAAGACCTTCCTCTAAAGAAGCCCGATCTTTTTGACGATCTTTAACTAAAATCGCTTCAATTGCAAATGACTCCCCTAATTGACGTTCAATCGTTTCTCTCGTTCTATGAAAGCGGTCATACACTCCCTTACCAACTGTTCCAAAACCAAGTATTCCTATTTTAAGCATGTGCCTCTCTCCTCGTCTCATCTAAACTTGTATAATCATGAATGCAAAAAAACCTTTCCAAAAGGAAAGGTTTTCACTGCCTTCCCTTATCTTTCAGAATGAATTCATTCTGCTGAACGTAGCACCTTTGTTTGTATAGGCATACAAACCGGTTGCCGGGTTTCATCGGGTCAGTCCCTCCACCACTCTTGATAAGGATGAGATCTCCATCTCATACTGTTTCGAATTTTCTATTGAGTCTGATTATACGCATCTCAAATGAAACAGTCAATCATTTTTTCACTTATATTTTCTCTCTGTATTATTTTAAATGCTGCTCTCGTTCCTCAGGTTGTAAATAGACTTAAAAAAAGAGACTGCCCAATGATCTAGGCAGTCTCTTAGAATGCTTTATACTTCGACCTTATCCGTCTTATTACCGATGATGGATAAATTAAGGTCAATTAACTGATCAAGACTTACTTCGCTTGGTGCATTAGTTAATAAGCAGCTTGCACTTGCTGTTTTAGGGAATGCAATCGTATCACGTAAGTTTGTACGCCCTGCTAGAAGCATGATTAGACGGTCAAGTCCAAGAGCGATTCCCCCGTGCGGTGGTGTACCATATTCAAATGCTTCAAGTAAGAAGCCGAATTGTTCTTTTGCTTCTTCTTCTGAGAACCCTAGCGCTCTAAACATATGCTCTTGAATTTCACGCTCATAAATACGCTGTGAACCGCCGCCAAGTTCATAACCATTTAATACAAGGTCATAAGCCTCGGCACGAACAGATGCAGGATCTGTAGCAAGCAGGTCACGATCTGCTTTCTTAGGACTTGTGAACGGGTGGTGAAGAGCGACATAACGCTTTGCATCCTCATCATATTCAACGAGCGGGAAGTCAACAACCCATAAGAAATTAAATGCATCTTTATCAATTAAGTCGAACTCTTTACCGAACTTCAGACGAAGTGCACCAAGGCTGTCAAAGACAACTTGCGCTTTGTCTGCTGCAAAGAATAATAAATCGCCTTCTTCCCCATTCATCGCACTTAGAAGGTTCTCTGCATGTTCCCCTTCAAAGAATTTAGCAATCGGGCCTTTTAAGCCATCTGCTTCAACCTTCAGCCAAGCAAGACCTTTTGCACCATACGGCTTAACAAATTCAGTTAACGCGTCAATTTCCTTACGAGACATTTTACTTGCCCCGCCTTTAAGATTTAAGCCTTTCACAATACCGCCGCCGTTAATCGCACTTGTAAATACTTTAAAGCTTGAGTCACGGACTACATCTGAGAGCTCAATTAACTCCATTTCAAACCGTGTATCCGGCTTATCAGAGCCATAACGGTTCATTGCTTCATCATACGTCAGACGAGGCATTGGAAGGGAAACTTCTACACCTTTTGTTTCCTTTAAAACTTTTGCCATCATTTTCTCTGTCATTGAAAGAAGGTCTTCTTTATCCATAAAAGAAGTCTCAATATCAATTTGGGTGAATTCTGGCTGACGGTCTGCACGTAGGTCTTCATCACGGAAACAGCGAACCACTTGGTAGTAACGTTCAAAACCAGACACCATTAAAAGCTGCTTGAAGATTTGCGGCGACTGCGGAAGAGCATAAAATTCACCATGGTGCACGCGGCTTGGAACAAGATAGTCACGAGCTCCTTCAGGTGTACTCTTTGTAAGCATTGGTGTTTCAATTTCAAGAAATGCTTCTTCGTCTAAGAAATTACGAATTAACTTTGTTGTTTTGTGGCGTAGTTTAAATGTTTCCTGCATATCAGGACGGCGTAAATCTAAGTAACGGTAACGCAGACGCACATCCTCTGATGCATCTGTATCAGCTTCGATTTGGAATGGAAGTGATTTTGAAGCATTGAGTACTTCTACTTTTGTTACATGAATTTCGATCGTCCCTGTCTCAATCTTGTCATTTACTGTACGCGCGTCACGCGCAACGACTGTACCTTCTACTTCAAGTACGTATTCATTACGAACACGTTCTGCTGTCTCAAGTGCTTCTTTATTAACCTCTGGGCTAAAAACAACTTGAACAATGCCTGAGCGGTCTCGCAAATCAAGGAAAATAACATTTCCTAAATCACGGCGCTTTTGCACCCACCCTTTTAATTGTACGGTCTCCCCTACATGTTCACTTCTTAACTCTCCACAATGATGCGTTCTACCAATCATCTTATTTGCCTCCCTCAACTTGCTCTTTCATGTATGTGATAAAAGTATCGAGTGCAACCTCGACCTGTTCGCCTGTTTCCATATTTTTCACATTAATTCGATTTTCATTAAGCTCATTATCACCAAGAATCGCTGTATAGCGTACGTTTAGGCGATCTGCAGCTTTAAACTGTGCCTTCATTTTTTTATCTAAGTAATCTTTGTCACAGCGAATCCCCGCTTGTCGTAACTGATACAAAAGCTCAACTGACTTCGCTTTGGCCGCATCACCAAGAGTAACAAGGAAACAATCAAGCTGATTACCAAAATCAGGGACCTTCCCTTGTGCCTTTAACGCCATGATCAATCGTTCAATACTGAAGGCAAAGCCGATTCCTGGTGTTTCTGGGCCGCCAAACTCTTGTACAAGGCCATTGTATCTTCCGCCGCCGCATAATGTTGTAATGGCTCCGAATCCTTCTCCTTCAGCCATTACTTCAAAAGCAGTATGATTATAGTAATCCAAACCGCGCACTAATGTTGGATCTACTACGTAAGGCAGATTCATTTGATCAAGATGCTGCTTCACTTCTTTGAAATAAGCAGCAGACTCTTCTGTATAGTAGTCATGAATAGAAGGAGCTGTTTGCATTAATGGATGCTCACGGTCTTTTTTACAATCAAGAATACGCAATGGATTCTTCTCTAAGCGGTTTTGGCAATCTGAACAAAATTCACCGATGCTAGGCTTAAAGTGATTGATCAGTGCGTCTCTGTGAGCTTCACGGCTTTCTTTATCTCCTAAACTGTTTAACACAAGTTTGATATCTGTTAAGCCAAGCTCATAATAGATGCTCATTACTAATGCTAGAACTTCTGCATCGATGGCCGGATCTGCACTGCCTAACGCTTCTACTCCAAATTGTACGAACTGGCGCATGCGGCCTGCTTGCGGTCTTTCATAACGGAACATTGGACCAGTATAAAATAGTTTTGTCGGCTGACTCGCTTCTCCGTATAGTTTGTTCCCTACAAAAGAGCGCACAACTCCAGCTGTTCCTTCAGGACGAAGAGTCAAACTGCGCTCGCCGCGGTCAGTGAATGTGTACATTTCCTTTTGAACAATATCTGTTGTTTCCCCTACTCCACGCGCGAACACTTCAGTATGTTCAAAGATCGGAGTGCGAATTTCTTTGTAATTATAGCGGCTGCATATTTCTTTTGATTTTTGCTCGATATATTGCCAAATTTCAATTTCACCTGGTAATAAATCTTGCGTACCGCGTGGTATTTGCATACTCATTTTTGTTCCTCCTGCACGTATAAAAAGTCTTTTTTAAAACACAAAAAACTCCCGCCTCTGATGTATCTACATCAGGGACGAGAGTTATATACCCGTGGTGCCACCCTAATTGAAGCAAACTGAACTTGCTTCCACTTTTAAACAGTTAACGCCTGTTAACGTCATCTCCTACTGATCTACACGTTCAGAGAAAATCCTCAGAGGTGTTCATTCATCAAGACAAATTGGGAGGGCTCTCAGCCGCGGCCTCTCCTCTCTTTACAACCTGCTACCTTAATTACTCTGCCTCTTCACCGGAATAATGCAAATTTGTAATTGGTTTGTTTACTACTATACGAATGAAACTCCAAGCTGTCAATAGGCTAATTTCGTCCGAGCTTATGCTTTAGAGCCCTCACATCTCTAAGGGATAAGCCAAACTCTGAAGCGAGCTCCAAGTTTGTATTCGTATTTTCTTTTTCCACAAAGCTGTGAAAGTCTACATGAAACATTTGATCTGTGCTTTGATGCATAGATTGCTGCCGCATACTAGAGCGCATATAGTGGATCTTCCTTTCTGATACATCCATTAATATACCTCTAGCATGACCACAATTAATAAAAAACTTACAGCCAAACGCAAATAATTTATTTTAAATAAATTATTTACTTTCCACAATTAAAGTGACAGGTCCATCATTTGTTAGAGAAACATCCATCATTGCTCCGAATGTTCCTGTTTCTACATGGATCCCTTTATCACGAAGAACTTGGTTGAAATAATCATAGCGCTCTTTTGCTATATCAGGCTTTGCCGCATCCATAAAGTTTGGACGACGGCCTTTTTTACAGTCGCCGTAAAGAGTAAATTGAGAGATCGATAAAATCTCTCCTTCTTTGTCTTTAAGAGAATGATTCATCTTCCCATTTTCATCCTCAAAAATACGGAGGTTAACGACTTTGTCCGCTACATATTCTACATCTTCATTCGTATCCTCATGTGTGATTCCAACTAGCAACACTAAGCCAGAATTAATTTTACCCACTACTTCATCTGCTACTGTAACTGAAGCTTCCTTCGATCGTTGTAATACGACTCGCACGACTAACACCTCAAATGATATAGATTAATGCATAATTCGGCGTACAGAATAGATATCTTGTAAATGTTTAATCTTTTCCACTACTTTATGGAGATGATCAATATTTTGAATTAAGATCGTCATATTAATCGTCGCCACTTTATTGCGGTGATCACTCTTTCCTGACACCGCGTTAATCATCGTTCTTGATTCCGTAACAGCTTGTAATACCTCATTTAATAAACCATTGCGGTCAAAACCAGTAATTTCAATGTCTACGTTATACGATTTTGACTGCTGATGATCGCCTTCCCACTCAACAGGCAAAAGACGAGTTTTCGCTTCTTCTGTGTTCACATTCGCACAATCAGCTCGGTGGATAGAGACACCGCGGCCTTTAGTAATATAGCCGATGATGTCATCACCAGGTACGGGTGTACAACAGCGAGATAGACGAATAAGCAGGTTGTCCACACCTTTTACACGTACGCCTGAGCTTGCTTTCTTCTTAGGTGTAAAAGAAGGAATCTCTGATATAGCTTCTTGCAGAGACTGCTCTTCTTGCTCTTGGTCTAGCTGCTTACGTAATTTCTCGGTCATTCGATTAACAATTTGTTTAGCACTAATCCCGCCATACCCAGCTGCAGCAAACATGTCTTCTTCGCCTGCAAAACTGAATTTATTGGCAACCAGTTGAATATTTTCTTCCGTCAATACCTCTTTTGGTTCAAAATCGAGGGCACGAATTTCCTTTTCAACGATTTCGCGTCCCTTTTCGATATTCTCTTCGCGGCGTTCTTTTTTAAACCATTGCTTAATTTTATTTTTCGCGTGAGAAGATTGAGTGATCTTTATCCAATCCTGGCTAGGGCCATAGGAATGCTTAGAAGTCATCACTTCGACGATATCTCCTGTTTTCAATTCATGATCAAGCGGCACCATTTTGCCATTTACTTTGGCCCCAATACAACGGTTGCCGATCTCACTATGAATACGATACGCAAAATCAAGCGGCACGGACCCACGCGGAAGGTCAAGCACATCTCCCTTTGGAGTAAATACGAAGACCATGTCACTAAATAAGTCCATTTTTAGGGATTCCATAAATTCTTGTGCATCATTTGTTTCGTTTTGCGATTCAATAATGTCACGGAACCAAGTAAGTTTGTCCTCAAATGAGTCTTTAGACGAACCTGAAGATTTTCCTTCTTTATATGCCCAGTGAGCCGCTACCCCGAATTCAGCAACGCGGTGCATTTCTTCTGTACGTATTTGAACCTCGAGAGGATCACCGAATGGTCCAACAACGGTTGTATGCAGAGATTGATACATATTGGCTTTAGGCATCGCGATATAATCTTTAAATCTTCCAGGCATCGGTTTCCAGCACGTATGAATGACCCCGAGTACAGCATAGCAATCTTTAATATTCTTTACGATGATGCGAACAGCTAAGAGATCATAAATTTCATTAAACTGCTTGTTTTGAAGCACCATTTTACGATAAATGCTGTAAATATGCTTCGGTCGGCCGGATAACTCCGCATTCACTTTGACATCAGTTAAGTGTTCATTGATTGTGTCCATTACTTGTGATAAATACTGTTCACGCTCCGCTCGCTTGCGCTTCATCAAGTTAACGATGCGGTAATACTGCTGCGGATCTAAGTAACGCAAGGCCGTATCCTCAAGCTCCCACTTAATTGTCGAGATACCTAGTCTATGAGCCAGCGGCGCAAAGATTTCGAGTGTTTCATTTGACGTGACTCGCTGCTTTTCAGGCGGCATGTATTTTAGAGTTCGCATATTATGAAGACGATCAGCAAGTTTAATCAAAATCACTCTAATGTCTTTTGCCATAGCGACAAGCATTTTACGGTGATTTTCCGCCTGCTGTTCTTCTTTTGATTTATACTTAAATTTTTTAAGTTTGGTTACCCCATCAACAAGCATAGCAACTTGCTCGTTAAATTCTGCGGAAATTTCTTCTACAGTTACCTCAGTATCTTCTACCACATCATGTAAAAAAGCAGCAGCTACTGTATTAGGGTCTAATTCAAGTTCCACTATAATTCCTGCAACTTGAATTGGGTGTAAAATGTAGGGCTCGCCAGATTTCCGGTACTGCCCGCTATGAGATTTCTCAGCATACTCGTATGCTTTACGTAAAAAAGCAATGTCATCTTCACTAAGATATTGACTTGCTTTTTCTAACACTTGATCTATGGTCATGGAATCACCTATTCACGATTCGATTTCTTCTTATTATCGTTAAGTTTTCAATGGATGTAAAGGGATAAAGGCGAAAAATGTCGAGGTAGTATAGAAAAATATTTCCACCCCTGTGCCCGCTTGTATGTAATCACTACTACTATGCCCTTTTCTGTATTTAGATAACAGAAAAGAGCACTCATCACTTATGAGCACTCTGATCTTCTAGTTGTTTATTTATACGTCATTAATGAGAAAATGTCATGGCCTTTAAGTTTCTCACGGCCATCTAGGTAATCAAGTTCAATCATGAACGCGATTCCAACAACAATCCCGCCTAGTTCTTCAACCATTTTAATTGTTGCTTCAATGGTACCACCTGTAGCAAGCAAGTCATCAGCAATCAGTACGCGCTGCCCTTTTTTAATAGAATCACGGTGGATCGTCAAGCTGTCTTTACCATACTCTAAACCATAATCAACTGAGATCACTTCACGCGGAAGCTTTCCTGCTTTACGTACAGGAACAAATCCAGTTCCTAGAGAGTAGGCAATTGGACAACCAACAACAAAGCCACGAGCTTCAGGCCCAACAACAAGATCGACTTCTTTATCTTTTGCAAATTCTGCCATTTCATCAATAGCCGCTTTGTATGCTGCACCATCTTGCATCAAGGTCGTAATATCTTTAAAGCGAATACCTTCTTTAGGGTAGTTTTCTACAATTGTAATATACTGTTTAAAATCCATTTTTACACCGTCTCCTTGATTTGTCGTTCATCTATTTCATTTCGGGGAATCACGCGATTGAACCATTGCTTTAATTCCTCATAAGAAGAATAAACGAATTGATTTTCTATTTGTGCTTGCTCTTGTTTTCGTTGATACGTAATTGACGCATCGAGCGCTTTTTTCTCTGGTGCATCACTTAGAGATAGAACGCCATTGTCTATTGTAACAAAACCGAGCTCTAAAAACACCTGGGACATAAAATCGATCGTATGTCTAGACCAGCCTTTATGCTTAGCAAGGTCTGTTCCATGTTTTTTCACATCGAATGTTTTACGCTTTAATAAAAAAGCATAGAACCATTTAAATTGATCACGATTTGGATTTGTCGTAAAAAACGAATCGTCCTGTTGATGAAAAATAGTATAAATCCTGCTAGGTGTTCCTTGTTCTTTAAATAAAAGAGAAAGCTCTTCTCGAGTATTAGGCACATCTAATAATACCACATACTTCCCTTCAAAGCCTCCGCTCATCTCCGTCAGATCACTCGCTTTTCTCAAGTCATCCAGCTGGAGTCCGAGCTCTTCTTTCGTGGATTCTTTGAAGAAAATAAGTACACGGTCATCAATCGGAATTTCCATCAATCGATCTTCTAACCTCTTTTGTTTAATACTGCGCCAGTCAAAAAGCTGCCATTCCTTAACTGCAAGATCTTCAAGCATCATCTGCGGTTTTACATGTCCATTCCATTCATTGATGGAAAGAGTTCCAATCGCAGAGAGCTTTGCCGTCTGACTGATTTCATCATGTAAATGCCCTAAATGAAAGCCAATCCCATCAAGACTCGCTCCGTTTTGAACAAAAGACATTTTTAGATGATTAGACTCACTGCCAATACGGCGCATCTGATCGATATGAACTCCTTCAAGCATCACTTTTGGTGTTGGATTATTCACTCCAAAAGGAGCTAGAGCTTCTAACTGCTTAATCACCGTTAAGGAGATGCGGTCTACCGTTGTGGATAAATCGATCTTCGTAAGCGGCTTAAAGTCTTCCTCAGTTAGAACTTCCTTCGCCTGATTATTTAAACGTTCACGCAGTAAATTAAGATCAGATTCTTTCATTGTCAATCCAGCCGCCATTGGATGTCCTCCAAAATGAGGCAGGATATCTCGGCTTTTCGATAATTCTTTAAACATATCAAAGCCTTCAATACTCCTCGCTGAACCTTTGGCTAACCCTTTTTCTTCGTCAATACTTAATACGATTGTCGGACGATAGAAACGCTCAACAAGGCGTGAGGCAACAATCCCAATAACACCTGCATTCCAGCCGGCTCCTGCAATGATCAACACATCATTCTCATCTGGAGGATACTTAGATTCTACGACCTCGACTGCTTCTTCAGTAATCGTATTAACAATCGATTGACGTTGTTTATTAAAAGAATCAATTTCAGCAGCTAGGTGTTCCGCTTCATTTGAATCATTCGTAATCATCAACTCTACTGCCGGATCAGCTGAATCAAGTCTTCCTGCAGCATTGATCCGCGGTCCAATTCCAAAGCCGACATGATCGCCCGTTAAGGCATCCTGACCAATTCCACACACTTTCATCAAAGCACGCAACCCTGGCTTCGATGTTGATTCTAGGGCCTTCAGTCCTTCTTTAGCCATTAAACGATTCTCATCAATCAGCGGTACTAGATCAGCAATCGTTCCGATAACAACAATATCAAGCAGCTCTTTAGGAATTCTGCCGAGGAGTGCTTGTGACACTTTGAACGCAACCCCTACACCAGCTAATCCTTTAAAAGGATACGTACAATCTGGCTGCTTCGGGTTTACGATAGCATATGCCTCTGGCAAAACTGGAGGGGCCTCATGATGGTCGGTCACAATAAAATCAAGATCAATCTCTTTTGCGACATTCGCCTCGTGAACAGCAGAAATCCCTGTATCTACTGTTACGACTAAGGAATACCCCTCTTCTTTCGCACGCCTCAAAGCCGGCTCATTAGGCCCGTAGCCTTCTGTGAACCGATTAGGAATATAATAATCAAACACAGCACCAAGTTCATTTAACGTGTAAATCATAACAGAGGTGCTGCTTACACCGTCCGCATCATAGTCACCAAATATTAAGATCTTCTCTTGGTTTGCAATGGCTTCTTTAATTCGTGCCACAGCCTTGTCCATACCCTTTAACAAATAGGGATCATGGTACGTCATTTCCTTTGTATATAAAAAAGTTCTCGCAGCTTCTGGTGTCTCTATGCCTCGATTAACTAATAATTGGGCAACAAGTTCATCAACGCCCAGCTCGCTTACAAGCCTACCTGCTTTATGTTCATCTTGTTCTTGGATTTTCCATCTTGCCTTAGGTCTTAACATAAGTTCACCCCTTGACCATCCTATTATACAGGAGGTGCCAAGGGGTGACAATGATTGAATGCGTCTATATTGTTTACTTTATTTGGGATCTTGATCTAAGGTTGTGTCTTTAATGACGGTATTCTCGTCTTCTTCCACTTTGTCAATAGAAGATTCCGTTTTAACGGCTGACTCTTGATGGCCCTTTAACGTCTTCAGTTTTTTAAGCTCGGCTTGAAGACGGTAGATTTTAACCATTCCAAGTGCACCTGCTACAATGGCCCCCATAAATACAGAACCTAAAATAACGAGAATTAACGGCCATTCTGCTGTACCAAATAGATAATTCACCCGGACGCCTTCTACATTAATGACTGCAAAGATTGCAATAATAATAGCAACTAACAAACCTAAGATAATATTCCATTGTCCCCTCATCCCATAACCCTCCTCATGGTATTTTTCTACTTATTCTTTTTCTCTATATGGATTAATATGAACGAGAACATCTTGCACATGCTTTTCTTCTAATAACCTTAACTTTACATTTTTCCCTATCGTATGGCCTTCTTCAACAGTTATGTTCGGGTTAACACCAATTTTTATATCGATAATGACATAATGACCGTGTTCACGAGCATAAAACTCATCAATATTTAATACACCCGGAACTTCAGCTGCTGCTTTTTTCATTTCGATCGTATCTTCTTCGTGAAGAACATGGTCTAATGCATTATGAATCGATTGTTTCCCTAAGCTGTAAGCCATTTTCCCAATTAAGATGGCCACAAACGCACTCGCTATCGCATCCCCGTATACAAGCCAAGAAATATTGAGCATACCACCTAAAATAGCAGCACCAATACCGATAAGAGCAGCCAGCGATGAGAATACATCTGAACGGTGATGCCAGGCATCTGTCATTAAAGCTTCACTCTTATACTTTTTACCCAGCTGATACTTATATCGAAACATAATTTCTTTTGTAACGATCGAAAACAGCACCGCATAGATCGCAATCATCTTCGGTACCACAACGGGCTCAAAGAAGGACTTTATTGCACTAAGCGCAATTTCAAAACTCACGATAAATAAAAGAACCGCCACTATAATGGCTGCTACAGATTCCGCTTTCCCATGACCATATGGATGATCTTCATCCGGCGGTAGTTTTGCTGCGCGGACGCCAATTAAAACGACCACAGATCCCACAACATCGGATGCAGAATGTGCAGCATCAGCAATGAGCGCTCGGCTGTTAGCCATAAATCCAATAACCGCTTTAATAATCGCAAGTATGATATTTCCTATAATCCCTACCCAAGCAGCAAAGCGTACTTTACGGTACCGAATATCTGCTTCTTCCATATGCTCACCTCACATAGATAGTATACCAAAACCTGCCACCACTCCACGTTATTGTACCAAAAAAAAGATCATGGTATGCACCATGATCTCATATTATGTCTCTTGCTTTGCACCTGTTCATTTACTAAACAGTCGGCTCTTCTTCTGGCTGAGGTTTACTCTTAAACTTTTGTTTTTTTAGTTGTTTTGACTTCCAGATCAACCATAACTGTGAAGCGAGGAACATAGATGAGTAGGTCCCAGCTACAAGCCCGATTAATAAAGCAAGCGCAAATGATCGAATCGCTTCCCCGCCAAATATAAATAAGGCAGCAGCTGCAAATACGACTGTTAATACGGTGTTAATTGAACGAGCAAGCGTCTGCACGAGGCTTTTGTTTACAACAGCTGCAAGATCATTAAAATCCTTCACTCGTTTTGTTAGCTTCATGTTCTCACGAATTCGGTCAAAGGTAACAATTGTATCATTAATGGAATAACCGACAATCGTTAATACGGCTGCTATAAAAGGAACATTCACTTGAATCTGCAGTAAACTGAATACCGCAATAATAAAGAATGCATCATGCAAGAGTGCCACAATCGCAGCAACCCCATATAAAAATTCAAATCGAATCGTTACGTAGATGATAATCCCGACAGAAGCAATTAATACAGAAATTAACGCATTACGAGCAAGCTCTTGCCCTACTGTAGGAGATACTGTGCCAATATTTGGCTCAGCCCCGAAATTCTCGGAAAAATACGATTGAATTTCTGCAATCTCACCTGCATCAAGCACACCGATAAAGCGTGCTGTAGCCATTTCATTACGATCTCCGCCTAATGTAATGTCATCAGGCGTATATCCTGAACCAATTTGAGCAAATTCTGCTTCCACTTGCTCTGCTGTAAGCGGCTCTTCAGCAAGAATCTCCACTTGAGATCCACTTTCAAAGTCAATTCCTAAATTCAACCCCATCGTCAGCAAAAGGATGACACCAATGAGCATAGCAGCAAGCGAGAACGTAAAGAATTTTTTACGATGCTGAACAAAATCAATCTCGCGGTTTTGAAAATTAAAGCTCATCGATTTCACCTTCTTTCACACCAAACATGCGCGGCTTCTTATTCAGTGCACGACTGTTCACCCATAATCCGAGCAATAGACGCGAACCATACACAGCTGTAACAAAGCTTGTTAAAATACTTACAATTAACATTACTGCGAACCCTTGAACCGAGCTTGTCCCATATGCAAATAGAACACCTGCTGCAAGAATCGTTGTAATATTGGCATCGAGAATTGTTGATAACGAACGACGGCTGCCTGCTTTGAATGCCGACATCATCGATTTACCTGAGCGAATTTCTTCTTTAATTCGCTCGTACGTGATGATATTTGCATCAACAGCCATACCAACACCTAAAATTAACGCAGCAATCCCAGGGAGTGTTAAAATCGCATTCATCCAGTTAAACACAAGAAGTACTAGATAAATGTACATGCTTAGGGTAATCACAGCGATCACACCCATAAAACGATAATAGAAAAGCATGTATAAAAAGATTAACGCAATCCCAATAAATCCGGCATAGATCGTCTTCTCCATTGCCTGTTCCCCAAGAGAAGCCCCTACTGAATTCGAATACATTTCTTCTAGCTGAACAGGCAAAGACCCTGCATTTAATACTTCAGCAATAAAGCGAGTTTCCTCAACTGTAAAATTCCCTTCGATCATAACATCTCTTGATGGGATGACTTGTCTGACAGAGGCAGCGGATAAGAATTTCGGATCCTCACTCATCATCTCTGCTTCGTAAGAGTCCACCCCTTCTTCAAAATCAAGCCAGATCACTAATAAATTTTCACCAGGAAGCCTGCTTGATATCTCCCTTGTTATGTCTTCAAATAACCGTGCATCTCGTAATGTGAGCGTGACAATCGGCTCATTCGTCTGGTCTTTAAATGAAGAGCTTGCCCCGTTTTGCTGCAAGTCACTTCCGTCTAAAAGCACTTCATCATTTACATCACGAAATGTTAAATTTGCTTCTGTAGATAAAAGATCACGTGCCGTTTGCTGGTCATCAACACCCGCTAACTGAACACGAATACGATCATCACCTTCAATTTGAATGTTCGGCTCTGATACACCGAGTACATTTACACGCTGGTTCAACGCACCTACCGTTGCACTAAGTGCTGATTGATCAATCACATCTCCTTCATTTGCAGGATTGACTTGATATAAAATTTCAAACCCGCCTTGAAGGTCTAGTCCAAGCTTGATTTCCTTCGTAATTCCCATAACCGTCTGGCTGATCAGCCCCCCGAAGATGAGTACGATGAGAAAAAAAGCAATAATTCGGCCTTTTTTCACCATGTTGCTCTAATGCCTCCTCCTATTAACGCACTAATGCTTGTCTACTAGGAGACAAGCATTTACACAATAGTCTTATTATAGCTTTTAATGAAAATTCCTGTCAATTTCATCTAGAATATTCTCATTCTTTAGTCATGTTTATGTAAAAACTACCTATACGAGTGTTTCTTTTGCAAACCAATCGTTCTTTTCACGGTAGCTTTCTTTTGTAACCCAAGTCATGTAATCTTGGACCTTTAACGATAAAATAGCCTGAACAAAGGCATGAAGATGAATAAACTCTTTTTGTTTTCGCAGACGATACATTAAACAAGCCCATACTTGATCTTCTGTTACTCGTTCATACCCTAAAAAATGAAACTCATCTACTTTAGAAGATAAAGCAGGCTGTACGTCATATCTCCAACTCTCAAACTGTTGTTTATCCATCCTATCATGCTCCCTTCAAGTGTTGTGCAAGCTTCCTTAAAAAACCATATACATAACGCCTGCAACCCCTACTCCTGCAATAACAACACCAGTTGCAATCGCTAGAAAAGCCGATTTTAGCGGAATGAAGAATAAAATGGCTGCAAGACTTGCTGAATAGGCTCCTGTGGTCGGAAGCGGCACGGCCGTAAATAAAATTAATCCCAGTGCACCGAACTTTTCAACATTATTGCTTTTTTTCATTGTGCGGTTATATAACCAATCATAAAATCGTTTGTACATTGAGAATCTCAGCATCCACTTACTTACCGGACGAAATAATAATAAGATCGGAATAATCGGCAGCAAATTCCCTAAGATGCCAAAAAATAGTGCTTCTCCAAATGAAAATCCAAGCTGATGCGCAAGTGGAATGCCTCCCCTAAGCTCTAAGATCGGCATAGCTGAAATAACAATAACTAATAATTCCGGCGGCAGAAAACCAAATGTGTTAATTAAAAATTCCTCAATCGTGTGTTTCACTCAGTACTCTTCCTCTCTATTCTCTAATCCCATACCAACGACTTTTAAACAACTTGTCATGCTTGCCCCACTACTAAGCATATAAATAATAGCGGAAAATATCCATATTTTTTTATGAAAGTAGGGCTGCACATGTCAAAACAGACCTTTATAAAAGGGACGTTGATCCTCATCATAGCAGGACTCATCACGCGCTTTCTAGGCTTTGTTAATAAAATCGTTGTTGCACGTATTATGGGAGCTGAAGGCGTCGGACTTTATATGATGGCTGTTCCTACCTTACTTCTCGTTATAACCATCACCCAGCTAGGCCTTCCTGTCGCCATTTCAAAGCTTGTTGCTGAAGCAGAAGCAAAAGGCGACCGAAGCAGAATAAAGAAAATTTTAGTCGTATCGTTAGCTATTACAGGTACGTTGAGTATTATTTTCACTGCAGCCATGATTCTCTTTGCACCCATTATATCAAAGACAATGCTTACAGATGCACGGGCTTATTACCCACTCATTGCAATTGCTCCAATTGTCCCAATTGTTGCTCTCTCTTCTGTTATGCGTGGATATTTCCAAGGGCGCCAAAACATGAAGCCTACTGCCTACTCACAAGTTATTGAACAGGTCGTAAGAATTACATTAGTTGCAGTCATGACAAGTGCCTTTTTACCAATGGGTGTAGAGTATGCCGCAGCAGGAGCCATGATCTCAGTTGTATTCGGAGAGCTTGCATCCCTTCTATACATGATCTATATGTTCAAATCAAACAAACGATTTAAGATCCGCTCTGGCTTCTTTAGCTATGTGAAAGAAGGAAAACATACATTCAATGACCTCATGCGAATTGCGCTTCCTACGACTGGGAGCCGTCTCATTGGTTCCATATCCTTGTTTTTTGAACCGATCGTTGTCGCTCAAAGTTTAGCGCTTGCAGGGGTTGCGACAGTCATGGCGACAAGGCAATATGGAGAGTTAGCTGGTTTTGTTATTCCGCTTATCTTGCTTCCTACTTTTATTACGTACTCTTTATCTGTATCACTCGTTCCGGCAATCAGTGAAGCTGCCGCTAAAAAACAATACAAAACGATCCACCACCGCTTAGGGCAGGCACTTAGACTCGCCCTAATCTCAGGCGGCGTATCAGTTGTCGTTCTTTACGTCTACGCAGAACCAATTATGGAGCTTATGTATAATGCTCCGTCCGTTGCAACATATGTGAAAGTAATGGCGCCGTTCAGTATATTCTTATACTTTCAAGGTCCGCTTCAAGCAACACTTCAGGCATTAGATTTAGCCAAAGCTGCGATGATGAACAGTTTATTTGGAGCCGTTGTTAAAATAGGTGCGATCTTTGCATTAGCCACAAGACCAGAACTCGGCATAATGGGTGCAGCCCTTGCCATTGTCATTGGGTTCATTTTAGTCACTCTGCTCCATTTTGCAACGGTTGTCAAAACAGTAAGCTTCACTATCGATATCAAACTAGTCGTTAAGGTCATATTGCTGATCGGCTCATCTACCTGGATTGGCTTCCTTTGCTTAAATCATGCATTCCTTGACCAGTCACTAGTCACAAAAACATTACTCAGCATCTCTATAACCACTCTTTTCTACAGCATCTTAATGATTTTCCTTGGGCTTATCAAAAGAGAGGAACTTAACCGCATACCTGTAGTCGGCCGATATGCAGCAAAATTAGTACCAAAAGGATAATAAAAAGAGCTTCAGCATATATGCCGAAGCTCTTCCTAATTATGATTTAGAAAACTTATCAATGATTAAATTAATCGCTCCGTCTCCAGTTACGTTTGTAGCAGTACCAAAGCTGTCTTGAGCCATGTAAAGAGCAATCATTAAGCCGATTGCTGCTTCGCTGAATCCAAGCATAGAAGTTAATACTCCTAGCGCAGCCATAATTGCTCCTCCTGGTACCCCAGGGGCTGCAACCATAATCAGCCCAAGCATAAAGATAACCGGAAGCATATTTGCAAGAGTCGGTGCCGCTAACTCTGGCGTGATCATCATCACGGCCATCGCACAAGTCACAATGGTGATGACACTACCTGATAAATGAATCGTCGCACAGAGCGGCACTCCGAAGTTTGCAATATTTTCTTTTACGTTATTCTTTTTAACTGATTGTAATGTTACCGGAATCGTTGCTGCACTACTCATTGTTCCGATCGCCGTTGCATAGGCCGGAGCCATATTTGCTAGAAGCTTAAATGGATTTTGTTTACGAAGAGCTCCTGCAGTTGAATATTGGATAACAAGCCAAACTAAATGAAGAGAAATCGCTAAAATTAATACAACAGCAAATAAGCTCAATGTTTCAAAAACTGTTCCTTCATAAGCAAGCTCTGAGAAGATCCCTGCGATATAGAATGGTAATAACGGAATAATGATTGCTGCAATAACGAGTTCAATAATATCACGGCCTTCATCAAAGAAAGCTTTAATCTTTTCGCTTCCTGTTTTAGAAACCCCAATACCAAAAACAAAGGCCATGACTAATGCTGTTACAATCCCCATTAATGGTTCAATCTCAAAACTTAAAAACGGCTCAAGTCCTCCTGCTTCCTCCACCGCTTCACTAGGTGTTGTCAGCATTGGAATGATGAATGAGGCCACTGTGAAAGCTAAAAGGCCGGCAAGAACAGTTGAAACATACGCAAGACCGACTGTACTTCCAACCAGCTTTCCGCTTCGTTTTCCAAGTCCTGCTACGCCGCTTGCAATAAAGAATAAAATAATAAATGGGACGATGAATGTAATAAAGCTGCCGAAAAGAGTTTTAAAAGTGACTAATACTCTAACGACCCATTCTGGTGCTGCCAAACCGATAATGATACCTAAAATAATACCAATGAGCAGTTTCCCTAAAAGTTTCATTTCTCTACCCCCGTTATGTCTCCTAAAGATTGTCTCCTGTAGAAGAACAAATGTATAATGCTATTTTACATATCTATTTCAATAAAACAAGCATTCACGTTATATTCAGAATAGTAAGTTATTACCCCATAATAAAAAGCTAATCCCATTATAAAGATTAGCTTAATGAATTAGCTTACTAAATTGAGGTTCTTACCACCAGAAGAACGCACTAGCTAAAGCAAAACCGCCTATAGCCGCAAGAGCAATTGGAATGACATTGTTTTTTGGACATGGCGGCGGGTAAGGTGCTGGATATGGCGGCTGATAATAGCCATATCCTCCGCTCCGATCATACGATTCCTGCTCATACATTTCATTTGTGTCTTGCTCTACCTCAAGGTATACATGTTCGGTATCGACATTCATTAATCTGCCAGTATAGACGGCACCAGACCGATCTGTAATCGTTACTCTTTGACCTTGATGTTCTTTGGCAAGTTCATAGTAATTAGACACACAGAAACCTCCTTTATCGTTCATATCTATCATATGAACAAACAAAAAAGCCTGTCTCCACTTCTAACCATTTTGCTGCACATTTGCTACATACAATAAACGATTATTGTTCGTCCTTCACATCTACAAAAAAAGATTGATCATCCCTCAATGCACAATAAGAAATTTTCTTAATATCACGATAACCGATCTTTCGCATCTCCTGCCTCAACCATAGAGGTGTTTTATTAATTTTATCTAAATGTTCTTCTTGTACTTTCCCATCTAATATAAGGGGTAATGGCATATTGGGACCGCTATTCTCATTTTGTTTTGACTTTTCTATAACAGAAAGCTTACCGGATGGCTCTAGAATAGCAAACTCCACATCAGAAAGCTTTGCCACTTTGTTTTGCCTCAGCTGAACAAGTAAATCATCGAAGTTATATCGCTGTTTTCTCATTTCATGTTCATCAATCTTTCCTTCTTTAATCAAAACAGAAGGCTCTCCATCCAAGAAATCACGCAGCTTCTCACTTTTTAAAGAAATAACTGCAAAGGTGATTTGAATAATGGATAAGACAAAGATAGGGATTAATGAATGAATCATTGGTGAACTAAAATTATCAATTGAAATAACGGCTAATTCAGCAATCATGATAGAGACAACAAAATCAAGTACGGATAATTGTCCGATCTCTCGTTTACCCATCAAGCGTAAGACGAGGAGAATAATGACATACACCAAAAATGTCCGCAGAATGATTGTCACAAAATCCATCGCCAACGCTCCTTTCATCACCAAACAAGTCTCTGCAAATAGTATGTGCAAACTTTAAATGGTGATGAATTGAAGCTTTTGGTAAGTCTGATTTAGCTTTATTTAATCGAATACGTTTATTGAAAATGAATAAGGTAGCGTAAGTAAATATAGATACTTGATATCACAAACGAAAGAATCGCAATAGGCGCTCCAACTTTTAAAAACTCCCAATAACTGAACGGCTGTTTTGCTTTTAGAGCCATTCCTGCCACAATCACATTCGCCGTGGCCCCGATAATAGTGGCATTTCCTCCTAAACAAGCTCCTAATGCAAGCGCCCACCACAGTGGATCAAGATTCGCCATACCATATTCTTGAAACTCTAAAATAACTGGGATCATAGCGGCTACAAATGGAATATTATCCACAAACCCTGATAGTATGCCTGAGCCCCATAAGATAAACATAGCCGTTTTAGGCAAATCACCATCAGTATAGTAAATAATGGCTTTAGCAAACTCATCAATTAATCCAACTTCTTTTAATCCTCCAACAAGCATAAAGAGACCAACAAAAAAGAACAACGTTACCCACTCAACAGATTTAAACACCTCTTCTACATCCAGTTCTTCCTGAGTGATTAACATTAATAATAAGGCTCCGACCATAGCAATACTTGTCAGCTCAATATGAAGCATTGGTTGAATAATAAATGCAAATGTGGTGGCAAAAAGAACCGTCACTGATTTAAATAAAAGAATTTTATCTTTGATAAAATCTCTCGGATTAAGCATTTTGAGCTTCATCTGATGTTCTGTCCTTACTGAGAGCTGCTTTCGATAATAAAACACAAGTCCAGCCATAACGATGATAAAAATAACAATAACTACCGGACTTAGATGAATCAGAAAATCATTGAAATTTAAATGACCTACCGCCTGCCCAATCATTAAGTTAGGAGGGTCACCTATTAATGTTGCTGTCCCTCCTATATTTGAAGCCATAACAATCGATAATAAGAACGGCACTGCATTTAACTTAAGAAGCGAGGTCAAAGTAAAAATAATCGGGACAATTAAAAGAACCGTCGTGACATTATTTAAAAAAGCTGACCCAAAAGCCGTCAGTGTGGAAATGACAATTAATAGGGGGATTGGCCTCCCTTCTACCCACTTTGCCATTGAAACGGCTACATATTCAAAGAAACCACTTTGGCTTGTGATGGAGACTAAAATCATCATTGCGAGTAACAACGTGATTGTGTGCCAGTCGATGTGCTGCAAGAAAGCAGCTTCTATTTCATAAATACCAAACACAAGCATTAACACGCCGCCAAGACAGGCAATAACTGCTCGGTTTAGTTTTTCAGTCATAATAAAGAAATAGCTGATGATAAAAATGATTAACGCAAAGGTTACCGCCATGTTTGTACTCCTCTCGTCCACATTTCTACCATCCTATGACAAGCTTGATTTAAACATGTCCCTTATTCTTCTGACTGAATGTTTTATGTCTATTTTATACAAGCCCGAATAAGCTGTAGAAAGAGATTAAACTTTAATGAAGGGGAGTGTGTAAAAAGTGGCTTCTAGAAGTTTCTTCCCAGCTGTCCTTTGGGGATTATGTGCAATATTAGTCATTGCTTTATCCTTTAGCCTGCTCGCATCGTTGTTTTTGACCTTTACCTCCTATACAGAGGAATCGATCCGCTGGTTAATTATGGGGGTTGCATTTCTTTCTATGTTTATCGGGGGTTTTATGTCTGGTGCCAAAGCGAAAGCAAAAGGGTTAATGGCAGGTGCGCTGACCGCCCTCCTGTTTTCAATGCTCACATTTTTAGTTCAATTTTTAGGCTACAATGAATTGTTTACAACCAGTCAATATGCATTTCACGGAGGATATCTGCTCCTAGCTGCACTCGGAGGCATCATTGGAGTAAATCTTACAAGCAATTCTTCATCTAACTACTAAAGAAAGAAGCACAGCCTAATGGCTGTGCTTCTTATGTATGTGCAGTCTTTAGTTGTCTAGCTTCATGATTCAAATATTCTGTGCCTTCACTTTGCCAAACGAAGCAAAAAGCGCTTCTTTTTGTCAAACCTCCAGCCCCTCATATCTAAACGAATCATTCCGCCATTCTTTCTCCAGCTGCAGCTCCTTGTCCTGCGGGTAAAAACGGTGCATCGGTTGAAGCCAAAAAGCGGCTTCAAATCGCTCCCCTTTATTTTTCCGCATGCCAGTACAGTCGCCTTCGCCTTTCTTTGTCCAGCTGCGGCTCCTTGTCCTGCGGGTAAAAATGGTGTATCAATTGAAGCCAAAAAGCGGCTTCGAATTGCTCCTCCTTATTTTACCGCATGACAGTACAGTCGCCTTCGCCTTTCTTTTATCAATCTGGGTTGACTACTTCGCGGACTGCTGCGCGGTCAAAAGTCAGCTTGCGGTTCTCATTTACAAGGATGATAATAACATCCTCATCAATTGCATCGATTACCCCGTGCATCCCTCCAATTGTGATGATTTTATCACCACGCTGAAGGTTAGCATGCATGTCACGAATTGATTTCTGACGCTTTTGTTGCGGACGGATAAGCAAGAAATAAAAAATCGCGAACATAAGGATTAATGGTAATAATGTACCGATAATTTCCATTCAAAATTCCCCCCTTTCCATACTTTACTGTACAAGCTTATGATTAGAAGTTCTTTGCGTTCGGTTTATTGAAACCGTATTGTTCAAAAAACTCTTCTCTAAAGTCAAGCAAACGATCATCGCGAATTGCCTGTCTTACCTGTTCCATTAAGTTTAACAGGAAATAAAGGTTATGATAAGTCGTAAGCCTAAATCCGAACGTTTCTTCACATTTAATAAGGTGTCTGATATACGCTCTAGAATAATTTTGACACACATGACAATCACAGTTCTCATCGAGAGGGCGGAAGTCGCGTGCAAACTTTGCATTACGAACCACTAAACGTCCCTCGCTTGTCATACATGTCCCATTTCGTGCAATACGAGTAGGCAGCACACAGTCAAACATATCAATCCCACGAATTGCCCCATCAATAAGTGAGTCTGGCGATCCGACCCCCATTAAATAACGCGGTTTGTTATCAGGAAGCCAAGGAGTGGTGAACTCGAGGACACGATTCATGACATCCTTTGGTTCTCCTACCGATAACCCCCCAACAGCATAACCAGGGAAATCCATTGATACTAGATCTTTTGCACTTTGCTTTCTAAGCTCTTCATACTCGCCGCCTTGGACAATTCCAAACAACCCTTGATCTTCCGGACGCTTATGCGCTTCAATACAACGTTCTGCCCAGCGGCTCGTACGTTCTACTGAATCTTTCATGTAACTGTATTCAGCAGGATAAGGCGGACATTCATCAAAAGCCATCATAATGTCAGAGCCAAGTGCATTTTGAATGTCCATTGCTCCTTCAGGGCTTAAGAAAAGTTTTTCACCGCTTAAGTGGTTGCGGAAGTGTACACCCTCTTCTTCAATCTTACGCAAGTCGCTTAAACTAAATACTTGAAATCCGCCAGAATCTGTTAAAATCGGACGATCCCAGTTCATAAACTTGTGCAGACCGCCTGCTTCTTTGACAATATCATGTCCCGGACGCAGCCAAAGGTGGTACGTGTTGCTTAAAATAATCTGTGCATTCATATCATACAAATCTTCAGGGCTCATCGTTTTGACTGTAGCTAATGTTCCTACAGGCATAAAAATGGGTGTTTCAAATGTACCGTGTGGTGTATGCACACGCCCAAGTCTTGCACCTGATTGTTTACATGTTTTAATTAACTCATAAGTGACTGCTGCCATAGCGTCCCATCCTCCTTATCGGTTTAACTTAACGAATAAACATAGCATCACCAAAGCTGAAGAAACGATAACGCTCTTTAACAGCATGGTTATATGCCTGTAGAATATGTTCTCTACCAGCAAGCGCACTTACAAGCATTACAAGTGTAGACTTTGGTAAATGGAAATTCGTCAGTAATCCGTCAATTCCTTTAAATTTATAACCTGGATAAATAAAAATCGATGTCCATCCAGATGCTTCGCAATATGTGCCGTTCTCATTCATGATGGTTTCAAGCGTTCTAGCAGAGGTGGTACCGACCGCTACTACCTTACCGCCATTTTCTTTGACTTCGTTTAATAACCGTGCGGTTCCTTCGCTCATCTGGTAATACTCAGCATGCATTTCATGTGATTCCACATCTTCTACACTTACAGGTCTAAAGGTCCCAAGTCCAACGTGCAGTGTAATGAATGCCAAGTGTACTCCTTTATCTTGAAGAGTTTGCAAAAGGTCTTCTGTAAAATGCAGACCAGCTGTAGGAGCTGCTGCTGAACCGCGATTTTTCGCAAATACCGTTTGATAACGCTCCTGGTCATCAAGCTGTTCTTTAATGTATGGAGGCAGCGGCATTTCGCCTAATTGATCAAGCACCTCATGAAGAATCCCTTCATATGCCAACTCCACTACACGGCCGCCCTGGTCAGTTTCTTCAATACAAGTAGCTGTTAACAGCCCATCACCAAACGTGATGGTTGTTCCTTTTTTTACACGTTTTGCAGGCTTAGCTAACGTCTCCCATTTATCGCCTTCTAATTGTTTTAATAAAAGCAGTTCAATTTTAGCACCCGTATCTTCCTTCACACCATATAAACGAGCTGGAAGAACCCTCGTGTCGTTTAAAACCAAGCAATCACCAGGCTTTAAATAGTCCGTTATTGAAGAAAATACATCGTCTTTAATTGCCCCATTTTCTTTATCTAAAACAAGCAAACGAGACGCCGTTCGGTCTAGGAGCGGCGTCTGTGCGATCAATTCATCAGGTAAGTAAAAATCAAAATCACGTACATCCATGTTGGTTCACCTTTTTCATACGAATAAACTTTGTATTTGAACATTGTATTTTAATCCTACAATTCACTAATTAATAGAGAACAGCAATAAAAAGCATCTTTTCTAGAATACCGAACCTTTATTTATTAAGCAAGAATTATCTAAAGCGTCCAAAAAGAAATAGAATTAATGACAGAACAATGCTAATCACAATGGAAGTCATAATTGGAAAGTAAAACGTTGAATTCTCCCGTTTAATCAAAATATCTCCAGGCAGCCGGCCAATCGGTGTTTTTGAAATAACCGGCCATAGAATACCAATAATAATACAGAGAACTCCAATGGCAATTAACACTTTAGACGCTGTACTCATCTACTTGGCTCCTCCAGATTAAAATGTTGATAACATAGCGGTGTAACCATTCTTCCACGAGGTGTTCTTTGCAGGAAACCAATTTGCAATAAATACGGTTCATACACATCCTCGATTGTTTCTGATTCTTCTCCAATAGTGGCAGAGATTGTTTCAAGACCAACCGGACCACCCCGGAATTTTTCGATCATCCCTATTAATAATTTATGGTCAATATGATCAAGTCCTAGACGGTCAACTTGTAATTTCTCAAGAGCATCTTCTGCAAGATCTACAGAAATAGTCCCATCACCTTTCACTTGAGCAAAATCCCGGACTCGTCTTAGCAGCCTATTAGCAATACGTGGGGTACCGCGTGATCGTCTTGCGATTTCTAAAGCAGCTTCATCATCTAACTCTGTCTCAAAAATAGATGCCGTTCGTTTAACGATAAAGGCTAATTCCGTTTCCGTGTAATATTCCAGACGCGCCATTACCCCGAACCGGTCTCTTAGGGGAGCAGAGAGCATGCCTGCTCTAGTCGTTGCGCCCACCAATGTAAAAGGGGGCAGATCCAGCCTCACAGAACGTGCTGTCGGCCCCTTTCCAATTACGATATCTAAACAAAAATCTTCCATTGCAGGATAAAGAACTTCCTCCACCATTCGATTAAGCCGATGAATTTCATCAATAAACAAGACATCACCCGGTTCAAGTGCTGTTAAAATGGCGGCCAAGTCTCCTGGCCTTTCAATAGCCGGACCAGACGTTGTTCGCATCTCAACTCCCATTTCAGAAGCAATAATACCAGATAGAGTCGTTTTTCCAAGTCCAGGAGGGCCATATAAAAGAACATGATCAAGACATTCTTCACGCATTTTGGCAGCTTCTATAAAGATTTTCAAGTTCTGCTTTACTTTTTCTTGGCCAATGTATTGATTTAAATCCATTGGCCTGATCGATTGATCAATGGAGTCTTCTAATCCTTGCGCTTCACCAGAAATCATACGTTCTTCCATTTTTTCCCCACCTCCTTCATAATGTGTATGTCTCTAGAATTTCAGCATTAGAATTTCAACATTAACTGAAGTGCTTTTTTAATATAAGCGTCCGTGGCCATATCCTCTTGTTCAAGCTTAGGACGTACTTTCTTAAGTTCTTTTTCTACATATCCAAGTGCACGCAAGGCTTCAAGCGCTTCTTCTAGTTCAGCATTTTCTTGATTCACCTTTGTCATTTTCTCTGATACAAGACCGTTTGATTCATTGAATAAATTAGGAGCAAATTCATCAAGCTTCCCTTTAAGATCAAGAATGATTTGTCTTGCTGTCTTTTTGCCCACTCCAGGAAATTTAACGAGAAACGCTTCATCTTCCTCTTCAATAGCCCTTACTACATGTTCTGGCTGTCCTGATGCAAGGATTGCTAATGCACCTTTTGGGCCAATTCCAGATACGTTCAACAATTTTTCAAACAGAGCACGCTCAGATTTGGATTCAAACCCAAATAAACGAATAAGATCCTCGCGAACATGCTGATATGTATATATTTTTACCTTTTCATCTAATTGTTTAGAAAATCGATAAGGGTTGGGACAATAAATTTGATACCCCAGTCCTTGATGATCTAACACTACATATTGAGTTTCAATATCAACTAATACGCCATTTATGTAATCAATCACAATTAACTTCCTCTCCATTATACGAACATTTATTTCTATTTTAGCATATTACACTGACCTCGTATAATGGCACCTTAGCACAAAGTGAAAAAAGCTGCCTCACAAAAGACAGCTTAAAACTCCGATTCCTTATATTCAGCAAATGCTTCTAAGACTTCTTCATAATGGTGTTTATCCCCAATAGGAATTCCATTGACCAGCTCAGAATGCTGCTTGCTTTTAAGTTTTTTTGTATCGACTTGAAAAAAAGATTGAATGACTTGTTCATCTTGGGGAACCCCTTCAAATATAGAGAGCACCCCGTCTTCAGTAATTCCAAAATATCCATTCATTTTTAATGCAGGAGAGATATCGTCAATTTCCTTTTGAAACACGATCCCGTCTTCAGACTGCCTAAGCAAGGTCCAATCCTCATACTGTGCCCAAAAATCTTCCATCGACCAAATCGTTTCTTTCGTCTTTTCCTCTATGACTTCCCCGTCTAAATACATGTATTGCAATGTAACATCCATAGTAGCTGGACCTGAAACTTCAAACGCTTCACCTAGATCACTTTCCGCCAGTCCCCGCTCTGCGGAACTAAATGCTTGGTTAAATAGAACACTTACTCCTGAAACGAGCAGCAATAAAAATATAATTAGCAACGTATGGCCCTTTTGTTTTTTTATAACTTGGAATACCTTCACAACCAAGTTCACCAACTTTCAATTGATCTAGAGTTTTTAATTTTTCTTTCCAAATTACTTCTAATTACAGCTACATTTTGTCCGAAATCATTCTTTTTCATTCCACTTAACAGCATTTTATCTAAAAAAGACATGCAAAAAGACAGAAGCATAAGCCTCTGTCTTTTAGGTTCTTATTAACGTGAGCGTTCAAAAGGTCTTTGCACTGCTCGACCAAGGTCTTGAAGCATGTTATTAAATGTTGCTCCTACTTCATCAAAAGCAGCACCTGTACGTAATTGGTCATCCATTGTACGAATGCGTCCAACTGTGTTTTTATCTGTTACTACACGCACAGCTTTTCCATCTACACTTTTCTCAACAACGTTTTGGACGCGTTTTTTGATTTTTTCATTATCAGCATCCGTTTGAACACCTACAACGACGTCGTTTTCATGTACAATGACACGACAATCTTCAACGCCTTCAATATCATCCACACGGTTAGCTAATTGCTGAGCTGTTTTACCATCATAGTCTTTATGGTAATTAACTGTATTGGTACGTTGACCTGTTAAGTTTTCCGCACCACGTCTTACTGCACCCATACCACGAGCAGCACCATGTTCCAGTGCCCCAGCTCCACGCTCTAAAGCATTAGTTCCACGTTGTACACCATGCTCCATAGTACCTGCGCCCCGACGAGCCATGCCGTGATCACGAACACCTTTACCAGTCATCGCACCACGTTGACCAAAGTTCATTGCTCCTTGACGATTGTGTGTACCATAGCGCGTGTTGGCATGGCCACGTAAAAGCCCATCTTCATCGACCATTCCAGGACGGTCATTACCAGTTATACCTGCTCGTCCCATACCTGGTCTTGTTTGATTTGCACGATAACCATCACGTCCTGCAGACTGGAATCCTTTATCTCCGCGTGTTGTGTAATTATTTAAATGCGTACGCGTTCTTTGACCAGCTTGCTGATCAAGTCTTCCATATGTGCCACCACGGTGATCAGGTGTCATCATATCAGTGACAGGTCCTTGGCCACCGTAACGTTGACTTGTGTATGCACCACTCATGTCTTGTGATGCAAACCCTGTTTGTTGATAGTTATTGTTCATTGTTCTTGCTTGATTATCTGTACCACAAGCGGTCATGCTGCCTAAAATCATAGTTGCAGCGGCTACCGTCATCGCGATTTTTTTCATGTTTTAATTCCCCCTTTCATCAATTAATGTGGCTTTTAAAGGGGAACTTTAATCTGTTAGTTACTGGACATTTATGAAATGTTAGCAGCATACGGCATACTCTTGTTTTTAATGCGGATAATTTCATATTAAATTTGAAGTAATAATAAAAATTGAAGTATTTGATGAATTATACTTTTTTCATAAATCCACCATGACAAAACACATGAGACTGCAAAGAGTCCTCCCCGCAATAGTTGTTGATTTCCGCTGCAGGCACTCGCTTTCCGCGGGCGGTCCGGAAGCCTCCTCGTCGCTTCGCTTCTGTGGGGTCTTCTCTGGCCACGCACATCCCGCTGGAGTCGAGTCCCTTCCGCTCCAATCAACAGAGCGAAGAGGTAGTATAGTGCTCCTTCATTATAAGAAGCTTCTAAACCTAAAAGACTGTACGGCAGTTGAATAATTAGATCTGAGCTCACTTTTTACATCATTCCACTAAATTTCTGGAAAAGCACTATCTCAGCGGATGGAAATATGCGTACTCCTGCGGTGCATTGAGCAGGGCTGAGATCCCGCAGGGCTAAATGTACTGCACCCCTATTGTTGGACACCTCAATCAACAATAGGAGGTGCCTTCATCAATGACCACGTTCACCAAGGAATATAAACTTCAAGCGGCTAAACGTTATCTAAATGAAATCATCAGTTATCGAGAACTTGCAAATCAAGTGGGCGTAGATGATTCGACGCTGCGATATTGGGTGATGTTAGTTCGCTATCATGGGGATCAAGCTTTTACCTTTCCCTATACAAACTATTCAGCTGCCTTTAAACTGAAAGTAATTCAATTTATGACCGAAGAGAATTACTCCATTCGAGAGGCATCAGCCATTTTTCATATTCCCGTTCCATGTATGCTTCGCAGATGGAAGAAAAAGTGGGAAACAGCTGGAGAAGATGCCCTTGAACCAAGAGAAAAGGGGCTTTCTACAATGACTTCTAATCAGAATAAAAACAAGGGCAACAGCGACTCTTCAACCCAATCGATAGAAGAGATGAAAAGAGAACTGGAACACCTGCGTATGGAGAATGCGTATTTAAAAAAGCTGAAAGCCTTAGTTCAGGAAAAACAATCACCAACAAAATCAAAGCGAAAGTAGTATATGAACTAAGGAACGAATTCCCGGTGATTCGAATGTTAAAGATAGCCAAGATGCCTAGAAGCACTTACTATAACCTTGTAAAAAAATGGAGCGAACCAGATCCTGATCGAAAATGGAAAAGAAGAATTGCATTCATTTACCATAAGCACTTTGGTCGATATGGCTATCGTCGTATTACAGACCTCCTTCAGGAAAAGGGATATGCGATTAACAAAAAGAAAGTGCTTCGAATGATGAGAGACCTAGGGCTTAAATGCCTTGTACGAATGAAAAAATACAAATCATATAAAGGAGAAGTTGGAAAAGCAGCTCCAAACATCCTAAACCGTAACTTTAGAGCCGAGAAGCCTAATCAAAAGTGGGTGACAGACATTACGGAATTTAAATTGTTTGGACAGAAGCTCTATCTGTCTCCACTATTTGACCTGTTTAACGGCGAACTGATAACCTATACGCTCCAATCAAGACCAACGTATGATTTGGTCGATACGATGTTGGACCAAGGGTTAAAGCACCTAAATAAAGGCGATGATCTCTTGATTCATTCTGATCAAGGTTGGCACTATCGAATGGCCCCTTACGTAAGGAAACTGAAAGAACATAACATCACACAAAGTATGTCTCGAAAAGGCAACTGTCACGATAATTCTGTCATGGAAAACTTTTTTGGAATCCTGAAATCGGAGTTCCTTTATTTAAACGAATTTGATAGTATTGAACACTTCAAAGAAGAGTTAGAACAATACATCTATTACTACAACCATGTGAGAATTAAATCAAGATTGAACCGGAAAAGTCCAGTAGCTTATCGACTCAGTACCCAAAAAGCTGCTTAAAAAAGTGTCCAACTTTATGGGTCCAGTGCATAAAGCCCGAGGAAGCTCAGCAGCTCACCGCGGAAAGCGATCCCAAAACACAGAAAAGACGACTTCTCATTTAAAATGAGTGAGTCGTCTTTTTAGATTTAATCTTTACTCTCTATATCTTAGTATTTTAATTTCATTAATCTTCGTAGTCATCCGTTTCGCGGTATTGATTTAAGTGCTGGAGCTGTTCATAATCACTTTGAGACATCATTTGACCATTTGTACCATACATCATCGGCTGGTTCATCTGCCCCATCATTTGCATTTGTTGGTTAGATTGAGCCATTGGCTGCATTGGTTGGTTTGATTGCGGCCCTATATTCATTGGCATCATTGATTGATTTGCTTGAGGCCCTACATTCATTGGCATCATTGATTGATTTGCTTGAGGCCCTACATTCATTGGCATCATTGATTGATTTGCTTGAGGCCCTACATTCATTGGCATCATGGACTGATTTGCTTGCGGTGCAACATTCATCGGCATCATTGGTTGATTTGCTTGAGCCATCATCTCGGCAGAATCCTCACTATAATCCCATTCAGGCATTTCGTAATAAGGCTGCCCGCCAAAGCCTGCTCCACAATTAGCACATCCAGGCATCATTGGGCTGATCGGCTGCCAGCAGCCATCTTGATATCCATGATGCTGGTAAGGCATCATTTGGGGCATTTGGGGCATTTGGTACATAGGCTGCATCTGACTCATTTGCGGGTACATATTAGGCTGCATTTGCGGTTGGATATTTGGCTGTACATTTGATGGATGCATTTGTGGCTGGATATTCGGCTGTACATTTGATGGATGCATTTGTGGCTGGATGTTCGGCTGCATATTCGATGGCTGCATTTGTGGCTGAATATTCGGCTGAGCGTTCGGCTGTTTCATCTGCGGCTGGATGTTCGGCTGAGCATTTGGCTGTTTCATTTGCGGCTTGATATTTGCCTGTACGTTTGGTTTTGTATTAGGCTGAGTTTTTTGCTGCGCTTGCGGCATTGATTTTGGTGCCGGCTTTTGTGCTTGAGCTTTTGGCGCTGGTTTTGGTGCCGGCTTTTGTGCTTGGGCTTTTGGCGCTGGTTTTGGTGCCGGTTTTTGTGCTTGAGCCTTTGGCGCTGGTTTCGGTGCCGGCTTTTGCGCTTGAGCCTTAGGTGCTGGTTTTGGCGCTTTTGGCGGCTGCTTTACTTGCGGCATTGCTTTCGCTTTAGGTTCTGGTTTATAAAAGAATACGTTCATATTGGTTTCATAATTTTTTGTTGTAGGCTTTTGCTGAATTGTAGGCTGCGGCATTTTGGGCATTTCCATCTTTGGCATCTGCATTTGCACTTGCGGCGCTGGCGCAGGTGTAACAGGAGCTTCCTTCTTTGGCATTTCTTTTGGCATTTCTTTCGGCATTTCTTTTGGAGCCATCTGAACCATAGGCTGCTCTTTAATCGCTTGAGTTTGTGCGATCGTGTCATTTTTTACTGGTACACTATTGGACGGAATTTTAATTTTCATCCCTGGCATAATCATGTCGGGATTGGAAAGCTGAGTGTTCGCTGCCTTTAATTGTTCAAAATCAACCCCATATTTTTTTGATAACTTCCAAAGTGTATCCCCTTTTTGTACAATATGAATTTTCACGTTCTTACTCCCTCCTCTAACCATTCTTTTTCATCGTATGCCGATATAGGCGTATTGACACTTCTATTCGTCCAATAGCTTTTTGGTCAGCTATTCTTTCAAGAGAATTACCGAGAAGAAACCGTTTCTAGCACAATGTATGATGACAAAAATAGGTTTATGCCTAAGCGTTCAATAAATTCAAAGGGCTATGATCAACACGGCTATACAACTCATTCGTGTTATACTAAGGATAAGAAATTGGTGTTGGCAGAAAAGGAGAATGGAACATAATGAACGATAAAAAATTATATGGAGACGAACGTCGTGAACAAATACTTGATTGGCTAAAAGAAAGTAAGGAAGCACTTACTGGTAAAGAATTATCTGTTCGTACAAATGTCAGCCGCCAAGTGATCGTACAAGATATGTCATTGTTAAAAGCGAAGGGACACCCCATCATTGCGACATCAAATGGCTATTTATATATGCAGACTCATCCAAAGGAAAAGCACCAAAGGCTGATTGCATGCCAGCATCAACCAACTGATGCAATGGATGAACTTTATACATTAGTGGACTATGGTGTGAAAGTGATCAACGTGATTGTAGAACATCCGATGTACGGAGAACTCACAGCTTCTCTCCATTTCCATACGAGACAACAAGTTCAGCAATTTAATGAAGAAATGAAAGCAACGAATGCCACACTCCTCTCAGAACTGACAAATGGCGTACATCTTCACACTATTGAAGCAGATACACCTAAACAATTAGAGGATGCCATTTCGGCTCTTCGTAAAAAAGGATATTTATTAGAGGATTAAACATAAGCTAAAAATAAAAAAACAAGCCCTTAGCACGATGTAGGGCTTGTTTTCTTTGATTGATGTTGATGATGAACACATGGATAACTTCCTAAAATATCTACTCCGCAGCCTAGAGCTTCAAGTTCTGATTTTACACCCGGAATGAGTACATCGTCTTGTAGCTGGTCGACATCAATGAGAAAAAAGTAATTGCCTAAGCCGGTTTTAGTTGGCCTAGATTCGATTTTCGACAAGTTCATTTTTCTCCAAGCAAACGCAGACAGAACTTGATGAAGTGCACCTGAATAATCCGAAGGCAGCGTGACCATTAACGTTGTCTTATAGCCGCTATTTAGAGCAGGAAGCTTAAGTTTTGTTTCTTCTTTTGCTAAAACGATAAAGCGTGTGTGATTGTTATTGTAATCATGGATGTCATACCCTACAAAATCGAGCTCATACTCAGATGCAGCTAATTCATTTGCAATGGCTGCAATCGGCCGATTAGGATGATTAGCTACCATCTGTGCAGCTTCCGCTGTTGAATTCATAAATTCCGTATCAACAAGAGAGTATTCACTTTGTAAGTAATCATGACATTGGGCAATAGCATGGGGATGAGAAATAATCTTCTCCGGTGTCTTCCCCGCCTGTTTAGGGTGCATAAGCAAATGTTGAGCGATTGGGATCGTAATGGTTCCCATAATAGGCAATCGCTGCTTATGTACAAGATAATCAATGGTCATGTTTACAGAACCCTCAATTGTATTTTCTATAGGAACGACACAAGCATCACATGCATCTTCGGCCACTGCCTCTATACAAGCAGGGATCGTCTTAAATGGCACCCGGTCACTTAATGGGAAAAAGGCTTTTGCAGCCATCTCTGTAAATGTTCCAACAGGTCCTAAATAACTCACTTTCATCTTATTCACTCCTCAACTCTACTCGTCTAAGCAATCGATTCCCTAAAACCCTGATCCAACAAGTTCAACCTTTTCAACTGAATCAACAACTTCAACTTGCTCCATTAATTCATCAAGGTCGATCTTCATCGGGGATGTATCAATTGACAAGGTAATATGAGCTCTGCCTTGTAATGGAATTGTTTGATTAATGGTTAATACATTCGCTCCGGTTTCTGCAATTTTTTGTAACAGTTGAGACAACGTGCCTGAGCGATCTACTAAGTTGATTGATAATGTAATGATTTTCTCTTTAACCATTGTATTAAAGGGTAAAATTCCGTCCTTATATTTATAAAATGCACTACGGCTCAGTCCCGCAATCGTGACTGCTTCATTTATTTTTTTTATCTTCCCTGAGTCAAGCAGCGCTTTAGCATTTAACGTTTTTTGCATTGCATCAGTCAGCATATCCTCACGGACTAAATAAAATTGTTTACGCGACATACACTTCACCACCGTCTTCTAAATCTTCTCCCTATTATAATAACGGTTATCCTTATTTGACAACCGTTTTCTGACATTTTGTCCACACATAAAGAAAAACTGTCTCTTTAGACAAGACAGTTTTTCCTTTATATGCATAATATCTTATGGTTTCTATTCAATAAATTCGAATTCAAACTTGAGCAGACGAACAAGATCGCCATCTTTTGCTCCGCGTTCGCGCAATGCATCATCAACACCCATATGACGAAGAGTTCTTGAGAAACGGCGAATGGATTCATCATGAGTGAAGTCGGTCATTTTCGTTAAGCGTTCAATTTCAGCTCCGCTGATAACAAACGTTCCACTATCATCACGGCTGATAACAAATGGCAGCTCTTTTTTCTCATGCTTATAAACCACACGAGTTGACTCTTTCTCTTCTTCATCGTAAAGAGGGAACTCAGGAGTCGTTTCAATTTTGTCAGCAATTGTAAGAAGTAAGTCACGAAGCCCTTGTCTTGTGACCGTTGAAATAGGGAAGATTTCTACATCGTCTTCCATTTTTTCTTTAAAGTTCTTAAGATTTTCTTCTGAATCAGGCATGTCCATTTTATTAGCCACAATAAGCTGCGGACGTTCAAGAAGACGCATGTTGTATTGTTTTAGTTCTTCGTTAATCTTTAAATAATCTTCATAAGGATCTCTGCCTTCAAGAGCAGACATATCAATCATATGAACAATGACTCTCGTACGTTCAATATGACGCAAGAATTGATGACCTAACCCAACTCCTTGGTGAGCTCCTTCAATCAATCCAGGCAGATCTGCCATAACAAAACTACGGTGATCTTCGGTTTCTACAACTCCTAGGTTAGGAGTAATTGTCGTAAAGTGATAATCAGCAATTTTAGGTTTAGCTGCAGAAACAACGGATAATAATGTTGATTTACCAACGCTTGGGAATCCAACTAATCCAACATCAGCTAACACTTTCAACTCAAGCACCACATCACGCTCTTGACCTGGTTCACCATTTTCAGCAATTTCAGGTGCTGGATTTACAGGTGTTGCAAATCGAGTATTCCCACGTCCCCCGCGGCCTCCTTTTGCAATAACTGCGCGTTGACCGTGCTCTGTTAAGTCCGCAATAACCTGCCCTGTCTGATCATCTAGTACCGTTGTACCAGGTGGAACTTTAACGACCATATCTGGCGAATTTTTACCGTGCTGGCTTTTAGAGCGTCCATGCTCCCCGCGCGGCGCCTTAAAATGTCTTTGATAGCGGAAATCCATTAATGTACGCAAGCCTTCTTCTACTTCAAAAACAACGCTTGCTCCTTTTCCCCCATCTCCACCAGCAGGGCCTCCGTCTGGTACATACTTTTCTCGGCGGTAAGCAACCATTCCATTACCACCGTCACCGCCTTTTACATAAACCTTAACCTTATCTACAAACATGTATTTTCACCTCAATTTATTGTGAACGTTGTTTGGAGAACACATTCATGTTCATTCCATTCGATCAGATCGACTTTAACATCCACTTCAAGCTCCAAACTCTTTAAAATTTGGTGCCATTCTTCTTTATTCATTTGTAATATTCCTTGATAGTCGAATGTCAGTTGACAGTTGTTGTGATTTCCCGACTCTTCTTCAGTATGTGTAAATAAAAATGTTATAAGAAGGTGGTTTTCAGAACTACTAGAACTTAATTCTGCCATTTGATTAATGATGGTTTGACAGGTTCTGTACAGCTTGTCTTCATTGGCTTTAAGGGATTGAATTTCACCGATTACATCAACATCAATCTTCATTTTAGTGCACTCCCAGTTGTATGTGAGCAAAAATGCCGCTACATCCGGTGTACCCATGACCGATAATTTACTTTCATTTAAAGATTGGGCAGTTACTTCCTCAATAATCTGTTCAATTCGATCATAGCGCTTTAAAGCTAAATTCCCCTTTATTAGTTGAATAACATTCAGCCAATCATGACGAGTATGACGTAGTGCATCTATTAATTCCCATTGTTTAGTCATCTTGGCTCTCCCCGTCTTCTATAATTATCGTTATCCATTAAGATAAAACGGTAAAATATATCAATTTGTATCAAATTGCTTAATCACTTCAAGTAGATTACAACGCTTAGTTTACCACAAAGTTATAGAATGATGGAAATTGAACTAAAAATCAACACATTTCTTTTACCACATTAGATTTATTTAGTTTTCAAAAAACGATTGACACTTCCCTAAACTCTACATATACTAAGAACAACTAAAACCTACTAAGTTGATATGATTTATAAAATATTAGCATTTTAGAAAGGAGCAACCAATGGCTGGTGTATCAATTAAGAGTGTCGGTAAAACATTCGATAACAAACAAGACAATACCGCTTACACGGTATTTGAAGAGATAGATTTAGAAGTAAAATCAGGTGAGTTTGTTTCATTGCTCGGGCCATCAGGCTGCGGAAAATCAACCTTATTAAATATTGTTGCTGGTCTTGATCAAGCATCAAAAGGAACTGTTTCAGTCGGAAATAAGCCTGTAGCAGGACCAGGAGCAGACCGCGGGGTCGTCTTCCAAGAAGCTGCATTAATGCCTTGGCTAAGCGTGATTGAGAATGTCACATTTGCCCTTAAAAAACAATACAGCAAACAAGAAGCTAGAGAGCGCGCTATTCAATATTTAAAGCTGGTTCATTTAAGTAAATTTATCGACTCCTACCCACATGAACTATCAGGAGGAATGAAGCAGCGTGTAGCCATAGCCAGAGCTCTTGCTATGGACCCAGATGTTCTTTTAATGGATGAACCATTCGGCGCATTAGATGAACAAACACGATCAATGCTTCATAAAGAAGTTCAATATATATGGGAACAAACAAGAAAAACCATTCTTTTTGTCACTCATAATATCCGTGAATCAATCTTATTATCTGACCGTATCGTATTGATGGGCACTCGCCCTGGTGGTATTATTAATGTTTTTGATGTGAATCTCCCACGTCCAAGAAAGCCGTCTTCAAAAGAGTTTGCAGAACTTGAAGAGAAAATCAACGATCAATTAGCTGGAGAAATCGAAAAAGTTATGAAGGAGGAAATGGGAGATGACTACAATAGTCAGAAGGCTACTCTTCTTTATCGCTCTCATCGCGATATGGGAGATCATATATAGAATTGACCTTTTTCAAACACGAATGTTCCCTTCTCCCCTCCTCTCATTCGTTGAGTTGTACAGAGGATTTTTTGAGACTGGGATTTTAACAGCAGCACTTACTACAAGTTTGGGACGGATTAGTTTGGGCTTCGCACTAGCCGTCATTATCGGATCTATACTCGGTATCATTCTTGCTACTTCAAAACTAGCAGACGAAACCCTCGGATCTCTCGTTGTAGCTTTGCAATCCGTTCCGAGTATCGTCTGGCTTCCATTAGCTCTTGTCATGTTTCAAGGCGGCTCCTTAGCAATTTTGTTTGTTATCATTTTAGGCGGCACATGGCCGATGACAATGAACATGCGGATGGGTATAAAAAATGTTCAACCACTACTCATTCGAGCTGCACGAACAATGGGATATAAGGGTCTTGAACTTGTTTGGAAAGTTCTTATCCCTGCTTCAATCCCTTCTGCTCTAACTGGTGTCAGACTTGCTTGGGCATTTGGCTGGCGGGCATTAATGGCAGCTGAACTACTTGGCAGAGGCGGTCTTGGACGTACACTTCTAGATGCACGTGACTTTTTCAATATGGAATTAGTTATAGCTATTATGATTATTATCGCTGTTATAGGCTTAATTGTAGAATATCTAATTTTCAATCCGATCGAGCGTAAAGTATTGCAAAGATGGGGTTACTCAAAATAAAAAAGAATATGGGGGAGAAAATGATGAAGAAATGGTTAAAAGCAAGTGGAATTGCTTTAACGATTGCTGCACTGACTGCTTGTGGAGCGGGCTCTACAACTGGAGATGGCCCTGCAGAAAATATCAACGTAGGATACTTTCCAAACTTGGATCACGCAGCTGCAATTGTAGGTAAGGAAAAAGGCTTTTTTGACGAAGAGCTAGGAGAGGTAACTGCAGATTATCAGCATTATCCTAATGGAAATGACTTTATTGAGGCACTAGAAACGGGAAATCTTGATATCGGGTATGTCGGACCCGGCCCTGCGATTAACTACTTCCTGACTGGCGGAGATATTGTAGTGTTAGGTGCTGCAGCAAATGGCGCAACCCTGATTGTTGCACGTGACGGCTCAGGTATCGAAACACTTGAAGATTTCGGCGGCAAGTCTTTCTGTACACCAGGTAATGGCTGCACACACAATGTTCAACTTGAAATGATGCTTAAAGAACTCGGTTTAGAATCGAACCGCGTAGGCGGAACAGTTGAGCATCAATCTCGTATTGCTCCTGCAAATATGGTTGCTATGTTTGAACAAGGTCAAATTGATGCAGCAGCAGCTCCAGAGCCATGGGGTACGTATTTAGTGGAAGAGCTAGGAGCTAACGTTATTACTGAATGGGATCAAGTTTTCTTAGGCGAAACGCTTCCTAGTGTTGTCATCGTTACATCTAAACAATTTTTAGAGCAGAACCCTGAAACTGTGGATGCATTCTTACGCGGTCATAAAACAGCTGTTGAATATACACAAGAAAATACAGAAGGTACATTAGAAACAATTAACGATTCACTCTTTAATTTAACCCAGCAGCGTCTTCCTGAAACGGTATTATCTGAAGCTTGGGAGCGCATGGTAGTTACAACTGAAACACATCCAGAAGCACTACAAGCTTGGGCAGATGCTTCATATGAATTAAAATTCATGGATAAAGAACCAGATCTTGATGGTTTTGTAGACACCTCCCGCCTTGATGCAATTTTAGCAGAATAAACAAAAAATACCTTCCCCTTAATGAAATGGGCGAAGGTATTTTTTATTATGTTGATGTATTAAAAGGAATGTTAGCTATTACTCTCCCTCCCTTACTTATTAAGCCTTACCTTATCTTTACCTTTCTTAAAGTATTAGATTATTAATCTATAAGAATAATTTCACGCCACTACTTGTCAACCCCCAACTACAAAAAGACAAACAAATTTCATAATTCCCGTTTACAAATTCCACTTTCCTGTATATAATTCCATATGTAAACAAATTTGAGTGAAAAGGAGGCTGAACAAAATGATGAACTTATTACCAGTTAGTTTAACGGATCGCTGCGATTTACCTACATCATGTTCACAACCTGCTGCCTCACTCAAAATGGCTAGTTCGTTTTAATTTACGTTCTATACATATTGAGCTAAAAGCTGCAGGTGTCATAGACCTGTGGCTTTTTTATCTTCATTCAGCCACAGGACTCACTACCTGTGGCTTTTTTGCGCTCATTTTCACACCCATTTTTTACCACAGGGGTCACCATAGCTTGCTATGTACTCATATAATAACCCTTTGAGAGAGGAGGTGGATAGTCATGACATTTTCCATATTATTTTTAACAGTCACCATTCAAAACAAGAAACTAGACGGGAAGCAATTAGAAAAAGTAGTACGGCAGCAGCAGCATGAAGAAAAGCATGAACAGCTCATTAACAAACTTTATATGTAAAAAACCACAAAATAAAAGGAGGTTATGAAGATGATGATTGAAGGCAGAAACGAAGGAAATGGCAGCACGTTTTTATCATGGTATGAGCAGGTGAAAGGCCTCACCTGAATAACAATTTAACTATATTCGGAGGCGGTTTAGTATGACACTATCATTTATCTTTTTTACAATCACTATAAAAAAACGCAATTATTCTGGTAAAGAGCTTGAGCGTTTAGTGGAACAGCAAAAATATGAAGATCAGATCCAACAACGTCTAGCACGTTTTCAACATTGGATGTAATAAATAGGAGGAGCCCTGCGGCTCCTCCTGTTTTAATACTTATATCGATTGCAAAATGCGCTCTGCAGCTCTTTCTCCTTGATCAATACAATCTGGCAAGCCAACACCATCTAACCCTGCTCCGGCTATATGAAGCCCTGGGAGGTGGCGCGCGATATCTTCTCTCATTTTAGCAACCTTATACGTATGGCCGACAGCATATTGCGGCATTGATTGCTTCCAGCGAGTTACTTCATAAAATAGCGGCTCACCTGTTATATCCATAATTTGTTTTAAGTCTTTCATGACAGCCGCTACAATTTCTTCATCCGTTTTATACACAATGTCTGAATCTCCGGCACGCCCAACATAGCTTCGGAGTAATGCATGCCCTTTAGGTGTGGAATGACGCCACTTTTTGTGTGTCCATGTACAAGCAGTAATATCAAAAGAACTCTTCTTAGATACCACAAATCCTGTACCTTCATACGGATTATCGACAGCAGACTTATGAAACCCTAATGCCACCGTTGCTACAGTGCTCGACTCTAATTCTTTAAAATACTTAAAATAATCATAAGCACCAAGCATTTTAGCTGTAACATGAGGAGGCGTAGTAATAATCACTTGATCATACTCTTTTATGGTGCCATCATCAAAAGACAACCTAAATACATCTGCATCTTTTTGAATGTTGTCAATCTGAACCCCGGTATGAACAGAGTTTTGATCAAGTCTTGCTGCAATGGCTTCAACAAATGATTCAAGCCCTCTTTCGAACGTTAAGAACATCCCTTTTTTCTTACCTGTTGAATCCTTCACTTGAGTCTGCTTGCCCCGTGTCGCTTGCAAGCCTTTGATCAGGCTGCCATGCTTTGATTCAAGCTGTTGAAAATGAGGGAACGTTGCTTTTAAGCTGAGTTTATCTAAATCTCCTGCATAAATGCCTGATAAGAGCGGTTCGATCAAATCATCAACCACTTGGTTTCCAAGTCTCGCTCTAAAGAAGTGACCAAGAGACACGTCTTCATCACGACCCACTACAGGCGGAATAAAGAAATCCCCGAGTGCCCGCAGTTTCCCTAACGGCGAAAATAATTTCGTCGTCGCAAATGGTTTAAGCTCTGTCGGGATCCCCATCACAGCACCGCTTGGCATTGGATAAAGCGTATCATCTTTTAAAATGTAAGCTTGACCCGTATCATTAGATAGCAGTTCTCCTTCTAGGCCCACTTCTTTAGCAAGACGTGACATGCTTTGCTTTCTTGCTAAAAAAGAATCGGGTCCTCTCTCAATGACAAATCCATCACGTACAATCGTTTGAATCTTTCCACCTAACCGATCGTTTTTTTCAAATAGATCATAATGAATATCCTCATGTGACTTAGCTTGCTCTAACTTAAACGCGGCTGCAAGACCTGTCATTCCACCGCCAATAATCGCTACTCGCTTCTTACTTTCCATAAGACGCTCACTCTTTCTCTTTAAGCTTATTAGAGACCACTGTTGCTAGGCAATCAAGGAATTCGTCTTTTGCATTAGGCATTTCCGGACGGAAATAATCAATACCAAGCTCATCGGTAACTACCTTACATTCGACATCATTATCATAAAGAACTTCAAGGTGGTCAGCAACGAATCCTACTGGGCAATAAACCATTGACGTGTATCCATGTTCATTGTACAAGTCACGAGTAAGATCTTGAACATCAGGGCCAATCCACGGATCAGGAGTATTCCCTTCACTTTGCCAGCCGATTGTATAATTTTTAATTCCAGCTTCTTTAGCAATTAAATCAGCTGTTTCTTGTAATTGCTCTGGATAAGGATCTCCCATTGCAATGATCCGCTCAGGCAAGCTGTGAGCAGAAAAGATCACACAGGCTTTTTCTTTATCCTCAATCTTCTCCATCGTTTGCTTTACTTGATCCGCCCAATATTGAATAAATTTCGGCTCGTCATACCAGCTTTCAATACTGTGAATCACAGGACCGCCGATTTTCTCTGCCTCTTCTTTCGCACGTCCGTTATAGGATTTTACGCTGAAGGTTGAGAAGTGAGGAGCAAGCACGATGCTTACTGCTTCCTCAATGCCATCCTCTTTCATTTGCTGTACAGCATCTTCTACAAATGGATCAATATGCTTCAGGCCAAGATAAGCTTTAAATTCATAATCTTCATATTGCTCGTTTAAATAACGTTCAAGACCGTAAGCTTGATCTTCAGTAATTTTAGCCAGAGGACTGATTCCGCCAATTGCCTCATAACGCTCAGTTAAATCAGTTAACGCCTCTTCAGACGGCTTACGGCCGCGGCGGATATGTGTATAATAAGGTTCAATTTCCTCTTTGCTTCTTGGTGTTCCATATGCCATGACAAGTAATCCATATTTCTTTTTAGACACTCGTTTTCACTCCTTAAAATGAATGTTATCTTGAATGTTTTGCTGAATATTCATGAACAAATGCTGTTAAGCGTCTTAATGTATCAGGATTAACCTCAGGAAATACACCGTGTCCTAGGTTAAAGATAAAGTTATCAGACTGCATACCTTGGTCAAGAATCGCTTTCGCACGCTCTTCAATTACATTCCAAGGAGCAAGAAGAATCGCTGGATCTAAATTTCCTTGAACCGTTTTTTGGATGCCGCGCTCACGAGCTTCATTAACAGATAAGCGCCAATCAAGTCCTACAACATCTAGCGGCAGGTCATTCCATTCATTTGCTAAGTGGCTTGCACCTACACCGAACATAATTAAAGGAACATTTTCTTTTCTTAGTTCTGTGAAAATACGGGTCATCACAGGTTTGACGAATGCACGGTAGTCAGCAACATTTAGAGCTCCCACCCATGAATCGAAAATCTGGATTGCTTGTGCACCCGCTGCAATTTGTGATTTCACATACGTGATTGTGACATCACCAAGCTTGTCCATTAACATATGCCAAGCCTCGGGCTCTGCATACATAAATGCTTTTGTCTTATTGTAATTCTTTGATGGACCGCCTTCGATCATATAGCTCGCAAGCGTAAACGGCGCCCCTCCAAAACTGATTAACGGCACGGTTAATTGCTCACGAAGAAGCTTAATCGTATCAAGTACATAAGGTACATCCTCTTCTGGATTAATCATGCCTAACTTTTCAACGTCGCCTTTTGAGCGAATCGGATTATCAATAACCGGACCAATGCCAGATTTAATTTCCACATCTACTCCGATTGCAGGAAGCGGAGTCATAATGTCTTTATATAAAATCGCCGCATCGTTGTTATATTGATCAACTGGGAGTTTAGTAACATAAGCACATAACTCTGGCTGATGAGTAATTTCAAAAAGAGAATATTTTTCTTTAATTTTACGGTACTCTGGCTGCGAGCGCCCTGCTTGTCTCATATACCATACAGGTACATGGTCGTGCGCCTCTCCTCTACAGGCTTTTAAAAACGTATCGTTAAATGTTGGTTGAGTCATCTTGCCACACCTTTCTCAAAGTTCACTATGTATTAGTTTAATCGAATCCGTACAAAAAATCATGTTTTCTACCTCTTTTACTATAATGACCATACAACGCAGTGTATAGCCATCCTTTGAAACTGTCATAAAATTGATGAATGTTTTTGTCTAAATGATGCTATTTGCTTGCCTGTTTCAAGCATTTTCATGAAAAAAGAATGGCCTAAAGATCAGCCATTCTTTTTTAGCGTTCTAATTCACATTAAAATCCAAACCCAAAATTAAATTCAGCTTCCGCTCTGTTCGATGGATCTCCTTCTTGATTCGTCACAGAATCTACGGGAGTGACCTCATATTGTTTAGTTGAAAAAGGATTAAAGCGGCTGACAATGTATTCGCTGTTTCCTCTCACTGTCGCAAGCCTCTCACGCTCTCCTTTATAAATCTCATAGACATGATAATACACGCGTTCATCATCAGAGCCTGTCCAATCAAGTTCTACACTCATCAGACCGCCGCCGCCCATTTGCAGTTTAGCCGATAAATCCTCTACTTGGGCTAACCTTACTGGCGGCAGAAGCTCTTCTGCTTGATCTGGCTTTTTAAAGGCAACATTTTTCAACGGATCGTCCAAATCATTTATAATATCCTTCATCATAACTGTTGGATAGGAACTGCCGCCTAGTAAGTATTGATCTGTCGTAGTGGTGTCATATCCCATCCACACCGAGCCAACTACAGTAGGAGTGTATCCGACAAACCAGGCATCCATCGTTCCTCCTTCTACCCCAGGGAAAGTGGTTGTACCTGTTTTCCCTGCTAAAGGTGTTTCCACATTCCCGCTTCTAGCTGTACCCTCTTTTACGACAGATTCCAGCATCCTCGTCATGTACCAAGCAGTTTGAGGTGAGATGACTTCCGTTTCCGTTTGATTTGCCCGCCCGACAAGTTCTCCATTACGATCATAGATTTCCGAGATGAAATAAGGGTCGACTACCTTTCCATTCCCTGCAAATACTCGGTACGCTTTAGCCATCTCAAGCGGGGTAACCCCCTCTTCTAAGCCGCCAAGTGCAATCGATAAGCCTTTATCAGGGATATCTAACCCTAAATGTTCTAGAAAACGAGTAGACTCTTTAACACCAAGCTCATTTAATAACCAAACGGCTGGCGCATTCGTAGAGTTCGTAATCGCATCATACATTGTTATTTGCCCGCTGTATTCCCCATTTAGGTTGCGCGGAGAATAATCACCGTATGTGAGCGGTTCATCACGAAGCATTGAGTATGGTCCATAATCTCCCTCTTCAAGTGCTGGTGCAAATACAGCTAGTGGCTTAAACGCTGATCCAGGCTGGCGCTTTGATTCTACTCGGTTTAATCCGCGGCGTACATATTCCCTGCCGCCCTGTGCCGCAAGAACACCGCCTGTCTCTACATCCATAAATACGGCTGCTGCTTCTGCTCCTTCATTTCCATCAGGAAAATAATCATCATTTTGCAGGCGTTCAAACGCAGATTGCTGCAGCTTCTGATTCATTGGTACAACAATTTTGTAGCCGCCAGATAACACCTCTTGGCTCGATAATTGATATTTACGCTCAGCCTCCTCTAACACCATATCAATATAGGTTAGAAAAGCCTCATTTTCTGTAATCTTATTATGGTCTACTGCAATGGTACGTCCTTTATAACGAACAGATTCCTCTGCTGTGATATAGCCCCTTTGCTCCATGACTGATAACACGACATCACGTCGTTGTTTACTGCGCTCTGGGTTTGAGATCGGTGAGTAGCTGTTCGGTGCTTTTGGAAGCCCTGCTAAAAGAGCCCCTTCATCAACCGTCAATTCACTAACAGGCTTATTAAAATACAATTTAGATGCCGCTTGGACTCCATATGCACCATGTCCAAAGTAGATACGATTTAAATACATCTCAAGAATTTCATCTTTGCTGTATTTCCGCTCAAGGTTCATGGCAATCATGACTTCTTTTGTTTTTCTCAGCCATGTTTTTTCATTTGATAAAAAGACATTTTTCGCAAGCTGCTGAGTGATTGTACTTCCACCTTCAACTTTAGCACCTGCTAAAATATCTCTATATACTGCTCTTCCTATCGCGCGAAAATCAATTCCTTGATGTTCATAAAATCTTGCATCCTCAATCGCTACGAAAGCTTGTTCAACATGGTCTGGTATATCATCAATTGATACAATTTCTCTATTTTCAATATATAATTTCGTTAAGAGTTCGCCTTCTTCATCGACGAGAGAGGTTGTTGCACTCATTACCAGCTTCTCATTATCAACAGCGAAGTTACCCGCTAAGAGAATAACAAGATATCCTACGAGTCCTATCAATACAGTTGAGAGAACAACAATTATGGCAAATGATATTCGTTTAAGCAGCATACCATCCCTCCTTTTTTACTAGTATATCCCAATTTATAACAGCCACTCTAATCCAAGTCTTCTATTATAACTGAGATTGCCTTTATTTTAATCGTAATCATCTCTTTTGCCAATATTCGAGTGAATGCGATATACTTTCTACGCAGAAACCTAGCTGAATGTTTCAAAACCTATTTTATATGAATAAGTCAAATATGATTCTTAGGAGGGAAATGCGTGTGAGAAAAGTGGTTATATCAAAAGTGCCATTCAACGATGCTGCATCGATTCAACTTACATCCGCACAACAAAACGTATATTACATTGAAGATACACGAGAGGATTCAGGATCTGGTGAAGTATATTCTCTTTTAAATGAAACAGGAAGCATACCTGCTGCGGGATTTGTTGTGTTAAATAATATCCCTGTTACAGCAGAAGGGCGCGGAATGTTTGAAGAAAGATTCCAAAATCGTGCTGGTTTAGTCGAGAAAGAGCCTGGCTTTAAAGCGATACGAATTTTGAGACCAGAAACATCTGACACCTACATTGTGATGACGGTTTGGGAAAGTAAGGATTACTTCAAGAAATGGCAGGAATCGAATGCCTATAACCACGCTCATAAAAAACGCGGGACAAAAGAAGGGCTTGGCTCCTCGATTTTCCCACGGCCTTCATATGTGACAGAATATACGATTTAAACAAAAACGACTCGAGTACACGCTCGTGTCGTTTTTGTTTACTTTACAAGGGCATGCCTATGAGCATAAATGGCAATCTGAGTACGGTCTTCAAGAGCTAATTTATGAAGAATATTACTGACATGTGTTTTGACCGTCTTGATTCCTATAAATAAACTCTCAGCTATTTCTTGATTTGACTGCCCCACACCTATCAGCTTTAACACTTCTAATTCACGAGGGGTTAATTGTTCATGCAACGCTTTTTCTTTTTGCGACCTCATATGGTTCATCATCTTGTTCGTTACTTTTGCTGCTAGTACAGGTTCCCCATCCGCCGCTTGACGGATCGCTTGAGCAATCTCTTTGGCCGACGATGTTTTGAGTAAATAGCTAAACGCACCTGCTTCAATTACTGGATAGACTTTCTCATCATCAATAAAACTTGTTAAAACAATCACTTTACAGAGCGGCCTATCCTTCATGATGGTTCGTGTGGCTTCAATACCATCCATTTTCTCCATCACAAGATCCATCACAATGACATCTGGCTCGAGCCGTTTGGTCATCTCTACTCCTTCTAGTCCATTACTAGCTTGACCTATCACTTCAATATCAGGCTGTGTTTGAAGAAAAGCAGACATCCCCATACGGACCATTTCGTGATCATCCACTAAGAGTACTTTCACCAGGTTGTTCCCCATTTCGCTCCCCCTTGTGTTCATCTTTCTCCTTACCTTTCCATGCAATAGGAATTTTCACTTCCAGCTGTGTTCCTTGTAGTGGTACGGAAACAATATTCAATACTCCTCCGATATCATTCATCCGTTCTTTCATCGTTTGAAGTCCGTATGATTCATGCGAAATATCATCTACTTTAAATCCTACTCCATTGTCGATGATTTTCATGATAATCTCTTGAGGCATTTCTTTTAACAAGAACTCAACTGCATTAGCTTCCGAATGTCTTAAAATATTTGAGATCGCTTCTTGAATCAAACGATACATTTGATCCTCTATCCCTTGTGGCAGGTCTGAATCAATATCAACGAGGAAACTTACTTCTACATCATGCTTTTTTTCTAATTCTAAAAACAGCTGCCCCGCTCCCTCTTCTAAGCTTTTCCCTTCTAGGTGAGCAGGACGTAAATGGAGCAATAGTGCACGCATCTCAGCTTGAGCGGTGTTCGCCATCTTTTCTACCATTTCTAACTGTTCTTCCTGTTTTTCATCACTCGACCTTAACGCAGCAGTCATCATGGAGATCGCAAATAACTGCTGGCTCACAGCATCATGAAGCTCCCTTGCTAAACGCTGTCTCTCTTCTGTGACAGCAGCCTTCTTGACGGTATCCTGCATCTTAACTCTTTCTGTAGAAAGCCTTTGAAGTGAAGCGATTTGCTCTTCAATTTGAGCAGCCATCCGGTTCATCCGGACTGCAAGCTCAGTCAGCTCATCGGCTCCTTGTTCTGTGAGTCGATGAGAAAAAGTACCTCTCTCATAACGCATGGCTCCATGCACGACTTCATCAATTCTCCTTTTTAAAGGCAGAGCTTGAATGACGCCTGCTATGATGCCAACAAGTAAAAACGTCGCTATCAGCCAGACAAAAAGAGGAATTTCAATTAATCGGAGATCAATTAATAAAAGAAGTCCTCTCGGTTCTTGATACGTTAACAAAAAAGCTGCAAAGATGGTCATTAAAAGAGCTAAGAACACATTATGACGGATAAACTGCCAGAGAAGGCGGGCAAGTCTCATTTTCATATCCTTCTCACCGTCACTTCCCCAAGTGCCATTGATATGACCAGCTTCACTCTTCTTTTTGACTGCTTGTATTGAGAAGGTGCCAGACTCACTTGCTGATTAATACCTGAATGTTTCTCATGAAAAACAGTTAATTCTCCTGCAAGAGAAGAGGCTTGAACGGCTACTGTTAAATCATCCGGGACATACACATTGACCTCTCCAATAAATGCTTGAATAACAATAATGGTCTCACCTTCTGAAATCATTGCTTTTGACAGATCTATTTTTACGCTTCCAAGGGCAGACCATATCGTTAAATCTCGCAATTCAAACTGTTGGTTCATGTAATGGATATCTCCAACAAAGTTTTTTCTTACAATCGGCTCATAGGCTGCCTGTTGAGCTTTGGATGAAGTTGAAGTAGAACCACTAGGAGAAACAGATTGATCTAGGTCTCCCTCCGAAATGAAGGGTTCTTGCTCACTTTTAGACGTATTTTCCTTCACAGGTGTTTGCTTAGGGGCCTCTTCTTGTGTCATCTTAAGCCTTCGTTCGCGTTCGGCATGAGATTTTTTTGTCTTCTTCTGGCTTTTCACTAATTTAAGTCCGTAATAAAAACAAATAACAGCTAAAATAAGTCCAATAAAATTAATAGAAAATAATTGATCCAAAAGAATACTGCCGCTGATGATAAAGAAAATAGCCGCAATCAGCTTGCGTTTGTTTTGATAAAAATAATAACCAAGGAAGAAGAAGATGAGCGGGGCAATTAATCCGCCTGTTGCAAAGCTAAGCACACCCATCAGAAACCAAATTCCAAGGATCACCACAATAACTCCAATTAACCCATGCTTACTCATCCACACTCCCCCTTTCCTCTACGTTCACTACCACTATTTATTTAATAATTTGGTATCACCCGATACAGTGACAGCCGTAACAACATATTCTCCGCTTCCAGCTGTTCCTTTTAAACTTCTCGATTGAAATTGCTGCTCTGTTAATTGCTCATCGATCGTAAATCCACCTGATGTTGTCTTTAAATCTACCTGGGCATTTAAATTTCTTACCCACATCGTAATATCACCGGATACCGTTTTCAGATGAGCATCTTTATGATCGTGTGTATATGTTACCAAAATATCTCCTGAAACGGTATTAGCATCTAGTTCTCCACTGAAACTTTCTACCTCAATATCTCCAGACGTACTCTTTATGACTAGTTTCTCACTTTCAATAGAATCTGCTTGGAGATCGCCTGAGGTGGAATGGATTGAGACCTCATCAGCGGTTATGAGGCTAGAATGAACATCCCCTGAAATGGTTTTTAAAAATACCTCTTCACTTTCAAGCGGGGTATTTATAGTTATGTCTCCTGATACAGATTTCGCCTCAAATGAGGAAATATTGACTTCAGGAATATATATAATCATTTCTGTACTTCTTCGTGGGGATAAAAACGGAATAGAGATGCTGTTTCTTTCTTCCATTCTTATTGTAAGTCGATTTCCACGTTCTTCTACACGTAATGTTTGGTTTCGTCTTTTATCGATCACATCAACACTCATATTTTCATTGGATGACGGTTCTACTCTAATATCAACAGAGGTGCTTTCAATGAATAATTCCGTGTTTCCTTCTAAAGGTTGATCGACATTTTCCACTTTTTCTCCTCCATTATTAAGACCTGATAAATTAAAAACCGATAAGGAACCAAAAGTTGATAAAAAGAGAACAGTTCCGATGATAATCAAGGCGACCCCAGCAATTTTTTTCATATAATCCTCCCCTGCACTCAGCTTTCATCACACTTACACTCGATACTTATAAACTCACCTACAAAGTATATAGAAAATATTTCCTATAGCCAATATTCACTTTTAAAATTGAACATTTTGTTTAACAAAAAGCAAGGGGAATCCCTTGCTTAATGAGATGCTTGTTCATTCAGTTTTTCTTTTAACCGACGCACTTCATCTTCTACTTCCATTTCATTATTTGCCTCAAATAAATCACTTCTAGATGATGATATCACCCTATCTTCCCTTATCATCAGCTGCTCATCAAATCGCTCAAATTCGTCATCAAGATCTATTAACGATTGCTTTTGAGCTGGTTTTACATGTTTATGTGTTTTTGCTGACTGCATTCTTAAGGCTAGTTCAACTTTCTTTTCACGTAATTGTTTATATTGATCTTGGAGCTTTTCAATTTCTACTTCATAATAATGCTTCACTTCCATGCTTTTATGAGTCAGTTCACCATATCGAACCACCTGATTGGCTAGGTGCTTTTTATCAAGTAATAATTTTTTAGCAAGCTGATCCTCACCAGACTTTAACGCATCTACAGCTTGTTCCTCCCTTTTCAGCATTAATCTTTCTGTCATGTCTTTATCACGCTTAAGCATATCTTGAATCTGCCTTTGCTTTTGAATCGTACGTTCAGCTTTTTTTATCGATTCTTTCACATCTCTGATATGCTGTTTCACCATCATTTCTGGATCTTCAATACGATCTAATCCATCATGTATCGTTGCTTTAATATATCGCTCAATTCTTTTCAATGCTGACATCGTAATTCCTCCTTGTATTTAACACTTGCTATTTAACACTTGATTTATTATTTTTTTATTAATCGATTAAACTCTGCATCTAAAGTGTCATAATCAGATCCATAGTTATCTTCATCTTCTTCGTCTTCCTGCTCTGTTTTTTGGACAACTAACTTATAGCCAAAGTAAACAAGCAAGAGGCCAATCGCTAAACTGACGACACCGCCCATTCCTCCAAATAAAATGACGGCACCTAGAGCTAGTAAGACAATACTTGATGGAGACCATCCTGTTTCCTGCCATTTGGTATAACCAAGGTACATCAGCCAAACTCCTAATACTAAGCTGATTAAGCCTCCTAAATGAATCCCAAACATACTAAGGAGAATGCTTACACCAATGAATAATAGGATCGCTCCTCCTAACGCTTTTGCTGCTCTTCTCATTTTCACCCCTCCTTGCCTTTCGTTACTTCTATTGTAGGAAACAGCATCGAAATTGACCCCTTGCCTGAGCACGGTTTTCTCTCCGCCTCTAGACCGATCTTTCTCTCGGACCTTTGTCACTTCTTTGTCACTTCAGTGAACAAATTGTTTTTCAAATGAAATAAATTAGAGTTATGGTATATACTTTGTACGAACAAGCTTAAGGATTTTTTCTTTCATAAGTGAAATGATAGAATAGTTTTACTTGCTTTTGCATGGACTAGTAGTAGATGGAGGTGACGTTATTGGGTGAAGTAACGATATGGCTTGCGTTTCTTGCGGGGATTGTATCCTTTTTATCTCCTTGTGTATTTCCACTAATGCCGGCTTATTTAGCACAATTAACTGGAACACAAGTGACAGGAAATGAAGTGGCCGCTGACAGAAAGATTATTTTAATGAGAAGTCTGGGCTTTGTAATGGGATTTACAAGCATTTTTCTTTTACTTGGGCTTTCCACATCACTCATCGGGCAGGCTTTCTGGGATTATAGACCACTTATAGAGCAGATTGGCGGAATCATTATTACGATTTTCGGTTTACAAATGATGGGCGTCATTTCTATACGGATGCTGTTATCTGATAAACGAATAAAAGCAAAACCACGTAAGTCAAGCAGCTTTGCAGGATCTGTACTGCTTGGATTTCTATTTGGGTCGGGATGGTCGCCGTGTATCGGTTTAGTTCTTTCATCCATTTTATTTTTAGCAAGTCAGGCAGATACAATGTGGAATGGGATGTTCTTACTCTTGATGTACTCATTTGGCTTAGGCATTCCTTTTGTCGCAGTAGCACTTCTATGGTCTCGCTCCCTTGATAAAATGCGCCGCCTGAACAAGTGGCTCCCTACGATTCAAAAAGTGAGCGGAGGAATTATGGTAGCATTGGGTATTCTTTTATTTACAGGACAGTTCAGTATTATTTCTGCTTACCTGCAGCGTATTGCTACAAACTTACCTTTTAATTTGTAATGAAAGAATTCTTCACAAAAAAACGGAGGGATCAATTTATAGATCCTCTCCGTTTTTTTCTTGTTCAAATAATCGAATTCTGTAACTATTCATTGCCGTCTCACCAAGCAGATCAAGAAAATGATAGTTAGCTGCTGCCCCAACGATAGCACCAAATCCTGGTATCATCTGCAGCATTTTCGGTAAGTCAATAAAGTCACGATAGTTTAATTGAAACTCTTTCCAATCAACATGCTCCATATACTCTCTTTTACTAGGCAGATAATTGTACTCCTCTTCCCACTCTTCAATCCGCTTCAGAGCTTCAATACGCTTATCTCCGCTTGAGAAGGCAAGCTGGAAAAGTCGCAAGACAAAAAGTCTCTCCCTGTAATCTCTTACATCATAGCCATATGTCTGAGCTACATCAAAGAGAAATTTCATTTTTATTCCGAGCAATAGAGGGAAGTCAGCTAAACCAAGCAGAATGCCACCAGCACCAGTACCTGCGCCCTCAGCAGCAGCTGTTCGTTTATATGATTTGATCAGTTGTCTTACTTTTTCTTCACGTTCTTCTAGACTTAAATCATACAAGGGTTCTTTATTGGCAGTATGCTCTGTTCCAGTTAACGTAGCTTGAACCATATTTCTAATACCTGTCGTTACCACCGTATGAACCCTCTCAGGTATCATTGTATTCATTTTCACTTGAAGCTTTTTTGTGTAACGGCCTGCCATTGAAGGACGTTTTAACAGCTTCCTTTTCCAGCGCGTGACTTCTTCTTTGGCATTTTCCTTATACATTAGCACACTCCTTTTATATCCAGTCATTTCTACTAATAAATGAGAAAAATGAGTTTACCATGCCTGCTTTTTGCGCTTATGAATCCATGTGGTGCTTCCGAGATAGCTAAACAATATTCCTATTGCAAGGCCAATTGCTGTAATTAAATAAGTAGAGCTGACCAATAAAACTCCTGTTAAGACAGCAGTCATAACGAGCAGCAGCCTGAAGCTGATCGTCGTAAGTGCTTCTTTTCTGTCTCCCTGTTCAATCGGATATAGGTCTACCCACATATTCGTATCATAATGAAACCATAACGTAGACAGCTGCATCATTACCATATGCATAAATAAAAGAAAAACAGCAATCTCCATCCATCCGTTTGGCAGTATGGCTAATAAGAAGCTTGCAACGACGATAAGCCTTACATACACTCCTAAGTAGTCATTTGCACGGATAAATGTTCGCGCAAATAAATAATGATACACGCTTTTTTTATTCGCCGATAAGAATCCGAGCATTCCGTTTAAATACGAGCGGCTTCTCACTTGTTCCTTTAATTGCGGCACATCCGTAAATGCATTAGCAATACGATAGAAGAACATCAGCATTTTCTGCTCTACGGAAATTAAATGTTCCCATTTAATTGAAAGCTTCACAGCTAGTTTTTGATAATAGAACACGTACAACAGTGCCATGATTCCAACTACAGCTATTAAATAGATAAAATCAGCACCTGAAAATAACAGGTAAGTAAATACTCCATTCACCATAAGTCGTAATAGGAAGTGTGATCCTCTCTCCTGACCGCTAGCAAAACGCTGCTCCTGCCAAGTGCTCGCTACATTCCAACCTTTTGCGATAAGCAGCATTAGTAGTACAAACCAGAAGCTTCCTGATTCATTTGAAATTCTTAATGCAAAAAGTGGTGCCAAGACAATAAAGATAACGAGCATCACAAAAGATTGCAGAATGTATGAATAGATCTGAGAAGCTCTGAAATATCGATCGAGTTTTGACTCATAAGGCAGTAAAAACACTACATCTGCCTGCTTCACAAATGTCCTGATACGGCCTCTGGTTAAAACAATCGCAAATATGACTGTAAAAACCCATAAAGAAGGGAATGCTTCCGGTAATTCTTCTAATGCCTGACTATAATAGAAGCTTCCAATTAGGATGAGAAAGTAAACCGTAAATAAAAAACCGCTGTTTCCAATTAAGCGTAGATAACGTATCGCTTCATTCCAGTAAGAGCTGATCCGCTCACGCCAAAGAGTCATCCCATCCCTCATAGGACCGCGTCCTTTGTCATCTCAATATAAATATCATCTAATGTGGCTTCAGGCATCTTTAGCTGACTTCTCATTTCATCAAGTGTACCAGTTAGCACCACTTTTCCATGATGAAGAATGACAAAGCGATCACAGTAACGTTCTGCCGTCGCTAGAATATGGGTAGACATTAAGATAGCTGAACCGCGTTTTCGCATATCAGAAATGAAATTGAGAAAAGACTGAATACCAATCGGGTCAAGACCAACAATCGGTTCATCGACGATATACACAGGCGGCTCCACTAAAAATGCACTCATAATCATGACTTTTTGGCGCATCCCTTTAGAAAAATGACTTGGAAACCATTTTTTCATTTTTGTCATTTTAAATTCTTTAAGCAAGGCTTCTGCACGCTCTTCAAATACTGCTTGATCAAGATTGTAAGCAAGCGCCGTTAATTCAAGATGCTCCCACAATGTTAATTCGTCATATAGAATAGGAGTTTCAGGTATGTACGCATATGAACGACGGTATTCATTGGCATCTTCGTGAAATGTCTTTCCTTCAATAGTGACACGGCCTTCATGAGGCTCAAGCAGTCCTAATATATGTTTAATGGTCGTACTTTTCCCTGCTCCATTTAAGCCGATTAACCCAACAATCTCTTCTTGATTAACAGAGAAATTTACATCATGCAGCACTGGCTTTTTAGGGTGATATCCCCCAGTAAGATGTTCTATTTTTAAACGTTGATTCATCGTTTGTTTGCCGCCTCCCTGGTTTAATTCTGATTATTCTATTCATTTATATAAAATTCTTAGATGCTTATATCCTTTTGATTGTACCAAATGAATGACTACCTTCTCCACTCGCACCCTAAAAACCTCTATAAAACAAGTAAGAAGTAACCGGTTTCGGCTACTTCTTATTCTACCTTATGCATTTGGCTGTGGAGTATCCGTAGGTTCAGCATACCCCTCTTTATAATGCTCATCAATAAGATCACGAATGTCTTTTACAGGCATGCCATTATCGTACAATTCCATCGAAGCATGTGCTATTTCAAGGCAAACACCACATTTAGCCCCGTGATCATCCCAGACAATAGAGCCGTCTTCACCACGCTCATTAATAAAGCAATCAAACGTGCTGCGATGTCCTACAGATTCCCCGCATCCACAATAGCAAGGCATATGTTCAAGCAGCTCTTGATAGTGAGGCGTACGCTCGTAAATCTGTGCAATCGAATCTGGATGATTTTCTAAAAATGTTGGCAAAACACTCGCCGATGCTGTTTCTTCATGAATATCACCCATCATCATCGAATGATCAGCATGCTCATCCACCGCATTGTCATTTGAACAACCAGCGGCTGGAAAAGCAAGTAATATAACTACAAGGAAAAGACCTATTTTCTTCATATCCATTCTCCTTTCACAAGGTAACCACCCGTATTATAGCACGCCCCAACCAAAGAAAATGTGAATAAAAAAAGAAAAGCGAAATGATTCGATTAGGTAAGAGGAGGCTGGAGGTTCGACAATTAGAAGCCTCCTTTTGCTTCGTTTGGCGAAGTGAAGGCACCGAGTACCTGAATCATGCAGCTAGACAAAGAAAAGCGGAGGCGACTGGGCTGGCATGCGGTAAAATGAGGGGAAGCGATGAGAAGCGCTTTTTGCTTCGTTCGATTCACCGTTTTTACCCGCAGGAAAATGCCCCGCAGCTAGACAAAGAAAAGAGAAGGCGACTGAGATGGCATAAAAAAACCAGCCCCCACCTCAGTGAGAGCTGTAGACCCTGTGTTAGTTAACCATTCTTGCTCCTTCGCCCCAATATTCTTTACGGATTTGAACCTTTTGGATTTTTCCTGAGGCCGTTTTAGGTAGTGCTTCTGCAAATACTACACTTTTAGGAGCTTTAAAATGAGCCATTTTACTTCTAGCGAATTCGATCACTTCTTCTTCAGAAAGCTGTTGCCCCTCACGCAATACGACGACAGCATGTGGAACTTCTCCCCACTTCTCGTGAGGAACGGCAATGACCGCTGCTTCTAAAACAGCAGGGTGCTCGTACAAGACGCCTTCTACTTCAATAGAGGAAATATTTTCCCCGCCACTTATGATCACATCTTTTTTTCGATCGACAATTTCCATATAACCATGTTCATCTACAGTGGCCATATCCCCCGTATGCAGCCAGCCATCACGAATTGTCTCACTCGTCGCATCAGGGTTTTTCCAGTAGCCTTCCATCACACCATTTGAACGGACAACAATCTCTCCGATGCTTTTTCCATCCGCAGCTACTTTCTCACCGTACTCATTCACAACCTTCAACTTTGATCCAATCATCGGATAGCCTGTTTTTGCTTTTAGACGAGCTTTCGCTGCATCATCAAAAGAAAGCTGCTCTGAACGGATTTGAGAAGTTGTTACAAGCGGGCTTGATTCAGTCATTCCATACACTTGAATAAACTCCCAGCCCAATTCTTCCTCCACACGTGTTACAAATGCAGGAGGCGGAGCAGACCCAGCGATCACGACTCTCATATTATCCCTTTTCGGCACATTTTCTGTTTTCGCATATTCAAGCAGCATGTTTAAAACAGTAGGTGCCATATGAGCTACGGTTACCCCATTTTTCTCTATTTTTTCAAAAATAGTCTTCGGATCGATTTTTCTAAGCATTACTTGCGTTGCACCGTTCGCTGTGTAATAAAACGGCGAACCCCATCCATTCACATGGAACATCGGCAATACATGCAGCAACGTATCTTGATCACTCACACACAAATGATGCTGAGTGCTTAAAGCATGCAGGTAGTTGCTGCGGTGCGTTAACATAACACCTTTGGGATTTCCAGTTGTACCGCTAGTATATAAAATATTTGCTAAATCATTTTCTTCTAAAGGAACACGTTTAAACTCGTCTGTTGGAAACTGACTGAGCCATCGCTCATATGAAACCCCTGCCTGTTGATTCTCTTTAGCTCCATGAATGATAATGTGTTTTACTGTTTCTAGCTTATCAATAACAGGCTCCACTAGAGGGTACAATTCTTGGTCAACAAAAAGCACTTGAGATTCACTATGATTTAAGATAAACAAGTAATCTTCGGGCTTTAATCGTGTATTTAAAGATGTCATCACTGCTCCTACCTGAAACACGCCATAGAAGCCTTCAAGCATATCTTCTGTATTGGGAGCAAGGTAAGCAACTTTGTCTCCTTTTTGGATACCTAGTTTTGTTAATCCATAAGACAATTGTTGTACTCGTTCATTTAATTGCTGATATGTAAGCGTTCTCTCTTCTCCGACAATAGCTGGCTTATCCCCATATAATTCAACAGCACGATCTAGAAAATCAAGCAAAACTAAAGGTACATGCATAATCGTTCCTCCCGCTTCTGATTTATTTAAATTTTCTAACTATATCATACCATATAGCCCTTTCTGTGCCAATAACACACTGATGTTTATCTTCTGTTACAAAACAGACGAACGACTTGCATGTCCATAACTCACTAAGATATAGTAGAAAAAAGAAAATTACTCCATATATAATCTATATTTATCCAAATCAAATCGAAAGGGTGATAAGATGTCTCACGATGTAAATTGTATATTTTGTAAGATCATTAAGGGAGAGATTCCTTCTGCAAAAGTTTATGAAGATGAAAAGGTTCTAGCTTTTATGGATATTAGTCAAGTGACAAAAGGGCATACATTATTAATACCTAAAGCTCACAAGGCAGATGTGTTTGAGCTTGATACAGAACTTGCCAGCCACCTTTTCTCAGTTGTTCCGAAATTAGCAAAAGGCCTTAAAGCTACATACAAGCTTGAAGGATTAAACATAGTAAATAATAACGGGGAAACAGCTGGCCAAACTGTCTTTCACTATCATGTCCATTTAATTCCTCGCTACGGTAAGGGCGATGGATTTGGCGCAGTATGGAAAGATCACAGCTCAGACTATAAGCCAGAAGAATTGCAAGAAATGGCAGCTGCTATTTCTGCACATGTTACGAACTGACCAAATGGTCAGTTCTTTTTTTCTGTACATTCAGAAAATATCTCTCCTTTCCTCTCCTTTTTTAAATAAATTATGGTACGATAATCGTATTAGAAAAAACATTACTGTAGTACCGAATTAAAGGAGTGGAAAGAGAAATGAGCAAACAGGTTTTTAACTTTAATGCAGGCCCTTCAGCCCTGCCTAAGCCAGTATTAGAAAAAGCACAAGAAGAATTACTTAATTTCGGTGACAGCGGCATGTCAGTTATGGAGCTTAGCCACCGCAGCAAAACATACGAAGCAGTCCATCAAGAAGCTAAAAGTTTACTAACCGAACTCTTAGAGATTCCTCACAACTACGAGATTCTCTTTCTTCAAGGCGGCGCTAGCTTGCAATTTTCAATGATTCCGATGAACTTGCTTAAAGAAGGTAAAACAGCAAGCTTTGTTATGAGTGGTTCATGGTCTGAAAAAGCTCTAAAAGAAGCTCAATTAGTTGGCGAAGCGAAGATTCTTTCCTCTTCAAAAGATGAAAATTACCGTTCAATCCCTGAAGTTAACTCATCTGAAATTAATGCAAATGATGCATATATTCATATTACATCAAATAACACCATCTTCGGTACACAGTGGTCCACCTATCCAGATACAAAAGATATTCCTTTAATTGCAGACATGTCGAGTGATATCCTCTCACGACCGATTGACGTCAGCAAATTTGGAATGATTTACGCAGGAGCACAAAAAAATCTTGGCCCTTCTGGTGTAACAGTTGTTATTATCAGAAAAGATTTGCTAGAGAGCGCCAATGACCAAATTCCAACTATTCTTCGTTACCAAACGCATGCTAAAGCCGATTCCCTATACCATACCCCACCAACATTTGCGATCTACATGCTTCGTAATGTTTTACAGTGGGTGAAGGATCAAGGCGGTGCAAGCGGTATTGCTCAAGCAAACGCCAAAAAAGCACAGCTCCTTTATGCTACCATTGATGAAAGCAATGGCTTTTATACAGGACATGCGACAAATGAAAGCCGATCTCATATGAATGTAACGTTCACTTTACAGAGCGAAGAACTGACTAAATCTTTCTTGAGCGAAGCAGCTGAAAAAGGCTTTGTCGGTTTAGGTGGACACCGTTCTGTTGGGGGATGTCGTGCATCAATTTATAATGCTGTTCCATTAGAAGCTTGTGAAGCACTAAGAGCATTCATGGTTGAATTCCAAAATAAACACGCTTAATTAGAAAGAGAGCTGTAAATGAACAGCTCTCTTCTAGACATATACTAAAAGCCATCCAGATAGGACTCCACTGATGATAAAACATGTAAACATGATCAATATTGTTTTTCTCCAATAGGTTCTCTCTGAAGCATCTTTCGTTTTCACAAACCTTGAAATTGAATAAATGAGACTATACATCAATAATAAACTTACAGATAGTACCAATAAAATGAGTGCGTGCTGCATAGTCATCTTCCCTCCTTTTTTTATTGTATGAGCGGCAGATGGCACACATGACGATCAATTATGGATGAGGTGAGAAAAATATGCATATTAAATCTTTACTTTCTGGGATTGTTGCTGGAGTTGTAGTAGCAGGTACAGCTACTCTATTCACTACCCCAGCATCGGGTCGTGAGCTTCAAGAAACGTGTAAGGATCGAGTTCAAAAAGTACGTAAAGGTGTTAAGCAATTTTCTAATGATTCCATCGTATTAAAAGAAAAAGTAACAGAAACAACCCAGCTAGGCATTCAATCAATTAAAGCAGTTAGCTCAGAAGTGAAAGAAAGTATTTCTGACTGGCAAAAAGAGGTTCAGCCAAGTATCGATCAGCTAAGAAAAGATACAGAAGAACTTCAACGCCGAGTATCTCAGATGAAGCAGCTAGATTAAGCTGCTTTCTCTTTAGTAAATAATCACTATATAAATATAGATTTACAAACATTTTTTAGAAAATTTCTAAAAAGAAGAGAATTCCTCTTTCTTTTTGACACATTCCTTGTCATAATAAGTAATAAAAGTATTCAGAAATAGCTTTATAAAAGATAAAGAAATATGAAGCGTGATAGGGGGAGAAAAATGGAGCCAAACGAACCTTACTCTTTAAAACAGTCTGTTATTTTCAATCATAAGGTTGCGCAATTAAGTAAAGCACTTTGGAAGTCGGTAGAAAAAGATTGGCAGACATGGATTAAACCATTTGATTTAAATATTAATGAACATCATATTCTCTGGATTGCTTATCATCTTGACGGTGCGTCTATTTCAGACATAGCCAAATTCGGAGTGATGCATGTATCAACAGCTTTTAATTTTTCAAAGAAGCTTGAAGAACGCGGATTTCTTACGTTTTCAAAAAAAGAGAATGATAAACGAAATACGTACGTTTGTCTAACTGAAGAGGGTAAGGAAATGTTTTTAAAAACATTAGAAACCTATGAGCCTAGCACATATGGAGTGTATGGGGGCGCCCTTCCAATCAAAGAATTATACGGGAAATTCCCAGAATTCTCTGAAATCATGAGCATGCTTCGCCATATCTATGGTCCTGATTTTGTAGATATGTTTGAACAAACCTTACAAAAATTTGAAGAAGGCTTTACTGAAGAAGAAGGCCGCTTGTCTCCAAGACGCCCAATGCTTGATGATCACTCTCTTACGAAAGAGTCATCTTAACCGAAAAAAATTGCGGAACGATTTCTAAAAATCGCTCCGTTTTTTTATTGTCTTTTTTTATTATTGTCGAAATCCTTTTATTTTTGTCAGAGGTATTGCATTTCCTAGAAAAAGGGCGTAAATTATTCAATTAGGTTGAGCATTAAATTTACTAGTTATCTTTTATTAGATTCGACCTTATATTCAACCAACTTGTGGTTCAACTTGTTTTGGAGGTGCAGCTTAGATATGAACTGCTGGAAGACCATTAATATTTCTCGTGATTATGGAACGTTGCGCCTAATCATGTTCTCATCAAGCACTGTTTTACTATCATTTTTATTTTATTATTTAGTCATGAGCACGATTGTGCAGACAACTGAATTTACTCAATTTGGCTTTGTTACAGTGGTGTTAAGTTTATTTGGCTTAGTCCTTACACATAAATTGCTTCACTGCCTTCCCATTTGGTTATTTGGCGGACGTGCAAAGATAAAAATCAGTACAAGGAAATTATTGTTCCCTTTAATGGATATCAAATTAAGGGAGCCGCTTTCCCGAAATGTTTACTTATTGGCTCTATTTTCACCTTTAGTATTCATTACAACAGCAGGTGGGGTAGGATCCATTATGTGGCCGCAATTTTTACCTTATTTTTCGATCCTTACATCGATCAATTTCGGCTTGGCTTTTTATGATTTGGTTTACGCTTCTCACCTAATGAAAGCACCTAAACAGTGTTATATTGAGGATCATGATGAAGGCTTTCATATCCTAATAAAGCAAGCAGTATAGCAAAAAGCAGAACCCAGTGGTGTGGATTCTGCTTTTTGTATGTTGAATTAATTATTTACGATCATCTCAAACGTGATTTCATCTTCAGGTAAATTGATGGCTTTTGCTCTAAAATCAATTTTCGGATCAACATCAATTTCAGTGACTTTTATATGCGCTAAACGATCTGCAGGATAGATATCTACCCATTCAGGCAGGTCAGCATACTCTTTAATCAGCTGCATAGCCCGGTCCTGTGGAAGCTGCAGGATACCGACCGATATATGGTCAGCTAGCAATAAAACATCTCCATTCTCCCTCACTTGCGGTTCAAAATGCATTTCTAAAGGGACTCTTTGACCTAAAATACTAAACTCGGACCTAAATTCAATCAATTCATCTCCAAGCTCTACTACATATGGAACACCAGCATCTTGTTTTTCAATTTCCCTCGCGATTAAACCATTTAACTTACTTTTAGAAGTCTCAATTGTAAATGCTGCTTCACTATCCACTGGAGCAGATTGTGATAGATGATCTTCATCAATTGGACCTGTAAATCTCATGACAAAAACAAAAGCAATAATAAGCACGATAATATTTATTGCGAGCAGCGTTAAAAACGCTAACTTAAATGGAAACTTATTTTTCGCTCTCTCCATCTCTACATCACCTCTCCCTTTGATCATACGTACTCTTATTCTATTTTACAAACCACCTAACCCCTGCATTCCCCTTATCATTAAAACTAAATCATGCATACTTCTATCTTTTTTTAAAAAGTTTTGATAAAGTTTAAGATAAGACAAAGCTAGACTGGAGGCAATTGAATGGTCTTATTTCTCGTATTTTTTGCCCTATTTATTTTGTATATGATCAATACAATGACGGATGCCTTATGTGAACGCAAAGAAATCCCGTCTGAAAAACAACCAAAAGTTTTTCGCACAATTAATATCTTAATGACAATTTTACTAACATCCACATACGTAAAATTTATGTTTACCTAGAAAAGCGAAGGCGACTGCTTTGGCATGCGGTAAAATAAGAGGAAGCGATGAGAAGCGCCCTTTGCTTCGTTCGATTCACCGTTTTTACCTGCAAGACAAGGAGCCGCAGCTAGACACGAAAAGCGAAGGCGACTGGGCTGGCTAGCGTTAAAGTTAGTGTATGGTCTATGTAAACAAAAAGAATGGGGCGCAATAGCGCTCCATTCTTTTTTGGGTGATTAGCAGCACCAAGAAGCACCGATAATCACTAATAAGATAAATAACACGACGATCAACGCGAATCCGTTATATCCATAAGAGTGACCCATTGTCTAATCCTCCTCCCCTTAGTAAAGTGTTAAACCGTAAAGAGGTGTGTAGATGCTAGCACCAAGCTGCACCGACGATTACTAATAAGATGAACAACACCACGATTAACGCAAAACCTCCACCATGATATCCTTGAGACATAAGAACACCTCCTCTTTGCTTTGTTAGGATATACTATGCAAATGTCTTGATTAGGTACTAGGCGATTGCCCTAAAATTTTGAGACTACGTTTTAAACAGTACTGAAAATCATTCTCTAACAGAGTAATCTATGGTATAGTTATGTCTGAAAGAAGGATCGACTGTTCATTGTATAAAGTATGTGGGCCAGCTAAAAAGGTACATAGAAGTTAAAGATGATTCAACAAAATGGTTGGAACATAATCGTAGAAATTCAATGAATAGCGACAATTTTGAGGAGTTGAACTCATGAATAAACGAATGATCGCAGCTGTTGGTCTTGCATGTATGACTGCTCTTGCAGCTTGCAGCAATGATGATACTGCAACTGATTCTAATGTAGTAGTGACTGTGGATGGAAATGAAGTAACTGAAGCTGAATTTTATGACAAGATGAAAGAACGATACGGCCAAGCAACATTAGAGGAAATGGTGCAACGAGTTCTAATTGCTGATGCTAAGAATGAACTAGGCGTGACTGAAGAAGAAATAGAAGAAGGAATTGAGAACTTTAAAGGTCAGTTAAATGTCGAAACAGACGAAGAATTACTTGAAATTCTAGATGCCCAATTTAATATGACGTATGAATCTATGGATGATTTTGTAGAAGATATGATTGTTCCACCAATTGTTCTTGATAAGTTAGCCAAATCTGAAGTGAACGTAACAGAAGAAGATAAACAAGCTTATTACGAAGAGAACGAAGAGCTGTATGCTGAGCAGGTTCAAGCGAGTCATATCTTAGTTGAAGATGAAGAAACAGCAAACGAAGTCCTTGAAAAGATTGAAGCGGGAGAAGACTTTGGAGAATTAGCTGCTGAATATTCAATGGATGGTTCTGCTACACGCGGTGGCGATTTAGGATTTTTCGGTACCGGCGAGATGGTACCTGAATTTGAAGAAGCTGCTTTTGCACTAGAAGTCGGTGAAGTAAGTGATGCTGTAGAATCTCAATATGGGTTCCATATTATTAAAGTAACTGATCGTAAATCTGGATATGAAGATTTTGCAGATGATATCGAACAAGCACTGATTCAAGAACAATCTAAATCAACAGAGGAAGTATTACGCGACCTTGTCGACAATGCAACGATCGATATTAAAGACCCTGAGTTTGCAAACCTTTTTGAGGAAAGTGAGCCAACGGAAGAGACAACCGAATAATAACACAGCCGGCACTTTAATTGATAAGTGCCGGCTTTTCTCTTGCTTAAGCGCCCAAATTGCACTCCAGCCTATGTCAAAAACTAGACGCTTGCATACGTTAGATTAGGGGATAGCCCTAATCATAGTTTTGAAAGGATGATTATCATGTCAAAAAAAGGTCCAGTACAAGGCGGCTACGATTACGGATACGGCGATAACGGATTTTGCCTGCTAGTGATCCTATTTATCTTATTAATTATTGTAGGCTCAACGTTCTACTGCTGCTAAACATGAAAGGCGGAAGGGCAAACAAAAAGAAGGTCATAGCTACTCGCTATGATCCTTCTTTTGTGCGGCGCGCTCGTTCCTCTGCCAGCCTCTCCATATATACATTGCCTTCTTTTTCAATCCATTCTTGTTCGAATTCACGTTCCTCACGTGAGTATTTCATTGAAAGGTACCCGCTTAATAGAATACCTCCGATAACAAAATACACCCACCATGGACTTGCTAACAGCACTGCTCCAATAGCTGTCTGAGTTAACACGAATAATACTGCTAAAATTAATAGTAATATCAACGCTAGTCGTTGGTTTTTTTGTCGTTTTTCCAATTCATATCCCCCCTGCTTGTCTTCTTTTAGTAGAGAATATGTAACAGGCGAGATAAATAGAACTAGATATCTAATGGAGGTTCATGAAAAGCAGGCTTGTAGAAACTGCGATTATCTAAAGCCATCACCCGCTCAGAAAATTCACCAGGCTGAACCCGCTCTAAGGCGCGATCCATCATGTTAATTTTCGCATCAATATTATCGATCATATGAAGCACTTCTGCTTCACGCACGACTGGAACTTTAGGTGAGCCCCACTCTCCTTTTCCATGATGGCTGAGCACCATATGTTGAAGAATCAACACCTCTTCTCCTTCAAGCTCTAATTCTTTAGCTGCATCTGCAATCTCATTTACCATAATTGAGATATGTCCAAGAAGCTTTCCTTCAATCGTGTAATGCGTATCTATAGGTCCTGACAACTCACGTACCTTCCCCAAATCGTGCAAGATCACACCAGCATATAAAAGGTCTTTATCAAGAGTTGGATATAGGACAGCCAAGTCTTTTGCAATCTTTAACATGGATACAACATGATAGGCTAATCCAGAAACAAATTCGTGATGGTTTTTCGTTGCTGCCGGTGATTCTAGAAATTCTTGCTGGTGTTTCTTCAATAAGAATCGGGTAATACGCTGAATGGTAGGATTTTTCATTTCAAAGATATATTGAGTAACTTCTTCAAGCATATCCTCTGGCGATATAGGCGCAGACCTGACAAAATCAGCCACCTTTACATTATCCATAGCCGTTGTAGGTCTGATGCTTCCAATTTTTAACTGAAGGCGTCCGCGATACTCAATAACATCCCCTTGTATATGGACAATAGCTTTACTAGCAAATGCCACTTCGTCTTCAGGCGAACAACCCCACAGCTTTGCTTCTATTTCCCCTGTGTTATCTCCTAAGATTAACGTTAGGAACGGTTTACCGTTACTCGCAATCCCTTTTGTTGCTGTCTTAATTAATAGATAGGTTTCAATCTTCTCGCCTACTTTATGATAGCGGATCCCTTTACTCAACCGTTTCACCTCATTATACTAAATCTATTTTTATCATCTGCTTTTTTGTGCTTTATCTTCTCAAGTATAGCATACTTGTTTAGACCTTCCTAAACGAAAAAAGCCCCTTTCACCAAAAGGGCTCTTACTATTTAGGCAGTAGTTTTTATTGTTTCTTTTCTTCTAGAAAGCCATGAAACCGTAGCAAAGAAACCAACAAACATTGTTAGTGCTCCTATGCTGTATGGCAAATACATATTCCATTCAAACATTAATCCTGCAAGCAGAGCCCCGGCAACGTTTCCAAGGCTTAGAAAAGAGTTATTCAACCCCATTATCATTCCCTGACGATCCCCTGCAAGCTTTGAAATCATTGTGTTTACAGAAGGTCTTAAAATAGAGTTACCTAAAAAGAATAAGCATGTTGTGAAAATAACGGTCACAAAGTCAAATGCAAGCATCATTACAACAAACCCGATCCCGCTTAGAAGCAGTGCGCCTAACACCACTCGTTCATCTCCGAACCTTACGGTAAGCCTTCCTACAAGACCTCCCTGAGCAACCGCTCCTATTACGCCAACTAACACCATAATAAAACCTACTTGAGAAGGGGAGTAGTCAAACTGATGCAGTGCATACATACCAAATATGGTTTGAAAGTTTGCCAAACCAAAACTTAAGCCAAAAACAAGGATTAATAGAAATCCAACCGGACTTTTAAGTGCATGCCACATTTGGGAAAATTGATTGCTGCGGTCAGCAGAATCTTCAATTTCCATTCGCTTTTCCTTCGATAATGATTCCGGCAATAGAAATAATGAAAAGATTCCCGCAAGAGTGGCTGCTATTCCTGCAAAAAGAAACGGCAAAGATAAGCTAACTTCAGCCAGCCAACCCCCAATTCCAGGACCGACTACGATTCCAAGTGCCATCGCTGCACCGAGCATTCCCATCCCATGTCCGCGCTTTTCGGAAGACGTACGGTCTGAGACATAGGCCATAGCTGATGGCATAACAGCCGAACCAAAAGACCCGGCAAGTATTCGCGAAAGAAACAGCATCCAGAGCTCCGTAGCAAAGGCGAAAATAAATTCTGCCCCAGCAAAACCAAACATACCAATCGCAATTAAAGGCTTCCTGCCAAATTTATCTGACATCCTTCCCCAAAAAGGCGCCAATAAAAACTGCATAAAGGAAAAAACAGCAATCAGTAAACCTAATTCAAAGCTCGATGCCCCAAATGCTTCTACATAATAGGGCAAAATAGGAATAACTAATCCAATCCCCATCATGACCACAAACATATTAATCATAAGCATGAATAAAGACTTAAATTCTTTATTTTTCATGTGCTAACCTTCTCTACAACAAAAAATTAGTGTAACGAAATAAGTATAAATGGAAAAAGAAGAAGCGTCAATCTACGACTTCTTCTCCTTTTTCTTTGATTTTGGCTGGTCTTTTGGGTTTTTATAAGGCTTCGGAAACTCTATAATAAACTTCACACCAACCTCACTATTTTCAATCTTAGGCTGTCCCCCGTGAAGCTCAGCGATCCTTTTCACAATAGCAAGACCAAGCCCAAACTTCCCTTTATTTCCTTTATAGAAAGGATTAAAGATCTGCGGCAGGTCGACCTCAGGAATCGCTTCTCCGTTGTTCTCAACACTCACTTCTACATGATCATCTAATTCCTTGGCTGTAATCCAAATCGTATCGACAGCGTAGCGAAGAGCATTTTCAACCAAGTTCTCTAAAAGCACTTCCAATTGCTCAATATCACCATAAATCTTAGTCTCAGGACCAATGACTTTGATCTTAACATCCTCTCGCTGCACGCGGAATCGTTCTTCAATTTGGAAAGCAAGTGATCCAAAAATGATCTCTTCATGTTTTGGTGTCTCTTCTTTTAACGAGTCAAGCTTCGTGTAGTAAAGCATGTCTACAACACGGCGCTCCATTCGGTTTGCTTCTTCAATAATCACATTCATTGTCTGTTCCATGTTATCTTTAGGCAGAATACCATCTTTAACAGATTGCGCATAACTTTTAATGACCATAATAGGTGTTTTCAACTCATGTGAAGCATGCTGGATAAATGTTTTCTGCGCTCTGTCATAACTGTTTAAATTCTGCCTCATCTTCTCAAATTGGTCAGAAAGACGCTGAAAATCTTCATCCCCGTCCCATTTAAGAGGCTCCTGCCAATCACGGTTCGCTATTTGTTCTAGATGATTCCCAAGCACAATCAGCGGCTGGCGCAAGTAATGCTTCAGCCATATCGCAGGTAATAGACTCAGACCACTTGTTAGTAATAAAAGATATAATAGCCTCTCCCATAATCTATTTACCATTTGATCACGATACGTATCCCACATATAGGAAATATGAAATCCTGGAGTGCCTTGAACCTGAGCTTTTGAAATGACATAGAATACCGTGGCTTCGCCGTACTGAATTTCATAACGCCCTCGGTTTGCCTCCTGCTTGTACGCATTCTGTGCCATCTCAAGTAAAATATCAGGAGGAGGGAACGAATCACCGACAGGGGCTCGTCCAACCGTATCATGTATAAAGAAATGACCGATATCTCCTGCTTCTCGGCGATCCATAAAGTCACCGGCTTCATCTCTTGGGTCGATTAAGTCAAGCAAAGGATACGCATATCTTGTTTGTGCGGTCTCAATTAATCGGTACGTTTCCTCAGTAAGTGTCCCTTTAATTGAGATAGGGTAAATAATAATAATTGATAATGCAACTAAAACAATGAGTGAAATAAAAGCAAGCCAGATTCGCTTGGCTAAGTTCACTTTGATCATGAAGAAAGAACCCTATATCCGTATCCATATAACGTTTCTAAATGAATACGCGGCATCTTCTTACGCACACGACGTACGACATCATCAACAGCACGTTCAGAGCCGAAGTAATTCTCACCCCATACATGTTCAATAATCTTCTCGCGTGAAAATGCTTTACCAATTTCACCTGTTAGAAGCAAGATTAGGTCCATTTCTTTTGTTGTTAAATCAACAATTTCTTCTTCGCTCACTTCTGAATCGACAACCGTACGACCCACAGGATCAATAAGGTATTGATTAAGTTCAATTTTCTTCTGGTCTTGAGAAGCCGAGCCATATACACGATTTATTAGCTTTTTAGCGCGGATGATCAGTTCTTGCGGCAAGAATGGCTTCGCTAAGTAATCATCACTTCCCATTTCTAGACCTAAGACACGATCTAAGTCTTGGTCACGCGCTGAAATAAAGATAACAGGTGTATCTCCATTTTCTTTAATGCCTTTTAATAGTTGATACCCATCTGTTCCAGGCAGCATAATATCTAGAATCCATAAATGAGGCTTGTCTTCAATTGCATCACGAGCAGCATCTCCGTCATTAAATACACTTACTTCCCAACCTTCTTTCTCAAGATAGGCCTTTAATACTTCTGATAAATTTTGTTCATCCTCAACGAGATAAACGAGATATTGTCCCATTCCCGCATCCTCCTTCTTGTCTATACGGACAAATTAATCAAGTGTTATGAATACCCATATGACTAATTTGACTTTACACCTATTTTAGTACATTTTCCACTAATCACATAATTTAAACGGTCATCAGGAAATAAAGGCAAGAATGATCCCTTTCAACTTGCATAATTAGGAAGATGTCGTCGATTATTTCCCGGGGAAGTAAAGATAATGTCTTTTGCTGTAAAAATACTTGTTTCCCACTATTATTATCACGCAAATTAGCATTTGAGACTATCTAATCATGACAAATAACATGAAATAACTAGATTTCCCACAATTAATTTACCCATATTTTGAAACGGAAAATGGACTCAAATTTGAGCCCATTTTATATAAATGTCACCTATAATAAAGCGATCGCAGTCAGGGCTGCTAGCGGAAGGATTAAACGATTCCACCCTCTTGGCCTAGGGTAATATGGATAGAAATAAGGCTGGTAATAAGGATTGTATGCATAATATGGATAACGCTGATCTTGATAAGAACGTACCATTTGATTCTGTTGATCATCTCCCATTAAATCTGCCAAATCCATATATTGCCCGAATTCATCTACCGGCACGAGCAAGTAAAGGTATTCATTATCGACATTTTCTATCACACCGTTATAGGCAGGCTGACCATTCATTTGAGTATGCACTGCTTGATTCATATATTGCTGACACAATGATTGCATTTCTTGCACCTGATTCATCTCATCTCCTCCTTCATTTGCCATTTTATGCATGGATGAGGTGGTGGGTGAATATCACGACAAACAAAAGAGGACCCCTCAATATATGAAGGCATCCTCTTAAACATCACTTAGAAATATCCGTTTTCAATTGTTCAAACCTTACTACAGTAAAATAGGTTTGGATAATCATAAATAGATTTCCCACTACCCAATACAATGATAAAGCTGATGGTAACGTAACTCCAGCTACGACAATCATGACTGGCATAATATAAATAATCACTTTCATTTGATCATTTAATTGAAATGAAGTCATTTTCACTTGGAGGAACGTCGTAATTCCTGCTACAACAGGTAAGATATATAAAGGATCTGGTGAACCTAGATCAAACCATAAAAATGAATGTAGAGCAATCACTTCTGTGCGCATGATCGCAAAATAAAAAGCCATCATCACCGGTAATTGAATAAAAAGCGGTAAACAACCAGCCATTGGATTAACTCCGCTGTCTTTATATAAAGCCATCAATTCTTTTTGCATTTTCTGCTGATCTTTTGGATCACGCTTTGTTCCTTGACCGTACTTTTTCTGCAAAGCTTCCATCTCGGGACGCAATGCCTGCATTGCACGGCTGCTTTTTTGCTGCTTGATCATCAATGGTAGTAAGAATAGCCGGATGCCTATTGTCACAACAATAATCGATAACCCAAAGCTTCCATTCAATAGATCTGCTACACTTATCAGAACCCAAGAAAGCGGGTAAACAAAGAAGTGATTCCAAATCCCCTCTGTTTCTGCTGTAATCGGCTGACCGTTCGCACCACAGCCTGCTAATGCACCTACCATTAAGATGATTATTATGATCCATAATACTTTTTTCAACTTTATTCCTCCTTGTTGTTTTAACTATTTTAGTTAAACAACAAGAGAGTGCGGCTCATCATCAGACTGGCCCTTATCAAATACAGATGGGATCTTAGGTCGATATGGATTTGATGAAGGGCGAATGAGAGCAGCTATGACTAACGGTTGATGTTCTGTTTGGCTTAACTGCTTTTTACTTGTCATATGAAACGTAAACCAAACTCCTGCCACACTCGCTCTCGCAAAAGCGGCAACTAAAAGCACTGTCATAACAACACTTAACCAAAGCATCGTCATATCTGTTATAAACTCAATCATCTATTCGCCCTCCTTTCCTTTTAATAATCTCATCATATCATAAGATACTTCAGATACAAATCCACTCTTATTTCCAGTACATTAATTATTCTTACTCTTGTTTCGTTATTTTCTTGTCATTCTAAGAGCGCGGCCAATATCCTTTAATGCTGAGCTCTTACCGTATAATAATACGCCGCCTTTGAAGATTCTTGCTCCAATTGTCGCTAAAAGTCCAATTGATGCCAGAAGAAGACCGATTGATAATAATAGCTCCCATAGGGGTATAGAAAGCATCCCGACACGTAAGAACATGATCATTGGACTAAAAAACGGGATAAAGGAAGTAATCGTGATAAAACTTGATTCAGGTGCATTTAAGCCAAACATAGCTATGAAAAATGCTACGATCACAAGCAGATTCATTGGACCGATAACTTGATTGACATCTTCAATACGACTGACTAAGGAGCCTAGAGTAGCAGCAAGAGTCGCATACAGCAAATAGCCTAATACGAAAAACAAAACAGCAAATCCAATTAAATCTAGCGGAATATCCTCTGAAAACAGCGCTTGAAGCATCGAAAGACCGCCTTCAGCCTGCTCGGCCCCTGCTAATGAACTAAGAATGACAACTAGAAAGATCAACCCGTATTGCGTTAATGCTAATAACCCTATCCCAACTATTTTTCCAAACATCTGTGCGACTGGCGAGGCACTAGAAACAAGAATCTCCATAACACGCGAAGACTTTTCTGTAGCTATTTCAGTTGCAATCATATTTCCAAAGATTAATACAGAAAAATAAATGACGAACAGAAGCACATATACAATCGATCTTGCTTGGTTTAATTCACTTTCTGTTCGCGCCGTATCACTCACTGTAGATGTTTCAAATGTGATCGGTGAGTAAATATCAGCTAACACTTCACCGCTAAGTCCCAGTTCTTGTGTTGCTTCTGTTTCTTTAATGTGCTGCAGAGCATTTTGCAGCTGGATCGGTGTAAATTGCTGCGTTAGAGAGTCAGAATAATACGTTGCTTGAATCTCACCAGCGCTATCTCTATTAACTACAAGGGCTGCACCAAAATCCCCGCTTGACACAGCTTCTAACGCTTCTTCTTCACTTAATGAAGTTCTAGTAAGCTGGATGCGGTCTTCATGCTGCATAAGCTGTTCATTTAAAGGTTCATACAGCTCACTGCCTTCTTCTACAAGAGCAACTTCTACTGCGCGGCTCTCTGCATCTTCTTCAAACATCATGAAAATACGATCCATATTTGTAAGAACAAGCATAAAGGCCAGAGTAATGGCAGTCGAAATGAGGAAGGCCTTAGACATGAGACGGTTTTTGTAAGTATGAGCTAGAATGATTCCAAAATTACGCATATGCAGTCCCTACTTTCTCGATAAATATATCTTGAAGGCTTGGCTCTTCTACTTCAAAACGCCTCACATATCCGGACTTTGCCACTTCTGCAAAAATGACTTTTGCCACTTCTTCATCTTCCACCTGTAGACGCACGCCGCCCTGCTTTTGCTGAAACTTCTTAACGCCAGGAAGGTTTTTAAGCGTCTCAAACGACCTTTCTCCTTCGATTACAATAAATTTATTTCTGAAGCTGCGCTTAATCTCACGAAGCTCCCCTTTAACCACTGGTGTACCATGACGGAGGATACATAAATGCTGGCACAGTTCTTCTACGTGGTCCATTCTATGGCTGGAAAAGACAATTGTCGTGCCTTTCATTTTCAGATCAATTACGGCTTCTTTTAGTAATTCAGCATTAACTGGGTCAAGTCCACTGAAAGGTTCATCTAATATAAGCAGCTCAGGCCTGTGGATGACGGATGCGATAAACTGAATTTTTTGCTGGTTTCCCTTTGATAATTCTTCAATGCGTTTTGTTTCATAATCCGTCACTTTAAATCGTTCAAGCCACATTCGCATTTCTGTGATGATGTCTTTTTTATGCATCCCTTTCAAGCGCCCTAAGTAGATAAGCTGGTCTCTTACTTTAAGTTTTGGATATAATCCTCGCTCTTCCGGTAAATACCCAATGACATTTGTCCGAGAATAATCAATCTTCTCCCCTTTCCAAGTCATTTCCCCCTCCGTCGGTTCTAGGAGACCAAGCATCATTCGAAAGGTGGTTGTTTTTCCCGCCCCATTGGCTCCAAGCATTCCAAACATTTCTCCACTAGGAATTTCTAGTGACAGCTGATCAACCGCCACAGATTGACCAAAGCGTTTGGTAATGTTATTAATTTTAAGCGTCATCTCACTCCCGCCTTTCCTTTATTTTCTTGTTTGCACTAGTTTTATAGGTTCTTATGTTATACGTTCTTATGCAGATTTCGTTTCTTCTTTTAAGATAATGCGCAAGATTTCTCTTAGCTCTAGTGGTTGAATCGATGTGACTGTAGCACCCATCTTCTTCAATTCTTGTTCAACCTCAAACGCATTGGACGTTACGCATTCAACTAATGAACCCTGCTTGCTAGCTGAAACCATGCCTTTGAGATTTTTAAGGGCAGATGTATCTCCCTCCACCCAAATACGGCTCCAAGATGCGATCAAGCTGTCTTTTTCATACTGATTGAGAAGATGTCCATCTTTCATTAACAAAATATAGTCTGCGAGTGTTCTAATTTCATCAGCTGAGTGAGTTGATAACAAAATCGTTTGATCCTCTGCCCTTTCCATATATCGAACCATTTCATCTCTCATTTGTTCCTGGCCTTCAAAATCAACTCCAGCTAAAGGTTCATCTAAGAGCAAAACCTTTGATTCCCTTGCTAATGTTAATGAAAGCATCGCTTTTTTCTGCATCCCCCCTGAAAGTTTTTCCACTTGTTTCTTTAAGGGTAAATTAAATAATGAAGTAAGCCTGTCAAATTCATTACGATTCCAACCCGGATAGCTCATTTCAAAGAAATCTGCTAATTGGACTATTGTAAACCCGTGGTACATCAGCGGTGTTTGCGGGACATAAGCAAAAGCCTGTTTCCATCCGTTTTCACGATCTGTCCCAAAATGATGGTCGATTTCCCCAGATTCTTTTTTCACTAATTCCATCATGGTTTGAAATAATGTGGACTTTCCAGCCCCGTTATTCCCAACGAGTGCTACAATACTGCCCGGTTCAATTTGGCAAGATAATGGGCCTAGTTCGAAGCTTTTATCTACCTTTTTGTATATGTCTTGTAACGAAATCATTACATATCCCTCCCTGTAATCGATCTATTCCATTAGCGCTTCTTCAAATAATTTTCTAAGTTCATCATCGGTATAACTATGCCGACGTCCTACTTCTACTGCTTTTTTTAATGTGTCATACACAGCTTCTGTTTTAGCTTCTTTCTTAGATCTTTCATCAATTTCAGCTACAAATGTTCCTCTGCCTTGGCTGGTTTTTATATACCCCTGCTGCTCAAGATTTTGATAAGCTCTTCTTGTGGTAATGACACTGCAAGCAAGATCTTTTGATAACGCTCGAATAGAAGGCAGCGGTGTACCTGCACTTACATGCCCTGAAACAATGAGTGCTTTAATCTGTTCTTCTATTTGATGATATATCGGGGTGCGCGAGCCTTCTTGGACGCTTATTGGTAATTTCAATCAAAGACCTCCTTTCAACAGACGATCCTTTTATAGGTGATAACTAGTTTTATTTTCATAGTATCTATAAGAGTAAATCCACGTGGCTGTAGCTATGATCATAAACAAAAATGAAATACCTAAGAGTAACATAGGGTTTGTTTGTACAATACTGATAGACCAAATGATATACGGGGCTCCTGCTAGCAGGTTAAATCCAGTTAGTAATACAAAAAGCACTGCAATATAAACGATACTCCATATGATCAAAGCCACAGGTGAATATCTTCCACCTGGTTCACCTGCTGCATATAATCCCCCCCACACATAGCTGATGGCAAGCCAGCTTAGACCGAGAATTATTGCCTCAGAAACTGATAATACTTCTTTGATATTATTTGAGAACACATAGAACAGCACAAATACAATAGTGTTAAACGTCAGAATATAAATTGCACTCATGATAAATCTGCTTTTCATAATAACTCGATCAGCAATAGGTGTTTGTTTAAGTAAGATAAAAAAAGAACTAGCGTATAACCCGCCTTTTATATCTTGTATGTTGAATGGTTTGTATCTTACCGTGTACGCAAGCGACAAAGCACTAAAAAACAGAAAGTCATAAATAATAGGGAATCGTCCGCCCCCGCTTACTTCATTAATAAATTGACTTCCTAAAAAAACAATTAAACCCATTGCAGCAACCATCCATAGATACTTAATGAATGGTGTATTCTTTAACTCGAATAAAATAATCTTCTTAATTAATTGATTCTCTGACATGAGCTTCACCTCTTAAAGTGTATTGGTGTGTATATCTATATATACAGTATATGACCACCTTCCAATTATTGCAACAGCAAAAACAATAATTACCAAATATATTTTATACTTGCTAATGTAAGCGTTTGAATTTACACTATTCTTACAATAGTTTAGGGGGAAATAATAATGAATGAGTATTTTCTAACCGTTTATGAACCTAATGGCGAAATGGTTTTTGAGGAACGAATCGAAGCTGCGGATGATGATGCCGCACAAGAGATTGGAAAGAAAAAGTTAGAGGAAAACAACTATACAAATCATACTCATCGCCTTACACGTGCTGGTAAGTTATTGTTATTTCATGTGTAAACAAAAGAGCTGCCCCATTTGGGACAGCTCTTATTTATTATGGATGTGGAAGTACTATGAGTTGTTTTATTCCACTTGAACACGGAGCTGCTTTCTAAACACTTCTCGAATCATGTAAGAAACTCCGTTTTGATGATTCGAGCGCGTGATCCAATCGGCTGCCTTCTTTACTTCTTCACTGGCATTCCCCATAGCTACCCCTAATCCTACTTGACTGATCATTGGTATATCATCTTCTTCAAGGCCGACAGCAACCATTTCTTGCAGGGAAATACCAAGCTCTTGCCCTACTTTTTGTAACCCATGAAGCTTTGAGACTCCCTCTGCTACAAACTCTACTTTTCCATCTTGAATGGAAACAGCATTTATCCCTTTAATCATTTCTTTCACTTGGTTTAAAGCGGAGTTCTGTTCTTCTTCATCAAAGAATTGAACCTGTACTTTAGGAGGAGCAATCGCTTCTTGCAGTAAACGATCATAAACAGAATCTACAAACGTCACAGGGTAAAATAATGGGTCCCCTACACCAATCGTCATCTTTGCGATCAGCTGATTTTTCTGCCGTACCTTATTTCCAATAGAGAAGCTTTCATGAAGAACACGAATATGACAATCATACTGCTCTAATACTTCAACGAGCTGCAATGTTTTATTCACATCAATTCGCTTTACGTATAAAGGATCTTCTGCGTCATTTGCAACAAATGCGCCATTGTTTGTTACTAAATAGTTATCAATCTTTAAGGATTTTGCCAAACGTTTTGCGGAAAGGTGAGGTCTTGAAGTCACTAAGGTGACATACACCCCTTTTTTCTTCACATACTCAATAGCCTCTTTCGTTTGCTTTGAGATCTTCTCATTTGAACCAATCAATGTTCCATCAATATTCAGGGCTAGTAATCGGTACGTCATGATGCTTTCCCCCTTTTTCTTTACGACGACACGTCCCATTTCGGTCTGCCTGTCTGTTCTCTAGACTGTATGTTACAGACTGTTTGAATAGAACCAAAACTAAATAGACGTATCTCGTTGCTTTCGTTATACTCTTTTGTAGATAACGTTCATCTTAATAGAAAAAGGGAGTTCATATGAAATCATTTGTACAGTTTTATTTAGTTGTACCTGCCGTTTTTATGCTGTTAACCAGTCTACAATTCGCAGAAGGCTCAGCGGGAGAAATAGTCATGGGTCTTCTAGGAGCAGCTAGTGTGGGGTTATTTGCTGGATTTGTTCTGCACATGGCTGTTTTGATTGGTAAAAAACTAAAGAAGAATAATCCTCAATAAAAAAAGTCACGAGCATCATTCTCGTGACTTTTTGTACGTTTATTAAATTATTGTTGACCTTCAGGGTTACCATAGATCTCTTCAAGAGGTTCTGTGATGATTTTGTTGATATCACCAATGATAACACTTAGACGTTGTTCAGCTTCCATTAATTTCGAGATTAACTCATGTTGTTGAACAAGTTCAAATTGCTGTTGAGCTTTTTGAGCTTCTTCTTCCGTAATTTGAATACCTTGCATTTGCTTTTGTTGAAGCTCAAGCTGCAGGTTACGGAAGTTCTCTAGCATTTTCTTAGCAATGTCATCTGCTTCAATTTGTTCGTGCATTGATTTTAATGCAGAGAATTCTTCACTTTCAGCAATTGCTTTCTTTAGTTCATGAGCCTTATCGTATACATTTGACATTTATAACGTCCTCCTAAAAAAATAGTCTTTACGACTATAACATGTCTAAACAGACAATTCATCCTTCAAGGGTGAATTTAAACAATATTTATAGTCACACTCCTTACTCTTTACCCGATGAATAAAACAAATAAACCTTGAATAAATCCAATCATACCTCCGAGCAAAGCCCCAAGATAGGTGATCATTTTAAATTCCCGTTTAGAGATCGTTAATACCAGTTCCTCTAAACGTTCTACAGAGAATGCCTCAACCTGCTCACGAACGATATCCTCTAAATTCAGCTTTTCTAACAGTCCTTCAAGGTGCAGGGCTAATAAATCAGAAACAGCATCGACAAGCTTTGGCACCCAATTGGTAACTAACGTGTCTTCAAATGGTTCACTCCAGTCACAAAGCGGCTGGTCTACCCATTGATAAAACGGGACATTTTTCTCTAAAGCGGTCGTCATATACTCAATAATATCTTCTTTGTTTAGTTGATCTTCTATGAGTGATACATCTTTTTGTTTTAGTTTCGCCCACTCTTTTTCTAAAATCTCTTCAACCATTCTCTTTGTACCATCATCTCGCATAAACTTCATTAGTTCAGGCTGGAGCTTATCAACGAGCCTCTCATTGCCAAGAAACATTGAAATCATATTTCCTAATGTCCCCTTATTTAAAAGAAAACGGTCAATCATCTTGCTTAGACGCTCCTTGCCTTCTTCACTGCTAAAAAGAGCTTGTCCTCTCTCTAACAAGAAGTCCGCAATTACGGGTACACTATGGTCAATTTTTTCATTAACCCCTCTTGGAAGCACCTCACTGATCTGCTTATAACGGTTCTCTTGAAAGAAACGATCATAGCTTTTTTCAATCAAGCCTTCCGTTTTTTGAAGCAGTGTCTGTTTCGGCTCTTTCACACCAAGTTTATCTTCTAGAAGCTCTCCTATCGTTAGTTCACTTCTAAGCAGCTTCAACAGTTCCGTCGATAACCAGTCATTCATCGCTTTTACAAACGCTGTACTCTTTAGTTTCTTACCTAATCCTTCTGCTGTGAGTAAATAATGTACAACCATGTGGCCAAGCTGTGTTGCTAGCTCTTGATGGCGTTTCGGAATGAGTCCTGGAGTAAAAGGAACTCTCCACTTCCCAATTCTTTTTTCAGTATAAGGTCTAAATAACATTTTAATAGCAAGTGAATTTGTTGCACCGCCAATAACGGCTCCTATGATTACCATAAATCCAATAAACCATGCTGTATCCAACAGCTGTCACCCTTTCTATCAATCACCATATAGGCGCATATCACATAGTATACGATATCACGCTCTCCATACGCTAGTTCCATATATATTCGGAAGCTAAAATCGTTGCTTTCTTTTTATGATTTTTCTTTTTGTGGCTTTCTTTTTATTCAACAGAAAAGGAGGAAGTGCGTTGAAGATCATTACCATCAATTATCATAATTGGGAAAAGTACCGGCGTCCGCTCATACGTTTTACAAAACGGTACGACAAGGCACCTAAGCAGCCAATCCACTCATATGTATTTCATCTAAAGAAACACCATATCGAAGAAGCTGGGAATTCCATTAAAATTGCTCTTTGGGAAGGGAAAATCATTGCTTGTTCTGTAGTCGTTAATTTTGGAACCAAACTCTCAGCAGTTTTACTTGCTCCAAAGTATAAACACACTCATATACAAAGAAGCCTTATAGAATCATCTATGCAGGATCTCGGTGTGATGTACAAAAAAATCAAATACAATGACGAAGCCGGAATCAAGATGGCCTTACAATCAGGACTTGTTTGTTTTACCTATATCCACGAATCTGATGGGCAGGTTTACTTATGGTTTGGAGGCGGGCATTGGCATTCGGATGATATTTCGGAAAAGGAAGCCTAACACAACACTCCCGGACATGATATAGTTATTGTAAACGCTTAAACTATATGCAGCATGTTAGGGGGCAGCAAATTGATTTCTCATTTTCAATGGAAGGAACTTCGAAATAATTTAGTACGCAGAGAATGGGCCTTTTCTTTTTTTTACGCGGGATCGTACTTAACTGGTACGTACCATAAGGATGGCTCAATTGATTGGAATCATCCAGTGCCAACTGAGGACAAGAAAAAGGAGCTTGAACCCAAAGTCCATGACTTGATGTTATATCATGTATACGAAGAGCATTAATGCATAGATTTATTCGTAATCATCCATCCTATAGGTAAAGGAGGGGTGAGCGATGTCAGATAAGAAAAAGGAAAACAAGTATAGTTCTTCTACTGGTTCATCTAATGAAGGAAGAGACGAGTTTTTTATGGATATCGACCGGATGATTAATGAGGGGCTTGGCGGCGGTGTCGTAAATGAACATCACGCAGGAACCATTGAAGAAGCAAGAGATCTTGAAAGAGAAGATCGACCAAATGAAAATAAATAACAACATGTATTAAATCCTTCTCGTGTTATATGCAGAAGGATTTTTGTTTTGGCAGATTTGTTTCTGTCATTCTCCATTGTTTGTTATACTCTGTAAAAACAGTGTATATGAGAGGTGCTTAGTAACTGTGAATGAAAAAATCAAACGATTATTTGAAAAAGCCATTGTTCCAGCCCATATCACTCCTCCACATCCAGAAGTTTTATGGCTGATTGATGATTCAGCTTCCCTTCTTGGTTTTTGGCGGGATCAGTTAAATGAAAAAGAGACAGCATTATTAACGTATTTTTATAAAGAGTATCAGCACACCCCAAAAGCCGTCACATATACAGACAAAGAATGGCGGGCGTGGCTGCTTGAATCAGATGTGAGGCAGCCAAACATAGAGAGGCCTGTCCGGCTTATTCATTTTCATTTAAGCGAATCAATTGATGATTACGAAGCCCTTAGCTCTACCTGGCAGGAGGCATTTCCGCATGTAATAACGATAGTCTGGGTGCATCAACAATATGGAGTCGTTGTATTAGAGTCAATAGATGGATACGGGGATGAGATGGATATAGAGAGCTTTGCTGAAGCGATCTCAATGGATTTTTATCTTGATTTATATACCTTGATTGGGATTGAATCCACAGTCGAGAATTCTAGGGAGTCCTTCTTATTTCAACATGAGCTATTTCAATACCTTTTATCTAAAAGCCACCCTAAACACGTTTATAAAGAACAAGAGGTGCTGCTTTTGTATTTAATGAGGAATTCAACTGGTAAGGAAATGGATCGTATCATCCAACGCTTGATTTCTGTGGAACTGCTTAATGATAAGGAGCTGCTTACAACGGTTGGGACGTACTTCAGCCATAATCTTAATACTACACAAGCAGCGAAAGCCTTACATATGCACAGAAATAGTTTGCAATACCGGATTGATAAATTTGTAGATCGGACTGGTATTGATATAAAACAATTCTCAGATGCAGCTCTCGTCTATATGCTTCTCCTTCATTATCAACATGATTAATCGTCAATGTGCACAAACGATGACTGAAAGCTTGTGCACACTGACCATAGCTCTGCTTGTGTGAAAGGGGTTACAATAACAGCACGAACACATGAGGGGGATTTAAAATGGCAGATATTCAATTAAAAAACATATATAAAATTTATGATGGTGATGTGACTGCAGTAACTGATTTTAATCTTGACATTAAAGATAAAGAGTTTATTGTTTTTGTTGGGCCATCTGGTTGTGGTAAATCAACGACACTACGTATGATTGCAGGGCTTGAGGATATCTCAAAAGGTGATTTATACATCGGCGACCGCCGCGTTAATGATGTAGCACCAAAAGATCGTGATATTGCGATGGTATTCCAAAACTACGCTCTATACCCGCATATGAATGTATACGAAAACATGGCTTTCGGTTTAAAGCTTCGTAAATTTAAAAAAGATGAAATTGACCGTCGCGTGAGAGATGCTGCAAAAATTCTAGGCCTTGAAGCGATGTTAGATCGTAAACCAAAAGCAATGTCTGGGGGTCAGCGTCAACGTGTTGCCCTAGGCCGTGCAATCGTTCGTGATCCTCAAGTATTCTTAATGGATGAGCCATTATCAAACTTAGATGCGAAATTACGTGTACAAATGCGTGCTGAGATCACTAAACTACACAAGCGTTTGCAAACAACAACGATTTACGTAACGCACGACCAAACAGAAGCGATGACGATGGCTAGTCGCATTGTTATTATGAAAGATGGATTTATTCAGCAAGTAGGTACACCTAAAGACGTATATGATAACCCAGAGAATGTTTTCGTTGGTGGATTTATTGGTTCTCCTTCGATGAACTTTATCACTGGAAAAATTGAAGGCGATTATTTTAAAGTTGGTGATGTAACCGTTAAAGTACCAGCTGGCAAGTTGTCTGTTCTTCGTGATAAAGGATACATGAACAAAGAGATTATTTTAGGCGTTCGTCCAGAAGATATTCATGATGAACTTCTGTTTATCGAATCATCACCGGAAACAAAATTAACAGCTGAAATCGATGTAGCCGAGCTGACAGGTGCAGAAACCGTTCTTTATTCTTCTGTTAATGGCCAAGCATTTGTTGCTAGAATTGATTCACGTACAGATATAGAAGGCGGTCAGTCACTAGATCTTGCCTTTGATATGAACAAAGCTCACTTCTTTGATGCAGAAACTGAATTACGTATCCGTCCATAAAACAAATAGAAGCGGCTTTCTCAATACGAGATAAGTCGCTTCTTACGTGTTGTAGTCAACTTCTATAAATGAATAAGTGTAGGATGTTCGGCAACTTTCACATCCTACATAATGCGTGCAGCCTTCACTCTCAGTTTGAGTTGATTGAGTTTGAATCGATTGAGCGCTTGTTACATCATACTCTTCATAAGCACTATAATCATCTTGATAATCGGAGGTGCGACCATAAATGGTTACATTTTGTCCACAATATTCACATGTGATATGAAGTGTAGTAAGGCCATTACATGCCGGACACATGCTCATTAGAACCCGTCCTTCCAATAAATAAGAGGTGAGCGAACCCACCTCTTAAGCCATTATATTTAATTACTTTTGGTAACCACCCATTTGTTGTTCAGCCATTTGAACTAAACGCTTAGTGATTTCACCACCTACAGATCCGTTAGCACGAGCTGTAGCATCAGGTCCTAATTGTACACCAAACTCAGAAGCGATTTCATATTTCATTTGATCAAGTGCTTGTTGTACGCCAGGTACTACAAGTTGATTTGAGCTGTTGTTGTTAGCCATGTGTCTCACCTCCTCCTTGTGTAATCATAGTTTGGTTTTTTTCCTGCTGCTTATGTACAAGAATACAAATAATTTTATTGGTAATTAGAGGGAAAAACTTGTCCAAGTAAAAAGCAGATAAGACGATTGTCTTATCTGCTTGTTTTTATAAATTCACATTTTCTTTTACCTGCTCGATCTCACGTAAAACTTGAGGATTCTCTAGAGCAGATAAATCTCCTGTTTCTAATCCTAAATAAGCGGCCTTAATTGCCCTTCGCATTACTTTTGCATTTCTTGTTTTCGGCAGGTCACTGACAAAGTATAGATTTTTTGGCTTAAGCGCCTTTCCTAGCTTTTCAGCAACTAGACTTAACAACTCTTTTTTTAGTGCCTCACTAGGTTCCTTTGATTGATTTAGAACAGCAAAGCAAATCGCAGCTTCTCCTTTTACTTCATCAGGAATTCCGATTGTACCTGCTTCCTTCACTGCCTCATGACCGACGAGAACTGATTCTACTTCAGCAGGACCTAAGCGTTTGCCGGCAACATTTAAAATATCATCCGATCGGCCGGTAATCGTCCATTGCCCCTCCGTATCTTTAATCACCCAGTCTCCGTGTACCCACGTTTGCTCGAATCGGCTCCAGTAGGTGTTTAAATAACGTTCCGAGTCACCCCAGAATCCCTTTGTCATCCCTACCCACGGCTTTTTAATTACGAGTTCGCCTACTTCATTTTCAACAGGCTTTCCGGTTGGGTCAAATACATCTGCTGCCATTCCGGGTAACGGAGAGTTAAAAGTGATTGGTCCTATTGGTCTGACGAGTACATTCCCTAAGATCCCACCGGCAATTTCTGTGCCGCCAGAATAATTAAAAATAGGGATTTGTTTTTTACCGACATTCTGAAAAAGCCACATCCACGGCTCAGGATTCCACGGTTCACCTGTTGATCCTACTACACGCAGTGTATCTAAGGAATGCTTATTGACCCACTCGTCGCCTTGCGTCATTAAAGATCGTATTAACGTAGGTGAAATACCAAGATGGCTGACGTTATGCTTCGCCACAAGTTCCCATATACGGTCGGGATTTGGGTAATCAGGTGTACCTTCATATAACAGAATTGTAGCTCCATTAACTAAACCACCGTAAACAAGAAAAGGTCCCATCATCCAGCCCATATCGGTATACCAGAAAAGAACATCTTCTCTTTTTACATCCATCCCAATTCCAGCGTCAAATGCCGCTTTAATCGGGAAGCCGCTATGTGTATGCACTGCCCCTTTTGGCTTACCGGTTGTCCCTGACGTATATAAAAGCATAAGAGGTTCTTGGCTGTCCATCCGTTCTGTCTGCTCATATTTCTCAGAGTTACGCATTTCCTGCCAATCAACATCCCGTTCATCATTCCACATAGTATCGGCATTCAGACGGCTGATGACGATCACTTTTTCCACGGTGGGAGATAAGTCAGCCGCACGGTCAGCTTCTTCCTTCATCATCACAGTCTTCCCACGTCTTAAAAATCCATCTGCTGTAATAAGAGCTTTAGCCTCTCCCGCATTAAGCCTAGTTGCCACTGCTTCTGCGCCATAGCCTGAAAATACCGGGGCGAACACTGCACCAATCTTTGAAGCAGCCATCATCGCAATCACCGTTTCTGGCAGCATAGGCATATAGATTCCAACAACATCGCCCTTTTTCAGGCCCAGCTTGCGGAAGCCTCCTGCTACACGGTCCACTTCCTCTTGCATTTCTATATATGTAAAGGATCTAACTGCCCCGTCTTCGCCTTCCCAAACAAGCGCTTTTTTATCTTTCATGGAAGGATCTTCTGCCCATTTTCCAATGGAGAGATGAGATGCATTTAAGGTACCTTCTTCAAACCAAATCGGCCATTCTATGCCGTTTGCATCATTCAATGATTTGGTATAGGGCTCATACCAAGGAATTTCTAATTCTTTTTCTGCTTCATGCCAAAACCATGCTACGTCTTCAACCGTTTTATTGAAAAACGTATCATAATCGCTGTATCCTAATTTGTTCATCCATTGATAAAGTCGTGTTGACTCAATATATTCTTTCGTTGGATGCCAGACAGTCTCACTCATCGTTTTTCCCCCTCACATTTTGAAAAAGAGACCAGGATCAAAGTGTGGTATGAATTTAGAACTAAATGATAGAAAGAGCATATAAGCCGCTGCTGAATCATGCTAGAAGAAAAAGTATCCCGCTTTTACTAGTTGTTGATATCCGCTGCAGGCAATAGCTTTCCGCGGGCGGTCCGGCTCGTCGCTTTGCTCCTGTGGGGTCTCCCATGGCCACGCACATCCCGCAGGAGTCGATTACCTTCCGCTCCAATCAACGGAGCGAGGAGGAAATTGAGTACTTCTAACAAGAGTCTCATTGTCAATCCTCCATAGCAAAAAGCAAAAGTGAGTCCTCCAAATATGTTAATCAGACTCCAGTGCAATAAAGTAAACAGCCGCTATATACACGGTTCATTTTTTTCTCATTTGTTAAAACACGGTGACCCCAAGTCTCTTCTTGTTAAAAGTTATACTGGGTAAACTGGGTGCTTGCGGTGTGTGAAGTCTAATTCCTTTGTACGGTAGGCTTCAAGGCGTGTCACGAGCTCTTTACGCAGGTCGTTTCCTTGAACGATGCCATCAATGACCATTTCAGAAGCTAAGCGATACACATCAATATTTTCCTTATATTCATTACGCTTCTCTTCAACAAATGCTGGTCTTTCCTCTTCTGGCAGCTCTGAGATTTTCTTAGCATATACTGCATTAACAGCCGCCTCAGGTCCCATTACAGCAATTTGAGCATTAGGCAAGGCTAAGCAGCAATCTGGTTCAAATGCAGGGCCAGCCATCGCATAAAGACCTGCACCGTATGCTTTTCTCACAATAATCGAGATCTTTGGCACCGTTGCTTCTGACATTGCAGAAATCATTTTAGCGCCGTGGCGAATAATACCGGCTCGCTCTACCTTCGTTCCGATCATAAAGCCTGGAATATCCGCTAAGAAAACGAGCGGGATATGATAGGCATCACATAAGTTGATGAATTTTGCAGCTTTATCAGCAGAATCGTGGAATAACACCCCGCCTTTGGCACGCGGCTGATTGGCAATAATTCCTACAGGTTTCCCGTCCATACGTGCAAGCCCTGTGATGAGCTCCGGTGCGAAAAGCTTTTTAATTTCAAAGAAAGAGCCTTCATCAATTACACGCTCAATTAAATCATGCATATTAAATGGCGCGTTTTGATTTTTAGGAATGATTTCATCAATACTTTTTTCAAACTCTTTAGGCGCAGCTGGTGTGGTCTCAGGGGGCAGTTCACCATAATTTGCTGGGAAGTAGGACAAGTATTCACGAGCCATAGAGATCGCTTCTTCTTCTGATTTTGCAAGTACATCTCCACACCCGGAAACCGAGCAATGCATTTTCGCTCCGCCCATCTCCTCAAGTGATACTTTCTCCCCAATGACCATCTCAGCCATTCGCGGAGAACCTAGATACATTGAGGCATTGCCGTCTACCATAATGACAATGTCACAGAATGCAGGGATGTACGCACCGCCAGCAGCCGAAGGGCCGAATAATAAGCAAATTTGCGGCACACGCCCAGATAGTTTCACCTGGTTATAGAAAATGCGCCCTGCTCCTCTGCGGCCTGGGAACATTTCTACTTGATCTGTAATACGCGCTCCGGCTGAGTCCACTAAATAAAGCATTGGTACATTCAATTTTTCAGCCGTTTCTTGAATGCGGATAATTTTCTCAACCGTCCTTGCTCCCCAAGATCCTGCTTTAATCGTTGAATCATTAGCCATCACACAAACCGTTTGTCCATGAATCTTGCCTATTGCTGTAACGACCCCATCTGCCGGCAGACCTTCTGCTTGGCAATTAGCAAATAAGCCATCTTCAAGTTCTACTCCTTCATCGAATAATTGCTCAAGACGCTCTCGTACAAATAATTTACCCTTTTCCGCATTGCTTGCGTGGTATTTCTCAGCCCCACCCTTTTTGATCTTCTCAACACGTTCTTGTAATACTTGTTCAAATGACATCTAAACGCCTCCTATTCTCCTCTGTAGTTCGGTTTGCGCTTTTCTTTAAACGCTTGCAGACCTTCAAGCCGGTCTTTTGTTGGAATCGTTTGTTCATAAGCTAACTTCTCAATCTCAAGTCCTGTGGCAAGATCTACCTGCATTCCAGCCTGGATGGCACGCTTAGCCTGTCTTAGCGCGATTGGTCCATTTGAAGCCATCTTACCGGCAAGCTCATAAGCACTTCTTAAAAGTGTATGTGCCTCTTCGACTCTTTCGACAAGGCCAATTTGCTTCGCCTCATCTGCATCAATTCGAGCTGCGCTGTAGATCAGTTCTTTTGCTTTCCCAATACCAATCAGCCTTGGCAGACGCTGCGTTCCTCCCGCTCCGGGAATAATCGCTAAAGCTGTTTCTGTTAAACCATATAAGGCGCCTGTTTTAGCGATACGGATATCACAGCTTAATGCGAGCTCAAGTCCGCCGCCAAATGCGCCCCCATTCATGGCTGCAATCGTCGGCTGCGGCAGTGTTTCTACTTTATCCATCAGGGTGCGAATGAGTGTAACTGTCCGCTTTACTTCGGTTGGGTTCATTCCAGCACGTTCTTTTAGGTCAGCCCCTGCACAGAAGACTTTTTCTCCTGCACCAGTGATCACAACCACTCGTACCTTCTCATCAAATGCCAATTCATCCAAATGCGCATGAAATTGCTTTAACATGTCTACTGAAAGAGCATTTGCAGCGTTCGGACGGTTTAGTGTCAGAAGCGCAACGCCCTCTTCATTCTTTTCAAGTAAAACGAGTGAGTCCATTACACACCCTCCTTACAATCGCTCGCAAGTCTAGCTTGGAGATTATGACTAGGCAGAGGGCGGCCTACTTTTTTATGAATAAACTCTGCACTATCTACTAACTGTTCGAGCGAAACCCCTGTTTCCACACCCAGTCCGTTAAACAAGTAAAGCATATCTTCAGTCGCCACATTTCCCGCAGCTCCCGGGGCATACGGACATCCCCCTAACCCGCCTGCTGCCCCGTCAAAACGGCGAACTCCTAGTTGATAGGCTTGATACACATTAGCGAGTGCGGTTCCCCTCGTATCATGGACATGAAGGGCCAGTCTTTCAATGGGAATAATGCCTTTCAAAGCGAGCAGTACTTCTTCGATTTGATTAGGCGTCGCGACACCAATCGTATCTCCTAGCGATAGTTCATCAATACCCATTTCCATTAATTTCTCTGAAGTATGTACTACTTGATCAATAGAAACCTTGCCTTCATAAGGACAGCCAAAAACAGTGGATACATAGCCCCTTACTGACTTCCCTGCACTCTTTGCTTGTTGTACCACTTCTTTTAAGACAGGGAATGTCGCATCCATTGATTTATTAATATTTTTTCTGTTATGGGTATCACTCGCTGACATAAAGACACTGACTTCATCAATATCAGCTTCGAGGGCACCTTCTAGGCCTCGTTGATTAGGCACAAGTGCTGCATACGTCACACCAGGCTTACGTTCAATTTGCTTTGCCACATCCAGGCAGTCTGCTAATGCAGGGATCCATTTCGGATTTACAAATGACGTCACTTCAATATAAGAAAGACCTGTTTTGGATAACTGATTAATCCATGCTATTTTGTCCTCTGTTCGAATCATCTGCTTTTCATTTTGAAGACCGTCCCTTGGTCCAACTTCACGTATCAATACTTTATCCTGAAGCACATAAATCCTCCTTTATCGAATGCTGATTCATGTAGCACTTTGAGTTTATTCCAATATGGAGGAAGCTGAAGCGTAACGCTTCAGCTAACCTAGATTTGTTTATTCAAGCTCAAGCAGAACTTCACCTTCATCCACAAATTCTCCTTCAGGCTTATGAATGACGGTCACCGTACCAGATGCTTCACTAGCAACAGGAATCTCCATTTTCATTGATTCTAAAATGGCTACATCTTGGCCTTCTTCTACTTTGTCGCCTTCTTTCACTAACATCTTCCATACATTCCCTGCCATATTCGTTGTTACTTTCGTCATGATCGTTTTCCTCCTTGGGCTGGTTGTAAATTTTCTTCCACAAATGCTGTAGTCGCTTCCCCGCGCTTAAATACTGGGTGAGCGATCACTTCTTTTAACATAGAAATATTCGTCTTAATGCCTTCAATTGAGTATTCTTCAAGAGCTGCTTGCAGTCTCTCAATGGCCTCATCTCTTGTATCAGCTCTCACGACAAGCTTTGCAATCATCGGATCATAAAAAGGAGTCACTACTGAACCAGCGCTCACCGGACATTCATGGCGGATATACGGTGCTTCTGGCAAGTTAATCTCTTTAATTGTTCCTGGTGATGGGAAGAAAGTTTTCGGATCTTCAGCATAAATGCGGACCTCAATTGCGTGTCCCTCTAGCTTCACTTCCTCTTGAGTGAAATCAAGTTCTTCTCCGTAAGCAACCTTTAACTGCCATTCCACCAAGTCAAGTCCTGAAATCTCTTCTGTGACCGGATGCTCCACTTGAAGTCTTGTATTCATTTCTAAAAAATAAAACTCTTTATTTTCATCTACAAGACATTCAATTGTACCAGCATTGGCATAACCAATCGCCTTAGCAGCTGTCACAGCCATTTCCCCCATTTGTCTGCGTGTTTCTTCATCTAAAAACGGGGAAGGGGCTTCCTCTACAACTTTTTGATGACGTCGTTGAACGGAACAGTCACGCTCCCAAATATAAACCGTGTTACCTTTTTGGTCGGCTAATACTTGAATTTCAATATGGCGCGGGTTTGCAATATACTTCTCAACAAACATTGCACCGTCCCCAAAGAACGATTGAGCTCTCGTTTGGTTACCTGCAAATGCTTTGCGGCATTCTCCCTCATTTCGAACAATCTGCATACCGATTCCTCCGCCGCCAGCAGACGCTTTTAGCATGACAGGATATCCGATGTTATTTGCTACCTCTACAGCTTCATCCACATCTCTTAAAGCATGTTCAATTCCAGGTACAACAGGCACACCGGCTGCTTCCATTGCTTTTCTTGCTTCGATCTTGCTTCCCATCTTCGCGATCACTTCAGGAGAAGGTCCAATAAAAACAAGTCCTTCCTCTACACACCGTTTAGCAAACTCACTGTTTTCTGACAGGAGACCGTATCCAGGGTGGACAGCTTCTGCTCCGCTTTTTTTCGCTACTTCTATAATCTTTTCTACTTGGAGATAACTCTCATTTACTCTCGGCTTACCTACTAGATAGGCTTCGTCTGCTAATTTGACGTGCAAAGCATTCTCATCGGCTTCAGAGTAAATAGCCACTGTTTTAACACCCATGCGCTGGCATGTTCGAATGACGCGCGCAGCAATTTCGCCTCTATTTGCAATTAATATTTTCGTAAACATCTTCTCACCTCATTGGGAGGCCGGATGAGCTTCGACATCATCCGGCCAATTTTGATAACGCTTACAATCTATTCATTGGTCACTCGGCTGAACGTCTCTTCTGCTTGCTGTCTTAATTTAAATTTTTGGATTTTGCCTGATGCCGTCATCGGATATTCATCGACAAATGCGATATAGCGAGGAATTTTATAAGCTGCGATCTTACCCATGCAGTCTTTACGTAATTCGTCAGCTGTTGTCGATTCTCCTTCTTTTAATTTAATCCAAGCAGAGACTTCTTCACCATATTTCTCATCAGGTATCCCTACAACTTGAACATCCAGCACTTTTGGATGCTGATAAAGAAATTCTTCAATTTCACGCGGATAGATATTTTCTCCGCCGCGAATGATCATATCTTTTAATCTGCCTGTAATACGGCAATAACCATTTTCATCCATCACAGCTAAATCACCCGTATGTAACCAGCCATCTTCAGTGATTGCTGCTTTAGTTGCTTCAGGATTTTTGTAATATCCCTTCATGACATGATAACCGCGTGTACATAACTCACCTTGAACGCCGCGAGGGACCTCATCATTCGTTCCTGGTTCGACAATCTTCACTTCTACATTAGGAAGAGCACGGCCAACTGATTCTACGCGGAGCATTAATGGATCATCAACGCGAGTTTGTGTAATAACTGGAGATGATTCTGTTTGGCCATACGCAATCGTAATCTCACTAGCACCCATTTTATCCACAACCGCTTTCATTACTTCAATTGGGCAATTAGATCCGGCCATAATCCCTGTACGTAAGCTAGACAGGTCATATGTGTCAAAATCAGGATCATTTAATTCGCCGATGAACATCGTTGGCACCCCGTGAAGCCCCGTACACTTTTCTTTTGAAACGGCTTCAAGCACAGCCTTTGGACTGAATTCTTCCACAGGTACCATCGTAGCACCGACAGAAACACATGCCATTGTTCCAAGTACGCACCCAAAACAATGGAAGAAAGGGACTGGAATACATAGGCGATCTTTATTCGTTAAATTCATGCAGCCGGCAATATTAACTGCATTATTAGCTAGATTATAATGCGTCAGCATAACCCCTTTTGGAAAACCAGTTGTACCAGAGGTATACTGCATGTTAATCACATCATCTTTATCGAGGCTGTCCATACGGGCATCAAGCTCTGGATCTGTTACCTTTTTGCCTAGCTCAATTAAATCTCCCCATGTATACATACCAGGATAAGCCTCTTCGCCTAAGAAAATGATATTTTTTAATTTTGGAAGTTTGCTAGATTGCAAGTTTCCACGCTCAGCAAGCTTCAGTTCAGGTACAATTTTATAAAGCATCTCTATATAGGATGCATCACGGAATTGATCCATTAAAATAAGGGTCGTTGCATCAGATTGTTTCAGTAAGTACTCAAGCTCAGAGGTACGATAATTTGTGTTGACGGTAACTAATACAGCTCCCATCTTTCCTGTAGCAAATTGACTTGTGAGCCATTCTGGTTTATTAGTAGACCAGATCGCTACATGCTCCCCGCGTTCAATTCCGAGTGCCATAAGCCCTTTTGCAGCTTTGCGACATTCTTCATCAAATTGTTGATACGTATACCTTAACCCTCGGTCAGAATAAACAACCGCTTCATGATCAGGTTGTCTTTTTGCTACATCTTCTAACAGTTTTCCGATAGGTACTTGAATATCTGACATAATAATCCCCCTTATGTTTTAAGTGGATGAGCCTATACGTCAATCTTGTTAGCGGCAGCCTAGCTGTCTTGAAATAACGAGACGCTGAATCTCAGAAGTCCCTTCCCCAATTTCAAGTAATTTTGCATCACGCAGCATACGTTCTACTTCATATTCACGCATGTAACCATATCCCCCGTGAATTTGAATCGCCTGATTAGCAGTACGTGTAGCTGTTTCAGACGCATAAAGCTTAGCAAACGCAGCCTCTTTCCCAAAAGCACGATTTTGATCCTTTAACCACGCAGCCTTCATCACCATGTTTCGCGCCAATTCAATTTCCATGGCCATATCAGCAAGCTTAAATTGGATCGCTTGGAAGCTAGAGATCGTCTTTCCAAATTGCTTACGTTCTTTAGAATAAGCGAGCGCACGCTCAAATGCCGCTTGTGCAATACCTACTCCAAGAGCTGCAATGGAAATGCGGCCGCCATCTAATGTATAAAGAAATTGTTTAAACCCGCCTTGTGGGTCACCTAATAAATTCTCCTTCGGCACCCTGACATCCTCTAAAACTAGTTCACATGTATTAGAAGCTCGAACACCCATTTTTTCGTAATTGCTATTAATCGTGAATCCAGGCGAATCTGTTGGGACAATAAGAGCTGAGATAATGTTCTTCCCTCTATCGTCTTTTCCTGTTACTGCTGTTACAATCACGGTTCTTGCATAACTCGCATTCGTGATCCAGCATTTTTCGCCGTTAATCACATACTCATCACCGTCAAGAACAGCTTTTGTTTGTGTACCGCCTGCATCAGAACCCGCATTAGGCTCCGTTAACCCAAACGAACCTAGGGACTGTCCTTGTGCAAGGGGAGTAAGATGTTCTTTTTTCTGTTCCTCCGTTCCAAAATAATAAAGAGGACTTGCCCCTAGTGATACAGCCGCAGCGTAACTTAAACCTGTACCTCCGCATGCACGGCCAATTTCTTCTACAGCTAATGCATAAGAAACCGTATCTCCGCCTGAACCGCCATATTCTTCTGGGAATGGAATGCCTAAAAGTCCAAGTTCTCCAATTTTCTTAAAAATGTCCTCCGGAAACTCAGCGCTTGCATCTCTTTCCTCAGCACCTGGTGCAATTTCATTTTGTGCGAAATCTCGAACCATATCACGAATCATTTTCTGTTCTTTCGTTAAATCAAAGTTCATCGCATTTCCTCCTAGGTATAGAAATAAGTATATTCTGAGCGGTTGTTCAGAATTTAAGTAAATAAAACATACAAATGAAAGCGCATTCAAAAATTATGTCGACTTTTATACTAACCAGTCGGTTTTTAAGGGGTACTCCTTTCCCTATGTACTCTTTCCTTATCTATTATACAAAAAATGTATGATCAATTCAAATTTTTCTGAATTCATTCTGTAAAATAGGACATTTAGCTGATAAGGCAACGACTTACCAGCGTGAAGGTATTCATCTTAATAAATTATTCAAACGTACCTTTTATGATCGTTTCTTTATGCGAAATCATTTTTTGTCCTTTAGCAATAACAGTATCAATCGTTAAGTCTTGTTTATCAAGCAGAACAATATCTGCATCATTTTGAATTGCAAGCTCACCTTTTCCTTTTAGTTTAAGAGCGTTTGCGACATTACGTGTGACTACTTGAAGAGCTTGCTCAAGCGGGATGCCTTCTTCTATAACTGATGCACGCACTTCATTATAAAGAGAACGTATCTCGCCAATTCCAAGGCCGGTAAACTCCCCTTTGTCATTGAATCTAGGCAGACTTCCTTGAGCATCTGAGGTGAATGTAACAAGAGAAAGATCTATCCCGCGTGAGAGGATTTTCTTAAACGCTTTACTGCATTTCAAGTCAGATTCGCCCTCATGAGGCAAGTTGCTCGTTGTTAAATCAATGCGCCCTCCATTACTCGCATAGATAATCCCGGCTTGGAGCAAATCTTTATTTCTATTAATATGCGTAGGTAAGAATTGAGTGATTGGAATCTCTGTGGTCCTTGCAATCTCTTCTAATAATGAAAGCTTATCTGCACCGTCGCCGATGTGAACATTTACGATCCCTCCCTTTCCAGAGAGCATACCTCCCACCCTAGCTTCTGCCGCAAGCCTTTTTAACTCGTTAAGCTCTGGCTGTGCCGACCGGTGATCAGAAATCGCCACTTCCCCCACTCCAATAACTTCTTGAATCAGCATTAGATCCGTCTCAATTCTCCCTGTCACAGGCTGAATGGGCACGTGATAAGATCCAGTATGCACAAAGCAAGTAATCCCTTCTTCTGTTAATCCTTTTGCTTTAGCAATCAAATCTGTCATTGTACGAGAGAAGCCATCTGTACCTAATACTCCCACAATGGTTGTCACTCCGGCTTTCGTCGCCTCTGTTAACGTTAATTCAGGTGTTCTTGTACTAAATCCCCCTTCTCCACCCCCGCCAATAATATGAACGTGGCTGTCAATAAAGCCAGGCACTACATGCATACCTTGAGCATTAATCATCTCAACACCTACAGTGCCTGCAAGTGTTATATTTTCATCAATCGCTAGAATTTTACCTCCTCCGATGAGGACATCCTTTTTTCCTATGTAATCAGGTGTAAATACATCTCCGTTTTTAAGCAATGTTAACATTTCTACCACCATCCTTGATTTTAAGTATAACAAAAAGATATCATTATATGAAAATTATGAATAATCCTTTATGAATTACATACTTTTTTAAAAATTAGAGGACAAATACCTAAAAAGTCAGAAAATTCCCTATTCACAGAGAAGCTTTTATGCTATAGTAAGTTCACGAAATTATTTTACTGTATTAAAGGAGGAATACGTTGTGTCGCTAAAGGAAGATGTGGGTCGTGAGCAATGGGCCTCGCGGCTAGGATTTATTTTAGCTGCGATGGGGTCAGCAGTAGGTTTAGGTAACGTATGGCGCTTTGCCTATGTTACAGGAGAAAATGGTGGTGCAGCATTCTTGCTCATTTACCTAGCTTGTATTTTATTAATCGGGATTCCAATTGTAATGGCGGAGTTTACAATTGGACGTAAAGCGAAAAGTGATGCAGTCGGTTCATTTGAAAAGCTTGCTCCAGGGAAGCCTTGGAAGATAGCCGGACTGATGGGAGTAGCTGCTGCATTTATGATTCTATCCTTTTACGGAGTCATCGCAGGGTGGATTTCTTACTATTTCGTCAATTATCTGACAGGAAACCTGTGGACTGCTCCTGAAGGCGGTTATGAAGGATTTTTTGTTGACTTTATTACTAATCCATACCATCCGCTGTTATGGCAATTCCTCTTTATGGCTGCGACCATTGCCATTGTCTATGTTGGAGTTAAAAAAGGGATTGAACGTTCAAACAAAATTTTAATGCCATTATTAGGTGTATTATTAATTGGTCTTTCTGCTTATGGATTAACTCTTGGTGGAGCTAGAGAAGGTCTAGCCTTTCTTTTCAGTCCTGATTGGAGCGCTCTAACAGATCCGAATATTTATCTAGCAGCCCTTGGACAAGCCTTTTTCTCATTAAGTCTAGGTATGGGTGCCCTAATTACGTATGGTAGTTATTTATCTAATAAAGAACGACTGCCTGGTGCTGCAGCGAGTGTTGCAGGTCTTGATACGTTATTTGCGATTGTAGCCGGCATTATGATCTTCCCTGCTGTTTTTGCATTTGGAATTGAGCCAGCAAGTGGCCCTGGTCTTGTATTCATGATCATGCCTGATGTATTTGACAGTATTTCAATGGGCTGGTTATTCGGTCTATTATTCTTCTTCTTATTAGCAGCAGCTGCTCTTTCTTCAGCTGTATCTCTATTAGAAGTAGCGGTTGCTTATTTTATTCGCCGTTTCTCTTGGTCACGTAGAAAGGCAGCTCTAGTTATCGGGGGAATTATCTTCTTACTAGGTATCCCTTCTTCACTTGGTCAAGGCATTTTATCTAATGTAGCGATTATTGGTGGTCGTGATATTCTTGATTCAATCGATTTTATCGCATCAAATATTTTGCTTCCATTAGGCGGTTTAATGATTGCTTTGTTTATGGGCTGGGGTTTTAAGAAAGCAGATGCATTATCTGATTCTGACTTCGGTGATACGTGGCTTGGAAATGCGTGGTTATTCTTATTACGTTATTTTGCACCGGTTGCCATCTTCATCATTTTCCTAAGTTCGATTGGATTATTGGATCTTATTCTTAATCTTTTCAGGTAATTACGTTAAAAACCGTGTGAGCAGAGTGCTCACACGGTTTTCTATGTTATGAGAAGATATGAGGGTTTTTACTTTTCTCTTTAAGAAGATCAAGCAGCAATCCCATCCCATGCTCAATCTTTTCAGGTGTTGCATGCGTGTAGTTCAAGCGCATGGTGTTCTTTTGCGCTACATCTGCATAGAACGGTTCCCCCGGAACATAAGCAACTCCTGCCTCTACTGCTTCTGGCAATAGAGCTGTTGTGTTAATTTCAGGAGCAAGTTCCAGCCAAAGGAACATGCCTCCCTTAGGTTTCACAAAACGAAGCCCATCAATATTTGCTTGTTCAATACAATTTACCATCATATTCATGCGGCTCTCATATACGCGTATTAACTGCTGAATATGAGCATCTAAATCAAAATGCATACATAGCTGGTATAACGCGTGTTGAGACAAAGAATTAGAATGCAGGTCATTTGCCTGTTTAGCTTGGGCCATCATACGAATGACTTGAAATGGTCCTGCTACCCATCCCGTTCGAAGAGCAGGTACTGCCGTTTTTGAGAAAGTACTTGTATACAGAACTTGTGTCCCGTCATCTAGAGCGGCAAGCGGAGTATAGGTCTCATCTTGACGGAATTGAATATCACCATACGGGTCATCTTCTAAAATAATGACATTGCCTTTTTCTGCTTGGCTCAAGAGCTGCTGTCTGCGCTCAAGCGACCATACTCGGCCTGCTGGATTAGAAAAAGTTGGCACGACATAGATTGCTTTTGGTTTGTACTGCTTCATTTTTCTTTCTAGATCATCCGGAAGCATCCCGTTATCATCTGAAGCTACAGCCACGACCTTCGCTTCATAGGATTTAAATACTTGCAGGGCAGCAAGGTAAGTTGGATCTTCTGTTAAAATGACATCACCCGGATTCAGCATTACACGTGAAAACAGATCAATAACCTGCTGCGAACCGGTAGTAAGCATAACATTTTCAGCAGAATAGCTCGTAATCCCTTTTCTGCTCATTCTCTCTAAAATGACTTCTCTAAGCGGAAGGTACCCCTCTGTTTCTGTATATTGAAGAGACTTTTTGCCTGACTCAAACACCTTAGCAAACGATTCTTCAATTCCTTCGATCGGAAACAGCTCATCATCAGGAAGGCCTCCTGCAAATGAAATGATATCTCCTCTTCCTACGACTTTTAAAATATCACGAATGGCTGATGATTGTAGATGACGGATTCTCTTTGCAAACGCGTATTTCATATGTGACACCTCTAACATTTTATATTTGGATAATAGTTCAATAGTATCTGATTTATTAGAAATGTCAATCAATTTTTAACTGTATCTAGAGGAAACCTGCTTTCACTCGTTAATTTTGTGATTAGTTCAGTAAATGGAAGAGGCTTTGTCCATACAAACCCTTGCATCTCATCACAGTCGAGACTTCTAAGCAGCGCTACATGATCATAGGACTCTACGCCTTCCGCTATCACTTTCATCCCCATATTATGACCCATTGAGACAATCGATTTTATAATCGTTTGATTTGTATTTGTTTGCACTCGCAAAAATGATTTATCAATTTTTAATTTATCAATCGGATACTGACTTAAATACTGTAAGGATGAATAACCTGTTCCAAAATCATCAATCGACACATGGACTCCTAGCTCACGTAAAGCAGTCAGCTTCTCCATCACATGAGCCTCATCCTCCATCGCCACAGATTCTGTGATTTCAAGTTCAAGTGAAGAGGCATTTAACCCGGCTTCTTCTAGGGCATTTGTGATGATCTCAACAAGGTTTGGCTGTACAAATTGAACCGGTGACAAATTAACAGCCATTTTAACCGGCCGCCCTAACTCCCTTTCTAACTTCAAGGCATAGTGACAAGCTTGCTCAATAACCCATTTCCCAATTGGAATAATTAAACCCGTTTTTTCTGCCACTTCAATAAATTCAAAAGGAGACACCATTCCTAAAGCAGAACTCTTCCAACGCAGCAAGGCCTCCACACCAGATAAATCTCCACTTTCAAGGCAGGCCTGCGGGTGAAACACAAGTGTAAATTCATTTTTAGCTATCGCATGGCGGAGTTCGTTTTCAATAATCATCTCACGGATCGAGCCTGTGCTCATTTCCTTTTCATAAAATTGAATAGAACCATGTGTAGAATCTTTGATCGTGTGCAGGGCAACTTCTGCTTGTCTAATTAATTCATTCACATCAATTAAAGCATTAGATGAGATACTCAGCCCTACGCTTAAATTAACATGAAAATAGAATTCATCGAGCTGCAAAGGTTCATTGAAGCACTCCAGAATATTATTAATAAAAGGAATGACAGCATCTTGTGGATTGCTTTCGATAAATGAAAGGATGAACTCATCGCTGCCCAATCGAGCTAGGTGAATACGCGGGAGACACTTTTCATTCAATAGGTGGCTCACTTCTTTTACAAGACGATTTCCCGCCTCAATTCCCATAGCATCATTTACCGTTTTTAAGCGGTTTAATCCGATTGTTGCGACAACGACAGATTCGTCGCTTTTTAATGCATTTAACTGCTCTTTCACATGCTCTTGAAAGGCTCTTCTATTTAATAAACCTGTCACTTCATCATGATAAGCTAAGTATGTAATCTGTTCTTCTTGTTTTTTTCGTTCAGTAATATTTCGTATCGAAACAAGACGCACCTTTTTTTTCTTATAAGGGTAGGGTCGGCCCTGCACCTCTATATGAATGGTTGTCCCATCTTTATGAAGTGCCCTTAGTTCAAAAGGTTCGATTAATCCATTAACAATTGCATCCTGCGCTTTGATCCAATCCTCCGGTGAAATTAGTTCAAAGACAGATAAATGAATCAATTCCTTACGTGTGTAACCAAATAAAACAGCCGATTCTTCATCTACACTGATAATCTTTCCTTGGTCATGAATTAAGGTGCCTTCAAATCTAGTATTTACGAGTTGTTCTAGCTGCTCTTCAATCTCATTCATTAATTCAGTGCGCTGATCAGTTGGATAAAATAATAAATATGATTCGCGCGAGGCGGTATTCAGTATATTTTTATAAACGATATAATCTTGTCCCTGAATTTTCATATTCTGTTTCGTTAATTGATTTGTCACGTTTGGCAATTGTGCAAGTATAGCAGCGAGCTGTTTTTGCGGGTGAAACATTACCTTTTCGGTGTAGCTGTTATATGTAAGGATTTTATGAGTTTCTGAGAAAATCGCTACTGGTAATTCTAGGTCGTTACATATGTTTAAAATGGCATCCCATTTCTCCTGTATCACCTACACCCCTCCTTATGATTTTCATGCAGTACTATTATACCATGTGAAGAGGTGTTTCTTTTCAACAAACTACAAAGGTTTCCAAATCAGTTACCTCTTAGCAGCCATAATACTAGGATACTTGCTTCTGACATTTTACGAGTGTACTTTTCACACCGAGCGCAGAATCTTCAATCTCATCGATCGTATGAAACCCTTCTCGTTCATAAAAAGCCCTTGCATCCTCATTTTCCTTTTCTACATATACATACAAGTGAGGTTTGTTTGCAGCCTTGGCAATATCAATTATTTTATTTACTAATAACTGCCCAAGTCCTTTTCGCTGTGAGTCCGGTAAAATGTATATTCTTGATAATTCCAGCCCATCTAAATAAGGAACAGCTTGCGCGAAACCTATACACTGACCCTCGTCTTCTGCCACTATAAATCCACAATCATTCCGTTCTGAGCATATTTGAATTGATTTTTTTAACCTCTCAATCTCATACGCTTTTTGAAGAAAATTCTCTATAACGTCCATAGAATATAAACGTTTATATGTGTGCTTCCATGTTATTTCTGCAATGCTCTGTATTTCTTTTGCATCTCTCACTTCTGCTTGCCGAATCATCCGATCATCCCCTAATTTAATAAGCTTATTATAGAGATTAGCTATAAAAGGATAAACTCCTGCCTAATTATGACAATCCTCAGCAAAGAAAGCATTTATGCTGCCAACTGTGAATGTGCTGCTGCTTTAATTGTATTTTTTCAAGATGTTTATGCCTTGCCCTTAAAGGTGATTGTGCTGACTGGTCCAGTTATTGGAACAGTTGCGGGCTATATTGCGCCCTTCTCCTTTATTGCTCCTATTCATCCTGTATATGCATCACTGACAAGCAGATTCGTATTCCTCTATTAACTAATTGAGGCACTCCTAACAAACAAGAGAGCTACCTAATAATATGAGGCAACTCTCTAAAACTCTTCTTATAATTAATCCCAGTCGACAGATACTACTTCACCTGTTGCTGCATCAACATCTACGTCTACTTCTTGGCCATCTTGTTCAATCTCAATTTCATAGACTAAGATTCCATCCTCACGATCTAATTCAACCTCATCAATCGTGCCCCCTCCTACGTGATTTAGTGCGGTTTCAACTGCTTGTTCTTTTGTGATTTTTATAAAGTCGTGATCAGACTTATTCGTTGACTCTAGGCTGCTTCTTTCTTTATCGTCCTCATTAGCCCTATGACTGATTGCTTTATTACGAATATCATCTTCAATGTACAGCACCTCACCTGTTGTTGCATCAATGTAGACGTCTCCATCTTCTCCTGCAACCTTCACTTCAATTTCATATACAAAGCGACCATCTTTCATTTCTAGCTCTACATCTTTTATACCCGCTTTATCAAATAGAGAAAGAACCTCTTTTTTGGCTTCGCCTACATTTACCTTCATTTGATTTTTCACTGGAGTTTTTAGAAGATCATCATCAATCGATAAAACATCACCTGTGATAGCATCAATATCAAAGTCATAATCGTTTCCGTTAAAATATAATTCAACCTCATAGATAAGCTTCCCATCTTCATGGTCAAGCTCTACTTCTTTTACAGAGCCATCTAAAATAGCTTGCGCTGCTTTAACTGCTTCTTCTTTTGTAATCTGATCTTTGGCTTGATTGTCATCCTTTTCTGTTACGGTTTCAGTGTTTGTTGCTACCGTATTTTCATATGAAACGAACTTACCAGCATCAGAAGCAGAAGCTCCTACTGCAGCACCTCCAGCTAATAAAGCACTTGAGAAAATGGCTACCCACTTTTTCATAATGAATCTCTCCTTTTTGTGTGTTTTTTGTTTGTGTGTTTTCTTTATGTCTTAATCATATACACACGAAATGAAAACACCCTTAAAGGAAAATGAGAAATTGATGAGAATCCATGAGAAAACAAAAAGCCCGGTATTTAGCCGGACCTTTTAATCTTCCCATATGATATTTACTACTTCTCCGGTTAATGCATCAATCCAAACATAGGCATCATAGCCTTCTGCGTCATTTTCGACTTCAACTTCATAATAAAGGCGGCCATCTTTTTCCTCAAGGTCGACATCATCTACTTCTCCCGTTACTTTTGAAAGGGCAATTCGTGCGGCTTCCGCTTCTCCAATAGGTTCACCTTTTGTCTCATTATTTTGATTGCTAGAAGCACCTGGATGCTCTCCTTCATCTACTAGAGAGTAACTGATTGTCTCGCCCGTTACAGCATTAATAATCAATCGTGATTCCCCTGCACCCTCCTGCATCATCACTTCATAGGAAGAGTCTTCTGATTGTGCTTCACTAACAAGGTCAATACTTGAGATAACCACCTCATCCCCATACTCTTCTTTTACCAGACTTTTCACTTCTTCTACAGTTAGTTTCTCGGCCTCATCAGTTGAACCTGGGCTTCCTACCTCTTCTCTTGCGATGGATTGTTCTAACGATAAAATATCTCCCGAAGCCGCATCAACTATAATCAAATAAATACCGCCATCTGATAACAATTCAATTTCAAAGACACTTGTTCCATCAGCTAACGTTTTGTTTACTGAACTGATCGTGCCTCCAAACTGGGATCCTATCAGCTCCCGGACTTCTTCTTCATCCAATGAAGCTTCTGCCGGCTGCATCATAAACATACCTAATCCAATCACCAAAATACCGACAACGCCTGCTGCGATCCACTTATATTTCTTACTCATCCACCTTTTCACCTCCACTTTGTTTTTCATTGACTTGTGAAAAGAAGATTCTAAATGTCGTCCCTTTTCCTTCTTCACTTTGAACATCTACTTTTGCTCCGTGCGCGTCAATAATTGCTTTGGCAATGGACAAACCTAAACCACTTCCGCCCGTCTGCCTGCTTCTAGCCTTATCCACTCTAAAGAAACGTTCGAATACATTTGGGATATCATCTTTCGGGATACCAATTCCTTTATCTTGAATAGAGAGTAGAACATTATTTATCTTTTGATCAAGCGTGATCCTAATGTCACCATCGCTGTATTTCAATCCATTCTCAACAAATATAAATAGAAGCTGTTTGATTCGCTCTGGATCACCGAGTATATAGATGGGCTTCTCATTAGCTGTGACAACGATCTCTCTACGATATGCTTGCCTAAGCCGTTTCGCTGTATCTTCGGCCGACTTTACAAGGTCTATTTGCTGAAGAATGACGGTTTTATCTGGTTCTCCTGTAGCAAGGGCCAGCATCTGTTTTGTTAAGCCTTTCATCCGCTGGGACTCATCATAGATGGCATCTACAGCTTCTTCTAACAGGTCAGGCTTCTTCATACCCCATCTTTTTAGGAGGCTTGCATAACTTTCGATCACTGTTAGAGGGGTTCGGAGCTCATGGGAGGCATCTGAGACAAAACGCTGCTGCTTATCATAATTTTCTTCTAACAGCTCCATCATTTCATTAAAGGTATGACTCATTTGAGCTAACTCGTCTTTCGCACCAAGCTTGATATCAATCTTCTGAAAAGACCCGCTTCCTCTAATGCCTTGCATCGTGTTCATTAACGTTTGAACTGGCATTAATATGAGCCTGCCCAGTGCCCGTCCTGCAAAATAAGCAGGGATAAGAATCAATACGGATGCAATCATTAATACGATTCTAAGGATAGAAAGAGTGGATTCAAGTGTAGTAAGCGGATGAATTAATTCCAAAGAAACAACGGTACCATCCACCCAAATCACCGGAAACCGGTTAAGGGAATAGGTTTGTTCTTGATAGCCGATTACTTGCCCGCTCTCCCTATTACTGAATTCGGCAGGGATTAAGCGCAGATCAGGCTCCTTTGTTACCGTTAAGGCAGATGAGCCGTCTTCACGGATCACACGGAGCATGCCCTCTCCGGTACCATAGGATGTAAGCCATAGATCCGATTGGCTCCCCTGGGCTGATTCAGCAATTGTTTGCAATTGCGTCTGCATTCTCTCTAGTTCAGCATTGGTGGCAAATTGTTGGAATAAAAAATAGATACTGCCATTGACTAACACAAGCAATAGAAACAAAAAGCCCGTCGAAAAAAGAGTAATTCGCTTTGATATACTCATGTAGTAGATTCCTTCATGACATAGCCGACCCCTCTGACCGTATGAATGAGAGGAGCATCAAACGGTTTATCGAGCTTTTGCCTAATGTAGCGGATATAGACATCGACGACATTCGTATCGCCAAAATAGTCAAATCCCCATACATGCTCAAGTATTTGCTCTCTTGTCATTACCTGCTGGGTATGACTCAGCAAATAGACAAGTAAATCAAATTCCCGCGGAGTAAGCTCAATCGTTGTTTCTCCGCGTTTAATTTCTCGTGTTCGTTCATTTACATACAAATCAGCTAACGTTAAGTCACCTTCATCAATCTGTGTACCGCTTGTACTGAGTTGAGTTCTGAGGCAGGCTCTTATGCGTGCTAACAGCTCTTCAATCTCAAAAGGCTTAGTCACATAATCATTTGCACCTTGATCAAGGCCCATCACTTTATCTACTATGGTATCGCGAGCCGTTAACATAATAACGGGAGTCGTATTCCCTTCCTTCCGTATTCTTCTTAACACTTCCATTCCGCTTAATCTCGGCAGCATCACATCTAGCAGGATCAGAGACCATCCACCTTGCTCGATCTGCTCTAGTGCGCTTAGTCCATCTGCTGCAATCTCTGTTTCGTAGCCTTCATGTTCAAGCTCTAATTCTATGACTCGAGCAATATTCGCTTCATCTTCAACAATTAGAATTTGGGCATTGTTCACTTACAACGCACTCCCTCATGTTTTTTTCTAAAGTGTACATGAAAAGCAGTAAATTTAAAAATGTTCCTGCTCGCATAAAAAAGACCTGCGAATGATTTCATCTCAATGATTTCATCCGTAGGCCTAGTCAAATTATTCAGCAGTGATGGCAGTATACTGTGATTGAACGAGGCCAAAGTACGTTCCTCTTTGACTCATCAGTGAATTATGCGTCCCTTCTTCTATCACATTCCCATGATCAAGAACAATAATATGGTCAGCATCTCTTATCGTTGATAGTCGATGGGCTATCATTACAGCAGTACGGTTATGAAGCAGCTTTTTTAGACCGGCTTGTATTTTAAGCTCTGTCTCTGTATCAATACTTGCCGTAGCTTCATCTAAAATTAATATTTTCGGATCAGCGAGCAATGCTCTGGCAAATGAGAGCAATTGCCTCTCTCCAACAGATAAAACATTCCCTTTTTCTTCAACCTCTGTGAAATAGCCTTTATCCAACCGCTCGATAAAGGAATGCGCACCAATCGCTTTAGCTGCTGTCATGACTTCCTCGTCAGTCGCTTGCGGCTTACCGAAACGTATATTATCCATAATGGTTCCAGCAAATATGAACGTATCTTGCAAGACATAACTAACATTCGTTCTTAATTCATCAATCTGCAAATCCCGTAAATCAACGCCATCTAACGTGATCGAGCCTTTTGTTGGGTCATAAAATCTGCTCATTAAATTGACAATGGTTGATTTACCTGAACCCGTGTGACCAACCAACGCAATAGTTTGGCCGGCTTTAAATGTTAAGTTGATTTCATTTAAAGCACGTCGTTTCTCATCATAGGCAAATTCCACTTGATCAAAAACAATTTCACCCTTTACATCCTTAAGGGTCTTTGGATGTTTGGCCTCAGGTACAGACGGCTTTTCATCTAGGAATTCAAAGATCCTCTCCGATGAGGCCATCCCTACTAACAGCTGGTTATACACTTGGCCAAGTCTTGAGATCGGCTCCCAGAACATGCCTAAGTAAAAAGCAAAGGAAACAAATACCCCGATGGTAACGGCACCCGTTTGATAAAGGTGGGCACCATACCAAATAAGAATAACAGCACCTACCAAGCTTGCCATTTCAACAAAAGGACGAAATAGTGCATTCATACGCGTAGCCGTCTTCCAGCTTTCATAATTATCCGTATTCACTTGATCAAAGAATTCCATATTCTGTTTTTCTTGAGAATAGGCTTGAGTGACGCGAATCCCTTGAATGCTCTCATTTAGATGAGAATTTAATTTTGATTGACGCACCCTCACAACCTGCCAAGACCTGCGGATTTTTCTACGCAATTTAGTTGAAATGATGAACATAATCGGCAACACAATGAGAATCAAAACCGCAAGCTCGGGACTAAGTGTAAATAAGATAATCACAATTCCAACGAGCATAATAATGTCCATCAATAAGTTAACAACACCATTCGTAAATAGATCCTGCATCGAGTTCACGTCATTGACCACTCGAACTAGAATAGATCCTCCTGAACGCTGGTCAAAAAAACGGTGAGACAACCGTTGAATATGTTTAAATAATGCCTGTCTAATATCATAAATAATATGCTGCCCTAGTTCATTCATCCATCTAATTCGAAAGACATTCGCTGCATAAGCAATGATGTACAGAGCGAGAACGATTCCTGCGTACGTATAAACGAGAGTGAGATCGTTCGTTGCAATGGCTCGGTCTAAGGCATATACCCCAATAAAGATAGGAACAGCTAATCTCACTGCCGTTGCTAATAGCATGACAAATATCGTTTTTGGTAAAAGGGTCCAAGCATAAGGCTTCATATACCCTAAAAGCCTTACCATTTGTGACCAGTTGAATGGTTTTTCAATCACTTGTTCTGTTGAATAATGAAATCGGACTTTCTTCTCTGTATGCTGCATAATTGCTACACCTCCTTATGCTTGTTGCAACACATATTCTTGGTCTTGATTTTGGATATCGTAAATTCTTCGGTATAACCCTTCTTTGTGCTGAAGTAACTGTTCATGAGTGCCGCGCTCTACAATTTCACCTCGATCTAGAACCAATATCTCATCTGCCTGTTTTACAGAAGAGATTCGGTGAGCGATGATAAACGTGGTACGCCCCTTCATCAGCTCGCGAAATGCTTGCTGAATTTTCACTTCTGTCTGCATATCAACCGCACTTGTTGCGTCGTCTAAAATAAGGATGCTTGGATTCATAATAATCGCGCGGGCAATCGCAATACGCTGCTTTTGACCTCCGGATAATCCAAGACCACGTTCACCGAGCACGGTATCATATCCATCAGGCAGTTCCGTTATAAATTCGTGAGCATCAGCCCGGATACTTGCAGCAATAATTTCTTCCATTGAAGCATCAGGACGACCGTATGCTAAGTTATCACGAATGGTCGAGGAGAAAAGAAACGTTTCCTGCATCACAGTTCCAATATGATGTCTCAAGTGGCTTAGTGAATAATTTTCTATCGGTTTGCCATCTATCGTAATCTCACCTGAGCTTTTTTCATAAAACCTTGTAATCAATTGAGCGATACTAGATTTACCTGAACCGGTCGCACCGACTAAGCCAATCGTTTTCCCTTCTCCGGCATGAAAAGTCAGGCTGCTTAAAGCCGGACGATCACTCTCTCCGTAATGCAAGCTGACATCCTTAAAAGAGACTTCCCCTACTAAGCGTGGATTGCTGCTCTCTTCTTTTCTATCTGCAGCATCCAGCCTCTCCTCTTCATCAAGAATCTCTAACAAGCGCTCACCTGAAGCTTTAGATTGTGAAAACATATTAATAATAAAACCTAAGTTCATAATCGGCCCGATAATATACCAAACTAAACTAAAGAAAGCGACTAACTCACCTGGCTGGAGGCTTCCTTGAATGACCAGATATCCTCCAAAAGCAAGCAGAAAAACAGCCGATAGATTTCCAATGAACTCCATCAACGGAAAGTAATTTCCCCATATTTTAGAAATATCTAAGTGCTTTTGTTTATAATCATCATTGGTCTGATCAAACCTTGAAATTTCTTCATCTTCCTGCGAAAGAGCTTTAACCGTATGAACCCCGCTTACATTCTCTTGCACTTTTGTGTTAAGCCTTGCGAGAGATTTACGAATTCCCCGAAATCCGGGATGGACCCGTTTATCAAACTTCCAAACGACTACAGCTAGGAAGGGCAGCATCACCATCGTCACAAGTGTCAGTGGAACAGAGTAGTAAAACATAACCCCCATACTAAAGCAGACAAGGAGAACAAAGTTTACAAGCTGCGCACAACCGAATGATAAGAAGAAACGAAACGTCTCCACATCTCCTGTTAGACGTGACATTAAATCTCCTGTTTTAGCATTGTCATAATAACGGAATGGTAAGAATTGAAGTTTCTCATATAACGAATTCCGTAAACGATGAACCGCTGTAATACCAAACAAATCCCCTAAATATTGATGGATATAGACAGCACCCCCTTTAACAGCCATGACAGCGATCAAGCCTAAAACGAGATAAGGGATGACCTCATACTGACCGCCAAGTACAGCATGATCAATTGTATATTGCAAAATAATTGGATACATAACGGTCATTCCTGTTACACCTATTAAGGCAACAAGCGACCAAATAAAGTAATTTTTATAAGGCCAATAAAAGCTCTTTAAGCGCTTAAACGTATCCATATGTACACCCGCCTTTTATTATCCAGATTCCTCCTTATTCATTCGTAACTCGAATGATTTTTGGAGCAAATTTAATCATACTTCGAAGATAAGCACCTAGTCAACAGTCTATTTTAAATTTTCTGTCAGTTATAACCTATAAAAAACACACCACCGAAGTGATGTGTCTGTTTGTATTTATTGATTGCCTTGCGCTTTGTATTCCTTTTCTGTTCCATCTGCAAAATCAACTTCTAGCTCAAATTCAGTGTAAGATGGATCTAAATTAAAGACGGACATCACTTGGTCAATGACCTCTTCATCTGCTGCAGCTGAATCAAAATCTAACTGAGTGAAGTAGGCCTCAAGCTCCTGCATCGCTTCATCGCCTTCAAGGTCAATTCCTTCAAAGTCGTTGCGATACTTTGCTTCCATTCCGTCTTGTTCGCTTTCATAATCAACATCGACCTCTTGGTTATCTTGATACTCCACATCTAAATCGAAAGAAGTGAATGCATAACTGCCCTCTTCTCCATTTGTAACACCCGTTTCATCCGGTGCAGCAGCGTCATCGTTATCATCAAACATTGTATCGTCTTCTTCTACAGGCGCATCTGCTGGAGGCTCATCTACATTATCATTCCCTCCACAAGCAGCTAGAATCGTGATTAACCCAATGCTCATTAAAAACATTTTTAACATCTTCATTTATAAATTCCTCCAATTCATTTTTTAAAACTTATACCCGGTAATATGTACCATTAACCATGATACAAAGGTTAGTTTAAACAAAGAGCAGAGGAAATATACGTCTTCGCATGAGATTTGGCTTGTACAAAACGAAACACTAGATTAGCGCTATGTACATTGTACATTGGGTTAATGCTAATTGATGAACAGTACAAATTCTTCAGTGAGGAACATGAAAACAATGTCTCCCCTTGCCATAGTTGTTGATTTCCTCTGCAGGCACACGCTTTCCGCGGGCGGTCCGGAAGCCTCCTCGTCGCTACGCTCCTGTGGGGTCTTCCCTGGTCACGCACTTCCCGCAGGAGTCGGTGCCTTCCGCTCCAATCAACGGAGCTAATAGGTAGGTAAGTATCATCCTCATTGAACGATTAAGTGACTTATCTTTATAGTGAAGCTAATATAATTTGTGTTTCGATTGGTCTGATACAAATCGAAATCACTCCACTAAATCCGTTTTTCAGAAGATTACTTAGCGGATGAAATATGTGAAGACTTCTGCGGTGCCTAGAGCAGGGCTGAGAACCCACAGGGCTAAAGCCCGAGGAAGCTCAGCAGCTCACCGCGAAAAGCGAAGCATATTTCAGGAGCGGCAACCTTAAACTAACCAGAATGTTTGACAGCTTTTCAACTCCTTCAAAAGCCATCCTCGAATTCGATTGCCTTTCGCCCTAATCATCGGAGTGAATACACAAATAATTAAGTTCAAAATCAAAAAACGCAAAAAGACGACCTTTTTTATTAGAGTCGCCTTTTATACACACCACACTTCAGAATTTATAGACCTTACTTCAATCCCAACCTCTTACAAGCTTATAAATACTTACGGTGTACCTTCTTGCCATCATAGATAAATGTAATTTGTTTCTCATTAATAATTGATTCGATATGAACGGTTCTTCCCCATAGTTGATATAAATATGGAAGAACTTTTTCTAGGTAACTGACATCAAGCTCTGTTCCTTCAAATGCATGAGTAATGTAGAGTTCACCGTTCTTTAAATAGTCTCCATCGGTTACCGATAAATAAGGAAACCCTCCATTTACTCTTGAGGAAGCAAGCTGGTCTCTGACATGTTCCCACTCTTTATCTACTACCTTATATTCTGCACCTTGTTTTTGGAATAGATACATATCTTCACGCATCACAAGATCTTTGGTTAAATAGTTTCTTATAAAAGAAATATCCGATTCGATTTCTCTTACTTCATACATTTTTTCACGTCCGCTGCCAGGTTTTACACCTTGCCGCTCCTGCATTTCTTTTGTTGGATTATTATACCGCTCTTCAATATCCTCAAAGATTTTAAGCCCTAAATAATAAGGGTTAATCGACGTTTTTGAAGGCTGAACAACGCCTGCATTTAATTTTGCATATTCAATGGTCTCCTCACTTGTAAGGTCCATTTCTCGTAAGATTCTAGCATGCCAAAATGATGCCCAGCCTTCATTCATGATTTTCGTTTCTAACTGCGGCCAGAAATAGAGCATTTCCTCTCGCATCATAGTTAATATATCACGCTGCCACGGTTCAAGTTCACGGCTGTATTCTTCAATAAACAGGAGAATATCTTTTTCCGGGCTAGGAGGAAACTTTCGTTTTTTGGGTTTTATCTCTTCTGTTTTTGCTTTCTGATCAAGAGACCAAAGATCATCATAATCGCCTCGTTTTTTTACGATCGTACTATCTTCATCGTCATCCTTACTCCATGCCAGCTTCGGACGAACGAGGCTTGGGTCAATATGTTCTTGAATCGCAAGTACCGCATCTAAAAAATTCTCCACTTCTTCTTTTCCATACACATGCTCATAGTGCGCAATTCGGTCTGCGGTTGCACTCATACTCTCTACCATATCTCTTCTTGTATTTGAAAACCTTACATTATTTTTAAAGAAGTCACAATGTGCAAGGACGTGAGCAACAATTAATTTATTTTGAATTAACGAATTGCTGTCTAGTAAAAACGCATAACAAGGGTCTGAGTTAATAACGAGCTCATAGATTTTACTGAGGCCGAGGTCATATTGCAGCTTCATTTTATGAAATTGTTTTCCAAAGCTCCAATGTGAATAACGTGTCGGCATTCCATAGGCACCAAATGTATAGATAATTTCCGCAGGGCAAATCTCATATCTCATTTCATAAAAATCTAGTCCAAAGCCTTCTGCAATTTCTGTGATTTCAGCAATTGCATATTCAAGCTCCTTCCAGTTCTCATTCATTTTAAAATCCCCTCCTAAATGCTGCTTCCTTCATTTTATGAGAGGATAAGACAATTCATGAGAACAATTAATAGGAGAGTACTAAGATGATGCTCAAATAAAAGATTGTTCAACCATGCCCCTGCCACGGTCCACTAACACTTTAGCATAAGCACCATTTATCAATGTGAGCTGCGGCGGCATATGACCGCAATCAATGTCATACACGACGGGAATCCCAAGCTCTGTTTGTAATTCGCTGTAAACATCATGCACTGTATAATCTTGCACAGGCTGATTTGCACTGCTCCGGCCAAACATAATGCCAGTACAATGATCGAACCATCCAGCTAATTTCATATGCACAAGCGTTCTTTTTAAATCCGTTGTCGTTAATTCACAGTTTTCCAAATACCAAATAATCGGCTTTCCTTCACCAAACTGACTATAAAACTTCCTTACATCTCCATAAGGTGTTCCAATTAAATGTCTGATGACATCAATACAGCCGCCAAGTAATCTTCCCTCTAGAACAACTTTCTCATCATTGACTGCCCTCCAAGTTGTCGGTTCCGTTAAATGAAAGATGTGAGGACTAGGTTCTTCGAAATTCCATTCTTTTTGATAGACATCAGATGAGTGCTGAACAATACCTTCCCCTTGTTTTGTACATAAAACATGTTCCCACATGGCTGTTATTTCATCTGACTCTTCTCCCCGCAGGTCGATTAAATTCGTTCCATGAGCAGTAGCTATCCCTGTTTTCAGTGTGATTGCTAACAGCAATACACTCACATCCGAATATCCAAGCACCCACTTAGGCTGTATCGCTTTAAAATCTACACCATCCAGCATTTCAATTAACAATTCTCCGCCCCATGGTGGAATGATCGCATCAATATCCTGGTCCGCCATCATACCGTTAAACTCTTCTGCTCGTTTTGCTGCAGAAGCGGATCTTGCTTTTTCCTGAGTCCAGGCTGTTGCCCCACTCCTCACCTGATATCCTTTTGCTTCAAGCCGTGCACATGCTTGCTTTAAAAGAGGATGAAGATTGTCTAGGACTCCTGATGAAGGAGCAGTCACTCCTATTGTCGCGCTTTGTTTTAAGTGGGGGTAGGTAATCATGGGCTCTCTCCTCTGTAGTTTTAGCTATTTTAACAGGAAAACATTGGATCATCCAGCTTTTAGTAAACTAAAAAAGCTACAAATCCTTAAAAAGGATTCATAGCTCTCTGTGAGATTAACTTAAAGCATGTACACGATTCATAACAGCTTGCTCTAACTCTTGTAAGCTTAACCGGCTTTCTTCTAATGAATTCTTCTGAACCCCAAAATAGAATTTCACTTTTGGCTCTGTGCCGGATGGTCTAATGCAGAACCAAGAGCCATCTTCTAACTTATATTTTAGAACATTTGATTTTGGAAGCTGAATCATACTCGGTTCAGCTAATACGACATTCATTGATTGGCTCGATTGATAGTCTTCAATATAGGCCACTCGTTTACCAGCAATCTCAACTGGCGGCTCTGTTCTAAAGGAAGAAATAATCGACTGTATTTTCTCGATACCAGCTTTTCCTTTTAGCGTGAGTGACTGCAATGACTCTTGATAGAAGCCATACTTCTCATACAACTCAAGTAACCCTTCATACACTGTCATTTGACGAGATTTGTAGTAAGCCGCTAATTCTGCCGCAGCTAAGCAGGCTTGCACAGCATCTTTATCACGTACGAAATCACCGATTAAATAGCCATAGCTTTCTTCATACCCAAATAAGAAGGTGTGCTCGCCTGTTTTCTCAAATTGAGCAATTTTCTCTCCTATGAATTTAAAGCCAGTTAGTGTATCCATTGCCGTCATTCCGTAGTGTTCTGCAATGGACCGGCCTAATTCTGAAGTAACAATTGTTTTCATTACAATTCCGTTAGCAGGGAGGGTCCCTTGCTTCTCTTTTTGACTCAAAATATAATCAAGCAAAAGTGCACCTGTTTGATTACCTGTTAATACGACATATTCCCCGTCATTATTTTTCACGGCAAGTCCGACGCGATCAGCATCAGGGTCGGTTGCAAGCAGCAGGTCTGCGCCCTCTTTTTCACCATACTGAATTGCCAGTTCAAAAGCGGCATGCTCCTCTGGATTAGGCGATTTCACCGTAGAAAATTGCGGATCTGGCAGCTCTTGCTCAGCTACGACAGTGACATCGGTAAAGCCTGTCTCCTCTAGTACACGTCTGACTGATACATTTGCTGTACCATGGAGCGGAGTGAAAACAATTTTCACATCTCCTCCAACTTCTTTAAGGAGCTCAGAATCCACAACAATTGTTTTAAGCTCTTCGTTGTAGGCATTGTCTACATCTTCAGCAACGATTTGTAATAAGCGCTCTGCCTTAAGTTCTAATTCATCCGCCACTTCAATCGTCAGCTCATCTTCAATTCCATTTACATAACGGACAAGCTCATCTGCAGGACCTGGCGGAAGCTGACCGCCATCTGGGCCGTACACTTTAAATCCGTTGTACTCTGGAGGATTATGACTAGCTGTCACAACAATTCCGCCATACGCGTTTAACTTACGAACCGCATAAGACAGTTCTGGTGTCGGTCTAAGGTCAAGAAATAAATACGTCTTCACACCATGTTTTCCAAGAGTGAGCGCCGCTTCTTTTGCAAATTCAGGTGATTTGTGTCTTGAATCATAAGCAATGACTACGCCTCTTTCCTTTGCCTCCTCACCTTGTGCCTCAATGAAAAGAGCAAGGCCTTTAGCTGCTCTGCGTATTGTGTATGTATTCATTCGGTTAGGACCTGGGCCAATTTCACCACGCATGCCGCCCGTGCCGAATTCTAGATCTTTATAAAAACAATCTTCTAAGGCTGCTTCATTACTTTCAATCTTAGTTAAAGTTTCTTTCAGTTCCTTTTCTAGCGCATGGAAGTTGTTCCATCTCGCGTAGCGAGCTCTCCAATTCATATCATTTCCCCTCTCTAACTCGATCATTTCTAAGTCGAACCTCTCCTAGTTCGAATCTCTCCTAGACATTATATACTATTCCACACCACACCGGAGAAACCTCTTAGCAATTAAATATCTATGTCTTACAAATTACTCTAAGGGCAAAAAAAGATAAGACGTACTTCTTGTACGCCTTATACTGGCTTATTCTCGTCAGCTACTGGTGTTCTAGCAAAGTGAATCTCTCTATTTAATTCTTCTTCATGCATCGCCGCTTCTTCTTCGCTCCACTCAAACACTGATTTCATGTAGCGGAGAACGGCTTCTTTATGTTCAATTACCCATTGAATATTAAAGAATAGAGCTCCCGTTCTGCGGTTAAAGAAATCAAGGGGCGTTGCAACCATTTCCTCTTCTATCCCATACCTTAATTGAGCTAGTAATTCTTTTGGCAAATGGAATGCTTCGGCATGTCTTTTGGTCTGTCTAAGACAGGCATATACTTTCGTCACATTCGAGCCGTATAATTTTGAGAGGCCATACGCGGTATTTTCTGAGAGCCCAAGACGGACTCCTTCTCTCGTTTGCTGCTCTAAAAATGCTTGAAATTGGTCAATCCCGCCTACATGGCCGCCAGACAAAGTAATCGAATCCGTTTGGCAGACTGCTTTTATACTAAGCTTTTTACAAACGTCATCCACCACACGCTCAGCCATTTTCCGGTATCCTGTCAACTTTCCGCCTGCAATAGACAAAAGGCCGGAATCAGAGGTAAATACTTCATCCTTCCGTGACACTTCTGAAGCACTTTTTCCTTCTTCATAAATCAAAGGTCTGAGCCCAGTCCAGCTTGACTCAACATCTTCTGGAGTTAAATGCAGGGAAGGGAACATAAAATTGGCGGCCTCTAATATGTAATCGCGGTCAGCTATCGTCATTCTTGGGTGAGCGATGTCAGCCTCATAGTACGTATCGGTTGTTCCAACGTACGTTTTCCCATCACGAGGAATAGCAAATATCATCCGGCCATCTTTTTCAGTATCAAAATAAACCGCTTGACTTAAAGGAAAACGAGCAAGATCAATAACTAGATGAACCCCTTTAGATAGCTTAAGCTGCTTACCCGATTTGGACCTGTCCTGCTCACGCAGTGTATCTACCCAAGGTCCGGCTGCGTTGACAATCACTTTCGCAAATACTTTATGCGCCTCACCTGTAAATTGATCAACCATCACAACACCGACTGCCTTACCGTTTTCATAGAGAAAAGACTCGACTTTCATATAATTAACCGCAACAGTCCCTCGTCTCACGGCTTCTTTCAGAATTTCAAGTGTGAGACGTGCGTCATCTGTACGGTATTCTACATACAGTCCGCCGCCTTTCAATTTATCTTTTCTAAGCAGAGGCTCACGCTGTAACGTTGTTTTTTTGTTCAACATATGACGTCTTTCATCTTTTCTAACATCAGCCAGCCGGTCATATACATTTAAACCAAAGGAAGTCGAGAATTTGCCGAATGTGCCATTTTTAAAAATAGGTAGAAGCATCCATTCAGGTGAAGTTACATGGGGTGCATTTTCATATACAATGGCCCGTTCTTTGCCCACTTCCGCTACTAGCTTAACTTCAAGCTGCTTAAGATAACGCAGACCTCCGTGTACAAGCTTAGTGGAACGGCTTGAGGTCCCTGCCGCAAAATCCTGCATCTCAATTAAACCAATTTTCAACCCTCTTGATGCTCCATCGAGTGCGATCCCGGCACCAGTAATCCCTCCACCAATGACCAAAAGATCCAATTCTTTTGTTTTTAACTCATTAACATAAGCAAAACGCTTTTCACTTGAGAATGTATGGGCCATCTTCTTCACTCCTTCTTACTCTAAAAAAGACCACAACCATCTACAGAGCTGCCTTCACTCCGCATCATGTTGTGGTCCCTTTGTCTCCGACCTTTTATCATAGAGTCATTATAACGCTATTGGTATTATTTGAAAAGTCTAAGGATGCGATGCCGGAATCGCTTCCATTTCTTTTTGTAAATATGCAGGTAAGGGCTGATCTAGAGTGAATGCATCTTCAGGGTCACGATTAGATTCTGCAATTATTCCGCCCTCTACCCGAAGCAAAAATTGATTGCGGTACACATCCTTCCCTCTAACTGCCTCTACCATTCCAATCCAAGTACCAGGCAAAGAGAAGATGGCTTCTGTCTCATATAGGCCCCCCTCGACCTTATGCATCACCTTATTCATATGATGCACCGTCTCAGGCCTGTCTAGGAGAACTGATACATTGGCATCTTCAATCGGGTGCCCTTCTGCGTCCTCTAAAAATAAATGAATATCGACCGCTTCTCCTGTCTGATAAAACTCATCAAGCCCTGCTACATTCATCGACCAATTGGTTACGACTTGATCTTTTGAGACGGCAGCTAAGAAAAGAACAGCTCCTGAACCTAAAATAAAGAGTACAATGATGGCTGGAATAACCCATTCTGGCCGTAATACCTTTTCAAGCTTCATATTTCATTCCTCCCATTTAATGTCTACAGCTTATCCATTTAGGGAGGATGATAAACGTTTTTGCCAGCCACAGGGGCGGATATGTGCTTGAGTATACTCGCCGTTCCTTAAATGTACTCGGCTTTTCATGGGAAAATAGTGACTTAACTTCAAATGCTTTAAACATGGGTTATAGCGGATTCGCCGCTACTGAACCATACTTCGCTTTTCACGGGGAGCTAGTGAGCTTCCTCGGGCTTTTACCCTGTGGGATCTCACTCCTGCTCTAGGCCCCGTAGAAGTCTCCGTATAGTTCATCCGCTAAGTGATTGCATTTTATTATTTTGGGAGTGAGGTAGTTATAGCTTGAAAGCTTATTTAGCTTCAAATAATTAAACATGGGTTATAGCGAATTCGCCGCTACTGAACTTTACTTCGCTTTTCACGGTAGCTAGTGAGCTTCCTCGGGCTTTGCCCTGTGGGATCTCACTCCTGCTCTAGGCCCCGTAGAAGTCTCCGTATAGTTCATCCGCTAGGTTATCGCTTTTTCCAGAACTGTAGTGTAATGACGTAGCAAATGAGTTCAGTTCTGATTAAAATTGCTTTTATCTGCCGCACCGTCTTTTAGGTTTAGAAGCTACTTATAATGAGGGAGCACTATATTACTTCTTCGCTCCGTTGATCGCAGCGGAAATCAGCCACTACTGCAGGGGGGACTTTAATCAGCCCAACTAAATACTACCTCTTTTCGTTTTATTCATACCAAAAAAGCACCTGGCAAAGGTGCTTTTTCAAGGTGCTGAGCTTTAGTAATGTCTTCAGCTTCTAGATTTAGTCTTGTTTATAAACAATCTTATAGACATCATGTCTTCTATCACGAAGCTGGTTCACACTTCCTGCGCGGCGATGGCGGCGGAGGATTTCAAGGTCAACGTCCCCGACTACAACAGTTTCGATATTAGGGTTGCACTCCCCGACAATTCCATCACGTGCAAACGTAAAGTCTGATGGACTGAAGATACCAGATTGAGCATATTGAATATCCATATTCTCCACCTGAGATAAGTTTCCAACTGTACCAGAAAGAACGGTATATACTTGATTTTCAATCGCACGAGCCTGTGAACAGTAACGTACTCTCAGATAGCCTTGGCGGTCATCGGTACAGAATGGAGTAAAGATAATATTTGCACCTTTATCAACTGCAATACGACCAAGCTCAGGGAATTCAATATCATAACAAATTTGAATGGCAATCTTTCCGCAGTCTGTATCAAATACATTTACTTTGTCTCCACCATGAATACCCCAGAACTTACGTTCATTTGGTGTAATATGAAGTTTATATTGCTTCTCAATTGTTCCATCACGACGGAAGAGATACGCAATATTGTAAATCTTCCCTTCCTCTTCAACGAAATGCGATCCTCCAATAATGTTTACATTGTATTTAACCGCTAAATTCGTAAATAATTCAATGTAATCCTCAGTAAATTCCGTCAGCCTGCGAATTGCACGACTTGGGCTTTTTTCCGGTAAGAAAGAAAGCAGCTGCAACGTAAAGATCTCCGGAAATACAGCAAAGTCCGATTGATAACTTGCCGCAACATCTGTATAGTACTCACACTGAATCGCGAAATCTTCAAATGAAGAAATTTTCTTCATCTCATATTGGATGGTCGTAATGCGCACAGGGAAAGATGTTTTAAATTGACGTTTAGGAGTCGTCGGACGATAGTCAATATTATTCCACTCCATCAAAGTCGCATAACGCATGGAAGCACGGTCGTCTTCAAGATAGTTCTGATTAATTCGTTTCAAGCTGAATCCATTCATCACTTGGAAAGTAAGAACTGGATCATACAAGTTATGCATCGTTACTTCTTCAACATATTGACGCGGCGTAAGTTCCTTTGCATGGTTATGATAATTTGGGATTCTCCCGCCGATAATAATACTTTTTAGATTAAGTTCTCTTGCAAGATCTTTCCGTGCTTCATAAAGTCTTCTGCCAATTTTCATGCGGCGGTACTGCGGGTGAACCATCACTTCAATTCCGTATAAATTGTATCCTTCAGGATCATGATTCGTAATGTAGCCTTCATCAGTAATTTCATCCCATGTATGTTGATCATCGTACTCATCAAAGTTGATAATCAAACTAGAACAGGAACCAATGATTTCCCCGTCATACTCAACACAGAACTGCCCTTCTGGGAAAATATCGATATGACTTTGCAAATGTTCTCTCTTCCATGGCTCCATGTTTGGAAAACATACTTTTTGCATATTTATAATTGCATCAAAATCACGTTCTTCTATCGTTCGGATAATCATTTTTTTCTCAAATTTGGAAACATCTATTTCTGACATTCATATCATCTCCTTTACCATAACACCCATGAGTTTACCCGTTTTTTGTCGATTTGAACACTCTTTTGATTGGAACACTCTTATTTCTTTTTAGGAAGCAGCATTCTAGTGTATTCGGTGAACAAAAAAACGACCTGCCTATATAGCAGATCGTGTCTTTGCCCCATCTTCTGATACGGAAATATGCACTTGAATCTCCCCTAATGTACTTTTTAGGGGAACTGTTATATATGGATAACTGGAGTGGAATTTTGAATCTCCTTCATTGATTACAGGCGGAGTTACATCAATCACACAGTCCTCTTTTGATAGTTCAGTCGCAGTCGTTCCAGCAACCCAGTTTCCGAACTCTTGAACGGCACTGAAGCCCATTTCATCTAGTACTTCTATTTTCATTCCGCCCATCATAGCTCCAACAATATTTAAGGCGGTTTCGGTTTGGAAGGTACATATAATTTGACCTTTTAAGTCGCCTTTAACCCCAAGAATGACGGAAATCCCGTGTGAAGGAACTGTCCCGCTGCCTGCACTTGGGCGCATATTCTCAACTTCTACTCCTAAATGACTCGTTAAAATCGATTTTGCAGCACGGCAAATCGCATTTATGTATTGCACATTCATAACGCCAGACCTCCTATGATCTTTCATACCCTTGCCTTTATTGACTTTCTACGTCCTTGATGTCTTGACGCATGATGTACCATTGTTCTCTTGCCATCTCTACAAGCTTTGCTTCAACTGCTCTATTTTTGTGATGAATCACTTCACTAAAATAACGAATGGCATCTGCTTGATTCCCTAATTGTCTCGATAACTCTCCAATCAAATAAAGAATTCTTATGTCACTCATCTGCGTACCAACATAATCCGCTTGTTCATAAGAAGCGATGTATCTTTCTAATGCCTGTTCTAAGAAACGTTTTTCTTCAGATTGGGATAATTCACTTGAAGATAATTTACTTGAACGTGATTCACGGTAAATCCAAGCTAACCTCAGGCAAAGCCCGGCAATGACGATATGTTTTTCCTTTTTAAGGACAGCAGACAGTAAGGCCAGCTTCAATGTGCGTATCGCATCGCTTCTTGTCCGCTTCTCTCCAAAATTCTGTTTCTTCCAGCTTTTCAACACTACTCTTATCGCATCTGAGGAGCCTTGTGGAAAGCTTGGTTGGAACATATCAGTAAATGTAAACCCACATTCCGGACACACTGCGGCTTCATAATAAATAGGATTTAAATCAGTTTCTTTATATTCAGTAAAAAAATCATTGTGCAGCTTTTTTACTTTGACAAAGCGAGAACGAATTCTCTTTGTTGTAAATGAATGACTACAAACCATACACGTACAACTTTTATCATAGAGTGGCTCAATTGTATCCTTCATAAGCCTCACCTTAGTTCTTTTGATACATATTATTTTAGTTCAAAAGACCAATATTAGCTATAGGTAATCTTTATTTCAATTAAAAAAATAGATAAAACAGAACTTATTACCCAAAAAACCCCCAGTGAAAAATTTATATTTTTTATTAGTCATGGTAAGCGTTTGCACAATCATAGAGTAAAGAGGAAATATATTCGTACTATCTTAGAAGCGGTTTGAGAACAATTTCTAATTTACAAGCAACCAACAAGCAAAGTGCCATCAATTGACGTTTAATGAAAGTGAGGCTTACTAAATGAACAGTTCTAAAAAAGAATGTGTCGCAATGCTTTTAGCTGGTGGGGAAGGAAAACGATTAGGCTCGCTCACAAAAAAGCTGGCTAAACCAGCTGTGTATTTTGGAGGCAAATATCGCATTATTGATTTCCCGCTCAGCAATTGTACAAACTCTGGTATTGATACAGTAGGGGTTCTCACTCAGTATGAACCATTAGCACTTAACACCCACCTTGGAATTGGAACTCCTTGGGGGCTTGATCATCGTCAAGGGGGATTAACAGCATTGCCTCCATTTGTAGAAAAAGCAGGCGGGTCTTGGTATCTCGGAACAGCAGACGCTATCTATCAAAATACTTGCTTCATTGAACAATACGAGCCCGAATACGTACTCGTGTTATCAGGGGACCACATTTATAAAATGGATTACGACAAAATGCTTCAATACCATAAAGAAAAACAAGCAGATGTGACGATCTCAGTCATTGAGGTGCCTATGGATGAAGCGAGCCGTTTTGGCATCATGAACACTGATGAAGACTACACAATCACTGAATTTGAAGAAAAACCTAAACACCCGAAAAATAACTTAGCCTCTATGGGGGTTTATTTATTTACATGGTCTTATCTGAAATCATTTTTAACTAATGATGCGTTAAATCCTCATTCAGAGCATGATTTCGGGAAAAACGTCATCCCTTCTATGCTCGAAAGTGATCTCAAGCTTGTTGCCTATCCTTTCTCCGGCTACTGGCGTGATGTTGGAACCGTTCAAAGTTATTGGGAAGCGAGTATGGACCTTTTAGCTACCGACTCTCCTCTTGATTTACACGAAGACGCGTGGAGAATTTATTCAACTAATCCTAATCAGCCTCCACAATATATAGCCGCCGGAGCAAAAGTCAGCCGATCTTTCATTAATGAAGGGTGCTTAGTCTATGGAAAGCTTGTGAAATCGATACTATTCCATGGAGTAAAAGTCGGGCAACACAGTGAAGTGACAAACTCTATTTTGATGCCTAATGTACAGATCGGCTCAAATGTGACCTTAACAAATGTCATTGTGACAGAGGGCACCCACATTCCTGATGGCACAAGAATTACTTCTTCTAAACATGACATTTTAGTTATCGATCAAGAAACAAAATTTGAAGCGTTAACGATGTTAGCGTAAGGAGGATGCTCGTTCATTGAAGCGATTAATGGGTGTAATTAACTTAGATGCTGAACAAGATCTGCTAGGAGAGTTAACTTACTTTAGGTGCGGAGCTGCTGTGCCGTTTGGCGGGCGCTACCGTTTGATTGATTTTGTTTTATCCAATATGGTTCATGCACAAATTTCAGAAATTGCGGTTTTCACAAGAAGGAAATATCGATCATTAATGGATCATTTAGGGAATGGCAAGGCGTGGGATCTCGATCATGTTAAAGGCGGGCTTTTCATCCTTCCTCCAGACTGGAATGACCCGACTGATATTTCTAAAGGGGAGCTGCAGCATTTTCATAATAATCGCGACTTCTTTGCCCGAGGCCAAGCAGACCATGTCCTTATTACGGGCAGCCAGCACGTCTCAACCGTTGATTTTGAAGAAGTCTTCACTCAGCACCTGAATACCAATGCAGATGTGACAGTCGTCTATCAACACAATGAAAAGATGGTAACAGATACACCATTTTCAAAGAAACTTACAATAGATAAAACAGGCCACGTACGTGATCTTACAAATGATCAAAAAAATCCTAACTATTATATGAATATGTATATCATTAAAAAAGATCTTTTACTCGAGTTAGTGGATTCATGTATTGCTCGGGGAAAATCATTTCTTTTCGAAGAGGGTATTATCCCCCGTGCTGACAAGCTTAAGATTGGAAGCTATGCATACAACGGCTACCTTGCCGTTATTGATTCACTGTCTGCATACTACCAACAAAGCATGAAGCTTTTATCCGATCAACATTTTGAGGAATTATTCTTATCAAAAAAGCCATTGTTGACCAAAATTAAGAATGAACCCCCTACTGTGTATAAAAGAGGTTCAAACGCAACGAACTCATTAATAGCCAACGGCTGCGTTATTGAAGGGAAAGTATCTAACAGCATCTTGTTTCGCGGGGTTAAAGTAGAGCGTGGCGCTGTGATTGAAAACTCCGTGATCATGCAGCGGTGCGTCATCAAAAAAGGAACCGTCCTAAAGAATGTTGTTCTTGATAAAGACATAACTCTTACACCTAATAAAACCTTAATTGGAGCAGATAAACAGCCTTATGTTGTAGCTAAACGAAAAGTGATTTAACGATTAAAGGAGAGAAGCCAGTAATGAAAATCGCCATGATCGCAACCGAATGCACCCCTTTTTTTAAAACAGGAGGCTTAGCTGATGTTATCGGCTCGCTTCCAAAAGCTTTGACTCACCTAGATCATGAACTAACTGTCTTTCTTCCAAAGACAGCTTCCCTCCCCTCTATTGTTTTAGAGCAGCTTGAATGGGTGGAAACATTTGATGTAGCTGTCAAATGGAGAAATCAACATTGTGCCGTGTTACGCTACAAAGAGCATCAGGTGACATACTATTTTATTGAAAATGACTATTATTTTGACCGTGTACCCTTTTATGGTCAAGCAGATGACGGGGAACGCTTTGCTTTCTTTACTCACGCCGTCTTAGATACTATTAACAAGTTAAATTTGACTATTGATATTGTTCATTGTCATGACTGGCAGACCGGGCTTATTCCTGCATATATAAAAACCGGAGCATTAAAGAGTCAGCCTAAGATTATCTACACCATTCATAATCTTAGATACCAAGGGGTCTTCCCCCACTCGGTTTTCGATGAGCTCCTACATTTAGACGAGGAGCATCGCTTAGGTCTTGAACATAACGAGAACATTAATCTTATGAAGGCGGCAATCTATCATGCTGATTGGATTACAACTGTAAGTCCGACTTATTCAGAAGAAATCCAAACCCCCGCTTTTGGAGAAGGTTTAGATAGGCTCTTGTGTGAAAGAAAGCATTCTTTATCGGGCATCGTTAATGGAATTGATGAGGATTATTACAATCCGGCAAAAGACTTTCATATTCCTTATACGTACCATCGTCAACCTGAGAAAAAGCAAGAGAATAAAAAGGCCCTTCAAGATAAATTAGGATTAACAATCAGTGAAAACACGCCAATGATCGCCCTAATATCAAGGCTTGTTGATGAAAAAGGAGTTTCTTTATTGGTTGATACCGCCGATGAGCTGCTTTGTGAAGAAGATGTTCAGCTTGTGTTGTTAGGGTCAGGTGATGCTCATCTTGAGGAACAATTAGAACGCATGGCTCGCACTCACCCAGAACGCGTATCTTTTTATAAAGGCTTTAATGAAAAGCTCGCAGCTTTTATGTATGCAGCAGCTGATTTCCTGCTCATGCCATCAAAATTTGAACCATGCGGACTAAGCCAGCTTATCGCTCTTCGCTATGAGACGGTTCCGATTGTTCGTGAAACCGGAGGCTTAAAGGACACGATTTCTTCATTTAATGAGTTTAATGGAGAAGGAAATGGTCTGAGCTTCACGAATTACAATGAGAGAGACTTTCTTTATACCGTTCGACGCGGTTTATGGTTATACCGCGTTGAACATCTGTGGAACCAGCTGCTTCAAAATATATATCAAAGCAGCAGCAATTGGGTTCACTCAGCAAAAGCGTATGAGAACGTCTATAATCATGTGATGACAAAAGGAGCGTGGGATCAACGCGATGAATAAAGAGACATTTGCAGCACAATTTCAAGAAGAGCTATTAACCACATTCAGCAAACAGCCCGATGAAGCAACAAATAAAGAAGCATTTCAAGCAATTGCCCTTCTAGTCAATAAAGAAGTGAACAGCAATTGGCAGCAAACAAAGCAAGTCCACCTTAGCAATGATGAAAAACAAATGTATTATTTCTCAATGGAATTTTTGCTAGGTCGGCTGTTAGAGACAAACCTCTTGAATCACGGCTGGTATGATGTATGCTGTGAAACACTGAAGGAATATGATTTTAATCCAGATGAGGTGTTTCAAGAAGAAGCTGATGCGGGCCTTGGTAATGGCGGACTCGGCAGATTAGCCGCTTGCTTTCTTGACTCTCTCGCTTCATTAAACCTCCCTGGACATGGCATTGGTATTCGATATAAATATGGCCTCTTCCAACAGAAGATGGTGAACGGTTACCAGGTTGAACTTCCGGACTACTGGCTTAAAGACGACTATATGTGGGAGACGAAACGGTCTGAAAAAGCGATTGAGGTTCACTTTGGAGGGCACGTCAAACCTGCTTATGTAGATAACAAGCTGGTTTTCGAACACTACGATTACGAAAAAGTACTAGCAGTCCCTTATGATGTTCCGATCGTTGGCTATGCGACAGACAATGTAAATACATTAAGATTGTGGAGTGCAGAATCAACCAATAACCCTTTTCACTTTAATTCCGTACAAGGAAAAGACTACTATCATTATTTGGATTACAAGCGCTCTGTTGAAAAAATTTCAGAGTTTCTCTACCCTGATGACTCTTCTTATGAAGGAAAACTGCTACGTTTAAAACAGCAGTATTTCTTAGTTTCAGCTGGTGTTCAAAGCATTTTAAATCAATTTCTTAAGAGCAATCAGCCTCTGAGTGAACTGCCAAATAAAATTGCCATTCAAATTAATGATACCCACCCTACCCTGGTGATTCCTGAATTAATGCGCTTATTAATGGATGTTCACGGACTCGGCTGGGATCTAGCTTGGGAGTTAACGACGAAAACCGTTGCCTACACGAATCATACGACATTAAGCGAAGCCTTAGAAAAATGGCCTGAAGAAATGGTAAGAGAGCTCCTGCCTAGACATTATTTAATTATTGAAGAAATTAATGAACGTTTCTGTCAGGATATTTGGTTTAATCACCCTGAATTGCGTGATCAAATTGCTGACATGGCCATCATTTCATACGGACAGATCCATATGGCACACCTTGCTATGGTGGGCAGCTTTAGTGTGAATGGTGTAGCCAAGCTTCACACAGATATTTTAAAGGATCGTGTGATGAAACCTTTTTATACGATGTATCCTGAGCGCTTTTCAAATAAAACAAACGGGATCACCCACAGGCGCTGGCTGCTTCATGCGAACCCTGAGCTTGCTTCCCTTTTAAATGAAACGATCGGAAAGAGCTGGATCCAAGAGCCTAAAGAATTAATCAATGTATTAAAATACGTAGGTGATTCCGCTTTTCAATCAGAGCTCGCACGTGTGAAAAAGAAAAATAAGAGCAGGCTAGCTTCCTATATTAATCATAAGCATGGCATTTTAGTCGATGAGAACTCAATTTTTGATGTTCACATTAAAAGGCTGCATGGCTACAAGCGTCAATTATTAAATGTATTTCATATCCTTCACCTTTATCATTTGTATCGTGAGAATCCATCAATGAACTGTACTCCTAGAACCTTCATCTTCGGAGCGAAAGCTGCTCCTAGCTACCACTTCGCAAAGCATGTCATCAAGTTAATCACAACCGTTGCAGATAAAATTAATCATGACCCTGCTATCAAAGATAAGCTGAAAGTCGTTTTCCTTGAAAATTACAGTGTAAGTCTGGCTGAAAAAATCATTCCGGCATCTGATGTAAGCGAGCAGATCTCTACTGCGAGCAAAGAGGCATCCGGTACAGGAAATATGAAGTTAATGATGAACGGAGCTTTAACACTCGGAACACAGGACGGGGCAAATGTAGAAATAGGCGCTGCTGTCGGCTCTAATAATATCTTCACCTTTGGTCTGACAGCAGATGAAGTATTTGAGTATCAGCAAAGCGGAAAATATAAAGCACGCGATTATTATAATAGTGATTTCCGCCTCCGTAATGTAATTGATCAATTAATTAACCAATCGTTTACACAAGATGATGTAGAATTCAAAGATATCTATTATTCTCTTCTTTTTAATAACGATGAATATTTTGTTCTAAGAGATTTTGACAGTTACGTAGAAGCGCAGCAGTTGATTGAACAGACCTACCGCGATCAATCCAGCTGGTTAAAGAAAAGTGCAACGAATATTGCGCATTCAGGTAAATTTTCAAGCGACCATACGATTATGGAATATGCAAATGAAATATGGAATATCTCCTCCTCACAATATTCAAAAGCATGACGATCAAAAAGTGCTTAGGAATCCAACCCTAAGCACTTTTTCTATTATATGTGTGCATCATTATTTCCGTCATCTGACGCTTGCCCTTCCCCTCTTATTCGATCGATAACCATTTGAGTAATATACATCATCATTGATTTAGTAAAAAATAAGAAAAACAATTGGGTGCGATTTATACGAACTAAAGAAGAAATGCCAAATCGTTTTAAAAGTGTAATGATCGGACCGACAAATAATAAATGAATCACCATATTTAATAAGAAATAACGTAAAAATTTTCCGTACGTTGCCTTTAATATGATCAAGGATCCAATAAAAAAAGGACCCAAAATAAGCGGAAGCTCCCCTTGAACCTTGGGGTGAAGCTTTTCATAAAACCACCACCACACTCGCTTTTTAGCTATGATACTTTCTAATGTGACGATAAGGGACATCACCAAAGTAGCTGGCAGATATCTCTTCAACGTTTTTTTGCCTAATGTAGTGGCTGTAAAGAAAGAAAGGATTATGATCATGATTGAGAATATCCGGTAATTCTTCACCTTTTTCAACACCTTCTTAAGAAAACTAATCATACTCATTGATAAGGTTAGCTTTACCGACATTTTCTAAAAGATACACATTTCTAATCAGCCGTTCTTAATGCCTCTGCTTTCCATAAGATCATTAAACATACAAACACCAGCCCTGCTGCGCTGTAGAACATAATTTGTTCAATCGGCAAGCCAGCCGCTAAAAGCATAGAAGTGGACAAGTAAGAAATCGGCATCAATCCCATTGAAGCAAAAGATGTTAAACTCATCACTCTTCCGAGGTACTCTCCGTTTGTGTGGCTTTGAATAACAGTAATCAGAGGAATGTTCGTTATACTAACAGCTGCTCCGAGCAAAATAATAAACAACATGCTACCTATAAAGGTTGTTGATAAACTAAGCCCTAAAAACATTAGCCCTATAAATGACATGGCTATGATTGAAACTAATCCTCTTTTCCGCTGTACATTGACGATCCCAATAATGATTCCGCCTGCTAACATGCCAGCTGCAATTCCTCCGTTTAACAAAGCATACGTCACTTCATCTCCCTGAAGTACATGTGAAGCAAATATCGGCATCCCTAACTGAAGCGGCCCGCTGAAAAAGAAGTTTAGAAAGATTGTTGAAGCCATTAAAGCAAGAAGGAACGGACTTTGCTTTACGTAGCGGAACCCTTCCTTCATTGCTTGTATGACCGTTTCCGTTTGATTAGAACCTGCATCATTCACTTTTTTCTCAGGTATTTTCTTTTTAAGGACCAAATCAATGACACCGGCCAAAAGAAGCAATAAGGCTGTTATCCCAAAGAGCAGGACATATCCACCTAGAGCCAGCATGCTTGCCGCTAGTAATGGACCTGCAATCATAGATCCTTGCCGGGTCATATCAATAATTGTATTTGCACGAGTCAGCTGTGATTGTTTTACACATTCAGGTAAAATCGAACCGCTTGCCGGCCAGAAAAAGGCATCAAGAACACCAAATATAAAAGCTAAGATAACAAGCGGCCAGATCGTAAATAAATCAAAAAGGAATAAAGCAATGACACCAAGTAATAAAAGCCCTTTCAAGAAATCTGATAGAAACATCACCCAAGCTTTACTCATTCGATCGGCGATGACCCCGCCAATCAGCATAAAGATCAGTCTCGGCACACTTGATGCAAAAAAGACGATACCAAGCATTACTTCTACACCTAAATAATCTACGACATACCAATTGGTGGCTACCATAAAAAAGGATACACTTAAACTTGAAACAAGCAGCGTGAAAAACAACAGCAAAAAGCGGTACTCTTTCATTAAGGAACGTTCTCGAACGACTGCAGACTCTTCTCTCTCCACTGATAGCTCTGCCATTACAGCCAACCTCTTTTCAATTTAATTGTAAGTCTCTTACGACACAGATCGAATATTACTACAAAAAAATAGATGAATACTGGTCTCACCTATTTAATTAATAAACGCTCTAATGACCTAATTACTTGCTTAATTTCTTCTTGATTTACTTCATAATACACTTTGTTTTCTCTCCTAGTGGCCTGCACAAATTGTCTTGCTACTAAAGCAGATAAGTGATGAGAGATCGTAGAGTTCGACACGTCTAAATGCTGGGCCAATTCATAACCATACATGGGCTGCTTATTAAGAAGCTGAAGCATCTTAAATCGCTTTTCATCTGTCATGGTACGAATGGACTCTAATGTTTCTTTCTCCCCTCTGCCGACATCCTGCACTTCAATATGCCTGATTCCCGGTACATATGCAGTGAGGTTTATTTTTCTAATCGACATAAAGAGCATTGAAAAATCCATAAAATAAGATGGTGTTACAATGACCTTCTCCCACTCTTCTACATTGATCACAAATTGTTTATTCAATGTGTTAAAGTAGTTCGTCGTTCTCTCGTTGGTAAAGTCCGTCATCGTATCAATCCATTTTTGTTGATCTTTGACTACCTGAGCCTCAACCGATTCGTAGTAATGATAATAAAAACGTTCAATTAATTTAATTAACCGCTGCTTTGTTTTCGGTCCATCAAAAATTAAATAACTTAATTTCCATTTTTCTGTTTCTGGAACATTTAATTTATTCAAAAAAGAGATCACTGCACTCGGATCAGAAAACGTTGTCAGCTCTTCGTCAGGCCCAAATCCTGTATTTATGAAATAATAATACAGTTCTTCATCCTCTAGATTGTGCAATGCACTAAGAAACGAATGAACATCACTATACAATTCATACTTAATAATCAGGGGTATTAATGTGATTGCTAAGTAACTTTCATGGTGAAAGAACGTTTCGAGCTCTTTCATCATTTCTTCAGGTACTTTCTTTCGTGTTTCAAGCGCCCATGTTTCTATCTCTTTTGTCACCTGCCCGCCTAATCCCTCAGTTTCCTTTAGCTGCTCATGATTGACTACTCTCAGCATACTGGCTAATAAATCAATGACAGGTGAGGATACAAACGTCATTTTCTTCAATGGCTCCATGTTGCACCTCCAACACTATAAAATTACACATTCGACTTATATAGAATTATATGTATGACCACGATCGAATGTCAATACAAATAAAATAAAATGGGAATCAAGTGTTTAATTACTAATATGCTCGTCCCCTGCAATAGTGGTTAATATCCACTGCAGGCACTCGCTTTCCGCGGGCGGTCCGGGAGACTTTCTCGTTGCTTGGCTAATGCAAGGTCTCCGTTCTTCTCCACACTTTTGAGGCAACTGAAGAAAACACCTCCCTGCAGCAGCTGTTGATTTCCACTGCAGGCACACGCTTTCCGCGGGCGGACCGGGAGCTTCCTCGTCGCTACGCTCCTGTGGGATCTCCCCTGGTCACACACATCCCGCTGGAGTCGGTGCCTTCCGCTCCAATCAACGGAGCGTGGATATTGCATGGTGCGCCCTTATTATAAGCAGCATCTAAACTTAAAGGACAGTGCCGCAGATGAAAGCAATTATAATTAGAACTAAGCTTCCTACATCATTCCATTGCATTTCTGGAAAAAGCAAAAACTTAGCGGATGAACTATACGGAGACTCCTGTGGTGCCTTGAGCAGGGCTGAGATCCCACAGGGCTAAAGCCCGAGGAAGCTCAGCAGCTCACCACGGAAAGCGAAGTATAGTTCAGGAGCGGCCAATCTGCTATAGCCCGTGTTTAAAGCATTTGAAGGGCATAAGCTCACTAGCTAGCGGAGTATATCTCAGGAGCGCTGCATATAGGACGCAAAAGTATCCCACAAGTTAAAATACTTTTATCCTTACAGCATTTAACAATTCAGCTGCTCTCTTACCTCAATTGCAAGCTTAGGGTCATCTGTGAACACACCTTGACACCCCCACTTCATATATATAGCAAGCTGTTCTCTTTCATTTACGGTATAAGGTCTAATGTTCACACCGCTCTTTATAAGTTCTCTCGCTTCTTCCTCCAATAATAACGGCGATAAAAAATGATAGCCCCGGGCTCCAACGATACGTTTTACATATTCCTCAGGCTCATGGAGCGCGGCAGTCACAATGACAGCTGTTTCAATCTCAGGTGAGTGCTGTATCGCTTGGTAAATGACTCGGTGATCAAATGAAGAGAGAATTACTTTATCTATGAGCTGATAGTCTTTAATTAAAGGAATAATCGTCTGAATCACATGATTTCTTTGATGTATAGCCCCTTTTAGTTCAATGTTTAATTTCATTCCACTTCCGCTTGCCCAGATCAGTACCTCCTCGAGTGTTGGAATCGCCTCATTTTTAAAACGGGGACCAAACCACTCTCCTGCACTTAAACTCTTTAATTGTTCAACCGTATATGAACTAACCTTGCCTAATCCATTGGTCGTTCTCTCTAACGTCGCATCATGAATAACCACCGGTACAAGGTCCTTACTTAACTGAACGTCAAACTCTATCCCGTCTGCTCCGTATAAATGTGCCGCTTCAAAGGCTGACATCGTATTCTCTGGAAAAAACTTCGAAGCACCACGATGAGCAAAAATAGCGGTATTGATCATTAATCGATCTCCTTTTCATCAAATTTACTTCATGTGAAATCTTTTAAATGTATCTTCATTCACTATATGTTCGATACAAATAAAAAGATGCCTTCCTGCTTATAAAGAAAGGCACCCCCATTTATATTATTTCTTTTTTTGACTAGCTCTTGCGTCTGCTTCTTTCATGCGAGCCATTGCTTCTTGATCTTCTGAATCAGCAAATTCTTTTGAAAACTCTACCTCATCGTATGGACCTTGGTATTGCATGTTCTCTTGGCTGTTCTGTTGTTTTTGTTTTTGATTTGGGTTCTTATTCATCTTCATACCTCCTCGTATTAGATAAAGAGACCGCTTGATCTTTATCAACTGTTAGTATGTACGAAGGAATAAGTGAGTTATTCATTCACAACCAAGTCCCAGTTCACATCAACTAAAAAACAAGAATCCAAACACACCAAAGATTAATGTTGAAACAATCACAATGACTAGTCCAACAAGTGTTTCATAAGGCAATAACTTAAAGCGCTCTTTCATCGCCATACCAACACTTGCTCTTGTAATATGAAAAAACGTCCCATGAGGCATATGATCAAGAACAGTTGCTCCTGCATGGACCATAGCAGCACCTGCTAAGGCATGAATACCAAGTTCAAGAATGGTCGGAGCAAACACATTACCCGCTACGGCTGTCGCTGCAGCGGTAGATCCAGTGGCTGCTGACATCGTAATTCCTGCAATAGGCGCTAGGAAGTAAGCAGGTAAACTCAAAGCATCAATCCCATTTAAGATGGCTTCAATCAAAGCGGAATGCGCGATAATACCAGCTAATGTTCCTGTGCCTAATAATAAGATAGCCACCCCTGCCATTTTTTCAAGACCAGATGTAATATAAGCATTTAAATGTTTACCTTTCCCCATAATGAGTGCTCCAACAATCCCCCCAATAGGAAGGGCAAAAAGCGGATCAACATGGATGCCAAACAATGGCTGTAAAAGCAATAAAGCAATTGCTGCACCTGGTGCAGTCAGGGCTTTTGCCAAGCTTGGAGAATCCCCTTTTACCTCACTTGAGAGTTCAGTATCATCAACAGGCGCTCCGACATTACGTATTCTTTTTGCCAAAATATACGTAGCACCTATTCCAAAAAGTGCTGGTACTACTCCAACAAACATCACAGAAGTCAATGGCACTTGGAAAGCCTCTGCTGCCGCTATTGTATTTGGGTTAGGAGAAATAATATTCCCAGCCTTGCCCCCGCCAGAAATCGCCAAGAGTACTGCCATCTTAGACAAATTCGCTCGCTTAGCAATAGAAAGCGCGATTGGTGCTACTGTTAAAACAGCAACGCCAATAAACACGCCGACTCCTGTTAAAACCATCGTTGCACCGGACACGGCAAGTAACGCTTTCGTTTCTCCGAGCTTATATAATATAGACTCGGCAATCGTCTTTGCTGCGCCTGATTCAATCAGCACGCCAGCTAGAATACCGGCTGCTAATACACGTAAAACAACACCGACCATTCCTTCGGCTCCGCCAATCATTAGGCCGACTGTTTCAACTAAAGTAGCACCGCCAAAAACTCCGCCGATTAAAGCACCTGCCATCATCGCATAGGCTGGTGCGACTCGAATCAGGATTAAGCCAATCGTTACAAAAAGTGCGAGCATCGTTCCTAGAATCGTTAATTGTATATCCATGTTGTCATCACCTAACTATATGTAACTATTTCAATTAAAAAGCTATCATTATGTCATTCATACCCATTCATCATACCCCTTTTCGCTTTAGAAAACTAGCATTGTGAGAATACCTTACAAACTAGTTGATAGATGACAAATTGCTTGCTAGTATGACAACTAGCTTGTCTTGCAGACAAAATTTTTTTATTAGCTTGACAAACTCGGTATATTTTCGGAATATTAATACTATTAATGCAACTAAAAGGGGGTTTTATTATGGAAGAAAGCCGATTAATTCAGACAATCAATGAAATTAGTGGCTTTGTATGGGGTCCACCGCTGCTTATTTTATTAGTCGGTACGGGTATTTATCTTACATTTCGTCTCGCTTTTCTTCAATTCAGAACATTACCTTACGCTCTAAAACTTGCTTTCAGTAAAAAGCAAGATAAGAGTTCAGAAGGTGATATCTCCCATTTCCAATCATTAATGACTGCTCTTGCCGCAACTGTCGGTACCGGTAACATTGCCGGGGTAGCAACCGCAGTCGTAATCGGGGGACCTGGTGCTGTATTTTGGATGTGGCTGTCTGCGATTTTTGGGATGGCAACAAAATATGCAGAGGCTATTTTAGCTGTTAAGTATCGTGAAAAAGATAAAAACGGTCAAATGGCTGGCGGTCCGATGTACTATCTCGAAAAAGGACTGAAAATGAAATGGCTTGGTGTAACATTTGCTGTTTTGGCTGCCATTGCTGCATTTGGAATTGGGAACACTGTTCAATCAAATTCAGTAGCTGCTGTTATTGAGAGCAACTGGGGTATTAATCCATGGATCACAGGTATTTTATTAGCGATTTTCACAGGACTTGTTTTACTTGGCGGTATTCGCAGTATCGGCCGTGCCGTTGCTTTTATCGTTCCATTGATGGCTTTATTCTATGTAGGAGCTGGACTTATTTTAATTTTAGGTAATGTAGAACTTGTTCCTAGTGCAGTAGCCTTAATCTTCTCTGATGCCTTTACTGGTCAGGCTGTAGCCGGCGGCGCTATCGGGGTTGTTATTCAATACGGGGTAGCTCGTGGTGTATTCTCGAATGAAGCAGGTCTAGGTTCTGCTCCAATCGCTGCCGCTGCTGCTAAAACCGATTATCCTGGACGCCAAGCGCTTGTTTCAATGACTCAAGTATTCATTGATACGATCATTATTTGTTCAATTACGGGTATTGCCCTTGTCATGGGTAACTTATATACAGGCGGCGAAACTGGTGCGGCATTAACATCCGCGACGTTTGAATATTTCTTAGGGCCGGCTGGTGCAGTCGTTGTAGCTGTAGGTCTTGTATTCTTTGCTTATTCAACTATTTTAGGATGGTCCTATTACGGCGAGAAATGTTTCTATTATTTATTTAGATCTCAAACTTCGATTATTGTCTACCGAGTGTTATTCGTTTTAGCTGTAGCAGTCGGTGCTGGTGCTAGCTTAGATGTTGTATGGGGTGTAGCTGATATTATGAATGGCCTAATGGCGATCCCGAACTTAATTGGTCTTCTTGGACTCTCAGGCGTTGTTGTCGCTGAGACACACCGCTTCTTAAAACAAATGAGAGAAGAGAAGGCCCAAAGTGCCGGTGCAAGACAAGAAGGGTAAAAAACAAAAATCCAGCCACATATGTTGTGGCTGGATTTTTTATTTTAATACCTCTCTTCCAACCATAAAAAATTATGATATTCTTTAAGTTAGAATAATCTTCTAATTACTAGCGAGATAATCTTTAAATTATGAGGTGTATTATGGGAATTCCATTACATGAAATACAGCTGTATAAAAATTTTGATGATCTAGCTAAAGAGCTATTAGACTTAGCAAAACAAATTATGCCTGGCAAACTAATTTATTTAAACGCTTTAAACGATAAACAGCAAACCATACTCAAGTTATCAGACACAAATACAGAGATACTAATATCTGAAGGAATGGTTATAGACCTTAATGAGACTTTATGTCATCGAGTAAATTTTGAAAATAACAGGCCTTTAATTTATGAGGACTTAAATAAAGAAGATTGGCTGGGTGACCTGGAAGAAGCACTTGTTGAAGTCAATATTAAATCCTATCTGGGAATCCCAATCTACCTCATTGATGGAAACGTGTTTGGGACATTGTGTGTGGCTCATCATGAAGACACACATTTTGATAAGCAAAATATTAATATGCTCCAACGAATTGCTAAAATGTTTTCTTATTGGTTAGAGTTAGAGCGCCTAGCTTATAGAGATTCTTTAACTGGATTATATAACAGGCAGTACCTCTATAAACACTTTGAAACAAACGTTGAATCCGAGGGAACACTATTTTTTTTAGATTTAGATGGGTTTAAAAGTGTAAATGATATATATGGGCATGAAACTGGCGACCTTTTATTAAAAGAAGTTGCTTTTAAGCTTAATGAATTTATAAAAGAACAATCTGATGCATTTGCAGTAAGATTAGGGGGCGATGAATTTATCGTTAATCTCCCTTACATTTCAAATAAAAAAGAAGTGTGTAAACAGGCAGAACGTTTACTTAACTATTTAAATACATGGACTAACGAATTAGATAAATGTAAACTGTCAGCAAGTATAGGAATTGTTTCTTATCCAAACAGTAATAGTATTAGTTTAAAGACTTTGCTTGCTAATGCAGATAAAGCGTTATATTGCTCAAAGTCAGCAGGGAAGAACACTTATCACTTTTATAGTGAAAATGTTTAATTTATGAAGTTGGCATCATACCATTCTTCTTCCACAACCGCCGCTGAAAATCAGAAAAACGTGATAATATAGGCTAGAGGTGATTGGATGGTGAAATTACGAAGTGTGTCTCCTTACATCTCATAAATTTAAAAGGAGGCATATAAAATGAAACAAACTGATATTATTCCTTTTTACGGGGGCACCCACCCTGAATTATTTGAGATTGAACGCCGGTGTATGGACCGGGAGGGGAAAGTAATAGATGAACTACAACAACTGCTGCCTAATGGATTGATTCTTGACATAGGAGCAGGAAATGGATTTACAGCAGAAAAGCTGCAAACCACTCAACGTACGATTATTGGAATGGAGCCCGATGAGTTAATGATTGACCGCACAAAGCAAGTGATTTTTACAAAAGGGTGCGCTCAAGATATTCCTTTTCACACGCATACATTTGATGCCGCCTATTCCACTTGGGCCTTCTTCTTTGAAGGAATTACTGACCTTGATAAAGGGATAGCCGAAATGAAGCGGGTAGTTAAAAAAGGCGGGCCATTGATAATCGTTGACAATTACGGGGAAGATGAGTTTTGTGCGCTCTCAGAACGTCCGATTACGAGCAGCACAAATTACTGGATTAAGCGCGGTTTTGATTATCACGTAATTGAGACAGCTTTTATCTTTGATCATGTGGAAGAAGCACGTAAGCTGTTAGGCTTTTATTTTGGAGACCCGGGAAAGGCTGTGGAGAAAACTCGATTCGAATACAAAGTGGCCGTTTATACAGCTTTGAATGATTAACCTAATCTGCCTGATCTTTTGGCGTAGATGTATGAGTGTTCATTGTATTCTTTTAAGGAATTTATGTGTTAGTTGGCAAGCTGATTGTGCGTGTTGATCACGTTATTGCGTTCGTTGCCGGACTTATTGCGTCGTTCTCTTGTTATTGTGCGGATTCAACCAAGATATGCGTCAGTGTGCAGCAGAATTGTATTTGTTCACCGAATAATTGCGCCACTCTCGCCACATAAACTAAGGAGCTGACCCATTCGGATCAGCTCCTCTTCATTTATTTCATTGATACAATAAAGCTTCCGATGCGTTCGCTACCCCAGAAAAACTCGAATTGATCTCCATCTTTAATAGGACCGACTCCTTCTGGTGTACCAGAGTAGATTAAATCCCCTGCACCTAATCCAAACACTTCCTGGCATTCATCGATAATCGCTTGAAAATCAAACATCATCTCGTTAATTGTTCCTTCTTGAGCCACTTCGCCGTTTTTAAGAAGTGAGAATGTTTCTTTGCGGCATGCTTCTATGCCTGGGAAAGGAAAGCGTTCTGTCGTGACCGCTGCATTAGGGAACCCTTTCGCTCTGTCCCATGGCTGACCTTTTTTCTTAAGTTCACTTTGCACATCTCTTAATGTGAAATCAATCCCAAGTGAAATATCACTTACTACATCTTCTAAGCGGTCACCTTTTTTTACAGGCTTGTCGATATGTAGAATAATTTCTAGTTCATGGTGAATCTCCCCTTTATCAGCCGGAAACGTAATGTCTTCTCCTATAGCATAAGTAAGGGCATGTGTCGGCTTTGTAAAAAGAATTGGAGCTTCCGGCACTTCATTTCCTAATTCGACCGCATGCTTGGCATAATTACGGCCGATACAAAAGATATTTTTCACTTCATTCATGACAATCACTCCTTTTAAGTAAGTTGTTTAATCCGTGAAATGATTTCTTCACTGACTTCGCCTGTTGTCGCATTGCCGCCCACATCAGGGGTTTTCATACCCGATTCCGTTACATCTTCCACAATGGTGAGCAGCTGATCAGCAAGCTCGCTTTCTCCAAAGTGATCAAGCATCATTTTCCCCGTCCAAATTTGACCGATTGGGTTAGCAATTCCACGCCCAACGATATCAGGGGCAGAGCCATGTACAGGCTCAAACATGGAAGGATGTGTACCGTCTACATTTAAGTTGGCAGCAGGGCCGATTCCAATACTCCCCATGACTGCTGCACTAATATCAGTTAAGATATCGCCAAATAAGTTACTCGCCACAATCACATCAAATTCTGCTGGTTTAGATACAAGGAACGCAGATAAGGCATCGATGTGAGCTGTACGTTTTTCAATGTCCGGATAGTCTTGTCCTACTTGTTCAAATACTTCATCCCAAAACGGCATAGAGAATACAATTCCATTTGACTTTGTGGCACTTGTGACATGACCTTTTCTAGTTTTAGCTAAATCAAAGGCATAACGCATCGCGCGTTCTGTTGCTTTTCTCGTAAAAACTGCATTTTGGACAACAAGCTCATCTTCACCAGAATGGATACGGCCGCCTACTTCACTATATTCACCCTCACTATTTTCACGAACAACAATAAGATCAAACCCGCCAGGATTAGTGACCATCGGTTGAATGCCTCTTAATTGTTTAGCATGTCTAATATTTAATGTTTGTTTAAAGCCCCTGCGGATATTGATTAGTAGCCCCCATAAAGAGATATGGTCCGCAACAAGCTTTGGATTTCCTACTGCTCCTAAAAAGACAGCATCATGCTGGCTAAGCTGGTCTAGTCCATCTTTTGGCATCATCTCGCCATGCTCAAGATAATACTCACAGCTGTATGGATACCACTCATGCTCAAATTTCAGACCTCCGTGCAAGTCTGCTACTGCATCTAGTACCTTTGTTGCGTACGGCATAATTTCAACGCCAACCCCGTCTCCTGGGATGACTGCTAATTTTATCTGTTTCATTTTTCAACACTCCTCTCCAATTCATATTTTATTAAATAATTCTAAAAATTGAAAGCGCTTTGTTTCGTAAAACGAAAGAAGCGCACAATATATGTTCATACTGTGCGCTCCGTTTATCATATACCAGCAGAACGTTGAAGACGTTTGACAATTTCATCAAAATCTTCCTTAGAGATCCCAGGTGCAAACTCCTCAGGAATTTCTTCTAAGTCAGGCATTGGTGCTCCGGCTGGGGCCCCTACGATCACTTCGAGCTGGCCTCCCTGCAGTGGGTGATTTCCTTTCCAGATCTTATCTATATCTCTGTAATCTGTGGCACTCCATGTATATAATTTACGGTGCACGCCTTCAGCTTCGAATTTCCTTGTTGTCTCAAACGCCGCATTATCCAAGTTTGGAATCGGAAGCATCTTTGTTACATCAACACCTGTTGCAATTTCAATTGCTTTTGCATAAGCCACAACATGAACTCCGCCGCGCACAAGTAAATACCCAATCATCTCACGAGCTACTGGGTTGCTTGTCATTTCATATACACGCATCTTATGTGTTCTCGCTCCGCACTCTAAGAAGAAATTGTGTAATAAATCAAGGATTAAGTTGCCGCTGTTAAAAACATAGTCTCCTCTCCACGATCCTCCCATTGAGTCCATTGGGTAAGACGTTTGTGCCGTTTGAATAAAATGGGCTGTATTCCGCTTGTCAGTAGCTGCCTGCATCGGTGCAATATTCGGGTCTCCTGGGAATGTCGTCCCTTCAATCATTAAGTTAATCGTGTTTGAGACCAGTTCAACATGACCAAGCTCTTCAGCTGTAATACTAGCGACTAAATCAAAAAACGGTTTCAGCTTCTTTTTGTTCCGGAAGTTAAATGACTGAAATAAGTAGTTATTTAACGTCGACATCTCCCCAAATTTCCCGCCAAGAAGTTCCTGTACAGCAGCAGCGGCATTGGCATCAGGAGCCTTTGGCTTAGGGAGTTCAATAGCTAAGCGATTATAGCGAGTAAACAAAACAATCCCTCCTATTTCACATATAGTAACTCTATATGTTTTATGTGAGAGATTGTTTGTCTTATTACCTTTTATTTGTCAAAGAGCCGAAGAGCCCCGATACGCTCCATTGCCTCTCTTAATGTGTCTTCATCTGCAAGCAGCCCTATGCGAACATATCCTTCTCCGTATTTACCAAACCCGACCCCAGGAGCGACCACAACTCTTGCTTCTTTAAGAAGAATATCGGCAAATTCTTCTGATGTATAGTCTTTTGGGACAGGGAACCATGCAAAGAACGAACCAAGCGGCGCTTCTGCTTCCCACCCTGCTTTATGTGCTGCTTCAACTAGTACGTTACGGCGGGCCTCATATGTGGCTACAAGATCCTCTACACACTGTTGCTCTGATAAGAGCGCATGAGCAGCCGCTTCTTGAATCCCTCCAAAAATACTGCAAAATAAGTGATCCTGAAGCTTTTCAATTGCACTCACCACGCTTTTGTTTCCAACAACAAACCCGACTCTCCAACCTGCCATATTGTATGTTTTGGATAACGTCATCACTTCTACACCAACATCTTTTGCTCCTTTTAATTGCAAGAAGCTAAGAGGTTTCTTTCCTTCAAAACCAATCGCCCCATAAGCAAAATCATGAACAATACATAGATCATGCTTTTGGCCAAGTTCAATTGCATCTTGAAACAAAGCTGGTGTAGCAATCGCGCCAGTTGGGTTATTAGGGTAATTCAAGAACATTAATTTAGCCTGTTCAAGTGTTTCTTCTTTAAGTGTTGTAAAGTCGGGATGAAAATCCAATTCTTGTAACAGAGGCATCATGTGCATCTTTGCTCCGGCAAGCTCAACCCCTGACCAGTAATCAGGGTATCCAGGATCTGGTACGAGGGCAAGATCTTCAGGATCTAACAAGCACTGACTAAGCTCAATTAGACCTGTTTTAGCCCCGCCCAGTACAGCCACTTCTGTTTGTGCATCTATTTCTACTCCGTATTCACGATGGTAATATTCAGCGACAGCTTCCTTTAGAAACGTATGGCCTGCAAAAGGAGCATATTTATGATGCATTGGATTGTCAGCTGCTTCTTTTAATTTCTCAACGATATGTGCAGGTGTCGGCTGATCCGGATTGCCTTGCCCGAGATTAATCACATCATCACTATGTCTCTTCACTTCATTCACCTTTTTAACGAGTTTTGCAAAAAATTGACTTGGGAGCCTCTCCATAGCTCTAGATGATTCAAATGTTTTCATGTTTGTCACCTCTATATTTTCTACCTATTTATTAACTAAAAAATAAAAAAAGAGCCTTTCCATATTCTGAAAAGGCTCTTGTCTGAATAAGACAATTCGCTTATCTTTCAGAATACAATGATTCTGCAGGAAGGAGCACCTTTCCTTGCGGCGGTTGCTGGACGTCGTCGGGCCTGTTCCCTCGGTCACTCTGGATAAGTGATGATTATTCATTTTGTCTAACACTCTGTGAAAGCGCTACACATTATGTATTTACTCTTTATGAATGAGAGTTTACAGAATTGTTAACGATTTGTCAATCTTTTGTGTCAGAATGTAAAAATCCTTGATTTTTTAGAAACTGGTCGAGATGTGCACGCTTTGGTGTAGAGTGGTGAGCTGCCATCATCTCAGTCCACGTAGTTTTCCTTGTTCCGTTTGTCCGCTCTGAATAATATTGCTTCATTTCTTCATCATATTGATCAAGAGATGATGTGATTTGATCGTGTTGATAGGTCTCATAATGAACAGCACCAGCCTTTGGCAGCCGTGGCTTTTGAGCAGGGTTTTGATCAGGATAACCGATACATAATCCCATTACAGGAAATGTATAATCAGGAAGATCGAGAAGCTCACTTACTTGGTCCGGAAGGTTTCGAATGCCGCCGATCATCACTCCGCCAAGACCATAGGACCTTGCAGCAATAAGCATATTTTCAGCTACAAGGGCTGCATCAACTGCTCCTACAAGAACTTGTTCGATGCCTCTAACTTCAAGAGGAGCCCCATGTTTGTCGCTAGCCTTTTTTAGACGGTTATAATCTGCACAAATGACGAAAAATACTGGGCAATCAGCGACATACTTCTGGCTGCCGCACAGCTCACTTAATGTATCTTTTTTCTGCTGATCTGTGACGACAACAATACTGTAAGCTTGAACGTGATGGGAAGTAGGCGCCCACCTGCCGGACTCGATGATTTCCTCTATCATCCCTTTACTTACTTTTTCACTAGTAAAGGCACGAATCGAACGGTGGCTTTGCAAGAGCTCTGTCATTTCATTTTTCATAAGAATCACCCTTTTTTCTGATTTATTAAATAGTTTACATGATCTATTTAGCTGGAGAAAGAATTGTGTCTTGTGAGAGTAATAGAAATATTTTACAATGAGTAAGTTACTATGATTCCAATTTTACACAGGAGGTTTGAGATGAACACACGAGCTACCTCAATCCAAGACAATGAACGGATTGCCTCCCTTGATATGATGCGCGGGCTCGCATTACTCGGGATTTTACTTGCTAACAGCCTGCATTTTCAATACGGTCTTTTCTTGATTCCAGGGCTGCATGATTATTACCCATTAGGTACAATTGACCGAGTTGCTGAGAGTGCGACCTTATTCTTTGCCACAGCAAGCTTTTATACCTTATTTTCATTTTTATTCGGTTACGGGATGGCCCTTTTGAAAGAGAGGCTTGAACAACGCGAACTCCGATTTGGAACCGTATATTATAGAAGAATGTTCATTCTGCTTTTCGCTGGGTTAGCCCATTACCTTTTGATTTGGGATGGAGATATTCTGATAACATATGCGATCGGAGGATTTATCTTATTTTTATTTCTCCGCTTAAAGGAACGAGGCCTTCTTATCTGGTCTTTTATCATTTTGTTATTGATGGCTTCAAGTATTGCAATGCCAGAGGATGAATCCACCTTCACTTTTGAAGATTCACTAGCAGCCTACTCTGCAGAAGAAAAAGAAGTGCTCACGTCTGGGACATATGCAGAAGTTGTACAATTCAGGTTAACAACAGATCCATTTGGAATGGGCGGATGGGGCCAGCTTCTTGTTACATTTAATGCGGTAGTAGCTGTTCTTGGCATGTTTTTACTCGGTGCATTTGTTGCGCGGAAAAAGTGGCTGTTGACTATTGAAGAGAACCGTCCATTCATAAAGAAAATATGGTGGATCACGATGCTCGTTGGGTTCCCTGCTAAAATTCCACATGCTTTTATGGGGGATTCCTATTCCTATGAAATGCTTCATATGACAATCGGCGGACCGCTTGTCGCAATGTTCTATGCAACAAGTATTGCTCTTTTAGCTACAAGCCCTAAAGCACAAAAATGGTTACAGCCTTTAGCAAAAGTCGGCAGGCTGTCTCTAACAAACTATTTAATGCAGTCCATCGTCTTTACTACCTTATTCTTCGGGTATGGAATTGGCTTATTTAATAGTATTGGCTATTTTGCGGGTGCTCTTCTTGCCGTTGGATTTTTCTTGCTCCAAGTACTATTCAGCAGCTGGTGGCTCTCGCGCTTTAAAATGGGACCATTTGAATGGGTATGGCGAGCAGGAACCTATCTTGAGATTCCTAAGTTAAAGCGATAAACAGAGAATGGGATAAGAGTATTTTAACTTGTGGATATATGGATATTAGAGATGCGGCCTATGTAAACAGCTCGCAAATGCAGCTTGAAAATAACCGAATGTTTGAGGGGGGCGCCGCTCCTGAAATACACTTCGCTTTTCGTGGGGAGCTAGTGAGCTTCCTCGGGCTAATGCCCTGTGGGATCTCACTCCTGCTCTAGTCCCCACAGAAGTCTCGCATATTTCATCCGCTGATTTATTGCATTGTGAAAGTATTAAGTGGGGTGATTTTGTTACGATTCAGTTCACTTAAGGCCAACGTATAAATGCTTTCATCCCCAATCGCTTTCTAAGGACTGAAAATTGAAGGAGCAACTTAACAACAGCCTTACTCCGTTGATTGGAGTGGAAGGGACTCGACTCCTGCGGGATGTGCGTGGCCAGGGAAGACCCCACAGGGCGAAAGCCCGAGGAGGCTTCCGGACCGCCCGCGGAAAGCGAGTCCCTGCAGCGGAAATCAACAACTACTATAGGAATACAATTTACTTTGCCTGTGACCTTTAATTATGTCTCAGGCTCTTTTCTATACACAAATGTTCTAAGGAGCAGTCCGTCTGTTGTACGTTCGTGCTTAAATTGAGTAAAGCCTTCACTTTCATATAACTTAACAGCAGGGGTATTATGACTTGCTGTTGTTACATAAAGCGGGACACTTGTCTCTTCCTTTACTTTCTGAATGAGCATCCTCCCGACTCCTCTTCTAAAAAAGCGAGGTGACACGATCACTTTGTTTAACAGCCAGTGGTCGGCTCTTGTCTCTATAGCAATTGCTCCAATAATGTGATTGTCAGAGCTTGCAGTAAGCCAGGTCTTCGGCTCCCGCAAAAGGTCCGCCACGGTTTCATTGAGAGGAGGGATATTCGGATAATTAATCAAATTGGCTTCTATGCGGTAGGATTGCTGCTGCAACTCAATCAGTTGTTTCGCAAGCTCTTCTTTCATTTCATGAATGTAATTGACCTCCATATCTACTCTCCTTCTCTTCATTCTTTATATGATTCTATTCACTACAAGTCATATCCTTCCAATGTTTTCACAAAAAAGACACCTAGTTTCCTAGATGCCTTCCCGGAAAGGTATTTATTTTTTGGGGCAAGAATTGCACATGATTTTATCAGAAGAACATTTGTAAGCAAAGCAGCAGGTCCTTCTCATCTCTTTATGCCTCTTTGCATCATGCCAAAAGGATTGAAATGGATTTTTTCTAGAAGCAAATAAGTTCCCATCCGCATTCCCAACCCATTCAAAATCATCCTCTACTCTCGCAGGATCTGCTTTTTCAGGAAGCACTGTCTCATAAAACCACTTAATATATGAAAAGGCATTTTCCCATAAAGTAGGGACAGGAATACCTGAGAGCTTGTTTAGTTTACTCCATAACGGAGATAAATGATAAGCAAATAATTCTTCAAATAAGATTTCTTGCTGCTGCAGGCGGTGGTCATCATTTATTTCATAGGTAACGATGTGTTGATGAAAGATGCCAGGAAGCCACCACTCTTCCGATAACGAGTCCGTGAGAACAAGATCTTCTGTTTTCCAGCTCATACGCTTATTGTATACCGTCATCATCATAAGCGCGGGCAGTGTGACCACTAGGCTGTATCGTTTAGAGAAGATTGAAGCTGCTACAAGCAAGTCTGGTGCTTGGACTTCTATTTTCACTCCTTCTAAATAAGAAAGGAGAAAATGATCATCAAATAACTCTTCTGACTTGCATGAGAGAGGATATGTTTGATTCAATTGAAAATTCATACGGGTGGACTCTAGGGCACTAATTTCCTCAGCTGAGAGCTTTGTAAGGATCAATTCTCTCGACCTCCTCACGCACAACGCATCTCCCTTTCCCATGCGGGATACATAAAGGAGTACCAAATAGAGGATCGGCTGTCACTTGACACTCCATTTTAAATACGTCACGGACTAAATCACAGGTAATGACGTCCTCAGGCTTCCCTTCTGCATAAATCCCCTTATCTTGAACAGCTATTAAGTGATGCGCGTAACGACATGCTAAGTTAAGGTCATGCAGCACCATGACAATCGTCCGCCCTTCTTTTTCATTTAAATCAAATAACAAATCCAATATTTCAATCTGGTGGGTCATATCCAGATAAGTAGTCGGCTCATCAAGCAAAATAATATCAGTATCTTGAGCAAGAGTCATCGCAATCCATGCGCGCTGTCTTTGCCCCCCTGATAATGAATCAACAGGGCGGTCTTTTAGCTCCGTTAAATGAGTCGCTCTCAATGCCTCTTGCACTTTCTCCTCATCCATTGCCGTCCATTTGGAGAATAGTCCTTGATAAGGGAATCTTCCTTGTTTGACTAATTGAAGGACCGTCAACCCCTCTGGTGCTTCAGGCCCTTGAGGGAGTATGGCCAACTGGCGTGCAATTTCTTTAGTAGATTGCTTATGAATAGCTTCGCCGTCTAAGAGAATCGAACCGGACTGAGGCTTTAAAAGACGCGCCAGTGATCTAAGCAGCGTTGATTTCCCGCAGCCATTTCCCCCTATGAAAACCGTAATCTCGCCTTCAGGGATATGCACATCTAATTGATCGATCACTACTTTTTCATCGTAACCTAATGTTAACTCGCTTGCACTGATGGCATGACGATTTGTTTGTATTGAAGTTACTTCACTCAGCCCTTTGTCAGCCTTTTTCATACTTGCCACACTCCCTCTTAAAAGCTTTATGTTTTTCTTAATAAATACAAAATATATGGTGTTCCAAGAACGGCCACGACAAGTCCCGCCGGTATCTCTTTTGGTGCTAAAATATATCGTCCGACAAAATCAGCAGCTACAAGTAAAATACCTCCAAGGAGTAGAGACAACGGAATAAGGCGGCGATGCTCCACTCCCACAAGCCTTCTTACCGCATGGGGTGCTAATAATCCGATAAATCCAATCGTTCCTACAATCGAGACACTAGCCGCACCCATTGCGACCCCTAACATAATGGCGAGAATTCTTGTTTGACCGACATTCATTCCAAGTCCAGTGGACACATCGTCACCAAATGATAGTAAATCTAGCTTTCTTGATAAAAACCATCCTAAAGGAATCGTAATCAGTGCGACGACAAGAACAATCTGTAAATGCGACCAGCTCTTTGCATACGTAGAACCTGCAAGCCAGGCAAGTGCAGGTGCGACACCCATCTTTGCTTTCACGACCATAATTTGAATAATGGCAGATCCTACTGCAGATACGGCAACTCCCATTAAAGCAAGGAGAATAGGCTCCCAATTAGACCTCCATGTCACAAGTAAAATAATTCCGATTGAAACGGCCGCACCGATCATTGCAGCAAAAGGCAGAAATTGAATAGATGCTGCAGGGAATAAAACAAGAAAAATCATTGCCCCCGCGCCTCCGCCTGATGTGATCCCTAATACCGTTGGATCAGCTAATGGATTTCGAAGCACTCCTTGAAGCAGCACGCCGCACATGGCAAGAAGCATCCCTACCACAAAAGCTGTCAAAATCCTCGGCACCCTAAACTCCCATACAAAAGGAGATAAATAAGCTTGATTCAGCCAATCATTCCAGCTGAAAAATGAACCTGCCCCATAAGAAACGGATAGGGCTGTGACTATAACAGCCACCATGGCTCCTGCCATTAATAAAAGCGGGTACGGCATAGATACAGTATGTCCGCCTAGCTTCGTCTGTCTTCTTGAATGTTTCTTACCTGTTTTGTACGCAAGATACATCAGCCACGGACCACCTATCAAAGCTGTCATGGCACCAACAGGTATTTCTTGACCGGGCTGAATCCAGCGTGCTAATACATCAGCTGTAATAAGGAGAATAGCTCCCCATAAAAATGAATGAATAATCAGCGGTTGATGTCCTTTAATTCCCATCATTCTAACGAGATGAGGGGCAATTAACCCGACAAACCCTATAGGGCCGACCACACTTACCGTCGTTGCAGCAAGCAAGATCGCACTAATCCAAGCAAACGCCTTCACTCTTTGCACGGGCTGACCTAATGAGGTGGCGATATCTTCCCCAAGTGTAAGTACATCTAAACTTTTAGCATTTAACAACGCGATACCTACACCTGCTAAAATAAAGCCTACCGCAAATTGAACACCTGACCAATCAAGCTGAACAAGTGTCCCTGATCCCCAAAGGAACAAACCGTTTGTTTCATTTTCAAAGATTAATTGAAGACTTCCCGTAATAGATGAAAATAATAGGGCAACCACCATTCCAGTTAATGCTACCCGGACGGGCTCCATCGCCTTTCCTACAAGCATCATCACCAGCAATGAAGCGCATGCTGCTCCTAGAAAAGCGACCAGAAACGGAAATTGTCCAAGTGTTCCAGGCATAAAGATTAAGGCACTTATAACAAATAAATGAGCTCCCGCATTCATTCCGAGTGTACTCGCTGATGCAAGCGGGTTTTTCGTGATTGTTTGTAGTAACACACCTGCAACAGCCAATGCACCCCCAGCAAGTATTCCAATCACTACTCTAGGAAGTCGCAGTCCAAGCACAACATCTTGAACCCTTCCATTCGTCCATACTTCAGTTAACAGCGTCATGACACTATAGCCAGCTTGGCCTTGGCTGATATGAACAAGGCTTGTGATAAATAGGAGAAGGAAGCCCACCCCAAAAAGGAAAATGGACTTCCGTCTAGTTGTAGACTTGCTCATACTACTCCTCTTCCACTACTTCAACAATGCGATCAACAAGCGTCATTGCTGAAAGCGGACCTCCAAATAACCAAGCATCTCCGCCAAGCGGGTAAAGCTGATCATTTTGAACAAAGTTTAGGTTCTGCCAAACGCTGTTAGACTGAAGCTGATTTTCAAATACATTGTCATCATCTTGCACAACATAGAAGAAATTAGCATCTTCAACTGCCGGCAATGCTTCTACGTTTACCTCTGAGTAACCGTACATTTCAAATTGGCCAGAATCATATACATTTTCAAGACCCACTTTTTCAAAAATCTGTGTAGCCATTGCATTTGGTGTAAATAAGCGAAGAGTAGGGGCTTGGTTGGCGCTGAACGCTTGCGTTAACACAAACTCATTCGTTTTTAGATCTGCTGCTGCAATTTGTTCTTTAGCTTCTTCATATTTGGCATCTAGCTCTTCTAGAACACTCTCTGCCTCATCTTCTTTCTGAACGACTTTAGCAATCGTACGGAATGTTTCTTCCATCTCATCGTATTGACTTACCGTTTCATCGGTTGGGTAAGGATCAAAGAATAATGTTGGCGCAATGAATTCAAGCTCTTGTTGAATCGCTTCATGACGGAAACCTGCTGTAATAATTAAATCAGGCTCCAGTTCAGCAATCATTTCTAGATTAGGCTCTTGACGTGTCCCTACATCAACTACGTCTTGGTCTAGCTCGGCATCAATATCGACCCATGAGTTATAGCCTTCAATATCAGCTACACCAACAGGCTGCACACCTAAGGCAAGTAAATCTTCTACATACGTCCATTCAAGTGCTACAACTTTTAATGGGGTTTCCTCAAATGTTTTTTCTCCAAAGGCATCTCGAACTGTCACCGCCTCTGTACTTTCTGTACCTTCCATTTGTTCTGTGTTTTCCTCTGTATTTTCAGCTGACTCCTGTTCATCCGTATTCCCGCCGCAAGCAGCAAGCAAAGAGATAAGTAAAACAAGGACCGCTAAACGTAACCATGTCTTCATCATTTGTTCCTCCAATATGTAAGTAAATTTGATAATGATTATCATTGACACTCACAGTATACTATCCTATTTAAATAGGATCAAGGTTTAATTGATATCGATTATCATTATTATATAAATTAAGACCATTCAGAGGTTAATCTGAATGGTCTTACCAGCTTTCTTTTATTTAGGTAGTGGTGCTTTTGCAGAAATTAATTTACGATCAAGCAAGTCCTCCCAAAAGGCTCGAGGGATTTGCTCGTCCATAGAAGCCAAATCCTCTTTTATTCGACCTGGTCTAGTAGATCCAGGTATGACTGCTTTTACTGCAGGATGAGCAGTTGAAAATTGCAAGGCTGCTGCTTTAAGAGAAACGTTATGTTCATCTGCCACTTTCCTTAATTTCTGGACATGCGCTTTTTTATCATCTGTTATTTCTGCATAATCAAAGTGCTCGCCTCCTAAGAGCGCCCCAGAGTTATAAGGACTGCCGATTACAAATTCCATGTTTTTTCTTTGAGCTAAGGGCATCATTTTCTCTAATGCACCTTCATGCTGCATAAGCGTGTATTGAGTGGCTGATAAACATAGGTCCGGCCGGACATCATCTAATTGCATAGCGAGCTCAATTGGGGTCGTAGTATTCACTCCAAGTCCCCATGATTTAATCACTCCCTCATCACGCAATCGGCTGAGAGTTCGAAAGGCTCCTTTACGGGCTTCATCAAATTTTGTTATCCATTCATCCCCATGAAAATCAGGCGAAATATCATGCACGAATACAAAATCTAAGTAATCTGTTTTTAGACGTGTAAGACTATCTTCGATTGACTTTAACGTACCGTCTTCGGTGTAATCATGAATGATTTTATTTTTACGAGCATATTCGAAAAGACCTTCTTTGTCTTCTTTCTCCTCTGACACGATCCGCCCTACCTTAGAGCTGAGTAAGTATTCCTCTCTTGGATATGCTGAAAGCACCTTTTCTAAGCGCATTTCTGCTAAACCGAATCCATAGAAAGGGGCTGTATCGAAATAGCGGATACCATGATCCCAAGCTGATTGTATTGTATTAATGGCTTCTTCCTCGGGTACATCTCGGAACATATTGCCGAGAGGAGCTGTACCGAACCCGATTTTCTTCTTCAATGCCTCTTGTAAATTCATACTATCACTCCTTTATCAATGCTCTACCCCCTCTCTATCCGGCCAAAACAATCCTTAAACAAAGAAAAAAAGCACCTCTTCGCAGCCGAAGAAATGCTTACTATAATGTCTACTACGCCATCGCACCTTCTTCTTCTTTTTTAAAGAAGGTTTTCATCGCATGATATACATCGCCTTTTTCTTTTAAAATATGATGTCTAAAGCGAGGGTCATCAATATTTTTATAGGCACTCATCAAAGTAGAGTGACGGCTGTATTGATTGACTTCCCCGTATCCAAACATACTGCTCTTCTCCATCAGCTCCTGCACAAGCTTTAAGCACCTTGCATTATCACTCGTTAAATTATCCCCATCTGAAAAATGGAATGGGTAAATATTAAAACGCTTAGGATCATATTTTTGATTGATTAATTCTAGTGCTTTGCGGTAAGCCGATGAACAAATCGTTCCCCCGCTCTCCCCTTTTGAGAAGAAGTCTTCCTCAGATACGACTTTAGCTTCTGTATGGTGAGCAATAAATTCAATATCAACGGTTTCATATTTCGTACGCAGGAATCGAGTCATCCAGAAAAAGAAGCTGCGTGCCATATACTTTTCCCAGCGCCCCATACTGCCGCTTGTATCCATCATCGCAAGTACAACGGCTTTTGATTCTGGTCTGGTCGTTTCTGTCCATGTTTTAAAACGTAGATCATCATTATAAATCGGAATAAGACCTGGTCTGCCTTCTAGGGCATTTCGTTTAATTGCTGATAAAATCGTACGGCGTTTATCGACATTACCCATTAATCCTTTTTTTCGAATATCATTAAATGAAATATCTTCTACAATAATTTCAGCTTCTTCTTTTTTCTGCAAGTTAGGAAGTTCTAGCTCTTTAAACAGCATTTCCTGCAGTTCCATAATTGACACTTCGGCCTCAAAATAGTCTTCTCCTGCATCTTCTCCTGCACCCTGGCCTTTTCCTGGTCCTTGCTGTTGCTGCGCATTCGGATCTCTTGCTACTACATCGCCTACTTTACTGTCACCTTTTCCCTGCCCAACATGCTTATTCTTATCATAATTATAGCGAATTTTGTACTCATCTAAAGACCGAATAGGGATACGTATGACTTCACGTCCATTTGACATAACAATATTTTCTTCACTTACTAAATCAGGAAGGTTCTTTTTAATCGCTTCCTGAACCTTCTCTTGATGACGTCTTTGATCTTGATGTCCCTTGCGATGGAGGGACCAATTCTCTTGCGACACGACAAAGTTATGATTGTTTGGATTTTTCACACCTTTTCCCCTCCTATATCTCCATCCTCTGTATACAATGAATCAAACCTGATAATCAGCAACTTCCTTCAACATATCCAAGCACACTTCTCAAATAATGTCATATACTAATCTCGAACCGCCCTTTGTTTTACTGTCGTTTAGATAGGGGCTTATAATATCCTATGCAGACAGGGATAAGAGTTGCTAATAAATTCTGACAAATTCGTGTTGTACAAGCAAAAATACATCAATATCCCTTACCATACATACGCTTCCTCTAAATAAAAAAGTGTCATCATCTCTTCTTTGAGATGATGACACCCTTTATTAGCGATTTAACAAGCTTCCGACGTAACGAAGCAGCTCATTGGCTGAAGTAGAGTTATAGCCATGCTCATCAATTAATCTAGCAATAACTTCATTTACCTTCTTCAACTGCGACTCATCTGGCGTCTTAACAGATGTCGTAATTTTCACGATATCTTTAAGATCAGCAAAGAGTTTCTTTTGAATAGCCTCACGCAGACGTTCATGTGAATTATAATCAAATTTCTTACCCTTACGTGCGTAGGCAGAAATACGAATGAGAATCTCTTCACGGAACGCTTTTTTAGCATTCTCTGAAATGCCGATCTGCTCTTCAATCGAGCGCATTAACTTCTCGTCTGGAGTCATTTCCTCGCCTGTTAATGGATCACGCAGCTTATTTTTATTACAATAGGCCTCAACATTATCCAAGTAATTGTCCATTAACGTTTTAGCAGACTCATCATACGAATACACAAACGCTTTTTGAACTTCTTTCTTAGCGATTTTATCGTATTCTTTCCTAGCAACTGCAATAAAGTCCATGTAGCGCTCGCGGTCTTCTTGTGAGATCGAGGCGTGCTGATTTAATCCCTCTTTAATCGACCTTAACACATCAAGCGCATTAATCGATGTTAATTGCTTTCTAATAATCGCAGATGAGATCCGGTTAATGACATAACGTGGATCAATCCCGCTCATCCCTTCATCTGGATGCTCTGCTTTTAACTCTTCAAGATCTTGAGAGTTAAAGCCTTCCACACTTTCTCCGTCGTATAGACGCATTTTCTTCACCAGGTCGACCCCTTGTTTCTTAGGATCTTTTAATCTCGTTAAAATGGTAAATATAGCTGCCACCTTAAGCGCATGCGGAGCAATATGAACATGAGACAAGTCACTGTCTTGAATCATTTTCTTATAAATTCGTTCCTCTTCACTCACTTTTAAGTTATAAGGAATCTTCATCACAATAATCCGCGAGTGCAAGGCTTCGTTTTTCTTATTTGAAATAAACGATTTATACTCTGATTCATTCGTATGAGCGACAATCAGCTCATCAGCAGAAATCAGCGCGAACCTGCCAGCTTTAAAGTTTCCTTCTTGAGTTAGTGATAATAAGTGCCATAAGAATTTCTCATCACACTTCAACATCTCCTGAAATTCCATCATCCCGCGATTGGCCTTATTTAATTCTCCGTCGAAACGGTAAGCGCGCGGGTCAGACTCTGAGCCATATTCGGCAATCGTTGAAAAATCGATACTCCCTGTCAGGTCGGCAATATCTTGGGATTTAGGATCAGACGGACTAAATGTACCGATACCTGTTCGCTTATCCTCTGAGAAGAAGATACGCTCAACCATCACATCTTCAATTCTTCCGCCATATTCCTGCTCAAGCCTCATCATATTAAGTGGAGAAAGATTCCCCTCAATTTTCACTCCGTATTCTTCAAAGAAATCTCCTCGTAAATGCTGCGGGATCAAATGAAGCGGATCTTCATGCATCGGACAACCTTTAATCGCATATACAGCACCTTGATCTGAGCGTGAATACTGCTCAAGACCTCTTTTCAGCATCGTAACAAGAGTTGATTTACCACCACTGACAGGTCCCATTAATAAAAGGATACGTTTGCGTACATCTAATCGCTTCGCTGCCGAGTGAAAATACTCTTCTACCAGCTTTTCAATTGATTCTTCTAAGCCATAGATTTGATCACTGAAAAATGAGTATTTCTTTCCTCCATTTTCTTCTTCCACCCCAGCATCTTTAATCATATGATAAACGCGGGAGTGTGCTGTTTGGGCTACGTACGGTTTTTCTCTTAATAACTCTAAGTAGTCAGCGAATGTTCCTTCCCATTTCAACCGCTCTTCTTCTTCTCTGAAATTCTCAATCTTTTTTAAGATATCCATTATTTTACCCCCATCCTCATCGTCAAGAGAGATTAATATACTTTATGCACAGGCCCAAGTGAACATGCATCCCATTTCAGATAATGACTTCATTCGGCAAATACAAAGATTAATATTTTCCATGACAGCTGTAATTCTTTAACCCAAAAACAACAAAAGTCGTGGTACAATCATCATTGATTAATAGGAAAAGAGTGTAAACAGATGAAAACATTGATAGGCTGGTTTCTGATTATCCTGCTGCTTTTCGGCTTCTCCTTTTTGTTTATGGAAGCAGCAGCAGAAATAAAGGATATTCAGACTTTAAGTGAAGTATTCGAAGAACATGTAGCCATAGATACGATTGAATTGTCCTCGAATAGTTATATGTATGATAAGGAAGGGCAAGTTATCTCAGAGATTTATAATGAAGGCAACCGTGAGTATATAGAATTTCAAGACATTCCAAAGAAAGTCATTGATGCCTTTATTCAAACAGAGGATCGCAGGTTCTTTGATCATAAAGGATACGACGGGACAGCCATTATTCGTGCGCTTGTTATAAATGCAAAAAGCAGTTCCATTGAAGAAGGGGCAAGTACGATGACTCAGCAGCTTGCTCGCAACGTGTTCCTTTCTCATGAACAAAGCTATAACCGTAAGTTAAGTGAACTGTTATATGCTCATGAAATTGAAAAGCAGTACTCAAAAGAAGAAATTATTGAACTCTATTTAAATACGATCTATTTTCAAAATGGTGTGTACGGCTTTGAAGCGGCCAGTCAATTTTATTTCGGGCGTACGAGTTCAGAGCTCACGCTAGCAGAGGTCGCGTTCTTGAGTGCTGTTCCTAATAACCCAACCCACTATGACCCAATAAAGAACAGTCAAAATACGAACCTCAGAAAAGACTGGATCATTGAGAAAATGCTAGAAGCCGAGGTCATTACAATAGAGGAAGCTGATCAAGCAAAGAAACAGCAAATAACCGTTACTCCGAAGAAAAGGATTGATCTTTTCCCTGATTACATAACGTATATTCATTATGAATTGAAAGAATTAATTGCTGAAGAGGAGGGCTTTAACAGAAGACTTTCGTCTGCTGAATCTCCTCGTCAGATTGAAGCGATTGAACGAGAGCTGAATCAGAAAGTGGAAAAGGTGCTTCAATCAGGTGTACATATCGAGACGGCACTCGATCCTGCCATGCAAAAAAGAGCCAATGATGTGATCGCAAACACACTGCCACAAACAGACATCCAAGCAACTGCAGTTATGATTGATCATCTGCGTAATGAACTTGTTGGGATAACTGCCGGCAAAGCGTATCAAAAGTTTGATTTCCACCGTGGATATCAAATGTACAGGCAGCCCGGGTCAGCGATTAAGCCGATTCTCGTCTATGCACCGTATATGGAAGAATCAGCCGTCCCTCTTCAAAGCTCTATTAATGCGAATAACTTTTGTTCGAACGGATATTGTCCAAAAAATTACGGCGGCGGCCAATATGGGAATGTCAGCTTAATGACTGCTTTCAAACACTCGTATAATACGCCCGCAGTAAGAATTCTTGACCGTGTAGGGATTGAGACAGCCTTTACTTATTTAGACACATTCGGCTTTAAAGAAGTAACTAAAGAGGATCATTTTCTCCCTGCAGCATTAGGAGGTTTTACTTACGGGATGTCGCCGCTTGAACTTACCCGCTCCTATACTCCGTTTGGCCGCAATGGCCAGTATGCTCCCGCTTACGGCATTCGTTCTGTAAAAACGGATGAGGGGGATATTTTATACAGCTGGGAAGCCGTGGATGCAGAGATTTGGAGTCCTGAGACAAATGATAAAATGCGTACTCTTTTAAGAGAGGTTGTAAGAAGCGGAACCGGCAGGCGCGCCTCGATTTCCTCGAATTATGTTGGAGGAAAAACGGGAACAACAAATGATTATCATGACATGTGGTTTATCGGCTTAAATGAACAATATACAACAGGCATCTGGATCGGAAAGGATCGACGTGAATCACTGTCAGCTATTTACGGCAGCTCCCCGCATTTAACAATCTGGAGAGAGATTATGAAATAAGAAAAGGCTCGTTACATTCGTTGTAACGGGCCTTCTATATTGGCAGACTTGCCATAAAGCTGTTATATAGTTTTACTAACGCATAGATCACAGCAATTAATAATGTACTCCAAAAGGTAATATGAAAAAAGATAAGTCCAATCAATCCTAGAATGGAAAGCGAATCACTTACTTTATAAACGAAGTAGACAAAATAAATAAAACAAGCAGCTGCAAAAGCCGCAGTTAAATAAATGATATCCTGTGTAAGAGCAAGCGAAATAATGCTCAATGCCATAAAAATAGACGATCCGGCACGTATTTTATTCAGCTCTACCCCTTCAATATCTTTTGAGAAAAATAGCATGGAGAGCTCAACCGTAGTATCTGCAATAAGCTTTAACGCAGAAAAAATCATAAAAAAGAACAACATTAATAAAAATAACAGCGTTAACTTAATCCCATTTTCAGAGAAAAACTCGCGCATCCCCTCATACACTCCAAGGTCAACAAGCTGCGTTAAAATGAGGGTTTGAGTATAAAGGGCAAACGTTAAACTAAATAGCAAAATAGAAATTAAGGGGAAATGACTCGTAATATATCGATTCGACATTCCTATATGTCTCCTATTCTCATTTCATACCAGCTTGGCTTCAAAGTATCGTTTCTAGTCATCGTTTCCAGACATCGTTCATAGTCACTAAAAAAACAGCAGGACGGGCCTGCTGCTTAGGATTGATGAATAACCGTATAGGCGTTTAATTCATTTCCTGTTGTTGGTCCTTTTTCTTTTGACTCGCGCTTTTCTTTATGTGCGCGCTTAAACGCATCACTATGTAACCACTCTTCGTAATGCTCTTTTGTTTCCCATTTTGTGAAAACGACTTGCTTACCATCTTCGTCTTCGTTTCCTAAAAACATAAATTCAAGGCAGCCAGGTACCTTCTTCATATTCTCAGCAGCATTGCCAAAACGATTAGAAAGTTCTTCTTTAGCTTGCTTTGGCACGTGAAGTTCATTCATTACAACGTACATTGATCTTCCTCCTTTGTCATAAGCTCCCTTTAAGTATAACGTTTTCACTCATAGTTGCAAAGTATTCTGGCAAAGCGTCATGAGCTTGACAAAGATTTTCGACAGCTTTTATTTCATTTGCAAGAGACTTGCTTTATAATAGAAACTATGTTGACTCACAAGGAGGAATAATCATGGGTACAATCCTAATCCTTGGTGTCTGTGTAGCATTTTTAGCTGCGATTTTCACAGCTGGCTACGAAGACAATCCACATAAGAACTAACAAAAATCGACCTTACCATGATGTAAGGTCGATTTTTCGTATTTATGATAACCCTTTAAATCCTTGCTGGCGGATGGCTTCATAAATCACAATCGCCGCAGTATTAGACACATTTAGTGAACGCACTTTATCTGTTTGAGGGATCCTAAAACAGCGGTCAAGATTACGGTCAATAATGTCTTGTGGAATACCTGTTGTCTCACGTCCAAATACAAAGAAATGATCTTTATTATCATCTGAGTAATCAAACTCACTGAAATTTTTCGTTCCAACCGTTTCAATAAAGTAAAATTCGCCCTCTTTGTACGTATCAAACAGCTCTTCTAACGAGTCATAATAATGAATATCAACGCTTGGCCAATAATCACAGCCAGCACGTTTTAACATTTTATCGTCTGTTGAAAAACCAAGCGGTCTGATTAAATGCAGCGATGTATTCGTTCCAGCACATGTTCTAGCAATATTTCCAGTGTTTGCAGGAATTTCAGGTTGATAAAGGACAATATGTAAGCCCAAGTGGCACACCTCTATTTCTTCATGTTCTTAAATGATCATGTATTATCTCATTTTACATCTCATTTTACATAACAATTAGTATATCACTTCAAAAGGTGAGATCAAAGAAGAAACCGCTTGTCACCTTCAAGCGGTTTTTGATCCTTATACATTAATATGGAAAAACTTATATTTTATATTCGGCGTCCAGGCCGTTGAATCTTCATAGGCCCAATACCTCATCCGGCTGTTCGTTGTCTGTGCATTGACTAACGGCTCCCCGTTTCCATCTTTTGCGACCACAATCGTAGAGTGCTGCCACCTTCCGTCTCCGTTGAAATCATAGCAAATTACATCACCTAAAGTCAGATCACGTGCCTTTTCTCTCTCAACACCCCGCAGTCCTGTCTTTGCCCCGCTCAAATACCACCTAAAGGAATGAGCAACAGACCAGCTGTAGCTCCAATTGCCTTTTTGCATCCACCAGCCTTTAGAACGATTACCGGCACCTGTCATTGGAGCTCCCCCAGCCTGAAGACATTGAGAAATGTAATTCGTGCAGTTATCCTTAAACTTTTTATAGGCGGGGTTATAATCATTCCACCATCGCTCTGCATATTTTACTGCCTCAAGACGATTATAGGCATTACGGCTGCTCCTTGTTTCAGCTGCATTTAAAAATGTTAACGGTTGAGAACTCTCTTTGTCCTCTCTTCTTTGAATAAGAGGCCTCTTCTCACTGTCTTTTGTTAGGAGACCGTCTTCAAATACAGCTCTTCTTTCTTCCACGATTTCTGTTAAATGAATGTTCTTTTTGATGCGGATAAACTGCTCATATTTAACAACATAATCCACAAATTCCTTTCTGCCAATCTGCTGTTTACGAAGGATTGTGCCGGATGCTTTAGAGCGGATACATTCTCCTCCCCGCCGAACTAACGACTCCTTAGCTCGCATAAAGCAATTCAACTCTGATTGGTTTTCCATTGCCTCGGGGTTTTCAAGAGAACCAGGTGAATCACGCTCGGCAGTCTGTACCCATCGTGTATTTCTCTTTTGAATTAATGCATGAATAGGCTCAACAATTCGTCTTTCCATCCATCGCACCTGCCTTTTATAACCGAATATGCTTTTATTTAATTTATGAGCGAGGTATTGTCCATCATGCCTCTCATATAAAAATAAGCCCCCTTCAAATGAAAGAGGCTATATATTGAGAAATTGTTTATGAAATTTTTTCAATTGCACCTTCGAGATTAAGTAAGATCTCTTTTTTGTCTAATCCTCCGCCATACCCTACCATTGCTCCATTACTGCCAATCACGCGGTGGCAAGGAACAATAATTGGAAGGGGATTTTGATTATTAGCCCCGCCGATTGCACGCACAGCTTTAGGTGCCCCAATAGATTCAGCAATTTGTTTATAAGACCTGGTCTCACCATATTGAATCTCTCGCAAGGCTTCCCAGACTTTTCGTTGAAACGGTGTGCCTGAGAGATCAAGCGGAACATCGAATTGAATTCTTTCACCTTTAAAATAATCACCCAGCTGCTCACATACAGAATGCAGCGTATCGTTTGCAGATTGTTCTTCGCACCTGATAAATTCACCTGTCAAACCTTGCTTTCTTAATTTAGCCCGAAGAGCTGCTGTACATGTTTCTAAATCTCCAAAATGTATATGACAAACGCCTCGTTCTGTTGCAACGATTGTTAGCGTACCAAGTGGACTATCCATTTCATTAACAAAAAGCGTTGATTCTACTGCCATGTTAGCCCTTCCTTCCGATTGTCCATTTTCCATCATCTTACCTTACTGTTAGGTAAGTTGACCAATTACTCATTGTGCATTTTCGAGCATTTCAAGCGCTCTATCAATCTCTCGGAGTACCTCATCGTCTTTTTCACGCTCTTTCGCTGATATAAGCTTAATTTTCTCTTCATTTCGACGATTCTCGTTCATTCGACTTATTTTGCCGATCGCCCATGCAGCCGTTCCCCGAATAACGGGCCTTGGGTCAGATTTCATCAACTCAGCTAAAATAGGCAGTGCTGATTCATCCTTAAAATGGGCTAAGGCTATGATTGCATTTCGCTGAATCGGCTTTTTCCCTCTCCAAGAGCCCGATACGTGACCAAATGTTTCTTTGAACTCACGGTTTGAAATCGTTAATAAAGGCTTCAGAAGCGGCTTAGCGATTTCTGGGTCTGGCTCCATTTCAGGATGATGATGAACATCTTTCCCTTTATTTTCAGGACACACCTGCTGACATGTGTCACACCCGTATAATCGATTACCAAGCTTTTCTCTATATGGTTCAGGAAGAAATCCTTTTGTTTGCGTTAAATAGGCAATACAAGCTTGAGAGTTTAACTGCCCCCCTTGAACAAGGGCATCTGTCGGACACGCATCCACACATTTATTGCATGTGCCGCATTGATCAGTCATCGGTGTATCTGGCTCAAACGGAATAGTGGTTATGATTTCTCCTAAGTACACATAGCTGCCAAACTCAGGAGTAATAATCGCACAATTTTTCCCGCTCCAGCCGATTCCAGCTCTTCTTGCGACTTCACGGTCAGATAGAGCTCCTGTATCAACCATTGATACCTTTTTTGCTTGAGGCACCTTCTCTTCTAAGAACTTCTCAATTTTGCTTAACCGGTCACGAAGCACGTCATGGTAGTCCTGCCCCCATGATGCCCGGCAAAAAATCCCGCGGCGTGCATCCTTCGTGTTTTTCGGTGCATCTTTCATTTTAGAAGGATAGGCTAACGCTATGGAAATAATGCTTCTAGCTTCTTCTAAATTCTGATTAGGATGCACTCTTTTATTAATATCCGGCTCTTCAAAACCTGATTGATAGCCTAGATTCTGCTGGGTCACCAAGCGGTCTTTCAAATCTAGAAATGGATCAGCTGTAGTAAAGCCGATTTTATCAACTCCGATAGTTTTACTATATGCAATAAGCTCTTCTTTTAATTGGGCGAGTATCATGCCCCATCACCTTTCTTCTACCAAATCCACCTTTATGCTACAATACGTACACAACGAATGGAGGAGGCAGTCTTATGTCAGCCATACAAATAGATAAAAGCATCTCATCTCTTATCCCTCAATTTAAGCTTGGCTATATATCATACCATTCTATCGTGATTAGCGACTCACCACAAATGTTAAAAGGCCGTTTGCAATTTTTTCAAGAAACTCTGCAGATGGACCTTGAGGAAAAACCTTTAACAGCCTTTAGCGGTGTGTCTGAATGGAGAGACGTATTTAAAATTTGTAAAATAGATCCGTCTAAATACCGTCCCTCACATGAAGCTTTGATGCGAAGAATTAAAAAAGGAAACTTTCTACCTACTGTTCAATCTGCGGTTGACCTGAACACGTTTTTTTCTCTACAGTACATGATCCCTTTTGGAATTTACGATGCTTCTGCTTTAAAAGGAGATCTCTCTGTTCGCTTAGGTGAGGCGGGTGAAGGCTATGAGGGGGTGAATGGCCGCTTTAATGATATGTCTGGAAAGATTATTACCGCAGATGAACACGGTCCCTTCGGCAGCCCTATCGTCGACTCCAGACGTACAAGCGTATCAACATCGACAACTGATGCGATCCAGCTTATTTATTTAAAGCCTTCCATGGAAGTAGAAGAAGCTGAAAAACTTGTATCTGCAGCGGCATCCATGTTCACCCAAATACACGGAGGAGAACTCCTGCAAACATCTGTGATCAATTTATGAAATTCCTAAACATTGGAAGTTCTTGTTGTTAACACGTTTAATGTAAGGGTATTATGGGAATGTATAAAGAGACTATTACTTACAAAGAGAGGACGATGTTATTATGAGTCAAGATAAAGTTTCCGTTATTCTAAACAAGCAAATTGCTAACTGGAGTGTTCTTTTTGTAAAACTACATAACTATCACTGGTATGTTAAAGGGCCACAATTCTTCACGCTTCACACAAAGTTTGAAGAACTTTACAATGAAGCACAAACGTATATTGATGAGCTTGCTGAGAGACTTTTAGCACTTAAAGGCCATCCAGTCGCTACAATGAAAGATTACCTTGAAACTTCTTCAATTGAAGAGGCGAAACCAGGCCAATCAGCAGAAGAAATGGTAAGTGAGTTATCAGATGATTTCACAAAACTAATTGATGAACTAAAAGAAGGTATGGATGCTGCAGATTCTCTTGGAGATGAAACGACAGCTGATATGCTACTCTCTATCCACCAATCTCTTGAGAAACACAACTGGATGCTCCGTTCATTCTTGAAATAATGAAGTAAAACGAGTTTGAGGCAACCCCTTCAGACTCGTTTTTTTATTTCTGTAGGTGCCTTATCAATCGGTTCTCTGGAATTGTATGAATTCAAGTAGTTTATGCGTCAGTAACATTGTGAATTATATTCCTGTTCTTTGTAATTGCGTCTGTTAAGAGCCTTATTTCGCTTATCTGCTCTCATTGCGTCAGTTCACAGCCGATATGCGTCACTGTTAAGATGAATTATATTTCTTTCTCACATAATTGCGCCCATCCTGCCTCTCTTAACCAAGCAAAGAGCTGCCCAGACTAGGACAGCTCTTTTACCACTATTATTATTAATTATTAAAAAGCAAGTGAAATATACTTTACTTCAAGAAATTCATCCATGCCGTGATGTCCGCCTTCACGTCCTAATCCGCTCTCTTTAAATCCGCCGAATGGCGCCTGTGGAACAGAAGGCAATCCATCATTGATCCCTACAATGCCAAATTCCAGCTCTTCACTTAAGCGCACAGCCTTGCCTATATCACGAGTGAATAGATAGGCAGCAAGACCAAATGGGGTTCCATTGGCACGTTCGATGACTTCTTCCTCTGTTTTAAACGTCGAGATAGGAGCGAGCGGGCCAAACGTCTCTTCCCGCATACACTTCATTTCTTCGGTGACGCCGCGTAGTACAGTCGGGCCGATAAATTGACCATCTGCTTCTGCTCCACCATATACGACCTCTGCCCCTTTATCTTTTGCATCTTCAATATGTTCTTGAACCTTTTTAACCGCATCTTCATCAATTAATGGCCCAAGGTCAACGCCCTCTTCAAGCCCGTTGCCTACTTTCAGCTCAGAGACGGCAGCTTTTGCTTTTTCAGAAAAAGCATCGACTACATCTTCATGCACATAGATTCGGTTAGCACATACACATGTCTGCCCCGCATTCCGATATTTAGAAGCGATAAAGTGAGAAACGGCTGCATCAAGATCTGCATCATCCATTACGATAAACGGTGCTTGTCCGCCAAGTTCTAAAGAGATTTTCTTCATCGTTTTAGAAGCGCCTTCCATTAAGATTTTTCCCACTTCCGTTGAGCCGGTAAACGTCAGCTTACGCACGCGAGAATCTTCCTGCCACACCTCTGCAATCGTTTTTGCATCTCCTGTAACAATATTGATTACTCCGCTTGGAATGCCAGCTTCAATTGCTAGCTCTCCTAAGCGTAAGGCTGTCAGCGGTGTTTGCTCAGCAGGCTTAACTACAACCGTACAACCTGCAGCAAGAGCCGGCGCTACCTTTCTTGTTATCATCGCTGCCGGGAAGTTCCACGGAGTAATAGCCGCAACGACTCCAACGGCTTGTCTTTGGACGAAAATTCGTTTATTCGCAGCTGATGCAGGAATTGTTTCACCGTAGATCCGTTTACCTTCTTCTGCATACCATTCAATAAAAGAATTCGCATAGCCAATCTCACCTTTGGCTTCTTTTAGCGGCTTCCCTTGCTCTTTAGTCATTAATTCAGCCAGCTCTTCGGTTGCTTCTTCAATTTTTCTAAACCAGCTCATTAAAGCTTTGCTTCGTTCATTCGCTGTCTTTTTAGACCACGTTTTAAATGCTGAATAAGCTTTATCTATCGCAGCCTTCGCTTCGTTTTCTCCGCCATCCGGGGCCGTCCCAACCTTTTCTCCAGTTGCCGGATTGAACACATTAATCGTACTGAGCCCTTCTCCTACAAAAGAGCCGCCAATCAGCATTTTCATTTACTCATCTCCTCCATTTTAGTCACCTGATATGTATTCGACATTTATTGTATAGGTTCCTTTATCTAGGAGAGCTAAACGAGATACTGGATGAGAATTCTCTGTAAAAAAGAAAGAAGAATGCTAATACAGCATCCTCCCTAACGGCCCCTCTTGATCGACTATATCTTCTATTTCATACACAGAGATGACAAAGAACGGGAATCCAAATGCATAAGGAGCGAGATCATATAATTGAAAGTAAATGATGAGGGCCCGGTCAGCTTGATAAAAATATTGATTTGGAGCAATTCCCTTAAATGGAGATAGCAATGGAAGGTCTCGGTCTTTTATTTGTGCTTCAATGATCTTGTTCAACCTCTTGATGTAAGGAGCATCAGGTTTAAATAATTCCTTCAGCTTATAAACTTTTCCTGTTTGTACATCCATTGTCAGGGAGCGCAGCGTAGATAGGCCATGAGCCCCGCCAGAATAGGAATAGTGTAGATTCGTAAGACTGACAATATTCCTTTCGTTCGTTTTCACCTCATAGCCACCCGTAATCTCAGTTTCTGGATAATCATAAAATCCTTGCTTCGTAATCATCGTTTGCACTTGCTGATAGATCCGCTCATTTAATTTCTCTTCTATGGTGTGATCAACTAAGCCAGCAAGCTGCGGGTAGTAAACATCGAGCTTCGGCTGGAGCAGGTGACGAGTACGAATCTCAACAGGCAGTATCGACATATTCAATCCAAGTTCCCTCCTTCTCATTATTGTTTGATATATATGCAGAGGAGGAATACTTAACGTCAGATACATAAAACAAAAAATAAAGAGACAGCATCTCTCTGCTGTCTCTTCTATCTTACTTAATTAAATTCAGGGTGTTTTACTGCTTCAAACCCCTTAAAGTGATCGCGTTCCCCTAGGACAGTTACTTTTTCTCCATGCAATTCAGGATTTGTGACTAAACCATAACTTGCACGGTCATTTGGCTTAAGCTGAACGATCATCATTTTGCTTTGGTCCGTTTCATTCGGATCATCGGCAATAAGTACACTTAAATCATCGTAATAAGCTGGAGCTAGGGCTACATGATTTTTTGAACGAGCATTTCCAACTACATAGCCGCTTACTTCTACTTCACCCTCAGATTGATTCAGGGCATCTTCAACAGATAAAGGACCTTGTGGCTCTTGCTCTTCTTCATCATCACCTGGTTCTTCATCACCTGGCACCGCTTCAAATGTGAAAGCTGATGGGTTTCTCATGCCTGGTGTTTGGAAATAAGCTTCAAGAGAACCAGTAATCGATACATATTTCCCTAGGTTATCAGGGTGGGATACTAAGTTTAAACCTGTGCGCACTGTTGTTCCATTTACTAATTGAACTGGCAGCATCTTCTCACGATCTGTTTCATTAGGATCATCTGCAAGCAACAGGTTAGAAGCTGCGTGTGTCCCTTCACCTAAGATCACTTGATTCGAGTTAATCGACCCAACAATGTATCCACGAACATTCGCAATACCTGAATTCTGTGCAATCGCTTCAGCTACTGTTAGGAAACGATCTCCATCAGGAAGGTCTACGCCTTCAATAGAAATTCGTTCTCCCTCAATATAATCAATCGCACCATCATGATTTTGAATATACTCAACTGTCGCTTCCCAAACGGTACCTTCTGATTGAGATAAAGTAGAGTCACTTAGACGATAGAATCCTTGGCCATGCATGTAATCGTTGTAAGCAACTGTATAGTTTGCATCAAGATCTAGCTCTGTACCATCTTCATTAAATAACAGAACATCCTGCATCCCTGAACCACCCTCACTAGGGATCAATTGATACTTGATTCCAGAAGCTTGCAGGTCTACTCCACGGTGGTAGCTAGATTGTGATAAAATCACTTCTTTCAATTTAGCTCCTGTAGTCTCTACAACAACAATTTCATTTCCAAATCGATCAAGTGCTTCAATTTGTTTATCTGTAATGTATCCTGCAGGAATTTCTCCTGATACAGAAGAGCCGTTTAGTAAAGCAATATCTGCATCAGCCTTATCACGGATTGCATCTGTATAAAGATTTCCCATACCTACATCAGCAATGTTTTTATTGCTAGAAAACAGTCCATTGTCCGTTGTTCCAATCACTTCACCTGGCATTGGACCGCTTGGATCAACAGAAATCTTAATTCTTCCTTCGCGAATGTAGTTAATTGCTTCTCCATTCTCTGTAAGCTCTTTTGCATAGTCGATCATCGCTGTAGTCATTTGACCTACTAACGGATTAACAATCGTTCCTTCAAACTCATAACCAGATCCGCCTGTCCCGATATAATCAGGCACAGCAATCGTGTAACGTTCTTCTAAATCAAGGGGCTGTCCATTTCTTGTTAAGTTTACATCTAATAGATTTCCAACAGGCCCTGCTACAATTTCATATTCAAAGCCTGATGCTTGCAAGTCAATTTGATGACGGTCCCCGCGAGAGTATGAGAATGCAAGAACATCTTTAATCGCCTGACCTGTCATTTCATAAACCATAATTTCATTCGCAAATGGCTCGATCGCATAAATATCGCCTACCGTTACTTCACCTGGTGCGATACTATCACGAATTCCACCATTATTTGTAATTGCAAAGTCCGTATCTGCATATGCACTCATTGCATCTGTCCAGAAGTTTCCAAGCGGCGCATCATACTCATAACGTCCATCACGGCTTAACCCTGTATCTGAATAACCAATGACTTCACCAAGAAGTTCATTCATTTCTTCATTATATTCATCAATTACTGCTTGAACGTCCTCATCCACATTTGTTAATTCATTAACTCTTTGAACGAAGCCCTCTGTTACTGTCACTTCATTTGTTGCAGTATTAAGCTGCAGATTTAAGTTACCGACGAAGTTCAAGTTGCCATTTGTCTGTACAATTGGTGTGCCATTCACAATTGCTGGTTCATTTAACAATGTGTGGCTGTGTCCGCCAATAATCACATCAAAATAGTTTACTTCCTCTGCTAAACGGCGGTCATCGTTATGTCCAATATGAGTCAACGCGATAATAATGTCGGATTGACCCTCAAGTTCTTCTTGATACTGCTTTGCAACCGCTGCATAATCAGCTTCAAAATCAATACCAACTACTCCAGCAGGGGCAGTTGATGGAGGGGCTTGAGTAAGAGAAAATACTGCTACATTTACTCCGTTCACATCAAAGATTTCATATGGCTTTGGCTGTTCAATCGCAATGGATTCATCAAATACTTCCATATTAGCAGCCATCCATGGGAAGTTTGATTCTTCCATTCTCTCAGCAAAGATCTCTTGTCCGTAATCAAACTCATGGTTTCCAATTGTCATTGCATCTACACCAACAAGGTTAAGAATTTCAATGATCGGTTTTCCGTAGTTTAAATCGACTACAGGATTGCCGCTAAAAATATCTCCTGCATCTAAATATAGAGAATAATCAGCCGCGTTGCGTTGCTCATTAATATACGCTGCTGCTGCTCCAAAACCATCGATACTCGCATGAATATCATTGGTGTATAACACACGTAAATCTACTATGTCTTCATTCAATTCCTCTGCTTGTACTTGATTCCAAGCAAAAGGGATTGCTAGTAATACTAGACAAAGAATAATAGAGAGAATCTTCTTCCATCTCATTGAATCATTTGTAGACATCTCATACCCTCCATAATATGTAGTTTAAATGGCTATTGCCGAGCATTTCCATTGACTTATTTCGACAACATTTTCCATTCGTTCTAAGTCTAGCATTATTTTTTGTAAATTTGGTATAGCCTAAATTAACTTATAATTACATAAAAAACTTCATTTTAACCAAACTGTTACATTATATAGTTCATAGTTAGCAGACCAAAAGATTCGTTTTTGATAGACAGAAAGATTCATCCTCTTTTTATAGGGATTTGTCGAATTTTTTCTACGTATTAGGAAATGTTTCTAGTGAATTAGTACATTTTTTTGATGCGAATATGGTTATAATAAATAGTTAGATACTACTTGATTCAGCTGAGACGAAACGTTGATCAAGGAATAAGAGAGAAGGCGGCTTTGAGATGAGTTACAAGAAGAAAATGCTTCTTATCTATTTGGTCTTAGGTTTGGTATGGATTGTCTTCACGGACTACCTAGTCTTAATGTTAGACCTTGGGACCTATCTTAGCATCCAGAAAATCAAAGGAATTATCTTTGTGGTGTTAACTGGATTTTTCATTTACTATATTCTAGGAAAACGAGAAGAAGTTGAACTCCTTAAAAATGAGAAGGAGAAACTGACAACCCTGATTAATTCCATGGTTGATTTTGTTAACTTTAAAGACGGGGAAGGACGCTGGATTGAATCGAATGAATTCGGTCTAAAGCTTTTTCAACTAGAGGATGTTGATTACCGCGGAAAAACAGATGCTGAACTTGCAAAGTTTACAGACTTTTATCATGATGCCCTGAATTACTGCATGACGTCGGATGAGGAGACATGGCAAGCAGCTAAAGTGACACGCTGTGAAGAAGTCATACCGCTGCCGAATGGGGATGAGAAAACGTTTGATACGATTAAAGTGCCTCTTTTCAAATCAAATAAAGAACGTAAAGGGTTAGTTGTGATCGGGCGAGATATTACAGAACGGAAACTAGCAGAGAAGCAAATGAAAGAGAATGAACTTAAATATAAATCTCTTTTTAAATATAATCCTGAGCTCGTTTTCATGGTGGATTTAAACGGAACGATTACAGACTTAAATCCTAAGTTCGAACCTCTGACTGCCTACAGCGATGATGAAGCAATGGGCACACCGATTTTTAACTACATTTGCGAAAAAGACAAGACGCGGATCTTTGAAGCATTTAATGCGGTCATTAAAGAAAAGCGAGCTAAAACTAATCGTGAAGTAGCGATCTGCCATAAAGAAGGGAAAAAGGTTATCGCCCACTTCGCATTTGTACCGATTATTATTGATAATGAAACAACTGGAATTATCGGTTATGCCACTGATATTACTCAAATACTCGAGACGGAAGAAAAGCTTAAAACTACAGAAAAACTTGCTGTGATTGGAGAACTTGCTGCGGGGATTGCCCATGAAATCAGAAATCCGCTCACTTCTTTAAAAGGGTTCGTGCAAATGTTTCAGTCTGAGAGCAAAAAGGAGAACTTTATCCATACGATTATGTTAGATGAACTTGATCGGATCAATTCGATTGTCAGTGAGCTGCTCGTATTATCAAGACCGCAAGAAATTACGTTCTCTAAGAAAAATATAAATCACTCCATAAAAGATGTCTTAACCCTGCTTGAGTCAGAGATGAACTTGCACGGGGTGTCTGTTGATTTCCAAACAGAGGATGATCCAACACTCCTTGATTGTGAGCCGAATCAATTTAAGCAGCTATTCATTAATCTGCTTAAAAACGCGATCGAAGCAGAGGCCAAGAACATATGTATTCATATCAAGAAACAAGATGACTCCATTATTGTGAGTATTGCAGATAACGGCCAAGGCATTAGTGAAGAGAGAATCAAAAAATTAGGAGAACCTTTCTATTCCGAAAAAGAAAAGGGAACTGGATTAGGGCTGACAGTCAGCTTTAAAATCGTGGAAGCTCATAACGGAACAATTAAATATGATAGTAAAGTTGGAACGGGCACGACCGTCACTATGACGTTTCCAACAAAAGAAGACTAGAGCAATGAATCTGCTCTAGTCTTCTTGTTTTTAATGGAGATCAGCCTCTCCAAGCGGACATTCCGCCTTTGACATTTGTTATATTCGAATATCCTAATTTCTTTAATGTACCGCAGGCCTTATTGCTTCTCATCCCGCTTTGACAGATCACAAACACTTCTTTACCCTTTGAAAGCTCGTTATGACGACCTTTTAGCTCATGCAATGGAATGTTTTTAGCTTGTTTAATTTTACGTCCGCTGAATTCCCCTTGCGTTCTTACATCAACAAGCTGTACATCTTTTCGTGTTAATTCTTTTCTTAGTTCTTCAGTTGTGATTTGTTTTACGCCATTAGCAGGTAAAATTCTCTTCACAACAAACCATACGATAAAAGCAATAAATAATCCTTGAATAATTAATTCCATTCTAACTCCCCCTATAATGTCCTAAAACTGAAGCCGTCTCTTTTTAATTCTTTTATCAATTGTGGCAGTACATATAATGTCTGCTCTAATTCATGCAGCAGGATAATTGATCCATTTTCTACGTTTTCTACTACATTTGAAACGATTTTATCCGGATCTTTTTTTAACTCCCAGTCATAAGAAGGAACATCCCAAAGGACTACATCGAGCTGCATAGCAGCTGCAATATTCAGTGTATCCACATTATATTGACCGAAAGGCGGTCTAAAATGCTGAATGGGCAGGCCTATGATCCTCTCCATTTCTCTTTTGCTCGTTTCGATCTCTTCTCTCTGCTTATCTGCATTCAATTGAGCAAGATTTGGATGTCTATGAGTATGTGTCCCTATCATATGCCCTTCAGCTATCGTTCTTTTCCACAGCCGCTTATAATGAAGTAACCGAGACTGCCAAAAGAACATGGCTTGAACCTGCTCCTCATTTAACACATCAAGAAATGAACCTATGTATTTACTAGGCCCATCATCAAAGGTTAATACAACTGCCTTCTCACCTTCTAAAGAAAAGTCAGCTTTTGTGATCAAATGATGTTCTCTTAGTGAGTGGTCTCCAACCGCTCTAGCACTTGGCATTCAAGGACTTTTCACCATAGACCCCACCTCTGCTCTGTATATTTTACAATCCGTATGCCTCTTTACCACGACAAGGGTGAGGAGTCGCCTCATTCTTAATCATAAAGCCTCCTACACGATATCCTTTACTCTTTAGAAAACGTGCGCTTAAATTAACCTCTTGTCTTTCTGCACAAACGAGATAGATCATTTTCTTATCTAGGTCGTGATAATATCTTTTAAGATAGGCTAACGGAATATTCATTGTACCGTCTATACTTGTTTTATTTGCAACGGGAAAATCACGCACATCGAGAATAACAACCTCATTTTTATCTTTTATATTCTGTATATCAGTACATTTTAAACCGATAACAGGTATATATCTTTTATACAAAAAGTACGCAATGCCCATTGCCATAATGACAACCACACTTGTCATGTAAATCACCTCACCCTTATACACCATTAGGTATACTGCGTTTCTTACGTTCCAGCCATTAGATAGAAATAGTACACCATAAATAATACTAAAATCATAAAAATTACGGCAGTCATATACACGATAAACTTAAAAGAAGAATGAAACTCTTGTGTATTAATCATTTTCCTGTTACGAAAATACACATGAGTAGCGAGTGCGATTGTCAATAGACCGAGCATGAGTGAAAAGCCGCTTATAAACATTGCTAATGCATTATCCATAAATTGATGCAAAGGCGTATTAAAGTGAAGAGTCGTAGCTAAAAACCCTAGCCCAATAATAGCAATAGCCGTTCTAATCCACGCTAGATACGTTCGCTCGTTTGCTAGATGCTGTTGAATATATTTAGATTCGACCGTCTCATTTTTACTAGCACCATTCTTGCTCTCATTCTTCTGTTCATCCATATAAGCCTCCGATCTTACCCTTATAGCTATTTATTTGAAAAAACCCATAAAGTACAGGCCGACATTATATACAATAAAGATAGCTCCTACCAGGAACCATAAGTAAACAGCTGGTCATATAGGCGGCTTAGATGCCTTTTTTACCCCATCTGTTCCTTTCTTTGTTATGCCTCACTGATCACTTTTGCATGCATGTTTTTCTTGTTCTGACATCAGGAACTTCCTCCTCTTCTTTTACTTTATATCAACATTATATACCTATAAGGGTATAAGGTCAAATAAAAAGAAACGCCTTTGCTTTTAGCTAAAGAACGTTCTTATAGATGAGTTAATAAGGCATAAACCCTTCCTTGCTGATTAAAATCTGTTCAGTAGAGAATGCTGTTTTCATTTGTTCATACGCATACTCGTGTACATGTTCTCCGTACCACTTTTCTAATTCTTCTTCTGTAAATCGTTCTTTAATTTTAAGCCGTTCCGTTCTCTTCCCGTTGCTTCCATCCCCCGTATAAAAATCATCAATGACTATTCGATTAACGAGAGCAGCCAAGGTTTCTGGGAATTGTTTTGAAAAAGGGAGTACAGGCGCCACCGCGGCTTGTACTGGCAAGTCATTTTTTTGAAGCTCTCCGATTGCCTTCAGCCTTGCTTGAATTGGAGGGGCTTGTGGTGAGAAGTTTTTTCGTACTTCATCGAGATCTGTCTCAACTGTCACACTGAGGCGCAGGCTGTCTTTAAGCTTTAAAAACAAGTCAATGTCTCGCGTGACAAGCGGGCTCCTTGTCTGCACAAAAAGAAAATCTGGAGGCATCTCTACCATTGCTTCAAGCAGAGCCCTTGTTATCTTTTCTTTATATTCAACCGATTGATATGGATCTGTCGCAGATGCCATGAAAATCGTTACTTCTTTGCCCCGCTTTCGCAGGCTGCTCATTTCACGAATGTATTTTTCGTGAATGCCTTTTTTTATATCAACCCACTCGCCCCACTCTTCTCCTCTAAATAAGCCAACCGGGCTCTGTCTAACATAACAATAAGAACACCCAAATAAGCAGCCGGTATAAGGGTTAAGAGAATGGGTATACCCATATAAAAATCCGCTCGCAGGAGTTAATATTTTCTTCGGTTCCTTGTATGCGATTTGATGCCGAGTCAATTGAGATCCCTCACTTTCTATGTGTTAGTCTAATTCCCTTTTGTGCAGATTACAATCCTCCACTCCCGACAAAAAAGACCCTGACCATCGTCAGAGTCTTAAGAGCAGGGATAAGCATTACCAATGCACCTGAAGCTGTTTTCCATCTGGATCATAGAAATAAAAGTAAGCATGACCATTGTCTTCTTTTATTTCCTCTACTTTAACTCCCTGCTCAGATAAGTGCTGATGAAATTCCTGCAGCTTAGGATTTGTGAAACCAACACAAAACTCAGATTCCCCGTTCACTGAAAAATGAGCATACGTCGCCTCTGTAGTTGGCACTAAGATAATCAACAAAGGCCCCTCATTCACTTTCATGATCGCAAAAGGATCGTGGGTAATGCTCAAAAGTTGAAACCCTAACACATCTCTATACCACACAGATGCAGTCTCTAAATTCCTCACCGGAATGCGAATGTAATGGACTTGATCAATGAATGATTGGTTCATGGCACTCTCCCCTCTTTGTAAAAACTAGTTATTAAGTCTATTTGACGTGAGGGAGAGATATCCTTTCACTTTTTTAGGAGTTTCTTATCTTGCTAGGGTAGGTATTCTTTATGCAAGAAGAAAGACGATCACGCTAAGCATAATCGTCTTTCGATGATTGTGTACGAATGAAGTGTGAAGCATTATAAGAACCTTGTTGGTTTTTAGGTATAGGTCCTCCTTGCAAATCAGCATAACAACGTGGGCCTTTCTCTTTATTGTTCTTCCTCAAGTAAATTATTAATCAGTTATTGCCCCTTTAGATGCAGAGGAAACTAAACGTGCGTATTTAGAAAGATACCCTTTTAAATCTTGTTGGGGAGCAGACCATTCCTTTCTTCTCACCTTAAATTCTTCTGGTGAAATATCGACTTGGAGTTCCTGAGTCTCACTATTGATCGTGATCATATCTCCTTCTTTAATTAATGCTATTGGTCCACCTACCTGTGCTTCAGGAGCGATATGACCAACGACTAATCCATGTGTACCTCCTGAAAATCTCCCATCAGTTATTAAACCGACCTTTTCGCCTAAGCCTTTTCCAACTACGATGGCAGTAATAGACAGCATTTCAGCCATCCCTGGGCCGCCCTTAGGACCTACATAGCGAATTACGATAACATCTCCTGAATTAATCTCATTGTTTAACACAGCTTTAGTAGCATCTATTTCTGTATCAAACACACGAGCAGGTCCGGTTATTTCTTTTATTTTTAATCCTGACATTTTTGCTAAAGCTCCCTCAGGTGCCAAGTTTCCTTTCAAGATAACTAAAGGCCCTGTTTTACGCTTAGGATTTTCAAAAGAAATAATTTCTTGACCTTCCCTTAATGGTTCCACTTCAGCAAGATTTTGTTCGAGTGTTTTCCCAGTAACTGTCATACAATCACCATGAAGAAGCCCCTTTTCAAGAAGTAATTTCATTACTCCCGGTACGCCTCCAATTTCTGATAAGTGTTCCATAACATATCGCCCGCTTGGTTTAAGATCTGCAATATGCGGCACACGCTCTCCGATTCGCTCAAAATCATCTAAGTCAAGGTCAACATCAACTGAATGAGCCATAGCGAGTAAATGGAGTACTGCATTAGTAGATCCGCCAAGAGCCATTACAACTGTGATGGCATTCTCAAATGCTTGTTTAGTCATAATATCCTTTGGAGTAATCCCTTTATCCAGTAAATTCATCACTGCCTTTCCTGCTTCTTCACAATCTTTTAATTTATCTGGCGTTTCGGCTGGATTGGAAGAACTTCCTGGCAGACTCATTCCCATTGCTTCGATCGCCGAGGCCATTGTATTTGCTGTGTACATCCCGCCACATGACCCAGCTCCCGGACAGGCTTGACATTCAATTTTATGTAGTTCATCACGGTCTATATCTCCATTATTGTATTTTCCGACTCCCTCAAAGGCAGAAACAATATCTATGTCTTTCCCATCTACTTTTCCTGGTCGAATCGTCCCCCCATATACAAATACAGACGGCAAATTTAAACGCCCTATCGCAATCATACATCCTGGCATATTTTTATCGCATCCACCTATTGCTACAACCCCGTCATAACTTTGAGCACCGATTACTGTTTCAATGGAATCGGCTATAACCTCCCGACTCGGTAATGAATAACGCATCCCTTCAGTTCCCATTGAGATACCATCTGATACTGTAATCGTATTGAAAATAAAAGGAGTTCCCCCATTCTCTAAAGTTCCTTCCTTTGTCTTTAGAGCCAACTTATCAATATGCATGTTACACGGTGTAACTTCACTCCAGGTACTAGCAATTCCTACAAAGGGTTTATTAAAGCCTTCGTCATTAATCCCCGTTGCCCTGATCATTGCACGATTTGGGGCACGATTTATATCGTTAAAAACTGAACTACGGCTTTTTGAAATATTTTTACTCATTTGAACACATTCTCCTTCATCTTTATAATTTTAAAATAAAATGTATAGCTAGATTATTCTAACTAAAAACAAGTTAAAGCATCTCGTTGATCCATCTTGGTAAACAACTGTGCACAGGTTTTGTCTATTGCAAACTTCCACTTCCAAGTAAACTATAAGTTTACTTTAATTAGAAAAAAACAACCCCTCAACTTAAAAATCCTGAAGCTCTGTATAATTTTATCGAAATATAAAGAATATTAAAATATCATAATAACATACTTAAACAAAAAAAGCATTAATCCCTCTTTAGATCAATGCTTTTTTTAGAAAGTATGGATTCAATCTTTGCAGCTATTTAACAAATTTGTAGTTGGGGTATCTCCTAACAAGATAAGACGTAAAGAGCGTGTTCGTATCGGAAGTGTTCATCTTGTTCTTAAACTCTTAAATTCTTTCACAAAGTCACCCTGAAATGAAGATTATGCTGCACAGTTTAGGTTGATTATGTAGCAAAATATTGATTTTGTACTTGAGAAACCGTTCCTTAATGCTTAAAGTTATGGTTGCTGGTCTAAGATTTCTGAGATAGCAATCTCTAAAGAATTTATCAAATGCTTCGTCATCATTAATTTTCTTCTTAATCATTCGTAATTCATCAGCAGTTAATTATTTCGTTTTTCACTAACAGGCTCCAACGCACACGATTTTAAGTTATTTTGATCGTGTTACGAAAACAATAAAAAAAAGACCTCAACATAACGTTGAAGTCTTGGTATTAGTAGCTATTAAGTACCGGTGGTCGGGGTCGAACCGACACTCCAGAAGGAACACGATTTTGAGTCGTGCGCGTCTGCCAATTCCGCCACACCGGCAAATCAAAAAAAGATAAAAAAAAATAATGGTGCGCCCTGAGAGATTCGAACTCCCGACCTTTTGATTCGTAGTCAAACACTCTATCCAGCTGAGCTAAGGGCGCAATATATGGTGCCGAGGGCCGGACTTGAACCGGCACGGTAGTCACCTACCGCAGGATTTTAAGTCCTGTGTGTCTGCCAATTCCACCACCCCGGCACGGCAGAAAAATCATTGGAGGCGGCACCCGGATTTGAACCGGGGATAAGGGTTTTGCAGACCCGTGCCTTACCACTTGGCTATGCCGCCTCAATTTAAACAAAAAAATGGAGCGGAAGACGAGATTCGAACTCGCGACCCCCACCTTGGCAAGGTGGTGTTCTACCACTGAACTACTTCCGCAAAAAATGGCTGGGCTAGCAGGATTCGAACCTACGCATGACGGAATCAAAATCCGTTGCCTTACCGCTTGGCGATAGCCCAAAATTAAAAATGGGGCGACTGATGGGAATTGAACCCACGAATGCCGGAATCACAATCCGGTGCGTTAACCACTTCGCCACAATCGCCGTAATAATATATTGGCAGGGGCAGTAGGAATTGAACCCACACCGGAGGTTTTGGAGACCTCTGTTCTACCTTTAAACTATGCCCCTATGAAGATGGTGGAGGGGGACGGATTCGAACCGCCGAACCCTGAGGGAGCGGATTTACAGTCCGCCGCGTTTAGCCACTTCGCTACCCCTCCAAACAACAATACCTATAATACAATATCATCTATCAATTCGTCAATACTAAATTAATATAATTGATATATTAAGATGGTGGCTTGGGACGGAATCGAACCGCCGACACATGGATTTTCAGTCCATTGCTCTACCGACTGAGCTACCAAGCCTTATTTTTAAAATGGCGGTCCGGACGGGACTCGAACCCGCGACCTCCTGCGTGACAGGCAGGCATTCTAACCAACTGAACTACCGGACCATTTTGGTTGCGGGGGAAGGATTTGAACCTCCGACCTTCGGGTTATGAGCCCGACGAGCTACCGAACTGCTCCACCCCGCGTCGTTTTAAAGTAAACGGATGTTGTTTTTTCAAAGAAGAATACCTCTCCTCTAAAAGTTTTGCCAACGATGCTATCATGCGTCGAGGTTACTCGAAGTTTCTCATGATGTAGTGCTCGTTGCTCCACCCGCGTCGTTTTAAAAAGTAAATGAGTATGATATAAATGGTGGAGGATGACGGGCTCGAACCGCCGACCCCCTGCTTGTAAGGCAGGTGCTCTCCCAGCTGAGCTAATCCTCCATCGCAGAAATAATAGATATATAAATGGTGACCCGTACGGGATTCGAACCCGTGTTACCGCCGTGAAAGGGCGGTGTCTTAACCGCTTGACCAACGGGCCAACTAATAAGTATATGAAATCTTTGCTGGCGGAGAGCGAGGGATTCGAACCCTCGAGACGGTTTTACACCGCCTACACGATTTCCAATCGTGCTCCTTCGGCCAACTCGGACAGCTCTCCTAATTGGCTCCACAGGTAGGACTCGAACCTACGACCGATCGGTTAACAGCCGATTGCTCTACCACTGAGCTACTGTGGAATATTAAAGCCTGGCAACGTCCTACTCTCACAGGGGGAAGCCCCCAACTACCATCGGCGCAAAAGAGCTTAACGACCGTGTTCGGCATGGGAACGGGTGTGACCTCTTTGCTATCGCCACCAGACTATGATTCACTTTACAGTGAATGTTTGAGATGGTTCTCTCAAAACTAGATAATGTGTAAACATATGTCAAGAATAATTTGGATAAGTCCTCGACCGATTAGTATCTGTCAGCTCCACATGTCGCCATGCTTCCACACCAGACCTATCAACCTCATCATCTCTAAGGGGTCTTACTGGATTAACTCCATGGGAAATCTCATCTTGAGGGGGGCTTCATGCTTAGATGCTTTCAGCACTTATCCCGTCCACACGTAGCTACCCAGCGATGCTCCTGGCGGAACAACTGGTACACCAGCGGTGTGTCCATCCCGGTCCTCTCGTACTAAGGACAGCTCCTCTCAAATTTCCTACGCCCGCGACGGATAGGGACCGAACTGTCTCACGACGTTCTGAACCCAGCTCGCGTACCGCTTTAATGGGCGAACAGCCCAACCCTTGGGACCTACTTCAGCCCCAGGATGCGATGAGCCGACATCGAGGTGCCAAACCTCCCCGTCGATGTGGACTCTTGGGGGAGATAAGCCTGTTATCCCCAGGGTAGCTTTTATCCGTTGAGCGATGGCCCTTCCATGCGGAACCACCGGATCACTAAGCCCGACTTTCGTCCCTGCTCGACTTGTAGGTCTCGCAGTCAAGCTCCCTTTTGCCTTTGCACTCTACGAATGATTTCCAACCATTCTGAGGGAACCTTTGGGCGCCTCCGTTACTGTTTAGGAGGCGACCGCCCCAGTCAAACTGCCCACCTGACACTGTCCCTGAACCGGATCACGGCTCGAGGTTAGAATGTCAGCACAGTCAGGGTAGTATCCCACCGACGCCTCCATCGAAGCTGGCGCTCCGACTTCCAAGGCTCCTACCTATCCTGTACAAACTGTACCAACATCCAATATCAAGCTACAGTAAAGCTCCATGGGGTCTTTCCGTCCTGTCGCGGGTAACCTGCATCTTCACAGGTACTATAATTTCACCGGGTCTCTCGTTGAGACAGTATCCAAGTCGTTACACCATTCGTGCGGGTCGGAACTTACCCGACAAGGAATTTCGCTACCTTAGGACCGTTATAGTTACGGCCGCCGTTTACTGGGGCTTCAATTCAGAGCTTCTCCCGTAAGGGATAACCCCTCCTCTTAACCTTCCAGCACCGGGCAGGTGTCAGCCCCTATACTTCGCCTTGCGGCTTCGCAGAGACCTGTGTTTTTGCTAAACAGTCGCTTGGATCTTTTCACTGCGGCTCTCTCGGGCATACACCCTACCAGAGCACCCCTTCTCCCGAAGTTACGGGGTCATTTTGCCGAGTTCCTTAACGAGAGTTCTCCCGAGCGTCTTAGAATTCTCTTCTCGCCTACCTGTGTCGGTTTGCGGTACGGGCACCTCTCACCTCGCTAGAGGCTTTTCTTGGCAGTGGAGGATCAGGAACTTCGGTACTAAATTTCCCTCGCCATCACAACTCAGCCTTCGTGAGAAGCGGATTTGCCTACTTCTCAGCCTAATTGCTTGGACGCACATATCCATCAGTGCGCTTACCCTACCTTACTGCGTCCCCCCATTACTCAAACGGTGAGGAGGTGGTACAGGAATTTCAACCTGTTGTCCATCGCCTACGCTTTTCAGCCTCGGCTTAGGTCCCGACTTACCCTGAGCGGACGAGCCTTCCTCAGGAAACCTTGGGCTTTCGACGGAGGGGATTCTCACCCCTCTTTTCGCTACTCATACCGGCATTCTCACTTCTAAGCGCTCCACCAGTCCTCACGATCTGACTTCGCTGCACTTAGAACGCTCCCCTACCACTGACACCTAAGGTGTCAATCCATAGCTTCGGTGATACGTTTAGCCCCGGTACATTTTCGGCGCAGAGTCACTCGACCAGTGAGCTATTACGCACTCTTTAAATGGTGGCTGCTTCTAAGCCAACATCCTGGTTGTCTGGGCAACTCCACATCCTTTTCCACTTAACGTATACTTTGGGACCTTAGCTGATGGTCTGGGCTGTTTCCCTCTTGACTACGGATCTTAGCACTCGCAGTCTGACTCCCGAGTAAAAGTTTTTGGCATTCGGAGTTTGACTGAATTCGGTAATCCTGTGGGGACCCCTAGTCCAATCAGTGCTCTACCTCCAAAACTCTCAACCTCGAGGCTAGCCCTAAAGCTATTTCGGGGAGAACCAGCTATTTCCGAGTTCGATTGGCATTTCACCCCTACCCACACCTCATCCCCGCATTTTTCAACATGCGTGGGTTCGGGCCTCCATTCAGTGTTACCTGAACTTCACCCTGGACATGGGTAGATCACACGGTTTCGGGTCTACGACGGCGTACTCATTCGCCCTATTCAGACTCGCTTTCGCTACGGCTCCGCCTTATCAGCTTAACCTTGCACGACATCGTAACTCGCCGGTTCATTCTACAAAAGGCACGCTGTCACCCATTAACGGGCTCCAACTAGTTGTAGGCACACGGTTTCAGGATCTGTTTCACTCCCCTTCCGGGGTGCTTTTCACCTTTCCCTCACGGTACTGGTTCACTATCGGTCACTAGGGAGTATTTAGCCTTGGGAGATGGTCCTCCCGGATTCCGACGGGGTTTCACGTGTCCCGCCGTACTCAGGATCCACTCAGGAGGAAATAGAATTTCGACTACAGGGCTGTTACCTTGTGTCGCGGACCTTTCCAGATCGCTTCGCCTATCCTATTTCTTTGTAACTCCGTATAGAGTGTCCTACAACCCCAAGAGGCAAGCCTCTTGGTTTGGGCTGATACCGTTTCGCTCGCCGCTACTCAGGTAATCGCATTTGCTTTCTCTTCCTCTGGGTACTTAGATGTTTCAGTTCCCCAGGTCTGCCTCCTCATACCCTATGTATTCAGGTATGGGTACTATTCCATTACGAATAGTGGGTTCCCCCATTCGGATATCCTCGGATCAAAGCTCACTTACAGCTCCCCGAGGCGTTTCGCCGTTCGTCGCGTCCTTCTTCGGCTCCTAGTGCCAAGGCATTCACCGTGCGCCCTTTCTAACTTAACCAAAATTTAAAAAAGGTTGTTGAATTCTTGACATGCTCGTTCAATCTTCTCTATTAAAAGATACCGATGAACAAATATGTTTACATGGACTTCAGATAAACTTCGAATCTCTTCGTCTACTTCACAACTCGTGTTCTCACGTACCGATGTACGATCCGAGCACTCATTTGATCGTATCCTCGATCTTCTCGTTTCTCTTTGTCCGTTTTCATTATCTAGTTTTCAAAGAACCAAGTACTAACTCTTACTCAACTTGGTGAGAATTAGTATCTAATTGAAGGATAGTTCCTTCAAAACTGAACAAGGCTACTGACTTCATTTACATCATGTAACACTTCTCAGTTTTCGCTTCATGCAGCCTTGCGACGAGTAATCGCAGGAGCAAAAGCTTTTAATAGAGAGTTTTGTGTTCTCTCAAAACTGAACAAAAGATCCAAAGCGTATATGATCGTAAGATCATACATCGACTAGAGTTAAATACTCCATAGAAAGGAGGTGATCCAGCCGCACCTTCCGATACGGCTACCTTGTTACGACTTCACCCCAATCATCTGTCCCACCTTAGGCGGCTGGCTCCAAAAGGTTACCTCACCGACTTCGGGTGTTACAAACTCTCGTGGTGTGACGGGCGGTGTGTACAAGGCCCGGGAACGTATTCACCGCGGCATGCTGATCCGCGATTACTAGCAATTCCGGCTTCATGTAGGCGAGTTGCAGCCTACAATCCGAACTGAGAATGGCTTTATGGGATTCGCTCAACCTCGCGGTTTTGCAGCCCTTTGTACCATCCATTGTAGCACGTGTGTAGCCCAGGTCATAAGGGGCATGATGATTTGACGTCATCCCCACCTTCCTCCGGTTTGTCACCGGCAGTCACCTTAGAGTGCCCAACTGAATGCTGGCAACTAAGATCAAGGGTTGCGCTCGTTGCGGGACTTAACCCAACATCTCACGACACGAGCTGACGACAACCATGCACCACCTGTCACTTTGTCCCCCGAAGGGGAAAGCTCTATCTCTAGAGTGGTCAAAGGATGTCAAGACCTGGTAAGGTTCTTCGCGTTGCTTCGAATTAAACCACATGCTCCACTGCTTGTGCGGGCCCCCGTCAATTCCTTTGAGTTTCAACCTTGCGGTCGTACTCCCCAGGCGGAGTGCTTAATGTGTTAACTTCGGCACTAAGGGCATCGAAACCCCTAACACCTAGCACTCATCGTTTACGGCGTGGACTACCAGGGTATCTAATCCTGTTTGCTCCCCACGCTTTCGCGCCTCAGCGTCAGTTACAGACCAGAGAGTCGCCTTCGCCACTGGTGTTCCTCCACATATCTACGCATTTCACCGCTACACGTGGAATTCCACTCTCCTCTTCTGTACTCAAGTCTCCCAGTTTCCAATGACCCTCCACGGTTGAGCCGTGGGCTTTCACATCAGACTTAAGAGACCGCCTGCGCGCGCTTTACGCCCAATAATTCCGGACAACGCTTGCCACCTACGTATTACCGCGGCTGCTGGCACGTAGTTAGCCGTGGCTTTCTGGTTAGGTACCGTCAAGGTGCCGCCTTATTCAAACGGCACTTGTTCTTCCCTAACAACAGAGCTTTACGATCCGAAAACCTTCATCACTCACGCGGCGTTGCTCCGTCAGACTTTCGTCCATTGCGGAAGATTCCCTACTGCTGCCTCCCGTAGGAGTCTGGGCCGTGTCTCAGTCCCAGTGTGGCCGATCACCCTCTCAGGTCGGCTACGCATCGTCGCCTTGGTAAGCCGTTACCTTACCAACTAGCTAATGCGCCGCGGGCCCATCTGTAAGTGATAGCCAGAGGCCATCTTTTACCGCTCCACCATGAGGTGGAACGGATTATCCGGTATTAGCCCCGGTTTCCCGGAGTTATCCCAGTCTTACAGGCAGGTTGCCCACGTGTTACTCACCCGTCCGCCGCTAACATCAGGGAGCAAGCTCCCATCAGTCCGCTCGACTTGCATGTATTAGGCACGCCGCCAGCGTTCGTCCTGAGCCAGGATCAAACTCTCCATAAAAGTGTTTGATTAAGCTCAAAAATAATTCATTGACGAGATATCATGTATCTCTATTTCGCTTGGCTTTTGTTCAGTTTTCAAAGAACTTGTTTGTCGTTGTTGGCGACTTCATTATCTTATCAAATCGTGATTTGAATGTCAACAACTTTTTTGAAAGTGTTTTTCGTGCGTAACAACTGTTGTTGTCAGCGACAAGTAATAATTTATCACGCACGCAAAACAAAGTCAACACTTTTCATCAATTTTATTTTAAGTATTTAATCTATAGCGAATATGGTGGATTCCTTGTGCTTTTGATTCATGATGATCTATTACTAGAAACTCTTTCTCTATTAAGAAATTGACCAACAATTCAAGGTCGATCCGGTAATCTTGCACCTCTGGTATCTCCATCATTTCAGCAATCGTAAATGAGTCTCCTCTATCTGCTAGTAATGAACGAAAATGCTCAGAACCAATTTCTGTTTTAGAACGGACAGCTATTTCAGTTGCTAAGATTAATAATTCAATCCGTTGTTCTAGGGACTCCTCACTCTTAAGAAGTTCTCTATAGAGTTTGTATGTTTCAGGTTCAATTTTTCTTACTTGGTCCCACACAGTCACCTCTGGATAATAACCATGATTAATGACTGCAAGTCTTGCTAAGTGATGAAGAGAATGCATCATGTTACTGAACGCATCAAAAGGTTGTTCATTATAGAATAAAATCTTTCCCTCATCGAATCGTCTTAGCATCTTTGTAAATTGAATGGTCATCTTCTTCATTCGATCACCAGGAGGAAAGGTTTCAATTCTTTCTTTTACTCCTTTAAGGAATTCGTTGCGATCAAATACTACTTTACCATGAAAGAGCCAATCCACTAACCTGCGATGTGTTCCTGCTATTAATGAATGGTGCATTGTTGTTTGACTTAAAGAATGCAGAGCTACTTTCATATCATCCACTTGATAGTGTTTTACATGCCAGTCTACTTCTGGATTATTTTTTATGACTAACACAATGGCATCAAAGCCATCTAATATTGATAACGGGGATAACTCTTTTTGGATCACTAATATTGCAAACGTATCATCCTCACTTGCTCGATCTTGATACAGCTGCCTCAGTAAAACATTCATTCCTATTCCTCCTTATTAAGCAAAACCTTACGCAAATCCTCTCGAAAAACCTCTCATAAAACTTCTCACATCAACCTCGCATATCCTATTCGACAATTAATGGGGGAATCCTTCACAAAGTAGTGAAATTCATACTTGATTCATAGGTTGTTCCTATCTTATATGCTATACTCGTATCTAGGAGGGACGAATATGGCTATTAAATATACAAACAAAATAAATAAGATTCGAACGTTTGCTTTATCGCTTGTATTTATCGGTATTCTCGTTATGTACATAGGAATTTTCTTTAGAGATTCTCCTATTCTCATGACGATCGCAATGCTAATAGGCTTTCTTTTTATTATTGGAAGTACGGTGGTTTATTTCTGGATTGGTATGCTTTCTACAAAGTCTGTTCAAGTAGTATGTCCAAGCTGTAAAAAACCTACAAAAATGCTAGGCCGCGTGGATGCATGTATGCACTGCAGCGAGCCGCTTACACTAGACCCTTCTCTAGAAGGAAAAGAGTTCGATGAATCATATAATAATAAATCAAAACGAAGCTGATCGGCTTCGTTTTTTTATGCACAAAAAAACCTTAAGCAATATGCTTAAGGCGTAAAATAATAAAAGATTTAATGTTGTACTTTTTTGGTGCACTCAGTACACGTTCCGTAAATTTCCATACGGTGGCTATGCACCTTAAATCCAGTCACATGCTCAGCAAGAGTTTCCACTTCATCAAGACCAGGATAGTGAAAATCAACAATCTTACCACAATCTTGGCAAATGACATGATAATGATCAGATGTAACACAATCGAAGCGGCTTGAAGAGTCTCCATACGTTAACTCTTTTACAATTCCCACTTCCTTAAACACACGCAGGTTGTTATAGACTGTTGCTACACTCATATTAGGGAAACGGCCCTCCAAAGCTTTATAAATATCATCAGCAGTTGGATGCATTGACGTTTCATATAGAAATTCTAAAATGGCATGACGTTGAGGCGTCATACGAACACGGGTGCTTTTAAGTGCATCAATTGCATCTTGCAAGCGATGATTAGACATCGTCATGCACCTCACTTTCAACAAACATTCTTACTTTATAATATTTATAATTAGTATAATACATCTTGGCAGGATAAGTCAATGTTATAGGCAGACTCCCCCTATATGCGTTTTATCAATTATAAAAAAGGAACAGCATGCGAAGCGTTCACTAAAAATGAAGTATACCGATGAGCTGTACTTGATTTTCTTTTCTTCTTTCCTTCTACCGTAAGACACGCGGCCTTTAAAGCCGTTTTCAACTTAGGAAGGTCTTCTTCTTCTACACCAAACAGAAAGGTTGTATTACCCTTCTTTAAAAAGCCACCTGAACTAGCAAGCTCGGTCATTCGATACCCCTCATCTCGCAGTTCCTTTTCCACTTCATCCGCATAAAAATCATCAATGATACAAATTAGAAGCTTCATGGCCTGCCCCCCTTTTTATTAATACCCTTTAGTTAGATCTATTCTTATGAGGGTTTCGTTCCTTCCATTTAGATAGCCAATTAAGTTCTTTTTAAAGATTTCCATTGCTCTTCTTTGATACTTGGAGGACACCCCGGAGATATGTGGGGTGATCGTTACGTTTTTGTGCTTCCAAAAAGGATGGTTGGCATCTAATGGTTCTTCTTTAAACACATCTAATCCAGCTCCAGCCACTTGACCGGCATCTAGTGCTTGGATTAATGCGTGTTCATCAACTGTTTTACCACGCCCTATGTTAATAAAATACGCTCCTTTTTTCATAGAAGCAAACTTTTCTTCATCCATAAATGAAGCTGTCTTCGTAGTAAAAGGTAGGACGTTTACAACAAAATCTGATTGTCTTAATAATGCATCTACTGTATCTTCCGTATACATTTTTTCGATAAACGGGGCATCATTACCTGAACTATTCATGCCAAGCGTTCTCATCCCAAAAGCCTGGCATAATCTAGCGACTTCTTGTCCAATAGCCCCTGCCCCAAGGATTCCTACAGTTAATCCGTTAAGCTCAAAGACGGGTACGCTTCTCTCCCAGTTTGCTGCCTCTTCATTTTTTATAAATGTTTTTGTCTTCTTAGCCATTTGCAGCATCATATTAAGAGTATATTCCCCCATCGGGACAGCATGAATTCCGCGGACATTAGTCACGATAATATTACGTTTGCAAATAGCCTCATGCGGCATCTTCTCGAGTCCTGCAGCAAGGACCATGATCCATTTAAGCTGCTTGGCCTCTTTTATATGTTCATCCGTTAAATCTTCTCCGTATGTAAGCAGCACCTCACAGTCCTGCACTTCCTCTCCTACTTCTTTCATGCCATAACGAAAGGAAAAGTCGATATCAGGAAAGTCTGCTAGGAGCTGTGCTTTAATCTCATCTTTTAACCTTGCTGAAGAGACAATCTTCATAGTAGTCCCACCTCCTGTATTCCAAAAAAGCGAGAGTCCCCCCTCGCTTTTATTCTTTATGTTTTTTACACTTCTACTTCTTCTTTAATGAAAGTCAGCGCTTCTTCTACGTGATCTTTCACACGTACTTTACGCCATTCTTTAACGACCTTGCCTTCTTTATCAATTACAAAGGTAGATCTTTCAATCCCCATATATTCTTTACCGAAGTTTTTCTTTAGTTTCCACACATCAAATAACTCCGCTACAGCATGATCTTCATCTGCTAATAAAAGAAATGGGAGATCATATTTTTCAATAAACTTCTCATGCCTTGCTAAAGGATCCGGACTCACTCCTAGAATCACTGTATCTAACGATTCAAATGATTCTACTCGGTCACGGAAATCACATGCTTGAGTTGTGCATCCAGGTGTCATATCTTTTGGATAAAAATACAGCACAACATTCTTTCCTCTGAATTGACTTAAAGAGACTTGCTCCCCGCTGCTTGCTTCTAATGTAAAATCAGGTGCAACTTGTCCGATTTCAATAGCCATATTGCCACAACCTTTCTAGATATAGTGATATGGATTAGGATACGGATTCTTCGTGTTTATTACAACTATTCTACCTTATTTTCTAGACGAATAACAGTTGTGACAACAAACGCTGCTGGCAGCAGATAACCAAATAAAGCTTGTATGATCGCTAAAATCCTCCCTACCCCCATTGGTACAATATCACCGTATCCAACGGACAAAAGTGTGATCGCACTAAAATACACCACATCTAAAACTAAATGAGTTAACTCTCCACCCACGTTTCGGTTTGCTTCTGCTAATACAGGGATACCGAGTAACTCAAGCACCATATACATTAAGGCAAATGCCAGCATTACCGTCACATACACATTAACCAACATCGCAAAATGTCTTAGCGAGACCTTGTGCCTCCCTCGCATCGGTTTATACCTAAGCAGCAACAAAAAGCTCATTATGACACCTAATGCTGCAACGAACATACAAAAATACAACAGCCAATGGTCCATCAGCCCACCTCTTCACCAGAAAAACACTAATAAAAATTGCTTATTAAATATATGACTGAGTATTCAAATAAATACTAGCCTTATTAGTTTAGGTATATTATGATGAGTGAGAACGATTGTTTGTTTTAATCACATCATACACCCTGACTTTTTATACCTCCTAGAATGTAGTGACGTTCATTGTAAAAAAGGAGGTCGTTTAGTTATGCATTCATTATCAGACGACGTTTTGATACAAAGTTATTACCGAGCACAAGAATACGGATTAGACGATGATTTCCTCGACTTATTATTTCGAGAGCTATGCAAGCGCAACCTTCAACATCTCGCATCGCAACTTTCTACACACCCACAAGAATAAACCTCAATTCTTCTTTGCACCTACACAGTCTGCTTATACATTTCCCTTTAGCTTGTCCTAAGTCTCAGCTTATGATTGAATATCTATATACATGATCTACATTTAACTGCTGTATTGAACTGAATATGATTTAATCTATTATTTATAGTTCAATAGGCAGGATACTTGAGTGTTTGGAGGAAATATTTAGATGAACTTTACAAATTCAGAAGCCTTATATAAAGAGGCCCAAGAACATATTGTCGGCGGTGTGAACAGTCCTTCCCGTGCTTTTAAAGGGGTTGGCGGCGGCTCACCTGTTTTTATGGAACGTGCAAAAGGTGCTTATTTTTGGGATGTAGACGGTAATCAATATATCGATTATTTAGCCGCATACGGTCCTATTATAACAGGCCATGCTCATCCTCATATTACGGAGGCAATTACAACGGCCGCCCAGAACGGAGTCTTATACGGTACACCGACTAAGCTCGAGAACAAATTTGCCAAAATGTTAAAAGAAGCGATTCCTTCATTAGAAAAAGTCCGCTTTGTCAATTCTGGTACAGAAGCTGTCATGACAACCATTCGTGTTGCCCGTGCGTACACAGGACGGGATAAGATTATTAAATTTGCCGGCTGTTATCACGGTCATTCAGATCTAGTTCTAGTAGCAGCAGGCTCTGGCCCATCTACCCTAGGAACACCAGACTCTGCCGGTGTAACCAAAAATATCGCTAAAGAAGTTATTACTGTCCCATTCAATGATATTGAAGCTTATAAAGAAGCACTCCGGAAATGGGGCGATGAGATCGCTGCTGTTCTGGTTGAACCGATTGTCGGGAATTTCGGGATTGTGGAACCAGATCCAGGGTTTCTTGAGGCAGTTAATACACTAACCCATGAGGCCGGGGCACTTGTTATTTATGACGAGGTAATCACAGCATTCCGTTTCATGTACGGCGGCGCTCAAAATTATCTAGGCGTGGAACCGGATATGACAGCATTAGGTAAAATTATCGGCGGAGGGCTTCCGATTGGAGCTTACGGCGGCCGTGTAGATATTATGGAAAAAGTTGCACCGCTTGGACCAGCCTATCAAGCAGGTACTATGGCTGGTAACCCTGCTTCAATGAGTGCAGGCATTGCTTGTTTAGAAGTCCTTAAAGAAGATGGTGTATATGAAGAATTAGACCGTCTGGGAGCCATTTTAGAAGAAGGGATTGTTGAACTTGCTTCTAAACATGAAGTGGAAATTACGGTGAACCGTTTAAAAGGAGCATTAACGATCTACTTTACCAATGAAGTCATCCGAAATTATGACCAAGCTGAGAAAACAAATGGAGAACAATTCTCTGTTTTCTTTAAAGAAATGCTAAAACAAGGCATTAACTTAGCCCCATCGAAATATGAAGCATGGTTCTTAACAACCGCTCATACAGATGAGGATATCACTAAGACGTTAGAAGCTGTTGACCATGCATTCAAATGTGTCGCTGAAATGATCTAACGATGGTGATAAGCCGCCGGCTGAATAGTAAATTGCGCTTATCTACTTAATGATTGCGTCGTTTACCAGCCTAATTGCGCCTCTCTAGTCTTATTGTGTCCGTTCAATCTTATTATGCGTCATTCATTAGTTAGAATAAATGCATCACTTCATCGGTTAATTACGTCACTTTGGTTCAATTAACTATCATACGAAAAAGCGCTGGTTTAAACCGGCGCTTTTTTTAATACACTAAAAGGGGTATGGATAAAACAAACAGACAAAAAATAATAAACGCTTACAATTTTTGTTTTTATAAAAAGTGGTTGATTCTTTTCAGTGGTCGTTGTATAGTACGTTCGGTATGATTTTATTAATGGATGCTATCGTTGCTTCTTTTTAAAGACTAGTAAAAAAACGATGAGCAGAAAGGACATTTAGTTACCATGAAACTTGGAGCTCGTATATTTAAGACGGGTCTTGCCATTATTGTATCTTTATATTTTGCGATATGGGTTGGTCTTGAACCGCCAATGTTTGCAGCACTTGCTGCCGCATTTGCGATCCAGCCATCTATCTACCGTACGTTCCAAACGATTTTAGAACAAGTTCAAGCGAATGTGATCGGTGCGGTCCTTGGAGTTATTTTTGTGATGACATTTGGTCATGAACCGTTTGTTGTTGGGTTGGTTGTTATTTTAGCCATTGCCATTATTCTTAAAGTGAAGCTTGAGCCTACGACGATTCCCTTAGCGATTGTTACCATTATCATCGTTATGGAAAGTCCAGCTGATAATTTTATCGAATTTGCTACAGGGCGATTTATGTTGATTATTATTGGGGTGTTTGCTGCCTTTTTAGTTAACCTGTTATTTATCCCGCCCCGCTATGAAACGAAACTTTATCATAAAATGCTTAAAGCAACAGAAGATATTATTCAATGGACCATGCTTTTCTTGCGGAAAGATGCTGACCCAAGAATGTTAAAACGTGATATCTCAAGACTTGATGAACAAATGGTTAAATTAGATAATTTGTATCTCCTTTATAAAGAAGAAAGAAATTATTTTCTGAAAAATAAATACGGAAAAGCACGGAAGATTGTGTTATTCCGCCAAATGCTGATTACAACGAAAAAGTCATTTATTGTCTTGAAGAATCTTGAACGGCGATCAGAGGAACTGCACCAGCTGCCTTGTGAAGTCCAAAAAGAAATCGAGATGCAATTAAATCGCTTAACCCAGTACCATGATCGTATCCTCTTACGATATGTAGGAAAAGTTCAATCACTTCCTGCTGATGAGACGGTGCAGGAGATTAATGATGGGAAAGCCGCTTTAACGGATCTGTACATTAATTTATACGATGATCCGGATACTGTTCGAACGCAGTGGCTGCATATTCTGCCAGCCGTCTCGCAGATAGTAGAATATCAAGAGCAGCTTGAACACTTAGATCACCTAGTAGACAGCTTTTTCAGTTATCATAAAAAAGAAAATAAAGTAACCGTGCAAGAGCAAGAAGAAGAATAATTAAACAAAAAGACGTCCATTACACTTAAGCCTAAGTGATGGACGTCCTTTATTATGATAATTGCTGGACATCAAAAAGTTTCTGATAATGCCCTGCTTTTTTCATTAATTCTTCATGGGTGCCGCTCTCAACAATCTCGCCGTTCTCAATTAATACAATCCGGTCGGCATGAGTAATCGTTGATAGACGGTGTGCAACAATAAAAGTCGTTCGATTTCTTGCTAACTTTTCAAGCGCTTCTTGAATGTAGTGTTCACTTTCTAAATCTAGAGCAGATGTCGCCTCATCAAAAATTAAAATAGGCGGATTTTTCAAAAAGACACGTGCAATTGCCACACGCTGTTTTTGCCCTCCAGACAGCTTAACACCTCGCTCACCGACTTCGGTATCATATCCATTCGGCAAATTCATGATAAAGTCATGCGCATTCGCTGCTTTTGCTGCAGCAATCACTTCTTCATCAGTCGCCTCTGGATTTCCCATTAAGATATTCATTTTGACGGAATCACTGAACAAAATATTATCTTGAAGCACCATTCCAATTTTATCTCTGAGCATGCGCACTTGAAAATGTCTAATATCTACTCCATCAAGTGTGATCCGTCCGCTCGACACATCATAAAACCTTGGAATTAGACTGATAAGCGTACTTTTTCCGCCTCCGCTCATCCCTACAAATGCGACCGTTTCTCCCTCTTTTATATCCAGGGAAACGTTTTTTAAGACCGGCTTCTCTTCATTATCATAATAGAACGAAACATCCTCAAACTGAACTCGTCCATGTGCGGAGTCGAGCGGTTTGGCATCTAAAGAGTCTTCAATATCATACTTTTCATCGATAAACTCAAATACACGATCCATTGAAGCAATAGCCTGCGTTAAGGTTGTAGATGAGTTAACAAGCCGGCGCAACGGACCATATAAGCGCTCCATATATAAAACAAAGGCCGTCATTGCCCCAATCTCAAGGTTTCCTGTAATAACAAAGTACCCTGAGACGACAATAACTAAGAGCGGAGCTAAGTCTGTGATTGTATTTACAACCGCAAACGTTTTAGCGTTCCAGCGTGTGTGATCCAGGGCACGGTCTAAGAAATGATTATTACGTTTTGCAAATTGGTGCTGTTCATGCTCCTCAAGTGCGAAGCTCCTTATCACATTCATCCCTTGAACACGTTCATGCAAATGTCCCTGCACTTCGGCTAAAGCTTGTGAACGCACTCTCGTAAGATGCCTCAATCTTGCATAGAAAAACTTCACTGAAAAGCCGTATAACGGAAACATTGAAATAGCTACCAGCGTGAGCCACACATTAATATTCAACATAATTATAATGGCAATAATAATCGTAAATAGATCAAGCCAAATATTCATTAAACCAGTAATTACAAAATTCTTCGTCTGCTCAACGTCATGTATCACACGAGAAATAATTTCTCCTACTTTTCGGTTCGAATAAAATCTAAGACTTAATTTTTGGATATGGGTAAATAATTGATCACGTATATCATACAGCACTTTACTGCCTATCCACTGTGCATAATATTGTCTTAAGTATTCAATCGGAGGTCTGAGGACAAGGAAAATAAAGAACATTCCTCCCATTATCCAGAACAACGTTGAAAGCTTCTCATCTTGCGGCATTCCTTCAACCAAAATAATATCATCAATGACATACATCATAACGAGCGGAAGCAATAAAGGAATCCCAAATTTTAATACACCGATCACGATTGTCCAAAAAATTTGCTTCCAGTACGGCTTAACAAAGGCCATATAACGTTTCATACTATTCAATTATGCCCACCCCCTTTTTTAGTAGTATGACGGAAAAGAAAGCCTGGTAACCAGGCTTTCCTTCAGTGTCTAGTATTTTTATCTATATTGTAGAAAGCGCTCATACCAGCTCTCTACAAATTGCGGGGCAAATGGACCCTTGCGTTGATGAATCCATGAAATCAATTCATCGACACTGCGTTTTAGAATATCATCAATCTCAGGCGGATAATTCATTAATTTGCTATGCAGTTCGTATTCATCTTCATCTAAGAGCTTAAAGGTCATATCTGGATATACTTTAATATCAAGGTCATAGTCAATGTATTTTACTGCTTCCTCATCCCATGTAAACGGGGTGCCAAGATTACAGTAATAGTAAATTCCATCTGCTCGAATCATACCGATCGTATTAAACCATTGCTCAGAATCAAAATAACAGATCGCTGGCTCACGTGTTCTCCAGTTGCGTCCATCTGATTCTCTCACAAGAATTCGATCATTACCTCCGATTACAACCTTTGACGTCCCTTTAAGCACTATTGATTCTTCCCAAATCCGATGAATGGATCCATTGTGTTTATAACTCTGGATCTGAATAGTACTGCCTACTTTGGGAAAATTCATAAACGTCTCCTTTCCACTAGAAGTTTGGACGTCTGTAAGTAGAGTAGTCTCTTTTACGCTTGTACATTGTTAGCCACACCATACACTTCTACATTCTACCCTACAAACTGCTTATCGCCATTCCAATTTCGTCAACTTTACTTTCATTCTCTTCTATTATACAGTGTTCCCCATCTTTTTGAAACGGTAAGCGCCTGTAACGAATAAAATTGGCGATTGACTCAAACATTTTTCATTTATTTTATGTAAAAAATATAAAAAAAGCACCCACAAGACGTATTGTCTGTGAGTGCTTTTCTCATCGTTTGATTAACGATTTTGTTGGTTTTGTTGTTGATTGTAGTTTGTAGAAGCTTGGTTTTTGTGAGCTTCTGATTGAGCGTTTTGCTGACGAACTTCTTGAGCGTTCGTTTCGCTAGCAAACTCAGTGTTGTAGCTGTTTCCTTGAGCAGAAGCAGCGTTTTGCTTTTGTACCTTTTGAGCGTTTGTTTTAGACGCTTGTTGTTGCTGTTGTTGTTGGTTTTGTTGTTGGTTGTTCATGTGATATCACCTCCACAAAAGTTAATATGTGCAGGGGTGAATCATTTTATTCAAAAAAATTAAGTTAATAATGAAATCCCGCCATCAACGATAATCGTCTGTCCGCGAATCATTTTTGCTTGATCAGATAATAAAAACATTACCGTATCCGCTAAGTCTTCTGCCTCCACAATTCTTCCTGCCGGGGTGCGTTTCGCTGCATCTTCTAATAATTCTTCACGGTTTGGAAAATGAGTCAATGCATCTGTATCAACAGCTCCACCAGACACAGCATTGACTGCGATTCCCATCTCAGCAAGCTCTACAGCAAGATAACGCGTTAATGCTTCAACTGCTGCTTTTGATACACCTACAGTCGTATAGTTCTTTAAATAACGAATCGACCCTAGAGAACTTAAGCTGACAATTTTACCGCCTCCCGTTTTCTCCATTCGCTTAGCAGCTTCCTGTGCACAAAACAACAATGCTTTGCTGTTAATATCCATCGTCCAATCCCAATGACTTTCTTCAAGCTCCATTAAAGGACGAAGCACGCCGGATGCGGCATTATTTACAAGGATATCTAAGCGGCCGTATTCTTCATCAATCTTTTCAAACATTTCTTTAATCTTCTCAGGCTTCCCTACATTCGCCTTAACGACAAATGCCTTTCTTCCTAAAGCTTCAATTTCAGCCGCTGTATCTAAAGCTGCTTGTTTACTTCTTGCATAATTAATCACCAAGTCATATCCCTGCTCAGCTAATCGTAGAGCAATTCGTTTGCCGATCCCTCGGCTGCTCCCTGTTACTAATGCTACTTTTTGTTCCATATGTATATCCTCCATCATCATTAGTCTTTTTACATTATATCGCATAGAGTTCATGACGAACAGAAACACTAAGGAAAACTTCTTCTACCTAGAAGACCATAGAATAAAGGAGCTGAGCTAGATGTATGTCGGACGAGATATGACGGAACTTACAATGATAAGCAAAAAAGAATGGACGGATAAAGAACTGGCCTTTTTTCATCATGGTCTCCAACAGATGACCCCCTACCTAAACATTGAAGGTACGACCATTCACAGAGAAATCATAAAAGAAATTGAAGCAAGAGGCGGACTTAAACAAGAAGCAACCTGGACGCAAGGAACAGAAGTACATTATGACTAAGATAAGCTGCGGCTTATCTTTTTTTCTTGTGTGAGGCTATGTTTTTTCAGAGTATTCAGCTAAAATAATATAGAAGAATACTTTATTTACTTTTTATATGACTATATAGATTGATTGAGGAGCGTTACATATGTTTTCACCATCAAAGAAATTAGATCACTTAACAACTAGTGTATTTACAGAACTATCTTTACGAAAACAGGAGAAAGAAGCCGCAGGGGCCACTCTTATTGATTTAAGTATTGGCAGCCCCGACCTCCCTCCTCCTGCTTTTTTGAAAGAAGAATTAATCAAAGCCGTTTCAAATGACTCGGACTACGGATATGCGATTACAAGCGAATTAACGTTTAGAGAAGCAGTCTGCCGTTTCTACACGGATCGCTACGGCGTCTCATTAAAAGAAGATCACATCCTGCAGTTAATGGGCTCTCAAGACGGGCTTGCTCATCTAGCTATGTCTTATATGGATGAAGATGATATCTTACTTGTCCCAAACCCAGGGTATCCCATATATGCAGCAAGCGCAGAAATTGCAAGGGCCACATTGCACCCTTATCCGTTAAATGAAGAAAACCGTTACCAATTTGACTTTCGTTCCTTGCCACAAGAAGTAGCAGATAAGGCTAAAATTCTTATCTTGAGTTATCCAAGCAACCCAACGGCAGCTACCGCTTCAAAAGATTATTTAGAGCAGGTTATCGCCTACGCAAAAGAACATCGCATTCTTGTTGTCCATGACTTTGCCTATTCTGAGCTTTTGTACGATAACCAAACACCTTTAAGCATCTTATCCATTGATGGTGCAGATGAGGTTGCGATCGAATTTAATTCAATGTCAAAAAGCTTTAACTTTGCTGGGGCTAGAATCGGCTATGCCCTTGGTAACCCTGAACTATTGAAGCCGCTTGCCATCATTAAATCTCATATTGATTACGGGGTTTTCAAACCGATTCAGCATGCTGCAACAAAAGCTTTAACAAACTCAGGAACATTTTTGGAAGACCAGCGCCTGCTTTATAAAAGACGGCGTGACACGCTAGTCAGCGCATTGAGCGAAATCGGCTGGGAAGTCCGTTCTCCAGGCGGCGGGATGTTCTTATGGGCAAAGATTCCTCAGGCTTATACATCAATGTCATTTACATTGGCTGCTCTTGACCTTGGTGTCGTCGTTACACCTGGTATGGCCTTTGGCAGTGAAGGGGAAGGCTTTGTCCGAATTGCTCTTGTTCAAAACGAAGAACGTCTAAAAGAAGCAGCGACAAGATTAAAACCACTATTTGATTAAGGGGATGAGAATATGCGTGTGATTCAGTATAAAGAATATGGCGAGCCGAATGTACTAACTGTAGGGGAAATGGAAAAACCGACTCTAAAACAAGGACAAGTGTTGGTAAAAGTAGGCGCGAGCGGAGTAAACCCTGTTGATACGTATTTTAGAAAAGGGATTAGAGAAGTTGACTCATTTCCACATGTACCACATTTCGATTTAGCTGGTGAAGTCGTTGAAGCAGCGGACGGAGTTCGGAATTTGTCTGTTGGTGACCGTATTTGGGCAACCAATGCAAAAGGCGCGTCAGCAGAATACGTGGCGATTGATGCCTCTGCTGCATTTTCTCTCCCTTCTCATCTCTCTTATGAAGAGGGAGCCGCTGTTGCGATGGCTTTTATGACCGCACATTTATCTCTTTTTTACCGAGCAAATCTTAAAAAAGAAGAAAAAGTACTGATATACGGAGCAGCAGGTGCTGTAGGACAAGCTGCTGTTCAGCTAGCTAAACGCGCAGGGGCGTTTGTCATTGCTACAGCAGGAAATGATGAAAAGTCGCAAATTGCCATAAAAGCCGGCGCAGATGTGGTCATCAATTACAAAGAGGAAAATGTGACCGAAAGAGTTCTTGGACTTACTGACGAAAAAGGCATTGATGTTATTTTGGATATGAGTGTCAGTGAAAATTTGGATAAAAACTTAGACATGATTAGAAACGGCGGGCGGATTGTCACAATAGGCTCCCCTGTAAACAATACGCCAGAGCTCCCTTGGAGAAAACTTAATATGAAAAATGCGGCTCTACTCGGTATTCTTCTATTCACCGTTGATCCTAATGAGGTAGGAAAAGCAGGTCATGACATCTCAGCAGGTCTCGCTCAAAAATCATTAAGCGCTCATATTGGTGAAGTCTTCTTATTTGAAGAAGCGAATAAAGCTCATGCTAAGCTTGAGTCTAAATCAGTAGATGGCCGCATCATCATTAAACATTAATACGATTTATTTTTTGACGGGAAAGCTGTAGCTTTCTCGTTTTTTTAATGGATTCCTCATTTTTTGGTGATCATAAGAGTAACACCTTAAAAGGAGATGAAGACGATGGAAAAGCAATTGTATTATGTTAATTTGAACCCTATCAGTATGGATACGATCAGCCCGACAAGAGTCGATGACGGGCAGCTAATTGAGTATGAAATTGAGGCAACTGTGACAGAAAAGAAGGCATTAGAAGAATTATTACATGAAGTACAATCTCATGACGTAGAGCTTGGCAACTTAATTACCTTCAGGCATTTTGATGATCAAAAAGGAGACCGTGATAAAAACGAGTACCAGCGAGGACTAAATGATGTATATGAAGCCCTTTATAATTTAGGTACAGCAGAAACGAAGCAAATGATTCAAGAGATCCACTTAGTAAATGATGATCAATAGGCTGTGAGGGCAAACAAGGCTTGCGCTCTGCAGTAATATAGTAAGGGCAAGGCCGTGCTCGGCAGTAATTGTAGGTTTTCAAGCTGTTTATGCGTCAGTCTGAAGAGTTTATTTCGCGGGCTCAACATGTAATTGTATCGGTTGCTCGGCTGATTGCGTCACTCTAGTCTAATTGCGTTCTTTGGATCAATTTATGCGCTAATGCGGGGCACAATTGTATCACTTCACCGGGTAAATGCGCCTCTTCATTATATGAACAATAACAAAAGAGCTGTCCCCTCAGGACAGCTCTCCCCGTTTTAAAAGTTTGCATTTGATTGGCCGCCATCTACATTAAGCGTAGCTCCGACAACCCAAGATGCTTTATCAGATGCTAAAAACAGTACCGTATTCGCCACTTCCTCGACTGTACCAAATCTTCCTGCTGGTATTTCCTGTTCAACAAATGCATTAATTTTTTCCGGGTTTTCATCTAGACGTTTTTGCCAGTTTCCTGTCGGGTGAAGGATAGACCCAGGGGCTACGCCATTTACTCGAATTCCTTCTTTGATCGCTTCATCAGCAAGCGCTTTTGTAAAGCTGATCATTGCTGCTTTTGCACTGTTATACGTTGGCTTGCCTCCAGATTCGCGTCCGAAGATGGATGAGATATTAACAATCGCACCACCTTGCTGTTTCTTCATTTCATCTAGAGCAAGTTTGCTGAAATGAACAGCGGAAAAGTAATTGAGCTCAAACGCTTCTCTAAATAAGGATAGCTCAGTTTCTGCTACTGTTGAGCCGTTGCTCCCGCCTACGTTGTTAATAAGAATATCAATGCGCTCCTCTTTAGTAAGGATTTCATTCATGACTTCATTGCGCGCATCTTCCTTAGTCAGATCAGCTTGAATAGCTGTAATTCCTTCTTTATGACCCATTTCGTTTAATGACTCTTCTCCTCTTGCTGTTACATACACTCGGGCTCCCTCATGAACGAAAGCTTCTGCAATCGCACGGCCAATCCCTTTCGTACCTCCTGTGACAAGAACCACTTTATTATGTAGGTTTAAATCCATGATCTCACTCCTAATTTTTTTCAAACTCATTTTTAACATACTTACTTTTAAAATGACTCACTAAAATAGTGTTTAATTATCTTTTGATGCGAAACAGGAAACGCAAAATCTTCAATCTGATATTGATCGACAAAACGCAGCCCTTCTTTTTCCCATTCTTTTGTAGCGATAACCGCGGTATACACATCAATATCCCATACAATGTGAGAGAAGACATGCTCTACTTTTTGAATCCGGTCACGAATACTAATTGGCTTCCCAATAGCCAGAGACAATGCTTCTGCCATCTCCTCTTTATTAAATGAATGACTGTCTACTTCTACGTTCGGGAATTGCCACAATCCAGCTAGCAGTCCTTTATCTGGACGCTTTTCAATGAGAACCTTTCCATCTTCATCTTTAATGACGAAAGCCGCCATCAGCTTGCGTTTCGCTTTCTTTTTCTTTGATTTTACAGGCAGCGTATCTTGAATTCCTTTATTATACGCGATGCAATGTTCACGAACCGGACATAGCAGACAGCCAGGTGAAGTTGGTGTACAAATCAGTGCACCGAGTTCCATTAATCCTTGATTAAAAGATGACGGGTCCTCTTTAGAAATGAGGTCATAAATGATGGCTTCGAATGTTTTTCTCGTCTTCGCTTTAGCGATATCTTCATCTATTTCAAGCACACGGGAAAGAACACGCATTACATTTCCATCTACCGCAGGTTCAGGTTTTGCATAAGCAATGCTTAAAATCGCTCCCGCCGTATAAGGCCCTACTCCCTTTAAAGCCGAAATTTCTTTCAGGGTATCAGGCACAGCCGCATTGTACTCTTCTACTACTTCTCGTACAGCTGTCTGCAGGTTTCTCACTCTTGAATAATAACCAAGTCCCTCCCATGCCTTTAAAATCCGGTCTTCCTCTGCATAGGCTAAGTCCTCTAGTGTCGGAAACTCACGCATAAAGTTTAAATAATAAGGGATCACAGTGTCTACCCTTGTTTGCTGCAACATAATTTCAGAGACCCATACTCGATACGGGTCTTTATTTTCTCTCCATGGGAGCGTTCGTTGATTTTCTTTAAACCAATTAATTAAATCCTGTTGAAATTGACTGATGTTAAATTCATTTAGCTTTTCGTGCTGCACAGCTCTCCTCCTAAATCATTTTTCTCTTAAATGCCCAGCAATGAACCTTACTAGATCCTCCTGCTACATAGGCTGAGAAATCTTTTGTTAGAGATTCACTTTCATCTTGTCTTAGTGACTTTATTTTTTCATAAGCGGCGTAATCATTCACTTTAAACATTTCTACATATAAGTTGGGTTGATCGGCGGCTTCATACCACTCAAAATCTGATGCCCCCATTTCTTGTACTCGTTCTTTGATCTTTTTCATGTTCTCTTCATATGGTTTAACATATTTTTCATGAATTTTATACTCAATAAATACGTCTAATGCTTGAGTCATTGCCATTCCCCCTTTTGAATCATTTACAATTCGGGTATAACTAAACTATATCATGCCATGACCAAAAGCGATTGTCTTGAATTTTGCATGAGATTCTGTATGATTAATACACAATACTTACTGTAACTTATAGAAAAAGGGAGGTGCCATGTAATGGATACAGGTACACATGTAGTAATGGGGATAGCCATAGGAGGCCTTGCAACGCTTGATCCTAATGTCAGCGGCGACCCAACGATGCAAAGTGCCGTTATGATTGCTGCGATCATCGGTTCTCAAGCTCCTGATTTTGATACGGTTTTAAAGCTTAAAAATAATGCCGTATATATTCGAAACCATCGCGGCATTACCCATTCTCTGCCTGCCCTTTTAGTCTGGCCTGTATTGCTCACAGCCGGTATCACTCTCTTTATGCCAGGTGTTGAATGGCTGACGATCTTTTTATGGTCGCTTCTTGCCGTCGTTCTGCATGTGTTTGTTGATATTTTCAATGCCTACGGTACCCAGGCACTGAGACCAATTTCAAACAGGTGGATTGCACTTGGCGTGATCAATATTTTTGATCCATTTATCTTTTTTATGCATCTTGGTGCTATTGCCATGTGGGCATTTGGTTCTCATCCTGGCATAACCTTTTTACTGCTTTATGTTGTATTAGCCCTGTACTACATTTGGCGGATTTATGAGAAACAAAAAGTTGTTAAACATGCGCGCAGGCTTCACCCAAATGCAACTCACATTTTTGTGTCGCCAACAATCAGATGGAATCAATTCCATTTAGTTATTCGGACGCCGACAACTCTGTATGTTGCTGAATCACGTGATAACCAAATAAATTTCTTTGAGAAGTATTCCTTTGACCCTATTCCTGATGACCCGGTCATTAATGCTGCAAGAAAAGATAAAAATTTAGCAGCCTTCCTGTCCTTCTCTCCTACATATCGCTGGGAAGTAGAGATGAAGGATGATCTGACGGAAGTACGCTTTGTTGATTTACGTTACCGCAGCAAGGGCCACTACCCTTTTGTTGCCATCGTTCAGCTAGACGATAACTTGAACATTCTAAGTTCGTATACGGGATGGGTTTTCTCTGAAGAAACCCTGCAAAAGAAATTAAACTTAGAAGAACAGCTGTAAACATCAACAAGCCTCCAGCCCTTAGTGGGTGGAGGCTTGTTATTTTGTTTAGTTTTTAGGTTGATTATCTTGGTTTAAATGCGCGAATTTTTCTTGTTTAGGTGCATATTTGTGCAAATGAGGACCATATTGCTTTATCCACTTTAGCACTATTTGTTCCGTTACTTCCTGCCCCTTATACTCACGCCCTGCCTTTGCTCGTGTCGTTTCAAAATCTTCCCATAAGCCTTCTACCCACGTACGAGCAGCTTCAGCAGTTAATTCATTATTCACAGCTAATAATTCTTCTGTCAATCGTTTAAAAATAGTCTCCATCTTTTCTCTTTCCTCCATTAACAATATCTACGTCTAATCTTTTATGAAAAACAAGCTTATACTATTGATGAGCCAGTTACTGATTTAGATGATGGCTTACTGCCTTAAAATGGCGTTTAATTAAAGGAGGTTCACCTCACGATGCGTAATAAAGCGAAAGACTTCCCAGAATCAAGAAAATTTACCGAAAAAGAAAACGATGCTTTTTTATCTAAACGTCCAGATGGATCAATTAATGATCATCCCCAAGAAAGAATGGCACGTGCAAATAAAAATCAATAGCAACGATTCTTACGGAGGTGTATGTGATGGGCAAGCCACATAAGAAGTTTCCATATAAAGATCCTTTTTGTTCGCCGCGCGCTAATCCTAAGCACGCTTTCCATCAAGTGAATGGTGAAACCGAACAAAGTTACCACAATATTGTACTTGAAGTACAAACAAGAAAACGTTCGTAGCCCTTTATAAGGATGAAGCCTCGCTTCATCCTTATTTTTGTTTTAATAACGAAATCGGCACCGCATCAAGTGTTGTCCCGTTATCACGATACCCCCATGCAAAATGGCCATTTAAGTAGGAGATCTGAAAGGTTGATCCCTCATCATTCAACATGTATTCTTTGCCCGGTTTAAAATCAGCTGGGTCTAATAAATAGGCTTTAGCCATAATCATTCGTCTTTCGTGTACGGCAAATTCATTCATCATTCCAAGTTGTTCTGCCTTCTTTGCTTTCTCGTTCAACTTTTGAATTTCTTGTTGAAGTTCATATGTTGTCATTTCACTGAAACGTTTCTCATCCACTGTTATAGCCCCCATTATATTTCTATTTGTAGTATAGCAAATAACCTAAAAAAATTAATCCATATCGTCTTCATTTTCTCGTGATAAGTACTCATTAATCATTTCGATCGGAAATCCCTTTTGGTATAAGGCTTGCTTCATTCGCTGCAGATATTCATAGCCCTCATATTTAGAACTGTATTTCCGCTTAAGCTTGCTCGCTTGATACGTTAAAGCTTCCCATTCCTCTTCATTATCTACTTCAAAAGTAACTTCTCTCATGGCCTGTTCAATAATAGAGTGCGTAAAACCCTTATTCATTAACTGTCCTGCAAGCTTTTGTTTATAGGCACTTACAGATTGTTTTGGTTTACGGCTTTCTTTTTTTGCGATCCATTTTATAAGCTTATCGATTTGTTCATCTTCTGTAAAACCCTCGAGTGCAGTTTCAATATGTGCTTGTCCAACTCCTTTTTGACTAAGCTCCTGTTTTAATTTTAAAGGACCTTTTAATAAAGTAAGTTTTTTTGATTCAATGTAGGATGCAGCAAACATTTCGTCGTTTAGGAGATTCTGATCAAGCAGTCTTTTTACTACAGTATCTATATGTTTTGACTCACGTTCTTTTTTCTGTAGATACTCCATCATCTCCTTGACCGATCTCATTCGATAAGATAAGAAATGAAGAGCTAGATGATGTGTTTTCTTTTCTTCATCCTTGTCTAGAATTTCTTTTAACTCATCTTCCTCTATTTCAAGCCCCTTACGTAGTCCAATCTTGATTAGAATATCTTCATCTACACTAAATCCGTATTCTTCTCCTTGCCCTCTGTCTATAAATATGTTGTACCGTTCTTTACTTCTTTTTTGCACGGAAACCTTTGTAATTTTAATCATTGAGTTCTCCTCGCTTCCCTTCCATACATCGCTTCAACTATCATGAAAGCAGCCCAATCAGTGAGACTATTTAAAGCTATAAATGGGTAAAGTCTTATATAACATCTAAATTAGGAGGCTCATTATGAAAATTGCTGTAACAGGCGGGACTGGTTTTATCGGTTCTAAATTAACCTCTGCCTTAACAAAAGAAGGTCATTCTGTTTACATTTTAACAAGAAACCCAGATAACAAACCAGAACAACCGTCTGTCACCTATATAAAGTGGTTAAGTGAAGGGGCCAAACCGGAAAAGGAATTAGAAGGCATTGATGCGATTGTTAATCTTGCGGGGGAGTCTATTGGTGAGGGCAGGTGGACAGAAGAGCGCAAGAAAAGGATTAAATCGAGCCGGATTGCTGCAACAAAAGAAGTGATCTCCATTCTCGAAAAATTAGATAAGAAACCTGATGTTTTAGTCAATGCTTCTGCGACAGGCTACTACGGGAACTCTTTAACAGAAACGTTCACTGAAGAGTCATCACCGGTTGAACGCAATTTTCTCAGTGATGTTGTGATTGAATGGGAAAAAGAAGCTATAAAAGCACAAGAGCTTGGCATTCGCACTGTTTTTACCCGCTTTGGGATTGTCTTGTCAAAAGAAGAAGGAGCACTAAATCGAATGCTGCTTCCTTATAAACTATTTGCAGGAGGTCCATTAGGTTCAGGTAAGCAATGGTTTTCTTGGGTTCATATCGATGATGTCGTCGGCTTAATCTTATTCTCTTTAAAACAAAAAGCCGCAGAGGGGCCAATTAATGTAACTTCCCCTCACCCGCTGCAAATGAATGATTTCGGGAAAGTAGTTGGGGACGTATTAGGTAGACCTCACTGGCTTCCTGCCCCGTCTTTTGCTTTAAAAATGGCGTTAGGTGAAATGAGCACCCTGGTATTAGATGGGCAGAAAGTGCTTCCTGTAAAAGCTGAAAAATTAGGCTACACGTATCATTTTAGAGACTTAAAACCTGCTCTTTGCGACCTGCTAAAATAGTGCTTGTTTTTGTAAAAATTTCTTCATTATTTTTTTACAAAAAACAGTATCTTTTTTAACAAAAAACATTTAATATAAAGAAGGATTAAGGAGCATACACGCGAATACGTATTCAATATACACTATATCACCACTTAATCTATTGTATTGCTACTATATCGTGTTATTTGACCTTATAAACAATTATATAAGCTTTGGGAAGGCAATTGGTGCGCCACCATTCAACTGGTTCTAGTGGGTTCGATTCCCACCCCGAATTTGATACTTCATTATATTAAATTCGAGGGTGGGAGAACTCACCTGCCCTCATGTTAAAAGGAGGGTTTTTTGTGATTTTAAAGAGACGAGACGTCGCTGATTCTCATGCTTTGTTCGAACTGATGGTGGACCCGGCTGTTTTTCCATATGTTCGTCATAAAGCTTCATCTTATGATGAGTTTGCTTTCTTAACAAAACAAACCATTGAAGCTGAAGAACGCGGCGAACTCATATCCAGAACGATCGTCGATGAGTGGGGCGAGCCGATTGGAACGATTAACTTGTTTGATGTTAACGATCATAGCGGGTTTTTAGGTACATGGATTGGCAAACCTTATTTTGGCAAAGGCTATAATCAAGCTGCCAAGGATGCCTTTTTTAGTGAATTATTTTTTCAATGTGAGATTCAAACAGTGTTTATGCGCATTAGAAAGGAAAATATTCGTTCGATCAAAGCGGCAACAAAGCTTCCGTATTGTACGTTAGCAAATGAAATTAGAACAGATGTGTATCAACAAATTAATAAAGACCAAGAAGTATATGACTTGTTTCAAATTGAAAAAGATCAGTATCACCTACACTTAATGAGACAAGAGCTTGAACAATCTCAAACATTTTCTCAACCATACTCTCAACCGTTTGAAGCAAAAGAAGCATAATGGATTATTTTTCTATTATTTGCCCACACTAAGACTATTCATAAGTGAAAGTGAGGGGTATATATGGAGAGTAAAAAACGTCACGCAACAGAAGAACGAAGTACATTACGCAAAGCACAAGAAGTTCGATTTGCTTCTGAATTCAGAGCTGCAGACCGTGCGGCAAGACGTCCTGCCAAAAGCTAACACTTATAAAACCTTTCGTTCCATCCATACTATAGGTAGATAAGCAAAGCACTTGCTTGTCTGACATTTACCTACAGGGGGAATGAATCATGGCAAAGAAGAATCGTAATAAACAACAACAAGAAATGCAACAGCAGCAACAACACCAAGCAGAATTTGCGAACGAATTTGCTGAAGGTTCAAGTGCTGAACAAGCACGTCAACAACAGCAAAAAGCTGCTGGAAAGCGTCAAAAGAAAAACCAACAATAATCTTTACAAAAAACACACAATCGGCCCTTCGCCTGTTGTGTGTTTTTTTATAGGTCCTACATATCAGTCAAACCCTATGCTAGGCAAGGGTTTTATAACTTTAATACTAGATTTTTCTGATTGTTTGATTTTATCGATTTGTTAGAATACTTAACGATACTGTAGCATTTAAAACAATCACCGCCCTTACCTACCTTCACCCCACCTAAGCCCTATATAAGCGTGATAATCCTTGTTAAGCTAGTTTGCGATCATCCACGCATCATCATATGATTAAATACGTAATAACGACGATCAAAAGAAAAATGTTAAGGAGGAAACTGACATTACTAGTCAACAAGCAACTGCAACTGCTAAAAATGTAACTGATATTAACCTATTGAAACCAACTGTTAATGATGGGGCAGCAATGTGGGAATTAGTTAATCATTCTACATTGGATCAAAATTCTGCTTACAAGTACATTATGATGTGCGAATTTTTTGCAGAAACATGTGTCGTTGCAAAAGATGAAGATCGTGTCGTTGGCTTCATCACCGCTTTCATCCCTCCCACAAAACCAGATGTCGTTTTTGTGTGGCAAATCGGAGTGGATGCCTCACAGCGAGGACGGGGCCTTGCCTCTCAAATGCTAAACGAATTAGTAAAAAGAGAAGGTTGTAAGGACGTTCAATATGTAGAGGCTACAGTCACCCCATCCAACAAAGCGTCACAATCCTTGTTCAAAAGGTTAGCACGTGATCACAACACAGAGTGTGAAGTCCTAGAGTGTTTTCCTGAAGAATTATTCCCTGGAGATAACCATGAAAAAGAATTAACGTTTCGAATAGGACCATTAAGGTAACTTAAAAGTTATTGATATGTTTCACGTGATAATCTGCGAATCAACAAAATACCCATACCTAGTAAGGTAGTAAGTATATGAAGGAGGAGAAAGTAACGATGAAACAAACTGATATGAATATATTCGCTCAATTAGAATCTGAGGTAAGAAGTTATTGCCGTAGTTTTCCAACGGTCTTCACTAAAGCAAAAGGGTACAAAATGTGGGATGAATCTGGAAAAGAATATTTAGATTTCTTCTCTGGTGCCGGTGCCCTTAATTACGGACACAATGAAGACAGCATGAAAGAAAAGCTGGTTAATTATATTATGAGTGATGGTATTACCCACTCTCTTGATATGGCTACACAGCCGAAAGCTGAATTCCTTGAGACATTCAATGAAGTCATATTAAAACCACGCAATTTAGAGTACAAAGTCATGTTCCCAGGACCGACTGGTACGAATACAGTTGAGAGTGCTTTAAAGCTTGCTCGTAAGGTAACCGGCCGCACAGATATTATTAGTTTCACTAACGGTTTCCACGGCATGACGATTGGTTCACTTTCCGTAACTGGTAACGCCTTTAAACGTAAAGGTGCAGGAATACCATTACAAAATGTAGTAACAATGCCATACGACAGCTTTGTAAACGAAGGCCTCGACACTCTGGAGTATCTCGAACGCTTCCTAGAGGATGGCGGCAGTGGAGTTGACATTCCTGCTGCGATGATTCTCGAGACAGTCCAAGGTGAAGGCGGTATTAATGCTGCAAGTTTCGAGTGGTTACAACGAATCGAAGCGATTTGTAAGCGTTGGGGCATTTTACTCATTGTCGACGATGTTCAAGCTGGTGTCGGCCGTACAGGTACGTTCTTCAGTTTTGAGAAAGCAGGAATTAAACCAGATATCGTATGTATGTCTAAATCAATCGGCGGTTATGGTCTACCTCTTGCTATCACTCTTATTCGTCCAGACTTAGACATCTGGGCACCAGGTGAACATAATGGTACCTTCCGCGGAAATAACCATGCATTCATCACAGCAACTGCGGCATTAGAATTCTGGAAGGATCCTGAATTTGAACACAACATTCAAAAGCGTTCTGAGCGTATTTACTCGTTCTTAGAAAGTATTGTAGAGAAGTACCCTGAAGTAAAAGGCGAAGTACGTGGACGCGGCTATATGGTCGGTATTGCATCTGTTGTGGAAGGGTTGTCTGAAAAAATTGCTGCGGAAGCATTTAATCGCGGTTTAATTATGGAAACATCCGGACCAAAAGATGAGGTATTCAAGCTCTTCCCACCATTAATTATTGATGATGCAGGCCTTGAGGCTGGCTTTGAAATCATTGAAGCAAGTGTTAAAACAGCTCTTGAAGCAGCTGAGCCAGTTGCTAACTAAGGACGCACTATTATGAGGGAGTCCTGGCTGCTCCCTCTTCTCTTATTATTTCAACACGATAATCATACTAAATTCGGAGGTAATCAAACATGAAAGTAGTAGCTCTTAAAGACATTATCGGATCAGATCAAGAAGTAAAAGGTGAAAATTGGACGAGCCGCCGTCTGCTATTAAAGAAAGATGGCATGGGGTATTCTGTCCATGATACGGTTATTAAAGCAGGTACAGAAACTCATATTTGGTATCAAAACCACCTAGAAGCGGTCTACTGCATTGAAGGTGAAGGAGAAGTAGAAACGCTTAAAGATAATAAAGTTTGGCCGATCAAAAAAGATGAGATCTATGCGTTAGATGAAAATGATGAACACCTTCTTCGTGCAAAGACAGATATGCGCATGGTATGTGTATTCAACCCTCCTATTACAGGAAAAGAAACACATGATGAAAATGGTGTATATCCAGTAGTTGATGACGAATAAATGATAGAAGCACAAAAATGGCTGGGACAAAAGTGTTTAATTGATTGTCCCAGCCTCTTTTTCTGTCTAATGAAGGATCATTTGCTTGAACTCAACATCGTCTGCACTTAACCCTAATTTAGTTACAAAAAGCACGGCTTCAGATAGGTCTTCTACTGGGTATTGGGTAAGACAGATATTAGACGCCTGTTCTAGATTTACTTGAAAGTATTTGTCTTGTTCGAGATCATTTTTTAATTCATAAAGAATATTTAATACTGCTTCATCTTTTTCAAATGTTACATAGCCATCTCGCTCATTAAAATAAGCAATTAGAGGAATTTGAGTATGTGGATGAACAATATGAGCTTTATATACATTCATAACAGCTCCCCCTTTTCACTACGATTATCTTAAATCAAACAAACAGAACTATCCCTTTACCCCTTCCCCGGTTATGTATAAATAAACCATACTTTTTCACATTATTAAATATACCAGCTCTTTTCCCCTCTTGAAAAGAGAATGATTGTTTTCTATCTTTGCTTTTTATTAAGGGAATCAGTTCACTCCCATATTCTACTATAAGTTCACATATTATTTTCAGAAAATTTTATTTTATGTTATAATTCTGTAATGTAGAGTCCTTGAATTATTTACATATGGCTCTTCTAAATAAAAAGGGGGAATTTGATGAAGAAAAGTTATTGGAAATCAGTAGTATTTGGCGGGCTGCTCCTTGTAGCTACTGCATGTGGCTCAGAGGACACGAGCAGTGAGGCTGATAACGGTGCAGCGGCTGAAGACGGAGAAAGAGAATCTTACGTTGTAGCAACAGATAATGCCTATGTCCCTTTTGAGTTTTTAGATGAAGAGACTGGGGAACTTGTTGGGTTTGACATTGATCTAATGACAGCTATTGCAGAAGAAGCAGGTTTTGATATTGAATTTGAAGCGATGGAGTTTGATGGAATCGTAGCAGGAATTGGTTCTGGACGCTTTGATATTGGGATTGCAGGTATGACCATTACAGAAGAGCGTAAAGAGAACATCGACTTCTCTCAGCCATACTATGATGCCGGTTTAATTGTTGCCGTTCATGCGGACAATGATGAAATCAACTCTGTAGATGACTTAGACGGAAAAGTAGTAGCCACTCGTACAGGCTCTACAAGTGAAACGTACATCCGTGAAAATACAGGAGGAACGCCAGAAGCATTTCCTCAAATTACAGAAGCATACCAGAATGTTATTCAGGGGCGTGCTGATGCTGTAATCTATGACATTCCAAACGTTCAGTATTATGCATCAACAGAAGGCGGAGGCCAGTTAAAAACAGTTGGTGAGGCGCTGACTGGTGAAGAATATGGGATTGCTTTCCCTAAAGGTTCAGAGCTTCGTGATATTGCAGATGAAGCCTTAACGACATTAAAAGAAAACGGAACTTATGCTGAGCTATATGAAAAATGGTTCGGCGAGCGTCCTGATGGAATGTAAGTAAGATCGAAGTGGCGTGACAACTGCGTGTCACGCCATTTTTCTTCTAATCTATCAAATAATAGCTGAAAAAAATTAAATTGAGGTGAGAACGTTGACTACATTCGCATTCATCAGTCCTCATTATATGAATGTCCTTCCTTACTTGCTTAAAGGACTCCAATTAACATTGCTCATCACTCTAGTTGGTGTTGCAATCGGTTTTGTCATCGGAGCCTTTATAGGACTTGCCAGAGTATCTAAAAACAAATTTATTTATGGACTTGCTACGGTGTATGTTGAGGTTATTCGAGGCACTCCCATCCTAGTGCAAATTTTATTTATCTATTTCGGTTTTCCGGATTTGCTCGGGATTACACTAGATAAAGTTACTGCCTCTATTATTGCGATCGCTTTAAATGCCGGAGCATATATTGCAGAAATTGTGCGTGGTTCTGTTGAGTCCATTGAAAAAGGCCAGCGGGAAGCAGGACGCTCTCTTGGATTATCCTCTTCTCAAACGATGCGCTATATTATTTGGCCCCAGGCGTTAAGACGAATGATTCCACCGCTTGGAAATCAATTTATTATCAGTTTAAAAGATACATCCCTCTTCTCTGTTATCGCAGTGGGAGAATTATTATACCAAGGCCGACAATATGCCTCAGCAACATTTACATATTTTGAACCGTATTTAATGGTATGTGTGCTCTATTTAATGATTACCATTCCAGCGAGTGTGTTTTTACGTCGAGTTGAACGGAGGTTGGACCGCTGATGATTCAAGTAAAAGATCTACGTAAATCATTTGGAGAAACAGAAGTATTGAAAGGGATCACTACAGAAATTCATGAAAAAGAAGTGGTCTGTGTCATTGGCCCTTCAGGTTCTGGTAAAAGTACGTTCTTACGTTGTTTAAATTTATTAGAAGACGTTACCTCAGGCGATGTTATCGTTGATGGCAGCAATTTAATCGATCCAAAAGTAAACATTAACGATGTTCGCTCTAGAGTAGGTATGGTGTTTCAGCACTTTAATCTTTTCCCACATATGTCGGTGCTTGATAATGTAACCCTTGCGCCTATCAAAGTAAAAGGCCTCTCAAAAGCTGAAGCAGAGCGCGCAGCTAAGCCTTTATTAGACAAAGTTGGACTAGGAGAAAAAGCCAACGTCTATCCAAACAGCCTGTCTGGGGGGCAAAAACAGCGAGTAGCGATTGCCCGCGCCCTAGCGATGAACCCAAAAATTATGTTATTCGATGAACCTACCTCTGCACTCGATCCAGAACTTGTTGGAGAAGTGCTTGAGGTTATGAAAGAGCTTGCAGAAGAAGGCATGACAATGGTAGTTGTCACTCACGAAATGGGCTTCGCCAAAGAAGTCAGCGACCGAGTCTTCTTCATTGATGAAGGAATTTTCATGGAAGAAGGAGAACCAACCCAAATATTCGAAGACCCCAAACACCCAAGACTAAAATCATTTCTAAGCAAGGTGTTGTAGGAAAAGCTGAATTGGCTGTTTAGGTCTAAGGAGGCTGGAGCTTTGACAATGAGAAGCGCTTTTTGCTTCGTTTGGCAAAGTGAAGCCGACGATGACCTAGCCAATGAAGCTAGACAGTAGGAAAAGCTGAGAAAAAATAATGGAGCTGTCCCAGCGGGCAGCTCCTTTCAATATGATTGACGCAATAGTCAGCGAAAATACAGCAATTCAGCTTATCCCTGAAGTATATCACGGCAGAATAGACGCAATTACATGAGATCGACGCAATTAACTCTTCAACTCACGCAATAACTACAAACACCCACGCAATAAGCTCTTTGACTGATGCATTAACTGCCTGAAATTATACAATTTGAGCCTAATGTCCAGCTGATCGCTCTCTCTTCTTACTTCTTTATCATTTGATCAATAAAGCGCATTAACATATACGGAGTAACATCTGTAAAAAACGGCAGGTGCAGCCGCTCCGTACGTTTATGTGCATCTTTTCCATACGGCCCAATATTCACAGTAGCCATTTGTAAACTCTGTATGGCGGTGATCGGCAAATCATATCCATTTGATAAGGCAGGCATTTCTCGCTCAAGGGTTTGTTTAACTTTTAAGTCCTTATCCATTTTCCCATAGCTAACATCAGACAGGCCCGGGAAATAATGCATTCTGCTAATGTTCTCTCCAAATGTTTCTTCTGTCCACTTTTGCAGCTCTCCTACCTCATAAAGCAATGCTGCTTCATCCGCATTTTTCTCTTCTAATCTTACCGAAGGATAAAATGGCGGCGCGAGCATGACTAAATAGAAAGGCGCAAGGTCAACAAAATAGTCTCCAACTTCTTTTGCAAGGGCAATGGTGACATCTCGTGTGTCACCTCCATTTTGATATACACGCTTTGAAATGCTCTCTAATTGACCTGTGAAAGATTCACCGTATAAAGCTGTTCCTCTCTCTTTAAGTTCTCCGTACGTATAAACAGAAACAGCAGGGTGCTGACGCTTCACTTTATACGTTTGATAACGGCCGCTTAGTCTTTGATTAATTTTATCCGCAGACTCAGATACAACCTCGTTCACTTCATTTAGTACATCCTGTACGGTTTTCGTATAGGTCAAAATATTAAATGTTGCATAGGCAAATGTAGGAGTTTGCACATTGTACTCATACTTCAAATCAGCAAGACGCAGCACGGTTGGCGGGGGAACGATCTCCTCCCCGCTTTGTTCATAAAAACGGTCAGATAACTCCATCTCAGAAACTACCTCTGAGATCATCCAAGATGCATTCACTCCAGCAAGCGGTTCACCAACATGCGTCTCAAGTCCAACCGCACAAACAAGCGGCAGCATTTTACCAACTGAGCCAGTATAGACATATTTAGATTGATCCCCAGGAAAGCTCGTGAAGCTAGGCTCTGAACAAATCCCGACCATTTGATCATATCCTTTTGTTTGCTTCAGCTCAGCTAACCACTCAACAGCCGCAAGCATTCCTTCTGAGTTTCTTTCTTCATCTGGAGTTGCAAGCAAAATAAGATTAATTGGTTTCCGATTCTCAATCGCATCACTCATAACGGCCAGCTGGACTGCTAGACCGGCTTTCATATCCATTACTCCACGTCCAAAAAGCCATTCTCCAGTTGCTAAGTCTGTTGCTGCATCTTCTGTGAGATCTTCCAGCTGCTCTAATTGCTTCGTATATCTGTGGTGATCAAAGGCTAGATCTTTATATTGACCGAAATCATCCACCCCTACCACATCAAAATGACTTAATAGAACGTAAGCCGACGAATCATTTGGATTGCCTTCATAAACTGCTGTTACGCTAAAACGATTCCAATGGTCATCCTTAATAGGAATTCTGCAAACAGCCTCTGGATGTGCTTTGAAGTATTCAATTTGGTTTACAAGCTCTTCTATCTTCTCTCCCATTTCTACTTCTTTAGACGTTCCCACGACACTTTCTACTGCAGTAAGCTCTCCAAGTAAATGAATGAGCTTCTCTGTTGAATTCCAATTACCTTTCATATTCCCTTTCATATTCCGATTCATCGCACCACCTCATTTCAAAGCTTGCATGTCAATCTACATTAGCTTTTCACATGTCTTTATGTCAGAATATCATAACTATTCAATCTTTCCTATGTATCCTTTTTAATTAACTGCAAACCCTATGGTAAAATAATGAAAAGTTAATGGAGGAGAGGATAAGAATGAATTACTTAATTATCACAGGCGGGACAAGAGGTTTAGGAGAAGAGATTGTGAAATCATTTGCCAAAGAAGATACTCATATTATTAGTATTGCACGAGGAGAGAATCAAGAGCTTCAAGCATTAGTTGAAGATAGAGGCGGAAAGTTCACACCTATTCAATTTGATCTTGCGGATATAGAGAAAGTGGAAAATTTAATGGAAGAAGTATTTCATCGTATCGATAAAAAGAGTGCTAAGAGCATCCATCTTGTTAACAACGCTGGCATTGTTGCTCCTATTAAGCCGATAGAAAGATGTGAAGCCGAAGAGATCATCAAAAGCCAGCATGTAAATTTAGTAGCACCGATGCTGATGATTTCATCGTTTTGCAAGATGACTGCATCACTTCATTGTGAAAAACGAGTGATTAATGTGTCCTCAGGGGCAGCTAAGCGACCTATCTTTGGATGGAGCAGCTATGGAAGTTCTAAGGCTGGGTTAGACTTATTTAGTCAAGGGGCAGCGCTTGATCAAGAAAAGACAGAGCATCCAGTCAAAGTGCTTTCGTTCTATCCAGGAATTATGGACACCGACATGCAAGCAGAAATCCGTTCTTCAGCAAAAAAAGATTTTATTAACGTTGAAACATTCCAGAACTATAAAGAAGAAGGAAAGCTCCTTTCACCGAAACAGGTGGCTGAGGTGGTCGTTCAGCTGTTAGAGACTGATTCTTTTCCTAATGGAGAAGTAGTAGCGGTTCAAGATTATCTATAATAAAGAAGGATCAGTCTCTATTACGGACTGATCCTCTATATTTGAAGTGACGCATTCTTAATTTAACAGACGAAAACTTAAGGTACTTCATGGCCCATTGAACTGTGCAAAATCTCAAACCATTGATCTAAGTTCAGTTCAATCTCTGCCGCTGCAGCTGCCCCTTGAATCCGTTCGATATTTCCTGATCCAATGATCGGCATGATCTTTGCTGGGTGCTTCAACAGCCATGCATAAGCGACTTGATCCATAGAGGCTGCCCCTGTCTCTTGTTGGATCTTTGTTAATGATTCTCGCAGTCTAATACTCTTATCATCTTCTCCTGTAAATAGCTTCCCTCCTGCAAGAGGTGACCAAGCCATAGGAGCTATGCGCTCACGCAGACAAACATTCAGTGTCCCATCATGAATATTTTCAAGTTCATAAGGAGAAACTTCAATTTGATTTGTTACCAGTTTTTCATCTAGATATGATTGCAGCATCGACAACTGATGATCCTTGAAGTTAGATACTCCGAATGCTCTTACTTTCCCTTCTTTCTTTAGCTGAGTGAATGCACGAGCAACTTCACTAGGGTCCATCATTGGGTCAGGACGATGAATAAGTAAGACATCAATATAGTCCGTATGTAAATTGGCCAGGGATCTTTCTGCCGACTGAATAATATGTTTTTTTGACGTAATATAATGGTGGGAACGATGCTCTGGACGATTTTCAGACTCCAGTACAATGCCACATTTTGTAACAATCTCCATTTTCTCGCGGATTGATGGCATGAGAGCTAAAGCTTCTCCAAAACGTTCCTCACATGTGTAGCTCCCATAAATATCAGCATGGTCAAACGTTGTAATGCCTGTTTCTATTGCTTCGTTAATTAAAGAGAGAGTCTCTTGTTTTGTATAATTCCAATCTGATAAACGCCATAACCCATGTACAAAGCGGGAAAATGACAGGTCTTCTGTTAGTTGGATACGCTCCATTACTAACACCTCCATTTCTTTTATTGCCTCATTATATCGTGTTTACCCTACTTAGAAAATGATTTCTCCTTTGTACGCCACAAGCATGAATATCTATCCGCTCCGTAACATACATAATGATGTAGTGCCTTTTCAAAAAAATCTATTCAACTTAGAAATGAGGCGATAAGATGTCACAACCTGTTCAACCTCTTAAAAACGCTGGACTGGCGGCTGTATTAAGCGCACTCTGGTGTGGACTTGGGCAGATTTACAATGGACAAATCGGTAAAGGGCTCTTATTTATGTTTATTCAATTTATTAATGCGCTGCTTTGTTTCGTCGTTATCGGTTTTATCACTTATCCTATTATGTGGATTTGGGGTATGGTCGATGCTTACAGACAGGCTGAAGAGTTAAACAAACAGCAAAATGTGATTCAAGCAGATGCTTAGCTAATAAAAAATCCTCTATGCTGCATATGGCATAGAGGATTTTTTTGCTATGGTGTCAGCATCAAATGCTTACTTTTGGTTTGGTATTCTTCAGGGTTGAGCAATGTTTTGTGATAGCCTGCTTGTGTCCAATCTTTTATTTGGTTGTGGTACCAAGGGCTTCTGACATGACCTGATTGACCAGGGCCAACTACATGCTCACTTCTAGATAAATCTGAAAGATCCATAACCCCTCTCCAGCCTGCACCATTTGTAACATTTCCGGTTTCAGCATTCCAACTTGCCGCCATCACCGTGACGCGACTTCCGCTCATTGGCGTGGGCTCGCTATTAAATAATAGATGAAGAGGAGCTACACTAGAGAGCGGATGAGCAAATGCGACCGAATGAAACTCTCCCCAATTCCAATCATTTGCATCACGACCTTGCAGCCGAACAATTCGATTCGTTGTCTCTTGTAAGGATGTCAACAACAACTGATCAATTCCGCCTTGTGCTTCGATCCATTCACTTCTCTCTCCGCGGTCTGCTCGCCTGATTAATTCATCTACTGCACCAGCACGATTATCAAAAAGCTCCATCATTGATTCATCAATTCGATCTTTAAAGAGCTCATCAGAAATTTGCTGCATCCATAAATGAAAAATGAGCGGCGCCCCTAAATCTTTATGGTCTTTAAAATCCCACTCGCGAAGAAGTTTTAATGCCTGTTGATCTTCATCCCTTAACTCTGCAGAATCTTCTACACTATTTAATAATATTGGGAGCATTTCTTCTGCTTGTAAATTATGAATATCATTCTGCAGCAGTTTCATATCTTCTGTCGTAAATGTATCTCCGCTTCCAAGCACATCATATATTCGCTGCTGTCTAAACGGCTGAGCCCATGTGTGAGTGATATGATATGGGTAATCATCATTTACAATCTTATTGTTGGCCGTTGCAATAAATCCTTGTTCAGGATTAACCACAGTCGGCAGCTCCTCCCATGGGATAAAGCCTTCCCATTCATACTCCCCAGTCCAGCCAGGCACAGGAATTAAGCTGTCTCCTTTAGAGCGGATAGGAATTAAGCCGTTTGCACGATAAGCAATCGTCCCGTTAACATCTGCAAAGACAAAATTTTGTGCCGGTGTATGAAAGGATTCAAGTGCCTCGCTAAAGCTGTCCCAATCAGTTGCTTTATTAAACTTCAACACAGCCTCTAATTCAGGTGATGGGAGATGAGCTGTCCACCTTAGGGCAAGGGCATATTCATCATCGTCATCATAGGCGAATTCTGAAATGATCGGGCCATGTCTTGTTTCAACGACTTCATAATGAACATCTTCCTCGTCTTTTACTTTAATCAGCTCATCATATACCGTTGCTTCCTCCCACTCTCCCATATACTCAAATAAGTAAGCGTTCTCATCATGCCTTCTTTCGATATAAAGATCCTGCACATCAGGACCTACGTTTGTAACGCCCCAAGCAATAATTTCGTTATGACCTAAAATAATGCCTGGAACCCCTGCAAAAATAACGCCAGTCACATTTTGTTCAGGTGACTGCAGGTGAGTTTCATACCAAATGGCTGGTGTCGCTAATCCTAAATGTGGATCATCAGCTAGAATCGGCATCCCCGTCTCGGTCTTATCTCCGCTTAGAACCCAGTTATTACTCCCGTTAAAAGGATCGGGAATGACAGCTGCGAGAAAACGATCGGTTAACTCAAGCTTATGTGCTTTTAACTCCTCAATGACGAGCGCCCCATCGTCAGGATAGCTAGGAAACAATTCAAGTGCTTCATCCTCTGAAAATTTTTGCGCTAAATAATATCTAAATGCTTGGCCTTCCCAATGTCCCCCTAAATCAAACGCCATATATTTTCCGATTGTTAAAGAATCTGTCTCTGACCATTCCTCCGGTTCATAACCTAAGATTCGAAACTCAATTGGCATGGTACCCTTTTCTTTCGCTTCACGAATAAATGCATTAACACCGATCGCATAGGCGCTAAGCACCTCTTTCGCTTCATCTGAATATAATTCTGCTGATGCCTCTGCTGCCCTTCTTAAGCCAAATGAGCGAAAAAATTTATCCGTATCAAGAGCCGCTTCACCTATCACTTCACTTAACATACCTGAAGCTTGTCTACGGCTTAAGTCCATTTGAAATAATCTATCTTGAGCTGTCACATATCCTTGAGCAATATAGAGATCCTTCTCATTTTCAGCTTCAATATGAGGAACCCCCATCTCGTCTCGCCATACAGATACCGGCATATCAAGAGCTTCTAGAGTGACCTCCCCCTCGATTGTCGGGAGCGGCTTAACAACCTGCATGTATAACCAGCTCCCCGCCCCAATGAGTACAATGAACAATACAGCTGCTGTAATTCCTACAATTTTAGGCCATTTTTTCTTTGTCCTAACCGCTTGATCCCCAACCCCCGTCTGAATCGCCAATGGAATCCCCCTTTATTCGTTTATACATACTTATTCCCAGTCAGAACACGATAATCCTTTTTCCTAACAGGACTTTTTTATCAGGAAATAAAATAGCAGCCAGGAATATATGATCCTGGCTGCTATTGATTATGATTTTGATAACACCGTAACACTCTCAACCTGCGCCGTCCATGGAAACATGTCGACTGGCTGAATATTATCTACCTTATATCCTTTTGTTCTCAAGTACTCAACATCTTTGGCAAGAGTAGACGGATTACAGGATACATAGACCACTCTTTTGGGTTTAACACCCGTAATAGTACGAAGCAACGTCTCGTCACAGCCTGTTCTTGGTGGGTCTACTACGACCACATCTGGCTTCCATCCTTCTTTCACCCACTTAGGCAGCCATTCTTCAGCCGTTCCTACCTCGTACGTAAAATGATCATAACCATGCTTATCGGCATTCACTCTTGCGTCGATAATAGAAGCTTCAATCACATCCATGCCTCGAACTTCTTCTGCCCCATCAGCAAGCCATAAGCCGATTGTCCCAACTCCGCAATACGCGTCAACCACTTTTTCCGTCCCGGTTAACTTCGCTGCACGCTTTGCTTCATTATATAGTTTAACGGTTTGAATAGGGTTCAATTGAAAGAACGCTCTCGCTGACAATTCAAATGAAATATCTCCAAGTTTCTCTTCAATTACTTCTTCCCCATCTAGGTGGACGGTTTCTTCTCCAAAAATAAGCGACGTCTTGTTGCCGTTAATATTCTGCATAAGCGAATTCACTTCAGGAAGGCGCTTCTTAATCTCTTCAATCAATACATTCTGTCTTGGAATTTCCTTTTCATTCGTCACTAATACGACCTGTACATGACCTGTTTCAAATCCAACACGGGTAACGATTGTGCGAATAAGCCCTGTATGCTTGCGCTCATCATAAATAGAGACGTTTAAATCAGATAAAATCTGTTTCATTACTCTCGTTACTTTATTTGTTGCTTTATGCTGCACCATACAGGCTGATAAATCGATTACCTTATGGGAATTCATCGCATAAAGTCCAGCAATGACACGACCGCCCTTTTTAGCAACTTGCAGCTGGCTTTTATTTCGGTAGTACCAAGGGTCTTCCATGCCAATTGTCGGCTGAATAACCTGCTTCTCCATATTAAGCTTTGTATGACGTTCAAAAGCTTGTCTGATAATATCTTGCTTGCTTACAAGCGTAGCCTGATATTCCATATGCTGCAGCTGACAGCCGCCGCATTGATCATAGATCGGGCAAGGTGGCTCAATTCGTTCCTTAGATTTCTTTCTGATCTTCGAAATCTTAGCTTCTGTGAACCTAGCACCTGCCTTTGTCACTTCGCCGACTATTTCCTCACCTGGTAATGCTCCTGGTACAAAGACAACCTTACGTTTAAAATAGCCGACTCCTTCCCCGTTAATGCCAAGGCGCTTGATGGTTAAAGGAATTTTCTGGCCCACTTTTAACTCAACAGACTGCTTTTCATCACGGGCTTTTGTATTTCGTTTATATGGCTGTTTCATTTTATCAACTCCGTCCTCATTTCCGGCTCCTATTATAGCATGTATCGTACATTCTTCCTAAACTTACTAGGTCGCTCCTGTTTCATCTCTGTTAGAATAAGTTAAGGAAACACTTAGTGGAGGAGAGATTGTTCGTGTCTATACCAACAGATGTTGCATCCTTACAAATCATGGCTCACGTGTACAAGCGTGCGAGTCTTCAATCGATTTTTAATAAAACGGTGGAAAGCCTTGTTGAACAAGTTCCATATATCGATTGGGTAGGGATCTATATGTATGAAAACTTAAATCACAAGCTTGTAGCCGCTTCCTGCTTAGAAGACGACCTAAAATGGGAATGTAACGGAGAATTAAAATTCCCAATTAAAAATGCAGCAGGAGAAGAAACAGGAATGATGATCGTTCGCAGCCGTCAGCCAATAGCATTTGACGTGACGGATGTATCAACTTTAGAAACTATCGCTTCAGCTATCGGACAAGAAAGTCTTGTCAGTTAATAAAATCCCCGTCAATGACGGGGATTTTTTGTGCGTTGATTTTTTCTCATGCTAGAAAGATCCGCTTTTCTTATTGTCTAGCTGCTGCTCCTTGTCCTGCGGGAAATAACGGTGCATCGAATGAAGACAAAGAACATCTTCATATCGCTCCCCCTAATATTTCCGCATGCCAAACCAGTCGCCTCCGCTTTTCTTATTGTCCAGCTCCTTGATTCAGATTATCGGTGCCTTCACTTTGCCAAACGAAGCAAAAAACGCTTCTTATCGGCAAACCTCCAGCCTCCTCCTATCTAAACGAATCAATCCGCTTTTCTTTGTCCAGCTTCAGCTCCTTGTTCTGCGGGAAATAACGGTGCATCGAATGAAGACAAAGAACATCTTCATATCGCTCCCCCTAATATTTCCGCATGCCAAACCAGTTGCCTCCGCTTTTCTTATGGAAATGGGAGTTGTTCGATTTTTTGGCTGAACATGTAGTCATCTAGGCTTTTGAAGGTGTAGCCTTGTTTTCTAGCCTCATCGATTACTTTTGGCAGAGCTTCTGCATTGTCACTAGAAATAGAGTGTATCAGCATGATGGCTCCTGGATGAATTCGTTTCATGATTTGATCATATGCGTACTGTCCGCCTTTTTGATTATTCACTTCCCAATCTTTATAGGCCATGGACCAAAATACATTGGTGTAGCCTAATTTGGCAGATAAGGCTAACGAACGTTCGCTGAATTGTCCTCGAGGAGGTCTGAGGTAATTCATCTCTTTTTCGCCTGTGAGTTCTGTAAATCTGTTTTTTACCTTAGTTAACTCTTCCATCAATCTTCCCTCACCGATTTCAGGAAGACTTGGATGATGCCAAGAGTGATTACCGACAATATGGCCCTCATTGACCATTCTCACTACAAGGTCTGATGCAGAATCTAAGTAATGACCGGTGACAAAAAACGCAGCTGGTACTTCTTTTTCTTTTAACACATCTAAAATCTTTTCTGTGTATCCATTTTCATACCCATTATCAAAAGTTAAGTACAGTTCTTTTTTCGTTGTATCCCCAATAAAGAAGCCTCCTGTATCTTCGAGCATTTGAATATATAGAGACTCGGTTGTAACAGGCTTATTATCTTTTGCAGGTTTGAAGCTCCAGTTATACGTTTTGGAGTCGTAAGCATGAATGCCGCCTGCTGTTATGTTGAAACAAACGAAGAAAAGAAAGAGGAGGACTGTTGTTTTTTTGATCATGATGTATCATACTCCCTCACTTTTTTCTTAGTTTGTCACTAGTGCAGTGCAATATGTATTCTTTTCATTGATTAGACAATATGAGGAAGGATGTATTGTAGATGATCAGGGACTTGGCTTACGAAACTTGTACAGTGACTGAACTGCACTTGATTGTATTTTTTCACACTGTTTATGCGCCTGTTGATAAGCTGATTGCGTGGGTATGAAATGTCATTGTGTTATTTGCTGGTCTTATTGCGCCAATTATACACTATTGCCTCCTTTCAAGCCCGATATGTGTCGTTGTTGATCATAATTAGATCTTTTAAAGGAAGAATTGCATCACTTCAGAAACGAGGAAAAAGCTGCCTCGTACAAGGCAGCTTCATGTTCAACAATTACTTATTTAAATACCGGCTCTTTAAATTCAGCTAATTTTTCAAGTGAAGATTTATCTACATCAGCATGCAGACTGTTGCCGTGTGAATCCATCGTTACGATTGCAGCAAACCCTTCTACTTCTAGGTGCCACATCGCTTCTGGAATTCCAAATTCCATTAAGTCTACCCCTTTTACTTCTTTGATACAGTCAGCATAATACTGAGCCGCACCGCCAATGGCATTTAAGTAGACGCCGCCATGCTCCTCTAGAGCTTTAAGCGTCTTAGGTCCCATACCGCCTTTACCCATTACTGCTCGGATACCAAATTTCTTCATGATATCACCTTGATAAGGCTCTTCGCGAATACTTGTCGTAGGACCGGCCGCTTTCACATGCCAGTTTCCTTCTTCGTCCTTAAGCATTACTGGTCCACAGTGGTAAATAATTTGTCCGTTCAAATCAATTGGTGCATCATGATCCATTAAGTGATGGTGAATCGCATCACGGCCTGTATGCATCATTCCGTTAATAATGACAACATCTCCGACTTTAAGATCACGAATTTGTTCTTCTGTGATTGGTGCTTCAAGGACCACTTCACGTGTTTTTTCCTGTACTTCGGCAGCTGCTGCGATTTCTTTGCTCGCCGTGTTTAGGTCAACTGTTTCGCCATCTTTGTATAACCACTCTTTAATATCACCAGTTGATTGATCAATAACTACACCTAAACGGCGATATGCCCAGCAGTTGTACGCTACGGATACAAAGAAGCTTGCTGGTAAGCGGTTCATTGCTCCAATTTTACAGCCGAGTAATGTCGCTTCTCCGCCGAATCCCATTGTTCCAATACCAAGTTTATTCGCATTTTCCATTACATAATCTTCAAGCTTCTTAAGGTCTTCAACCGGGTTTACATCATCTACTGTGCGGAATAATTGCTCCTTAGCTAAGGAATAACTCGTCGTACGATCGCCGCCAATTCCAACACCAATGAAGCCCGCACTACAGCCTTGTCCTTGTGCTTGGTAGACAGAGTGCATGATACATTTGCGAATACCATCAAGGTCACGTCCAGCACGGCCGAGCCCTTCTAACTCCGCTGGCAAGCTGTACTGTACATTTTTATTTTCACAGCCGCCGCCCTTTAAGATCAAGCGAACATCAATCACATCTTCTTCCCATTGAGAAAAATGAATAACCGGTGTCCCGCCGCCTAGGTTGTTGCCGCTGTTTTTACCTGTTAAGGAATCAACAGAGTTCGGACGAAGCTTTCCATCAGCTGTTGCTTGCTCCATTGCTTTATGAATGGCTTTTTTAATTTCAATTTGATTTACGCCTACAGGAGTTTTAATTTCAAACGTAGGCATACCTGTGTCCTGACAAATAGGTGACACTTTCTCATCTGCCATTTCAATATTCTCTGTAATTGTTGATAAAGAAAGTGCTGCTCTTGTGCCTGCATTCTCTTGTGCTTTTGCCTTAGCAATCGCACGACGTACATCATTCGGTAAGTTTGTTGATGTTTCCACGATTAATTCATACATGCTTTGTTGCAATTTCTCCACTTCTGCCAGCTCCTTTTCCGCTCTTCTCTATGTTCTTCGTCTTCTATTATACTGCTAGTCTAAACATTCCGAAAGACCAAATTGAAAGCGTCTACAGAAGAGAAAACAAAAAAGGACCCCCCATAGGGAGTCCTCTATATTGTACTTCAGTTATTACTTCTGTACGTTTGCAGCTTGAGGTCCGCGAGCGCCTTGCTCGATTTCAAATGAAACAGCTTGACCTTCTTCAAGTGATTTGAAACCTTCACCTTGGATAGCTGAGAAGTGTACGAATACGTCGTCTCCACCTTCAACTTCGATGAAACCGAAACCTTTTTCTGCGTTGAACCATTTAACTGTACCTTGTGTCATGAAAATTCCTCCATCGTGGATTACCCACATATTATTACTACTCTTGCTCATGTAATCCAATAGAAGAAAACCACTTGTAAAAGAAAGGCTTAACTTTATCGAGATATCCGAACAAAAATAATGTAAGTTCATCATAACAGTTATGATGAAGAAAAGCAAATTTAAGTTGTAAGTTGTTCTAATTCTTCTTCAAAATAGAAAGTGTGGGGGTATTCTTTGACTGTGTAAGAGTAACGTTTCATGTTCGGCACATAACTGAATTTATTCACTGTGACCGTCTCTTTTAAAGATTTGAGTAAAACCTTTTCATTTGTATCAAATTTATTTTTTCGCACTATTTTTCCCACTTTCTATTTTTTAACGTCCTTCTATTGTCTCATAGTTATCTCACTTGTAAACCATCAAAAAAAGGGAGCAACTAAAAAGACGCTAGGGAACACTGCTCCTTAACGCCTTTTATGATAAAAATTATAATAAGCCCATTTTTTTTGAGGCCATTCCTTCCATCGATAAGTGATGATCACGATTAATATAATGGAATAAAGGCTTGCCCGGTCTGCTCAACTCGATATGTGAAATACTTGTATTCCCTATCTGAAACGGACGATGGAATTCTCCCCAATTATCCCCAATCATAAGGTACATGAGAAATATACTAATGAATCCGCCATGAGAAACGATGGCAACATGGTCATTTTTATGAGCTCTTTTCAATTGATCGACAACGTATTTACAACGTTCTGTCAGCTCGTGAACAGACTCTGTTCCAGCAATGCCTGAGGTTAGAATCGATGTCTCCCTCACTTTAGGAAAGTGTTCATAGATCTCCTCACGAGACAAACCTTGAAACGGACCTAAGTTTACTTCCCGAACTTTTTCCCACTTATGAACGGTAAGATCTTTTTCACTACCTATTGCAAGAGCTGTATCATGTGCACGTGTTAAGTCACTGCTGTATAGATAATCGAGTTGGATTCCTTGAAAAAAATCCCCAAGTTTTAACGCTTGTTTTTTTCCTATTTCTGAAAGAGGAAAATCACTCCAGCCTTGAATCTTACCTAATCGATTACCCTCTGATTCACCGTGACGGATTAAATAAAGATTCATTTAAATGCCTCCTTATTCAGACCAATCGTTACGGAATTGCTTACACTTTACTTCAATATCATCCAGCATAGCAAGTAATCGATCAATCTCTTCAACACCAGCTTCTTCTGGGTCGATTGAATCCAGTACATTCATTACTAAATCTAACCTGCGGTGTAAGTAATCCATTTGTTCTTTCTTGTTGTGAATAGCTCCGCCCACTCGTAATCGCTCCTTTATAGTACATTTACCTTTATATTCTTTCGATTTAACATGCCATACGTAACGTACTCTTCATTAAAACTGCTTAAAGTTTAACAGATTCAATTGATCGGGACAACTAAGGAGCGGGGTGTCAATTGTTGTTAAGTCTTTTTCTTACTTTCTATTTACGTTATGATTAGGGTTAGTATGAGAATTCATGATGTTTTGCATGTTGCATATGCAGAACTGTAACTAAAGTAAGGAGTTCGATTTTTTTGAATCAAACATTACCAAAAATCACCCCCTCCTATGATCCATGGGAGGCTTATGAAGATATCATCTCTTTTGGCAGACAAGAACTTACAAACATTGAGTTCACTACGACTACCCTCTGTAATATGAGGTGTGAACATTGTGCGGTCGGTTACACCCTGCAGCATAAAGACCCGACTCCCCTGCCGCTTGATTTACTTATTAAGCGATTAGATGAAATTCCCCATTTAAAAGCATTTAGTATTACTGGCGGAGAACCTATGCTCTCGATGAAATCCGTCGATCAATATGTCGTTCCGTTACTAAAATATGCGCATGAACGTGGAGTCCGTACACAAATCAACTCCAACTTAACACTTGATTTGAAGCGGTATGAAAAAATCATTCCATATCTCGATGTTCTTCATATCTCTCATAATTATGGAAGTGTAGATGATTTTGCGGAAATTGGATTTGCGGTAATGGATCGTAAACCGAGCTATGAGCAGCGTGCGGCTCTATTTGAACGTATGGTCAGCAACGCAAAAGAATTAACAAAAAGAGGGGTTATCGTATCTGCGGAAACGATGATTAACAAACGAACGCTTCCTCACTTAGATAAGATCCATCAACAGATTGTAGAAATGGGCTGTCAAAGGCATGAGGTGCATCCTATGTACCCTAGCGACTTCGCTTCCACTCTTGAAGTGGCCTCATTAGATGAAATCCGTGCTGGCATCCACCAACTCCTTGACGTGCGAGACCCTGATACATGGATGTTATTTGGTACTTTACCATTTTACCCTTGCAGTGATAACGCGGATGACCTTCTCCTTCAAAAGAGGTTGTTTAGCGAGAAGAATGTAACGGTACGAAATGATCCAGACGGCCGTTCACGCTTGAATGTAAATATTTTTGACGGGGACATTATCGTGACTGATTTTGGAGATACACCACCTCTTGGCAACATCACAAATACATCTTTAAATGAGGCGTACGAAACATGGCGAAACACCGAATTAAACAAGTCTTTATCTTGCCACTGTGCTTCCGTTAAATGTCTTGGACCCAATGTCCTTGTAAAAGATGCATACTATAAAGAGATAGATTTCACGAAACGCAAATCAAATATTTAACGAAAAAGGAGCTTGTCCACGAGGACAGCTCCTTATTTCCCGTATGAACGAGCAGGTGAGGGAGAATTGTATCCTTTGAAAAGATACAATTCTCCCTCGCACCGACGCATATGTTAGTTGAAGTAATGCAATTACTCGAGACTAGCGCAATTAACCCGTCAAAACATATAATTCCATGAAATATAGACGCAATCAGCTCACGAACTAACGTATAAACGACTCCAATCATACAATTACCCCAACCTTAAGCTCAGCCTTAATACTATTTAGGCTGATTCGCGGCAATAAAGGCAAAGGATAAATGATCTTGAACAGGAATCCAGGCCCCTACCCCTTGCTGTGTTACATTTTTCACTTCAAGTTTGCGTTTGCCGCCTTTAAACGTTAAATACACTTCTCCGTAAGTCACTTTTCCCTTTTCATGTGCTGCTGGCACATAGCTATGCAAATATCCTACCTGCTTAGGGGCAATATGATACGAATTATTCTTTTTCGTTCCTTGGCCAATGACTGTATCAAATGCGAGCGGTAAATTCGTATGCTCAGCTGCTTTAATCATCATCATTTTCTTTACTGCTTCACTATTTGGTATTTTTGCTGTTAACCCGCCATTCACACGTTTTTGTTGTTCCTGAGTATAGGCAAGCTTTTGCGGAGACTGTCCCCCGCGATTATCGATGAAATTAGTGTTCACTTTCTGATATTCCCAGTTCACTTCGGTTCCATTTGATTCATAAGCTAACGGCCATTCACCCAAGTAAATAGAAGCACGGAACCCAATTGCCAGCTTGGAATCGTTAATGGTTGATTCATTAAAAATCCGGATAAGATCGGGGTTTTCAATTTTCACATCTGTTGTACCTAGTAACTCTTCAGCTAACGTGCTCGGCTGAAGATAAGGAAGGTCTTGGGTAGGGTTTGTGTACGTATTCTCTTTAGAAATAGGCAAGACTGAGCTTGGAATGGTAAAATCTTTCTTTTCTTCAGTGACTTTTTCATCTTTACCATCTTTCCCTTCACTATCTCCTTGGGCCATTACTGTATATGGTGCGCTTTGAAATGAAATACACACAAAGAGAAGCATCATAAGAACCGATATTGTCCGCTTCATCATTATTTCCTCCTTAATTTAAATGTTTTTGTTAACGGTAGTGTAAGCAGGAAATAAAAAAATATCCGTCGCTTTCCGTTTCCTCTTCTTTTTGGTACGGTATAGGAATAGAAAGGATGATGAGGGATGCACATACTATTTATCGGGGCTGGTCGAATGGCAGAAGCTATTTTCGCTGGAATTCTTCATAAAAACGATAGAGATGTAAAAGTTACCGTTACAAATTTACATAATAAAGAAAAATTAGCTTCCTTAAAAACACGCTATCATATCGAAACAATCAATCATTGGAGCGAGGGGATTGATGAGGCAGATACGATTTTGCTTGCTTGTCCCCCTAGTGCCCATGACCAGTTATTAGAAGATCTTTCTCCGCGTATAAACGGTCAATTTGTCATTACCGTTGCTGCAGGTGTGGATCCAACTTTCTTAGAGGCTCGCCTGCCAAATAAAACACCAGTTGCCTGGGTTATGCCCAACACAGCAGCAAGCGTTGGCAAATCGATGTCAACCTATACATACGGACAACATGTTAACGAAGCTCATAAAGAACAGCTTCAAATGATTTTGAACTCCATAGGCGCATCAGAACAATTGACCGAAGATCAGATCCACAACCTTACAGCAGTTACTGGGAGTGCTCCTGCTTTCTTATATTATTTCACAGAAGCATTACAAGTTGCGGCTGCTGAATACGGACTTAGTCAAAATCAAGCTGAGAAGCTAGTCCAAGAAATGGTTATAGGAAGTGCTGAAATGCTAAAAACATATAAAGATCCAGCTTTGTTAAGAGAGCAAGTAACCTCTCCTGGCGGTGCAACAGATGCTGGCCTGAAATCGTTAGAGAAAAATCATTTTCAAGCAGCCATTATGGAAGCAGTTAAAGCGACGAATGACCATGCGAAAGCTAAGAAAAATTAAGAAAAGGACTGACATTATGTCAGTCCTTTTTTCTTATGCTTCTTTTGTGCCATAAACCATTTTCTCAAGTTTAGGGAAGAAAAACTGAATCATCGGCCCAATTAAAAAGGTAACTAAAATCGTTCCCACACCAATCGGCCCGCCTGCAAAGAAAGCCGCGATTAATGCTGTCACCTCTCCAATCGTCTTTGCAACCATCAGTTTAACCTTGAACAAGTCTTGTAAGACAAACATAAAACGATCAATTGGGATGACAGCAAATTTAGCTTGAAGATATGTTGCAATACCTAAAGCCATCATCACGATCCCTACGAATAAAACAATGTATTGCAAGATCACTTCGGTTATAAACATATTAGGAAATACGATTAACAGCCAAAAATCAATAAAGAACCCTAATACCACAATTGTGATTAAAGAAAGAACTTCCGGCTTTGATTTCGATAATAATGCATTCAAAATTATTAAGATGATCCCGATGAAAATAACCCAGTTCCCTACTGTAAATGGCGTCATTAATGACAAACCAACATTTAGAGCATCCCATGCACCTGCCCCAAGCCCAGCTAAGATCGTCATTGTAATTCCAAAGGACAAAATTAAGAGCCCTACTAAATAAAACAGCCCTCGTTTAACTGATACAGACATTCACTATTCCTCCATCATATTACTTTTTCCAACTTTACCACTATACCTTATTTCGTTCCTTCTGTGTGCTTTATCACATCTTCACTTATCTTTCGCCAATTTCCGAGGAAATAATAGCTTGCTGCGATGATACTGCTCACTACAAAGCTCATTCCCATACCAACTGCGATGCCTCTCTCACCGAGCCATTCAGCAAATAGATAGGTTAGCGGAAAACGCAGCACCCAAAACGAAATGATATTTAATACGAGGACTTGTACCATCGCTCCAGAGGCACGAACAATTCCATTTAACACGAAGTTAATTCCTAAAAACGGATAAAAGAAAGCGATCGTTTGCACATACATCGCACCAAATGCAACGGTTGCAGGGTCTTGAATAAATAAAGACACAAAGTACTCTGCAAATAAAAACATGATAGTGCTGATCAGCAGAGTGACAGCTACAATCAACTTGATTGCCTCTTTGGCAACCTCGCGAACACGCTCCCACATTCTAGCGCCTATATTTTGACCAGCCATGCTATTTACAGCAGAACCAAGGGTAAGTGCTGGCAGCATAATAATACTATCAAGCCGCTGAGCAGCTCCAAATCCAGCTACGACGTCTTCACCAAAGCCTGTTACAACTGTCATAATCGCTAAAATACCAGCTGAGATAGCCATCATTGAGAGTCCGGCTGGCAATCCCATTTTAAAGAGGACGACAAAATATTTTCGCTCAGGAAGTGTCGGAATACTAAAGGGCACACCTGCACGTAAAATCGAGTACAACAGCCCATAAATAAAAGCTGTACCTTGTGCGATAATCGTTGCATAAGCCGCACCATCTATACCTAGGTTAAACACGCTGATAAACAAGGGATCTAAAATGGCGTTTAAAATGACGGCGAGCATGACAAATCGAATGGGAGTCTTACTATCCCCAAGCGCTCTGAGTACCGTCCCAATAAAATTATAGCCAAATAAAAACAAGATCCCAATAAAGTTTATTTTCAAGTAGGATTCAGCATAAGGTAAAATCGCATCGGGAGTTCCCATGGCACGCAAAATACTACCTGAAAAAAGGAACCCAATAGCACCTAATATAAGAGCGAGTGATCCAAGAACAAAAACGAACGCATTCAATGATTCTTTAAGTCCCTTCTCATCATTCGCTCCTTTTCGTTGAGAAAGAACTGTTAACGTCGCACCATTTACTCCGATAATAAATGATAAAATCGTAAAGACGACCGTAGCCGAGATCGAGATTGCTCCTAATGCATTGGTTCCAAGTAAGTTTCCGACCCAAAGAGAGTCAACAAACTGATACGAGGCTTGTAGCATATTAGCAAAAAAGATCGGCCAAGAGAATAGAATCATCTTCTTCCTAATACTGCCCTCTGTAAAATCAATTTGCTTAGTCTGCGCGGTTTTCATATAAATCCCTTCTATTCATATTAGCTTCAATTCATTTTAATTCTCATTATTTATCCAAGCCTCATTATAGTATGAAATAGGTTTTAATAAAAAGAGTAAGCCCTGCTGACCATGTTAGACCAGCAGGGCGGAAAAGGTTTATTTTAATTCAAAGGACTCAGTAATCTCAATACTTTCTTTCACTGATTGTACCATTGAGCAGTTTTTTCTTGTTACTTCTAATGACTTTTCAATTTTTTGCTCACTAGCATCACAGCCTCTAATCGTAAAGTGCATATGTACAGCTTGGATTTCTTGCGCTCCTTCTGTATTGCGTACTACATCTGCTTTAATATGAATATCCTCATAGGCAACTCTCTTTTTCTCGAGCACCTTGCGTAAAACTCCTCCGCTGCATACAGCAATCGAAGAAACGAGCAGCTGATAAGGTCTGAAGCCGTGCTCGGCATTTCCAGAAACCTGTAAAGTTCCAAATTCCACATCCGTTTCAAAGCCATTTTCTTTCATTTTAAATTCCATCATACATCCTCCTTTATTTCTTCCTACACTTAATACTAATCCCCTGTATCATCTTCTATTGTACCATTTTTTCTCCAAACTTCATCGTTTGATAGTCAGAAGGATAGATAGAAGGTACAATAGACGATGTTGTATGTAAATGAAAAGAGGTGAACCCTGATGATACGTGAACAACAAGAGGAAAACCGCCCTTTATACCGCTTAATCGTCTTAATAATTATGGTTGCCATAGCAGGCTTTGCCCAAGGAATGCTTTTGCCTCTTTTAGCTATTATGCTAGAAGATGCTGGCGTCTCATCATCCCTTAACGGCTTAAATGCAGCAGCTCTTTATATTGGTGTTCTGCTTGCTTCACCTTTTATCGAGCACCCTGTAAGGAAGTATGGATATAAGCCTGTCATTACGATCGGTTTAATTCTTATGATCACCTCTCTTTTATTACTTCCTGTATGGCAGGCTTTTTGGTTTTGGTTTATCCTTAGAATCATTATTGGCATCGGCGATAATATGGTTCATTTTGCTACACAAGTATGGATTACAACGACCAGTACACAGGAAAACCGTGGTCGAAATATATCATTGTACGGTCTCGCTTTTGGCTTAGGGTTTGGAGCAGGTCCATTTATGACTAGGCTTTTAGCCATCAACGAATGGCTGCCATTTTTAATATCTGCCGGCCTTAGTTTACTCGCATGGTTATTAATTCTTCAAATGAGAAACGAGTTTCCTTTATCTGACTTGGAAACCGGAAGCAAGCTTTCAACATGGAGTCGTTATAAGGAAGTATTCAAACTTGCATGGTTTGCCTTTCTGCCGGCCTTTGGATATGGCTTTCTTGAAGCATCTCTTCACGGGAATTATCCTGTTTATGCGCTGAGGTCAGGTATGACAATAGAGCTCGTATCCATTCTTTTGCCAGCCTTTGTAATTGGGGGTCTGATTACTCAATTGCCGCTGGGTCTTCTTAGTGATCGTATCGGCAGAAAACGAATCTTGTTAATTCTATCCGCCCTTGGTGCCTTCTGTTTTTTTGCAATGATCACTTTTGAATCATCTAGCACAATCCTATTTATCTTATTTATTTTGGCTGGAGCGTTTGTCGGCTCCTTCTTTTCTCTAGGAGTTATGTACTTAGCCGATCTTATCCCTGCCCACCTTTTGCCGACTGGAAACGTGATGATGGCGATCAGTTTTGGCGTAGGAAGTATGACAGGGCCGCTTATCGGGGGTGTGTTTATTGATATCTTTGAATCAGGCAGTATTTATTATTCGATTGGCGGCATGCTCCTCTTCATCTTAGTAACAGGAACGTTATTTAAGTCTGCTCAAACGAATACAAACCAAGAAGTTACGTTATCCAAATAATAAGAAACCCTCATTCTAAAAAGAATGAGGGTTATATGTTTTAGTGATATCCATTTTGTTTATTAGCAGAACTGCTTGTCTTATGATTGTTGGCATGTTTATGCCCAGAGTGATGTGCATTTGCTTTTGGCTTTTTCTTCTGGCTCATATCAGACACCTGCCTTTTTGAAAGTAATGGAGGTGACCGACGCAATGTGGCCACCTCCATTTCACCATAACCTAAAACAGATATTCTTTATTCAATGAACAATCTGGGGTCGTAACGATCTTTGTTTTTAGGAGACACCTCACTCAATATTGTAAAAAACATATTGTTAAGAACAAATGTTAAAAACAATCTGAACGTACTAGTAATACTCCTTCAATGTAATCACCTCATGTAAGGATCTTACTCAAAATTCGCAACTTGCCTATTGTACCTCTGAACAACTTCTTGCCTTAGGGTTGGTGGTAAGAACAGCAGATCAACTGCCGTCCTCAAACATTATGATGTCCGCAATTTATGATATTATGCGCCAGTTTTATTCTTTATTTTTAAGTTGCTTTACTTCTTCGGCAGCTTCCTTCGTTGCTTGAATAATCTCTTCTGAACTTTCCTTCAGGTGAGCTGCAGTCTCAGAAAGTTTTTTAACATCTTCTGATATATCACGGATAACTTGAGAAACTTCTGTAGCTGTTTCACGCACTTGATCAAAAATCTGCTGGCGATTATCACGGATAAATGTCACCGCTTCTGTTGTGCCTTCTTTTAAATCAGTTACTTCTTCTTTAAGTTTTTGACGCCATTCTTTTTTTGCGAGTACAATCGTTAATGCAACAGCCCCGCCAATCCATAAACCTTTGCAAAGCGACTGGCACCCTTTTTTTTCCGTTTCCATTACAACTTCCTCCTTAAGTAAATGCTCTTTCTCATTATTTTACCAATAATTGAGCTGAAATAGAAACGAATGTTGTCTGAATAATTAAATCTTAGTTATATAATGAATGATTGACCATTCATTTTGCTTTAAAATAAATAAAATCTCCATCATTGATCTCAGACACTAAATCATCCTGTGCTAATAAATCAAGGTGCCCGAACACTTCAGAAAATGTTAATTCCGGCTGTTTTTCATGGCTTCTGCCAAACATCTTTGCACCCAGCTCATTGACTGTCATCGGACCTTCTTTTAAGTGGCCATAAATAACTTTCGCTCGTTCCTCTTGAGAAGCTAAGCGTTTGTCTACTAAAGTTGCTACGTCCTTAATTTTTTCTCCATGTCCTGTATAAAGTTCTTTAATATCAAGGTCTTTTAACTTTTGAAGAGAATCGCGGTATTGTAATAATGTTTTCGGCCTCTCTTCTCCATCTAAAGGGGCTTCAAGCAAGGCATTTGAAGAAACAGATGCTAATAAGACATCTCCTCCTATGGCCATACGGTCAGTGTCTCTAATAAAAAATAAATGACTTTGCGCATGACCTGGTGTTTCCACTACCTGCCAATGAGGCAATCCAGGGAGCGTATCGCCTTCACTGATGAAAATATCTACATTGGTTCGGTCAACAAAATGTAGATAACCTAATGACGAACGTTCAATGACTTTTAACTGATTTTCATTTAGGCCGTGCTGCATATAAAAGGTTTTGAAATAGCTGGCATACTGCTCAAAAAACACCCGGTCTCGCGACAACCACAGCTGATTTAATTTATGCCCGATCACTTTAGCATGAGGAAATGAAGCAGTGAGCCCAACATGATCAGGGTGATGATGAGTGAGAACAATTTGTTCAATATCATTCATCATGTAGCCAATTTCTTTAATTCGAGATTTTAAAACGTTTAATCCTTCCTCTGTTTTGGGGCCTGTATCTACTAAAGTAAGGACAGCGCCTTCAATGAGGTAACAATTCACAGGACCTACAAGAAAAGGCGTAGGTATCGTTATACAATGAATTTTCTCGGTCTTGACGGTCATCACAATACTCCTTCCATTAACATAATAAAAAGAAGATGCTTAACAGCTGTTAAACATCTTCATCTTAACATTAATTGTAAGCTTGTGTAAGAAAATGATCTGTTTCAAGAGGCTCAAAGCCTTCTTGTTGAACTTTCTTTAATTCATTTAACTCATGAGTAAGACTTTCAATCTTCCTTTGTAGATCCTCAAATTTCTTCTTTTCTGATACTGTCATGCCTCTCTCCTCCTATACGTTTCTCTGTGTATTTTGGGAATAAACCCAGCTGTCGAACAATCGTTCAACTAACGAATGGGTTAATCCAATGAACTTTCTTTAAATGTTAAAAATATTCTAACAATTAAACAACCTCTTGTAAACACCTATTTTTTATGGTAAGCGCTTACATTCAAAATTAATTTTTTCCAGTTCTAGAATGAACAAAAAGAGCATATCATGGTGAGATGATATGCTCCTTTTAGAACCGTCTAAGATGTCTAAGCAACAATTCTTCATACAACAATTGATTATAAATAATTTGAAGGGATTGACTGAAATATACGGATGCATATAGCATCTGATTCATTAAACTCTGCATATGGAGTTTTCTTCTTTCTGTTCTTGTCAATTGGGTTGTAAGTCCTTCCTCATATGAAGAAGGACGTCTAAAAATTTCTTGATCCACCTCCGGCCACCTTCCGTTTAGTTGATAATACACGCTCCTAAGCCAATCATAATGTCTTCTTCTGCTTTCTAATATTTGCTTCCATAAAAAAGAAGCTTGCTCACTAGGAGAAATAACAGAGAGATAATCAATCATCAATACATCTGAACTCTCCGTCTCCATCAAATCCTCTAACATCTCATTCACTTCTATCGTTTGTCTAAACGCAGATCTGTCCATTCCAACACCCTTTCCACGTTTTTACCATCCTATGCGTTCAAATGAATCAATAGAAATGTTCGACATCATCCGTCATTTTTCACCTTTATCAAAAAATTGTAACAATTTAACCTGTATATACGTCTTTTTCTTGTTATAATTACTGTACAGCAAGGTTTTACCCCCTTGTTAATAAAATGTATAAGGAATGGTGCTAAATGAGACGTCAAACGGTTAATTTTGATAAATTAGTACTTGAAAATAAAAAACAATTACTAAATGACCCTGAATTTCTCGATAAGCTTGAGAAGCGGCTAGAAGAGAAAAAGATTGCTTCACAAAAAATTAAACATTCATAAATATATAAACCACCTGTCCATTATTCAGTGTATTGCTTCTGAATGGATGAGGTGGTTTTTTTATGCTGGAAAATATAGTGCATAATTCCATTAACCCTGACACAAAGTAATGACAGCGCTACATACTACTGTGATGGACTTACATCAGCTAGAAGGGAACGAACTAGATGGATAATGTACTATTAGCACGTAGCTTATTCGGATCATCAATGGCCTTTCATATTATTTTTGCCACACTAGGTGTTGGGATCACATTAATGATACTGCTGGCTGAAATACTACGGCTGATCAAAAAAGACGAGGACTACGGGTTACTTGCCAAAAGATGGACAAAAGGTGTGGCGATCTTGCTTGGAGTCGCGATCCCATCAGGAACAATCGTAGCTGTCATGCTGTCTTTATTATGGCCGGGCTATATGGAAATTGTCGGACAAGTCATTGCCCTGCCGTTTCAAATTGAGATCTTTGCCTTCTTTATCGAAGCTCTCTTTCTGTCTATTTACGTGTATGCTGCAGACCGCCTCTCTCCCACAATGCGGATTATCACTGTATTCTTTGTCGCATTAGGGGCGACGGCTTCTGCTGTATTAATTACTGATGCGCATGCCTGGATGAATACGCCGAGGGGGTTTGATTATGTAGATGGAGTCGTTTCAAATGTCCGCCCTCTTGAAGCTGTATTCAATCCCAGTATTTATGTAACGGCTATGCATGTACTGGGAAGCGCTTATATGACTGGCGCCTTTATGTTAGGTTCTGTTGCTGCGTATAAGCTGTTTCGCGGAGGGTTAACTGCTCGTGAAACAACCTATCACAAGAAAGGGCTGATGCTCTCGCTTGGTGTCGCCCTCGCTATGTCATTTTACACGGCTAATAACGGCCATGACACAGCAATCATGCTGCATGAAGAAATACCTGTGAAACTGGCTGCGGCTGAAGGATTGTTTGAAACACAGGACAATGCACCGCTTGCCATACTAGGCACTCCGGATCCTGAAGCAGGACGAGTGATTGGAGGAATTGAAATTCCAGGGATGCTAAGCTGGCTTGCGACTGGTTCAACCGACGGGGTAGTCCAAGGATTAAACGACTTTCCTCGGGATGAGTGGCCGCCTTTATTCGTCCATACGTTATTTAATGTCATGGTTGGGATTGGGACCGTTCTGTTAGGACTTGCCGGTATCTTTTGGGTCATTTGGTTTTTGGGAAGAAAAAAACAAAAAGCATTTCCAAAATGGCTTTTAGGAGCACTTGTGTTATGCGGACCGCTTTCAATGATCGGCATTGAAACGGGTTGGATTTTCAGCTGTACCGGCAGACAGCCTTGGACGATTTTCGGAGTGCAAAGAACAGCCGAAGCCGCGACAAATTCCGGAAACTTAGGCATGCTCTTCTTTTTATTCCTGACTCTTTATTTGAGCTTGCTCGTACTGACTGGTCTTGTCATGTATTTTTATTTCAAGAGAAATCCTGTCACTCACGAGCTGCATTCGACGACACCTACAGCTTAAATCATGCTTTAAATAGAAGGGAGTTTAAAAGATGGAAAATGTCTATATTGCCATTATCATTTTGTGGGTGTTCTTATTTGTCTACGCCATTGCAGGCTCTATTGATTTTGGCGCAGGTTTCTGGGCGATGTTTTATCGTAAGCGAACGGACACAAAAGCTGCAAGTATTGCGAATAGGTATCTCTCACCTTCATGGGAAGTAACGAATGTTTTTTTAGTACTCCTTGTCGTGGCTCTTGTCGGTTTCTTTCCAGGAGCTGCCTCTTCACTAGGTACAATTATGATCGTTCCTTTTTGCCTGGTGTTAATTCTGTTAACGATCCGGAGTGCCTTTATGGTGTATTCATATTCCGTACAGAAATATACGAATATGCTTGTCATCATCTCAGGTGTGACCGGCTTATTAATTCCAGCCCTGCTTATTAGTATACTGCCTGCAGCAATCGGCGGCTTTGTAGAGACAGTAGGAGACAGGCAATATGTATTAGTGAACCAGCTTTTCACAAGCCCTACCTTCTACACTCACCTTGGCTTTGGAATTAGTACAGAGCTGTTTTTATCTTCACTATTATTAAGTGATTATGCAAGAGAAGCCAATTCTGAAGAGACCTACCATGTGTATAGAAAAAATGCGATTATTCTTGGTCCGATTACTCTGGCGTTTGCAGTCGCTGCGATTTTCACGTTAATTCCTGAAGCATTCTGGATGTTTGAAAATATGGCGAACGAATGGCTTTTGTTCTCGCTATCCTTGTTAGCATTCAGCATAGGGTACAGTGCGCTTTGGTGGCCGTCAAAAAAAGTAAGTGTAGGGCAACCTAGAGCAGCTGTCCTTTTAATTGCTGCCCAGTTCGGCCTTGCAAGCTTTGCTTACGGGTCCGCCCACATGCCTTATTTCCTCTATCCTGATGTCACAATTTATGATGCGTTTACAAACGACACGATGTTTGGTCTGCTTCTGATTGGATACGGGGTGGGGATGGCGGTGCTTGTGCCGATCTTCATTTTCTTCTGGAGATTATTCATGAAAGATAAACGTTATTTGAAGCAAGAGGGCTAACATTTAATACCCCATCTGAAAAGGAAGTGCCCGCGCTAGCTAGCATGTGTAGAATCAGATTGGCACGTGACCAATTATAAGTTTTTACCTTGTTTATGCGTCCGTTGAGGAGCTCAATGCGTGCATGTTTCGAGGTATTGCGTCGTTTACGGGCTAAATTGCGCCTATCTCTTCGTATTGCGTCGCTTCAACCAATTTATGCGTCCGTGTGAATTGGAATTGTATTCATTGACTGAGGATATGCGCCTCTTCCCATGGATCAAACGAAAGAAGCTGCTCCTAAGCGGGACAGCTTCTTCTTACGTATTAACGATCAATTTTAAATGTTTTCACAAGCTGCTGCAGCTCTTCGGCCATTGTTGTCAGCGCATGAGCAGAAGACGTTACTTCTTCCATCGATGCCAATGTTTCTTGAGCCGAAGCACTTACTGTCGAACTGTGCTCTGATGATTCTTTGGCAATATCCGTCATCTCATTTACAGAATATGAGACAACCTCTGATCTCTCAGCCATTGTTTGAGCAGTATCATTGATTTGTTCGATCTGCTCGTTCATTAATTCAATGGCCTCGCTAATCGCTGTAAATTTACGATCGGTATCATTTGCCGTAACAAGTCCTTCCTGTACCTCTTCTTTTACAAGCCCCATCATGGTAACAGAATGTTTTGTTTCATTTTGCATTTCAGAAATAAGATCATTAATTTTCAACGTACTGTCTGAAGATTGTTCAGCAAGTTTTCTCACTTCATCTGCTACAACCGCAAAGCCTCTTCCATGCTCCCCTGCTCTCGCTGCTTCAATTGCTGCATTTAATGCAAGCAAATTCGTCTGATCTGCAATCCCGCGGATCACATCCAAAATGCCTCCAATCTCCTCTGCCTTAGTAGACATTCCTTGAATCGCCTTATCTGAATCTTTGACAGATTGATCGATTGCTTTCATTTTGTCGACGGTCTCACGGACAAGCTTGCCCCCATCTGCAGCATACTGACGAGATTTTTCGGACTGTTCCTCAACTGCAGCAGTACTTACAGCCATTTCTTCTACACTAGATGAAACTTCACCTAATAAAGTATTACTTTTTGCCGCTGTAGCTAATTGATCGTCACTGCCTTTCGCAATCCTCTCGATAGCCGACGCTGTATGTTCGGTTGCTCTTGAAGTCTGTTCAGCACTTGCTGAGAGTTCCTCAGATGCTGCTGCCACTTGATCTGAATTGTATAAAAGCTGGCCCACAAGTGTACGCAGCTGTTCTTGCATCACAGCAAAGGAAGCAGATAGCGCTGCGATCTCATCATTCCCTCTCACTCTTGCTGTATTAACAGTCAAATCTCCATTTGCCATTCTCTCAGCAGCGGATTTCATTTCTTTTAATGGCTTTGTCAACAGCATTGATAAGGCAATACCAATCCCAATTGCAACTAAGAAGGCCACAATACTAATTACAACTGTTAACACAATCGCATTTCTTACCTCACTAGCAATAGCTGATGCCCGTTCTGCTCGGTAATCTTGAATTTGTGCAGTAAATTGGTCCGCTTCGTTAATCATATCTCTCGCGATCGGCTGGACTTCATTATTGACGATTGCAATTGCTCCTTCAGGATTAAGCTGAAATTGATTAATTGCAGTATTAGACAGTTGTAAATAGCTTGCATTTAATTCCTCAAGAAGCTCCATCCGCCCAGCAGTCTCACCATCAGGTACGAGTTGCTGCAACTCTTCTATGTAGAGATTCACTTGTCGGTTATAATCATAAAACCGCTCAAGCATCTCACGTTCACCTGTTAATAAATATCCTCGTAAATTACTGCTCGTACGATTTAAATTACTTTCCATACGAAGGGTCGTTACTTCAAGATCTCGCACAAAACCAGTTAACTCCTGATATGATTGATCAACATTTTTAACATTTATGTATGAAAAAACACTAGCAATACTGAATATGATAGCTACCACCACAAACCCTGCTATCATTTTTTGAGCTACTGATCCCCTTTTCATCGGCTTCTCTCATCCCCCATTTTTTCGCAATATTTGTTGAATTTAATCGATTGCAAATATATAGTACCATAACCTCTCAATAAATAGTTATTTTTGTTACCTATTTTACCGGTAATAAAGTCCTGTTTTAAGAGAAATTAAAAGAACCAAGGAAATCATCTCCTTGGTTCTGTCTATTATTTATCTGTTAATCTCATAAATTCGTCTACATCAGCTAAAACGAGGTCAATTGCTTCCTGCCAGAATTCTTTTGTAGTGAGGTCTGCTTGTAGATGCTTCATAGCAAGCTCTTCTACATTCATACTCGCTGTATCTTCAAGCAAGGATATATAATCATCTTCAAATGATCTTCCCGCTTCTAGTGCACGCTTATAGATTCCCATACTGAACAAGTAGCCAAACGTATATGGGAAGTTGTAAAAAGGGACTCCTGTAATATGGAAATGGAGTTTAGATGCCCAGAAGGTCGGTGAGTAATTTTCAAGCTGATTTCCATATGCTTCACGCTGAGCCTCTTCCATTAAAGCATTTAGTTCACCAGTAGATACAAGTTTCTCTTTACGAGCCTCATAGAATCGCGTTTCAAATAGGAAGCGGGCATGAATATTCATAAAGAAAGCAAGCGCACGGTTTACTTTATTTTCAAGTAATGAAAGTTTTACATCCGCATCCTTCGCTTCATTTACTAGAGCATCGGCTACGATTGTTTCTGCAAATGTAGAAGCCGTTTCTGCTACATTCATTGCATAACGCTGTGCAAGCGGCTGCTTCGTTTTTAAACAATGACTGTGATAGGCATGACCTAACTCATGAGCCAATGTCGCCACATTCGCCATAGAACCGTCATAGGTCATGAAGATTCGAGATTGTTTCGATACAGCAAACGAAGTGCAAAAGCCGCCAGGACGTTTACCAGCTCGGTCTTCTGCCTCTACCCAGCCATCACGCAGGGCTCCTTCAGTGAAACTCGCAAGCTTTGGACTAAATTTATTAAAATGCTTAATAATTAAATCACAAGCATCATCGTAAGAAATAGAAGCATCCCCCTCGGTCGGAAGCGGTGCGTGAACATCATGCATCGCAAGCTTTTCGACTCCAAGCAATTTTGCTTTACGATTCATAAATTCATAAAAGCGCGGTTTATTATCATTAATCGCTTCCCACATCGCGTTAAGCGTCTTCTCGCTCATTCGATTAATATCTAGCGGTTCTTTTAATACGTGATCCCAGCCTCTTGCTTCGTACAATTTCAAGCGAAAACCCGCTAGATGATTAAGAGTGGATGTGAATAAAGGGGCTTCTTTCTGCCATGCCTCTTCAGAAACATCAAATGCCTGCTCTCTTGTTTTGCGATCTGCGCTATTCAGGCGGTTTTGGAGCTGGCCTGCTGATAATAATTTGGTTTCGCCGTTCTCTTCAAATGGAATCTGCATGCGTCCCACTGCTTGATTATATACCGTTCCCCACGCATGGTACCCGTCAACAGCAAGAGCTGCAGCAAGCTTCTCCTCTGCAGGGTTTAATTTTTCATCGGCTGCTTTCTTTTTTTCTTCTAGATTAAAGGCAATTTCCCTTAAAGATTCTGTATTTATCAGAGCCGTCCACTCATCTGCTGTCAGATCTGTTAACTTTTCTTCTAAGCCTACCGTGACATTTTGTACAGAAGTAAACAGCTCTTGTACGCTCCCTTGCCAAAGGGATGCCTTTTCATCTTTCACATCCTGCGCAGTAAGACAGCTGACAAATGCTCCAGCTTCTCTAGCATGCTGCATTAAGGTTTGAAGGTCATGAATGAAAGATTCTAGCTCATTAAGAGATAAGGATTGCTGTAATCTTTCGTTTAGCTCCTTGCTCATTTCATTTGCCTTTTGTACAAATGTCTTAAATTCCTCAGAATCACTGCCTCCTTTAAAGAAGGTCTCTAAGTCCCACACTTGAGGGTATTTCATATGTATGTTCCTCCTTGAATATTTCGTAATCCGTACTAACCTAACTTTAACAAACCTTTTTCTATACCGCTATAAGATTTTGAACATTTAAAAAAATAAAAAATAGACGATGACTACCTAAAGAAGTCGCTCCTGCTTACAGCGACTGTTGATTTACACTCCAGGTACACGCTTTCTGCAGGCGGCACCAGTTACCTCCTCGTCGGTTTTCTCTAGCCGGATACCTATTAGCCCCGTACAATATGAAAAAGCCTACCCTGCTGTAGTTGTTGCTTTCCGCTGCAGGCGCACGCTTTCCGCGGGCAGCACCAGTTGCCTCCTCGTCGATTTGCTCTAGCAGGATACCTACTATAGCCACACAAAATGTGAAAAGGCCCTCCCTGCCATAAGTGTTGATTTCCGCTGCAGGCGCACGCTTTCCGCGGGCGGCCCGGGAGCCTCCTCGTCGTTACATACACTCCTGTGGGGTCTCCCTGGTCACGCGCATCCCGCTGGAGTCGGCGCCTTCTGCTCCAATCAACAGAGGAAGGATGTTATATAATGCACCCTTATCGAACTTGTTCGTTGCTCAGTGATTTAGTAAACGGAGGACGGTTCAGATTTTGAACTGAGCCTAACTAAATCGCTCCACATAATCATTACAAAATGCAATAACCCAAGCGGATGAACTATGCGGAGACTCCTGCGGTGCCTAGAGCAGGATTAACCCTACACACCGCCATGCCCCAGAAATAAGCCGCCGTATAGCAACGCCCCTGCTATGACTAGAGCAGGGTGTACTTTCCACCTTTCAAGAAGCAGATAGCTAATAACAATAAGAAAGATCGTTTGAACCCATCCTGAGTTGAATACAGATGTATCAAAGAACTCAAAGGCAAGGACGCCTAGTAAAATAGCAATGGTAGGCTTAATAAGTCCGGTCATCCTTTTCACACGAGGAGAATCTTTGAACTTATACAAAATGCCCAATAAGAAAATCATAATAATTAAAGAAGGAGCAATTGTTGCAAATAAAGCAACAGATGCACCGAGTACACCACCTACTTCATAGCCGATATAACCTGCCATTTTTGTGGCAATCGGTCCCGGCAGCGCATTTCCAATAGCAAGCAGCTCTCCAAATTCTTCTACTGTCACCCACCCATAGCGGTTGACAACCTCTGTCTGGATTAGAGGAATAGACGCTGGTCCTCCCCCATAGCCGACAATACCAGGAATGAAGAAGGCTAAAAACAACTCCCAATAAATCATGATGCCGCCCCCTCTTTTTCACGTCTCGGACGTACAGCTAATCCGTACACAATTAATATCCCAATCACAATGGCAGGATGAATGCCTAAAAGTTGATAAGCAGCTAAACTCACGATACTTAGAACGATTGTTACAGCAAGACCAATACCTTTTTTAGACTGCTTTAGAAATTGCATCGTTAAAACGAACAGCATCACGCCGACAACCGGGGCCACTGCAGCTGTCATTCCAGCCACCACACGCGACTCTCGAAATGACGATAAAAGACCGATCAGCCCGACCATTAAAAGAACAGTAGGCAGAACTGTCGCGATGAGGCTATTGATTAAACCAACCCATCCCCCTACTTTGTAGCCGATATAGCCCGCCATTTTTGTCGCAATTGGACCCGGCAGCGCATTTCCAAGCGCTAATACGTCCGCAAACTCTTGATCATTCATCCAGCCAAAGCGCTCGACCACTTCCTTATGGACAAGCGGAATGGTCGAAGGACCTCCTCCGTATCCAAGGATGCCCGAACGAAAAAAGGCAATAAATAAGTTTCTTTGCAATGTAATATCCATTCTCCCACTCCCTGCAAAACGTTCCTGCTAACATTTATATAGTATATTAATGATTACATAATACCTTATTAAACTTACAAAATGAACATTTTTTGATATATTTGATTCCTTTTTATTATAGACTACTCTTCAAACAAAGACATTATGTTTGCTCAAACCAAAAGTGACAGATGATTTTTGGTTATATATAATAAACGTAGCCTAATGAATAAGTGGTGAATGAGATGAAAATAGATGCAACAGACCGAAAGATTCTAGCTTTGCTTACTGATAACGGCAGGATGTCTTATGTTGATATAGCTAAAGAATTAGGGCTCTCACGTGTGGCGATCAGGGAGCGAATTCATCAGCTCCAAGAAGAAGGAGTCATTGAGAAGTTCAGTGTCGTTATCAACTCTGATAAAGTCGGTAAATCCGTCTCTGCGTTTTTTGAAGTGGATTGTGAGCCAACCTCTCTTGTTCAAGTGGCTGAGACCTTAGCTGAAAACCCTAAGGTGGCTAGCTGCTATCAAATGACCGGACCAAGCACTCTGCATATGCATGTCCTAGTCGAAGACTTCGATCAATTAGAGAACTTTATCAATGAAGAGCTGTATGCACTTGAAGGGATTACCCGCGTAGAAAGCCATATTCTCCTGAGACGATTTAAGAGCCGAAGCGGATTAAAACTATAATAATTAGAACACTGTTTTTAAGCCGTATTTTTTAGGTACTCTGCCCGTTTTGCGTAATTTTACGTAAAACATTATTTCTGAGAAGGAACATTATGGTGAGACAGTTTCTAAATAAAAAACAAAAACAGGTTCAAACCAAATAGGATTGAACCCGTTTTTTATTCACATTACCAAGCTGCTACTTCACCGTCTGTACGATGTTCTGTGCCTCCTGCTAGTACGCCCGTCTTGGGATCTCTCCAGATAATCTGTCCTCTTCCAAATGGACCTCCTTCAAGAGCGACTTGAATGTCATGACCTTTTCTTTTTAAGGCTTGTGCTAAATGAGAAGGCAAGCTTCCTTCTACATGTACTGTTTTCCCTTCTGACCACATCCAGCGTGGTGAATCTAGAGCAGCTTGCGGATTCAGATGAAAATCAACTGTATTCATCACCACTTGAACATGTCCTTGCGGCTGCATAAAGCCTCCCATTACACCAAATGGTCCTACTGCCTCATCGCCTTTGGTTAAAAAGCCCGGAATAATAGTATGATAGGTTTTCTTGCCAGGCTTCAAACAGTTGTCATGGGTTTCATCTAAAGAGAAATTATGACCACGGTTTTGCATCGCAATGCCCGTTCCCGGAACGACAATACCAGAACCGAAGCCCATATAGTTGCTTTGAATAAAGGAAACCATATTCCCCTCACCATCAGCTGCAGCAAGGTAAACAGTTCCTCCTCTTGGCGGCGTTCCTGGCTCCGGTGTGAGCGCTTCCTCACCAATCAGCTCTCTGCGCTCTTTGGCATAGCTTTCTGAAAGCAGGGCATCCGGTGTCACCTTCATGTCTTTTGGATCGGTAATGTATTTCATTCCATCAATAAATGCAAGTTTCATCGCTTCGATTTGTTTATGAAGGGTATCAACTGAATCTTTCTCGGTAAATTCATAGCCTTCTAGAATCTTCAGCGCTTCTAATGCAATCAGACCTTGGCCATTAGGCGGGATTTCCCACACATCATATCCACGGTAAGAAACAGAGATCGGTTCTACCCACTCAGGTTGGTACGCTTCTAAGTCCTCCTTGCGTAAATATCCATTATATTCTTTAAAATAAGCATCAATCTGATCGGCAATTTCTCCTGTGTAAAAATCTTCTGCATCTGTTTGGGCAATCTTTTTTAACGTAGCAGCATGACCAGGAGATTTCCACATTTCTCCTGCACGCGGAGCACGCCCTTCTGGTGCAAACGTCTCAAACCACGCCTTAAATTCTTCTCCTTTAAACAGCTTAGAAAAGGTAGTAAATGCCCCATTCCAATATTTAGCAAGAGTTGGCGAAACCGGAAAGCCACCTTCAGCATAATCAATCGCTGGTTTAAGCACCTCTGTCAAAGGAAGCTTACCAAATTTCCTAGATAGCTCAGCCCACGCACGCGGGGTTCCAGGAACCGTGACTGGTGTCATCCCGAATGTAGGGAGCTCCTTATCATGTCCAGCAGCCTTTACGGCATCAATTGATAAAGCGTTCGGCGCTTGACCGCTGCCATTTAATCCGTGAAGCTTGCCATCTACCCACACTAGCGCAAAGCAATCTGAGCCAATTCCATTAGATGTCGGCTCTACAACTGTCAGACAGGCTGCAGTAGCAATAGCTGCATCAATTGCATTTCCGCCCTGTTTCAAAATGTCTAAACCCGCTTGAGCGGCAAGCGGCTGTGAAGTAGCAACCATTCCCTTCCGGCCATAGACGACATTCCTCTGGGAAGGATATGGATACATTTGCGGATCATGTTGTACATTCATTTAAAATTCCTCCTTGTTAATCAAATGATATATTTCTAGTCAAATAAGAAAGAAAAATATTAATTTTCTTACAATATGTATATTTTTTATTATATTACTAGTTTTTTTGTACGTAAAGCTAGAACTACCTTTTTAAAAATTGATTGATCAGAGTCTATACCCATGATATGGTAATAGAAATTTTACCCAAATGGAGGCCTGTGCTATGTTTTATCACCATATTCGTGAAGATCTCGCTTTAAAATTAGTCGCTGTACAAGACGTTGAAGAAACGTTTCAACTGATAGACCGCAACCGTGCTTATTTAAAAGAATGGCTTCCTTGGGTTGATTACTCGAAAACAGCAGAAGATACTAAATCGTTTGTACTTGCTAACTTAAAGAATTTTGCCGAACAAAAAAGCCTAACCACCTACATTGTCTATAACAAACAAATTGCAGGTATTGCTAGTTTTAATACAATTGATTGGAACAATAAGAGTGTCTCCATCGGCTATTGGATAGGGCAGGAATTCGAAGGGAACGGCATCGTGTCTGATTCAGTCAAAGCATTAACCAACCATGCTTTTCATGATCTCGGTTTAAACAGGGTTGAGATACGAGCAGCCGTTCAAAATGAAAAAAGCCGTGCTGTAGCTGAGCGGCTTGGTTTCATACAAGAAGGAATTGTTAGAGAAACGGAATGGCTATATGACCATTATGTCGATCATGTCATTTATTCGATGTTAAGACGAGATTGGAAAGCACTACAAGCCTGAGACTTTGTTAAGTCTCAGGCTTTCTTATATTTAAAGTATAAATTTACCTATTGGATAGATAATACAGGCGAAGGGGGATTAGAAAATGCCGTTTGGAATCGTCACACTAGCCTTCATTGTCTTCTTATGTGTTGGTTTATTTGCTCATGTACAAGTTATTCCGGCTTTATTATCCGTATCTCATCGTGATTCCTGGATCAGCATTCTTTTAACGACCTTCTTATGGGTTGTATGGGCATTTGTTATTTATAAAATTTTACGTCTTCTCTACAAAAAAGATATCCCTGTTTTTCTAAAGAAACATTCAAAGTCTCCTGTTTGGTATTACGTTATAACTCTCCCTTTTGCTGCTTATCTTTTTTTGGGTGTGATCATTACTATTAAAGACATTGCCTATTGGAGTCAATTAACCTACGCACCTAATCTGTCTATATGGATTATCAATGGATTACTGCTATTATTTTGTTTTTTTTGTGTTCGTTCAGGATTTAACACTATCGGAAATGTGAGCTTATTAATTTTACCACTCGTTGTCTTTTTAGGCTTTTTCGTCGCGACGGCTAATATCCCGAAAAAACATTACGAGTTACTGCTCCCATTATTTGAAAATGGGCTTATCCCTACGTTCCAAGGTTTAATTTATACTTCTTTACCCATCATGGAGTTTTTCATTTTGTTTTTTATTCATTCTCATTTCAGTAAAAACTTCTCGTATAAAAGCATCCTTATTATCGGGCTGTTAATTATCGGATTAATGTTAGGGCCGACCATCGGTACAATTGTCGAATTTGGTCCGGAATACTCTTCATTATTCAGGTATCCAGCATATGAACAATGGCGGATCCTAACCATCGGGAAATATTTTTCCAATGTGGACTTCTTTGCGACCTTTCAATGGCTCTCAGGTGGAATTGTACGGATCAGCCTTTTTTTATTTATTTTGGTAAATATATTCAAAAATTATAAGCTCCAAACAAGCAAAAGCGTATACATCCTTTTCATTTTAGCGTATATCATTTCAGTGCTGCCGATGGACCCTTACCTTTTTTACGACTGGACCTTTACTTATTACTTTCCAATTGCTTTGATCGTGTTAGTTATCCACACTCTCTTCTTACTAATAACCCTTTATATAATGGATCGAAAAACAAAAGAAAGGAATGGTTCGCTATGACACAAGACAACCGGTTTTCTAGTCATGATGATGAACAATATACAAATAAAGACTGGTTATCTCAACAGTTTCACGCCTCCTCAGACATCGTGATTAAAGATTATCCTAAAGAGAATGTTCTATTGATGTTTTGTGAACCGTTAATAGATCATACGGCCCTGCATTCCAACCTTTTATATTTAAAGGAAAACGAGTTTAAATTAGAAGAATTATCCACTTTAGTTCAACTGACAACAATAAAGAAAAAATCTTTTTCGTTCTCTTTATTATATAAGTATCTTTATGACGGCTACCTTTATATCGCTTCTAAAGAGAAAACGTCAGATTCTGTTTTCTTTTTAAATATTGCTAAAATCCCTGCCCGTTTCCCTGATGAATCTGTCTCAGAGGTATCGACAAGAGGTCCTAAAGATGGGTTTATTGAACAAGCATCAGTAAATGTGGGGTTAGTTCGAAAGCGTTTAAAATCCCCTAGTTTTGTAGTAGAAGACTTCACTATAGGGAAACGATCAAATACAAACGTTTCATTACTCTATATCGCAGACATTATTGATGAAAACATCTTAAAAACTGTAAAGGCTAGATTGACTAAAATCGACACCGACATCCTTACAAGCAGCGAAGAGTTAGAGGATTACATATCTGACCAAAAATTTTCGTTATTCCCTTTAATAAATTATACAGGCCGTCCAGATTTCGTTACAAAAGCCATAAACCAAGGTCGAGTTGCTCTAATAGTAGACGGCTCGCCAACGGCACTTATTGCCCCTGCCAATTTATCCTTTCTATTAAAAACAGCCGAAGATAACAATACTAGTTTTTATTTTGCCTCTGTTGAGAGAGTCATTCGCACCATTGGGTTGTTAACAAGTATTTTTCTTCCGGGATTTTATACGGCACTAACTTCACATAATTTAGGGCAGCTTCCTTTTCCCTTAATCGCCACGATATCTGTTTCCAGGAGCGGCTTGCCATTTTCAAATTTTCTAGAAATGCTTATTATGTTAATTATGTTCGAGCTGTTTAAAGAGGCTGGTGCAAGGCTTCCAAAAGGGGTCGGCCAAACAGTAGCCGTCTTAGGCGGGTTAATTATTGGTGATGCCGCGATAAGGGGCGGCATTACTTCACCCACCATGTTGGTGGTCGTCGGGGTAACAGCCATTTCTAGTTTCACATTAGTCAATCAATCACTTACAGGAAATCTATTTATTGCTCGGATTTATATCCTCTTTTTAAGCTCCGGGTTAGGGTTATTTGGATTCTTTGTAGGGTTTCTGTCTCTTACTATTCATGTCGCTTCTCTTCGATCTTTCGGAACTTCTTATGTTTCCTTTAGTAAAATAGAGACGTTCAAAGATTTAGTCAGTATTTTCTTCAGGCTGCCTAAACCTTTACTAACCAAACGAGCACCTGAATTAGATCCTAATGATAAAACTCGGGGGCAGTCATGAGAAAGATTTTATTCGCTTTATGTTTATGTATATTCTTATCTGGATGCCTTGAAAGTAAGGAAATACAGTCGGTTTCCTATGCCATTTCAATGGGCGTGGATTTTAAAGATGAACAGTATGAACTTACCGTGCAATTCTTAGATTTTAGTAACGTGGCTAAATCGGAACAAGGAAAGGGCGGAGAAGTCCCATTATGGATAGCTGTCGGTCGGGGGAGGAGCCTTGATGATGCGGTTAGAGAAATATATCGAACCATTCAGCTCCCGGTAAATTATGAGCATCTATATAACATTGTCTTAAGCGAATCCGTACTTGAGCGGAAAACAAGTGAAACGATCGACTTATTAACCGAAAACTTTCTTATCCCTTATTCTGCCTGGATCTACAGCACAACGCAGCCTATGCAAGAAATTTTGGCGAGCAAAGTCATCTTTAATTACCCTTTTCTCTATTCGAGGTTATCACAGCCAAAAGATATGCAGGGACAGCTCTCAAGTGTTCCACCACTCTCACTGCAAGAATTTATGCTCGAATACGAAGAACCAACAAAAACGATAATGACTCCTTCCATAAATATTGATAAAAGTGCAATTAAAGAAGACCTTACAGGGATTCCAGTGCCCTATTTTGAAGGTGCTCATATTGTAAAAGACAAGAAGCATTTAGGGTATCTTTCTATTACTGATCTTGAAGGTTATATTTTAACGAACAATGAATCAGAACGCTCTCTTTTTGACGTAAAAGAAGAAGATATGTTCTTAACCGTTGAGTTGAATAATCCAAAGTATAAAATAAAGCAGACGTCATCAGATGATGGGACAGGCTTTGAATTAGCAGTTACTATACCAGGTGTTCTTCGTGAGAACTCAACTGAGCTTTCAATGGATGAAGTTAAACGAAAGGTAGAAACAGCCATAAAAGCTGAAATCTCTCACTCGATTAACAAAGGGAGGGAATTAGGTGCTGATATTTTTCAATTAGAAGATTATCTTTTTAGGCGCCACCACGCAGATTGGCGAAGCATCCAAGAAACGTCTGATACATTTGAATTTGAAAAAATTGTAGTCACTTTACAACCATTCAATTCTATAAATAAAACAGATTACAAGTTCAAAAATAAGAGCAAGGAGTGAAATCCTCCTTGCTCTTATTTCTTCTTACATTTGCTTCAATTTCTCCACATAAGGCGTAATATCTTTACCTAATGAATCGGCTAAACGCTGGCCAAATTCTTCGTCAGCTCGGTAGAAATTACAGATCGCAAGCATCACTGTTTGTTCCGATACTCCCTGAAGGTCGGCTGTCATATTCTTAATAACGGCATCCTGCTCTTCTTTAGAGTAACGTCTCCATACTTGACCTGCTTGACCAAAGTTATTTGGCTTATCAATCGGCTGACGGCCTGCCATCCCTTGAACAGGCATCATAGGATCAGTATGAGCGCCATCTTCTTTCGGTGTATCTGCATAACGGTTAGGTTCGTAATTGATATGACCCGGCTGCTGTTTAAAAGTCATTGCCCCGTCACGCTGGTTGTTGTTTACTTGGGCAAACGGGCAGTTGATTGGCAGCTGCATATAGTTAGGTCCCACGCGGTAGCGCTGTGTATCTGAGTATGAGAATAGTCGGCCTTGCAGCAATTTATCTTCAGATGGCTCGATACCAGGAACCACCACACCAGGGTTGAATCCTACTTGCTCGGTTTCAGCAAAAACATTCTCCGGGTTTCTATTCAATGTCATTGTTCCAACTAATTGATAAGGAATATCTTCTTCAAACCAATCTTTTGTCGCATCAAGCGGATCAAAGTCAAACTTGTCCATATCAGCTGGATCTAGAATCTGAACATAAAGGTCCCATTCCGGATAATCCCCATTCTCAATCGATTCATATAAATCTTGTGATGCATGGTTGAAGTTCTCAGCTTGAATTTCAGCCGCTTCTTCCATTGATAGATTTTTCACCTCTTGCTTTGGTACCCAGCGGAATTTAGCATAGACGGTATTTCCAAACTCATTAATCAATTTAAATGCATGAACACTTGACCCGCGCATGTGGCGGTAGCTGGCTGGAATCCCCTCATCAGAGAACAAGTGGGTTAACATATTTGTAGACTCAGGACGAAGCGTCATAAAATCCCAGTAACGGTCTGGGTCTTGACGATTTGTACGTGGGTCTGGCTTCAATGAATGAACCATGTCAGGGAATTTCATTGCATCTCGTATAAAGAACACCGGCAAATTATTACCTACAAAGTCCCAGTTTCCCTCTTCAGTATAAAATTTCACCGCAAATCCACGCGGATCACGTAATGTTTCAGGTGAATGCTGACCGTGTATAACGGTTGAGAAACGAGCGAATACAGCCGTTTGGGCTCCTTCTTGAAATACAGCTGCTTTAGAGAAACGCTTTAGACTGTGTGTTACTTTAAATACACCATGAGCTCCTGCACCGCGAGCATGGACGACACGCTCAGGAATACGCTCACGATCGAAATGAGCAAGCTTTTCAATCAATTGATAATCCTCAAGCAGCGCCGGACCGCGTTGACCTGCTGTACGAGAATTTTGGTTGTCATAAATTGAGGCACCTTGGTTTGTCGATAATTTTTTCATCGTTGCAATTCCTCCTAATTGAACCTGATTAAATAAAGGTCATGTATCTAACTTTTATTTCTTTTTTTCTTCTTTTCAGAAGCTATTGTAATAATAACTACTTATTTATAATTATTATTAATTGATTACAGTTATCATTGTACTCAGAGCAAACCTCAATGTCAATGCTTATTAATAATAATTTTAATTAAATAATTAACATTAATAAATATCCTCTTCTTTCTTCTAGCTATATGGCTTGGTGGATACTTTACACAACCTCCTATTCATTAATCGATTTAACTCACTTTATCAATCAGTCAATATTATTGATAACTCCTCCACTTAACAGAACGTAAAAAAGGAGCACACCCTAAGGCTGTGCTCCTTCATTTTTCCGATCAAATTGTTGAAAAACCGTATCGTTATTTAGAGAGAAAATCTCATTTCTTGTAATGGTATTGATAATCGTTTGATTTCTACGAACAGATAAAGCTAGGTTCGTTGCACTTGCACCATGCGAATGCTCAAGATTCGTAAGTACAAATAAATGATTTTCACGTTCATCATTAAACTTAAGACGATAATCATTAGTTACAGCAAATTCTTTCTCGCTTTCCCATTTAAATTCATCTTTCATATCGAGAAGCCAATCCGGAAGATGAGGTTTATAGCCAGTTGCAAACACAACTTTCTCTGTTTCATGTGTGAATTTTTCTTCTTGCTGCCATTGTTCACACATTAACTCGTATCTCATCGGTTCTTTTTTGATCACATCATTCACAGAAGTCATCGCCTGGATCATTACTGCTGGGTCTTCTCTTCTAATAGAACGGTGGTACAGCAAATCATAAATGGCATGCAGGGTTTCTGCTTCTACGCCATTACGCAGCCCGCCAAGCATCGGCAGAGCATCTTTTCTTTTCTCGTAAGAAAGCTCATGAAAATACTGAACATAATCTGGTGAAAATACCTCTTGTCCAAGTTTCCCCGCTTCAAGCTGAAAGAAGCCTGGCGAACGAGTAAACCATGTTAATTGATAGTTATTTTCCCGCTGAGTAAGCAGCAGATCATAGAATACTTCTGCCGCACTTTGCCCAGACCCTACAACTGTCACACTTCTTGATTCTTTAAATTCTTTTTCATAATGCTTATAGCGGCTCGTATGAATGACATCTTCATTTAATTTCTCATCGATTGGAGAGGGAATAAGGGGTGTACTGCCCGTTCCCATAACAATATGAGCTGTTGTATAGGAGGTCGCTTCACCCGTCTGTACATCTTGCACCTCAATATTGTAAAGCTTATGATCACGATCGTACTCCACTGATGTGACCATTTTTCCAAAATGAAGCGTGGACAGCTCTGATACGACCCACTGACAATAGTCATTATATTCTACTCTAGGCACATCAAGGCGTTTAAAGAAATAAAACTGATACATCCGGTTATGCACATGCAGGTAGTTAAGAAAACTGTACTTGCTTGTCGGATCTGCTAATGTGACGAGATCTGCTAAGAAAGGGACTTGAAGATCCGACTGCTCAAGCAGCATGCCAGGATGCCATTGAAACACCTCTGTTTTATCAAAAAATACTGCCTTTATCTCGGTGTTTTCTTCTAGTAATGCAGCGAGCCCTAAATTGAACGGCCCTATCCCGACCCCTATCACATCATAATGACTGTCTTTCATCTAGTTCCCCTGCCTATCTTCTTATTTCTACACTGATTTCTTACTTGTTTAATTAAATAATTTACGCAGTACTTTCATCGTCAATTTACCTTGTTTATATCTAAGAGGCAGATCCACCTTCGTTGATTGCTTTAAAATACTCTTACGATGAGAGAAGGTACGGAAGCTTTCTACCCCATGATACGCACCCGTCCCGCTCTCTCCAACACCGCCGAACGGCAAATACGGGGTAGCTAAATGCATAACCGTATCATTAATACAACCGCCGCCAAAGGAGAGGTTTTCTGTAATCAGGGCTTCAACTTTTTTATTTTCAGTAAATACATATAAGGCTAATGGATTCGCTTTGTCTCTTACTTTATCTAATACCTCATCCAACGATTGATACGTAAAAATAGGAAGAATCGGTCCAAAAATCTCTTCCTTCATGATAGACGCTTCCCAATTTACTTCTGTTAGAATGGTCGGTGTTAAAGTGCGTGATTCCTTATTGTACTGCCCGCCAAGTTCGACCTGTCCATCTGAGAGGAATCCAGCTAACCGCTCTAGATGGCGTCCGCTGACCACTTGAGGATACGTTCCTTTTAGTAAAGCCTTATCAAATAACGCTTTCGTATGTTTCTTAACCTTTTTCAGAAAGGCTGGATAGACTCTCTCATGCACAAGGACATAGTCAGGCGCTACACAGGTCTGACCTGCATTAAGGAATTTCCCCCACGCGATTCGTTTAGCAGCAAGATCAAGCTTCGCATCTTCATGAACAATGGCAGGACTCTTCCCGCCGAGTTCGAGAGTAATAGGCGTCAGGTTCTTTGAAGCGGCTTCCATCACAATCTTTCCGACACCAACACTTCCCGTAAAGAAAATATAGTCAAACGGCTCTTTTAACAAAGCCTGGCTGACATCGACGGCCCCTTCAACAGTTTTAACAAAGGCCTCATCAAATGTTTGATCTAGAAGCTTTGCTATTGCTTTTGATGTGTGCGGAGTCAATTCTGATGGTTTGACAATCGCACAGTTCCCTGCAGATATAGCTCCCACTAATGGAGAAAGCGCTAATTGGAGCGGATAATTCCAAGGGGCAATGATTAACGCCACTCCGTAAGGTTCATAATGTATTTTCCCAACTGAACCAACATGAGAAGCTGGTGTCTTCACTTTCTCCGGCTCCATCCATTCTTTTAAATGCTTTAATGTATGATTAATTTCTTGATAGGTTGGTCCAAGCTCTGTTAAAAAAGCTTCTTCATTCGTTTTATTTAGATCGAGCTTTAACGCTTCTAAAAGCTCTGCTTCATTTGTTTGAATCGCCTCTTTCAAGCGCTCTAACTGTTTTTTTCTAAAGGCATACTCTTTTGTCTGTCCTGTATAGAAGAAATGCTTTTGTTTTTCTCGTAAAGACGTAAACATCGCTAAAGTCCCCCTAACATGTAATAACATCATCTCATTCTTACTATACCTTTATTTGCGCCCGTAGTCTGCTTTGATCTCTCCCCATTTTTCTGTGTGCCATTTTAGGATCGGCGTATCATACTCATTTTCTTGCAGCCACTTCTCTGCACGGTCGACAAGCGACCAAATATAAGCCGTCCGTTCGTTGCGGTCAAGTGTAGACTTTGCCTTCTTTTGTTTTACCCATTTAATTGCTGTAAGAGAATCCGAATAGATCGGCTTGTTCAGTCCGTGTTCCTTTAAATAAGCAAGCCCGTGTACAATTGCTAAAAATTCTCCCATATTATTTGTCCCGATATGGATCTCATCATGTGCAAACAGTATTTCTCCCGTTTGTGTATGTACCCCTTTATACTCAACAATTCCAGGGTTTCCCCGGCATCCAACATCAACAGAAATGCTGTCCCAATTGACTTCAGCGATTACATCGGTTTCCTTTTTTGATGAGGAAGTTTTTGCTTTACTCTTTGTCTTTGAACTAGAGGATGCAGACGCCCCGCCGCTAAATGCCGCTTTAGCCTCCGCCTCTGTTGGAAAGGATTTAAAACGAGCTCCTGTAAAACCTTTCACTTGCGCCTCACATTCAGCCCAAGTCGTAAAAATTCCTTTTTTTCGTCCATTCCAAACCACGTAATATTTCTTTTTTGCCATAGGGACACCTTCTTCGTATAAGTTTTCCATTTAATCAAATAGTAACAATGAAACACTTTTTATACAATCAAATGCATATCACAAACTGAAAGGAGCATCACCCATGACAAAACGAAATAAACAGCACAATAAAGCTGTAACAAATAACCAAACTCCGACTGAGAGCATGTTCAATCAGGAAGTAGCAAGTGAAATGATTGATAACGGCGGGAACAAATCCAACGAAAAGAAAAAGAAATAACGTATAAAAACAATACAATGTGGATACCCTGTTGAAAAAACGTTTAGGAGGGTAAACTCATGAACATTACGATTAATCGAAAGCGCTCAGTGAAAGAAGTCGGGGATCTTGTTAGTACGAAGAGTAATAAGCTCTATGCGATTATTGAGGATAAAGGAGAGAAGTATCCTTATCATCTCCTTTGTCTTGAGAGCTTTACGATTATCGAAAGTTATGATGAACTCCCTTCTAATCAGGAAATTGAAGAAGATATCGGCGAGAAGCTTGATGGAATATACCAGCATCGCGACTCACATATCACATTAAACTAAATAGGAGCTGCCCGGTTTAGGGACAGCTCATTTTTATTAGGGTGAAGAGAATGAAATGAAGTGACGCAATTAATGGATAGTACGATACAATTCCGTCTGAGAGTGACGCAATAGACTTCTTGAACCGGCGCAATTAGAGCAGATTGACACATAAGACTCAGCAAGTGACGCAATTACACGATGAATAAGCGCACTCACCTCACCTACAGGCACATAAACAGACTCAAATAATACAATCCACCCTGACCCATCGCAATCAACGCGCACTCATCTTTTCTCTTACCTCTCTAATTGAACTTTCGCTCGTTTCTCAACTGTATATAATCTCCATAATAAAGCAGCTGCACATACGGCAAGGCCTGTTATCAAACCGATCCAATATCCAAACGGACCGAACTCTGTGTAGTTAGCCAGGATATATCCTGTAGGAAGACCGATCAGCCAAAACGAAACTAGCGCCATTACAAATGGGATATTAACATCTTTATGACCGCGTAACACCCCTTGTATCGGTGTAGCAAGTGCATCAGACAATTGGAAGAATATCGAATAAATAAGGAACTGTTGAATTAACCGCGCAACATTCGGATCATTTGTATAGAGCCCTGATACAGGTCCTCGCATGACATAAATGATAAGACCAGCAATGACACCCATGCCGAGCGCCATCCATATCCCCATTTTGCTATACTGCTTTGCGTCATCAAATCGTTTAGCGCCTACCTCATACCCAACAGCGATCGTTAAAGTGAACGCAAAACTTAATGGGATCATATAGAGGAAGGAAGCGAAATTAATCGCAGCTTGATGTGCTGCAATAGTGGCCGTGTTAAACTCACTCATTAATAACGTAACGGCAGCGAAAATACTCGTTTCAAAGAAAATGGTAAAACCAATAGGCAGCCCTAAAATTAAAAGCTCTTTCCATTTTGCAAATGATACTTTATATACCTTTTTAAAAATCTGGTACGTTGAAAAAGGCTGTACACGAGCAATGAAATAAATCGTAATTCCAAGTATGCTCCAATAAGTAATCGTTGAAGCAACCCCGGCTCCAATTCCTCCTAAACGCGGAAAGCCCCACGCACCAAAAATAAGGACATAGTTAAAGAACACGTTAATCGGCAGCGACAAAAGCGTAATAAACATCGTCACACGTGTTTGGCCAAGAGAATCAATAAAACAGCGCAGCACGGTGTACATAAATAAAGGTATGACACCAAAGCCAAGTGCGACTAAATAATAATAAGCCACTCGATGCACTTCTGCTTCTAATGACATTAGATTTAAGATCGGCTCAAGCACTAGACCTCCGCCTATAATAATGACGATTGATACAGCAATCGATAAATACAAGCCTTGAACGACTGTATAAGGCACTTCTTCTTTATTACCTGCACCGATATTTTGAGCGATCATCGGCGTCAGCGCTAAGAGAATACCACTTAACCCAGTAAATACGGGCACCCATAAACTCGAACCAATGGCCACACCAGCTAAATCTTCAGCACCAGCCTGACCGGACATTGTGGTATCAAAAAAGTTCATGGCATACAGCCCTAATTGTGTAATGAGAATCGGCATCATAACAACAAGGAACAGCTGAAGCTTCTCTTTTAATGTTTTTGTTTCTCTCATCTTACTCCTCCTTGCCACCCCTTCTTGTATAAAAACTATGCCATTATATCACGCTTCTTACATAAAGGTTAATCATAAATCTTTCGTTTCACTAAAAAAATCACTGACAAAAAAGCTGCAGACTCGTTTAGTCTGCAGCTTTCCTTAATGTATTTATACACAAGTAAACATACGCTCAATAGCCAGTTTAGCCGATTGGGCTGTTTCTTCGTCTACTTTTATGACATTTACAGGCTGTTCTTCTGCTATTTGTTCAAGCGTCCATACAAAATGAGGAAGATCAATCCGGTTCATTGTTAAACACGGGCACATATCAGGATTAAGTGAGCGGATGGACTGATCTGGATGCGTGTTCATTAATCGATTCACTAGATTCATTTCCGTTCCGATTGCCCACTTTGTCCCCTTTGGAGCCGCTTTGATTTGATCAATGATATACTTTGTGGAACCTGCATCATCACTCGCATCAACCACATCCCATGTACACTCCGGATGAACAATGATTTTACGTTCAGGCTCTTCTGCTCTTATCTTGTGTACATGTTCTAGGCGGAACTTCTCATGAACCGAGCAGTGTCCCTTCCATAAAATCATTTTCACTTTATCCTTCTTACAAGAGCCTTCTACTTCCTCAGTTAGTTGATTCCATATGACCATCTCATCAAGGGGAATCCCTAGTTCATATGCCGTATTCCTCCCTAAGTGCTGATCAGGCAGAAATAATATGCGTTTCTTTTTTGTAAAAGCCCATTCAAGCATCGCTTTTGCATTAGAAGAGGTTACCGTCGCTCCCCCGTTCCTGCCAACAAATGCTTTTATTTCAGCCGAAGAATTCACATAGGTTAACGGGATTATCGTATCTCCAAATTCGTCGGTTAATTTTTCCCATGCAGCTTCTGTCTGATCTTTTGTTGCCATGTCGGCCATCGAACAGCCCGCCCGCATGTCAGGGAGAATGACTGTTTGTTCGTCATTCGTTAAGATATCTGCTGTTTCTGCCATAAAATGAACCCCGCAAAACACAATGTAGCGTGCTGTCTGATTGGAAGCAGACAGCCTTGCAAGCTGCAGGGAATCACCTGTCACATCAGCAAATTGAATGACTTCATCTTTTTGATAATGATGACCAGGAATAAACAACGTATCACCGAGCTCACTTTTTATATAGGATGCTCTTTTTATTAAATCTTGGTCACTCATTTGTTTGTAATACGCTGGGATTGTTGGGCCTGCTTTTGAAAAAAGATCCATCTTAAGCATGGGACACACCTTCTTTCACTAAAACATCCAGACTGATATCTAACGCCTTAACCGAATGCGTCAGGGCCCCCATCGAAATATAGTCGACCCCTGTGTGAACATACTCTTCTAATTGATGAAGCGTAATCCCTCCTGATAATTCGACCACTATGGAATCAGGGACAAGCTTTCGCCATTCTTTTGCTTCAGTTGGAGAACAGTTATCAAACATAATCACATCTACGTTTGTTGTAACGGCTCTCTTTACCTCTTCACGCGACTCAACCTCTACTTCAACTTTCACCATATGGCCGAGCTTCTCTTTTACTCGTTTCACGGCCGTATCTAAATCTCCTCCGCATTGAGCAATATGATTATCTTTTATTAACACCGCATCATGCAGCCCAAAACGGTGATTAAACCCGCCGCCGCATGTTACCGCGTGTTTTTCTAGCATGCGTAGACCTGGTGTTGTTTTTCGTGTATCACAAATTCGAATTGATGTTCCTTCCATTTTCTTAACCGCTTTGTTCGTTTCTGTGGCAATCCCTGAAAGGCGCTGAATAATATTTAAGATCACTCGCTCAGAGGTTAATAGATCACGAGCTTTGCCATAGACTTCACAGATTATCTCGCCACCCCTGACTGCATCCCCGTCTTTCTTGTGCATAATCACCTCAATAGCAGGATCGAATAACTGATAGGCAGAAAAAATAACCTCTTCTCCGCAAAAAATCCCTTCATCCTTTGCCAGAAAATAAGCCTTACCTTTTTCATTATCAAAGATAGCTTCTGATGTTAGATCTCCATGTCCGATATCTTCTGAAAAAAACTGAATTAATTGCTCCCTTAACATAAGTTTGTTCACTTCAACACCCTCTCCTTCTCCTTCACAGGTTTTGCCCATATATCGCCTCTTGCCTGCATCATAGCTTGGGGGTTCATTGGCATCCTGCCTATCTCTTGTGAATCATTTCGAAAATGTGCTCCCAAGCTCTCTTTTCGTGCTAGTGCAGACTTGGCAATCAGCATTGCAGCAGTACACATCGTATCTATTTCTATTTGTTCTCTCGTCCAATTCACCCGCCTGTATACGTCTTGATCAAATTGTCTAAAGCTTCCTAACCATGAAAGTAACTGTTCTAGATCGTGGCTGGTGCGGGTAATGCCTAAAGCTTGTGTTACTTTGCGTTTCAACTCATTTTTAGAAGGCAATGCAGAAGGGTCATCGACTTCCTCAGCACGAATATATCGATTATGGTCCCTAGTCAGCTCTCTTTTAAGCGGTTGGCTCAAAAGGAATTCTCCTAAACGTTCACCGAATACAAGAGCCTCTAACAGCGAATTGCTTGCGAGCCTATTTGCCCCGTGAGCATTATTCCCGCTCACTTCTCCTACCGCATATAAGTTTGCTATAGAAGCGGCCCCGTTCGTATTCGTCTCCACTCCGCCCATATGAAAATGTGCGCCTGGACATACAGGAATAAGCTGCTTTTCTAAATCAACTTGAGCTTGATTGCATAAGCTGGTAATCTGAGGAAATTTATCTTTAAAGTTAGGAATGGGTGAAATATCTAAGAAAATGGGCTCCTCTTTTTTTGTATACTCGTAAATTACCCGTGCCACCACATCTCTTGGGGCAAGGTCACCACGGTCGTCTCTTCCATCCATAATAGGAGTACCATCTTGATCCACAAGCCGAGCTCCTTCTCCTCTTAAAGCCTCTGATGCTAATCCCGCAGTCCTTCCTTGTGAATAAATGAGCGTAGGATGGAACTGAATAAACTCTAAATCTCTCAAAATAGCACCTGCTCTATAAGCCATTACTAAACCTTCGCCTATTAAAGACGGATCATTCGTTGTCGCTTCGTATAATCCTCCAATTCCACCTGTTGCTAGGATTGTTGCAGAGGCTCTGACTTCTATTAATTCATTTTGCTTATTCTTAAACCAGGCACCATCACAAACCTCATTCTCTGCAATTAAATCAATCGCTTGATAATGTGATAGAATACGGACCTTTTTTTGCTGCAGTTTACTCCAAAAATAACTCATGCAGACTTTCCCTGTCTGATCCCCTTGGTTATGTACGATTCGCCGGATCGAATGGGCTCCTTCTTGACCGAGAAGAAGCTCCCCATCCATCGTTTGATCAAAGGTAAGTCCTTCTTTCATCCAACCTCTCAGCCGCCTTGGCCCTTCTTTGACAAGCATTTCTACTAGCTGCTTATTATTTTGATAACAACCAGCCTTCATCGTGTCTTTATAGTGAATAAATGGATGATCTAAAGATGAAAGTGCTGCTGCAATCCCTCCTTGAGCCCTCCATGAATTACCGCTCTCAATCGACCCTTTCATAGCTATCGTTACTTCGTAGCGGTCAACGAGCTTCAATGCACATACGACGGCTGCCAGTCCCCCGCCAATGATTAGTACATCTGTTTTCAACATGCAACCACCCATTCTTTACATGTGTCTTGACACCTATATTTACATAAAATTAAACTAAAGACAAGACTTAACTAACAGGAGTGAGGATGTTGATCTATTTAGACCATGCCGCAACAACCCCTATTTCAAAACAAGCGATCGATGCATGGATTCGTGCGAGTGAACATTATTTTGCCAACACCCAGAGCCTTCATGAAGAGGGTGAAGAGGCAAGGCATTTATTTGAGATATGTAAAAAAGAAATGGGAGAACTTCTTGATTGCGAGGGGGGTGAAATCTACTTTACCGGTAGCGGTTCTGAGGCAAATCAATTACTATTAGAAAGTTTATTCAAATCTATTAAAACAAGAGGAAGTCATGTGATCACTTCCTCTATTGAACACCCTTCTGTCTTATCCTTTTTTCAAAAGCTAGAAGAGCAAAGAGTGGAAGTTACGTACTTACCTGTTTCAAGTGAGGGCTTGATATCTATTGCCGATCTTAAAGAATCCATTCGAAGCGATACGGTTTTAGCTTCGATTCAGCACGTCAATTCAGAAACAGGTTCCATTCAACCGCTTAAAGAGATTGGAGCCATATTGAAAGAGAAGAATATCATTTTCCATAGTGATTGTGTGCAATCTTTCGGAAAGCTTCCGCTTAATGTCCGTTGTTACCAGCTTGATGCCATTTCAGTGGCCAGCCATAAAATTTACGGCCCTAAAGGAGTCGGTGCTGCTTACATCAACAAACAAACCGCTTGGAGTCCGACTCTTCCCTTCACTCATCATCAAAATGGATTTAGGCAAGGAACGATTGACCTGCCTGGAATAGCTGCCTTCACTACAGCTGCACTGGAGATTCAGGAAACGCTTAGTCAGCAGCTTGATCATTTTTGGAAGCTTAGAGAGCAATTATTATCTGCACTGTCTAACGCAGGCATTTCTTTTAAAGTTGAGGGGAGTACAGCAAAAGATAGGCAGCTCCCTTCAATCATCGGACTTTCGATAGAGGGCATTGAAGGTCAATGGATGATGCAGATGCTTGACCGGCACCATATTCAGATCTCTACCGGAACAGCCTGTCAAATAGGAAGTCAAACCCCATCAAAAACAATGATTGCATTACAAAAAACCGAACAGGATATTAACCGCTACTTTCGCATTTCTCTAGGCAGAAGCACGACCAGCGAACAAATTACCTATACGGCAAATAAAATCATTGAAATTGTTCACGGTCTTCAAAAAAAGGAAGGTGGAGTAGCGTTGCTTTAGTTCGGGTTAATAACTAGGCTTGCCTTGCAGCAGTGGTTGATCTCCGCTGCAGGCGCACGCTTTCCGCGGGCGAAAGCCCGGGAGCTTCCTCGGGCTTTCGCCCTGTGGGATCTCCCTGGTCACGCGCATCCCGCTGGAGTCGGCGCCTTCCGCTCCAATCAACGGAGGAAGGGATTTGGTTAAGTTGCTCCCATTTTTATAAGGAGCAGTTCAGTGATCTTAGCCGATTAACCTAATAATATCTGCTTTCGTATAATTTGAAGTGGTACATAACTAAATCGTTCCACTAAATAAATGGACGAAGCAAGTAACATAGCGGATGAAATATGTGAAGACTCCTGCGGTGCCTAGAGCAGGGCTGAGATCCCACAGGGCAAAAAAGCCCGAGGAAGCTCAGCAGCTCACCGCGGAAAGCGAAGCATATTTCAGGAGCGGTGATCCTACGCCTACACTGCATTTTTTGTTTTTTCACTTGAACTGATTTCTGACATAACTAAGTTTCACTATTCTCAGAAAGAAGTCCACCCCGGCGTTAAGTATGTCTAAACTTTACTTCAACTCAACATCTTGAAGCTGTACAAATTCAAACCCCTTTTCTTTAAGAAGCGGGACAGCTTCCTTTACCCCGCCTGCCGTTCCACTTTGCGGTTGATTCATATGCAAAAGAGCAATGGAGCCCGGCTGGGCTTGAAGTAATGCGTTCGTTACTTGTTCCTTGCTAAACGTTGCCCCTGCATCACCTAGAATGTCAAAATTCACGACTTCATACCCTAGAGCTTCAACGAGACTGACAGCCACTTCATCATAATAGGCCGTTCCTGAGCGAAACAAAGACATTTCTTTCCCTGTCAGCTCATACACTCGTTTATGGTTGCCCAATACTTCCTGCTGTGCTTCTTTCGGGCTTTCTGTTGCTTCTATGCCCCATGCCGTTCCTCCGTTTACCGAAAGTGGTATATGCTGTGTTCCGTGATTCTCAATTTGAAACAAAGGCTCATCCGCTAACATTAGAAAGAGCTCTTCATTTTCATCAATCCATCGCTGATTTACAAATAACGTAGCAGGTATCTGGGCTTCTAGTAAGTATGTGATCAGTTCTTCATCATAGCCATTCCCATACGGACCACCGCAAGCATCAAACGTCAGTGCGATCTGCTGTTCATCTGTATCCATTCTCGTTTTCACTCCATCAACATTTTCGCCCCACTGACTAGGTTCACGTTCAAATGGGCTCAGATCAAGATCGTAATTGAGCGTAGTCTCTTCCACCTCCCTCTGATTCACATCGGGCTGATCTTCTTCTTTAGGAGCCGCTTCCTCTTTAGATGGCACATTCTCAGATTCATCATCTGAGGGCTCTTCACCTACTTTACATGCTTGAATGATCAAAACGAATATCAACGCTAGTACTATAAACCCTAACCTTCTCAATTTATAACCACTCCAATACATAAGGAACCCCCTAAGCCTCAAGTACTTAGGGGGCTGATATTTATTCATTTTGAGCTGATTGCTCCGCTTCTTTTTCTTCTTGCATCTCATACCAATCATCAAGAACTTTTGCGTCCAAAATGCGTGATTCAATGTAGGATTTCTGCTTGTCGGTAAACAGTGACTTCCAATCAAATTCATTGTCTTCTGTAATGCTAACGACTGTCAACAATTCTTGCCAAGCAACATAACGTTTATACCAGAAGAATTGCGGCTGCTCAGTCATGTAAGGATAGAGGTCATCAAATTCCGTGTGTTTACAATCAATTGTTCGTTCAAATTGTTGTTTTGCTTTTTCCAACCGTTCATTTAGGTAAGCTTGAAATTTGTTTGTCTCCATAAGGTTCCCTCCCCATTGATGCCATTAGATGCATCTCTTGTTTACCTATTTTAACACGTTAAGAGGATTTGAAAAACATAAATGAATCAGAAAATTATGTCATATTTATGCTACAAAAAGAGCAGCCCCTAAAAGACTGCTCCACTCCCTTTTATCTAAACATACCTATGGCATCTAAAAAGACAACAATAATTGCAAGCGGCGTCACATATTTTAGTAATACGTACCACACCATAAATAATTTTGACCCTATAGAAGACCCTTGTTTTAATTCTTCAAATAACGTTGTTTTAGACATCTTTAAAGGAATAAAGATTGAAATTAACAGCGCACCAAAAGGCATCAAGATGTTACTCACCAAATAATCAGCGTTATCAAAGAACGTCCGGCCGAATATCTGTACATCTGCCAGTGCCCCGTATGATAAACAAGCAGGAATCCCTAATATGAAGATAAGAAGACCTACAATCCAGCTTACTTTCGGGCGTTTTGTGATATCTTTTTTTACTCGTGTCGCAACAATAATCTCTAGCATTGAAAAAGCGGATGTAAGTGCTGCAAAGACAAATAAAATAAAGAATGCGATCAAAAAGATTTCACCAAATACCATTTGTTCAAAAATGGCTGGAAGTACCACAAAGATTAACGGCGGCCCTTCACTTGGTTCAAGGCCGAACGTAAAGACTCCAGGAAATATAATCAGTCCTGATAAAAGAGCAACAAAGATGTTCATAATTCCAATTGATGCAGCTGACAATGGCAGACTTTGTGTTTTTGGTACGTATGAGCTGTACGTTACCATAATGGAAACACCTAATGATAAAGCAAAGAATGCTTGTCCTAATGCAAATAAAACTGTTTCCGATGAAATATTTGATACATCAGGAAGCAGTAAGAAACGCACACCTTCCATCGCACCCTCTAATGTAAGAGACCTGATAGCAATAATAATTAATAAAATAAACAACGCAGGCATCATAATCTTACTAGCTCGTTCAATCCCTTTTTGAACACCTTTTGATACAACGAGAATGGTGAATACAATAAAGAGCAGCTGTGCCCCAAGTGTCGGCACAGGGTTCGCAATAATTTCACCAAAGCGCTCACCGTATTGTTCCACTGTCAGTCCAGACAATTGCCCTGTAATAGAATGGAATAAATATAGTAAACTCCATCCTCCTACTACGCTATAAAAGGATAAAACGATAAAACATGTAATCACGCCGATCCAGCCTGTTGAAACCCATGCTGTTTTAGGAGCTAATTGTTTGTACGTAGAAATAGCATCTTTTCCAGTATGCCGGCCGAGTAAAAATTCTCCAATTAATAGAGGCAGCCCGATAAGTGCAGTAAACAAAATAAATAAAAAGAAAAAAGCACCCCCACCGCTTGTTCCAGCTACATAAGGAAATTTCCAAATGGCTCCAAGTCCGATTGCAGTACCAGCGGTCGCATAGATAAACCCTAGTTTTGACGACCATTGTTCTTGTTGTTTCAACCTGCTCAACTCCTCACTTTCACTACTATAAAACGTTTGCCTGACGAAATTCTTTAACCCTTCAACGCGTCCGTCATTTAAACCATTCCACATATAATAACTTCACTATAGTAGCAAAGCAATACTGGCAGAACAACCGGAAATTTCTTACCATTCTAACTTCTATTAGTCAAGGAAACGCTTTCTCTCTTCTGGCGCAGGGATTCTGCAGCTTTCTTTTTTTCCGAAAAATTGATATCTACGCTTAGCAAACCGCCGATAGAGGGTATCGCGCAATGGCTTAGGCAAAATGACAAATAGGCGGAATAACTGCCAGCCAAGCGATAGTTTTGGAATGATTTTCAAAACTGCTGTGCTGTATGTATAGACCTTGCCATGTTCTATTACAATAATAGAATCAACTGTTTCTGAAATCTTATACCGTTTCTTTATCTCTTTTGCTTTCTCTGACTGCAATGAAGCAAATTGAAACTGCTCTTCTTTCTCATGTTTTAAAATAAAATCTACAGCTACGTTACATACATTACAAACCCCGTCAAATAATAAAATAGGTTTCTCGTTTGACATGACACCCTCACCCGCCCTTTTTCTTCATCCTTTTTTGTTGACTCTACTTATATCCTCGCATCCATCGTATCATTTTAAAAAAGAAATATAATGATCTTTTATTGACCTGATCGAATAAAAACAGCTATTATGATACCTACTTATACCTTACTGAGAGGAGGGGCAGTATGCTTACTGTTAAAAAGGTCTTAAATAACAACGTGTTGATAGCGGAGCACCCGGAATATGCTGAAGTCATTTTGATCGGGAAGGGACTTGGGTTTGGCAAAAAACCTGGTGAAGAAGTCGCTGGTGAGGTTGCTGAGAAATTCTTTGTATTAAAAGAGGAAAAGGAACAAGAACAATACAAGCAGCTGCTTGATTATGTAGATGAAGCCTTTATCGGACTTATGAATGATGTTATTTCAATGATTGAAGAGAGGTTTAAAGTGCGATTGCATGAACATATTCATATTGCCCTGACTGATCACTTATTCTATGCAATCAAACGCATTCACCAAGGGTTTGATATTAAAAATCCATTCCTTCCAGAGACCGAATTAGCTTACCCAGATGAATTTGAAATGGCCCAAACGATCATTCAGCATATGAATCAAGAGCTTAAAATTAATATTCCTGAAGGAGAAATTGGATTTGTAGCCCTGCATATCCACAGCGCCCTTACTCGGAGGCCGCTTCAGGAGGTAAATCGGCATACTCGTTTGATCAGTGAACTCGTCGGAGTCATCGAAAGCTCATTAGGGATCTCTATTGATCGTAAAGATGTGGATTACCTGCGTTTAGTCCGTCACCTTCACCATGCAATTGAGCGGATTAACAAAGAAAAATATGAAGACAATCAAGAAGCTTTAAAAAGTGTCTTGCAATCTGAATATCCTGTATGCTACAATTTGTCCTGGAAGCTGATCAAGATTATGCAGCAAGCTTTAAGGAAAACGGTTCCAGATGCTGAAGCAGTTTATTTAACGCTTCATTTACAACGTTTATCGAAGCAGTAATTAAATACTCAATACGTTTCTTTTTTACGTGTTACTGGTTATGCAGGCATGAGAGGAAAAGAAAGCGGTCACATGAATTGAACAAGAAGTATGCCTTTTGTCATATTTCGTTATTCAGTTGATGTGTTCGCTTTTTCCGCTCATGCCTTTTTTGTTGTTTTAAAGATCAGCTTACTACTTTTAATTCTAAACAAAATTGGAGGAATGTTACATGTTTAAGCAGTCTTTTAGTGTATTGCAGCGTGTCGGTAAAGCATTGATGCTCCCTGTTGCTCTCTTGCCTGCTGCAGGTATTCTGCTCGCATTAGGAAATGCGATGCAAAATCCAGACTTAACAGCACGCCTTCCCTTTTTGACAGCAGATTGGATTGTGCTGTTAGCTAGTGTAATGGAAAGTGCAGGCGACATCGTATTTGCGAACCTGCCTTTACTATTCGCGGTTGGTGTTGCGATTGGATTATCAAATGGAGACGGGGTTGCAGGTCTTGCTGCTCTAATTGGGTATCTCATTATGAATGTAACAATGAGCGTTCTAGGAGGATACGGCGAGTGGACACCAGAGATGATTGGTGCTGACCCTGGTATTTCTTCAGTACTTGGAATCCCTACTCTTCAAACAGGTGTATTCGGCGGTATTATAGCCGGGCTTCTCGCCACCTACACCTATAAAAAATTCTTTAATATTGAGTTGCCTTCTTACCTAGGTTTCTTTGCAGGTAAACGATTTGTACCGATTGCTACAGCGTTTTTTGCTTTATTCATCGGGGTTATTCTCTATTGGGTATGGCCGACGATTCAAGTTGGACTAAACAACCTGTCCTATTTAATGGTTGAGTCTAATCAAACATTATCAGCCTTTATTTTTGGTGTGATTGAACGTGCGTTAATTCCATTTGGACTTCACCATATTTTCTACTCACCATTCTGGTTTGAGTTCGGACAGTACACTAATGCTGCCGGACAGATTGTACGAGGCGATCAAACAATTTTCTTTGCACAAATTCGTGATGGTGTTGAGCTTACAGCTGGCACGTTTATGACTGGTAAATTCCCATTCATGATGTTTGGACTGCCTGCTGCTGCTCTAGCAATCTATCACTGCGCACGTCCAGAACAAAAGAAAGTCGTCGCAGGAATTATGGGTTCAGCTGCCTTAACATCTTTCTTAACTGGTATCACTGAACCAATTGAATTTAGTTTCTTATTTGTAGCACCATTATTATTTGCGATTCACACGGTGTTTGCTGGTTTATCATTTATGATTATGCAGATTCTAGACGTTAAAATCGGAATGACTTTCTCCGGCGGCGTGATTGACTTCCTACTATTTGGGGTCCTTCCTAACCGTACGGATTGGTGGCTTGTTATTCCAGTTGGACTCGCATTCTCAGCTATCTATTACTTTGGTTTCCGTTATGCGATTAAGAAGTTCAATCTAATGACTCCTGGTCGTGAAGAAGTAGCTGAGGACGCTGATACGACTAGCGTTTCAGCTGGCGATCTGCCATATAACGTCCTTCGTGCTCTTGGAGGAAAAGAAAATCTAGTAAACCTTGATGCATGTATCACTCGCTTACGTGTAAGTGTTAAAGACGCTGATCAAGTTGAAAAAGACACCTTAAAGAAACTTGGTGCCTCTGGTGTTATGCAAATGGGCAACAATATTCAAGCAATCTTTGGACCACGTTCAGATCAGATTAAAACACAAATGCATGATATTATCAGCGGTCGTACACCGGTAGCAGAAGAACCTGTTGAAACGGTAGAAGCGGTAGCTGGCGACATTGATTTTTTAATGCCAATCTCAGGTAAAGTTCTTCCAATAACTGAAGTTCCTGACCAAGTATTCTCACAAAAAATGATGGGTGATGGGTTTGCGATTGAACCTGCTGAAGGTGTCGTGCATTCTCCAATCTCAGGTAAAGTTGTGACACTATTCCCGACAAAGCATGCTCTTGGTCTAGTAACAAACGAAGGAAAAGAAGTATTGATTCATGTCGGCTTAGATACTGTGAACTTAAAAGGAGAAGGATTTGACGCTCTTGTTTCAGAAGGCGATCACATTAAGCAAGGCCAAGAGCTATTGCGCTTTGATTTAGAATTCATTAAAGAAAAAGCAACCTCTTCTATTACTCCGGTTGTCTTTACTAACTTAACCGAAGATGAATTTATTGAAGTGAAAAAGACCGCTTCTGCTAAACATGGTGACAAGAATATTGTCTCTATTAAACAAGCAAAATAAATATCAAAAAAAATAACTGTTTTTAGGTTTAATTGATTTTAAGGCGGGTATTTATAAGACTAGACAGGCGCTAAGAAGTAAGGCTTGAGCACCCTTACGACTCCCCCGCCTAGCCTAACAAGCAATGAGCATCACCCTCCCCCACCTTATGTGGAAAGACCTGGCTGCGGCTGGGTCTTTCTTGTGTTTAAATCAATTTAGCATAGACAGCCCTATTTAGTAATAGCTTCTAGCAAGCAAGAGGAAAAACCCGCACCAAAAGACCTACCAAAGCCTTATATTAGCAAGGTTTGGAAGATTTTTAGATAAATTTATAACAAGTCCCATACATCTCTCATATTCTTACATAGAAGATAAGCGTTACGCCCCTTTGAATCTATTCGAAGGACTGTTAAACTAGCTTACTATGAAGACTTTTATAAGATGACTTTTAAATGAAAAGTTGGTGAATACTATGTGGTCAAATGCAGAATTAGGAATTGACTTAGGAACAGCAAATTTACTTGTTTACAGTAAAGATAAAGGTATCGTTTTAAATGAACCCTCCGTTGTAGCATTAAACACAGAAACACGTGATGTGCTTGCTGTTGGTGCTGAAGCAAAAAGCATGGTAGGGAAAACTCCTGCTAATATTGTAGCTGTACGCCCTCTACGTGATGGTGTCATTGCAGATTTTGATGTGACAGCTAGTATGCTGCGTGCCGTGATGAAAAAAGCGAGCAAACAGCTTGGTTTATCTTTAAGAAAGCCAAATGTCGTCGTGTGTGCGCCGTCTGGCTCTACCTCTGTTGAACGCAGAGCAATCCTTGATGCTGTCAGAAGCTGCGGTGCTAAAAATGTACACATCATTGAAGAACCTGTAGCAGCAGCAATCGGTGCAGACTTGCCGGTAGATGAGCCTGTAGCCAATGTTGTAGTTGATATTGGCGGCGGTACAACGGAAGTCGCGATCATTTCATTTGGCGGGGTTGTCTCTTGTAACTCTGTCCGTATCGGCGGAGACAAGCTAGATGATGCGATCATTCAACATGTACGTAAATCCTACAATGTACTAATCGGTGAACGTACTGCAGAACAAATCAAAATGGAAATCGGTTATGCTCCTATCGAACATGAAGAGCTGACAATGGAAGTACGCGGCCGTGACTTAGTGAATGGTCTTCCTAAAACCATCACTCTTCACTCGACTGAAATTCAACAAGCATTAAGTGAATCACTTCTGCAAGTGCTTGAAGCGGTCCGAGCTACTCTTGAGGACTGCCCTCCTGAACTGAGCGGTGATATTGTTGACCGTGGTGTAATGATTACAGGCGGCGGTGCTTTATTAAACGGTATTCAAGATTGGTTCTCAGAAGAGATCTCAGTTCCTGTGCATCTTGCTCCAAATCCACTTGAATCAGTGGCTGTAGGAACAGGACGTTCTCTAAAGTTTATCGACAAACTGCAAAAAGCAACAGTCTAAACAAAGAAACGACTCATCGTCATACGATGAGTCGTTTTTCTATTGCTTTTGTATGAAGGCTTCCACTTCTCCTTTTGTAGGGATCGAGACTTGAGCACCTAGTCTTGATATGGCCACTGCTGATGCTGCTGTTGCAAATTGCAGGGCCTCTTCTATTGCCTTGCCAGCTGTTACACCAGCAATAAAGCCGCCAATAAATGTATCACCTGCTGCGGTTGTATCGACAATATTTTTTACAGGGTATGCAGGAATTCTTAACACTTTATCCTGCGTAACATAAAGAGAGCCTCGCGCTCCGAGAGTTAACAGGACTGCTTTAGCACCTAGCGAAACCAGCTTTCTGGCAGTGTCTTCTTCCGAAAGCTCATCTGCTTTTGCGCCTATTATTTCCATTGCCTCCACTTCATTAACGACTAGCACGTCAACCAATGGATATAAGTTGTGCGGAATAAATGCAGCTGGTGCAGGGTTAACCAGTACCTTCACACCACGTTCATGAGCAAGCTTAATCGCTGCTTCGGTTACGCTCCATGGGATTTCATTTTGCACGACCAGCCAATCGATTCCATCTAATTCCTCGGGGTTGACCAGTGTGACATATTTATTCGCACCTTGTGATAAAATAATTCGATTTTCCCCATTTTGTTCCACCGTAATAATAGCTGCCCCAGATGCGCCTGATGTTCTTTTCACATAACTAATATCTACTAAATTAAGTTGAAGGGAATGGATCAATTCATCTCCATAAAAATCACGACCGACTGCTCCAACCATCGTTACCTTTGCTCCTAAACGGGAAGCCGCAACCGCTTGATTGGCACCCTTTCCTCCTGGAAACCATGCAAGCTCTGAGCCGTTCAGTGTTTCACCGGCATGAGGGTAACGTTCTACCTGTACGACTAGGTCACTATTTATACTTCCTACTACCATTACTTTAGCCATAACACATTTTAATCTCCTTTTAGTTGTTTCTATGAGAACGTCTATTTATATATTCCTCGCTAAAACCTAATTCTTTGTTTATCAGCCATTCCATTTCTTCAAGATCCCTGCGGAGGACAATGGGATCATATTCTGACCATTGTATTACGTAAACAAAATAATAAGACCCTATCTTGCTAAAAATAACGGGAGAATCCGGAAAGTGATCAAAAAACGCTTTTATTCGATTTCTTTTCATATAGGAATAACGTTCAAGTTTCAACCTATCACCCGCTTCCCCCTAACATAAGGTCTTATATGTGCACAATCATTATACAACATGTATAATAAAATTAAAACTGAAGGTGATTCATGCTGTGAAAAACATGCCTATTTATCGAATGTTCACGATCGTCTTCATGAGTATAAAGTTCTTCCTACAAATTATCCGATTCCAAAGAAAGCATCAAAACCACTGGGATGAAGAGAAGTGGAACAGCCTCCTGCACCAGCAAGCACGAGAATATAAGCAAACAGCTTTAAAACTTGAGGGCTTGCTTATTAAACTAGGACAATTCCTTGCTGCTCGTGCCGATCTCCTCCCAGAAGTCTTCTTAAAAGAATTGGCCGATTTAATAGATCATGTTCCCCCCGTTCCATGGACTCAAACTAAAAAAGTCCTAGAAAAAGAATGGGGCACCTCTTATGAAAATGTTCTTCAATCTCTTACAAAAGAACCTATAGCTTCTGCTTCCATTGGACAAGTATACAAAGCTACTCTAAAAACAGGAGAAACAGCGGCCATTAAAGTCCAGCGCCCAACCATTTCTAAATTAATCAAAGCAGACCTTAAGGCTTTATCCATTGTCATGAGGTTAACTGGCCGATTTACCATCATAGGAAAAACGGTGGATACAACACGTTTATTTAATGAAATAAAACGAGTGATAACGGCAGAACTCGACTTTAAGCAAGAATTAAAAAATGGTCTTATTTTTAAAGAAAGATATGCAAACTCTGATCATGTACACATCCCTGCATTTAACAACGAACTAACAACCGCTAAGGTTCTAGTCATGGAATGGATAGATGGCAAAAGCGTAATCAATACAGAACAAATCGAAGTCATTCCTTACTTAAAAGAAGAGCTTGCTAAGCGAATCCTGACTATTTTTCTTGATCAATTATTACAAGAAGGAATTTTCCACGCAGACCCTCATCCCGGTAATATCCTGCTAAAAGAGGATGGGACAATTGTTTTAATTGACTTTGGAATGGTAGCTGCTATCAAAAAAGAAGATAGCAAGGAGCTGCAAACTCTCGTAGAAGCCCTTGTAATAGATGATTACAGCCAAGTTGTTGACTCACTTGAACGTTTACGCTTCCTTTTGCCGAATGCAGATAAACAGCAGATAGAAAGAATGATCCGCCAATTTCTAGATGTAGCTCTCACAGCAAATATTAATGGCTGGGACGAGGACGTTATGAACCAGCTATTAGGAGATTTCAGGCTGCTGCTTAAAGATCTACCTGTTCAAATGCCTAGTGAATTCGCTTTTCTTGGCAGAGCTGTCTCAACTTTAACTGGAGTATTATACAGTATAGATCCTAAATTGGATCTATTCGAATTAGGTAAGCCGATTGTCCTTGATTGGTTAGAACGAAACCGAGAGAAGGATGAATACTCATCCTTCTCTCATTGCCTCAGAAAGTATGGAGCTCCTATATTGAGGTTCCCTAGCAAACTGGATGCACTCCTTGATGAACCAAAATTATACCGAGAACTTCAAGAAAAGCAGCATAGGGAAAATAGAGAACACGAGAGACTAAAATGGTCGAGACATTATTCATTTCTATTTACGTTAATCGGCTTGATTGGAATCTTGACAGCTTTATTTTTTGATCATACTGCATTGTTGATTGGGAGCAGTATTCCTTTGGTCATCGGTGGAATTTCTTTTTATGTAGCAAGCAAAAGACTTTAACAGGAGGAATTTTCATGCAAAAGAAGCTAGAAACGACAGAAAAGGTTGGTGCAAAGGAGATTAAAATTGAAGGTTTGGAAGATGGCTACCGCGTTACGGTTCGTGCTGATGAAGATGAGTTACGCAAACACCGCCGTATTGGCGGAGCTTTTATCAACTTGCTTCGTCAATTCGAAAAGGCAGGCTATAAACTCCCCTTTCCATTCTCATGGATTCTCACATTCTGGAACAGATATAGTAAGCAACCATAGATGATGGAGAGCTGCTTTAGTTGAGCAGCTCTTTGTTTCTTTATGTGGGGTGGCACAATTTCTCGCCGAAGCTATACTATTCCCGCTCACACTGACGCGTAAAAAGGGTGGAATCATACAACTGCTTTCCCCGTCAAACAAGAACCACCCTCGGTCTCACGCAATCACTTCTCTTCTAGGATCTCAACAGAACCTTACCGGACATTGGCTGCTTGTCACCCTTCTCTATCCAATCGATTAACTTCATGTCATGCATCACATATAATCTCCATAGAAAAAATGGAAACGGCAGATGAGGAACTTTTCCATACATCTCTCCGACTAAAGCAGCCGCTTCATCTATATCTTTATCTTTTATATTCGATAAAATGATGGGATCATAGTGATGAAATGAATGATGTTCAAAGATAAAGTCTGCCTGCCGCACTCTCAGATCGCTTTCTTTTTCTTTTACCAGTTCCCATGTCTTTTGAAGCTGGGAGAGTGCATCATTCGTTAGTTCTACCGGGTTAAAATGAGCTTCCAACCGCTCAGGCGGCAGCTCCCGAACTAATAATGGCCCCCTTACCCTGTTGACCTGCAAAGAAAAACTACCTCGAGCTAGTTCTACTTTAGAAAGCAGATACATAAACGCCAGCTCATCCGCCGCTTCTTCACCAAGCCAAACAATTACTTTTTCTTGTTGGCTTATTAGGTTAATAATAGTATCTACTTGTTCGTTTAACATGTTCTTTAACGCTTCTCGCTCACTTTGATCGCTCTTTGTTCCAAACACTTGGCTAAGCTGCTTTAGCCTTAGATCCTCATCTGAAAGATTACCAATTTGTAAATAAGGTTCGAATACAAATACCTCTCCGGAAAAAGGCAAGATTATATCTTCGAACGCTTGAGTGAACGTTGCTTTCGCTGCATGAGAAAAAAGGATGTGGACCATAGAAAACTCCTCCCTTTCTTATCGTTATTACGATGTCATTGATACCTTTAAGGATAGCATGCGTATTTCATCCCCTCCAACTCCCTGCTCCTCTAAAAAAATTTCGTATTTTAAAATATTTTATTCACTAAATATTACCGTCTCTAAACAAAATAGTGCTTTAAACCCATAACTGAATACTCATTCATAATATTAGTATACTAATAGTTTTGATCAATTCAGGTAATTATTGATTGAATTAAATGGGTTTTCTATATGTGTCTTTAGTACCACTCGCCTCATTTTTAAGCATTTTTTACAACATAAGGAACTAAGACTCAATTTAGAGAAATCATGAAGGAATATGTAAAAATTAATAGAATATTGCCATTACAACGAAAATAATTGCGTTCTTGTGCAGGATCCCACCAGAAAGCGACTATTTTCTACTTAATCTAAGGAGATGATCTATTACATGAAACGAACCTTCCAATCGTTCGTCATTTATACATTAGTGTTGGCCTTAGCTCTTACTAGTTTCGGCACAGCATCTCTTGCTAATCAGACGAATACACCTCTTGCAGAAATTATGGGAGAGATTGATACCAAATCATCTGCTCCTACAACGGTTATTGTTGAGTTAGAAGAAGAATCAATTGTAGAAGCAAAGCACAAAGGTAAAAACCAAACAAAACAAAATTTAAAAACAAAGCGTGATCAAGTTAAAAACAATGTGTTGAAGGAAACAGCTTCTAGTAAAATCGGACAAGAATACGAGTATATCTTCTCTGGATTTGCTGTAGAGTTAAAAGGAAACGAAATTCCAAACCTTCTTACAATCCCAGGAGTTAAAGCAATCTATCCTGATGTTGAATACAAAACGACAACGATTGATGAAGGATTTATGATTGAAGAGGATGCATACAGTCCGGCAATGCTTGACAGTGCTCCACATATCGGTTCAAACGATGCATGGGATGCAGGTTTTACTGGTGAAGGCGTAACGGTTGCTGTAATTGATACAGGTGTCGATTATACTCACCCTGATCTTGCACATGCATTCGGCGATTACAAAGGATGGGACTTTGTTGATAACAATGATGACCCACAAGAAACACCTCCAGGTGACCCGCGCGGCCGTCAAACAAACCACGGAACGCACGTTGCTGGAACAGTTGCTGCTAACGGTCTAATTAAAGGTGTCGCACCAGATGCTACACTTCTTGGATACCGCGTTCTTGGACCAGGCGGAAGCGGAACAACTGAAAATGTTGTAGCAGGTATCGAGCGTGCCGTTCAAGACGGTGCAGATGTTATGAATCTATCATTAGGAAATTCTTTAAATAACCCTGATTGGGCAACAAGTATCGCACTTGACTGGGCAATGGCTGAAGGTGTTGTTGCTGTTACATCAAACGGAAACAGCGGTCCTAACAACTGGACTGTAGGTTCTCCTGGTACTTCTCGTGAAGCAATCTCTGTAGGCGCAACTCGCTTGCCTTACGAAGTATACAGTGCAGACATTTCAACTGGCTCTGATCAAGAGTTTGATAGTGCAAAAGTGATGGGCTTCTCAACGGTTGAAGAGTTATTAGCATTAGACGGAGAAGAGTTTGAATTTGTTTATGCTGGACTTGGTGCTGCATCTGATTTTAATAATTTAGACGTTGATGGCAAAATTGCTTTAATCGTACGCGGTGAATATCCATTTGTAGAAAAAGCTGAAAATGCGAAAGCAGCAGGAGCTGTTGGAGCAATTATTTTCAATAACGTAGATGGCGCAATGCCAGAAGTTCCTGGTATGGCCGTTCCAACAATTATGTTATCAAACGCTGATGGCGTAGCAATGCGTGAAGGCGTTAAAGACGGCTTTAATACAGTAAGTTTCTCAATCGAATTTGATAAGATGGTTGGAGAAACAGTTGCTGACTTCTCATCTCGCGGTCCTGTTATGGATACATGGATGATTAAGCCTGACGTATCAGCACCTGGTGTCAATATTACAAGTACAGTTCCTACTCACCAAGCAGATAACCCGCATGGTTATGCAGCACTTCAAGGTACAAGTATGGCAGCTCCTCACGTGGCAGGTGCAGCAGCACTTATTCTTGAAGCGAACCCTAACTGGGGAGTAGATGCTGTTAAAGCAAGTTTAATGAATACAGCAGAAAACTTATATGATGCGAACGGAAAACTCTACCCTCATAATACACAAGGGGCAGGAAGCATCCGTGTACTTGATGCAATTGAAACAAAGACACTTATCACTCCTGGAAGCCACTCATTTGGTGTATTTGATAAAACAAAAGGAAAGCAAACAGAGCGTCAACATTTCACAATCAACAATTTATCAAATGAGCGTAAAGCCTATTCATTTGATGTTCAATTTGAAAAAGGTTCAGAAGCAATCAAAGTAAACACAAGTAACAATTTACGCGTACAGCCTAATCGCTCACAAAAAGTAAACTTTAATGTTCAAGTAGATGTGAGTAAGCTTGACCCTGGTTACTATCCGGGAACAATTGTGGTAAGCGACGGTTCTAATTCATATGAGGTGCCGACTATTCTTTTCGTAAAAGAACCAGACTATCCTCGTATCACTTCACTTGCTTACAACACTAACCCTGGAACTGGTGATCTAGTTGGTTCAGCTTATGTACCAGGCGGCGCTGAGGAAATAGAATTCTGGGTATTTACTGAAACGTTACAATCTCCAGTAGGCAGTGCATTCGTCGATACAAATATTGGTGCTGGATATTATGATTTTACTTATGATTTAACGATTAATGGTGAAGCATTAGCTCCAGGGAAATATCGTCTTGTTGCCTTCTCAACGAAAGCAGGTAAAACTGATTATTCGTATGGCGATGTATTTACAGTAGAATAATTTTAAAAGGCTGACTCTGTGATAAGAGTCAGCCTTTTTATTACCTTTAAAACAATTTACCGTGACGGTATAAAAGACTTGTCAATCTTTCTAGTGACAACGTAAAGCAGGTCGTCCTCATCGTTTGACCGACTGATGAAAAATACGTATCATAGACATTTTTTAAGGTTTCTATCATTTGTTTGGACATATTTTCAATGATTTCTTCTTCGGTAAATAACTCTGTCACCCGGCTTTGTTTCCATTCTAAGTAAGACACAATAACACCGCCTGCATTGGCCAAAATATCTGGAATAACAACCGTGCCTTCACGTTCGAAGTAATCATCTGCTTCTAGTGAAATCGGTGCATTCGCTCCTTCTATCAGCACTTTCGCTTTAACCTCTTCCATATTATCTTGATGAATTTGATCTTCAATCGCAGCAAGAATTAATACATCTGTGTCAATGGTTAACACGTCCTCAACAGGCTTTACTTGAGCGGTAACCCCTGCTTCTAGAAGCTGCTCTCGATTGGACGGAAGGTCGCGTCCGTTCTTTGTATACTCGATCAGCTTTTTCACATCAAGACCATCTTCATGATAGAGAGTAGTAAAACGATCAGATACCGCAACTACTTGATGATTATATTTCATATATTGGTAAGCTTCAAGAGCTGCCACTCCTCCCACGTTACCAAAGCCTTGGACAGCGACACGAATGGCCTTTCCATCTTCTGCCTGCTGTCTCAATGTTTTTAAAGTATCCCATTGTTTATGACGATTAATATCTGTTCCGTTTGCGTGAGTGCCTGACCATTGATCTAGAAGCCAAGAATAACTTAAAAAGGTCCCTCTTCCCGTCGCTTCCCGTCTTCCACGTGCTCCGCCATTCTCTACGCTTTTCCCTGTGAATGATCCTAAATACGGTTCACCTGGGTGGATTGTCTTGAATTCTCCTACCATCCAATCAACAATTTTCTCATTTGTGCCCAAGTCTGGTGCCGGGATATCATGATTTGGGCCAATATCACGAGAAAAACGCTGGACATATTTTTTACTAATTAAGTTTAATTCTTTATCTGTGAATTTGCGCGGGTCTACATGAACTCCGCCTTTTGCCCCGCCGTACGGAAGTCTGTGCAAGGCATTTTTCAAGGTCATAAGTATAGCTAGATTTTCAACTTCTGCTTCATTGACAAATTCACTAAAACGAATACCGCCTTTATAGAAGCCGCTAATATTATTGTGCTGCACCCGGTATGCCGGAATCCGCACAATACCATCTTTCTCAGTAGATACTCGTATGTAGCTTTTAATTACTTTATCCGTTGTTTTTAGGATTTCTTTTGCCGATCCACAAACGAATCTTCTCTTTTCATCATCTTCAATGCCTAAAAAACTGCTGCGCTCAGCTAAGTCACTCATCACCGTTTCAATTAAGGCTTGTGTTTCAGTTCGCTTCACATTATCCCCTCCCAAAATCTGCTTCTATACTACTTATTCCCTAAATGCTGGCTGGAAAACCCTTTCTTAACCACAAAAAAGACCTCCCAAAATTCGGGAGGTCTGATAATTATTAAGATGATAACCCTGTACTTGTTTTACCTGCTTTAAAAAATTGTGAGTAAGACCTTGCCAAAAATAAAATGATGGCCAAGGTAATGAGCATTTCCGGAAGCAGGTACGAAAGGTTATATAGAAAAGAATAGACACTTGGGTTCATTCCATCCGGTGCATATTGGCCAAACCAAATGACCCCGGAAGCAAAATGACTTAAGAAACGCAATACAGTAGCTAACACTAAACCAAGAACTATATAGCTTAATTTAGGAACTGCCTGCCTTGAAGCAAATAGCCCCGCAAATCCTAACACCATAAAAGCAAGCGGATAGTCGAGCACCAACTGAACAGGATGGACAATTGTCGGTCCTGTTACGAGCCCTAGTAAACCAACGAGGAGGCCTGTTAACAGTCCAACTTTTAATCCTCGGCGGAAGGCTAGAAGAAAGATAGGAACCATCACAAGAGAGATCGAACCGCCCATCGCCCATAGCGCGCCAAATTTAACAAAGCTTAAGACAAGTGCAAGTCCTGCCATAACAGCTATTTCAATCATAATCGTTAAACGTTCACGATTCATAAAAAAATCCCCTTTCGTTTCCACGGAGGGGATGTCATGTACACATAGTTATTCAATGTTAAATAGAATGTGCCACCACTTCCCTACGCTAGTACAAGCTAGATCAGGTTATAAGAGTTGAGGCTCCCCTCTCTCAGTCAGACAAACTGACACCCCTAGTGGAACTATTAAATTATTTTTGCAATCTAGTGTTTAGTCTAGCATAAACAGTAACATTTAGCGATACACAGATTATAGTAATGGCGGTTTTCTTGCCTTCGTCAGCTTCTCAAATGCTTCTGCGATCTCAATTAATAATGGCTCTTGCCACGCTTTAGCGGTAAATGTTATCCCAACTGGTTCACCTGACTCTGTGTAACCCGCTGGTACAGTTATTGAAGGATAGCCGGCTTTAGCAGGGATGGCTGCCCCTAAATTATTTGGAAACACGATGACATCTAGTTGATGTTCTCTTAAAACCGCATCTATTCCTTCTGTTGCTGAAAAATATGCATCCTCATTCAGTGCTTTTAGGTAGTCTTTTTCTGTTAGCTTGCCAGAAGTCTTATCTGCCTCAATAAGTAATGACTGTCCGTACTTTAACGCTTTCTCGTGATGATTCTCATTCCACTCGATAATATCAGTAAGTGTACGGACAGACATAGATGAATCAAGCTCTGAGAGATACTTATTTACATTTGCTTTAAATTCATAGGTTAAAACGTTATAAGACCACTTTCTTGTACTAGAAGGTATGTTCACATCTTCAATTACATTTGCCCCACCGCGGGATAGTTGTTTTATTGCTGTCTCATATACCTCCCTCTTCTCTTCTCCCAAAAGGTCCATCACATGTTCACGGATAACACCTATACGCTTCTCATGTAAACTGCTGTTATTCAACGCCTTTAACAGCTGATTTGGTTGAAAAGGGCATACTGATGTAATGAGGTCCTCATCGTCTTTACCCATCATACCGCATAATAAATAAACAGCGTCTCTCACAGTTCTTGCCATAGGGCCTGCCGTATCTTGCGTGTGTGAAAGCGGGATAATGCCTGATCTTGAAATTAAGCCTACTGTCGGTTTAATTCCTACAATACTATTTTGACTAGAGGGACTTAAAATTGAACCCGAAGTCTCCGTTCCTACTGCTGCAACCGCAAAGTTTGCAGCAATTGCTGAACCAGATCCTGAACTTGAGCCGCCTACATCAAATCTCCCTATTCCATAAGGATTTTCAGTCTGCCCCCCTCTTGAACTATATCCACTTGGCATATTTTCGCTCGACATAAAATAGGCCCACTCTGACATGTTCGTTTTCCCTAAAATAACGGCTCCTGCTTCACGTAATCTCTTAACAAGAAAAGCGTCCTTTTTTGCATAGGAATGTTCTAATACAAGCGCTCCTGCACTCGTATGCAGTTTATCTTTCGTGTCAATATTATCTTTCAGTAAGATAGGAATCCCATGCAGCATACTCCTTTTGCCGGTTCGCGTTCTTTCTGCATCAAGTGCCGCTGCAATATGCAGCGCATCAGGATTAACCTCTAAGACGGAAGAAAGTTTTTGATCATAAGCTGCGATTCGAGCCAAATAATATCGGGTAAGTTCAACTGCTGTTACTTCTTGCAGGTCCATCATCCTTTGAAGTTCTTCAATCGTGGCCTCTAGAAAGCATGTGTCATCTATCATCATCAGACCTCATTTCAATATTATTCATACAAAGTATATAGAAATGTCAGTCAACTCATCAACTGATATCAATTAAAATAGACCAAGGCGCTCATCACCTTGGTCTACTTTCGATTATTGATTGTATGCAGCCCATTATGCAACCCGTTTTTTCAATACTCCTAACATAACAGCCGTAACTACAGCCCCTATTAAAATCGCTAATCCATATAACAAGAACCCGCCTTCCACTAACGGAATAACAAATATTCCGCCGTGTGGTGCTCTTAAACCGATGCCAAACAATGCCGTCAAAGCACCTGCTACAGCCGATCCTGTAATAACAGCTGGGATGACACGTGCAGGGTCTGATGCTGCAAATGGGATCGCCCCTTCTGTAATAAACGATGCGCCTAAAATATAGTTTGTTTTTCCTGCTTCTCGTTCTTGCTTTGTAAACTTCTGTTTAAAGAATGTTGTAGCAAGTGCTATACCTAATGGAGGAACCATCCCGCCTGCCATGACAGCAGCATGCGGACCAAAATTCCCGGCATCAATCATCGCAATACCGAACGTGAATGCCGCTTTGTTAATCGGACCGCCCATATCAATCGCCATCATTGCTCCGAGTATCAACCCGAGGATGACCATATTAGTTGTCCCCATACCGCCTAACCAGTTTTCAAGTCCCGTGTTAAAGGCAGAAAGCGGAGTAACAAGAAGCAGCATAATCATTCCTGTTAAGAAGATGTTTAAGACTGGGTAAAATAAGATAGTACGAATTCCTTCGAGAGAAGCCGGCAGCCCTCTTAGCGCCCACTTCACAAGGAGAGCCAGGTACCCTGCAAGGAAACCAGCGATTAATCCGCCTAGGAAACCAGCTTCACCATTTAAAGCAATTAATCCCCCTACCATACCAGCTGCAAAGCCAGGTCGGTCAGCAATACTCATCGCAATAAAAGCAGATAACACAGGAATCATCAGGAAGAATGCATTTCCTCCACCAATCTCACTTAACATTTGGGCAAATTGATTATCAGAATCAATACCGAACATAAAGGAGATCGCAATTAAGATCCCGCCCCCGACAACAAACGGAAGCATGTTTGATACACCATTCATTAAGTGCTTATAGAATCCGTTTTTCTTAGTCCCTTCTCCTGCCTTATTCTCACCGTTAGATGCACCTGTAGCTTGATAAATCGGCGCTTCACCTGCGATGGCTTGTTGAATAAGCTCTTTTGGACGTCTAATTCCATCGGTTACCGGCCCTTGGATGACAGGTTTACCAGCAAAACGATCCATATCAATCTTCGTGTCTGCTGTAACAATAATCGCTTTAGCGTCTTTAATCTCTTGTTCTGATAAACGGTTTTTCACTCCGCTTGAACCGTTTGTTTCTACTTTAATTGACACTCCTTGCTTTTTGGCCTCTTCCTTTAAGGCATCTGCAGCCATATACGTATGAGCAATTCCTGTCGGACACCCTGTAACAGCGAGGATTTGAATACCTGTTGAAGAAACGGCTTCATCCTCACCATCTTCTTCTCCTTTTTCTTCACTTTCCTTTTGGTCAATCGCAGCTAGAATTTCTTCCTTAGTTTGTGCTTGCATTAACTGCTCACGGAATGCTTCATCCATTAAAAAGGTTGAAAGTCTTGAAAGAGTTTCTAGATGCTCATTATTTGCCCCTTCAGATGCGGCAATCATAAAGAATAAATAACTCGGCTGGCCATCTAATGCTTCATAATCAACCCCGTCTTTGGAGCGGCCAAAAGCAATAGCTGGTGTGCTGACTGCACTCGTTTTAGCGTGCGGGATCGCAATGCCTTCGCCGATCCCTGTTGTACTTTGCGCTTCACGAGCCTCAATAGCCTGCTTGTATTCTTTAGCATTTGATAGTCTGCCAGCTTTATCTAAGCAGTTCACCAGCTCACTAATGGCTTCTCCCTTTTTCGTGGCGCTCATATTAAGGACAATCGTTTCACTTTTTAGTAAATCTGATATTCTCATTTCTAATCACCCTCCCCCTAAGATCTTTTACTTTATATGTTTTATATCAATGTTCTCTTTTAATCTCTTCACATCTTCTAGCTCGCAGAAGCTTTTAGAAAATGCGGTAGCACTTCCGCACGCCACTGCAAAAGCAAGCTTTCCTACATCTGTTGAATTTGCTAATACTGAGGTGATAAATCCAGCTACTGTAGAGTCTCCAGCACCTACTGAATTTTGTACCTTCCCTTTTGGCGGAACAGCTGAATAAATTCCCTCTTTTGTCCCAAGCAGTGCTCCTTCACCTGCAAAAGAGATAAGAACATACTCAATTCCTTTTTCAATAAGCTGGCTGACATAGGGCAGTGCCTCATCAATATTTTTAATTTCAACTCCAAATAGCTCGCCTAGCTCATGATGATTTGGTTTAATTAATGAAGGTTTAGCTTCTATCGCTTTTCTTAAAGGTTCACCGCTTGTATCTAAGCATACAAACACCCCTCGCTCTCTAGCCGCTTCTATTAATACTTGGTATAAGTCATCATCAAGTGAACTTGGAACGCTTCCAGCAAGAACTAAGAAATCCCCTTCGCTTAGACCTTCAATCTGTCCCTTTAATTGAGTCACATGATCATTCGTAATCATTGGGGATGAACCGTTTATCTCGGTTTCTGTTTCACTGTATAATTTGACGTTGATTCTTGAATCGCCATGAACTTTAATGAAGTTCGTCTGAATGGCCTCCGCCTCAAGTGAGGAGGCGATGAAATCTCCAGTAAACCCACCGATAAACCCTAATGCCTCACTCTTATGTCCGAGTCTCTGTAATACTCTAGATACATTAATTCCCTTACCGCCAGGAACTTTTCTTTCGGCGTTAGAACGGTTAACGGCTCCTGCTGTAAAATTATCAACTTCTAAGAAATAATCAACTGCAGGATTAAGTGTAATCGTATAAATCATGATGGAAATACCTCTACTTTCGTTGCTTGGCTTATCTGGTTACGCAGTTCAGAATCTATTTGGGCACTTGTTAGAATAATGACTTCTTTCACATCAGCAAATTTTGAAAAGGATACTTCACCAAACTTCGTATGATCTGCCAACACAAAGCTTTCGGCAGCAAGCTTGATCGCTTCTTCTTTAATAAAGGCCTCTTCTGGATCGGGCGTTGTGCAGCCATCTTTCAAGCTTATACCATTCGTACCAATGAACGCTTTGTCAAAACGAAACCCTCTTAATGATTGAATCGCACCGCGTCCAACAAATGCTCTCGTTCCTTTTTTCACATATCCTCCGACCACATGGGTTTCAATTTCTGCTTCAAGCAGCTCTGCAATATTATTCAACCCATTTGTGACAACGACGATATCCTTGCCTTTAAGAAAAGGAATCATTTCAACCGTACTCGTACCAGCATCCAGAAAGAGACAATCTCCTTCTTCAATCAAGTCTGCCGCTTTTTTGGCGATCATCTGCTTTTCTTGACGGTTTTTGATTGTTTTTTCTGCTACAGTCGGCTCAACCAGCTTCTTTTGAAACAATGTCGCACCGCCATGTATGCGCTTTAATTTCTTTGATTGCTCTAGTTCCTTTAAATCTCTTCTAATAGTGGACTCAGAAGACCCTGTTATTTCAACGATTTCTTGAATTTTTATTGTTTCTTTCTCTTTCAGCAATGAAAGAATCGTTTCTTGACGTTCGATCGTAAGCATCGTTTAACACCTCTTACGTTAGTAATTACTATGAGTATACAACCAAATTCATTCATAATCAATCAAAAACATTCAATTATTCGTTCAAAATCAATCAACCTAAACAAAAAAAGCAACCACCTTTGGTTGCTTTTGTATTATTTGTTATAAACCAGTACTTGATTCCGGCCTTTTTTCTTCGCTTGATACATTGCTTGGTCCGCCCAGTCAAAGAGCATTTTACTGTCCCTGCAATGTTCATTTTGTTTTACTGCTACTCCTACACTCACCGTTACTACATTATTGATGACTGATGTCTGATGAGGAATCTGGAGTTGATAGACCACCTCTTTAATTTCTTCAGCTAAATATCTGCTCTCCTCAAGACTCGCTCCTCGCTTAATGACGGTAAATTCTTCTCCACCGTAACGGGCTAGGAAACCTTTGTGGTCTTGCACCACTCTATCAATGGCTGCGGCAACTTCCCTTAAGCAATCATCACCTTTCTGATGGCCATAAGTATCATTGAAGTGTTTAAATGAATCAAGATCGAGCATAATTAATGTTAAAAGAGACCCTGCTCTTTCACTCTCATCCCACTCAGCCTGCAAGGTTTTATCGAAAGAACGCCTATTAGGAATGCCTGTCAGCCCATCGATTTCTGATTTGCGTTTAAAAAGTAAATTAGCTTCTAGCAATTGCTGTTCGGTTATTTTTTGAGCGGTAATATCAGTGATTGAACATAGGACGCCTGTAATCTGATCAAATTCATCATACAACGGAGCTGCATTGACGGAGATGAGGGTTTTCTCTCCTCCCTCACCTTCGATCATATGCTCTATCCCAAATACAGGCTGTCTCGTTCTCATAACAACCGAGAAGGGAAGTTCCTCGTCTGTCATCGGTCTGCCATCTAAATGCCTGTTTTTCCATTCCGGTGCATTATAGCTTGAACGTACCCCTTCTCGTACTCCACCATCAAGACGAACCTTTAATATCTCCTCAGCTAACTGATTGGCGAAAATAATTATTCCTGTTTGATCCATCATCACAAGGCCGCTCGGAACCGTTTCGATAACTTGATTTAACTTAGCCTCACTAACCTTTAACTTGCTAGAAATTGTTCTTTGAATCGTGAGGTCCTGAACTTGAATGAGATAATGCTGTCTGCCGGCCTCGTCGTCTCGTATAAGTGAAATACTAAGCTCTACCCAGCTATCGCTTTCACTGAGGGTATCGAGCATGACCTCTTGATTCACGGACCTTTTTTCTTCGTGTAATAATGTATGAAAAGAGTCTGCTACCTCGTTTCGGTAAAGGGGATGAATATGGTCGATGAATATTTGAGACAAAATGCTCTCCTCTTGTCTATTGGTAATCTGACAATATGCTTCATTCACTTTCAAATAGGTCCCATCTATATCAAGGATCACTAGCCCAATCGTAGAGTAGCGAAATGCTTGCTCAAACATTCGATCGTCTTGAATTGATGCATCCATATCCCTCACCCCTTCACGTAATCATACTTAATGTTCCGTTCCTTCTTACTACATTGTATCGTATTATGTCGATTATGCGAGGGCTTTGTACAACTTTTTTGTACCTTTTTTCTAACCTTGAAGTTCTTCAATGAGTATAGAGAGTTCTTCCCAGCGTTCCATCGTATGATTCAGCTCAGCTTCAACCTTTTCTTTCTCACTCATCAAATCACTTATTTTCCCGTAGTCACTTCCTGCTTTAGTAATCGCTTCTTCTAGCTCTGCTGTTTTCATTTCGAGCTTCTCAATTTTCTCTTCAATACCGTCCCACTCTTTTTGCTCATGGTAAGATAATTTTCGTTTTGTTTTTTCTACTTTAGGTGTTTCTGTTTTCTCTTTCACTTTTTGAAGAGCTGCATTTTCTTCTTGTGATTGAAGGAAGTCACTATAATGTCCTTGGAATCGTTCTATGCTGCCTTCTCCTTTAAAGACAAGCAAATGATCAACCACCCGATCGAGAAAATAGCGGTCATGCGAAACGGTGACAACGACACCCGGGAACTGATCTAAGTAATCTTCAAGGACAGAAAGAGTTTGTGTATCAAGATCATTTGTCGGCTCATCAAGGAATAACACATTCGGCTCTCCCATCAGGATTTTTAAAAGATACAATCGACGCTTCTCACCGCCTGATAAACGTCTTACATACGTATACTGCATCGAACGAGGAAATAAGAAACGCTCAAGCATTTGCTCGGCTGTAATGACCTCATGGTTAACTGTATGAACAACCTCCGCCACTTCTTTTATATAGTCAATAACACGAAGGCCTCCATCAATCTCTTCATCTTCTTGAGTGTAATATCCAATTTTGACTGTTTCACCAACAAGGACCTCACCGCTTGTTGGTTTTTCTCTGCCTGCGAGCAGTTGAAGCAGCGTCGTTTTCCCGCTTCCATTAGGGCCGACAATTCCAAGTCGTTCACCTTTTACGATCAAATAATTCAAATTTGTTATTAACTGTTTATCCCCAAATTGCTTTGTTAAACCTTTTACTTCAAGCACCTGTTTGCCGAGTCTCGTTGAGCCAATAGCAAAATCAAACTCTCGATTCAAAAACTCAGGTGTATCTTCTTTCAACTCATCTACCCGCTGAATTCTTGCCTTCTGTTTTGTCGTTCTTGCCTTCGCCCCGCGGTGCAGCCAAGCAAGCTCTCTTCTTAAGAGATTTTGGCGCTTTCTTTCTTGCGTATGCTCTTGTTCTTCTCGTTCCGCTTTCAATGAAAGATATTCTTCATAATTCCCCTCATATGTATGAAGCCTGCCACGGTCAAGTTCAATCATCTTATTCGTGACGCGCGTTAAGAAATAACGATCATGCGTAATGACGATAAATGCCCCGCGGTACTGAGCGAGGAACCCTTCAAGCCATTCAATTATTGCATGGTCTAAGTGGTTAGTAGGCTCATCTAATAATAGAAGGTCCGCTGGCTGAATCAGTGCTTTCGCAATCGCAACCCGTTTTTTCTGTCCGCCAGAAAGGGAATCTATTTTTTCCGTGTAATCCGTTATACCAAGCTTCGATAAAATTGTCTTAGCAGTCGTATTCGCTTCCCACGCTTCAAGCTCGTCCATTTTCTGCTGCAGCTTCATTAAGGAAGCTAATTTCTTTTCATTAGCCGGATCACGTTCAAGCTCTAAGACCATTTCTTCATATGCTCTCATCGTCTTCATAATTGGTGAGTCTCCGTAATAGATCTGCTCAAGCACAGTTAAACCTGCTTCAAGCTCCGGCTGCTGCGGCAAATATTCAATCTGAAAATCATTCGCATGAATTAATTCGCCTGAATCCATTCCTTCTATTTTAGCAAGCACCTTCAAAAGAGTTGATTTTCCAGTGCCGTTTATACCGATCAATCCAATTCTCTCTTTTTGATTAATTGTAAATGAAAGATCATTGAAAAGAGTTTTATCCCCATATGTTTTGGTTAAATGCTCTACTTGTAAAATGCTCATTCTATCCGTCCTTTTCTGCGTAACTTCACAATATATTTATGCTGTCTAACATTTTATCTTTTACTGCTTCTTAATTGTATCTTATTAATTGTATCGTAACGACCAATCCCTTGCACCATCATATAAAAAAAGCATCCTTTCTTATTGGCGGACACTTTTTGCCAGACACAATAAGAAAGCATACTTTTACTTGTAAGGCTGCTCTTGATAAAAATAATTCGGACTTACTACTTTGTTATCGTAATCTTTATGGAAAATATGAGTTGCTGCAGGAGACATTGGCGGGATCAGCCAGCTCCACATCCCAGTCACCGGTCTGCCAGCATCCTCTTCTCTTTCCTCAAATCGCTTGAACTGCTTGGCTGCTGTGTGGTGATCCACAATGCTCACTCCTGCTTCTTTAAACGAATAAAGGACCGCACGATTTAATTCAACCAGCGCTGCATCCCTCCATAAATAAGCTTCTCTCTCACAATCGAGCCCAAAAATCCCCGCCACTTTTGGCAGCATATGATATCTTGTTTCATCTGCCAAATTCCTTGCTCCAATTTCAGTTCCCATATACCAGCCATTAAAAGGTGCTGCGACATAATCAATGCCCCCAATTTCAAGCCGCATATCTGAAATAAACGGCACACCATACCATTTTAAGTTCAATTGCTTAAATTGAGGCTTTGTCGGGTGAGTAAGCGGCACTTCCATGATGCACTCTTTTGGAATCTCAAACCACTTTGGTGTTCGCTTGCCGCATTGAATGACTAGAGGCAGCACATCAAACGGGGTCCCTTCTCCCTTCCAGCCAAGTTCCTCACACTGCTTCGTAAAGGCAATAGAAGCAGGGTCTCCAATAGTTCCACTCTCTGTTTCATACCCTGCATAACGAATTAATTGGTGGTTCCATATGCGGACCGGTACCTGATTGTTCGATGCAGGCTTAAAAACCGTTATAGTTGGGATGACTTTGCCTTCATTTGTGGCATAGGTTAAATGATAAAAAAGAGCGTCAGCAACCTCTTCTTCTTTACTCAAGCCCCTTTCATCAAGAACATGCATTGATTCCCAAAATAAACGTCCGATACAGCGGTTACTGTTTCTCCAAGCCATTTTTGCACCGTGCCTAAGCTCTTCTCTTGTGTGTGTATATGTACCCGTTTGCTCAATTTCTTGATTTACTTCATCTATCCGTTGGTTTAATTGTATATTAGATAAGCCCAGTTCTGAGTAACATTGAGTTAAAAAGGAAGCCGCTTCACTCTTTAATTTAGTTGGCTGATTACTCGCATTCATTCCCTCGCCACCTTTATGATTCCGTTCTTAATATGATCCCGTTTTCTCTTATGATATCTATTTTACAGACAAAAAAGCCATTTGGATCATAAAATTGTATCCAAATAGCTACGATTTATTATTGCCCTAATAATTCCTTAATTTCATCTTCCATTTTCTCAGGAGAAGTATTCGGTCCAAACCGTTTGACGACTTCACCATTTTTATCAACTAAGAATTTAGTAAAGTTCCATTTGATTTCTGAGCTGAGCAGACCTTTTTGTTCTTTTTTAAGATGTTTGTAAAGTGGATGGGCATCCGATCCGTTCACATTAATTTTCGCAAATAGCGGGAAAGTCACCCCGAAATTGATCTCACAAGCTTCTGTCATTTGTTCATCACTAACAGGCTCTTGATTCATAAACTGGTTGCACGGAAAGCCGAGCACTGCCAGTCCTTTGTCTTTGTACTGCTGATGAAGCTTTTCTAACCCTTTAAACTGTGGAGCAAGGCCGCATTTTGTCGCTGTATTTACAATTAGCATTATTTGACCTTTGTAAGTCGATAAAGAGACTTCTTCCCCTTTAGTCGACTGAACAGTAAAGTCATGTACGGTTGACATGGTTGTGTTCCTCCTTATAAAAACATTTGCATGAAATGTACAAATACATTATACAAAAACCATACACAACTACCTAATATATTGCTCGGATCAGCTACAGACTCTCTAGGTGCTTAATTTTCGCTAGGCTGCTGCTTTTGTATATTTTCAAACCGTTTATGCGTCTGTCAGACAGCCGATTGCGCTTGTTCCCGGAACAATTGCGTCATTAGCGGGCACAATTGCGCCGATCACACGTTATTGCGCCGATTCATCCGCTTATTGTATCTAGTGTACCCGGAATTGTATTCTTGCAGAGAGCAATTGCGTCAATCATCACTCACTCCCTCACTCGCCCCAAAATTAAACGAGAAAAGAGCTGTCCCCATTAGGGAACAGCTCCTTCTCCTTATTTTGCACGTCTAGCAAAATCGACAAAACGGAATTTATCTGGTCTATGTCGTGATTCGGTATACTGAAAAAGCTTGGCATCATCAAGATAGACATGACTTTTGACAACTACAACATTTGAGTATCCTTCTAGGTCAAGCAGCTCCATATCTTCCTCCGTCGGCTCTTCTACGGTAATTTCTTTTTTAGCAAAGCTGACGACTAGTCCAAGCTCTTCTTCAATATGAGCATAGATCGACTCTTCACAATCTTTCTTGGTTAAAACAGGCACCAAGTCAACTCGTAAGAAATCTTTGTCTAAAATAATTTTCTCCCCATCGATCTCACGGACACGCGCAACCGACCAAACCTCTTCACCATCCACGGCTTGAAGATGTTCGCGTAGAAAATCATTTACACGGTCACGACTAAAGGTTACAACTGTTGTTTTTGCACGCTTTCCCATTTTATCAGCCAGCTCCTTAAAGCTGACAAGTCCTGAAATAGGAAAATCAATTTTACTAATATCTAAAACAATCGAGCCTTTCCCTTGAACCTTTTGAATGTAACCATGCTCAGATAAAAGCTTTAATGCTTTACGGATTGTTTCTCGTGAAGCCTGATAGGTGTCAGCTAACTCATTTTCTGAGGGAAGCAGTTCACCAGGCTGGATCATTCCTTTTTGAATCTCTGTTGCTAATTGATCATAGATTAACCTAAATTTGTTCTTTGTCATGAATTACCACCCAACAGTATTTTATCATGATTTCTGTAAGTGATAAACGAGTGATTCGTAAGGACGAAGCGTTGTTAATTCAGATACTTCGGATGAATCATCATAATTGGAAAGCAGTAATTTAGATTGGCCATAACCCTCAATGACTGAAGCTAGTTCTACCGACGCTTCCTTTCCGTAGAAATTATTGACGACAAGCAAGAGCTCATCTTCGTATTCACGTACATAAGCAAAGATCTGATCATCATCTTCTAAGATCAACTTATAGTTTCCATAAGTAATCACATCGTACTCTTTACGCAGCTGAATTAAATTTTTATAATGGTAAAAAATTGATGAAGGGTCTGCCACAGCATTTTCTGCGTTAATTTGCTTGTAGTTATCACTTACGCCAATCCACGGAGTTCCTGTTGTAAATCCCGCATGCTCATCAGTATTCCATTGTACAGGAGTTCTTGAATTATCACGGGACTTGCGCTTAATGATCTCCATAATTTCTGCTTCATCAATGCCTTTTTCTTTCATGATTTTGTAGTAATTTAGTGTTTCTACATCACGATACTGATCGATGGATGTGAATTTAGGGTCGGTCATTCCAAACTCTTCGCCTTGATACACATAAGGAGTTCCTTGCATCATATGAACGGTTGTAGCAAGCATTTTGGCAGACTCTTTATGAAATTCTTGATCATTTCCATAACGAGTGACCACACGCGGCTGATCATGGTTGCACCAGAACAAGGCATTCCATCCCCCACCTTTGTGCATTTCCACTTGCCATTTAGTTAAAATCTGCTTTAGTGCTTGGAAATCAAAATTAGCAATTGCCCATTTCTCCCCATTTGGATAATCAACTTTCAAATGGTGGAAATTAAACGTCATGCTAAGTTCATTTCGGTCTGGGTTTGAGTATTTTATACAATGATCAATTGATGTCGATGACATTTCACCTACAGTCATACTATCGTATTTTGAAAGGACTTCACGGTTCATTTCCTGCAAGTATTCATGCACACGAGGGCCGTCTGTGTAAAACTTACGACCATCTCCAGGTGCGACAGATCCATCATCATTCGGGAATGTCTGGTCTTTTGAAATTAAGTTAATTACATCTAATCTAAATCCATCAATTCCTTTATCAAACCAGAAGTGCATCATATCATATACATGCTTACGAAGCTCTTCATTTTCCCAGTTCAAGTCAGCTTGAGTAACATCAAACAGGTGCAAGTAATATTGCTCTGTTTCAGGATCCCACTTCCAAGCATTCCCTCCAAACTTAGACTGCCAATTCGTCGGCTCAGCACCGTCTACAGCATCCTTCCAAATATAAAAATCACGATATTTATTGTCTTTTGATTGCTGAGATTCCTTAAACCATTGGTGCTCTGTTGATGTATGGTTTACTACTAAATCCATAATTAGTTTCATTCCGCGATTATGCGTTTCACTTAATAATCGATCAAAGTCTTCCATCGTCCCATACTCACCATGAATGGAATAGTAATCACTAATATCATATCCATTATCTTTTTGAGGAGACGCATATACCGGAGTTAGCCACAGAACGTCTACTCCTAAATCTTTTAGATAATCTAGCTTTTCAATAATACCTTGTAAGTCACCCACACCATTTCCAGTTGTATCATTAAAGCTCTTAGGATAGATTTGGTAAACGACTGATTTTCTCCACCATTCATTCATGTTATCTACACACCTTTCTAATCATCAATAACTTGTATATACAAGTTTACCTTTATTGCGTTTAAAAAACAAGAAAGCCATTTGTACTCAGCCTTTATTCACTTTGAATAAGCTGATCTACAAATGGCTTCACGTACAATGCAACCCTTTACTTACAGGTTAGGCTTGCGGATTTTTGCAAATAAGAACGTTAATACAATCGGTACAATAAATGCGATCGCCATACCAATGGAGAAGACCATCCATTTTCCGCTTGTAATCGAGAATACTGCTGGCAGTCCGCCGACACCAATAGCTGGGGCAGTCACCGCATTAAGAGTAATCCACACTGCTGCAAGGGCAGAACCGATAATTGCACAGATGAATGGGAAACGGTAACGAAGGTTGACCCCAAACATAGCTGGTTCTGTAATACCAAGATAGGCTGACACTGCAGATGTAAATGATAGTCCTTTAACTTTGTCATCACGTAGCACAAAGTACATCGCTAGTGCTGCAGAACCTTGAGCAATATTTGATAAGGCCACAATCGGCCATAAGAATGTTGCACCTGTACTTCCGATTAACTGAAGATCAACCGCAAGGAATGTGTGGTGCATACCTGTAATAACAAGCGGCGCATAAATCGCACCATATAACAAGCCGCCAATCGCAGCGAAGTTATCAAAAATACCTACAAATAAATCTGTAATCCCATTACCAATCGCAAATGTAATCGGACCAATCACAATGAAAGATAAGAAGCCAGTAACAAGAAGAGCAATAGGTGCTACAACTAATAGCTGGAATCCATCAGGAATACGTTTTTTAAGGGCAATTTCAATTTTTGCAAGGACAAATGATGCAATTAAGATCGGAAGAACCTGACCTTGGTATCCAACTTGCGCAATATCAAGTCCAAACAAGTTCCAATAAGGAATTTCTCCTGCTTCGAGTGCTTCCCCGTAAGCCCAAGCATTCAATAAATCTGGGTGAACGAGCATTAAGCCGAGTACAACCCCGAGGAGTTCATTCCCGCCAAACCGCTTGACCGCTGACCAACCGATTAGTGCCGGCAAGAAGACAAAGGCGGTATTAGCAATTAGGTGAATGATGTTGGCAAAGTCTGCCCATTGCGGGAACATCTCAACAACCGATTCACTTCCAAAGATCCCAGGTGCTGTTAGAATGTTGTTGATCCCCATTAATAAACCAGCTGTAACAATCGCAGGAAGGATCGGGATAAACACATCGGCCAGTACTTTTATAGCACGCTGTATGGGGTTTAGATTCTTAGCCGCTGCTGTCTTAGTTTCTTCTTTAGATGCTTCAGAAATACCAGCAAGGACAACTAATTCTTTAAATACTTTATCGACTAAGCCTTGTCCAATAATAACTTGGAACTGCCCATTTGTTGAAAATGAACCTTTAACAATGTCGATATTTTCTAGTTTTTCTTTGTCCACTTTCCCTTCATCATGTAAAGCAAAACGCAGACGAGTTACACAATGTGTAGCTGAAGCAATATTCTCTTTACCACCGATAGCCTCAAGTATTTGCTTAGCAGCTTCTTTGTTAGCACTCATTTTCTTTCCCCCTCTGTTAACGTTTTCATTTCCTTCGTAAAAATGAAAAATGACGTCGTTTTTTCCTATAGTGTTTCTTAACTACAAATAAATATGTGTCTTGTCTCTATTTGTATATACATGTTGTGATTACGTTTTCATTTTATCTTGTATATACAACTTCGTCAATCATTTTTTTCGACATTTTTTTCACTTTCTTCTCTTTACCCTAAATAAAAAAGATGAACACAAATGTGCTCATCAAAATAAAAAGGTATTAAGCTTGTTTTCTAAGCAGTACCGTCAAATGAATCTTCTTGGTAATCGTCATATAATGCATCAAGGTGAGTAATACCGCCCCTAAATTCATACCGATGATAATTCCGCCCATTCCAAATTCCGGACGGGACCCTAATACAAACATTAAAATAAACGATAAAGTGGTAGCCCATACGGCGTGCCAGAAAGCATCTTTAACAAGTCCGAGTCCAATTAAGTACGCCTGCATCGGCATCACAAAGTAATGAAATAAAAAGTAAGGGACGAGCAGCTGTAAATATCCTGCGGCAGGAGAATCTTCAAAAAAGAGACTAGTCAAGGGTTCTGCATAGAAATAAAAGACGTAAACAGCAGGAATGCCATATAGAAAAGTCGTCAGCATCACACGTCTAAGTAATTTCTGAAGCCTCTCTATGTCTCCTTTAGAATAGGCTTCTGACACAGCGGGAATAAGGACAATTAATAATGAATGAGCAATGAAAGCTGGGAAAAAGCCAATTGTAAAGGCAACGCCGGCAAGTTTACCGTACTGAACCATAGCCATGGTATCTATCATTCCAGCTCTAACTAACGCTTCTTTAATGAGAAACGGTTTAACAGCAAAAGAAGCAGCGTGAAAAATCCGGAGCCCTGTGGTCGGCAAGGAAACTTGAAGCAGTGATCTGCGTACAGAGCTTCCTGAGAGCTTTGCTTGCGGCTGCTTTTTTAACGTGTTCATTTGTAAGTAAAAAGAAATAAGCAAGTAAGTGAGTACAATCATTTCAGTAGCTATAAGCGCACATAATGAAACAAAAATTGCCGTACCCGCTTCAAATGAGAACAAAGAAAAAACTAGAACTAACAACACAAGCTGGCCAGCTCGCCTTAAAAAGTTGGCCACAGCCACTTTTCTCATATCCTGAGCACCCATAAAATACCCTCTAGCAACAGAGGAGAAGGCAATAATCGGGATTAAAATAATAAATAACATTGGTGTAGCCGGATGATAGTGGTCAAAAACAGGTATCATCGGCAAAATCACAAAAGCTAGTACGACAAAAACGACAGTACATACTGAAGCAAAACGCAGGGCATGAGAAAGCATGCTTCGGTGGTAAATGGGTTCTTTTTCCGCTACAAATTTCGAAATAGATATAGGCAGCTCTAAACTGGCAATGACGACGACAAATAAAACGGTAGGAAGGATTGACATATATAACCCAAGTCCTTCTTCCCCTAATTCTCTTGCAAGCACCAGATTAATCAAAAACTCTAAGCACTCACCAACAAACGCGACAATAATCAGTAAAACAGCACCTTTAACAAACGTATTCATACAAGCCCCACTCCCTCACCTTCTTATATATGAGACAAGTAGAGAAAATATGGGCGCTTTTTACAATCAAAAAAAACACCTACCATATGAGTAGGTGTCTAGATAGGTTTACTGACGGTCTCTCTCCGCTTGTTCATCCCAGCATTCTGTATTTTTCAAACCAGTAATATTTCTTGCATAAAACACAGGATTTTTCCCTGCCTTGCGCTGTGCCGTGTAATCTTTCAACACATCGAGCGCTACCTTACCAATTAGGAAGATCACGACTAAGTTTAATACAGCCATTAATCCCATAAATAAATCTGCCATGTTCCACACAAGAATAATCTCTGCAACAGAGCCGAACAGAACCATTAGTAATACAGCTACACGATAAACGGTTTTCCACGCAGAGCTCTCGCGAATGAATTCAATATTTGTTTCACCATAGTAGTAGTTACCGATGATTGAACTAAAGGCAAACAATAAGATAGCAATCGCTACAAAGCTTGGAGCCCACGAGCCAATATGCTGTGTTAGTGCACTTTGCGTTAATACAATTCCATTTGATTCACCTGTTTGATACACATCTGTAAGAAGGATCATGAAAGCCGTTGCTGAACAAATAATCATCGTATCAACAAATACTCCAAGGGATTGTACTAATCCTTGTTTAGCAGGGTGGCTTACATTTGCCGTTGCTGCAGCATTCGGCACACTACCCATACCGGCTTCATTCGAGAATAAACCACGGCGTACCCCTTGCATAATTGCAGCACCGATTCCTCCTCCAATGATTTCATTAATTCCAAATGCATTAGTAATAATTAAGTTAAAAACAGCTGGAATTTGCGTAAAGTTTGTAATAACGATAAAGAAGGCAATCACTAAATAAATAATAGCCATCACTGGAACAACAATCTGTGTCACACTTGCAATTCGTTTAACGCCGCCAAAAATAACTAAGCCTGCTAATACCGCAACAATAATTCCAATCACAAAACGATCAAAATTAAATGCGTTTTCAAAAGCCAGCGTAATTGTGTTAGCTTGTACCGCATTAAAGATTAAGCCAAAACATAGAGTGATTAAAACAGCAAAAATAATTCCTAAGCCGCGTTTATTTAAAGCCTTCTCCATGTAATAAGCCGGCCCGCCGCGGAACTGCTCGCCGTCTCTAACTTTATACACTTGTGCTAACGTACTTTCAATAAAAGCTGTTGCCATACCAATAAGTGCTACAACCCACATCCAAAAAATCGCACCAGGTCCTCCAAGCGCAATCGCAATCGCTACCCCTGCTAAGTTACCAGTTCCTACACGGGAAGCCGTACTGATCGTAAACGCTTGGAAAGCAGATATTCCTTTGTTACCATCTTTTTTCTCTGTGATCACTCGGAACATCTCACCAAAAAGTCTTACTTGTACAAACTTCGTAACAATGGTGAAGTATACGCCAAGGCCAAGCAGCAATGCGATTAAGACGTACGTCCACAGCAGGTTATTTCCGCCATCAACGATCCAGTTTAACCCGTTTAAAATACTCTCCAAATTTACTCACCTCTTTAATTTAGTATCTTGTTTATTATAAACAAGCATTCTGTAAAACGATATTTTTCTGAAATTTCAAAATACACAACCCTTATATTGACAGGTCTATCTTCCCCTCTTACAATAAAATTAACAGATGAACACATAAGACAATCATTTTTATATCAAAACCTAGTTTATAGGAAGTGGATTTTTCTAAGAGGATCATCTCTTATTTTCGCCACACAACTGCTTTTTGGCAGATGTGTGGCTTTTTTATTTTGAAGGGAGAGTTTCGAGATATGAAATCATGGATATACCCCATTCTTATCTTAATCGGCGGATGCTGTTTAGGGATCTTATCAACGTTCGTTAAGCTGGCATATGGTGCAGGATACACCCTTAGTATTGTGACACTAAGTCAATTTACTTTCGGCATTGTTTTGCTTTGGGTTATTTTCCTCTTTTCTCCAAAAGTTAAACTGCCTATTACATCCATTTTGACAATGTTTGCAGCAGGTATACCAATGGCTTTAACAGGCTTATTTTATTATCAAGCTCTAGAAACACTGGATGCTTCCCTTGCTATCATCTTTCTTTTTCAATTTGTCTGGGTAGGGTCCTTACTTGAATGGCTCTTACAAAATAAGCGTCCGAGCAAAGTAAAGCTGGTTTCAATTGCTGTCTTGTTAGCTGGATCTTTTCTTGCAGCTGGGATTGGGACAAACGGAGGCTCATCTTTTACTTGGATCGGAGCCTTTTGGGGATTTCTTTCATCCATCACCTTTTCTTTATTTGTGTACTTAAGCAGTTCAGCAGGCACACATCTTCCTGCTATTCAGCGCAGTACACTATTTGCTACAGGAAGCTTCATTTTAGTTCTCTTTATTTTTCCGCCGATGGTCGTTCTTCACACACCGTTATCAAGTGACATTGTGTTCTATGGATTAATGTTAGGTTTATTTGGAGTCGCCCTGCCGCCATTATTATTTTCTGTTGGCATGCCGCATGTCGGCTCCGGTCTTGGGACCATTTTAACGTCGGCTGAACTGCCTGTCGCTGTTATAATGTCCTATTTCGTACTTGGCGAAGCGGTTTCCATTTTTCAATGGCTCGGTGTCATCATTATTTTTCTAGGAATTATGGTTGGTAACCGAAAGACCGCCTCTGGCAAGATTCAGGCAAACGAAAAGGCTGCGAGTTAGTTCGCAGCCTTTTTAGTCGCCTATATTAAATTTCCATAAGTCTTCTCTAGAGGTTGTAATGGCTACCGCTCCTGCCTCAAACGCTCTCGTGGCATCCTCTTCTGTTTCAATTAACCCTCCCGTTATAACTTCAGTCTTCGTGTCCTTTCTGACCTTCTCGATATAGTGAGGAATCACTCCTGGAAGGACTTCAATAAAATCGGGCTCTATCTGTTCAACCAGCTTATAGCTTGTCTCTAGGGCAATCGTATCTAATAAAAATAAACGCTGGATAGCTAATACGTTATTTTTTTTAGCTGTTCTAAGCACATCGCCTCTCGTTGAAATAAGACCGGCCGGTTTAATTTGCTGACATAAAAACTCAGTGGAATATTTATCATTTCTGAGCCCTTGTATCATATCAGCATGAAGAATCACTTTTTTATTAGCCCTTTTCGTTTGATTCATGACTGCACCAAGCTGAGCAATATGAAGATCTAGCATGACCATATATTCGTCATTATTAGATAACACCTTTTCAAAATCTTTCATCCGCTTGATGGCCGGCAGCACTTTTTGACCGTTAAAGTTCATATGGTTCACCCTTACTTTACGTAATAATTAATTGAAGCAAGATAAAAAAGGACCACAACTAAACTTGATCAATTCATTAACGTATCACTTAACGAAAATCATTAATCAAAAAAGTTGCAGTCCTCTCCTCATAGACTCTTTATTAACTTACCCCAAGTATAGCAAGTCTTATTTATCACGTAAATAATAACCGGCTTTATGGGCGTCAGAGTGCAGGAACTATTTTGCTTTTGGTTTAAATCCCATTGTTGATTTAACAGCTTGCTTCCAGCCATCATATAAAGGCTGCCTCACGTCATCGTCCATCTCTACTTCAAACGAGCGGTCGATCTTCCAATTATCGGCGATTTCTTGTTTATCTTCCCAGAAGCCTACAGCAAGTCCAGCAAGATAAGCAGCACCTAAAGCAGTCGTTTCATTAACCACCGGACGCTCAACAGGCACATTTAGAATATCACTTTGGAACTGCATTAAGAAATTATTTTTAACCGCTCCGCCATCTGCACGAAGCTTTCTTAATTGAATGCCAGAGTCCGCTTCCATAGCTTGCAGAACGTCCTTTGTTTGATATGCCAATGACTCAAGCGTCGCACGAATAAAGTGTTCTTTCGTAGTGCCTCGAGTCAACCCAAACACTGCCCCGCGAGCTTCACTATCCCAGTATGGCGTTCCAAGACCAACGAAAGCGGGAACCATATACACTCCGTCAGTAGAGTCTACTTTAGCTGCATATCCTTCTGTATCCGATGCTTGATTAACCATGCGCATCCCATCACGGAGCCATTGAATAGCAGAACCTGCAACAAAAATACTTCCTTCTAGCGCATATTCAACTTTTCCATCTAGCCCCCAAGCGATAGTTGTTAAAAGACCGCTCTCAGATGGTACGGCTTTATCTCCTGTATTCATTAACATAAAGCAGCCTGTACCATACGTATTTTTAGCCATTCCTTTTTCAAAGCAAGCCTGTCCAAAGAGTGCCGCTTGTTGGTCGCCGGCAGCACCTGCAATGGGAATTTGTTCTCCAAAGAAATGATAATCAACCGTTTCCCCGTATACTTCAGAAGAAGAGCGAACATCAGGCAGCATCGTTTTTGGAATCGTTAATATCTCAAGCAGCTCATCATCCCATTTTAAGTCATAGATGTTGTACATTAGTGTTCGAGATGCGTTTGTGTAATCTGTAACATGCGCCTTGCCGCCGCTTAATTTCCAGATCAGCCACGTATCAATTGTACCGAATAGTAAATCTCCAGCTTCCGCCTTCTCTCTTGCACCGTCCACGTTATCAAGAATCCATTTTACTTTCGTACCGGAGAAGTACGCATCAATTAACAATCCAGTTTTGCTGCGGAATAACTCATTATGCCCGCTTGCTTTCAATTCTTCACAAATGTCTGCTGTCTGCCTTGATTGCCAAACCACTGCATTATAGACAGGCTTTCCAGTATGCTTGTCCCATACAACGGTCGTCTCGCGCTGATTTGTAATGCCGATCGCAGCAATCTCTCCAGGTGTCACATCCGCTTCAGATAAAACGCTTGCAATAACCGAAAGTACCGAACCCCAAATTTCATTCGCATCATGCTCTACCCAGCCTGGCTTTGGAAAGTGCTGTGTAAATTCCTTTTGTGCAGAATGAACAATTCCTCCTTTTTTATCAAATAGGATAGCACGTGAGCTTGTTGTTCCTTGGTCGATTGATAGAATATATGTTTTCTCCATGTCTTCCCTCTCCTTTAAATGTTATGAAACGTTTTCTGCGTTATTTTGATAATGTGTTGTTACCTTTGATTCAGATGGCATCCATTTTGACGCTGCACTAATCATGATAAGAAGTGCAATAAGAATAAATAACGGTACAACTGATCCACCGTTAAACATAATGTGATAGAACTGTGCTCCTAACACACCTCCAATTGCAGGTCCTGCAACCGGCACCCATGCATACTTCCAGTTCGATGAGCCTTTTCCTGCTATCGGAAGAAAGAAATGTGCTAAACGAGGCCCAAGATCCCTTGCCGGGTTAATAGCATAACCAGTAGTGCCTCCTAATGACAACCCAATGGCTACAATAAGGAACCCGACAATTAAAGGATTTAATCCTTCTGTAAATTGATTCGCTCCAATAGCAAGCAGCCCAAACAATAATACAGCCGTTCCAATCGCCTCACTAATTAAGTTAGATGGCGTATGCGCAATTGCTGGATCTGTTGAAAAAACCGCTAATTTTGCCCCTTGATCCTTTGTTTCTCTCCAATGTGGCAGATAATGAATAAAGACAATGCACGCACCAATAAATGCACCAATAATTTGAGCGATGATATACCCTGGAACTAAACTCCAAGAAAATTCTCCTACCGAAGCGAGCCCTAGCGTTACAGCAGGATTTAAATGTGCTCCGCTGATTCCGCCGACTGCATATACAGCAAAAGCTACGGCAAATCCCCATCCAAATGTAATGACAATCCAGCCTGAGTTTTCAGCTTTTGACTTCTTAAGTACGACGCCGGCTACAACCCCTCCACCAAAAATAATTAAAACCATTGTACCAATTAATTCAGCTAAATAGACACTCATACATCTCTCCCCTTTCTTGGAAGCGGTTACCGATGGGTACAAAAAAAGAGACAACTTTTTGCGAGGTACGATCTTAATAGATCACATCTCGCAAAAAGCTGCCTCTCAATTGAACTCATCAGCTTCAATATAAACTTGCCTATAATATACATGACTCTATGAATCTTGTAAAGAGGTCTTTAAGAAAAGGAATATATTTTCAGAAAAATAAAATAATATTCGACTTTTTTATGAATCTCTAGTACACTACTATTTATAGGAGGTGGTACGAACAACTTCTAATCCCTCATCTAAGATCCTTCATCAAGACATTAAGTTCTTCATCTGTTAATTCACGCCATTGTCCATATGGCAGTCTATCTATTGAAAGGTTCATAATTCGAACGCGACGAAGTCTTGTCACATAATATCCGAACTCTTTTGTCATGCGTCTAATTTGACGATTTAAGCCTTGCTTTAAGATAATTCGAAACGTCATTTCATCGATTCTCGTAACAGTACATGGCTCTGTCACTTGATCTAGAATCTCAACACCACTCGCCATACCCTTTAAAAATGAATCAGGATAAGGACGGTCAACGGTTACAATATATTCTTTTTCGTGACCATTTTCGACTCGCATGATTTTGTTTACAATATCACCATCATTCGTTAAGAGAAGCAGGCCTTCAGAATCTTTATCCAGACGTCCAACAGCAAAAATCCGTTCAGGATAATTCATGTAATCAATCAGATTATTTTTGACCTGCCTTTGGGCCGTACATACAATGCCCGTTGGTTTATGTAACAAAAGGTAAATATTTCGTTCCTTCATCGGAACCGGCGAACCATCTAATAAAATACAGTCATCTGTATCAACAAATGTATCTTTTGTCGCTGTTTTACCATTAACCGTTATTCGACCAGCAGCCAATAGCCTTTCTGTTTCTCTTCTTGAGCAATAACCAGTGTTGCTCATATATAATTGAATTCTCACATTTACAGGTCCTCTCTTATAAAGGGTCTCGATCTATTTTATCATGTGAATGTGATCTCTGTTTATACGTCTATTATTGCAACCGCTTTCATAAATTAAATCTTGGACAAGCGATGTTCAATACATTTATATCAACTTACTTAGGAGGAGTTTACATGGTCTACAAAAACCCAAACACTGAAGGCGCACTCATTCACTTTAAGGATCGTTACGAAAACTATATCAACGGAGAATGGACACCTCCTGCAGGTGGGAAATACTTCGAAAATATTACTCCTGTAACCGGACAGGTGTTTTGCGAGGTTGCTAGATCTTCTGCTGAAGATATTGAGCTAGCACTTGATGCAGCGCACGCCGCAAAGGACAGCTGGGGGAAAACGTCTCCGGCAGAACGTGCGAATATTTTAAATAAAATTGCTGATCGTATGGAAGAAAACCTTGAAATGCTTGCTGTAAGTGAAACATGGGAAAACGGTAAAGCTGTCCGTGAAACCTTAAATGCCGATATCCCGCTTGCTGTTGATCATTTCCGCTATTTCGCTGGCGTCCTTCGTGCTGAGGAAGGAAGCATTTCTCAAATTGACGAGAATACAGTCGCTTACCATTTCCAAGAGCCTTTAGGCGTTGTCGGACAGATCATCCCGTGGAACTTCCCTCTTCTTATGGCAACTTGGAAATTGGCACCGGCGCTTGCTGCAGGAAACTGCGTTGTATTAAAGCCAGCCGAGCAGACTCCTGTTTCAATCTTTGTTTTATTAGAGCTGATTGAAGATCTGCTTCCAAAAGGGGTATTAAACGTAGTTAACGGTTTTGGTGTTGAGGCAGGTAAGCCGCTTGCTCAAAGCAACCGTATTGCTAAAGTAGCATTTACTGGAGAGACAACAACCGGCCGCTTAATTATGCAGTATGCTTCTGAAAATATTATTCCGGTCACTTTAGAGCTTGGCGGCAAATCTCCAAATATTTTCTTCGCCGATATTATGGATAAGGATGATGCGTTCTTAAATAAAGCGGTAGAAGGCTTTGTCATGTTTGCCCTAAATCAAGGTGAAGTATGTACATGCCCGTCCCGCGCCCTCGTTCACGAATCCATTTATGATGAATTTATGGAGCGTGTCATTGCTCGTGTTAAAGAAATCAAAACCGGAAACCCGCTAGACCCAGATACAATGATGGGTGCACAAGCTTCACAAGAGCAGCTTGAAAAAATCCTTTCTTACTTGGATATTGGAAAACAAGAAGGCGCCACTTGCCTTGCCGGCGGCGGACGCAACCAGCTTGAAGGCGATCTAGCTAACGGTTATTATGTTCAGCCAACTGTCTTTGCTGGAACAAATAATATGCGTATTTTCCAAGAAGAAATTTTCGGCCCTGTCGTTTCAGTTACTACATTTAAAGATGATGCAGAAGCTTTAGCCATTGCTAACGATACGTTATACGGTCTTGGAGCAGGTGTATGGTCACGAAATATAAACACAGCCTACCGCTTCGGACGTGAAATCCAAGCTGGACGTGTCTGGACGAACTGCTACCACGCCTACCCAGCTCATGCTGCATTTGGCGGATACAAAAAGTCAGGTATTGGTCGTGAGAATCATAAAATGATGCTAAGCCACTATCAGCAAACGAAAAACCTGCTCGTTAGCTACAGCGAAGATGCACTTGGATTCTTTTAAATCTAGAACGGAGGGATGCTGATGGTTGAGCGTGTTGTAGCAACCGACGCGACTCTAAAATTCATACACTACCTAAAAGACATTCACGGACCTTTGATGTTTCATCAATCGGGGGGATGCTGCGATGGCAGCTCCCCGATGTGCTACCAACAAGGAGAATTGAATATTGGCGATCAAGATGTACTGCTCGGCCATATCGCCGATTGTCCTTTCTACATTGCCAAAGATCAATATCAATATTGGAAGCATACGCAGCTTATTATTGATGTTGTGGCAGGCCGTGGCGGCATGTTTTCATTAGAAGGACCTGAAGGTAAAAGGTTTCTAACGCGGTCACGAGTGTTCACAAACGAAGAAAGAATCGAATTAGGATTAACTTAATACAAACAGGAGAATTGGTTTTTATCACCAATTCTCCTGTTTTCCATAACAATATTTTCGCTTCACTACATTGCTTCTTTTTTCTTATCATTAATTGAATGAATCGTTGCTGGCTCTTTTTGAACAGGTAGAGAAACAGAGACTGTGGTACCTACTAATTCTTTACTTTTAAAGGTAACCATCCCTGCCATCGCCTCAATAATGCGAATCGATACCATTGTCCCGAGGCCTGTTCCTTTGTCTTTCGTAGTGTAAAATAAAGAACCAATCCTGCTAAGCTCTTCTTTATTCATTCCTTTTCCTGTATCAGAGATATGAACAGTCACCATGTTACCAGTCTGTTGAACAATCAAACTGACATTCCCGCCATTAGGGGTCGCCTCAATCGCATTTTTGACAAAATTAATTAAAGCCTGCTTCAATTGATTTCTGTCTGCCTTAACTAAAAGCCCTTCTTCAATATCATGCAGTTCATTTAAATGTACTCCCTCTTTAATCGCATACGGCTGAAGCAGTGCCTGGATTTCTTGGACAGTCTCTAGCAGCTTCACATTTTCAACACTTTTCAATTCTGGCTTCGCAAAGCTCAAGTAGTCATTAATAATGTTTTCTGCCCGACCTAATTCATTGAGTACTAAAGAAAAATATTGTTGATTCGTGCTCTTGTCATCTTCTTTCATTAACTGCAGAAATCCTTTCACTACCGTTAGAGGATTTCTCACTTCATGAGCAATCGATGCGGCGAGTCCCGCTAATGTGTTAAATTTCTCCGCACGAATAATTTCTTCTTGCATTCGTCTTCGTTCATTAACGGCTTCATGCAAGAGTGTGATGAATCCTGCCGCAATGATTATCACCAATACATAATAAAATAAGTAGCTTGCTAAGACCGATTCGTCCATAACCGGCAACGCATGCTGACTAACTAAGATCATTGTAATCGTCACCTGTATAACTACCGGGACAAGTGAGAGCGCAATCGTAAATAATACCTTTTTCCATTTTGTCACCACTTGCTGATACTTGGCTTGAAAAAAATAGGCGGCTAGTGCAGCAGATGTAATACAAAGATAGGCAAATGGTAAATGGTCTCCGCCGTAAATGGTTCTTGTCAGCATTAAAACAGCGAATACCACCCAGCCTGTCCTCACTCCTCCATACAAAAAAGCACAGACGACAATCACATAGCGCAGGTCCCAATACAAACCGAATGTTTGGTAGGAAAATACGATGCATAATACTCCAGCCAGCATGTAAAATATCATCAAAAAAGGAAAGCGAGGTTCTTTTTTTCCATTTGAAATGACACTATATATTAGAACAGGAGATAAAACAATTAGAACTTGTAGTAATAACTTCTCTATGATCATCTCTCAATACCCCTAGTTTATATTTTTCTTTTTCGTACATTCGACATAGAGTGAGTGATTCCTTTAACTTTCCTCACACAATTTTCGACAAATTCTGAAACTAAGGTCCTAAAATAAAGAGCTGCCCTAAAGCACAGCTCTTTTGATCATAGGATATGGACTCTATTTTTTTATGAAGTATTAGGCGTACAGCCTTACTTTTAATCCCCTTCGTATAATTTCTGATAGTAGCCTCTTTGATGTCTAAGTTCTTCATGCGTTCCTTGTTCAATAATCTTTCCATCTACTAACACAAGAATTTTATCTGCCTTCTCAATTGTATTCAATCTGTGCGCAATAACAAAGCTCGTTCTTCCCCTCATTAATCTAAAGAGCGCTTCTTGTATCTTCAACTCTGTGACAGTATCAATACTGCTCGTTGCTTCATCTAAAATCAGGATCGAGGGATCAGCTAATAAAGCACGAGCAATCGATATAAGCTGCTTTTGCCCTTGACTGATTCCTCCCCCGTCTTGAGAAAGGATCGTGTCATATTGTTCCTCTAGGTGAGAAATAAAGGAGTGAGCATTTGCTTCTTTGGCTGCTTGTTCGACTTCATCATCAGTCGCATTTAATCTCCCATACCGAATGTTCTCTCTAATCGTTCCCTCAAATAAAAACGGGTCTTGAAGAACATAACCCAGCTGCCTCCTTACTTCTTCTCTGTCATACCTGTTCACCTGTTCTCCATCAAACAAGATCTCCCCTGAATCCGGGTTATAAAAACGAGAGATCATATTAATAATGGTTGTTTTCCCTGCTCCGGTCGGCCCTACGAACGCAGCGGTTTCACCTGATTTGACAGTGAAACTAATGTCATCAATAATTTTCTCATCTTTTTCATAAGAAAACGAGACATTCCTAAAGTCTACATTCCCTTTAAACTGAGGTACAGGCAGGCTGTCTTTTTGATCTTTTTCTACCGGCTCATCAATGATTTGAAAGACTCTCTCAGCCCCTGCAACTGCTGAGAGAAGCGTGTTGAACTGGTTAGCTAAATCATTTAACGGTCTAGTAAACTGTCTAGCATATTCAGCAAAAATAACGATGACCCCTATCGTAATTGCATCTTGAAGAACGAGCACACCGCCAACACCTGCAATGACTGCAAAGCTCAAATTATTAAGTACATTCATTACCTTTGGAATAAATCCAGAGTACGTTTGAGCCCAAAACCCAGATTGCTTTAATTTCTGGTTCTTCTCTTCAAACTCGCCAATGACCCTCTCTTCTTGAGAGAACACCTTCACCATGGATTGCCCTGATACAGTTTCCTCAATAAATCCATTTACATCACCTATATTTCGCTGCTGCTCTTTAAAAAAGACACTTGTTCTTCTTGTTATCCATTTCAGCCCAAGCACCATTACTGGAATAATTAGAAGTGTCAAGACTGTCATTAATGGACTTAAGTAAATCATCACTCCTAGGATGCCAATAAACGTTAATACACTTGAGAGAATTTGGATCACGGAACTATTTAAAGTAGAACTGACATTTTCCATATCATTTGTGACACGACTCATTAATTCCCCGTGCTGCCTCTTATCAAAGAACGGAATCGGCAGCTTTTGAAGATGTGTGAATAGGTGCATCCTTATTTCGTACACAGACTTCTGTGCTACCTCCACCATCCAGTAATTTTGCAGCCAAATGCTCACTGAGTGCCCAATATAGATAAGAAATAAGAATACCAGCAGTGTCGTTAGACCGTTTAATTCATTTGTCACAATAAATCGATCAATCGAAACTCCGACTAGAAAAGGACCAAGCAAGCTCAGTACCGAACTTGCTACCACCATAAGCACAACAAGGAAAAGCTTGCCCTTATATACGGCTAAATAAGACCAAAGCCTAGACAATGTGCCTGACCAATCCTTCGCTCTTTCCTTTTTCTTGCCCTTTGTTGCTGGTTCACTCGCTCTCCAATCAATTGGTTGATACTTAAATGGCCGAGTCAAAGGATCAAACATGGTGTATCTCCTCCTTTCCTAGCTGAGATTGAGCGATCTGTTGGTAAAGATCTGAGTACTTTAACAGTTCTTCATGCGATCCCTCAGCAAGCATCCGGCCTTGATCTAAAAGGAAAATCCGGTCAGCTGCCATCGCGGTCTTTATTTTTTGTGTAATAATAAGGGTCGTACAAGGGTATTCTTCTAATGCTTTCAAAAACTTTCTTTCTGTTTTCATATCAAGCGCACTTGTACTATCATCGAGCAGCAGGATACGCGGCTGCCGGATAAGAGCTCTGGCAATCGAAATCCTTTGCTTCTGCCCTCCAGAGAGATTGACACCCTTTTGCCCAATTCTTGTTTCATATTGTTTTGGTAGAGCAGTAATCGTATCGTGAATTTGAGCCGCTTTCGCAGATGCCTCCATCTCTCTTTCTGTGCTCTCTTTTCTCCCCCAGCTTAGATTCTCTTTTATAGAACCTGTAAACAAAAGAGATTCTTGCGGCACATAACCCATCATCTGGCGCAGCTTACCCATTTCCCATTCCCGCAAGTCGATCCCGTCAATAGAAATGGAGCCTTTTTGTGGATCATACAGCCTAGGAATGAGCTGGAATAAGCTCGACTTCCCTGAACCCGTTGCCCCTAATATAGCGACTGTTTCCCCTCTTTTCACATAGAAGGAAAGATCCTTTAATACATCTTTTTGGCTTCTTGGATAGTTAAACGTTACATGATTAAATTCGATATGTTTATCACTCTGTTTACTTTGTTCAATAGCTGTCTCAATATCTCCGTCTTCCATTCCTGTTTCAGTTGAGAGAACCTCATCAATACGGGCCGCTGAAGCTCTTGCTCTTGAAAAGACGATGATGATCATTGAAAATACCGTCAAAGCTGAAGTAATTCTTGTTGCATAATTAATAATTGCCACTACTTCACCGACTTGAGCTTGATTAGCTCCAACATCGATCGCTCCAAACCAGAGCACTCCAATAATCGTACCGTTCATTAACAATAAAAGGACAGGCATGGTCACTTCCATTAACCGCAGCGCTTTTATCGTCTGATCTTTTAATTGTTCATTGTCCTTGTTAAATCGTTTTCCTTCATGGTTTCTCCGTACAAAAGCTTTTATAATACGTATCCCTTTTAAATTTTCGCGCATGACATGATTCAGTTGATCCAGCTTATTTTGTACTTCACGAAACATGCTGCCGCCCTTTTTCATCATCCAAATAAGAAAGAAGATAAGAATTGGGATTGTGACCACAAGAAATAACGCAAGCTTTGCATTCACCACAAAAGCCATAATGGTGCCTCCAATGACCAGCAACGGGGCTCGCATCATAATTCGCAAACTCATAAATATCGTATTTTGAATTTGTGTCACATCATTTGTCATTCTTGTAATAAGAGACGAGGTTTCAAAATTTTGCAGTTTAGAATAGGCAAATGACTGTACTCTTGTATACATGCTCTGTCGTAAATCAAACCCTGTGCTTTGCGACACATGGGCAGCATAAAAAGAATTAATCACTCCTGATAGAAAAGCCAAAAATGACATTCCTATCATAATAAGCCCCCACCTTATAACAATATCTATATCCCCAGCAACAACACCTTCATCAATAATCCTTGCTAATAGAAGGGGATGAAAAAGTTCAACTGCTAGCTCTACTAACATTAGTACAATGGCAATCCACATCGGGAATCGGTATGGCTTAATAAACGTAAAAATCTTTCTCATGTTCAGACACCCCAGCTTTTTCTTAGTAAAACGAAAGATTATTTTCTATCATACCTCAAAATAAAGATTTCCACTAATTTGAATACACAGAAAAGTGATCAGACAATGGGAGCCTGATCACTTCTCTTACATATACAAAGAAGCAAGAATAATCGCTTGTGCATCTCCATATAGCTTGGGATAATCAGAAAAAGGAAGCGGGTTTTCCCCTAATCCGAGCTCTACTGTAAACCCAGGTCTTCTCCACTGCTCAATAAACCAATCCTTGTACCCTGCATAACTATCAACATATTGAATTGGTCTAAATCCGCTAACCCTTGCAAACTCTCCTACCATCACTTCAGACTCAGGCGGTTCTAACCCTTGAAATCCCCAAAATATAACCTCTCCTTGTGTATGAAAAGCGAGAACCCGGCTAAAATCACTTTCTATTGTAAGTTCTGCAATAGCTATTGATTCCGGTTCTGTTAATGGAGCATACCCAGGAAAATCTCTAGGTGCAGGCTGAGCAGGCTTTGTCGCAGCTTCTTCTTCCCAATTAGCTGGATACTGATTATTCAAATCCACTCCCTGAATATTGGCTCTCCAGCCGGAGAAATCGGTACTCCCGTTATTTATTTCAAGCACATCGCTTCTATATGGCTCCTCGTCCGGAAGCCCATCAATGACTAAATCGACTCCATCAGGATTAACCATTGCGACAATCGATAATTCTACTTCATTATAAAATGGCAGAACAGGTATCTCTCTTATCGTTTGCTGATTCGTCATGGTAAGCAGGTACTCATTTAAGAAATCTACTAATACAGGCGTTGTAATCCATTCATGAGCATGGAAAGAGCCATTCAAATGAACTCGTTTTGGACCATTACCCACCTTAATTTCTTCGATCGGTTTTCCCATGAGACTCCTTCCTATCACTCTTCTTCTGATAAAGGGGTAGATCTCAGTTAATTGATCCAAGTCTGCAGTCATTTTAGAGAAGCGATAGTCATCTGTTATATCAGCTATTTTAGCTGTGACTCTTCTTGGAAGAAGTAAATTAGTTCCAACTTGAAGCATAGTAGGGTTCGTTTGCTGATTTAGCAGAAAGATAGAATCGATTGGCAGACCAAACTCTCTTGAAAGCGTCCAAAATGTATCTCCTGATTGAATGGTGTAAGATTGTATCGTATATCCTGGGATTCTTGCCAGTGCTCCAACCTGCAAGGCATTAGGGTTTACCCCACCATTTGAATCAATCACTAATTGGAGCGGAAGCCGAAACAACTGGCTGTAGTACCATAAATTATCTCCTCGTCTAACCCGAACAAGCATAGGTCTCCCTCCATCCCGCCAATAGTCGATATAACAGAATATGAGGCCGTGCGCTAATTCATGAGTTATGTTTTCAGCTAGCTCCTATACAGACCATTCATATAAAGCTCTGTCAGTTGTTCGCTTAACTGTTTAATTGAATGACGACATTGTCCTGTGACACATTCCCACATGAACATCTCATTGGCATAAAACCATCCCCTTGCAATAAGCGCTGCGTCAAGACGCGGCGAAGCTAATCCATTTGTCTGAGCGAAGGTGATATCTTTTGTAATGCTTTTAATAAAACGCTCACGGATCTCATTCCACTTTTCATCAATGACTTCAGATGAGCCTCTTGCCTCTTTTAATACGCTCATTAAGCGGCTTTCTTTTTGGGCAAGTGTGAGAAACAATTCAACCTGTTCTCTAATACTACTTGCTGCTTCTTTAGTTGAAACGGGTGTAAAAGAACGTTCTCCCACTTCATAAAAGGCATCCATTAATTCATCAACAAGCTCTATAAATAATTCGTCTTTATTCCGAAAATAAACATACGCAGTGCCATATCCTAATCCGGCATGTTTAATAATTTGAGAAATGGTCGTTTTCACAAATCCCTGTTCAATAAAAACGTCTTCGGCAGCTTGAAGCAGGCGCCCTCGTGTCTGAATCGCCTTCTCTTCCCTTGCAGATCGTTTCTTCATTGCAGTCTTCCTCCTAATAACTCTCTCATTCATTTAACTGACATAATGTCATTGACGCCATGTCAGTTTCTCTTATACAATAATATCAAAAGTATTCTTACTTTTCACTCGATAAGTTTATCAGTGAAATAAGGAGGACCATAATGACAAAACAATTAACATCCAACAACGCACTAGAGCTTGATCAACAAGATCTACTTGCACGTTTCAGAGAAGAATTTTATTTAAATAAAAACAGCATTTACTTAGATGGAAACTCGTTAGGACTACTATCTAAGCGGGCAGAAAAAAGCCTGCTGGACCTGTTAGATTCATGGAAGACACTGGGAATAGACGGATGGACTGATGGGAACAATCCTTGGTTCTATTTATCAGAAACAGTAGGAGATAAGATGGCTCCATTAGTCGGAGCAGCACCTGAAGAAGTGATTGTAACCGGTTCCACAACAACCAATCTGCATCAATTAGTTTCTACGTTTTATAAGCCGGTTGAAGGTCGTACAAAAATATTGGCTGATGAATTGAACTTCCCAAGTGATATTTATGCGCTGCAAAGTCAAATTACGTTAAAGGGTCTAGACTACCACGATCATTTAATTGAAGTGAAGAGTAAAGACGGCCACACTTTAAATGAAGACGACATTATAGAAGCGATGACTGAGGACATAGCGTTAATCTTGCTTCCAAGTATTCTTTATCGGAGCGGGCAGATTCTAGACATGAAACGTTTGACCAAAGAGGCTCATAAGCGCAACATCCTTATTGGATTTGACCTTTGCCACTCGATTGGTTCGATCCCTCATAAATTAAGCGAATGGGATGTAGATTTTGCTTTTTGGTGCAACTATAAACACTTAAATGGCGGCCCGGGCTCTGTTGGAGCACTATATGTGAATAAGAAGCATTTCGGTACAATGCCAGGGTTAGCAGGCTGGTTCAGCTCACATAAAGAAAAGCAGTTTGATATGGAGCATACCCTTACACCAGCTGATGATGCAGGTGCTTTCCAAATTGGAACTCCTCACGTATTAAGTGTTGCGCCGATCCTCGGTTCTCTTGAAATATTTGAAGAAGCAGGCATTGGACAAATTAGAGAAAAATCACTAAAGATGACTCGATTTATGAAAGATGTCATGATCCAAGAGCTTGATGGGCACGGCTTTGTATTTAGAAACCCGGATGAAGACGAGCGCCGCGGAGGCCACTTATATATTGAACATCCAGAAGCCGCTCGTATTTGTAAGGCATTGAAAGATAAAGGAGTAATCCCTGATTTCCGTTCGCCTAACGGAATTCGTTTAGCACCTGTAGCCCTCTACAATTCCTATATGGATGTATGGACCAGCGTGCAGATCTTAAAAGAAATTATGGACAATGAACTCTATAAAAAGTATGAAAACAAGCGAGGTGTCGTGGCCTGATGAAGGATAATCAATGGATTGATATTTCACAGCCATTAGATGAGAAACTCGCCCATTGGCCTGGCGATACCCCTTTTCACTATGTGACCGAATATACAAAAGAGCAAACAGGTTCAGTGAATATTGGGAAGCTGACAATGAGCTTACACTCTGGTACACATATTGATGCCCCTTTCCATTTTGATAATGACGGGGCTCGCGTACTTAACCTTGATATTAACCGGTATACAGGCACTGCTCGTGTGATTAATGCATCTGCTTTTGAGAAATTAGACGAGCATGCCTTCAGCCAATTTGACTTATCAGGTGTCACAAGAGTCCTTGTTAAAACATCGGTTCCTAATAATCCTGCTCACTTCCCAGAAGACTTTCCGTACGTGACTCCGTGCGGGGCCGACCACCTGAAACAATGCGGGATCCAATTAATCGGCGTTGATGTGCCGTCAGTGGACCATCCGGTTAGTAAGGAGCTAGAAGGACATCATGCCTTGCTTAAAAATGATATTGCGATTTTAGAAAATATTATGCTCGATCATGTAGAAGACGGTGATTATGAATTAATTGCCCTTCCTCTTCCTATTAGAGAAGGGGATGGAAGTCCTGTACGGGCAGTTATCCGCAAACAATCTTAGATTCTAAAGGAGAATGAACATGACAAAAGAGTCTTATTCAACTAAAACGACAGCCAATGAAAAAGGCATCCATACTGATTTCATTAATAATATGACATATGGTGAATACCTTAAACTCGATCAAATCTTATCTGGACAAGAGCGATTATCTGACCATCATGATGAAATGTTATTTATTGTCATTCATCAGGTCAGTGAACTTTGGATGAAGCTTATTCTGCATGAAACAAATGCAGCGATTCACTCTATCCAATCAGGTGATATGCAGACGTCCTTTAAACAGCTTGCTCGTGTATCTAAAATTCAATCACAAATTATCCAAGCGTGGGATGTATTATCTACTCTGACACCAGCTGAATATATGGAATTCAGAGATTCACTTGGTCAAGCTTCAGGCTTCCAGTCGTATCAATACCGTTTAATTGAGTTTGCTCTTGGCTACAAGACGCCTCATATTTTGAAGATTTATGAAAAAGATGCTGAGCTTCACAAGCAATTAAAAGAGGCTTACGAAGGTCCTGGACTGTATGATGTAGCTATTGATGCGCTGGCTGAAGCTGGATTTAAGATTAATCCTGAAGTGTTGAATCGTGATTACTCAAAACCATATGAAGAAGACGACAGCGTAAGAGATGCTTGGCTTACTGTCTATCGTGATGTAGAAAATTATTGGGATTTATATCAGCTTGCTGAGAAGTTAGTAGACATTGAAGATTGGCTGCAGCAATGGCGTTTCCGTCATATGAAGACCGTAGAACGTATCATTGGCTTTAAAGTAGGAACAGGTGGATCTTCCGGGGTTAATTACTTGAAAAAAGTTCTTGATCAACGTTTCTTCCCTGAGTTATGGAGTTTACGAACTGAAATCTAAAAACATACTAAGGGGGAAATAAGATGGGAGAACATCGAGAGCAATGGTCATCTAAACTAGGATTTATTCTCGCATCAGCCGGGGCCGCGATCGGCCTTGGCGCCATATGGAAGTTCCCTTATGTAACAGGCACGAATGGCGGAGGAGCGTTTTTCCTCCTCTTTATTGCCTTTACACTTCTGATTGGACTTCCTATGCTGATTGCGGAATTTGTAATTGGACGCGGGTCAAAAAAGGAAGCGGTTACAGCGTACAAAAAGCTTGCACCAAACAGCGGCTGGACATGGATTGGTAAGTTCGGTGTGCTAGGCTGCTTTCTCCTTCTTTCGTTTTATAGTGTGGTGGGAGGATGGGTATTAACCTATACAGTCCTTGCCGTTACAGGTCAGATTATCGGCAATACACCTGATTACGGGGCTTTATTCGGCATGGTTACCAGTACAGCATGGATAGGACTACTCGGGCTCTTTGCTTTCATGCTTATTAATGTACTCGTTTTGTCTTTAGGTATTAAAAACGGAATTGAGAAAGCAAATAAGTTTCTTATGCCTTTGCTGTTTGTATTCTTTCTTATTTTAGTTGCACGTTCACTGACCCTTGAAGGCGCAGGTGAGGGGGTTCGTTTCTTCTTACAGCCAGACTTCTCTAAAATAACAAGCGAAGGTGTGCTTTATGCGCTAGGACAATCCTTTTTTGCCTTAGCTGTCGGGTTTTCATGTTTAGTTACATATAGTTCGTACCTTGATAAAAAAGAAAGCATTCCATCAGCAGCTACGTCTGTTGTCGGAATGAACCTATTTGTCTCCTTACTTGCAGGACTTGCTATTTTCCCGGCTATCTTTGCCTTGGGGTTTGAGCCTACAGAAGGACCTGGTCTATTGTTCATTGTCCTGCCTGCAGTCTTTGCTGAAATGATTCTAGGTGAACTTTTCTTAGCTTTATTTTTGCTGTTATTTCTCTTTGCTACCCTTACTTCTTCTTTTAGCTTACTTGAGATCATCATTTCTGCTTTTACAGAAAGCAATCAGCGCAGTCGAAAGAAAGTAACTGGATATACTGGACTGGTTGTATTTCTAGCAGGGATTCCAACCATTCTCGGATTTGGCTTGCTATCAAATGTCACGTTCTTTGGAAGACCGATTTTTGATGCGACCGACTTTTTAGTAAGTAATATCATGCTGCCGCTTGGCTGCTTATTCATCGCTTTATTCATTTCCTTTAAAATGGAGAAGCGTTTAATGGAGCAGGAATTTTTGAGCGGCAATGGTTTAGCTAAAGGATTCTTTTCTTTATGGATCTTCTTAATGAAATATATTGTCCCTATCGTAATTATCATTGTATTCATTAATACGTTAGGAATTGTTTAATCGAAAAATGCTCAAAAAAAAGCCCGGTCACTCTTGTGATCGGGCCAATTCCATTAATACCTCTGTACAAACTTCAAGCTGATCAATTTCAACATATTCGTCCACAGCGTGTGCTTGATCTAAATCACCTGGTCCAAAGACAATAATGTCCTTATTTCCATTTCGTAAGCTGATCATGCTGACATCTGTATAAGCAGGAAATCCCGTTTCCTTGATACGCTCGCCTTTAATTTTTTCATAGCTCTGTGAAAGCATTTTAACAAGCGGGCTGTCAGCATCCGTCTCAATAGGAGGCCTTTGCCAGCCGTAATGCTTGATGAGTGCTTTCGTTCCTGGTACGGACTCGCACCCTTCCCTTACACATGCTTTCATAATGGCATTTGCTTCTTCCTTTGTCATCGGCGGGACGAGGCGGAAATCCAGTTCGACGCGGCATGACCCTGCGACCATATTGGTTTTATGCCCCCCGCTGATACTCCCGACTGAGATCGCTGGCTTACCGAATATCAGATGATCATAAGGGAGTGCTGCGACCTGCTGCTTTAAGCGGCTGATCACTTCAGAAGCAGCATGTACAGCGTCTGCTCCTAAGTGGGCATTGCCGCCGTGCGCACTCTTTCCCTCAACATTGAGTTCATACCAAATCGTTCCTTTATGTGAGGTCGACATGGTGAGGCTCGTTGGCTCCATTGCTACTAATAGAGCATCCTCTGGAATGAGATGTTCTTTTTCTAAAGCGACAGCCCCCTTCATATAAGGACCTTCTTCATCAATGCTTGCGATAACAACGACATCCCGTTCTAATTCAACCTTCGTCTCAGCTAGATTCTTTAAAGCTATTAAGGCACAAGCTAAACCGCTTTTCATATCACAGGCGCCTCTTCCATAAAGCTTCCCATCCACAATTTGACCGCCAAAAGGGTGGTACGTCCAATCTCCTTCAACCGGCACCGTGTCCATATGACCGATGAAGACCAGGGGACGACTCGTCTTCACCGATGCGTGATAAGCGGCGATAATATTACACCGTCCCTCTTCTACCTCATGAACACTCACTTCAATGCCATCAATTCTTCTCAACCACGATTCAATATATCTCGCACAAGCCAATTCATTTCCGGTTGGGTTTTCTGAAGGGATTTGAATGAGTTCCCTTGTTAAGTTTACGACTTCTGTTACGCTCACACTTATCACCACTCCATTTTGTATTTCCTATAGAGCTTCTCTTTTTGTATCGATTTCATCATCTGCAAGCTCAGGATGATACAATTTGTTGTATTCGTTTCTAGCCGTATCAAATCGACTGACTACCTCTTTGTCTGTTCGCTTAAGCATCAAGCTGATTCCTATAAAGAGAACCGTATTAATTAGTAATCCCCACACACCGGCATGGAACCCGAGAGGATTTTTTAATACTGGAACAAATGTGAATAAGAGAACGACTGCAATACTGACTACAAGCCCCCAGATCGCCGCTGTAGGATGAGCACGACGCCAGCTGATTGCTCCAATGGTAGGTACTAAGAGCTGAGCCGTCCCTGCAAGTGCTGCAATCCCAATCGTGACAAGAACTCCTGGTACAACAAGAGCCATAACATATGCAATCAGTGAGAAGACAATTAATGACCAGCGGCCTACTTTAATGATACTTTCTTGGCTCGCTTTAGGATTTTGATAACGTTTATAAATATCCATTGTTACAATAGTTGAGATTGCATGGATTTGTGAGTTCGCTGTCGACATCGCTGCTGCTGCACCAGCTGCTAAAATAAGCGATGCCAAGGCAAATGGCGCATACTCCATCAACATGACCGGAAGAATTTGGTCTGGGTTTGCCAGCCCCGGCTCGAGCAGCACCCCTGTAAAACCCGCAAGAAGCGATCCCATATAGGCAATGGCCGCAAAGCCTAATAAAAACGGCATTAGGTTAAACAGCTTCCCGCTTTTTACCGAATACATTCTAAGCCAAATCTGCGGTCCCATAAACGCTCCGATTGCTGTCACTGCGAATAAACTGAACCACATCGGATAGCCCATCGCACCTTGCGGGCCAGGAAGCGTGAGGTGTTCTGGACTTGTTGCTAATAAGCCCTCAAATAAACCGCTCGGCCCGCCGACATGCTGCGAAATATAAAATCCCGCATACATCATCCCAAAGAATAACAGCGCTCCGTAAATAATATCGGTCCAAGCAACGGCGCGGATTCCACCTACCCATACATAGGTTACGATGATGAAATAAAACATTAATGCTGCTAACCAAAAAGGTATAACTCCGCCTGAAGCTACCTCAATCAAGTAGGCGCCCCCGGTTAATTGAATTTGCAAATAAGGAATCGTAAATACGAGCAAGATTCCAGCGACGATCATCCGCAGCTTTTCATTATTGTAGAAATCCCCTAATAAATCTGATGCGGTGATGTAATTAAATCGCTTCCCTAAGAACCAGACCCGTTTTCCAACCCAATAGTACATAAACCCAAAGAGTAAATTCCAAGCAAGAGCGGTTAAATAAACAGGACCATTTGTATAAAACGTAGCGTTTGAACCTAAAAACGCAAAGGAGCTCCACCAAGTTGCTGCTACGGTAAAGAAGACTGCAATCGCACCCATTCCCCTGCCTTGAATAAAGAAATCCTCACTTGTCTTGGTCGATTTCGTTGCAGCGAAGAACCCAACGACAAGCGGAATAATCATAAATGCCGCAATAATTAATACGCCTATAGTCAACTTGCATCCCCCCTACATCTCAACTGATATCAGCCTCTTTACTTTCAGCACTGCCCCAATTTGTCATATAGCCAATGAAAAATAATCCGGTGAGTACAAACCACCATACTAAATTCCAAAACAAGAAAAATGGCATTCCTAAAACAAACGGTTCCGTCGTATTCGCTAATAAGATAAGCGGCGTCTCAAGTACGATAAAGCATAGGATGATCAAGCTGTACAAGATTTTCTTCTTTTTAGGATATCGTTTAAACATCAACCGTCCCCCCTTAAATGAAGTGCTCTACTTCGCAGCTCTTTTTAAAACCGTCTGATACAATAGCTCTGTACCAAGTGTAATATCATCGAATTCTGCACTCTCTTTTGGGTTATGACTGATCCCATCTTTACAACGGACAAAGATCATGCCGTAATCACATACGGTCGACATCGCTAAAGCATCATGGAATGGTCCGCTCATTAATTCAGGGACAGAAGTTCCAAACATCTCAATCGCAGAAGCACGCATATCATTCATAATCGTTTCTGCACAATATCTAGGATCACTCTCTGTATCAACACGGATCGTATGGGTTACTTGATGTTTCTCACAAATATGATCAATGGATTGATAAAGAGCGGCTTCAATATCTCTCCTTCTCTCGAGGTCAATATCACGCAGATCAATGGTCATCCGAACTCGTTCTGGAATGATGTTTCTCGAGTTAGGGAATACCTCCATTTTTCCAACCGTCGCTACAGTCGGTGCTTCCGGATCCATTGTTGCAAGCTCATTTAACGTCAGAGTAACTTCAGCTGCCGCAACGAGTGCATCTTGACGATAAGACATTGGAACAGAGCCCGCATGTCCGGCAAACCCTTGAATGTCTAACGTCAGCCAGAGCGGACCAGATATACCTGTCACAATTCCAACCGGCACCTCGCTGCGATCAAGGATCGGTCCTTGTTCAATATGCAGCTCAAGAAATTCACCAATCCGCCCCTCTGGGTAAACAGATTTTGCTAATTCATCTGGATTGCACCCAAACTCAATTAAGGCTTCTCTGCGTGAAATCCCGTCCTTATCCACCCGATCAAGCTCTCCCTTTTCTAGCTGATTCAAGATGCCTCTTACTCCGAACAAGCCTTTATCAAAGCGGCATCCTTCTTCATCACTGAATGCGATAACCTCTATTGTACGATTAGGCTGGACCCCTTTCTCTCTCATTGTTTGTACAACTTCAAGAGCACCAAGAACTCCAATGACTCCATCAAATCTGCCGCCATACGGCTGACTATCTATATGAGAGCCTACGACTAGGATCGGAAGGCTGTCATCAGCGCCTGCCCATTGCCCGATTAAGTTCCCAAAATCATCTATTTTCGTCTCGAGACCAGCTTCTTCCATCCAGCCTTTTACTTTTAGGACAGCTTCTTTATCTTCTTTTGATAAGGTAAGTCTGCATACTCCAGTTTCAGCAATCTTCCCAATTTCAGCGAGCTCCTCAATGCGTGACTGGAGTCGTTCCTTATTTACGGTTAAGTTTGAAGCGGTGTATGTGGTTTTCATTCTGATCCCCCCAATAAAAGTGTTACCTTTATTCTATTCTAAATATTCAAATATTTAATTGTACAAGATGTTTCTAAAATAACGAGAATGATTTGACACTTTGTAAAAATGACTGCCTTAGATAGCGTCTGTGGTGTCAGATCATTTAACAATTAGTCCGATTTGGTTCAAACAGACTAAAAAATACCCTATCATCACCTGATAGAGTATTTTCGCTTAGCCTAATGTCTTCATATAATCATGCAGCTGATAGATAATGGTTGATAGAGTATCAAGCGTTTGGGCAGCATTCTTAACAAGCTCAGTCTGCTCAGTTGTCAGCCCTCTTATCGTCGATAAACTATCAATCATCTGTTCTAAGTTTCCTTTAATGAGTGTAATGGATTCATTAATTTTATCTGAGGAAGCTGCTGTCTCCTTAGAGATCGTACGAACTTCATTTGCAACAACAGAGAATCCCCTCCCAGCATCACCAGCTCGTGCCGCTTCAATATTAGCGTTTAAACCTAAAATATTCGTCTGTCTGGAGATCTTATTCATCAATTCAAGAATATGATTAACCTCTTCAGAATTCTCTTTTGATCTCTCAGACAGCTGATATAATTCATTATTCGTCTCTTGAAGCTGATCAGCTTGAGAAATGATCTGTTCAATTAACTTCTGAATGCTCACTGTTATGTCATTGAGCTTCTCTACATTTTTCTCCATTTTCATTAATACTTCAATATTATAAGCCATCCCTATGGCCCCAATCACTCTGCCATCGTTCATGATCGGCGTCGTTTTCCCAAAGAAATGAATGCCGTAAACCTCAAACGGAGGCCGCCCCATCTCGCCCTTTCCATTTAAAGCACTTTGAATGACTGGATCTTCTTTAGATACAGGGTCACCGGTTTTATTACCAAGAACTAGATTAGGGTGATCTAGCTGCAACAACCATGTTTCATGGTCACATATAGATATGGCAATTTCTTCTTTAGCCGCCTTTTGAATAAATGGAGCTGCTGTTACAATGGAATCTAATATTTCTTGATCTGTTTTACCCGTACTCATTCTTCCACCTCATCCACTTTTACACCATACAATAGATATAGGTAAATAGTTTTATAATCTATTGATATCATGTCTTTGCGGTAAGTACAAGATAAAACAATTATTACTAGAAGGCAGGCCTTAAATGAAGGCTTACTAGAGGGATGCCGGCTGATGCGTTTCTTCTTTATACTTTACTAACGCGCGCTGAAGCATATCTAAGCCATCGTCAATTTGCTCTTTTGTCACGCTAAGCGGCGGGATCATTCGAATGACCTCTCCTTCATTGCCGCATAGATAAAATAAAACACCTTCCTGCAGGGCTAAATCTAATATCCTCAGCACTGCAGCTCCATCTGGCTTCTTTGTGTGTGGCTCAATGATTTCTATCCCAATCATCAACCCGACACTACGAATGCTTCCAATCATCTCATACTTCTCTTTTAATAAATTGAGCCTCTCTCTTGCATAGGCACCGACTTCTCTGGCGTTATCTAATAGATTTTCTTCTTTTAGAACGTCTAAAGTGGCTAATGCAGCTGAACAAGCTATCGGGTTTCCTCCAAAGGTTGTTCCGTGGCTTCCAAGCGGCCATTGCTGCATGAGCTTGTGATTTGCTACCGTTGCACTAAGCGGCAAACCTGAAGCAATTCCTTTAGCAATTGCCATAATATCTGGAGTGACCCCGAATGTTTGAGCCGCAAACCATTTTCCTGTGCGGCCAAACCCTGTTTGGACTTCATCAAATATCAGCAGTATATCGTGACGGTTACAAATCTCCCTTACCTTAGCTAACCAAGAGGCAGGCGGGATTATATATCCTCCTTCTCCAAGAACGGGCTCTAAGATCACCGCTGCTACTTCCTCAGGTGATACTTGAAATTTAAACAGGCTCGTAAATTCTTCTTCTAGCAGCGCGCACGCTGACGATTCTACCACTTCACCTTCCTCATCAAGAATTCTTGGATCAGACGGATTAAAATAAGGAACCTGGTAAGTTAACCCATTTGGCTGAAGGAATTTTCGATACTTACTTTTAGATGTGCTTACCCCAAGTGACCCTTGTGTCCGGCCGTGAAAGCATCCTGTAAATGAAACGACATAGGGCCGCTTTGTCACAAATTTAGCTAATTTTAACGCCCCTTCAATCGCTTCAGTCCCGCTGTTTGCAAAAAAGAAACAATCAAGATCACCCGGCAGGATATCAGCGAGTTCATCTGCTAATTTTAAAATCGATTCATATTGAACGACACCAATCGGCCCATGTGTTAATTGATCAGCCGCTTCCTTAATAGCCTGAACAACCTTCGGGTGGCGGTGTCCCACATTCGTCACCGCAATTCCTGATGTAAAATCCAAATATTTCACGCCATCTACCCCGTAGTAATAACAGCCCTCTTCCTTTACAACAGGCAAATTAGGATGATCTTTTGCCATGCTTGGTGCTAATCGTTCAGCTGACTTTTCTCGCAGGTAACTCCAATCCGCAGTACTCATATGCCTCGCTCCCTTTCATAAATAATTGATGATCCGTTCACTTAGAAGAAAAAGACATGCGCCATGAACACAATAATCGGCAATGTAATAATCGTACGCTGAAAAAATACAATGACTAGATCAAGCAGGCTCAAAGGAATCTTTGAGCGAAGCAGTAAAATTCCAATCTCAGACATATAGATAAGCTGAGTCATTGAAACGGCTGCAATAACAAAGCGCGTTAACTCACTTTCAATACCGCTCCCCACCACAGCAGGCAAAAACATGTCTGCAAAGCCTACGAGTAACGCCGGGGCAGCAGCTTGCGCCTCAGGGATTCTAAGTAATTCTAGGATCGGTACAAAAGGATAGGATAAATAAGTAAAGACAGATGTGTATTCGGCAACAATTAAAGCAATCGTTCCTAATGCCATGACAAGCGGGATGAGCCCAAACCAAATATCTAAGACATTTTGAAAACCTTTTGTTGCTACACCTTTCACACTTTTCACTTTTGAAGCTGTAGCTACAGCTCTTTCTAACGCCCACTGTCTGCTCGTTTTCCCCTCAGGCACTTCTTCTGAAATTTGTTTCCCAGCCCCCTCATAGTACGTATCCGCTTTTCTTGAGAGCGGCGGAATTCTAGGACAGATAATGGCTGCAATCAACCCTGCCACGATAACCGTCAAATAAAATGGAATAAACATATAATCAAGACCGATAAAACTGATGACGACTAAGCTAAACGCGATTGATGCAACAGAGAAATTCGTCGCAATGACCGCTGCTTCGCGTTTTGTATAGAATCCTTCCTCATACTGCTTTGTGGTTATAAGCACCCCTACCGTACCGCTTCCCATCCAAGAAGCAACCGCATCAATGGAGGACCTGCCAGGAAGACGGAATAAAGGGCGCATCACTTTTCTAAGTGAAGTTCCAATAAAGTCCATTAATCCAAACTCCAGCAATAAAGGCATAAGAAGGCCGGCAAATAGAAACCACATCGTGAGTACAGGAACTAATTCATACAGAACTGTCCCTCCTGTATAAGCATCCCAGATAAAGGCAGGTCCTATTTCAAAAATGACCATAACGGCAAACAATGCCCCTGCTGCTCGCATCACCAGCCAAAAGCCGCTGACATGAAACAAGCCTTTTAAAAAAGCAGAGTTCATGATCCATTGAGGCTTGGCTACGTTTGCTGCGATTGTTAATACAACCGATAACAAGAGCACTGCTACCATAAAGGCTGGGAGATAATCAGCAGTTATTCCCTGAGCAGTTTCAGCTAAAATTCCGACTCCAATGGTCCATTTCCCACCATAATTTAATGGAATAAGAAATAGAAACAAGCCCACTATTGATGGGATAATGAATTTCAACTTGTTGGTTGTGGTCATCGTTTCTTCTCGTTCAAACTCTGAAACTAAAATCTCCTTTTTCTCTAACTCCATAAAAGCACCTCACCTTACCCTTTAGTTTTAGACCTACATGCTTCTCTAGATGTGTAACTTTTTATAATGCAATAAATGTACCAATTAATCATTTTATTTTATATTTGCTTAATTTTCTGACTATTGTAGGTTGACTGACACCTAAATATTTTGCCATCTCAACAGTGGTCCTATATTGAGTTTTAGCTTTTTGGAGAACCTCTCTCTCGACTCCTTCAAGGATCTCAGGCAGCGTCTTCTCTTCTAGCTCTAAAGCTTGTCCATACGGAAGATAATAAGATTCAGGCAAATCATTAATTGTAATGATTTCTGAAGTAGAAACAACTACGAGCCTCTCGATTAAATTAATGAGTTCTCGAATATTTCCTGGCCACGGCTGCTTAAATAATTGCTGTTTCACCGCATCATCAAGCAGCCTGCTGCGGTTATATTTCTTTGAGAACTGTTCAACAAAATGGTCTAGCAGGGGGAGAATATCGGTTGTTCGCTCCCTTAGCGGCGGTATACGGATTGGAACAACATTCAATCTAAAATAAAGATCTTCTCTAAACTTCTTTTCTTGAACTAACTGCTCTAACGGCTGGTTTGTTGCAGCAATCAGCCTGAAATCAACTGTTCTCGGCTTCGTACCCCCTACCCGGTAAAACTGTTTTTCTTGGATAAAACGTAAGACCTTTACTTGTAATGGAAGGGACAGCTCTCCTATTTCATCTAAAAAAAGCGTTCCCCCTTCGGCTAGCTCTGCTAAACCAAGCTTTCCTTTTTTATTTGCACTGGTAAAAGACCCAGCTTCATACCCAAAGAACTCTGATTCAAAAAGACTTTCAGGAATAGCACCGCAGTTCACTTCAATAAACGGCTTATCACAACGCCCGCTCTCTCTATGAATAAGCTTTGCTAAATGAGTCTTCCCTACACCCGACTCTCCTAGAATGAGAACGTTCACATCAACTTCCGCCACCTGTTTTGCGACAGATAAACATTTTTTCATTTCATAAGAGCTCCCAACAAAGCCAGTGTTTTTCATCTGCTGATTACGCAGTACCTCGATTTCATTTTTTACCCTTTCCATCTCATCTTGCATCTCAGCTAAAAAATGCTTCATATTCACCATTTCAGTAATGTCATGAGAATACGATGCAATTCTGTATACCTCGCCTTCTTCATCGAAAACAGGCACTCCGGTTATTAACAACTTTCTACCTTTGTTTGTCGTTTGAATAATATTGACACGATCCTTCTTTTTTAACACAAGAGGAGTCACGATTGGAGTAAAAACCCCTTGTCTTTCTAGGTCATATACAGAAGCCCCTACAATCTCTCTCTCCTCTATTCCATATAATGCTTTTGTTTCTTCGCTCACCCTTAAGATTTGACCATTTTTATCTGTTACTAGTAAATCATCTTTCAGTGCGTTTAAAATTTCTTCGCTTTCTTCCGCTTTTCTCATCCTCATGTTCTATCCTCCTGAGTTTTATTCATCTATGAATAATTAATTATTTTATTTTTATGTATTTTCAGAATTTATCTTATTGTACACTGGCTTTATTCATTTTTGAATAGATAATACATTTTTGCATAAAAAGAGAACTTCTCGTTATAACGAGAGAGTTCAACCATTTGCTTAGTATGCCAATGATATGGCCCTATCATCATCAGCGGATTTTATTTAAATACTGTCGGTTAGTCTACGCAAATCTGCTGAATCTACGTACACTGTATTATTCTTGATGAACGTGAGAAACATCAAGGATCAGCAAACGCTCTATTATTCTTTTATTTTGACTTATGCGTTGCTGCATAAAAACTTTCTCCGCCAAACCTCCGTCATGACCTCCTATTTTGAGCGCCTTCATCAGGGCGCTTTTTTGTTCTAAAAAGCCAGAAGGACACCGCTGGACACGCGCACATTGAAAGAGTCCCTCCTGCCATAAGTGTTGATCTCCGCTGCAAGCGCACGCTTTCCGCTACAATCAACGGAGGAGGGATATTGTAAGTGCTCCCTTTCTATATGCATCTGTTAAGTGTTCTTTGCAGATGGCCCACGGATGTCTGCTTTTTTAGATTTGAAACGAACCACTACTAGCTCGCTCCACATCATCATTACATAAAGCAACAACCCAGCGGATGAAATATGCGAAGACTCCTGCGGTGCCTAGAGCAGGGCTGAGATCCCACAGGGCCAAAGCCCGAGGAAGCTCAGCAGCTCACCGCAGAAAGCGAAGCATAGTTCAGGAGCGGCGATTCAACTCTAACATACTAGAGTTGTATTCTAAAAAAGCAATTTAAAACTAAACAAGACGACACCCATTTAATGAATGTCGCCTTGTTTTACATTATTTATCAGATCGTTTTCCATGCACTCTCCATCACTCTAATCCAAGCCTTCTTGCTACTGATTAAATAAACTTAAATTCCAGCGTTCTGATATATTTCTTAATAAACGTATACCGGCAATACTATTGCGGTGTTCATTTAAATCCGGGCCAAGTACACCAATTCCCATTCTGCCTGGTATGGCTGCCATGATTCCTCCAGAGATTCCGCTTTTAGCTGGAATTCCTACATCTACAGCAAACGCACCGGATTGATCATACATCCCGCAAGTAACCATAAATGTCTTTAACACTCTCACAACATCTCTTGGAATCAGTTCCTCACCCGTTTCAATATCTACGCCATAATTGGCAATGACAGCAGCAATCCTTGATAATTCCTTAATATTCATTTCAATCGATGTCATCCGCCAGTAGACAGGAAGCACATCTTCAAGGTCATGCTTCTCATTTATATATCCGCCGTAGCGATTATAATAGAATAAGGCACGATTAAGGTCATGTCCTTCTGCTTTTACAATCTCGGGGTTATAATCAATTTTGTCGTTGCCAGCAAGCTTCCTTGTCAGATCAAGGATCCTGCCAAATTTTTCATCCACGGAACTTCCTTTTACTTGACCGACAACAGCAATCGCCCCCGCATTTACCATCGGATTCAACGGCCCGCCGTCTTCTTGCAGCTCCATCTTGCTTAGTGAATGATAAGGGTCTCCAGTCGGCTCTTTGCCGACATGCTTAAATACTTTTTCTTCTCCTTGATCCATTAAAGCCACAGCGAGTGATATGATTTTAGATATACTCTGGATTGAAAAGGTCCCTTCATCATCACCAGCTTGTACGTATCTGCCATCTAGTCCCATCATGGCCATAGATACTGCTCCATGATCTTCATTGTCTACTTTTTCAATATATTCAGGGATCTTGCCGTCCCTTGCTGCTTGCTTTTCTTCTTTTATGATCTTTTCTAAATAATCCTTAATATCTTCTTTTATTTGATTCATCTTTATTCCTCCCCTGTATACTTAATTGATTCCCTGAAAACCCCTTGCTTAACCAACTTTTTCACCAGAAAGATAAGACCATCTTCCGTTGAGATAACCTTCTCCTAATCCGCTCATAAGACTATTTACTCATTTATAGATTGATAGGTTTATAGAAAAGAGAAACTGGCAAATATATAGGTAACAAAACAAAAAACAAAAAACAAATACTAAATATAAAAACACTACATACACAAGGAGGAGTTATCATGAGTTTAAAAGAGTATATCCAATCAATTAACAATATGTTAGAGGAAGCTAAGAAAGAGGTTGTATCTACACAGAAGTAATCATGTAGAACTAAAAAAAGCCAAGAGGTCTGCTTTTGATAAAAGTCGACCTCTTGGCTTTTTTTGTGCGTATGTCTTGACCAGGCTAGTAATTGGTGCAATACTTTTTCTGGTAGATTTTTAATTGGGTGGGAGGCGTTCATTATAAAACAAGCATTTATGAAAATATTATTATTTGCAGGCATGTTCTTGTCAGCTTTCTTCATTATATTTATCGCCTACATCACAGCGAGCGAATTTTTCGTGGAAAAAGCAGCTGACATAAGTACACTTCTCGGCTATATATTTTTCATTTTAATTATTAGCTATCTATTTGCAGCAACGTTAAAGAGGTTAACTTCTTATACGCTCAATTTTCTTGACAGCTTAATTATACGCGTGGTTCATGGAGTAACTATTTTTCTCTCACTCACCATTCCTATCACGATTGCTTATAACTCACTTGCTTCTATTATTCCGTTTTCTTTCCACTTGTACATTTTATTCTTCATTGGCTTCCTGCTGCTTCATATTTGGCTATTTACAAAGTGGGACATTATTATTTTCACGAGAGATATCCACCATTCAGAGATGACTTTATCAGATGATGATTGGTATAAGCTTTATGTAGAAAGAAAAAAGGATTATGAAAAGCATAAAAAAGTAGAAAAAGAAAAACCACAGTTATATCTTAATGATGGTGAAACCATCATTGTGACGTACAGCCGGATAAAGGGAGTCTTAAATCTATTGTTTCAATTTGCGATTCTTGCTCTATTTGGTTTCATAATGTACATATTAGTGGTAGTTGATTTTAATTTATTTATTTCCTTAACCTTTGGATATTTAGTGTTACTTGGAATCTACCGTTTTTTGATACGTATCTTCTACACTACTATTTGGCTGTTCAGAAGAGATACGGTTCTTTTTAGGTATGATCAGCACAAATTGATTTACAACGATCAAACCTTCTATTTTCATGACATGACTTACTTCTCATTTGGAGCACAGCCACCGTTTTCGCTAAACCTCCATTTAAAAAATGATGAAGAGATCCGCATTCCTACTTGGAATCTACTTTTCACTAAACGATTAAATGATCATCTAGGTGTGATGGCAAATTGTATTAGGAGAAACAAAAGAAAGCATTCACCTAAATAATAGTTGAATGCTTTTTATCTTTATTCACTTATTTGTCTAGCAACAACGGCTACACCTTCTGCCATTGCATTCCACTCTTCCGTTGATTCAAGCGTCACTCGAACAGGAAGTTCTTCGCCATCTTGGTAGCTTACGACCCAGACCCCTTCACTACCCGGCAAGAAGAACGTGATGTTCTCTAGTAAGGGATCCTTATCAATCGAAGGAATATGAAAGAATGAGATATTATGAAGAGTCCATGCATGGTGATCTAGATCTGTTAAAAACGCTTGGAAGTGTATTTCTTCTTCAGGCGCGAGATCTGCAAGCATCTGTACCTTCTTTACATTATCTCGCACACTTAGTAAGTCAAACGTTTCATCAGATAGGGCAAATGTTCTTTGTTCGTCCGGCTGCTTCTCGCTAATTGCATAATAATCTTTGATCATCTGAGGCATTTCATCTACAGTCATATAAGCAAATTCATGAATGATATCGCGGTCGATTGAGTGAAGCAGCCATGTATCTCCTTGGATATGATGCAGCATTGCCGCATGTTGATTTGGCGCATCAGGAATACGAATCATATAATTTGACTCAACATAGGATTTGATAAACATCTGCATTTCCTCACTTAATGGAATGTCCCCGTTACGTTCAGCAACTTCTACCCAAAGGTCTTTTACCATTAATTGATGAGCTGTCGCTTCCATCACAGCATCCCACTCTTGTTGAGTTTTCCTCCCTAGTCCTGTCTCTAGAATTCCTTTTGCTACATTCGGATATCCGGTTAACGATACGAGCAGCGCCAGCTCCTCAGTCGAACACTTCATTACAAAATTCATTTGCCTATAACACATCCTTCGGTATTGCTCATCGTTTACGTATCAATAAGCTTTTTAATTTAAAACTGATCAAATAAATAAAGATATGTAGATGATACTACATAATATATTTATATACTTATTTTATACTAATAAATTTAATAAACCGCTGAGAATTTGATACAAAATTAATGCTAATATCCCTAACAGTAGATAAGAGACTATATATAACAACTTAGCTACTAACCAATTATATTTTTTATATCTATTATAAAGGTAAGGACATAAACCTACTATTGACCTCATAAAAATATTTGTTGCCTTCTGAAACTTAGTTTCCGGAGGATCAAATATACCCCACTCGTAATAATCGACTAATAATTTACCAACAAACATTATCCCAAGGCCAAATCCAAAATGTGAGGCAATGAGCATTAATAAAAGATTATCTATAAAGGTAATGATTTCTGCTAACATCTGAACTCCTTCAATCTACTTAATACAACTCAATCCCTAGCACCTTTACTATAGTTCTTAGAATAAACCAAAGTAATCTGTATGCAACAAATGCTCCAATACATATGCTTATAAAAGTAAAAAAGTATAGGACTTTTGCTGTTAGCCAATTATGCTTACTATACTTATGATAAAAATAAAAGCCTGCTCCGAACATACCTTTCATAATAAAGTTCGTGAACTTTTGGAACTTAGTTTCAGCTGGTCTAAAGACTCCCTAATCATAATACTCCACTATGACAGACCCTAAAATTAAAACCAAGAACGCATAACTAATCTGTGAAAGAATAGGCGAGGCAATGATAATAATTAAATTTGATACTTCTGATTCAGTCATAGTACTCTTCCTGGTTATTAAATAAGTAATTCTTAAATATTTGTATACTTAAGGTTGATCAGATAAATATTTTAACAATTGTTCTTCCTATTAACCTTATTACACCAATTAATATTAAACCAAGCACAGTCAACCCTATTAATGTAATTAAATAATATAGTTTACTTTTTAGCACTCTGTATTTAGAAAAACGATGATAGAAGTACGGACCTATACCTATAATCGATTTTAAAAAGAAATTGGTCGCTTTTTGAAATTTCGTTTCAGCTGGTCTAAAGATTCCCCACTCGTAATACTCAATGATAGTTGCCCCTAATATTAAAACGAGGAATCCATAAGAGAGTTGCGCCATAATAATATATGAAAAAAACAACTCAAACCACTCAATAACACCTTCCGACAACATATAAATTCCCCCCCTACATTTACTACTCTTCAGCTTAGTACTAGTTAATTAAACCATTTACCTATTGTTGTGGAGGAAAATCCTTTACTGATATTTTTATATGTTGATTCGGTTGCTGAACCTACTCTCTCACCTAAGTTCTTAACCTTGTCACCTGCCGCTAAACTAATAACACTTCCTGCTACCCCCCCTATTGCACCACCGACTATCACTCCAACTGGACCACCAACACTTCCTATGAGAGCCCCAGTTTTCGCACCTAAAGTTATTGCTCCAGCATCCGCTAAAAATCCCGCTGAACTTCTTCCCAACTTTTCACCAAAAGACTTATTTTCATTATTTGGACTAGTAAATTCTGATAAATGCCCTACAAACGAAACCGCTGTCCCTACAATCGGAACCCTTCTCCCCACAGTCTGCAAACCCTTTGCATCAAAAACCTGCTTTACAATTTCTTTCGTTCCTGTTGTCATTCTTGACTGGAACGTAGTTTGCAAGGTTGATCCGACAATGGAGCCTGTGTGGTTTTTAGGGAACCCCGCCAGATGGCTCAGCATATGCGACGGGCTGTTGTAGCTTGCTGCAAACCGCTGCAGTCCTTGTGCCATTGGATTGGTTTGCTGTGACCTTGAGAAGTCTAGTAAGAACTTTGCTGTTTTCGAGCTGTGCTTGCTTTTACTCGTCCACGACTCATGAGCACCCACCGAAAAACGATAGTCTCCTCTTAATCTTTGCATAATACTCGGTGTTTTATCAGGTAGATACTTAACTTTTAATTTTCTCGTTAAATAGATGGTAGAAGTCGACATCGCAAACTGTGACCCGACTACAGCTAAATCAGAGAACCCGATCGTTTGGTTCGCACTATTAAAATAGTCTAGCACTCTTCCTACCCAAGATGGTGATTCTTCTTTATTTTGTGTACTTTGTTCTATACTTTGACCCGTTTTCGATAGAAGCGTTTCATTTACCATTTTATAGCTAACATCTTCCTTTAATTGACCCGATATAAAGGATGAGATCGCAAATCCTTGCTGGGCAAACATATTGGAGATCGTTGTCAGGTATTGACTCATGATTCGTAAACTTTCTTCTACTGTATGCAAGGAATTCGTTTGTTCATAGTCGAAGTGCATAATGTTCTCACTTGTCTCAATCACATGCTTTTTCGCTTGATCAATATGCATCAGCACATCGTCATCGCTTACACGCGGCAGGTGTAGAATATCTGATACACGCTGCATAATCGAATTCGCTTGATCAGTCAGATACATGGTTGTATTTCTTGCCTGCTCTAATCCTTGGTTTAAGTCATCGTCTAGAAATTGTTGATGAATAAAACCATTCGGTGCTGGCTCAAACGAATACATTGCCCCTTTGATCTGATCAAGAATCGAAGAATACTCATCAATGACGGCTTGGAATAACAATAAAAATGGCTGGTGGCATTCTTCGTAAAACGAACGAATAGCATCAGCCCCGCTCCCTTTAAAGGAATCTTGAAGTGATGTGAATGATTTTATTGCTTGTTCAATTTGCTGGATCTGTTCGCTTTGTTTTGTGAGAGTGCGTTTTGTTTCATCAATGGCAAAATCAAGAGCACTCACATCTAATACTTTCATTTCCCCCATCACCCACTTTAGATTTTTTAAAGAGACGTTTCTGTTTAAAATCGCTTATTACATTTAACCAGTTTACGATTTATTTTTAGATTTTCCCTTATATTCCACTTCTTTAGAAATCGTTATTTATTCACCATAATTAGCATCTTTTTAACTATAGCACGCTCATTTTATAAACCAATGGGATAAATGGATTAAATTGCCTTCATTAGTTAAGACCTTAGCACCAATTCGAGTTTTGACCGTCTTTATTGTTAAAAAATAGACAGATTATAACCAATATTTGCTACGATTTAAGCACTGGATGAAGGTTCTAGGAGTGATAAATGTTGATTACGTTTACCCGTCAATTTGCAAGAAAGGAAGCCGCTTCTTTTCTTGCAAGATTAAATGGTTTAAAGGAACATCATGTCGGCTATTGTGGAGAATCTGCTGATGAAATTGCCCATACTATGGAACAAGAATTCTCAGACCTGCCATTAGAACGTTGCTGCATCGCGGCTTTTGAAGATGGAGAAATGGCTGGCTTTCTAGGTCTAGATATTGATCTGAATGAAAATGAAGCAGAAATTTGGGGACCTTTCATATCTGTTCAAGATTGGGAAGAAGTTGCTTATGCGATGTGGGAGCAGCTAACAGCTGAACTCCCTTCGCTAACCTATAATGGCTTCTACAATCACGCTCATCATTATGCTCATCCTTTTATGACCCATATCGGTGCAAAAAAAACTGGACAGCATACGATCTTGACTGTACGTAAAAATGAGGCTTCTCTAGGTGATAGGAGTGCTGCCTATCAAAAGCCCGCTAAGCATCATTTTGCCTCTTTTAAAGTACTGCACGATAAAACGTTTCCTAACACTTACTTCAGCGCTGAAGAGATGTGGGAGACACAATCCAGCACCAATCAGCTTCTAGTTGCAGAAGAAAAAGGACAGACCGTTGGTTATATTTATGTCACGGCGAGCCCCTCTTTTAAGGAAGGGGATATCCACTTTTTAGCTGTTGATGAGGCTTATCGAAGAAAAGGAATCGGTGCACAATTGCTGAAAAGCGGGATACGAGCATTATTTTCTTACGAGGAGATCGAGGAGATTACTCTATGTGTCAATAATAATCAAAAAGCTGCACTTCATTCTTATCTAAAAGCGGGATTTACTGAAGTTCATCAGTTAACTGCTTATAAATTAAAGCAATAATCACCTAACTATTTCATATAACACAAAAAAGAGAGTCCACGGACTCTCTTCTTTACGTGTTTACAGGAGCGATCGTAACCCCTTCGTTTGTGAGAACCTCTCGTAAGGTTTGTGCAAAAGATAATGCATTCTCACCATCTCCGTGGATACATACTGTGTCTGCTTTAATCTTAACGGTTGAGCCGTCAACTGCTGTAACGGTGCCTTCTTTGACCATCTGCAGCACCTGTTCTACCGCTGCATTTGTATTATGGATTAATGCATTCGCTTCTGTGCGCGGTGTTAAAGATCCATCCGGCTGATAGGTACGATCAGCGAATACTTCATTTGCCACCGTTAATCCCAATTCTTCCCCCGCCTTTGTAAGCTCGCTTCCTGATAGGCCAAATAACACAAGCGACGGATCCGTATCATAGACAGCCTGTGCGATCGCCTTTGCCATCACAGGATCCTTTGCCGCCATATTAAATAGTGCACCATGCGGTTTAACATGCTTCATTGAGACATTATTCAAATGACAAAAACCTTTCAAGGCATTAATTTGATAGATGACAAAATGGTAAATATCCTCTGGGCTCGTTTGGATCTGCCGTCTGCCAAAGCCCATTAAATCTTGAAAGCCAGGATGAGCTCCAATGCTCACCCCTCTTTCTTTAGCCATCTTAACTGTTGCTGCCATCACATTATGATCACCAGCATGGTAGCCGCAAGCCACATTTGCCGAGCTGATATGATCTAAAATAAATTCATCCTGCCCTATCTTATAAGCTCCAAAACTTTCCCCTAAATCACAGTTTAGATCTACTCTCGTCATCCTCTCACTCCCTTAAAAAAGTTCACTTCTTCTCTATCATTAGAATAGTTGTGGAATCATTTGAGTCAACGTGTGAATACCTAAGTATGTTGTTAAAATAACAATGATCGCACCAAAGATCGTCATCCAAATTGGGTGCTTATAATCGCCGACAATTCGTGAACGGTGTGCTGCTAGAAGCACACATGATAACGTTAATGGAAGAATTAAACCATTGAATGCCCCTGCTAAAATTAACAAGGTAACAGGGCGGCCGATAAAGGCAAAGACTGCTGTTGAGAAAACAATGAATCCAATCGTCCAGTAATTTTTATTTTTCTCAATGCTTTTATGGAATGTTGTTAAGAAGGATACAGATGTATAAGCTGCACCAATAACAGACGTAATCCCAGCAAACCATAACACTAAACCAAAAATGCGGTAACCAACCTCACCTGCAGCTATTTGGAATACAGAAGCAGTAGGGTTCTCTGCATTTAAAGCAAAGCCTGCTGAAACCACCCCAAGGACGGCAAGGAATAAAATAAATCGCATAATAGATGCAACCACAATTCCTGAAATTGCCGTATTTGTAACATGGCGAATATTTTCTTTACCAGAAATACCAGCCTCAAGAAGACGGTGTCCCCCTGCAAAAGTAATATAACCTCCAACCGTACCTCCTACGACTGTAATTAACGCAAGAAAATCAATTTCAAGTGGTGCCACTGTGCGGAGAGCTGCCTCTGCATACGGAGGATTACTTACAAACATCACATAAAGAGTTAGTAAAATCATAACTGCGCCTAAATAACGAACAATTTTATCCATCGCTACATTCGCTTCTTTAAGCGTAAAAATAACGATACAAATCACACCAGTCATCACAGCACCGATTCTTGGGTCAAGCCCCATTAACGCATTGACCCCAAGTCCGCCCCCAGCGACATTTCCGATATTAAAAGCAAGGCCTCCTAGCACAATAAAGAAAGCAACAACGTAGCCAAGGCCAGGCAGAACGGCATTCGCGATCTCTTGTCCGCGCATTTTTGAAACAGCAATAATACGCCAGATGTTCATTTGAGCACCAATATCTAAAATAATTGAAGCTAAAATAATAAAAGCAAAACTAGCTAACAGCTGCTCGGTGAATACAGCTGTCTGCGTTAAAAAGCCGGGCCCGATCGCTGAGGTGGCCATTAAGAAAGCCGCTCCCATCATGGCGCTTAAACGCTGCTTCGCTGTCATTTTTCCTTGCTGTTCGTCAATTGGATTTTGATTCATATGTATCACCCTTTCACCTTAGTTGTTTATGTAGTGACTTCACCTCTATGATGTAGACAGCTACGAACACGTTTAATACAATAAAGAGGAACTACTCATACATAAAAAGGAGCGTTTCTCTTGCAAAACACGAATAAAACAGTCATTAAATCGATGAAGCTCCTACATTTATTCCGTACAAATCCGACCCTTACTTTAAATGAAATGGTCGATGCAGCAGGACTTCCGAAAACGTCTGTGCACCGAATGGTTACCTCATTAGAAGAAGCCGGCCTTCTGCAAAGAGACGGGGCAGGTTCGTATAAATTAGGACTTCTTTTTCTAGAATTCGGACAGCTTGTTACGGAACGAATGGATTTGAGAAAGATCGCCCTGCCTTATATGAAAGAGCTTCGTGATCAAATCGGAGAAGCCGTTAACCTTACCATAAAAGATCAATCAGAGGCCCTCTATATCGAAAAGCTTGATACGACCCATCCGGTCAGGTTGTTTACGAAAGTAGGCAGACGTTCACCTTTATATGCCGGAGCTTGCTCACGCATCATTTTAGCTCATATGACAGAAGAAGACGTAGAGACGTATCTACAAGAGCAAAAGCTAACATCATACGGAAATGGAACAATAACCGACGCTGCAAAACTCCGTGATATTCTATCTGACTCACGAAAGAAAGGAATAGCAATCAGCCGCTCTGAACTTGAGAACGGTACCACATCTGTTGCTGCTCCTATCTTTGATTTCAAGGGCGAAATCGCTGGCGGCCTGAGCATTGCCGGTCCCTCTGAGCGATTTAGCGACGATAAGATCCAACAGATGATCAATCAACTCAAACAAGCATCCTATGAGATATCGAAAGAACTTGGCTACAAAGAGCCCCATCTTTAAGAAGGGGTTTTTTCATGCCTTTTTACATAGAGTCCCTTCTTTATCTTTTTTAATTCGCTTTCTCGTTCCATATATAATTGTTGTGCTTCCTCTAGCGTCACTTCACTAAACTGAATCGAATCGCCAGGTTTCATTTGAGCGAGTTTCGGAATATCCACCGAAATAACCTGCGCGATCCTCGGATAACCGCCTGTCGTTTGACGGTCTGCAAGTAAGATAATCGGGTTTCCATCTGCAGGCACTTGAACAGTACCTAACGCAACCGCTTCAGAAACAACTTCAGAAGCCTCACTCCGTGCAAGCTCTGATCCATCTAGCCGGTACCCCATGCGATCAGACTGAGGCGAGATTTGAAACGCATCATTGTAGAGACGCTCTTTTGACGCCTCTGTAAACGTATCGTAATGCGTGCCAGGCAGGATCCGTATCACTGTTTCTTTATTAGGGAGAGTAACGGACGTTCTTACCCTCCAATCTGGAAGGTAAAAAGACTTCTCGGCTTTTTCTTTAAAAAGGTTCATGAAATATTTGGCGTGATCAGAGAGTTCTTTTGAAACGGGCAGAACATCGCCTTCTTGCAGCGCTCTTCCATCCAGCCCGCCAATTTTGGCCCGTAAGTATGTACTTTGACTTCCCATCACAGGCAATATGTCAAATCCTCCTGCCACTGCAACATACGTCCGGCAGCCACTAGCACAGTTTCCAAATCGAATGACGCTTCCACGTTTAACGAAAACAGGTCTCCATAAAGGAATCTGGTAATTCCCGATGCTTGGTGTTAACTGCCCGCCTGTAAAGGCCATCAGTGTATCTTGTTCTACTTCAAGTGTCGCTCCTTGCATCGTCATCTCCAGGCACGCTGTATCTTCTCGGTTACCAACTAATAGATTGGCGATACGCAAGGAATAGGGATCCATCGCCCCACTGACGATGACACCATATTTCTGATATCCAACTCTTCCTAGATCTTGTAGAGTGGTGAGCAGTCCAGGGCGAAGTACTTTTATACTCATGTAATCTTCTCCTTGTACTTGTGATATTCTGCTTCCGTTATCGGTTTAAATTGAACTCTATCTCCCGGTTGCAGCAAACTAGGCGTATCATCTTCAGGACGAAACAGATCGAGCGGAGTTTTCCCGATAATCTGCCAGCCGCCAGGTGTGTCTAGAGAGTAAACTCCTGTCTGTTCGCCGGCAATACCGACAGACCCCTTTGGAATCGATGTTCTCGGATTTGACCTTCTTGGAGTAGCAATAGACTTTGACATCCCTCCTAAATAAGGGAATCCTGGTGCAAATCCAATCATATAAACAAGATAATCACCACTAGAGTGAATCTCAATGACTTGATCTGTAGTCAAATTATTATGATCAGCTACAACTTCTAAATCCTCACCAAACTCGCCTCCATAACAAACAGGAATGTCGATCTTTCTTGAAGAATGACCAACCTCTGTCTGCAGTTTTCCCAGTGCACTAGTAATGGTTTGGTGTACGATTTGATAAGGCGAGTGCTCATTGTTACTTCCTTCTAGAACTTCTAGCGGATCATAAAAAACAGTCACACTTGTAAAAGCAGAAACATATTCCACAAACCCTTTAAAAGGATTTTGTTCAAGGTACTTGCTTAACGATTGTACCTGCAGGTGAATCTTCTCATCAATTTCATTTCCAAACGTAATAATAATCGATGTATCACTTAGCGGTTGAATAAAAATCTGTTCGTTTCTCATATCTCCCCTCCTCATTCCATTATTCGGAACAGATATTCCACTTTTAATCATTAAAATTATTATAATTGTTAGACAATATAAAAGCAAATAGAGGATGAACCATTACATTATCCCCTGATTATGATTTTAAAAAACAAGAAAAAAGCCTGTCCGCATACGGAAGGCCCTTACTAATGGTCTTTATTGCTCCCTATATAGTTATTAATTAAATAAAAGACCAGCTCTCGCACCTCGATTGTTTCATTCATCAATTGATGATCCGCCCCATTAACTAAAATGATATTTGCACTTGGAAATTTATAATTGATAAAACGACAGTTATATTTCCAATCTACCGTCCGGTCTAGATCGCCTTGAATGATTAACAGCTTCTCCTTGCATGAACCTTTTACATGTACTTTTTTATTCCACGAAATTAAAGCATCTACCCAACTTAAAGATAGACGGTTGTGCTGAAGAGGATCTTCAATAACTTTCTTTTGAAATCCAGCTAAAGAGGTGTTTTTACGGTACACTCGCTTAGCCGTTTGAAAAAAGGCAGGTGATATCATACGGCCTAGCACCGAGAGCTTCCATCCATAGGAACGCACTAGTGGTGCGAGCAGTATTGTTTTTTCAAAAGAAGATCGAAAATGTAACAGATGGTCCAGTACAATCGCTGCTCCTGTGCTGTGTGCAATGACATAGGCAGGCAAAGAATCAGCCGTGACATACCCGCTTACTTCTTTAAAGACTGCGAGGTAATCCGAAAAGTCTTCAATTGCTGCTCTTTCTCCTGAAGACAACCCATGACCAGTTAAATCATAGCTCCATACTCTGCACCGGGCTTTTAAAAGGGAATGGATTAAATGACTCATAGAACCAGTATGATCGAAATATCCATGGACAACGAGCACGTCAGCAATCGGCTCTTCTGGACTAAAGGATTGGAGAAAAATCTTTTCTCCTTTAATGTCGAGATAGCCATATGTATGATCAGCCATACCCCGTGGGAGCCCGTAATAATCAAGGTAGGTGTTGACCTCCGACTGCAGATCAAGCTTTGGATCATTAAAAGCATATTCAGCTGTTTTTATACGCTCTATTGCCCTCGTGATCACTCTCTTCCCTCCTCTTTACTCTAGATCATTTAATCTCTCAAGGCTGATTAAGATATGCTCTATAAATTCTGGCAGCTGCTCCATCTGGTCTTCATTAATTTTTCGAGGAAAAAGAATAGTAACCGTGTTCTCATATGCTTGTCCTTCTTCACATGGATAGTGGCAGGCGACCTTTTGAGAAATAGCTAATTCAGGCTGCCATATATCTTTAAGCAGTTCATTAATCATCATGCACTTTATGTCAGGATCTTTAACCATTAGCTGAAATGAAACTCTCAACACGCAGCCAATCTGCTGATCCTCTTCTTCTAGGATTTCTGCCGCTAAATCTTCTATAGCTGCATCTAAGTGAATCGTTGCTTCTACTTGGGTCTGGTTTTTTAAATAAAAAGACAGCTCAAGCATCCTTGACATAACAGCCATATCCATTAAATCTTTTCTGCCGCTGACCTCAATTAGTTGATCGATATTATCTAAGTCATAAACCGTATTTTCTATTGCTACTTTAAGATTTTCAAATATTGTTGGATCATACATGAGTTTTCCTCTTCTTCTAAAGTTTATACAAATCTTACCATAGTTAGAAACCGAATTCATCTCGTTAAACAAACGTTTAATTTAGACGAAAAAACGGCTGGGAAAATAGTAATTTAAACTTATTTAAATACATCTAAAATAACGAACTGAAAAATTAATAAATATGGGTGGGGTGTAAGCTCGCCGCTCCTGAAATATATTTCGCTTTTCGCGGGGAGCTAGTGAGCTTCCTCGGGCTTTGCCCTGTGGGATCTCACTCCTGCTCTAGTCCCTGCAGAAGTCTACATATATTTCATCCGCTAGGTTATGTGCTTTGTAATGGATTTACTAGATGATTTCTTTTGGGGTCAGACCAATCGAAACATCAATTAAACATCTTTACTAAAAGCCAAGTCATTGACGGCCAGCTTTCAATGAGGGAGCTACTTAACTACCTATTTGCTCCGTTGATTGAAGCGGAAGGGACTCGACTCCTGCGGGATGTGCGTGGCCATGGAAGACCCCACAGGAGCGTGCGACGAGGAGGCTTCCGGACCGCCCGCGGAAAGCGAGTCCCTGCAGCGGAAAGCGACAACTACTGTAGGGATATACTTTTCAAGTGACTTTCTTTAACTCCCACAGTCTATAGTAAATCCGCTAAATAGAGCTTCATTTTTATTCTTAGTGAACCACTAGTTATATCCGAGCTCCTGATCATTATTTAGATATATGTTGATTGAATGCGTGTAACAGCTCTTCTTTTATTTGATCAACTTTACTAAAGTCCATTGCCTGTATATAAATGGCCTCGAGCTGATCTCTTAACACTTTTGCATCAGCTAAATAAGTGATCGCTTCTTTCATTTTGTCTTTATACGATTTAGTGGTACGGGCAATGTCATCAGCAAATTTCTCATCCGTTCCAGGTGTGATACAACGCTCATACACATCAACGATATGATCACCTGACCGTTCAGGGAAATATTCATGAGGGGCCGTGCTGTCAAAGATGGCAATGCCCTTTTCTCTAATGATTACCATATCAAGGCTGTTAGGATCAAAGCCGCAGTGATAGACCTCTACATCAAAGCCTTTATCCTCTCCCGCTTTTGCAATCTTCTTCAGCATCGTCGATTTCCCAGATCCGGCACGACCTTTAATAAAATAGCGGTCAGTGATATCTGCGGTTAAATTTTGAATATGATCAACGGCTCCTACTGGTGTTGCTGCCCCTAAAAACCGGTGCTTCACACAAGCCGTTTTCTCTAGCGTCAAATCTCCGTAAAATAAATCAATCATCTCCTCTGCCAATTGATCTGCTTTCGCAAAGTCCATATTGCTTATATAAATGTCTTCGATGTCATCATGAGCACTCAGCGCTTCACTAAACGTATCATACGCAGTGTGAAAAGCATGAGAGATTTTCTTTGAAAGGGCTAAAATCTCCTCTTTATGCGGCATTAATTTCTCCGTATCCCAAGCCACTCCTAAGTTTACATATTCCTCTATGACACCTGGGGCCTTTGGTTCAATGACATGCGGAGCCGTTCCATCCACAATTCCAATTTTATAAGCGGGAACAATAATTCCATCAATTGAATTCGTATCCGACGAGCAGTGGAGAAATTCAATATCCATCCCTTTATCAACCATTTCTTGGCCGATTGCCTTCATTAATGTTGATTTACCGGTACCCGGACCGCCCTTTAAAATAAATAAACGATCTAATCCATCAATGGCTGAATCGTACAGACTGTAAAACCCTTTAGCTGTATTTCCCCCTGCATAGTAGTTCCGAATTGTTCCTTTCACTCAATCACCCTCCCCAACCCTTTTAATGCAACATATGTAGGTAATCTCCCAATGGTTAATGCCTATTTTCGAAACAGCCATAAAGGCACAAAAAAGATCCGCATAAAAAGACTATGCGGATCAAACCAATCCATTTTAATCTTCAACTGGGAACCAGCCCGGTGTATTTGTGATAGCACTCCACAATACATCTGGAATGACTAATGTTTCTTGGTCTTTTCTTGATAATGTCGTAGCGATATCAGACTTTTTCCCTGACTGAACTTTTTCAATCCATTTTGGTTCCATAATTAGTTCTCTTCCTAAACTGACAAAAGGAACCCCTGTATCCAATGCTTTTTTCACATCATCTGCCGTATGAAGCGAACCTACGCCAATGATTGGAACCTTATTTCCTACACGTTCTTGGATCATAGTAACTCTCGACTCTTTATCTTGATCATCTCTAATTGATCCTTGCCAGAAGTCTTGGACGGAGACATGCAGATAATCTAGGTCCTGCTCTGCTAGAACATCTACAAAGGAAAGTGTATCCTCCATTGTAATACCTGGATTTTCAATTTCTTCAGGTGAAATTCGATATCCGACAATAAACGGCTCATTGGCATGTGTATTGACGGCCTCTTTTACTTTATCAATGACGGCAAGAGGAAACGTCATGCGCTTTTCTAACGTGCCTCCCCATTTATCTGTGCGACGGTTAGAATGAGGCGAGAAGAATTGTTGGATAAGATACGTATTGGCACCGTGAATCTCCACACCATCAAACCCAGCTTCAATCGCACGTCTTGCAGCTGCGCCAAATGCCTCAATAATGTTCTCAATCTCTCTTTCTGTAAGCTCTCTTGGAGTAATTGAACCTGGTCTTAGTGCTGCTACTTCACTTGCACTAACCGGACGATCTTCGACTAGTTCTTCTTTTGGAGCCATTCTACCTGCATGAAAAATTTGCAAAATCGCTTTTGCTCCCTCTCCCTTAATCGTATCTGCCAATCGCTTCAGGCTAGGAATCATCTCATCTGAATCGGCACTTATTTCATTTTGAAACCCTTTTCCATCTCGAGTAACATACGCAACGGCTGTAATAACCGCCCCTACTCCACCGGAACGAACTTTGTAATAGGCAAGCTCCTCATCTGTCACCTTACCTTCTTCATCAGACGCAAAATTAGTCATCGGTGCCATCATCACTCTGTTTTTCAATGTCACCCCACGTTTAAATGTGTAATCCTTGAAAATAGAAGTATATTGGTTGTTCATTTCTAGTACCTCCTCTAATCATCTACAACGTTTGTTCTATCATAGGAGGTTTATATCTTCATTTCAAATAGTTTGCTTACCGAAATAAAGTAGTCATTTCACAATAAATAAACAAAAAATTCTAAAAAATTAGTGTAAAATGATCTGACATGGTTTATAATAGGCAATACATTATTAATTCAACGCTTTTAAGCGCTAAAGATTCAGTAGGGGGAGAGAAGATGAAAAAGAGAAAAATCTTATCAATCGCATCAACAACTGCTTGTTTACTATGGTTAACAGCCTGTGGGGGCTCAGATGAAGTCTCATCAGAAGCGGAAGCGGCCGAGGCACCTGCATCAGATGAGGTGATTACCTTGAAGGTCGGTCATATCGCACCGCCTGAGGAAGCATACGCATTAGGCTTTGATGCTTACGCTGAGGCTGTAGAAGAAGCAACGGACGGCCGTGTTCAGTTTGAAATTTTCGGCAACGGTGCTTTAGGCGGAGAACGTGAACTATTAGAAGGTGTTCAATTGGCAAACTTGGATATGAGTGTGATCACAACGGGGGTTGTCACTAACTTTGTTCCAGAAGTAACGGCTATTGAATTTCCATTCTTATTCAGAGACCTTGATCATGCATACCAAACATTAGATAGCGACATTGGCCAGGAATTATTAGATACAATGAGCAATGCCGGCCTAAAAGGAATTTCGTTCTGGGAAAATGGACAGCGCCATATTGCGAATAACCAGCAGCCTGTCAAAACGCCTGATGATTTAAAAGGCTTAAAAATGCGTACAATTGAAAGCGACCTATTACTAGATACATATAGTGCGCTAGGAACGAATGCGACACCAATGGCCTTTCCGGAAGTGTACGGCGGCCTTCAGCAAGGTGTTATTGATGGATCTGACTTCTCATACGGTGTCATCTCAAGTACGAATGTCTATGAGCAAGTTGATCATTTTACGGAGGCAGGACTTTACTATGCTTCTGCTACATTGTTAATGAATGATGATCTATATGAGTCTTTACCTGCAGACATTCAAGAAACCTTGGTTACTCTTGGAAAAGAATTCGCTGCGACTCAAAGAGAGATCTCACAAACTCTTGAAGAAGAACAGAAGCAGCAATTGCTAGACAACGGGGTTGAAATCATTTCAGCCGACGAACTAGACCTAGATGCCTTCCGCGAGCAGGTTCAGCCTGTTTACGAAAAATACGAAGAACAATACGGAGATATTTTAGAGCGAATCGCCAACGTAGAATAAGAGAAACGCCTCACCGGCTTGGTGAGGCGCTTTTTGTTGGGCGGGGATGCTGTATTGAAGCTGAGTGCTGAGGCGAAGCTGTGTAGCGAAGCGGCGCAATTATTGCAGAGAATAATACAATTGTGCTCAAGATGAACGCAAATCTTCTCTACAATGACGCAATTACCTGACAGCAGCGCAATTATCCTCTCAACTGACGCATATAACAGCGGAATCCGCGTATATCCGTTGAGGAAGAGTTACAATAAAGACAGAGAAAAATACAATAAAAAACTCCTCGCCTGCCTAGCGAGGAGTTTTGCTCGTTAAATCTAATCTTCTATCACTCGTGCCACATCTGCACCGCATTTTTTACACTTGCCAGTGAGTACGATACCGAATTTATCAGTTTCTATTCCGTAATCTACAATTTTTGTGACACCACAATTTCGGCAAAATACATTTTCTAACAACTGTTGTTGAAAGTCTTTAGGAATCTTTGCCCACTTTTGTGCCGCTTTAAAGTCAACGATTGTCATTTAATCACCTTACCCTCTACATAACAGAGATTCGTTTACCCAAAAATATTCTGCATAAACTGGCGTACAACGTCAGCTCCGCCAATTACTGTGCCTAACGTACTTCCAAGGTTAGTCAAGACAACGACTAACAGAATACGAGTCACATTATTGCTCCAGAATCCTTTTACCGAATAGACATCATCCGATAGACTCTCAAAGTCCGCTACTTTTGGCTTTCTGATATACGCCTCAACAAGGCCTGCAAACCAGCCAGCAGCTAGCAGCGGATATAATGAGGTCAGTGGAGCTAGTATGAGTGCGGTTAAAATCGTTAACGGATGACCAAACGCAATCGCTGCTCCAATCGCTGCAAACGCACTATTCCACAGAACCCAGCTCAAGGTTAAATCTGCACCTACGGAAGGGTTTGTATAAAAAGCATACCCAATCATTCCAAGAATTAGAATTGGAATCATCCAGCCAATAATGGACGGGGCAATCGATTTTTTTGGACGTTCATTTAATCGATCTAAGTCATGATCTTGTTTAATTTGTTCTTTAATTCCAGGAACGTGAGCAGCCCCTAACACAGCTACCACCTTATCTCCCGGTGCTTCTTTAATTTTTTGTGCCAGATATTGGTCGCGCTCGTCAATTAACGGCTTCTTTAACCTCGGAAATGAGACCGTCAAATCATGAAGCATCGTATTTAACATATCTTCAGTCTTTAAACGTTCAAGCTCTTCTTCTGAAATCTCTTCATTATTAAATACGCTGTAAACAATAGACATCAGAAGTTTCGCACGTCCCCATAAACCGACTCCGTGCCAAATTCTAGAGAAGGTGATTTGGATGTTACGGTCAGCAAGTACGAGTTCTGCTCCAGTCTCTTTTGCTGATTCAATTCCTTGTATCATTTCTTGCCCAGGCTTAATATCAAACTGCTTAGCCATACGTTTTTGAAAGGAGGAAATAAATAGGTTCATCAGTAAAAGAGTTGCTTTCTTTTCCTTAATAACCTTGAAAATGTCCATGTCCTTCCACTTGTTACCGGCAGTGATGGATTGATAGCGCTGCTCATCCAATTCTACGCAAACTGAATCAGGCTGCTCCGCCTCAATCACTTGCTTCACTTCTTCTGCACTCTGCTTCGATACGTGAGCCGTTCCTATTAAAATAAGTTCTTTTCCATTTAAATGAATCCTTGTAATATTCTGCTCGGACATATGTACCTTCCTTTATTAACATTTCTGCCAATGTACTATTCATTTATTATCTCAGATTCATGAGATAACTACAATAAGCGAGTGGTGAGAGTTCCGATGGTAAGCCACTTTCATATGAACATTTTAAGAATAATGACTAAAAAACAAACTCTGTCCACAAACATTCCGATAGTATTCTAGGAAGACATCATGTAAATTAAGAATATAGTACTTAATTCATCCTATAAATGAGGTGGTTTTATTGCACAGACCTCGATTTCGCATAAATAACAATGGACTCACCTTAATAGAAGTGCTTGCATCCATGGTGATCCTTAGCATAGTCATTATTAGTTTTATGACCTTTTTCTCACAATCTATGATGTTTTCAAACAAAGTTGAGGACCGGTTAACAGCTGTTAACCTGGCTGAGAAGGTGCTGGTTGATGTGCGGACGGCAAAATCTATTGAATTAGGGGAATATGATACATCAGACGAAGGAAATCACTATTTTCAAATAAACAATAAATATTATTACATTCAAGCTGAAGAAGTACCGGATCAAACTCATTTAAATTTAATCCCCTTCTATGTAGATGTGTCAATCTCAGAGGATTTTAATGAAAAAGACACTACTAGGCTTTACGGCTATATTGAGAATAATTAAGGAGGATTTACAGGTGAATTATATAAAAAATCAACATGGATATGCCTTGTTAGTCGTCTTGCTGATCATCACTGTCATCGGCATTTTTGCCCCCATTCTAGTGAACAATGTTTTATCTAGTTCCAAACAATTTAGTATGGTTGAAGAACAAATGCAGCATGAGAAATTGGCGAACATGGCTTATATTTATATAGATAAAGCTTTTGAATCGATTAGAAGTGAGGCAGACCCAGAAGATTTAGTAGGTTTTTTTAAAGAGAATTTACAAGTTCCATATGAAGTACCCCTAGGATTACAACACTTTATTATTACAGAACCAGTTGTATCGGGAACTAATTTCTCTTTTGAAATTATCACTACTGTAAATGGTAAACCTCAAACCCACCCTGAGTACATTGTCAACATTAACGACTACTTCAACTAACAAAGCAGGTGATTACATTGCTTTTAAAACTTTTAAAAAACGAGCGGGGAATTACCCTACTCGAAGTGTTAGCTGTCCTGACTCTGCTAGGGATAGTTGGCGCAGTAACTTTTAATCTTCTTACAACATCAGTTACCCATACAAACAAAACACAGTCTCATATTGACCTAAGACAAGAGGCTAATATCATCCTCTCTCACCTTAGACAGAAACATAGCGCTGATACGCCTTATGAGTTACATGCAGACAATCTAATAGGACGAAGTGATGTTCATTTTGAACAGGTCTTCATCAACGGTGAATCACTTCTTAACGGTCCGATCTCCCCTAAATTAGAGGAACATTTATATGTGGCGTTTACGTTAAATGACGAGCAAAACCAAACGTTTGAGATCGATACCATTATTGAAAAAAGATATGCCAGTAATATAGATCGAATTGATCTGCCTCCTCCTAATGGAAAAGTCTGTTCTATATATACCGGATCGACTAATTATTGGGATACAATACGATCAGCTTTAGATCTGCCTGATCCAATTCCAGCTAATACCACGATTCTGATTGAGGGTAATTTAATCATTCCAAATGGCAAAGAATTAAAAGGAATAAGCAAGGATAATGTCTCTATTTACATTACGGGTAATTTAACGGTACAACACGGCGGAAAAGTTTCAGGGGCCACCTTACATGTTCAAGGTGACTTTGATCACCAATCCGGCGGTCATATCATTGATACTTCCATTGTACATGTTAGCGGTGAACATAAACTTGCACCGGGAAGCAGCTCTCAAGGAGAAATATATGTTTTTACAGCTGGTGATGAGGGGTTTATTCCTTATGTAGATCCTGATTGTGGAGCACCTTCAAATCCAGATAACCCTAGCAATCCAGATTCCGATGAACCTCTGCCGCCTAACGATAGTGCTTTTACTGATAAGGATTCCTTTGATTCAATTTCATTTAAACCCGAGGATTATCCTGAGAAGAAGTTTTCGAAACACCAGTGTGAGTACACCGGAAATGCAAAATTATCAAACTCTAATTTTGCAGGAAATTTCGATTGGGCTCCTTGTACACATACCTATATTAATGGTGGTGTGTTTTTCTCGGAAGGGTTAGGTTTCAATGGTGGCTATAAAATTACAGTCACGGATAACTTCTTTGTAAGAAAAGAAAGTTGGGGCCTTAACAGCGGCGGAGAGATTACGGTTAAAGGTAATGCTGTCTTCTTCAATAATCTTCCGCAAAATGGAGCTAATGTTATTGTACAACAAAATTTCTTTGTAAAAGGAAGTACGCATTTAAACACTCAATCAAAACTTAAAATTGAAGGAAGTGCTCGATTTGACGGCGATTTAGTATTAGACAATGCAAGTCAATTGTCTGTATCTCACCACCTTTTTGGCCCGCCACGCGTTACTTTAAATGGTGGCTCTTCTATTCTCGTGGAAGGCAATGCCTATTTTAATGAAAATACCGTTTTTACGACAAATAATGGTTCAACGATTAAAGTAAATGGGCATGTTCAAATTGGCAATAAAATTCACACGAGCAACTTCACATACAGCAATGTTCATTTTATAGTAGGATAAATTAAATAAAAAGCGGAGCTCATAGGGAGATTTCACCTTATGCGCACCGCTTTTTTACTACCCTCTATCTCCAAAATAACGTCCATACACAAACGTCATTACAGCGAATAGTCCAAAGCTGATAATTAATACGGTTCCTCCGACAATGTAGAAAATGAGGCTGAACGTTTCTGACGCCCAGTCAGGCTTGAAGTAGTGCATCCACATGCCGAATGTTAAGCCAAAGCTGCCGATTAGTGCTGTCCATACATGGGCTTTCGCTAGTTTGGAATGCTTTGGAATAGCAAAGACGGCATAGAAGATGGCAAAAGCAAATAGAGAAAGCCAGCCCACAAGTAAAATGTGGGCGTGAATAGCTCTAAATAACATCGAACCTGCTCCTGCCATATGACTTCCTAAAAATGTTCCAATTAACGCATAAAGCGCTGAAAACCTTAATAATACTTTTGTTTTATTCATTTTGACACCTCTTTTGTTTGTTCTTTCTTAGCCTCAGCAGGCCACCAGTTCCATTGTTTTAACAAGGTAACAATCGCTGGAACAAGCATGCCTCGCACTAGAAAAGCATCGAGCATGATTCCTATCGAGACAATAAATCCAAACATAAATAACTCTAAGATCGGCTGTGTCATTAATACACCGAACGTTGCTGCTAGGATTAATCCAGCTGATGAGATCACACCGCCTGTTAATGCTACACCGCGTTTTGTCGCTTCCTTTATACCAAAGCTTCGGTTTTCTTCTCGAATTCTTGAAATGAGCATGATGTTGTAATCAACCCCGAGAGCTACTAAGAAAACAAAAGCATACAGCGGAATTCGGTAACTCATCCCTTCAAAACCAAACACATTCTCAAAGAAGAACCAGCTTAACCCTAAGGCTGAAGCATAGGAAAGAAGGATGGTTGCCATCATATAGATCGGTGCAACGAGCGATCTCGTGTGGAAGATAAGCATCACAAAAATAACGAGTGTGACAGTTACTACAATAACGAACGTATCCCAATTGCTCAGTGCACGAATGTCCGCAGATTTAGCTGTTTCGCCGCCGATATACAGTTCATACTCTGAACCAAGTCCGCTATCTGCCAGCAATTCCTCTTTCCTGTCGACTAGTTCATCTGCAATATCGAGTGATGCCTGATCGTAAGGATTCATGCTTAAAATTACATCAAACTTCAACGCTTCACCCGTTTCGTTTAACACATTTCCGCCATGTTCACTACCTTCTCTAATCTGCTCTTTATCCGGAAGTGAGGTGGAATCTATTCCATCTAGACTGAGGAGTTGTTCGTTTAACGTTTCAATAGAATCAAGCTCTGAATCTGTTAGTGTAAATCCATCCTCTGCCTCTATTAATATAGAGACCGGTGCCAGCTCACCTGGAGGAAAGCTTTCTTCTAATTGTTCAAACCCTAAACGGGACTTCATATCCTCAGGAAAGGATTGAATAATGTTAAATGAATACTGAGTATTAAACACATTTGACGCATTTATTAGCAGGAAGATGAGCACTAGTCCACCTGCTATGACCGGTTTTTTAGTGACAAAAGATCCAATCGCAGACCAGAAACGATTTTTCTCCAATGTCTCTTCTCCCACTTTCGGAATAAACGGCCAGAACGAGCGGCGTCCGACAATCGTGAATAGAGCTGGAATGAGTGTTAATCCAGCAATCAGTACAATCGCAATTGTAATTGCAAAAACGAGCGCAAAGTTTTGATATGGACCGTACTGAGCTAGTAATAACACAAGCATCGCAGCAAATACTGTTCCTCCGCTAAAGAAGATCGGCTCGGCCACTTCTCTAACTGCCGCATCCATGGCTTCATGTTTGTTTTCTCGCTTTCGCAGCTCTTCTCGGAAACGTGAGAAGACAAATAAGCTGTAGTCTGTCGTAGCCCCAAACAAGAGGATCATCACAATGGATAATGATTGTGATTCAATCGTCAAGGCCCCCGAGGCAGCAAGCATACCGAGCACTCGGTCAACTACCTGATACACAAACGCAACTGCCACTAACGGAATAACAGCGAGCAACGGCGAGCGGTAGATAACAATAAGTAAAACGAGCACTAATGCAATCGTAGAAAATAATAAAACGAGGTCAGCATTTGAGAAAATAGCAATCGTATCTGAAGCAATTCCCGCTGGTCCAGTGATCATCAATGTCCCATTTTCAAGAACCTCTGAACTGTACTCTTCTATAGCTATGACAGTCTCATTGATTTCATCCATCTCAAGTTGGTCAGCAAGCATTAAAGGCAGGACAAGGGTTGTACTGTCTTCCGATAAAAACATTTCCTTTGCATGACTTGGAAACTGGTGAAATGGAATCAAAGACTCTAAACGTTCTTCTGGGATTTCTTCTCCTATCCATTCACTTACTTGATCCACCTCAGTTAAGGTTGATTCATCCCATCCGGCACCATTTTGAAAAACGAGCAGTCCAAGCATTCCTGTGTCTTCAGGGAAATAGTGGTTAATTTTTTCCTTAGCAATAACCGACTGTGCTTCTTTTGGCAGATCATTTTCACCTGTATTTACCGTATAATCATTGGCAGAAGGGGCCATGCCGAGGGCTCCTGCTATAATGACCCAGGCTAGTAAAATGATCCACACCCCTTTACGGTTTGAGGCAAATGCAGCGATCGTTTTCATCTATACTCCTCTTTTCTTTGATTTAATTTTAGTTAAGCAGTATTTCAGTTAAAGTGAATGACTCTCTTGTTAACTGCCTGCAAATTTAGAGTATCACGCTTATATGAACACAAGATGAACAAAAAAAGGCCAGCTATAAAGCCAACCTTTTCTACTCTATGTCTTTACTATTCGATTGCGGTAAAGTAAATATAAACGTCGTACCTATACCAACCTCACTTTTCACTTGAATGGACGACTGATGAAGGTCAATGATCGATTTTACGATGGAGAGACCAACTCCTGTCCCCGTTTTTTTGGAACGAGCTTTATCTGTTTTGTAAAATCTCTCCCAAATGTAGGTAAGATCTTCTTCTTTAATGCCCTCACCGAAATCTTCAATGCTCACTTTCACCTGTTCAGCTTCTTGCAATAGGTGAACATAAACAGGTTTTTTTGGCGGTGAGTGATGAATCGCATTCTCTATTAGATTAATCAACACCTGTTCAATTCGGTCTTTATCTGCAAATACATACACATCTCCCGCTCCTTCCTCAAGCTCGATAAAAAGGTCTGAAGCTTGAAGCTGCGGTTCCATTTTTGCGGCGACCAGACGAACCTGTTCACTCAAATTATACGTGGTCGGCTTAATCGTAATATGACCATGCTGAAGCTGTGACATATCTAATAAATCATTTACCAGCTTGCTCAAGCGTTCCGTTTCATTTTTCATGATCGTATAATAATGGTTTTTTCGATGATCGGCAATCGTTCCATCAAGGAGTGCAGTTAGAAACCCTTTAATCGATGTAAGCGGCGACCTTAAGTCATGAGACACATTGGTGATAAAGTCTGTCCGCATCTGCTCAATATTTTCAAGCTCTTTGGCCATATAATTGAAGGTTGAGCCTAACTGGCCAATCTCGTCCTTAGAATTGACCCGTACATGCTGAGAAAAATCTCCTTTAGCAAGTTGAAGAGCAATTCGATTCATCTCCCTTAGCGGAGCAGTCAGCCTTCTTGAGATAAACCAAAGGATAAATCCTGTGAGCGCCATGGTGATCGTAAAGGTTAAACCAATCATGATCAGCACCTGTTTGTACTGATGATCTAATTCATAGTAGACCATGACCATCACATGAGGCGTGCCCGCAGTGACATCAATCGGCTCAGCTATAGTATAAACAAGCCGGTTATCCACCCTCATTCCCTCAGCTAGTTCCGCACCGCGAAGCACATCTTCAACCATTGATCGATCAACCTGAAGTTTCGGGGCTTGGTCATAGCTCGATTGGTAAACTCGCTCTGCACCTGAACTGTAGATATAGATGCTGTTATTCATTTGGCTCAAACTTATGTCGAGTGAGGCATCAAGAAGCTCCTCGCTCCAATCTTCGCTGTCAGCAAGCTCAAAATGTGCTTCAATCTTCTCTTTAGAATACGCAAACCCTTCTTTAAAATCATCATACATATTCACATGAAAAAGGTAGAGAAAGATGGAATTAAATAAGAAGAATGAAATCAAGATAATGACAAAATAAGTGACGAACAACTTTGTGAAAATGTTCTGCTGTCTACTCATGTTCCTTCTCCAAAAACTTGTACCCCACTCCGCGAATCGTTTTGATCGTCCATTTTGCATCCGCCTCTGTCAGCTTCTCACGTATTCGTTTAATATGAACATCAATCGTTCGTGGATCTCCTTCAAACGCATAACCCCAAATCTGATCAAGCAGCTGCTGTCGAGTAAACACCTGATTAGGGTAGCTGGCAAGATAATAAAGCAAGTCAAGCTCCTTAGGCGGCATCATAATCTCCTTGTCACCCGCAGCTGCCTTATACTCCTTCTTATCAACCACAAGACCTGAAAGGGAAACGACTTGATCTTCATCATTTAGAAGATCAGCTCTTCTCATAACTGCCTTCATTCTAGCCACCAGTTCATTAGGGTCAAAAGGCTTCACAACATAGTCATCTGCCCCGATATCAAGACCTTTAATCTTATCCTGGCTTTCTCCTTTTCCTGTCAGCATAATGATCGGTATTTTTTTATTATCCCATCTAATTTCTTTGCATAACTCCCACCCGTCTATTTTAGGCAGCATAATATCTAGAAAGATAAAATCAGGATAGGTTTCGTAATAGGCTTCAAGCCCAGCTTCACCGTCATAGGCCACTTGCGTCAAATAGCCCAGCTTCTCCATATATAACTGTATCAACTCTGCAATGTGGGGATCGTCTTCAATAATTAATACACTCAACGCCTTATGTTTCATCTTCTTCCCTCTATTTTAATTAGAATACGTGCTCCTTCTATTATAAAGAAAGTTTATGAACGCAAGATGAACAATTTACATACTTTCAGCCGCAGCCTGCCTCCTCATCTGCTGGAATTTAGGCTTAGTCGCTCTATACCAATGCAGGCACAGGATAAAAATAATAATCACATCTACAGCATCTCCGCCGTAATACATCAACATTCCCCCAGCTTCCGCTTGCGCTCTTAGAACACCTTCTGGAGGATTGGCATAAATATATTTTGATAGAATGCCATGTCCTGCTAATGCTAAGACTAGGACAACAGCACGGTATAGGTAGCTTCTTATATGCGGCATTGGGTCAATATAAATCATAGAGAGGGTAAATAAATATCCTGCTAAAAAGACATGGAAATGAATCAAAATATGAAGAATGACATACTCATGCATAAGCGTATACAGCTCTGTGGTGTAGAGAATCCAAAGTCCTCCTATATTTAATATAGAAGCGACAATAGGGTCAGTATAAAACACAGCAAATTTTGATTTTAAAATGGTTGTTACTTTTCTAGCAGCATGTGTAGGGAGAGTCCGTAAAAACAAAGTCATCGGCGCCGCAAGAACCATGAATAGCGGGGCTAGCATGCCTAAGAATAAGTGGCCGGCCATATGCCAAACAAAATCCCCATGAGCGAGTTGAGCTAGTGGTCCTAAGACAGAAAGTATCGCTAAAACCGTACCCGCAATCCATAATACAACTCGATAAACGGGCCATTTTTTATGCGTTCGATTTGAAATGATGACAGCGGTTAAATAGGCTGCCAACAAAATGATAAAAGGCGTGGCTAAAATCCACTCAGCCATCACAAACGAGGTCCCATCCATAGCGTGGTGATGGTGATGGTGATGATGATTTCCTTCCATCACTTATTCCCCCTTTTTCCTTGAGTGACTAGAGCGTTTCACTAGAACGACTCCTATGATGATCATGACAACCGCCCCGATATTCCAAACCAAATCATACACAATCACATTTTCCACATAGCGAATTTGATGAATGCGCATCATTTTATGCTGAACGATTCCGTCATACAGCTGAAACGCTCCGGCACCAAGAAATACACCGCCCCACCATCGCTTAATATTCACAGCATGACGCCGCCTTAGATCAGCAAATAAAAACAGTCCGCCAATTGTAGCAAACCAACTAAACGCATGAAATAACCCATCTGAGATTAAGCCGATATCTGTTGTTGATAAATCATAGAAATGATGCCAGCGTAAAAGCTGATGAAAGACCATCTCATCCACAAAAGCAATGAGTCCAATTCCAAATAAAATCCCAGACCAGAGATTACGCCGAGAATAATTATTCTCTCTAATATTGTTTCTAGTATTTGGTGTCTCCATAGGTGCCTCCTTTTTAACTATCAAGTATTCTATCATTACACTCTCTATGTATTTATTTCCATATACCTCATTATTAAACAAACAATTTTTCAGTGCACACGTAACAGCCCTTTATCTAGGATGATAAAGGGCTGTTAGTAACCTGCTTATTCACTCTTTTTTGGCACAAGTCTTTTCTGCCTCGATTGCTCAGCTAGGATCGCACTCAGTACTTTTTGAATACGCCCTGTGAGCTCGGTTGCGTATTGTGGATGCGCTAAATTTCTTTCTTCCAGCGGGTCTTGCGTCAGATTGTACAATTCAAATTCATCAAGGACATGTTTTCTTTCTTGGTCGCCATCTGATTGGGGGATGTCAAAATATCTAGCATATTTCCAAACTTCTTTCTTACTCCCTTTGCCGCTAGGAAGTGTTGCAATCACTGCTTCAATATGGTTCGGCTGCAGAACAGATTGATAAGGTTCACCTCTAGCAGTTGTTTGGTTCAGCCCTTTTGTCACATCATCATCTGTCATAAAATAGATCGGCTCATCTGCCTCATGAAATTCATCAGAGCCTTTGATTAACTTGCTTAAATTTCTACCAACCAATGGACGCACTTCCGTATGATTCTTTGAAAGCTTAGCTTGCACTTTTTCTACCTTTACCCCCGCTAAACCGAGTAATGTAGGCAGCACATCCACATGACTCGTCAGCATACCAGTCTCCTCAGGAGAGTTAAAGAGCAGCGGATTATGGATGATGAGCGGCACGTGGATCGATTCTTCGTACATGTTATACCACTTTTGATACAACCCGCCATGTGCCCCTAACAGCTCTCCATGATCTGAAGTGAACAGCACAATCGTATCTTCATAAAAACTAGATTGCTGCAGCGCTTTAAGGACCTTTTCCATTTCTTGATCTGCTTTCTTTTGCAAGCTGTAATAGAGCTGTCTGTAAAAATTATTATCTATAATCGGCTGAAGCGCTCTCGGATACGTATACCGATAGCTCTCCTGCGCACGCGGTTTCGTCGATAAGGATTCTTCTACAGTAGGCGCAGGCGGAATAAATGGCAAGGTCTGGTCTACCTCAAAATGATAATTCGGCTGCACAGCAGTTAGCACGCCGTACAAGGCAATATCGTGAGGATTAACAAGGGAACACATCACAAACCACGGCTTGTGCTCCTCTTCTTTCTGACTCTTCCTATCTAATGCTTGGAGCAGCTTCACTGTATCTTCTGCATACACTTGGTCCCGGCCGCTCATACCAGTTGCGGCAGAAGAAGCCGAATTCCGAGGGTCCGTTCCATGAGGCTCAGGCCCAATCCAGCCAGAGAAGCCAAACGCATCCAGCCTGTTTGCTTGCTTATACATTTTCACCTTGTCTTTTTCAGGGACACCTGTGTCTAGGTTATAGCTTGAGTACGCATCATGGGTTCCAGGAATGAAAATATCCTCATCTGACGCATGCCATTTCCCCTTCCAAAATGTTTCATAGCCCGCAGTGCGAAAATAATGACCCATTGTCGGTACGGTATTCGCATCAAGCCAAAAAACATCTGGATCAAAAGCTCCTTTAGCCACTCCTGTCGTTTGGGTGACTCCATGAAGGGAAGGATATTGGCCTGTATATAAAGTGGTTCGGCTTGGAGAACAGGCGGTGCTTGCCGCATAATGATTGGTAAATACCATCCCATTTTTCTTAAGCATCTGCTGAGCGCATAAATTCTCTTCACACCATTTCTTTACTTCGTTTGTCTCATACACTGCAGGATACCGCTGCTGGTCCACCATCAAGATAAGAATATTCGGTTTCTTCCTCTTCTTGTTGCTCATGTCATCGCCCCCTGCCTGTTCTCTCTTTACTAAAGTAGAATACACAAAATAGAACTTTGGAAATTAGACCTTTATAAAACTATATGCTCTATTGAAGGGAGGCAGTCTTACTTTCTTTAGCAACAAAAAAGCTACCCTATTTAAAAATAGAATAGCTTTCGGTCATTATTTTTATAAATGACTCAATTCTAATTTAGAAGAATATAATTCCGCTAAACACCGACGCAGTTAGCTGTTAAATAGGCGCAATAAAAGCAGATAGACGCAAATATCTCGTCAACCGACGCATTTACCAGATGAATGCGTCCAATACCTTCTTTAACTAACGCATATACCGCATGAAAACAGACAATTGCTGCTGGCCAATCTTCAGTTCAGATCACTACTCCGATCTAAGCATTCTGTTATTTAAACCAGCCCTTCTCTTTAAACCTAGAGATGGCTTCAATTCGATTCCCTACATCAAGCTTATCTAATATGACAGAAATATAATTACGCACCGTTCCATTCGTCAAATAAAGCTCACTGGCAATCTCATTTGTGCTTTTCCCTTCAGCGATCAGCTCCATTACCTGCTTCTCACGGTTCGTAAGCGGGTTCTTATTGTCATACGCAAGGTCGATTAATTCAGGAGCATAAATACGTCTTCCATCCATAATAATTCGAATCGAACTTGCTAATTCTTCACTTGGACTGTCTTTGAGCAAATAGCCGCTGACTTCTGCATTACGAGCGCGTTCAAAATAACCAGCGCGGGCGAATGTCGTTAAAATAATAGTTTTACAAGGGTGATCGACGAGCTCTTCTGCGACATCTAGTCCGCTTTTTACCGGCATTTCAATATCCATAATACAAATATCAGGATTATGCTCTTGTACTAAAGCGAGCGCCTCTTCTCCGTTTCTCGCTTTTCCCACGACTTCCATATCATCTTCTAAGTCCAAGAGCGAACTAAGCGCTCCAAGCAGCATCCGCTGATCTTCGGCGATTACAATACGAATCAAGTCAATCCCCCCTAATCGATTGTTTAATGACATTTGGCACGCGAATATCAAGAGTCGTCCCGTCCACTGCAGTGATCTCAAGGCTTCCATTGACAAATTCAAGCCGCTCTCTTATACCTAAAAGTCCAGTTCCATCATTAGATTCTTCCTTGTCATTGATGCCAATCCCATTATCTTGGACGGTAATTTGCAACTCTTCCGGCAGTTCTTTAATAACCACTTTACAAGATGTCGCTTCACTATGTTTAATCACATTCGTGACAGCTTCTTTCAAGCACATGGTTACCACATTTTCTACTAGTAAGGGTGTGTTTGAAAGCTTCGCGTTTCCTTTAAAAATGAATTCCATTTCTGCAGCCTTTAAGATCTGCTCTAAATGAACGATTTCATCTTCTAATTTAGTCCCGCGCATATCAGAGACCATCTCACGGACTTCTTTTAAGGCCGTTCTTGCAGTTTGATTAATATCACTTATTTCTACTTTAGCAGATTCTGGGTTTATATCAATTAACTTCCGAGCCAAATCACTTTTTAAACCGATTAATGAAAGTTTTTGGCCAAGCGTGTCATGAAGGTCTCTAGCAATCCTCTGGCGTTCTTCCATCACAATTAATTGAGAGATTCGTTTATTCGCATCTTCTAACTGCCCTTCTAGCTTCTCACGCTTATTGCGGTTATACGTATTAAACGGCAGTAAAATGACACCTATGACAGAAATGATGATAAACGGAAACTGGGCGAGAAATAATTCTTGCTGAGTAAAGAAGCTCAAGATGACAGCAATAATCGTCGTGACTAAATGAACAACATAAAGAGTAATGAAGCCGCCCTTGCTTTGAATGTTCCCGATAAAAAAAGCTAAGAAAATAGCAAAGTACACATATCCGTAAAACAACGTCATCCCGATGCTTATAGCCATTTCAATACTGACCCAAAGGTAGACAAGCCCTCCCTTAGTGATAAAGGATAAACGGTACGACACAAAAAATAGAACGATCATTAAAATTCCAAAGATGATTTCCCAAAGAGATGAGGATCTAAAAATAAAGTAAAAAGGCAGGAGACAAAAAATAATCCATACATACACACTAAGTCCCGTATTTTTCGGGAAAATATTATACCAATTTTGCAAAGTAGCGCTCCTTTCTGTTTTTCTTTATCATACAATATTCAACTTGCCATTGCTGTTAATCAACAATTTACTTTCCCCTCAAAATATGAAGAAAAACCATCCAATCGTCAAATTGAATGGTTCTGAACATTATTTTGCACGTGAAAGCTTTGTCGAGTCTTTCTTAAGCTCAACATTGCCACGAGGCTTTGATAAAAGATGAGCTACTTCCTTGAAGCTTACAAATGTTTTTCTTTGTTGGTCATACAAACGAAAACGAATGGACTGCAAGCTTGAGCCTACTGTAATCGTCGTTGCCTGTTGCAACGGCGGTGTTGACTCATGTACTTTTTCTAAGTTGTAATTCGGTACTCTTGGGCTTAAGTGATGGACATGGTGATACCCGATATTCCCGGTTACCCACTGGAGTACTCTTGGAAGCTTATAATACGAGCTGCCGTCAATTGCTGCCTTCACATAATCCCAGTCACCTTCATCTTCAAAGTAGGAATCTTCAAATTGATGCTGGACATAAAATAACCAAATGCCTAATGAACCTGAAACGAATAAAATTGGTGCCTGCACAAGCAAAAATGCCTGCCAGCCAATTAACCAAATGATAAGCGAATAAATCACAACAACTGAAATATTCGTTACATGTGTATTCATTCTCTCTTTTTTTCTAGCGTCCTTGCGGTTCATTCGATTCGTAATTAGGAACAGATAAAGCGGTCCAAGACCAAACATCACAAGCGGGTTGCGGTAAAGTCTGTATTGAAGTCTCTCCTTAAACGATGCTGAGACATATTCATCAACCGTCATAATCCATACATCACCTGTGCCGCGCTTATCTAAGTTACTGCTTGTTGCATGGTGGATTGAATGCTCGCGCTTCCATTTTTCATATGGAAACATCGTAATAATTCCGGTAATCGTACCAACTATGTTATTTAACTTTTTGTTTTTAAAAAATGATCCGTGACAACAATCATGAAAAATAATAAAGATGCGCACAACAAACCCTGCTGCGACAACAGCAAAGGCAAAGGTCAGCCAAACCGATACAGAAAGGCTTTGATAGGCTAAAAACCACAATAGAAAGAACGGTGGAACCGTATTCAATAATTGTCTCACACTTGATTTCGTATCAGATTTTTCAAATGGTGCAATGCTTTTTTTGAGCGTTGATAAATTTTGCTGAGCCATAACTTCCCCCTTGAGAAACGGTATTTATTCACGAACTTGGGAATTGAATACTTTCATCATATAAGATGACCATTTTTAGGAGAAGTCATGAACGTCAAAAAAAAGATATGACAAGTGTCATATCTTTTTTGAAAAAAATTGTATTTATTACGTAAACCACTTATGCCACATGCCGTCATTTCTGCCTCTTGCAAAGCAGTCGATTCGATTTAAGCCCCATGACACAGCACTTGGCGAGGATCGTATCCCTCCTTGCGGTGAGCCGAGATTCTCCCACTCATTCCACCTGCGGCCATCCCACCATTTATGCCACATCCGATTGTTACGTCCCCTGACAAAGCAGTCGATTCGATTTTGTGCCCAAGATGATACTCCGACAGAGCCCTCAAATCCTCCTTGCGGCGAGCCAAGATTCTCCCACTCATTCCATCTGCGGCCGTCCCACCATTTATGCCACATTTGATTGTTACGTCCTCTGACAAAGCAGTCGATCCGGTTTGGTCCCCATGAGACAGCTGACGGCGAGCCATTCAAACCGCCTCGCGGTGCACCTAGGTTTTCCCAGCCGCTCCACCTTGAGCCGTCCCACCATTTATGCCACAGATTATTATCTCTTCCTTGTACAAAACAATCGAGGCGATTTGACTGCCACGAAGCTACACCTGGCTTCCCAACAAACCCTGGTCTTGGAGCACCGAGATCTTCCCATCTGCTCCACCCTGCACCGTCCCACCACTTATGCCACATGGTGTTTCTTCCAGCTCGCACAAACGTATCAATACGATTCGGTCCCCATGAGACAGCAGCTGGCGAGCTTCTTAATCCTCCTTGCGGTGAACCAAGATCTTCCCATCTGCTCCATCCTGCACCGTCCCACCATTTATGCCACATTTGGTTGTTTCTACTGCGCACGAACGTATCAATTCTGTTTGCCTGCCACGAGGCTGAAGCAGGCGAACCTATGAAGCCTCGTCCTGGCGCTCCAAGATCCTCCCAGCCGCTCCACCCTTGACGCCAATCATAGGTATCGCTTTCATAATCACCGTTAAATATAGCGGGGTTCTGCTGCCCCAAGGCAAATGGATTGTACTGCTGCTCGGGCCAGTAAGATTGGCTCGCGTCCCACTGATAAGATGTGTAGGGATCATATTGCTGCTGGTCCCATTGATACGGCTGATAAGTATAACCTGGAGTTTGAAATGGCTGCATTAGGTACGGATTGTATGACTGCTGAGAAAAAAAGGGATACTCTGTCCCCTGCCACTGATAGCCATTAAACGGGTTATTTCTATACAAATTTCCTTGCCATTTCGGATGATTATAATAAACCACCTGATCCACCCTCCTCCGATTATTTACACTTTTTCAGATTATGAAGAGAAGAGGATGTACAATGACAAAAATAAACATACAGAGTAAAATATTTACCTTCCATTATCAGTCACATTGATGATATACTGTTCTAGCGATGAGCTAATTTGCATAAGACGAGATTGACGCGCCTTTTAGGCAAGGCACTATGTGGAGTGCTGTCTCTCGCCGCAATACGCACAAAAGCCGCCTTTATTTATAAAGGCGGCTTTTTCTTGTTATATTCCTTACGTTCCGCAAAATGTTTGATACGTTTGATCTGTTTGAGGCGGCAATGAACAGTATTCTTCCTGTTCGGCTGAATATGCATAAGGATCTTTTAAGGCATGCAGCAGCTTCTCCATTACTTTGTAATCTCCATTTTCAGCTGCATGTAGAGCTTCTTCTACCCGGTGATTACGAGGGATGACCGCTGGATTGACTTCTTTCATCAGTTTGACGGATGCTTCTTTAGATTCATCCTGTCTTTCTCTTCTTGCCATCCACAGCTCTTGCCACTGTGTAAATTCAGCAGCTTTACTCAACTCGCTTTTCTCAAACTCATTTAATGTCAATGCTCTAAATGTATTCGTAAAATCAGCACCAGATTTCTGCATCATGCCCAAGAGGCTCTCAATTAGCGCTTCATCCTCTTGTTCTTCATTAAAGAGTCCAAGCTTTGATCTCATTCCTTTAAGCCAATACTTCTTATATAAATGGCTAAATCCAGAGATTGCATCCTGTGCTAGCTCGACTGCACGTTCTTTATTGTCGTCAAGAAGCGGCAGCAAGGATTCGGCAAAACGGGCTAAATTCCACCCGGCAATATATGGCTGATTTCCATACGCATAGCGGCCTTGTATATCAATCGAACTGAATACGGTTTTAGGATCATACGTATCCATAAACGCGCAAGGACCATAGTCAATGGTTTCTCCGCAAATTGACATATTATCTGTGTTCATAACCCCGTGGATAAAGCCTGCCATCTGCCATTTGGAAACAAGCTCAGCTTGACGATGGATGACTCGATTTAATAAGGAAAGATAAGGGTTTCCCTCATTCCTAGCATCTGGATAATGCCGGTCTATTGTATAATCAGCAAGCTTCTCCACTCCTTCAACACCGCCAAAGCGAAAAGCATATTCAAATGTTCCGACACGAAGATGGCTGGAGGCAACACGAGTCATAATAGCCCCGATCTCTTCTCTCTCACGGTACACCGGCTCCCCTGTCGTCACTACAGCGAGGCTTCTCGTTGTAGGGATGTTCAAACCATACATAGCTTCACTTATGATATATTCTCGCAGCATCGGACCAAGAGCAGCACGACCATCTCCGCCACGGGAAAATGGCGTTCTCCCTGAGCCTTTAAGCTGAATATCATAGGTCTGCCCAGTTGGTGTCTTTTGCTCTCCAAACAACAACGCCCGTCCATCTCCAAGCATTGTAAAATGTCCAAACTGGTGCCCCGCATATGCTTGTGCAATAGGATGCGACCCCTTTGGAACGCTGTTGCCAGCTAATATATTTATTCCAGTATCACTTTGAAGCTCGCTTTTATCTAAGCCAAGCATCAGGATGACTTCTTCATTAAATACAACCAGCTTTGGGTCCCTGACAGGATTCGGTTCAATCTCCTTATAAAACATATCTGGCAGTTCCGCATAACTATTCTCTAGATTCCATTCTCGTTTTGAATTCTCATTTTGATGTGGCATAAAGAACTCCTTTATTTGAAGGTTTAGTTAGTCAGAATGTCTCTTCTTTTCCCTTACTATACCCTAAGTTTTTTAACGAAACACGTTAAACCACTCTATATACCTCTTTTAAAAGCACAAAAAGGACAGACATTCTGCCCTTTACTCAATGTTTTCCGTACCCCAAATGGCTACATTTTGATTTTGAAGATTAAAGCCATCCCCTTGCCAGCCTAACGTATTTAACATATAGCCAAGACCATCTGCATTATATCTTCCAGCAATTTTCTGATAAGCCAACAGTTCATATACACCGTTCGAATCAAAATCAACCGGATACAGTCCGCTCAATGGGTTAACAAATCCGCTTATCGGACTAATCAGCTGGCCATTCTGATCATAAATTTCATCTAAATACTCGCTGTCCCTGGTCGAAATATCAATCATGTATTTCATATTGTTCTTTTGACTGATTACTTCTACTTTATAATAATCTTGATATGTGACTTCATACTGATACTCATCATTATAAACATTAAAATCAAACATCAGCTGAGCCATGTTATCTAAGTATGAATAAATATAATGATACATAATGGCCCCGCTGCCGCCTGTGTTAATGCTGATCATAATATCATCTACACCATTACCGCTAAAATCCCCTAAAAACAAAGTCGGATCGTAACCCGTATTGTCACTAAGCGCGACACTGGACATGTAGCCTGTATTCCCGTCTTGCACAACTAAGGTGATGTTTTGTACAAAAGGACTATCTGGTGTTTGTATTCCTGTTAAATAAACTTGATCTAGCACCCCGTCTCCGGTCACATCCCCTTGTGCATAAGCAATCACTTGCGGCTGGCCATTTGAAACCCTTGTATAATACATCGCATACGCCTCACTTTCCCTAGACTCCTATCCCTATCCTATGGGCAAAATGGAAGTTTGCTACTTTTAATGGAGTGATTGCATAATCGTTTTTTTAACAGGGCACCATAAACCACTCTACTTCACTAAAAAACGGTGAAAACCCTGTTAAATAAAAAGCCTGGCATTTGTTCCGCCAGTGAGTTGTGATACAATATTCTCTATTAAACGATGTATGATGGAAAAACATTCTATACACAATTCAATCTAAGAAAAGGCGTGAAAAATATGGAACATACTTCTTCCAATTTTATTCGAAACATCATAAAAGAAGACTTAGAGTCCGGCAAACGCACTCATGTGACGACTCGTTTCCCACCAGAACCAAACGGCTATTTACATATTGGACATGCAAAATCAATCGTTATTAACTTTGACCTTGCAGATGAATTTAACGGAAAAACCAATCTGCGCTTTGATGACACGAACCCTCTTAAAGAGGATTCTGAATATGTTCATGCCATCAAAGAAGATGTAAAATGGCTTGGCTATGACTGGGACGGCCTCTTTTTCGCTTCAAATTACTTCCAAGAGATGTATGAAAAAGCAGTGCTTCTTATTAAAAAAGGTAAAGCTTATGTAGATGATCTCTCAGCAGATGAAATCCGTGAATACCGCGGCACATTAACTGAGCCTGGAAAAGACAGCCCCTACCGTGACCGTTCTATTGAGGAAAACCTCGATTTATTTGAGCGTATGCGTAAAGGTGAATTTGGCAACGGAGAGAAAGTGTTACGAGCGAAGATTGATATGAGCTCTCCTAACATTAACTTAAGAGACCCGGTGATTTATCGTATTTCACATACGACACACCATAATACAGGGGATGAGTGGTGCATTTACCCAATGTATGCTTTTGCTCACCCGCTTGAAGATGCGATTGAAGATGTGACGCATTCAATCTGTACGACGGAGTTTGAAGATCAACGCCCGCTGTATGACTGGATTGTCCGTGAATGTGAAACAGAAAGCGTTCCGCAGCAAATCGAATTCGGCCGCTTAAATATTACGAATGCTGTGATGAGTAAACGTAAATTAAAGCAGCTTGTGGACGAAGGTTTTGTAGACGGATGGGATGATCCTCGCATGCCGACGGTTTCTGGTCTTAGAAGAAGAGGTTATACACCTGAAGCGATCCGCACATTTGTACGTGAAACGGGTGTCTCAAAAGGATCAGGTGCTGTCGACTCACAAATGCTTGATTACTTTGTACGTGAAGACTTAAAAATGAAGGCTCCTCGCACAATGGGAATCTTGCGTCCATTAAAAGTTGTGATTACGAACTATCCAGAAGGACAAGTAGAAATGCTTGAGGCGGAAATCAATCCAGAAAATCCTGAAATGGGCACAAGACAAATCCCATTCTCAAGAGAAATTTATATCGAGCAAGAAGATTTCATGGAGAACCCTCCTAAGAAATACTTCCGTCTCTTCCCAGGCAACGAGGTTCGTCTAAAGCATGCGTACTTCATTAAATGTGAAGACGTGATTAAAGATGAAGATGGAAATGTTGTTGAAATCCACTGTACGTATGACCCTGAAACAAAGAGTGGGTCAGGCTTCACCGGCCGTAAAGTAAAAGGAACCCTTCACTGGGTCGAAGCAACTCAAGCTGTACCTGCAGAGTTCCGCTTATATGAACCGCTATTACTAAATGAAGATCCTGAAGAGCTGGAAGAAGATACAACAGAGCCAGCTGCTGCAGAAAAAACATTCCTAGACCAAGTAAATCCAAACTCTCTAGAAGTGTTAAAAGGCTTCGTTGAACCGAACATGAAAGAAGTCAGCCCGCAAGACAAGTTCCAATTCTTCAGACACGGCTACTTCAACGTCGATCCAAAAGAAACAACAAAAGACAATCCAGTATTTAACTTAATTGTCTCATTGAAGAGTTCATTTAAGCTTTAAACTAGTAGAAGCTGCTCCGCATTTGGCGGGAGCAGCTTCTTTCGTCTGTGCGGGGAGGAAGTGTGCCGGGTGAAGTGACGCAATTGCTCTGCAAATGAATATAATTGTCCTGAACACTGACACATATAGCGTTTGAAGCGGCGCAATTAAAGGAAATCGGCGCAATTCTTCTCGCAACCGACGCAATCGTACGATAGATGAGCGCAATCACCTCTCACACCGGCGCATAAATGGTCCTAAAGTATACAATTAAATGCTCACACAGACGCCTGCCTCCCTTTCCTCTCCTGCTCTTAAGATTCCTCCCCGTCCAGCACAATAATTCTTTCCGGAGTTGTTTGCGCTGGAATACTCTTTGTGGTGATGGAGTAAAAGACAAGCAAATCTTGCCCTGCCAGGTCTTCAACCCCCACATCTTTCCCTGTGAGACTTGACAGCTCCGTCTCTTCACTTACATTCAATTTCAACGACAAGGTTTCATCAACTAACTCGTCATTAAATGTCCCGACTGCCGCACTCCCCATTAGGTCCGTATCAACAATAACAACTTCTGGGCTGTACTGCGGCGGATAAATAAGCGGCATTGGCTTATTCGCATAGGTGTAAGCTGTTATCTCACCACCTGGCTCAAGCTCTGTAACGTCCCCCGTATTGTCGAATACAGCAGTGTCAGAGGAAACAATGATATAGCTTGTTTCATCCTGCCCTTCATTAATCAAATAGTATAAGGTTCCATCACGTTCTTCTACGCTTTCAATCATCCCGGTTACACGTATAAACGCTGGCTGAACCTGCTCTTCTTCTTTTGATCCACTATTTAAAAATGATGTTGTTGCAACAGCTGTACCGCCAATCAATAAGACAGCTAGAGCAAGAATAATTATTTTAGTCATTTTCATATAAGCATCTCCTTTTTTCATGTTACCAATAAGACGGTCATTAGAGAAAATAGGTTACATATAGTCCGATTTACACTAAAGTCACATAATACATTTGAAACCGGTCATCATATAAATGTGGAGGTGTATATATGAAAGATCGACATATATTAAATATACTAACCCTGCTTGGTCTAGGGACAACTATTTTTGTTTTATTAAGAAGAAAAGGCGATTCCAAGGACTGGTTTCTTATTTTCTTTATTAAGACGCTTGTTTCTACTTTAATCGATGGCCCTGTTATCAAGAGAAAATATGTAAAGTACCCAAATCGTTATTTCCCAAAATTATTTGATTCTAACATTGTATTTTTATATATCTTATTCCCGTTATCATGTGTGATCTATAACCAATTCACCTATAAAATGAAGCCGCTCTTATCTATTTTGAGCGTTTTCCTTTTTAGCGGCCCGATGACATTGTTAGAAGATTGGCTTGAGCAGCATACAAATTTAGTTGAGTATCATAAGGGGTGGAACAGCCTGTATACGTTCTCTGTTCTTACCATGACTTTTTGGTTAGTAAAAAGCGGGATAGGATTAATTCGCATTCTAGATAATAAGATAAATCGAACATATTCTTCAAGTTGCTCTGGTCAATATTAAACCCAAGCACTCTTATCCAACAAATAAAAAAGAGCGATTACTTTTAAAATGTAATCGCTCCGCATTCAACCAATTTGTGATACCTTTACTATCCCTCGTTCTTTGAGTTTCTCTTCCAACTCTTCTTGAATGATCTCCTCGCCAATACACACTAATACAGGACTCACTTGAACCTCAGATTTCACCCTTTCATACATAGGAAATCCATATGCATAATTAAATAAGTATATTGCAGGACTATCAGTAAGCCTAATAAAGCCTTTCATTCTTAATAGCTGCGCTTGATTCTCTTCTAGAAATTCTTCTAATTGAATACGATTTATCGCACCTTCTATAGGAATCGCACATGTTTTTAAATGAAGACTTTTAACATCTGTATTGAAGTCACGCTGTTTTTCACTTAACTTACCTAGTTGACTATTCCTATCATGAAGAATGTTCATATCCATTTGAGAGAAGGTAACTGCTTGTTTTATAGCTGACGGATTCTCTTTCTCAATTGTGGCTTTTACCTTTGTTAATTCATTTTCGGTTATTTGATCAATTTTGTTAATTAACACAATGTCTGCAAATTTCACTTGATGAGTTATCAATTTCTTCATCATATTACTCATCTTCTGTTCTAACCATTGTTTTGAGTTTACAACTGAAATGCTAGCTTGTATTTGAATGGATGCTGATAGTAAAGGATGAGTACACGCATCTAGTACATCTAATGGATGAGCGGCACCAGTAGCCTCGATATAAATCACATCTAATGTGTGTTCTTCGGTCAATTCCTTTAATTGGACGCTTAGCTCTCCTTGAATGGAACAGCAAATGCAGCCATTCAGCATTTCTTTTAGAGGTATATCTGAAGGAACAACAGAAGAGTCAATGCTCACTTTACCCAGCTCATTCATGAGAACAGCTACCTTACGCCCTCTCTTCTTTTCATATGAAAGAAGACGTGAAAGTAATGTACTTTTGCCACTACCTAAAAACCCGCTTAGTATAATGACCTCTACTTTTTTCTTCATCAAACCACCTCATCGTTGTCTTTTTATCTCCTGGTATCCCTCTTCATCTTTTAAAAGCTTATCTAATGCCTGCCAAGCCATTAATGCACAGTTATGCCTTGCTCTTAGCTTATGAACCCCTTCTAAGGACATCGCATCCTGCAGATCTATTGCAGGATCCTGTTGCTTGCCTTTTCGAATCAAATGCTCAAACTCATTTCTCATTTTTGAAATGGAATCAATACTATTTCCTTTAATTAACTCTGTCATCCTCGAGGAAGACGCCATACTAATACTACAGCCTTCTCCCTCATAAGAAACATCCTTAACTAGATTACCATCCGTTTCTATATACAAGGTGATAACATCGCCACATGTCGGGTTTTTATAGTGCACCTTCCTTACTTGCTCACCGTCTAGCACCCCTGTATTGCGACGATACTTCGCATGGTCCATTACCACTTTACGATAAAGGTCTTGAAACATAGAATCATCACCTTTCACAAATTCCCATTTCGTAATAATTACGATTTAGATAACAGCATAATGCATGTTTTCCTTTAATACAACCCTTCAACGATAACCTCTAAAGCTTTCGCTACTCGTACTCCTTCAGCGGCTGAAGAAAGGGGAAGAACAATAAAATTTTCTTCTTGAATGGCTGTCACACCAGTCAGTGCAGGGTGGGTCATTAATTGCTGACGCTTCTGCTCAGCAGATGTTTCACCATAATCAATAATAATAATCACTTCTGGATCACGTTGAACGACTTCTTCAAAGCTCACTTCTGCCCAATTTTTATCTAAATCAGAAAAGATATTTTCCGCACCTGCCATTGTAATCAGTTGGTTCAAAAAGTTCTGACCTACAGTGAATGCGGCTGTATCGCCGCTATCATAAACAAAAACTCTTTTTTTAGGTTGGTCACTTGGTATTTGTTCTTTTATTTGTTCAATCTGATTGTCTAGTTCACTAATTAAATCCTCTCCCCTCTCAACCACATTAAATATCTTGGCAATATGGCGAATATCCATATAGATATCTTCTAGTGCAGGCCCCACTTTTGTAGAGGATTGGTGAAGATAAGCGTTAATTCCATAACTCTTGAGCTGCTCAATTGACCCAATAGCTTCTTCATTAAAAGCACTGCTCCAACCAGCATAAGCAAAGTCCGGCTCAGCATCCAAAAACACTTCTTGAGAGGGGTACTGGTCTGCTAATACCGGAATAGAATCATACGCTTTTCTCCATTCAGGCATCACCTCATCATCTAAGTACGCCGTTCCAATCATATGATCCTCTAACCCAAGAGCTAGCATTACTTCCATTACATGTTGATTTAAAGTTATTGCACGTTCGGGCACTTCGGAAATGGTTAATATCTGATCACCATTTTCAATTTCAACTACTTCATTTTGCGAAGATTCTTTTGCACTCCCGACTTGATTTGCTTCTTCGGCTTCAGTGCAAGCCGTTAATATGAATGCTAACACCAACCCTACGATGACTTTAATAAATATATTGTTCATTTCTTTTCCTGCCTTCCTAAGTAATCACTCGGCAAAGACTTTATTAATTCGATAACTTTTAAAATTCTCTTACCTTTGAAGCCATTTTTTCAATTCCTTCTCATATGCCTCCTGCCTCATCACTTGTGAGACATACATAACTTGTACTTTATTTGTGATGGGGTGTGTCCATATCGTAGCGTCTACTTGAAATACTTCCTTTAATAACTGCTTTGTGAGTATTTCGCTTGGACATCCATTTGCTATTAACTTACCATCCTGCATTACCAAGAGGCGATCACAATAAGAGGCTGCTAGATTTAAATCATGCAATGCAGTGAGCACCGTCAACTTAGACTGCTTTAATACATCAAGAATATGAAGCTGGTGGTGTACGTCTAAATGATTGGTAGGTTCATCTAAAATAAAAAAGCTAGGCTGTTGAGCAATCACTCTAGCAATAATAACGCGCTGCTTTTCACCCCCAGATAAGGTAGTAAAGCTTCGCTGCCCGTATCCATGCAACCCAACATCTTCAAGTGCTTCCCTAGCAATCTCCCTATCTATATGGGTTTCATGTTCAAGAAACCGTTTATGTGGATTTCTTCCCATAAGAACAATATCCTCAACTGAAAAATCAAAAGGGACTGAACTCTCTTGTCCTACCACTGCTACTTTTCTGGCAAAATCTTTATTAGAATAAGAAGTGTGGATTTCATTATCAAGCATCACCACACCAGAAGTTGGATCCAAGACCCGATAGACTGTTTTTAAGAGTGTTGATTTCCCACTGCCGTTTGGTCCTATGATTCCGACATATTCCCCTTCATTTACATGAAAACTAATGTCCTTCACAAGCGATTTTTTGTTTAATTCCATACCTATCTCATCCACGACTAATTTCAATGATCCTCACCTCCACCAAATGAGTATGTACTTTTTCTTAGCAGCCATATAAAGAAAGGACCACCACATAATGCCGTTATAATGCCAATTGGTAACTCTTGCGGTGCTACGATTGTTCGTGCGATTAAGTCAGCCCAGATCAAAAAAACGGCACCCGTTAATGCACTAAGCGGAAGAACATACCGATGATTCGAGCCTATAACTAAACGAACCATATGAGGAACCATCAGTCCTATAAACCCAATCGCTCCACTAACAGAAACCAACACACCTGTCAGCAGTGCAGTTATTAATATGAGCCATTTTTTTAGACGTTGACTATCTACTCCTAAAGTTGCTGCTGTACTCTCACCCATCAGCATCAAATTAAGGGGCCTTGCAAGCAATATGAGTATTATGTATGCAAAAAGGAAACTCACTACTGGAATAGGCAGCTGAGACCACTTTGCACCGGCCACACTGCCCATCATCCAAAACATCGCATCTCTAATCCCCTCTTCCCGTGGGGCAGATATGACAATATAGCTTGTAATTGCTGAAAGCATCATTGAGACAGCAATTCCGGCTAATAAAAGTCGAACGGTTGAAATTCGGCCCTGTACCTGTGATAAAAGGAAAACAAGCAGTACCGAAAGTAAGGCACCCCCAAAAGCAGCTATTGATAAAGCCCATTGTCCAAAAGCCGAAAAAGCCCCAAAGATGATTACGAGTGTCGCCCCAACCGATGCGCCTGAAGAGACTCCTAATATAAAAGGGTCGGCTAATGAATTTCTAACAAGTGCCTGTATCACAACCCCAACCAGAGCCAGCCCTGCCCCCACTACAGCTGCTAGTATCACTCGTGGAAACCGAATCTCCCAAATGATCTGCTGCTCAGCCAATGACCAATCTGCTATCATATGGGCTTCGATGAAAGAAAGTTGAGAGAAGACGACCTTCCATACTGTTAAAGGAGAAATAGAAACTGCCCCTATCATCACAGATGCAGTCATAGATATGACTAGAATTAGTAACATCGACACTGATAAAATAACAGGAGACTTGAAATCGAGTTTTAGCAGGTGATTCGTACGATTTGTTACCTCAATTGTTTTCATGGTTATCTGGTGCAACGCTTCTCTTTTGGCAAATATATATTAATCTAGAAGACTCCCTACTTTGAAACTCGCTCCCATCATAGTCCCCGAATGTGTGAATAATCGTAAACCCTGCTTCTTTTAACATCACATCCAGGGTGGCTCGTTCATATAATTTTACTCGTTCTTCATACTCTCTTAATGCGCCATTATCTTCTACCTTGATTTTCTTAACAACGGTATTATTAACAATCATCCGATACTGAAGAATAGAAAGATCATCAATGATATCCTTTGAAAAAGGAACAAGGTTATTTTCAAGGAAGGATGGATTCAGATAGTCAAAAACAAAATACCCATTCAGCTTTAATGCATCATAAGCATTCTGTAATACTTTCTTATTTTGTTCATCCTCTTTAAAATAGCCGAAGCTCGTAAAGAGATTAACAACCAGGTCAAAATTATCCTTATACGAGAGATCTCTCATATCAGAACGAACATAATGAATATCTTCAGCGTGCTCACCCTTTCGAGCTTCTCCCAATAATACAGGTGATAGATCAACCCCTGTTACGCGAAAGCCCTGCTTAGCAAACCACCTGCTGTGCCTACCGTTTCCACAACATAAATCTAGTAAAGATTGACCTTGAACAACCGGAACAAACTTCATCAATTGAGTTAATTCTTGATGAGCTAGATTGTCATTGCGATGCTTGTATATTCGTAAGTAATCTTCATTAAAATGCTCTTTATACCAAGTTTCCATACGCCCTCCCCCTTTGATGATAATCATAATCATTACGATTTAAAGGTTGTTTTTCTGTTAACTATGTAACAAGTATACTAATGGCAATGTATTAGCGGCCTCCTATCGGCTGCTAATACACTCTCTAAATTGATTCTCTAGTTCTATTTTGTCTAAGTTCCGACCAATAAAAACGAGCTCTGTTTTTCTTTTTTCCCCTTCACTCCATTTCTTATCAGGTTTGCCTGTAAACAACATATGCAGCCCTTGAAACACTATTCGTTCCTTCATTCCTTCGATATTAAGAATTCCTTTATAACGAAGTAAATCTTCTCCTTTTTCTTGAACCAAGTAACTCATCCAACGATCAACTTTACTCATATCAAGAGGCCTCTCTTCTGTAAAGGCAATCGATGATACGCGGTCATCATGATGATGGTGATGATCATCAAGAAAGTGAGGGTTTACATTCAGCTTATGATCAACATTAAAAGTATGGATATTTAAAATATCATTTAAAGGGATTTGGCAATTTTCTGCATAAAGTCGTTTGGCTGTTGGATTCATTTGACTAACTCTTGCTTCGAGTTTCTTTATTTCATCTTTACTGATTAAATCTTGTTTATTAAAAATAATGACGTCTGCAAAGGCAATTTGTTCCTGCGCTTCATCCTTTTTATCTAAGTGCTTCGTAATATGTTTACTGTCAACAACTGTAATGATACTATCTACCTCAAAGACATCACTTAATACTTCATCAACGAAAAATGTCTGCGCTACAGGTGCTGGATCAGCTAATCCGGTCGTTTCAATAATCACCTGATCAAAATGCATACGGCCTTGCTCCATTGAATAGTGTAAGGTTCGTAAGATTTTAATTAGATCGCCCCGTACTGTACAACAGATGCATCCATTGTTCATCTCTACTATCTCTTCTTCAGAATCCACCACTAGCTGATTATCAATTCCTACTTCTCCATATTCATTTACAATGACAGCTATCTTTTTCTGATGCTTTTCAGTAAGGATACGATTGAGCAACGTTGTTTTCCCTGCTCCTAGGTAACCTGTTAATATGGTAACTGGAATCTTTGGCTGCTTCGCAAAAACCATCTTATCACTTCTTTTCTTAATATTGTTTTGATACTCTCTTCACTTTTTGAGGATCTTTAGAGATTCCTTTCGCTATGCCCTCTTCTCTTATAAATCCATCTCCTGTATAGGTGTGACTCACCTTCCCTGTAAGATCTCGATTCAACACAAGTGAATTAACGAAGGTGCCCGCATCCTCTGGGTTTAATCCCTTGTACCATTCACCAGAAGGGTAAACGACTGCTACACAACGGTCATCACAACGTCCATTACAGCGCGTCCTTGTTGTGTGGATTTGATCATCTAAATTCCTTTTTGAAATCTCATTCCTAATTGCTTGCGTAACCTCTTCAGCGCCCCATTTATTACAGCTCCCACCATTACAAAACAGTACGTGGTGCTTCGTTTGACTAAGGTCCCAAGTAGCCATAAAAACACTCCTCCAAAACGTAATAATTACGATTTATAAACCATTCATATCCTTTTCTCTTATATATTATTCATAATTTTACTTTTAAATCGTAATCATTACGATTATAGTAGTAAAAAAGAAAAGCTGTCAAATCACAGCTTACTTCTAATTATCTAATAGACCAATATTTTCTTTATCTGAATCCACCTTTACACCAAACCCTACCCACCTTCCATCAATGTCTTCTGCAACAAATTCTATATTTTGATAATCGGTATTTTGTAAGGGCCGTACGATTTTTACGCCGGATTGCTTGAACTCTTTTTCCAGCATTTCTTGATTCGTTGTAATGAAGTAGGCATCATACCCATAACCATACAGCGTTCGATTCGGAATAACCTTTTGCCCATTCGTTTTCGTTAAGATGATCTCTGTTGTGCCGCGATACAGACAAATATGCGGCTCACTGGCGTCCAGATAATGTACAGCTTTAAATCCCATTTTCTGCTCATAGTAGTTGGCTGTTTTGATGATATTTGGTGTCGGGAACACGCAGTGTGATCGTAATAATAATTCTTTCATGCTTTCTCCTCTCACGTTAACCCTTTTGGGGATGGTTATAGATAAACACACTTATAAAATAGCCTTCTTCTTGAAAGTCACCTATATAAGACATCCCATTTCTCAGATAAAATTTCTTTAACTTTTCGTTTCCTGCCCAACAATCTAGATAGAGAGCCGTATTCAAATTCTCAACCAGCTTATAAGCGAAACGCAATACAACAGCCCCTGCATTCTTTCCTTGATAATCAGGTATGATAGCTAATTGGTAAAGGTATTTATTTAGACCTTTCAACGATAAATCATTGATCTGTTCAATATCCTTTATACAAAAGGTCCCTATGATTTCTTTTTCTTCGGTTGTTACGACATATGAATGGTGATGTCTAGCTTGCTCTAACAGCAGCTCCCTATCAAAGGGGTACTCCCATTGGTTAAATCCTCTCTTAATTAAGTCTTTGGTTACCTTATTTAAGAGCCCTGACACTTTTTCAACATCCTCTATCCTAGTTTCCCGAATTAACAACTGTTCGTCCATAAATTACCATCTCCTCTTATTTAACAACCCTCCATATCGTCCATCTATCTTTTTCAACAATCTGACCTTCAGATGGCAATGCTCTATCAATAAACTGAATAAGATGCTGTAATTCGTTATCATCTAACTCATGTAAAATACTTCTCCCTACTCTCTCCTTAAGGTCCTGTAGTAATTGATTTTTATGATTATAAACTTTTCTGATCTCCCACAGCTTTCTTTCCTCGATTTCTTTAAAGCCAGCCGCTTTTAGATGGTGGATGACTGTTTGGCTAGTATGTCGGCGGCTCGTTTCTTTGTCAATTAATCTAGGGAACAGCTTAAAGAAATATCCTCTTATATGTTCGTCGCTTCCTTCTACTAAACAATCTTCTGGTGTACGGTCTTGGATGATGTAACATCCTTCTTCCTTTAATACTCGATGCCCTTCTTTAAAGCAGGAGGCAAGATCTTGGAGATGGTGAATCAATGCTCTCTCCAGCAATAAATCGATACTTTCCCCTTCCACTCCAGTGTCAAAAGCATGACCATGTGTAAATGAAATTCTCGGGTAGCCCTTGCAATTTTCCTTTGCCCCTTCAAGCATGGCGTGAGAAAAATCTACTCCTATGATTGAATCTACGCCCATATCAGAAAGAGCCTTGGAGTAAATGCCCCCACCGCACCCAACATCCAGTGCAGTCGACACGTGATCGAAAGGTACTAAGCTCTGTATCGTCTCACTCCATATAGAATGAACATTTCTTGTGGTATAGCTTTGTTGGTTTTCCTTACTGTGAAAATCAATTCCCATTCCGTATCCCCCATTCTTTTTATGACTCAAGTAAAATTTTACCATAGGTTACTTCCATCATTCCCCTTTCTCATCACATTTTGCTATACTTTTAAGGAAGGTATGGTGATTTGAATGTTTAAGATTTTTTTAATAGAAGATGATGCTTCTCTTTTTAAAGAGATCAAAGAGCGGCTTACCGCTTGGGAGTATGAAGTGTATGGGGTGCGGGACTTTCAAAAAGTGATGGAGAGCTTTGCAGAGGTTCAACCCGATTTAGTGATCATTGATATTCAGCTTCCAAAATATGACGGATTTCATTGGTGCCGAATGATTCGGGAGCATTCGAATGTACCGATTATCTTTTTATCTTCACGTGATCATCCTACTGATATGGTGATGTCGATGAATTTAGGCGCTGATGATTTTGTTCAAAAGCCGTTTCATTTTGAAGTATTAATTGCAAAAATCCAAGCCATTCTGCGCCGTGTTTATAACTATAGTACGGCCGCACCCGATCTAAAGACATGGATGGGTGCAACGATTGATCTTGAGAGAAACCGTATCTCTAATGATGATGGAATGATCGAGCTTACTAAAAATGAAATATTTATCTTAAAGCTGCTTGTTGAGCGCAAGAATAAAATCGTCAGCCGAGAGGAGTTAATTAACCTTTTATGGGACGATCAGCGCTTTATTAGCGATAATACGTTAACTGTGAATGTAAACAGGCTTCGTAAAAAGTTAGCTGAAATTGGCCTCGGAGCAGGAATTGAGACAAAAGTCGGTCAAGGATATATGGCGATAGAGAGGTGAGAAAATGATCAGGACATTCATTAAGGAGAGAATCAGCTGGATCTTTTTGATTGTACTTTTGCAGCTGCTTGGTTTATTCATGGCTTACCTAGATCCCTCTCTCTCGCTAGAGTCAATGCTTTATTACATGTTTCTCTCACTCGTGATTTCAAGCCTCTTTGTCATTATTCGGTATTTTAGAGAAACAGCTTTTTTTAAGGAGCTTGATGCTCGTGATTCTACAACTGATATAACCACTCTACCTCAGCCAAACAGTCCTTTTGAAGCGCTCGTTTATGGACAGATTACCTCTCCGGTTGAACAATTAGAAAAAGAAGCCTCTATAAATCAATTATTGCTTGAACAAGAGAAAGATGAGCTGCTTTCTTGGATCCATGAGGTGAAAACACCTTTAACTGCTTTGCGATTAATTATTGATCGCACGAATGATCCAACATTAAAATCAGAGCTTATGCATGAATGGTTGCGAATTCACTTTTTGCTCGATCAACAACTGCATCAAAAGCGTATTCCTTTTATTGAAAATGATTTGTTTATTGAAAAAGTTGATCTTGAGCCGCTGCTTTACAGCGAGATTCACACGTTGCGTTCGTGGTGTGTAAAGAAAGGAATTGGCTTTGACGTTGAATTAGCTTCATCAGAAGTACTCACTGATGCGAAATGGCTGGCCTTTATTCTACGCCAGCTCTTAACTAATGCCGTTAAATACAGCGAAGAAGGCTCAGAAATTAGGATCCAATCCTCTGTACAAAAAGGACAAACGACCCTAACTGTAGCAGATAACGGCCGCGGAATCGACCCAAGGGATCTTTCAAGAATTTTTGATAAAGGTTTTACCTCTACTAGTCAGCATCAAGATCAGCATGCAACTGGCATGGGTTTATACTTAGCAAAAAAGGCTGCCGCTCCGCTTGGCATCCATATTTCCGTTCAATCAACTGTTGGCAGCGGGACAACCTTTACCCTCACCTTTTCACAAGAAAATCAATTTCTCCAGATTCAAGGCGTGTGACAAAAATGTCACTCGCTTTTGCTTTTTTGTTAGGAGAATCAAAGGACTCTTAGTGCAAGAGTTTATACAATAAGGGTATCTTAATAGATGGAGGAATTTTGTTATGAATATACTTGAAGCTAGAAAAATCCATAAAAGCTATGGAAATAAATTCACAAAACAAGAGGTATTAAAAGGAATTGATATTAGCATTGAAAAGGGAGAATTTCTAACAATTATGGGGGCATCAGGCTCCGGGAAAACCACTCTTTTAAATGTCTTGTCAACGATTGACCGCCTAAGCCACGGTTCACTGATAATTAATGGTGAGGAACTAACGAAAAGCAAAGAAAAGAAGCTAGCAGAATTTCGAAAACATCATTTAGGATTTATCTTCCAAGATTATAACCTGCTTGATACATTAACCGTCAAAGAAAATATTATGCTGCCGCTCTCCATCACAAATACTTCTAAAAAAGCAGCATTCGAGAAATTCAAATCAGTGGCAGCAGAGCTAGGTATTGCGGAAATTGCCGATAAATATCCTAATGAGATATCAGGAGGGCAAAAGCAGCGAACGTCTGCTGCACGCGCATTTATTCACGAGCCAAGCATTATTTTCGCCGATGAGCCGACAGGTGCTCTTGATTCTAAAGCAGCGTCAGACCTATTAGGTAAATTAAGCAGCTTAAACGAAAAAAGAAAAGCAACGATTGTCATGGTGACACATGATCCAGTGGCAGCGAGTTACAGCAGCCGTGTCATTTTTATAAAAGACGGCCAAATCTATACCCAGTTGAATAAAGGAGAAGAGAGCCGCAACACCTTCTTAAAAGATATTATGAAGACACAAGGAGTTTTAGGCGGGGTGCACTATGAGCATTAATCAGTTAATTCTCCGCAGCTTTAAAAAGAATGTCAAAAGCTATTATTTATATGTATTTGCTTTGATGTTTAGTGCAGCTCTTTACTTTGCCTTTGTTACTTTACAGTATGACCCTGCAATGGACGAGGCATCTGGGTCACTTAGAGGATTAGCAGCCATACAGACAGCATCCGTGCTTCTTATTGCGATCGTAACTGTGTTTTTAATCTATGCAAATAACTTATTTATTAAGAGACGCAGTAAAGAAATTGGGTTGTTTCAGCTGATTGGGATGACGAAGAACCGTATCTTCATGATTCTAAGTGCTGAAAATTTAATGCTTTATTTCGGGTCCTTAGTAATCGGGATCTTTATCGGTTTTGCCGCTTCAAAATTAGTCGCGATGATCTTATTTAAAATAACGGGTGTGGAAGCTGTTGCCTCTCTTTACTTTTCAGGAAATGCATTTATTCAAACACTGCTCGTGTTCGGAGGCATTTACCTTTTCATTATGCTGATGAACTATCTGTATATCAAACATCAAAGCATCCTGTCTCTTTTTCAAGTAAAGAGTAAAACCGAAAGCCAAGTAAGAAAGATTTCAATCCTCGAAATCTTGATGGGAATTTTAGGTATCACGTTGATAGCCACTGGTTATTACGTATCTGCTAGGCTTTTTGATGGAAGCTTCGTCACTACGAACTATTTATTTATTGCGATGATCTTTATTTTGGCTTCCGTTATTATCGGGACTTATTTTCTCTACAAAGGTTCTGTCCGGTTTATTGCGAATCTAATTAGAAAACAAAAAGGTGGATACTTAAATATTAACGAAGTCATGTCGCTATCGTCGATTATGTTCCGCATGAAATCAAATGCGATGCTGCTTACCATTATCACAACGGTATCTGCCTTAGCAATTGGCCTCTTATCATTAAGCTATATTTCGTATTATTCTGCTGAAAAAACAGCAGAGAGCACGGCTCCTGACGACTTTGCATTTATCACCACAGAGAATGCAGAAATGTTCGGTGAAGTGTTACAAGATAGCGGAATTGGTTACAGTGAAAAAGCAATTGATGTCATTCAAGTGGAAGTTGATGTAGAACAGATTGTAGGAAGAGATATGGAGAACTTTCAATTTGAGTCTAATAAAATGAGGATGGCTGTCATTAGTGATCATCAGGTGAGGGAAACCAATGTAAGCGATGGTGATACGACATTCGCAGGATTTAGTGATGCGATGCAAACGCTGTTAAACTTACAGGATTCAGGCACACTTACCTTTCACGGCCTCACGACCACTATTGAACAAGAATATCTAGGGTTAGCAAAAGAAAACGTGCTGCCACTCTATTTTACGGGCGGGTTAACTGCCGCTATCGTGGATGAGTCGATCTATACCCAGCTTGCTGCAGACTTAGACCCAGACATTCAACTAGAATCCTCAACTTATATTGGCTTCACATTAGATGATAGAGCGACTGCAGCAGTTGCTGATGAATTGTTTAACAGCATGCCATTCAAAGATGAGTTTGGCAATAGCTCTCATTACACGGAAGAACGTATCCAAAAACAGAATATGGGACTGATCATGTTCATCGTAGGATTCCTTGGTCTCACCTTCTTAATTACCTCAGGCTGTATCCTCTATTTCAAACAAGTAGAAGAAGGCGACGAGGAACAACCAAATTACAAGATCCTGCGCAAGCTAGGCTTTACCGAAAAAGACCTGCTAAAAGGTATACTCGGAAAACAGCTCTTTAATTTCGGAATCCCTCTCATTGTAGGACTTGTTCACAGCTACTTTGCTGTCAAATCAGGCTGGTTCTTCTTTGGCACTGAGCTATGGACACCGATGATTATTGTTATGGGATTATATGCAGTACTCTACTCGATCTTCGGGATATTATCAGTGCTTTATTATAAGAAAGTGATTAAGATGTCATTGTAATAGGGAAAGCTCCAGGAGTTGCTCCTGGAGCTTTTACATATTAACGGTTAAATACGAACGACCCTATTGTAAATAAGAGGATGATGATGATAATAAGAATTCCTGTTCCCTTCCATCCTAAGCTGTTAACCAAATCGACCAAGCTTCCGCTGCTTGCTCGGTTGAAACCATCGCTCATAGAACCGGATCTATTCCTTTTTAACTCTTCTTGTCTCAGCCTTTCTCTTTGTCTTTCTGGAGTCTCTTTCTTCTCACTCATATGAACACCTCCAGATTCCCAGTAAGATTTCTCTTAAACTATTCTTCCGTTTCCCACTTCATTATGTCAAAAGCATAGCTCAAACTTATTCCTGTTACGTTTTTCTCATCATGTATAAATGATAGGTCCAAGTTATTTTGATGGTCCACAAACCCTATCATAAAGATCGATTGTTCATGATCTTCATACGTATAGTAATGCTCCCCATAACGTGTGATTACTTCTTCAATAGGTGAGCCTCTTTTAATACCCTTTGAACTTGCGGACGTATCATTTTCTTCTAAAACACTAATTTGTAAAACTTCCATTGTATGTCGATCTACACTCCATATGAAATCTTCATTCCTATATTGATCATAGTTTCTTTGATCAGCGTATTGGTCATTTGCAGGATACCGTTCAATATCCTCGAATCGTCTTCCAAAAGAATCGTCCGTCATGAACATGCCAACGTTCATTCCATCAATATGTTCATCTGATAGATCTGTTGATGCCACTTCTTTCTTAGCCTCTTCCATCGTTTGGTTGCTGCAAGCAGATGCTAAAAAGAACAGCCAAGTAAAACTACAAAATAACAAAATACGTTTAAAGGTCATGGATGAGTCCTCGCAATTTCAATTGTTTATTCATTTTCTCGAATCGTTTTATACTCTCTCTTTTCAACAAATAACAAAATAAATGTTGCCGCAGGGCCTAATACTAGCGAAAGCAGAAACCAGTTGAGCCCTGTTCGATTTTTCCCTTGCGCCAGTGCCGCATTAATCAAGGCCAATGTACCCCAGCCTACAACATATTGATTATCCATCAGCTGGCCTCCTATTTTTGTGATGATTTATATGCTAATAGGAGTTGTCTATTTGGCAATTCCTACTCTAAACATATGACCTTTTTATACATCTATCTAATCAGTTATCGTATAGGTCGTACAACTCCAATGATTTGTCCCTGCCCTCTTCTTCCCCGTCCATCCTCGCCTTTGCAATTCTTTAGAGATGAACCTATTAAAAAAACCATGGCCCACGACTGCTACGGATTGAGATTCCTTGGCATAGGCGATTAATTGATCGGTCGCTATAACTGCTCTTCCTTTTGCCTCACTCACTGATTCACAACCGTTAGAATATCCTGCAAACCATAAAAGCCTTAACAATACAGCCCAAGTGCTTGGCTTTAATCTAATAGGGAAGTGCTTCGCGTGTAGAGTTGGAAGCTCCGTTTCTCGAAACAAAGAATGGGTGATTGTTATTCCTTCTGGGTGGAGGATGGCTGCTGAGTCAATCGATCTTTTTAAGTCACTAGTGATTAAAAGATTGGAAGAGGTGCTTTTCAAGAGTGTTTCAGAAGGATAATTTGCTTGTCTATGGACTCCGCTGGCATTATAGTTATCTACCCAACTCTCAAACTCTGCACAGGTTACTCTCTTCTTATCATCAAATTGTGATTTGCCATGTCTGATCAATGAGATCTCCATCATTCTTTCCTACACAGTCTTCTGCTTCAAATAGAAATAACTGCTGACGACCGCACCTACAAGAATAGAAATGACTACCATTGAGCCTACATATTGTTTATAAAAAATCATTTCAACAGGGACAAAAAGGACAAATCCGGTAATTAAAATAAGTAAGGATACAAACATCGCCCGATCGATCTTTAATTTGATATGTAAGTGCTCAATGCCTATCTTTTTAATCATTACTGTCAGGACAATGACCGAAGAAAGTGCAATGATTGTTGAAATCATAATAAACAAATTAAAATTTGTTGGGTCACTAGCTAACCATTGGTCGAGCCATTGGAAAACAGCCACGTTCCATCATCCTTTCTACTACTAAATATAACTAACAACACCTTACTATTTTAACATAAATATCCAATATTCAATTGTCTATTTTCCAAACTTTTGTAGATGCCCTCCATACAAAAAAGACCATTTTCTTAATAATGGTCTCTATAAAAACAGGAAACAGTATGGTTGATTTTAAAAACATTTGTATTTACAAAACACCTCTTTTTTCTGCTCAGATTTTGTCGCTTTTCCCTTTTAATAAGGCTGTAACACGCATTTCGTCGTTTTTATTTTTACGTTTTGCTTTTTTGCTGGTTTTATTTTCATGATTTATGCTGAGTATACTCTTTTTTATTAGAGAGGGTTAAACCATGCAGCAACTAGGTCTTTTTCGTGATTATATTATTGTAACTTTCCCACGGTGATACCTAAGTGTTTTGAAGGAGCGTTGTTTGAAAAATTAAAGAAGCGTACACTTCTCGAAAACCCCTACACACCAAAGGATTAGCCTGCCTATTTCTCCTCTAAAGCTATTTAAAACATAAAGCTATATATTAAGTTCAAGATCATAGTCATACTAGTAAGACTCTGCGTCAATTGTGTTGATGTTCATTCATAAAAAAAGAGCCTTTTCATTTGAAAGACTCTTTCTGCTTTTTATTCACTTGAATGTGACCTTCTACTCTTCCTTCATTCTCTCCAAATTCACCGATTCAAATTGATCAAGCAAGTCACGTACTTCATCTGTTGATTCGGTGTTCATTAGTTCGTTTCTTAATTGACCCGCACCTCTAAATCCTTTGACATAAATCTTAAAAAAGCGGTGAAGAGCCTTGAACGGACGCAGCTCTAAATGTGAGTATTTATCATAGAGATCTAGATGCAATCTTAAGAGATCAAGTAACTCCTTACTGCTGTGATCTTTCGGTTCCTTTTCAAAGGCAAATGGATTATGGAAAATACCTCGCCCAATCATCACACCATCAACCCCATATTGCTCAACAAGCTTCAAGCCAGTTTGACGGTCAGGGATATCTCCATTAATCGTGAGAAGTGTATGAGGCGCCACCTCGTCACGCAATTTCTTAATCTCAGGGATCAACTCCCAATGAGCATCGACTTTACTCATTTCATTCCTTGTACGCAGATGAATAGAAAGGTTCACAATATCTTGCTTAAGAATGTGAGTCAGCCAGTCCCGCCATTCGTCTACCTCGGCGAAACCAATCCTTGTCTTTACACTTACAGGCAGCCCGCCAGCTTTGGCTGCTTGGATTAATTCGGCTGCCACTTCAGGACGGCGGATCAAGCCGCTTCCCTTCCCGTTCTGTACCACATTAGGTACAGGACAGCCCATATTAATGTCCAAGCCTTTAAAGCCAAGCTCCGCCATCCCAATACTCATTTGACGGAAGTATTCAGGCTTGTCCCCCCATATATGAGCGACAATCGGCTGCTCATCCTCTGTAAAAGTCAAACGCCCACGGACACTTTTCATCCCATCCGGGTGACAATAGCTCTCGCTGTTTGTAAACTCAGTGAAAAACACATCCGGTCTAGCCGCCTCACTTACTACATGACGAAAAACAACGTCCGTCACTTCTTCCATTGGCGCCAGGATAAAGAAAGGACGCGGTAGATCAGCCCAGAAGTTATCTTTCATTGTGTTGGAACCCTTATTTATATTTAAGTTCATTTTCTTCACATCCATATTTATAGTCAAACTCTCTCCTGTTGGAATATCAGACCAAGCCGAGACCCCAAAATTCAGAAGTAGAATGTCCAAGTATCTTTTAAATTTATACCATGCTTATGCATTTTTTATCAAACGGAAAAAGGAATGTTCAAGTTATTACCAGTATTATAATTTTATGTTCATCAATCCATTACTTCTATATGTTGATAAACAAGGAAAAGGAAATTTCCTTTCCTTTAGAAACCTGAGTTTCTTTCAGTAAAAAAGGAGTGGCCTCAGCACTCCCTCTGTAACTTTACGTTACATCATTACAGTAAATTACTTCTTTTGTCTAAACAAATCAATCGACTTATATCCTTGAGATAAGATATCAACCATTTGGAGGTGGCGTTTATCACGAGTTTTTTGTTGCTTAGCAGAAAAGATGTAGCGAGCCCAATCCCTTTGGTAACCTGGAGTTAAACTCTGATAAAACTTAAGTTCAGTTGGATGCATGGTTAATAACTTTTCTACCTCTTTAATATTCTCCTCATAATCTGCAACACACTGACTTGCAGAGGGTGACTTTTTAAGTTGTTTTTTTTCATGCTTTAATCCAACCACTGTGAATACGTGGTCCATACTTACCATTCGCGAAAATTTCAAATCACTATTTTTCACATATCCATCTTCCCCTACTTTCAATGCGGGAAAAATTTCATCTCTATGAACAAACGTACTATATCTCTTGTTCCCTTTTTTCGGATAAGCAAAAAATAAATATCCTTTATCTAGTAAGTTTTGCTCATTAAGTATTGTTTGAGTTTCATTTACTATTTCTTCAATGGTTTCAACAAAGATGAAGATAGCATCATGCTTTCCTGATACTTCCGAATTAAATCCTTTAAACATGTCATAATCATTTGGTTGATGTAGCACGACCATATTTTGATATTTATCCAGTTTTAACTTATCAATAATGTCCATGTTCTTCTCCTTTTTATACAGCCGTTTCAAATTTAAGTTAGATTACTTAGTTATTATATCCACTATGAACCAGTTTGTACTATCCTAATACTTATATCATTAACCCTGCATAAAAAAGATGAACCAATAATATCTGGTTCACCTCCTAATCGTTATGCACCTAGTATTTAAAATGCAATTTGTTAAAACCCTTATTCCCAAATCTCTTTTGAAATGTCTACTATATATTTAAGTTTCGTCCACTGCTCTTCCTCTGTTAAAATGTTTCCATGATGAGTTGAGGCAAAGCCACATTGAGGACTAATACATAATTGTTCTAGTGGCACATATTTTGCAGCCTCTTCAACACGAGCTTTAATCGTTTCCTTGTCTTCTAATTGACCATGTTTTGATGTGAACACGCCTAGCACTACTTGTGGACCGCCTGTTGGAATGTATTCCAACGGACCAAAATCACCAGAACGGTCATCATCATATTCGAGGAAAAATCCGTTTACCTTTTCTTTTGCAAATAAGGTTGGAGCAATTTGTGCGTAACTCCCTTCAAAGGCCCATTTAGAGCGGTAGTTTCCACGGCAAAGATGTGTGGTGATGATTAAATCTTCCGGTTTATCTTCTAATACTCCGTTTACTACACGTAAAGCTAAGTCTATTAATTCCTCACGTGAATACCCGCTGTCATTAAACGGAATTTCTGATGCGTTCAGCCCAGCAATATAAACATCATCTAATTGTAAATACCGACATCCGGCTTCATAAAAGGCTTTAATTGCCTCGCGATAGGTTTGAATAATATCCTTTGTATATTCTTCGATATCTGGATAAATGTCTACATTGCGGATGCCTGCGTTAAACATTTGGTTTGGACTTGGTATAGTTAATTTTGCGACAGCACGTCCGCCCACAATTTCTTTAAATTCGATAAAGTCTTTAATATGAGGATGGTTTGGGTTAAATGAGACTTTTCCAGTAACACGTACATCATATCTTTCTGTCTCCTCCCCTTTGAAGGCAAATCCGTAGTCTGGTACGTATCCTTCTACGCCATTCAAATGCTCAAGGAAATCAGTATGCCAAAATCTACGGCGGAACTCTCCATCTGTTACAGCTTGAAGTCCTACTTTGATTTGCTTGTCAACGATCCTTTTAATTTCTTCTGTTTCAATTTGATGGAGTTCTTGAGCGGTAATCTTGTCCCTTTGGAAATCTTTTCTTGCAGTATGTATTCTTTCTGGTCTTAATAGGCTTCCCACATGATCAGCTCTAAATGGTGCTCGAACAATAGTTTTAGTCATTAATATTCTCCCACTTCCTAAAAGATTTAATATTCTCAATGCTTGATCTAGGATAAGTGTAGCATGGGGAGATTATTATAATGTAAGACATTAAATCTATTCCTTGTTATAGTTTCAAGCTATAACTGCTGTAATTCTTCTTCAATTGTTTCCTTTAAATATTGAATATAGATCCTGCCTAACGTACTCGTTGTCAAATGTTTATGAGTAATATAACCGACATGTATCTGTTCTTCTACTCTTAACGGAACAGCAATAATATCTTTGCTATTTAACTTATGACTGATCACACCAGTGGAAATGGTATAGCCATTTAATCCTATCAGCAAGTTAAATAAAGTGGCGCGATCACTCACCCGTATATTTTTTTGCCTCGAAAGCGTGCTTAGAATCTCCTCTGAAAAATAAAAGGAATTATAGTCCCCCTGCTCATAAGAAAGGTAAGGATAAGGAATCAAGTCATCTAATGTAACAAAGTCCTTTTCAGACAGTGGATTGGTGGAACTAATGAAAACATGAGGCTTTGCGATAAAAAGCTCATGAAACGTTAAATTTCCTTCTCTCAAAAATTTTCGAAGCACATTTCGATTAAAATCATTCAGGTATAAAATACCGATTTCACTGCGGAGGTTCCTCACATCATCAATAATTTCATATGTTCTTGTTTCTCGTAAGGTGAACTCATACTCCTCTCGGTCATACTCTTTAAGCAGCCTCACAAAAGCACTAACGGCAAAGGCATAATGCTGGGCAGACACAGAGAAACTTTGTTGCTTTGAGGAAGTTTTAGTATAACGGTTTTCTAAAAGTTCTGCTTGCTCTGCCACCTGCCTTGCATAACCTAAGAACTCCGAACCCTCATGAGTAACGACAATTCCCTTATTAGTTCGTGAAAAAATCGTGATTCCGATTTCTTCTTCCAGCTCTTTTAGTGCATTTGATAGACTGGGTTGGCTAATAAAAAGCTTCTGTGCAGCCTTGTTAATGGAACGGCATCTTGCTACTTCAATTACGTATTTTAGTTGTTGTAATGTCATTTTTAATCCTTTCTGTTTCTAGTTATCTAATAGAATCTGGCTAATGTCACTCCTTACCTTCTCATATACCCAAAGGTGATATTTATTATTTCTATTAGATTCAAACACGCAAACACTTCACTTTATGGCTGCATCCGTTTCTTTAGCGTTTTCAAGCAAAGTTAATGAATAGTTCCCGACTTGCCCTTTTTCGTATAAATTTGTAATTGAAGTAGAATATTGCACGATGCTTCCTCTAAACGATAAGCTTCTCTCAGGTACTTTTACATCAAATGTCCCTTGATATAGTAACGTTGCTATATCATGATACTCTTCACTCGTAACGTGAAAGACAACTGAAATTTCATGGTTATTATTTACTTTCCTTTCTTTGAAACTCTGCACCTTAATCACAGTCTGATTTAATATTATTTTTTTCGCCATAAAATCATCTCCATTTCCTTTGCAACGAGCTTATTCAAATTCAATTACCTCCAGAAGTTTTTCTACATAGGCCATCGCTTTCAACTGTCTTCTATTCCGTATGCCTAGCAATGTTAGAACCTCAGAAGCAAGCTTTCGACATGCCTCTGCCCCCTCAGTTCCCTCGAACCTGTCCTTCATCCTTGCATTTTCATCCGTATAATATCGGTGATTAATCGCTTTAAGCAGGCTTATTTTAGCCAATTGAAGACCATCAAATGTACGGTAGCCGCTGTCTGAATCTCGGATAGCTCGTATATACCCTTCTTTATCCCAATATCTGATGGCTGTTCGGGAAACATTCATTCTTTCTGCTGCTTCCCCTAACGACCAGAGACAAGAATTTTTCTCCGAGTATTCAATTAGTTTAACCGCTTCTATTACAAACTTTTTTTCTTCTCCCCTACGAATCAGCTCGTCGTTAAGAGTCCAAAGAGCTTCATCGATTTTCATACCCCTTATGCTCTTCATAACTTTCACTGCTACATCCATCCCAAACCCATCAGAAAGTGATTTTACACACGAAAAATAGATAAGATGAACACTCGAGTAAATACGGTACCCACTTGCTGTTCGTTTTGGTGAAGGGACAAGTCCTTTAGCTTCGTAGTTACGCAGTGTGTTTGTACTTACGTTTAATTTCGCCGCAATGTCGGCAGGTTTAAGTATCTCCATTGCATGATCTCCTTCAATTTACTTGCAAGGTTTGACCTCTAAACCTAACTAACCTTCCTTATTCATTATAACAAACTTTGCAATTTGCTTTAAGGTTGTACGATAAGGATGAATCAAAAAGAAGGGGGATTAACCTATGACTTTATTGAGCCAGAACATGAGCATAACTGAAATTGAGAAAACGTTGAATGAAGAAGTTGAAGCTAACTGGGAGAGAATCCTTGAAGACAACCATGTGGAATTTGAAACCTTATTTCCAGAGTATGAAGATGCTACCTACGGTATGTACGCAGAAAAATTACTGGGACCTATCTGGCGGCAAGTGGAAGATTCAGGTTTCTATTCTGCAGCCGAAGTGAAAGCGGATGATTTTGTGATTGCTGGTTTCCTTCTGTTCCGCCAATCTCTTGAAAAAGAACAATGGGGCACACCTGCGAACGAAAAGAGAGTATTTTGGCTTACGATAAAAAATAGTCAGCATAAGGAGATCGGTACACTTCTTATGGAGATGTCACATTCCCATGTACGCTTCTCCATTCCTGCCCCGCCGAAGTTTTTTGCTCTTCAAACAACAAATGGACGTGAGATCAGGTCACAGATCCGTTCTATCTATGACAAATAAAGTGAGACAAAGCAGAAGGGTCAACAATTATAGAGAGAAGCCGTTTCACCAGCTTCTCTCAATGTTTATACTTAAAAGCAAGAAATACCTATTTTTCCTTAATAGAGATCCATATCTCACTTTTTTGGTCTTTGCTAGCTAGTATTTCTGGTCCTTCTGCCAATTCATATAAGGATGAAGGTAGCCACTCTGAGTATATGCGTTGCCACTGTTCTTCAACATGCTCCCAGTTCCCATCAATTTCAAAGACTGCCCACAATAAGCTAGGTACTTCTAAAACAGAGTATTTTTCTAGCGGCTCTTTTGATGTAGCGGCTCCAATATATTGATTAAAAGTTGCCTTTCCTTCCTTACTTTCAGAGTAATTTACTGATACATGAACGACACCATAAGGTTCTATATTCGAACTAGCTTCTAACTCTTTCATTTCAGTATCACTGATAGCTGATATCATACTTTCGTAAGTTGGTGTTAGAATCTCATTAATCATCACAACTTCAAATTTAACACCAACCACGTTAAACCCTTCTTTTTCAACAATACGATAATTCATTTCAGTTCCTCCTTTTATTGATAATTGAAAGGTCATGGGTGGATATGCTTTTAATTGCCTACCGTTTTTTCTTGCTTCTGATGGTGTGATTCCATGTACATTAAGAAACGCTCTAGTAAAAGAGTCCGGTGAGTTGTACCCATATTTCATCGCAACATCAATTACTTTTACGTTATGATTTTGAAATTCTAATGCTGCTAATGTTAGTCTTCTGCGACGTATATATTCTGATAACGATATTCGTGCAAGGAAAGAAAACATTCTTTTAAAATGATATTCAGAACAGTGAGCTAACCTTGCCACCACCTTGAAGTCTATCTCACGAGTAAGGTTTTCCTCGATATACTTCATTGCAGTATTCATGTGGTGAAGCAAATCCATTTATATGCCCCCTTTCATCAATAGAATAGCAGGAATTTAATCTAGACATCCGACATTCTGTGCACGATTTTGCAGGATAAAATTCTTTAGTCATGATAATATATCATTCGTTTATACGAAGTAGTTTTGTCTTTATAAAACGTACCCTTCTTTTCGTAGGTCCTTTTTAATTTAAGCAAACAATATGAACTACAATCTCATTCATTGGTACAGAATAGGAACCCATTATGAAAAACGATTGCCTTAAAAGCAATCGTTTCTCTAATAGTCCCCTCCTATTAACCCTATCTTTGTACAAGGTTGAAAATAATAAATTATAACCTATACCCTCCGTTAGTTGTAAATAGGCGGCATTTGCTGCTGTTCATTTTTTAGAGAAACGTGGAGTTCTTGGTCGTCATTAATGGAAGCGAAAAAGACACGATTGACTTGTGCAACCCTTCTTTTTTGCAATTCAGAAATTAACCATTGTCGATTTAAACCTAAATAAGTTAAGATATCTTCGTAAATTTTCCCTTCAACGATTAAGGGATAAGACAAACTTTTACTTTTCTTTTTTATATTAAAGTCCTCAATGGTTACTCCTAATTTATTTTCTTTTTTCAACACACTTATTTGCCCATTCGCTTCAATAATGGCAATTTTCACTTCACTTATATCAAATATATTTTTTTGTCGTAACATTTGCAGCACGTTGTCGATGGTATATCTAATACCTTTTAAGTTTTCCACTAAAAGCTTACCATCTTGAATAACCAACGTAGGTTCAAACGTGATTTTTTTCCCTATTTTCCGGTGCGTAATCGATAAGTAGGCAGTAAACCTTTGTATTAGTGGAATAACGATAATAGCTAAATAAGTATAAATGTGATCTACACTTGGATCAGCAATGTCAGCTCCTACCACATTGGCTAAGGTCATAATAATAAGAAAATCGAAAATAGGCATTTCCCCAATGGAACGCTTCCCCATATACTGGGTGATTAATAAAAATAAAGGGAAAATCGTAATAATTCTCACTAATATAATACTTGACTCTTTTAAGACCTCCATATATCTAATCACCTTTCTTTTTGGAGTACATAAGCAGAAGAAGATCTGCTCCCTGAGTTTCATGATAGTTATCCCCAATAGAAGATGCAGTTATTACTTTCACATTCTCATGCCCAATATGTTTATCAATAACGCTTATTAGCAATACACAGTAGGAGTCTTCTTTACATTAAATAGAAACCTAATGCTATAGACCAAAAAACCCTACAAACTCAAAAAAGAGCCCAGCTTGGGCTCTTTTAATTAATTCTTTACTTCTAGTACCGCAACAGTCTCTACATGTGTTGAATGCGGAAACATATCCACTGGCTGCACTTCCTTCGTCTTATATCCTCCGTCTTCTAACACTCGCAAATCTCGCGCTAGAGTGGCTGGGTTACAGGATACATAGACAACGCGTTTTGGCTTCATACTTAAAATTGTTTCTAGAAGCTTTTCATCACAGCCTTTACGCGGCGGGTCGACGACGATAACATCTGGACGGATGCCTTGTGCGTACCACCATGGCATGACGTTTTCTGCTTCACCTACTGCAAAGTCTACATTCGTAAAGCCGTTAATCTCAGCATTTTTCTTAGCATCAGAAATCGCCTCTGGGACTATTTCCACGCCGTAGACATGCTTTGCTTTTTGAGCGAGGAACAGTGAAATCGTTCCGATGCCGCAATAGGCGTCGATCACGGTTTCGTCACCTTTTAAATCAGCGTATTCTAACGCTTTATCATACAGCACTTTCGTTTGATCCGGGTTGACTTGATAGAATGAGCGGGCAGATATCGCAAATCGGATATCCCCGATTGAATCATAAATGTATTCGTCTCCCCATAAGACAATCGTTTGATCACCGAAGATGACATTAGTGCGTTTTGGATTGATGTTTTGTACGATCGATTTTACGTTTGGAATCGACTCTCTAATTTCTTCAATGATGTTCTTTTTATTTGGAAGCTCCTTGCCTCTTGTGACGAGCACAACCATGATATCTCCAGTTTGTTTCCCGTAGCGTGCAACGACGTGGCGGAGCGTTCCTTTATGCTTGTCCTCATCATAACCGCGAATACCGTATTTCTTCGCTATTTCTTTCACTTTACTTACCACATCATCATTTTCCTGATGTTGAATTAAGCATTCATCCATATCGATGATACGGTGGCTCCGCTCTTGATAGAATCCAGCAATCAGTCCGCCTTCCTCTTCTCCTACCGGCACTTGCGCTTTATTGCGGTAGCGCCACGGATCATTCATGCCGAGTGTCGGATGAACGGGAATGTCGGTGATTTGTCCGATTCGCGCGAGCACATCTTTCACTTGCTTTTGTTTATAGGTAAGCTGCGCCTCGTAGCTCATATGCTGCAGCTGACAGCCTCCGCATTGATGGTAGATCGGGCATGGCGGCTCTGTGCGGTGCGGGCTTTCTTCAATTGTCTCCATCACTCGGGCGAAGCCGTAGCCTTTTTTAACTTTCACTACTTTAGCTTTAATTTTCTCCCCTGGCAGCGCCTTTGGAATAAACAACGCATAGCCGTCTACTTTCGCGACACCTGCTCCGTCATGGGTAAGATCTTCTATTTTAACCTCAATGATTTGATTTTTATCAACTGGTGCTTGTTGTTTGCTCATAATATAGCCGTCCTTTTCACTTTTCTTCCTTTTGTGATTGTAGCATGGTTTGATTGGATTACGAAATGGAAGTTCTGCGCGGATATGAATTTCCATATTCTTGATGGATTTGTTCGAAAAAATGAGGCTTGTGTTCGAAATAATTGATAACTTGATTGAAAAATGCTCCACTTTGTTCGAAATAATGCTCTTTGCATTCGAATTACCTCTATAACCACACCCCGACAACACAAAAAAGCTGCAGGTATCCCGCAGCCTTCACATATTACGTACGTTTTTTCCGGTTTTTCGGTGTAAGCATCTGAAAATGTTGATAGAGGTTCACGAATTCGGCTGGAAGGACGCCTCCGTATTCACCGTCTAGGTTCAGCTGCATATCGCTTTCCACTTGCACTTTAATACGGTTTGCCTGAACATACATTACTTTTGGATGGTTGAGGTGTTCTCCTCGCATCGCAAGTGTGGTCAGGTGCAGAAATTCTGGGAAAGAGATCTTTTTAACAACGATAAAGTCAAACATCCCGTCCTGCAGCGAAGCCTTTGGTGCGAGACGCTCAAACCCTCCGACAGAATTCGTATTGGAAACGAGAAACATCATAATTTCTCCTTCAAACAGCTTTCCATCATATTCAATCTTAACGTGAGTCGGTGCAATTTGCGGCAGCTTTTCGAGCCCTTTAATGTAGTAGGCAAGCTGGCCGACCATTGTCTTCATCTTACTAGGCACTTCATATGTGAGTTCAGTCAGTGTTCCGCCTGCTGCGATATTAATAAAGTATTTATCATTCACTCGTCCAATATCAATTGGTTCAATATGGCCGTCACACAGCACATCGCATGCTTTTTCAATTTCTTTTGGAATATGAAGAGCCCGTGCAAAATCATTGGTCGTCCCTGCTGGAATCAGACCGATCATTGGACGCTCATCTAGTTCGGCCAATCCATTTACCACTTCAAATATTGTCCCGTCTCCGCCTGCCGCAATGACGAGATCAGTTCCCCGTTCAGCCGCGAGCTTAGCTGCTCTTTTGGCACAGCCCTCTCCTGTTGTCGCATGAGCAGACGTTTCATACCCTGCCTTCTCTAAACGTTCTAGAACGTAGGCTAAATTTTTACGAATCTGTTCACGTCCAGACGTCGGGTTGTAGATAAGACGTGCTTTTTTCATTGAGATCCCCTACTTTAATTAAATTAACTTTACCCAAATCCACTATTTGTCAGCTTATTTATGCTTGTATTGTAACCTAATTAAGAAGAAAAGGACAATTAATATTGCTTACCTACATTGTATGAACAAATATCAGGTCCATGACAAGCACCTTAACTCTTTTTTATTGTTTATTTTTCTTAATGATATACACCCAGCCAACGATAATTAACAGTCCGACTAAAATATAGCCGTAAATCATTCGTCCACTTCCTCTCAGAAAAAAGCGAGCGGCTAACCGCACAGGTTCTCCACTCGCTTTATGCTTGTCCCCGTTGCAGGAGATTAACGTTTTGATATAACGCTCTGATTAGCGCTTTTTGATTTCTTCTAATAAGATCTTGTTTACCATTTGCGGGTTGGCTTTTCCTTTTGAGGCTTTCATAATTTGGCCGACTAGGAATCCGATCGCGCGTTCTTTTCCGTTTTTGAAATCTTCAACGGATTGATCGTTGTTATCAAGAACTTCAGTTACCATCTTAAGAAGCTCGCCTTCATCAGAGATTTGCACAAGACCTTTGTCTTTAACGATCTGTTCAGGATCTCCGCCTTTTTCGATTAAATCCTTGAAGACTTTTTTCGCTATCTTAGATGAAATGGTGCCTTTCTCAATCAGTTGGATCATTTTCGCAAGACCATCTGGAGTTAGAGCTACGTCTCCAAGCTCTTTCTGCTCGGCATTTAAGTACTCATTTACTGAGCCCATCAGCCAGTTTGAAGCAAGCTTGGCGTCTCCGCCTTGTTCAACCGTTGCTTCAAAGAAATCAGCCATTTCTTTCGTTACAGTTAATACGCCTGCATCGTATTCTGGCAGCCCAAGCTCTTCTACATAACGCTTCTTTCTTGCATCAGGAAGCTCCGGAATTTCAGCACGGATGCGCTCTTTCCACTCATCATCAATGAAAAGCGGAATCAAGTCTGGCTCTGGGAAGTAACGATAGTCATCTGAACCTTCCTTTACACGCATAAGAAGCGTTTTTCCTGTCGCTTCGTCAAAGCGGCGTGTTTCCTGTTCGATGATGCCGCCTGAGAGCAACACTTGCTCTTGACGTTTTTCTTCATACTCCAGTCCTTTGCGTACAAAGTTAAAGGAGTTTAAGTTTTTCAGCTCTGCTTTAGTTCCAAACTTTTCTTGTCCTACCGGGCGCAGAGAGATATTGGCGTCACAACGCAGAGAACCCTCTTCCATTTTACAATCAGATACACTTGTATATTGAATAATGGACTTCAGCTTTTCTAAGTACGCATACGCTTCTTCTGGTGTGCGGATGTCCGGCTCAGATACAATTTCAATTAAAGGTGTTCCTTGACGGTTATAGTCACAAAGCGAATAGCTGCCCGAGTGAGTCAGCTTACCAGCATCTTCTTCTAAATGCAGTCGCGTAATACCGATACGCTTTGTTTTACCGTCTACTTCGATATCAATATATCCGTTTTCCCCAATCGGTTTATCAAATTGCGAAATCTGATAGGCTTTCGGATTATCTGGGTAGAAGTAGTTTTTACGGTCAAATTTAGTGTCTGTTGCCACTTCACAGTTTAGCGCCATTGCTGCTTTCATCGCATACTCTACTGCGCGTTTATTTAACACAGGCAGCACACCAGGATAGCCTAGGTCGATGACACTTGTATTTGTGTTAGGTTCTGAACCGAAGTGGTTCGGGCTTGATGAGAAAATTTTTGATTCTGTTTTTAATTCTACGTGTACTTCAAGACCAATAATTGTTTCAAAATTCATCGCTGATCTCACCCCTTACAATGTTGGTTTCTTTGTATGATAGTCCGTTGCTTGTTCAAACACATGCGCCACACGGTAGATTGTGCTCTCATCAAAGTGCTTTCCGATAATTTGCAGGCCTAAAGGAAGACCGTCTTGGAAGCCACAAGGCACAGAGATACCAGGTACACCAGCTAAGTTCACTGGGATAGTTAAAATATCGTTGGCATACATCGTTAGCGGATCGTCTGTTTTCTCACCGATCTTGAAAGCAGGCGTCGGTGTTGTCGGTCCAATAATAACATCGTAATTTTCAAATATTTTATCAAAGTCCTGCTTGATTAACGTACGAACCTGCTGGGCTTTTTTGTAGTAAGCATCATAGTATCCAGAGCTTAGAGCAAAGGTTCCAAGCATGATACGGCGCTTCACCTCGTTACCGAAGCCTTCTGCACGTGTTTGTTTATACATATCAATTAAGTTATCGGCATTATCGGTACGGTAGCCATAACGTACCCCGTCAAAGCGAGAAAGGTTCGCTGATGCCTCTGATGAAGAGAGTAAGTAATACGTTGCAAGAGCGTATTTAGAATGCGGAAGAGATACCTCTTCCCATGTTGCACCTTGGGCTTCAAGAACCTTCAAGGAATCAAGAACAGACTGCTTGACGTTCTCATCTACGCCTTCGCCTAAATACTCTTTAGGCACAGCAATTTTAAGCCCTTTAACATCTCCTGTAAGAGCTGATAAAAAGTCAGGTACATCAACTGGAGCAGATGTGCCGTCCATTGGATCGACACCTGATATTGCTTGCAGTAAGTAGGCATTATCTTCAACATTACGAGTGACAGGACCGATTTGATCAAGTGATGAAGCGAATGCTACTAATCCAAATCGTGAAACTCGTCCATATGTAGGCTTTAATCCAACGACTCCGCAATAGGCTGCCGGCTGCCGAATCGAACCGCCCGTATCAGAACCTAGTGTAAAAGGAACTTCGCCTGCTGCAACAGCTGCTGCTGAACCACCGCTTGACCCGCCTGGTACGTAGTCAAGGTTCCATGGATTTTTCGTTTCTTTATAGGCAGAGTTCTCTGTTGATGAGCCCATCGCAAATTCATCCATGTTTAACTTACCGATCGTTACAGACTGCGCGTCTCTTAGCTTCTGAACAACCGTTGCATCATAGATTGGATCAAAATTTTCTAAAATACGGCTTGAGCAAGTCGTACGTAAATCTCTTGTGACGATATTATCCTTAACGCCGATCGGCATACCGAATAATAAACCGCGAGATGTTTCCGTTCCTAGTGCCTCGTCGAGCTCTTTTGCATAGGCACGAGCTTTTTCCTCATCTAACGCTAAAAAAGCACCTACTTTGTCATCGACTTGGGCAATACGCTTGTACGACTCGTCAACAAGCTCTGAAACTTTGACTTCTTTATTGTGAAGCATCGTATGTAAATCTTTCATTTTATGATCAAATAATGACATGAAGCGAACCCTCCCTGCTAATCCATAATAGACGGCACTCTAATGTGGCCATCTTCATGATCTGGTGCATTTTTAAGTACATCTTTAATTGGCAATCCTTCAGCTGGCTTATCTTCGCGTAATACATTCTTCATATCAAGAACGTGAGAAGTAGGTTCTACTCCTGTTGTATCGAGTTCATTCAGCTGTTCTGCAAATGTGATAATAGCATCAAGCTGTCCTTGAAACATTTCCGCTTCTTCTTCAGTAATAGCGAGCCTTGCTAGGTTAGCAACGTGCTTTACTTCATCCGTTGAGATTCGTGACATCTCAATCACCTCCACTAAGTTTTCGTGCATGTAGACAATATTCATAATGATACCAAATTACATACCTATAGGCAACAAAGCCCAATAGTATCAATGCCTCTTTATTACTTTAAAGGAGCTTCATATACTATATTTAGATAATAAAAAAAAGGGCTGATCTGCATCGGATCAGCCCTCTCGTCATTCTATTATTTTAATTCTTCATTTACTTGATCAAATTCAGCTTGAATCTCTTCAGATGGTTCTTTATCAAGGATACTGAAGACCATTGCTGCAATCCACGCAAAAATGAAACCTGGGATGATTTCATATAGACCTAGGATTGGGAACTGATCAGCACTTAAGCCAAACCAGCGATCAAGTTCTGCCCAAACGATAACAGTCACACCACCGACAATCATACCGGCAAGTGCCCCGTTACGCGTCATACGTTTCCAGAACAATGCAAGAAGCAGAACCGGACCGAATGCAGCACCGAAACCAGCCCACGCATATCCTACCAGTTCAAGAACAGAGCTTTCAGGATTATAAGCTAATGCAATCGCGATTAAAGCAATCACAACGACCCCGATACGGCCGACCCAAACTAACTCCGTTTGAGATGCATCTTTACGCAGGAAGCCTTTATACACATCCTCAGCAAGCGCACTTGATGATACAAGCAGCTGTGAGTCAATCGTTGACATGATTGCAGATAGAATCGCTGCTAATAAGAAACCTGATACCCATGGATTAAATAGAATTTGCGTAAATAAGATAAACACCGTCTCATGAGCTCCTTCTCCGATCGCTGCACCAGCAGGACCATTTACAGAGAAGTATGCAATACCGATAAAACCAGTGAAGATTGCACCGAATAGTGCAAGGACCATCCATGTCATCCCTACAAAACGAGCTTTAGGAATTTCATCAACGGATTTAACCGCCATAAAGCGAGTTACAATATGGGGCTGGCCAAAGTAACCAAGTCCCCAAGCAAGAAGTGATAGAATCGAGATGATTCCAACTCCTGTAAAGGCATCAAGATAAGATGGATCAATGGCACCTACCGCATTAACTGTTTCATTCCAGCCGCCCATCTCAGAAATAGCGACAATCGGAACAATGACTAATGCTAAGAACATTAAGATCCCTTGGAAAAAGTCTGTCCAGCTGACTGCTAAGAAACCACCAAGGAATGTGTAAGAAATAATAACAATGGCACCAATCCAAAGTGCTTGAGTATACGTCATTCCAAATGATGATTCAAATAACAATGCCCCTCCTACAAGTCCTGAAGACGTGTAGAAAGCGAAGAATACTAAAATAACGAGTGCTGAAATAATACGAAGCGACTTAGAGCTATCTTTAAAACGATGCTCTAAGAAATCTGGTAGAGTAATGGAATCATTCGCAACCTTTGTGTACTTACGAAGACGTGCCGCCATAAACTGCCAATTTAAATATGCACCAACTGCTAAACCAACCGCGAGCCATATTTCACTCATACCACCAACATACATAGCGCCCGGTAGACCTAGTAATAGCCAACTACTCATATCAGATGCCCCCGCACTAAGTGCAGCAACACTTCCGCCTAATCGACGACCACCTAAAACATAATCTGATAAATTACTTGTCATTTTGTATGCTATTAAACCAATAACGAGCATACCAACTAAATACACGATAAATGTAATAATCGTAGCTAATTCCAACGTTATCCTCTCCTTCTATTCAGTAACGAAACCAATGAAAACAAAATTAATAATGGCATGGGGATATACAAAAGCAACCAAGTAGCTGTTGTTAATCCGTAATCCATCCAATCACCTCCATTCTAATAAATAGCATTTATACAATGAATATGCATTTATTATTTTGTTCATGCCCCGTCTGCTGACAACCCGCGAAGGTCATAACAGCATTTCCGAAAGCAATCATAACACACTATCCTATTCAGAACATTCAGTTCTTTATTTTTAAAATCTCCAAATGTATAAATATACAACATTACTGTTCATGTAACCGTTTTATCCACTATATAGACATATATATTCATGAAAATAAATGATCATTAATTTCTTTATTAGGATAAAGGACTTATAGTATTTCCCATTATCCTACAGAAGCTGTCAATTATTATTCGAGGCTGTATCTTATTTTTCCTCTTTTATCCGGCTTTATTCCGCAGGTTTTTCATGTCCTGAAACCTTTACATAATATAAAAAAGACCTACCTTTTAAAAGGCAGGCCCAAATCACTTATCTCGATCCTTTAATATACGGTTTACCAATCGCTTTTGGCCCTTCAGCACGTCCAACAAATCCAGCAAGAGCTAAGATCGTTAACACGTAAGGTGCAATCAATAAGAATACTGGCGGAACATCTGATAGTAAAGGAATTTGCTGACCAGTTATACTTAAAGCTTGAGCAAGACCAAAGAATAACGCCGCTCCAAGTGCTCCAAGCGGATTCCACTTACCAAAGATCAGGGCTGCCAGCGCCATAAATCCTTGTCCAACGATGGTCGTTGCTGAGAAGTTACCTGTAACCGTTAAAGCAAATACTGCCCCGCCAAGTCCTGCAAACGCACCACTTAGCATAACACCGATATAACGCATACGATTGACATTAATCCCCATCGTGTCAGCTGCCATCGGGTGCTCCCCTACAGAACGTAAGCGAAGACCGAATGGTGTGTAGAAAATAACGAAATACACAATGACCGCTAAAAGAATCGCGACATACGAAGTCATATATGCACTTGAGAAGAATAGTGGTCCAATAAACGGAATATCACTTAAAAGCGGGACATCCATTCTGTAAATACGGTTAGAAATATAATCCGTTTGTCCTTTGTTATAAAGAAGTCGAACAATAAATACCGTTAACCCTACAGCAAGGAAGTTCAGTGCAACCCCGCTGACAATCTGGTCCGCACGGAATGTAATGGATGCAACTGCATGAAATAAAGAGAAAAGTGACCCAATTAAAATTGAAATAACTAAAGCAAGGAGAATAACGACTGGGCCGCCCATTCCCATCCCTTCTAACGTTAACGTCGTAATAATGGCTGTGAAAGCCCCCATCACCATCAGTCCTTCAAGACCGATGTTTACAACACCCGCACGTTCACTGAATAGTCCACCTAATGCAGTTAAAATAAGCGGGGCCGCTGCAAAAATGGCAGCTGGTATAACAAGCCCAAGAATTTGCATGATATCCATTAGATGTCCTCCTTCTTCACACGGTTCATGACCCAGCGAATGATGTAACTTGATGCCACAAAGAAAATAATTAAGGCAATAACAATTTCAACTAACTCTGTTGGTACACCAGCCTGTGATTGCATGTTTAGGGCACCAATTTTTAATCCACCGAACAAGAAAGAAGCAAGTACTACACCAATTGCTGTATTTGCACCAAGAAGGGCAACAGCGATTCCGTCAAACCCTAAGCCTGAGAAGCCGGATAAGATACTCATGTAGCCGTATGTTCCAAGTCCTTCCATAGCTCCAGCCACACCAGCGAACCCGCCGCTGATTAACATCGATAAAATAATATTGCGTTGAACATTCATTCCCGCATATTGGGAGGCATGTTGGTTAAGTCCAACCGCACGCAGTTCGTATCCTTTTGTAGTTCTCCATAAAATAAACCACATGATTACACACGCTAAGATCGCAACAACAAATCCCCAGTGCAAACGTGAGAAGTCTGTTAGTGATTGTAAAAATGGAGAGGAAAGAGAAGCAGACTGATTAATCGATTCAGTTCTCTCACCCGGTACAAGTAAATAAGAACGAATAATAGCATTCGCTGTATAAAGCGCAATGTAGTTCATCATGATTGTAACAATAACTTCATGCACTTGAAATTTAGCTTTAAGCAAACCTGGAATAAAGCCCCAAAGTGCACCAGCAAGGGCACCAGCTAAAATCGCCATTGGCAGGTGAAGCACTGCCGGAAGATCAAAAGCAATCCCCACATAAACCGACGCCAGCCATCCGACAATCAGCTGTCCTTCAACCCCGATATTTAATAATCCAGTTCTAAAGGCAAATGCTACCGCTAAACCTGCAAGAATGAGCGGTGTCATCATACGAATCGTTTCACCAAGATAATACGTATCGCTGAAGATCCCTCTAATTAGCGCTGAGTAGCCCGTAATAGGATTGTAACCACTTACTAACATAATGATTGCCCCAATAAAAATACCTAGAAAAACGGCAATCAAAGGGACAGACCATGACAATAACCTTCCTTTAGGAAGCAACTTCGCCATCACTGTGCTTCACCCGCTTTCTCTTTCTTCCCGCCTGCCATAAGCAGCCCGAGCTCTTTCTCATTTGTTTTATCTGCATCAACAATCGCGACGATCTGTCCTTCATACATAACCGCAATCCGGTCACTCACATTTAGGACTTCATCTAACTCAAGTGACATTAATAAGACTCCACGTCCCTTATCACGTTCTGAGATCAGCCGCTTATGAATAGATTCAATTGCCCCTACATCAAGACCACGTGTCGGCTGTGCCGCAATTAAGAAGTCAGGCGAACGGTCTACTTCACGAGCAATAATTGCTTTTTGCTGATTACCGCCCGAAAGCGCACGTGCCGGTGTGTATTCTGAAGGCGTTCTAACATCAAAGTCTTCAATTAATTCTTTCGCCTTCTTATAAATTTCTGGATAATTTAATACGGTATTTTTTGAGTAAGGCTTTTGGTAATATGTTTGCAAAACAATATTTTCACCAATCGCAAAATCAAGGACTAACCCGTGCTTATGGCGATCTTCAGGAATATGCCCGATTCCAGACTCTGTTACCTTACGTGGTTTTAGGCCAACTAACTCTTTGTTGTTCAATTTGATTGAGCCCTTATCGGCTTTACGCAAGCCCGCAATGGCTTCAATAAATTCAGATTGCCCGTTTCCATCTACCCCGGCAAGACCGACAATCTCTCCAGCTTTAATTTCAAGGTTAAGGGATTTTACAGCATCCACACCGCGTGAATCTTTAACAGTTAAGTCTGTTACAGAAAGCACTGTTTCTTTAGGAGCTGCTGGTGTTTTATCCACTTTAAAATTAACTTCGCGTCCTACCATCATAGCAGCAAGCTTATCCTGATCTGTTTCACTTACTTCAACTGTTCCAATCCCCTTACCACGGCGGATAACCGTACAACGATCACATACAGCCATAATTTCTTTAAGCTTATGAGTAATTAAAATAATTGACTTCCCTTCTGCTACAAGGGTCTTCATAATTCCAATCAGCTCTTGAATTTCTTGAGGGGTCAAGACAGCTGTCGGCTCATCAAAGATAAGGATATCAGCGCCGCGGTACAGCGTTTTCAAAATTTCTACACGCTGCTGCATTCCGACTGAAATGTCTTCAATCTTCGCATGAGGATCGACCGAAAGACCATAACGCTCTGAGATCGCTTTAACTTCTTTTGCAGCCTTTTTAATATTAACGACTCCAAATTTAGTCGGTTCATTTCCCATCACAATATTTTCAGTAACTGTAAATTTATCTACTAACATAAAGTGCTGATGCACCATTCCAATTCCAAGACGATTGGCAATGTTAGGGTCTGTAATTTCAACTTTTTCACCATGTACGCGAATTTCCCCGCGCTCAGGTTGATATAAGCCGAACAGCACGTTCATCAGTGTTGATTTTCCAGCTCCATTTTCACCAAGTAAGGCATGAATCTCACCCTTTTTAAGCTGGAGTGTAATATTATCATTGGCTACAATGCCAGGAAACTCTTTACGGATGTTATTCATCTCAATAACATAACTCATTGGATTCACTCCTTACATATTTAAGAGAAGGTATGTTAATCGCTGATTGCATGTTTGATCGTTTAGCCAAAAAAGAGGCAATGATGGATTGGGCAAACAGCAATCCGTCATTGTCCCTTCGTACTAAGAGATTGTCATTTCATACCATCTGACTCTTTAAGGTAAAACAAAGGCTAGTGTAATACTAGCCTTTGCTTCTGTATAACTATATCGTTGCTTATTCTAAGCCGTTTAGGTACTCTTCGTACTCATCATCTGTTTGAGGTACGCTGATATCACCTGATTGAATTTGTCCTTTGTAATCTTCAACAGCAGATAAAGCTTCTTCAGAAACGTTATCTGTAGAAGGAGCAATACCTACAGCATCTTCTTCAAGACCATACTCTAGAATTTCGCCGCCAGGGAAGTCTCCATTCATTGTTTGCTCAGAAACGATTGCAACAGCAGTATCTACACGTTTAACCATTGAAGTAAGAGTGACAGATTGACCATCGCCGTATTCGCCTTCTTCGTGTTGGTCACGGTCAACACCGATTGCCCAAACATTTTCTCCGTTACGTGCACGGTTGATTGCTTCTGTGAATAATCCGTTACCAGTTCCGCCTGCAGCGTGATAGATGATGTCAGCGCCTTGGCTGTACATTGTGTTTGCGATTTGAGAACCACGAGATGCATCGTTAAAGCTCTCTGCATATTGAACTAGGATTTCAGCATCTGGATTTACTGCTTTAACACCAGCTTTGAATCCATTTTCGAACTTCTTGATTAGACCACTTTCAACTCCGCCGATGAAACCTACTTTATCGCCTTCTGTTTGAAGACCAGCAATAACACCAACAAGGAAAGAACCTTCATGCTCTTTAAATGTTACGTTAGCAATGTTGTCATACGTCTTTTCTTCAGCATCAAGAACCACTGTATCTACAATAGCAAGCTGCGCATCTTCAACTTGCTCAGCAATTGTACGAATCGCATCTTCCATTAAGAAACCAATACCCCATACAAGGTCAGCATCTTCACGAACTAAGTTACGTAAGTTTGGCTCGAAATCATCCATTGTTTGTGATTGAAGGTAACGGTAGCCAGTTCCTTCTTCAAGTCCAACTTCTTCACCAAATGCAGATAAACCTTCCCAAGCTGATTGGTTAAATGATTTATCATCAATTCCCCCAACATCTGTAACCATTGCTACTTTAAAATCTCCAGCTTCAACTGCTTCTTCAGATGAGTCATCCCCACCATCAGCAGGTGTTTCTTCTGCAGTATCACCTGATCCACAAGCAGCAAGAGCAACAGCGGCAGCAACAGACAGTGATAATGTACGTAACCACTTTTTCATTTTATTTCCCCCTTATAAATGTTTGCATGAGAGCACACAAATTAGTATGGCATATTAACAGGATTATTTAGCCATGACCTAAGAACGATCATACCCGCTTTCACCCTGCTTGTCCATCTATTTTGTAAGCGCTATCTTGCAGGCTTGGCGTTGGTAAGACATCAGACTTCTTATCTCTGTGAACAACCATCACCAAACGTCATAAATATATCATGATCTTAGACAATAATAAATACTTTTTTTCATTGTTCACAGGTTTTTGACACACTTTATCCGAGAAAGCGAATTCAATGTGTTATCTATATGGTAATAAATAGATATAGAGTGTCTTTATAGTAAAAAAAGACCCCTTACATAAGGAGTCTTCGAATGATTCATTTATACACGATTTACTCAAATACATGAATAAATGGTTCCTCACCCGGATTTCGGACAACCATACTTTCTTGCTGTCCGCCAACTGAGGTCACATATAAATTCACTTTTACATTTTGATTGTTAATACGCTGGTTGATCACATCTGCCGCATATTGAGTTAATGCTACAATCTCAGCCTTCCCTTGAAAACGCAGCGGCACCTCAATCGTTAATTCCTGCAATTGATTATCCACGTAGTAGCCGCGGCCAACTACCCCGACATACGTATCAAAGAAGCTTTGTATATCATCTTTAATTTGACCGAAAGAAGCTGCATCATTGCTTACATCTTCATTAGCAGCACTTGATGGGAACAAATAATACCGTTCATTCATGCGCTGCCACCGCTCAAGGCCTTCCCCTGGCTGTGCCGTTGCCTGCATAAAATAGTTTCCTGGAATGGTGGATTGACGAGGCTGCTCGCGGAATAACGCTACTGTAATCGGTACCCTGTCAAACACGCCATCTTCGCGGTTAGGATCACGCAGCCTTTGCACGATTAAGTCAGCGATACGCTGCCCCTCTTCTTCCATTTTCTCCTGGCTGATTGGTGTTTCATAGAAATAGTAGCGCCCTTGCTCATCTTCTACCCTGAAGTTATAAACACTATTCATAGATAGGCCAATAACGATACCGCCAAGTTCATAATTCCCCTGTTCACTTCTAACTAAATAATTATGCTCTAAAATATGTGATAAATAACGAGGCTGATTCTCCTCTTGTTCACGTAAGGTCTCCCCTTCGCCAAGCTCTGGGTTTAACCCTTGTTGATTTTCTACTTGGTCATAACGCATTAACCAGCTGTTAATCTCATTTCTATTAATAAACTGTCCTTCACGAAAGAAATAGTTTTCTGGATCAAACTGCTCTTTCGCAATTTGCGTAAGCCCCATTTCTAAGTTATCAAGGTCTAAGCGGTTGTAAACGACCGCATTACCAAAACCTCTAGACTGGCCGTGTAAATATGATCCATCATAAAGCACACTTTGGTAGTAATTCTCAGGTGTTGACACACGTGGAACAATATCTACCACCTGTTCTTCTTGCTGCGATTCTTCTACAACGACTTCATCGGGTTCTTGCTGAAACATCGGGAAACACCCCGTTAAAAACAATAGTCCCGTTAAGGAGACCAGCCCCAAACGTCTTACCATTGTAACTTTCCTCCTCTACACCTGCACTAAAAAAGACTACGTAAGCCCTTTTAACAATGCAGCCTCATCCCAAATCTCAATTCCTAGCTCTTCGGCTTTCTTTTTCTTTGAGCCGGCATCTTCGCCTGCAATCACTATATCAGTCTTCTTACTAACACTGCCAGTGACTTTTCCACCAAGTGTTTCAATTTTTTCTTTCGCTTCATCACGTGTCATCTCATAAAGCTTCCCTGTTAATACAACTGTTTTATTGGCAAACGGGCTTTCAGCAGCCTCCGTACCACTAACTGGCTTAGGTCCCTTATAACTCGTATTTACCCCATATGATTGCAAACGTTTGATTAACTCTTTTACTTCATCTGTTTCAAAAAAGCGCACAATGGATGCCGCCATTTTCTCGCCGATTTCGTTTACAGCGACCAGGGCCGCTTCATCTGCTTCGATAATCGCTTCAATTGATTCAAATTCCATCGCAAGCGTCTTTGCTGCCTTTGAGCCGACAAAACGAACCCCCAGGCCAAACAACAGCTTTTCAAGCGAGTTCTCTTTTGAAGCTTCGATCGCCTTCAGTAAATTATCAACAGACTTCTCCCCCATACGTTCAAGCTTTAACAGCTCAGAACGATCTAATTGATAGAGATCTGCGACGGTGTGAATTAATTTATGATCAAATAATTGAGCAATGACCTTTTCTCCCAATCCATCAATATTCATCGCTTGTCTTGAAACAAAATGAATTAAGCCTTCACGAATTTGTGCCGGACATTCAGGATTAATGCAGCGAAGTGCCACTTCCCCTTCTAAACGAACTAGCTCGCTTTCACATTCCGGGCAATGAGTAGGCATGCTGAAGTCCCTCTCTCTGCCGTCACGGCGGTCCGTCAGCACATTCACTACTTCAGGAATAATGTCGCCTGCTTTTTTCACGATCACTGTATCTCCAAGCTTCACATCCTTCTCACGGATCAAGTCCTCATTATGTAAGGATGCGCGCTTAACTGTTGTACCAGCTACAACAACCGGATCAAGAATAGCCGTCGGTGTCACAACCCCTGTTCTGCCTACACTAAGCTCGATATCACGAAGAATTGTTACGACTTCTTCTGCTGGAAATTTAAACGCAGTTGCCCATCTAGGGCTTTTCGCTGTAAATCCAAGCTCTTTTTGTTGTTCGATGGAATCAACCTTGATGACAATCCCGTCAATTTCATAAGGGAGATCTGCACGTTTATCTAACCACTCATTTGTATACTCAATGACTTCTTCAATTGTCGGACAGTGCTTGCTTTCATTATTGACTTTAAATCCAAGCTCTTTTAGGTAAGCGAGGCCTTCGTGATGAGAAGCAAGGTCTTGGCCTTCTGCGTTACCGATCGCATAAATAAAGATCGACAAGTTCCTTTTCGCCGCAATTTTAGGATCTAATTGGCGCAAAGATCCGGCCGCTGCGTTACGAGGGTTAGCAAATTTCTCTTCCCCCGCCTCGCTTTTCGCTTCATTTAATGCTTCAAACGATTTCTTCGGCATGTACGCCTCTCCGCGCACTTCAAGACTTGCTTCTTGCTTCAGCTTTAACGGAATCGCAGGAATCGTTTTTAAATTATTCGTAATATCTTCACCGATTGTTCCGTCTCCGCGAGTTGCTCCGCGGACGAACTTCCCATTCTCATACGTGAGTGAGACAGCCAGTCCATCAATTTTTAGTTCGCAGCTATACGTTACATTATCGCCTACACGCTCGCGCACACGGCGGTCAAAGTCACGCAGGTCTTGATCATTGAAGGCATTTCCAAGACTGAGCATCGGAATTTGATGTTCTACTTTTTCAAAGAAAGGAAGAGGTTCCCCGCCTATACGCACGGACGGAGAATCCTCACTCACTAATTCTGGATGCTCTCCTTCTAGAGCAATCAACTCTTGCATTAGCTGATCATATTCGGCATCCGTTACAAGCGGCTGGTCAAGAACATAATAGTGATAGCCATACTCTTCTAATTTCTCTCGCAGCGTTTGCACACGCTTTTCTGCCTCTTGTCGGTCCATACTCTTCTTCCTTCCCTATTGCTTAGTAATTGGGGCAAACTTAGCAAATAAACGCTTCACACCAGTAGGCTGAGGGAAAGCAATATCAAGCTCAACAGCTTCGCCTTCACCTTTGATGCTGACAACGGTCCCTACTCCCCATTTTTTGTGCTCTGCTTTATCTCCAACAGCCCAAGCAAATTGATCACCGCCCGTTGAAGTCGATACAGATGCACGCACTTTAGGTTTTGCTGCTGGAGCAGAGGCTGTACCGCGTGACGCTTTCATCCAAGCCGGTGTTGGTTTATCCTCGTTCACTTGTTCAAGACACTCTTCTGGAATCTCTGAAATAAAACGAGACGGCGGGTTTGTATTTGTCTTACCATATAAGGTCCGCATCCTTGCATTCGTTATATAAAGCTGCTTTTCAGCTCTCGTAATCCCTACATAGGCAAGGCGGCGCTCTTCTTCCATTTCTTCTGCCTCAAAAAGCGAGCGGCTATGCGGGAAGATCCCTTCTTCCATACCAATCAAGAATACTAGCGGGAACTCCAGCCCCTTTGCAGAATGCAGAGTCATAAGCGTGATCGCATCCTTAGGTTTTCCTTCATTTTCATCGTCAAGCTTGTCAATATCTGCGACAAGCGCAAGATCTGTTAAGAATGCTACTAATGATTTATCATCATTTGATTTTTCAAATTCATTCGTAACCGTTATAAACTCATCAATATTCTCAAGACGGCTCTGTGCCTCGATCGATTGTTCGTTGCGGAGCATATCACGGTAGCCTGTCTTCTCTAGCAGTTCCTCGACTAACTCAGTCACAGATAAATACTCCTGCATTTGAATCCAGTGAGAAAGTTGATCTCTAAAGTCTTTTAATTTGCCGACCGTACGTGCTGTCAGGCCTACCTGCTCAATTTCCTGCAAGGCAGCAAATAGAGAAAGGCCTTGTTCAACAGCATACGCTCCAATTTTATCAACAGTTGTCGCACCTATGCCTCGTTTTGGAACGTTAATAATCCGCTGCAAGCTGATATCATCGTCAGGGTTGGCAATAAGACGCAGATACGCAAGAACATCTTTAATTTCTTTACGATCATAGAACTTAGTGCCGCCGACGATGTTGTACTCAATATTAGACTTCACAAAATATTCCTCAATTACACGTGACTGAGCATTAGTTCGGTAGAGAATCGCAATATCTGAGTTAGTGTGCTCCCCGCTTCTCGTTGCTTCACGGATCTTCTCGACTACAAACTGTGCTTCCGATTGCTCCGTATCTGCCCCGTAGTAACCAATCTTCGGGCCGTCGTCATTTTCTGTCCATAGATTTTTCGGTTTACGGTTAAAGTTGTTCTCAATTACTTTATTTGCTGCATTTAAAATCATTTTGGTTGAGCGGTAATTCTGCTCTAGTAAAATTACGGTCGCATCCGGGTAATCTTCTTCAAAGGATAAGATATTAGCAATATCCGCCCCCCTCCAGCGATAGATCGACTGATCGGAATCCCCGACAACGCAGATATTTTCATATTTATCACTAAGCATTCGGACAAGCATATACTGTGCTTTATTCGTATCTTGATACTCATCTACCAAGATGTACTGAAACTTGCGTTGATAGAATTCTAAAACCTCTGGTACAAGCTTGAACAGCTCGATCGTCTTCATGATAAGATCATCAAAATCTAAGGCGTGATTTTTCTTTAATTGTTTTTGGTACTCCACATATACTTCAGCTGCCGTTTGATCATATGGTCCCGTTGCTTGACTCATGCAGTCATCAGGCTTCTTTAATTCATTTTTCCAGCCGCTCATTGTTCCAAGGATGCTTCTTGGATCAAATTTCTTAGGATCAATGTTCTTGTTTTTTAGAATTTGCTTTATAACAGATAATTGATCTGAGGAATCTAGAATTGTGAAATTACGGTTGTAGCCGATGCGGTCAATATCACGACGCAAAATACGGACACACATCGAGTGAAAGGTAGAAATCCAAATATCTTCAGCTACCGGTCCAACAAGTTTTGCCACACGATCTTTCATTTCTCGTGCAGCTTTATTTGTAAATGTAATCGCTAGTACGTTCCACGGCGCAATTGCTTTTTCACGCAGCAAATAAGCGATGCGATGGGTAAGAACCCGTGTCTTTCCACTTCCCGCGCCAGCCATTAGTAATAACGGACCTTCCGTATGAGTTGTTGCTTGTCTCTGCTCAGGATTTAAGCCTGAGAGCATTTTTTCTATGATCTTTTCTTGCATACTTCCACCACCAAACAAATGTTCTTAGTTTATAGTCTACAATGCCTTACCAGTTGATGCAATCGAATGTCCAGCCGACTTCTGCTTTTAATGTACATTCTATTAAGATTTCGTTGCTTTAACTGTTTCTAATGCAGCCTTTAAATCTTCATAAATGATATTTCCTACAACAATCATATCCGCTGCTTCAGCCATCTCTTGTGCCTCTTTTAGTGAGTTAATGCCACCGCCGTAGACGAGCTTCGTTTCATTTAATACGTTTTTCACCTGGTGCACCAAAGAAGGATCTCCGTATGTCCCGCTGTATTCAATATAGAAGATGGGAAAACGGTAGAGGTTCTCAGCCATTCTTGCATAAGCCAACACGTCTTCTACATCAATGTCCGTATTTGCTTCTGTCACTTTAGCAGCTTTGGCCTCGGGATTTAAAATGCAATACCCTTCCATCACAATCTCGTCCCAGTTCATGATTGCTCCGTACTCTTTGATCGCTTGATGATGCAGTCCTTGTATCCAGTCAACGTTCTGGCTGTTCATCACAGACGGGATAAAATAATAGTCAAATCCAGGTGTGATTGCTTCAAGATTTGAGATTTCAAGAGCAGCCGACACAGAGTAACGTCGTACACGAGCTAACAGCTGCAACGTGTTATCCAATGTCACCCCATCAGTCCCGCCAATAATTAAGCCATCTGTACCTGATTCACAAATGGCTTCTAATTCTTCATCATTTATTTCTTTATTTGGATCTAATTTAAACACATGCTTCCATTCCTTAAATTCAAGCATGAATCTTCAACTCCTATAATCTACCCTCTTCTATGCAGCAGGGTTCGCTATGCTTATCTTGTGATTCTGAACGTCATTATATCAAAATCCAAGCCCCTTGTCGCCCGGCAATAGGAACCTAAACCAAACACTCAGTCTCCCAAATAAACAAAAAGCTCCCTCCCATACTTTCTAAGTCAAGGGAGAAAGCTTTTTCATTTTATAGAGATTGACTACCCTGCTTGTTTCGCTTCTGCTTCTTGCTCACTTCCATTTTTCTTTCTAGACCAGATTGAGACTAGCGCTGGTCCAGATACATTATGCCAAACAGAGAAAATAGCGCTTGGCAGAGCCGCGAGCGGCGAGAAATGAGCTGCCGCAAGCGATGCCCCGAGCCCAGAGTTTTGCATCCCGACTTCAATGGAGATCGCTCTGCGTTTGGCTTCATCGAGTCCGCATAATTTAGCTGTTACATATCCAAGGAATAATCCGAAGCTATTATGAAGCATTACAGCTAAAAAGACGAGTAAACCTGTTTGAGCAATATTCGCTTGGTTTACCCCGACAACCGCGAGTACGATTGCTAAGATTGCTGCAATGGAAATAATCGGCAACGTCTTCACACTGCTCTCCACAGCTTTCGGGAAGAAGCGTCTTGCAAGCAAGCCAAGAGCAATAGGGATAATGATCACCTGAATAATAGATTGAAACATTGCACCAGCATTTACAGGAAGCCATTGTCCTGCTAACAGCAATAAAATAGCCGGTGTTAATAACGGCGCTAGCAGCGTTGAAATAGACGTCATAGCAACAGAAACTGGCAGGTCCCCTTTAGCTAGGTACACCATAACATTAGAGGCGGTACCGCCAGGACAGGCGCCGACAAGAATTAATCCTACTGCAAGTTCAGGCGGAAGCTGCAGTAATACAGCAATCGCATAAGCAACTAATGGCATAATCAAAAATTGAGCAATCACACCAATCACTACAGGTACCGGCTTCTTAGCGACAACACTAAAGTCGACAGCTCTCATCGTAAGACCCATTCCAAACATAATCACACCTAAGAGAAGCGTGATATGAGGGGCGATCCAAGTAAATAACTGCGGTGCAGAAAACGCAATAAAACTACATAAAATAATAATAAGAGCAAAATACTTACTCATCCACAAACCAATTTTTTCGATCTTTCCAACCGGTTGCATCGAACCCCTCCTTTTCAAATATTTAAACAATTCTAACTTTAAAAGAAGGTGAATGCAACCTTATTTGGTGAAATTATCTGACAATATTTGATATTGGATTTCCGCTTAACTCAAGAAAGCGCTTAACAATTTCACTGGATACATCTCTTCCAAATCGGACCATCATGAAGTTATCATGATAATTCATAATGTCAGGTTCATTGGTCAACACCTCTTCAAAACCTCCTTTCATCAGCAGCTTTTGGAGAAGCTTTTTGTATAGAGCACTATCACCATTAAGAGAATCCAAATCCCAGTGCCACCGGTATTCTAGTGATATAAGGATATTCTTCTCATAGTCGCCTTGATCGAGTAAGGCTGTTAATAATGAACTTGCCGCCTGCTGGTTTCTATACGGAGGCGCCACCTCAACCACACCTAATACACGTATCTCTTTCATTTTCACCCAACGTTCATATGGCTCAGGCGATAAAATCAGCGCATAGCCCACAATTAACTCTTCTGTATAAGCTAAGGCTAGATTCACATCCAATGTTTGAAAGGCATTCAGCATCGCTAGCTGCTGTTCACTTGGCAGCCTGAATTGCCCTAGCCCATTGTGAAACCGGTATTTCTGCAACAGCTTCCCGACGAGGGGGCGGTCAGCTGTTACAGATACCGTCTTGTTTTTAGAGTTCATCAAAGCCGTTGTCACTTGAAACTTTCGCATATTGTCGTGATTTTTGTTCAAAGAAATCACTTTTTGCCGCATTTACATCCTCGTAAGCCTTAATCCATTTAAATACATTTGTACAATGCTCAGGAAAAATATGATCGTAGCCGAGCTGCTTTGCTCTTTTATTTGCAATGAATTTTAAATAGGACTCCATCTCATCAGAGGTTACGCCTTCAATCTGCTCACCGATGATATAGTTGAACCATTTCAATTCAAGCTCCACTGCCGTCGTTAGCGACTGTTTGACGAAGGATTCCATCTCTCTATTGTTTAATTCAGGATGCTCTTCAAGTAATTCTTTAAATACATTCGTAAATAAATACACATGAAGCTGTTCATCACGGTTAATATAATTAATCATCGTTGAAGTAGACACCATCTTCTGGTGTCGGGCGAGGTTGTAGAAGAAGGCAAAGCCTGAATAAAAATTAACTCCTTCTAAGATCACATCGTAAACAATCGATCTTGCCAATGTATCTGGTGTAGGGTTATCTGCAAATTCCTCGTACCCATCTACAATAAATTCATTTCTCTCTTTTAGGACAGGATCATTTTTCCAGTAATCGAAAATCTCATCCTGCGTCGCTTTTGGTACAAGACTTGAGAGCACATAGGAATAGCTCTGGTTATGAACGACCTCTTGAAATGACAGCACACTCATTAATGCAACAAGCGATGAATCTGTTAAGTAATCAGCTACCTTTAATGAATAATCCGTTTGTACACTATCTAGGAAAGCAAGAAGGCCGATAATCTTTTTAAAGGCCTCTTGTTCTGTTTCTGTTAGATTCTGAAACTGCTTGGCATCATGGCTCATATTAATTTCAAAAGGCGTCCAGAAATTAGCGAGCATGTTTTTATAGAGAGGATAAGCCCAGCTGAACCGTACATCATCCCAATTCAATACATTTGAACTTTCCCCATTAATAATTCCTGTTGAAGCATTCGGGGCGTGTGGATTATAAAGTTTTCTTTTTTGAAGTGTCATTTCATTTCCTCCTCTTAACTTGAACAGCTTTCACAGTCATCTACTGAAAGCGACGTTGAGCGAACGTAATACGTTGTCTTTAGCCCTTCTTTCCATGCAAGCAAATGTAGATCAAGGAGCTCTTTTGCTTTGACGTTGTTTGGAACATATAGATTAAATGAAATTCCTTGGTCGACATGACGCTGACGAGCCGCATTTTGACGGATGCTCCATGTTTGGTCAACTAGGTGAGCCGGCTTATAATACCAAGTGGTCCGAGAGTTGAGGTCAGGCGCCACAACAGGAATACGATAATTTTTCTTCTCTTCCACGTAATATTTTTGGAACAAAGGATCAATAGAAGCAGTAGAACCAGCAATAAGAGAAGTCGTTGCATTTGGTGCCACAGCCATCACGTACCCGTTTCTCATGCCATGCTTTGAAATGAACGAACGAATCTCATCCCATTCTGCGCCTTCGTATCCACGTTCACTAAAGAACTCGCCCGTTTGCCAATCAGACCCTTCATAATGCGGATAGGCACCTTTTTCAGCCGCTAATTCTGCACTAGCTTTAATCGCCGCTTGATTAATCCGCTCATATACACGCTCCACTTCCTTAACAGATTCCTCACTCTCCCAAGCGATCCCTCGCTTCGCCAAGTGATGATGCCATCCGTACGTACCAAGGCCGATCGCTCTGTACAGTTTGTTCGTTTTCTCTGCTTGTTTTACGCCGATTGAATTTTGATCAATCACATTATCTAGCATCCTTACTTGAATCTTCACGACCCTTTCTACCACATCATCTGAAAATACTTGAGCCAGCGACAATGAGCTTAAATTACAGACCACATAATCTCCCGGCTGCTTCTTAATCGAAATCGTATCGTCCTCAAGTGTTTCTTCCACAACGGTTGTCGCACTCATATTCTGCATAATTTCAGTACACAAATTAGAGCCGTAAATCATTCCTTTATGCTTGTTTGGATTCAGCCTGTTTGCTGTATCCCTGTAGAACATAAACGGGCTTCCTGTTTCAAGCTGAGAGAGCATAATTCGTTTCATAACTTCGATCGCTGGAATTTCTGTACGCGACAGTTCATCATTCGCTGCACATTGCTCGTACCTTTTACGGAACTCTCCATTTCCTTTTTTCTCATCATAAAAATCTTCAAGAGAGAATCCCATTTTCATCCGAACTTCATGGGGGTCAAACAAATACCAAGTATCTCTCTTCTCAACAGCCTCCATAAATAGATCTGGCAAAGATACAGCTGTAAAGAGATCATGAGTTCTTTGACGCTCGTCCCCGTTATTTAATTTCGCATCGAGAAAAGCAAAGATATCTTTATGCCAAACATCCAGGTATACCGCTATAGCGCCTTGCCTCTGGCCAAGCTGGTCTACGCTGACAGCTACGTTATTTAGCTGCTTCATCCAAGGAATAACGCCTGAGGAAACATTTTTAAATCCACGAATCGATGAACCTCTTGCACGAATCTTCCCTAAATACATACCAAGCCCGCCGCCGTTCTTACTCACAGTTGCCGCATCGGTACAGCTATCGAAAATCGACCTTAGATCGTCTTCCACCGTATCGATAAAGCAGCTTGAGAGCTGGCCTCCCGCTTTGCCGGCATTACTCATTGTCGGTGTAGCGACTGTCATATATAAATGTGAGAGCGCCCAATAGGCTTCCTTTACCAATTCAAGCCGGGACCCTCTATTCTCTTCTGACATTAGAGTCATTGCTATAACCATCCAGCGCTCTTGCGGCAGCTCTACGATTTGATCATTAAAGGCCTTTGCCAGGTAGCGGTCTGCTAATGTTTTAATGCCTATATACGTAAACTTTTGATCTCTTGCCGGTTCAAGCGTTAATGCGAGTTCGTATAATTCTTCCGTTGAATACGAGCCTAATCTTTCATCATAGATTCCCTTTTCAATCTGCGTTTTAAGATACTCCGGAAAACTTGCACTAAGCACTCTTGGTTCTACCCCTCGTTGTGCTGCTATTTGTTCTCTCAAATGGTTGATATAACAAGCAGCTGCCACATAAGTCCAATGCGGCTCCTCCACAGATAGTTCATTTAAAGCATGTGCTGCACGTTTTTCCCATGTTAGATGCGACGTTTGCTCTAACCAATCAAGATCTACCTGCACATCTAGCGGGTTATCTTTTTTCTCTTTTACGTTTATCTTCATTTGTCCCACACTCCTTCATTCAGCTATGTACATTTCATTTGCAAATAAAAAACGCCCTATCTCTCAGGTTTGAGAAATAGAGCGTAAAACGGACTTGGTCATTTGCATACCTTAATCGAGCTAGAATGCACCTTGCAAAAACGCACAAATCTAGCCGCTGCCGTCTCACTTCTCATCCCCCGAAGATAGCTGACTGAGAAATGATGGCAGGTCTCCTGACTTGTGCTTCTCTTTACTCTGAGCCTTCCCGTATAAGCACCTTTCAGCTCTCTTATACAGTGGTTGTCTCATTTCATCCACACTTACAGTTGCGGGGACAGTTCTGGATTTTCACCAGATTCCCTATTAAGCTGCCTAGCAGCACCAACATTCCACAAAAACAATATATAGTTGTTAGTTATGATTACTAATACGATATATTGATAGATTAAACGATATCAGGGGTAGAATGCAAGGATTATATTTTTGTAGGTGTTAGGCGGCTGGGTGGTCAGGTGGTTAGGAGATTGGGGGAATGATTCACATATAAATAGAACTGGAAAATAAGCGTATGTTATCGGAGTATTGTATAGCTTCAAAGCTTGAAATGCTTTAAACATGGCGTATAGCGGGCTCGCCGCTGCTGAAATATGCTTCGCTTTCCGCGGTGAGCTGCTGAGCTCCCGGGCCGCCCGCGGAAAGCGTGCGCCTTCAGCGGAGGTAAACAAATAATGCCAGGAGGGACTAGCCTATATCCTTACTTGTCGTATCTGTAAAATCTGGCTTGTCATGCCCACTATTGAAGTAGAGGATCATTACATGCTAAATGCCGTTAAACAAACGTTTAATTAACTCGATTGGTCAGCTTTTGGCCCATTAGTACGTCTGCTGGCGTCTGCTTGTCGGCAAGCTCCATCAAACCTTTTTCCCCAACTAAAACAACGGTTGAGCCAAAGGAAAAGTACCCCATCTCTTCACCTCGGGATAAGGTTGAGTTCTTGTGAGTAAGCTCAATCGTGTTAACATTCATCGCTCCTACTTTTACAACAGCTAACTGTTTGCCGGAAACGTTTAGCTCTGTTATGACTCGATAGTTTCTTGAAAGCGGCCTTCTTCCGTAGAGAAGCCCCCAATTGTTCACAGGGTAAGATCGCCCGCCTAACGTCCATTGCTTTGTGATTTCAGCATCTGCCGGGCTATGGATGCGGTGATAATGACTAGGGCTTAAATAAAGTACCATTACTACGCCGCCATCATATTTCCCTGCCGCTTCACTAGACCCTAACATTTCTTCTAAAGTATAATCTTGCCCTTTCACATGAAACGTGACACCAGGTGCTAGGATATGCTGCTCAGCCAAAATGCCATCAACCGGACTAACGAGAATATCTTCTAGCTGATTAATCGGTCTGCTCTCTGGCTTTAACCTCCGGATGAACAACTCATGCAAACTCTTATAGGAATGAACAGGCTCTAGCATTTCTTGTTCATTTAGATTAAACGTTTTAGTAAACGAACGATTCACTCTTCTGCTCATTTTAGATTCTGCAAAACTCTTCAATATAAGAGAGTTCATTTTATGATTTGATAACTCTATAAAAAGACGATACAGTGACTGTTTAACCATTCGTGCCTCCAATAATTTACTTCTCTAAAATTTTAACTGCTGTTCCATAGGCAATAATCTCTGCAGCCGAACCCATAACGGTTGATGACTGCAGACGCATGCCAACAATAGCATTGGCCCCTTTTTTCTTCGCATCTTCTACCATTCGATGAATAGCAAGCTTTCTCGCCTCATCCATCATCTCATTGTACCCTTTAATTTCTCCTCCGACGATCCCTTTTAATCCAGCCGTAATATCACGGCCGATATGTTTCGTTTGAATCGTGCCTCCTTTTACATACCCAATCACTTCAGTAATTTCAGCACCAGCAATCGTATCAGTAGTCACTATCATCATAATCTATTTCCTCCTCTTTTTCTTTTTTCCTCTCTATAATAAATACGATTAGTACCGCGATAAAGCTCAATATGTTTAAAGCTAAAGTTGTCAAAGCCAACGTGATATCAATAAAAGCAAAGATTATCGTTAACACCTGAAATAGAATAGCAAGACTAATAAGTGAAGCCTTCCACTTTCTATACATGTTTAACAAGCCACTCTTTCATCGTTGTTAACAGCTCGTTGGACAATGGTTTACTTCCTGTTTGTTTATATGCTCTCTTCAGCTGAAGAATCGAATAGTCTTCTGCTTGATCTCTTAGCATATGATTCATGTTCGGAATAATCTTGGCTTCCACCTCGCCGCTTGCGTACCTTTCCACTTCAAACACTCGCTCCGGCGTGACTTGCACGTCCTTTGAGCCCGTTACAGCTAAGATTGGACACTCAACTTCCTCAAGTACCCTACGTGCATTGAATTGATAATGTTCCCGAAACCATTTCGCATTCATTTTCATTCCTTGAACACGTACGGTTGCTGATTCCGAGCGAATCATTTTTTCATCGAATTTAGGTCCCTGCTTCTCCGCCCGCTCGGGAACCTTTAACACTTTTAACAACTTCCCTTTTATACCGCTTATTTCTTTTAAACTGCGAACAGCCTGCCCTCTTTGATGGGCCAACGCCTCAGCCATCGTCTCAGCAGCACCTGCTAATAAAATGACTCCAGCAAGCTCCTCGTCTTTAGCTAAAGCTGGTGCAATCATTGCCCCTTCACTATGACCAATGACAAACACACGACGCGGATCGACTTCCGGCTGTTCTTTTAAAAAGCGGAGCACAGCTTTTGCATCATCAATCAAATCCCATAATCCGGCCTCAAGATATGACCCTGTTGATGCACCAACTCCACGTTTATCATATCTCAATGTGACAAAGCCATTTTCTTTAAAAAATGCAGCGAGCAAGTTATAAAGATTAAACACTTGCCCTCTTTTTCCATTCCCATCACGATTAAGGGGACCAGACCCTGAGATAATGAGTACTGCAGGATAGGACTGCTCTTTTTTTTCAGGCACTTCAAGCGTTCCGCTAATTGTAAGGTCACCACGCTGTATCGAGACCATCTTTGCCATGATCATTCCACCTCTGGTATTGAAATGGTTGCTAACGTCCGTGCACGTCTATCTTTATTCGGTTTCTTCTCCACCGCTTCCTTAATGAGATGACCAAGCTTTTCAGCAAACTCTTCAAACTCCTCATCACTTAGGTGAATCGTAGTCTGCCAATATCCTAGCCCATCTTCTTTATATGAAGTCGGTTGTTGGCTCATGACATACCGTTCAAATTCTTTTGCTAAATTCGCTTGATAGGTCATAAAATAACGAAGATGTTCTTCAGGTGCTGTTTCTTCTAATTCCTTATCTGTGATCGCTAAATTCTCAACCAGCACAGCATATACTTTCTCTACCGTTCCTCTTACTTTGTTTGTTTCCACCACGTGAATCAATTCAGCGTCTGATAAAATTTTTAAATGGCGGTACATTGTTGCTTGCGGAACATCGCCTAAATGATCAATTAGCTGCTGTACTGTTTGGTTGGGAGATTTAACAAGCTCTTGAATAATTCTCATTCGAATAGGATGAAGCATGATATCTGCTTTCTTTTCAGCCAAAACATTTCCTCCATCTCATTATTATCATTTTATATAATGATAATAATATACTTTATAGTATATGTCTACTCTCTCCATAAAAAAGAGGCTCTGTCTTTATGACAGAACCTCTTTAAGCTAATTAACTTGCTTGTTTTGCATTTGTTTTAGCTGCTTCATAGAAATTATTAAAATAATCATTTGTCTCAGCTACAATGACTTTCCAAAGCAATAATAAAGCAATTAAGTTTGGAATCATCATCAATGCATTGGCCATATCTGCAAATGCCCATACTGTTGCCAGATTTGCTACAGTACCGACTCCACAAGCTGCGATGTACACTAAACGATAGCCTGCGATACCTTTTGAGCCTGCAAGGTATTCAAAACACTTCTCGCCGTACACATACCAGCCGACAATCGTCGAGAAACCAAAGAAGATTACTGAGAATGAAACGATATATTCACCAACTACTCCAAGGACCGAGCCAAACGCCGCACTTGTTAATGCACCGCCTTCTAGCGTTGCATCATGAGCAACCCCAGATAAGACGCCGCCTGATGGATCCCAGAAGCCTGTTATTAATAATGTCAGCCCCGTCATCGTACAAACAACGATCGTTACAATAAATGTACCCGTCATTGCTACAAGAGCTTGTTTTACCGGGTGGTCTGCACGAGCGTTACCAGCAATTAATGCTGCCGTACCAAGACCAGCTTCATTTGAGAAAATACCACGAGCAACCCCGTTACGAATCGCTTCTGAAACAACGATTCCTAAGAAACCACCCGCTGCCGCTACAGGATTAAAGGCATAATAGAAAATTAGTTCAAAAGCAGGAATGATCATATCATAATTTAAGATCAAGATGATAAATGCCCCACCCATATATAGGAAAGCCATAATCGGAACAAAGAAACTTGCAACCGTACTAATACGCTGAATACCACCAAAAATAATGACACTTACTAATACAACTAAGATTAAACCAGTTACCCAGTTTGCCATACCAAAGCTGTTGCTCGTTACATCAGCAATCGTATTTGATTGCACACTATTCCCAATACCTAAAGCCGCAAAGGCACCAAATAAAGCAAAGGCAACAGCAAGCGCCTTAAACTTCCGACCGAGCCCTCGCTCGATGTAATACATCGGGCCACTCGAATATTCGCCCTTGTCATTCTTCACACGGTATTTTACAGCAAGTAATGCCTCTGCATATTTAGTTGCCATACCTAGTAAACCAACAATCCACATCCAGAAAATTGCCCCAGGACCACCAAGCGTAATAGCTGTAGCTACCCCGGCAATATTACCGTTTCCAATTGTTGCCGCAAGCGCTGTCATCAATGCTTTAAAATGACTTACATCACCTTCAGCTGCAGCATCTTTACTATCTTCTTTACCAAAACCAATCTTAAATGCATAGATAAGACGGCGGAATTGCAACCCTTTTAAAACAAGGGTTAAAAATAAGCCTGTCCCAAATAATAAGATTAAACTTGGCGGACCCCATAATACATTATTAATCTTTCCTAGTATGTCTAAGATGTCCATCACATTCACTCCCCACAGATAACGCTTTCATATATTATAATAAGATTGTATATGTTATTCTAACATGACGATGCAAGCTTTTGTTTGTGAGAGCACACAAACTGAAAACGCTTCACTTGTGATTTTAAACAAAAAGACTGACGACTTATGTCTTATTTTATAGAGTAAGGAGTTTTCCCATGAGCGATAACAAACGCGAATCTTTCAATCGGCAGTTTGATTCATTAGAAGAATTTGTTGATACAATTAGCGAACGTCTTCAATGTCCTGTAACTATTGAAGATTCAAATCACCACCTGCTTGCCTATAGTTCTCATGATGACGGAACGGATGCCGCCAGGATTTCAACTATTATCGGCAGACGCGTGCCAGAGAAAGTCATTAATCGCTTTTGGAAAGAAGGGGTGATTCCAACCCTTAATCAAAGTGATGAACCGCTTATTATTCCGCAAATCAACGATATCGGGCTTGGCAATCGTGTGGCCGTTTCTATCCGAAAAAACAATGAAGTGCTGGGCTACATTTGGGTGCTTGAAGTTGGTCGAAAGCTTACGGATGAAGATCTAGCCGACTTGAAGTTCGCTGCAAGCAAAGCCAAAAACCAACTGCTTCAATTAAACATGCAAAAGAAAAAGAAAGAAAAGAATCATCAGGAACTGCTTTGGCAGCTGATTACAGGAGATGCTAGAGACCACAAGCATATCGCTGATCAGCTTTCGAAAATAGGGGTTAACCCAACTAAACCGCTGGCTGTGATTTTATTCAACTTTGAAGTAATGTCCGATGACTTGTATAAAAAGCTTGTTTATGTTGCAAAAACGACTCAAAAAGTAACGATTTTAATTCAGACCTTGGATGAGAACCAAGTCGTCTTTCTCGTGTCCTCCCCTGCTTCAAATGATTTTGTAAAAGATACAAAAGAGTTTGTGGAAACTTTTAAAGCGCAAGTAAGGGAACGTTTTGGGATAATGGAAGTTACGGCGGGCTGCGGGTATGCGTACGACAATTACGAGTGGATTAAGAGGAGCTATGATGAAGCAACAAAGGTAATCTCTTTAAAACAAACCTTTACTAAAGAGCTTCAATCAGCCGCTTTTTATCATGAGCTTGGGGTATTTCGCTACATTGATCTGATTCGTCAAACAATTAAAGAACAAGAAATGACGGTTAATCCTGCTATCCGCAAGCTTGAAAAGTATGATTTGGAGCATCGGACTAACCTGCTTGAGACATTAGGCATCATCCTAGACAAAGACGGCAACATGAATGAAGCAGCAAAAGAGCTTCATTGTCATGTGAATACGTTAAATTACCGTCTTAAACGAATTCAAGAGATTGCAAACATTCAATTAAAAGACCCCGTTCAGAAAATTGGTCTCTATTTAGATATGAAGGTCTATTTAAAACGCTAGTCAATGATTTGGACCATTTGTTAAAAACAACAAAAAAACGTTTACATTTTTAATTTTACGCACAATGCGTTCCTCCTTTTGTGGATTTATACTAACGATATAACAAACATCCGACTTAGGGGGACGAAAAACATGATTATCGGTATTCCAAAGGAAATTAAAAATAATGAAAATCGCGTAGCTATTACACCAGCAGGAGTTGTCGCTTTAACAAAAGCAGGTCACGAAATTCTAATCGAACAAGGCGCTGGAATTGGCAGCGGATTTGAAGATGTAGATTACACAGCTGCTGGAGCAACAATTATTCCAGAAGCGAAAGATGTATGGGCTAAAGCTGAAATAGTAATGAAAGTTAAAGAACCATTAAGCTCTGAGTACGGCTACTTCCGCAAAGGATTAATCCTATTCACATACCTTCACCTAGCTGCTGAGCCTGAACTTGCAAAAGCACTAGTAGACAGCGGCGTTATTGCGATCGCTTATGAAACAGTTGAAGTAAACCGTACTCTTCCTCTTTTAACTCCTATGAGTGAAGTAGCTGGACGCATGGCATCACAAATTGGTGCTCAATTCCTAGAGAAGTCTAAAGGCGGAAAAGGAATTCTATTATCAGGTGTTCCTGGAGTAAAACGTGGTAAAGTAACTATCATCGGCGGCGGTGTTGTTGGTACAAACGCAGCTAAAATTGCTGTTGGCCTTGGTGCTGATGTAACACTTATCGACTTAAGTGCAGATCGTCTTCGCCAGCTTGATGATCAATTTGGAAACGATATTCAAACACTTATGTCTAACCCGCTTAACATTGCTGAGGCAGTAAAAGAATCTGACTTAGTAATCGGTGCTGTATTAATTCCTGGTGCAAAAGCTCCTAAGCTTGTAACAGAGGAAATGATCAAATCTATGACTCCTGGATCGGTTGTTGTTGACGTAGCGATTGACCAAGGCGGTATCATTGAAACAGTTGATCAAATTACAACACATGATAACCCAACGTATACAAAACACGGTGTTGTTCACTATGCAGTTGCTAACATGCCTGGAGCTGTTCCGCGTACATCAACAATCGGCTTAACAAACGTAACAATTCCTTACGCTATGCAGATTGCTAACAAAGGCGTAGAAAAAGCTGTTGCTGAAAACCCTGCACTTGCTCTTGGTGTAAACGTTGCAAACGGTGATGTAACATACAACGCTGTAGCACGTGACCTTGGATATGAGTTAGTATCTGTAGAAGATGCATTAAAGAAAACACCTGTTCAAGCATAAGAATCTACTATAATATAGACTTACACGAACCCCCTCGGTCACCTTAGACTGAGGGGGTCTATTAAAAGATACGCTTATATGTAAAAGGAGTTTGCCAGATGAAGACGAGCAGTTTTAGAAACACCTATGCACAAATCTCATTACAAGCCCTAAAAGAAAATGCAGCTTCTTTTAAAGCTTCCCTACAATCTCCTGCATGCAGATTAATGGCAGTTGTAAAAGGAGACGGGTACGGACACGGGGCCGTTGCTGCAGCTAGGTCAGCCTTAAGCGGCGGAGCAGACTATTTAGGAGTAGCCATTCTTGATGAAGCGATTGAGCTTCGTGATGCAGGAATTGAAGCACCTATTTTAGTGTTAGGCTATACCTCTCCGCATGCGTTACGAGAAGCGATTTCTCGCAATATTACGCTCACTGTGTTTTCTACTGATGTTCGGGATGTATTGCTCGAGGTGGCTTCTGAGGCCGAATCGCCAATAAAGGTTCATATTAAAACTGAAACAGGCATGGGACGAGTAGGTGTGCAGACCAAAGAAGAGCTGCTCGACGTCATGACTCCACTCTATCAACATAACAACATTGAAGTAGAAGGCATCTTCACTCATTTTGCTGAAGCTGATAATCTGCAGTCCACGTACACAGATGAACAATTCGCACGATTCCTATCATTTATTGAGGCAATAGAAGAAGACGATATGAACGTACCTATTAAACATTGCTGCAATAGTGCCGGAACTCTCTTTCATCAGGATAAACACCTTGATATGGTTCGTGTCGGCATCAGCCTGTACGGGTTAAGACCCGATCTTTCATTAGAATTCCCAATTGAGCTTTCTCAGGCAATGCGGTTATTTTCTAGTATTGTATCGCTTAGAAAACTGCCTGAAGGTTCATCCATTAGTTACGGAAGAACGCATAAACTCTCATCTGAAAAAGTTGTGGCTACAATGCCGATCGGGTATGCCGACGGTCTTTCTCGCGCCTTATCTAATAAAGGGTTCGTAACCTTACACGGCCAAAAAGCTCCGATCTTAGGTCGCGTGTGCATGGACCAGACGATGATCGATGTAACAGATATTCCAGATGCGAAGCTAGGCGATCATGTGGAATTTCCAATTGATGAGATGGCTGAATTAACAGGGACGATTAATTATGAGATTGTTTGCGCGGTGAGTAAGCGTGTTCCGAGGTATTACGAAGAGAACTAGGCTGGTTGATTAACGTGAAACCACACTGATTTCAAACAGTGTGGTTTTTTCATATGTTTTAAAAAACGATTAATCTTATCATTTTCATCTGTGATATTATTTTGATAGCCGGCTACAATAAAGGTTAAGTTAGTTCGGCTGATTCTGTACCTTCTGCTTTTAAAGCATGGAGAATGACACTCTTTATGTATGAAGTCATCTCTCTTAACTTTTCTACGTTATAAATGCCTACATAGTATTGGATGACCAAACCATCGACAAAAGCGACTAACAGTGATGCTCCATTGTTAGTGTGAAGAACAGGATATTCCATGGCCGAATCTAGTTGTTGTAGCTTCATTTTCAGATGCTTGAGCATCTCAGTGAATGATTTGCTGAAAGTCCCTTGATAAATTTCACCATCTGAATAACGGCCCAAAACACTCTTGATGTCTTCTAGATTCTTATCATTATAGTCCCAAGAATCATACAAAAACTGCTCAATGAAGCCTTCTACGGTTGTGTTTTCATTGTCTTTAACGGCTTTTATATAGTCACTTTCCAGTTGTCTTAATAATTTATCCATACCTTGTTGAGAATCTCTACGTTCCATTACAAACAACCTCCTTTCTCCCCTCTACCCATATGTTGGCTTTTTCAGACCGATTATTTTGTAATCTTGTTCCTTAAAATAGCAGAGAAATAAAATCGATTTAAATTTTGATCATCCATAAAAAATAAGCGTACAAATCCCTGTTAATTTGTACGCTCATTCTATGCTGTTCATACTTCCCCTCTCAAAGCCTAACCCGTTTCGTTCCGCTCTTACCCACTTCTTTTTTAATTAATTCTATCTCTTTACTCGTTTGCTAAATCCCATAATACATCTTTCATCACTGCTACACCGTCTACACAATCAGCTAAATGCGTAAACTCTTCAGGAGAATGGCTTTTTCCATTTACACTTGGTACAAATACCATGGCTGATGGAACATATTTGCCCATAATCATCGCATCATGTCCTGCTCCGCTGACAAGTGAACGATAAGGCAGCTGATGACGCTCACAAGATGCTTTAATTGATTCTTGAATGGAATCAGGAACAACAACTGGATCAATTTTCGTTAATTCCTCATGCTCTGCTTGAATGCCTCTACGCTCTGCTATTTCACTCGCACTCGAGACAATTCTCTTATTCAGCTCAACTAAACTTTCCTTATCAATATCTCGCACATCTACAATTACATTCGTTTTACCAGAAATAACGTTTGCTCCGTTTGGCGAGACATCAATCTTTCCTACAGTCGCAACAGCCGTTTCGTTTATTTGTCTTGGAAGTTTCTCTACTTCTAGCATAAATTCAGCTGCCGCACATAACGTATCCTTTCGCAGATGCATCGGGGTATTCCCCGCATGATCTGTTTCTCCAAGGAACGTAAACGATTGCCAAGTCGGTCCTGCGATCCCACTGACAATTCCAATCTTTTCCTCATTTAATTCAAGCTGCTTTCCTTGTTCAATATGCAGCTCTAAAAACGCATGGATGTCACTCTTCTCACATTTACGAGCTAAGGCAATCTCAGGATCATACCCTTGTTCCTTCATTGCTTCAGCAATACTCACGCCTTCTTTATCACGGTAAGTGTTAAGCTCTTCTTTTGTGATCTCGCCCATCAACGCCTGGCTGCCAAAGATCCCGTTATTAAATCTCGATCCTTCTTCATTGACAAAAATCACGAATTCAATCGAACGTTTAGGGCGCTTTCCTTCTTTCATAAGAGCCTCTATGGCCATAAAAGAGCTGATGCAGCCGAGCGGCCCATCAAAATAACCACCGTTAGGAACACTGTCTAAGTGAGATCCCGTCATCACTACCGGCAGATCAGGGTCCGTCCCTGTATATTTTGCAAATAGATTCCCAAAACTATCTTCTCTTACATCAAACCCAGCTTCCTTAATCCAGCTGATAAATAACTCCTTAGCCTGTGTCTCTTCTTCCGTATAAACGAAACGTGTTACACCGCCGTCAGCCGTCTTGCCAAATGCAGCAAGCTCTAAGATTCGGTTAGCAAGTGTCGCAGGGTCAATATGCGCATATTCTGCACATTTATTGACCCCTTCAAGTAAGCGCTCATCTGTAAAAATCGTTTGCATAACACGTACACTCCTATCTTATAAGAAAATATTACTTCCTGGGCCAAGCGGCAGTCCAATGAAATACCAAATGATAAAGAAAACAATCCATGCGATCCCAAAGAAAATACTGTATGGGAGCATAACCGCAATTAACGATCCAAGGCCAAGATTCTTATCATAACGGCGAGCTAATGCGAGCAAGATTGCAAAGTATGCAAACATTGGTGTAATCGGGTTTGTAATCGAATCGCCAATTCGATATGCAAGCTGTGTGAATGCCGGGTCATAGCCAAGCAGCATAAACATCGGAACAAATACCGGTCCTAAAATCGCCCATTTTGCCGAAGAGCTTCCAATAAATAAATTCAATCCAGCGCTAATGATGATGAAGCCGATTAACAATGGCAGACCTGTAAAATTCAAGCTTTTCAAGAGATCGGCTCCTGAAATCGCTAAGATAATCCCTAAATTACTCCAGTTAAAATACGAGATAAATTGAGCCGCGAAGAATGCCAGGATAATGTACATCCCCATCGTCCCCATGGACTTCGCCATCGTATCAGCAACATCTTTGTCAGAACGCACAGTTTTTGTGATAAAGCCATACGTCAACGCAGGGAATAGAAATAGTCCCATAATAATTGGTACTAGCGAGCTCATGAACGGCGAAATAACAATTCCTCCATCATCTGCACGAAGAACGCCGCTCTCAGGAACAATCATCAAAGCAATGACAGCAAGGTACGCTAGTGTTGTCACTCCTGCCCACTTTAATCCTTTATTCTCAAGTGCTGTGAGCTTCTCTAGCTTCATCTGAGGTCCTGTGTATGTACCTAAACGCGGTTCAACGATCTTATCTGTGATCCAAACAGCGAGAGGAACAATAATAAATGCCGAACCTGCTAAGAAATAATAGTTCATTGCTGGATTGGCAATGAATTCAGAATCAATAATCTGTCCTGCCTCTTGCGTAAATCCAGCAAGAAGAGCATCAAGCATATTTACAATAAGGTTAGCACTAAAGCCCCCTGCAACCGCAGCATATGCCGCAACCATCCCTGCAATTGGATGGCGTCCTACACTCATAAAGACAAGCGCTGCGATCGGCGGCAGGACGATAAAGCCTGCGTCTCCAGCCATATTTGCTAGAATACCAGCAAATACAATTGATACGGTAATCAATACTTTAGGTGAACCTAGTACGACTTTCTTTAATAAAGCAGATATAAGTCCTACTCCTTCAGCTACGCCAACGCCGATCATTGTTACGAGCACAAGGCCAAGAGGCGGGAATTGAGCAAAGTTTGTGACCATCTGTGTCATAATCATTTGAATTCCATCACGCGTGAGAAGACTGATCGCTTCAACCGTTTCATCAGTTGCCGGGTTAATCACGCTCACTCCTGCCATGGCAGCAAAGTGCGAAGCGATAATGACAAGCACAGCAAAAATAATGAAAAGCGTAACGGGATCCGGAAGCTTGTTCCCTACTTTTTCAATCATATTGAGGAACATCGTAAACAATCCAGATCTCTTTTCTGTTGTGATATCTTGTTGTGTATTCGGCTGCATCATTTTCTCCCCCTTTTTATTATCAGATAATTTTGATAGTTACGATTATACATAGATTTAGTCTGTTAATGTAACAAAATCAATGCTATTTATTTAGGGATATCACAACATATTTATCTAATTCATCGCATCACTGCAAGAAAGAGAAGCGATCCATTTCATTTTTTGTTTAAATTCATAATATATGAATTCATTTTTTATTAACTGACACATACCTTTACCTTCAAATACATAGTACAATGAATAGTATAATGATTCTGTAAATTAATAAAAGACTGAAGATTAGACAACTAGAGGTGAACGAGCAATGGAAGACACATTAAATCGAAAACAGCTTAAGCTTTTAATGGATGTATCAAACGTCCTGAATTCATCTGTTGATATCGATCACACAATAGATTCGATAATGAGAGAAACCATTAATGCGATTGATGCGGCTGACGGCGGCGTTCTCTTTTTATATGATGAAAAAGAGAATGTTCTTCTGCCCAAATCATCACAAGGGTTTCGCTTGCATAATATTGACAACGTCCGTCTTGCACCTGGAGAGTCTATGACAGGCCTCGCTTTTTTGGCTAAGAACTGCTTAGTCTTTCCAACCCAGGAATTAATAAAAAAAACAACCTCCTCGATGAATAAAACCAGTTTCGTAGAACTTGAAAAAGCGATCCCTCACTACCCGTCTGCTGCCATATGCGCTCCCATTATCCGAGATGGTAAGTCTATCGGTGTAATTACCCTTGACTGTTTTTACTCTAATAAAGAATTTACACAGGAAGACATTAACCTTGTCGAAGCAATCGCCCACCAAGCAGCCGTTGCATTAGAAAAAGCAAATCTCTACAAAGTAAAAGAAGAACACCTGAATGAGATGCAGCACTTAAATGAGAAGATGGTAGAACAAAACGCTCTATTAAAACGGTCTATTGATATCCACTCCAATTTAACCGACCTTGTGTTACATGGTGAAGGGCTCAGCTCAATCATGCATTATATCTATCAAAACATTGGTTATCACGCCATTTTAATAAGTGAGCTTGGCCATGTGATAGCAAGTACTATAGATTCGCCATTTACACGGGTCGAAACGCAAATGCTCCTAAACTCATTAGAAGAAGCTGCAAATGAAACGAATCCTATTAGCCCTATCAAGATCACTTGTAAACAATTAGGCGACGTCTCTGTAGTGTTACTTCCTATTGGATCGGCAGAAGGGAATTTAGGAGTACTTGCGCTGCTTGCCGATGGTGAGATCAGCGAGATGATTTTGGCAGCTCTAGGTCACGCATGCGCTGTTATATCTTTAGAGATCCTTAAGAACCAAGCTGCCTTTGATACAGAACAAACGCTAAAAGGGGAATTTATCGAAGAATTACTCTCCGGAAATGTGGACCGCGCTTTCTTTGAGAGGGCGAAGCATCTTAACCTTTCTGAGAAAGGGCATTTCACTTCATTTATGCTTCGTTTTAGAGAGTTTGATGTGACCAATCAATACGACAATCACCTGCAAAGACAGATGGTTGTCCTTATTCAAAAATATATTGATGAGAATCTGCACAGCGGGGTAGCCGTCGCTAAAAATGAGCAAATCCTTGTCTTGATCTCTTTTGAACATCCATCTGCTAGAGAGACGAGGGAATATCAATTAAACGAACTATTATCCTACATAAAACAACAGATACAGCTGAAAGAATGGAAGACTGACATTCGATGTGGGATCGGCAGAAGCTACACGCATTTAACTCAACTGAAAAAGTCATTCCATGAAGCATCGAAATGCATCCAATTTTTGCGCAGCTACGATTTGCAAATAGATGAGTTAAGATATCATGACTTAGGCGTTCAGAGGCTGCTCTTGCAAAATACCAAAGAAGAGTTAACTGATTTTGTCGAAGAGACACTAGGCCCGCTGCTTCAATATGAACGATCTAAAAAAACTGAATTACTAGAAACACTCATTCTCTACCTAGACCATAATCAAAATGTAAAGAAGACCGCTGAAACAATGCATATCCACTTGAACACTCTCGCTTATAGGCTTAAACGTGTAGAAGCGATATTGGAAGTAGACTTTTCAGACAGCCGCCAATTTCTAGATGTGCATATGGCGTTGAATTTATATCAATACCTTCAAAAGGGAGCAGTGGAAATTCCTAGTACGTAAGTGATTATTTTTAACTTCATTGGGTAAAGAAAAATAAGGATGGGGGTAAGAGGTGATATATAATCAGAAAGGGTGAGACTATGTCCCTTACAAAAGAAGAGATTCATATGATGTTATATCACTTAAACGATGAGCAGATAATTAAAGTGTACAACTACATTCTCTCATTACAAAGGGAGAATCATTCTGCTTCTTCTATGAAAGCTGATCATCGGCAAAGATCTCCCGAACAATAGAAAAAGCGGCTGCGTACGAACTCGCAGCCGATTTTTCTTATTCAGCTTCTATATTGACATGAGCAAATTGCGAGACATCAAATAATCCTGTATCTGTCAGCTTAAGTGCAGGAATAACTGGGAGCGCTAGAAAGGATAGAGTCAGAAACGGGTTCTTATCCTGTTCATAACCTAACTTCTTCAATGCTTCATCAATTTCTTTAATCTGACGGTTCACCACCTTATAAGGCTCAGATGACATTAAGCCGCCAATTTTCAGGGGTAAGCTTGCGAGAATGTCTTGATGATCTGCTACAACCATCCCTCCCTTAATACGCTCTAGCTCCTTAATTGCCGCAGCAATACTCTCATCATCTGTACCCAAAGCAATAATATTGTGAGAATCATGCGAAACAGTCGTAGCAATGGCTCCTTTTTTCAAAGGAATCCCCTTTACAATTCCGACCCCAACATGGCCAAGCTCGTGATGACGTTCCGCAACGACAAGTTTTAATTGGTTCTGTTCAACAGACGGTATGAATTCTCCACCTGATACCTTCACCTCTTCAACCAATGCTTCTGTCACAATCGAGCCTAACTTCACACCAATGACTTTCGCTTTATTTGATGAAAGCGGAAGCTTAAAGGAAGCCACACCCCAATCTTTCATACGAACGCTGTCTAATAAATAAGAAGGCGGCTCAACTTCGCCTCTCAGCTCAGCGACAAATTTGTTGTCTTCAACGACCTTCTCACCCGCAACGTATACAGCTTCAACTTCCACCTTCTCTAAATCATTTAACACAAGAAAATCAGCTTGATAGCCTGGTGCAATTGCGCCCTTATCTTTCAACCCAAAGCATTCAGCCGCATTTAAACTCGCAAGTTGAACCGCTTGTACAGGATCCATCCCTAACTTGATTGCTTTACGCACACTGGCATCAATACTTCCTTCTTCTATTAATTCATCTAAATGCTTGTCATCTGTAGCAAACACGTACCTTCTAGCATTATAAGGTGTGACGGTTCCAATTAATGCTTCCATATCTTTGGCCGCTGTTCCTTCCCGCATCAACACATACATCCCGCGAGCTGTTCTCATTGTCGCTTCACTCGCACGCACTGCTTCATGGTCATTTCTAATCCCTGCCGTTAAATAGGTGTTCAGTGCTGTTTCATCAAGTCCAGCTGCATGACCATCAATAATTCTGTTTTCTTGATGTGCAGCAAGCAGCTTCGTGACCATCTCTTCGTCTCCATTTAACACCGCAGGATAATCCATCACCTCAGCTAATCCATACGCATCTTTTTCCTTCATAAGACTCCCTACTTCTTCTGCTGATAAAGAAGCTCCGTTATGTTCAAATGGAGTGGCAGGAACAGAAGAAGGTGCCATGATCTTTACCTCAAGCGGAAGGTGTTTCGACGCTTCAATCATATATAAAACAGCTTCAAGTCCGCCTACGTTGGCGATTTCATGCGGGTCAGCGATAACCGTCGTTACCCCGTGAGGAAGAACGACCTTAGCGAATTCTTCTGGAGGTACCATCGCCGATTCAATATGAACATGACCATCAATGAAGGATGGAGAAATGAACTTTCCACTCATATCAATCTCAATCTCGCCTTCATAATCCCCGCAACCAACAATCATTCCGTCACTTATCGCAACATCTGCTTTATATGTGGTTACATTAAATACATCCATCACTGTGGCATTCTTTAATACCAATTCGGCTTTTTCTCGTTTAGATGCTGCTGCTATTCTTCGTTGCAATTGCTCCTTCTCCAATCTCGTCACTCCTTCAGACATTTTTACTATTGTAGTATGAAATGACGGGAGATGCACGGGGTTTGGGAGGAAAATAGACAGGGAGTTTGCTTCAACAGAAAAAGACACATGATGACTTCATGTGTCTCTACTCGTATCCAGCTTATCTATGCTCTTTCCGATCTGACGTGCGGCCAGAGTCATTTCCTTTAATATCAGCTACTTTTTGTTGGTCCAGCTCCGTCATTGGCTCCTCTTCTGCCGGCTCTGGGTTATAGCCTTCTTCAGGATTTGTTAGATCAGATGGCGATTCACTCGTCCCATGCTCGCTAATATCTCTCCAGGTATCCTCACGATCATAAATCATTTCATTTTCTTCCTCTTCACGAGCTGCGATCGTTGGATTCATGACTTCTTCCTCTACCGGCCTTCTCGGTTCATCCTCTATATTCACATCCGCATGCTCGATCCGGCGTCTAGCTGTCGGAAGGGCTTCTAGCCGTTCAAAAGGAATCGGCTCTCCGCACACTTCACAAATACCGTACGTCCCATCTTCTATTGCAGCAAGGGCTTGATTAATTTCCTCTAGTTCATCTTTGGAATGCTGATCAAGAGCTGCTTCTAATTCACGATCATGAAGCTCGGTTGCAAGATCACCAGGATGGTTGTCGTAGTTCGATAATTCTCCCGTATCCTCCCCCTGGTTTTCTAAGTCTGCCTCGCTCGCGTCATCTGATACTCGGTCTTCTATTTCCTTTTTCATCTGAAGCAGTTTATTTTCTAATGTTTGTAGCTGCTCATTCGTTAACATCGTATATACCTCCAAATTGGTTTCCTATTTAGTCTTTACATAATCAATCTGTTAATAAGGTAATACACGTAATTAAGGAAAAGTAAACATCTTGAGAATGTAAAAAGGCACGAGGTTTGTAGATAAACCTCGTGCCTTAACTGCTTATTTTTCTTCAACCGGCTCTTCTTCTTTAATTCTCTCAAGGGTCATTTTATAGCCGTCATTTCCATAATTCAAACAGCGTTTCACCCTCGAAATTGTTGCCGTACTTGCACCTGTTTCCGTCTCAATCTTGTGATATGTATACCCATTTCTAAGCATACGTGCTACTTCAAGACGCTGTGCAAGTGACTGAATTTCATTGATAGTACATAGATCATCAAAAAACTCATAACATTCATCAAGGTCTTTAAGCGACAAGATCGCATTGAACAATTGATCTAATTCTCTGCCTCTCAATTTATCAATCTGCATAGATCCACACACCTTTCACTAATTATAGGTTACACTCTCATCCATACCTGGTGAGGAGGGAACAATATTAATCCAAGTTAAGCCTGGCTTAAGCGGCATTTCATTTTCATTCTCGTCAACAGGAAGTATCTTACCGTCAATGTTTTTCCACATCACTTCATTCGCAATGCCGCTTTGTATAAGAAGACCTCGTCCGCCTTCGGTCAAATTAATTTCCCTGCGGCCTGCATCGTCGACTACCCGGTGACCTGTTTCCACGATAAACAGATTTGCTGCTTCTAGAAGCTCGTCCGTTTTGTAATCAACAGTCTGCATCTCTCCGTTAAAGCGGTGATACATTCCTGTTGTCTCATCATAAGAGTATGTGACCTCATTACGATTTAAATAATTAATCACAACTTCAGAAGCCGCATTTCCTACTACCTGTATATCATCATTTGTATAAAAAGTAAGCGGAGTTACTTCAGCTTCCCACTCGTATCCTTGTTGCTCAATACCAGTTTTTATGTTTTCAAATGTGATATAGGAATTATGCGGTGCGCGGCGGTCACTAGAGCGCTGAAACAAGGTGCCATCATATTGAAGCCCGCTTAAATAATCGGTTCTGCCAGCCCGAAGCTGCTGCTCGGCTCCCGGACTCCAACCGTGTGTTACAAAAGCTGCGTCATACCCATTAACGAGTTCAATATGATATTCTCTTGCACTTCTGACCGGCCCAACTTCTTCTGGCAGTTTGCTGTGGAAAATAGCCACAAAACGTGTCATTTCCCCCTCAGCTAACACCTCATACACGACATCCGCATCAACGAGGCCGGTTTGAGGTCTCGCTGATGGGTGATTATTAATCATGACTGCGACCGGGCGGTTCTTTGCTTCAAATTCGCTTTTCATTCCTGTCAGCGGATGAGTAAAAGGTAATTCTGCGGCATTCTCTTCTGTCTCTTGCTCCATTGTTTCTGTATCTTGTTCTGTATTTGTTGGTTCACTATCTTCTGTTGAATCATTGCTGCATCCTGTGACTGTAAAGATTGTAGCTGCAACCGCTAAAATCATCCACCATTTCATTTAATGTCTACGCCCTTTACTAAATAATATAAACAATAAACTCTTTTATAGTTTAACGCATAATCGAAGGAAAGAGTACCGTTTTCTTATGAACATCATAAATCCCGCTCTGTGTGACACGTATATACGGAAGATGAGTGGATGAGAAGAAGAGCAAGCTGTAAATAGGATCTTCATGTTTATATCCGCGCTCCCGAAGCATGCCTACAAACTCTTTTTCTTCTTTGATGACTTCATTCATATTTTTATTAGACAGCATACCGAATAAATTTAAAGGGATTGAACCAATAACTTCTCCATCTTCAACAAGCGCCATTCCTCCGCCTTGTTCTTTTAATGCATTAAAAGCTCTAACCATATCCGAAATGTTTTTACCAATTAAGACAATGTCGCCCGTGTTTGAAAACGAACTTGCAAAGCCTGAGATACGATTGGCAAATCCTTTTAGCATAGAAGTGATCAGCCATTTGCCATTCTTATCTAACATCACAAAGAAGCTTTCGTCGTGATCTTGGCTTAATGTGCGATCTGTGCATTCAATCGGAATTTGATAAGGCTTTAAAATAACGGCATTCACCATTTCAATTCCCATTGGCATTGAAAAGTGAAGATCATCTTCTTTTAATTCCCAATCAATTTTCAGAGGCTCAATTCCATAATCCTCCCATGGAAAAGACTCATATCCTTCGCATTGACGACCATCTCTTACAACCCATTGACCTTTTGCAATGACTGAGGTTGGCTTAGGATCATTTATATCATTTAAAAAGTTCAGGTGAGCCACTCGACCAGGAGCAATCATCCCTAACTTATGATCCAAGTTATAATATTTCGCGACATTATATGTTGCCATCGCATAGGCATCAATTGGTTCAATCCCTGCATCTAGGGCTATTTTAATCAAATGATCCATGACCCCATCTTCATAAAACGTTGGTGTAGAACCATCTGTAGTCATAATGCAACGATCAAACACATCTACCCCAAGCTCTTGCATTTCTTTAAGCAGCTTCGGCAGATCCGGGCGGATAGATGAGTGTCTTAGAGACGTTGTATATCCTAAATTCAATCTTCTTACGACCTCTTCTCCTGTCATCGCTTCATGATCACACGTCACACCAAGCAAGGCCATTTGAGATAATGTCTTCTCTGAAGCTCCAGGCAAATGCCCTTCAATCGGTTTTCTAAGTCTTGTGGTCTCCTGCATCCAATGAAGAGTAGCATCATCTCCAGTCAATACCTTCGGCCAAGAAGTCAGCTCCCCGCCTTGGATGACCAAATGATGCTCAAGCCATGCTTTCATTTTGGAATTTGAGAACGCTTCCTCACTTTTTAATTCTGTCTGAGCATCATATCGGCACCACCAATACATAGAGGTTGGAAGCTCATCCAGTGCCTCTATCAAAGAAAGCGCTTTCTTTTTTTCGAGATTTAAAAAGAACATCATGTTGTCATTAATCAAGGTTGTCGTTCCACGTGAAGCTGCATATTTTGCAAAGCTGTGGGGATTATAAAGTTGAAATGGATGAGCATGATGCTCGATATATCCAGGGACTATATATTGATCTGAACAGTCCACAATTTCCGTTCCGTCTAATTTGTTAGGCAGATCGTCTCCAACATAAACAATACGATCCTGTGCAATCCATATATTTGCTTGTAACCATTTCTTTCTCGCATGGTTTAAATAGGTTGCATTTTTTAGGACGAGCGAAGGCGCCTGCTCTCCTCTAACAACTTCGAGTTGTTGGCGTAAACGTTTTTTTGTCCAGCGATAAATTCGCTCCGTCATGTGAAATCACCCGTTTCCAAGTTCCTGTTTTTTGTAAATTATTCTGTTGCTCCTATCGTACCATACAATCACTCATTAACTCACTAAAGTTGTCAAATCTTTTTACATGTTTTATTAACAAATTCGTGAACACGTTCACAAGAAAGGCAGATGATGAAACAATGAAACCAAATATTGGACGAATTGATGCATTAATCCGAATTACAGCAGGCTTTACTGTCCTTGCTTACTCAATCGCAAAAATGGTACGAAAACCAAACCGTAATCGCTCTCTCCTAGCTGCAATGTTAGGCGGCATGAAAATCGCAGAAGGAATTACCCGCTTCTGCCCGCTTGTCTATTTAGCCAAAAGCGAACTCATGGACCACAACCACCACCAAAGCCACGACGACGAACACCACCAAGACGGCAGAGTAATGAACCCGTCATAGAACCGAAAAGCTTAGGCGACTGCATTGGCATGTGGAAATATTAGGGGCAGCGATATGAAGACGCTTTTTGTCTTCATTCGAGGCACCGTTATTTCCCGCAGGACAAGGAGCCGAAGCTAGAACCGAAAGGCGGAAGGGCATGTTCTGGCATTCGAAAACTTAGGGGAAGCAAAAAGAAGTCGCTTTTTGACTTCGTTTGATTCACAAAAGTTTCTCGAAGGACAATGCCCTGAAGCTAGACACGAAGGGCGGAGGCGACTTCACTGGCGCTTCGTCTAAGGAAAACAAAAACCGTATAAGTCTAGAACTTATACGGTTTATCATCACTGGAGGTGACAACATGTTCAATATTCAAGAATATGCAACAGATTCTCTTTTTATTTATATTTTACTGATAGGAAGTATTGTTGCATTTTTATATGTGTTTATGAAGAAGAAACGCGTGAAATAGCTTTATGGCCTATATCAGTTCGATAAAACAGCCCATCACTCTGGATATGCTCAATGGCCTCATAAACCGTTTCTTTAGCCGTGCTTAGTGTTTTCGCTTTTGAAGCGACTAATAAGACGCGGCCGCCGTTTGTTACCCAGTTATCATCTACACGCTTTGTTCCGGCGTGAAAAACAAATGCTTTGTCGTCTTTTAATGTGTCGAGTCCGTTGATGACCGAGCCCTTCTCATAAGACGCCGGATAGCCTTTACTCGCCATCACCACTCCAATGACTGCATCATCTGACCAGCTAAGTTCTGGCTTTTCCCCGTTTAACAGCGTTAGCATGACCTGCTCTAAATCAGATTCTAACCGCGGCAGCACCACTTGTGTTTCTGGATCGCCAAAGCGCGCGTTAAATTCAATTACTTTAGGACCTGTTGTCGTCATCATTAAGCCCGCATATAAGATACCTGTAAACGGATGGCCTTCCTTAATCATCGCAGCTGCAGTCGGTTTTAAGATTGTCTCGACCGCTTCTTTGATTTGCTCTTCACCAAACTGAGGTACAGGTGAATAAGCTCCCATGCCGCCAGTATTCGGTCCCTCGTCATTGTCAAATGCGCGCTTATGATCTTGAGCAGCAACCATTGGTACAACGATGTCTCCGTTCACGAATGCCATTAACGAAAGCTCTTCACCCTCTAAGTATTCTTCAATGACAACTGATGCACCAGCTTCACCAAAGGCATCATCATTAAGCATAGAATGAAGGGCAGCGGTTGCTTCCTCTTCAGTCATCGCTACAATTACACCCTTACCCGCAGCCAATCCGTCAGCTTTAATAACAATAGGAGCTCCCTTTTCTTTTACGTATTGCACAGCCGAATTGTAGTCTGTAAATGTGTCATACGCTCCTGTTGGAATAGTGTATTTCTGCATAATCTCTTTTGCAAACGATTTACTTCCCTCAAGACGCGCCGCTGCTTTTGTGGGGCCAAATGCTTTTAAGCCAGCAGCAAAAAAAGCATCCACCACACCTGCCAATAGAGGCACCTCTGATCCAACAACAGTCAACTCGACTTCATTTTCTTTGGCAAATTGGATAAGCCCTGCGTGATCGGCCTCACTGATTGGAACAGTTACTGCCACATCTTTCATCCCATCATTGCCAGGTGCCACGAATACTTGATCGACTTGCTTACTCTGATTTAATTTCCAAGCAATTGTATGTTCACGTCCACCGCTTCCGATAACAAGCACATTCATCCAAGACGCCTCCTCTTAATGTTTGAAATGACGTACCCCTGTAAATACCATCGCAATATCATAACGATCCGCCATATCAATTGATTCCTGATCACGGATTGATCCGCCTGGCTGAATAATTGCTCGTACGCCAGCTTTTGCTGCTGCTTCAACTGTATCACCCATTGGGAAGAAAGCATCTGAACCCATAACCGCGCCTTCCATACGCTCGCTTGCTTGCTCAAGAGCAATCGCAGCTGCCCCGACGCGATTCATTTGACCAGCTCCAACACCAACAGTCATTTGATCATTTGCTAGAACAATCGCGTTTGACTTCACGTGCTTCACGACTTTCCAAGCAAGTTTCAAAGCACTCCATTCTTCTTCAGAAGGCTCACGCTTTGTTGGTACAGAGACATCCGCTGCATCAAAGCTGAAGGTATCCTCATCTTGAACAAGAAGTCCACCGTGAATCGATGTCAAGCTTGCTTCTTTTCCTTGGGATTTTGTTGTATCGACTGTTAAAAGGCGAAGATTTTTCTTTTCTTTTAATACTTCAAGTGCTTCTTCAGTAAATGCAGGCGCAATAATAATCTCTAAGAAGATTTCTTTCATTTTAAGCGCAGTCTGTTTATCTACCTCTTTATTAAGAGCAATAATCCCGCCAAAAATGGAAACTGGATCTGCTTCATATGCCTTATCATACGCTTGTTCAATTGTCTCACCAGTACCCACACCACACGGGTTCATATGTTTAACAGCTACACAAGCAGGCTCTGTAAATTCTTTGACAATCGCAAGAGCCGCGTCTGCATCATTAATATTGTTGTAAGAGAGTTCTTTTCCGTGTAACTGAACAGCTGTAGCAATTGATCCATCTTTTGCAAGCGGCTTTTTATAAAATGTCGCTTTTTGATGAGGATTTTCACCATAGCGCAAGCTTTGTTTTTTCTCATATGTAACTGTTAGAGTTTCCGGACTTTCTTCGCCTGTTGCTTCCGTTAAATATTCAGCGATGACTGCATCATAAGAAGCTGTATGACGGAATACTTTTGCAGCTAGGCGGCGGCGTGTTTCAGCAGTCACACCATCTTTAAGTTCAGCTAGTACTGTGTCATAATCTTGTGGATCTACAACAACCGTCACATACTTATGGTTTTTAGCTGCCGCACGAAGCATGCTCGGGCCGCCGATATCAATATTTTCAATAGCATCTTCAAATGTTGAACCTGGTTTTGCGATCGTTTGTTGAAAAGGATAAAGATTCACAACAACCACATCAATCGGTGTAATATTGTGTTCTTCAAGCTGCGATGCGTGATCATCTTTATCACGCATCGCAAGCAATCCACCATGGATATTTGGGTGAAGGGTTTTAACACGGCCTTCTAAGATTTCAGGAAATCCTGTCACATCTTGAATCCCTGTTACAGGAATGCCTGCCTCTTGAATTGCTTTTTTCGTTCCGCCTGTAGAAACAACTTCAAATCCTTCTTTCACTAAACCTTCTACAAAAGGGATAATGCCTTCTTTGTTTGATACACTGACTAATGCTCTTCTCTTCATTTGCTCATTACTCCTTCCAGCTCTAAAGACTTTACCCAATCCTTTATTGTCGCAGGATAAAGCCGATGTTCCACTGCTTGTATCTTTTTTGTTAATGTTTCCATTGTATCATCTTGATCAACCTGTACTGTTTCTTGAGCAATAATCGGACCGGTATCCATCCCTGAATCTACAAGGTGGATCGTCACACCAGTCTCCATTACACCAGCATTCATCGCTTGGCCGATCGCATCAAGACCAGGGAATTGCGGCAATAAAGATGGATGGATATTCACTATTCTTCCTTCGAATGCCTTAAGCAGCGTTGGCCCTATCAGGCGCATATACCCAGCTAGCGCGATAAACTGTACGTTTTTCTCTTTTAACTTCTTGACCAACTCGGACTCGTAGCTTTTTTTATTTTTGAAATCAGATGGCTTGAAACTAAACGTGTCGATCCCTGCATTTTTTGCTCGTGTTAATGCAAATGCATCCGGCTTATCACTCACAACAAGCACCACTTCACATTCGAGCACGCCGCTTTTTGCTTGATCAATAATCGCTTGTGCATTTGTCCCGTTTCCAGAAGCAAAAACAGCTATCCGCCTCATCAATCAATGCCTCCAATCGTCACTCCTGCACCGCTTGTCACTCTGCCGATAATAAATGCTTTCTCGCCTTGTGCTTCAAGGGTACGAATCACATTGGTATGGTCTTTTTCAGGAACGACCGCAATCATGCCAATTCCCATATTAAACGCACTAAACATATCCTTTTTTGATAGACTGCCGTACTCTTCAAGCAGTGAGAAAACAGGGTGGATCGGCCAAGAACCAAAATCAATTTCAACACCGCAGCCATCAGGAAGCATACGCGGAATATTTTCGTAAAAACCGCCTCCGGTTACATGGGCCAGACCGTGAACAGAGTAAGTACGAAGCACTTCTAATAAAGGCTTCACGTAAATTCTCGTTGGTGTAAGCAATTCTTCTCCTAACGTGCCATCAAGTCCAGGAAGAGTGTCATGTAACGAAAGCTTGTTGTCCTCTAGAAATACTTTTCGTACTAAAGAAAAGCCATTGCTGTGGAGACCGTTTGATGAAAGCCCAATCACAATATCGCCTGGAGTAATTTCTTCCCCAGTAAGCAAATCGCTCTTCTCAACCGCCCCGACTGAAAAACCGGCTATATCATATTCATCTGCACTATACATGCCCGGCATTTCAGCTGTTTCTCCGCCAATTAAGGCACAGCCTGCTTGCTCACAGCCATCAGCCACACCTTTAACAATCGACTCAATCCGAACGGGATCAGCCTTTCCTACCGCTAAATAATCAAGGAAATACAATGGCTCAGCCCCTTGAACTACGATATCATTCACACACATCGCAACCGCATCAACACCGATCGTATCGTGCTTATCCATCATAAAGGCAAGCATCAGCTTCGTTCCTACCCCGTCTGTTCCTGATACTAATACGGGCTCTTTCATTTTTAAGCTTGAAAGGTCGAACATGCCTCCAAAACCGCCTAATCCCCCCATGACTCCTGGGCGATTTGTACGATTAACATGCTGGCCCATACGACGAACGGCTTCATACCCTGCTTCAATGTCTACTCCGGCTTGCTTATATGCTTCTGACATCCTTGGTTCCTCCCCTTTATTCCAATAAATCGATTGTTATACTTTTGCATGTGGATGAAGTGTATCCGCATAGATCTCTGTTGGGTACTGTCCTGTAAAGCATGCTAAACACTGCCCACAATTAGGTTCTAGACTATCACGGCCAATGCCCTCCATAAGTCCTTCTGTTGATAAGAAAGCTAATGTATCTGCACCCATCATGTCTCTCATTTCTTCAATGGAATGATTGGATGCAATCAGCTCTTCTGTAGTCGATGTATCGATTCCGTAAAAGCACGGGTTCTTTATAGGCGGTGAACTGATACGTACATGAACTTCTTTTGCCCCCGCTTCACGAAGCATCCGTACTATTCGTCTGCTCGTTGTTCCGCGTACAATCGAATCATCAATCATTACCACGCGCTTCCCTTCTACTACACCGCGCACGGCTGACAGCTTCATTTTCACTCCTTGCTCACGAAGCTCTTGTGAAGGCTGGATAAACGTCCTTCCGACATAACGGTTCTTAATTAATCCAAGCTCATACGGGATGCCGGTCTGCTCTGCATAGCCAATCGCTGCTGAAATACTAGAATCCGGCACTCCTGTCACAACATCTGCTTCCACTGGTGCTTCATATGCCAGCTGCTTGCCGAGATTCTTTCTTGCGGTATGAACATTCACCCCATCGACATTACTGTCAGGCCGAGCAAAATAAACATATTCCATACTGCAGATTGCTCTTGGCTGCGAGCTGACAAAACGCTCAGAACGTAAGCCATTATCATCAATAATAACAAGCTCACCCGGCTGAACATCCCGCTCGTACTCAGCCCCAATAATATCAAATGCACAAGTCTCACTTGCTACCACATAAGCATCTCCAAGGCGTCCAATAGAAAGTGGACGCAAGCCATTCGGGTCAAGAGCGACCATTAGTTGAGTCTCATTCATGACCGCAAACGCATAGGCTCCTTTTAACATACTTAGAGCATTTTTCAGTTGATCCTCTAGTGTGTAGTACCCGCTGCGTTTAATTAAGTGAGCTAACACTTCTGTATCAGAAGTCGATTGAAAGATACTGCCTTGCCCTTCTAGCTGATGCTTCAGATTGTTGGCGTTCACTAGATTACCGTTATGAGCAAGCGCTAAACCCCCGCGCTGAGAGCGGAACAGGAGCGGCTGCACATTGGCAAAGCCGCCTCCGCCTGCTGTAGCGTAACGAACGTGGCCAATCGCTCCTTTTCCGTGCAGCAACGTTAAATCCTCTGGTCTGAATACTTCATTTACAAGTCCCATTCCTTTATGAACGGAGAGCTGTTCACCGTCTGTGACGACGATGCCAGCTCCTTCTTGTCCTCTATGCTGTAAGCTGTGCAGCCCATAATACGTAATTTGAGCAGCATCCTTATGACCCCAGACAGCGAATACACCACATTCTTCATTTAAGCCTTTGATTTCAGCAAACATGGAATGGCTCCCTTCCAAGCCTTAGTCATTTCATCTACTGATACATTCAGTACCGTCTTCTCATCAGCTGATTTTACAACAAGCGATGGATCATTTGTGACTTGACCAATTAAGGTCGCTTTTACTACTTGTTCAAATTGAGCTTGGTGCTCCGGCTTCACTGAAACGATAAATCTAGATTGAGATTCAGCAAACAGTTGTGAGATAATCTCCCCATTTAATGCTGCATCTGCCCCAAGTTCTGTTCCAATTAAGCTCTCTGCAAGTGCTACTCCTACGCCGCCTTCTGCTACATCATGAGCAGAGGCAACAAGCCCTGATTTGATTGCTGTTAATAACATGTTTTGATAAGCTTTCTCCACTTCAAGATCAAGTGTAGGCGCCTTGCCTGAGATCGAGCCGTTCAGCATTTTTTGAAGCTCACTGCCTCCAAATTCAGCCTTTGTATCACCAATGAGATAGATGAAGTCTCCTGCTTCTTTAAATGTTTGAGTCGTGATATGATCTACATCTTCAATAAGTCCCACCATGCCGATTACCGGTGTTGGGTAAACAGCAACGCCGTTCGTTTCATTGTAAAGCGAGACATTTCCGCCGATAACAGGTGTTTCAAGAATACGACAAGCCTCGCTCATGCCGTCAGTTGATTTCTCTAACTGCCAGAAGATCTCTGGTTTATCAGGACTTCCGTAATTTAAACCGTCTGTTAAGCCAAGCGGTGTCGCACCAGAACAAACGATATTACGAGCAGCTTCAGCAATCGCGATTTGACCGCCTACTTCTGGGTCTAAATATAAGTAACGTGAATTACAATCAGTTGTCATCGCAAGTGCCTTGCGTGTTCCACGGATACGAACAACTGCCGCATCAGAACCCGGTGTGACAACCGTGTTTGTCTGAACCATGTGATCGTATTGGTCATACACCCACTCTTTACTTGCGATCGTTGGCTGCGCTAGCAATTGGATCAATGTTTCTTTAGGATCGTCAATTTCCGGTGTCCATGCCTCTTGTTTTTGGAACTCCTCATAGTAAGCAGGTACCTTCGATGGCTTGTGATAAACCGGTGCTTCTTCTGCCAGCGCATCAACAGGAACATCTGCTACAATATCTCCGTTGTGAAGAAGGCGAAGACGTTTATCATCAGTTACAACTCCAACTTCAGCTGATAGTAAGCCCCAACGGTCGACGATTTCTTTAATCTCTTGTTCGCGGCCTTTTTTGACAACGATCAGCATACGCTCCTGCGATTCTGAGAGCATCATCTCATATGGCGTCATCCCTTTTTCACGCTGAGGGATGAGGTCTAAGTTCATCTCAATACCTGAGCCCGCTTTACTTGCCATCTCTGCTGAAGATGACGTTAATCCAGCTGCACCCATATCTTGAATCCCTACAAGGGCGTCTGATTGGATCAGCTCAAGGCATGCTTCAAGCAATAACTTCTCCATAAATGGGTCGCCAACTTGAACGGCTGGACGTTTTTCATCCGAATCCTCACTAAGCTCTTCAGAGGCAAATGTTGCCCCGTGAATCCCATCACGCCCCGTGCTTGCTCCAACATACATCACCGTATTGCCTACACCTTTTGCCTGACCCTTTTGAATATCCTTATGGTCAATTAAACCGACACACATGGCGTTTACTAGCGGATTTCCTTCATAGCAAGGATCAAATTGAACTTCGCCGCCAACAGTCGGTACACCAATACAGTTACCATAGCCAGCAATCCCAGCTACAACTTCTTCAAATAAGTAACGAACTTTTGGTGATGTCAACTCACCAAAACGCAGTGAATTTAATAACGAAATTGGACGAGCTCCCATTGAAAATACATCACGGAGAATACCGCCTACACCTGTAGCTGCTCCTTGATAAGGCTCAATCGCTGAAGGATGATTATGGCTCTCGATTTTAAATACGACAGCTTGTGAGTCACCAATATCAATAATCCCCGCTCCTTCTCCAGGACCTTGAAGAACCTTCTCTCCCTCAGTCGGGAATTTGCGAAGCAGCACTTTTGAATTTTTGTAGCTACAGTGTTCAGACCACATGACTGAAAATAAGCCTGTCTCCGTATAATTTGGTGTGCGTCCTAAAATGGATTCTGCCAGCTCAAATTCCGCATCTGTCAGACCCATTTCCAAGTAGAGTTTCTCTTCTTTTACACGTTCTGCTGTAGGCTCAAGTAGTAGCGACATGAGTTTCCCTCCAATTTCGTACAATTGATTGAAATAATGCTAATCCATCGTCACTTCCAAGCAATGCTTCCACTGCACGCTCAGGGTGCGGCATCATCCCTAAAACATTTCCTGCTTCGTTCATAATTCCAGCAATCTGCTGACGTGAACCGTTGATATTGTCTTTGTAACGGAAAATAATCTGTCCGTTCTTTTCAAGTTCGTTAAATGTTGCATCATCACATTCATAGTTTCCTTCGCCATGCGCGACTGGGATCGTAATTTCCTGACCCTTTTCATAGCCTGCTGTAAACATCGTTTTTTCATTTTCAACCGTTAAGACAGCTGGTCTGCAAATGAACTTTAATCCCTCGTTACGCTTCATCGCTCCAGGAAGAAGACCTGCTTCTAGTAAAATTTGAAATCCGTTGCATACACCTAGCACTGGTTTTCCTTCTTTAGCAGCCTCAATGACAGCTTTCATAATAGGAGCAAATCGTGCAATCGCACCTGAGCGTAAATAGTCGCCGTGCGAGAACCCTCCCGGAAGCAAGATGCCGTCAAACCCCTGAAGAGAGGTTTCATGATGCCATACGTACTCTACTTCAGCTCCTAGAGCACCAGAGATTGCATGATACATATCAGCATCACAGTTTGAGCCAGGAAAAACGATTACTGCAAATTTCATGACGGGACAACCTCCTCGATTTCATAGCGGTAGTCTTCGATCACTGTGTTAGCAAGCAGTTTCTCACACATCTCTTCGATTCTAGCTTCAATATTTCCGGTCTCATTTACAGCAAGCTCTAAGTATTTACCAATACGTACATCTTCTACTTCTTTGTAATCCATTGTGTGCAGAGCACTTTTCACTGCTACTCCTTGAGGGTCTAGTACACTTTCTCTTAACGTTACATACACTTTTACTTTGTACATGTTGGGCCTCCTAGTCGAGTTAAAATTTCTTGATAACCAGCTTGCAAATTTCCTAGATTACGTCTGAATAAATCTTTATCAAAACGCTCGTTTGTTTCCATATCCCAAAGACGGCATGTATCCGGTGAAATTTCATCTGCTAAAAGAAGTTCACCGCTCTCGGTCCGGCCAAATTCAAGTTTGAAATCAATTAATTTAATATCAATTGCGGCAAAAAGCTTTTGCAGGTGCTCGTTTACTTTACGCGCCATTGATCTTAACTGGTCTACCTCTTCAGGTGTTGCAGCTCTGAGTATCGCAATATGATCTTCTGTAATAAGAGGGTCGCCTAATGCGTCGTCTTTATAATAGAATTCCACAACAGGACGCGCGAGTTTCAATCCTTCTTCTAGCCCTAAGCGTTTAGCCATACTTCCAGCTACTTGATTTCTCACAACCACTTCAAGTGGAACAATATCTACTTTTCTCACTAACTGATCCGTTTCTGAAAGTCTTTCAACAAAATGAGTTTCAAGCCCCTCTGCCTCTAAATGCTTAAAGATGAGAGATGTGATTTCATTATTCAGCCTTGCTTTACCCTCAAGCTGAGCTTTCTTTTCTCCATTGAAGGCAGTCGCGTCATCTTTATAAGAAACCCACAAAATACTCTCGTTATCTGTACGATATATTTTCTTTGCTTTTCCCTCGTATAACAGTTCACGTTTTTCCATACTCCACCCTCACATTCAGAATATTGGCAATATTGTTTGTGGAAGAGGAGCGCTGTTCACTCCTCTATTTTATTTAATTTGCTTCTAGTCCTAGACGCTTGAAGATTGTATCTACATGCTGCAAGTGATAGTTGTAATCGAAGCAATCATCAATCTCTTCTTTTGAAAGTACGGCAGTAATTGCTTCTTCAGCTTCCACTAGTTCACGGAATTGAATCCCTTTTTCCCATGCCTCCATCGTCTTCGGCTGAACAAGATCGTATGCTTCCTCACGAGCCATTCCTTTATCAATCAGTGATAATAATACACGCTGTGAGTAAATTAAGCCGTACGTACGAGTCATGTTACGCTTCATATTTTCAGGGAACACCGTTAAGTTTTTCACGATATTTCCGAAACGATTTAACATGTAGTTAAGCGCAATTGTTGCATCTGGAAGAATGATACGCTCAGCTGAAGAGTGAGAAATATCACGCTCATGCCATAATGGAACATTCTCGTAAGCTGTCAGCATATGACCACGAATCACACGTGCAAGTCCTGTCATATTCTCAGAGCCGATTGGGTTACGCTTATGCGGCATAGCCGATGATCCTTTTTGTCCTTTAGCAAAGAACTCTTCCACTTCACGCGTTTCACTCTTTTGCAGACCGCGGATCTCTACAGCGAACTTCTCAACCGATGTAGCGATAAGAGCAATCGATGCCATGTATTCTGCATGACGATCACGTTGCAATGTTTGCGTAGAAATTGGGGCTGCATTAAGTCCAAGATTCTCACAAACAAGCTCCTCTACACGAGGGTCGATATTAGCATAGGTTCCAACAGCACCTGAAAGTTTACCGAAACGAACTCCTTCTGCTGCATGCTTAAAGCGCTCGATGTTGCGTTTCATTTCCTCATACCAAAGGCCAAGCTTCAAGCCAAATGTCGTTGGCTCAGCGTGAACACCGTGCGTACGTCCCATCATTACAGTGTACTTATGTTCAATCGCTTTATCTTTAATGATGTCTAAGAAACGCTCTAAGTCAGCCAGTAAGATCTCATTTGCTTGTTTAAGCAGATAAGATAAAGCCGTATCAACCACATCTGTAGACGTTAGTCCGTAATGCACCCACTTGCGCTCTTCTCCCAATGTTTCTGAAACGGCACGAGTGAAGGCAACTACATCATGTCTTGTTTCTGCTTCGATTTCGTGGATACGCGCTACGTCAAAGCTTGCGTTCTCACGAATTTTAGCCACATCTTCTTTAGGAATTTCGCCAAGCTCTGCCCATGCTTCACATGCTACGATCTCTACTTCTAACCATGCTTTGTAACGATTTTCTTCTGTCCAAATGGCACCCATTTCAGGACGTGTATAACGTTCGATCATCTAACCATCCTCCAACTTTATAAGTAAAATACCTTACTCATTCTAGCACATTCGCTTCACTCTTCGCTTGAGCTTTTCAAGTGCATCCTCCACCGTGTCACCCATCGCCGTGATATGGCCCATTTTCCGGTTTTCTTTTGCTTCTTTTTTGCCGTATAGATGAAGTTTCGCCTCACTTAAATAATCAAGTTCGCTTATCACTTCCTCTAGATGCTGACCTAGGATGTTCTCCATCACTGTCGCTCCTAAAAGATGCGTTGACCCAAGCGGCAGTCCGCAAATCGCTCTAATATGCTGCTCAAATTGAGAAGTGAAACAACCTTCTATCGTGTAATGTCCTGAATTATGAGGCCTTGGTGCCAGTTCATTTACAATCACTTCACCCTCATTGGTCACAAACATCTCAATAGCTAGTATGCCCGTTAAACCGAGTCCGTCTGCAATCGTCTCTGCAATCTCTCGGGCTTTCTTCAGCCACTCCGTTTCTACTCTTGCTGGCACGATTGATTGGTGAAGAATACTGTTGACATGAATGTTCTCACTTACAGGGAATGTCTTCACTTCCCCTAGAGTTGAGCGCGTGACAATAATTGAAATCTCACATTTAAAAGGGATAAACCCTTCTAGCACTAGCTCTCCTGATTCTAACAGTCGCTTCGCTTCCTTGAGTAATTCAGCTTCATCATGCACAACAGCCTGCCCTTTTCCGTCATAGCCGCCACGACACGTCTTCAGCACGGCTGGAAAACCAATATCTTCAGCTGCAGCTTGGCAGTCATTTAGATTCTTTATCGACTGATACGGGGCGACCTCTATACCAAGTGAGGAAACCGAATCTTTCTCACGAATCCGATGCTGTGTTGTTTGAAGCAGTTTAAATCCTTGCGGGAAATACGCTTCTTCTGTCAAAAGAGCCGCTGTTTCGGCATCAATATTTTCAAATTCATAGGTGATTACATCTGAGACGGCCGCAAGTTCTCTCGCAGCTTCTTTATCGTCATATCTTTCTTGAATAAGTACATCGGCTAACCCTTCACATGGTGAGGATGATGTAGGCTCGAGCACCGCTGTTTTGTAGCCCATTTGTTTCGCTGCTATACAAAGCATTCTGCCGAGCTGGCCGCCGCCAATAATTCCTATCGTTGAACCTGGTCGAATCACTTTGCTCATAGCGTCTCACTGCTTTCTAAGACTGCTTGTTTTGTTGCTTCCCGTTTATCTATTAATTTAGATTGAACCTCTCTATCAGTTGAACCTATAATTTGTGCTGCAAGAAGACCGGCATTTTTCGCACCGGCAGCCCCGATGGCTACAGTGGCAACAGGAACTCCGCCAGGCATTTGTACAATTGAGAGGAGAGAATCCATCCCTTTAAGAGATTTTGATTCAACAGGCACTCCTATCACCGGCAGTACCGTTTTAGCGGCTACCATGCCAGGCAGATGCGCTGCTCCTCCTGCCCCTGCAATAATGACTTCCAGCCCTCGCTCGATTGCCGACTCAGCATATTCAAACATTAAGTCAGGTGTACGATGGGCAGAAACAACTTTTTTCTCGTATGGAACCTTAAGCTCATCTAAGATCTCACATGCATGTTTCATCGTTTCCCAATCCGATGTGCTCCCCATAATAACTCCCACAACTGGCTTCATCATGTTCTCCCCTTTGTTGCGTTTTCTATAGCACTTTACTCATAAAAAAAGCGCAGAATTAGCTATCTTTGTCTACTGAGAGAAAGGAAGCTAATTCCACGCTTTCATGACACTTCAATAAACCTATCCAATGAAGTGACACTTTCCCTCATAGTCCAACGATTTACGGTCATTGGGTAGAGACTTTCGGGCCTTATTCCCGTGATTATATGAGGTGATATTCTGTTTTCTCGTTTATTCATCTTCATCTTACAAGCAGATACACGATCTGTCAACAAAAAGTCGAACGATGATAAAAAGTCAGACTATTATTGTTCGCCTTCTACCAATTTCCCTTCAAATACGATCTTCTGTCTAACAGGAATATATTCAACCTGCCGCCCCTTCTTCTTCTCTTCAAATACAGGTTCTTCCATCCGGCGAACGGGTTGATAGCCTTCTTTTTGCATACGTTCTAAGCAGTCTCCGATTGATTCATTTTCGCCGACTTCAAACTTCATTTTTTTCTTTTTAGCCACTATTGCTACCTCCGTATTCCTTTAACCCAGAATCCTCCAAAAAATGCTTTTGGTTCGTGTGAAATAATAAAAGCCTTCGGGTCGAGCTCTTTCACCGTTTGATAGAGATTTTGCTCTGACCGTCTAGAGGTTAGTATCTCCATCATCAAACGCTCTCCTTCTCGTCCGTAAGCGACCCAATTTGTCACACCATACCCTTTATCTCTTAGAGCATTGGGGATGTCTGGTTCATATTCTTTTGTGATTACATTTACAGTGATATATCCGAGTGCCAGCTTCTCTTCTACCTTCATACCAATTATAACACCTATCCCATAGCCTAAAGCATAGGCAATCAAATTTTGAGGCTGATCAAGATTATCAAGCACTAAGCTAAGTCCAATAACGTAGACCAGAATTTCGATTACGCTGACACCTGCAGCTAAATACCTCTGTCCTTTTAAAGTGAATATCATCCTAACTGTAAATAACGTAACATACACCACATTAATAATTAAGATGGTCAAGACCATAATAAGCGCATGTTCCATCAGAAATGCAGCCATTTCCTACCCCTCCTCACCCTTTAGTTCATATTAGGTGTAATCGTACCACGTCAATTCTACTGAATGATATAGGTGATTTGGTGGAATCATCGTTTCTTTTATCTCTATTTCCTCGAATCAAAAAAAGGCCAGCTCAGCCGGCCTTTACTCATCATAACTTGGGATAAATCGTCCTTTTTCTTTAAACACTTTCTCGTAATCAGTCGCTTCTTTTAACGCTCGTTCCTCTTCTTTAATTCTCACTCTTAAAATGACTGCATTTAAAAGTGAGAATACAATTGCGGTCCAGTATGCTTGAAAGATAAGAGGCAGAGCAAGGAGTTCTAGTGTGACAATGACATAATTAGGGTGCCGCATAAAACGATACGGTCCTTTTGCAACTACTTTTGCGCCTGGTAAGATCATGATACGTGTATTCCAAAAGCGTCCAAGAGAGGACAATGCCCATACACGCCCTATTTGCGCAATCAAAAATACAACGAGAGGGATGAGTGACCACTTTACTCCTCCCGCTTGCACGGAAGACACTTCTATAAGCAGTGCGACAAAAAAGAACGCATGCAAGGCAACAATATATTTATAATGTTCCCCGCCAGCCTCATAACCGCCTTGGTTTTTCATCCATTTTGCATTTTGATTCGCAATGACAACTTCAATCAAGCGCTGAATGATGACAAATCCAATAAAAATATATACCAATCCCACTAATGAACACCCTCCCATTGAAGTAAAACTAACTCTGAACAAAAGCCAGGACCAAGGGCCGCCATCAATCCGTAAGACCCTGGTGCCATTTCTTTTTTCATAAATTCCTCAAGCACATATAAGACCGTAGGAGAAGACATATTCCCATGCTTCTTTAATACTTCTCTTGAAACAGCCGTCATGGACTCTGGAATAGAAAGGGTTTCTTCATACGCTTCTAATACTTTTTTGCCCCCAGGGTGAGCCACAAACGCATCAACTTGTCCGGATTCTAATTTATTTTGCGATAGAAATTCATCCACATTAGGCTTAAGCCATTTTTTAATAATAGATGGAATATCGCGTGAGAAGATCACATGCAGCCCCGTATCTCTCACATCCCAGCCCATTACTTCTTCAGAATCAGGCATAAGCGTACTCATGGTTTCCCGTATAACCGGCCGCACAGATTTTGCACATTTATTTACCATAGAAGAATGATCACCCGAAACTAAGGCACAGGCAATGCCATCTGCAAATAACGATGTTCCGACAAGGTTGCTTTTAGAGCGGTCATTACGTTGAAACGTTAAACTGCACAGTTCTATACAAACAACAAGTACATTGGATTCTGGATAGGCCCTGCAGTATTCATACGCACGGCTGATTCCAGCCGCTCCGCCGGCACAACCTAATCCCCAAATAGGGATTCTCTTCGTATGAGCAGAAAAAGGAAGTACATTCATAATCCTTGCATCAATACTTGGTGTGGCCATACCAGAACTAGACACAAGAATAATTGCTTCAATGTCTTCTACATCCACATCTTCTTTTAGAAACAGCCGATTACTTAAACATTTCTTAATCCCTTCTGCCCCGTATTTAGTCGCCAGTTCAATATAGAGATCATTCTTCTCCTTAAGAGAATGATCTTCCTTGAACCAATCCATCGGCACAGCAAACTGTCTTTCATCAATCTGCCCGTTTGAAAATACAGTCAGAAGCCTTTCGATATCTTGAAAGCTCTCACCAAACAGCTCTCTTGCAAACTCTGTTGTTGTATTTTGATTTAATGTGTTGGGCGGAGTATACGTACTAATTGACATAATTGAAGGCATGATAACCACCTACCCTATTGTTGTGGGTTTATTTTGCCCCGAACAATTATTTCCATTCATTTACTCTTATGTAAAATAAAAAAAGAACTCTTTCATAGGAAAGAATTCTCTAGATCTCATTTCGTTTTTTTGTAAATGCCTCACCCCATTCAGAAGCTAACTCCTTAATTTCCAGCATTTTCGTCAGGTCTTCTTTGGTTGCAGCAGGATTATTTCTGCACCTATTCACTTCCATCACGGTTGGATTATGAGAATACGATTCAATACGTTTAAGATCATCCTCCACTGAAGCATGCCCTTCTTTTAACACTCTAAAATAAAACCCGCTGTACCCCGTTTCCTTCACCCATAACGGCATTTTAGGCTGCTGGTGCTTAATAGCGAGTTTATAGCATGGATGTCTCGGCTGGCTAATTTGCACAATAGCCGTTCCAAGCTCAAATACATCGCCTATTTGTACCTCTTCTTCTAACCATCCATATAAAGTGATATTCTCACCAAATGCCGAATGTCCGACCGGCTGACCTAGCCTTTCTTCCCAAAAAGGGTAGCGATCGTAGGAATATGCACATAGTGCTTTATCTACGCCCCCGTGGTTAACCAAGTCTGATTGCGTATCACCCTTGATTCCTAACGAATGGATTTCAACTCTTTGATCAGTAGGTTCCTTAAAAATACTTGTCTTTATCAGCTGCTTTCCATGAGCCACTTCCCTAGGCTGGCCAATATGTATCGCATGAATGGTTGTTGACATCTGACTCCCCCCTCTCAAATATATGCTTATATAGAGTTAATGAATGTTAATGCGTCATCTATTTCCTGTTTGGACACGTCATAATGTGTCGTAAACCGTACTACAGTAGGACCAAACGATACAGCTTTTACACCTGCATCAGACAGTTTTTCAATAAACTCATTTGAAGTCAGCTTTTTACCAGACACATCTACTAAAACAATATTAGTATCTACGGTATTCACTACCTCCAAACCATCCACTGATCCAATCCCCTCCGCTAGAAGCTTAGCATGATGGTGATCTTCACTTAAACGGTCAACCATTTCACTTAACGCAATAAGCCCTGGAGCAGCGATCGTTCCAACCTGCCTTAATCCGCCCCCGAGCCTCTTTCTCCACTTTCTTGCGCTCGTTATAAACTCCTTCGGTCCAGCAATGATCGAACCAATCGGTGCCCCTAGTCCTTTAGATAAACACACTTGAACCGTATCCGTATATTGGGTGAACTCTTTCAATGAGCAATTACTTGCTACAGCCGCATTAAATAGTCTTGCCCCGTCTAAGTGAACAGGCACAGCATGAGCTGTTGCCACCTTGAAAATAGCTTTCATATTTTCTGCGGAGACAATAGCACCCCCAGCGCGATTATGAGTGTTCTCTACACAAATCAATCCTGTTTCTGGTTCGTGAATATCATTTCCTCGAATGGCAAGCTCAATTTGACGATGGTCCATTTCCCCTTGATTACCGGGGATTGTTCTTGTTTGTACACCAGCAAAAGCAGAAATTGCCCCTCCCTCATAATAAAAAATATGAGAATCTTGCTCGAGCAAAACTTCATTTCCGCTTCGACAGTGGGTTAATACAGCAATTTGATTTCCTTGAGTACCACTCGTCACAAACAAAGCATCCTCTTTGCCTAACATTTGGCTAGCAAGCTCTTCTAGTCTTCTTACCGTAGGGTCTTCCTTGTACACATCATCGCCCACTTCTGCCCGGTACATCGCCTCTCGCATCGCAGCAGTTGGTTTAGTCACTGTATCACTTCTTAAGTCAATCATACCCACACTCTCCCATCAAACAAAAAACCTCTATATCTCTAGAGGCTTTCTTTTTCTTTCTATTATAAAGGAGATCTTTTGCCTCCGTCCTTATTCTTGATCAATTAATTTAGACAGATAGGTGATTACCCCTTTTCTCCCTAAAGACTGAATAGCTTTTATCGTATGTGAGACCTGCTGAAGCATCCCTTTTTCCTCTAGCATATGAATGATTCGGTGCACAGGAACTTTCTTATTTGTCTTAGGTGAAATAATCTCATCTTCCTTATAAATCCCAAAATGATCTTCTAAATAATGTGTAAGCACATATATCAACCCTTCCTTCTATTATTTTCCTTATTAAGATCTTAACGTATTACAGCTTGGCTACACTATTGCTCTGTCAGTTTATCTACTCAACAAACTAAATGAATCATGTTCTCTTACAATCTACCTTAATTTTGGGACACCGCAACTCTGAGTTACATAGTATATGGCAAGACCTGCAGTTTCGTTCTTCTGCATATTATTCGGACGGGCAATGAACGACGGGTTTTAAAAGTAACTATTTGAAAGGAGGAAATGATAATGCTTAATGAACTTAAACCAATCTTTATCTTCTTCACTCTCTTTTTAGTCGTTTGTTTTAGTGTTATGACCTATTTAGGCTATCAAATGATTGAAATAAAGACGGAAAGAGTAGAAATGCTTAAAGGAGAAATTATAGAGAAGCATGAAGCAGGAGATTCCGTAACGAGCGAATTACGTCAATATACACATGAAGTCAGCACACTAGAAAAGCAACATAACTTACTGTATACATGGTACTTTAAATATCTTTTTGATTACCCAGAACGAACTCCAATGTATTGGGACAGGCATAACTCTGAATTAATTATCGGTGAGAGGTCATAGAAACTAATGGCAAGGTGCGTAGGGGGTTAAGTACGTGTTTGGAAATATGAAGACGTAACGAATGCGCATACTAATTACGTCAATGCAGGCTAATTGTGTTCATTTAAGAGCGATATGCGTTATTGTGGACCTATCGCATCTACTTTATTAATGATTGCTCCGTTTCAATGGTCAAGCTCAATCATTAATCTAATATGAAAGTAAAAAGCACAACCCGATTGGATTGTGCTTTATCGCCTGGCAACGTCCTACTCTCACAGGGGGAAGCCCCCAACTACCATCGGCGCAAAAGAGCTTAACGACCGTGTTCGGCATGGGAACGGGTGTGACCTCTTTGCTATCGCCACCAGACTATGATTCACTTTACAGTGAATGTTTGAGATGGTTCTCTCAAAACTAGATAATGTGTAAACATATGTCAAGAATAATTTGGATAAGTCCTCGACCGATTAGTATCTGTCAGCTCCACATGTCGCCATGCTTCCACACCAGACCTATCAACCTCATCATCTCTAAGGGGTCTTACTGGATTAACTCCATGGGAAATCTCATCTTGAGGGGGGCTTCATGCTTAGATGCTTTCAGCACTTATCCCGTCCACACGTAGCTACCCAGCGATGCTCCTGGCGGAACAACTGGTACACCAGCGGTGTGTCCATCCCGGTCCTCTCGTACTAAGGACAGCTCCTCTCAAATTTCCTACGCCCGCGACGGATAGGGACCGAACTGTCTCACGACGTTCTGAACCCAGCTCGCGTACCGCTTTAATGGGCGAACAGCCCAACCCTTGGGACCTACTTCAGCCCCAGGATGCGATGAGCCGACATCGAGGTGCCAAACCTCCCCGTCGATGTGGACTCTTGGGGGAGATAAGCCTGTTATCCCCAGGGTAGCTTTTATCCGTTGAGCGATGGCCCTTCCATGCGGAACCACCGGATCACTAAGCCCGACTTTCGTCCCTGCTCGACTTGTAGGTCTCGCAGTCAAGCTCCCTTTTGCCTTTGCACTCTACGAATGATTTCCAACCATTCTGAGGGAACCTTTGGGCGCCTCCGTTACTGTTTAGGAGGCGACCGCCCCAGTCAAACTGCCCACCTGACACTGTCCCTGAACCGGATCACGGCTCGAGGTTAGAATGTCAGCACAGTCAGGGTAGTATCCCACCGACGCCTCCATCGAAGCTGGCGCTCCGACTTCCAAGGCTCCTACCTATCCTGTACAAACTGTACCAACATCCAATATCAAGCTACAGTAAAGCTCCATGGGGTCTTTCCGTCCTGTCGCGGGTAACCTGCATCTTCACAGGTACTATAATTTCACCGGGTCTCTCGTTGAGACAGTATCCAAGTCGTTACACCATTCGTGCGGGTCGGAACTTACCCGACAAGGAATTTCGCTACCTTAGGACCGTTATAGTTACGGCCGCCGTTTACTGGGGCTTCAATTCAGAGCTTCTCCCGTAAGGGATAACCCCTCCTCTTAACCTTCCAGCACCGGGCAGGTGTCAGCCCCTATACTTCGCCTTGCGGCTTCGCAGAGACCTGTGTTTTTGCTAAACAGTCGCTTGGATCTTTTCACTGCGGCTCTCTCGGGCATACACCCTACCAGAGCACCCCTTCTCCCGAAGTTACGGGGTCATTTTGCCGAGTTCCTTAACGAGAGTTCTCCCGAGCGTCTTAGAATTCTCTTCTCGCCTACCTGTGTCGGTTTGCGGTACGGGCACCTCTCACCTCGCTAGAGGCTTTTCTTGGCAGTGGAGGATCAGGAACTTCGGTACTAAATTTCCCTCGCCATCACAACTCAGCCTTCACGAGAAGCGGATTTGCCTACTTCTCAGCCTAATTGCTTGGACGCACATATCCATCAGTGCGCTTACCCTACCTTACTGCGTCCCCCCATTACTCAAACGGTGAGGAGGTGGTACAGGAATTTCAACCTGTTGTCCATCGCCTACGCTTTTCAGCCTCGGCTTAGGTCCCGACTTACCCTGAGCGGACGAGCCTTCCTCAGGAAACCTTGGGCTTTCGACGGAGGGGATTCTCACCCCTCTTTTCGCTACTCATACCGGCATTCTCACTTCTAAGCGCTCCACCAGTCCTCACGATCTGACTTCGCTGCACTTAGAACGCTCCCCTACCACTGACACCTAAGGTGTCAATCCATAGCTTCGGTGATACGTTTAGCCCCGGTACATTTTCGGCGCAGAGTCACTCGACCAGTGAGCTATTACGCACTCTTTAAATGGTGGCTGCTTCTAAGCCAACATCCTGGTTGTCTGGGCAACTCCACATCCTTTTCCACTTAACGTATACTTTGGGACCTTAGCTGATGGTCTGGGCTGTTTCCCTCTTGACTACGGATCTTAGCACTCGCAGTCTGACTCCCGAGTAAAAGTTTTTGGCATTCGGAGTTTGACTGAATTCGGTAATCCTGTGGGGACCCCTAGTCCAATCAGTGCTCTACCTCCAAAACTCTCAACCTCGAGGCTAGCCCTAAAGCTATTTCGGGGAGAACCAGCTATTTCCGAGTTCGATTGGCATTTCACCCCTACCCACACCTCATCCCCGCATTTTTCAACATGCGTGGGTTCGGGCCTCCATTCAGTGTTACCTGAACTTCACCCTGGACATGGGTAGATCACACGGTTTCGGGTCTACGACGGCGTACTCATTCGCCCTATTCAGACTCGCTTTCGCTACGGCTCCGCCTTATCAGCTTAACCTTGCACGACATCGTAACTCGCCGGTTCATTCTACAAAAGGCACGCTGTCACCCATTAACGGGCTCCAACTAGTTGTAGGCACACGGTTTCAGGATCTGTTTCACTCCCCTTCCGGGGTGCTTTTCACCTTTCCCTCACGGTACTGGTTCACTATCGGTCACTAGGGAGTATTTAGCCTTGGGAGATGGTCCTCCCGGATTCCGACGGGGTTTCACGTGTCCCGCCGTACTCAGGATCCACTCAGGAGGAAATAGAATTTCGACTACAGGGCTGTTACCTTGTGTCGCGGACCTTTCCAGATCGCTTCGCCTATCCTATTTCTTTGTAACTCCGTATAGAGTGTCCTACAACCCCAAGAGGCAAGCCTCTTGGTTTGGGCTGATACCGTTTCGCTCGCCGCTACTCAGGTAATCGCATTTGCTTTCTCTTCCTCTGGGTACTTAGATGTTTCAGTTCCCCAGGTCTGCCTCCTCATACCCTATGTATTCAGGTATGGGTACTATTCCATTACGAATAGTGGGTTCCCCCATTCGGATATCCTCGGATCAAAGCTCACTTACAGCTCCCCGAGGCGTTTCGCCGTTCGTCGCGTCCTTCTTCGGCTCCTAGTGCCAAGGCATTCACCGTGCGCCCTTTCTAACTTAACCAAAATTTAAAAAAGGTTGTTGAATTCTTGACATGCTCGTTCAATCTTCTCTATTAAAAGATACCGATGAACAAATATGTTTACATGGACTTCAGATAAACTTCGAATATCTTCGTCTACTTCACAACTCGCGTTCTCACGTACTGATATACGCTCCGAGCACTCGCTTGATCGTATCCTCGATCTTCTTGTTTCTCTTTGTCCGTTTTCATTATCTAGTTTTCAAAGAACCATTGGTGGAGCCTAGCGGGATCGAACCGCTGACCTCCTGCGTGCAAGGCAGGCGCTCTCCCAGCTGAGCTAAGGCCCCACTTATAAGATATATATGGTGGGCCTGAGTGGACTCGAACCACCGACCTCACGCTTATCAGGCGTGCGCTCTAACCAGCTGAGCTACAGGCCCCTATCTTATTAGATAGAGAATAGAGAGTAAGTCCTCTCAAAACTGAACAAAAGATCCAAAGCGTATATGATCGTAAGATCATACATCGACTAGAGTTAAATACTCCATAGAAAGGAGGTGATCCAGCCGCACCTTCCGATACGGCTACCTTGTTACGACTTCACCCCAATCATCTGTCCCACCTTAGGCGGCTGGCTCCAAAAGGTTACCTCACCGACTTCGGGTGTTACAAACTCTCGTGGTGTGACGGGCGGTGTGTACAAGGCCCGGGAACGTATTCACCGCGGCATGCTGATCCGCGATTACTAGCAATTCCGGCTTCATGTAGGCGAGTTGCAGCCTACAATCCGAACTGAGAATGGCTTTATGGGATTCGCTCAACCTCGCGGTTTTGCAGCCCTTTGTACCATCCATTGTAGCACGTGTGTAGCCCAGGTCATAAGGGGCATGATGATTTGACGTCATCCCCACCTTCCTCCGGTTTGTCACCGGCAGTCACCTTAGAGTGCCCAACTGAATGCTGGCAACTAAGATCAAGGGTTGCGCTCGTTGCGGGACTTAACCCAACATCTCACGACACGAGCTGACGACAACCATGCACCACCTGTCACTTTGTCCCCCGAAGGGGAAAGCTCTATCTCTAGAGTGGTCAAAGGATGTCAAGACCTGGTAAGGTTCTTCGCGTTGCTTCGAATTAAACCACATGCTCCACTGCTTGTGCGGGCCCCCGTCAATTCCTTTGAGTTTCAACCTTGCGGTCGTACTCCCCAGGCGGAGTGCTTAATGTGTTAACTTCGGCACTAAGGGCATCGAAACCCCTAACACCTAGCACTCATCGTTTACGGCGTGGACTACCAGGGTATCTAATCCTGTTTGCTCCCCACGCTTTCGCGCCTCAGCGTCAGTTACAGACCAGAGAGTCGCCTTCGCCACTGGTGTTCCTCCACATATCTACGCATTTCACCGCTACACGTGGAATTCCACTCTCCTCTTCTGTACTCAAGTCTCCCAGTTTCCAATGACCCTCCACGGTTGAGCCGTGGGCTTTCACATCAGACTTAAGAGACCGCCTGCGCGCGCTTTACGCCCAATAATTCCGGACAACGCTTGCCACCTACGTATTACCGCGGCTGCTGGCACGTAGTTAGCCGTGGCTTTCTGGTTAGGTACCGTCAAGGTGCCGCCTTATTCAAACGGCACTTGTTCTTCCCTAACAACAGAGCTTTACGATCCGAAAACCTTCATCACTCACGCGGCGTTGCTCCGTCAGACTTTCGTCCATTGCGGAAGATTCCCTACTGCTGCCTCCCGTAGGAGTCTGGGCCGTGTCTCAGTCCCAGTGTGGCCGATCACCCTCTCAGGTCGGCTACGCATCGTCGCCTTGGTAAGCCGTTACCTTACCAACTAGCTAATGCGCCGCGGGCCCATCTGTAAGTGATAGCCAGAGGCCATCTTTTACCGTTCCACCATGAGGTGGAACGGATTATCCGGTATTAGCCCCGGTTTCCCGGAGTTATCCCAGTCTTACAGGCAGGTTGCCCACGTGTTACTCACCCGTCCGCCGCTAACATCAGGGAGCAAGCTCCCATCAGTCCGCTCGACTTGCATGTATTAGGCACGCCGCCAGCGTTCGTCCTGAGCCAGGATCAAACTCTCCATAAAAGTGTTTGATTAAGCTCACTTACACAGATGAAAAATCATCTTGTGTTAATAATTGACGAGATATCATGTATCTCTATTTCGCTTGGCTTTTGTTCAGTTTTCAAAGAACTTTTTTGTTTGTCGTTGTTAGCGACTTTATTATCTTATCAAATCAAGAATTGAAAGTCAATAACTTTTTTAAATTGTTTTTCGATGCCGCTTGTCTTTCGTTGGCAACAGAGACTACTTTACCAGCTATTTTGACAATCGTCAACACTTTTCATAGAAATTCTTTTCATTTTTACAAGTTTCATAGCAGCTAGGTACTTTATCTATGTTTTTACTTCGATATAACCATCTCTAAAATCCACCAGCGGACACTAATTGCGTCAGTTCGAGGGACTATTGCGTTGATAGACTCCTTAATTGCGTCTATTCCTTTCATGATCGCGTCACTCGAGACGCCAATTGCACCAATGTCAACTGATTGCGTCAGTTCAGGAGGGAAATGCGTCATTGTGTGCAACCATTGTATCTACTTTATTCATTATTGCTCCAGTTCCATGGTCAAACTTAAATCATTATATTAATAGAAAAAAAGCACAACCCGATTGGATTGTGCTTTATCGCCTGGCAACGTCCTACTCTCACAGGGGGAAGCCCCCAACTACCATCGGCGCAAAAGAGCTTAACGACCGTGTTCGGCATGGGAACGGGTGTGACCTCTTTGCTATCGCCACCAGACTATGATTCACTTTACAGTGAATGTTTGAGATGGTTCTCTCAAAACTAGATAATGTGTAAACATATGTCAAGAATAATTTGGATAAGTCCTCGACCGATTAGTATCTGTCAGCTCCACATGTCGCCATGCTTCCACACCAGACCTATCAACCTCATCATCTCTAAGGGGTCTTACTGGATTAACTCCATGGGAAATCTCATCTTGAGGGGGGCTTCATGCTTAGATGCTTTCAGCACTTATCCCGTCCACACGTAGCTACCCAGCGATGCTCCTGGCGGAACAACTGGTACACCAGCGGTGTGTCCATCCCGGTCCTCTCGTACTAAGGACAGCTCCTCTCAAATTTCCTACGCCCGCGACGGATAGGGACCGAACTGTCTCACGACGTTCTGAACCCAGCTCGCGTACCGCTTTAATGGGCGAACAGCCCAACCCTTGGGACCTACTTCAGCCCCAGGATGCGATGAGCCGACATCGAGGTGCCAAACCTCCCCGTCGATGTGGACTCTTGGGGGAGATAAGCCTGTTATCCCCAGGGTAGCTTTTATCCGTTGAGCGATGGCCCTTCCATGCGGAACCACCGGATCACTAAGCCCGACTTTCGTCCCTGCTCGACTTGTAGGTCTCGCAGTCAAGCTCCCTTTTGCCTTTGCACTCTACGAATGATTTCCAACCATTCTGAGGGAACCTTTGGGCGCCTCCGTTACTGTTTAGGAGGCGACCGCCCCAGTCAAACTGCCCACCTGACACTGTCCCTGAACCGGATCACGGCTCGAGGTTAGAATGTCAGCACAGTCAGGGTAGTATCCCACCGACGCCTCCATCGAAGCTGGCGCTCCGACTTCCAAGGCTCCTACCTATCCTGTACAAACTGTACCAACATCCAATATCAAGCTACAGTAAAGCTCCATGGGGTCTTTCCGTCCTGTCGCGGGTAACCTGCATCTTCACAGGTACTATAATTTCACCGGGTCTCTCGTTGAGACAGTATCCAAGTCGTTACACCATTCGTGCGGGTCGGAACTTACCCGACAAGGAATTTCGCTACCTTAGGACCGTTATAGTTACGGCCGCCGTTTACTGGGGCTTCAATTCAGAGCTTCTCCCGTAAGGGATAACCCCTCCTCTTAACCTTCCAGCACCGGGCAGGTGTCAGCCCCTATACTTCGCCTTGCGGCTTCGCAGAGACCTGTGTTTTTGCTAAACAGTCGCTTGGATCTTTTCACTGCGGCTCTCTCGGGCATACACCCTACCAGAGCACCCCTTCTCCCGAAGTTACGGGGTCATTTTGCCGAGTTCCTTAACGAGAGTTCTCCCGAGCGTCTTAGAATTCTCTTCTCGCCTACCTGTGTCGGTTTGCGGTACGGGCACCTCTCACCTCGCTAGAGGCTTTTCTTGGCAGTGGAGGATCAGGAACTTCGGTACTAAATTTCCCTCGCCATCACAACTCAGCCTTCACGAGAAGCGGATTTGCCTACTTCTCAGCCTAATTGCTTGGACGCACATATCCATCAGTGCGCTTACCCTACCTTACTGCGTCCCCCCATTACTCAAACGGTGAGGAGGTGGTACAGGAATTTCAACCTGTTGTCCATCGCCTACGCTTTTCAGCCTCGGCTTAGGTCCCGACTTACCCTGAGCGGACGAGCCTTCCTCAGGAAACCTTGGGCTTTCGACGGAGGGGATTCTCACCCCTCTTTTCGCTACTCATACCGGCATTCTCACTTCTAAGCGCTCCACCAGTCCTCACGATCTGACTTCGCTGCACTTAGAACGCTCCCCTACCACTGACACCTAAGGTGTCAATCCATAGCTTCGGTGATACGTTTAGCCCCGGTACATTTTCGGCGCAGAGTCACTCGACCAGTGAGCTATTACGCACTCTTTAAATGGTGGCTGCTTCTAAGCCAACATCCTGGTTGTCTGGGCAACTCCACATCCTTTTCCACTTAACGTATACTTTGGGACCTTAGCTGATGGTCTGGGCTGTTTCCCTCTTGACTACGGATCTTAGCACTCGCAGTCTGACTCCCGAGTAAAAGTTTTTGGCATTCGGAGTTTGACTGAATTCGGTAATCCTGTGGGGACCCCTAGTCCAATCAGTGCTCTACCTCCAAAACTCTCAACCTCGAGGCTAGCCCTAAAGCTATTTCGGGGAGAACCAGCTATTTCCGAGTTCGATTGGCATTTCACCCCTACCCACACCTCATCCCCGCATTTTTCAACATGCGTGGGTTCGGGCCTCCATTCAGTGTTACCTGAACTTCACCCTGGACATGGGTAGATCACACGGTTTCGGGTCTACGACGGCGTACTCATTCGCCCTATTCAGACTCGCTTTCGCTACGGCTCCGCCTTATCAGCTTAACCTTGCACGACATCGTAACTCGCCGGTTCATTCTACAAAAGGCACGCTGTCACCCATTAACGGGCTCCAACTAGTTGTAGGCACACGGTTTCAGGATCTGTTTCACTCCCCTTCCGGGGTGCTTTTCACCTTTCCCTCACGGTACTGGTTCACTATCGGTCACTAGGGAGTATTTAGCCTTGGGAGATGGTCCTCCCGGATTCCGACGGGGTTTCACGTGTCCCGCCGTACTCAGGATCCACTCAGGAGGAAATAGAATTTCGACTACAGGGCTGTTACCTTGTGTCGCGGACCTTTCCAGATCGCTTCGCCTATCCTATTTCTTTGTAACTCCGTATAGAGTGTCCTACAACCCCAAGAGGCAAGCCTCTTGGTTTGGGCTGATACCGTTTCGCTCGCCGCTACTCAGGTAATCGCATTTGCTTTCTCTTCCTCTGGGTACTTAGATGTTTCAGTTCCCCAGGTCTGCCTCCTCATACCCTATGTATTCAGGTATGGGTACTATTCCATTACGAATAGTGGGTTCCCCCATTCGGATATCCTCGGATCAAAGCTCACTTACAGCTCCCCGAGGCGTTTCGCCGTTCGTCGCGTCCTTCTTCGGCTCCTAGTGCCAAGGCATTCACCGTGCGCCCTTTCTAACTTAACCAAAATTTAAAAAAGGTTGTTGAATTCTTGACATGCTCGTTCAATCTTCTCTATTAAAAGATACCGATGAACAAATATGTTTACATTTCATTATCTAGTTTTCAAAGAACCAAGTACTAACTCTTACTCAACTTGGTGAGAATTAGTATCTAATTGAAGGATAGTTCCTTCAAAACTGAACAAAAGATCCAAAGCGTATATGATCGTAAGATCATACATCGACTAGAGTTAAATACTCCATAGAAAGGAGGTGATCCAGCCGCACCTTCCGATACGGCTACCTTGTTACGACTTCACCCCAATCATCTGTCCCACCTTAGGCGGCTGGCTCCAAAAGGTTACCTCACCGACTTCGGGTGTTACAAACTCTCGTGGTGTGACGGGCGGTGTGTACAAGGCCCGGGAACGTATTCACCGCGGCATGCTGATCCGCGATTACTAGCAATTCCGGCTTCATGTAGGCGAGTTGCAGCCTACAATCCGAACTGAGAATGGCTTTATGGGATTCGCTCAACCTCGCGGTTTTGCAGCCCTTTGTACCATCCATTGTAGCACGTGTGTAGCCCAGGTCATAAGGGGCATGATGATTTGACGTCATCCCCACCTTCCTCCGGTTTGTCACCGGCAGTCACCTTAGAGTGCCCAACTGAATGCTGGCAACTAAGATCAAGGGTTGCGCTCGTTGCGGGACTTAACCCAACATCTCACGACACGAGCTGACGACAACCATGCACCACCTGTCACTTTGTCCCCCGAAGGGGAAAGCTCTATCTCTAGAGTGGTCAAAGGATGTCAAGACCTGGTAAGGTTCTTCGCGTTGCTTCGAATTAAACCACATGCTCCACTGCTTGTGCGGGCCCCCGTCAATTCCTTTGAGTTTCAACCTTGCGGTCGTACTCCCCAGGCGGAGTGCTTAATGTGTTAACTTCGGCACTAAGGGCATCGAAACCCCTAACACCTAGCACTCATCGTTTACGGCGTGGACTACCAGGGTATCTAATCCTGTTTGCTCCCCACGCTTTCGCGCCTCAGCGTCAGTTACAGACCAGAGAGTCGCCTTCGCCACTGGTGTTCCTCCACATATCTACGCATTTCACCGCTACACGTGGAATTCCACTCTCCTCTTCTGTACTCAAGTCTCCCAGTTTCCAATGACCCTCCACGGTTGAGCCGTGGGCTTTCACATCAGACTTAAGAGACCGCCTGCGCGCGCTTTACGCCCAATAATTCCGGACAACGCTTGCCACCTACGTATTACCGCGGCTGCTGGCACGTAGTTAGCCGTGGCTTTCTGGTTAGGTACCGTCAAGGTGCCGCCTTATTCAAACGGCACTTGTTCTTCCCTAACAACAGAGCTTTACGATCCGAAAACCTTCATCACTCACGCGGCGTTGCTCCGTCAGACTTTCGTCCATTGCGGAAGATTCCCTACTGCTGCCTCCCGTAGGAGTCTGGGCCGTGTCTCAGTCCCAGTGTGGCCGATCACCCTCTCAGGTCGGCTACGCATCGTCGCCTTGGTAAGCCGTTACCTTACCAACTAGCTAATGCGCCGCGGGCCCATCTGTAAGTGATAGCCAGAGGCCATCTTTTACCGCTCCACCATGAGGTGGAACGGGTTATCCGGTATTAGCCCCGGTTTCCCGGAGTTATCCCAGTCTTACAGGCAGGTTGCCCACGTGTTACTCACCCGTCCGCCGCTAACATCAGGGAGCAAGCTCCCATCAGTCCGCTCGACTTGCATGTATTAGGCACGCCGCCAGCGTTCGTCCTGAGCCAGGATCAAACTCTCCATAAAAGTGTTTGATTAAGCTCAAAAATAATTCATTGACGAGATATCATGTATCTCTATTTCGCTTGGCTTTTGTTCAGTTTTCAAAGAACTTTTTGTTTGTCGTTGTTAGCGACTTTATTATCTTATCAAATCAAGATTTGAAAGTCAACAACTTTTTTAAAAATGTTTTTCGCTGCCGTTTGTCTTTCCTTGGCAACAGAGACTACTTTACCAGCCTTTTCGACAAGCGTCAATAGAAATATCAAAAATAATTGAGATTTGTCGCAAAAACATTTTTTGACCTCCTTAATAAGGAAAAACTCTCTTCCTCACGCAGCAAAGAAAAAACTACAAGCTTTATAGATTAGTATTATTGATGATTGCGCCATTTATATTTTAACGTTGCTTGCTTCAGCGAGTAACGAATAAACCAGAGTAGTTAGAAGATAAATGATGCGTACATATAAGGATGAGTAAACGAATCAACACGGACCAAACTACATCAATATCCCTGAAGGTTTGTACGACACGCCTTTTAATAATCAGTACTAACTATTATAGAAAGAGCTAAATTCACAAAAAGAAGGCCAAGTCAATCGACTTAGCCTTCTTTTCGTTTTCTATTCTGTTAGGAACATGAAATAAGCAATGAAGACAAAGAATAGTCCGTACATGATCGGGTGCACTTCTTTGCCGCGCCCTTTAAACAGCATCGTAATTGGATACATGATAAAGCCTAACGCAATCCCTGTTGCAATACTGTATGTTAAAGGCATGGTCACGACCGTTAAGAATGCTGGTACAGCAATCTCAAACTTCTTCCAATCAATTAAGCCTAATGAGGAAGCCATCAGCACACCGACAATGATTAATGCAGGCGCTGTTACTTGTTCTGTTACCACCGCTAGTAACGGCGAGAAGAACAATGCGATTAAGAATAAGCCCGCAGTGACAACTGATGTAAATCCTGTACGTCCTCCTGCTGCAACACCTGAAGAAGATTCAATATAAGCTGTAGTTGTTGACGTACCAAGGATTGCTCCAATAGATGTTGCACTTGAATCTGCTAATAACGCCTTACTTGCACGAGGCAGTTTATTATCTTTTACAAAACCAGCTTGGTTCGCTACAGCATATAATGTACCTGCTGTATCAAAGAAATCTACAAATAAGAATGTTAAAATAACAACAAGAAGTTGAATTGTGAAAACCGATGACCAGTCAATTGCAAATGCTTGGCCGAATGTTGGCGCTAAGCTAGGAACTGACCCAACAATTTGTTCTGGCATTCCAATAATTCCAGTTGCAATACCAGCTAACGATGTAATAATCATTCCATAAAAAATGCCGCCCTTATATCCTCTAACCATAAAGATCACCGTGATAACAAGACCGAATACAGCAAGCAATGTAGGACCTGCCATCATATCACCAAGCGTTACCGCTGTTGCTTCATAAGGAACAACAATTCCAGCATTTTTAAGGCCGATAAAAGCAATAAATAATCCGATACCAGCAGCTGCTGCATATTTTAGTTCTGCTGGGATCGCGTTAATGATTAACTCACGAATACGAAGAACCGTAATAAAAATAAAAATGATACCAGACATGAAAACACCGAATAACGCAACTTGCCAGTCAATCCCCATTCCAAGAACTACGGAATAAGCGAAGAAAGCATTAAGCCCCATCCCCGGAGCCAAGGCAATCGGGTAGTTGGCCACAACACCCATTATTAATGTACCAAGAGCCGCAGCCAGTGCAGTAGCAGTAAAGACAGCTCCCATATCCATTCCTGTATCAGCTAAGATAAGCGGATTTACAAATAAGATGTAAGCCATAGCGAGGAATGTCGTAACCCCGGCCACTGTTTCTCGTCTGTAAGTTGTTCCACTTTCTTTGAACTTAAAAAAACGATCCATTTCTCTTCCCCCATATCAAATGTGATCGTCATATCGCATAAATAAAAAAGCTTTGAGTATCATCTACCCAAAGCTTAACCACTAAAAAATTCATGACCCCTCAATTCAAATGAAGAGTACCTGATTTTTCGTAGTCAAGCTATTTACGGTAGCTTGGTAGAGACTCGCAGGCCCTATTCCTGCAGTTATACGAAATGACATCTTTTATTTCTATAAAGAAGTCTATCAATCAGGTCGAATTTTGTCAATGCTATTTCCGAACGTTAATTTATTTCCAGTTAATATCGTTCGTTTATTCCCACTCGATCGTTGCCGGCGGCTTAGAAGTAACGTCATACACTACACGGTTAACATTCTTTACTTCATTTACAATACGAGTTGAAATAAGTTCTAGTACATCCCACGGGATACGAGCCCAATCAGAAGTCATCCCATCAATGGAAGTAACGGCACGGATGCCTACTGTGTAATCGTACGTACGAGCATCACCCATAACACCAACACTTCTCATATCAGGAAGCGCCGTGAAGTACTGCCAAATCTCACGATCAAGCCCAGCTTTTTTAATTTCTTCACGTAAAATCGCATCTGATTCACGAACGATTTCAAGCTTCTCTTCTGTGATTTCTCCTAGAACACGGATTCCAAGACCCGGACCTGGGAACGGCTGACGCCAAACAATCTCATCTGGAATACCAAGCTCAGAACCAAGCTCACGTACTTCATCTTTAAATAACGTATTTAATGGCTCAATTAATGTGAACTTCATATCTTCAGGAAGTCCGCCTACATTATGGTGAGACTTAATCGTTTGTGCTGTATCTGTCCCACTTTCAATAATATCAGTGTAAAGTGTCCCTTGCGCTAAGAAGTCCATGTCCGTTAATTGGCTTGTTTCTTCTTCAAATACATAAATAAATTCATTTCCAATAATTTTGCGCTTTTGTTCAGGGTCAGATACACCTTTAAGCTTAGATAGGAAACGCTCTTGCGCATCAACTTTAATCACATTCATATTGAAGCCTTCACTGAAGGTTTTCATAACACCTTCCGCTTCATCTTTACGAAGAAGACCGTGGTCAATAAACATACACGTTAGTTGATCGCCAATTGCTTTGTGGATTAGTACCGCAACAACTGAAGAATCAACCCCGCCGCTTAATGCACATAATACTTTTTTATTTCCGACTTGCGCTCTAATTTTCTCCATTTCAATTTCAATGAAATTCTCCATTGACCATTCGCCGTGGCATTTACACACTTCAAATACAAAGTTTTTAAGCATTTCATTACCGAATTGCGAATGACGAACTTCAGGGTGGAATTGCACGCCATAGAAACCACGCTCAGCATTACTCATTGCAGCTACCGGACACGAAGGATTAAATGCATCGACTACGAAGCCTTCTGGAGGTGCTACAATTAGATCACCATGACTCATCCATACAGATTGCTCAATAGGAAGACCTTTAAAAATATCCGATTGGTTCTCAATGTTAATTAATGCTTTACCATACTCACGGTGGTTAGCAGCCTCTACTTTACCGCCAAAGTGATGAGTCATTAATTGCATACCGTAGCAAATCCCGAAGATCGGAATGCCTAAATCAAAAATAGCAGGGTCCACTTGCGGAGCACCTTCTACATACGCACTGTTAGGTCCGCCAGAGAAAATAATCCCTTTTGGATTCATTTCTTTAATTTCTTCTGCTGTCAGCTTGTTAGAGTGAAGCTCACTGTATACGCCAAGATCACGAATACGACGTGTAATCAATTGATTGTACTGACCGCCAAAATCGAGTACAACGACCATTTCTTGATTTAATTCATTCATGTTATCCACCCTTTATCTAGTAAGATTCTGAGAAACCCCCAATATACAAAAAGCCAGAATTCACCTGCTCGTCCAAAAGAAACGTACAAAGGCAGAATTCTAGCTATACTAATTCTGCCTTCATAGTCAGATTATTTACGGCAATCCGGTAGAGACTCTTAGGCCATATTCCTAAGGATATACGAAGGTTCAATCTCTATTCACATTTTTAGCACGGATTCATTTTATCAATGAGCTATACACTGGTCAAGAATTGATTTGCTGAAGTAAGCGAATCCAATGTTTTTTGTAATGTTCCCAACTTTCACTACTCTTTTTTCGACCATAATAGATACGTTCGTATTCCTCTGTTAACCTAAGCATATCATCGCCTCCAAACGAAGCATCTATTCGCTTGGCATACTCCCTTAGGGTCTCCCCGTCTTGGCGTTTATATCCAATGTACCCAAGAAGCCACAAGAGTCTTCCGTAAGCTCTCTCAAAGACTCCTTCGTAATTTGACTTATGCTTAAACTGCGTTAAAACTACTATGCGTGCAATCTTTTTATGATAAATCAAGATCACGATCGCCAAAATGAGTAAAAAGAATATCGCCAGAAGCGCATTTGAAGAAACATTCGGACCTGCTGTTTCGTTCGCACTTGAAGCAGCCTCTGACTCCTCCGCATCTTCAAGCTCTGCAAACACATCTTCTATATCCCGATCTTCTTGTTCATTCTCTTCTGCTAGCTCTGTCTCTTCATTTCCCTCTACTTCAGGTTCATTGAATTCATAGGCAGAATCGAACCCTCTAGTTGGCTCAAAAGGAACCCAGCCCACTTCAGGGAAATACACTTCAACCCAAGAATGCGCATTTCCATTCGTCACTTCATACAGTTCGAGTCCGTCATCTAGCGTATCCACCATTTCCCCTTGAGTAAATCCCTTCACCCATCTGGCAGGTATGTCAATTGAACGAAGCATGACAACCATTGACGTTGAAAAGTTATCACAGTAGCCTCTTTGAGTTTCAAATAAAAATTGATCGACATAGTCTTGGCCTTCATCAGGAACCGGCACATCCTCTGTTTCATAGGTGAAATCCGGGCTCTGGAAATATTGTTCAATCGCTTTGGCACGGTCATATTGGTTGGTTTGATCTTCTGTTAGTTCCACAGCTAACTCACGCACTCGATCAGGTATGTCTTCCGGCAGCTGGGTATAGTAATAGTCAATGTCATCACTTATATTTTCACTAGCATTTCTTAAACCTTCAATATCATATTCTGGATGCGCATATTCGATTAAATAGGTCGACAGTTCAACTGGCGCACCATTACGAAATGTTGCTGCACGCTCTGTATATTGATCCTTCAGAAGCTCAGCATCACTTACAGTTGAGTAGGTAAGCAACGTGCCCGGATAGAACAAATGCGGGTACATTCTGGCGGTTTCCCCGTTAAAGAAAACTTCCGTATCTCGTTTGAAAAACGTCGCTCCCTCGGATTGAAGATCTTCTAAGACCGGTTCTTCTGCAGGCTGTTCAGGAGTTGTTGTCTCCCAGCCTCTACCCGTATAGAAATCTTTCGTTTCTCCTCGCCAATACTGTCCTTCTTCCAGCGCGGCATAAAATAACGGCGAATCATCTTGGACAAACCCTCCGCCAAGCTGCTCGTCATTATCTCCATAACCGATTCGCTGCTCGCCTTCACCACCCTCTGCGGATGGGTCTTCAAGCCCTACGGCGGCACGAACATATGGGATCGGGTCATCCCACTGCGGTTCGGGCTTTGGTGAGAGAAAACCTAAAATACTTGCGCTTGTAATCAGGGCAACGAGTAAGAGTCCGATCTTAAGCGGCAGAAAGGATGGGACATGGTTAAACGTTTCTTTCTCCATCATTCGATAAATAGCTAGAAGGCCTAACAGCAAAAAGCCAACTATAAACGTTCTCATAATCGCATAGGTTGCATCATACATAGTGAAGGTATCGATTACGGTAATATAAACAACTGTAAAAACGAGGAAAAACAACCCTCGCCTTGCATAAATAGTCCAATAAAAAAGCAGGTAACTCATAATCGCTAACAACAAAAAGAAGAGAAAACTGCGAAAAAGATCTGTTAAGGCATACCACTGCCCCGAAATCATATAACCGCCATTGAGCCAAAAATCAGCAAGAATAAGCTTGATCCACTCTGTTGTAAACAGCGGACCTTCAAAAAAAACGAGGAATAATCCATATGCGGTCACGATCACTTTCACTGGCAAGGAAATATAGACTGGCAGCTGTAAGAAGGTCACTACGAAATAAATGGCCGTAATCATAATAAAGATATCAATAAAGCCCGTGTTTGTAATATGGGGCAGCGGCCATAACCACTCTAGCAGCAGAATAAAACTCATCGCATATAATAAGAGATCACGACTTATATCTATTTGCTTTTTTTGCATAATTAACTTCATCGCTTCACACCACCAATAGGTAAAACATGAACCTTAATTCCTTTTTGTTTAAGCTTCTGTGTCATCACTTGATCCCTTAGGTCTTCTGTATATAAAACAACATGAGGTGAGATCTTCTGTTCCTTCATGACAGTTAATGCTGCGATTAGCTCTGCGTTAAGTTCAGCTGACACGACATAGACGTTTTTCCCTCTCCAATCACGATAGATTTTATGGATAGGAGGTGGTCCAGACTTTTCAGGCTCTACTTTAGCGAGCAGCTTTAGTGCAAGAGGAAGATTCGCTTGCGTCATTTCGTACGACTGCCAATTTACCGAACGTATGGAGAAAGAAGCATTAGTACCCTTTACTACAGTAGCAATAAGCGATGCAGAAAGTTCAACGGTCTTCTCAAACGGTTCACTAGATGGCTGTCTCATATATGGTTCAAATAGGACAACCGCCCCGTCATTACGGAACGTTTCAAACTCTTTAGTCATTAATTGCGAAACTCGGGCTGACTGCTTCCAATTAATGCTTGTCAAACGGTCTCCTGGTGTATAGCTGCGTACACCTGCTAAAGAACGCTCTTCTTCAAGAGATTGATCAGGCCTAGTTCCTTCTTCAATTTGAGAATGGTCGGCCCTTGGCATACTATTTAACACCTTAAAAGCAGGGTAAACGATAAAGGTGGATTCAGAATCAACTTTAAACTTCTTTTCAAAGAGGCCAAAAAGGTCACCAAACGACAGTTCCGTTTTTGTTAATGTATGCTCACCGCGTTTTACACCTTTAATCTTGTAAGTAAAGCGAAGCTCATTAGAAAAGGAAAAGAAAAAGAGTGCGCTATATGAAGTCTGGCTTCCGATATTGTTTGGGACAATATCTCGAACCCTTACATAGAAAAAAGGCTGGAAACGACTTTTCTTTAAGATGACCTCCACTTCGATAGAGTCTCCTGAATAAAGAACAGTAGAAGACAATTTCCTCTCCACTTTAAACCCTTTTAAATTAAACAGACCGACAAGTACCGTTAACCCAATCAACGTTACAACGCTGTAAAACAGAAACCAACTAACAAATCCCCCTTGAAACATCGCATAGGCATACGTTCCGGCAACGATAAGCAGAAGAATAATAAGCTTTGTAATGGTCCCTAGCGCTCTAAACATTCTCTCAATCACAGTGTAGCCACCTTGTCACCTGTTACAGGTACTCTTACTTGCCCAAGGATCTCATTGACAATTGATTTAACCTCTACATTTGACATCTTAGCCTCGGGACTTAAGATCATTCGGTGTGACATCGTCCATTCCGCTAAATGTTTGACATCATCAGGAAGGACAAAATCACGGCCTTTCAGTAACGCATAAGCTTGTGCGGCTTTCATTAAAGCGATCGCTCCACGAGGACTTACGCCAAGTTCAACAGCTGCATGCTTTCGTGTAGCTTGTACTAAACTGATAATATAGCCTTTCACCTGTTCATCTACTAAAATACCAGCCGTTCTCTTTTGGATATCTAGTACGTCTTCTATAGACATTACTGCTTCAACTGCATCAACAGGGTGACCAAACTCTACTCTCCGTAATACTTCAAGCTCTTCTTCAGCTGTAGGATAACCTAGTTCGATCTTTAATAAAAAGCGGTCTAATTGTGCTTCTGGTAAAGGATAGGTGCCTGCGTATTCTACTGGATTTTGTGTGGCCATGACAAAGAACGGTGATGGAAGACTAAGAGTATCTCCATCAACAGTCACACTCCCCTCCTCTAGAGACTCTAAGAGAGCAGCTTGGGTTTTAGGAGACGTTCGATTAATTTCATCAGCGAGGACAATATTTGCCATAATCGGACCTGCTCTAAATTCAAATTGCTGAATTTGTTGATTATAAATAGAAACCCCTGTCACATCAGAAGGTAAAAGGTCCGGTGTAAATTGAATTCGTTTAAAATCCGCTCCAAGCGACCTGGCAATGGCTTTAACCATAACGGTTTTACCAACTCCAGGGACATCTTCTAGCAAAACATGTCCACCAGCAAATAAAGCGACTAAACTTAATTCAATTTCTTTTCTTTTTCCCACTACGACCCGTTCAATATTTTCAATCATTCCATCTATTTTAGCGACTAGTTCCTGCATGCAGCTTCCTCCGTTCAATTATTATTTATTTATAATTCTATTAATAAATGAATTAAGATTTTTTCAGTAGAAAACAGACAGCTATATTAAGGAATTTATTTAATAACTTATCTTATATTCATCATATCATCTCTAGGTCTATTAGGTCCCTACATTTGTTTTACCAATATGGTTTATCCATTTTGTTATACCTATAAAAGTCGGATTTCAAACCACTGGATAACGATAAAAAGAGCCGCACGGCAGCTCTTTACAATACTTAGTAGTAATACCCATAAGGCAAGTACGGGTTATAGTAGATTGGATATTGATACGGCCCATATCCATATGGCTGATACAGCGCACTGCCAAGAAGTCCGCCTAGAACTCCGCCAACAAATGCACCGCCGCCAAAACCAGGCCCCCAGTAAGGCCTTCTTCCTCCCCATCCAGGCCGGCCGCCCCAGCCTGGTCGTCCTCCCATAGGTCTCCTCATATCTTGAAATTGATGTGGATTCACATTGATTCACTCCCTAGTAAACTGTTCACTCTTCCCTTTACCATATGCACTCATCTATAGGTCAGTGACAGGGGTTCTGCTCAATAGGTAAAAATAGGTTTTTATTGCCAGAGATAAAAAGTATGATAGAGATACAAAGGGAGGGACATGCAGATGAAGATACGTTATGCAACAGAAGAAGATGCACCAGAATTGCTTAAATTATTTAAAGAATTAGATGCATCAGAGATGATGCTTTATAACCCGGGGGAGAGAAGAGATAGTATTGAGCCAATTAAGTCGATGATTCATCACTTATCAAAGCCTCAATCCGCTCTCTTTGTAGCAGAAGTTGAGCAACAACTGGCGGGATACCTCACTGTCCAAGCAGGAGGTTTAGAAAGAATACGGCACCGTGCCTATATTACCCTCGGTGTATCAGCATCCTTCCGCGGGATAGGTATTGCCTCGGCATTGTTTGATTCCCTCTTCACCTGGGCTGCCGACCATCAAATAAGCCGGCTTGAATTAACTGTTATTAAGCATAATAAGCCGGCATTTGATCTCTACCGTAAAATGGGGTTCGTTCTTGAGGGAGAGAAAGTTCATTCTCTAATCATTAACGGAGAGCCAGTTAATGAATACTACTTATATAAACTGCTGTAGTTAAACAAACGTTTAATTAATGTTCCTTTATGATAAGACCTAAAATTTTCGCAAAACCAATTGCTTGCTCGGGCGATATGATACAGCCTTCTAATTGATCAATTGAAACTGTGAGGTTATCAAACGAGCAAGTACTGAGATCAACACCTTGGAGGCTTGGTCCTGAAAGATTTGCTTGGTCCATCTTACAATGAGCAAAAGAGGTATGCTTAAACACCGCTTCATAGAAATCTGCTCGATTTAATAATGTGTGTTCAAAGGCAACCCATTTACAATTGGCAAATCCAAAAGCAGAGTAATCAGCTTGACATCCTTTGAATGTTGTATGCCGAATTGTACTACCCGACACATTCATCCCTAATAATTTACAATCCCTCCATTCAACATGGTGAATAATGCTATCACTAAGATCAACATTTGAGAGGTCGCACTTATAAAATTCTACATCTACTAATTCAATCTGACGAAACGAACAGGACTCAAAGGTCACCCCTTCAAAACGCAGTTTCTTAAAAGACAGCCTCTCTTCTTTTATCCCTTCAATTACTTGATCCTTTATTAGCCCGTTCTCTATTCTCTCTTCTTCCTCTAAAAGGCTTGGGTCCCATTCTAATTCTTCAAGACGCGGCGGGAGATCAGGCCTTTTTATTTTCGGGGCCTTCTTTACCTGCTTACTCATTTTCCATTCCACCTTTTTGATGCAACGTCATCCATTCATCAATCGTTACAGATTTCACTTCGCCTGCCGCCGCGTCAACTTGGAAATATTCTTTTATTTCTTTCGAAGCACTCGTTATATAGTGATGCACTTGCATAATCTGATCAGAGTCTTGAGCTGTCCTCTCTACCCAAGCAGGAAATTTATACGTCTTCTTCTTTAATTGACTTTGGACCTCAACCATCCCCTCCTCAGCTAAATACTCTTTCCATTTTGATACACTCAAACTAGCAACATGACTTACATCTCGTAACTTTTCAAAGGTATTAAGATACTCTGCTAACTCTTCCTCTTCAGGTGCTACATTATCAATCATGAGAAATAAACCGCCTGGCTTTAAGACCCTGGCAGCTTCTGCAATGTATTGATCAGGATTAGGAAAGTGATGCGGGGCAATTCGGCACGTTACAAGGTCGAATGTTCCCTCTAAAAACGGCAGATCTTCCGCATCGGCTACCACGTAGGTAATATTTGAGAATGATTTTTTAAGATGATTTGCTGTATTGGCCAGCATTGCTTTTGTTAAATCCGTCGCAAACACTTCTCTTACGTGCGGAGCAAGAGATTTCGCCACATGCCCCCCCCCTGTTGCAATATCAAGTGCGACCCAATCTGCCTTAGGCTTAATCCACTGAACTAGCTGCGGGAGATCTTCCCCCTTAGCATGGGACTCACTCGCTACATATTTCTCAGCATTAGCACCAAATTGCTTCATCACTTCTGCTTTTTCCTCACTGCCTTTTCGATCTTTCATCTCTCTTCCTCCCTTACAGTTAACACTTCTTCCATACTTATACATTCCCTATAAATTAGATAAATCCTTTCTAAAAAATCCCCTGCCATTTGATGTGACAGGGGATGTAGGTTATCCAAATTGAGCGTAATGAAGACGGCTGTAGATGCCGTTACTATTTAATAAGTCTTGATGCCTTCCTTGTTCTGCGATACCTTCTTTGGTCACAACCATAATGCGGTCAGCATTTTTTATCGTTGCTAGACGATGAGCAATCACTAATGTCGTTCTCCCTTTTGAAAGCTCGGCTAGTGATTCTTGAATCGCTCTTTCTGTTTCTGTATCGAGGGCTGATGTTGCCTCATCTAAAATTAAAATCGGCGGGTTCTTTAAGAACATCCGAGCTATAGCAAGACGTTGCTTTTGTCCGCCAGAAAGTTTTACTCCGCGCTCGCCGATCACTGTGTCTAACCCGTTAGGCTGTGTCTTAATAAACTCATCTAACTGCGCTTTCCGAGCTGCACTTAGTACCTCTTCATCGGTTGCATCCAGCTTGCCGTATACAATATTTTCTCGAATCGTCCCTGAGAATAAGAACACATCCTGCTGGACAATTCCAATCTGTGAGCGTAATGATTCTAGGGAGATTGAACGAATATCTCTTCCATCCACCTCGATGCTGCCTTTGCCTATTTCATAAAACCGGGGAAGTAAGCTGCACAAGGTTGTCTTACCTGAGCCTGATGGACCAACAAAAGCGACCGTTTCTCCTGATCGTATCGAGAAATTTATTTTATTTAGAACGTTTTCCAATCCCTCATAACCAAATGAAACGTCTTTGTAGGCAATATCTCCTTTAACCTTAATAGGCGCTGCTTCTTTAGAATCTTCTATGTCTGGTCTCGTATCTAAAATTTCTGTATAACGTTTGAAACCAGCTATGCCCTTAGGGTAACTCTCGATAACTGCATTAATTTTTTGGATAGGACCAAGCAGTACATTTGATAATAAAATGAAGGCCACAAACTCACCGTAAGTAAGACTTCCATTTAATACAAACCACGTTCCGAAAACGAGTGTAAATAATGTGACCATCCTCATTAACACATAATTGGCTGTAATATTTTGAGCCATAATTTTGTAGGACGTTAATTTCGTACGTCGGTAGCTTGAATTATTTTTTGCAAACTGTTCCTGCTCATGTTTTTCGTTAGCAAAAGCTTGAACGACACGGATGCCCCCAATGCTGTCTTCCACTCTTGCATTAATATCCGCCACATCGCTGAACATCTTTCTAAACGTATGAGTCATTTTTTTATTGAAGTGAATGGCTAAGCACATCAACAGAGGAATAACTAGAAACGAAAGAATAGCAAGCTTCCAGTTAATCGTAAGCATAATAACAAAGGCTCCGGCAAGGGTCATTAAGGCTACAAACACATCTTCCGGTCCATGGTGAGCAACTTCCCCAATTTCCTCAAGGTCTTTTGTCAGTCTTGAAATAGAATGACCCGTTTTGTTGTTATCGTAATATCCAAACGAAAGCTTTTGCATATGTTCAAATAATTTGCTGCGCATATCCGTTTCAATATTGATTCCAAGCATATGACCCCAATATGTAACGATGAAGTGCAAACCTGTATTGATCAAGTAGATAACTAAAAGGCCTAAGCAAGCCCATAAAATAATCGTCCATTCACCCCCAGGCAGGAGCTGATCAATGACATAGTTAACGGCCAACGGAAAAGCTAGTTCTAGCAAACCAACAAGGACAGCGCATGAAAAATCTAAAATAAACAGCCACTTGTACGGTTTATAGTATGAAAAAAATCGTTTTAACAAGACTTCACTCCCCAACTAAATGACACACTATTTCTTAATTGATAATGATAATCAATTATAATTAAGTTTTAGTAATCTTTCAATAGGCAAAAGAAAAAGCATTAGGAATGACCTAATGCAAAATTAATTAAAACTCCATTTTCATTGCTTGGATAAAAATGTTGATATACTCATCATAATTAAAATCCATTGCAATTTGAGCACCCTCTATGGACGCTTCTTCTTCAGCAGATAGAGGTCTAAAATCCGCTACACTTAAGCCTCTTACACTAGGATCATCGACAACTGTTACTTCTCTTTCCACAAAATCAAATAATTCTGGGTTGGTCAGAGCAACCAATGTCACTACATCGTGAAAAGGAGCCCCCTCAATTCCTAACACAAGCTCTTGATAGGCTTCTGCGTAATAATCGTAAATGGGTCTTATAAGGGGAGTGAAGGTGTTATATTCTTGGTCCGTAATCTGATCTATAATTTCATCCGTTAAGATGGCATAATTCGTCACATTTAATGGCACAATGGTTAGATTATGTGCTCTTGTCGCGACAACATTTGCAGCAATTGGATCACCGAAAAAATTCGCTTCAGCAAGCGGAGTTACATTGCCAGGCACAAGAAAAGCTCCGCCCATTACATAAAAGGCTTTAACTTTATCCATCACATCCTCGCCGAGAATAAAAGCAGAGGCTAATGATGTTTGCCTCCCAACATCAACAATGACTAACTCTCCTTCGTATTCATCGATGATTGAAAAAATAAGAGAAAAATTCTCTAATGTGCCGCTTATCGTATCTGGAGGTGTGATCGGCCCTAACCCTTCTTCCCCATGTATTTCAGGATAATAGACAGCCATTTCCCCTGATAGAGGGTAAGCCGCCGCACCGATTAAAGGAACATCAAGCCTCCCTGCAAGATCAAGCAAATAAGCGGCATTATTCGTTGCTTGTTCTTTATCAACATTTCCGTAACTAGACACAATTCCTACTACTTCAATATCAGGATGAAGCAACGCGAACATAATGGCTACAGAATCATCTATACCCGGATCACAAAATAAGAGCACCTTCTCCATCTTAGATCACCTCAATAGTATGTATATACACCCTGATTCAGTTTGAGTCCGAAAGTTCGCTCCAATAAAAGCAGATAAGGAAATCAACACAAAAAAAGAACAAGCCGTTTGACCTGTTCTCTCATTAGTCGTCTTTTATTTTTTTAATAAACTTAAGTCAACTTCGGGGACAAGCCCTTCTGCCCCCGCTCGTCCAAGCAGACTGGCTACAGCCTTTAACCCTTCTTCTCCAAGGTCTTGAGTAAATGAATTTACATATAAATCAATATGTGACTTGGCCACTTCATAAGATAACTCTTGGGCATGCTCCATGATATATTCAATAGAGGCCTCTGGGTTTTCCCATGCATAGTCGACAGAAGCCCTCACCCACTTTGTAACCTCTTCCTTGTTAAGAGATCGATGAGCGATAATAGCGCCTAGAGGAATCGGAAGCCCTGTATCTTGCTCCCACCACTCACCTAAATCAACTAACATCTTTAAATCAAACTCTTGATACGTAAATCTTGCCTCATGAATGACAAGACCGGCATCAATTTTGCCATCACGTACAGCTGGCATAATCTCATGAAACGGCATAACGACAATTTCATCTAAGCCTTCAGGGATCGCTTCGGCAGCCCAAAGCCTGAATAATAAATAAGCAGTAGACCTTTCACTTGGTACCGCTACCCGCTTCCCAGCTAAGGAAAGTGGAGATTGATCTCCCCCTGCCGTAAGCAATAAAGGTCCGCAGCCTCTGCCAAGTGCGCCACCGCATGGGATAAGGGCATACTCGTCTAAAACATACGGAAGCGCAGCATAAGAGATTTTCTGTATCTCTGGTCCAATCCCCTCAGCTGCCCAATAGTTCGTTTTATCAATATCCGCATACGTTACATCTAATTTAGGTGCCTCAGGAATCTTTCCATGAACAGCTGCATGGAAAACAAATGTATCATTAGGACACGGGGAAAATGCTATCTTCATCATACTACCTCCGAAATGGTTTTACTCGCTTCTTCTAAGCTTAACAGCGCCTCTTTTATTCTCCAAGCCTCACGATCTCTAGGACCGATTGCATTCGATATCGTTCTCATTTCCATAAAAGGAACCTCACATAAAGCACAAGCGCTCGCTACACCAAAGCCTTCCATTGCTTCAGCAAGAGCATCCGGATACCTCTCCATTAATTCAATTGTACTTTCTTTTGTTCCAGTAACTGTAGAAAGAGTGAGAACCTCTCCTTTATTTACAACCAGCTCTGTTTGCTCTAATGCTTTGTATACAGATAATAAAGCAGGCCTATCTACATCCAAAACACCTGATCCAAAGCCTAGCTCATCGATAGTAAGAAAGCCGCTGTCTGATTCAGCACCTAGGTCTGCACAAATCACTTGTTCTGCTAAAACGACTGTGCCAATTTCTGCACGCCCAGTAAATCCGCCTGCAATCCCTGCATTAATCACTAATTTATACTTTTCACCAGCAAGCTTAAAAGCAGTCGCCGCTGCTGCTTTGGCCACTCCTACTCCAGCTGTTAGAATATCAATATTTTTATTATCTCCAATCCCTCGCTGCACAGCTTCTTTCTCTGCGTCAACCGAGACCACAATTAATATCCGGCCTTCGTCGCTCATCTATATCCTACCTTTCGATTTTATTGCTATCTTTTTAAAGCTACCTCTTTATATCTAGTCTAAAGACTCTTTTGAAAAATAGCCAGTAGTCGCCTTTATATAGATGAAACTCTTATTATTAATGGTTTCCTCCCATTTTTATTTCATATCGGCTATGAATTGAGTAAGGGTCCACTTATTTAAACACAAAAAAGACTATTATCATTCTCAAGTCTAAATAATCTAATGATAAAATAGAATAAATATTAGTAAACATGGATAAAGCGGGAACTCCGCAATAGTAAACATGAAAAAGAAGTGTATTTTTTGATAGGGGGGGAACAATGCAACATATTAAAGACACTATTAAAGAAGTTGTATATGCGATCATACCACTGTCACTAGTTGTTATTATATTGCAGTTTACTATAATAGGTATGCCCATGGAGATGTTTGTTCAATTCTTAATTGGCGTTTTGATGGTATCGTTCGGGTTAATTCTGTTTTTACTTGGAGTACATGTGGGGTTGTTGCCCATTGGTGAAATGATAGGATCTGCTTTACCTAGAATGGGTAAACCTTGGATTATCGTTTTTTTTGGATTTTTACTTGGATTTGTAGCAACTGTTGCGGAGCCAGATGTTCGAGTGCTTGCCATTCAAGTTGATCTAGTTTCAAACGGTATCGTTTCAAGTAACATTCTAATTTACACCGTAGCTTTGGGTGTGGCTATCTTTGTCGGCTTAGCTATGCTTAGAATAGTATTAAACATACCTATAACCTATCTTTTAATAGGTGGCTATGGATTGGTATTTTTATTAGCTGCTTTCACCCCTGCTCACTTTGTTCCTATCTCTTTTGATGCTGGCGGAGTAACGACAGGGCCGATGACCGTACCATTTATCCTTGCTTTAGGAGTAGGGGTTGCATCTGTCTTAAGAGGGAAGTCTGCTTCATCTGATGGATTTGGATTAGTAGCACTAGCTTCAATAGGACCTATTTTAGCTGTATTAGTATTAGGGGTGATTTATGGATGACTTTAAACATATTTGATGGCTTCGGGCATGTTTTATATGAAGTTGCCTTTGCACTTATTCCCCTGCTCATATTTTTCTTATTCTTTCAATTTTTTATTTTGAAGCTTCCAAAAAAGAAATTGCTAGATATACTAAAAGGGATGATTCTTACTTTTTGGGGACTCGCTTTTTTCCTTCAAGGTGTACACATCGGATTCCTCCCTGCTGGAGAAATGATGGGAACGTTAATGGGGCAACTGGATCATTTATGGATGTTGATTCCAATAGGTTTTCTTTTGGGATTTGTGGCCACGTTTGCTGAACCAGCGGTGCGTATATTAAACCATGAAGTTGAAAAAGTATCAGGTGGTTATATCCCTAAGAAGGTCATGCTTTATACATTATCAATCGGTGTTGCTATCTCCATAGCATTATCCATGTTGAGAATCATTGCAGGTATTCCATTATGGTACTTTATTATACCTGGGTACCTTATCGCATTGATCCTCATCAAATTTTCAACTCCAACATTTACAGCTATTGCGTTTGATTCAGGAGGCGTCGCAACGGGGCCAATGACAGTAACATTTATTGTAGCCATGTCAGTTGGAATAGCCACTGTTTTAGAAGGTCGTGACCCTTTACTTGATGGGTTTGGAATGATAACATTAGTCGCTCTTTCCCCTATCTTATCAGTACTAACCTTAGGGTTGCTTTACGGAAGAAAGGAGAAAGAAAATGAACAAAAAATTAAATCCGAAGCATAAATTGCTTGTTACAATTGTAAAAAAAGGTATGGCTCAGAAAGTAGTTAAAGCATCCAAAAAAGCAGGTGCTGAAGGGGCTACCATTATATATGGCAGAGGTAACGGTATTCATGACAACCAAAATCTACTTGGATTCAGCGTAGATACAGATAAAGAAGTTATATTTACCCTGATGTCTAAAGAAAAAATGGATGCAATCATAACAGCAGTTGAAAACGCAGGCAAATTAGATAAACCTGGTAGCGGGATTGGTTTTGTCGTTGATGTAAAAAGATTCGCTGGAATTGTACACTTACTTAAGAGTCAAGATTAAGGTAAGTATTCAGGAGGTTACCATGAACAATAAAGTTTTATATGATTTAATTGTGACGATTGTAAATAAAGGCTATTCAGAAGAAGTTGTTGAAGCTTCTAAGAAAGCAGGAGCTGAGGGTGGTACCATTGTTTGCGGCAGAGGTACAGGTATACACGAACAAGCAAAGCTCTTTAATATAACCATTGAACCAGAAAAAGAATTGGTTCTGACATTAATTGATAGATCAAAAACAGATGAAGTACTAGTGGCGATTGAAAAATATGCAGAATTAGATAAGCCTGGAAAAGGTATAGCATTTGTTTTAGAAGTAGAACGTACGATTGGGATTAACCATATCCTAAATCGAATGGTAAATGAGAATTCAGCTAGAAAAGAGTTCTAAAGCGTTGTAACTCAACGTCTTTAAAAAAGCAATATTATTTCTGGTTTTCGGACGAAATAACTTGTGTGTGGGACAATCAATATAGATAGTCCATCTATAGTATTAAAATCATAGGAAGTACTACGCCAGTCTAGATGAGTTGTATTAGCAGCCTACCATTGTATTAGACTTTTAGAGATGCTTCCATTTTTTTATTAAACAGTTAGACTTTATTCGTCCGCTCTTATTTTGTGTCGGTTATCGCTTGAATAAGCCTTTGAGGCAACTCGAGGGCTTTTTTGTCTAAATGAATGAAATGGTGCTCTGCTTCTTCATTTTGTTTCTCTTTTTCGACCTCTTGATGAATCCTCTCCATCTTCCGATCTAATTCAGCTGCCGTATCCGCCGCTTCTTTTAATTCTTGTAGTAAATGACTGGGCACTGCCTTTTGATACTTATAGTATATTTTATGTTCGAGACTAGCCCAAAAATCCATAGCGACCGTCCGGATTTGAACCTCCACTTTCACACTTTCCTCACGGTCGGACATAAAGACTGGAATTTCTAGTATAAGATGTAGGCTTTGGTATCCATTTGGCTTAGCCTTCTTAATATAATCCTTACATTCAATCACCTTAATATCTTTTTGCTGTTGCAGCATCTCACTAATAATATAAATGTCTGAGATAAAGGAGCAGCTAATCCTAATACCTGCGATATCATGTATATGTTCTCTTACACTCACTAACGATGGCGACAATCCTTTACCCTGCACTTTTTTGAATATACTCTCAGGAGATTTCAATCTCGATTTTGTATGTTCAATCGGATTATAGCTGTGAATATACTGAAATTCTTCTTGAAGAATATTTATTTTCGTATTCATCTCATCCAGAGCAAATTTGTACACCATCATAAATCTTGTAAGCTCTTGCTTCACTGCTTTAATTTGTCCTACATTCACACTTGTTTGTTGTGACAAACCTCATCTACTCCTTTAAATAGAACGTTGAGTTAAAAAGCTATTATTAGATCCAATCCAACTATGCTGTTTATAAAATTATTGCTTCAAACTAGCTTTCTGATTCAATAATTGATGTCAACTTTTCAAGAACCGTTGTCAGCTGTTCCATTTCTTCTTCAGTTAATTTTGACATGTACTTCTCCATAATTATATTCCGTTTCTTTACAGATGATTTCAAAGCACTCATGCCTTCCTCTGAAATCCGCACATATACCGCTCTTCGGTCTTTCTCATCTCGTTCCCTTATCACAAAATCATTTTTTAACAAACGGTCAACCATGGCTGTGATTGCACTTGGCTTCACCTGAAGTTCTTCCGCTAACTGCGATGATGTTATGCGACCCTTCTGCTCTAGCGTATTGAGGACAAAAAATTGTTCTCCCGTGAGGTTATGTTCAAGTTTTTCATATACTTTTGGCCCTAACGTTTTCATTGCCTTATAAAAAGCTTGATCAAGCCTTGCGTAATATAACTTCAACTCATCCTTTTCCATTCTAAACTCCTTCTATTTATTTCATGACATTAACTATTTACTTCATGTAGTTAAATATAAATTACTTTAAGTATTATGTCAAACCAGGGGTTATTGAGTTTATTCAAGAACTGGAATATACAAATTAAACCTTAAAGGCATAAGCAAATTACACATGCGGTTCATGTATACCACTTCTGAAATGTAGTGAAATGATGTGGTTATAGATTCAAAAACTTAAAGTAGCTCAAACATAGGTTACGCTTCTGAACGATACTCCGCTTTCCGTGGGGAGCTAGTGAGCTTCCTCGGGCTTATGCCCTGTGGGATCTCACTCCTGCTCTAGTCCCCATCGGAGTCTACGTATAGTTCATCCGCTAGGTTAATGCTTTGTATAAAAAATTAGTGGTGCGATCTAGTTATGGGTCAGGTCAAATTTTAAAAAAGGCACATATTCATGGGTTCATCTGCTAAGCTCACTAAACAGCTGCTTATAAAAATGGGAACACTTAACAACATCCTTCCTCCGTTGATTGGAGCGGAAGGCACCGACTCCTGCGGGATGTGCGTGACCAAGGGAGATCCACAGGAGCGTTGCGACGAGGAAGCTCCCGGGCCGCCCGCGGAAAGCGTGTGCCTGCAGCGGAGATCAACAACTACAGCGGTAAGAGAAGAATTATTATCTAAAGATCTTGGTATAGGTCATCCGGTAAGCATTTACCTATTCGCACTCTTTATTATAGTATTCCTGCACAAAAAGACGACTTATCTAATTCAATAGAATCAGTCGTCTTTAATTCAGGTAGTAAATTCTTCTCTAGAAGTGGCTAGCTATCTCTTCATACGTGTTTTATTTTCACTTATTGTTCACTAGGGTTTTCGATCGGTGTGTCGGGGTCATTCCCCCACTCTTCCCAAGATCCTTCATACATTCTAAGATGTTCAAACCCCATTAATCTTAAGGTAAAGTACATATGAGATGCTCGCTCTGCCTTTTGACAGTAAATGATAATCTGTTTTTCTCTCGTTACTCCAGCTTCCTCAAGCATTTGTTCAATGACACTCGCCCCTTTAAAATATGGCACTTCCCCGTCCTCTAAAACCTTTTTCCATTCGAGGTTCACAGCACTTGGGATATGACCGCCTCTTTTTGCCCTGACATCCTCCCCCATATATTCAGCTTTGGAACGAACATCGAACAGTACCTTATTGGGGTGGTCAATTGATGCCTTCACATAATCTTGTTCCACCTCAAGATTTGCCTGCATATTCGCTTTGAAGCTGCCCTTTCTCTCCTCGCTGGGAGTTGTAGAAACCTCCTTGCCTTGTGCCTTCCATGCTTTAAGTCCGCCATTTAATACACGTACTTTTTTATGTCCGTATAATTCCAGCGCATAAAATAACCTCGTAGCTGCCGTATCATCGCCATCATCATACACAATAATTTCATCATCGTTGCTTATTTCAAGTTCATTCATTAATCGCTCAAATTCTTCTGCCCGAACTAAATATCCATCAACAGGGTGGCTTTTATCTGCTAATTGAGCAGCATCAAATGGTAAAGCTCCCGGAATATGTCCTTCAGTGTACCCCTCACTGCGCGTATCAACAATGATAAAATGTTCTTCATTTAATCTCTGTGCCGTCTCCTCTACACTAATGAGGAGATCATTATTAGGATACGTCACTTCTCTTGCACTCCCTTTCATCGGAACCAAGATGGTAAGCATCAGCAGCAAACATAACAAAACAACCAGCTTTCTCATGGCTTTCTTCACTCCTTTGGTCAAATATCTACCTTAGTATGACCAAAAGTGGAAAACACATGAAAAAAAGCAAGCGCTCTAATAAGAACGCTTGCTGCAGTTATGCTCTTCTTCCAGTTAACATTTGTAGAATGAAGACGATAAGGGCTACAACTAACAGTAAGTGAATAAGTCCGCCTCCAACTTCAAATGAAAAGCCTAGTAACCACAATACAAACAACACAATCAGTACTGTCCATAACATTTTTTCCTCACAACCTTTCAATCTTATTTTCCAATTTGTTTGTTGGTTATTACATCCCCCTATTTGACTTAATCAAAACCTCTACACCTAAATTTAAGTCCTTGTTCACACGGAAATGATTCCACGCCTTTTCCCAATTTGAATCCATTTCACTAGTTAGGACTGATTGGTAAAAGGGTAAATCAACTCTCCTTTTTTACTTATGTTTCAGGTGGTATCAAATCGGATATATAAACGATAAGAAATCATTTTAATGGGAGGCGTTATCATGAGAAAAGATGTAGATGTCGAGGAGAAGCATGTGGAGAAAAAGCATGATTCAAGTAAAGTAGCATCGAGCTTTATTAAATATTTAGCTTATATTATCATTTTCTTTGGTTTCTTATGGTTCTTAGTTCAATATGTCTTTCCGATGTTTCAATAGAAATTGATCTTATCTAATCTTGTTTGCTCTTTTCTATCCCATATTTAAAAACAGCCTTTGCATCAGTTATATTACTTATGCAAAGGCTGTTTTTGGTTTAGAGAATTATTTAATTAAGCGACAAGTTGATCACAATGCCTTTCGCTTCTTTTGACTCTAATTTAATTCGATAAGTTCCTTCTCTCAGCTCTATCGCCATCTCGCCAGAATGGTTCCCGGAAACCTCTTCACTCCAAATCATTTCGCCATTATGCTCTAGAAATAATAAAAAGGAACCCTCTCTTACAAAGGCCTCGTAAGGCAATAAAGCCACATCGTTTATTGATTCCTCTAATTGAAACGCCTCAATTTCATAAATACCTTTTACCGATCCAATCGAAAGCTCTATTTCACCATTCACATTTGTATTGGAAACATTCGTTACAACGTTGTCTGAAAATATAAAGACGAGGATAGGAAAGGTGATCATTAGGATGACAAAAGCACTCCCTATCATTATCCATTTCTTCTTTAAAGGTGAATGATCTTTTTGATTAGAGATCGATTGATAAATAAACGTATTTAATTTATACACTATACGAAACAATAAAGGGAAGATTACTAGAGGTATGATAAAAAGCCACTCACCCGTCATTACAATCAAAGAGATCATCATCACAAACCCGACAAAATAAAAAGCAATGACAAACCAATAAATAAAGAGAAAGAGCCTATTAGCGCGATACGGCTTGCCAAATAGTAAAGAAATGATATTCATCAGACACCTCTGCTAGAAAGATTAAACGATTTTTGAGTCCTATCGTCATATTCTTTTAATCAAAAAGCACCCATGACTCATGCCAGATAATGGGTGCTTATAACATTTTCAGCGTAACGAACGATTGCGTACTTCCTGTCACTTGAAAAGTAATCGTCTCACCAGCATCGACTGTCACTTCAGCCTCTTCCGTTTGAAATCCGTCCATACTTGCATATACTGTATGAACTCCAGGAGATACTTCGACGATTAGTTCTTTCCCGCGTTTGATCTTCCCTATTTCTTCTCCGTTTACATAAAGCTTGAAAGCACGCGTAAAAGCATACCATTCCTTGCCTCTAAAAAATTTGATAGAACCTTGGTCTTTAGACAATGTGTAAACCTCCCTATTGCATCTATTGTTTATGTATAATTCTATTTAAATAATTTATTGATTATTTTATATGCGATAAAAACAGCAATCGTTGTTAAGATTAACTGCACACCAATCATCACAAGCTTTTCAAAAGTATCTTCATAGATAAGCAAGGAAGTGACGATTTGAATGGTGATACTAATTAAATAAAAGACAATGATAAACGTAAAACCATGGCGCTCCCAGAGATTGGCCACCTCATCTCCTCCTTTGCCTTTATTGAATCTCTACATCATAGGTCTCATATAGTTCGGAAAGCTCATTGCTGAATTGAGTCACCAGCACCTCTCCTTGTTCGAGTAAACGGTGGGCTTCTTCTGCCATCTGTTGGTCATTTGACTGTATGGCTTCAACTATTTTAGTCATTCCTTCTAATTGAAGCATTGAGCCTTCTAAAAAGATTTGATGAGCCTCTTCAATTTCCTCATTTTGTACATTCACGTTGTTTAACCCTGTTACTAATTCTTCGTAAAGCGGAATGACTTCTTCTTCAATCCTTTGAGCTAAATCGTAATCATTTGTGAAGTGTTGACCAATGCTGTTAAATCGGCTTGTAGCCTCGTCCTCTATCTCAATTAAAGGAATGAGTTCTTCATTCGTATAGGTAATTAAGGCTTCTTGAGTGGTTGAGTTCCCGCAGCCAGCCAACATAGCAAGTATTAATGATATAATAATTTTTCGCATAAATTCCCCTTATCAGCTTACTTAATGATTTTCTTCTTCTGAAAGAGAGTTTCTTAGATTGAGTTCCTCTTCTGTCTCAAACCCTTTAAAATAAACTTCAGCGATCATTGAAATGTTAAAGAACATATTAAAATCTTCAGAAATATTACCTTCTGGATAAGGAACTGCCACATAATCAAACACTTTACCGGAAGCTTCTTGTCTCTGTTTCCTGCCGTAAATCATTACAGGCTTATTGAAGTTTCTTACTTTTACTACTGACCCTATAGGTAACCACTCTTGTGCCATGCTCTCCCTCATTTCTGTTTTATCTCCGGATATTTCTTAAGAAAAACTTTATGGTGTACAAGGTGAAGAATCGTTAAAGGTCCTATCGAAACGACCAGTAATGAAAATACAATAACAATCCACTCTTCAGGAGTTTTAGAACTCGGATCTGAAATGAAAATAATAGCTATTAATAAGCCAAACACTATCGTCATTATTTTTCCAACAATAAAGGCTGCATGTATACTTTTTACTATTGATTGTTTATCTTTACTCATCTTCCTTACTCCGTTCTACATCGTCAACTCCAAATTTGATTCCCACACCTAACCCTAATGCTGCAAAAATTTCACTCTCTGTACCGAATTTGACCGATGCACCTGCGCTTCCAACACCTACATTTACACCTACATATGGAGACTTATCAATATTAAATACTTCAGATAGAACTTCATATCCAAAGAAATTAAGCGGGTTTACTTGAAGTCCAGCCTTAGCCACGCCCGCACCTGCTCCTGCACCAGCAGAATAATTTTCAATACCAGCATGAGCATCTCCATAGAAGAGTTTCATATCAAAACTGACAGGCGAGTTTTCATGAGCCAAATTACTATGTGATACGGCAGCCTCTGTTTTCCCTCCGATTAAATCACCATCTGAAAATGCTTCATTAAATCCTGATAGAGATGGTAATTGAACCTCTCCATTAGCATAAAACATTCTTTGAAACACTTCACTTTCATCCTGACCCTTGCTTTTATTTTGTGAGTTCGTATCAACAATACTTGCCCCTGCAGATAGATTGAAACCCGATTGATTTAGAGCTATATCAAGATTATAGTTACCTGCACCCTGAGCTAACACATTGGTATTCCCATAGGTTTCTTCAAAATCAATATTCTTTAAGACTTGATAATACGTATATAGATTACCAACACCAGCACCTTCATCTGTCTTATCAGTTGTTGTCTTATCAGTTGCTGTATTCAGCTGTCCCAGATACATATGAGGCACGGCTAAATGCGGACTGATACAACCCTCTAAACCTTGGTAATCGGCAACTTGATGTGCTTGAAAGCCATAATAAGCAAGGATCTGTTGTTTCATGCTATTTTGAGCTTGGTAGTTTTCTATAATTTTTCGGTAATTTGGATTGAATACAAGGATCCCTTGAGGAAACTGACTAATATCAAAGGATTTATTGTTAAACATTGTTTGCAGGTCTGCGATTAACGCAGTGAGAACATTTAACTTCTCACCTAACAGGTCGAGATTTTCTTTTTGCTGCTGATCAAATGTATATAGGTTTTCTACCGTTTCTAAAGCTTCTCTATTAGCTTGTTGTACATGATGAATAACCTCTTCTTCGTTCAATCTAGGCAGGGAGACAATCCCATCAACTTTCCACATGACGTTATTAGTCTGATTGGTGAAATCAACTGTAGTACTCTTTGCCCGCTCTAACCCATCTTGAATATCTTCCTTAATAAAGCCTTCATCAATAAAGCCATTACTAGCTGGTTCAAATGTATTTAATGCCCCTTTGATTCCTTCAAGTGTCCCTTTATACTCTGAATTAAATCCTTGTAAATACTGAAGTAAAGGCAAATGAGCTTCTGAATAGAAAGATCGGATCGCTTTTCCACCCTCACCTTTAAAGGACTGTTCTTTCGCTAGCAAGCCCTGAATACGCTCATCTATAAGTTTAAATTCCTCTTGTTTGGAATCAAGAGTAGAGAGCACCTTATCTATGCTCTCTTGTAGATCTTTCACATCGAGCTTTTTCATCGCCTTCACCTCTCTTATTTACTATTAATCTGCGAACTTACATTCTGATCGGCCTGTTTCATCGTTTCAATTGATTGACGGGTGTCTTCTTCGTTTTTTAGGAGCAGGGCCTGGTATGCTTCAACCATTTGATTCATTTGTTGATTCAGCTGGTTAAGGCGGTCTACTACATCTAGGACATTATTTTCTCCTACTGAAGAAGGCATTGAAGGGTCTAGTGCTTGAACAGCGGTTTGCAGCTTTGCTAATTCTTGCTCTACATCCGCATATATAATTTTAATTTCGCTCATCTATACCCCTCCTTAACGTGCGACCATCGCGGCTTTTGCAGCAACGATCGATTGTTGAAGTGAAATAATTTCTTGCTCTGTCTGTGAAATCTTAGATGAGAGAGTTTGAAGAGAGGTATCAAGCTGACTTCCCGGCAATTCCCGGTAACTTGATACAAGGCCGCCTTCACGTAGGTTTTCAAACCGATCTGCCAGGCTCCCTGCCCATGTGACAGAAGATAAACTAGGATTCTTGCATAGATGCTCATTGCTATAGAAATCTTCTCTGCAATTCATCAATTCAGTACGGCATGATCTAAGTCTTGCAAGTTCATCCTGCTTTTGACGTAAGTTCAAATATAATCCAGTTAATGGCATAAATGACACTTCCCTCTTTTAATTATTTAAGAAAAAGAAGCATGTTTCTCTCTGTCATGCTTCTTTATGTTAGTTGCTCAAACTTATCAGGCTTTTTCATCATTCTTGGAATAACGACTAGCATCAATATGGCGATCGTGAGAATGACAATTAAGATTAAAATGGTACTAATTTGAAGGAGCCCTGTTTCAGATTCCTGCTCTGTCCGGGTCTGCCTCGCAGGTTCGGCTTCTCCATTAAATAAATCGAGCCGCTCTGCTTTAGCAGTTATGGTGTTCACTTCGATCGTCTCTGTGTGAAAGAGCTGGTCATACACATCATTAAAGTATTTCATTTCTCTTTGCGTAAATGTAAGCACCCTTTGCTCTTCAGACAGCGCTTCCCGCCTCACACGTTCGTCTTCTCTGTAATAATTTAAATCTACATTAATTTGTCGTTCCTTGTACTCCTGAGGCTCTACTATTGGATCCCCCTCCGCCAGAACTAAAGACGGAAGGAGAAAAAATAGTAAACAAACAACGGCAGATATATTAAGAAGCTTCATAGCTTTCATCTAGATCTTCCTCTTCTTTTTGAGTAAGACGGCGTCCTCTAATGAAGTATGCAGCAGCTGCTGCTATGATACTCACAATAGATAGAACAATAACAGCTGGAATGAACATCGATTGATTTCCAAATTGGATTGACATATAGACTTCAGAGACCGGATGATTCATGCTGAAATTCGGCATAACCAGATCAAGCAGCGGTGTGACAAAGAACAGCATTAGACCTACGATGACAAGACCGCCGGTTATTAGACCGAATACTAGACCTAACTGAACCAATCCAGCCGTTGCAGTTAATAGCAGGATCGTTACAATCGTCCACTTAAATGCTTGAACATCATGCATTGGGTAAATATTAAGCCCATAAATACTAATGATTAACCCGACAGCGATATTTAATAATACAAACATTGATGCATTAAGCATGGCTGGCACATAAGAGAAGTAGTGTACAAACAATCCGATAATCAACCCAGACACTAAGATAATAACCAGCATTACAACTGGAGGCGTATTATTTGTTCTTTCTTCAGGAGCCTCACCGCTGATTTGGACTGGATTTGACAGGTAATCATACACGTAAGGATTTGGCTGACCATCCACTACAGCATTTCTAAGAATACTGTAAAGGTCGTTTTGTACAAGCTGTGAGGCTTCTACATTGGTAGCCCAGTTATTATTTAATTCATCTGCTCTAGATTGAACAGAGCCTACTTTTTCATATAACTCATCAGTATACTCATTGACGTAATTTGAGCGATCAGACAGCGAACTGACTAAGTTTGATACTTGTTCAATATTGCCCATGGCATTTTGCTGATTTGATACGATCATTTCTCCGCTCATATCATCTACCGGAGGAGATTCAACCTCCGGCGTTTCGATACCTTCGCGCAACGCAAGCGTGACAAGATTCGCATTTTCCTCAATTTCTTGCAGCTCACTTACAATCGCCTCTTGTTCAAGCTGAACACTTTCATCGTATTCATCAATAAAAGTATGAACAGCCTCAACAAATCCTTCAAAGTCACTTTCTAAAAGGTCAAGATCATCAATCGATTGATCTAATCCCGATTGAAGATCATTGAAGCCTCCTTGAATGGATTCAAAAGTTTCTTCAACAGCTGTGAGCCCTTCACTGCCTGCTAAAATATCAGAAATTAACTCATCTTCTTGTTCCACAGACTGATTAGCAGCCTCGTGATACGCAGATAGATGTGAGTAATACGTTAATAATTTATCAGTATCTTGGGTCTGAATAGCCGTTCCAAAATACGGAGCTAATCGATCTTTGCGAGAGGTTGATAAGTAAGAAGAACCTAGGATGCCTGCTTCTTTTTGATTGATCTTATCAATGATTGCTCTGTTCCCTGGATTCCCAGGGTTTGGCTGCTGCTGTGGTGTGCTTTCGATTTGAGCAATTAATTCTTCTAACACTCGTTCCCACTCTGCTTGAGTAGAAGATTGAGCATTTAGCTCTCCTTCTATTTTTTCAATTTCACTCTCAAGTGCAGCTACAGAAGCACGAAGACCTTCTAAGTGGTCTTGTTGACCTCCGCTGCCTTCTTCGCCCTCTTCTCCGTCTGAGGGAGAGTCACTAGCGGCTGAATCAATCGCTCCCTTTAATTGTGACAGCTGAGCTTTTAGTTCAGTTAATGATTCAGCGGAGGCAAGGGTAGCTGTTGGTATATCAACATCAACTTCAGCAGGCGGGTTCTGGCCTCCCTCGTTTCCCCCTCCGTTTGATCCATTGGTCAACTCCTCGCGAATTGGGAGCATAGCTGATTCTAGCTGATTAAAAGAATAACTCATTCGCTGAGTTCTAAAAGTATTCATCATCTCTCTTTGTCCATCTTCAAGATGACCAGCTAGTTGATTAACAGTCTCCTCGCCTGTGGAAGCTCTTAAATCGGATAGTACTGAATAATTACCATCAATCGCACCTTGTACCCTAGAGACACTTTGTGAAAAATCTTGACCATCATTCGTAAATGCTGGTCTTGGGCGTTCTTGGATTCGTACAATTGTATCGAATCCGTTGTACATGGTAGATTCATAGCTTGTAAGCCCTTGTTCAAGCAGCTGTTGATTTTCAAGACTAGTTGTCATGAATAATTCGTTCTGCTGCTCTTGATACTCACGATATGCTTGAACATTTTCTAAAAATGCACTCAGCTGCTGCTCGTATGTTTCGATATTGGCAATCGCTTCTTCGGACGTGGCCTCTGCATCTGTAGATGAGCTGAGCAGTTGTTCAAGCAGCTCTTTTTGTCTTTCCACTTCACTTGCGATCGTTTGAGAATTCGGTGCATAGAAGGAATACATCGCTTCTTGGAAAGCAATTTCCCGTTCTACGATGTTATCGAATTTTTGGCGAATATCATTCACTTCTTGTGCCACTACATCCCAATAAATACTCGTCACTTGTCTATTGATTCGGCTTCTAGCATTTTGAAGGGAACGCTGAACCCTTTCAATATTTCTTGCATTTAAGTTTGGTTGAATTTGATAGCTCAGGGAAGCTCGTTCAGGCTGATCTTCTTTAAATGTTAAAATATTATTTGAGAAATCAGAGGATAGATACAAGATTCCATCATATTGGTTTCTCTCAAGGCCAGACTCGGCAGCATTTCTTCCTACTACCACATAATTGTATTCTGAATTCTCACCGATAGAGGCTGTTACAGCCTGACCAAAAAATACCCTCTCGCCTTGAAATTCAGCTCCTAAATCTTCGTTTACAATGGCGATTTGCCCTGAAGAGTTGTCTTGTCTCTTGTTTGGTTCCTGACCAATGTAAGAAAAGAACAAGCTCGGCAGGACAAGGATCAGGACAATCATCGCAATTAACTTTATTAAATTCGTTTTCTCAAGCATTCTCTGCCCTTCTTTCCTGCTTTAGCATTTAGGAATTTGCATCCTTGTTGCTGTGCCATCTTGAATCAAGTAACCAAAGCCAGCCAGAATTTCCGGCTCATTCCGTGTAAACGGCAGTGTAATTAAACTCTGATCAGATTTCTTCGCTAATAGTACAGCCTGCCTGATCTGCTTTAACTCATTTGTTAAAGGATCAAAGCCTTTTGTAAAGTCGTTTGTGTTTCCGGCAACAATCACCGTAAAGCCTAAATGAGTGTATTGCTTCATGAATGTTGATATCTTTCCTTGAATCTGTGCATCAATCGTTTGTTGCAAGCGCGAAACGCTATCTACAACCAAGTAAATAGGTGCAAATGTCAGTGCATTGGATTGGCCTATTACTTGTAAATACTCATTCTCACGACGTCTTAGAGTCTCTTCAACGCTATTGAGCCAATCATTAATTTGATCTTTAGTCTCCATATAAAGGACACCATCCCGGCTCGCATATGTTGATAAACCTCGATCAACCCCGTCAAATAGAGCAACATCTGCATGCTCTTGTTTAAACATTTCTTCTAATAACACTTTTACTGCATTGGTTTTACCTTTTTTACTTTGACCAACGACGAGACAATGCTCACTTTCTATATCGACTGATAACGTAGACACCGTCTCTTCATCTAATCCAATCGACAGTGACCCTTGCTTTTTAGTAGCAGCATATTTCTTTGCAAATGTTTGGTAGTCAAGATTAGTAGGAAGCATAGGAATAGGTGCAGGCAATCGACAGCCTTGATACCTTTCCTTCATACGTTCGATCTTATCTTTTACGGCAGCAAGAACCTCTAAATCACCCTCACCCCAAGCCGGCAAGTACATCTGAGAAAGAGCTACTTGGTCTTTAATGATTAACGAACGACCGGCTATTGCCTCTACTTCATACGGTGTGCGGCCGATAATTGAAAACTTCTCATTACTATCCATTAAATAATGAACGACTTTCGTTTTTAAAGAGTTCATTAGTGGCTGCCTTACCACATTAATTCTTGTGGCTGAAAGCATAACCATGATGCCAAGCGATTGACCATCTCGGGCAAATTGGATAAACTGCGTTTCAATGTCAGGAAGCTCCTCTTTCACAAGATCAAAGTTATCAATCGTAAGAACAATCGTCGGTAGTATTTCATCTGCAAGACGGTTGTAATGAGTGATATTACTCACTTCATGATCAAGGAACAACTGCTTTCTTTTTTCAATTTCTTTCTTTATATACACCATAAATTTTTCGATTTTGCGCTGATCATCAAATCTGAAATAATCAGCTGTATGAGGAAGCTGTCTCAACGGTAGAAGCGCACTATTTCCAAAATCAAATACATAATAATGAAGTTCTTCTGGTGTAAACGCCTCTGCAAAACGAAGCAGGTAGGTCATGATCGTTGTTGATTTTCCGTACCCAGATGACCCGAAAATACCGATATTGCCGTCTTCCTGCCACCTGTAACGATATGGTGTTTGACTTTGTCTTTCAGGCTCATCTTTTAAGCCGATAAGAAATCCTTCCTCCACACTCCCTGCTTCCTCACTCGCAAGACGCGAAGCGAGAGGCGGCAGCCATGGACTTTGCAGTTTTTGAATGCCCATTGTGGATTGAACATTTGCTATTTCTGATACAATAGCTTCTATTTCGGTCTGCTTTTTCCGTTGCTCGCGCTTTACTTTTGCACTTACGTTAGACAACTGTACAAGGCCAAGATCGGTTACAAGCGAGATTTCATCTTCTGTACCGACTGTCTCCTCAAGATAAGGAGCTCCACTCCAAGCTGATTGGAATAATTCATACACCTCGTTATTTCCTACTTGCAAATAACCACGTCCCGTAATCGTGAGATTTGCTGCATCCGAATTTTTTAAGACCTCTTTACTATCTGTTGCATCCTGCACTTTCAAAGCAATCTTAAAACGTGCATTACTCCAAATTTGATTATCAATTACACCGCCAGGCTTTTGGGTCGCTAGAATTAAATGAACGCCTAAGCTTCTCCCAATCCTTGCAGCACTGACCAGCTCTCTAATAAATTCAGGCTCCTCATTTTTCAGCTCGGCAAATTCATCTGAGATAAGAAACAGATGAGGAAGCGGCTCTTTGGCTGTGCCTTCTTTATAAAGGTCTGTGTAATCATTGATGTGGTTTACCTCATATTGATCAAATAAACGCTGGCGGCGCTTCATCTCACTATTAATGGAAGCGAGAGCACGTGTACTAAAGTTTTGGCTCTCATTTATGTTTGTAATGGTTCCAAGAAGGTGAGGGATTTGCTTAAATGGCTGGGCCATCCCTCCGCCTTTGTAATCAATTAATAAAAACGCCACTTCATGAGGGTGATAATGAACGGCTAAGCTTAAAATATACGTTTGAAGCAGTTCACTTTTACCTGAACCTGTAGTACCAGCTAAAAGTCCATGAGGCCCGTGAGCTTTCTCATGTAAATTTAAGACAGCTACATCTTTTTTCCCTTTTAATCCAATGGGTACAGCTAAAGACTTCGAAGACTGATTTGTAAGCCATCTATTTGGGATATCTAGTTCTTCTACATCTTTCGCATTGAATAGATCAAGGAATGAAACCATTTCAGGGATCGAATTATTCATCCCTTTTAGATGATTAAGAGAACGTAGTGTTCTAGCAAATGTTTCATTGCCTTGTTGTTCGTGGCTGTCTAGATCAAACGCTGTATGCAGCGCTTTTTTCTCTTGGATAAGGATTTCACCTTGTTGATCATTAATATAGCCTACTAACGTATGAATCGTTTCAGCCAAATTCTCTTTTGTATCTGTAGCAAAGATTGTAGACATGCCAATCCCTTTATCTTCGCCTTCTAAGTATTCCATAATCAGGTGCTCAGAGATTAATGCTCGATTCGATACAATGAAGACAATATGAGGGTAAAAACGTTTCTTATCCTTCTCCTCGTCCATATCTCTTTCTCTTAATATTTCATAGATAGATGATAACAACTGGTCTCTCGTTCTCTCATTGTAAACAAAGCCTCTAGCAAAGGAATGCGGCAGCTGAAAATGAGGCAGCCATTTCATCCATTCCCAATCTCCATATTCTTCTTCATCAAAAATTGCAACAAATCTTATGTCATGATAGCTATGGAAGAACGCCAGCTGACCGACAATTTGCTGAATCTCTTTTTGCACAATCGATTGCTTCCCAATTAATCCAATTGCTCCTTTAGAAGCATCAATCGTTAACGGGACATTGTCTACTTTGTTGTATACATCAATCATTTCTTGTGATTTTTCAACTAAGTCATCAATTTCACGATTTGCAAAATCTAAGCTTCCGACTGCTACCTCATAGCTAGCAGGAACCGTTGCTCTCCCTACTCTAAAATGCAAGAAATCCTCACTTTCTAGAGTACGCTCAAAAATACGATCACTAATCTGTCTTACGTCTGTTTTTAATTTCTCAAATGAAGGGAAATGGTAATACAGCACTTTCTTTTGCTGATCTGATAACGCTTGTAGTTCCTCTCGTTTTTGTTCTAGATAGCGATTGTACACTCGCAGACGCGTTGCTAGCTTGATTTTGCGCTTTTTCTTCTCCCGGAAGTATTGAATAGTTGAAGTGAAGATCGTCGTTGTGAACATAACAATTGAAATGATAATAAAGACACCTCTAGGTATTAATAACGCCACGATCCCCATTACAATGAGCATCATTAACGGGGGCAGGATTAACAGCCATAATGCCCTTTGGTTGTCATCCCCTTCTTGGGAAGGAAACGAAAACGTTACTTTTTCCTCAGGGAGATCATAAATCATTCTTGGTGTGCGGCGATAATCTGGATACTTCTTTTTCATTTCAGAAGTAGGCGGTATCGCACGTGCTAGGGAGGTTTCATAGTCGTCTGATCCTGACAAATGCAGAAGATCCCCTTCGATAAATGTCATAGAGAGACCTGAATAATAGATTACATCACCATTAAACAAAGGCTTCCTCTCTTTAAGCTGCTTGCCATTCACATAAACGATAGCATCACTCGCTGCGCTAACACGCCATGTCTCCTCTATAAGGTCCATTAGAATAGGATTTTCACTTACAGGGTTTTCTCCTAAATGGTTCAAAAGGACAATCGTCGCACCTTCTTTATGACCGACCGTTATTTCTTTTTGATGCCCAACATAATACGTAGCCTCGGCGTTGGAACCCTCTTTTAAAATGAACGTTATGCTATGACCTTCCTCTGTGAGCGTGAATGGTTCCCAAAAATTCAGTTTTGTAAGACGCTCCCCTTCTTGATACAGTACATATCCGTCCTCTTTTACAATGGATAACTCCCCGCTTGTAAATGGATGAGAATAAACAGTAAGTGAATGTTCTTCACTGTTTCCAATCGTCACTCGTTTATGGTGATCCAACGGGTAAAGTTGATATGTATCCTTATAAAACACAAACAATTGTTGCATCTGTCTCACCTCCCTAAGACTCGGAATCTTCTTCCTCTGCTGCTTCTTCTGTTTCATCAGCAGATGGTTCTGGTTCTGATGGAGGTTCTGGCTGAGCTGGTGCTGAAGCTGGTGTTTCTTCTTCCTCTTCTTCTACAACAGTATCCGCTTCCTCAGCTTCTAGCTCCTCACGTTCTCTCATATACTCATCTATCTCATTTTGAATGATTTGCAGTTCTTCTTCTTTTTCTTGTCCCGATAAGCGGTCATTGGCTTTAATATCCTCGCGATACTTAAGCAGCCCAAGCATGACAAGGTCTCTATCTTCTAAGGACCTAGCTAAATCAACGGCTTCTTCATTTTCTCCCCTGCCAATATGAATCCAGTATTTGAAATAACGTTCATCCGACTGAAGGGTCAGCGTGTTGCGGACAGCATTACGCTGATCTTCCGTTAAAGGTTCATACTCTACATAAGAAGTGGCCAGCTGATATTGCACCACATACGGCATACCATCTGAATCGTAGTAATTCAGCTGATTAATGACTTCGCTATAGTTTGTCATTAAGAAAGCTTCACTGCTTTCTATAAATGCTTCCTGCTTCGGCTGCACAAAAAAGAATGAATAAATGCTGTATGCGATAAATGGTAGTAATAGAGCAGCCGCTGCAATTAAGCTGTATTTATGTGTAAACCATTTCTTCTTTGGAAGAGAGATAAGGGTCTTTTCACGGCTCTCAATCTCTGTAATCGTTTCTTCTACGTAAGCTGTTAATTCGTCTAACGTGCTGCACTCAAATATTTCTTTTACAAAGGGACTTAACGTCATTGTTGTGTGATAGTGATAATAGTCGTAAAATGTATGAGCTGGGTCAATCAACTCACTTATTGTCGCTTTAACTTCACGTGTCAGATTATCTTTTTCTTGACTATAAGGAGGAAGACTTTCTTTCACCCCGTAGTGGAGGAATATTGGTTCGAAGCTCTTATCAAATACGATGTTCTCAGGGCACACAATCAAATGAAGTCTTGTATACGAATGAGTCTTTACCGCTTTTAAAAGATTATGAGCGAGCAGCCATTTAGCATAGGTTGTTTTACGCTGGATCATTGCAAAGTTCAAGATCGATTTGGGGCGCTTCATGATGATTTTGATTTCATCTTCTGTATCTTCAACAATTCTTTCAATCTTGTCATCTAACTTTGTCAGCATTCCTGCTTCTAGAGGATCGCTTAGTTTCACTTTCGCTTTTTGAAAACGAAAAACATGCTGACCTTTATCTTTTGAAACCGTGGCTTCTATTTCTTTTTCTAAATATGATAGCCGTTTTTCTTCCATAGCAGGTACTCCTTTAAAGGCTCTTAGTCAGTAACTCAGTAACTGGTCACCTAATTGTTTAATCTAGTGATATAATCCTCTACCTTATATAATGACGATTTTGTCACCGTTTGTGATTCCGCTCGCTTGAAGAGTGGCATGACCCGGAAGGACTTTTTCTTTATTCTCAATCCTTACCCAATTGCCTTCACGAGGAGGCTCTTTTATTTCTTTGATCTGCCAAACAATATCAATGACTTTTTTCACAGAATAATAATCAGATAATCGCAAGTCAAAGGTTTCTCCCTCATAATGACGCATGTCAATAGTTACCTGTATATATATTAAAATCACCCCAAGACAGGAAAAAAAGCGCATAAACAAGTGTGTTGTCAGCGCTCCTTTTCATTATCATTTCATTGTACTTATCTTATTATTTTACTTTACTGCACATTTTTACTTTACCGTACGCTTTACTTAGCCGCGAATTTGACTAGCAATTTGACGGTCAGTATCTTCAAGAACTTGTGCAGAATTTGCAAGCTGCATAGATACTTCGTTTAATAGAGCTGCCATTCGATCGAAAGACGGGCGTAGTTCTTGGTATTGTTGAGCAAATGCTTGGCTTGAAGCACCTTCCCAAACATCTTGTAAGTGACTGCTCATACCATCAAGACGAGTAAGTAAGTCGTAAATATTACCACTCTCTGTATCATACTGTCTAGCAACGTCACGTAGTTCAGCCGGTGTTAAGCGAATTACATCTGACATGTCCACAACCCCTTTAACATTTAGTTTTGTCTCTTATAGCTTACCAACTATTTTTTTACAGTCAACGCATCTACCACTATTTGTTTAAAACACTATTAATGACCTATTAATCCACTAATTTTCCGGCTGTTCACCTTTAGCAAACAAGGAAAATGTAACTAGCACAATTAGACAAATAGCGACTAAATACCCAACCTTTATTAATAGACTATATTAGATTAATCTTTAAATACCCACTATTAGATAAAAATATGCACTTAACCCAAAATTTTCTTTTTATTTATCATAAAAAGAAAAACAAGGAGCTCGCCGGCTCCTTGTAAGTGATCAGACTATCTAATCGTTAATGGAATATCTTCATATTCTTCAGGATCGATTTCATATACAGACTCATCAGCCACCCCTTCAATGATTCCATATAAGCCATCTTCTACAGCTTTTACTAGCTGACCTTTCATCTTTTGGCCGAAGCTCTGCGTTTGGCCGCGGACTTCAAATAAAACCGTCCCACTTCCATTTAAAGCAAAAGAGCCGAGTGCTGTACCAGGCAGATCCAACCCTTGCTGATAAAGGGAAATGTTTTTAAATCGCGAATTACCGATTTGCAATGCATCATAAACAGCTACATTCAGCTGACGTGAGAAGTCATAATCATACGCATCTGCATATTCACTGTATTTTTCCCCAGCCGCGGTACTTGGATCAGGGACAAATTGAGCTGAGATCGACATTGTCACATCATCATCCGTTCCCTCTACTTTCATAAATGGTCCTTGGTGATGAAGGTCTACAAATACATCGACATTCCCAAATTCTTTTTGAAGATTAAGATACACGTCCCTTACTGTTTGGGCTTCTGGTGTAATGAACCAGCCAGGAGATGCTGAGTTACCAGGAAAATCTTCTGCTTTAGGCTCATAATTTAAATCCGGATTGAAATCACGATTCACATCAAAGCCTGGAAGCTCTCCGTAGTTCGTTCCTTGAAGAGTCCGCGAGTAATAATTCCAGGATGGGGTAACACCCTCTAATTGCGGAAAGGCAGCTTCTACTTCCGCCCACGTCATCGCATTTCCTCTTCGATCTAACTCCGCAGCATCTGGATTCATCTTCGGCAGCGCAACAAGAGTTACCTCTTCACGAATTTGTTTTGCTTTAGGTGAATTACTTGAGCCTAGGAATTGCAAAATATTTAATAAAGCTTCCGTTCCCGTCTTTTCATTGCCATGAATTTCACTTTCGATCAGAATAACGCGGTCACCTGTTCCTACTGTTGCCTTATAAATGTCCCTTCCTTGGTTAGACACCCCAACAGTTTCAACCTCAACTCGGCCTTGACTGTTATTAACAATCTGATCTAAACGCTTTTGCATTTGCTCATAGGTCATAAAGCCAGAAATCGATAATTGCTGCTCACTCGGAACAGCCGGACCTGTGTTTAATTGTGCTGCCTGTGCTGGAGACATAAGTAAGCTTGCTGCTAAAAAACTGGTGCCTACTGTCATGGCAAGTTTTTTCATAATAATTCCTCCTCAACTTTTATCATTCACCTACGAATTCTCTTATTAAAATTGAATCCCTTCTTAGATACACGAAATTTTAGATAAGCGTAATAACGCACTAGTTGATGCCTTATTTCGACAAAAACACTCGCAAACTTTAGTCATATGTTTTACGCCAGAAAAAAGAGACACTAGGCTGTTACACCTAGTGTCTCTCCTGCAAGTTCCTATGTAGAACTTAATGTTCTTCAATTTCAAAGCGCTCGACATTCTCCATGTTTATATACTGGTTTTTGTGATCGAACCATTTAGCCGTTTGAATTTTATCAATTTGCTGATTCAGTTCGTAACCACTCTCTAGTTCAAATACTACACTTTCTCCACCACAAAAATAAAACGTCACTTTATATTTTTTCATTCTCTATCCCTCCTACACTCACTTATTCCCAAACATTTTCTTTTTTAATCTTGAAATTTCTAGAAAAATGTAAAAGAATCTATGATTAAGTTTTCCATATCTTACTTAATAACTATTTATTGTGTTGATTTCTTTTTCCCAAAATAAAGCAGGCCTAAAAGAAGCCATGATATCATGATCACAAATGCAATAATAAGCGTAAGAACTGGGCCAAGTGCTATAATAAGAGGTACGGAAGCTGCTGTGACAATTCCCCCTCCTACAATAAGGTCGAGCATCAGTTGTTTATAACTAAACCCTTCCTTTGCTGGGCTTTCGTCTTTTGGATCTGCGAGTTTAATCAATAACAAACCAGCAGCACTCATCCCCATCGCCTGTCCTAAATCTCCAATTGCCCGCTCAAACCAATAGTCAGGCATCATACGAGGAGCAATAAATATGAAAGCCAAAACATTCCACCCTATTGCAGCAACAGACATAAGTAAGAATGGAACGAAATATTCACCAAGGACTGACAAGGATAATGTGGCGATAGCTGAGACAATCAGCAAATCTAAGGCAAACCCTTGGATACGAGTAATCAGGTCCCGGTCTAAAATGGACTTTTTAACAAACTTACTTAGAACAAGCTGAACTATGACCGCACCAACCATTGCTAAAGGAAATAAAGGCAGGTGAACAAAAAGCTCCATATTCTCACCCCATAGAGCCTCTTCAATTAAAATAAACCCTTCTAAAATGACATACCCAATGGCAATAGCCACCCCTATGTATGCAAAATGAACAGTAAGTGTTTCGATCACTTCAGAGCGAGTTGTCTGATTGCCAGCAGACATGTCTTGCTGGTCTTCCTTTTTGATTAAGCCTTTCTTTTGTTCATCTGAAATGTCATCAGGACTATTTAAAATTTCGGTTTCCCCTTTACGCGCAGCCCAATTTATTAGTAAAATTCCTAGAAAAACTCCAGTTAGAACGCCAACAGTAGCTAATCCAATTGCTAAATCTCTTCCTTCTTCAAAACCAACGCCGCTGAATGTACCAGATAATCCGGCTGCGGTACCATGTCCACCAACAAAGCTGATCTCAAGTAAGGCACCAGCCGCTGGATTCATTCCAAATAAAGGCGTTAATACAACTAAAGCCAATGTAATCCCAATAACGTACTGTCCCCATGAAAGAAAGTGGGCAAATGTTATTTGCGGGCCAGCAACCTTCCATATCTTTTTGATATTAGGAACTTTCTTCCCTATGAATAAAGAGGCAAAGATGATACTGATCAACAGTTCAGGGAGCACTTCCCATACCTCTATCATAGGGGCTGGGAAAAGCCCTCCTCCTTCAAATATTTCTATCCCAAACTGACCAAGCACTTCCGGACCAAGCAGGAGTCCAAGAAGCCCCGCAATAATTGAGCTTGGAATAAAGAAAGATTGAAGAAATGGCGTCGCCACTCTAATCCATTTTCCAATAATAAGTAAAATACCTAATATGATAAAGCTAAACCCTACAACTTCTGCCGACATAAAAACAAAGGCCCCCTCTTCTTTTACTTTATAGAGAAATATTACCTGCAGAGGGAAAGATAAAACGTACCCTTATTTATCAAATGTAAAAAGCACCCTCAGAGGATGCTTTAAACAACGACAGATAAATCGCCTCTCCCGAAATAATCAAGTAATTCAGGGCCATTGTAAACTAGATTAAGAATATCTGCGATTCGATATTGCTCTTCAGTGATTGTCATACGCTCTTTATCCGGATAAGGTATAAATACGCGGAAGCCGTCTACTGCTACTGTACGAAAACGTTCTATCGCTACTCCGTTATAACGTAAATTAAAGAATTTCTCATAAGCAATATCATCTTCATAAGCTGAAATCCAATCTTCACTTAATCCTTCACTCGGAACGGTTATATCAGAATCAATTGTAATGGAGATATTATCTTTGAATACATACACACTAGTATCTTGATCATATAACCAGTCACTAGGCTTTGATTCAATAATGGATAATTTAAACTCTTCGTATCTCATTTTCGTCAACTCCTTTGTACCCTAAATCCCCTCTCTCTTCTGATTTGAAACCTAGACAAGAAACATCCTATGACCTTCACCATCTTGATCGTTTGTTAAATTGAGAAGATAATGACTATAGATATACATACAAAAGAGAATGAAAGGAGAGCTCCCTGTGGATTCTTTTCCTCACCAATTTAAAGAGAAGCACCTGCTTACCCCTAAGGTGAAAATGAATTTGAAATTAAAAATGATCCTGTTAATAGGAGCATTAATTTCGCTTACTTTTATCATCATGGGTGTGTTTCTTCATTATTTCTTTTCTGATACGATTGAAACACAATTAGGTGAGCGAGCGTTAAGCGTAGCAACAAGCATTTCACTCATTCCTGAAATCCAAGAGGCATTTGCCCTTGATGATCCTGCAGCTGTCATCCAGCCGATCGTTAAACCGATTCAAGAAGAGACAGGCGCTGAATTTATTGTTGTCGGCAATACTCAGGAAATCCGTTATGCTCATCCTGATGAAGAGAAAATTGGGTTGAAGATGGTTGGTGAGGACAACGCGCCTGCCCTCTTGCACGGAGAGTCCTATATATCAAAAGCCACCGGTTCCCTAGGGTATTCCATCAGAGGAAAAGTTCCTGTATATTCCGAAGAAGAAATTGTCGGAGTTGTTTCAGTAGGGTATTTAGTAAATGATGTGCAAAGCATGGTTCTTACATACAGTAAAGAGCTTTGGTATGTCCTTCTCTTCATGATCACTCTCGGTATCATTGGAGCTGTCCTGATTGCTCACTACATAAAAAAACTGTTATTCGGGTTAGAGCCGGAGGAAATCTCACATTTATTGCTTCAAAAAGAGACGATCCTGCAATCTACGCACGAGGGGATTATCGCAGTCAATCAAGAAGGAAAAGTTACCCTGGCTAATCATGCCGCTTTAAAACTTCTTACAGATCGACACTCTGCTCCACTATCACCACTAGAGAGTCCGGTTGGCAGGCCCATTCAAGAAGTATTACCCATGTCTGCTCTTCCTCACGTTCTTCATTCCGGGGAAAGTCAGTATGATCAGCAGATGTATGTCGGGGCTCATACCGTGTTAGTCAACCGTGTTCCTATTTTTTATGAGAAGACACTAATCGGTGCGGTTTCCACCTTCCGTAATAAAACAGAAATTGACCAGCTCACCAAGGAACTCACACAAGCCAAACAATATGCTGATGCGCTTCGTGCCCAGACGCATGAGTTTTCTAATAAACTATTCACGATATTAGGGCTGCTACAATTAGAAAGAAAAGACGAAGCCATTGCATTTATTCAAAAGGAAAATAATATTCAACAAGACTGGATCCATTCTGTATTAGAGAAGGTCACTGATCCGATGGTTGGGGCAATCCTTCTTGGAAAGCTCAATCAAGCAATGGAACAACGGGTTAATATGGTGATTGAAGAAGGCAGCCAATTAATGCATCCTTTAGAGGAACCACAGCAGGAAGCCCTTGTCACAGCTCTAGGAAACCTTCTTGAAAATGCGATAGATGCGGCTAAAACAAACCCCAAACTGCAGCAAGTCAGTATCTTTTTTACCGATGTCGGTGAAGACCTTGTGTTTGAAATGGAGGACTCCGGTCCAGGGATTCCAATCGATTCAGCGAACAGCATTTTTACTAAAGGGTTCTCTACAAAAAAAGGAGAGCATCGTGGATTTGGCCTTGCTCTTGTAAAAGAAGTGCTCGCTGAAGTGAATGGACAAATTTATATAGAAGAAGGCGATCTTGGCGGTGCTTGCTTTGTCATAACGATCCCTAAAACAAAACGTTTCTAAGGAGGTTCTCCCCTTGCAAAATCCAATGTATAACGTACTCATCGTAGAAGATGACTTTCGTGTCGCTGAAATAACAAAAGGATTTGTTGATAAAGTGGATGGTTTCAATGTGATTGGCCTATGCAAGACAGGTGCCGAAACTGAAAGCTTTCTATTTAATCATAACGAAACAACTCCTGATCTCATCTTATTAGATGTATATATTCCTGATGTGAACGGGCTTGACCTTTTCTGGAAGATTCGTGAGAACTTGCATCAAGTGGATATCGTCATGATTACAGCTGCAAAAGAGGTTTATACGATTGAAGAAGCGCTGCGCGGAGGTATTTTCGATTATATTGTAAAGCCGGTTGATTTTAACCGTTTTAAACGCATGTTAGATACATTCAAAGATCAAAGAGGATCCCTTTCTTCTAAAGAAAAGCTTAACCAAGAAGAAATCGATCTCTTAACCAGGGCGCAAAGCCCTTCCCAGTCCGCTGCCTTAGTAGACCAAGAGCAGCTTCCTAAAGGAATTGACAGCATCACACTTGAAAAGGTTAAAAATATTTTAAGCTTACATAGTGATACGGGCATAACGGCAAGCAGCTTAGGAGAAGCCGTAGGGATAAGCCGCTCCACTGCAAGGAGATATTTAGAATATCTTGTATCTATAAGTGAAGCACGGGCTGAATTAAGTTATGGCGATGTCGGAAGACCGGAGCGACTCTACATTTCTAACAAATAACTCTGCGAACAAAATGAACAAAACCCTCGAAATGAACAATATATCATTAATGTTCATAAACTTCATCCTCTCTATTTTTCATGATAAAGTTCTGTAATATCAGACAATTAGAAAAATAGAGGGATTTTATTTTTGAGTGTATTTGTATACGCTTACAAAACTCCCTCTTTACTATTAAAAACAAAGGGGAGAGTATTATGCTTAGTATCATCGGTTTTGTCACCATTTTAGCTATTGTCCTGTTTCTTCTTAGCGGCAAAATGTCACCTATTATCAGCCTTATTACGATACCGATTCTTGGGGCTCTTTTAGCAGGTTTCTCAATTGCAGAGATTGGATTGTTCTTTGATGATGGGATAGCTAAAGTTATCAGCGTAGTGATTATGTTTATCTTTGCCATTCTTTATTTTGGAATTATGCAAGATGCCGGCCTTTTTGATCCAATTATTAATAAAGTCATTAAGATCTCTAAAGGGAATATCGTTGCTGTGGCTGTTGGTACGGTTATCATTGGAGCGATTGCTCATTTAGATGGTTCCGGAGCTTCTACTTTTTTAATCACGATCCCAGCACTCCTTCCATTATATAAACGGTTAAAAATGAATCCGTATCTTTTGCTATTACTAGTAGGTACTAGTGCTAGTATTATGAATATGGTACCGTGGGCTGGTCCAATTGGACGTGTCGGCTCTGTCCTTGGAATGGATCCGACCGAATTATGGAGACCCCTTATTCCGCTTCAAATTATCGCTCTTATTCTATTAATGGGATTAGCCTTTTTCTTAGGACTAAGAGAAAAACGCCGCATTGAAAAGCTTGCAGTATCATCTGATCAGCTTGAAGCAGCGGCAGCATTGGATGTTACAGATGATGATGTAGCTCCCACAAAAGATACAACTCTCGCAAGACCTAAACTATTATGGGTAAACCTCCTCTTAACGCTCGGTTTAATTGCGATGTTAGTATGGGGCATTCTACCGGCAGGATTTATCTTTATGATCGCACTAAGTATTGCACTGCCGCTTAATTATCCTAAAGTAGATGATCAAATGGATCGAATTAAAGCCCATGCACCAAATGCCTTATTGATGGCTGCTATTATTCTTGCAGCAGGATCTTTCCTTGGTATTTTAGGCGGGTCAGGAATGCTTGATGCCTTAGCTACAGACCTTGTTACATTACTTCCTGCTTTCATCATTCCTTATCTGCACCTAATCATCGGCTTTTTCGGTGCACCATTTGAACTGATCTTAAACACAGATGCATATTATTTCGCCCTCTTGCCTGTCGTTGAACAAATTGTAACCTCTTACGGTGTTGAATCGACTTCAGCTGCTTACGCAATGGTGATTGGTAATATCATCGGCACATTTATCAGCCCGTTCTCCCCTGCTCTGTGGCTTGCACTCGGCTTAGCAGGACTTGAAATGGGTAAACATATTCGCTACTCCTTCTTCTGGATTTGGGGCTTCAGCGTTGTGTTACTGATAATTGCTGTAGTCATTGGAATTGTATAACGAGTTTAAAGCTTCTCAGCCATCTTGGTATGAGAAGCTTTTTTCATTTTCATAAGTCTTCATCCACAAATGACAAATTTTCCATGTTAGATTATGTAACATCATTGTTGTTTCATGTTCCTCTTCGCGTTAAAGTTTGATTAATCTAAATATTCTTTTTAATTTGTTTTGGGAGGGTTAGATCATGAAATTAACAGAAGTAGAGAAAGAGAAACTATTAATCGTCGTTGCTGGTCAATTGAGCAAAGAGCGAAAGGAACGTGGAATTTTATTAAATTATCCCGAAGCTACTGCCTATTTAACATGCTACGCCATTGAGAAAGCGCGTGAAGGCAAAAGTGTTGAAGAAATTATGGAGCTTGGACGCCATGTCCTTACAGCGGATGATCTAATGGAAGGTGTTCCTGAAATGCTGGATAGTATTCAAGTTGAAGCGACATTTCCGGACGGTGTGAAACTTGTAACGATTCATCACCCAATACAAGCGGGGGTGAAATCATGAAACCAGGAGCATTTAAGATAGCCGAAGGTTCAATAGAGATCAATGCAGGCAGAGATACATTGGAGTTAACTGTTAAAAACACAGGAACGCGTTCTATTCAAATAGGATCGCACTTTCATTTTGCAGAGGCGAACAGCGCCCTTTCTTTTGACCGAGAAAAAGCAATTGGCATGCGGCTCGATATTCCTTCTGGCACCGCCATTCGAATTGAACCGGAAGAAGAACAAAGCGTAACGCTCGTCTCCATAGCTGGTAATAAAACAGTGTATGGCTTAAATGGGATGACAGAAGGCTCCCTAGATGAAGGAGGAAAAGAGAAAACACTTAAGAAACTCACAGAATCTGGCTGGATGACAAAGGAGATTGTATCATGAAGATTTCTAAACAACGATACGCAGAGCTTTTCGGACCGACAACTGGAGATCAAGTACGTTTAGCAGACACCGATTTATGGATTGAGATCGAAAAAGATTGTACCGTATACGGCGAAGAAATGATTTTCGGCGGGGGAAAATCGATTCGAGATGGGATGGGTCAAAACGGCAGATTAACAGCTAAAGATGGCGCCCTTGATTTAGTAATTACGAACGTCATCGTCGTTGATTACACAGGTATCATTAAAGCTGATGTGGGAGTGAAAAATGGACGAGTAGTCGGTGTAGGAAAAAGCGGCAACCCGGATATTATGGATAATGTTGACCCTAACCTCGTTATCGGAGCAGGAACAGAAGTCATTTCAGGTGAAGGAAAAATCTTAACCGCTGGCGGTGTGGATACTCATATTCACTTTATTTGTCCGCAGCAAATGGAGGTGGCCCTATCATCAGGTATAACTACAATGATTGGCGGCGGAACAGGACCGGCAACGGGAAGTAAAGCAACAACTTGTACTTCTGGTCCATGGTATATGGAAAGGATGCTGGAAGCCGCGGAAGAATTCCCTGTAAATGTAGGCTTCCTAGGGAAAGGAAATGCCTCTCACCCTGCTCCTTTAATCGAGCAAATTGAAGCTGGTGCTGTCGGCCTTAAACTTCATGAAGACTGGGGTTCTACGCCAAAAGCGATTGAAACATGTATGGAAGTCGTAGAAGATGCTGATATTCAAGTAGCGATTCACACCGATACACTAAATGAAGCTGGATTTCTTGAAAATACCCTAGAAGCAATCGGCGATCGAGTGATTCATACATATCATATTGAAGGTGCAGGCGGAGGCCATGCTCCAGATATTATGAGACTCGCTTCTCACTCGAATATTTTACCTTCCTCTACTACACCAACGATGCCTTATACAACGAATACGATGGAAGAGCATTTAGATATGATGATGGTCTGCCATCACCTAGATTCAAATGTTCCAGAAGATGTGGCATTCAGCCGTTCGCGTATTCGTGCAGCAACGATTGCCGCTGAAGATGTCTTACATGATATTGGTGCGATCAGCATGATGTCCTCTGACTCGCAAGCTATGGGGCGTGTAGGTGAAGTCATTATCCGCACGTGGCAGACCGCTGATAAAATGAAGAAACAGCGCGGTCCGCTTGTCAGCGAACATGACCATGACAATGAACGTGTAAAGCGCTATATTGCTAAATACACAATTAATCCAGCCATCACTCATGGAATAAGCCATGAAGTCGGTTCAATCGAGAGCGGTAAATTAGCTGACCTTGTTTTATGGGATCCCGTATTCTTTGGTGTAAAACCAGAGCTTGTGTTAAAAGGAGGAATGATCGCGCGCGCTCAGATGGGTGATCCAAATGCATCCATCCCAACACCGGAACCTGTGTATATGCGCAGAATGTACGCCTCATACGGACGAGCTAACCGTTCTACATCGATCACATTTATGTCGCAAGCAAGCATTGATCTTGGTGTCCCTGAAAGATTAGGATTAACAAAAATGATTTCTCCTGTTCGCAACATAAGAAACTTAAGTAAGCTGGATATGAAATTGAATAATGCCCTGCCACAAATTGAAATCAACCCGAAAACGTATCAAGTCTTTGCAGATGGCGAAGAGATTTCGTGTGAACCGGTAAGCTCGGTTCCGCTCGGGCAAAGATACTTTTTGTTTTAATCATAAGCTAAACGAAGCATCTCCCCTTTTAAAGAGTGAGATGCTTCGTTTTTTGATGTTTTCATTCTTTTTAAAAAAGAATATCCACCCAAATTTTTATGGCCGTAGCAAAAATCAAAATGGCTAACATCCATTGCAGAATTTTTGTATTCATCTTCTTTCCCACTTTTGCCCCTAACGGAGAGGCTATTAAACTAGCTATAATCATGATTACGGCAGGCCAAAATAAAACTTGTCCTGTTAGAATTTTCCCTGAAGCTGCTCCTATTGATGAAATAAAAGTAATAGCTAAGGATGAGGCGATCGTCATTCGCGTCGGAATCTTTAAGACAATAAGCATAATCGGCACTAAAATAAATGCTCCCGCAGCACCTACGATTCCAGCTCCTACCCCTACTAGAAAAGCTAACATAGCAGCTAACCACTTATTAAACGTCACTTCTTCTAAAGGGATATCATCAATATCCTTCTTCGGTAAAAACATCATTCCTGCCGCAATAACGGCTAGAATACCATATACGAGATTCACGCCTGAATCCGGCATGAAACGCGATCCATATCCTCCAATGAAACTTCCAATCAACACACTTACTCCCATATACAAAATTAATGTTTTGTTTAAGTATCCTCCTTTTCTATATACCCATACACCCCCGATTGTAGCGAAAAGCACTTGCACGGCACTAATTCCTGACACCTCATGTGCGGTAAAAGCTGATAGTCCGACGATTAACGGAATATAGAGCAGCATCGGATATTTAATAATTGAGCCGCCTATACCTACCATTCCGGAAATAAATGAACCTGCAAAACCAATTAAAAAGATTACCACAATGAAAAAGAAATTCACTTCCATACTTACACCTTCTTATCTAAAATTTTATTTAACTGCGCCCGACAATTACCCTATATGGTATATAAGAGCCCATACCGATTACCTGTTGCTTCATCCTTCCGTTCTTATTTTGATTGTAACTCGAATTACTTTATAATAGAAATAAATAATAACAATGCATATCATTACAATTCATAATGGAGTGATTACCTTGCAGCTTGATTGGATTCGAAGTTACGTAACTCTTGTTCATTTTCAACATTTCACAAAGACGAGTGAATACTTGAATCTTTCTCAGCCAACAATCAGTATTCACATTAAGAAATTAGAAGATTACCTAGGTGTAAAACTTATTGAACGGTCCCTCACCAATCGATCATTCACGCTGACAAGTGCTGGGCAGGAAGTTTTTGAACAAGGAAAAAAGATGCTTGAGATAAGCAGATCCATTGAACAGGTGAAAGAAAAGAAGGAAGAGGTTTCGCTTAGAATTGGAGCAACAAATACAGTGAGTGATGTCATCCTGCCTGATTTCGTAAAGAAAATCAGAGTCCTCTATCCCCAAATTCGTCTGCAGTTAATGATTCACAATCACGAACAAATCGTTGAAGGACTCGAGCAACATAAGCTTGACCTTGCCTTGGTAGAAGGAACAAGCGGACTTGGACCTTTTCATGTCGAAGTAGTCAGCCGGGATGAACTTAGATTCTATGCTAAGCAACGGATGCCGCTTGCCACTTCCCCCCTTCTATTGCGGGAAAAAGGTTCTGGAACGAGAGAATATGCCGATCAATTTCTTTTATCTGAGAGAATTGAACCTAGCGAAATTATTGAAGCAAGCAGTCATTATTTAATTAAGCAGCTGGCTATTAGAGGTCTCGGCATTGCCTTTCTCTCTCATTCGATGGTGAAAGAAGAAGTATCAGAAGGAAAGCTCGTACCACTCAATCTGCATGTGATCTACCGGCCATTTTATGCTGTCTACGAAGAAGAACATGTGCACACCCCTATTTTAAAGGAGCTGTGTGACCTCCTGCAGAGTATTACGTAGACGCTGAGGTGGAGGGAGGAACCTAGAAGGTGAAACCTCTCTTTTAAATCATTATTCAAACTAGAAAAGGATTTCTTAGGAGAAGGGTGAACTCCAAGAAATCCTTTTTGAAAGATAGGTACCTTTTTATTTCATTTATAAATTCATTACAAAACAGCACAGTAAGAACTCTCTACCATCCACAGTTAATTGACACACATCATTTTTGTTTTTTGAAACATTTCTAGGTGTTCTTTTAAAAATTCAACATAACGGTTAACCTCATCTATCGTCGTGTAGGGCGAGATGCTAAAAAATTTATGTGCATATACCGGTACGCGTTTGTCTGTATTTAATGCTTCTACTAGACATTGTTTCTTTGTGTTCCCAAAAAAGACAGTATCTCGGTAGACGCTCATCACTTCTGCCAGCTCGTCATTAAATTGATTGATCTCCATTATCTCTTCAACAGTTAAACTCCCCCTCCATTCATCATTCCATTTTGTCTTCTCAGGATAAAAGCGAAAGGTTGTAACCGGGGACTTTTCATTTGTAATTACTACACTTGAAATTTCTTCTATTAACCTTTCTCTAAACTTCATATTGACGCGAATATAATTAGCCAAAAGTTCTTGATAACCTTCCATACCAAATGCCAATAACGACGCGTAGATTGCCAGAGAACTTCCCATTCGTGAGCATTCGATTGTGTAGCCAGTATGGTAGTTTCCATACCCACGATTCCCAACGTACGGCGTTTCTTCCTCATCTAAATCAACATATTTTAAGTGTTCTCTATTTTTCACTAAGAATAAGCTCGTGATATATGGTGTTTGGCCAAGCTTGTGGAAATCAAAAACCATACTATCTGCAAGCTTGATCTGTTGAAACTTTTGTTGATAGGACTTTAACACCTGTATAACAGGTTCTTCTAGTTTAAGATGGTTGCTTTTGAAGTCATAATCATTAAAGAAGGTATACATACCTCCCATAGCTGAGTCTGCATGGATATAGACAGGACTCAAGCAGTGCTTAACTTCTAACTCTTCAGCTATCCTCTTAATCCCCTCCATGTCATCAATCCCAAACGTATCGGTTGTTCCCATTGTGGCAAGAACATATAATGGAACACCGCCTTTTTCAATAACATGCTCCATTTTCTCTTTAAAGTCTTCTAAATTCATAGAATGATCACGATTCACCTTCACACGAATCATGTTTTCTACTCCTATTCCAGTTGCTTCTACTGATTTAAACAAGCTGTAATGGGAAAGCTCTGAGCAAAAGCAATACAGATTGTCAGGCACCCCCTTTTGATTAGAGATCGGTGAGTACCTTGCAATAGCAAGTCGTAAAGAGTTAAAGACAGCCCCTTGCCCTCCCCAGGTTGTATAGCCAGAACTTAGATTTTCATCGTATCCGATTAGTTTTGAAAGCATACTGGTGATCTCGACTTCTGCCGCTGCTGCTGCAGGTCCCTCTACATCCCAAAGATTATTTCCATTAACAAGGACCATAATTAAATTCCCAATGACACTCGCAATATTCGGAAGGGGCGCTGCATTAGCAACGTAGTTTCGGTTGACATACCTATGTCCCTCTACCAATTTAAGAAGCTTTACAATCACTTCATCCATAGGCGTACCCGTTTTCGGGATGTCTGCCTGATGAATTATACGATTATAATAATCTGCCGTGTACTCGGGCATTTCTCCTAACGTTAGTTTATTAGGATCCTTTAATTCATCTACCTTTGTTATTACTGTTTTAAAATAAGATAATAATTCTTCTCTTTGAACATTATTACCGTCCATGCTCGGGTACAGCTTTTGTAACTCGTTCATTACTTTACCTCCTTGATGTCTATCACAAAAAGAAGCTTCACACAAGTTTAATTAACCTATGAGAAGCATCCCTATTCTTATGCTGTATTATTGATTTTTTGTTATGCTGTCACTTTTTCTGTTTCATTACGAGGGGCCCATGATGACAATACTTGGTTAGAGCCATTTTCAGCCTCTAACAGTGTTTCTGCTTCCTGGACTAATATTTGAATGATACGTTGTTCATCATCACTAATTTCTATTAGTTCCTCGAACATTTCAACTGATTCTCTTGAGATTGAAGCGATCTCGACCATAGTTGACATAATTTGCTGAGAAGCTGCCGTTATTTCTTCTGTACTTGCAGAGGAATTAACATTATTCTCAGCAATAATCTTTGTCGTAGATAGAATCTTTTCAAACATAGCTCCCACTTCTCCGATCGCCATGTTTGTATCTTTAAACTCATCAGTTCCTTGCTTCATTGATTTAACAACATCCTCGGTTTCTGCTTGTATGTTTTTAACTATGTTAGATACTTCAGAAGAAGATTGACGTGATTGTTCAGCCAACTTCCGAACCTCATCAGCTACAACCGCAAATCCTCTGCCGTGTTCTCCCGCTCGAGCTGCTTCAATGGAGGCATTTAAGGCAAGCAAATTTATTTGTTCTGAAATTCCTGTAATCACTTTTACAATAGAACCGATTTCATGTGATTTTTCGCTAAGTTTATTGATGCCATCAAATGTTTGGTTAATGGTTTGATTAAACTGCTCCATTTTTTCCAAAGAGTCCTTTAATCTCTCATTTCCATCTTGTGTTAATTCTAAAGTGGCAGTTGATCGATCTGAAATTTCATTTGATCTATTTGAAAGATCTTCAATCGCCTGTGTCATCTCTTCCATAGACATGGCGCTTTCTTCTGTAGCTACTAACTGTTTCTCTAAGCCTCTTCCTACCTCATCAATTGCGGCTCTTACAATGTCCGCTTTCTCAATAGCAGACTCCCCGACCTTAGCTAAATTTTCTCCTTTTTGATAAACATTGCTTGATAAGGAAGAGTAACTTTCCTTTACACGATGTAAAAATTCGATTAGTTGATTGTATACAGTATAATCAGCGCTTTTCTCTTCCACTTTGCTTTTCATATTCCCTGCAGAAAGTTCTCTTATTCCATTTATGATTTCTTTATTAATGCGCGGATTATGCTTTAGGGAAAAATAACGGTAAGCAAAATACACTGTAGTGCCTAATAAAACGATAATAATACCAAGCAGTATAACTTCCATAAGAATGAATCCCCTACTTTTTATTTTATTTTAATTCGAAATGAACCCTTTTAAAGTTCTCTGATAAGGAAATAGGTCCCATCAGCTATACTCTCATCAATTCCACTTAACCTGTTATTTTCTTTATATTTATGTACAATGTAATGCCCACCTATATCTGTATACTTCTCCATTTGATGATATTTTTCCATTACACGTATCGATTTTGGGTTTGTCGCTTCACCTATAACTGCCTTCAATCCCTGTGAAGCTGCCTTAGTTATTAACTCATTGCCTAATTGTTGAATTACTTCATGACGGTCATGTTCAGCTGTTAAACCCAACATGAATAAATGCAAAAACTCACCATCTTCTATTTCTTTTCCGCTTCTCTTTTTATAATCATCTATGAATCGTTGATCTATCTCTTCTAAAACATGGAGAATGACATTCATATCGGAAAACGACCCTTCAAATAGATCTTCTCCAAATATGACTGGCGCATTTGTATCTCCTGCTAATACACCCACCACATTCTGATTTTGATCTTTAGCTATGACGCAATAACCCTGGTCCACTGTACTGACTAAATAATCTTTGGTGAAATCGTAGAAATCTTCATAACGTATATCTAATTGACCTACCATAGGTTCCTGAACCCATTTACCTGAAACATTCACCCCTATAAATGAGCGGGCTAGACATTCAGCTGCTTTTTCTATTAGAGTAGATTGTTCGCTTGTTATAATTTCATATGAATATCGTTCTAATGTTTTTTGCACGCCTTAACTTCCTTTCAAATTATTAAATGAACCTCGTTTAAAACGAATGAGATACTCGCTCAACAAATGTACCTGAGAAGTTAATTCTCTGAAGAGCATTCCTTATTTGAACTTGAGCAATTTTAGAGGCAGGCTTTACAACAAGAATATCTTTAAAGCCTAAACTAGAATAAAATTGCATCGTTTGCTCTAGTTGCGGGACAACTTTTGATGGGACAGGTGTTTGGTGTGTGGCATCGACAACAAATGTATAATGTGGTCTTGATACTTTATCGATGGTTTCCTGCAAATCGATCATATATCCTTCTACATCTTCTTCTCTCATTAATCCATGCACTTGAACTTGAATTTCTTTTTCATTCTCATCAATGGCCATTTTGTACTTTCTTTTATTAACTACTATCATCTCTTATCGCCTTCTTCCTATGGAATGTTATTTTCATTAATGACCTTCACTTATTTCACTAGATACAAAAAGAAAAGCTATCCCTAGACGTAAATAGGGATAGCCAAATAATCGTTCCATTCATATATCATTTTTGGCAACCCGACTATCATGACCCAAGAGGATGTTAGACTCGTAGCTTTGCGTCCTTACCTTTCGATAAGTTTGCCTTTATCCTATTTAATTACTGGTTCTAAATTCACAATGACACAAACGTCATTATAGCACAAAAGAATTAGATATTGTCGAATTATGTATTTTTTTAATTTAAAATAGACATTAAAGTACAGGACTATTGATTTACATAAGGAGATAATACTCCATTTTCTCCACTTAAAAAAGCATGCCCCTATCTTGAGCATGCTTAAATAATATTGTTATCAATTCTTACAAAACATTTATTTCTTCTCTATCCAGAATTTAATGATCTTCCCTTCTTGAACAGTTTTCAAAAGGGTATGACCAGCTTTTTCACTCCATGTGGGCAGGTCGTTTAAAGCTCCTTTGTCTGTTACATGAAGCTCTAACACTTGACCGTTATCCAATGATTCAATGCCTTTTTTAAGTTCAATGATTGGCATTGGACATGTTAACCCTCTGACATCTACAACCCTATCAACCTTTATTTCTATTGTACTTTTCATTTCAGTATCTCTACGGTCATTGGTAGTAGTTTTACCATCTATAGCAAGGTTTCCTCCTAAAACAGAAGAGTAGGTTTTCCAGCCGCCATCAACATTCTTCACTTTATATCCCCTGTTTTTAAGAATCTGGCTAGCTAGGTATCCTCTTAAACCAACCTGACAGCTGACATAGATCGTCTGATCCTTTGGCAGTTCTGACAATCGGTCTCTTAGATCATTTAATGGGATATTAGTAGAGCCTTTAATGAAGCCGAATTCACGTTCCATTGGTTCGCGAACATCAATTAATACTCCACCATCTGAAACGATTTGATCGACTTCATGCCACTGAATATGCTCCAATTCACCGTCCATAATATTAGAAGCCACATAACCGGCCATGTTGACAGGATCTTTTGCTGAGGAAAATGGCGGTGCATAGGATAACTCTAGATTTGTTAGATCCTCTACTGTTAGTTCACCTTTGATAGCTGTTGCGATAACGTCTATTCTCTTGTCCACGCCATCTGCCCCCACCGCTTGTGCTCCAAATATTTTTCCGGTACTTTTATCAAAAATGAGTTTTAAAGCAATAGGTGCAGCCCCTGGATAGTAACCAGCATGAGAGCTTGGATGAATATGAACCACTTCATAAGTAATGCCGAGATGCTTTAATGTCTTTTCGTTGTTTCCGGTTGCTGCAACAGTCAAGTCAAATACCTTAGCTATAGAAGTACCCATCGTCCCTTGATACTTTTCCTTTTTTCCCATCATATTATTGGCCGCAATTCGACCTTGACGGTTAGCAGGTCCTGCAAGAGGAATCATTGCTTTTTTGCCATTGATATAATCAACAACTTCAATTGCATCCCCCACGGCATAGATGTCCTCTTTGGAAGTTTGCAGGTATTCATTTACAATGATGCCCCCGCGTTCTCCAAGCTCTAGTCCTGCTGATTTAGCCAATTCATTTTCTGGTCTGACGCCGATTGAAAGAATCGTCATATCTGTTTCTATTTCAGTTCCATCAGAAAGAAGCACTTTTTTGCCCTGTTCTGTAAAAGCCTGCACTCCGTTTTCCAGTACTAAATGTACACCTTTCTCTTTTAAATGAGTGTGTAAGATGCTTGCCATCTCAACATCGATTGGGGCCATGATTTGTTTAGCCATCTCAACAAGTGTCACGTCTATTCCTCGATCAACCAGGTTTTCCGCCATTTCAATTCCGATAAATCCTCCGCCAATTACAACGGCTTTCTTAGGTTTGTTGGAATCCACATAGGTTTTGATTTTATCAGTATCAGGTATGTTTCTTAAGGTAAAAGCAGACATATTTTCACTTAATCCTAGAATCGGCGGAACCATCGGCCTTGCTCCAGGGGATAATAATAACTTGTCATACGTTTCTTCGTACTCTTCACCGTTTCTTAGGTTCTTGATTGTCAATTTATTATTTTGTGGATCAATGCTCAGCACTTCACTTAAATTTCTAATATCAAGATTAAAACGTTTTGACATGCCTTTAACGGTCTGAACGAGTAATTTGCTTCGTTCTTTAATGGTTTCGCCAATATAGTAAGGCAGCCCGCAATTAGCAAATGAAATATGCTCACCACGTTCAACTAGAATAATTTCCACATCTTCACTAATCCTTCTTAATCTTGCTGCCGCTGTTGCACCGCCCGCTACTCCACCTACAATGATTACTTTAGTACTCATTTGATCCCCTCCAAAAGAGATATTTTAAATTACCATTGAACAACTTTAATATGAATACACCCTATACCCTATAAGGTATCTTATGCGTTCATTATACCCGAGGTGCTACTAATTTGGAGGATTTTGTGAAACATTTCACATTTAATTCACAATCTTACCCTTGGAGATAAAATCGCTTGTGAGGCTTATATGCTCTGAAAGCCGTAGATTTACAAACAAAAAAGCTCCCCATAAGTTTGTTCAACTTATGAGAAGCTTCTTTTCACTTTATGTCAAAACCTTATCTATCAAGGGTTTGATGGGCAGATGTCTAGCCTTCACTCCTAGAAACTCCGGACTCTTCACACCCTCCTACGTGGCAAAGAACGCCACTTGTCAGTTGCTCCAGATTCCTGCGTTTCTGAGCAGTCGCTTCGGCTTTTCTTATTACATCATGCCGCCCATTCCACCCATTCCGCCCATGCCGCCCATGTCAGGCATGCCGCCGCCTTCGTTTTCCTCAGGCTTATCAGCGATTACAGCTTCTGTTGTTAAGAACATAGCTGATACTGAAGCAGCGTGTTGTAGAGCTGAACGAGTTACTTTTGTTGGGTCAACAATACCTGTTTCGACCATGTTTACCCACTCGCCAGTTGCTGCGTTGAATCCAAAGCCAACATCTTGTGACTTAAGACGCTCAACAATAACAGAACCTTCAAGACCTGCATTGTGTGCAATTTGACGAACTGGCTCTTCTAGAGCACGAAGTACGATGTTCACACCAGTTGCTTCGTCTCCATCAGCAGATACAGCTTCAACTGCTTTAATTACATTGATAAGTGCTGTACCACCACCAGCTACGATACCTTCTTCCACTGCTGCACGAGTTGAGTTAAGAGCATCTTCAATGCGAAGTTTGCGTTCTTTCATTTCAGTTTCTGTTGCAGCACCAACTTTAAGAACAGCTACACCGCCAGCTAATTTAGCAAGACGCTCTTGAAGCTTTTCTTTATCAAAGTCAGAAGTTGTTTCTTCTAATTGACCTTTGATTTGGTTTACGCGAGCTGCGATTTGATCTGCTTCGCCTGCACCTTCAACGATTGTTGTATTTTCTTTTGTTACAACTACTTTACTAGCACGGCCAAGTTGAGTGATGTTCGCAGACTTAAGGTCTAGACCTAGATCTTCTGTAATCACTTCTCCGCCTGTTAATGTAGCGATGTCTTCAAGCATAGCTTTACGACGGTCACCGAATCCAGGAGCTTTAACAGCTACTGCATTAAATGTTCCGCGAAGTTTGTTCACAACTAGGGTAGCAAGAGCTTCACCTTCAACATCTTCAGCGATGATAAGGATCGGCTTGCCTTGTTGTACAACTTGCTCAAGAACTGGAAGTACCTCTTGAATGTTCGCGATCTTCTTGTCTGTGATTAGAACGTAAGGGTTATCTAGAACTGCTTCCATTTTATCAGAATCAGTTACCATATAAGGTGAAGCATATCCGCGGTCGAACTGCATACCTTCTACTACTTCTAGCTCAGTAGAGAAACCTTTAGATTCTTCGATTGTGATAACGCCGTCGTTACCAACGCGCTCCATTGCCTCAGCAATGATTTGGCCAACTTCCTCATCAGCAGAAGAGATTGCAGCAACTTGTGCAATAGACTCTTTACCTTCGATTGGTTTAGCAATGTTTTTAAGCTCTGTCACAGCAGCTGCTGTTGCTTTTTCGATTCCTTTACGGATAACCATCGGGTTTGCACCAGATGTTACGTTTTTAAGTCCTTCACGAATCATAGCTTGTGCAAGTACTGTTGCAGTTGTTGTACCGTCACCAGCGATGTCGTTTGTTTTGCTTGCTACTTCAGCAACAAGCTTAGCACCCATGTTTTCGAATGCATCTTCAAGTTCAATTTCCTTTGCAATCGTCACACCATCGTTAGTGATTAACGGAGAACCAAACTTCTTCTCTAAAACAACATTACGACCTTTTGGTCCAAGGGTTACTTTTACTGCATTTGCAAGGGCATCTACACCGCGCAGCATCGAACGACGTGCTTCTTCGCTAAATTTAATATCCTTAGCCATGATTTCGACCTCCTAGAAAATAGTGTATATAGTCAAATTCGCTTTTGTTTAATGGTTAACTTCAATGGATTAATTACTTAAATGTATTAACCGATGATAGCTAGTACGTCACTTTCACGAAGGATCAAGTATTCAACTCCGCCGTACTTCACTTCTGTTCCCGCATATTTAGAGAAAATGATAGAATCGCCTTCTTTAACGTCAAGTGCGATGCGCTCTCCGTTATCAGTTACACGGCCTGTTCCAACAGCTACAACCTTACCTTCTTGCGGCTTTTCTTTTGCAGAGTCAGGTAATACAATCCCGCTCGCTGTTTTTTCCTCAGATTCGACTAACTCGATAATAATACGATCACCTAATGGCTTTAACAAGGAAAACACCCTCCTTCAAGACCTATGTAATATTCTTTATTAGCACTCACTCATCATGAGTGCTAACACAATTATTATAATAATCATTACACTCTCGTTTTGCAAGCCCTTTACTATACTTTTTTTGATTTTTCTTAACCAGGCCTGTTAGATAGCGCAATAGCCGCATACAATAAATAGCACTACTAACTATTCGCTCTTAAACGAGGCATTCCTCCTGCCTTTCTAAATAACCTATGGTAAAATAAATGAATTAAAGAAAATTGACTATTTCTTAATAAAGGAGTTAGCAAATTGAACATTCGTTATTGGTGGATTCTTATTACATATGTACTGATGCAGCTCTCAGCGATCCCAGGAACCCTGCTGTTACTTCAGTTTGATATCGCCGTTGACCGCATACCGGGGATATGGAGTATTTTCAGTTTCACAGTCGGGCTAATGATTATTTTATTCCTTCTCGTCCCAGATATGCGTGAAAGACATCAAATGCGCGGCCGCTCCTCTCGGGGTGAGGCAGTTAGATGGGCAATCATCGGTGTATTTATGGTGTTTGGCGCTCAATATGCAGCTGCCTTAATTGAAATGTATGCATTTGGAATTGAGCCCGGATCAGAAAATACGGAGGCCATAGTAGAAATGGCTAAAGCATTTCCAGCATTTATTTTTGTTATTGCGATTATCGGACCGATATTAGAAGAAATTGTGTTTCGTTTAATCATTTTCGGAGCACTCTATAAACGATTCAACTTTTGGATTGCAGGCTTTGTCAGTTCATTGATCTTTGCAGCTATCCATTTTGACTTTACACACTTACTCATTTATACGGCTATGGGCTTTGTTTTTGCCTTCCTATATGTAAAAACTGGGCGGATCCTTGTACCAATTATCGCTCATGTGGCTCTTAACCTTTTTGTAGCAGTTGTAAATGTACTGCTTGCAGACAGACTAGAAGAATGGGTTGAACGTTTAGAAGAAGTCCAACAAACATCATTGATCATCGGGGGATTATTATGAGGATATCTCCAACAACTATGGCTTTTATGTATTTCTTTCTTGGGGTAATTGTCGTCTATATTGCGATCCAAAAGGTTAATCAAACCGGCTGGGATTTCTGGGCCTACCTCATTATTGGTTTTGCTGCATTTGACTTTATGATTGCTTACCGCTTCTTTCGGATCAGGCGCGTGATCAAGCAAATTGAAAAGCAGCAAAATAAGCATAAAAAATAACGACAAACAGCACCGTGTATTATGACACGGTGCTGTTTTTTAGTTTGAGGCCATCTTAATCGTTTTAGCAATGTTGTTTGCGGTACGCTCTAAATAAGTTAATCCATCCACAATTGCCTCATTTAACGTCATAATACCTGGAACGAGGGAGAATGCAGCATCAATACCTTCCTCGTAAATGGCTTCATGGCCAGGAGCTAATCCACCGGCAATAGCAATGACGGAAGCTCCCTGTGACTTTGCAGCCCGCGCGACCCCGATTGGTGTTTTTCCAAATACCGTCTGATGATCAAGACGTCCTTCACCTGTAATTACGAGGTCAGCTCCCTCTGCTTTTTTGTTAAAATCAGTTGCCTCAAGAACTAAAGTCACTCCAGACTCAAGCCGAACATCTAGGAAAGCAAGCAAGCCTGCACCTAACCCTCCAGCGGCACCAGCACCTGCAATCTCAGCTACATCTTTACCTAAATCTCTATTAATAACAGATGCATAGTGAGCAAGTGCTGCATCAAGCTGTACGACCATCTCAGCAGTAGCCCCTTTTTGCGGACCGTAAATTGCTGAAGCACCCCTCTCACCTAAAAGTGGGTTATCAACGTCACAAGCAACCTCAATGGTTACCTCACTAAGCCTTGGATGGATCTCATCTGTCTGAATAGAAGCCAGCTGCGCTAGGGCAGCTCCTCCATACGGAAGACCTTCCCCCTTAGAATCAAGCAGCTTCACTCCGAGTGCTTGGGCCATACCAGCTCCCCCGTCATTCGTTGCGCTCCCGCCAATACCTATTATGATATGGTTTACGCCCTCATTTAAGGCATCTTCAATTAATTGTCCTGTCCCGTACGTTGTTGTCATGAGTGGATTACGCAGCTCTATTGGAACTAAAGACAAGCCCGAGGCTTCAGCCATTTCAATAACCGCCGTTTGCCTGTCTCCAGATAATCCATATTTCGCCTCAACAGGCTCCCCTAGCGGCCCTGTAACGTTTACAGACTTCACAGTTCCTTCTAGTGCATCAACCAACGATTGAACCGTACCCTCTCCCCCGTCAGCCATAGGAATTTTAATATATTCAGCTTCAGGAAACACTTGCTTAAACCCGTCCTCTATTGCATTCGCCGCTTGAAGAGCTGAAAAGCTTTCTTTAAATGAATCTGGTGCAATCACTATTTTTCTCATCAAATGTTTCCTCCTTTTTATTCTGCGTTGTCATTATGCTTATAAGACCCTGTGCTTATAAGAACCGGCGCTTATAAAAACCATTGAAAGACTCCGAAGATTAAAGTTGAGACAATAGCCATGATTAATCCGAGAAGAGACTCGTAAGGAATAAGCTTTAAGCGTTCATTAATTTGCATACCGACACTTCCTGCCGTTGCATGGAAGAAGCTTCCGTGCGGCAAGTGATCAAGTACTGTCGCTCCTGCATGGACCATCGCAGCTCCTGCAAGCCCTGCTACACCAAGCTCGAGCAGAGTCGCTCCAAATACGCTGCTGGCCACAGCTGAACCTGCAGTAGTTGATGCAGTCGCTGCAGACATAAAGATCCCTGATGCCGGGGCCAATGCGTAAGCCGGCAGACCAAGTCCATCTAATCCATTAATCAGCACATCTCGGAGTCCAGAGTTAGAGATGATTCCAGCAATTGCACCTGTCCCAATTAATAAAATCGCAACACCTGACATTTTATTCAATCCTGAAATCGCGTATTGATTCATCATTTTAAACTTACCCATTACAAGGGCACCAGCTAATCCACCTAAAGGAAGGGCGATCATTGGATCTACGACAATATCAAACAGCGGTCTAAGCATCAGTAGAATAATAGCTACTAAAGGTGCGACAATCGCAGCTGCAAAAGACGGCGCTCCTTGTGCATTCGTTGATTCTACTTCTTCTAATTTTACTGCTGTCCCCTTGTTAGATAGTCGTTTTGCTATAAAGTACGTCGCTGTTACACCAAAAGCTGCCGGAATAATACCTGCTGCCATAACCGAAGTGAGCGGCACATTAAATGCCTCTGAAACCGCAATTGTGTTAGGGTTAGGACTCATGATATTTCCGGCTTTACCTCCACCGATCATCGCAAGTAAAATGGCCGTTTTAGATAACCCTGCCTGACTTGCAATGGCTAAAGCGATCGGTGCTACGGTAATAACGGCAACGTCTACAAAGACACCAACTGCTGTCAAAATCATTGTAGCCACAGCAAGCGCTAATAAAGCACGGGTCTGTCCCACTCTTTTTACGATACCCTGTGCAATCGTCGCTGCTGCTCCTGACTCAATTAACACTCCTGCCAACACACCCGCTGCTAAGATCCTGAGAACAGCAGGAATAATACCGCCAGCTCCTCCAATCATTAAATCTACTGTATCGACAATCGAGGCACCGCCGACGATTCCGCCAGTCAAAGCCCCCGCCATTAACGCATAGACAGGAGGAATTTTTCTTAAAATCATAACAATCGCTATAATTAAACCGAGTAATGCTCCAATAGCTGTTACTTGTACATCCATACTCATAAACCCCCAGAGAATGACTTTTCTCTATTGTAAGCGTTTACCGTTTAGTGATCATTGTGCATGACGCTAAAATCAATTCCATTATGAGAACAATATTAGGTCATATGCACAATCATTCTATTTCACTTCAGTCCATCAAATTGGTTTAATTTCAAGCTGACATATAACTCCAGCAGCTGTTCCAACACCCGTGGATCCTTCTTTGTTATCTCAGCAATTTTTTGAAGCCGGTATTGAACTGTATTTCTATGAACAAAAAGAGCCTTGGCCACTTGTTTTACTTCCCCATTATGTTTAATGTAAGCTTCTAACGTGTCTAAAAGTTGATTTGCCTGATCCTCCGGCTTAAGAGGCATGAGGATTCCCTTTAACTCCTTCATGTCCGTACTTCTAGAAAGCTTGTACAATGAGACATCGAGCACTAATTCCTCATAATAATGAATTCGCTGATCCGCTTTTTTAAACCGACCTGCATTAATAGAGTACGATGCCTTTTGATAAGAGGGAGCAATATCATCCAGCGTATAAGCAATTGTTCCATAGCCTACATCAAGCTTGAACCTTGACGCAATATGTAAAAGTTTATCTTTAGAGATCGCCTTCTTGGCAGGAAGAAACAATACATAGCGGTCTTTTTGAATTTGAATGAGGGATGAATATTCTTTAAATTGTTCTTCTAGGGCGTATTTTTGCCGCTCTTCGTTATATCGGGTAGCAGTTTGAGGTGTATCGATACAAATCACTTCACAAGGGAGCGAAATAGACAACCCGAGTGAATCAGCTCTTGTTTTAAACAAATTCCAATCCTCAATCTCTGCACGAATAAGCTGTCTTACAAGCTCTTCTTTATGGCGTGTATCCCACTGGAGCTCGGCTGTTAAGAAGGCTTGACTTAAAGAAAGCTCGGCTGCCATTTTCACAAGCTTTCCGTAACCTCTGATTTCATCTAATGGACCGGTTATCCCGATCACACCGACAATTTCTTCATTAAAGGTAATGGGCAGATTAATTCCTGTTTTTGTTCCCTTTAAACGAGTCAGATCCTCTTCCCCCACCTCTACTTCTACCTCTTGGGCTATGGCCTCCACCGCCCCGGCATGCAGTTCAAATAAGCGGCTTTGATCCCCGCTTCCAATAATAATGCCGTCTTTATCCATGACATTTACGTTGTATCCGATAATATCTATTGTACGATTCACAATTTCTTGTGCAAGCGTTCTCGTCAGCAAATTCTTCACCTCTATCTCTTACCATCTATCTCTTACCTATACAAAAAACCTCCTAGAGATTCTAGGAGGAAGCTATATCTTTATTATAACCCATAAATATCAACTTCTTTAAGGTTCGTTGATTGATCCTGCTGAATAAGGTTCTTTAGTGAATTCGTTCGCGAGCGTAAAGAGTTAATTGCAACCGTCCGCTTATAAGAGGCTTCATTCAATTGAAAGATTGGTGAGTCAGAAAAAATATGATCGTCCATCACAATCAGTTCAATTTCCTGCCACAGCTTAGCGTCCATTTCAAACGATTGATTCTCCATTATAAAATCGTTTTCATAACTAGCCGGCTCTTCTTCTTTCATAATCAAATGTAGTAATTGCTCATGCTTCTCTGTAAGCTCTGGCGTTTCATCATGGGAGATCAACGGCATAACCTGCTCTTCTTCTTCCCATAAATACACTTTCATCCTCTCAGTAACATCTACGCTTGGTATATGTTCAAGCTGGAGTGAATTCATCTGATTCGTAGCGCTTTGAGTTGGCTGACTGCAAGCAGACAGCACAAGGATGCACAGCCCCACTAGTAAGCTTATATACCCCTTCATCCTTCATACCTCCATTAAAGAAACTTCATAATATCTTGTAAAAATAACTGATTATCTGTACCCTTTCAACAAAAGATTAAACCTTTTTCCATAAAATAAGCAGGATAACCTACAAATTTCTACATAGTTTACCCTAATCATAGTACTATTATCCTGATTCTCCAAACAAAAATACCGCCGATAGGCATTACAGCTTACCGGCGGCAAATGGCTATTTTTTATAAGGTTCCTGTCCTTTTGCGCCCCACCAAAACAAACCCGCTATACAGAGAATGACGATTAGAATCGGCGCAATCATAATTAAGAAAAAATCCATCCTTATCCTCCTTACTTTCTGCCTTGTACATACTTATTGTCAAATAAGAAGAGTCTCATCAATAAATATAATGAAGGAATCAACAAGAACAATCCAGCAATGAACGCAATAATTAAAGCAATCGCCATCGCTTCGTTTGTAAAGCCGTCATAGATCGTTAAATGCGGATAAAGCAGATATGGCAAGTGAGAAGCCCCGTATCCATAGAATGCAGTTGCAAACTGCAGCATAACTAAGATAAAGGACAACCCTAATCTTTTACCCTTCCAAATGAGATAAACAGCACCTAAAAAGAATAAGAAGGATAAACTGAACATCCACGCAAGGTCTACCATCTTTTCAAAGTGAACCGGATTATGTTGGTTTAGAGCAAAGAATACTAGAATACTCGCTAATATGGTTGGGAAACTCCAAAATAAAGCATACCCTCTCAGCACTTTAAACGCATCGATATCACGAGCTTTATAGGCATAAAAAGTTAAGAAACATGCTGAAATATAAAGCACACTTACTATAGCTAAAATAACGACAGTCCATGAATAGAAACTAGAAAATAAAGCTGGATAATCTAAGAGTACTTGATCACCCTCTAAGAAGATAAATCCACCTTCTGAAATCGTTAATACGACAGAAAGTGATGCAGGGATTAACAGGCCTGTAGCTCCGTACAAAAATTGATAGAAGAGACTTCCTTTTTCCCCGTAATTGTGAAAAGCGTAATATGACCCGCGGATAGCCAGCAAAATGATTGCTATACTACCTGGGATAAGCAATGCTGTTCCGTAATAATAGGCGGTTGAAGGAAAGAACCCCACAATCCCGATAAAAAAGAATACTAGAAAGACATTTGTTACTTCCCATACAGGGGAAAGATAACGAGCAATGACTTTATTAATAATATGTTCTCGCCCTGTGATACTAGAGTAGTAGCTAAAGAACCCGGCGCCGAAATCAATCGACGCCACGATTAGATAGCCGTAGAGAAAGGTCCACAGAACGGTAATTCCTATTAATTCATAATCCATGGTCGCACTCCTCTCTATTCCATTCCACGATCTTTAAGTTCACGTTCTACTGGATTTGAACTAAACAATTTACGCAGCACAGTAATACATGTAACTGTTAATATTAGATAAAGCCCTATAAACAGATACAGCATTAAATCAACATGTGCAGAAGTCGTAGCTCCTTCTGCTGTTGTCATATAGCCAACTAAAATCCACGGCTGACGTCCAAGTTCTGCAAAAAACCAACCCATCTCAATAGCTATAATGGAGAGCGGACCGCCAATAAAAATGGCCCACAACAATAAACGATTGTGTTCGTTCCACCTTTTCGTCCGCTGTATGAAGACGTAAGCCACTGAGACAAGCGCTAAGAACATACCGATCCCTACCATTGCATCAAAGAAATAATGGACAATAAGCGGCGGTAGTTCATCTTGAGGAAATTCCTCAAGCCCGATTACTTCAGCACCCGGAGAACCATGGGCTAAGATACTTAATGCATACGGAATCTCAAGCGCATATCGAATATTTTGATCTTCATCTAAGACGCCCCCTAAGATAAGCGGAGCTTCTGTAGAAGTTTCAAAATGCCACTCAGCCGCTGCTAATTTTTCCGGTTGATACTCTGCAAGATATTTACCAGAAAAGTCACCAATTAAAGCCGTGGCAACAGCAAACACAGCTGCTACAGTCATCGTAAGGTGCAGCGCTTTTTTGTGGTACACATGATCTTTTCCTTTAAGCAGTGCAAATGCGGCAATCGCTGCTAACACAAAAGCTGATGTTAAATAGGCCGATGAAAGCACATGGGCTACTTTCGTTGGTGTTGCTGGGTTAAACATTGCGGCCAACGGATTAATATTTGTAACCACACCATTTTGAATTTCAACACCTGTTGGTGCATTCATAAAAGCATTCACTGTCGTAATAAAGAAGCCAGACATAGAAGCCCCTATGACAACTGGGATCAGCAAGTAGAAATGATACATCTTATTTTTAAATCGATCCCACGTATATAAATAGATTCCTAGAAAAATTGCCTCAAAGAAGAACGCAAAAGTTTCCATAAACATCGGCAGACTAATCGCATGCCCTGCTACCTGCATAAAGTTCGGCCATAACAGGCTGAGCTGCAAGCCTATAGCCGTCCCCGTTACAACACCAATTGCAACGGTAATAACAAATCCTCTCGCCCATCTTCTTGCAAGCAAGCGGTAATGCTCATCATTTCTTTTAATTCCTATCCACTCAGCAAGAGCAATCAATAAAGGTATACCCACACCAATCGTCGCAAAGATCACGTGGTAGCCTAACGTTAATCCCGTTAATATACGACTATATATGACCGGATCGTATTCAAACATCCTTTTCCCTCCCACTTTTTTCAAACCATTTATCACGGCACTATGCTCAATCCTTCACATAGTCTGTTATCTATTTCTAGAGCTATTTGTATGTACACATTACCATAATCATTAACCTCGAAACCTATATTTTTATGACAACTATGTGAAATAAATCACAAATTACAATGGCTGAAAAAAAGACCAACATTTGTTAGCCTTTTTCTCCTTTATGTGGACTTATTAGGAAGCTTTTTCAAGCTCTTGTTTTGCATTCTTTTCAAGGTAATAAGCAGCCGGAATGGTTATCGCTGTAATGAGCCCAACAACAATAAACCCTTCATTGATCGCTTGCAAGCTTGCTTCCTCAAGTGAGACTGTCGCGCCCATTAACTGTCCGCGTCTCACCTCATAATAAATCGAAATAAACACAATCCCGAATGCCGAGCTCATTTGACGCATCACATTATTCATCGCAGACCCTCTTGAGATAAGACGGTCTGGTATAGCATTCATTCCAATTGTCGTAGCAGGCATCGTACTGAGTCCTGAGCCAATTCCTCTGACAGCCATCATAATGAAGATAAACAATAAAGAAGTTTCAAGACTCAAAAACCCTAGGGCGAACGTGCCTATTGTCATGACAATAAGTCCAGTCGTTACAACACCGCGAGCGCCCTTTTGATCTAATACTCTGCCCCCCACCGTCATAAAAAGGCCAGTCAATAAAGCTGAAGGTAAGAAAATTAAGCCTGTCATAATAGCACTTAACCCGTAAACCTGCTGGATCAGAAGCGGAATCAAAAAGATCCCCGCGAATAAACCGATTGATGTGGTCCCTGCAATGATCACACTAAAGGTATAGGCAGGTATTTTAAATAGAGATAAATCAAGCAAAGGCTGCTGTACTCGAGTTTCAATTTGAACAAATAAAATTAGCAGCATTGTACCGGTTACGACTAAAATGATATTCAAAGGCATTAATAAATGAGCAAGCTCTGACATTCTACCGAGCGCAAGGAGTATTGCTCCAACCCCAGCAGTTACCGTAATGAATCCATAGAGATCAAAACGAACCTCTTTGTTGGGCGATGTGACTGGTAAGTATTTCAGGGCAAACCATAATCCTAGGAGCCCGATCGGCACATTACACCAAAATAAATACTGCCAACCGCTTGTCTCAAGCAGAACTCCCCCAACGGTTGGCCCGATCGTCGGCGCCATCATCGCTGCGATTCCCCATACACCTGTCGCCATTCCACGCTCATTTCTCGGAAAGGCTTCAAAAATAAGCGCCATCGATAGAGGCATCATAATTCCGCCCCCAACTCCTTGTAAGCCGCGAAAGAAGATCAACGATGACAGATTCCAAGAAAATGAGCCAAGAATAGAACCCATTACAAAAATCAGCAGCCCGATTAGGTAGAGTTTCTTCTTACCAAAGCGATCACCTAGATACCCCGTTACAGGGACCGTCATCCCCATTGTAACCATAAAAATGGTAATGACCCACCCCGTACTTACCGCATCTGATTCAAATACTTCCATTAATTTAGGTACAGCTGGATTTAACATACTATTATTTAAGATCATCGTAAATGACCCTAGCAAAACCGCAATGACAACCATCCACTTGCTAGAAATTCTCCCCATAAATCACACACCATTTCGCTTATCGAAAGATTTACTTTTATCATAGCATGATTCAATCAAAAAAGCTCAACAGATCCTACTTTGAACAAGCGTAATCAGTTGAGCTTTTTCTGTCTCATTTATATATGTTGGTTTTGGCGTTGTTTTAAAGATTGATAGACGCGTTCAATTTCTTGTAATGTTAATTCAAAGAGTTGACGGCCCTGCACCTTGTACACACCAAAAGCGATAATTTTTTCAATTAGATTATCTTTTCGTTGTTCTGTTTCACTTGCTGCCCTTCTCATGGTAATCCTCCTTTCTCCTTTTGTTTAGTTCCCAATTAAACGTTTGATTAAACAAATTCTCCCTATGTTTAGATATGTAAAATTACCGCAAAGGCAAAAAAAAGACAGTTAAGCAGGTTCTGCTTAACTGTCTTATCATTTAAATTAATCTTGGTTCATTTCTTTTTGCTTGGCTTCTTCTTCCATTAAACGTTCAGCCTTTAATACTTTTCTGTACGTCAATCTTGATACCCATATACTGAATTCATATAAGAGTAACAACGGTACAGTCACCATCAAATGGCTTAACAATTCAGGCGGAGTAATAAAGCCAGCAATAACCAGCAATATAAAATACGCATATTTTCTAATACTCGATAAATAAGCTGGCGTAACAAGTCCTAGCCTTGTAAAGAACATCACAACAACCGGCAGCTGGAACAACAGGCCAAATGGCAATGTGATTTGGAATAAGAATGTAAAGTATTCGTTAATCCCGTACTGCTCAGTGATGTTTAATCGTTCGGCTAAATTTCCCATAAATTGAATAATGAACGGGAATAAAATAAAGTAAGCAAAGCCAATACCTGTTAAAAACAAAATAAAGGCAATCGGAATATACGCTAGTGTTGCTTTCTGTTCATTCTCATGAAGTCCCGGACTAATAAACGCCCAGAGCTGATATAAAATAATAGGAAAAATCAAAATTAATGCGCTCGCAAAAGCAAAGGTCATGAATACACGGATCGGATCTGTCATTTTAAATGCATTCATTGGCAGCTCTTGCGCTGTCGGTGCGCTTTGTAAATACGTAATTAACGGTGTGGCGAAAAAGAAGCCGGCAATGAGCGCAATTAGAAAGAATACAACGACAATCATAATACGGCGTCGCAGCTCTCCAATATGGTCCATTACCGACATATCACGTGATTCCATTTATAAACCCTTCCTGCTTAAGCCTGATCTTTGTTATTTTTCTTTTTATCGTCCTCTTCATCAGCCAAGCCTTTAGTGGCGTTTTTAAATTCACGCAATGTATTTCCTGCTGCTTTTCCTAGTTCCGGCAGCTTTTTTGGTCCAAAAATCAATAAAGCGACAAGTCCAATAATGACAATACTTCCTGCACCTAATCCACCCATAGGTTGCACCTCCTTGTCCAATCTACTTCTATTATAACGGATAATGCTTTAAAAAATAAACCAGTGCTTGTAATTCAACAGACAAATCAATATGGTGAACTCTAACGGAATCAGGCACTGATAATCTAGCCGGAGTAAAGTTCAAAATCCCTTTAATACCCGCATCTACAAGACGGTCCGCAATTTTTTGCGCTGCTTGTGACGGTACGGTAAGGATCGCAACCGTTACCTCAGGATCTAAAATGTTCTCAAAATCGTCAAGATTGTAGATCTTCACTCCGCCTACTTCCGTGCCGATTTTTGACTCATCCACATCAAATGCCATTTCAATCTGGGTATTATTGTTCTTAGAGAAGTTATAGTGTAAAAAGGCTGTCCCTAAGTTACCTACCCCAACTAAGATGACTTTCGTTAATTCATTTTGATCGAGCGTTTCACGGAAAAATGAAAGCAAGTAGTTCACATTATATCCATAGCCCTTTTTTCCAAGAGCTCCAAAGTAAGAAAAATCACGACGAATCGTTGCAGAGTCAACTTTGACTGCTTCGCTTAATTCAGTCGAAGATACTCGTTGTTTTCCTGATGCATGCAGGTTTTCTAAAAAGCGATAGTATAAGGGCAATCGCTTTGCAGTTGCTTGAGGAATTTTTACTTGATCTGACTTCAACGTAAATTCCCCTCCTCTCCTAGCCTAGTCCCTTAAGTAAGATCTATAATGTACGTTCTTTCCCTTTTGTTACGTTTTTTCTTAGAACGTTATCATTTTATCTTATTGTTTTATCTTATTGTTTTATCTTATTGTTTTATCTTATTGTACACTATTTGTCTCTTTATGTAATCGTTTTACATCAGGTCCTGCAAGTTGTTCACCGCAGTCTTTTACGTTAAACTGAGTGAAGAAAACTATTGATATGATGTAAGGATAGGATGGATATCCCATGATTTTATTACAATGTGTAAACGTATCAAAATCGTTTGGTGCAGAAACGATTTTATCAAATATTAAACTCGAAGTACAAACTGGAGACCGTGTCGCCTTAGTCGGTCGAAACGGTGCTGGAAAATCGACGCTTTTAAAAGTGATAGCAGGACAGCTATCCCATGACAGCGGAGAAATCATTCAACCAAAAGATGTAGAGGTAGGCTACCTCGCTCAAGATACCGGCCTAGAATCCGAGTTATCGATTTGGGATGAGATGCTGACAGTATTTGACCCGCTTTTAAAAATGGAAAAAAGACTAAGAGAGATGGAACAAAAAATGTCTGACCCTTCTCTTTTAGATCACGAAGCAAGTTATAACAAATTATTAGCAGAATACGATCAGCTCCAGCTCGATTTTAAAGATAAGGGCGGATATCAATATGAAGCAGATATTAGAAGCGTACTAGCAGGCCTTCATTTTGATTCTTTTGACTATCAAACAAAAATCCAAACGCTAAGCGGCGGGCAGAAAACAAGACTAGCCCTTGGTAAACTATTATTAACCAAGCCTGATTTACTTATCCTTGATGAGCCGACAAACCACTTAGACATCGAGACATTAACCTGGCTTGAGAACTATTTGCAAGGCTATCCAGGTGCCATTTTAATCGTATCACATGACCGCTATTTCTTAGACAAAATCGTTACCCAAGTCGTAGAAATTTCAAGAAACCAATCAAGAAAATACGTTGGGAACTACAGTCTTTATTTAGAGGAAAAAGCAAAACGTTATGAGCTCGAGAAAAAGCAGTTTGACAAACAACAAAGCGAAGTTGCAAAGCTTGAGGATTTCGTTCAACGAAATATTGCTCGAGCCTCTACTACCAAGCGAGCGCAAAGCCGCAGAAAGCAGCTTGAAAGAATGAACCGTCTTGATCGTCCTGAAGGGGACGAGAAATCAGCTTCTTTCTCGTTTGAAATCAACCGCCAAAGCGGCAATGAGGTCCTTCGTATCGAAGACTTAGAAGTGAAATACGGGATGGAGCCGATCTTTTCTAACCTAAGATTAGATTTGAACCGCGAGGAAAGTGTTGCACTAATCGGTCCTAACGGTGCAGGCAAATCAACGATCTTAAAGGCAATCATAAAGCAGATTGAAACATCAAAAGGAACGATTCGCTTTGGCAGTAATGTGACAGTCGGCTATTATGATCAGGAACAAGCAAAACTCACTTCTAATAAACTTGTTCTTCATGAATTATGGGATGATTATAGTTTGCTCCCTGAAAAAGAAATCCGGACGGTGTTAGGAAACTTTTTGTTTTCAGGGGACGATGTGTTAAAACCTGTTTCCACATTAAGCGGCGGTGAGAAAGCACGCCTTGCTCTAGCTAAATTAATGATGCAAAAGGCAAACCTGCTGATTCTTGATGAGCCGACAAATCACTTGGACCTAGATGCAAAAGAAGTGTTAGAAGCGGCATTAATTAACTACCCTGGCACTCTCTTGTTTGTATCACATGACCGTTATTTCCTTAACCGCATTGCCACTAGAGTGTGCGAGCTTGATAACGGACAAGTCACAAATTATTTAGGCGATTATGATTACTATTTAGAAAAGAAAGAAGAAAATCGGCAGCGTCTATTATTGAAAGAACAAGAAGAGCAGGAAAACAAGGTTGCTCCAACTTCAGAAAAGAAGGAAGCTAAGACCGATAAGACATCGTTTGAATTAGATAAAGAAGCGAAGCGTCAAGAGCGACAACGCTTGCGTAGGATTGAGGAAATTGAAACGAAGATTGAGGAGTTAGAAGAATCACTTTCAGTAAATGAAGAAGCTCTTTGTGACCCTGAAATCTATTCAGATCATGAACAAGCGAGCAAAATCCAAGCTGAGATTGATCAAACACAAGCGACTCTCGAACAGTTAATGGAAGAATGGGAAGAGCTTCAATCCTAACTAATAAAGATGCTGAGTATTTTAAACCCTCCTCCTGACAGTGGTTGTTGATTTCCGCTGCAGGCACTCGCTTTCCGCGGGAGTCGAGTCCCTTCCGCTCCAATCAACGGTGCAAAAAGGTGACTAAGCTATTCCAACAAAAAACAGACGACCTATCATTATAAATGAATAGGTCGTCTGTTTTTTAATACTTTAAAAAGTAAATATCATTAGGTTCTTGTTTCCAGAAGGAGTCTGTGTTTCCCCTACCTTGATAACTTGTTCGGAAGCAAGGTTAAGACGTTAAGTACATCTCCGCCTACTTTTTCACTTCTTCTCTTCTACTTCTTCTTCAGGTCTGTGCTTACGATCTAGATTCCATTTAATAAAAGCATAGACAACAAAGATCCACAAGATTGGGTGCGTTAAGCTAAGTCCGACTTGTGACTCTCCACCAAGAAAAGTGAACAGGGCAATTAATCCGATCACATAAAAGATGAAAAATATATCATGCTCCCATATAGGAATTCCCTGTCTTCTTCGTTTATCACGCGGCATCATCACTTCTGCTGCAACAGCAAAACCAAAACCAATCAATAATAAAATAAAGGTGCCTCTCCCGCCTAAGCCGCCATTGATCAGCTGAGGAAAGTAATCTAAAAATAGACCAACCGCTAGTACAACGAGCACTGCAATACGCAGCATTCGCGCCCGCTTCATTTTCTTCTCCACTCTCATGCTCCCCTTTTTTCCTTTTGCTCTAAGAGCCAGTAGTAATGCATACATACGACACAAAACATTGATGTTGCAGCAGCCACTACTCCCGAGTCATTTAATATAAGCAACGCCACGGATGCACAAATACCTGTCTGCAAAATTAAAGCGTGTAATTGATGACTTTTTTGCAATGTCTTCCTTATTAACATCACCATCACAACAAGATAGCTTGTCACAAATAATTGCGTCCAATTGGAATGCCTGAAGATCTTCCAGTTCATAGAAACTTTTCTTTCAATCGTATGGAGAAGATAGCTTAGATCCCCTGCAAATAAACGATTAAATCCAGCTCCAATATGCGTTTGGTTGCCTGTTAATTGTAGCACAAATAAAAATGAAAATAATAGAAGAAGAGAAGCCGCTCCAACGAGAATTGTACGGAGTAGAGTCCACTTAAATTGTAATAAACGAAATAGAAGAAAGAAATAGGCAATACCCGCAGCCAATGTTGCTCCAGCATTTGTTCCAAGCTCACTATGCCCCAATAAAATAAGCTGAATCGCTCCTAATGCTACTACCATCATGACACTCATCTTCTCCTTTACCGATTGAAAACCGCTTAAAAGAGCAAGACCTGAAATAATAAATATTCCCGCATATTCATTTCCAATGCCGTAATACCTTGCCCCAATGATAGGGTCATAGCCCAAATAGGATCGCTGCATAAAAGGGGTTCCTAAGAGTAAATCCAGTGAAATAAGAACAAATAACATGCCCCCTACGATGGCAATGGCATTTCTTTTAAACCGACTAATTACATATCCACAACCGAGTGAGAAAATAACAACAAAAAACACGAACGCTGTGATACCAATGTGGATAAGCAGTTTAGATCCTATAAGAAAAGGAATAGGTGAAAGAAGAGCTGATAAAATAATCATTTTTAATACATTCTGACCCATGATCTGAGGTTTTCTGAAAAAACTTAGCACCCCTGCTACGATCAATAAGATTACAAGTGTCGTAATATAGGCAGAAAGAACACTTGCCCTGGACTGATAAATTAAGGTTAATTCATCCACATGATCAAGCACTTTTTGTATATCTTCCTCACCTACATTCATTCTTTGCATGCTATGTCCAGGCAATTCTCTTGGATCATTCAAACCAAAATGAGCAAGAATGGAGGGTGCTATATCAAGATTGCTTACAAGATAATGCTGATTGGTCGTATTTGAGGTAAGATAGCCTCCATCTTCTTTATCCCATATCAAAAGAGGAGCCAGCTGCTGTTTTTGATCATAAGCTTCTTTGTTCATCATCGGTGAAAGAAGCCACACCGTATGACCATTCTGATCTTGTTGGCGTAATTGTTCAATAAACGTCCCTAACCGCGTTAGCTGACGATCTCTTTCCTTAGTAAAATGGGAATCCATCATCAAAGGTCTTTGTTCATATAACCGATGGAGATCGCCCCATTCTATGACAATCAGACCATTTCGGTCTTGTAATTCACTTAGTAAATATGCTTCATCCATTTCCTTTCCTGCCGGAGAGGCGGGAGACTTTTTTACAGATTGTTCATAGTCACCCTCCACCACCCCTTCTGAATCAATGACAAGAAGAGATCCATATCTTATTTTTTCAATTATCGTATCACTGTGGCCCAATACAAAACGATTGATCCCAGCTTCTTTTAGCTTATCCCCAAGGATACCCACACGCGGTTGATAACTAGACTTGTCATTTTTACTTACTAAGCGGTGAAAATGTGGATGACTGAGACTTGATGAGGAAGCCTGGCCAGTTAATTGAATCTCTAAATCTCTTGCTGTCACCTTAAACTCTGTTTGTTCATTGCCTTCATAGCTATTCCAGTCCTGCACCCCGACCGCTCTCCTGCCGCTTCCTATACTGACCATACTGTTTAAATAAGAATAAGGGCCATCTGGTTTAATGTTTAATGCACCGATCGCGGCTTCTTTCCACAGTTCTTTATTCTCTTCTGTCTCCAAAATACGTTTGACATCTTCAAAAGCAAGATCAGGAGCTATAACGATAATTAATGTTTGTTCATTTTTCGCGGATACCGGAATGTGAATAAATAAACAAATAATAAGAATTAACAAACCTACCTTTTGCGCCATAACTACCAGCCTTTTCATATAATTTTCTGACATATCCACATTATTCACAGGTTTATACACAGGTAAAACCCTTATATTATAAGGGTTCATTTAATAATTCACATTTAATCTCTACTTATCCACATTTAAAGTTAATAACAGTTTACCCCTTGCAAAGACGTATCTTTTTTAAGTTATCCACGTTATCCACATAAATGTTAATAAAAGCTGTGGACAAAATAGAGATCGCTTACTTGCCTAAAAAAACCACCTAAAGGTAGCATTTGCACCAATAAGTGGTTTTAAACCTGAAAGTTACTCGTTATTCTCTTTCTAAATCAAGCCCTGGATTTCCATTTAAATCATACGCTGAAAATTTGCCCTGCTTGTATTTGATACTTGCTGCAGCCCCGATCATCGCTGCATTATCTGTGCATAAGTTTAATGGCGGGATAATTAACTCTACTTCTGTATGGTCAAAGGTTCGCTTAAGCTCTGTCCTTAACCCTTTATTCGCTGCAACTCCGCCTGCAAGAAGCACCTGTTTAACATTGTATTTCTCTTGCGCTTTTTTTGTTTTTGTTATTAATACATCTATTACACTTGCTTGAAAACTCGCTGCAAGATCCTGTGTATTAATTTCTTCACCACGCTGCTTCTGGTTGTGCAAGGTGTTAATAACTGCTGATTTTAATCCACTAAAACTAAAATCAAAGCTGTCGGGCTCAAGCCAAGCTCTTGGAAGGTCATAGCTAGGCTCGCCCTCATGTGCAAGCTTGTCAATGTGAGGCCCGCCAGGATATGGCAGACCAATTGTTCTAGCTACCTTGTCATAGGCTTCCCCTACAGCATCATCACGCGTTTCACCTATAATTTCAAATGATCCATCGCTCTCCATATACACAAGCTCCGTATGACCGCCTGAGACCACTAACGTCAGTAACGGAAACTCAAGTTTGTGGATAAGTTGGTTTGCATAAATATGACCAGCAATATGATGAACTCCGATTAACGGCAGGTTATGGGCAAATGCCATTGCTTTAGCCGCATTCACTCCAATTAACAGCGCTCCCACAAGACCCGGTCCTTCCGTTACAGCAATAGCAGAAAGGTCTTTAAAAGTCACTTCTGCCTCACTCATTGCTTCTTCAATAATGAGGGTAATTTGTTCAACATGGTGCCTAGATGCAATTTCCGGCACTACCCCGCCAAACCGTTTATGACTCTCAATTTGTGAGGAGACAATGTTGCTCAGGATCTCTTTCCCATCCTTAATTACCGCAGCAGACGTCTCATCACAGCTGGTTTCAATTGCTAATATCAATTCTTTATTCTCCATTTAAGTTCACCCACATTACCATTGCGTCTTCTTGGTTATCCGTGTAGTAATTTTTACGGATTCCACCCTCTTTAAAACCTAGCTTTTTATAAAGGCCTTGTGCAACGACATTACTCACTCTTACCTCAAGTGACATATGCACAGCCCCAAGCTCTCTAGCATGATTCATCGCATAAGAAAGAAGCTGTTCTCCAAACTTTTGTCCGCGCATAGAAGAATGTACCGCTATATTTGTAATTTGAGCATCTTCTCCTATCACCCAAAGACCACAATAGCCCGCAATATAGCCTTCTTTTTCACATACAAAGTAATGAGCATACTTATTCACGTGTAATTCATTAATAAAAATGGATGGCTTCCAAGGTGTAGGAAAAGAATTCTTTTCTACTTCATAGACCCCTTCAATGTCATCGATTGTCATTAAACGAATGATACTTTTCGCTTGCTCAATCATTGGACTCACACGCCTTCTTCTGCTCGCTTTGCCATTTGGCTTCAGCTTCTGCAAGACGGAGATAACGAGGTACAAACGTATGAATAGACGCGACTGCTTCTTTCTCTTCCCCAAGTGCAGCTAACTCCCCGCCCCGAGGCAGAGTCATTTGAGCAGGAGCAAAGACCGCTTTATCACCCAGGGCTGATTGAATGTCTTCCTGATGCAGTTCAACGTCTTGTCCTACAAACAAAATAAGCCCCTCTATCTCTTTTAACTCTTCTAACCATTCATTTAACATCCTTAATCGATCTTCTTTCTGAACGGTCATTTTATGCTGCTCGCCTCTATAAAGAGCTGTAAATACTTGTCCTCGTCTGGCATCTACAATAGGAACCGTATACCCTTCAAAGAAACGACCATTTTGTACCATTAATTCTAGACTCGAGACGCCGACGAGCGGTATATTTAAAGACCATGCTAAGGTCTTGGCTGTCGTCACTGCTATACGTACACCTGTATAAGAGCCAGGTCCATCAGCTACAACAACCTTTGTTAGCTGCTCTGGTGTAATTCCCGTATCTCTCATTAGTTGCCCAATGGCAGGCATTAAACGCAGCGAATGATTCTTTTTAATATTAGTCGTCATCTCACCCAGCACTTTAGAGTCTTCTGTGACTGCAACAGTCAGTACATATGAGGACGTATCGATTGCTAATGTGTAGCCCATGTCGCTAACTCCTTACTTAGTTGTTCATAACGGATTCCACTTGCAAAAAATGATAATTCACGAGTCGTATCACCGGCATGAGTAATCACAATGTCTAAACGATCATTTGGAAGCTGTTCTCGGATGATGCTTGCCCATTCAATCACAGACACACCTTCACCTTCAAAATACTCTTCCAACCCAAGTTCTTCCGCGCCCTCATCTAAACGATAGACATCCATATGATAGAGCGGAATTCTTCCTTTATATTCTTTAATAATCGTAAAGGTTGGGCTGCTAACTACCCGTGTAACTCCTAACCCTTTTGCTAACCCTTTAGTAAAGCTGGTTTTACCTGCACCTAGATCACCTTCAAGCGTAAGTACATCACCAGCTTGTACAAGCTCTCCTACTCGCTCAGCTAGCTGCGCCGTTTCTTCGGGAGAGGTTGTTTTGATTGTCCATTTATCCATTGAAATCACCTATTTTGAAAAATGATTGTATCCCTTTTTTGAAAGCAAGATTTTTTCATTTTCTTTTTGTAAATATACTGCTGGCTGATTATCTATAACTTCACCTATTAGATGTAATGAGATCCCTTGCCTTTTACATTCTGCTTGTATTAAAGGAAAGGTTTCCTTAGAAGCTGTTCCAATCAGCTGAAAATCTTCTCCGCCATATAAAGCGGCATCGAGCTGCTGGTCTAACTCATTTGCTGACATAGCTGGATGAAGCGGTAATTTTTCTTCATATAATAATAAAGTGACCTGGCTGGCTTCAGCAATTTCGTTAGCTTCACTTGCTAGCCCATCACTCACATCATTTAATGAGATTCTCTCATTTGACTGGGCAAAAATTCGCCCTGCCCTCACTTGTGGAACCGGCTCTTGATGAGCTTTGATCAATTCTTGTTCATGATCGAAGTAAGAAGCTTCATTTCCTTTTTCAAGTAATAGTGATAAACCTGCTGCCGAACCACCTACGTATCCTGTGACGAAAACATTATCCCCCACTTCAGCACTAGAACGAAGGAGGCTTCGATTCTTTTCAACTCTCCCAATGACAGTAACAGTAATTACTAGAGATTCTTGAATCGATACAGTATCTCCGCCTATCAAATCAACTTTAAATTGATCGGCCAAATCTTTCATCCCATGATAAACAGCTTCTAACTGCTCTTCACTCCAGCTCTTTGGGATAGCAATAGAAACCAGATAATAGTGAGGGACCGCTCCCATAGCTGCTAAATCACTTAGATTGACCGCTAACGCTTTTTTTCCAATCTGGTAAGGTGTCAGGGTGTCCTTCCTAAAATGAATCCCTTCTACCATAGTATCCACACATATGACCTCATCAAACAGATCCGTCCCGCTGTAAACAGCAGCGTCATCGCCGATCGCTACTTTTAAGGAAGATTGATGAGTATGACGGGGAGTAATCTTTGATATAAATGAAAACTCATCTTTCACATTCATGCCCCCTTCTGATGTACATCATCCTGCAAAAAACCTTAGGATAGATGTTCCTAAGGGTATCTGTATTAGTTTAGCTGATCTTATAAGTGATGTGCAAGCTATAATCAAAGTATGACGAGAACATAGAAAAAACCGGAACAAATATGTTCCGGTTTCTCCAGGTATTGCGGGAGGAGGATTTGAACCTCCGACCTTCGGGTTATGAGCCCGACGAGCTACCAGACTGCTCCATCCCGCGACGCTATACTATTATTATAGACAACTTTTCAATTCTTAAACATAAAAATTGTTAGCCTGGCAACGTCCTACTCTCACAGGGGGAAGCCCCCAACTACCATCGGCGCAAAAGAGCTTAACGACCGTGTTCGGCATGGGAACGGGTGTGACCTCTTTGCTATCGCCACCAGACTATGTTGTCTCTAAGACATATATAAATATACCATGTGTTCTAAAACATTGCAAGCATTAATTCAAAATTCTTTTTAAGAAAATAAAAACTCAAATCAAAAACCGTTAAAGGTTCTTGATTTGAGCTTGTTTAATGGCATGCTGAAAAGCTTCTATTATATCTGTTTCATCCTCAATCCCCACAGAGATCCGCACCAGCTGCTTTCCGATCCCAAGCTCTGATCTCAATTCATCCGGGATCGTACGATGAGAAGTACGTAACGGGTAAGACACTGTTGTTTCTACTCCAGCAAGCGTAGGAGCAATTTTAACCCAGCTTAAGTTCTTAAAAAACTCTTCAACATCTACTTCTTCTGCTAAATCAATGCTTACCATAGCACCGTTCCCTTTAGCAGAAACATCGGTCGGATAATAAACTTTGCTTACTCCTGCACTTTTATTAAATGACTTTGCAAGGTTTGCAGCATTTTCGCATTGTCTTTGCATTCTTAAGCTTAATGTTTTTAAGCCCCTGCATCCAAGCCACGCTTCAAAAGGTGTTAGATTGCAGCCAAGTGTCACAATTTTTGATTTTGCTTTCTGGATAAGCACAGCAGTCCCAACTAACACTCCAGCGTTGACATCACTGTGTCCGCCAATATATTTAGTAGCACTATGTACGATTAAATCTGCACCAATTTTAGCTGGCTGCAGTAAATAAGGCGTTGCAAATGTATTATCAATCATTGAATAGATCGTATATTTTTTCGCAAGACTGATTACACCCTCGAGATCTTCTACCCGTAGCAAAGGGTTAGTGATCGATTCTGTATAAATCAGCACTGTACGGTCTGTGATCGCCTTCTCTACTGTCTCTAAGTCTCCAAATGAGACAAAGCTCACATCAATCCCCATATTGGGAAGCTCTTGTTCAAACAATTGATACGTCCCGCCATATAAATCTTCTGAAGCAAGGACATGATCGCCCTCTTTCGCCACTGCTAGCACTCCAGCTAGAATAGCCGACATACCTGAAGACGTAGCAACCCCGTCTTCTGCTCCTTCTAATAAAGCGATGCCTACTCCTAAGTCATCTGTATTCGGATTACTGTATCTTGAATATAAATAACTCTTTTCTCCTTCATAAAAGCTTTCCATATCATCAAGGTCTGAAAAGGTAAAGGCCGTTGTTTGATATATTGGTTTTGCTTTGCTCACATGATAAGCTGATTCTTTCTTTTGAAAATGAACCGCTTGAGTATTAAATCGCTTCTCACGCATACACTCCAACTCCTTGTGTTCTCTTTCTATCATCTAAATAATAGTCTTATTGTTTACTTTAACACATTATCGTAACAAATACCTTTAAATTGTTGGAATAATTCGATATCAGATTAGCGATATACTTAGAAACTGAATGGAGTGCGGGATTCTGGAGGAGTGATTTCAGATGTTGATTGGGGACCTGATTGGAGTGATTGCGTCAGTAGCACTCATTATTGCGTCGATTGCCTGGTTAATTGTATCCTTCTGTCTTGTAAATGGGTTGGTTGAGCGAGGAAATGCGTTAAAGCTCGTTTATTGCGCGGTTTTTTTAAATCGATATGCGTCATTGGCATGAGGTATTATATATGAGTTTGCTGTTTATTGCGCGAGTTGATGAAGCGAGGAGATCTGCTAGCTTAGCTCAAAAGCGCCCCTTGTCCCGTTTATGTATACTAAAAAACACAATCCAATGGATTGTGTTTTATCTGCCTGGCAACGTCCTGGCTTACCCTTTCTCTTCTACGGGGAAGATTATTCATGCCGTTTCTCTTCGAAGTTTTTCATGAATCGTTACGAAGGGAAAGGGTTCGTCTCACAGGGGGAACATGAAGATTGTTCAAGATGAATGTCATGAAGGATACAAGAAGCATTCGAAAGTGACGCTGCTCCTTTGGACCAGTTGAGCTCTATTGCGCCCCTTATCCCTTTATGCATACTAAAAAACACAATCCTAATGGATTGTGTTTTATCTGCCTGGCAACGTCCTACTCTCACAGGGGGAAGCCCCCAACTACCATCGGCGCAAAAGAGCTTAACGACCGTGTTCGGCATGGGAACGGGTGTGACCTCTTTGCTATCGCCACCAGACTATGATTCACTTCACAGTGAATGTTTGAGATGGTTCTCTCAAAACTAGATAATGTGTAAACATATGTCAAGAATAATTTGGATAAGTCCTCGACCGATTAGTATCTGTCAGCTCCACATGTCGCCATGCTTCCACACCAGACCTATCAACCTCATCATCTCTAAGGGGTCTTACTGGATTAACTCCATGGGAAATCTCATCTTGAGGGGGGCTTCATGCTTAGATGCTTTCAGCACTTATCCCGTCCACACGTAGCTACCCAGCGATGCTCCTGGCGGAACAACTGGTACACCAGCGGTGTGTCCATCCCGGTCCTCTCGTACTAAGGACAGCTCCTCTCAAATTTCCTACGCCCGCGACGGATAGGGACCGAACTGTCTCACGACGTTCTGAACCCAGCTCGCGTACCGCTTTAATGGGCGAACAGCCCAACCCTTGGGACCTACTTCAGCCCCAGGATGCGATGAGCCGACATCGAGGTGCCAAACCTCCCCGTCGATGTGGACTCTTGGGGGAGATAAGCCTGTTATCCCCAGGGTAGCTTTTATCCGTTGAGCGATGGCCCTTCCATGCGGAACCACCGGATCACTAAGCCCGACTTTCGTCCCTGCTCGACTTGTAGGTCTCGCAGTCAAGCTCCCTTTTGCCTTTGCACTCTACGAATGATTTCCAACCATTCTGAGGGAACCTTTGGGCGCCTCCGTTACTGTTTAGGAGGCGACCGCCCCAGTCAAACTGCCCACCTGACACTGTCCCTGAACCGGATCACGGCTCGAGGTTAGAATGTCAGCACAGTCAGGGTAGTATCCCACCGACGCCTCCATCGAAGCTGGCGCTCCGACTTCCAAGGCTCCTACCTATCCTGTACAAACTGTACCAACATCCAATATCAAGCTACAGTAAAGCTCCATGGGGTCTTTCCGTCCTGTCGCGGGTAACCTGCATCTTCACAGGTACTATAATTTCACCGGGTCTCTCGTTGAGACAGTATCCAAGTCGTTACACCATTCGTGCGGGTCGGAACTTACCCGACAAGGAATTTCGCTACCTTAGGACCGTTATAGTTACGGCCGCCGTTTACTGGGGCTTCAATTCAGAGCTTCTCCCGTAAGGGATAACCCCTCCTCTTAACCTTCCAGCACCGGGCAGGTGTCAGCCCCTATACTTCGCCTTGCGGCTTCGCAGAGACCTGTGTTTTTGCTAAACAGTCGCTTGGATCTTTTCACTGCGGCTCTCTCGGGCATACACCCTACCAGAGCACCCCTTCTCCCGAAGTTACGGGGTCATTTTGCCGAGTTCCTTAACGAGAGTTCTCCCGAGCGTCTTAGAATTCTCTTCTCGCCTACCTGTGTCGGTTTGCGGTACGGGCACCTCTCACCTCGCTAGAGGCTTTTCTTGGCAGTGGAGGATCAGGAACTTCGGTACTAAATTTCCCTCGCCATCACAACTCAGCATACGTGAGAAGCGGATTTGCCTACTTCTCAGCCTAATTGCTTGGACGCACATATCCATCAGTGCGCTTACCCTACCTTACTGCGTCCCCCCATTACTCAAACGGTGAGGAGGTGGTACAGGAATTTCAACCTGTTGTCCATCGCCTACGCTTTTCAGCCTCGGCTTAGGTCCCGACTTACCCTGAGCGGACGAGCCTTCCTCAGGAAACCTTGGGCTTTCGACGGAGGGGATTCTCACCCCTCTTTTCGCTACTCATACCGGCATTCTCACTTCTAAGCGCTCCACCAGTCCTCACGATCTGACTTCGCTGCACTTAGAACGCTCCCCTACCACTGACACCTAAGGTGTCAATCCATAGCTTCGGTGATACGTTTAGCCCCGGTACATTTTCGGCGCAGAGTCACTCGACCAGTGAGCTATTACGCACTCTTTAAATGGTGGCTGCTTCTAAGCCAACATCCTGGTTGTCTGGGCAACTCCACATCCTTTTCCACTTAACGTATACTTTGGGACCTTAGCTGATGGTCTGGGCTGTTTCCCTCTTGACTACGGATCTTAGCACTCGCAGTCTGACTCCCGAGTAAAAGTTTTTGGCATTCGGAGTTTGACTGAATTCGGTAATCCTGTGGGGACCCCTAGTCCAATCAGTGCTCTACCTCCAAAACTCTCAACCTCGAGGCTAGCCCTAAAGCTATTTCGGGGAGAACCAGCTATTTCCGAGTTCGATTGGCATTTCACCCCTACCCACACCTCATCCCCGCATTTTTCAACATGCGTGGGTTCGGGCCTCCATTCAGTGTTACCTGAACTTCACCCTGGACATGGGTAGATCACACGGTTTCGGGTCTACGACGGCGTACTCATTCGCCCTATTCAGACTCGCTTTCGCTACGGCTCCGCCTTATCAGCTTAACCTTGCACGACATCGTAACTCGCCGGTTCATTCTACAAAAGGCACGCTGTCACCCATTAACGGGCTCCAACTAGTTGTAGGCACACGGTTTCAGGATCTGTTTCACTCCCCTTCCGGGGTGCTTTTCACCTTTCCCTCACGGTACTGGTTCACTATCGGTCACTAGGGAGTATTTAGCCTTGGGAGATGGTCCTCCCGGATTCCGACGGGGTTTCACGTGTCCCGCCGTACTCAGGATCCACTCAGGAGGAAATAGAATTTCGACTACAGGGCTGTTACCTTGTGTCGCGGACCTTTCCAGATCGCTTCGCCTATCCTATTTCTTTGTAACTCCGTATAGAGTGTCCTACAACCCCAAGAGGCAAGCCTCTTGGTTTGGGCTGATACCGTTTCGCTCGCCGCTACTCAGGTAATCGCATTTGCTTTCTCTTCCTCTGGGTACTTAGATGTTTCAGTTCCCCAGGTCTGCCTCCTCATACCCTATGTATTCAGGTATGGGTACTATTCCATTACGAATAGTGGGTTCCCCCATTCGGATATCCTCGGATCAAAGCTCACTTACAGCTCCCCGAGGCGTTTCGCCGTTCGTCGCGTCCTTCTTCGGCTCCTAGTGCCAAGGCATTCACCGTGCGCCCTTTCTAACTTAACCAAAATTTAAAAAAGGTTGTTGAATTCTTGACATGCTCGTTCAATCTTCTCTATTAAAAGATACCGATGAACAAATATGTTTACATGGACTTCAGATAAACTTCGAATATCTTCGTCTACTTCACAACTCGCGTTCTCACGTACTGATATACGCTCCGAGCACTCGCTTGATCGTATCCTCGATCTTCTTGTTTCTCTTTGTCCGTTTTCATTATCTAGTTTTCAAAGAACCATTGGTGGAGCCTAGCGGGATCGAACCGCTGACCTCCTGCGTGCAAGGCAGGCGCTCTCCCAGCTGAGCTAAGGCCCCACTTATAAGATATATATGGTGGGCCTGAGTGGACTCGAACCACCGACCTCACGCTTATCAGGCGTGCGCTCTAACCAGCTGAGCTACAGGCCCCTATCTTATTAGATAGAGAATAGAGAGTAAGTCCTCTCAAAACTGAACAAAAGATCCAAAGCGTATATGATCGTAAGATCATACATCGACTAGAGTTAAATACTCCATAGAAAGGAGGTGATCCAGCCGCACCTTCCGATACGGCTACCTTGTTACGACTTCACCCCAATCATCTGTCCCACCTTAGGCGGCTGGCTCCAAAAGGTTACCTCACCGACTTCGGGTGTTACAAACTCTCGTGGTGTGACGGGCGGTGTGTACAAGGCCCGGGAACGTATTCACCGCGGCATGCTGATCCGCGATTACTAGCAATTCCGGCTTCATGTAGGCGAGTTGCAGCCTACAATCCGAACTGAGAATGGCTTTATGGGATTCGCTCAACCTCGCGGTTTTGCAGCCCTTTGTACCATCCATTGTAGCACGTGTGTAGCCCAGGTCATAAGGGGCATGATGATTTGACGTCATCCCCACCTTCCTCCGGTTTGTCACCGGCAGTCACCTTAGAGTGCCCAACTGAATGCTGGCAACTAAGATCAAGGGTTGCGCTCGTTGCGGGACTTAACCCAACATCTCACGACACGAGCTGACGACAACCATGCACCACCTGTCACTTTGTCCCCCGAAGGGGAAAGCTCTATCTCTAGAGTGGTCAAAGGATGTCAAGACCTGGTAAGGTTCTTCGCGTTGCTTCGAATTAAACCACATGCTCCACTGCTTGTGCGGGCCCCCGTCAATTCCTTTGAGTTTCAACCTTGCGGTCGTACTCCCCAGGCGGAGTGCTTAATGTGTTAACTTCGGCACTAAGGGCATCGAAACCCCTAACACCTAGCACTCATCGTTTACGGCGTGGACTACCAGGGTATCTAATCCTGTTTGCTCCCCACGCTTTCGCGCCTCAGCGTCAGTTACAGACCAGAGAGTCGCCTTCGCCACTGGTGTTCCTCCACATATCTACGCATTTCACCGCTACACGTGGAATTCCACTCTCCTCTTCTGTACTCAAGTCTCCCAGTTTCCAATGACCCTCCACGGTTGAGCCGTGGGCTTTCACATCAGACTTAAGAGACCGCCTGCGCGCGCTTTACGCCCAATAATTCCGGACAACGCTTGCCACCTACGTATTACCGCGGCTGCTGGCACGTAGTTAGCCGTGGCTTTCTGGTTAGGTACCGTCAAGGTGCCGCCTTATTCAAACGGCACTTGTTCTTCCCTAACAACAGAGCTTTACGATCCGAAAACCTTCATCACTCACGCGGCGTTGCTCCGTCAGACTTTCGTCCATTGCGGAAGATTCCCTACTGCTGCCTCCCGTAGGAGTCTGGGCCGTGTCTCAGTCCCAGTGTGGCCGATCACCCTCTCAGGTCGGCTACGCATCGTCGCCTTGGTAAGCCGTTACCTTACCAACTAGCTAATGCGCCGCGGGCCCATCTGTAAGTGATAGCCAGAGGCCATCTTTTACCGCTCCACCATGAGGTAGAACGGGTTATCCGGTATTAGCCCCGGTTTCCCGGAGTTATCCCAGTCTTACAGGCAGGTTGCCCACGTGTTACTCACCCGTCCGCCGCTAACATCAGGGAGCAAGCTCCCATCAGTCCGCTCGACTTGCATGTATTAGGCACGCCGCCAGCGTTCGTCCTGAGCCAGGATCAAACTCTCCATAAAAGTGTTTGATTAAGCTCACTTACACAGGATGAAAAATCATCTTGCGTTAATAATTGACGAGATATCATGTATCTCTATTTCGCTTGGCTTTTGTTCAGTTTTCAAAGAACTTTTTGTCTGTCGCTCGTTGGCGACTTAACTATCTTAACAAGTCTAAATCGAACCGTCAAGAACTTTTTTAAAATATTTTATGGTGGGCCTGAGTGGACTCGAACCACCGACCTCACGCTTATCAGGCGTGCGCTCTAACCAGCTGAGCTACAGGCCCTAAAAAAGGCAATAAAAAAAGCACTCCCACCAAATATTTTGTTGGAGCGGGCGATGGGAATCGAACCCACATCATCAGCTTGGAAGGCTGAGGTTTTACCACTAAACTACGCCCGCATATTAAAAGAAATAAGATGGTCGGGAAGACAGGATTTGAACCTGCGACCCCCTGGTCCCAAACCAGGTGCTCTACCAAGCTGAGCCACTTCCCGATATATAAATTACTAATGGTGCGCCCTGAGAGATTCGAACTCCCGACCTTTTGATTCGTAGTCAAACACTCTATCCAGCTGAGCTAAGGGCGCCAATTGGTGCGGTTGAGAGGACTCGAACCTCCACGGGGTCAACCCCCACTAGGCCCTCAACCTAGCGCGTCTGCCATTCCGCCACAACCGCTAAATGTATGATATCCGTATCTGCACTTTAATTTTTAAAATAAAAGTGCGGGTGAAGGGACTCGAACCCCCACGTCGTAAGACACTAGATCCTAAGTCTAGCGCGTCTGCCAATTCCGCCACACCCGCGTATGAAATTAACTAATAAAAATGGCGGTCCGGACGGGACTCGAACCCGCGACCTCCTGCGTGACAGGCAGGCATTCTAACCAACTGAACTACCGGACCATATGGTGGAGGATGACGGGCTCGAACCGCCGACCCCCTGCTTGTAAGGCAGGTGCTCTCCCAGCTGAGCTAATCCTCCATATGTTGGTGACCCGTACGGGATTCGAACCCGTGTTACCGCCGTGAAAGGGCGGTGTCTTAACCGCTTGACCAACGGGCCATAATTTAAGAAAAGATACTGGCGGAGAAGGAGGGATTTGAACCCTCGCGCCGCTCGCGCGACCTACACCCTTAGCAGGGGCGCCCCTTCAGCCACTTGGGTACTTCTCCGTGGCTCCACAGGTAGGACTCGAACCTACGACCGATCGGTTAACAGCCGATTGCTCTACCACTGAGCTACTGTGGAATATTGTGGTGTTTGTGTTGCTGACTTTAAATATTATATCGAAAGTGTTTTTTGATGTCAACACTTTTTTCGGAATCGCTTTTCGATTTGCTTGTCTCGTTCAGCGACTTCTATAATATAGCACAGCTCATTTAATATAGGCAACACTTTTTTATAATTTTTTTCTCAATTTGCCTCTGCACTTCCCACACACATATTTAGACGTATCGATCCTTCGCTTCCGGCTATATAAAAGATGACAACCTTGACACTCATATTCATGTAGAACCTTCGTTTGTCTCTTAGCTCCAGGTATTTCTCTGCAATACCTGGCTCCTCCTACATGCGCCAACAGCTCTTTAAAGTCAGCATCTCTATGCTTATAGCCTCTTCCTTCTATATGAAGATGATAATGACACAATTCATGTTTAATAATCTTAATTAATTCTTCTTCCCCATATAATTGATACTGCTTAGGGTTAAATTCTAGATTGTGTGACCTTAACAAGTATCTGCCGCCAGTCGTACGTAATCTTGAATTAAACGTCGCTTCGTGTACAAATGGTTTGTTAAAACTAGTTAGAGAGATCTCTTCAACCATTTTTTGCAGTTCGCTCTGATTCAATGTCCCCCGCCCCCATACAAAATACAATCAACACTGACAAACTCTCCTACATATACTAAATATACTACCACAACTAATAAGGAGTTGGGAGAAATGCCGACCTGGTTACGCACTCAACTACAAAAGGCTTTCAAAGAGCAGAACCGCCATCAAATAAAGATCCTTAATCAATGTTGGTTTTACTATCAACGAAAAGAGCAAATGAATAAGCATTTAGGTTAAAGCAAATGGCCATGCGAAAATGCATGGCCATTTCTTTATTTATACTGTTTGCACAGCCGGCTCTAGCATCGTGAGAGCAACCCTGCCTTTTTTTATGTCAACATCCTCAACCCATACCGTTACAATTTCTCCAACAGCCACTACTTCAAGAGGATGCTTCACAAACCTTTTAGTTAGTTTAGAAATATGAACTAATCCGTCTTGCTTTACCCCTACATCAACAAACGCTCCAAAATCGACTACATTTCTCACAGTCCCTTGAAGTTCCATCCCGCGAGTCAAGTCTTCTAATCGAAGAACCCCCTGCTTTAACAAAGGTTTCGCTACTTCATCACGTGGATCTCGAGTCGGCCTGATAAGTGTTGCAATAATATCTTTAACAGTCGGCATACCAAGCCCAAGCTCTTCTGCTATTTGATGTTCGTTCAATCCAGACAGTTTTTCGCTTAACTCTTTTGTTCCTACATCTTTTCGTGCAGCGCCCACCTTATCAAGCAGCGCTTCGGTTTCCTTATATGTCTCTGGATGAATCCCTGTAGCATCAAGCGGATTCTTCCCTCCTTGAATGCGTAAGAAGCCAATACACTGTTCATACGTTTTCGCACCTAGCCTAGGTACTTTCTTTAATTGTGCACGGCTTGTAAACCGGCCTTCTTCCTCTCTGCGTTTCACAATATTTACAGCAACCGACTTCGATAGTCCAGCTACATATTGCAATAATGAGACGGAGGCAGTATTCACATTTACACCAACTTGGTTAACTACGGTCTCTACTACAAATGTTAACGATTCTGATAATCTTTTTTGCGCAACATCATGTTGATATTGACCCACACCAACGGACTTCGGATCAATTTTCACGAGTTCAGCTAATGGGTCCTGCAGCCTTCTTGCAATAGAAACAGCACTTCTTTCTTCAACTTGAAATTCCGGAAACTCCTCACGCCCTAGCTCAGAAGCAGAATACACACTCGCTCCAGCTTCATTTACAATCAAATAATACAATTCTCCCGGTAAATCGTTGATAAGGTCAGCAATAAACTGCTCCGTCTCTCTCGAAGCTGTGCCGTTCCCAATAGCAATCATTTCTACCTTATGTTCTTTAACTAATTGTTTCACTTTCGCTGCTGCTTTTTCAACTTCATTTCTAGGCGGCGTTGGATAAACAACTCCTATATCGAGTACCTTTCCAGTCCCATCCACCACAGCTAACTTGCACCCTGTACGGTAAGCCGGATCTACTCCAAGCACAACCTTATCTTTAATAGGCGGCTGTAACAGGAGGTTTCTCAAATTCTCTGAAAAGATATGAATTGCTTGTTCTTCAGCTTTTGCAGTCAGTTCGTTCCTTATTTCTCGTTCAATTGATGGTTCTATTAAACGTTTATATCCATCTTGAATAGCCAGCTTAACATACTCAGCAGCTGATGAGTCTCCTGCGCGAGACATATAACGCTTCTCGATCTCCCCTATCATTTTCTCAGCCTGAAACTCAATTCCCGCTCTTAAAACCCCGTCTTTTTCTCCACGGTTCACAGCAAGAATTCTGTGAGGCACGATGGAGCGGACTGCTTCTGTATAATCGTAATACATTTCATATGTACCTTTTTCATCAAGTTGCTTGTCTTTAACAACCGTTTTAATGTGGCCTTCTTTAAACGAGCGTTCGCGAATGAACTTTCTTAGATCCGCATCGTCCGATACCCATTCAGCAATAATATCTTCGGCACCGGCGAGCGCCTCTTCAACCGTAGCTACACCTTTTTCTTCATCAATATATTGAAGTGCTTCTTTGGAAACATCAGCTTGTTTTGGATACGTAATTAGCCATTCCGCTAAAGGCTGCAACCCTTTTTCTTTTGCTGTAGTAGCTCTTGTACGCCTTTTTTGCTTATAAGGTCTATAGAGATCATCTATTTCTTGAAGCTTCATAGCCTGGTCAATTTTTAAAGCGAGCTCATCTGTCAACTTATCCTGTTCACCGATTAAGCGTTTAACCTCGTCTTTTCGCTGCTGAAGCTGATTTGCATACTCCCATCTCTCAACGATTGTACGGATTTGGACTTCATCTAATGATCCAGTCAATTCTTTTCTGTAGCGCGCAATAAAAGGCACTGTATTTCCCTCTTCAACTAGATCAATTAAATTTCTTATGTACTTTTCATTCACTGACAGTTCCTTTTCTATTTCTTGAATTAACTTATTATGAAAATCATTCATCTCATCGAGCTCCTTTACTAGTAGCCTGTATCCTTAATCATATCATATGCCTCTTCACGTAACTAACTTCCCTATCTTTCGTGAATATCCTTCTAGCTCCATAAAACAAAAATAAACCCCCTTTATAAGTTAAGGAGGTTTACTAATTTAACTTTCCTACTAGTAACGTCACATCATCAACAGCAAATCGATCAAGTGTTAATAAATGCTTAAATTCTTCCTTTAAAGAACCAAGCGTAAGTAGATTTTTCTTAGAGAAAGGGATCTTTACTCCATCTGAATATAGCATAAAAATACTGCCTTTCTTATAGGAAAAATGTTTACTTTTAACCATAACTTTTCTACCTGATAAATAACCCCTAATGGGTATAGGCTGAAGCGTAGTGCCGTCTGGTTCATACATGACAAACCCGATGTTGCCGAAGTTACAATAAATAACCTCTTCTTTTTGGAAATCGACTTTTACTAATGTTAGAACTGCACCGCGTTTGTTAACCATTGCTTGATTACAACGAGTGACAATTTCATCAACTTCTAAAAATCGATTTTCTTTGATTACTTCAATAGCTGCATCAGCAGATTCAGAAGCTCCCTCACCGCTTCCTAAACCATCAACCACCGCGCATAATGTAAAATCCTCTTCTTCAACTACGACATGAGCATCACCACAGTGAACATTTCCCGGTTTAGGCTGTTGAACTGCAGCTACCTCAATGTGTTTGTTTTCATAAAGAGAAATCATATTATAAAATCTCCGAAGGCTCGACTTTAATTGAATCTCGTAATTTTTGTAACGCCCTACGTTGAAGACGTGATACATGCATTTGAGAAATACCGAGTTTTTCCCCTGTTTCTTTTTGGCTCAAATTGTCATAGTAGGTTAGCATAAGGATTTGTTTTTCACGTTCATTAAGCACTTGGAATGCTTTTTGAAGCAGCATCTTTTGATCAGTTTTCTCAAACCCGCTGTCTTCATTGCCGACAAGGTCAAGCAATGTAACTTCTCCACCTTCTTGGTCAGCCTCAAGCGAACGGTCAACAGATAACGCTTGATAACTTTTGCTCATCTCCATTGTCTCTAGAACTTCCTCTTCAGAGACCTCTAGATACGCAGCAATTTCATGAACAAGTGGAGAGCGGTTAAGTTCAACCGTCAAGGATTCTACAGCCTTTTTGATTTTAGGACCTAACTCTTTAATACGTCTTGGAACATGGACACTCCACGTTTTATCACGTATGAATCGTTTGATTTCACCGACAATAGTTGGTACGGCAAAAGATTCAAAACTACGTCCAAACTCACTGTCAAATCGAGTTAGGGCAGCGAGCAGACCTACCATTCCAACTTGGTATAGATCTTCGTCGTATTCCCGTCCTTTAGAAAACTTCCGAGCTAATGAACGGACAAGAGCCTCATAATGTTTTACCAGCTTTACTTGAACCTCTTCTTCGCCTGTTTCCTGATAAAGGCGAATCCATTCATATACCTCATCTTTGTTCTGTTTGTGTGGAAGGGACTCCGTCGACATTTTTCTCCACCTCATCTCCGTGAATGAACTTTGTCATCATTAGGATAACCCCTGATTCATCATTGATTTCCACTTTGTCCATTAAAGTGTTGATGAGGAAGAGGCCAAGCCCCCCTTCTTTCAAATCACCGACCGGCTTAGTCGAGTCAACCGGACCTAAACGCTCACGTAAACCATTGATATCAAAACTTTGTCCGCGGTCCGCTATGACAATTTCCATACGGTCTTCGTGCAGCACAAAAGAAGCGGAAATCAACCCTTCATCTTCATACGCGTGGTTTACTACGTTCGTACATGCTTCTGCAACTGCAATCTTAATATCTTCAATATCGTCGTACGTAAATCCAAGGCGATTGGCAATTCCAGAAACCGTCAAACGCACGACGCCAACAAATTCAGGCTTAGCCGGAACACTCATCTCGATGTGATCTACTTGCTGTTCGTTCATTTCGCTTCCTCCCCTTTAATCGGTTCGATCTGGATAACCTCGTCTAACCCAGTAATCGTAAACAGGCGGTGTACCCGTTCAGATAACCCCGTTAACACTAACGAACTGTCTTTCGAGTCTGTTAATTTTAAAATTCCTACAAAAATCCCCAAGCCTGTACTATCTATATATTGAACGTTTGTTAAATCGACGATAATCTTATTTGATCCTTGCTCAGCAAGCGGTGTTAGTGTGCTGCGCAGCTTCGGCGCGGTATAGGCATCAATTTCTCCTGTTACATATACAAGCTCTGCGCCCTCTGACTGTTCATGACGAATATCTAAGTTCATCTATAATCTCCTCCTGGTATCCCATCTACATTAGTTTATAAATACCACAAAACAATCATTTTTAAACTTTTCGACGCAAAATCATTAATGTAAAATCATCTCTCAAGGTAAAATCTTGTAGTTTCACAAGTTCCTTATATACGCTGTCGACAATTTCTTGAGCACTTAAATGCATGTAGGACCTTATTAACTTCACTATTTCTTCTCGTTCAATAAAATCATCATCTACTCGGCATTCCGTTACACCATCTGATAAAAAGACAATAAAATCATCTTTTTCCACCTTTTTATGATACTCACGGAATTTTGTATGACGTGAGACTCCTAAAACTAAGCCTTTTGCATACAATTCTTCGAAACGATCCTCAGAAGATGAATAATAAAACCCAGGTTCATGCCCCGCTCCAGAATAATGGAATTCATGCGTCCCTGTATCATATGCCCCGTACATCATCGTAATAAACATACTATCATCAACATTCTGCTCGACGACCCTGTTCAAGTTCTCAAGCAGCGCGCCTGGCCTAAGTCTTTGTTCAGGTAAGCTGTCCATGGCGTATTTAATCATCGACATACACAAAGCAGCAGGAACACCTTTCCCGATAATATCAGCTATGGCTACCCCTACATTGCCGTGCTCATCTCGAACAAAATGATAGTAGTCACCGCTCATTTTTGTAGCCGGTACACTCACTACACCAATATCTAACACATCGTCAGACGGAATTTCTTTAGGCAGCAATGTTTGCTGCATATTAGCAGCTACATCGATCTCTGATTCAAGTTCTTTTTGACGATCACGTAAACTTTGATGTTCACGATAGGCAAGTCCATATCCCATCATAACTTCTAAGAGCAACTCAAAAGAATCCTGAACCTCACTTGAAACATTCGGAAACAACTCTTCTAAAATAGAGCGGTGAATACTGACCAATTCCTCAGGTGATATTTGATGCTCAAGTAAAATTTTACTAAATTGCTGTGCTTCATATAACCCTTGTTCACTTTTATCATGAAGGAATGTCTGCAATATATGTTTGTATGATTCTTCTAGCTTTTGAACAGTATTATTCACGCTGGCCCTCCTTTAACGAAGCCACTTCGTCGTTGTGATGACCGTCCCTTCCCCTACTTCGGAATCAATAGAAAATTCATCCATTAAACGTTTCACTCCAGGAAGTCCCGCTCCCATACCGCTAGAGGTTGTAAATCCATCTACCATCACTTGTCTAATGTCTGAAATTCCGGGACCTTGGTCTTTAGCAATCACTTGTATTCCTTTAACCATTCCCGTTTTCGACGGTGCCTCAATTAGTTCTAAACATATTTCTCCACGCTGCGCATATAAATAAATATTACGCGCTAATTCTGAAATGGCTGTTGTTATCCGCGCTTGATCGACACTCCCAAACCCGATTTCCTTTGAGAGGGTACGACCTGCTTGTCTAGCAGCAACAATCCCCCATTCGTTTTTTACTTCTACACAGGATTGGGTTTCCATGATCATCCCTCCAGTTCCTGCTGCAATTTGTCCAAACCTTGCTCAAGGTCAAGAGCTGTAGGAACATCATCCAGTTTAATACCCATATCAATTAATGTAATTGCGACCGCAGGCTGTATTCCTGTTAATACAACGCGAGCCCCCATTAAATTAGACATATCGACGACATCACCTAACACTTTAGCGATGAATGAATCGATCATATCTACAGATGTCAAATCAATGACAACTCCAATCGACCCTTCTTTGTGAATTTTATTTAATAGGTCCTCTTGAAAACGCAATGCTGTTTGATCATCTAACTCTACTTGAATACTGATAAGCAAGTATTGATGAAGTTTTAAAATTGGGATCCTCATTTTTAACTCCTCCAACTTATATTTCTTCTATTTTTTTATTCGTCATTTCTAAAGCTGATTCCATACCTTTACGCAATGTACTCTTTGTAGGGAATTTACCTAAGTCAATTCCAAGGTTGACAATTGTTTGAGCGATCTCAGGGCGAATGCCCACTAAAATGCATGTTGCTCCTACAAGACGAACCGCCTCTGAAGCTTGTATAATGTGGTGAGCAACCATTGTATCAACAACCGGAACGCCTGTAATATCTATTAACACCACTTGTGAGCGGTTTTTAATAACGCCGTCCAACAGATTTTCCATAATTAATTTCGCTCTATTTGTATCGATTGTTCCGATAAGAGGCATCACTGTAATCCCTTCAAAAACTGGAATTAAAGGCGCTGATAGTTCAAGAAGAGACAATTTTTGCATCTCGAAGATATCTTCCCAAGAACCTGTATAATCTGTTACCAATTGATTAATAATGCCGTCAATCCAATCTTCGACTTCATTAAAAAGAGTTAAAAGCTGATCGACATTATGTTCTTTTTCAGAAAGCGTCGCTAAGATGGCACGACGGAACGCCTGTAGGCCTCGAGTGAAGTAAGCTAGCGGCCAACCCGTCTGAATAAATCGATCTGTAAAATTTGTCAGCCGTTCATTCGCTTGCATTTGGTTTCGATCTACTGACTCAAAGATGAAATTCATAAACTCTTGATTCGTATTTTCATAGACCGTATCAGATATAGAGTTTAAATAATTCTCCTTACGAACTTCTTGGAGCTGCTCTTCCCATCTTTTCGTTAATACTTCACGATTCTCGAATATAAAGGATACTATATATGGTTGCATCTTACTTTCCTCCAGTTCAAAGTGGTTACAGTTTGTTACAGTTATTATTTCACGACTTGCTTGATGTTGCAAAGATTTTCAGATTAAAGGTTTTACAAGTTCATGTAAGAAATCCCACTTCAGTAAAGTTCCTCATATTAATTAAACCTTATTTCACTGCTTTTGATCAATAATAAACCGTTAAATGCATGATTTAATGTAAAATAATTGAAAAAAACCCCGCTAAAAGCGGAGTTTTTTCTCATTTAAAAGTCAATTAATCCCAAACTAATAAACAAAGCATCATTAACCCTCGTCATCATATCATCATCAAGATGGGTGATTTTATCGGTCAGGCGCTGTTTATCAATTGTTCTTACTTGTTCTAGCAAAATGACCGAATCACGATCAAATCCGTATCTTTTTGCATTGATTTCAACATGAGTCGGCAATTTTGCCTTTTGAATTTGTGCCGTGATTGCAGCCACAATGACAGTAGGACTAAAACGATTCCCAATATCATTTTGGATGATTAAAACAGGTCTTACCCCACCCTGCTCAGACCCAACAACAGGTGAAAGGTCGGCAAAATAAACGTCACCTCTTTTTACAATCAACCGCTACACCCCACTTACTAAGCGATCAAGGGTGTTCTCTGCTTCCTCCTCGGCAAGAAAGGCTTCAGATGCAAGGTTAAGGTTGATTTTAGCCATTTCCATATAGCCTTGCTGCATCGTTTCACGAATTTGACGCTTCTTTCGGTCACGAAGATATAGCTTCGTTGCTTGCGATAAAAACTCACTGTAATTTACATTCTCTTGTTGAATCACACCGTCCACCTCGTTTAACAAATGTTGTGGCAAATTCACTACAATGCGTTTCGTTCTCTGTTCTGACACGAACATCCACCCCCAGCATCAACCAACGACCTAAATATTATATGTTTTCATAACGCTTTCATGCCTAATCACTTGGCAAAAAACGAACTTCTTTTATCCACATTTAATGATAGCATTGACTTCTGTAAAATGCAAAGAGGTTTTACAAATACTATTTAATTTCCATAAAAAGAAGGCTCAACATTATATGTGAGCCTCCCTGGATCGTTATTTTTCTTGTGTACCGTAAACAGATCTTGCAATTGAAACCATTTCTTCTGTTCCTAGAGTAGAAGAAGCAAGGTAGAAATCTACACCATTATACGACCACATTAAGGACTCTTCAGTCATAACGCCAATCGTAAAGCCTAAATCTACCGGCTCGCCATCACTTACATTCATCGGAGTGGTGGCAGGCACCACTTTGCTTTTCTCTTGAATAAGCGTGAATGGAGCTTCTCCTGTATATTGCAGTACAACACTTTCACCGCGGTCAGTTTCCACTGTTTGCGAAGAGTCTAGTGATGTACCGTCCGGAGTGTACATTGGATAATGTACTGCCATCTCTGCTTCAGGTTCAGCCATCGTTGGCTGCTCATTCATTTGTGCCCCCGTCATATTACGCTCCATATCGAAATCACCTTCATTGAAGCTTGCATTCTCTTCAAAACTTGTGAAATCTAATTGAACAAGAACTTCAAGATCAGGATTCATTACTTTCACTTGCAGCGGAGCTAAGTCTTTCTTATTAAATGTAATTTCTTGTGTGCTTAAGTTCTTGTTTTGATAGTTTGTATTCGTTTGGAACACATACGCATCCTCCGTCGCCGTAAAGGTTCTTTCAGGATCCATTAACACATCTTGAATCAGTGAGCCGTATAAGTACACTTGGCTGCTGTTGATCGGCCAATCACTTTGGAAACGGAAGCTCTTATTAAGTGCTGGAGTTAACACGAATACCCCGTCATCGTTGCGGAGGATAATCTGACTTTGATCTTTGGCAGCATTTTTAAGTGCTACACGATAGTAATCTTTTTCTTGATACCAAACTTCCACCTCATATGTTTGCGGCTCATTCCCTGTTTGTAATGTCATCGTAGCAGCTGCCTTATAACCACTAATATCGGACATTTTACTTTCAAGGTCTTCTAGAATATCATCTTGCGTTTTTTCACCGCACGCTGCAAGAACAAACGTCACCATCACAATAAGTGCGATAAACCAGCTTACTCTTTTCATACCTTCACCCCTTTGTCTCAATTAACGCCAAAGAAGAGAATTCTACCAATCAAGAGACGGCAATCATGATTGTGCCCCGTTCGTTCACTCTAGAATGCCAAACCTTTAAAGGTGTTTAACATTCAAAGAATAAACGAATTAGGTTCTTGATGAAATTTTGACCTGACTCTGCTTGAAATGGCACAAGCTCTCCCATCCGCATTACAACTATATGAGGCAAGGGCGGACAATATGCAGACTAGCTTGACAAGCGCTCTAAAATTACTTGCGCTACAGCATTTTTCTCACTATGAGATATGGATATATGGATAGCTGCCTCAACGTCTGCAGTGAGTACCGGCTTTCCGTTCACTTCATTCAACACCTCAATATCCTGCCATCCGAACTCTTTTGAGATGCCAGTCCCGCAGGCTTTAACAAAAGCTTCTTTTGCCGCAAAGCGTCCAGCCATAAATTCAATCTTTCTTTTTTCAGCAAGCTTTTGGTAAACGGACTGCTCCTCTTTTGTTAACACTTTTTGAACAAATCTTGGCTGCTTTGTGAGCAGCTGTTCTATTCGCTCTAATTCCACAATATCTATTCCGATACCTATAATCATGTAAACTCTCCTTTTCTAGTCTGAATTCTTAAATCGGGCATTTCCTCTTTCTTTTTTGATATACTTATAGAAAGAATACGATTTTGTTAGGAGGATTAAGCTTGTTTATTCGTCAGGAAAGCTTCTATTCCTTTAGAAAGAACTACCCTATTATTTTTGGTTTATTAGTAATCCATTTAGCCTTATTTGTATGGATGAATTTTCTTCCTGGAGGCTCTCTTGTTAGAAATCTTGGGATTGGCTATAACTTGGCTGTAGCCAATGGTGAATGGTGGAGACTGATTACACCTATTTTCATGCATTTAACGATTGGGCATGTTGTATTTAACTCTTTCTCTCTCGTTATCTTTGGTCCTGCCTTAGAACAAATGCTAGGCAAATTCCGCTTCATCATTTTCTATCTCGGAACAGGTGTCATCGCAAATATCGCTACTTATTATCTAGGAGGCTTGAGTTACCCTCCTCATTTAGGTGCATCTGGTGCTATCTTCGGTTTATTCGGGATGTTTGTCTACCTTGTCTTATTTAGAAAAGATTTAATTGACCAGGCAAACTCACAGCTTGTGATGACTATTCTTATTATTGGCCTTGTAATGACATTTGTAAATTCTAATATTAACGTATTAGCGCACCTGTTTGGCTTACTCGGCGGTGCAGCACTTGCTCCTTTATTTTTAACTGGAGTGAAGCCTTATCATATGTATCAGCATGTCCACGACACGAGCGAGCCAACCTTTAATCCGAACCGTTGGCAAAAAAAGAGAAGAAATCAAAAGCTTTTTAAGAACGTGTTTTGGATTGTCCTCGCTTTACTCGTATTATATGGCATATTCAATAGATAAGCAGATAAAAACCCTCCAATCTTATAACGAATTGGAGGGTTCATCTTTATTTCTTTAAGCCTTCTAAAAAAGTATTTACATTATGTTTCATCATATCTACATACGTTTCTGCCCCGCTGCCGTCAGCCCCGATCGCATCTGTGTAAACCTCACCGGCAATCTCTACACCAGCATTACTAGAGACAGTATCCATAAAACGGCTGTCAATCGTTGTTTCTAAGAAGACTGCTGGAATCTCTTTTTCTTGAATTAAATCTACTACTCGAGAAATTTGACCCGGAGTTCCCTCTTCATGAGAATTCAATTCCCAGATTCCAATTGTTTCATACCCATAGGCTGCACCAAAGTATTTAAACGCATTTTCACTTATTACAATGGTTCGTTTATCTTCTGGAATTTCTTCTGATTCTTCACTAATCCATTCATCTAGTTCAGTTAATTCCTGAATATAGGCTTCAGCATTAGCCTCATACGCCTCAGCATTATCAGGATCTCTTTCCATTAAATCATCACGAATAGTTTCTACATAAGCTATCACATTTTTAACATCTAACCATGCATGGGGGTCATCCTCATCCGTACCATCCACTGGAATTACATCAATCCCATCAGAAACTGTAACAATTTCAGCATCACCAGCATTCGCAACCAAACGCTCTAGCCACTCCTCAAGGCCTAAACCATTCACATAAAAGACAGAGGAATCACTGGCCTTCTGAAAATCACTCGGAATAGGTTCATATCCATGAGGTTCTTCGCCGATAGGTACCAAGTACTCAACAGCAGCAAGATCCCCGGTCACATTCTTTGTAATATCAGCTAAGATCGAAAAGCTCGTAACAACCTTCAACTCGCCAGTTTCTTCATTTTTACCATTTCCTCCACACGCTGCAACAAATAGACTCATCAATAAAACAACTAAAGCAAAAAACCACTTACGCACTCTCATCATCCTTTCTCTATTTTTACTCTCACTAAAAAAGTTGTGTACAGGCAAAAAATAGCGCAAAAAAATAGCTGCTTTTCTTCACCGAGGAAAACTGTTTTGTCTTAGGGCAACTTTATTTTGTCACACTTTTATAAAAATGTCTAGTCTTTGGAGACAGCTTCTACTGTACTTTATTGATTGTATGATTAAGCCGCCCTTTATGTTCCTTTATTAACTCCTATATAAAATATTTCTATGTAAGATCCCTTGAAAATAGTATGTATATAACAAAAAAATAAACCATTTTTCACTATGAACAAAAATGGTTTATATCGGTTATTAAGTTTGTGATCTGATAAGGATATGCCTCTTGTTGGATATAATCTGTATTTTGCAAGCTGGTATATCTTTTGCCGCTTATAATATCGATAACTTCGAGAGTTAAATCACCTTCGTCACAAACTTTTAACCCAATCTTTCTTAAATCCTGTAAATATACAGGGACTATTTGCGAATCTACTTGAACAACTATCTTTTTCAGAATGAACTTCCCATCTTCATCTGTAATCAGGGAAAGATCGTTTCCAATTCCAGCGATTTGAACTTGACCACCGACTTCCGTTAATGTGTAGATTAAGTGGTCAACTAAAACAGCTAAGATTTCAATATACTGTTTTGTAGTAGCAAATAAACCTTTATTAAGGTCTCTTTTATATGTAGTAATCAATTTCAACAATGTAACCACGTGACGTTCTTCAACTGGTTGGAGACAATACTCTCTAACAATTTTATTCACTACTTTTTGAATGCTGTTTAATAAACGATGAGACAATTTATATTCCGAATATATCAGTTGAAGGTTCGCATTCACCATCTTTATTCCACCTCACTTTTCATTATTTAAATGGACATTGACTCTCTTTATTACACTCATAATTACATCGCCCAATCGACTGATAAATAGAACACCAAGAACGTTTCGCGTAACAAATCGGAATGTTTTGTTCAGCAGCCTTTTTCTTCAGTACAGAAGTTAAATTATGATTAATAAAATCGGTAAGAACTAATATAAGGTCAATATGAGATGGAATTTCTTTCTTTACCATCTGCGCCTTTCTCCCATCTACATGTGTAATCTGTTTAAAACCCAACCCTTCTAGTTTCTGAGGAATACTCCCAAGACGATCCGCTCCGACTATTAATAAAGAAGACATATATTACACTCCTTCGTTGATAATTATTCTCACTTTATTTTAAATGAAAAAGATTCTCATTGTCAATTAAATTTTCAGTCAAATAAAAAAGAGGTTCCCTTTTCAGGACCCCTTCGAAGTTAGTAAGGTAATCGTTAATACTTTTTAAGCAAATAGCGCAAAGGAATGATAGAAACGATAACAATAAGCAAAGCCGCGGGTGCCGCCATATGGTAAATGGCTTCGCTTGTCTCTACCCAAATACGTACTGCAAGTGTATCAAACCCAGGAGGTCTGAGTAATAAAGTAGCCGGAAGCTCTTTAATACTGCTTACAAATACGAGTGCACCCCCTGCCAGGATACCAGGCAGAATAGATGGAATAATTACTTTGATCATGACCTTCCAAGGAGGCTGGCCCAGGCTTCTCGCTGCCTCGTCTATCCGTGGAGAAATGAGGCTGAGCGAAGCATCTGTTGACTGCATTGCCTGTGGTAAAAACCGAATCACAAAAGCAATGGCCACCAAATAAAATGTATTATAAAGCATAGGTATATACTGATTAAAAATAAAGATGATTCCAAGTGCTACAATGACTCCAGGTAACGCATAACCTGCATAGCTCATCTTTTCAATAATAGCAGATACTTTGGAAGGATACCTAGAGCGCAAGTAAACTACTGGCAGAGCTAAGATCATACAAATGAGAGCTGCCATACCAGAAACCTTCACACTATTCCATGCATATCCCCAGAATCTTGAATCCAATGCCCCTGCCCCAAGGCCAAGAACCGACCAATAAACGAGGACAATAACCGGCAAGATAACTGAGATGAAGAAAATTGTGCTTACAAATATAAGCGCTGGCCATTTCCATTTTCCAAGACTTAAAATGTCAGGCTCTTTAAATGTATTACTTGTTTGATAATACGATTGTTTCTTCTTAGTTCTGGATTCAATCCACAAAATAACTAGTGTAAGGACAATTAATACCACACTTAAAACCGTAGCTGAAACATTATCATAACTTCCCATTTGGTAGTAAATAGCTGCTGTAAATGTTGTATACCGCATCATCGCAATCGCACCGAAATCTGACAGCACATATAAAGCAATTAGGATAGCTCCAGCACCAATTGCGGGACGAAGAAATGGAATGTTCACTTTCCAAAAAATTTGTGAAGTCGTCATTCCTTGTGACCTTGCCACTTCTTCATAGTTACGGTTCATTTTTCTAAGTGAAGCGCTGGCAATTAAAAATACATATGGATAGGTGAATAAGGTAAGAACCGCAAATACCCCCCAAAACGAATAAACATTAATTGGGTATTCACCGAATACATTCAGCAGCCACTCGTTCTCACGCCACTCTCTCCATAGCCATCCCCTAGGCCCAAATACAATAATATAAGTAACAGCCCCTACGTATGGCGGTATAACTAAAGGAAGAGCAAGCAGCCACTGCCACATTTTCCTCCCGGGCAGACTTGTACGATTAACAATCCATGCCAGCAACACGCCGATTGAGACCGCAAATAAAGTAACCATAAAGGTTAAAGACATCGTATTCCAAATTAACTGAGGAATGCGTGAATCCAGTAAGCGCATCCACCTGTCTGTACCAGCAAATAATGATCTCCATACGACATAAAAGACTGGTATGGCCATTAATAAACCGGTTAACGCTGCAAATGTAAATAAAACCCCGCCTGGCCTGCTTCCTCGATTCCTATTGAACCGGATCCCTTTAAATAAACGGCGAGAGGTTGGAGACATATCGTCTCCAACCTGAGGGGTTTTACTATTATTTTTTTCGTTATCTAGGTGCTGACTCATGACGTCACATCTCCCACTCGCCCAATAATTATCTCTTACAGGTCTAGGTCAAGACCAGCTTGTTCAATAAGTTCACGTGTATCTTCCCACACTTCGCCTAATTGACTTAGTGGCATATCGTGTGTTTTATAATCTGAGATTGTTGCTGCACCTTCCACAGCTTCAATTTCTGGATTAATTGGAACCTCAAGTGACTCATATGAGAATTCACGTTGATTCTCTTCTTCTAAAATCCAATCAAGGAATACTTGAGCACTTTGAGCATTTGGAGCATCCTTCACAAGTCCGACTCCTGCTGCGTTCACAACAGCTCCCATTTCTCCCTCACCCTGATCTGGGTAAATAACTCCAACGTTGTTATCAGTAGGCTCTTGAAGCTGTTGGTGATAGTAGTAGTTGTTTACTAGACCAAATGTAAACTCACCAGCCCCGACCGCACGACGGATATCTCCATGACCTTCAAGGATAGCTCCTGCATTATCTTTTACATCTGCAATCCACTCTTTAGTTTTCTCATCGCCCCACTCATTACGAAGCGCTGATACATGGCCAATCATTCCGCCATTTCCTCCGCGAGTAATAGCGAACTCACCTTGCCATTTAGGATCTGTTAGTTCCTCGATAGATTTCGGCATTTCTTCTTCTGTAATTAGATCTTTATTATACATCAAAACTCGTGTACGTGCTGATAAAGCGAACCAAGAATTATCATCTGCACGATAGTTTTCATCGATTGATTCAATTCCTTCAGGATCAGACCCTTCTAAAAGTCCCTCAAGACGAAGGTTTTCAAGCGCACCGATATCGTTTGAAATAAAAATATCAGCTTGTGTGTTTCCAGCTTCACCTTTAATTCTGCTTACTGCATTATCTCCGGCATGAAGCGGCTTAACTTCAATTCCTGTATCCGCTGTAAATTTCTCTAAAAGAGCATTTACGAAGTTTTCATTACGAGATGAGTAAACAACTAACTCACCAGTTTCTTCTAAGGCAGCTTCCTCATTTGTTTCATCATTTGCTTCATCCGTAGATTCTTCTGTATTTTCTTCACTTGCAGGCGCCTCTTCAGCTGGCTCTTCAGTAGAACCACATGCAGCTACTACAAATAAAGATAGTGCTAACAGTGAAAACAATAATACTTTTAAGGCCTTATTCATGTTTGTTCCTCCTAAACTCTCTATGTATTTCAGCTAATGATTTTCATTCTCATTCGCTCTCACAAGTCATACTATACTGCTACTGATAATCATTGTCAATGTATTTTTCAATTTTTGAAACAATTATTAAAAATAGTACACTATAAATAAAAAAGCCCTCAAAATTTGAGGGCTTTTTTTATGCTTCTACCAGGGCAACTAACTCTGGTTTAATATCAAATGACACAACAGACCCAACCTCAATCTCTTGCTCTACAGGGGCATAGACAATCATCGGCTCATTTGTTACATGATCATCACCAAGCCGCACTTCAAGCTCTTGATACTCACCACTGTAAGTAACACGCTCCACTCGGCCCGAATAACGTCCGTCTTCTACTAAACGGCACCCCTCAGGTCGAATCGAAACGCGGACATCTTCAAGAATTTGATTGGATGCTGAGGGCAGACAAACACGTCCAATATGCGTTTCTACATGCTTCATATCCTCACAAAGCGTGCCTGTTAATAAGTTAGTTTTTCCAACAAATTGCGCAACAAAACAGTTTTTTGGACAACGGTACATATCACGAGGAGATGCAATTTGTTGGATCACACCTTGATTCATGACAACAACACGATCCGACACCGCAAACGCATCTTTTTGATCATGCGTTACAATAATCGCAGTAGTATTAGCTTTTCTTAGAATAGCTGTTACATCATACCGCATTCTTTCACGCAAACCAGCATCTAGATTACTAAATGGTTCATCCATTAGAACAACATTCGGCCGCGGAGCAAGAGCACGCGCAAGAGCTACACGTTGCTGCTGTCCTCCCGAGAGTTCATTAGGAAAACGCTTAGCATAATCAGCTAAACCAACCAGCTCTAGTACTTCTTTAGCACGCTTCTTTTTATTAAGGGTACTCCATTTATTCAATCCAAACGTTACGTTTTTTTCGATTGTTAAGTGTGGGAATAGTGCATAATCTTGGAACACCATTCCAATCCCTCTTTTTTCCGGTGGTAAATATGAACGGTCGTCAAAGACAACTTTATCGTCAATACGAATAGACCCGTTTGATGGCTGTTCAAATCCTGCAATCATACGAAGCGTTGTGGTCTTCCCGCACCCACTCGGACCAAGCAGAGTAATAATTTCACCCTTTTCAATCGAAAGGTCAATATGATTAACTGCTGGACTTCCAGCTTTAGAATACGTCTTTGTTAAGTTTTGAAGGTGGATAAAGCTCATTATGTAGTCCCCCTCAGACTCTTCTTTGAGAATGAATTTCAATCTAGATTAATAATAGCATAGCTTATTTTCAAGCGTCAATGTAAAACCCACCAAGAAAAGCATTACTTTCAATATTTTTAGTAATTTCAAAATTCTTATAGGGTTGTTTCACCTATCTCCTGAAGGGAATATAAATAAACACTGTAAATAACTCCAAAGCAGTGTTTTACATCATTACGCTTTTTTTGTAAAGTATATAAGGTGTGGAAGTGAGGTGGATGCATTGGTTGCAAATATGACTGAAGACCAATTACTTGTATTAGTGATTAAATATGTTAAAGAAGCGAAACGATCAGCACTCCAACAGTTATTAGAGGAGCTGCACCCATATGATGTGGCCCAATTATATCGAGGCCTTCCTGAGAAGCATCATCACAAGTTTCTAACATTTTTAACATCTGACCAAATAGCTGATTTAATTCAGGAATTAGAGTATGAAATGCAAATTGAAATTTTACACAAACTTGGAATTGAACGTTCCTCAAAAGTTATGAACTTGATGGATAATGATGACCTTGCTGACTTACTGAACGAATTATCAGCAGACAAAATCCAAGAGTTCTTGGAGGTCATGAGAAAAGAAGATTCTCAAAAAATCCGCTCTCTAATGAGTTATCCAGCTGACACAGCAGGCGGATTAATGAATAATCAGTTCGTATGGATTCATGTGAACCAAACAGTGAGGCAAGCTGTTAATAAACTTAAAGAATATGCCAGTTTCTCAGAAAACATTTATTATTTATATGTTATTAATGAGGAAAAAAAACTGGTAGGAGTGGTTTCTTACCGAGATCTGTTAATTGCAGATGAAGATGATCGTATTGAGGATATCATGTTCAGCCGAGTTGTCTCTGTATCAGTCGAGGCTGACCAAGAAGAAGTTGCCCAAACAATTGAACGTTATGATTTTATTGCTGTTCCTGTTGTGGATGCACAAAATACGTTACTTGGGATTATTACTGTCGATGATGCTATCGATATCGTGATCAGAGAAGCCAATGAAGACATAGAAAAGCTATCAGCTTCCGGTAAAGATATTGACTTCAACACAAAAGCAACAACCGCTTCCTTTAGACGCCTCCCATGGCTTATCTTGTTATTATTTATTGGTTTATTATCTGGCAGTATTATTAGTGGTTTTGAGGAAACTCTAGACCAAGTCGTGGCACTGATCTTTTTTATGCCAATGATTGCAGGCATGACTGGTAATACCGGAACTCAATCGCTAGCGGTTGTTGTTCGTGGTATCGTTACAAGCGATGTAGACCGTAAAACAGTCTTTAAATTGATCTTTCGTGAGCTAAGAGTTGGAATAATTATCGGTTTAACTTGCGGAGCACTCATTTTATTAGTAGCTACCCTATGGATAGGAAGTCTAACATTAGGGATCGTTGTAGGAAGTTCCTTGTTAATCACGTTGATTGTCGGTACATTGGCAGGAACCGTTATTCCTCTGATGTTATATCGTTTTGGAGTAGACCCGGCGGTTGCTTCAGGTCCTCTCATCACTACAATTAACGATATCTTTTCCTTAATGATTTATTTTGGAATTGCTACAGCATTCTTATCTCAACTGCAGCATTTATAATTTTTATTGAAACAGCCTCGTTTATGTTGAGGCTGTTTTTTTCGACAAATTGCCAGGGAAATAACTCGAAGATTGATGAGAAATAAACAAAAATGGATCTAACCTCATGTTAGACCCATTCAAATTATGTTGTAAGAAAATGACCGATTACCCAATATAGAATTCCATACAACGCTGTAATTGACGCAATAATAATAAATAAGGCTTTGTTTGAAAGTTTCATGATGGTCACCCTTCATACTTATTCTTTTCGTAGTATACCTTATTTAGACTAGTTTGTTACTGAAATTTTTTTGAACAATGAAACCATATCAAATAAAACAGCCCTTCAAATCCTCATACTAAGATTTGAAGGGCTTTATTTTCCTTATATACGTTCCTGCATCGTGTATGCTCTTGTGTAGATATGCTCAATGTCCGCATCTGTCATCACCATTAATTTACGCTCAGTCATCCCCTCTACCTTTGTTAGAAACTGAATCATATTTTCGCGTTCTTGTCTGCTCATATTAACCACCCTTTCTGTATTAATACATCTTCATTTATTTTTTATTATTATATAACAGAAGATTCGAAATGGTCAATCATTTCTTTCAATTTTTTTAATATGATTAGAAAGCCCTTTTTAAAAAGAAAAAACCTTGCTGAATAACAAGGTTGAAGTTCATTTCATAATCAGCACTGGGCAGGAGGCTTTTTTCATTACCTTGTGACTGACACTGCCAAGAACCATTTGCTGAAGCGGATTTAGTCCTCTGCATCCAATAACGATTAAATCTGCGTTGGTTGTTCTAGCAAAGCCTATAATTACTTGAACAGGCTCTCCTCTAAGGATCTTTATTTCATAATTAATCTTTTCTTTTTTCGCTATTTCACAAATAGCAGTTAACCTCTCCTTGCGCTTTTCGGATATGCCAAGTGTATCCCAATTTTGCAGTACGTCTGCCTTAGAAGTCGAACTATCGACTGCATAAACAACAAATACCTTCGTATCTCTCCCTTTAGCAAGTTCAATTGTCTTCTCAATTGCTTTCATAGAGTGCCAAGAACCATCAGCTGCTACTACAATTTGTTTGAACATAAGCTTCCCCCTCTTACTTACTATCAAACACTCTGCAAAATAAATGGAGTCTTTTATTATACGAGCGGATATCACAAAGTGGCACTAATTTATAAAATAAAGCACCCTAGGAATTGATACTAGGATGCTTTAGACAATATTTTTATTGATTTAATTTATGTGCAACTTTAGCTAACCTTGCGCCTAAGCGCTTCGCCATTGTAATATCTCTCTCATCTGGCAAGGCAGATCCATCCGGCCCTGAAATAGTAGATGCTCCATAAGGACTTCCGCCAATACCATCAGTTGTTAGCTGCTCGGGATTCTCACCATATGGAAGGCCTACAAAAATCATTCCGAAATGAAGCATAGGAATAAGGGACGTAATTACCGTAGTCTCTTGTCCGCCATGTACAGAACCTGTACTTGTAAAGATCGATGTTGCTTTACCCTCTAATTCCCCGTTAGCCCATAGACCGCCGGCTGAATCAAGAAATTGTTTCATTTGAGCTGGCATCGAGCCATACCTTGTTGGTACACCCCAAGCTATACCATCAGCCCATTTAAGATCATCATGCGTTGCTTCTGCTACTTGACCTTGTTCTTCTTGAGCTGATACGTAGGGGTCCTGACTAGACATCGCCTCCTTAACCGCATCAAATTCAGGTATTTTTACAAGCTTTACTTCTGTGCCTTCTACTTCTTCTGCTCCTTTTGCTACTGCTTTAGCCATTTCATAAATATGTCCATATGCACTGTAGTATGGTACAAGAATCTTCGCCATTGTTGAACACTCCCATTAACTAACTTTTTTAAAGTAACTATACATTTTATATTATTTCAATCATTTTTAATTGTCAATTAATTCCCCTTGGTTTCTTATCTATACCACTTGTTTGTGGTAAACTAAACCTATTATTGAGGTCAACGTTCTTGAGGTGAACATTATGGATTATAGTAAAATGTGTCCTAAATACGAGCATGCAGCAGAATTATTAGGAAAGAAGTGGACTGGCTTAATTATACGGGTGCTGCTTGATGGTCCTAAACGCTTTAAAGAAATCAAAAAACAAATACCATATATGAGTGATCGAATTTTAACAGAACGGATGAAAGAGCTAGAACAGCTCGAGATTATTTCGAGAAATGTTTACCCAGAGACACCAGTTAGGATTGAGTATGAGTTAACTGAAAAAGGATTAGATTTAGAACCAGTTATTCACTCTATTCAAACTTGGGGAGAAAAATGGATGTAGGGAAGCAATATAAGATTGCTTTCCTATTTCTAATCCGACTCTTTTGTCGATTTCATAAAAGAAAAAATAACATCCGTTCTAGGATCTCATTTTTTCTCTTCTTTTATTTCTTTAAGCCTTGCATAAACAATGAGAACATTAATGATACCCACTCTGATAAATCAATGTCTTCCTTTTTATCAGAAATATGTAAATGTGTTCTTTGAAGAGTGATCAATTGAAAGATATAGCTTGTTTTGACACTGGATGGAATATCCTCCCTGAGATCACAAGCTTGCTCAGCGATAAGAACGTACTTATTGATTCCATCAAGCAGCAATTCTTTTTCCTTCATTATTTTCAGCAATCTCTCATCATCATCTTGAAACGCGGCCTGTAACTCCCCTGTCAATTCTAAAATTAAGTGGATCTGTGCATAATCCATCAAAATAGCTATAACCTTTTTCAATTGTTGTTCTGCAGGTAATTCGCTAGAGATCTGCTCCATTCTTTGAGTAATTAAATTCATTACTCTTAACATATACTCACATACCAAATCTTCTTTATTCGAAAAATACTCATAGATTGTACTTCTTCCTACTCCTAACCGACCTGATATCAGCCGAAAGTTCAATCGATCATACCCTATTTCTAATAGCAGTTCCTCTGTTACTTTCATTAACTCTTGAAGATCTATTATTTTTTTCCTCGCCATCCTACTCTTCACCCTTTATTCGTTACTATTTAAACTCACAAAAAAGAACTATACCATTATTAACTTTTCTACTAATAATACCCTATACATAGTATTATAATCCTAAGACTTTGTACTGTAAATTTTTAGATTTTTCTTTTACTAAAAACCACTGCATAAGGATGGATTTTTTGTGAGTAGGAATGACCCTCGTCCTATCGGCACATGACGAAAAGGCGGGAAACTGGTATTCTTATAATAAGGAAGTATTTCGATTATCGAAGAGCTAATGTCATCTATCAAAAGAAAAGGGTGAGAATATGGATATACATACAATTGGAAAAAATATAAAGTTTTATCGCACCCTAAAGGGCCTTACTCAAAATGATCTAGCAGAAGGTATTTGTACCCAAGCACAGATCAGTAATATCGAAGCTGGAAAATTCATCCCGCTTTCAACCACCTTGTTTGAGATATCCAGGCGCCTTGGAGTAGATATGACTCACTTCTTTCATGAAGCATCAAACCCCCGGTACGATTACATTCAAGACTTTATACAAGATGTAAGAAAACAAACCGTCAACCGAAATTATAAAGAGGTATATGAACTTATTCTGGCAGAAGAGAAAAATCCTCTATTTGAAAGTGTAGATTTAAAACAATTTATCCTTTGGCATAAAGGACTCTCACTGGCCTATATTAGTACGAATTATGAAGAAGCCCTTAAAATGCTTTTTAACGCACTTAATTTAACCTATAAAGGAAAAGACGGCTATTCTCAGGAAGAAATTCAAATTTTAAATGCGATCGGCATTGTCTATGATTTAAGCGGCAAGCCAGAAACATCGGTCGAAATATATGAGAGAGCGATCCATGGTACTTCTACCATTCCGCAATTAAACCCAAGAATAAAAGTTAGAGTATATTATAATTATGCCAAAGCCGTAAAAAGCCTTGGCGACTTCGCTAAATCGATTGAACTGAGTGAAAAAGGGATTCAGCTTTGTATTGAGAATGAGCTGCTCTACTTACTTGGAGAGTGCTTGTACCAAAAAGGTTACTGCCTCTTATTAACGAACCAATATAAACAAGGTGAAAAACATATCAACGATGCCATTCATTTATTTAACATTGAGGGAAAAAAGCGATTGGCTGAAATTGCAGATAAACAAAAAAAGGAAGCAATAGGATAACCCTATTGCTTCTTTTTTAATGTTGATTTGTATGTTATTATCCTGCGTGCGGAAGGTCACCGGCATGTGGTAGATCACCGGCATGCGGTAAGTCTCCAGCATGTGGCAGGTCACCTGCATGCGGAAGGTCAAAAGCAGCTTCATTAGCTGAGGCGGATAATGCACCAGCTCCTAAAATAAATGCTCCTACTAGTAATGCGCAAACAAAACGTTTTAATGACATCTTCTTCACCCTGCCTTCTTTTTAAGTTACGTTTAGTATACATCTTTTTCCACTTTTCTGAATTCTTCACAGTACCCTATTTCTTACTAATTAAAGCCCTGAATAAGCGAATAACTCGTATATCTCTTTAAAATATAAATGTACTCATAATGCAAGTTGGATGCAGAGAGCTCTCTCTGCATCCAGTACATCCTTAGGGATTATTGAGCCGCATACTCAGCATCCACTAAGCCATTTCCATAATACGTGCTGTTACCAAGCGGAATTGCTGTTTGATTCATACGATTACGAATTTGTGCCGCCGTTAAGTGAGGGTGTTTTTGTTTAACTAATGCAGCTACCCCAGCAACATGTGGAGATGCCATTGACGTACCATTTAAACTGCGATATCCGTTATTTAAATACGTACTGTTAATATTGACACCAGGCGCCATAATCTCAAGTTCTGATCCATAGCTTGAAAAGTTCGCTCTATTTCCATTTTGGTCCACCGCTCCAACAGCCATGACAGATGCATAGCGCGCTGGGTAGCCCATGTTATTCGAGCCGCCTTGTTGTCCTGAGTTTCCAGCCGCCCCAATTAATAAGACACCTGCATTCCTAGCGCGGTCTGCTGCTAATTGCAGGGTTGTAGACCCAGAAGGACTTCCTAAACTCATGTTGGCAATATCCATCCCATTATTCATCGCCCATTCAATTCCTTGAGCAATGGATGCATGCGAACCGCTTCCGTTACGATCAAGAACTTTAACAGCATATAGTTCAGCTCCAGGAGCCACTCCCAATACGCCATATGAATTGTTTAGGGCAGCTACAGTACCAGCTACGTGAGTACCGTGACCATTATAATCCACATAAGTGTTTTCTGTAGAGATAAAGCTTACTCCTCCTCTAATATGTAAATCAGGATGAGGAGCCACTCCTGTATCAAGTACTGCTACTTTTACTCCGTTCCCAAAGTAACCTTGACGATGAACAACATCCGAGTAAATATAAGGGATTCCCCAAGGAACAGTCTGTGCAATTTCAACTTCTTCGTTTTCCTCAATAAAATCAATATGAGGATTATTTTTCAATCCACTTACCGCTGCTTCTGGAAGCTCTGCATAGATAACTGGAAACTCTGTATATTCATGATGAATTTTTCCACCTGCATTTTGGATAAGTCCTTTTGCCTTGTCTGAGTTGAAACCAATTAAGTACTCTTGCTTCGCATCATTTGCACTAGCCGTACCTACTAGCATGATTAGAAACAAAATAGTTAAACTGCTGACCAATGCCGATTGCTTAACCTTCAACGCTGAGCGTATTTTTTGAAGATTCATAGGCGATCACCTCCTATGAATAATCTATCAAAATTCAAAAAAGTATGTATTTTCTGTGACAAGTTATTACAACCTATTTACTAGAATAATAGGAGGATTCTCGTCTATTATGCTACATTTAATAAATATAGTAATATAAATAGTTTTATATGAAAGGTTCAAAAAACAAGCTGAGAATATAGAAAAATGTGGAATTTCCCCATAAAAAAAGGCATTTGAGGAACTTCTCAAATACCTTAATTGTATATTTAGTTATAGCGCGGCAAAATAATATCAATCAACGTCCCTCTTTTGTATCCGCTGCGAATCCTAAAATCACCCTTATGTTCATGGATAATCTTTTGACTGATTGTTAACCCAAGCCCGATCCCCTTTTCTTTTGTCGTATAAAAAGGCGTTCCTAAATGAGCAAGACGATCTTTTGGAATACCTGGACCGTTATCAATAAATCTAAATCTAACCCTTTCCTCTCCATAGCAGCTTTCAACTTTAATTCGTATCTTGCCCTTTTGGGGCTTAATGGCTTCTATAGCGTTACGCAATAAATTGATGAATACTTGTTTTAACTGATTTTCTACTGCATAGATGGACATCTGCTCTGTCTCTACATAGATGACGTCGATTTCAATATTATTTAAATGGGCCTCAGATTGGAATAAGACAATCGTATGAGAAAGCAGATCTTGAATTGGAATGCTTTTTCGATCCACTTCTTGCGGTTTGGCGAGGACCATAAACTCATTGATAATCTCTTCAATTCTATTTAATTCAGAAAAAATAATCTCCCAGTAATGATTATCTTTTTTCTCGACATTTTGTTCTTGATATAATTGAAGAAAACCTTTTATCGATGTTAATGGATTTCGGATCTCGTGAGCCACTCCTGCTGCAAGCTGTCCAACTACAGATAGCTTGTCTAACCTGCGAATCATTTTTTCATTTTCTTTCCGCTCGGTAATGTCACGGCTTTCTATTAAGATGTCTGATTGTTCTCCTTCATCAAACATCCTTAAAATGGATTCGATCCAAATGGTGCTTCCATCCTTACGATACATCCGGTACTCCATTCGTTGCTGTTCTTTTGTTTCCAAAACCCTTTGAAAGGTTTCATAAGTATGATCCCTGTCATTAGGATGGATTCTCAAGGTTGCTGTATCTCCTATCAGCTCACTTTCTTTATAGCCAAGCAGCCTTTCATGAGATGGCGAGATATACTTGCCAACCCCATTGCGGTCTATTATCGAAATAAGGTCATAGGAGTTATCAGCAATTAAGCGATAGCGCTTTTCACTTTCACGCAACGCTTCTTCCTGCCTTTTCTTTTCTGTTACATCATTTAGCAGCACAAGATTCACCTTGTTATCTCTTATGCTTATTGACGTAACCATTGCCTCGATAATTTTATATTGTTGATCTAACGTTTTAATAGTGTATTCACTTTTACCTTGAACCGGTTCCTGGTGTACATCTGTAGAGCGTTTTTTTATTTCAGCATGATGCTCCATGTTAGCAAACGAATAGATGGATTTGCCTATTAATTTGGATTCATCATCCGTCCCCATTAAGGTAAGGGCCGCATGATTCACATATTGAACCGTCCCCTCTTGATGAACAAAAATCGGCAAAGGACAAAGGTCGACTAGCTTTCGATATCTCTCTTCGCTTTCCCGCAGCAGGGATTCAATCTTTTTTTGTTCAGACATATCACGAAAGACACTTAATGAACCAACAATTTCCCCGTCTACATCTGTCACGTAGGAATACGTAATGGAGACATCAAATAATTCCCCGCCTCTTCTTAATCTTTGAGTAGTAATATGGGAATAGCTCGAGCCCCTCAAAGACATTTCGTTAATTCTAGAGGATTCTTCAATTAAAGAGACAGGAAGAATATTAATTTCAAATACTTTTTTCCCTAACACTTCTTCACTTTTCCAGCCAAACATGTCCGTAAAAGCAATGTTTACAAATGTGATTGTTCCGTTAACATCACGAACTAATACCGCATCTTCCGTATTTGATAAGTAAGTGAGCAAGGAAGCATTATAGGAGCCGATTAAATTCTGCTTATTTTTCCCAACAATTAAAACGACCCATTCTTTCATCTCTTCTACATAAACAGGGCTGCAGCTTACCGTTAAAATCCCTTTATCTTCAAGAGAAAACGAAAAAGACACTTTTTTCAGAGTTTTAAATGCATTTTTACACGTGCGCTCAAACTCATTTTCCTTACATACAAAGCCATTCTTACCATGCATGAAAAATTCGGCTACCCATTTTTCTGCTGGCTGGTTGTATGCGGTTAGCAGGATCTCTTTATCTGTATTTCTGCAAATAAACACACTATCACTCGTTTGGTAAAACCACGAGAGAAAGAGTTCATCTTTTACTAGATCTTTTGGCTCCGGCACGATCATCACAACCATTCTCCATGAATCTGTCTATATTTTTATTATATAAGATAAATGTGCTGCCTGAACACAACAAATCATGGATATTAATACCAAATAAAGAAACGAGAGGTCTATCGAGTGACCTCTCGTTTCTTTTGTCCTTTTATTTAGGTTAATTTAATCCGTTTAATGCATCTTTAACCGTCTCAATAATAAAACGGATATCTTCTGTTTCGATGGATAATGGAGGCGAGAGCGTGAGAACATTATTGAATCCTGCTACAGTTGCTCCATTCTTCCCTACGATGAGGCCTTTATCTTTGCAGGTTCCAATCACCTGGTTGACTAATTGTACATCAAGAGGTTCTTTAGTACTCTTGTCTTTTACTAATTCAATACCAATTAGCATCCCTTTGCCTCTGACATCACCGACATATGGGTTAGTTTGCAGTAACGTTTGAAGATCCGCTCTCATCTGATTACCGAGCTCAGCTGAACGATCGAATAATTTTTCTTTATCCATAATCTCTAAATTCTTTAGAGCGAGTGCACATGACGCAGGACTGCCGCCAAACGTGTTTACGTGCCTTAGGTATTCGTACTCTTCTGTGCCTTTAAATGCTTCATAAATTTCTCGCTTCACCGCTGTTGCTGACAGCGGTAAATAGGCACTTGTGATTCCTTTAGCCATTGTAACAATATCCGGCTGCACCCCGTAATGCTGGAACCCAAACGGCTTTCCTGTGCGTCCGAAACCGCAGATGACTTCATCTGAGATAAGAAGGGCTCCGTGAGCTTCACAAGCCTCCTTCACACCTTTCATATAATTTTCAGGGGGAACTAATACTCCTCCGCCCGTGATAATTGGTTCCATAATAACAGCCGCTACGGTTTCACTTAATTCCCACGTCATTGCCTGCTCTATATCACTTACAGACGTTAAAGAACGCGGCTCAGCTGTTTCATTTTCAGGCCTTCTGTACATGTCAGGAGGAGGAACATGTATGAAACCAGGCGCTAACGGTTCATACTTATACTTGCGCTGTGCCTGACCTGTTGCAGCTAGTGCCCCCATCGAGTTGCCGTGATAGGCGCGGTATCTAGAGATAAATTTATATCTCGAGCCTTCACCGCGCTGCTGATGATACTGTCTAGCAATTTTAAAAGCTACTTCATTAGCTTCTGAACCACTATTGGAAAAGAAAATGACATAATCATCGCCAAGCATTTCATTTAACTTTTCACCTAGTTTAATAGCGGGTTCATGACTCTGAGTTAATGGAAAATAAGCGAGTTCTTTTAATTGCTCATAAGCAGCTTCAGCAAGCTCTGTACGCCCGTAGCCGACATTTACACACCATAAACCAGCCATCCCATCTAGATACTGATTGCCATCACTATCTGTCACCCATGCTCCATTTGCTTTTTTCACTACCATCGTAGCGTTAGGGTTATAAGGCTTCATGGAATGCCAAAGGTACTTCTCATCAGCTGCTTTCATATCCAACTTTTGATTCGTCTTCTCCAAGTGACCTCCCCCTTCCTATTTTAGTTCATCAATTAAAAGTCAAAACGTGACGTGATCATCTTCTTACGTGTGAAGAAGTTCACTCCATCTTTTCCGTTTACATGCAAATCACCATAGAATGAATCTTTCCAGCCTGAGAATGGGAAGAAGGCCATCGTTGCTGGTACCCCTACATTAATTCCGAGCATACCTGCATCTGCCTCTTCACGGAACTTTCTTACAGATGCCGCATCTTTGGAATAAAGAGTTGCCCCGTTTCCGTAGCGGGATTTGCGGATATATTCAAGTCCTCCATCAAGATCTTCTGCACGAAGGAGACTTAAAACCGGTGCAAAAATTTCTTCTTTTGCAATTGTCATATCCGGCGTGACATGATCAAAGATCGTCGGCCCTAAAAATGTTCCTTCTTTTATTTCATCCATTTCCTTACGTCCATCGCGGATTAAAGAGGCGCCTTCTTCTACCCCTTTATGGATATAGCCAAGCACTTTCTCACGATGAGAATCACGAATAACTGGTGTTAAAAGTACATCCTCTTCAAGACCGCTTCCAATTGTCAGCTCATCTGCTTTTTTCTTTAACAGGTTCACAAATTTATCATTATCGCCGACTACGACAACCGCACTACAAGCCATACAGCGTTGTCCTGCGCTTCCAAATGTCGAGCTGATAATATGCTGAGCTGCTTTTTCCATATCTGCATCAGGCATCACGATATGATGGTTTTTCGCTCCAGATAAAGCTTGAACACGTTTCCCTTCGGCTGCGGCACGCTGATAGACATACTTAGCAACCGGCTGTGACCCTACAAAAGAAATGGCTTTTACATCTTCATGATCCAGTAAACCATTTACGACATCATGAGCCCCGTGTACCACATTTAATACCCCTTTTGGCGCACCAGCTTCTGTAAAAAGCTCTACTAATCTATTTGCGAGTAATGGCGTTCTCTCAGACGGCTTTAATACGAAAGTGTTACCACAAGCAATAGCCAGCGGGAACATCCATAATGGCACCATCATTGGGAAGTTAAATGGCGTGATACCTCCTACTACTCCTAGCGGGTAACGAAACATTTCTGAATCAATTTCTTCAGCGATTCCTGAGAGGGTTTCACCCATTATTAATGTTGGCGCCCCAGAGGCAAACTCTACACATTCGATCCCGCGCTGAACTTCTCCGTATGCCTCTTTAAATGCTTTCCCATTTTCTTGTACAATCAGCTTTGCAAGCTCTTCATGCTGATCAGTTAAAAGCGTATGGTATTTGAATAAGATTCTCGCTCTCTTTGGCACAGGAACGTTTTTCCATTTTTTGAATGCTACATTAGCTGCCTTTACTGCTTGATCCACATCTTCTTTTGTCGAGATGGGTACAGAAGCAAGAATTTCACCTGTCGCTGGATTGGGCACCTCAAGAGTGTCTTTCCCATTTGATGCAACCCATTCACCATTAATATAGTTTTTAAGCTCAGTTGATTTTTTTAGTACAGCCATGCCTGTCTCCCCCTCAATCGTTTTAATTTTCACACTATTTGATCCATGCTTCTATTATCTGTTATAAGGCTTGCGGTTGCATTAGACATTGTGTCAAATAAGCACCATAAATTTTTCCACATAATGATCATCAGCCAAATAAAAAATACACCCCATTTAAGGAGTGCAAATAAAAGTGATTAAACTGTCCGCTTTTGCAGCTGTTCTTCAACATTTAAATAATCTTTTGCAAGAAGCATAAATTCAAGTGCCAGCCTTTTCTCCGCTTCCATAAAGTCAGATCCAAGAAGCTTTTCGAGCTTTTCAATCCGATGATATAACGTTTGCCGTACAATAAATAATCGTTTAGCTGTCTCTTGCTTAGACCCGCTGCATGTTAAATAGGCTTTTAGCGTTTCAAGCAATTGTCCATTATATCGCTTATCATATTCAATGACCGGCGCTAAGTAATCACTAACGATTTCATCAAGGTTTGCATGCTGGTGAATGACCGATAAGATACGGTATAAATGAAGGTCATCATAAAACATGCTCATCTCTTTATGATGTGCTCTATTAGTAAGCAGCAGCGCTTCCCTTGCTGTTTTGTAGCTAACATTTACATCCTCAAGCTGATAAATGTATTTTCCCACCCCAAATCTGTAGGAAGAAACACTTTTCCCACCTGTGCCTTCTTGTGCTCTAACTCGCTCAAACGCTTCTTTGGCTCGTTCTTTCCAATCATCACCAGCCCTTTTATTCCCTAAAATCAATACTAGGTCCTGCCTGACATCAATCGTAAATAAATGAAAGCCATACTGCTCAAAAACGGTACGGATCCATAATTTTAAATAGGTGCAATCGGTATCTGCACCATGCCTTGCCGGCTGGTATTTACACACACACACCACTGCCCCGTTAAGCTTTAAGCCCGGTTCAAGGGAAGCGAGATGTTCATCAATGACGGCCTCTCTATGTGAGCCTTCCAGCCAATCTAACATCCACTGTGACTCCTCGGCATTTTTTCTTTCTTCCACATACATCGTTCTAAGGAGCTGTTGAGCTAGGGCTGTTACGGTTCTGTCTAAAATTAAAAAATCATATTCCGTTAAATCACGGTCTTTTGAAATAATCATTACTTCTGCATATTGATTTCCTAGTAACATGACCGGTTGTTTTGCTACTTTGGACTGTTTATCCATAGCAGCCTCTTCTGCTAATTTATACAGCTGTTTCCTCCTTCCTTTAGGAGGTTCAGGATAGAATTTAAGGTCTTTCTCATTAAACCTTGCTACGACTTGTACATCTAAGTACATTTGACAAAATGTTAAAATTTCATCATATTCGCTTATTTCTAAGAGCTTCTTATTTAACTGCTGAGAGTAATGTTCAAGATCTGATATGACTTGGTATTGTTTATTGATAAGCGTTGAATGGATATCTTGTGTAATTTCTACGAAAGGAACTTCTTGATTAAATACAATGATAGGAAATTGGTGAGTATTTGCTATTTCAATAACATCTGGAGGGATCGTGGATGTGTTTGTGCCGATTTCAATACATAGACCTGCAGCTTCGCAATCAATCAATTGTTTAACAAATTGCACAAATAAAGAGGGATCATCTTTAAAGCCGAGTCCTGTTGTTAAAATTAATTCATGACCTCTTAAAAGGTTTTTAATTTGTACGACTTCTACTACGTGGACCCACTTGACTAAACGATCAAGCCCTAAAGCTCCCGCCACCACTTCAATATGGTCAAAATGCTTCCGTTTCACAATCTCTTCAATTGATATATACGATTTCATTATCTAAATATCACCTCTTCTAAAGAGTAGAGAAATCAGTAAACATTACGATATTAATCTAGGTTGTACTTACTTCTATAACTCGTCCACTATCTCCTGCCTCACTCTAAAAATGATATGTAAGAAAACCTCCCTAAATAAAAAAAGCTGTACTAAGATGAGTGATCTCAGTACAGCTTGCTATTTAACCGGTTTTTTGAGCTTGCTTTAATAAGAGAACAGAAAAGTATTTTCTCGCATCCGCTGTCTTAATATGAAGACGTTCATATTGCTGCTGACCACGGCTCATGCCTGGGGCAGGCAGTTCAAACTCTACAAAAGCGCCGCTTAGATTTTCTGTAACTCCTTTAATTACATAGCCTTGCTGGATCAAATAATCGATTTCATCCCTCTCGGCCAAGTATTCTTGATAGTCAGACATAAACGGTCCCCTCTCTATGCATTTTGTGCTGTTTTGGCTGTTTGTTCTTTCTCATCATCATCCTCTATAATCCAATCTCTGCCCACCGTGATCCCTAAATACTTCTCATCACTTGGATCGTTCAGCTCGGCTTGCTGATATTTTTCAAACCACCAGTACTTCGCAAGAACATAATACACGGCAGCTCCGACAACAAAACCAACAGCAAAAGAATACGTTTGAATGAAGTAAGCTGCACCTCCGCCAAGAACCCAGGAAATTAGTCCAGCAAGATTCAGACCCTTCCAGTAGTGATATTGACCATCCTCTTTATAAAGATCAACTACATTTACACGACGCTTACGAATGAAATAATAATCTGCTACTAATATTCCAACGATCGCCGATAAGATCCCTCCTACTATAAGAAGCGCCGGAATAATAATCCCAAATAAACTCCATGGCTGCACTAGCACACCGATTAAACCGGCTACTACTACCCCTGTCCAGAATGGAAGCTTAGGGCCTCCGACATTTGAGAAAATCGTTGCTGCAGGAACAAGGTTTGCAGATATATTCGTAGACCATTGAGCAAAGACAATCATTAAGAGAAGGACACCAAGAACGATACCGCTTGCCGCTTCTTGAAGAGCGATTACCGGATCATAATTGGATACGGCGATGAAGGACACCGCACCAATCACTACCATAAACGTCTGGACAATTGGCAGTGTGATTAAGCTGCCCACAATTTGTCCTTTGTTGCGTTTAAACCAATTTCTCTCAAGTTTTGGCGCTTTAATAAATCTTGAAATAGATGGCATATCTGCCGCAAGCGTCCCCCAAAAGCCCATGTTACTCATGATGACAATGGCAAAAGCTGTAACGGCTGCTCCGCCTGTTACCGGACTTTCAATCCAGCTCCACACGTCACGCCCTGCAGCCAAAGCCTGGTCTGATAAGGTAGTGTACATCCATGCAGATATAATAATAATGATCGGTGCTGCAAGATCTGCAAAACGTTCTACTGCTTTAATTCCAAGGGCCGTATTGATGACCTGAATCGTAGCAAAGAATAAGAAACAAACAAACCAGTTATCAAAGCCGGTTAAAACAAACAAGATTCCATTCATGGCCGTTGCACCAAAGTAGGTGTTAATCCCAAACCAACATGAGGCCACAAATCCTCGTATAAGAGATGGAATATGAGTACCTATCGTCCCAAAGGGTGCCCTCATGTAGACCGGAAATGATAATCCATGTTCCACACCGATATCACCGGTTAGTGTCATACATAGTCCAATAGCAATTGATCCTATGATGGTGGCTAAAATAACCATTCCAAGAGGCAAAGATTGAACCCCTTCTCCACCAATTGCAAATGCTGCTAAGACAACCGCCATACCTACCCAGATAATAGCGAAACCTAATGTACTGATCTTTCGGTCGCCATGCGTTATCGGAAGCAGGTCAGGAGACTTTAAATAGCTTGAGTTTTTCTTCATCACGTGATCCCCCTCTTATGTGCTAGTAACCTAGCAGTCATACTTTTGTTAAACCGCGCCATTATCAGGTAGGTTGATCTTATGATAAATGGACGATCATTTTAGAAAGGTTCATGCGTGACTGGCTTCCCTCTCCCCAGCTTCTCTATATAGAATGCTTCTGGCGGCAGCTCGCTTTTCATTTGTTATTTAGATATCACTTCATCTGCATTAGCGGTCAGTGTTTGACCGTATTTAGCTCTCTTCACATATTTTCCTGTACCAGGAGATCCGACAAATTGCTTATCTCGAATAACAAACTCCCCTCTAGATAAGACAGAAACAGCTTCCCCTGTTACTTTCATTCCTTCAAAGGCGTTATAATCGACCGCCATATGATGGGTATCAGCCGAAATTGTACGCTCAACCGTTGGGTCAAACAAGACAAGATCCGCGTCCGCACCGATCGCAATCGTCCCCTTTTGTGGATAGAGACCAAATAACTTAGCAATACGAGTAGAAGTGATATCAACAAATTGATTTAACGAGATCCGCCCTTTTGTTACCCCCTCCGAATAGAGGATGCTTACACGGTCTTCAATAATCGGACCGCCATTCGGTATTTTTGTAAAATCACCTCTTCCTAGTTCCTTTTGTCCTTTAAAGTCAAACGAACATTGATCTGAGCCGAGCGTTTGTAAGTCCCCGTTTTTAAGAGCATTCCACAACACATCTTGGTGGTGCTTCTCTCTTAGTGGCGGTGACCACACATACTTCGCCCCTTCAAAATTAGGCTTCTCTAATGCCGTTTGATCGAGAACTAAATATTGTGGACATGTTTCGCCCCACACATCAAAGCCTTTACGTCTAGCTTCCGCAATTTTCTCGACAGCATCGCTGCATGATACATGCACAACATACAGCTGTGAATCAGCAAGACCTGTTAATTGAGCAGCTCTGCCTGTTGCTTCTCCTTCCACTTCCGGTGGTCTGGTCAGCGCATGATAAATAGGATCTGTCTGCCCTTTTTCAATCGCTTGTTTCGTTAAATAATCAATTACATCCCCATTCTCAGCATGGACCATGACTAAACCGCCCAGCTCTTTTGCCGTAACAAGTGTTCTGAAAAGTGTTTCATCATCAGCTTGGAAAACATTTTTATAAGCCATGAAGACTTTGAATGAAGTGATTCCCTCATCAGAAATCACTCTCGGGATCTCTTGTAATACGTCATCATTTATTTCACCAATCATTAAATGGAAACCGTAATCAATCACTGCTTTGTCCTTGGATTTTGCGTGCCATTCATCAATGGATGACTGCATTGGCTCTCCCTTTTTCGTCAAGCAAAAATCGATGACTGTCGTCGTTCCGCCGTAAGCTGCAGCAATTGTGCCAGATTCAAAATCATCCTTTGAAACAGTGCCGCCAAACGGCATTTCTAAATGCGTGTGCGGATCAATTCCGCCCGGAAACACATAACATCCTTTAGCATCTACTGTTTCAGCCCCATTTGCCGAAAGATTTGAACCGATCGCTGCAATCTTCCCGTCTTCAATAAGAAGGTCGGCTTCATACGTTTCAGATGCCGTTACAACCGTGCCGTTTTTAATCAACTTCTTCATTCGTTAGTCCTCCTTTGACCTTCTTCACTTTTATTCGTTCATGTTTCTTGTATGTGTCAACTCAACATGATGAGCCTGTTATTTTACAGTTGGGATACTGCAGTTACCCGCTGCCCCGATTGCTGCTTGACGTTCATTCCATGTCATGGCAGGCAGCTCATTTTTCAGCTCAACCATATCAATGGCTCCATCAACTGGACACACGATCGAACATAGGTTGCAGCCTACGCAATCATCCTCGCGAACTTTTAAGATGTCGTTTCCTTGGTCATCCTTTAACATATCAATACATTGGTGAGAGGTATCCTCACAGGCAATGTGGCATTTATTACAATTGATACAAACATCATTATTAATTTGTGCAACGACTTTATAATTCAGATCAAGGTTGCCCCAATCCGAGTAATTGGTCACCGATTTTCCGACAATATCCATAACTGATTCAATACCTTTTTCATCAAGGTAATTATTCAGTCCATCTAACATATCCTCTACAATTCTAAAGCCGTGGTGCATCGCAGCTGTACACACTTGAACGCCTGTTGCCCCCATCAGCATAAATTCAACCGCATTTTCCCAGTTGGAGACACCGCCCATCCCTGAGATCGGTACATTAACATGCGGGTTACGCGCACATTCAGCAACCATGTTCAGCGCAATCGGTTTTACTGCCGGACCGCAATAGCCGCCGTGCGCTCCCTTGCCGGCAACATGGGGAACTGTATTCCATGAATCAATATCAACTCCCGCCAAACTGTTAATCGTATTAATCATACTAACCGCATCTGCCCCGCCTTGAACAGCTGCTTCTGCCGTTACAGTGATATCTGTAATATTTGGTGTAAGCTTAACAATAACAGGAGTTTGGGCAACTTCTTTTGCCCAATACGTCTGCTTTTCAACGAGTTCAGGAACCTGCCCCGATGCAGCACCCATCCCCCGCTCAGCCATCCCGTGCGGACAGCCGAAATTCAACTCAAGTCCATCTACTCCAACATCTTCTACTCGTTTGACAATCTCATGCCACGCCTCTTGCCGCGGCTCTACCATGAGTGAGGCAATAATCACATGATCCGGGAAACGTTTCTTTGTTTCATAGATTTCTTTTAAATTTACTTCTAGCGGACGGTCTGTAATTAACTCGATATTGTTAAAGCCAGCAACCTTTTGCCCGTTAAAACTTACGGCTGCAAAGCGTGAGGATACATTTAATATAGGGTCGCCTAGTGTCTTCCATACAGCTCCGCCCCACCCTGCTTCAAAGGCACGCTGCACTTGATAGCCTGAGTTTGTTGGCGGCGCGGATGCCAGCCAAAAAGGATTCGGGGATTTAATTCCTGCAAAGTCAATTCGTAAGTCAGCCATTCAACTACCTCCTCGTAATTTGGGTTAAGCCGATTCTTCCTGCATGTTTTTAGATAGTTTTTGGTGCAGCGCATATGCTGTCTGTTTTCCTTGTTCTGCCGCTGTTACAACCATTGCTTCTCCTTGACCTTTACCGAAGATCACATCACCACATGCAAAGACTTTTTCGTTCGATGTCGTAAAGTCTTCCATATTTACCTTTACAACTCCGCCGTCATGCTCTAATCCAAACTGCTCGATTAAGTCAATATAGCGAGTCTGGCCGATTGCCTTAATCACCGCATCAACTTCTAACGTAAACTCAGACCCTTCTACAGGTACTGGTCTTCTTCGACCATCTTCACTCGGTTCACCCAGTTCCATTTTGATGCACTCGATCGCTTTCACTTTACCGTTCTCATCACCGATAATACGCTTAGGAGCAGTTAACCAGCGGAATTCGACTCCATCTTGCTTTGCAAATTCATATTCAAAATCATAAGCCGTCATTTCTGCCAGTGTTCTGCGGTAGAGGATTTTAACGTTTTCTGCGCCAAGACGAACAGAACATGTCGCACCATCCACCGCTGTGTTTCCAGCACCGATGACCACTACTTTTTTACCGATGTACTCTTCTGTCAGCTGGCCTGATTTCGTTGCTTTAACAAAGTCAATCGCATCATGAACACCATCTAGCTCTTCACCCTCTATTCCTAAATCCGGCACCTTAGACATTCCAATCGCAAGGACAACCGCATCATAATTGGCTACCAGCTCTGATACAGGAACATCTTCTCCAATTCGCGTATTCGTTTTAATCTTTACATCAAGACTCTTTACTTGATCTACTTCCCAGAATGACACGCGCTGTGGTAAGCGGAAAGAAACGATGCCATAGGTATTCAGCCCGCCCGCTTCTTTTTCAGCTTCATAAATCGTGACATCATACCCGATAAGAGCTAGTTCACGAGCAGCTGATAAGCCGGCAGGACCCCCTCCAACAATCGCAACCGTTTTTCCGTTCTTCTTTCCGGCTTTAAAGAGAACTTGTTCATTTTTCATTGCCCAATCAGTTGCATACCTTTGCAAATCGCCAATCATAATCGGCTTAGTAGAATGGTTTAGGACACATGCCCCTTCACAGAGCTCCTCTGTTGGACATACACGTGAACAGCTTGCACCGACTGGGTTTGCCGTCATAATCGTTTTAGCAGATCCCAACATATTCCCAGAGGAGATTTTCTTAATGAATTTAGGAATATCTATACTTGTCGGACAAGCGGTAATACAGGGTGCGTCATAGCAAAATAAACAGCGGTTTGCTTCTTCAACTGCTTCTCTATTTGTTAGTCCAGGATGAGCCTCTTGAAACTGCTTTTCTAAGTCTTCTACCGTTAACATTAAACGTTGCTCACTCAATGAAAGACCTCCTTTAATATCTAAACTAGTTAAGATGGAAGCGTTCTGCATGAGCTACGATCATATGCAGAACGCTTTTATGTTATTTTTTAAGGGAGAAGAGCCGTCATATCATCATATGTCTCTGGTCTGCGGTCTCTGTAAAACTGCCATGTATCGCGTACTTCTCGAATCATTTTCTTGTCCATTTCACCAATAATGACCTCATCTTGATCACGACTTGCAACAGCAACCATTTGTCCGCGAGGGTTTACTAGATAGGACTGTCCGTAGAACTCGCCCATATTCCATGGCGCTTCCATTCCGACACGGTTGATGGCACCTAAATAATAGCCATTTGCAACAGCGTGAGCTGGCTGCTCTAGCTTCCATAAGTATTCAGATAAACCAGCAACAGTTGCTGATGGATTAAAGACAATCTCTGCCCCGTTCAAGCCTAGTAATCTAGCACCTTCTGGGAAATGACGGTCATAACAAATGTAAACCCCAACTTTTGCATAAGCTGTATCAAAGACTGGGTAACCCATATTCCCTGGCTTAAAGTAATACTTCTCCCAGAAACCGTAACCCTCTTCCCCGACACCTACATGAGGAATATGCTGTTTGCGGTATTTACCTAAATAAGAACCGTCCGCATCGATCACTGCAGCTGTATTATAGTAAGTAGCAATGCCTTCCCGCTCATAGATTGGAAGAACAATAACAATTTCAAGTTCCTTTGCTAAATCTTGAAACAATCGTGTAGTCGGGCCATTCGGAATTTCTTCTGCCACCTCATACCATTTTGTTTTCTGTTCAGAACAGAAGTACGGGCCGTAGAATATTTCCTGCAGACATATGATTTGAGCACCCTTTGCTTTAGCTTCACGAATTAACTTAATATGCTTTTCAATGGCTTTCTCTTTATGAACCGCTACTGGCTCATCGCCGTGTACATCATTTGAGGCTTGAATTAGTCCAATTTTTACGTGATCTGACATCTTAATTCCCCCTAAGCAAAGTTAAGTTATTTCACAATAAGTAAAATGATCCACACCGAAATTATTAGAATAGTTTGACTTCAATATTAATTCTACGTGTGAGTCAGGACAAATACATCATACAAAGTGTTAAACCCTTGAATACTTTTGTTTATCATTTTGTAAAAAGCACATTTCCTTGAGCGTTATCCTACCACGCAGCTAGCCTGTTTTTCGTATTAATGTAAGGTTATCTCTCAATCTTTAAACATTTGTTGTCGTCTTCACTTATGAAACATTCCAGAAAGATCTTTTGAATCCCTTTTGTGTGGTAGAAGAATCCTTCAACATATATCTACTTGAATTGATAGTCATTACAATTTAATTGACATGTTTCCCGTGAAACATGTCGAAATTAATAGAGAGATCAGTTTTTGTGCGCTAATTTGTTAGAAAATTTATTATTTTGAAAATACTAAATTGACTTTATCTACATTATTAAGCTATAGTTTTCTTAGCAATTACTTGTAGGTTTAGTAGGTTATTGTCTATTTAATTCATCTGAGAGGAGATTAATCATGAAGAAACTATCAAAATTTTTGAAGTCTGCAGCCATTTTATCGGTACTAAGCGCAGGGCTAGTTGCTTGCAGCAGTGAACCCTCTAATGATCCTTCTAGTGATGGAGGAGAAACAGGAGAAAGTACAGGAGGAGGCGATCTGAAAGTAGCCGTTATGTCAGACCCTGTCTCACTTGATCCTCATGGTGCCAACGAGAATGTGTCAAACTCTATTAACTCAACAATTTATGACCGACTCGTACATATGGAAACAGACCTTACCATTCAACCTGCTTTAGCAGAAAGCTTTGAGCAGATTGATGACACGACGTGGGAAGCTAAGATCCGTCAAGGTGTTACATTTCATGACGGTTCTGACTTAAATGCAGAGGTAGTTAAAGCGAACTTAGATCGTGTTCGTGATTCAGAAGTGGCCTCTCCTGTCTCTTTCTTATTTGGGATGATTACGGATGTCACAGTAGAAGATGAGTATACGGTACATATTGAAACGGAATTCCCATTCGCCTCTCTGCCTGCACATCTTGCTCACCCAGGCGGAAGCATTATCAGCCTAGAATCAATTGAAGCTTCATATGAGGCAATGGAAAACGGCGGACAGCCTTTCTCTACTGTCAATGAAGCACCAGCTGGTACAGGGTACTTTAAATTTGAAGAACGCAGCCCTGGACAATCTGTCACTTTAGTAAAAAATGAGGACTACTGGCATGAGGAAAAAGCGAAAGTTGACTCTGTCACCTTCACCGTTATCCCAGAAGATTTAACGCGTATTGCCGAGCTTGAAACTGGCGGCGTGGACATCATATTTCCTGTAAACCCAAGTGATGTTTCACGAGTAGAAAATGGTGCTGAAACGTCTGTACAACAATCAAACTCAACGCGTATGGTTTACCTAGGATTCAATACTGAAGTAGAGCCATTTGACGATGTAAATGTAAGACGTGCTCTTCATATGGCTGTAGATAAGCAAGCATTAATTGATGGGGTGTTAGATGGCACTGGAGTCATTGCAGACGGACCAATTGCGCCGGATGTATTCGGATACAGTGATGATATTGACCGTATTGAGCATGATCCTGAACAAGCAAAAGAACTCTTAGCTGAAGCTGGTTTCCCTGATGGTTTCCAAACAACCATTTTGACTGACGATGATCGTGAACGCCAAGATCTTGCACAAGCTCTGCAATATCAACTTGCTGAAATTGGGGTAGACATTGAAATTGACACCTATGAATTCGGTACGTATTTAGAACGTGCAGGCCAAGGCCAATCTGAGCTGTTCTTAGGCAGCTGGGGTACCGTTACACTTGATGGCGACTACGGATTATATCCAGTCTTCCACTCAGCTAACAAAGGTCCTGCTGGCAACCGTTCATTTATTGATAACGAAGAAATTGACTCCTTATTACAACAAGCACGTGAGGCAACTGATGATCAGGAACGCCTAGATTTCTATGAGGCTGCGCAAAATGAACTAGCTGCAGAATCTCCATATGCCTACCTTTACTTCCCTGAAATTATCGCAGGTGTGCGTGATGATGTAGAAGGATTCTGGCAGTTCCCAAGTACAACTTTATTCTTACGTGATGTAGAATTGAATCGTTAAAGTGTAGAAAAGCTGACTTATGTTATTTCATAAGTCAGCTTTCTTATTGCTCGCTGTGTAAGGGTATGACTCTTTTCCTTCATCATGCTCCCCCTGTAATGGATAGTTCAACTTCTATTAATTAAACGTTTGTTTAAACTTATTGATCCCCGGTGTAAAGAGATATGCACCACTAACTTCAAATTGTATAGTACTCATCTTCACCTCTCTCTATAATCAAAAAAGACGCTGATTACAGCGCCTTCTCTAAGTGACTTTTACTCCATCCACTCTGGTTTTCCAAAGCCTTCAAATTCACTATCAATCACTTCTTCAAATTCACTCGATTCAACAGCTTCTTTAATATCTTCAACAAATGACTGATCAAGATTTTCTGTGCTTACAACGACACGGTTTCTATACTCATCAGGCATAGTCTCGAGCTTTAGTGCATCAAGAAGGTCCATATTAGCTGAGAGTGCAAAGTTTCCTGGTACAGCTGATAAGTCTACAGAATCTACAGCTCGTGGCAGCTGGCCTGCTTCAATTGGCTGGAACACAATATTTTTAGGGTTTTCGATGACATCACGCTCTGAAATGACGAGTGGATTCACGTCTGGGTCGACCTTGATTAATCCCTCTTCTTCAAGAATTAAAAAGGCACGAGCAGCATTCGTTGGGTCATTTGGGATAGCAATTTGCGTACCTTCTTCAATTTCATCCAGAGAGTCATACTTATTAGAATAAATCCCCATTGGTGCAGTCGGCACAACAATCACTTCTGAAAGTTCCATATTATTTTCTTCAGCAAAGTTCTCCATGTAAATTTTATGCTGGAATAAGTTCGCATCAATAGAACCGTTGTTTAATGCAATGTTTGGCTGTACATAATCACTAAATTCTACCACTTCTACTTCATATCCTTTTTCTTCTAACACAGGCTTGATGGCTTTACTTACCATATCACTGTATGGACCGGCAGTTGATCCAAATGTGATTTTTGATTTATCTTCCCCTGCAGCTGATGTTTCCTCTGTTTCCCCCGAACCACACGCTGCTAGTGCTCCTACTAATAATGCTGATAGTAATACCGTTTTTAATTTTTTCATCTTTTATCTCCCCTTTTCTCCTATTTTCATCTCTTATCTATTGTTTTTGCAATCAAGTCACCCGTGTATTGGATAACCTGGACGAGCACAATTAAAATGATAATGGTTGTAAACATCACAGCCTCATCATAACGGTAGTAGCCAAAACGAATGGCTAAGTCACCAATCCCGCCGCCGCCGACAACCCCGGCCATAGCAGAGTATCCGATAAGACTGATGGTTGTAATTGTAATTCCTTGTACGATTCCTGGTTTTGCTTCAGTTAATAAAATATCTTTAATAATCAGCCAAGGGCTTGCTCCGACTGATATAGCCGCTTCAACTACCCCCTTATCAATTTTCCGCATCGATGATTCTACTAATCTTGCAAAGAAAGGAATCGCTGCTACTGATAAAGAAACAGAGGCTGCCACCGGCCCAATTGTACCGCCTACAATGGCTTGTGTTAATGGAATTAATGCGACTAGTAAGATAATAAATGGGATCGAGCGAATTAAGTTTACAATCAGTCCAAGGATGCTTTTGATCCATATATTTTCTAAAAATAACCCTTTATCCGTGACATATAGTAGAATTCCTACCGGAAGGCCGACAAGAATAGCAATGGAAAGGGAGATTCCGACCATAATGACTGTTTGAATAAAAGCTTTATTTAATTCTGGCAGCAATTGAATAAATGTATCAATTGTCATTCGTGATCACCTCCACCCCGACCGCTTTTTCATCTAAGTAAGAGATAACCTTATTAATCTCTTCTTGGTCCCCTATCAGTTCCATAATGAAGACCCCGAGCGGCACTTCTTTGATGTATTCAATTTTCCCGTGCAGTATATTTCCTTTTACATCAAACCCTTTTAATACATCAGAAACAACGGATTCGTGTGCCACATCACCTTGAAAATGAATTTTTATGATTGTGCCTTGGCATGTGTTCATTAATGTTTGCGGGAGCTTAAACTGCATGACGCCATCGATAAATTCTTTTGTCAGCTTTTCTTTTGGCTTAGCAAACAGTTGATACACACTTCCAAGCTCGATGACCTTCCCGTTTTCCATCACAGCCATTCGGTCACATATCTCTTTTACCACTTCCATCTCATGCGTGATGAGAACAATCGTAAGACCTAGCTTTTCGTTTATACTCTTTAACAGTTTTAAGATGGACTGGGTTGTGCTTGGATCAAGGGCAGAGGTTGCTTCATCACAAAGGAGAACCTTTGGATCATTTGCCAGCGCTCTTGCAATACCGACTCTCTGTTTTTGACCGCCGCTTAACTGGCTCGGGTAGTGCTGCGTTTTATCAGAAAGGCCGACTAAATCAAGTAATTCTAGAACTTTCTTTTCACTTTCAGCTTTTGATTTTCCAGCAGCCTTTAAGGCGAAAAAGACATTATCAAATACCGTTTTAGATGATGCGAGATAAAAATGTTGAAAGATCATTCCTATTTTCTGTCTAGCCTCTCGCAATTTACTAGCTTTTAATGAGACTAGGTTCACCCCATCTACATAAATTTCCCCTGAGGTTGGCTTCTCCATTAGGTTAAGGCAGCGTAAAAGTGAGCTTTTTCCTGCCCCGCTATATCCGACAATCCCGAAAATTTCTCCTTTTTCAATCTCAAGGCTGACATTATCCACACCTTTAATCAGGCCCTTTTTTGTTTTATATTCTTTGATGACATTCTTGATCTCTATCATGATTTCCACCTCAGAAACTAAGTAATCTTATTTGAAAACTCAACTTTATAAAAACGTTGGTTCTAGTTCTTATCCACTTCCGTAAAAACAAAAATAAAAACCTCTTCCTATTCAGAAAGAGGTTTGACAATTAAGATCGCACCTCTTATCTTTCAGAGCCATAGCTCTGCAGGATTTAGCACCGACTAAGTATAAACTTAGAGGTTGCCGGACGTCATAGGGCCTGTCCCTCGGTCGCTCTTGATAAGAGTTTTTAAACTATTCAAATTTTCTAAGTTATTTCATCATAATAAAGGATTAAAGAATTGTCAATAGGTTAATGATTTATTCACCTAACAGCTGTAAAAATTCTCTTGTACGGGCCTCTTTTGGATGTTCAAGCAGCTCTCTTGCCTTACCTTCCTCTACTATGAATCCGCCATCCATAAAAAATACTTTATCAGCCACTCGTTTTGCAAAATTCATTTCATGCGTTACGATTACCATCGTCTGCCCTTCTTTAGCCAGTTCTTCAATCACCCTTAACACTTCACCCACGAGCTGCGGGTCTAGTGCTGAAGTTGGCTCATCAAACAACATGACATCAGGATTCATCATTAGGGCTCTAGCTATAGCCACACGCTGCTGCTGCCCTCCTGATAATGCATCTGGATACTTATCCTTATGTTCAAACATACCTACTTTCCTTAACAATTTCTCACCATCTGCAAGAACTGTATTCTTTCTAGCTTTTTTAACGGTTAAAGGAGCCTCTATGATATTTTCCATGACCGTTTTGTGCGGAAAGAGATGAAAGCCTTGAAAGACCATCCCGCTATAAGCACGCAGCTCACTTATATCTTTTTTGGAAACATTCTTTGCTCCAAATTCTATTTTTTTCTCACCTATTGTGATCGTACCGCTATTAGGCAGTTCTAACACATTTAAGCAGCGAAGAAGCGTTGTTTTACCAGAACCTGAAGGCCCTATTAAACAAACCACTTCTCCCTTCTCAACCGAAAAGTCGATGGACTCTAAAACGGTATTCTCGTCAAACTTTTTGTTAAGCTTAGATACATTAATCATTTTGAGTCCTCCTTTATCGCTTACTTAAATAACGATTATATCTCTTCTCTAATCTTTCTTGGAAATAACCGATAATAATACATACCGCCCAATAAATAAGAGCGGCTGTTATATACATCGTCATACTATCAAACGTACGGCCAGCCACAAGTCTTGAGCTGTACAATAATTCTTGGACAGTAATAACGGACGCAAGGGAAGTACCTTTTACGATGTCCATAAAAATATTAAAAGTAGGCGGCAAGGCAATTCGTGTTGCCTGCGGGATAATGACCCTTCTTAATGTTTGAATATAACTCATTTGCAATGAAGCAGCTGCCTCCCATTGGCCACGCGGAACGGACATGATGGCTGATCTAACCACTTCGGCATTGTAAGCAGCAAAGTTAAGACTGATTCCAACAATCCCTGCAACAATGGCACTCTTAAATTCAACCCCTAGTACCGGGATACCATAATAAAGGATAAAGATAAATACAAGTAAAGGTGTTCCCCTCATAAATGAAATATAAATTCTTGCAGGCCATCTGATAAACCAGAACTTTGACATCCGAGCAATTCCTAAGAGTAATCCTAAAATGAGGGCAAAAACCATACTAAATAGAGCGATAATCATCGTTACCTTTAAACCTTCTAGTAAAAAAGGAAGTGAATTCATCGCAAGTTCCGGGTCATATAAATACTCCCACTGAATTTGATTAAACCATTCAAGCATACTACCCCTCCTTTATTAAAGTTCTCAAAAAAAGAAATACAAAGGAAGGTCCTTTGTATTTCAAATCCTGGCTTATTCTCCGTCTAGACCCACGACTTCTGATTCATCAACAGGCTCAGAAACATCCTCACCAAGAAACTCCTCAGACAAACGCGCTACTGTACCGTCTTCAATTAACTCTTGTACAGCCTCATCTAGTTTCTCTTTAAGAGCAGTATTCCCTTTTAACACAGCCATTGCACTTTCTGTTGCATGATATTTCACTTGATCAGCCACTACTAGGCGGTCATCACCAAATTCATCAAGCGTACGTTGCAGGACTAAACGATCGTTTAGGTAGGCATCCGTATTTCCGTTCATAACATCACGTAAAATAGCCTCTGTTCCACCATCATAAGCTGTTCCATTTGCCCCAATATTATCAGCAAAAATTGCATAATTACTTGTTAGTGAACCAAGTGCCACATCTACACCTTCTAAATCATAAGCGTCACTAAAGCGATCAGCATCTTCAGCCCTTACTACAACCGATCCGTAAGAATATTTATGAGGAATGACAAAATCAAATGTTTCCTTACGTTCTTCAGTAATCGCAAAATCATGTGCTGCTACATCAATTTGACCATTTCGTAATGAAGGAAGAATCCCATCAAAGTCCATTGTATTAAATTCAATTTCAAGACCTAATTTATCTGCTACCTCTTTGACAAGCTCTACTTCAAACCCTGTTAACTCATTACTTTCGTTATAATACGTAATCGGTGCATATGTTCCAGATGTACCCACTACTAACTTTCCAGCCTCTTCAACTTCCGTCCAAGAAGTATCTTCACTTTCACCAGTTGTTTCTTCGTTATCTGTCACTTCTTCATTATCTTGCTCTGAATCTTCCGTTGCGCCGCAAGCAGCCAATACCAATATCAAAATAAGTGCAGTCATCAATGATAATAATTTTTTCAATGCAATAAGCCTCCTTAAAACCAAGTAAATTAATCAGAATAGTAAACTTAAATTACCACGAAAATTTTCTCATGTCAATTACTAATAATCAAAATAAAAAAGCTCTGCATGAATACAGAGCTTCTGACGACAGTTCACTTATACATTACATGTACCATCTGAACAATCATTATCACTAACTTCTTGCTCAGTAGAAATATCTACCGCAGCTTCTTCCTTTACTTTTTGTAATACATCTAAAAATACGTGAGTTGGCTGCGCTCCTGACACAGCATACTTTCTCTCAAATACAAAGAAAGGAACTCCTTTGACTCCAAGTGTCATTCCCTCCTGCTGATCTTTCTCAACTATATCCTTAAACCGATCACTTGATAGCAGTTCCTCTGCTTCTTCCTTATCTACCCCTGCTTCAGCTGCCAGTTTGCTTAAGGTGCCGCGGTCACCTATGTGCAGGGAGTCAGTAAAGTAAGCCTTTAACAGTCTCTCCGTTACTTCAAGCCCCTTTCCTTGTTCATAAGCAAAATGGGCAAGCCTGTGGGCATCAGCTGTATTTGTACGAATGGATGTATCGAAGTTAAATACTAACCCTTCTTCTTTCGCTTGCATAGCCACTTGATCACTCATTTCTTTTGCTTTCTCTCTAGTCATTCCATATTTTTTGGCTAATACATCGTATAAATGATCTTCACTGTTACGCTCTGCATCTGGGTCTAGCTGATAGCTGCGAAAGATTAACTCTACTTCATTTCTATCCTCAAATTGCTCCAAAGCCTTTTCTAATCGACGTTTGCCAATGTAGCAAAACGGACATACAAAATCCGACCACACTTCAATTTTCATTTTAATCCCCCTTGTCTATCTTAGTTAAATTATAGAATCACATTAAGAAAACAACAACGCAGACGCCTTGATCCATTTAGCTTACCCGTGTATTAGGGTGTCTAACTTCTTTTCTATGAATGTAGTGAGCCGTGAAGAGGTAGACAAGACCTGTCACTATAAAGGTCATAAACCCTGGGGACCAGTGATCAGGTATGATTATATAGATTCCAGCTCCAAGTGCAGATACAATCAATCCTGATTTATTATACCGGTAGCTGTTCTCTGCTAACTTTCTAAAATCTTCTTCTTCAAACGTTAACTTTTTCAAAGATAAAAAGTCAGCTACAATTACAGCTGAAAGAGGAATAATAAGCACTCCTAAATAAGAGATATATAACTGCGCTTCATTTACAAGAGCCGGAAAGGCACTTAATGTGACTGCACAAGCCCCAAACAACAAAGCACTTCTCACCCTGCCAAGACTCGGGATACTGTTTAGTAAACTATATCCACCAGTATAGGCATTACTGATATTTATCATCACCATCGATGCAATGGAAGCCACTAAAATAAGGAATAAAAAAATTGGTGAGTCGGTCAATTGACTCGATACTACATATGGATTAACTTCACCAGTTAAAGCGGCTGTGTAGGCACCAAGGATTGCAGTTAAAAAGAAGCCGCCAGTATTTCCGATAAATAATCCAGTAAATGCATGTTTTCCACTCTTTGCATAGCGAGCCATATCAGAAGCTGCACTTACCCCAGATATATATTGAACGAAAGCGAGACTTGCAAAGAACAACATCATTGTCACTGTTTCAAAAGAATAGGAGTGCTCAGCGGCACTAATAAGAAAAGAGAAATTCTTGCCCTCTACTTCACTTGTTACAAGGAGGTACAACATGACCAAACCACCAACAAAAAGAAAAGGCAAGAAATAGTTAGCTGCTCTTTTTACCGCATCAAACCCTATTAACGCTAATACGGCCATAATTGTAGCTGCAATCATGGCGATGAGCAGAAAAGGTACATTTATATTAAAAGATCGTAGAATCAGTTCTTTTAGTAAATAAGCTCCTCCTATTGTTTGCACAGCAAACCAATACATAGAGGTAAGTGTCCGTATAGGAGAGGCTACATAACGCGCTCCCTTATATCCCAGAATAGCTCGTATTGAATATTGGGCTGGAATGCCGTATTTTGCTCCTGGCAATGATAGAAATGAGACAAATAAGAAAGCTAACGCTGCTCCTATTACTGTGGAGAAGACAGCTTGAATAAATGTGAGCCCCCCTGCTGTCACTGCTAAAGCAGGAACCAATACATTACCTGCATTAACTGAGACGGCCATTTGAATAAAAGTATATTGTAATGCCTTGGTGGTTTGTAATTCTCTAGGCACCGCCTCGAGTCCATATCGTTCAACCAATGGCTTAGATGATTTATGTAAAGTTTGACTCTCTCGTTCCTGCCCCACGTTTCCCATTCCCTTCTCCCCCGAAAATAAATCTGAAAATTATGATATTATAACAACTCAAAACAAAGTATAATAGACATACATTATACAACCTGGGGGGATTTTTATGTTTATCCGAAACTGTCTTACTCCAAAAGATGAATTAACGTTACTTCAGTCTTCAATAACGATTAAAGAGGCTCTATCTTTGATGCAAGGCTCTCACTACAGTTTACCAGTGGTGAGTGAAGAAGGCTCCTACCTTGGTATTTTGAGCAAAAGATCTATTTTAGAGTATATGGAAACTCAAGATGATGGAATGACTCTTACCAGCCTTTATGAGCATGAAATTTCTAACTGTATTGATGTCAGCGCAAATGAAAGCGTTGATCTTCATACAAGCCACTTTGAAGATTTTCTTCCCATTATTGTAAGATATCCGTTTGTTCCTGTATTAGATAACGGAATATTTGTGGGGATTGTTAAACGTTCATTCATAGAGCGTACACTTGAAGATTGTTTCGGGGTAGGTGTTGATGGCACACGTATTCTGATCGGGGTTCATAATCAATCCGGCACCCTACATACGATCACAAAAATTCTACATAAGTATGATATTAATATCATATCCGATATCGCATTTGAAGCGGATTCTTCCTATCTTCGCCGGATTCTAATAAAGATAGAAAAATCTCCTCACCTTGATAATGTCACCTCAGAAATTGAAAAGCATGGATTTCGCATTTTAGAAATTGAATAAAACAAAAGCAGACTCAGCTGATGAGTCTGCCTCTTTTATATTTAGCCTAATTTCGCTTCTTCAATAGGGGCTTTTCTTTTTTGCAGGCCTTCTTCTAAGCCTTTACGGTAGCCCTCTCTATAATAGGATTCGAGCATTTGTTTTATCTGCTCCCTCACCAGCGGATCACGGATGGTCGCAACAAATGGATCCTCTAAGTTATGATGCTTATGACTTTTCATGTCTCCTCACACCTTACAACAATTATTTGTGTACTCATACCCGCTTTTTAAAAAGTCTAAACACCTTTTATAGAAAGATTTGCTTCTTTTTTTATTTCTATTAAACTGAAGCTAGGATAACTAAAAGGAAATATAAGGAGATGCGAATATGAATAAGGACGCTCTAAACAAAGATACTCTTTTTGAAATCGTTGAAAGACACAAAGATAACTGGATACAAATCAGCCGTTATATTTGGGAAAACCCTGAGCTTGGTAACGAGGAATTTAAAGCAATGGAAGCTCTTACTGAAGAACTACGTACCCATGGGTTTGAAGTAGAAACGAATATCGCTGATTTAGAAACGGCTTTCATCGCTAAATTCCAATCGAAAAAGCCAGGCCCTACACTTGGCTATTTTGCTGAATATGATGCCCTGCCTGAGATTGGACATGCTTGTGGACACAACCTTATCGGAATGATGAGCACTGGTGCAGCCATTGCTCTAAAAGAAGCTGTCGCTGAATTTGGAGGTGAAGTCATCGTATTTGGCACTCCAGCTGAAGAAACGAACGGAGCTAAAGTGATCTTTGCCGATGAAGGACTTCTAAACGACCTTGATGCTGCATTAATGGTTCACCCTTCTGGTGTTCATGAGAGAAGCGGCTCATCTATGGCAATGGAAGCTGTACAATTCGATTTTTACGGCAAGCCGGCGCATGCAGCAGCAAGCCCGGATCAGGGCGTAAATGCACTAGAGGGAGTTATACAAACGTTTAATTTAATTAATTCTCTCAGACAGCACTTGCCTGATGATGTGAGAATTCATGGCATTATCACAAACGGTGGAGATGTGGTGAACGTTGTGCCGGCAAGAGCACAAGCACAATTTTATATACGCGCAAACGAAAAGCATGTTCTAGAGGAAACGTCAGCAAAGGTAAAGCGTTGTGTGGAAGCAGCAGCTCTTGCTACGGGATGTGAATTCAAGATTTCAAACCATGAACTTAGCTACGATAACCTTACGACGAATGAAACGTTATCTGAGCTTTATTGCGAGAATCTTATAGCTCTTGGTGTTGCACCAGAGGAAATTCTAAAAGACCAAGACCATGGCTCACTAGATATGGGAAATGTGAGCCAAGTGGCACCGTCTATTCACCCTTACATCAAGATGGAGAATTGTCCATATTCTGCCCATACAGAAGGATTCCGTGATGCCACTGGTGATTCTAGGGGATTTGAAGCGATGATTCTAGGTATTAAAACACTAGCTGCAACAGGTTATGATTTATTAACCAACCCAGCTTATGTAAAAGAAATTAAAGAAGAGTTTGATCGTACCGTGGCTAGAGAGGATAGATAATAAATAGAAGGAGGCTGCAACTGGCGGCCTCCTTCTCTCATTATATTTAATTACACTCCTACCCTCTGATTCACTTTCAGGAGTTGTCTTAGGTCGTTTGTCAGCACACTAAATACATCTTCTCCAAACCATTCAAGTGAGACCTCAACTTTCTCAAGAGAATCACTCAATAGCCTGAAAAACCTCTGATAATCGATACATCCTTCAAACAATGGAATCATTCCTTCCCGGGTTCCAGCTGCAGCATAAACATTTTCAGGTGCAAATACTCTTAAGTGATCTCTTGAGGTAATGTTTTTTAAGTGAACATGTTCGATATACGGTTCTAGCGCAATGAAACCAGCAGCTGGATCCACGCCTGCCTCCCACATGTGAAGAGCATCGTAATTTATTCGCAGGGCTTGATGATCTACTTCCTCTATTAATTGCAACGTTGACTCAAGCGTATCAGCCAGCGTATTAGGGTGTGTTTCAATTAATAGGAGTTGATTATGCACTGCTAAACTTCTACAAACGGCTTGGAGCTGCTTTACAATATGACTCCTTTCCTCTGCAGTTACCTCTCCACTTGCTTTTTGTCCTGCAAAGGTTCGTAATTTATTTGTACCCCAAAGCTTTAGTAAATTAGCTCTCCTTTCTGTGGTTTCTATTAATTGTTCGACAGACTGATTAAGCGGCAGGTAATCACTGAGCATACTAACGGCCAGCCCTTTTTCAGCCATATTCTTCTTATGAAATGCTGCATCCTCTATTGCATTTTTAGCATGAACCGCCCATAATTCAATGCCGTTGAATCCTTGGTCACTCGCCCAAGTCGTAATCTCCTGTAATGAGTGCAAATGATGTCTAAACGTAATCGTACATAATGATACATTCATTATTAATGCCTCCGTTTCATCATGAAAGCGAAAGGATCTGGTGCCCTTCCTCTTCTAGCCTCTTTTTGTTCATATTATCTTGACCAACTTGGTTCTGCCTGTTGCTCCATTTCTCAAAATACTGCTTGAGTGCATGTTTTATGGCTGTCTCACGCTTATCTTGATGATCAAGCTGCATATGGATCGCTTCTTGATGTTTCTCGTCTCTAGTCATCGCTAACTTCATGGCACGATACTGAACCGTTGTATATCCTTTAACTAAACGTTCAATTTCATCACACCACATCTCAAACTCTTCCTCATCTAACTCCAGCTCGTTGAAAAAATAAGCAAATGCATGTTCATAGGCATATTTCCTGATAGCCAGGACCGGAATTTGTTTTAAACTGTTACCTAATTCATGAAGTTCATTGCTGCGCTCCCCCTCTGTAAAGGCAGCCACGATAGAACGTATACCTTCAGTCATCGGGTTGCAATCAAGTTTCAAACATGTATTAAAATAAGCTTCAATCGTTTCATCTGTTGGCTTTACCAGCTCTCTTTCATCAAAATAATAGCCGCCGCCCACTGTAGGTTCCATAATCGCATTTAAAATTTTCTTTTTTAAAAGAGTGCCTTCCCATCGAAAGTCAGGGTCAAACATCATCCACTCTTCTGGATTGCTAGTGGTATCCAGCATGACGTAATGAGGAAAAGGGCGCTGGTGAAATTTATTTTCACGCTCTGGCAGCAACGATAAATCAAGCATGACCATGAGATGGCGTCCACTAGGCTTATCTTCCATAAGCTTAAGCATATTCTCTACATTCTCTTCCTTAGACAGTTCATCTTGATACCAGCGATTTAACTTGATTCCATATAGATGCTCATACCAAGTACAAAAAAAGTCATGATTTATAATTTCAGAGTGATAAGAAAGCACATAATCCTCTGTAATGTCAAAGTCCGCATCCCATACACCGAAGTAGAATGGCCGGTGATCTAATCCCTCATTTTTTTTAATAACTTCACACACACAGCTCACAAAACAATGTACTTTAATCACAACATATCACCTATACTACTTTGCTTTGTTACAGAAGAAATAAACTGTGCCAAGCTTGAGACTGTATAGAAATCATTAGGAGCCAGCTCATCGTCTGGCACCTCTATCCCATAATCGACTTCAAGGTGCAGGATAAGCTGTAAGATCATCACTGAATCCATGCATAGATCTTCATTTAATCTAGCTTCCTTATGAAAAGCATCTATAGCAGGCAAATTAAGATGTTTTTCTAAAATATCATATAAAAGTGTAATTGCCTTCTCTTCTGTCATGCATAAACCCCTCCAAGCTTTTTACGGCTCACTTTTCCATTCGCCATTCTATCAACTTTCTTTACTCGTACCCACTCAACAGGCACTTGATAAGGTGCTAGATTATTTTGACACCATTGTCTGAGATTGATTGGATCAATTTCTTCTTCACTAGAATAAAGCGCACATACACGTTCACCAGCATAGTCGTCTCTTTTTTTAAATACGACTGTATCTTGTATTCCTTTATACGAACGAATGATATTTTCCACTTCATGCGGGTACACATTTAATCCAGCGACATTGATCATCTCATCGATTCGCTCAAGAAAATGAAGAGTCCCTTGCTCATCAAAATATCCTAAATCTTTTGTTTGGATTGTTTGTTTGTCTATTTTAATGAGTATCTCTTCAGGGTTTTCTTTGCCTTGCCCGCTCGTCACATCTAGATGAGACAATACCTTCCCGATTGCATTTGCTTCTGATACATTTGCATTCACACTTACACATCCTGCTTCTGAGCAGCCGTATTGTTGCAGCACTCGTTGTGATTTTTTTTGAAGCAGCCGAAACCAAGCATCCGGTAAAAGTGTGCCAGAGGTCATAACAGCGTAAAAACGTTCCTCTATTGGCAGCAACCTTGACAAGGTATACAATAATGTCGGTGCAGCATAGAGGATATGTACAGGGTATTCTTTTAATTTTTTCACAATGTATTTTGGATTGGGATTCGTAATAATGACTGGCACAGACCCTCTTTTCATTGCTGCCAACACCCCGCTTATTAACCCGTACGAATGATTTACAGGGCATGCGACAATCGATGTTGTGACCATATTAATAGAGAGCTTGACATTATAATTCTCTAGTTCCCTATCAATAGAGGCCCAGGACCGTTCAATACACTTAGGCTCTCCCGTGGTCCCTGAACTCAATTGAATTAGAGAGCCGCTGTGATCATCTCCCTCTTTCTTTAATTGAATCGGACTTTCGATATCATGATGAATTAAATAATGTGATTTGGTATGTTCAGCCGTCCGAATTGCTGCCCCTAGTGGATTCTTTGCATGTATCGGCGCGACTGACCCACCTTTTTTCTTTATATAAAAGTACAACGCTAATAAGATAAATGCATCTTCATGACAGACAGCGATTCGATGACGATCGCACTCTTTTAAGTAATCAAGCTGGTCAAATACCTTAAATTGCTCGTCTAGGTCTTGGTGTGAATAATACGTATCGTTAACATAGAACATGTTCTGCCCTCCGTGTGTCTTTATTTATAGCAAGCGAGTTTGACACCAAATGCCTATGTTCGATCTGGCTTTCTCGATTTAGCTTCTTTTTTAATAATGATTCCGCCATGATATTCTCTCTTCTATAGTCGATATGGGCCGCTCTCTCTCTATTTTCCGGAAAACAACTTATATAGTCAGTTAGTTCTTTATCTACAAGCTCCCAGAACTGCTCTTCAGAAATGAAACCTTCCCTATCAAGCAGGAATGACAACTCAGAAAGGTTATACACAAACAACGTATCCATCACAAGTTCGCGTAGGGCTTCTACTTCTTGCATCCAATAATATTGATTGTCCTTTGCTCCGTTATATACTTCATCAAGCTGCGTAAAATCGGGCAAACTTTCCTTGCTTTTAAGAAAGGAATCGACATATTCAACGCTCTCGTGAAAATCTCTCAGTGCCACCCTGAGCGGCCAGCCCTCTTTATGAATCAATAGCATGTTTTGGCTATGCGCCTCAAGAGCGATGCCGTGGTTAACTAATAGATGCCAAACAGGAATAACTGCCGTCTTAATTAATTGAGTAACCCATTTTTCTACTCCGTATTTTTTGATCCACTCGGAGATGAATAAATGACCATCTTTCTCTTTTAGCAATATTGCGTTAAAAGGAATAAATTCTTCATTACTCTTCAAATAGTTTGTTATGTTCTCCCGCCAGATAACAGCTAATTGACCAGACGAATCATTACTTTGACAACCTTTTGGCTCAAATAATGCCCCTGCGTATTCTTTTAACATCACTACACCTTTATCTAGTAAATAGTCATCTGATAAAAGGACCTTATGCAGCCAATCAGATAGAGCCGGAGCTGTGCAAACAGAGTGCGGCACCAGCGTCCTGACAGAAGAGGTATGAACCATATTCATAGATAGCTTGATCATGGCTCTCTGTGGATTAGACCGATTCATGAGCGTTCGAACAGATTGGGTAGCTCTATATAAATCTCCAAATTCACCTAATTCAATGATGTCATAGCTTTCTAGGGAGTCCGCATATTGTTCCTTTATTGCGTCCCATTGCCAAGGATGGACAGGTAAAAAAGTGTACTCATCAAGCTGCCCCCCTTTTTGGCATAAGGCTAAGACTAGATCCCTCCATTGGTTCGTGCCTAACTCTTTCTGCCAGAAGCTTTGTTCTTCTTTAGGATAATTAAATTTCAGGTCTTTCCTTTTCACAGCAAGCCATACTAACGAAAATTCTTGTCCGGCCTCCGGACCATATATTTTGTGGTCCCGCACCGTAAATCCCGTTCTTGCTTTAAAACATGGATGATATGGATGTCCTTCTATGATGGCCGAATCTAAATCAAGCCCATTTATCTGTCTTCTCGATAAAAGCTGGGGTATGTGTTCTTCGTTCCAATCTGTTAAGTAAATCGTTTGCTCTAGTTCTTGTAGAAGAAGGCGGCCTATCTCTGCCTCTGGATTTAACTCTGCAATAAATTCAGCAATGACCGCTTGATGGATCTCCCCGCTTGAGGTTAGTTTGTAAACCAGCTCCTCCTCAATACGAATCCGTCCAAATGCAGATATCTTTCCTGTACACCTAAACGTAGCTGACCTTCCATGTATAAAAAAGTGACTAAGCTCCCTACTAACCCTCTCCTCTTTATAAGGAAGCATCTTCTCAAATAGTATTGCTTCAACTAGCTGCTTCCTTACTCTAAGAGCAGCTTTAGACTTTGGCACTTTCTCTACCTGCATAAGGGACCTCTCCTTTTTCTTTAGATGTAAATGGATTATCAAGCGTTGCGTAAACAGCTTGTTCTAGAGCTGCAGTAAGTTCATCTACATCATGAAATCTAGTGAGTAAATTTGCTTTAAAAGCTAACTTTTCTCTCGTAAGAAGCATCTCTAGTAATCTCTTGCCAGCACCATGACATAAGGTATACATCTCTTTGAGTTGATCTTGAATATAGTCAAGTATTACATTCTCTTCTAGTAGACCATCTGCCCCGAAACGATAAACAATAGAAAACAAATGATTTATAAATAAATAATACGTAAACCGTTCTTCGATCAGCTTCTCTTCATAAAAGAGCTCAGGTGTTTTCTGTAAGGATTCCTCCATTTTCAAGAGTCGTTCTCTATATTGTGTGGATAGGTAATACCCCTGGTTATCGCGGTAATAAAAAGAAGCAGGGTAGCCGGCAGAAAGATCAATTAAGCTGTTTTGCTGGTGAGCTTCTAAGGCAATCCCATACGTATCATATAAATGGATGAGTGGTATGACCGTCTTCTCAAAATAGTTCTTAAACCAATCAAAACTAACATCTTCTTGACTTCTCCCCTCATCCATTGCCAGTTCCTCTATAAGCTGTTGGAGCATCGATTTCCTCCCAGGAAGTGCATCTTGAATAAGTGCTGCGATTGGAGTCACACCGGCTACATTTCCATTTGTAAAAGGGTTCGATCTAATAATGACCTCAAACCCGCTCTCTTTCATTCCTGGAATATTTACAGTAAGAAATGCTGGGTCATGAATAAATTGAAAAGAAGGGTATTCTTTAAGCAAAGGGAGTTTCTTTAATAGCTTTGTCATATTGCGGCCTGCGTACAATTCATGTTTTTGGTTATTACGCAGTGAATTCGTTACCTTCACCGGTATGGAAAACTTAAACATCCAGTTACTTTTCTTGTTATACACTGTTCTAATGGATGAAGTAGCATAGAATTCCGGCCCCATTGCACCTGCTTCTTCAATTAAGCCTTTATCCATTAATGTTTTTACTTGAGGCTGAGTTATAAGCCATTGTGCTTGTAATGGATGGACTGGCAGCAAGGACCAACCAGGTGGCTGCTCTCTAATCTCTAACTCACGTAAAAGTAATTCTCCGCAAGATGCGTCGCCATCACTTTGATCAACAATGAGAGAATTGTTCACCTTAAAATAATGCAATTGAAAATGTCCATTCTTCTCTGGACTAAAGCGTTCATGCTGCCAGCTTGCGATCCCTTGTCTGCTTTTTGGAGTAGGATGAAGCCAGTGACCAAATACCAGCGACTGTTCAAAATCAATAAATTCTCGACTTCTAGGAGAGGCTGTTTCTTCTTTTTTTATTGCGTGGTCAATGAATTGTGCCATTGTTTGATAGCTATCTATTAGCCTAAGGAGTAATTCATCGAAATGAGAATCCCCTGCTCTTGATTCAGCATTTGCTCTCATATGTAATTCTCGGATGAGTGTAATCATTGCTTGCAGCTTCTCTTCTTGTACCCACTCACTACAATAGGGGGATTGCTTATATACGTTTCCGAAAGAATGAGTGCCTACAAGGGACTTATACGTTACTCCAATTGCATATGTAAGTGATTGATGGGGCAGAGATATAAAAAGGATATAGGGTTCATTCATTTGTTTTTTAACCTCTTGATCTTCTGCCTCCTCTAGCCTTACTACCTCTCTAACATCCATCTCACGTACATAGCAATTCAAGAATGCTTTAAATGAAGCTTGTTCTGCAATTAGCTTGGCTGTGCTTTGCATACTCTCATCCTTTCTACTTCTATTTACCTAGTAATTGATACTCATTCTCAATTAGAATGAAGAAAAAAACGGGTTTCCCCGCTTTTCCTTCGTGAAATGAGATCTGTTTACTCACTACTCTCCTAATAAAAGGTTTTCAATTTCTTTTAAACCTTTTTGACGTTCAATTGGATCCCAAAATCCCCAAGTTGTTGTTAATGTATGCACATTATCTTCTTTAACAGCATTTAACCCATTCCATACCTCACCTTGAGTGACGTTGTCATAAAATTCACCGCTATTAAAGTATGTGACGTCAATAATATGATCTGGATTGTACTTCACTAAGCCCTCAATCGAGATATTTTCACCAAAGTCATCAGGAATGTTCTCTGCTGGCGTCAGCTTAAGATCATCAAACAATAAAGCATTGGTTGCATGATTGTTTCTTCCATACACACGAATGTCTTGCTTGTTAATGGAAACAGCCATAAATGTTTCTTCACCAACCGCCTCACGAATACGCTCGCCAATATCTTCTGCCTCTGCTTCTAGCTCATCAATCACTTTTTGACCTTCTTCAAGTTTCCCTACAGCTTCAGTTACTTTTAAATGGTCATCTCTCCAGTCCCCGCCAACTTCTACTACGACAGTTGGGATCGAATCAGAAAGCTGCTCATATAACGGTTGATAACGGTCGCTGATAATAAGCAAATCAGGATCTAACTGAACAATTTCTTCTGGGTTAATCTCATCAGAATATGGAAGTGCCATTACGTTCTCTAACTCTTCTGTTAAATGCGGAGGAAACTCGTTGTCATACGCCATTACAGCATAAGGCTCGACTCCAACAGAAACTAATGAACCTTCCCATGACACATGTGATAATACTACTACCTTTTCTGGATTAGCCGGCACTTCTGTTTCACCATACAAATGTTCAACAGTGTAACTGCTAGGTGATTCATTCTCACTTGACTCTTCTGAACTATTCTCTTCTGTCTCTTCTACTGTTTCGGAATCTTCTTCTGCCGTAGCCCCAGTAGACTCTTCCGAACTATTACCGCATGCAGCTAATAAAGTCACTGCAATCAAGCATAACAAAGCCAATAGTGTCCATCTTCTTCTCATCTTTTTTCCCCCTGCACAATCAATAATGAAATTCATTATCAATGATAAGTATTATCAATTAAAAAGAACATGGTCATTTTTACCTTTATTCATGTACAAATGATTCCCTGCTTCTTTCCTTCCACTGACTATTTCTATATTTAATTAGTTGATCACGGCAATTCTTTTTTAAAGATAGATGGAGCTACTCCTTCTTTTTTCTTAAACAATTTACTAAAGTAAAATTCATCTTGAAATCCAGCAAGGTCTGCAACTTCTTTTAATGTAATATCCTTTTTCTCTCTCATTAGCTCCTTTGCTTTTTTTATACGACAGCTGTTTATAAACTCTTTAGGAGAAGACCCCGTATGTCTTTTAAACGCTCTTGAAAATGATGCAGGCGTCATATTAGCCTTCTTTGCAAGCTCTGAAACAGTAAGAGGTTCCATATGAGGGTCAACTATATGATTAGTAATTTCTTCAATAATGATTTCCATTTTCCCAGGGTACGATGTATGCTCTTGCGTAATTAAATCTAGCAAGCTCCAGAAAAGAGTCTGTTGTTTACAGTAATTATTAAAAGAATCTTTTGAAACACTAAGAAGCCCTTCCCACAAGGGGGAAATTTTAGATTTTGGTGCTTTGTTTAGCAAAGGTAAAGACAGTTCTTTTAATCTATCGTAATCTATCCAAACATTCGCAACATAAAGTTTAACTTCATGATTAAAAGCATAGATTCTATCTGTTTTATGAGCCCAGAAAACCTCTCCCTCCTGATAAGTACTCTGCGTATCTGCTTTCTTCACCTGTACTTCACCCATTTCTATGTATAGTAATATTATTTCATTTCTTTCGGTCGAAACATCAAGCATCTCGCACTGATTTAACATGTGAAAAGAAGCAAACTTTAGCTGAAGAATACACTCATAATTTGTAGTCATATCAAAACCCTCTCAAAAAATAAATTGACAAATTTACCAAATGAATAGTAGATTTATAATCAATCATAGCGAAAATGATAATCATTTTCATTAATTATTTTATAAGAGGGATCAACAATCATGTCAATACTATCGAAAACAAGTAAAACAAGAAGTTTTTTATCTAAAAATGGCCATCCCGGCCGCTGGATGATTGCAGGATTATGCGGAGTATTAGTTAGTCTAATATTCTCAATCGGTCTCGGTGCGGTGTGGATTCCCCCTTCTATTATTCTAGATTCACTTACATCCTTTACCCCTGATTTAATTGAGCATCAGCTTATTCACGAGGTTCGTATACCTAGAGCCTTAACTGCGGCCTTGGTTGGAGCCGCTTTAGCTGTGGCAGGAACACTTATGCAGGGGTTGACTCGAAACCCTCTTGCTGACCCTTCCATAATCGGGATCACTCAAGGGTCCGCTCTCTTTATTGCTATAGCATTAGCCTTTTTTACTAATCTTTCGTACTGGCTTCTTCTTGGCTGGTCTTTTATGGGGGCAGCTCTTGGAGCCATTTTGGTCTTACTATTCTCTGTGGTATCAAAAGAACAGTTATCTCCCGTCACACTTACGCTCGCCGGAGCAGCTCTTAGTATGTTATTTAGTTCATTATCTACTGGCATTGCTCTTTATTATCAAGTCTCTCAAGATTTAAGCTTTTGGTTTGCTGGGGGATTATCGGGAGCAAAGTGGATTCATGTGTACATACTTTTTCCTACAGTCATTGCAGGTTTAGCCATTGCCTTTATCATGAGCCGCTCTCTAACTACGCTTACAATGGGAGATGACATCGCCACAGGACTCGGCCATTCGCTTCATCTAGTAAGGTGGCTGAGCCTAGCAGCCGTTGTTTTATTATCAGGAACTGCGGTGTCAATTGCTGGAGCTATTGGCTTTATCGGTTTAGTCGTACCTCATATTGTTCGGTCTCTTGTGGGTGTTGATTACAGGTATATCCTTCCACTAAGTGCTATTCTAGGATCATTTTTACTAGTTGTTGCTGATATAGGAGCGAGGATGATTAACCCGCCTTTTGAGACACCTGTAGGCGCTATCACTGCTCTTATCGGTGTGCCCTTTTTTCTATATTTAGCTCGTGTGAAAGGAAGAAGTATGTAATGGAATGGATCAATGCATATCATCAATCGAAGAAAGCTCTTCTGATCATCATATTCTTGATTTTCGGGACCTTTATACTTAATCTCTCTACTGGCATTATGCCGCTTTCCTTATCTGAGATTATCCAGACATTCCTTGGAAATGGAACAGCTAATCAAGAACTTGTCCTCTATCAATTAAGGCTGCCGCGTATGATTATAGCGTTGTTAATTGGTGCAGGTCTTGCTGTTTCTGGTGCTATTTTACAAGGACTTTCCCGTAATGCATTAGCGGATCCAGGGATTTTAGGAATCAACGCCGGAGCAGGCCTTGCCGTTGTATTGTTTATCTTTGTTTTCAAACAAGCTGGCACAACAGGTGTTGTCTCTCCATTTGCACTGCCTGTCTTTGCGTTTATTGGTGCACTTACAGTCGCTTTGTTAATCTATTCATTGTCTTTTAAAGGTGGAGTAGATCCTGGCCGGCTGCTATTAATAGGGATCGGCTTTAATGCGTTATGCGGGGCACTTCTTATTATTATTCAACTGAAAATGGACCCAAGAGATTTTCAACAAGCAACCATTTGGTTAACAGGAAGTATTTGGGGCACCCAATGGCGCTATGTTAATGCCCTTCTTCCATGGATCATTGTTTTACTTCCCTTTGCATTTTTTAAAGCGAAAACGATGAATCTGCTGCAGCTTAGTGACCCTGTACCATATGCACTTGGAATGAATGTAGAGCGTGAAAGAAGAATATTGCTGCTGCTTGCTGCGGCATTAGCTGGTGCTTGTGTGGCAGTTGGCGGGGGTATTTCTTTCTTAGGTTTATTAGCACCTCATCTTGCAAGGCGTTTAACCGGACCAAACTTCTACAGCCTTCTGCCCGCCTCAGCGCTGATCGGCATGCTTATTCTGCTCTTTTCCGATTTTGTAGGAAAGAATCTCTTAGCTCCGGCTGATATTCCAGTGGGTATCGTCATTTCTGTCATTGGCGCCCCCTATCTAATTTACATGCTTCTTACTAAACGAGGTAATGGGGTTAAAGCATAAAGAAAGCCCATCCGTTATCAAGCTCGTTTAAGTCCTACGGATGGGCTTTTGTTTATTTTGAAACAGGTTCTCTATATTCTTTTGTTCCAATGACGTTATATACATCTTGCCCGCCTTCATGAATAAAAGCTGGCTTTGGCTTACCGCGATTTGCTCTATGGCCAGCAAGGTGCAATTCGCTTGTTTCCCAAGCTTTCCATGCTTCTTCTGACTCCCAACGAATTAAAACCATAATTTCTTCATGGCCTCTACGCTTCTTTTTTTGTAAAACAGTGAGATCTAAGAAACCAGGCTGCTCTTCAATGATCCCCTCCGTCGCAAATTTTTCAACCATTTTATCCGCGTATCCTTCTTCTACTACCAATGTTTTCACTTGAACAAACATGGAAAATCCCTCCTTATGGTGATAACATCATTATAATTGATATAGATAATCATTTTCAATTAAAAAGATATAAAAAAAGCTGCTTTCCTGATTACATAAGCAGGAAAGCAGCTTTTTTTTCTTCTGTAAAGGTGAATCGATTACTCTGTGAACCCGCGCATAATGGTCAGAAACTTGCTAAACTTCACCGATCAGGCCTTGGTCCGGTGTAATGGCTGATTGCCCAGAAACCCAATTGGCTGGTATGCCTTGACCTGTCTGCTGATTATGCTGAAGGCCTTGGATTAAGCGTAGGATTTCAAAAGCGTTCCTCCCTACTTCAGGGGGATAGACGCTTCTTGCTTTTATGATTCCTTCAGGGCTTATAATGACCGTGCCTCGCATGGCATAGCCGCCTTTTGCATCTAATATTCTATAGGCTCTTGAGATCGCTTGATTCCGATCGCTAACAAGCGGATAGGTTACTCTTGCTGCATTAGGAGAGACTTTTGTGAAAACTTTATGGGCATACACGCTATCTGTACTGATTCCAAGGACATCTGCACCTAAGGCTTGAAGCTCAGGATAAAGAGCAGCGACCGCTGCTAATTCCGTTGGTCAAACGAAGGTGAAGTCACTCGAATAAAACAATAAAATCGTCCATTTCCCTCGATAATCAACAAGATTTATTTTTTCAATGCGATCAGTTGTCGAGTGATAAGTCTCAGCTGTAAACAACGGGGCCGTATCATTCGTTTGCGCACAAAAAGGAAGATCACATTGCTCTACATCATGTACTGTAAATGCATTGTGTTGATGCCTCATCCGCTCACCCCCATTCATTTTACCATTCTATGCACAAGAGGGCTCAGCCTATACTGTTTAATTCAAAACAAAAAAGCTTCTTTACTAAGAAGCTTTTTGCATCTCTTGATCTATATACTCCCAGGAGATAAAACGTTCTAGACAGATAGATAAGACAACACCCATGATCAGCCCATTTGAAATGATCGGTTGAAGGAGATTAGGAATTCCGTTAAATGCTGTAGGCGAAATCGCCATTAAACTGACACCTAAGAGCAAAGGACCTGCCAGTCTGAAAATGGTGTTAGAAGTAAAGCGTTCTCCTCTTAAGCTGTTAAATGCGGTTCCAAACAATTGAAGATACGCTACAAAAAGAACGGCATTCCCAACTGAAATAGGAAGAGTAATCAAAAAGGCTGTAACTGGTGGGATCAGCCCTACTAATGAGAGCATTCCTCCTGCCAGTAAAAAAGGTTCCTTCCGGTAAATTTGTGTACTTTCTAAAAAGCCGATCGATGAAGTGAATGGCGTATATGGTACAAGACCAAAGCCTGAAACGATAATCGAGAAAAAGCCGGTCCAAAAAAACGATCTGCGATACTGCCCTGCATTAGGTGTATCCTTAAATAATTCTGCGGCTGCTTGGATAGAAGCAACCGTGTTCGTCAAATTTAACATTCCTGCAAAAAAAGCAACAGCGATAATTCCATACTCCAAATTCGGCGTTCCTAATGGGTAAAGAGCAAAAGACAGTCCCTGCATCACCACAGGCTCTCCTTCGTTTGGAAACACCGCAGCATAAATGATCCAGCCGACTACGATTCCTATTAATATGGAAAAGTTGCTGATCATTTTTGACCCTTTTATTTTTAATATGCTCACGAAAACAACGAGCACTAAGGAAAGAATGCTGACGGGAATATTGATTATTCCCTGCTCTGTAATGCCAAGCATTCCTTGAAAGAAAACAAAAATTAATTGAAAGGTCAGTAAAAATAAATAAACACTCATGACCATAGGAGTGAAGATCCGCTGGACATATTGAATCCAGTTTAATGCAACAAGAAGAATCGTTACTACCCCGGCTAAAAGAATGCCAGTTGCAAGCCCCCCGCCTATTTGCGTGTACGACATGCCCATAGCAGAAGCTGATAAACCAAGATTGAGCATGACTCCCCATAAAAGCCCAGAATGTCCTTCCATTAAAGGATACCTATGCCCGAAAAGCCCTTGAATCATACATGCCAGTCCTGTAAAGATCAGTGAACTGCTAAGCATTAATGTAACGGTTTCAGAAGGGACTTGGAAGGCTTGTGCCACTGAAAGAGGGACAACGATCGTGTTGGCAAAAATAAAAAATAACCATTGAACAGACGATGTCAGTGTAAAAGCTGATACCCATTTCTTCATTTTAATCACCACGTTTTAATCACTACGAAATTTTATAATCTACCTCTTAAGCATACATTTAGAGAGACGAAAAAAGAAGAGGTTTCATTACATAAAGGAAAATGATTCAGATTCATAAAAGAAGGGAAAGGAAATTAGTAATAAAGCTAGAATGAATGGTACAAGGTATTAGGCATACTACTTAATAGGAATTTTAAGGAGGGTTTTTAATGTTAAATGATAAACTTCTCGAAGCTTTAAATGAGCAAATGAACTTTGAATTTTATTCTGCTCACACGTATATGGCGATGGCAGCCTACTGTTCTGCTGAGGGGATAGACGGATTTGCTAACTTCTTTTTAGTCCAAGCAGAAGAAGAGAGATTTCACGCAATGAAGTTTTATAATTTTATTAATACCTTAGGAGAGCGAGCTGTCATTTCAGGATTTGAGACACCTAATAATGAGTTCCGTTCCATTTTAGATGTGTTTGAAAAAGCATTAACTCAAGAAAAAGTAGTCACAAAACGGATCTATCATCTCTCTGATTTAGCATGGGATGTAAGAGAGCATGCCACAATTAACTTTCTAAAATGGTTTATTGAAGAGCAGGTAGAAGAAGAAGATATGTTTGACAGCATTATTCAAAAACTAAAGCGTATTGATAATGACAGCAATGCGTTCTTCATGATGGATAATGAGTTTGCGAAACGAACATTTACACCTGGTGAATAGAAGAAAGCCCCGCAGCAATTGCGGGGCTTCACTATTTCACTTAATGAAATGATTTACTCATTTGTTTCAACTGTCATTTGCTTAATAACTTGCTCTTGTCCTTCAACCGGCATATCACCAGGCATTGTTTCTACTGATACAATGTCATCTACAACGTCCATTCCCTCGATTACCTTACCAAATGAAGCATATTCACCATCTAGTGAAGGCGTATCAGCAACCATAATAAAGAACTGAGAACCTGCAGAATTAGGGTCTTGTGATCTTGCCATAGAAATGACACCCCGTTCATGTTTTAAGTTATTTTCAAACCCATTACTAGAAAATTCACCCTCGATTGAATGTCCAGGTCCGCCTGTTCCATTTCCATCTGGATCTCCGCCTTGGATCATGAACCCTGGAATGACTCGGTGAAACGTCAGTCCATCATAAAAACCATCTTCTACAAGTGAAACAAAATTCTCGACAGTTTGTGGAGCTACTTCTGGGTAAAGTTCAATAACCACTTCTCCCCCGTCCTCCATTTCCATGGTAACAACCGGTCCTGCCTCATATCCAGTATCGGAACTTTCTTCCTCTTCATTATCAACTGTCTCGCTCTCATCTGCTTGTCCACAAGCAGCCAGCAGCATGAGAAGCATAGCCAAAAGACTCCATTTAAATGCTTTTATCATGTTATGTACCCTCTTTCCTTTTTAGATCACCCCCATTATACTACAGTTAAATATTTCCTACACCTGTTTCAATGACGTATTTATGCTATATTAATATAAACAAACTTGAAGGAGAATTTCGATATGCATCAGAATAGAGAACTATATGATTTCCTTAAAGAACATTCTCATCAAATATCAGAGGAATGGTATGCATCCATCGATGAGCAGGACCCAGGCTCTATTTATGCTTCAAATAACCAAGCGGTGGTTAACGAATTGCGAAGCAAAAATCACGAGTATGTCGAACAAATCATTCAATTATTTATTCATGATGAATGTGAATTTTATAACGCGTTTAAAGCCTGGTCAGAAGAACTTGCCAAAGATGTTAAGCATCTAGACACGCCTCTGCACTATGTTATACGCGAGTTCTTTTCTACAAAGAAAGTACTCCTATCCTATATTAAAAAATATGCGTATTTAAATAAAGATAAAGTAGACTTTGATGATATCTTCAGCTGGACTGAGATCGTCATTAAATTTGTTAATATCTCCGTCACGATCTTTATCGAGGCTTATCATCAAAATACAACCAAGCGCTTTCTTGCACAGGAAGAGATTATTAATGAATTAAGTTCACCTTTAATTCCTCTTCAAAATCAAACTGCCCTTCTTCCATTAGTCGGGAAGATTGATTCTGCGCGCGGGAAAGTTATTTTAGAAAAGACCTTAAACCAATGTGCTGCAAAAGAAATTTCTACATTATTTATCGACCTCTCTGGAGTGCTGACAATAGACGAGCTCGTGGCAGAACAGCTGTATCACTTAATCGAATCGCTGCGCTTAACTGGTGTGGAAACGATTCTTTCTGGAATCAGACCTGAAATTGCGCAAATGTCGATAAAGCTTGGCCTTCGTTTTAATCGTTTAACAACAGCCTCCTCACTCGCAAAAGCGTTATCTAGTACACCTGAATCTAACGATGATGAAGAAAGAACTCTCCTTTAAGAAAAGGAAGAGTTCTTTTTATCTTTTACTTATTTTATTCAATCGCACCTTCTACATCATATAATTCAAGATCAATCTCTGTTGGAATCTCAAGTGAAAGCTTCGCTAGTTCACCGCCCAAATAAGGTCCGACCGTTAATCCAGAAGCTCCTAATCCATTGGCAAGTAGAATGCCTTCCCAACTTGGAAGCGGGCCAATGATAGGAAGGAAATTTGGAGCAACCGGTCTAAAGCCTACCTTCACCTCTAAAAACGTACTATCATTTAAATGAGGGGCAATGTGCAGTGCTTTATCAAAAATATCATGAAGCCCGCCAACTGTCGGCCGCATATCATAGCCCATCTCATCTTCATGAGTGGCCCCAGCCACGATCCTTCCGTCTTCAAAAGCCAGTAAATATTGATTATTAGGCGGCATCACAACAGGCCAAGATTCTGTATCCTCGTTTTGGACGTCCAAATGAACAATTTGAGCTTTTTGAGGTTCAATTTTTAAAGTAACTCCGAGAGGCTTAAATAGCTCTTTTGCCCAAGCTCCAGCTGTTACAATGACTTGATCACTTAGACGCTCTTCACCGCAGCAGCTCACCCCTATCACTCGATTGCCTCTTGCGATTAGCTGCGCCTCTGCTTCCACAAATTCAGCCCCGTGCTTTTTGGCTGCCTCAATCAGTGAATCCCTAAGTGCACGTCCATTCACCCTAGCTCCTCCGCTTACATGTACCGCACTAAAGTCCTCTGACAACAGTGGAAAGAGGCTTTGCACCTCTTCTTTGGAGAGGCGGGTAATTTCCCCGATTTCCGGAGCATCTTCCAGCCTTTTTTTTGCTCTTTCTTCCATTTTGTCTAGCTTGCCCTCATCTGTATGTAAACTGATTGTCCCCACTTTCTTATAGCCTGTCTGTGTTTCTCCTAGTTGTTCTAATTCCTCTATTAATGATGGATAGTATTTCGCGCCATTTTTGGCGAGCTGATACCACGCTTTATTTCTCCGCTGTGTAAGCCACGGACACACAATTCCCGCTGCTGCTTCTGTTGCTTGTCCTTTGTCCCTGCGGTCTATAATCGTCACTTTTGCACCCGACTTCGCTAGGTGGTACGCGGCAGATGCACCAAGAATACCTGCTCCTACTACAATAACTGACTTCATCATCTAACACCTGACTCTCCTTCATTTATAGTAGTAGTGTACAAGAACCGCTCTTTTTCTACAAACGGCTAACATAGAAAGCCACCATAAACCGATGATAAACGAAAAATAAAAAGCGAAACTGCTCAGCTGAACAGTTTCGCTTTTTGGAACGTATGTTTAAATTTATCTAAGAGGCTAACTTTTTTGTATTCCATATCTGATAAATCCGGTGTGTAGAGTTTATATGAATTTTTACCGTTAAATTTGGCAAAGTACATCGCTTGATCGGCATGTTCAATTAATGTATCTTTATCCTCTCCATCGTCAGGATACATACTGACCCCAATACTAAGTGAGATATTCGCTTCCTTCTCATTAATTTCATATGGCATAGCAACCCGTTCTAATATTCTTTCTGCAATCGACTCAATTTCTTCTTTACATGTCTCTTCAAAAAGAACGATAAATTCATCCCCGCCAATACGAGAAATTAAATCCTCTTCTCGTATACTTTCATTTAACCTGCTTACAACTTCTTTTAATAACATATCTCCTGCATCATGACCCATTGTGTCATTAACGATTTTAAAATCATCTAAATCAATAAACATTAAAGAGAATGTATGTTGATGTCTCTTCGATCTAGCTAGGGCTTTTTCAATATGACGATACAATGACTTCCGATTCGGCAGATCTGTTAATTCATCATAAAAAGCCATTTGCTTCAGCTCATTTTCAAGAGTTTTCCGGCTTGTAATATCGATCATCTGCCCGATGATTTTGGTCACTTCACCCTCATCATCTGCAATCGGTGTCGCAATCTGCATGATCCATTTACGCCCTTGTTCAGGATGGACAATCTCGAACTCAACCTTTGAGGATTCTCCAGCTAGTAAGCGCTGTTCATGCTCTTCTACTTTCAATTGATAATCTGGCAGAATAGAAGCCTTCCAATCTTTTAATCGCTCGTGAGTATAATCAGTACCATACAAGTTTTTCATACCTTCTGATACATACATTTCATTAGAAGAAAGAGAAAATTGAAAAATAGCTCCCTCTAACAAATCCAGCAACGATTCATATTCTTCTTTTTTCTCTTGAAGCTTTTCGTTTGCTGCTTCGAGAGTCTCTGCTTTTATTTTCAATTGTTCCATTTTGATAGAGGCATCGTCTATAATTCCTCCAAGCCACCACACTACAGGGATGGACAAAAGTACTACTGTGGCCAGCCACGTATAGCTTAGCAGGGTTAGAGTGATCAAAATAGTGATTACTGTAAAAATAAGCGCTGTTTTCTTGCCTATCATCTTCATATCGCATCATTTTCCTTTTAAATATAGGATACTTTCTTTCTTCATTATAAATAAAATTTGACATAGTTCTACATAATTATGATCAATCCTTCCTAATAAGTCTAATTACCTATAATTCATTAAGTTAAACTTCTTTTTTAAGGACGAATCCTTACTCTAGTCCCATTTGGCACAATACTCCCAAGCTCTTCCACATCTTGGTTAAACATTCGAATACACCCTTTAGAGACGGCATGGCCGATTGAGGATGGATCATTGGTCCCATGGATGCCGTAACTTTTCTTAGATAAGGACAGCCAAAGGGTTCCAAACGGTCCGCCTGGGTTGGGCTCACGGTTTACAATAATAAAGTCGCCGACAGGAGTATCATAAAGCATGCGTCCTACTGCAATAGGGTACACCTTCTGAAGTTGTTCATTTTCATATAAATAGAGGGTTCTATTAGAGATGGATACATCAATGAAAAACGGTATTAACGCAGGGTCAGGAATTCCAGGAATAACAATCGGCTGGCCGACATAGATCATATTTGGATTGGGGATCTGATTGGCCGCAAGGATTGCTTGATATGGCGTGCGATAATCTTCAGAAATGGAAAATAACGTTTCCCCCGGGAGTACAATATGCTGATACATAAAAAACCTCCTGCCTCATAAGTATTACTACATCTTATGAGCAAGAGGTTCATATTTAGTTCTATTTAATTTAATGCTTCTGACTTTCTTTTTGTTTATGCTTAATCACACGCTTTGCAAGATATTCTACAAACTGGTCATCAGGCAGAAGCCAAGCAGCATATTTACGTTTAATAAAACGCTCCGCTTTCTCAAACGAATTAAAACTGTCTACCACTTTATCCTTAGAATCAACAACCCACTGATTCTCTTTTGTTGGGTAGATAAAGTATTGAGTGTCATCAGGGCCGGCATATAAACTGCCGTTTTGTGATTCCTTGTGATTCAAATAATTGCGGCTGGCATCTATTCGTAAGGGAGCAAGAGCAAAAGGCTTGGTCACAAACAATTGAAAGGCTTCGTTCGTTAATTGACATCCAGAGGCTTTTGCATGACCCCCGCCGTCAAACTTTTTAGCCACTTCAGAAACGTCGATATCATCATGAATCGTTCTAAAGCTGATCTTCCGGCCTCCTGCATTTAATATCGTAATATAATCAAGGTGCGGACTTTCCTTACCAAGTTCATTCCCTAGCTCTGAATGATACGACTCTGCATAAACAATGCCTGTACAATGTTTACCGACAAATGTCTGGACCATTTCACGTCGCTTCCGGCGTATATAACGCTCAATTTTTGTTTCTTCCATCGCTAGTAGTTTTCCTTCAAATTCATCAAAAGAGAACGCATTATTTTCTTTTAAACGGGTGAACATTCTCTCTTCAAATTCATCCATCGAGATCATAAAAAACAAATCATTTAAACGTTTAGCATCGACTGTCTCATTTTCATCCCATTCCCACGTATCCCATTGCCTGACAAGATCAACGAATTGATCAATTGCGGGTTTTGGCTCTAATAATTGCTGCTCACATAAATACTCATACAATAGAGAAGTTGCCGAGGTAAGCCGTCCGTCCTCATATTCTACTTCTACTTTCGCCCAGTCATACTCGTTAAAGTGAAGAGCCGTCTTATGATGATCAATTAGTACGGCATTCCCTCCTTTTTGTACATACTCCTCCACCCTCTTTGTATTCTCTTCATTTATAGACAAATCACTAATAATAAGCTGTTCTGTCTCTTTTTCCTCTTCAAAGAAACGTTCAATCTGCCTGTCTAGGCTCTGAACAGAATTGTAAAAAACCTTAACCTGATCACCAAAAGCAAGCTTTGCTACAATCCCGCATCCTATCCCATCTAAATCGTTATGTGTGTATAATCGGTACATTCATAACCCTCCTCGCACCATTAGTATGTACGAGGCATCTAGAATTTATGGTGAATTTAAATAAAGAAACTGTAAATAATATGATAAGTATCCAGGAATTTTTGAACTTTTGTTAAACATGCAGGAATCCATAACCTGACTTTAGAATGAACTAGGTATAAGTCACTCGCTTCGATTGTTTTCTCGGACATCGATGCGTATTGCTTTTTATTCAGGTTATTATTTATTATAATTATAATGTAATAATCGATATTGTCTTTGCATTTTTAAGACAGATCGTTTTCTTCACATTCTTTACTACAGAAAGGGGAAATACGAATGGACACGCAAAACAATGAAAATGCAGGAAAGTGCCCTTTTACAGGCGAAAGCGGCGACAAACCATCTAGAGGAACTAAAAACAAGGATTGGTGGCCAAATCAACTTGACTTGAATGTGCTTCATCAACATGATACAAAGACAAACCCGCTTGGTGCGGACTTTAATTATGCAGAGGAATTCAAAAAGCTTGATTACGATGCTCTGAAACAAGATCTTCTTAACCTCATGACAGACAGCCAGGATTGGTGGCCTGCAGATTACGGTCATTATGGTCCGTTCTTTATTCGTATGTCGTGGCATGCAGCTGGTACATATCGTACAGTGGATGGACGCGGCGGCGGCGGAAGCGGCTCGCAGCGCTTTGCTCCTCTTAACAGCTGGCCTGATAACGGAAATTTGGATAAAGCTCGCAGACTTCTTTGGCCGATCAAACAAAAGTATGGAAATAAACTATCTTGGGCAGACCTGCTCGTTTTCACAGGTAATGTAGCGATTGAATCAATGGGTGGAAAAACGATCGGTTTTGGCGGAGGCCGTGAAGATATTTGGCATCCAGAAGAAGACGTGAACTGGGGACCTGAAAATGAATGGCTCGGGGATAACCGCTATTCCGGGGAACGTGATTTAGAAAATCCGCTTGCTGCGGTTCAAATGGGCTTAATTTATGTAAATCCAGAAGGACCAAACGGAAAGCCTGACCCGCTTGGTAGTGCGCGCGATATTCGTGATACGTTTAAACGCATGGGAATGAATGATGAAGAAACGGTCGCACTTACAGCTGGCGGACACACATTCGGTAAAGCACACGGAGCAGGTGACCCTTCTCATGTAACAGAAGAACCAGAGGGAGCTTTAATTGAACATCAAGGCTTCGGCTGGAAGAGCACACATGAAGTCGGCCATGGCCCTTTCACGATTACAAGTGGAATTGAAGGTGCCTGGACCCCTACTCCGACAAAATGGGATATGAGTTATTTTGATATGCTGTTTGGCTATGAGTGGGAGCTGACTAAGAGCCCTGCCGGAGCTTATCAATGGGCGCCGATTAATCCAGATGAAGATCATCTAGCACCTGAAGTTGATGATCCATCTAAAAAGGTTCCAACGATGATGACGACAGCAGACATGGCAATGCGTATGGACCCAGAATACGAGAAAATCTCTCGCCGCTTCCACAACAATCCAGACGAGTTTGCTGATGCATTTGCTCGTGCTTGGTTTAAGCTGCTTCATCGTGATATGGGGCCTCGTGACAGATATCTAGGTCCAGAAGTACCAGAAGAAGAGTTCATTTGGCAGGACCCTATTCCAAAAGTTGACTACGAGTTGTCTGCTGCAGAAATTAAAGAGCTTAAAGAAAAGATCTTAGCATCTGAACTTACTGTAAGCGAGCTTGTTAAAACGGCTTGGGCTTCAGCTTCAACCTTCCGTAATTCTGATAAACGCGGCGGTGCAAATGGTGCACGCATCCGACTTGCTCCGCAAAAAGATTGGGAAGCGAATGAGCCTGAAAAGCTTTCTCAAGTATTAAACGTGTATGAAGAGATTCAAAGCAGCCTAGATAAAAAAGTCAGCCTGGCTGATTTAATTGTACTAGGTGGTAGTGCGGCGGTTGAGAAAGCAGCAAAAGATGCCGGCTTTGATGTTGAGGTTCCGTTTACTCCAGGTCGTGGTGATGCAACGGAAGAGCAAACAGATGCGGAGAACTTTGAAGTGTTAGAGCCTGTATCCGATGGGTTCAGGAACTACCAGAAGAAAGAATACAGCCTCAAGCCAGAGGAGTTTCTTGTTGATAAAGCACAGCTGCTTGATTTAACAGCTGCTGAGATGACTGTTTTAATTGGCGGGATGCGTGTATTAGGCGCGAACCACGGCGATACACAGCACGGAGTATTTACAGATCGTGTCGGTACGTTAACAAACGACTTCTTCGTTAACCTGCTTGATATGGGACTTGAGTGGAAGCCAGTAGATGGCGGTGTGTATGAAGGATATGACCGCAAATCAGGTGAACTCAAACGTACTGCTACAAGAGTAGACCTCGTATTTGGTTCTCACTCAATCCTGCGTGCCCTAGCTGAAGTATACGCACAAGATGACAGCCAAGAAAAATTTGTTCGTGACTTTATCACGGCATGGGTGAAAGTAATGGATGCAGATCGATTTGATGTGAAGAAATAAAATATTATTAAATAAAACACTTTATAGGCTTTCTGGCCTGAACGTTCAGGCCAGAAGCCATGTAAGGTGTTTTTTTTGCAGTCTCTTTTCCTACAATAAAAAACCCCTTTGGATTAAAACCAAAGGGGTGATCTGATTATTTATTCTTCTACTACTCTACAGTAACACTTTTCGCAAGGTTACGAGGTTTATCTACATCACAATCACGGTGAAGGGCTGCATAGTAAGAAATCAGCTGCATCGGAATAACGGCTGCAAGCGGCGTTAGATACTCGTGCACCGCTGGAAGTACAAATGCATCGCCTTCTTCTTCCATACCTTCCATACTGATAATGCATGCATTCGCACCACGTGCTGCTACTTCTTTTACATTCCCGCGGATGCTTAGGCTTACGTGCTTTTGAGTCGCTAGAGCAATAACCGGTGTGCCGTCTTCAATAAGGGCAATCGTACCATGCTTAAGCTCCCCGCCAGCAAAGCCTTCTGCTTGAATGTATGAGATTTCCTTCAGCTTCAGGGAGCCTTCTAATCCTACATAAAAGTCTACCGCACGGCCGATAAAGAAGCAGTTGCGAGTGATTGTTAAATAATCACGTGCAATTTGTTCGAACTGCTCTTTTTGGTTAGTAAGAGTCTCCATTGCATTAGCAACAATCGCAAGCTCTTGTAATGGATCAAAATCAAGCTCGATTCCTTTTGCTTTTGCCGTATCAACAGCAAGCAATGTTAACACAGCCATTTGAGCTGTATAAGCTTTTGTTGATGCAACGGCAATTTCAGGTCCCGCATACGTGTGAAGCGTAAAGTCAGCTTCACGAGAAAGCGTTGAACCTGGTACGTTTGTAATCGTTAATGCCTTGTGGCCGCGTTTCTTCACGTCAACTAATACTCCGCGAAGGTCAGCTGTCTCACCACTTTGCGAGATGAAAATAAAGAGTGGGTTGTCTGATAGTAAAGGCATGTTGTACAAGAATTCACTTGCAATATGAACCTCTACCGGACGTTGTGCAATTTTTTCAATTAATTGCTTTCCAACAAGACCAGCGTGGTAGCTCGTTCCTGCTGCAATAATGTAAATACGATCTGAACCCTTCATAGCCGCACGAATGTCGTCATCAAGGCGTACAGAGCCGTCTTCGTTTTGATATTTTTGAATGATGTTACGGATAACAAATGGCTGCTCATCAATTTCTTTTAACATGAAGTGAGGATATGTTCCTTTTTCAATGTCACTTGCATCAAGCTCTGCTGTGTAAGGCTCACGTGTCATGACTGTGCCATCAAGAGTTTTGATTGTAATACTCTCACGTGTCACAATAACAATTTCCTCATCCATGATTTCAACAAACTGATTCGTTACTTGAAGCATAGCCATCGCATCAGATGCAATAACGTTTACGTCATCGCCAACTCCAATTAGTAACGGGCTCTTATTCTTCCCTACATATACAGTGTCAGTATCTTCGTTATCAAGAAGAGCAATCGCATACGAACCTTTTAATAAAGACAGCGTCTGACGGAAAGCATCTTCAATTGATTTTCCTTCAGCTGTAAACTTCTCTACTAATTGAACAATGATTTCTGTATCCGTATCACTTTTAAGTTCTACATTTGTTAGATGCTCACGCTTAAGCTGTTCATAATTCTCAATAACACCGTTGTGAACAAGCGTATAGCGTTCTGTTGTACTTTGATGCGGGTGAGCGTTAACCTTGCTCGGTACACCATGCGTTGCCCAACGTGTATGACCAATTCCTACCGTTCCGTCTACAGTTGTATCAACTACATCACGTAATGAAGCAATACGCCCTTTTTCTTTAAATACATGAACTCCATTACCATTTGCGACAGCAATACCAGCTGAGTCATAGCCTCGGTATTCAAGCTTTTCAAGTCCACGTAATAGAATTTCTTTTGCATCTTCTGTACCAATATATCCAACAATACCACACATAATAAATTACCTCCTGAAGTCAGGGGCAAGAAACCTAGAGGGCATACTTGCCCCCACTCTTTTCATTTTAATTATTGTGGCATGCTGTTTCTGATTTTGTGCAAAGAGTCACCCCTTTGTTTTTTACAGAAACTTAACGGCTGTCATGCTACAACCGGAGGGCATCCGCCGAACAATCGATAAACCCTCTCCTCGTCAACTACACAGATTTCCGTCCATGTGTAGTTCAGGCGCTTTTTATTTCTACCAAAATACCTCTACCCTCCTCGTTATAAATACAAACATTATCATACAAGATTGATGTATGAACGTCAATCATTGGTAAGATTTTTACACCTTATTTTAGAAGATTTTTAGAAGATTAGATGAAAGAGTGAGAGAACCTTGCAATACTAAAAAAATATGCATGAGAAGTGGATTTGGTTCACCTCTCATGCATAATCTTTACTCAGCCAAGCCCATTTCTGCTTCAACGACCTTAGCAATTTCTGTTACATATTGTTCACATTTTTCTTCTGTTTTAGCCTCTACCATCACGCGAACAAGCGGCTCCGTTCCTGATGGTCGTACAAGAACACGTCCTTCTCCTGCCATATCTGCCTCTACTGCTTCAATAGATGCACGAACCTTCTCATTATCCGTTACGGCATGCTTATCCGTCACACGAACATTTACAAGCGTTTGAGGGAATGTTTCCATCTCACTTGCCAGCTCAGACAGCTTCTTGCCCGTTACTTTCATGATATTAACCAGCTGAAGCGCTGATAACATCCCATCACCTGTTGTAATATGATCTAGGAAAATAATATGTCCGGATTGCTCACCACCTAAGTTGTAGCCTCCCTTTCTCATTTCCTCCATCACATAGCGATCACCAACACCAGTTTGCTTCGTATCAATACCAGCCTCTTCTAAGCCTTTGTAGAAGCCAAGGTTACTCATTACTGTTGATACGACGGTTCCGTGATTAAGCCAGCCTTGCTCCTTCATGAACTTCGCACAGATGAACATAATGTGATCCCCATCAACGATCTGCCCGTTTTCATCAATTGCAATCAGACGATCAGCATCTCCATCAAATGCCAGTCCTACTTGTGCTCCCTTTTCTACTACAAGCTCTGCAAGGTGTTCTGGGTGAGTGGAACCACAGTCTTCATTAATGTTTATACCGTTTGGCGAGGTACCCATTGTTGAAATATCCGCTTCAAGATCTGCGAATAAATGCGGTGCAAGGGATGATGCTGCCCCGTTAGCACAATCAAGCGCAATATGGATGCCAGAAAAATCGTCTTGAACCGTTTGCTTTAAGAACTGAATGTATTTCTGTCCGCCTTCAAAATAATCATTTACTTGCCCGACAGCGTCCCCAACAGGACGCGGCAGGGCATCTTCTGTCTGGTCAATAAGGTCTTCAATTTCTTTTTCTTGCTCATCTAACAATTTAAAGCCATCAGGACCAAAGAATTTGATGCCGTTATCAGGCACTGGATTGTGGGAAGCTGAAATCATTACACCAGCATCAGCGCTTAACGCCTTTGTCAAATAAGCAACCCCAGGAGTTGAAATAACACCTAAACGCATAACTTCTGCACCAATAGACAAGAGCCCGGCAACTAATGCGCTCTCAAGCATTTCACCTGAAATCCGCGTATCACGTCCAATGACCACACGCGGTTTATCTGTTTGCTTAGTTAAGACATAACCACCCATTCTCCCTAACTTAAATGCAAGCTCAGGTGTTAAATCCTTATTTGCAACTCCTCTTACACCATCTGTACCAAAATATTTACCCATGTTTTAACTCTCTCCTTCAGCTATCATCACTCAGATTCTGATTGGTCTGAGACGATTACCTCTACATTTGTTTTACTCACACTAAACCGAATATTTTGAGGGCCGTTAATTTGAATAGGAACGGAATGCTCCCCTTCACTTAAGCCGCTAACATCAATATAGACTTGAATATCATCTACAGAAAATTGGTCGAGATTCGTTTCTGCTCCGTGAGCAATAATAGAAAGGGTATCATCCTCTCCTTCATTGAAACGGACATCTGTTTCGTCGCTCGCACCAATCATTTCAATCGATACATCTGACCATTGTCTAGATTCTTCTTCTGCTACATTCACAGTCACTTCCACCACTTCAGGATCAATCGTCTGCACTCCTGCTGGTACAGGAAGCTCCATTGTGAAAGTTTCGCTTTCTGTTATTTCATCAAGGTCAATCGTTAATCCTTCTAACACATTTATCGACTCGATCACATCAAAGGGACCGTAGATAACCGCTTCTTTTGGTTCAACGTTTACTGACTCGATACTTAAGCCTTCTTCAAGCTCGCCTTCGCGTGAGACTTTAATCGGCACACTTTTATTAGGGCTTGTGACAGGCACCCTTACATCAACAATACCTGGTTCTACATCTAAGTGAAGCTCATTTCCGCTGCTGTCATACAGTTTAACCGGTACGGCTTCCTCAAGCATTTTATCTGCGTCTGTCACATCTACATAAGCTTTAGCATCTGCTACTTCAGCAGCTACTTCCCTCGCTGCTGTCACTGTGACATTAACAGGAGAAACCATCGGCGTGCCTACTGAATAGCCTTCCTTTACCCCATCAGTATTGACAAGCTCTACATCAACCGGGATAGACACGGTTTGCTTTTCTTGGAGTTCCACTCTAGCAAATTGAGGCACAATAGAAACGGATAAATCACCCGGAAACCCTCTATGTTGAATGCTTAGTGTATGTACTCCTTCTTGTCTCTCTGTAACATCTACAAAAACCTCATATGTCGGTCTCATCAGCTGAAAAAATGCGATTGCACTTTGAGAGCCGCTTAATTTCACCTGAACATGCTCGGTTTGATCGACAATTGCAAAATTCTCTTCATCATATAAAACAGAAACTTCCACTTCTTCAAGCGTTGAAGTTCTATCACTTAAGGATGGCAATATGCCAGGCTGGCTGGTCAAATCATCCATATTCACCATCGCAAATAACATCAAAGCAATAAAGAAGGAAATAATTTTTACAAACCAATGACTGTTAAATAGTTTATCCATTCTTCTTCCCTCCCCACTTCCAGCGAGAAGATGTTTGCTGCTTGCTTTCTGTTAACAAATTATTTTCTAGCAATAACCTTAATTGTTCTTCATCTAGATCCCTGTGCAATTCACTATTTTTAGTTAATGAAATCGCACCCGTTTCTTCTGAGACAATGATCGTTAAACAATCTGTAACCTCACTGACTCCAAGCGCTGCTCTGTGACGCGTCCCGAGTTCTTTTGAGATAAATGGATTCTCAGATAAAGGAAGATAACAACCTGCAGCCAATATCTTATCTCCTTTAATAATAACGGCTCCGTCATGCAGAGGAGTATTCGGGATAAAAGTGTTGATTAATAGCTCTGATGTTAAGTGAGCGTCCATTGCAATACCTGTTTCCACATAATCAGACATCCCCGTCTCTCGTTCAACAGACATTAACGCTCCAATGCGACGTTTCCCCATATAAACAGAAGCCTTTACGATGCCTTCAATTGATTTTTTCGTAGAATCATCTTCTGGTGGTGTTCTGCTTGAGAAAAAGCGTCCTCGGCCCAGTTGTTCAAGCGCACGTCTCAATTCCGGCTGGAAGATGATAATAATCGCTAACAAACCATAAGTTAAGGTTTGAGACATGAGGAATTCAAGCGTTCTAAGGCCAAAAAATCTACTTATAAACCATACAACGAGGATAACGGTTATCCCTTTAACAAGCTGTACTGCTCGTGTGCCGCGTATGATCATAATGAGCTTGTACACAACGTATGTGACAAGTAAAATATCTACAACCTGCCCAATATAATTGAGCCACGTATAATCCTCGAATGGGAACATGGCACTTTCCTCCAAACCATTAGCATTCAACTACTACTTTCATTGTTTACCCGTAATCTATACATAATTTTGTAGGTATTAGTCATTTTACACAACTTTTATTCATTCAAAACGAATTGTCTTCAATATAAGCAATAACTCATTGAAGTCATTTCATGAAGCCATTTCACTCAACTGTATCATTATACCATACATTCATTATTTCTTTTTAGACCCGTTTCTCGCTCAATTAGAAAAGATTATTAATAAAGGTCATTAAAAAAAGCCCCTTATCGGAGCTCAGTTATCAGGCCTTACTATTGCTCGTCTCGTTGAATAATTGAGAGAACTTCATTGAAGAAAGTTTTCGTGTGATACCATACCCAATCAAGCACTTGGTCTACTTCATCAATTTCTCCTGAAACACTACCGGCAGAAGCTAAATACGGTTGGCTGTTCACTAATAAGATATTGCCCCGCACCTCACCTTCCACCACTAACTCTCCATTTCGAATGACAAGATCGCCATCAATCACTTCTCCCTCGGGAACAATGACACGTCCACTTTCATGATCAATCTGAACATTCCCTGAGCCTGTAAAGCTAATTTGATCATTATTGTTCCCTTGCCATAAAGTAGAGATACTTGTTGACATGAGTAAAATAAATACAGCAGCCGCTACAAGAATAGGGTGGTTCTTCATCCACCGCTTCCAAGTAGATTTGGTTTTTGATGTGGTTTTCTTTTGAGGCAGGTCAGCCATCACTTTTGCTGTAAAATCTTTAGGTGCTTCAATATGGGAGGCACTTTGGACAAAGGCAATAGCCTTCTTTAATTCACGAACATGCAGCATGCAATGAGGACATTCATTAAGGTGTTTTTCTAACGTTTGTCTCTCTGTTGAAGTGGCTTCACCGTCTAAGTATTTATGAATTAATTGCTCATAGCTTTGTTCACATTTCATCATTAAGTCCTCCTTTCTACAAATGACGCATTCGCTTTCTTAGCGCTTCTCTGCCACGGTGAATACGAGTCTTCACAGTAGATACAGGCAGATCCATAATCTCACTAATTTCCTTTAATGAAAGGTCTTCTAAATATTTCAATATGATAGCTGTTCGATATTTAACAGGCAGCCTATTAATTTCACCTTGAACCCACTCCTGCATTTCAGCGGTGACAATTTGTTCTTCAGGAAGATCATCACTTGCTGCTAATTGACTTTCATAGGTTAGATCCCGAGACCCTTGAACTTGATCTTGCAAATAGAAATCAGGCTTCTTTTTTCTCAAACGGTCAATCGCCACATTTGTTGCAATGCGGAAAATCCATGTTGAGAACTTACGATTCGTATCGAAACGATCGAGATTAGTATAAGCACGGAGAAAAGCCTCTTGAGCGACATCTTGTGCTTCATGAGCGTTACCAACCATACGATATGCTACTTGATATACTTTGTCTTTATATAACTCTACCAACTCTGCAAATGCTTGCTCATCACCTTGTTTTATTTCTAGGATGATTCGTTTCACAATCGCTTCCATTATTTATCCCCTGCTTATATTCAATCTATAGTGATTTACGTTTGGATTTATTATTAGGTTTCATTCATTAGGTATTATTTCATTTTTTTCTTTGCTTCTATTATTTTATCATAAAAAAATATAACCAACTTCCTAATGATGTTTTAATTTGATAATAATGGGTATTCAAATAATAACCAGTTATTTCCGTTAGGAGGGTGTAAAATATGCTTATGATGACATGCTCACACAACGATCTTCTTTATCAAATTGAAGCAGCTAGACATAAATTGAATGAACTTGCACAGACAATGCCCTTGCATTCAGAATTGATTGTTTGGCAAAGTCAACATTTAGATGAATTACTGAACGAATATGATTTGTTATTAAAAGAAGAATAAAACAATAAAAAACCCTTAGCTGGCAGGCTAAGGGTTGAAATATGTAAGTTTGGTGGAGCCTAGCGGGATCGAACCGCTGACCTCCTGCGTGCAAGGCAGGCGCTCTCCCAGCTGAGCTAAGGCCCCTTATGTATGGAGCGGAAGACGAGATTCGAACTCGCGACCCCCACCTTGGCAAGGTGGTGTTCTACCACTGAACTACTTCCGCATCAGTTCACCTTAGGAAGATGAACGATATAAAAATGAGCCATGAAGGACTCGAACCTTCGACCCTCTGATTAAAAGTCAGATGCTCTACCAACTGAGCTAATGGCTCTAAAAATGGCTGGGCTAGCAGGATTCGAACCTACGCATGACGGAATCAAAATCCGTTGCCTTACCGCTTGGCGATAGCCCAACATAAATGGTGGAGGGGGACGGATTCGAACCGCCGAACCCGGAGGGAGCGGATTTACAGTCCGCCGCGTTTAGCCACTTCGCTACCCCTCCACTTAACTAATAAGAGTGCCGGCCAGAGGACTTGAACCCCCAACCTACTGATTACAAGTCAGTTGCTCTACCAATTGAGCTAGACCGGCATATGGTGGAGGATGACGGGCTCGAACCGCCGACCCCCTGCTTGTAAGGCAGGTGCTCTCCCAGCTGAGCTAATCCTCCATAGCTTGTCTTAAAAGTAAGTCATTTATGTATGATATAAAATTAATGGTGACCCGTACGGGATTCGAACCCGTGTTACCGCCGTGAAAGGGCGGTGTCTTAACCGCTTGACCAACGGGCCATTGTTTCAGAATGTGTCGTTTCTTGCTGACAAAAAGTATTATATCCAATATTCTTTTCGATGACAACCCCTTTTGTACATTTTTTTATAGATTTTTTTCTTTTTTTTATTCTACTGTAAAAACCATTGATTATACGAACGCATATTCGCTATACTATAATAAATAGCATACGTAATGGAGTGATCTTAATGAATCTAGATCAAGAAATACTGCAGGCGGATTTAATTAAAAAGTTTCAATATGTTAAAAATCAAGCTAGAAATGAAACAAGGCTAGAAGTGGCTGAAAGAATGATTGATTATGGAATTGACTTGCAGCTTGTGCGAACTGTTACAGGTTTAACTCATGAAGAGCTAAAAAGCCGTTCAACGCGATAGAGAGGCCCTCTTATTGGTCAACAACTACTTCTACCTGCTAGCAACCCCATTTCACTAAAAAAAGCTCTCTCAGGAGCAAAATCCTGAATGGGAGCTTATCTTTAATTTATAGACTTTAGAAACTACTGTATTGAGTTGACTATATTAAGATTAAGAGTGAAAATATACTTTTCTACAAATAAAAAACCAACCTCAACAGGCTGGTTTGATCTATAGATATAAGATAAAGTCTCTCTGGAGCTTCCAAGCGGATTCGAACCGCTGACCCCTACCTTACCATGGTAGTGCTCTACCTGCTGAGCTATGGAAGCATAAAAATGGCTCCACAGGTAGGACTCGAACCTACGACCGATCGGTTAACAGCCGATTGCTCTACCACTGAGCTACTGTGGAACGTAAAAAAATGCCTGGCAACGTCCTACTCTCACAGGGGGAAGCCCCCAACTACCATCGGCGCAAAAGAGCTTAACGACCGTGTTCGGCATGGGAACGGGTGTGACCTCTTTGCTATCGCCACCAGACTATGATTTACTTCAGATGATCTTCACATTTCTTCGTCAGCTTCCTCATTCATGTCCTCACGTATGCTTGATACGCTCCGGGCATTCACTTCGTCGCTTCCTCGAACTGTTCGATCCTCTTTGTAAATGTTTGAGATGGTTCTCTCAAAACTAGATAATGTGTAAACATATGTCAAGAATAATTTGGATAAGTCCTCGACCGATTAGTATCTGTCAGCTCCACATGTCGCCATGCTTCCACACCAGACCTATCAACCTCATCATCTCTAAGGGGTCTTACTGGATTAACTCCATGGGAAATCTCATCTTGAGGGGGGCTTCATGCTTAGATGCTTTCAGCACTTATCCCGTCCACACGTAGCTACCCAGCGATGCTCCTGGCGGAACAACTGGTACACCAGCGGTGTGTCCATCCCGGTCCTCTCGTACTAAGGACAGCTCCTCTCAAATTTCCTACGCCCGCGACGGATAGGGACCGAACTGTCTCACGACGTTCTGAACCCAGCTCGCGTACCGCTTTAATGGGCGAACAGCCCAACCCTTGGGACCTACTTCAGCCCCAGGATGCGATGAGCCGACATCGAGGTGCCAAACCTCCCCGTCGATGTGGACTCTTGGGGGAGATAAGCCTGTTATCCCCAGGGTAGCTTTTATCCGTTGAGCGATGGCCCTTCCATGCGGAACCACCGGATCACTAAGCCCGACTTTCGTCCCTGCTCGACTTGTAGGTCTCGCAGTCAAGCTCCCTTTTGCCTTTGCACTCTACGAATGATTTCCAACCATTCTGAGGGAACCTTTGGGCGCCTCCGTTACTGTTTAGGAGGCGACCGCCCCAGTCAAACTGCCCACCTGACACTGTCCCTGAACCGGATCACGGCTCGAGGTTAGAATGTCAGCACAGTCAGGGTAGTATCCCACCGACGCCTCCATCGAAGCTGGCGCTCCGACTTCCAAGGCTCCTACCTATCCTGTACAAACTGTACCAACATCCAATATCAAGCTACAGTAAAGCTCCATGGGGTCTTTCCGTCCTGTCGCGGGTAACCTGCATCTTCACAGGTACTATAATTTCACCGGGTCTCTCGTTGAGACAGTATCCAAGTCGTTACACCATTCGTGCGGGTCGGAACTTACCCGACAAGGAATTTCGCTACCTTAGGACCGTTATAGTTACGGCCGCCGTTTACTGGGGCTTCAATTCAGAGCTTCTCCCGTAAGGGATAACCCCTCCTCTTAACCTTCCAGCACCGGGCAGGTGTCAGCCCCTATACTTCGCCTTGCGGCTTCGCAGAGACCTGTGTTTTTGCTAAACAGTCGCTTGGATCTTTTCACTGCGGCTCTCTCGGGCATACACCCTACCAGAGCACCCCTTCTCCCGAAGTTACGGGGTCATTTTGCCGAGTTCCTTAACGAGAGTTCTCCCGAGCGTCTTAGAATTCTCTTCTCGCCTACCTGTGTCGGTTTGCGGTACGGGCACCTCTCACCTCGCTAGAGGCTTTTCTTGGCAGTGGAGGATCAGGAACTTCGGTACTAAATTTCCCTCGCCATCACAACTCAGCATACGTGAGAAGCGGATTTGCCTACTTCTCAGCCTAATTGCTTGGACGCACATATCCATCAGTGCGCTTACCCTACCTTACTGCGTCCCCCCATTACTCAAACGGTGAGGAGGTGGTACAGGAATTTCAACCTGTTGTCCATCGCCTACGCTTTTCAGCCTCGGCTTAGGTCCCGACTTACCCTGAGCGGACGAGCCTTCCTCAGGAAACCTTGGGCTTTCGACGGAGGGGATTCTCACCCCTCTTTTCGCTACTCATACCGGCATTCTCACTTCTAAGCGCTCCACCAGTCCTCACGATCTGACTTCGCTGCACTTAGAACGCTCCCCTACCACTGACACCTAAGGTGTCAATCCATAGCTTCGGTGATACGTTTAGCCCCGGTACATTTTCGGCGCAGAGTCACTCGACCAGTGAGCTATTACGCACTCTTTAAATGGTGGCTGCTTCTAAGCCAACATCCTGGTTGTCTGGGCAACTCCACATCCTTTTCCACTTAACGTATACTTTGGGACCTTAGCTGATGGTCTGGGCTGTTTCCCTCTTGACTACGGATCTTAGCACTCGCAGTCTGACTCCCGAGTAAAAGTTTTTGGCATTCGGAGTTTGACTGAATTCGGTAATCCTGTGGGGACCCCTAGTCCAATCAGTGCTCTACCTCCAAAACTCTCAACCTCGAGGCTAGCCCTAAAGCTATTTCGGGGAGAACCAGCTATTTCCGAGTTCGATTGGCATTTCACCCCTACCCACACCTCATCCCCGCATTTTTCAACATGCGTGGGTTCGGGCCTCCATTCAGTGTTACCTGAACTTCACCCTGGACATGGGTAGATCACACGGTTTCGGGTCTACGACGGCGTACTCATTCGCCCTATTCAGACTCGCTTTCGCTACGGCTCCGCCTTATCAGCTTAACCTTGCACGACATCGTAACTCGCCGGTTCATTCTACAAAAGGCACGCTGTCACCCATTAACGGGCTCCAACTAGTTGTAGGCACACGGTTTCAGGATCTGTTTCACTCCCCTTCCGGGGTGCTTTTCACCTTTCCCTCACGGTACTGGTTCACTATCGGTCACTAGGGAGTATTTAGCCTTGGGAGATGGTCCTCCCGGATTCCGACGGGGTTTCACGTGTCCCGCCGTACTCAGGATCCACTCAGGAGGAAATAGAATTTCGACTACAGGGCTGTTACCTTGTGTCGCGGACCTTTCCAGATCGCTTCGCCTATCCTATTTCTTTGTAACTCCGTATAGAGTGTCCTACAACCCCAAGAGGCAAGCCTCTTGGTTTGGGCTGATACCGTTTCGCTCGCCGCTACTCAGGTAATCGCATTTGCTTTCTCTTCCTCTGGGTACTTAGATGTTTCAGTTCCCCAGGTCTGCCTCCTCATACCCTATGTATTCAGGTATGGGTACTATTCCATTACGAATAGTGGGTTCCCCCATTCGGATATCCTCGGATCAAAGCTCACTTACAGCTCCCCGAGGCGTTTCGCCGTTCGTCGCGTCCTTCTTCGGCTCCTAGTGCCAAGGCATTCACCGTGCGCCCTTTCTAACTTAACCAAAATTTAAAAAAGGTTGTTGAATTCTTGACATGCTCGTTCAATCTTCTCTATTAAAAGATACCGATGAACAAATATGTTTACATTTCATTATCTAGTTTTCAAAGAACCAAGTACTAACTCTTACTCAACTTGGTGAGAATTAGTATCTAATTGAAGGATAGTTCCTTCAAAACTGAACAAAAGATCCAAAGCGTATATGATCGTAAGATCATACATCGACTAGAGTTAAATACTCCATAGAAAGGAGGTGATCCAGCCGCACCTTCCGATACGGCTACCTTGTTACGACTTCACCCCAATCATCTGTCCCACCTTAGGCGGCTGGCTCCAAAAGGTTACCTCACCGACTTCGGGTGTTACAAACTCTCGTGGTGTGACGGGCGGTGTGTACAAGGCCCGGGAACGTATTCACCGCGGCATGCTGATCCGCGATTACTAGCAATTCCGGCTTCATGTAGGCGAGTTGCAGCCTACAATCCGAACTGAGAATGGCTTTATGGGATTCGCTCAACCTCGCGGTTTTGCAGCCCTTTGTACCATCCATTGTAGCACGTGTGTAGCCCAGGTCATAAGGGGCATGATGATTTGACGTCATCCCCACCTTCCTCCGGTTTGTCACCGGCAGTCACCTTAGAGTGCCCAACTGAATGCTGGCAACTAAGATCAAGGGTTGCGCTCGTTGCGGGACTTAACCCAACATCTCACGACACGAGCTGACGACAACCATGCACCACCTGTCACTTTGTCCCCCGAAGGGGAAAGCTCTATCTCTAGAGTGGTCAAAGGATGTCAAGACCTGGTAAGGTTCTTCGCGTTGCTTCGAATTAAACCACATGCTCCACTGCTTGTGCGGGCCCCCGTCAATTCCTTTGAGTTTCAACCTTGCGGTCGTACTCCCCAGGCGGAGTGCTTAATGTGTTAACTTCGGCACTAAGGGCATCGAAACCCCTAACACCTAGCACTCATCGTTTACGGCGTGGACTACCAGGGTATCTAATCCTGTTTGCTCCCCACGCTTTCGCGCCTCAGCGTCAGTTACAGACCAGAGAGTCGCCTTCGCCACTGGTGTTCCTCCACATATCTACGCATTTCACCGCTACACGTGGAATTCCACTCTCCTCTTCTGTACTCAAGTCTCCCAGTTTCCAATGACCCTCCACGGTTGAGCCGTGGGCTTTCACATCAGACTTAAGAGACCGCCTGCGCGCGCTTTACGCCCAATAATTCCGGACAACGCTTGCCACCTACGTATTACCGCGGCTGCTGGCACGTAGTTAGCCGTGGCTTTCTGGTTAGGTACCGTCAAGGTGCCGCCTTATTCAAACGGCACTTGTTCTTCCCTAACAACAGAGCTTTACGATCCGAAAACCTTCATCACTCACGCGGCGTTGCTCCGTCAGACTTTCGTCCATTGCGGAAGATTCCCTACTGCTGCCTCCCGTAGGAGTCTGGGCCGTGTCTCAGTCCCAGTGTGGCCGATCACCCTCTCAGGTCGGCTACGCATCGTCGCCTTGGTAAGCCGTTACCTTACCAACTAGCTAATGCGCCGCGGGCCCATCTGTAAGTGATAGCCAGAGGCCATCTTTTACCGCTCCACCATGAGGTGGAACGGGTTATCCGGTATTAGCCCCGGTTTCCCGGAGTTATCCCAGTCTTACAGGCAGGTTGCCCACGTGTTACTCACCCGTCCGCCGCTAACATCAGGGAGCAAGCTCCCATCAGTCCGCTCGACTTGCATGTATTAGGCACGCCGCCAGCGTTCGTCCTGAGCCAGGATCAAACTCTCCATAAAAGTGTTTGATTAAGCTCAAAAATAATTCATTGACGAGATATCATGTATCTCTATTTCGCTTGGCTTTTGTTCAGTTTTCAAAGAACTTGTCCGTCGCTCGTTGGCGACTTAGTTATCTTACCGCATCTTTACGTGGAAGTCAACAACCTTTTTTGAAATATTTTTCAATGTTGTTTGTTGTTCCCTTGCGGTATGTACTAATATAGCATGTCCATTTTTTGAAGTCAACGATTTTTTAATGATTTTTCTTCTATTCATTCATATAGTGAATTAAGGCAAAAGAAAAAGGAAGGCAATGCCTCCCCCTTTCACTGGGTATGTTTCTTATTTTTTTGAAGCATGTATTTCATTCGCTCATTTGGAGGGACAAACCGTTTATAGATGCCGTACACAATTTGATACTTTTCTTCCATTGCTTTTTTGACGACCTCATCTATTCTCGGGTCGGATAGATCTAGTAAGAGCTCTTCCATCTCTCTTTTCAACATGTATTCCACTTCAATTACTTCTTTACTATTTAACAAAAAACCTAACACAAGCAACACCTCAACCTTTAGAGACTCAACAGCATTATCTACTCGTTTTCTTTAATTGGTTATATCTTACAAGTGCCATCTAACTAAATTGTTTTCTAAACCTAATGTTTTTATTCATATGTTTTAATACTTTGCATAAATTTATCCTAAAAGGTGGACGAGGGGGATAATTAATGAAGTTTATTTGGGTCATTCATGCGAAACGTATGAAGCAATTATCTTTAATTATTGTTATGGCACTTTTTGCTGCAGGGTTCTTATATATCGAACGAGCCCAGCTTCCTGTTTTTTCAACATCAGAAGGACCACAGGCGTTTTACAAAGCGGAGACAGATGATAACCGTATCGCACTCACATTTAACTTAAGCTGGGGAGATAAACAGGTTGGCCCGATCCTTGATGTGTTAACTCAAAAGGGTGTTGATCAAGCAACGTTCTTTGTCTCTGCATCCTGGGCCGAGCGGTATCCGGATTTAGTAAAGCAAATTAAAGAGGCCGGTCATTTAATCGGAAGCCATGGCTATCAATATAAGAGCTATACTTCATGGGAAGATGAAAAGGTGAGGAAAGATCTAGTGAGGAGTAAACAAGTTCTTACTGAATTAGCTGGCGAAAAGCCAACGTTGCTTAGACCGCCAAATGGGGCTTTTGATAAACGAATCCTGGCCCTTGCTGAAAAACAAGATTACAGTGTTGTACATTGGAGCGTGGATTCTCTTGACTATCAAAATCCAGGAGTCGATGTCATTGTAGATAATGTCGTAAACAACACGACATCCGGAGACGTTCTTTTGTTCCATGCATCAGATTCTGTAAAGCAGACTGATAAAGCCCTCCCTATCGTTATTGATCAATTAAAAGAAAAAGGTTTTACTTTTATTTCAGTTGAAGAACTGATGGCAAGCACTGAAGCTGAAAGCGAAGAAATTAAATAGAAATAAAAAAAGCTCGAGCGACTATGCTCGAGCTTTCGTATTTGGTTGATTTGTCAGCTTATGAAGAGTAAGCAGCTGCCATGTATTTGCTGAGATAAGCGGTGCAAAATACATCCATAACCATTTAGGGTCATTTACCGTTAGGGCTGGCACCCATTCAATCGTTGTAACAACCACGATGAAAAATAAAGCTGGAATAAATGCTCCTTGATTTGTATCTTTTGCTTTAAGGTAAGCAATGACTAGCCCATATGCTAACAGTAAAACCGGCATAATGGTATAGTTCAGAATCGTCTCACCTTCTGTTGCAAAGGCAATATACCGCAGATAAATTAAATCAAAAATGACAAACGCAATCAGAACCACTTGTATTCTGTTCCAAAGCCTAGCCGATTTAAATAAACCGAGTCCAAAGCGGTGCAGCGTCAAGTAGGCAAAGAAGCCCATTTGACTTACTAAGCTAAATGCCGCACTGATCCCAAGCAGCCAAATGAGCCCGACTACCATATTTGTAATGTCCCCGCCTGTATACACATCAAAATCAATAATAAAGCCAACAATTGCTCCACTTAAACTTCCTACAAGCAATGTAGAAAAAAATAAATATACCACTTTCCGACTATTCACTGGCATTTCCTCCAAAATCGTTAAACATACTGTCATGATTGTATCAATCAGGATTAAAAAATGCTAGTTGTTCACTGTTACTCATGCATATTTTTTTAATAAATATCTCAAATTAATGACAAAGCGAAGGAGGTGAGCAGCTGTCATGAAAAAATTTCTTCATGGGTTGATTGTATGCTCAGCTATACTTACACTAATAAGCTGCGCAACTGCTGAAGGAAGCGGTGGCAATAATACAGATTATGAAGGTACTAAAAAGATGATGGTCGATATGCTTAAGACCGATGAGGGCAAGCAAGCGATTCAAGAAATTATGAACGAAGAAGAAATGCGTCATGAGCTTGTAATGGACAATGCGTATGTGAAAGAAACGATCCAAGAAACCTTAACCTCTGAAAAAGGACGAGCTTTTTGGCAAGAAGTGATGCGTGATCCTGAGTTTGCAAAAACTTTTGCAGAAAGCATGCAGACTGAAAATGAAAAGATGCTAAAAGGTTTAATGAAAGACCCTGAATACCAAGGCATGATGATCACCGTTCTGCAAAATCCCGAAATGGAAGAAACGGTGCTTGAGGTTATGAAGTCAAAGGAATACCGCCAGCAAGTGATGACTGTTATGTCTGAGGCCTTTGAGAGTCCTTATTTCGTTGCAAAAATTAGTGAGATCTTAGGCAGTGTTGCTGAGGAGCAAATGAAGAAACAAGATCCAGCCAAAGCAGAGGAAGAGAAGAAACAGCAAGAGGAACAGCAACAAGAAGAAGGCGGCGGTGGCAGTGGAAGCGGCGAGCAATCTTCAGGTGGATAAAAAAAGAAGCCAAAGCGGCTTCTTTTTTTACTTTTCGATTTTTGCAATAATTTTCTCGGCAATTTCTTTATAAATTAGACCATTTGGATGATCCTCAGCATAAATAGATGGCGCAAAATCGTTTTCATCGATGTCAGGTTGTCCAAGAGGAATTTGGCCAAGAATATCTGTTTTTAACTCTTCTGCTAAACGTTCTCCGCCTCCGCGGCCAAACACATATTCTTTCTCTCCTGTTGTCTTGCTTTCAAAGTATGCCATGTTCTCAACGACACCAAGAATTTCATGATGTGTTTTAATAGCCATTGTACCTGCACGTGCAGCTACAAAGGCTGCTGTAGCATGAGGCGTTGTCACCAAAATTTCTTTTGAATGAGGAAGCATTGTATGTAAATCAAGGGCAACATCACCTGTACCCGGCGGCAAATCAAGGATTAAGTAATCAAGCTCGCCCCACTCAATATCACTAAAGAACTGATTAAGCATTTTACCAAGCATTGGTCCGCGCCAGATCACTGGTGCATTATCTTCAACAAAGAAGCCCATAGAAATAACTTTTACACCAAAGCGTTCTACAGGATAAATACGGTCTGCAATGACTTTGGGACGCTCTTCAATTCCCATCATATCCGGCACACTAAAGCCATAGATATCTGCATCAATGATTCCGACACGCTTCCCAAGACGAGCTAGTGTTGTCGCCACATTAACAGATACGGTGGACTTTCCAACGCCGCCCTTACCGCTTGTTACCGCAATAAACGTCGTTGGACTGTCAGGAGCCAGAATAGAAGGGCCTTCAAATGCCGCTTCTTTTAATCCGCCAGCCGACTTCAACTCTTGTTCTGTCAGCTCTTCAAAGCGCAGGCCTACAGATTCTGCCCCTTCTCCTTTTAATACATTAACTACTTCCTGCTGCACTTCCATTTGTTCTGCTGTGCCTGTTTTGGCAAGAGCAATTTTGACGCTGACATTTCCGCCTTTAATCTTTACTTCACGTACACCACCAGTTTCGACGATGCTTTTATTTAAATCACGATCTTTGACTCGTTTTAAGGCTTCGACAATTGTCGTTTCTGTTACCAATATGAACACCATCCTTTAACCAGTTATATGCCTAGTATAGCATATTCTGCATAAGGACCGTGAATCCGTTTCCACCTCGTTAGAATTATGAGACAGGTTCTTCTTCATTCGTATAATATCTCATGATTCCTTGGTAAATTGAAGCTGCGACCTTATCTTGATACGCCTCGGTCTGCAGCATCGACGCTTCTGTTGGATGAGATAAGAATCCAGCCTCTACTAACACCCCTGGGATTTCTGCTTTCTTTAATAAGAAAATATTATCAATAGGCTTAGCTATTCTTTCTGTATTCTCTAAGTTCGTCCGAATTTGATCTTGCACAAATTTGGCCAGTCCTTCATTTTCAGGAATTGCGCGATGGTAGAACGTTTGTGCCCCGCTCCATTTTGGTGAAGGAATCGCATTAAGGTGGATGGTCACAAACATATCGGCCTCTGACTCATTGACGATCTCAACCCGTCTTTTCAAATCCTCAATTTTACGATGCCTGATTTTCTTTGTTCCCTCCCCTGCTAAATCGCGGTCTTCCTCTCTCGTCATTAATACAAGTGCACCTGCTTCTTGAAGATAATCTCTTAGGTGTTCGCTTATTGCTAATGTAACTTCTTTTTCAAGCAGACCTTGTTTTGACACGGCACCTCCGTCAATCCCGCCATGGCCTGGGTCAACGACTATAATCTTGCCTGATAAGGGCAGATGCCATGTCGCCGAATCTTTACTGATAAATTGATATTGTATTAAAAAAAGCAGTCCCACTATACTGAGCGCAAACGCTATGCCTCTCATCCACCTGATCATCAGCCTTCCCCCTTTATATCCCTACCCATATATATTGGGACAAGGAGGAAAATATGAATGGTTTAATGAAGTCTAAGTCTGTGGCGTTTTTCTGCTTCTTTAAATCCTTTTTCCCACCAACGGTCTATAAAGACATCAGATGAAATTTTAAGTGACTCTAATAAATAATCTGTATCCCCGTTCCACCCTTGTAATAGGTTAAACAAGGAAAAGGAAATATCGGTTAATTCATCTTCACATCTTGCCTTGACTTCTGAAACGGACTCTCCTAAGTAGCCAAACCTCCCGTATTCTGCTCCCACTAAGTAAGCATCAATAGCCATGTCCATACAAGGATCAAGTAAAAAAGGATGAGATAAGAAATAAAATGGAACAACTGGCTTAAAATGCTCATGCACATCTTCTTTTAACTGCTTTAACGAGAGCTGCCTTAATACCCCACGTTCAAATTTCCACTGCTTTTCGCGCCTTTTTTCTGAAAAGGTAGATACAACTGCCATTCTCCTCACTCCCATAAATCATGTTGCCATTAGTATGAGGAATGTAAATGTCACTATGCAGTGGAAAAATTGTCAGGAGATGAAGGATTTAAGCAAACAAAAAACCCCCACCCAAATTGGATGAGAGTTTTTGAAAACGATATTAACGTTTTGAGAACTGAGGTGCACGACGAGCTGCTTTAAGACCGTATTTCTTACGCTCTTTCATACGAGCATCACGAGTCAAGAAGCCAGCACGCTTAAGAGATGTGCGGTTTTCAGGATCTACTTCAAGTAGTGCACGTGCTACACCGTGACGGATAGCGCCTGCTTGTCCTGTGTACCCACCACCGTCAACGTTAACGTGAACGTCATATTGACCTTCAACGCCAGTTTCAACTAGTGGTTGCTTAGCGATAAGCTTAAGAGTATCAAGACCGAAATATTCATCTAATTCACGACCGTTAATGATCATACGACCATCACCTGGTACTAAACGTACGCGCGCAACAGAGTGCTTACGGCGACCTGTACCGTAGTATTGTACTTGTGCCAAGATAATAACCTCCCTATCGATTAACCGCGAAGTTCGTAAACTTCTGGTTTTTGAGCTTGTTGTTTGTGTTCACTTCCAGCATAAACATGAAGTTTCATACCTTGCTTACGTCCAAGCGTGTTCTTAGGAAGCATTCCTTTGATAGCAAGCTCAAGCATACGCTCAGGCTTGTTAGCACGCATATCAGCAGCTTTAGTCATCTTTAAACCACCTGGGTGATTTGTGTGACGGTAGTAAATCTTGTCGTTTAATTTGTTACCTGTTAGTTCAATTTTCTCTGCGTTGATGATGATCACGTGGTCACCAGTGTCAACGTGCGGAGTGTAAGTTGGTTTGTGCTTACCACGAAGGATAGAAGCAACTTCAGAAGCTAGACGACCAAGAGTTTGGCCTTCAGCGTCTACTACAAACCACTTACGCTCAACTTCGTTTGGCTTTGCCATATATGTTGTACGCATGAATTTCCCTCCTAAATACGTTCACTTTCAAATTTAAAATCAAGTGTGTTAAATCCAAAGTCTCTTGTAACATTCTACTACCCGGGGCTAGTGGGTGTTAGAATTACCATCTAACATCATATAATAATCAAAACCCAATGTCAACAATTTGTTACACTAGGGTTCGTTGTTTTAGAAAGTTTTTTTCTGGAAAACTTATTTCAGTCATTATATTGTACGGACCATAGATAAAGTCCCTGTGGAGGAGCTGTTTTTCCAGCATCATCCCGCTTGCACGTACGAAGTGCTGTATCCACACTCTCTGCTGTTCTCTTGCCGTAGCCAACCTCAAGCAGCGTGCCGACAATAATCCGAACCATATTGTAGAGAAAGCCATTCCCGCGCAAAATAAAATGCAGTTCATCTTCGTGTACGTTAATGTCGACTGCGTAAAGAGTGCGCACTTTATCTATGACACTTGTATTTGCTGCACAAAACGCGCTGAAGTCATGAGTGCCAATTAAATAAGCCGCTGCCTGTCTCATTTTATCAATATCAAGCGCGTACGAGACATGTGCTGTATGATGCCGTCTGAATACATCAGGATCTTCTGCATTCAGCACACGATAGCGATACTCCTTGCCTGTTGTATGATATCTCGCATGAAAATCCTTCTCTGCATAGCGCGCAGAAAGCACTCGAATATCATCAGGCAGACATGCATTTAATGCTTTAGGCCATTGGGCTTCAGGAATACGAAACGGGCTGTCAAAATGAATGACTTGGCCTTTGGCATGAACACCTGCATCGGTACGGCCAGAGGCAGTGACACTTACCTCTTGTCCTTTATGCACACGTTTTAAGGCTTGCTCGATCTCTATTTGTACGGTTCGTTTATTCGGCTGGACTTGATAGCCTGAAAAGTTCGTTCCATCATACGAGATGACACATGCTATACGGTTCAATTCGCTTCACCTACCCGTTTCGTAACAATATAATTCCAACGCCAATCACCACAGCCGCCACGACGACAAAAGAGTCCTTGCCATTCCACATCAACACTCTTAGCTTCGTACGGCCTTCACCGCCCCTGTAGCCGCGCGCTTCCATTGCAAGAGCTAAGTCCTCTGCTCTCTTAAACGCACTGATAAACAACGGTACGAGAAGCGGAAGCAGTGCTTTTACCCGCTTAGAAATCGGACCAGAACTAAAATCCACCCCGCGGGCCATCTGCGCTTTTAAGATCTTTTCCGTCTCTTGCATAAAGGTTGGGATAAACCGGAGAGCAATCGACATCATTAAAGCAAGCTCATGTGCCGGCAGCCCAACTTTTTTAAGCGGGGTAAACAAAGACTCTAGCCCATCTGTTAAATCAATCGGACTCGTTGTTAATGTGATCAATGATGTCAGCATCACAAGCGTTAACAGTCTCGTAGCAATAAATAACCCGTTCATTACACCGCCCTCATGAATGGCGATCGGACCGAGCGTCATCAGGACAGGCCCCTCTTTTGTCAAGAGGATATGGAGAATGAGAGTGAACAACACTAACCATAAAATCGGCCTGAGCCCGCGATATAAAAATAAAAGCGGAACCTTTGAGATAGCCATTAACATGACAGTTAACCCTACTAGCAATAAGCTTGAAAACCAGTTATCAGCAAAGAAAATGATGATTAATAAAATAAAGACACTAATCAGCTTTGAACGAGGATCAAGTTTATGCAAAAAGGAATTACCCTGCACATACTGGCCGATAATTACATTTTGAAACATGATCAGCCCTCTCCTTTCTCGTGAAGAAGGTCTGCTAGAAATGCAGCCACTTCTTCTTTTTCAAAAAGCAGAGGAACCTCAGTAAGGTTAAACTTCTTTTTCACTTGAGCCAGCAGTCGAACAGTGTCAGGCAAATCAAGCCCTATCTCACTAAGACGCTCAGACTCCTTAAACACTTCATCACGGCTGCCAGACATCTCAATCTTCCCGTTATTCATTACCACTAAATGATCAGCATATTTCGCTGCATCCTCCATGCTGTGAGTAACAAGAATCGTTGTCGTGCCATATTCCTTATGATAATTATTAAAGAGCTCAAGCATCTGGACTCTTCCTTCTGGGTCAAGGCCAGCTGTCGGCTCATCTAATACAAGCACAGAAGGTCGTATGGCAAGGACTCCAGCTATCGCTACCCGCCGCATCTGTCCGCCGCTTAATTGAAAAGGAGACGACTCAAGTACATCTTCATTTAGCCCTACAAGAGGCAGAAGCTCACGCACCCGGCGCATAGCCGCTTCTTCAGTTACTCCGTAATTCATCGGCCCAAAACAAATATCCTTAGCCACTGTTTCTTCAAACAACTGATGCTCAGGGTATTGAAAAACAAGACCAACCTGCTGCCTTAAATTTCGTAACGGCTGCTTATTCTTTTTATCAGCATTCAGTTTAAATTTACCGATTACAATCTCTCCTGCACTTGGCTTAAGGAGTCCATTAATATGCTGAATAAGAGTAGACTTACCTGATCCTGTATGGCCAATTATGGCAGTAAATGAACCGGAAGGAATAAAGAGGTCTACAGGATGTAAGGCCGTTTTTTCAAATGGTGTCCCAATCATATACCGATGTTCTACGCCTTTGAATGATATGTCCATAACGCCCGCACCAACTCTCCTTCCGTCAGAGGTAACTGCTCGAAGCTGATCCCCTTTTGTTCTAGCTCATGAGCAAGACGTACAGAAAAAGGCACCTTCAAACCAGCAGCTTCTAACTGTTCACTCGATTGAAATACCTCTTTGGGTGAACCATCTGCTTTTATTTGACCATTTTCAAAGATAAGTACACGTTCAGCCATGACTGCTTCTTCCATGTCATGAGTAATCGTCATAATAGCCATACCGCGGTCATGAAGCATCTTCATCGTTTTCATGACATCTTTACGGCCTGAGGGATCAAGCATGGACGTTGCTTCATCAAATATTATTAGATCAGGCTCTAGGGCAATAATGCCAGCAATCGCTACACGCTGCTTCTGTCCGCCAGATAGGCGGTGAGGCTCTGCATCTAAGAGATGACTGATACCGATTAATTGAGAGTACTTTTCGATCCGAGAGATTATCTCATCACGAGGAATCCCCTGATTTTCTAACCCAAAAGCAATATCATCGCGAACAGTCGTTGCAACGAATTGATGATCTGGATTTTGAAAAATCATACCGACACGCTTTCTCACTTGCCATAACTCCTCTTCAGAAGATGTATGGAAGCCATCTACTATCACCTTGCCTTGCTGCGGTGTCAGCAAGGCATTGATTAACCTGCCAAACGTGGACTTACCTGATCCATTTCGTCCTAGAATGGACACCCATTCCTTTCGGTTAAAGGAGATCGTCAAGTCATGAAGCGCTAGATCCTTCGATTCTTCGTATTGAAACGATACTTCCTTAAGCTCAATAAAAGCAGACAAATAAAACCCTCCTCAAAAGGTCTTTTACTCGAATGAAACCGAATGAAATCAATATATAGGAGTGGTCCCATTCTCTATGACAAATATATGAGCAACAAAAAAGGGCCCCCAGAGTCAGAGCGTTACTTGCTCAGATCCTGTACAGCCCTTTGTCGCCTCATATAATGACTCTTTAAAGACTCTAATTATACAAGTTCAATAATCGCCATTGGTGCACCGTCTCCACGACGAGGACCAACTTTAAGAATACGAGTGTAACCGCCTTGACGATCCTCGTAACGAGTTGCGATTTCAGAGAATAGCTTTTGGATTGCATCTTCGTTAGTCTCTTCGTTAGCTACTTCACGACGAATGAAAGCTGCAGCTTGACGACGAGCATGAAGATCTCCACGCTTCCCTAAAGTGATCATTTTCTCAACGATAGAACGTAGCTCTTTTGCTTTCGCTTCAGTCGTTTCGATGCGCTCATTAATGATAAGGTCAGTTGCTAAGTCACGGAAAAGAGCCTTACGACCAGCACTATCACGACCTAATTTTGCGTATGCCATGTTCGTTTCCCTCCTTTGTTACCTTCTCTTGCTGTTAAGCCAGAGATATAAAAGAACTTTCAAACCTTAAAAGAGTTAAGAGCAGGCTGGGATTAGTCTTCTTTACGAAGGCCTAAACCTAGTTCGCCAAGTTTCTCTTGAACTTCTTCTAGTGACTTACGTCCAAGGTTACGTACTTTCATCATGTCTTCTTCTGACTTCTGCGTTAACTCTTGTACCGTATTGATACCAGCACGCTTCAGGCAGTTGTAAGAACGAACAGAAAGATCAAGTTCTTCAATCGTCATTTCAAGAACTTTTTCCTTTTGATCTTCTTCTTTTTCGACCATGATTTCAGCATTTTGTGCTTGATCCGTTAAGCCTACAAAAATATTAAGATGCTCAGTTAAGATTTTTGCGCCAAGTGACACAGCCTCTTCTGGGCGAATGCTTCCGTCAGTCCACACATCAAGGGTTAGTTTGTCATAGTTGGTGACTTGACCGACACGAGTGTTTTCAACTTGATAGTTGACACGAGATACCGGTGTGTAAATAGAGTCAATAGGAAGAACACCAATCGGTTGATCGTCATTCTTATTCCCTTCAGCAAGTGCGTAACCACGGCCACGCTTTGCTGTAAGGCGCATATGGAAGTGTGCTCCTTTTGCTAAAGTTGCAATATGCAGATCTGGATTTAGCACTTCGATATCACTATCATGTGTTAAATCGCCTGCAGTTACTACACCTTCACCTTGAACATCTACCTCTAGCGTCTTCTCTTCATCAGAATAAATCTTAAGTGCAAGTTTCTTAAGGTTCAAGATAATAGTCGTTACGTCTTCTACAACACCTTCAATTGTTGAGAATTCGTGCAGAACACTATCAATTTGAACTGAAGTAACAGCAGCACCAGGAAGAGAAGATAAAAGAATACGACGTAAGGAGTTACCAAGAGTCGTTCCATACCCACGCTCTAGTGGCTCAACGACAAATTTACCGTACTTTGCGTCTTCACTAACTTCAACCGTTTCAATATTTGGCTTTTCGATTTCAATCATTAAAACAAACCCTCCTTCAAAACGTCGAACTCCGGTAGACTGCCAGGAAAGCCTAACCGGAAATCCCCATTAGGCAGTTCCCAACCGTTTCACCTTTTTGTCAATCGGATGTATTCGTCTCATCCATTATTGACACTTTCAGGAAATCTATACAATGATTGATTTCGTTACACTCTACGACGTTTTGGCGGACGGCAACCGTTATGAGGAACTGGAGTAACATCTTTGATCATGTTAACTTCAAGTCCAACAGCTTGTAGTGAACGAATCGCAGCTTCACGACCAGCACCAGGGCCTTTTACAGAAACTTCGATTGTTTTCATGCCATGCTCCATTGCTGTTTTAGCTGCTGTTTCAGCTGCCATTTGCGCTGCGAATGGAGTAGACTTACGAGAACCTTTAAATCCTAATGCACCTGCACTTGCCCAAGAAATAGCATTGCCGTGCGTGTCAGTGATCGTCACAATAGTGTTGTTGAATGTTGAACGGATGTGCGCAACACCAGCCTCAACATTTTTACGTTGACGACGCTTTGGACGAGTATTCGTTTTCTTAGCCATTTTTTATGCGACCTCCTTTACTATTTCTTCTTGTTTGCTACTGTACGACGAGGACCTTTACGCGTACGAGCATTGTTTTTAGAGTTTTGACCACGAACTGGTAAACCACGACGGTGGCGGATACCACGGTATGAACCGATTTCGATTAGGCGTTTGATGTTAAGTGATACTTCACGACGAAGGTCACCCTCAACTGTGTGAGCTTCAACTGCTTCACGAATACGACCTAATTCTTCTTCTGTTAAATCACGAACGCGAGTATCCTCAGATACGCCAGCTTCCGCTAAAATTTCAGATGACTTTGTTTTTCCAACTCCATAGATATAAGTGAGTGATACAACCACTCGCTTATCACGAGGAATATCTACACCTGCGACACGTGCCATGTGCTGTGCACCTCCTTAAATATTAACCTTGTTTTTGTTTGTGTTTAGGGTTTTCACAAATAACCATAACCGTCCCTTTACGACGGATAACTTTACACTTTTCACAAATTGGCTTGACTGATGGTCTTACCTTCATTATCGTTTACCTCCTTATGGTACGGAGTGCATTTAATTGTAATCGTTCAATTCACATCTAGCAAGTCTATCGGATAGATCTCGCTAGCAAATCGCAACGTTTATTTGTATCGATATGTGATTCGTCCACGAGTCAAGTCATACGGTGATAGTTCAACCGTTACTTTATCTCCAGGAAGGATTCGGATAAAGTGCATACGAATCTTACCAGAAACATGAGCAAGGATCTTGTGACCATTCTCTAACTCTACACGAAACATTGCGTTTGGCAGCGGCTCGATGACCGTACCTTCCACTTCAATTACATCCTCTTTGGCCATGAATTTACTCTCCTTCCTTCAGCAAATCAAGTTGTTGTTTTAGGAAACCGCTAAGTGCATAGCGGAGCTTTCCGTTAGTAACACGTCCCGTTTCTTCAACGCTCATACGTATTTCAGGAGCAATGTAGTTCAACAATTCTAGATGGTTGATGTTTTTCTTCTTAGCTCGATCAATTTTACGCTTATCTCCATCAGCAATCAAGACATAACGATCATTTTGGACCTCAATGACCACAGCATAGCTGCCTTCGTCTCTACCTTTTTTGACTTGCACTATCTGTCCGATAGCAATTTGACCGATACCGGGACTCGGACCAGAGTCGTTCATTACATCCATCACCTACATCTAAAGTTTTGTTAAAATTTCATACCCTGTTTCTGTAATTGCAATCGTATGCTCAAAGTGTGCACAGTTTTTGCCGTCAACTGTAACCACAGTCCAGTTATCAGCAAGTGTACGCACATAACGAGAACCTGCATTAATCATTGGTTCAATTGCTAGTACCATTCCAGGCTTTAGACGAGGTCCTTTACCAGGTGGTCCATAGTGTGGGATTTGCGGGTCTTCATGTAAGTCTTGCCCTACTCCATGGCCTACATACTCCCGAACAATTGAATAACCGAGCGGCTCAGCATAAGTTTGGATTGCATGAGAAATGTCTGATAATCTCTCACCAGGCTTAGCCTGTTCCAATCCTTTATATAATGCGTTTTCTGTGACGTCCAACAATTGTTGATCCTCATCAGAAATTGTACCTACAGCATACGTCCAAGCGGAGTCACCGTGGTACCCATTCAACTTAGCACCAATGTCAACACTAATTACATCGCCGTCCTTAAGCACTCTAGAACCGGGTATACCATGTACCAATTCCTCGTTTACTGAAGCACAGATGCTGCCTGTAAATCCATTGTACCCTTTGAATGAGGGTGTTGCACCGTGTGAACGAATCAACTTTTCTGCAATCTCATCCAATTCTTTAGTAGTAATACCAGGTTGGATATGCTGCTTTAACTCTTGGTGAGTCAGAGCAACAATTCTCCCAGCTTCACGCATGATTTCTAATTCACGTTCTGTCTTACAAATAATCATGCATTGAGTCCTTTCAGAAGTTCATCTAAGTCTTCGAATACCTTATTGATATCTTGATCTCCATCGATCGTACGAAGATAGCCTTTTTCTGTATAGAAGTCAATTAGTGGCTGTGCTTGCTGTTGATTTACTTCAAGACGTTTTTTTACTGTTTCCGGCTTGTCGTCATCACGTTGGATTAACTCACCGCCATCAACGTCACATTTCCCTTCAACCTTTGGCGGGTTGTAGATCATGTGGTATGTCTTACCTGAAGTTGGCGACACACGTCTACCAGTTAAACGATCCATTAAAAGCTGCTCAGGTACATCAATGTTTAATACGTAATCAAGTTTACGTTCCATTGAAGCAAGCATATCTTCTAATGCTTCTGCTTGTGCTACTGTGCGAGGGAAGCCATCTAATAAGAAGCCTTTCTCACAGTCAGCTTTAGAGAGACGCTCTCTCACAATGCCAATTGTCACTTCATCCGGCACTAATTCACCAGCATCCATAAACGATTTAGCTTTTAAACCTAACTCTGTTTCTCCTTTAATGGCAGCTCGAAACATATCACCTGTAGAGATATGAGGGACCTCATATTTCTCGACAATACGCTCAGCTTGAGTACCTTTACCTGCTCCTGGTAAACCCATTAAAATAAGATTCATCACTAATCCCCTCCATCGCTCCGATTTAACAACAGAAGGCGAACGGGAAGAAATGATCCTCCCCTGCTCCCCTTGTTACTTAATAAAGCCTTTATAAGAACGTTTAATAAGCTGTCCTTCTATCTGTTTCATCGTGTCTAATGCTACACCAACTACGATTAATAATCCAGTACCACCGATTTGAATCGCCGCTGGCAGACCCATTAATCGTGTGAAGAAAACCGGGATAATTGCTACAGTTGCTAGGAACAATGCTCCGACAAACGTTAAACGGTATAAAATGCGAGTTAAGTACACTTGAGTTGTTTTACCGGGACGAATTCCTGGAATATAGCCACCTTGCTTTTTGAGGTTCTCGGCCATTTTTTCAGGATTGACCTGGATAAATGTATAGAAGTACGTAAATCCAATGATAAGCAATGCATACACTACCATACCCACCGGCTGAGTATAATCAAATACTCTTGTTACCCATGCAGCAATTGCATTATCCGTTCCGAAGAACCCGGCAACTGTTGGAGGGAAGATGAATAGTGAAAGTGCGAAGATAACCGGAATTACCCCTGCGCCGTTCACTTTTAATGGTAAGTGTGTAGATTGACCACCTACAGGACTACGACCAACTAAGCGTTTTGCGTATTGAACAGGAATCTTGCGTAATGCTTGTTGAACAAAGATAACACCAACAATAATAGCTAGTATTGCTAAAGCAAGTAGTAATAATGAAACGATACTCAAGAATAGCTGTTCGCCAGCATCTTGAATCTGTGTAGCATACAATTGGTTAAGTCCGTTTGGAATACCAGCTGCGATACCTGCAAAGATAATGATCGAAATACCATTACCAACACCCTTAGCGGTAATTTGTTCACCAAGCCACATAAGAAATGCTGTTCCCGCTGTAAGAACAAGTGCAATAAACAAATAAGTTGGAACACTTGGATTTGGAATTAATCCTGGGAAAAAGGAGTTAAATCCAATAGACATTCCAATTGCTTGAACAAAACCTAAAACGATCGTTCCATATCGGGTGAACTGTGCCAGCTTACGTCGGCCAGCTTCCCCCTCTTTAGCCCACTCGGCAAACTTAGGTACAACATCCATTTGCAACAACTGAACCACAATCGATGCAGTGATGTATGGCATAATACCCATTGCGAAAATCGAGAAGTTGCCAAGTGCTCCACCACCAAAAGTATTTAAGAACCCGAAGGCATTCAATTGGTCATGGAAGTTCAGAACATCACTGTTTGCCCCTGGTACAGGGATAAAGCTACCGATCCGAAAGACAACGAGCATGAGTAGGGTGAAAACAACCTTACGTCGTATGTCACCCACTCGAATAATGTTGGAGATCGTCCCGAACATTAAATCACCTCAGTTTTTCCGCCAGCAGCTTCGATTGCCTCAACTGCAGATGCAGAAAACTTATGTGCTTTAACTGTTAAGTTCTTTTCAAGCTTTCCGTTTCCAAGGATCTTGATTCCGTTTCTTACGTTCTTTACTGTACCTGATTCGATAAGTAGTTCTGGTGTTACCTCAGTACCTGCATCAAAACGATTGAGCGTCTCAAGGTTAATCACTGTAAACTCCTTACGAGTCGGGTTAGTAAAGCCGCGTTTTGGTAGACGACGGTATAATGGGTTTTGACCACCCTCGAAACCAGGACGTACGCCACCGCCAGAACGAGCGTTTTGACCTTTGTGACCTTTACCTGATGTCTTACCGTTACCAGAACCGATACCACGTCCTACACGATTACGTACTTTACGTGATCCTTCTGCGGGCTTCAACTCATGAAGTTTCATGTCGACACCTCCTCATGTATAAATTAAGCTATTAAGCTTCGATTTCTTTTACTGTTAAAAGGTGAGATACCTTATTTACCATACCGCGAATCGCAGCGTTATCTTCTTGAACAACAGTTTGGTGCATTTTGCGTAATCCAAGTGTGTTCACTGTAACGCGTTGGTCTTCCGGACGACCGATAAGACTACGAGTGAGGGTAATTTCTAATTTCTTAGCCATTGACGTTCCCTCCTTATCCTAACAGTTCTTCCACTGATTTACCGCGAAGTTTTGCAACTTCCTCAGCACGCTTCAGTTCTTTAAGTCCTTGCATAGTTGCACGAACCATGTTGATTGGGTTGTTAGAACCTAGTGATTTAGAAAGAATGTCACCTACACCAGCAAGTTCTAATACCGCACGTACAGGACCTCCAGCGATTACTCCAGTACCTTCAGAAGCAGGCTTTAATAATACGCGCCCTGCACCAAAGTGACCGATGATCTCGTGTGGAATTGATGTACCAACAACTGGTACTTCAATGAGGTTTTTCTTTGCATCTTCTACCGCTTTACGGATTGCCTCAGGAACTTCCTGAGCTTTACCCATACCGAAGCCGACATGGCCGTTCTTATCGCCTACTACAACCAATGCAGCAAAGCGGAAACGACGTCCACCTTTAACTACTTTCGCTACACGATTGACAGCTACTACTTTCTCTTCAAGTTCCAACGTATTAGGGTCAATACGACGCATTCGTTTTCCCTCCTTTGTTCTTTAGAATTGCAGGCCAGCTTCACGAGCTGCATCTGCTAATGTTTGTACACGACCGTGATATACATAACCACCGCGATCAAACACTACTACTTTATGACCGTTTTCTACCGCACGTTTAGCAACAAGCTCACCTACAGCTTTAGCTGCTTCTTTATTTCCACCGTTCTCAAGTGCAAGCTCTTTATCTAAGCTAGATGCAGAAGCAAGAGTTACACCATTTACGTCATCGATAAGCTGTGCGTAAATGTGTTTTGATGAACGGAAAACATTAAGACGTGGACGTTCAGGTGTTCCTGTGATCGCACGACGTACGTGAGCGTGTCTTTTCTTACGCGCCAAATTTTTGCTAGGCTTCGTAATCATTGAACGTCATTCCTTTCCGTAATTAATTATTTACCAGTCTTACCTTCTTTACGACGCACATATTCGCCTTCGTAACGAATACCTTTACCTTTGTAAGGCTCAGGAAGACGTACTGAACGAATATTAGATGCAACTGCTCCTACACGCTCTTTATCGATACCTTTAACGATAACTTTCGTGTTAGCAGGTACTTCGATTTCGATACCCGCTTCAGGAGTGATTTCAACTGGGTGAGAGTAACCAACGTTAAGTACAAGCTTTTGTCCTGACTTTGTTGCACGATAACCTACCCCGATAAGCTCAAGCGCACGCTCGTAGCCTTTCGTTACGCCCTCAACCATGTTATTGATTAAGCTGCGAGTAGTTCCGTGAAGAGCTTTGTGCTCCTTGTGCTCAGACGGACGCTCTACTGTAACTTGGTTTTCTTCTACATTGACTTTCATGTCCGGGTGAAGATTACGACTAAGTTCACCTTTAGGACCTTTAACCGTAAGTAGTGTTCCATCAAGCGTGATTGTTACACCAGCTGGAACCTCTACTGGTTTATTACCAATACGAGACATTCTTGTACACCTCCATTCATTTCAAGGAATGTATTACCAAACGTATGCTAATACTTCTCCGCCTACTTGTTGTTGACGTGCTTCCTTGTCTGTCATTACACCGTTTGATGTAGAAACTAACGCGATTCCTAGGCCGCCTAATACACGAGGAAGCTCTCCAGCTTTCGCATATACACGTAGACCAGGCTTACTGATACGTTTAAGACCAGTAATTACACGCTCATTTGTAGCACCATATTTTAAGAAGATGCGAATTACACCTTGCTTATTGTCTTCGATATATTCATAGTCACGAATAAAGCCTTCACGCTTAAGGATATCAGCGATTTCTTTCTTTACCTTTGAAGCAGGTAATTCAAGCTTCTCGTGACGAACTGTGTTCGCATTACGAATACGAGTCAGCATATCTGCAATTGGATCTGTCATGACCATAGTTATTTACCTCCTTCCCGTTCTTGGGCTTACCAACTAGCTTTCTTCACACCAGGAATTTGCCCTTTGTGAGCAAGCTCTCTGAAGCAAATCCGGCAAAGTTTAAACTTACGCAATACTGAATGAGGACGACCGCAACGTTCACAGCGAGTGTACTCTTGTACTTTGTACTTTTGTGTACGTTTTTGCTTTGCAATCATTGATTTCTTTGCCAAAGTTTTCCCTCCTCTTTCGAAACGACTTTAATTATTTTTGAAATGGCATTCCCATTTGTGTTAATAGTTCACGAGCTTCTTCGTCTGTATTCGCAGTTGTTACGATAACAACGTCCATACCGCGAACTTTATCAACTTTATCGTAATCAATTTCAGGGAAGATTAATTGCTCTTTCACACCTAGTGTGTAGTTACCGCGACCGTCGAATGCTTTTTTAGAAACACCGCGGAAGTCACGTACACGTGGAAGTGAAACAGAAACTAACTTATCAAGAAATTGGTACATGCGCTCACCACGAAGAGTTACTTTCGCACCGATAGGCATACCTTCACGAAGTTTAAAACCAGCGATTGATTTTTTAGCTTTTGTGATTAATGGCTTTTGACCAGTGATCTCAGCTAATTCTTCTACAGCTTTATCTAAAGCTTTTGCGTTAGATACAGCATCACCAACACCCATGTTTACAACGATTTTCTCAAGTTTCGGCACCGCCATAACAGATGAGTAGTTGAACTTCTCTACTAGAGAAGGAACGATTTCAGTTGAATACTTCTCTTTTAAACGATTCATACGATTGACCTCCTTTCACACACTGACTACTTATCTAATGCTTCGCCAGACTTCTTAGCAATACGTACTTTTTTGCCGTTCTCAATTTTGTGTCCTACACGAGTAGGTTCACCAGACTTAGGATCTACAGGCATAACGTTTGAAGAATGAATTGGCGCTTCTTGATTCAAGATTCCACCTTGTGGATTATCTTGAGATGGCTTTGCGTGTTTCTTCACAATGTTTACGCCCTCTACAAGAACACGATTCTTCTTAGGAAAAGCTTCTAAGATTACACCTTGTTTCCCTTTGTCTTTACCAGAGATGACCTTAACTGTGTCACCTTTTTTGACATGCATCTTCGCCATGTTCGCACCTCCTTGACAGGGCCTTCCGTTAATATCTATTAAAGAACTTCTGGAGCAAGAGACACAATCTTCATGAATTGGTTGTCACGAAGTTCACGTGCTACTGGTCCGAAAATACGAGTTCCGCGTGGGCTCTTATCGTCACGTACGATAACTGCTGCGTTCTCATCAAACTTGATGTATGAACCATCGTTACGACGTACGCCGCTCTTAGAACGAACGATTACTGCTCTCACAACTTCACCTTTCTTGACAACGCCACCTGGTGTTGCTTGTTTCACAGAACAAACGATAACATCACCAACATTAGCTGTCTTACGGCCAGAACCACCTAATACTTTAATACATAGTACTTCACGAGCACCAGAGTTATCAGCAACTTTTAAACGGGATTCTTGTTGAATCATGCGATCTTACCTCCCTTCAATCGAGAACTTCTATTAAATGATTACCGCTTCTTCTACGATTTCAACTAAGCGGAAACGTTTATCTTTTGAAAGCGGACGAGTTTCCATGATGCGAACAACGTCGCCAATTTTAGCAGCGTTTTCTTCATCATGCGCTTTTAACTTCTTAGAGTATTTTACGCGCTTTCCATAAAGGCGGTCTTTTTTGTATGTTTCAACAAGAACAGAAATTGTTTTATCCATTTTGTCAGAAACAACGCGCCCTGTATATACCTTACGTTGGTTGCGTTCCATTTAGCAAACCTCCTTTTTAGCCGTTGTTAATTCCAAGCTCACGTTCACGCAATACTGTCTTCGCACGAGCAATTGCTTTACGAACTTCACGAATGCGGGCTGGATTATCCAATTGACCAGTCGCTAGTTGAAAGCGAAGGTTGAACAACTCTTCTTTAAGTGATTTCGTCTTTTGCTCAATTTCAGCAGTGGTTAAGTTACGAATATCATTAGCTTTCATTTGCGTCACCACCCACTTCTTCGCGTTTTACGAATTTACATTTTACCGGTAATTTATGAGAAGCTAGACGTAAAGCTTCACGAGCAACTTCCTCAGAAACACCAGAGATTTCAAACATAATCTTTCCAGGCTTAACTACAGCAACCCAGCCCTCAGGAGCACCTTTACCAGAACCCATTCGAACTTCAAGTGGCTTAGCAGTGTAAGGCTTAGATGGGAAGATCTTGATCCAAACTTTACCACCACGTTTCATATAACGTGTCATAGCAATACGCGCTGCTTCGATTTGACGGTTAGTGATCCAAGAAGCTTCAAGCGCTTGAAGACCATACTCACCGAAGTGTACTTCTGTACCGCCTTTTGCACGACCGCGCATTTTTCCGCGATGTTCACGACGATATTTCACACGTTTTGGCATTAACATGATTAGTTGCCTCCTTCCTCTTTGTTCGTTCCTTTCGTTGGAAGGACTTCACCACGATAAATCCAGATCTTGATGCCTAGCTTACCGTAAGTTGTATCAGCTTCAGCTGTACCGTAGTCGATATCAGCACGAAGTGTGTGAAGTGGAACTGTTCCTTCGCTATAGTGTTCTGCACGTGCAATATCAGCGCCACCAAGACGACCAGATACTTGAGTTTTAATACCTTTTGCACCTGAACGCATTGTACGTTGGATCGCTTGTTTCATAGCACGACGGAACGAAATACGATTTTCTAATTGACGAGCAATGTTTTCAGCTACTAATTTAGCATCTAAATCAGCTTGCTTAACTTCAAAAATGTTGATGTGAACGCGTTTGCCAGTTAATTCGTTAAGTGCTTTACGTAAAGCTTCAACTTCAGAACCGCCTTTTCCGATCACCATTCCTGGTTTAGCAGTAGAAACTGTAACATTTACGCGATTTGCAGCACGTTCGATTTCTACTTTAGACACAGAAGCGTCTTTTAAGCGTTTTTCAATATACTCACGAATTTTGATATCTTCGTGTAGTAGATCAGCATAATCTTTCTCAGCGTACCATTTTGACTCCCAGTCTTTGATAACGCCAACTCGAAGTCCAGTAGGATTAATCTTTTGACCCACGCTTTATCCCTCCTTCTTTTCAGTTACAACCAGTGTAATGTGGCTAGTGCGCTTGTTAATACGGCTCGCACGTCCCATCGCACGTGGACGGAAACGTTTTAAAGTAACACCTTCGTCTACATACGCTTCACTAATTACAAGGTTGTTTGGCTCCATTTCATAGTTATGCTCAGCATTCGCAATTGCAGAGTTTAGAAGCTTTTCTACAACAGGTGAACCAGCTTTTGGTGTGTGACGAAGAATAGCAATCGCCTCACCTACTTGCTTTCCACGAATCAAGTCAACAACTAAACGCACTTTACGAGGAGCAATACGCACTTGTTTTGCTACAGCTTTAGCTTGCATGGATAGGACCTCCTCTCTAACTAACCTTAACGTCTTGTTTTCTTATCATCAGCAGCATGACCTTTATACGTACGCGTAGGTGCAAACTCACCAAGTTTGTGTCCTACCATGTCTTCAGAAATGTAAACTGGAACATGCTTACGGCCATCATATACTGCGATAGTGTGCCCGATGAACTCAGGGAAAATTGTTGAACGACGAGACCAAGTTTTGATCACTTTCTTGTCATTAGCTTCGTTATGAGCTTCGACCTTTTTCATTAAATGATCATCAACGAAAGGTCCTTTTTTCAAACTACGACCCATGAGAAAACCTCCCTTCGTGATTCGCCCACGGTTCTACGCGAGAACCGCAGCCAAACCCCGTTATTTTTTACGACGACGTACGATGTACTTGTCAGATCCTTTGTTCTTCTTACGAGTTTTGTAACCAAGTGTTGGTTTACCCCAAGGAGACATTGGAGACTTACGTCCGATTGGTGCTTTACCTTCACCACCACCATGTGGGTGATCGTTAGGGTTCATAACAGATCCACGAACAGTTGGACGTTTGCCTAACCAACGTGAACGACCTGCTTTACCAATGTTGATAAGTTCATGTTCAACGTTACCTACTTGACCAATTGTCGCACGACAAGTAGCAAGGATATAACGAGTCTCACCAGAGTTTAAACGTACTAATACATAATCTCCTTCTTTACCAAGAAGTTGAGCTTCTGTACCAGCAGAACGAACTAATTGTCCACCTTTACCAGGCTTAAGTTCGATGTTGTGAATTACAGTACCAACTGGGATGTTTTTAAGAGGTAACGCATTACCTACTTTGATATCCGCTTCAGCACCTGATTCAATCATCATGTCAACTTTAAGACCTTTTGGCGCTAAGATGTAACGCTTTTCACCATCAACATAGTTGATTAGTGCGATGTTAGCAGAACGGTTTGGATCGTATTCGATCGTAGCAACGCGTCCTGGAATTCCATCTTTAGTACGTTTGAAGTCAATCACACGGTATTGACGTTTGTGTCCGCCACCTTGGTGACGTACAGTTAATTTACCTTGGTTGTTACGGCCGCCTTTTTTGTGTAAAGGAGCAAGTAACGACTTTTCCGGTTTGTCAGTTGTGATTTCCGCAAAATCTGATACGGACATACCACGACGACCGGCACTGGTCGGTTTATACTTTTTAATCGCCATGTTCAGTTCCCTCCTTCGCTTTTAAACTTATACACCTTCGAAGAATTCGAGTTCTTTGCTCTCAGGTGTTAATGTAACAATGGCTTTTTTACGACGAGCTGTGTAACCCGTGTAACGTCCAAATCTCTTAGACTTACCTTTGTAGTTCATTGTGTTAACTTTAGCAACCTTAACTTCAAAGATCTCTTCAAGAGCATCTTTAATTTGAGTTTTATTAGCACGAACGTCTACTTCGAACGTGTATTTTTTCTCACCCATAAGGTCAGTTGAACGTTCAGTAATTACGGGGCGCTTAATGATATCACGAGCGTTTGACATTACGCAAGCACCTCCTCTACTTTTGCAACTGCGTCTTTAGTGATGACAAGCTTATCATGCTTCAGCACATCAAGAACGTTTACTCCTTCTGCAGTAACAAATGTTACACCAGGAAGGTTACGTGTAGATAATGCAACTGTTTCATTATAATCAGCTGTCACAACAAGAGCTTTGCTGTCAACAGAAAGGCCATTTAATACGTTAGCCATATCTTTTGTTTTTGGAGCATCTAGTTGTAGGTTGTCTAAAACAACGATTTCTGCTGCTTTCAATTTGCTTGATAGAGCAGATTTGATTGCAAGACGACGAACTTTTTTAGGTAGCTTGTAGCTATAGCTGCGTGGTGTTGGTCCAAAAACAACTCCACCGCCTACCCATTGTGGTGAACGGATCGAACCTTGACGAGCACGACCTGTTCCTTTTTGACGCCATGGTTTACGGCCGCCGCCGCGTACTTCTGAACGTCCTTTTGTTTTGTGTGTACCTTGACGTAGAGATGCTTGCTGCATTACTACTGCATCATGAAGTACACTTGCGTTTGGCTCAATGCCAAAAATCGAATCAGATAATTCGATATCTCCTACTTGTGAACCAGCTTGGTTAAATACTGCTACTTTCGGCATGATGTGTCCTCCTTTCTTTCAATCTTTATTTTGCTTTAACCGCACTTTGTACAGATACGTAGCTCTTTTTAGCGCCAGGTACGTTACCTTTAACTAATAGAAGATTACGGTCTGTATCAACTTTTACGATTTCAAGGTTTTGTACTGTTACTGTTTCTCCACCCATACGTCCAGGTAATAGTTTACCTTTGAATACACGGTTTGGAGCTACAGGACCCATTGAACCTGGGCGACGGTGGTAACGTGAACCATGAGACATCGGTCCGCGAGATTGGTTATGACGCTTGATAGCACCTTGGAAACCTTTCCCCTTAGATGTTCCTGTTACGTCTACTACGTCTCCAGCTGTAAATGTGTCAACTTTAACTTCGTTACCCACTTCAAGAGAAGCGTCGAAGTTACGGATTTCCTTCATGAAGCGCTTAGGAGCTGTGTTAGCTTTTGCAGCATGTCCTTCTTGAGGCTTGTTAGTATTTGATTTCTTTTGGTCAGCAAATCCGATTTGGATTGCTTCGTATCCATCAGACTCAACAGTTTTCTTTTGAAGAACCACGTTTGGCTCAGCTTCGATAACTGTTACTGGGATGACTTCACCATTTTCAGCAAACACTTGTGTCATACCGATTTTTCTACCTAAGATTCCTTTGGTCATCCGTTACACCTCCTAATATAACTCGAATTTTTTGTTTGCCATTTTTATATACTTACATATAAAAGTCTATATTCACTAATTGATCATACAGATTTATAGTTTGATTTCGATGTCTACGCCAGACGGTAAATCCAAACGCATAAGAGCATCCACAGTTTGTGGAGTTGGATTCACGATATCAATCAAACGTTTGTGCGTACGCATCTCGAATTGCTCACGAGAATCTTTGTACTTGTGAACCGCACGAAGAACTGTGTAAACCGACTTCTCAGTTGGAAGTGGAATCGGACCAGATACATTAGCACCTGAACGCTTTGCAGTGTCTACAATCTTCTCTGCTGATTGATCAAGAACACGATGATCATACGCCTTTAAACGAATACGAATCTTTTGCTTTGCCATTATAGCCCCTCCTTTATCGTCCATTTTATAAACAGACATACTCCGTGAAAATTTCCTACACCCTGCCATGGCAAAGGGGCCGGGTGTATCAGCAACCTTCCACATCATCGCTGCCAATGACCAACATTCAACATTATACATAGGTACATGACCTAAATCAAGTAAAAGTTTTTATGTTGGGCACACTCCTACTATTATAACGACACCTATGAATAATTGCAAGGTTTTATCGAAATTAATTGCATAAAAAAAGAAAGCACCTTGGAAGACCAAGATGCTTTCTATCAGAAAGTAATATAATTACTTAGTGATTGTAGCTACGACACCAGCACCTACAGTACGTCCACCCTCACGGATAGAGAACTTAGTACCTTCTTCGATTGCGATTGGTGAAATTAGTTCAACAGTCATTTCGATGTTGTCACCAGGCATTACCATCTCAACACCTTCTGGAAGGTTGATGATTCCAGTTACATCAGTTGTACGGAAGTAGAACTGAGGACGGTAGTTTGAGAAGAATGGAGTGTGACGTCCACCCTCTTCTTTTGAAAGAACATAAACTTCAGCTTTGAAGTTTGTGTGTGGAGTAATACTACCTGGCTTAGCAAGTACTTGTCCACGTTGAACTTGGTCACGTGAAACCCCACGAAGAAGTGCACCAATGTTGTCACCAGCTTCAGCATAGTCAAGAAGCTTGCGGAACATTTCTACTCCTGTACAAGTAGTAGAAGATGGCTCTTCTGCTAAACCGATGATGTCAATTACGTCACCAACATTAAGTTGTCCACGCTCTACACGACCAGTAGCAACCGTACCACGACCAGTGATTGAGAATACATCCTCAACTGGCATCATGAATGGCTTTTCTTTATCGCGCTCTGGAGTAGGGATGTAATCATCTACAGCAGCCATAAGTTCGATAATTTTTTCTTCGTATGCTTCGTCACCTTCAAGTGCTTTAAGAGCAGAACCTTGGATAACAGGTACATCGTCACCAGGGAAGTCATACTCAGAAAGAAGGTCACGTACTTCCATTTCTACTAATTCAAGTAGCTCTTCGTCATCTACCATGTCACATTTGTTTAAGAATACAACAAGGTAAGGTACACCTACTTGACGAGAAAGAAGGATGTGCTCACGAGTTTGCGGCATTGGGCCATCAGCAGCAGATACTACTAAGATACCGCCGTCCATTTGTGCAGCACCAGTGATCATGTTTTTAACATAGTCAGCATGTCCTGGGCAGTCAACGTGTGCATAGTGACGGTTATCAGTTTCGTACTCAACGTGTGCAGTTGAGATTGTGATACCGCGCTCACGCTCTTCTGGAGCACCATCGATAGCGTCATACGCCATTGCAGCACCTTTACCAGAACGCTTAGCAAGTACAGTTGTGATTGCAGCTGTTAAAGTTGTTTTACCATGGTCAACGTGTCCAATAGTACCGATATTGGCATGCGTTTTCGAGCGGTCGAATTTTTCTTTACCCATGATTAATTTCCTCCCTTAAATAAACAATAGTAAGTTTTTTTATGAATAAGAAAGGTGCCATATCCATACGAATATCACCTTTCTTAGCTTACAACAAAACGTTGTATGAAACAATTACAAAACGTTATTACTGACCGTTTTGCTTTTTAATGATCTCTTCCGCTACGCTCTTAGGAACTTCTTCGTAGTGGTCAAAGAACATTGAGTACGTTCCGCGTCCTTGAGTACGTGAACGTAATGATGTTGCATACCCGAACATTTCAGCTAGTGGAACGAACGCTTTAACTGTTTGTGCGTTACCGCGTGCTTCCATACCCTCAACGCGTCCACGACGTGCTGTAACGTCACCCATTACATCACCCATGTACTCTTCAGGAATAACAACTTCAACTTTCATTAATGGCTCAAGTAATACTGGCTTACACTTAGTTTTAGCGTTTTTAAGTGCCATAGATGCAGCAATTTTAAACGCCATCTCACTTGAATCGACATCATGGTAAGAACCATCATAAAGCTTCGCTTTAATGTCGATTACAGGGTATCCAGCAACCATACCGTTGCCAAGAGCTTCTTCAATACCTTGTTCTACAGATCCGATGTATTCACGAGGAACTGATCCACCGACGATTGCATTTTCGAATTCGAAACCTGCACCCTCTTCGTTTGGAGAGAATTCTACCCAAACGTGACCAAATTGTCCACGACCACCAGATTGACGAACGAACTTACCTTCAACTTGAGCCGTTTGACGGATCGTTTCACGGTAAGATACTTGTGGAGCACCAACGTTAGCCTCTACTTTAAACTCACGTTTCATACGGTCAACGATGATATCAAGGTGAAGTTCACCCATACCAGAAATAATCGTTTGACCAGTTTCTTCGTTTGTTTCAGTACGGAAAGTTGGATCTTCCTCAGCGAGCTTAGCTAATGCCATACCCATCTTATCTTGGTCAGCTTTAGACTTTGGCTCTACTGATAATGAGATAACCGGCTCTGGGAATTCCATTGACTCAAGAATAACAAGATTCTTTTCATCACATAGAGTGTCACCAGTTGTTGTATCTTTTAGACCAACAGCAGCAGCGATATCACCAGAGTAAACCGTAGAGATTTCCTCACGTGAGTTTGCATGCATTTGAAGGATACGACCAACACGCTCGCGCTTATCCTTAGTTGAGTTCTTAACATAAGAACCTGAATCTAGTGTACCAGAGTAAACACGGAAGAATGTTAACTTACCTACAAATGGGTCAGTCATAACTTTAAACGCAAGTGCTGAAAACGGGTTGTCATCACCAGGTTCACGAGTTACTTCTTCTTCAGAGTCAGGTACTGTACCTTTAATTGCAGGTACATCAAGTGGTGAAGGAAGGTAATCAAGTACTGCATCAAGCATTAATTGAACACCTTTGTTTTTGAATGCAGAACCACAGATAACTGGGTAGAATTCAACGTTACAAGTACCTTTACGGATTGCAGCCTTGAGTTCATCATTCGTTAACTCTTCGCCCTCTAAGTATTTCATCATGAGTTCTTCATCTAGTTCAGCAGCTGCTTCAACTAATTTCTCACGATATTCTTGAGCTTGTTCTTTATACTCTTCAGGAATTTCTTTCGCTTCAGTACGAGTACCTAGGTCATCTTCATAGAAGTATGCAACCATTTCGATAAGATCAATGATACCATTGAAATCATCCTCAGCACCAATTGGTAATTGGATAGGGTGTGCATTTGCTTGAAGACGATCATGAATCGTTCCAACAGAGTACAAGAAGTCTGCACCAGTCTTGTCCATTTTGTTAACGAAAACGACACGTGGTACACCATAAGTTGTTGCTTGACGCCATACTGTTTCTGTTTGTGGTTCAACACCCGATTGAGCATCTAATACCGCTACAGCACCATCTAATACACGTAATGAACGTTCAACTTCAACTGTGAAGTCTACGTGTCCTGGTGTATCAATGATGTTAATACGATGGTCTTTCCAAGCAGCCGTTGTAGCAGCAGAAGTGATCGTGATACCACGTTCTTGCTCCTGTGCCATCCAGTCCATTTGTGAAGCACCTTCGTGCGTTTCACCAATTTTATGAATACGACCTGTGTAAAAAAGTACGCGCTCTGTAGTAGTTGTTTTACCGGCATCGATGTGAGCCATGATGCCGATATTACGCGTATCTTTTAAGGAGAACTCTCTTGCCATGGGGTATTTCTCCTTCCTATTTCATACGATTTATTTAATAAGAATAAAATCTTACCAACGATAGTGAGCAAACGCTTTGTTCGCTTCAGCCATCTTATGAGTATCTTCACGCTTCTTAACAGAAGCACCAGCGTTGTTAGCAGCATCTAAGATTTCATAAGCTAAACGCTCTTCCATCGTTTTTTCTCCACGAAGACGTGAATAGTTTACTAACCAACGAAGACCTAAAGTTGTACGACGCTCAGGCTTAACTTCGATCGGCACTTGGTAGTTAGCACCACCAACACGACGAGCTTTAACTTCAAGAACAGGCATAATGTTCTTAAGCGCTTGATCAAATACTTCCATAGGGTCTTTTCCGCTACGTTCCTTCACTAATTCAAACGCATTATATAGGATTGTTTGAGCAACCCCACGCTTTCCATCAACCATAATACGGTTGATTAGACGTGTAACTAGTTTTGAATTATAAATAGGATCTGGTAATACATCGCGACGAGTAACTGGACCTTTACGAGGCATTGTTTCCCCTCCTTTCAACATTTAAACAATTATTTTTTTAATTACTTTTTATCTTTTGGACGCTTTGTACCATACTTAGAACGTCCTTGCATACGATTTTGTACACCTGCTGTATCAAGCGCACCACGTACGATGTGGTAACGAACCCCTGGTAAATCTTTTACACGGCCGCCACGGATAAGAACAACACTGTGCTCTTGTAGGTTGTGACCGATACCTGGGATGTATGCCGTTACCTCAATTTGGTTCGTTAAACGAACACGTGCATACTTACGAAGAGCCGAGTTCGGTTTCTTCGGAGTCATTGTACCAACACGAGTACAAACACCACGCTTTTGAGGAGAAGAAAGGTTTGTTTGATTCTTCTTAAAGCTGTTGTACCCTTTGTTAAGTGCTGGTGAATCAGAATTCTTAACTTTAGCAACGCGTCCTTTACGGATTAATTGGTTAATAGTAGGCATTATTTTTCCTCCTCTCTTTTAAAAAGATAAGACCACTGATCCTGGTGGTTCATATTTAGGCAAAAGTAAAGTTTTTGCCATGCGGATCGCCCCGAATGGCAAAAACACGATTACTTCCTTAAAGCAACAGTGGCTGCACCGACTTCAATGCCACAAGCTTTACCAAGCTTTTTCATTGAGTCAACATAATAAACCGGGATTTGCTTTGACTTCGCTAACGCTTCAACTTTGTATACAACACGAGTATCAGCATCTTCTGCTACAACCAGTTCACAAACCTCACCGATCTCTAGCGCCTTTAATGTTTGCTTAGTACCTATAATAAGGTTACTAGCCTGCTTTACTTTTTCATAAGACATTGTTCATCCTCCAAAGCAACAGGTTCTGAGGCACACTTTGATATCTTATCACCCTGATATATGTGTGTCAACCACTTATTAATAGTTTTTATTCGTGAGTTCCTACTTCTTCTAGTACAGCAGCTTCCGCTTCTTCTTGATTATCATCATGAGTAGATAAAATATTCAAGTGGCGGTAGCGGTCCATACCAGTTCCCGCTGGAACCAACTTACCGATAATAACATTTTCTTTAAGACCTAGCAACTCATCACGTTTTCCTTTAATTGCTGCATCAGTTAAGACACGAGTCGTTTCTTGGAACGAAGCAGCTGATAAGAAGGAATCCGTTTCAAGAGAAGCTTTTGTGATACCAAGAAGTACTGGACGACCTGTAGCAGGGCGTTTGCCTTCAAGTAACACTTTTGCGTTCTCATCGTTGAAGTGTTGGATTTCAATAAGGGAACCTGGAAGTACATTTGTTTCCCCTGCATCCACCACACGAATTTTACGAAGCATTTGACGAACCATAACCTCAACGTGCTTATCGCCAATTTCTACCCCTTGCATACGGTATACTTTTTGAACTTCGCGTAAGAGATACTCTTGAACACCGTCCATACCACGAACTTTTAGAAGTTCTTTCGGATCGATCGAACCTTCTGTTAAGCTTTCGCCGGCTTTTACATAATCGCCGACAGCCACTTTAATTCTTGCACCGTAAGGAATCGCATAGTTAATGCTCTCCATTTCGCTGCGGACAGTAACTTCACGCTTGTCGCCTTCTTTAAAGTCAACAACTTCCCCTTCAATTTCAGAGATAACTGCTTGACCTTTAGGATTACGAGCTTCGAAAATCTCTTGGATACGCGGAAGACCTTGAGTGATATCGTCTCCTGCTACCCCACCTGTATGGAACGTACGCATTGTAAGCTGAGTTCCCGGTTCACCGATTGATTGAGCAGCGATAATTCCAACTGCTTCCCCAACTTCGACGTCGCTTCCTGTCGCAAGGTTGCGGCCGTAACATTGCTTACACACACCATGGCGTGTATTACAAGTGAAGACAGAACGGATTGTCATTTCTTCAATTCCTGCATCTAGAATTACTTTAGCGACATCCTCTGTAATAAGTCCATTCTTTTTAATAAGAACTTCATTTGTTTCAGGATGACGAACAGTCTTGAATGCTACACGGCCGAGTAAACGGTCATACAGTCCTTCAATAATTTCGTTTCCTTCTTTAATCGCACCGACTAATAGTCCACGATCTGTACCACAGTCTTTTTCACGTACAATTACATCTTGTGCAACATCTACTAGACGACGAGTCAGGTAACCTGAATCGGCAGTCTTTAAGGCTGTATCGGCAAGACCTTTACGCGCACCGTGAGTAGAGATGAAGTACTCGAGTACCGTTAAACCTTCACGGAAACTTGATTTGATCGGAAGCTCAATGATTCGACCAGACGGGTTAGCCATCAGACCACGCATACCTGCAAGCTGCGTAAAGTTTGATGCGTTACCACGGGCACCTGAGTCACTCATCATAAAGATTGGGTTGCGTTTATCAAGAGTTCCCATTAATTTATTCTGGATAACATCCTTCGCTTCACTCCAAACTGAGATAACACGGTCATAGCGCTCTTCCTCTGTGATAAGACCACGGCGGAATTGCTTTAATACCTTCTCAACTTTAATTTCAGCTTCAGCAAGGATTTCTTTTTTCTCTGCAAGTACAACGATATCGGCTACCCCAACAGTAATACCAGCTTTCGTTGAGTACTTAAATCCTAAGTCTTTCATTCGGTCAAGCATCTTAGAAGTCTCAGTGATCTTAAACTTCTTAAATACTTCAGCGATGATATTTCCTAGGAAGCCTTTCTTAAATGGCGCTACAACTTCACGCTCTTCAAACAACTTCGCTACATCTGTAGTGCTTGGTACAATGTATTTAGCTGGCGTTTCCACCTCTAAGTTCACTGCAGTCGGCTCATTGATGTATGGGAATGACGGAGGAAGAATTTCATTGAAAATTAACTTCCCTACAGTCGTTAATAACAATTTATCTTCTTGGTCTTCTGTAAATGTTGTTTTACCGAGTGAGGCAACAGGAATTGCTACACGTGTGTGAAGATGCACATATCCATTTTGATACGCAATCAATGCTTCATTTGTATCTTTAAAGATAGAACCTGTACCTTTTGCTTCCTCACGCTCCATTGTCAGGTAGTAGTTACCTAATACCATATCCTGAGACGGAGTAACAACCGGCTTACCATCTTTCGGGTTCAAGATGTTTTGAGCTGCAAGCATTAAAAGACGCGCTTCTGCTTGTGCTTCTGCTGATAACGGTACGTGAACAGCCATTTGGTCACCATCAAAGTCAGCGTTATATGCTGTACATACGAGCGGGTGAAGCTTAATTGCACGACCTTCAACTAAAGTTGGCTCAAATGCTTGGATACCAAGACGGTGAAGAGTAGGGGCACGATTTAATAGTACTGGGTGCTCACGGATTACTTCTTCAAGTACATCCCACACCTCAGGTTGAACGCGCTCTACCTTACGCTTAGCACTCTTAATGTTATGAGCAAGACCTTTACTTACAAGCTCCTTCATAACAAATGGCTTAAATAGCTCTAGTGCCATCTCTTTTGGAAGTCCGCACTGATACATCTTTAAATTCGGACCTACTACGATAACCGAACGACCAGAGTAGTCAACACGTTTACCTAGTAAGTTTTGACGGAAACGTCCTTGTTTCCCTTTAAGCATATGAGATAAAGATTTTAATGGACGGTTACCTGGTCCTGTTACCGGACGTCCGCGGCGGCCATTATCAATCAATGCATCTACTGCTTCTTGAAGCATACGCTTTTCATTCTGGACAATAATATTTGGAGCTCCTAAATCTAGAAGGCGCTTCAAACGATTGTTACGGTTAATTACACGACGATAAAGGTCATTTAAGTCAGAAGTAGCAAAACGACCACCATCAAGCTGAACCATTGGACGTAATTCTGGCGGAATAACCGGAAGTACATCTAAAATCATCCAAGAAGGTTCGTTTCCTGAATTACGGAACGCTTCTAATACTTCTAGACGTTTAATCGCACGCGTACGACGTTGCCCTTGAGCAGTTAACAGCTCTTCTTTCAGCCCATCAACTTCTTTTTCAAGGTCGATATCAGCTAAAAGCTTACGGATCGCTTCTGCTCCCATAGCAGCAGTGAATGAGCGGCCGTATTTATCACGGTATGTGCGGTACTCTTTCTCAGATAGAAGCTGCTTTTTCTCAAGCGGCGTCTCACCTGGGTCAGTTACTACGTATGAAGCGAAGTAAATGACTTCTTCAAGCGAACGAGGAGACATATCAAGCACTAGGCCCATACGGCTCGGAATTCCTTTGAAGTACCAAATGTGAGAAACAGGTGCAGCAAGCTCAATATGACCCATACGTTCACGACGAACTTTTGCACGTGTAACCTCTACACCACAACGATCGCAGACAACACCTTTATAACGGACACGCTTATATTTACCACAGTGACATTCCCAGTCCTTTTGAGGTCCGAAAATACGCTCACAGAATAAGCCGTCTTTCTCAGGTTTAAGTGTACGATAGTTAATCGTTTCTGGTTTCTTTACTTCCCCACGTGACCAAGAACGAATCTTGTTCGGTGAAGCAAGACCAATTTTCATATATTCGAAGTTATTTACATCTATCAAGGGGCCAACCTCCCTTTTGATTTCCATGTCTTATAGAACACGCAAATGAAAGTATCTATATTCTCTTTTTAATATGTTAAAGAGGGTAAGACAGCAACATGGGAACTAGTACATCTAGCCCCCGCATCGCTTTTTTCTATACTTTTATTCGTTATACGTTTGATTCGCTTGATTCAAGATTCAAGTTAAGCTTTTCTGAAGTCTGTTCATCTTCATCATCAAGCTCTCTCATCTCAATCTCTTCCTCGTTACTTGAGAGCATCTTCACATCCATACCGAGTGATTGAAGCTCTTTGATAAGAACTTTAAATGATTCAGGTACACCTGGCTCAGGAACATTTTCACCTTTAACAATTGCTTCATACGTCTTAACACGTCCGACAACGTCATCAGACTTAACAGTTAAGATTTCTTGTAAAGTGTAAGCAGCTCCATAGGCCTCAAGTGCCCAAACCTCCATCTCACCGAAACGCTGTCCACCAAATTGTGCTTTACCACCAAGCGGCTGTTGTGTAACGAGTGAGTATGGTCCAGTTGAACGAGCGTGAAGCTTATCATCTACCATGTGGGCAAGCTTGATCATGTACATGATCCCTACTGACACACGGTTATCAAACGGCTCCCCGGTACGTCCATCATAAAGGACTGTCTTACCATCACGTGCCATACCAGCTTCCTCTAGTGTACCCCAAACATCTTCCTCATTCGCTCCGTCAAATACAGGAGAAGCAACATGGATGCCAAGTTTACGAGCTGCCATACCTAAATGAAGCTCAAGCACCTGTCCGATGTTCATACGAGATGGTACCCCTAGTGGGTTTAACATGATATCGATTGGTGTTCCATCTGGAAGGAAAGGCATATCCTCTTCTGGCAAGATACGAGAGATAACCCCTTTGTTACCATGTCGTCCGGCCATCTTATCTCCTTGGTTGATCTTACGCTTTTGTACGATGTATACACGTACAAGCTGATTCACACCAGGAGGAAGCTCATCGCCGTCTTCACGGTTAAAGATCTTCACATCTAGTACAATTCCGTCGCCGCCATGCGGTGCACGTAGTGACGTATCACGTACTTCACGAGCTTTTTCACCGAAGATTGCATGTAATAGACGCTCCTCAGCTGTTAGTTCTGTAACCCCTTTTGGCGTAACTTTACCAACCAGAATGTCGCCGTCTTTTACTTCAGCACCCACACGGATAATTCCTCGCTCATCCAAGTTCTTAAGCGCGTCTTCACCGACGTTTGGAATATCACGAGTAATTTCTTCAGGTCCAAGCTTCGTATCACGAGCTTCTGACTCATACTCTTCAATGTGAACAGATGTATATACGTCATCTTTTACAAGGCGCTCACTTAAAATGATCGCATCCTCATAGTTATAACCATCCCATGTCATGAATCCAACAAGTACGTTACGGCCTAATGCCATTTCTCCGCTTTCCATTGATGGACCATCAGCAAGGATTTCACGTTTTTCAATCACATCGCCTTCACGAACGATCGGACGTTGGTTGTAGCTTGTACCTTGGTTCGAGCGAATAAACTTTTGAAGACGGTATTTGTCAAGGTCACCCTTCACTTGTTTACCATCTACTTCTTCAGTTCTGCGAACCCAGATTTCTTTAGCTGTTACACGCTCTACTACACCAGGATGCTTCGATACAATCGCAGCACCTGAATCTTTAGCAGATACATGCTCCATACCTGTACCAACAAGCGGTGCCTCAGGAATAAGTAGAGGAACAGCTTGACGTTGCATGTTCGCTCCCATAAGTGCACGGTTGGAGTCATCATTTTCTAAGAACGGAATACATGACGTCGCCGCTGAAACTACCTGCTTAGGAGATACATCCATATAATCTAAACGCTCACGTGGGACAACAGTGTTCTCCCCACGGAAACGAGCAATGATATTATCATCTACAAATGATCCATCATCAGCTAGACGAGCATTTGCCTGAGCGACAACATAGTTATCCTCTTCATCTGCTGTTAGATAATCAATTTGTGCTGTTACTTTTCCAGTTTCAGGATCCACACGACGGTACGGTGTTTCCATAAAACCAAATTCATTTACCTTCGCATAAGAAGATAATGAGTTAATCAATCCAATGTTCGGTCCCTCAGGAGTTTCAATTGGACACATACGACCATAGTGAGAGTAGTGAACGTCACGCACTTCAAATCCAGCACGCTCACGTGTTAAACCACCAGGCCCTAATGCTGATAGACGACGCTTATGTGTCAACTCAGCTAGCGGGTTCGTTTGGTCCATAAATTGAGAAAGCTGAGAGCTTCCGAAGAACTCTTTAATAGAGGCAATAACCGGACGGATATTGATAAGAGCTTGAGGCGTAATCATATTCGGATCTTGAATAGACATACGCTCACGTACAACACGCTCCATACGAGATAAACCGATACGGAATTGATTTTGCAGTAATTCCCCTACTGAACGAAGACGACGGTTACCTAGGTGGTCGATATCATCTGTATCACCGACACCATGCAGTAAGTTAAAGAAGTAGTTAATAGATGCGATAATATCAGCTGGAGTGATATGTTTCACTTCACGCTCTACTAAGCCATTACCGATGATACGGATCACTTGCTCACCCTCTTGGTCATCTGGAGCATAAATCTTAATAGATTGCAGATCAATTTCGCTGTCTTCTACTACTCCGCCTGATGCACGAGCTGTACGGAAACCAATGTTATTTTCTAAGTTAGGCAGAATACGGTCTAGCGTACGACGATCTAGAAGCGTACCTTCCTCAGCAATTACTTCACCCGTCTCAGGATCCACTAACGTTTCTGCTAAACGCTGGTTGAATAAACGGTTTTTAATATGAAGCTTTTTGTTAATCTTGTAACGACCAACATTCGCTAGATCATAGCGCTTAGGATCAAAGAAGCGAGAATCAAGCAAGCTCTTTGCATTTTCTACTGTTGGTGGTTCACCCGGACGAAGACGCTCATAGATTTCAAGCAATGCCTTTTCCGTGCTATCTGTATTATCTTTCTCTAGGGAATTACGAAGATACTCATCTTCACCTAATAGATCAATGATCTCTTGATCAGACCCAAACCCTAAGGCACGCAAAAGAACCGTCACTGGAATCTTTCTTGTGCGGTCAATACGGACATACACAATGTCCTTCGCATCGGTTTCAAGCTCTAACCATGCTCCGCGGTTTGGAATAACAGTAGCGGTGAAACCTTTCTTCCCATTCTTGTCAGTCTTTTGACTGTAGTACACACTTGGAGAACGTACTAACTGAGAAACGATAACACGCTCTGCCCCGTTAATGACGAATGTGCCAGTCTCTGTCATTAATGGGAAGTCACCCATGAATACTTCTTGTTCCTTCACTTCACCAGTCTCTTTATTAATAAGACGGACTTTAACTCGTAAAGGAGCAGCGAACGTCACATCACGCTCTTTTGATTCATCTACCGGGTATTTGGGCTCCCCAAGACTGTAATCAATAAACTCTAAAACTAAATTTCCTGTGAAGTCTTGAATCGGGGAAATGTCTTGGAACATTTCTCTTAAACCCTCATCAAGAAACCATTGATAAGAAGCTGTTTGAATCTCAATTAAGTTTGGCAACTCCAACACTTCGTTAATTCTTGCATAGCTTCTACGTTGGCGGTGGCGTCCATACTGAACAAGTTGACCTGTCAACTGATTCACCCCTCAAATCTCGCGTTATAGTATCTAAAAATGACTTCATCTACTCTCTCCCTATAGATCATAAGAAAAGATTGCAGATTAAACATTTTTATAGATTGCGTACACACTTATACTGCCGCATTCTCACACAACTCATATAAGCTTAAAGCTTGTATTACCTGACATAGTCTTCACGCACAAAAAGAAAAAATGGCTTCGTTTAATAAAACCACATTTTCCATCCATTCGTTCGATTATACTAGTATAACCATATTTCTCCAATGCTATACAGAATAAAAAAAGATAGACTTTACGAAAAATAGGTAGTTATACGCATTAAATAACAATATCACAAAGTAGATACTCAGTCAATTTTTTTTGCAGATAAAATGAAGTATCCCTTTTTCTTTTCTACTACTTCTACATTTCCAAATAACCCTTCTATTTTCTCCATTGCTGAAGGAGCACCTTGCTTCTTTTGAATAACTACCCACAGGCAGCCTCCATTTTTAAGGCGCCCATGTGCCTGTTCAAAAATCTCGTGAACCACTTTCTTTCCGGCACGAATAGGAGGATTAGTTAAGATCGCAGCATACTGGTCGCCTTTCACTTGGCCGAGCGTGTCACTTTCATAGATGTCCACGTTCGATATTCCGTTATTCATAGCATTTTTTCGAGCAAGATCTAATGCTCTCACATTTACATCTACCATATGAACTTCACGCTCTTTATCGATAGAGGCAACAGCTAGACCAATCGGCCCATATCCACAACCGACATCTAATAGCGCCCCGCTCACTTCAGGCATTGTAAATGCATCGATTAAAAGACGACTCCCAAAATCCACTTCCTTCTTTGAAAAGACACCTCTATCAGATGTGAATCTGTACGTCTTCCCTTTCAGTTCAAATGACCATGTTTTTTCATCACTTTCTACTTTAGGATCATTTGAATAATAATGACCAGACACTTATGAATCCCTCACTTTCATCAACACTTCTATCACCTATTTTGATCTCATTTACTATAATCAAAACCTGTTATTTAGAAGAAAAAAAGACCCGCATAGATGCGAGTCTTTTTTGAAGATTTATTACTTAACTTCTACAGAAGCGCCAGCATCTTCAAGTTTAGCTTTCATTTCTTCAGCTTCTTCTTTAGCGATACCTTCTTTAACTGGAGATGGAGCACCATCAACTAAAGCTTTAGCTTCTTTAAGACCAAGACCAGTGATTTCACGAACAACTTTGATTACGCCGATTTTTGAACCACCAGCAGAAGTTAGGATTAGGTCAAATTCAGTTTGCTCAGCAGCGCCACCCTCAGCAGCTCCACCTGCTACAGCTACAGGAGCAGCTGCAGTTACACCAAATTCTTCTTCGATTGCTTTAACAAGGTCGTTAAGTTCTAAAACAGTCATTTCTTTAACTGCTTCAATGATTTGTTCTTTAGTCATTTTGAAATCCTCCTATATAAATAAGTTTTTTAGTTTTTGTAAAACGTTAGCGAACAAGCGTCAGCTTACGCGCCTTTTTCTTCTTTTTGCTCTGCAACAGCCTTCGTAACTAATGCGAAACCACGCATTGGAGCTTGAAGTACGTTCGCAAGCATAGAAAGTAGACCTTCGCGTGATGGAAGTTCAGCAAGAGCTTTGATCTCTTCAACCGAAGCAACGCGTCCTTCAATAACACCAGCTTTGATCTCAAGAGCATCATGCTTCTTAGCAAATTCGTTTAGCACCTTTGCAGGAGCAATTACATCCTCTGCACTGAAAGCAACAGCGTTCGGTCCAACAAGCTGTTCGTTAAGCTCAGAAAGCTCAGCTGCATCAGCCGCACGACGAGTCAAAGAGTTTTTGTAAACTTTGAACTCAACGCCTGCTTCACGAAGCTGCTTACGAAGTTCAGTTACTTCAGCAACGTTAAGACCACGGTAGTCAACAACAATAGTTGCTTTATTATCACGTAGCTTATCAGCGATATCAGATACGATTTGTTTCTTTTGTTCTAGTACGCTCATCCTTACACCTCCCATGGTTTTTATACCATACCGTCAAGAAGCGAATATAAAAAGCCCCCATGTAGACATGAGGGCATTATTGATGTCAGTTACACTGAATCTATAAGCTTACCTCGGTAGGAAATTAAGCAATCAATGCACCTACTGTCTACGGTATGATGTTCATTTTTATCTTAGTCGTGCCAAAGCACTCTTAAGAGTATACTTTACTAATTATTGAAAGTCAATAATTACTTTGCAATTGATGAAGCGTTAACGCGTACACCAGGTCCCATAGTTGATGCTACAGCAACATTCTTCATGTATGTTCCTTTAGCAGCAGAAGGTTTTGCTTTCACTAATGTTTCAATAATAGTTGTGAAGTTCTCAACAAGTTTTTCTGTTTCGAACGATACTTTACCGATTGGTACGTGGATGTTACCAGCTTTATCAACACGGTATTCTACTTTACCAGCCTTGATTTCATTAACAGCTTTTTGAACATCAAATGTTACTGTACCAGTCTTAGGGTTTGGCATTAAGCCTTTTGGTCCAAGAACACGACCAAGCTTACCAACTTGTGCCATCATGTCAGGAGTCGCTACGATTACATCAAACTCGAACCAACCTTGGTTGATCTTGTTGATGAAATCCTCATCACCTACATAATCAGCGCCAGCAGCTTCAGCTTCTTTCGCTTTTTCACCTTTAGCAAATACAAGAACGCGTTGAGTTTTACCTGTTCCGTTTGGAAGAACAACAGCTCCACGGATTTGTTGATCTGCTTTCTTAGGGTCAACACCTAGACGTACAGCAACTTCAACTGTTTCATCGAATTTAGCTGTAGCAGTTTTCTTTACTAATTCAATTGCTTCATCAGCAAGATATGCCGCATCGCGGTCTACCAGCTTTACAGCATCTTGATATTTTTTACCTTTTTTAGCCATGCTAATTTCCTCCTCGAATGTGGTTTTAGCGGTAGTACCTCCCACTATTAAAGGTTGCGAACCTAAAACTTAGGTAAAGAGGGGTTTCCTCATCGCAACCTCCATAAAAAACAATGTTACAAATTAGTCTTCAATCACGATACCCATGCTACGTGCAGTACCTTCAACCATACGCATAGCTGCTTCAACATCAGCTGCGTTTAGGTCTGGCATCTTCGTTTCAGCAATCTCGCGTACTTTATCACGCTTAACTGTTGCAACTTTCTTAATGTGAGGCTCACCAGAACCTGACTCGATACCAGCAGCCTTCTTAAGAAGAACAGCAGCAGGCGGAGTTTTAGTGATGAATGTAAACGAACGGTCTTCAAATACCGTAATTTCTACCGGGATGATAAGACCCGCTTGATCTGAAGTACGAGCGTTAAATTCTTTACAGAATCCCATAATATTAACACCTGCTTGACCTAATGCAGGACCAACCGGCGGCGCTGGATTAGCTTTACCAGCAGGAATTTGTAATTTAACCATTTTAATTACCTTTTTAGCCACGTGACACACCTCCTTAGTCCGTGATGTGGTTATCCGGGTGTCTACACCCTCCCACTCAAAAAACGGATGCAATCATGCACCCGATGGTTCATGTAGTAAAACCATTATCAAACATGAAGATTTTATCACCTTCAGAGATAACTTTCAAGTTTTTTTGAATTAAATCTTTTCAACTTGATCAAATTCAAGCTCTACCGGGGTTTCACGACCGAACATATTTACATGCACTTTAATCTTTTGCTTGTCCAAATAAATTTCTTCAATCGATCCGATAAAGTTAGCAAATGGACCTTCCTTCACCTTAACTGATTCTTTTAATTCAAAATCAAGATCAGCTTTAGGCTCACTTACACCCATTTGTTTCAAGATCGCTTCTGCTTCTTCAGGTAATAACGCTGTAGGTTTTGAACCCGCACCCGAAGAGCCGACAAAGCCAGTTACTCCAGGTGTGTTACGTACAACATACCATGAATCGTCTGTCATGACCATCTCAACAATAACATAACCAGGAAATACCTTTTTTGTCACTTGCTTCGTTTTCCCGTTTTTCACTTCTGTTTCTTCTTCAACAGGAACAAGCACTCGGAAAATTTTGTCAGTCATATCCATTGACTCAACACGTTTTTCCAAGTTTGCTTTTACTTTATTTTCATAGCCTGAATACGTATGAACCACATACCAATTTTTCTCCATGTTTAATAGGACGGTTTTGTCCTTCCCTCCTTCTCTCAACCATACTTAACCAAGACTGAAAGCTATCCAGCTGGTTTATCCGAGCAATAAACGAACAACAGAAGAGATTCCGTAGTCTACAATTGCAAAGAAAACAGTAATAAACGCAACCGTACCAAGAACCACCCAAGTGTAGCGAGTTAATTCTTTACGAGTAGGCCACGATACACGTTTCATCTCAAGTACGACATCTTTAAAAAACTTACCAATGTTCTTTTCGCCGCCAGCCATGGCAGACACCTCCAGCACCAATCAATATAGACAAATAAATGCGTATCTATTCCGAAATTGTTTATGTCAGCACATAAACAAGACCAAACCAACGTCCCATCCATAGGCAAAGCTTGTCTTATTTTAGAGGCTTTACCGTGAAGCAAAACTTTTCACCTTTGTCTTTTTATTTCTATATCCGCTCAAGTTTTTATATATGGTTAATATATCTGCTTAAGTTTCATCCAAGCTAAGGTGTAAAAAAAGCCAAAAAAAGAACCGCTCCATCTGTATTACTTGGTTTCACGATGAAGAGTGTGCTCATTGCACAACTTACAGAACTTCTTCACCTCAATGCGGTTAACGTGAGTTAGTTTATTCTTTTGGGTTGTATAATTTCTTGAATGACAAATCTCACAGGCTAGTATTACTTTATTACGCATCAGGCACCTCCGTACAGCTGTATACACACTCTTTAACTGTAGCATAGCAACTATTAAGTGTCAATTGCTTCTAGTGATACCAACTGATTGGCTGATAGATTCACCACCTGGCATCCTACAAGAAAAAGAACCTGGTTGACATAGAACCAGGCTCTATTGCTCCTTATAGCGTAATACCTTTTAACTCTACATAACGCTCTAGCTTACGCTTTACACGCTGCAGGGCATTATCTATTGATTTTACATGACGGTTCAGATCTTCAGAAATTTCTTGATAGGATCTTCCATCGAGGTAGTGCATTAACACTTGTCGCTCGAGTTCACTTAAGATTTCTCCCATTTTAAGCTCGATATCTTCAAACTCTTCTTGGTTGATTAATAGATCTTCTGGATTGGTTACTCGACTTCCACAGATTACATCCAATAATGTACGGTCTGACTCTTCATCATAAAGCGGCTTATCAAGTGAAACATACGAGTTAAGCGGAATATGCTTTTGTCTCGTAGCTGTCTTGATTGCGGTAATGATTTGACGGGTAATACATAGTTCTGCAAATGCCTTGAATGATGCAAGCTTGTCCCCTTTAAAATCTCGGACAGCTTTATAAAGACCTATCATACCTTCTTGGACAATGTCCTCATGATCTGCTCCTATCAAAAAATACGACCGAGCTTTTGCTCGTACAAAATTCTTGTACTTGTTGATCAGAAACTCAAGAGCACCACTATCCCCCATACGCACTTGTTCCACTAACACATCATCATCAACTTGATCATAACTGAGCTTTGTTACCGTTTCTTGAAGGTCCATGTGCACGACAATCCCCCCGACCTTGGATGTTGTCCAAATTATACGATAATTATATAGCACAGATTTCCAGCCGGTCAACCACTCATCTGCCGCCTCGACGCCATCTTTCAAAAATTTCAATCATTTCTTCATTTAGCGGCAGTTTTGTCGAATCTCGCTTTTTTCGTGTAGTTTCGACACTTTCTTCAATCCCTTTATCTGCCACTTCAAGTTCAATTAATAACTCTCTGGCTGACTTCCTTAATGCACCGCTTCCAAAGATTAGTGATTGCTCTGTAAAGTCAGAAGTAGCTACATGAATTCGTGTATCAATTTGTTTTAGATCAAGCACAAGTCTCTCAATTCGCTCATCTGCAGTTTCATTTTCTTTCGTATAGATCACATCCACACGGTAGTTAAGATACTGCTTCCCAATTCCTGCAACCATATGAGCATCAAAGATGACCTTCACCTCATACCCAGTAAAAGCTTGATACTCAGCCATCCGCTCAACGAGACGATCACGCGCCAGAGCGAGATCACGATCCTTTAATGCTCTCAGCTCCGGCCATGCTCCAATCATGTTGTAACCATCTACAAGGAGAATATCTTTCATTTTACTTGTTTCCTAATGGATGACGTCTTCTATACACTTCATACATCAAAAGGCTCGCTGCAACAGATGCATTAAGAGAGGTAACTTGTCCTACCATTGGAATCTGAATCAGAAAGTCACATTTTTCTTTAATTAAGCGGCTGATTCCTTTCCCCTCGCTTCCAATAACTAACCCAATGGGCATATCAAATGAAGCTTGACGGTAATCAGCACTCCCTTTTGCATCTGTGCCGGCAAACCATAAGCCTCTCTTCTTCAAATCATCCATCGTTCTTGCAATATTAGTTACGCGTACAACCGGGATATACTCAATCGCACCGGTTGAGGCTTTGGCAACTGTCTGCGTGAGGCCTACTGCACGGCGCTTTGGAATAATAATTCCGTGTGCTCCTGCGGCATCAGCTGTCCGCATGATAGAGCCTAAATTATGAGGATCTTCTATTTCATCTAGAATAAGAAAGAAAGGCTCTTCCCCGCGTTTTTCGGCAAGTGCAAACAAATCATCCATCTCTGCATATTCATAGGCAGCAATCGAAGCAACAACCCCTTGGTGATTGGAGCTGTCTACTAGCTGCTCAAGCTTTTTCTTTGGAGCATTTTGGATTAGGACGCCTTGCTCTTTTGCCAGCTGTACAACCTTAGTCATTTGTCCTTTATTGGACCCCTCTGCAATCCAAATTTTATTAATAGCATGTCCTGCGCGAAGAGCCTCAATGACCGGATTTTTCCCTAAAATAAACTCCTGTTTCATACTCTCACGCCTCCTTCCATTTACTTTTATTATTTATTTTTCATCCAATATAGCAACGACCTTTTCCATCACTTGATCTAATCGTGCATTCTCACCTTGTAAATAAAGATAGCCTAGTACAGCCTCAAACCCGGTAGAATAGCGATACGTATTAGCATCAGTATTCTTAGGGATCGAGCCTGACTTTGCATTGCGGCCGCGCTTTAGCACGGCCTCTTCTTCCGTTGTAAAAAATTCTTCATCTAATAATGAGTAAACCACTTTTGCTTGTGCTTTAGCTGATACAAAGCGTGTCGCTTCTACGTGCAGCCGATGCGGCCTTACTTTACCTTGCGCAATAAGATAGTAACGAATATACATATCTAATACCGAGTCGCCCATATAGGCAAGCGCTAATGCATTAAGCTGTGTTAAATCTGTATTCGGTTCTATTAATTTCATCTTAACCTCGTTTCCACCTAACACCTTGCGCAGTGTCTTCAAGCAAAATACCTTGATCCTTCAGCTGATCGCGAATCTCATCTGCACGCTTAAAGTTACGCGACCTGCGAGCTTCATTTCGCTCTTCAATCAAGGCTTCTATTTCTGTATCTAAAAGTTCTGCTTGGGTACGCACTACAATCCCTAGTACATTTGCTAACTCATCAAATAAAGCGATGAATGCATGCAAGACTTCTTTAGATGTTTGTTCTTCACGCAAGTAACGATTCGCCTCTTTAGCAAGGTCAAACATTACCGCAATGCCGTTTGCGCTATTAAAATCATCATCCATTTCCTTAATAAACGTTTCTTTCAGCTGCGAGATTTTCGTTAACCATTCTGCTTTCTCTCCGTAATCAGCCGATTCTCCTAAGCGGTGTTCTAAACTTGAAACAGCTGTGCGAAGACGCTCTAATCCATTCTTAGCTCCATCTAGCAGTTCGTCGCTGAAATTAATCGGGCTGCGATAGTGAGCAGTCAGCATGAAGAAACGTACGACTTCTGCAGAATGCTGTCGAATAATATCATGTGCTAAAACAAAATTACCGAGTGATTTCGACATTTTCTCGTTATTTATATTAATAAATCCATTGTGCATCCAGTAATTTGCCATCGTTTTTCCAGTTAAAGCTTCCGATTGGGCGATTTCATTTTCATGATGAGGGAAAGATAAATCTTTTCCTCCGGCATGAATATCGATCGTATCGCCTAAATATTTCTTCACCATCGCAGAACATTCAATGTGCCAGCCCGGACGGCCATCGCCCCACGGACTCTCCCAAGAAACTTCTCCTTCTTTAGCCGCTTTCCATAATACAAAATCAAGCGGGTCTTCTTTTCGCTCATCTACTTCAATTCTCGCACCAGAGCGAAGGTCATCTATTGATTGAGAAGATAGCTTGCCGTAGCCTTCAAATTTCTTTGTGCGGAAATAAACATCTCCCCCCGACTCATAAGCGTATTCTTTTTCAATTAACTTAGCTACAAAGTCAATAATTTCTGGAATCGTCTCTGTTACACGAGGGTGTTTATTAGCCTTTTTGACTCCGAGTGCGCACGTATCATTGTGGTATTCTTCAATGAAACGATTCGCCACAGCAAATACGTCTTCTCCAAGTTCGTGAGCAGCACGGATGATTTTATCATCTACATCTGTGAAATTAGAGATAAATTCTACTTCATACCCGCGATATTCTAAATAACGTCTGACCATATCATAGACAATCGGCGGTCTTGCATTGCCAATATGGATGTAGTTATACACGGTAGGCCCGCACACATACATCTTAACTTTCCCCTCTTCCATCGGTACAAATGTTTCTTTTTTCTTTGTTAAGCTGTTATATAGCTGAATCGCCATATGATCGACTCCTTCAACTTTTAATCATTCATTAGTTTTATTAATCGTAAAGTACTATTTTGATTGTCTTTGTTCTTCTAGCTGCTTACGCAGATCGCGAACCTCATCTTCTAACTCTTTTAATTTATCGGCAATAGGATCTGGCAATAGGTGATGGTTTAAGCCGTGTTCTACTTTTACTCCATCTTGAATAACAATCTTTCCTGGTATCCCTACTACGGTTGAATTAGGAGGTACAGGCTTTAACACAACCGAACCTGCTCCTATACGAGCATTCTCTCCAATTAAAAATGATCCTAACACTTTAGCACCAGATGCAATCAATACACCATCTGCTATAGTCGGGTGGCGCTTGCCTTTTTCCTTCCCTGTTCCACCTAATGTTACACCTTGGTAAATCGTCACATTATCCCCGATCTCACAAGTCTCCCCAATGACAACACCCATGCCGTGATCAATAAATAACCTTTGGCCAATGACTGCTCCAGGATGAATTTCAATTCCGGTGAAAAAGCGACTGATTTGTGATTGCAATCTTGCTAAGAAGTAAAACTTCTTTTTCCACATCCAATGAGCGAGCCGGTGTGACCAGATCGCATGAACTCCTGAGTAGGTAAAAATTACTTCTACCCGACTTCTAGCAGCAGGGTCCTGACTAAACACCACATCTACATCATTCATGAGCGTTCGTATGATTTTTCTCATCGCTTCTCCTCCCCCTTTGAAAATTATCTCTTTTTTTTAAATATAAAAACGCCCCTGTGCAGCATATGCACAGAGGCGCCTAGCGCGGTTCCACTCTGTTTTAGTAAAAGGGAGTATCCCTCATACTATCTCTATGGCATATAACGACGCCACTCGCTTTCCCCTACTAAACCGGAGTGATTCAGAGAAAGGCTCAAGGGTGCATGTTCAGAAATCATTGCTTAAACCACTTTCAGCCGATGATGGTTCTCTCTAAAAAGCAATTATATTCCTTACTTTTCCCTCTCAACACGATAACACTATTTATAAAAGACTTTTAAGGCGAGCTGTCACGACTGCTTTGCCTAGAAGTTCAATTGAAACTAAAAGATCTGGACCATGCGTCTGGCCGGTTGTTGCTACACGGATTGGCATGAAGAGATTCTTGCCTTTTTGGCCTGTCGCTTTTTGAGTCGACTTAATAGCAGCCTTAATCTGTGCAGCTTCAAATGTGTCAAGCTCTTCAAGTTCACTTAAGAAATGCTTCAGCACTTCAGGTACTTGCTCTTCATCGAGTACGTTTTGCGCTTCTTCATTATAATCAATTTCTGCCTTAAAGAACAACTCTGTTAACTCAACAATTTCTGCCCCGTAATGGAGTTTTTCTTGATGCAGGCTTACTAAGCGTTTTGTCCACTCAAGACGCTCTTCATTCATATCTTCAGGCAGTCTTCCTGCTTTCTCAAGATGAGGAATGGTCAGCTCAAGAACTCTCTCTAGCTCTGCTTCTTTAATATACTGGTTATTCATCCACGTCAGCTTATCTGTGTCAAATACAGCAGGAGCCTTTGCTACACGGTCAAGCGAAAATTGCTCTCCTAGCTCTTTCATAGAGAAGATCTCTTCTTCTCCGACTGGTGACCAGCCAAGTAATGATAGGAAGTTCACAATGGCTTCCGGCATGTAACCAAGCTCTTTATATTGTTCCACAAATTGAATAATCGACTCATCACGCTTACTCATCTTCTGACGATTAGGATTTAAAATTAATGATGCATGAGCAAAACGAGGAGTTTCCCAGCCAAATGCTTGATAAAGCATTACTTGGCGCGGTGTATTAGATAAATGCTCCTCACCACGAATGACATGTGTGATTTTCATTAAATGATCATCAACTGTCACAGCAAAGTTATACATCGGCACGCCGTCTTTTCTTGCAATAACGAAATCACCAATGCCGTCAGACTCAAATGTTACTTTCCCTCTTACCGCATCATCGATCACAATATCCTGACCCTCAGGCACGCGGAAACGAACAACAGGCTTGAGGCCCTTTTCTTCGTAAGCTTTGCGTTCACTTTCAGTCAAGTTACGATCACGACCGCTGTATTTAGGCGTTTCGCCACGTGCAAGCTGCTCTTCACGCTCTGCTTCTAACTCGCTTTCCGTCATATAGCAGTAGTACGCTTTGCCTTCATCAATAAGCTTTTGAATATATTCTTTGTATAGGTCAATACGCTCCATACAACTGTAAGGACCATATTCGCCTCCTACGTCAACACTCTCATCCCACTCAATTCCAAGCCACTTCAAACTGTCCATTAATTTTTCTGTCGCAGTCTCTACATTGCGGGCTTGATCTGTATCCTCAATGCGAAGGATAAACTTTCCGCCTTGGCTTTTTGCAAATAAATAATTAAATAATGCCGAGCGGGCACCACCAATATGTAAATGCCCCGTCGGACTAGGAGCAAAACGTACTCTCACTTCACTACCCATTTCATGCACCTTCCATTTCTAAAATAGTATGCTTTTTATTGTAGCATTGTTCCTATAATCCTGCGTCACTCTTTTTAGACTTGCCTAAAAGAATTAAGATGACTTTGTCAAAAGCACCGTTGCTAGTGAAGCAATACCTTCGCCGCGGCCTGTGAAACCAAGCTTCTCGGTAGTTGTGGCTTTCACGTTAACTTGACTGATATCTGCTTCAAGAAGCTCCGCAATGCGCTGTCTCATCTCATTTATATGAGGAGCCATTTTTGGTTTTTGGGCAATAATCGTGCAATCAATATTGCCTAATTCATACCCCTTCTCCTTTACAATTCCCCATACATGAGTTAAAAGTTTCGCTGAATCTGCATCTTTAAACTCAGGGTCAGTATCTGGAAAATGTTTGCCGATATCACCTTCTGCCACTGCTCCAAGAACAGCATCCGCAATGGTGTGAAGCAGCACATCTGCATCAGAATGACCAAGCAAACCTTTCTCATACGGGATTGTGATTCCGCCGATAATGAGAGGTCTTCCTTCTACTAATTGATGCACATCATATCCTTGTCCTATTCGAATCATCCTATACTCTCTCCTTATGTGCCAATATCGCTTCTGCAAAAAGCAGATCTTCAGGGGTGGTAAGCTTTATATTTGTATAATCGCCTTCAACAACCGTCACTGACCTGCCTGCCCATTCAATAAGGCTCGCATCATCTGTACCTAATTGATTCGCATCCTCTGCCTTATCATGCGCTTCTTTTATGGTAACTAGCTGAAAAGCTTGCGGTGTTTGAATCGACCATAGTTCAGAGCGGTCCATCGTCTCCACCACTGTCATATCTCTTACTCTTTTCACCGTATCTTTCATAGGTACAGCTACGGTTGCAGCCTTATCAATTGCCGCTGCTTGCACAAGCCGGTGAATGACTTCTTGCTTGATAAAAGGTCTGGCCCCGTCGTGAACTAATACGATTTCTTCTTTTTCCTCATCCCTTGTGTCAAAAATAGCATCAATTCCACATTTTACACTTTGCTGGCGCTCTGTACCTCCATCAACCAATTCAATCAGCTTCTCTCCCTTAAAGGTAGAGATTAACTTTTCCATTTCGCGGCGATCATCTTTATTAACTACAAGAACAATGCGTCTGCACCATGAGTCTTCTATAAAAACACGAAGCGTATGGACAATAATCGGCTCATTCTTAAGAAAGATAAATTGTTTGTTCTTTCCTGCCCGCATTCTTTTCCCTTGTCCTGCAGCAGGAATGACTACACTATAGTTCATGTTTGTATACCTCTACTTCTCCTCGATGCAACAAAAGACAAAACTACTGCTGCGGCATCATTTTATTGCCTTTTATTTTATCATGATTTTAAGAATACACGCATAAAATTTGCCATGATTAATCAGCCACCCTACTCGTAATGAAGCAAAAAGAGAAAGTTAACCTAAAAAAGAAAAGCACCTTCCATCTGAATCAACGCTTAGAGGCAGGTGCTTCATCTATTTATTTACAGAGCTTTTTCTAACAGTTTAGGTTTTGCGAAAATCATCCGCCCTGCGCTGGTTTGCAGAACACTTGTGACTACTACATCAAGATTCTTTCCTATATGATCGCGTCCACCTTCTACGACAATCATTGTGCCGTCATCTAAATAAGCGACGCCTTGATGCTGTTCTTTTCCATCTTTAATCACTTGAACATTCAGTTCTTCACCTGGAAGAACAACTGGTTTAACAGCATTCGCCAGGTCATTAATATTTAAGACCGACACACCTTGCAGTTCACAAACTTTATTCAAATTGAAATCATTTGTTACAACCATACCTGAAGAAAGTTTAGCTAATTTCACAAGCTTACTGTCAACCTCTTGAATCTCTTCAAAGTCACCTTCATAGATCTCAACATTTATCGGTAATTCTTTTTGGATTTTATTTAAAATATCTAATCCTCGGCGGCCTCTATTGCGCTTTAATACATCTGAGGAATCAGCAATATGCTGGAGCTCTTCTAAGACGAATTCCGGGATCACTAAAGTCCCTTCTAGAAAACCTGTCTTGCAAATATCAGCAATGCGGCCATCAATAATGACACTCGTATCAAGAATTTTCAGCTGACTGCCGCTAGCACGCTCTTCCTCTTCTTTCTTTTTATCTTTTCCTATGTTTCGCGTGAACAAATTAATTAATTCATCACGCTTCTTAAAACCAATCTGGAAACCGAAATACCCTAAGAATATCGTTACAAAGATAGGAACAATCGTACTTACGACAGGGATTTGAATAACATTTAGAGGAATACCTATTAAATACGCAACAATTAGTCCAATAATCAATCCCATCGAGCCAAATAAAACATCTGTAACAGGAGCTTTGACAATCGCTTCTTCTACAAGTTTCATAAGATTTACGATATAGTCAGCTAACCAGAAAGTGGTAACAAAAAGAATAACGGCTCCAATTACAGCACCTGCATAAGGACTCATTAACCAAGCTGGCGTTTCACCAAAGTTGATCACCTGAATCAGTTCAGGAACAAATAAAAACCCTAAGGTCCCACCCATTAAAATGAAAAACAATTGCACAATCCATCTCAGCATTCAGCTTCACCTCCTTCAATTATTATAGACAAGTTTCCATAATTGAAACCTAGCAAACTTAATTTCACATAAAATTCCATGATAAAATGTTACTTAAAACGTAACAAACGAATAAAATTCTGTCAATTCAGATAACTTAATCATCCTTAGATATGACGATCTACAAACAACTGTTCTTGAATCCTTTGAAGACCATCTTTTATCATTTTAGCACGTGCTTCTCCGATCCCTTCGACCTCATCAAGCTCCTCGATACTCGCAAACATGATGCTCGATAAATTGCCGTACTTATCAATCAGGTTATTAATAATTGCTGGCGGCAGTCTTGGGATTCTGTGCAGGATCCGGAACCCTCTTGGTGACACTGCTTGTTCTTGAACATTCACATTTTTTCCGTAACCGAGTACCTTCACAATTTCATGTTCATCAAGCAGATCTTCTGTCTGAGACTTTGTCAGCTCTCGCAACGTATCGAACTCATCTTGCTTTCTATCCTTCACATAATCTTTCAGCAGATAAATCGCTTCTTTTTCAATATTTGATACCAGCTCATTTAACTGCATAGTAATCAATCTGCCCTCATCACCAAGTTCATTGACGTAATTCAAGATCTCTCTTTTAATTCGCAGCACCATCTGCACTCGGTGAATTACTTGAGTTACCTCGTGGAATGTAACCAGCTGTTCAAATTCCAATGCTCCTAAATTTGTTATCCCTTGGTCAAGAACCACTTTATACTTTTCAAGTGTTTGAATCGCTTGGTTTGCCTTCGTTAAGATAACCCCAATATCTTTAAGAGAATAGCGGTTCTCTCCTTGATATAGAGTGATAACATTACGACGCTGAGAGATCGAAATAACAAGGTTGCCCGTTTGTTTTGCTACACGCTCGGCTGTTCTATGGCGGATTCCTGTTTCATTTGATTCAATCCCGTTATTAGGAACAAGCTGAGTGTTCGCATACAAAATACGTTTCCCATCCTCACTTAAAATGATGGCACCGTCCATTTTAGCCAGCTCATATAAGTAAGCAGGGGAGAAATCACAATTAATAAAGAAGCCCCCATCTACAATATTCATCATCTCATTATTATAACCAAGAACAATTAAGCCCCCTGTTTTAGCTCGAAGTACATTATCGATTCCTGCACGTAGAGCAGTACCAGGGGCTACAAGTTTTAATACACTTTGAATAAAGCCCTCTTTTTTCCTTTCATCCATACGACTTACCTCCCTAAAGCTACCTCAAGCGCACGCTCTAACGTTGGTACGCCTACTACTTGAATCTCTTTTGGAACACTCCAGCCTCCAAGATTCTTCTCAGGTATAATAGCACGCTTAAACCCTAATTTAGCTGCCTCATTCACACGCTGTTCAATCCGTGACACCCTACGTATTTCGCCGGTTAATCCAATCTCTCCGATCGCCACATCTGTTGGGCTTGTCACTTGGTTACGGAAGCTAGATGCGATACTTAATGCAATCGCTAAATCAATAGCAGGTTCATCTAAGCGAACACCGCCTGCCACATTAAGGTAGGCATCTTGATTCTGCAGCAAGAGACCTACACGCTTTTCTAAAACAGCCATTAACAGTGATACACGGTTATGATCAATTCCTGTTGCCATTCGTCTAGGATTCCCAAAACTGGTTGGAGAAATAAGTGCTTGCAGTTCGACTAATACAGGCCTCGTACCTTCCATTGATGCGACAACGATCGATCCTGCTGCTCCTTTTGAGCGTTCCTCTAAGAATATCTCAGAAGGATTCAACACTTCTTCCAATCCTAATTCCTTCATTTCAAAGATCCCCATCTCATTCGTCGAACCGAAACGATTTTTCACAGCACGAAGAATTCGATATGTATGATGACGCTCGCCTTCGAAATATAAAACGGAATCGACCATATGTTCAAGAAGCTTCGGTCCAGCTATCGAACCCTGTTTGGTCACATGACCTACGATAAAGATCGCAATCCCGCGTGTCTTGGCTATTTTCATAAAGGCTGCAGTACATTCTCTTACTTGTGCCACACTTCCTGGTGCAGAGGCAATCTCATCTTGGTAAACGGTTTGAATGGAATCGATAATGACGAGGGCGGGTTCGACTTGATCAATAGCTCGTTCAATAAAGCTAAGATCCGTTTCAGCTAATACATAAAGGTTAGATGACGATACATTTAACCGATCAGCCCGCAGTTTGGTCTGCTTTACAGATTCCTCACCAGAGATATAGAGGACTTTTTCATTTGTAGCAGCGAGCTTCGCTGATAATTGGAGTAATAAAGTAGACTTGCCTATTCCGGGGTCACCGCCTACTAATACAAGAGAGCCAGGTACAATCCCTCCGCCGAGTACACGATTTAACTCGACCATCGTCGTGCTCATTCTAGCTTCTGTTTCACTAACAATGGTTGTGATCGCTTGCGGTTTCGTGCCTTGGGCTGCCCCTGAAGTGACATAACTCCGGCTAGATTGTTTGGCACTTGGTTCAAACTCTTCGACCATGGTGTTCCAGCCTTGACATCCAGGACATTTCCCCATCCACTTGGCTGATTCATAGCCGCATTCCTGACAAACGAACTTTGTTTTTTTCTTTGCCATTAACCTTCCTCACTTCCTTACTTCTTCTACTCTTATTGTAACAGAGAAAGGAGACAAACGTGAAAGAGGAGGTACTACTATCTCTATGGTGAAAAGCCGAGGGATTATGTCTGTCCCTCGGCTTTTCTTTCCCGAATTTAGTCGATTATTTATACTTGCGCACTTTCACGCGTTTCTACAACAAGCTCATCATCTTTTACATCAATGATCGCCTTCTGCCCTTTGAAGATCGTTCCTTTAAGAAGTTCTTCTGAGAGACGGTCTTCTACTTGCTTTTGAAGCGCACGGCGTAATGGACGCGCACCGTACTCGGGATCATAACCAAGGTCAGTAATCTTATCTTTTGCAGCCTCAGTAAGTTCAAAATCAATGCCCTGCTCTTTCAAGCGCTGCTTTAATTGATCTGCCATTAATGTGATAATTTCACGCACATGCTTTTTCTCTAGTGAATGGAAGACAATAATTTCATCGATACGGTTAAGGAATTCAGGACGGAAGCTTCGTTTAAGCTCAGCCATCACCTTTCCTTTCATATCTTTATACTCTTGCCCTTCACTTTCCGTTGTAAACCCAAGATACTTATTACGTTTTAACGTACTAGCACCAACGTTGGATGTCATGATGATTGCTGTATTGCGGAAGTCTACCGTACGGCCTTTAGAATCTGTTAATCGTCCATCCTCAAGCACTTGTAATAAAATATTAAATACTTCCGGATGAGCTTTTTCAATTTCATCTAAAAGAATTACAGAGTACGGCTTGCGACGAACTTTCTCCGTTAACTGTCCGCCGTCCTCATGTCCTACATATCCCGGAGGAGAACCTACTAAACGGCTTGTTGCGTGCTTTTCCATATACTCAGACATGTCGATACGAATAACTGCATCTTCATCTCCAAATAATGTCTCGGCTACTGCACGTGCCAATTCTGTTTTACCAACACCAGTCGGCCCTAGGAATATAAATGAACCAATTGGACGTTTAGGATCCTTTAAGCCTGCACGAGCACGCCTTACTGCTTTAGAAATAGATATAACCGCTTCTTCTTGGCCTACTACACGCTCATGAAGAATTTTCTCCATCTTAAGCAATCTTTCTGTTTCTTCCTCGGCTAGCTTTGATACAGGAATTCCAGTCCAGCTAGCAACGACTTGGGCAATATCTTCAACGACAACTTCGGTATCCTCTTGCCCTTGCTTTTTCTTCCACTCGTTCTTCATTTCTTCAAGTTCTTCACGCAAACGCTGTTCAGTGTCACGAAGAGAAGCTGCTTTTTCAAATTCTTGGCTTTGAACGGCAGCATCTTTTTCTTTACGCGTTTCCTCAAGACGACCTTCAAGCTCTTTTAAGTTTGGAGGTGCTGTGTAAGAACGCAGTCTCACTTTTGATGCAGCCTCGTCAATTAAATCAATGGCTTTGTCAGGTAAGAAACGATCTGAAATGTAGCGATCTGACATTTTAACAGACTCTTCAATCGCCTCATCTGTAATTGTTACACGGTGATGTGCTTCATAACGATCACGGAGACCTTTTAAGATTAAGATCGACTCCTCTAGCGTCGGCTCATTTACTTGAATTGGCTGGAAACGACGCTCAAGCGCTGCATCTTTTTCAATATACTTACGGTATTCATCAAGAGTTGTCGCACCGATACATTGAAGTTCTCCACGTGCTAGTGAAGGCTTTAAGATATTAGAAGCATCAATGGCACCTTCTGCTCCACCTGCTCCAATTAATGTGTGCAGCTCATCAATGAATAAAATGACATTGCCCGCTTGACGAATCTCATCCATCACTTTCTTTAAGCGGTCTTCGAATTCACCACGATATTTTGTACCAGCTACTACTGTACCCATATCGAGTGTCATCACACGTTTGTTGCGCAGTGTTTCAGGAACTTCATTTGCAACAATAGCTTGTGCCAATCCTTCAGCAATCGCCGTTTTACCAACACCAGGCTCCCCGATTAAAACAGGGTTGTTTTTTGTACGACGACTAAGTACTTGGATTACACGCTCAATCTCTTTACTTCGTCCAATAACAGGGTCAAGTGACTCTTCACGGGCAATAGCAGTTAAGTCTCGAGCTAAGCTGTCAAGTGTCGGTGTGTTAGCATGAGTAGCACTTCCTCCTTGTTGTGAAGAGCTGCCAACCTCATTGCTGCCTAGTAACTGCAGTACTTGCTGACGTGCTTTATTGAGGCTTACACCAAGATTATTTAATACTCTTGCTGCAACACCCTCTCCTTCTCTAATTAACCCTAAAAGGATATGTTCTGTGCCGACATAAGAGTGTCCAAGCTTTCTCGCTTCATCCATAGAAAGCTCAATTACCTTTTTGGCACGGGGTGTATAATGTATCGTTTTAGACCCTTCTTGGCCTTTTCCGATTAATGTCTCTACTTCTTTTTGGATTTTTTCTGAACCTAATCCAAGGGCTTGCAACGCTTTAGCAGCAATTCCTTCTCCTTCTCTGATCAGACCGAGCAGTACATGCTCTGTACCAATATTATTATGACCTAATCGAATGGCTTCCTCTTGTGCTAATGCTAATACCTTCTGAGCTCGTTCTGTTAAACGTCCAAACATCATTGGCGCCACCTCCACGTTTATTCGTTCGTATCGTTCTCAAGCTTTAATCGTTCACGGATGAGAGTTGCACGCCGCTCATCTCGTAAATCCGGCGATAACACTTCGCCTGCGTACTGCTGCAAAAAGCCCGGCTGAGTTAGGATCATTAACTCATTTAAAATATTTGCAGAAACATTCTCAAGCAGACCAACATCAATACCTAATCTGACATCAGACAATCGCTGAGTAGCTTCTTTTGATTCAATTACTCGACTATAAGAAAGGATCCCGTAAGAGCGGTACACCCTGTCTTCTAGCTGTAATTTCGAACTTTGCATTAACACTTCTCGTGCTGCACGTTCTTGTTGAATCAACTGCATCACTACATCTCGCAGGTCTTCAACGATATCTTGTTCAGATTTTCCGAGAGTTAATTGGTTTGAAACTTGAAATAGGTTACCTAAAGCTTCGCTACCTTCCCCGTAAATTCCTCTAACAACTAATCCTAATTGATTAATTGCCGGTAAAATTTTATTTAATTGACGTGTCATCGCAAGCGCTGGAAGGTGCATCATCACTGAAGCTCTTAACCCTGTCCCAACATTTGTCGGGCAGCTGGTTAAATAACCTCTTTTTTCATCAAAAGCATAGGTCACTCTTTCTTCAATCCAATCATCCAATCTACTAGCTGCCTCTAACCCTTTCGTTAATTGAAACCCAGGAAAAAGACATTGAATTCGAAGATGATCTTCTTCATTAATCATAATACTTACCGACTCATCTTCACTTAGGATCACAGCACCATGTTTTGATTGTTCCGCTAAGTTGGGGCTGATCAAGTGCTTCTCTACTAAAACTCTTTTTTCGTTAGCTTTTAAATCTTCCATTAACACAAGTTCAAGCGGACCAGTCTCTTGGTTGTCATCTGTAAGCAATGACTCTTTAACCTGCTTTACTACTGCGCTTGATTCTTCCATGGTAGCTAACAAAGGGAACTTATATTCTTTTAGGTTTCTAGCTAATCTTATTCGGCTGCTCAAGACAATATCCGAATCTGCACCATCTTTTTTCATCCAAGGACTAATTGCTTCTGAGATAAATTTCTGGAGTGACATCTTCTCACCCCTCTCCTTGATTCTTTTTTTGTTCTTCAAGCGCTCGAATTTGGTCACGGGTCTCTGCTGCCTGCTCAAATTCTTCACGTTCAATATACTGCTTCATTTGAGCTTTCAATGAGTCAATTTCTCGTTGAAGCTGAATTCCTCCGCCTACTCTTACGGGAATCTTTCCAGAGTGAGTGTGGTTTCCACTATGTACCCTTTTTAGAATAGGATCCAATTTATCTTCGAAACTCTTATAGCAGGCCGCACAGCCAAATCTTCCTGTACGGGTGAACTGTTCATACTTCATTCCGCAATTGTGACAAACCAGCTCTTTAGGTCTATTAACCTTATCTTGACTTGTATTAATAGGTTTATCTAAATGAAGCAGCCCAGATAGTAATTGATGGATAGAGAAGCTGTTAGAGCCTGGGATGTGCTCTCCTTTTTCTCGTGCACAGTGTTCACATATATGAAATTCTGCTTTTTTCCCGTTAACAATTTTCGTAAAATGCAATGTCGCCTCTCTTTCACCACATTCTTGGCATTTCATCGCATAACACCTCACTCACTTTTCGATATTAAACAGGTTTGATATTAGACAGTTATCGATTAAAGGAAGATCGATTAAGGTAAGTCTTCTAACGAATTTCTATTAACGGTCTTGTTTATAAGTTAATGTTTCGAGCATTGCTTTTAGAAGGTTTGCTCTTATTTCATCTCGATGAGTGACCGTTGTTTGGAATAATGATCGGTCTACTACACTTACCATAAGATTTGCTTCCCTTTTAGAGATAGCCCCTTCTTCTAGAAGCCGCAGTATCACATTTTCTGCTGTCTGTTGATCAATTTTTGTTCCAATTACATTCATGACCTGTTCGAAGAGAGCTAGATCGTCATGAGGCTTCACTTTAATAATTCGAATGTACCCGCCACCGCCTCGTTTGCTTTCCACAATATAACCTTTTTCTATTGTGAAACGAGTACTAATCACATAATTAATTTGAGAGGGCACACATTCAAATTGTTTTGCTAATTCGCTTCGTTTTATTTCAAGCAAATCATCTTTACTTTTCATTAAAGTTGACTTAAGGTAATTTTCAATAATATCCGATATGTTCCTCAATCATAGACGCCTCCTCTCTCCCATTTTGACTTTGACTATCTTTGACTTTGAAGATATTATAATCAATCTGTTGTAAAAGTGCAACTATTTGACGTCACACAAGCTAGTATAGCCAATGACTCATCAATCTCTACATGGAATATGTAATTGGTTAAGTAATTCTTTCTCTATTCCCTATATATGAATAGACTAATCATTATTATTATTAATTCCGTTAAGGCCAAAGATTTTAATTTTAGATAGCAGCTGTTATTCGAATATACTTTAGATTATGGCAAGGAAGAAGGGAAGACATTAGAGATTAAGGAGGATGATTGAGGAGTGAGGATGGTATACGCCGGTTCAGCGAGTAATTGCGTCAGGCGATTAGCGAATAGATTGCAATGTATCTTATACGCACAAAAAAACCATTCCTTTAAGGAATGGTTTAGGTGCCTGGCAACGTCCTACTCTCACAGGGGGAAGCCCCCAACTACCATCGGCGCAAAAGAGCTTAACGACCGTGTTCGGCATGGGAACGGGTGTGACCTCTTTGCTATCGCCACCAGACTATGATTTACTTCAGATGATCTTCATATTTCTTCGTCAGCTTCCTCATTCATGTCCTCACGTATGCTTGATACGCTCCGGGCATTCACTTCGTCGCTTCCTCGAACTGTTCGATCCTCTTTGTAAATGTTTGAGATGGTTCTCTCAAAACTAGATAATGTGTAAACATATGTCAAGAATAATTTGGATAAGTCCTCGACCGATTAGTATCTGTCAGCTCCACATGTCGCCATGCTTCCACACCAGACCTATCAACCTCATCATCTCTAAGGGGTCTTACTGGATTAACTCCATGGGAAATCTCATCTTGAGGGGGGCTTCATGCTTAGATGCTTTCAGCACTTATCCCGTCCACACGTAGCTACCCAGCGATGCTCCTGGCGGAACAACTGGTACACCAGCGGTGTGTCCATCCCGGTCCTCTCGTACTAAGGACAGCTCCTCTCAAATTTCCTACGCCCGCGACGGATAGGGACCGAACTGTCTCACGACGTTCTGAACCCAGCTCGCGTACCGCTTTAATGGGCGAACAGCCCAACCCTTGGGACCTACTTCAGCCCCAGGATGCGATGAGCCGACATCGAGGTGCCAAACCTCCCCGTCGATGTGGACTCTTGGGGGAGATAAGCCTGTTATCCCCAGGGTAGCTTTTATCCGTTGAGCGATGGCCCTTCCATGCGGAACCACCGGATCACTAAGCCCGACTTTCGTCCCTGCTCGACTTGTAGGTCTCGCAGTCAAGCTCCCTTTTGCCTTTGCACTCTACGAATGATTTCCAACCATTCTGAGGGAACCTTTGGGCGCCTCCGTTACTGTTTAGGAGGCGACCGCCCCAGTCAAACTGCCCACCTGACACTGTCCCTGAACCGGATCACGGCTCGAGGTTAGAATGTCAGCACAGTCAGGGTAGTATCCCACCGACGCCTCCATCGAAGCTGGCGCTCCGACTTCCAAGGCTCCTACCTATCCTGTACAAACTGTACCAACATCCAATATCAAGCTACAGTAAAGCTCCATGGGGTCTTTCCGTCCTGTCGCGGGTAACCTGCATCTTCACAGGTACTATAATTTCACCGGGTCTCTCGTTGAGACAGTATCCAAGTCGTTACACCATTCGTGCGGGTCGGAACTTACCCGACAAGGAATTTCGCTACCTTAGGACCGTTATAGTTACGGCCGCCGTTTACTGGGGCTTCAATTCAGAGCTTCTCCCGTAAGGGATAACCCCTCCTCTTAACCTTCCAGCACCGGGCAGGTGTCAGCCCCTATACTTCGCCTTGCGGCTTCGCAGAGACCTGTGTTTTTGCTAAACAGTCGCTTGGATCTTTTCACTGCGGCTCTCTCGGGCATACACCCTACCAGAGCACCCCTTCTCCCGAAGTTACGGGGTCATTTTGCCGAGTTCCTTAACGAGAGTTCTCCCGAGCGTCTTAGAATTCTCTTCTCGCCTACCTGTGTCGGTTTGCGGTACGGGCACCTCTCACCTCGCTAGAGGCTTTTCTTGGCAGTGGAGGATCAGGAACTTCGGTACTAAATTTCCCTCGCCATCACAACTCAGCCTTCACGAGAAGCGGATTTGCCTACTTCTCAGCCTAATTGCTTGGACGCACATATCCATCAGTGCGCTTACCCTACCTTACTGCGTCCCCCCATTACTCAAACGGTGAGGAGGTGGTACAGGAATTTCAACCTGTTGTCCATCGCCTACGCTTTTCAGCCTCGGCTTAGGTCCCGACTTACCCTGAGCGGACGAGCCTTCCTCAGGAAACCTTGGGCTTTCGACGGAGGGGATTCTCACCCCTCTTTTCGCTACTCATACCGGCATTCTCACTTCTAAGCGCTCCACCAGTCCTCACGATCTGACTTCGCTGCACTTAGAACGCTCCCCTACCACTGACACCTAAGGTGTCAATCCATAGCTTCGGTGATACGTTTAGCCCCGGTACATTTTCGGCGCAGAGTCACTCGACCAGTGAGCTATTACGCACTCTTTAAATGGTGGCTGCTTCTAAGCCAACATCCTGGTTGTCTGGGCAACTCCACATCCTTTTCCACTTAACGTATACTTTGGGACCTTAGCTGATGGTCTGGGCTGTTTCCCTCTTGACTACGGATCTTAGCACTCGCAGTCTGACTCCCGAGTAAAAGTTTTTGGCATTCGGAGTTTGACTGAATTCGGTAATCCTGTGGGGACCCCTAGTCCAATCAGTGCTCTACCTCCAAAACTCTCAACCTCGAGGCTAGCCCTAAAGCTATTTCGGGGAGAACCAGCTATTTCCGAGTTCGATTGGCATTTCACCCCTACCCACACCTCATCCCCGCATTTTTCAACATGCGTGGGTTCGGGCCTCCATTCAGTGTTACCTGAACTTCACCCTGGACATGGGTAGATCACACGGTTTCGGGTCTACGACGGCGTACTCATTCGCCCTATTCAGACTCGCTTTCGCTACGGCTCCGCCTTATCAGCTTAACCTTGCACGACATCGTAACTCGCCGGTTCATTCTACAAAAGGCACGCTGTCACCCATTAACGGGCTCCAACTAGTTGTAGGCACACGGTTTCAGGATCTGTTTCACTCCCCTTCCGGGGTGCTTTTCACCTTTCCCTCACGGTACTGGTTCACTATCGGTCACTAGGGAGTATTTAGCCTTGGGAGATGGTCCTCCCGGATTCCGACGGGGTTTCACGTGTCCCGCCGTACTCAGGATCCACTCAGGAGGAAATAGAATTTCGACTACAGGGCTGTTACCTTGTGTCGCGGACCTTTCCAGATCGCTTCGCCTATCCTATTTCTTTGTAACTCCGTATAGAGTGTCCTACAACCCCAAGAGGCAAGCCTCTTGGTTTGGGCTGATACCGTTTCGCTCGCCGCTACTCAGGTAATCGCATTTGCTTTCTCTTCCTCTGGGTACTTAGATGTTTCAGTTCCCCAGGTCTGCCTCCTCATACCCTATGTATTCAGGTATGGGTACTATTCCATTACGAATAGTGGGTTCCCCCATTCGGATATCCTCGGATCAAAGCTCACTTACAGCTCCCCGAGGCGTTTCGCCGTTCGTCGCGTCCTTCTTCGGCTCCTAGTGCCAAGGCATTCACCGTGCGCCCTTTCTAACTTAACCAAAATTTAAAAAAGGTTGTTGAATTCTTGACATGCTCGTTCAATCTTCTCTATTAAAAGATACCGATGAACAAATATGTTTACATGGACTTCAGATAAACTTCGAATCTCTTCGTCTACTTCACAATTCGTGTTCTCACGTACCGATGTACGATCCGAGCACTCATTTGATCGTATCCTCGATCTTCTCGTTTCTCTTTGTCCGTTTTCATTATCTAGTTTTCAAAGAACCAAGTACTAACCCTTACTCAACTTGGTGAGAATTAGTATCTAATTGAAGGATAGTTCCTTCAAAACTGAACAAAAGATCCAAAGCGTATATGATCGTAAGATCATACATCGACTAGAGTTAAATACTCCATAGAAAGGAGGTGATCCAGCCGCACCTTCCGATACGGCTACCTTGTTACGACTTCACCCCAATCATCTGTCCCACCTTAGGCGGCTGGCTCCAAAAGGTTACCTCACCGACTTCGGGTGTTACAAACTCTCGTGGTGTGACGGGCGGTGTGTACAAGGCCCGGGAACGTATTCACCGCGGCATGCTGATCCGCGATTACTAGCAATTCCGGCTTCATGTAGGCGAGTTGCAGCCTACAATCCGAACTGAGAATGGCTTTATGGGATTCGCTCAACCTCGCGGTTTTGCAGCCCTTTGTACCATCCATTGTAGCACGTGTGTAGCCCAGGTCATAAGGGGCATGATGATTTGACGTCATCCCCACCTTCCTCCGGTTTGTCACCGGCAGTCACCTTAGAGTGCCCAACTGAATGCTGGCAACTAAGATCAAGGGTTGCGCTCGTTGCGGGACTTAACCCAACATCTCACGACACGAGCTGACGACAACCATGCACCACCTGTCACTTTGTCCCCCGAAGGGGAAAGCTCTATCTCTAGAGTGGTCAAAGGATGTCAAGACCTGGTAAGGTTCTTCGCGTTGCTTCGAATTAAACCACATGCTCCACTGCTTGTGCGGGCCCCCGTCAATTCCTTTGAGTTTCAACCTTGCGGTCGTACTCCCCAGGCGGAGTGCTTAATGTGTTAACTTCGGCACTAAGGGCATCGAAACCCCTAACACCTAGCACTCATCGTTTACGGCGTGGACTACCAGGGTATCTAATCCTGTTTGCTCCCCACGCTTTCGCGCCTCAGCGTCAGTTACAGACCAGAGAGTCGCCTTCGCCACTGGTGTTCCTCCACATATCTACGCATTTCACCGCTACACGTGGAATTCCACTCTCCTCTTCTGTACTCAAGTCTCCCAGTTTCCAATGACCCTCCACGGTTGAGCCGTGGGCTTTCACATCAGACTTAAGAGACCGCCTGCGCGCGCTTTACGCCCAATAATTCCGGACAACGCTTGCCACCTACGTATTACCGCGGCTGCTGGCACGTAGTTAGCCGTGGCTTTCTGGTTAGGTACCGTCAAGGTGCCGCCTTATTCAAACGGCACTTGTTCTTCCCTAACAACAGAGCTTTACGATCCGAAAACCTTCATCACTCACGCGGCGTTGCTCCGTCAGACTTTCGTCCATTGCGGAAGATTCCCTACTGCTGCCTCCCGTAGGAGTCTGGGCCGTGTCTCAGTCCCAGTGTGGCCGATCACCCTCTCAGGTCGGCTACGCATCGTCGCCTTGGTAAGCCGTTACCTTACCAACTAGCTAATGCGCCGCGGGCCCATCTGTAAGTGATAGCCAGAGGCCATCTTTTACCGCTCCACCATGAGGTGGAACGGGTTATCCGGTATTAGCCCCGGTTTCCCGGAGTTATCCCAGTCTTACAGGCAGGTTGCCCACGTGTTACTCACCCGTCCGCCGCTAACATCAGGGAGCAAGCTCCCATCAGTCCGCTCGACTTGCATGTATTAGGCACGCCGCCAGCGTTCGTCCTGAGCCAGGATCAAACTCTCCATAAAAGTGTTTGATTAAGCTCAAAAATAATTCATTGACGAGATATCATGTATCTCTATTTCGCTTGGCTTTTGTTCAGTTTTCAAAGAACTTGTCCGCCGCTCATTGGCGACTTTACTATCTTAACACCCTGATTATAGAGAGTCAAGAAGTTTTTTAAAAAATTATTGGTGGAGCCTAGCGGGATCGAACCGCTGACCTCCTGCGTGCAAGGCAGGCGCTCTCCCAGCTGAGCTAAGGCCCCAATATAATGGTCGGGAAGACAGGATTTGAACCTGCGACCCCCTGGTCCCAAACCAGGTGCTCTACCAAGCTGAGCCACTTCCCGTTATATTAAGATAAGATGGTGCGCCCTGAGAGATTCGAACTCCCGACCTTTTGATTCGTAGTCAAACACTCTATCCAGCTGAGCTAAGGGCGCAATATGGTGCCGAGGGCCGGACTTGAACCGGCACGGTAGTCACCTACCGCAGGATTTTAAGTCCTGTGTGTCTGCCAATTCCACCACCCCGGCAGGACTTACTGCTAAATAACAATATACAATTGAAAGTATATGGAGCGGAAGACGAGATTCGAACTCGCGACCCCCACCTTGGCAAGGTGGTGTTCTACCACTGAACTACTTCCGCGAATAAAATGCGGGTGAAGGGAGTCGAACCCCCACGTCATAAGACACTAGATCCTAAGTCTAGCGCGTCTGCCAATTCCGCCACACCCGCATATTAAAATGGTGAGCCATGAAGGACTCGAACCTTCGACCCTCTGATTAAAAGTCAGATGCTCTACCAACTGAGCTAATGGCTCTTCTTAAAAGAGTGCCGGCCAGAGGACTTGAACCCCCAACCTACTGATTACAAGTCAGTTGCTCTACCAATTGAGCTAGACCGGCATATATGGTGGAGGATGACGGGTTCGAACCGCCGACCCCCTGCTTGTAAGGCAGGTGCTCTCCCAGCTGAGCTAATCCTCCGATTTATGCCTGGCAACGTCCTACTCTCACAGGGGGAAGCCCCCAACTACCATCGGCGCAAAAGAGCTTAACGACCGTGTTCGGCATGGGAACGGGTGTGACCTCTTTGCTATCGCCACCAGACTATGATTCACTTTACAGTGAATGTTTGAGATGGTTCTCTCAAAACTAGATAATGTGTAAACATATGTCAAGAATAATTTGGATAAGTCCTCGACCGATTAGTATCTGTCAGCTCCACATGTCGCCATGCTTCCACACCAGACCTATCAACCTCATCATCTCTAAGGGGTCTTACTGGATTAACTCCATGGGAAATCTCATCTTGAGGGGGGCTTCATGCTTAGATGCTTTCAGCACTTATCCCGTCCACACGTAGCTACCCAGCGATGCTCCTGGCGGAACAACTGGTACACCAGCGGTGTGTCCATCCCGGTCCTCTCGTACTAAGGACAGCTCCTCTCAAATTTCCTACGCCCGCGACGGATAGGGACCGAACTGTCTCACGACGTTCTGAACCCAGCTCGCGTACCGCTTTAATGGGCGAACAGCCCAACCCTTGGGACCTACTTCAGCCCCAGGATGCGATGAGCCGACATCGAGGTGCCAAACCTCCCCGTCGATGTGGACTCTTGGGGGAGATAAGCCTGTTATCCCCAGGGTAGCTTTTATCCGTTGAGCGATGGCCCTTCCATGCGGAACCACCGGATCACTAAGCCCGACTTTCGTCCCTGCTCGACTTGTAGGTCTCGCAGTCAAGCTCCCTTTTGCCTTTGCACTCTACGAATGATTTCCAACCATTCTGAGGGAACCTTTGGGCGCCTCCGTTACTGTTTAGGAGGCGACCGCCCCAGTCAAACTGCCCACCTGACACTGTCCCTGAACCGGATCACGGCTCGAGGTTAGAATGTCAGCACAGTCAGGGTAGTATCCCACCGACGCCTCCATCGAAGCTGGCGCTCCGACTTCCAAGGCTCCTACCTATCCTGTACAAACTGTACCAACATCCAATATCAAGCTACAGTAAAGCTCCATGGGGTCTTTCCGTCCTGTCGCGGGTAACCTGCATCTTCACAGGTACTATAATTTCACCGGGTCTCTCGTTGAGACAGTATCCAAGTCGTTACACCATTCGTGCGGGTCGGAACTTACCCGACAAGGAATTTCGCTACCTTAGGACCGTTATAGTTACGGCCGCCGTTTACTGGGGCTTCAATTCAGAGCTTCTCCCGTAAGGGATAACCCCTCCTCTTAACCTTCCAGCACCGGGCAGGTGTCAGCCCCTATACTTCGCCTTGCGGCTTCGCAGAGACCTGTGTTTTTGCTAAACAGTCGCTTGGATCTTTTCACTGCGGCTCTCTCGGGCATACACCCTACCAGAGCACCCCTTCTCCCGAAGTTACGGGGTCATTTTGCCGAGTTCCTTAACGAGAGTTCTCCCGAGCGTCTTAGAATTCTCTTCTCGCCTACCTGTGTCGGTTTGCGGTACGGGCACCTCTCACCTCGCTAGAGGCTTTTCTTGGCAGTGGAGGATCAGGAACTTCGGTACTAAATTTCCCTCGCCATCACAACTCAGCCTTCACGAGAAGCGGATTTGCCTACTTCTCAGCCTAATTGCTTGGACGCACATATCCATCAGTGCGCTTACCCTACCTTACTGCGTCCCCCCATTACTCAAACGGTGAGGAGGTGGTACAGGAATTTCAACCTGTTGTCCATCGCCTACGCTTTTCAGCCTCGGCTTAGGTCCCGACTTACCCTGAGCGGACGAGCCTTCCTCAGGAAACCTTGGGCTTTCGACGGAGGGGATTCTCACCCCTCTTTTCGCTACTCATACCGGCATTCTCACTTCTAAGCGCTCCACCAGTCCTCACGATCTGACTTCGCTGCACTTAGAACGCTCCCCTACCACTGACACCTAAGGTGTCAATCCATAGCTTCGGTGATACGTTTAGCCCCGGTACATTTTCGGCGCAGAGTCACTCGACCAGTGAGCTATTACGCACTCTTTAAATGGTGGCTGCTTCTAAGCCAACATCCTGGTTGTCTGGGCAACTCCACATCCTTTTCCACTTAACGTATACTTTGGGACCTTAGCTGATGGTCTGGGCTGTTTCCCTCTTGACTACGGATCTTAGCACTCGCAGTCTGACTCCCGAGTAAAAGTTTTTGGCATTCGGAGTTTGACTGAATTCGGTAATCCTGTGGGGACCCCTAGTCCAATCAGTGCTCTACCTCCAAAACTCTCAACCTCGAGGCTAGCCCTAAAGCTATTTCGGGGAGAACCAGCTATTTCCGAGTTCGATTGGCATTTCACCCCTACCCACACCTCATCCCCGCATTTTTCAACATGCGTGGGTTCGGGCCTCCATTCAGTGTTACCTGAACTTCACCCTGGACATGGGTAGATCACACGGTTTCGGGTCTACGACGGCGTACTCATTCGCCCTATTCAGACTCGCTTTCGCTACGGCTCCGCCTTATCAGCTTAACCTTGCACGACATCGTAACTCGCCGGTTCATTCTACAAAAGGCACGCTGTCACCCATTAACGGGCTCCAACTAGTTGTAGGCACACGGTTTCAGGATCTGTTTCACTCCCCTTCCGGGGTGCTTTTCACCTTTCCCTCACGGTACTGGTTCACTATCGGTCACTAGGGAGTATTTAGCCTTGGGAGATGGTCCTCCCGGATTCCGACGGGGTTTCACGTGTCCCGCCGTACTCAGGATCCACTCAGGAGGAAATAGAATTTCGACTACAGGGCTGTTACCTTGTGTCGCGGACCTTTCCAGATCGCTTCGCCTATCCTATTTCTTTGTAACTCCGTATAGAGTGTCCTACAACCCCAAGAGGCAAGCCTCTTGGTTTGGGCTGATACCGTTTCGCTCGCCGCTACTCAGGTAATCGCATTTGCTTTCTCTTCCTCTGGGTACTTAGATGTTTCAGTTCCCCAGGTCTGCCTCCTCATACCCTATGTATTCAGGTATGGGTACTATTCCATTACGAATAGTGGGTTCCCCCATTCGGATATCCTCGGATCAAAGCTCACTTACAGCTCCCCGAGGCGTTTCGCCGTTCGTCGCGTCCTTCTTCGGCTCCTAGTGCCAAGGCATTCACCGTGCGCCCTTTCTAACTTAACCAAAATTTAAAAAAGGTTGTTGAATTCTTGACATGCTCGTTCAATCTTCTCTATTAAAAGATACCGATGAACAAATATGTTTACATTTCATTATCTAGTTTTCAAAGAACCAAGTACTAACCCTTACTCAACTTGGTGAGAATTAGTATCTAATTGAAGGATAGTTCCTTCAAAACTGAACAAAAGATCCAAAGCGTATATGATCGTAAGATCATACATCGACTAGAGTTAAATACTCCATAGAAAGGAGGTGATCCAGCCGCACCTTCCGATACGGCTACCTTGTTACGACTTCACCCCAATCATCTGTCCCACCTTAGGCGGCTGGCTCCAAAAGGTTACCTCACCGACTTCGGGTGTTACAAACTCTCGTGGTGTGACGGGCGGTGTGTACAAGGCCCGGGAACGTATTCACCGCGGCATGCTGATCCGCGATTACTAGCAATTCCGGCTTCATGTAGGCGAGTTGCAGCCTACAATCCGAACTGAGAATGGCTTTATGGGATTCGCTCAACCTCGCGGTTTTGCAGCCCTTTGTACCATCCATTGTAGCACGTGTGTAGCCCAGGTCATAAGGGGCATGATGATTTGACGTCATCCCCACCTTCCTCCGGTTTGTCACCGGCAGTCACCTTAGAGTGCCCAACTGAATGCTGGCAACTAAGATCAAGGGTTGCGCTCGTTGCGGGACTTAACCCAACATCTCACGACACGAGCTGACGACAACCATGCACCACCTGTCACTTTGTCCCCCGAAGGGGAAAGCTCTATCTCTAGAGTGGTCAAAGGATGTCAAGACCTGGTAAGGTTCTTCGCGTTGCTTCGAATTAAACCACATGCTCCACTGCTTGTGCGGGCCCCCGTCAATTCCTTTGAGTTTCAACCTTGCGGTCGTACTCCCCAGGCGGAGTGCTTAATGTGTTAACTTCGGCACTAAGGGCATCGAAACCCCTAACACCTAGCACTCATCGTTTACGGCGTGGACTACCAGGGTATCTAATCCTGTTTGCTCCCCACGCTTTCGCGCCTCAGCGTCAGTTACAGACCAGAGAGTCGCCTTCGCCACTGGTGTTCCTCCACATATCTACGCATTTCACCGCTACACGTGGAATTCCACTCTCCTCTTCTGTACTCAAGTCTCCCAGTTTCCAATGACCCTCCACGGTTGAGCCGTGGGCTTTCACATCAGACTTAAGAGACCGCCTGCGCGCGCTTTACGCCCAATAATTCCGGACAACGCTTGCCACCTACGTATTACCGCGGCTGCTGGCACGTAGTTAGCCGTGGCTTTCTGGTTAGGTACCGTCAAGGTGCCGCCTTATTCAAACGGCACTTGTTCTTCCCTAACAACAGAGCTTTACGATCCGAAAACCTTCATCACTCACGCGGCGTTGCTCCGTCAGACTTTCGTCCATTGCGGAAGATTCCCTACTGCTGCCTCCCGTAGGAGTCTGGGCCGTGTCTCAGTCCCAGTGTGGCCGATCACCCTCTCAGGTCGGCTACGCATCGTCGCCTTGGTAAGCCGTTACCTTACCAACTAGCTAATGCGCCGCGGGCCCATCTGTAAGTGATAGCCAGAGGCCATCTTTTACCGCTCCACCATGAGGTGGAACGGGTTATCCGGTATTAGCCCCGGTTTCCCGGAGTTATCCCAGTCTTACAGGCAGGTTGCCCACGTGTTACTCACCCGTCCGCCGCTAACATCAGGGAGCAAGCTCCCATCAGTCCGCTCGACTTGCATGTATTAGGCACGCCGCCAGCGTTCGTCCTGAGCCAGGATCAAACTCTCCATAAAAGTGTTTGATTAAGCTCAAAAATAATTCATTGACGAGATATCATGTATCTCTATTTCGCTTGGCTTTTGTTCAGTTTTCAAAGAACTTGTCCGCCGCTCATTGGCGACTTTACTATCTTAACACTTTCAATCGCCAGCGTCAAGATCTTTTTTAGAAGTTTTTTCAATCGCTGTTGTTTGTTTCGTTGTTGTCTCAGCGACAAGTAATAATATATCACCCTGGATAAAAAGTTGCAACTGTTTTTATAAACTTTTTTAAAAGTTTTTTTGAAAGCTAAGATTTCCTCCATTATAACGGCCTTACCCGTTAAACGACAGACTAAACCAATAAAAAGAGAAAAAGTCCAGGTCATAATGACCTGGACTTTTTACGTTTATTCACTATGTTCACGATTTCTCATTTGCGGGAATAGCAGCACGTCACGAATAGACGGCGAATTAGTTAGTAACATTACTAAACGGTCAATACCGATCCCTAGTCCACCAGTAGGAGGCATTCCATATTCAAGAGACTCTACAAAGTCCTCATCCATCATATGAGCTTCATCATCGCCTTGTTCGCGCTCAACCAGCTGCTGCTCAAAGCGCTGGCGCTGATCAATAGGGTCATTTAACTCAGAGAAGGCATTCGCGTGCTCACGTCCGACAATAAACAACTCAAAACGATCTGTGAAACGCTCGTCTTCAGGATTTTTCTTAGCTAGAGGAGAGATGGCTGTTGGGTGGCCGTATATAAATGTAGGCTGAATAAGCGACTCTTCAACAAAGTGTTCAAAGAACTCATTAACAACGTGGCCGTATGTCATTGTTTCTTTTACCGGTACCTTGTGTTCTTTTGCAAGAGCACGAGCTTCCTCATCAGTCATTTCAGGCCAGAAATCAACGCCGCTCTTTTCTTTAATAGCATCCACCATATGCACACGAGTCCACTTAGGCTCTAGGTCTACTTCATACTCACCGTATGTGACCTTCGTTGTCCCTAATACTTCCCTAGCAATATGGGCGACAAGTTCTTCTGTGAGCTCCATAATGTCTTGATAGTCTGCATAAGCTTCATATAACTCAATCATTGTAAACTCTGGGTTATGTCTAGTAGATACCCCTTCATTACGGAATACACGGCCGATCTCATATACTTTCTCCATGCCGCCTACAATAAGACGCTTCAGGTGAAGCTCAATAGCAATACGCATATATAAAGTCATGTCTAACGCATTGTGATGCGTGACAAAAGGACGCGCAGATGCTCCCCCTGCAATAGAGTGCATAGTAGGAGTTTCAACTTCTAGGAATCCACGATTATCTAGGTAACGACGCATAGATTGCAATATTTTACTACGTAATACAAACGTGTCACGTACTTCCGGGTTCATAATTAAGTCTACATAACGTTGACGGTAACGCTGCTCAATGTCTTTTAAGCCGTGAAATTTGTCTGGAAGCGGGCGTAATGACTTAGAGAGAATTTGAAAATTAGTTACTTTAACCGACAACTCTCCTACTTTTGTTTTGAAAGCCGTACCTGTTACACCTACAATATCTCCAATATCAATAGAAGTGAAAAGATCATACTGCTCTTCACCCACAGCATCCTTACGAACATAAATTTGAACTTGACCAGATAAGTCTTGGATGTGGGCAAAACCAGCTTTCCCTTTTCCACGCTTAGTCATAATACGTCCAGCTAGCGTTACTTCATGACCTTGCTCTTCTAATTCTTCTTTAGATAACTCTGCAAATGTACTCTCCATTGTTTTGGCTGTATGGGTTCTCTCAAAGCGGCCGCCGAACGGGTTTGCTCCTTGTGCTTCTAATTGAGAAAGCTTGTCTCTTCGTACGGCAAGTAAATCATTTAATTCGACCTCTTGGCTCATTACTTTTTCATCTCCTCTATTTTATGAGTCCATATTGTGAACTCATTATAATCAAATCTTTTTTGTTCTATAACCAGATTACACTTATCCTTTAAGTCAACCAATCGAACTTAATGATTTGCTACTCGAGATTAACTTATCAGTTATCATTATACAGGTTTTTTTGACATAGAAAAACTGCCAGGGGTTAGCTGGCAGTTTCATAAACTCAAACGCATTATAGTTAATTATTCACTTAAAGTCAAACGACAATTGACTCATTAGCCATTTCCTCTTCTAGCTGGTCAATATAATCATACAATGTTTTCGCTACATCATCTCTTGATTCGAACATGTTAATTTGATCTCTAATACGGCCGCCGCCGCGCAACCCTTTCAAATACCATGCTGCGTGCTTTCTCATTTCCCGCACAGCAACAGATTCACCTCTTAGAGCAATTAAGCGATCTAAGTGAATCATGCACACGTCGATCTTCTCACGCGGAGTAGGATCAGGCATTAGCTCCCCATTTTCAAGATACTTCACTGTACGATAAAGCATCCATGGGTTTCCTAGTGCAGCACGACCTATCATAACACCATCTACCCCTATTTCATCTATCATACGACGAGCATCTTGTGGAGACTGCACATCGCCATTTCCGATTACAGGAATATTTACAGCATCTTTTACTTCTTTAATGATGTTCCAATCTGCATGCCCTTCATACATCTGGACACGAGTACGACCATGAACAGCGACCGCACTTCCCCCTGCACGTTCAACTGCACGCGCGTTTTCAACTGCAAAGATATGATCCTCATCCCAGCCGATACGCATCTTAACTGTTACCGGTTTATCAACGGCATCTACTGTCGCTGCAACCATTTCATAAATTTTATTCGGATCAAGCAGCCATCTCGCGCCTGCATCACATTTAGTGATTTTTGGGACAGGACAGCCCATGTTGATATCAATAATATCTGCATTTGTATTTTTATCAACAAACTTAGCTGCCTCAACAAGCGTTTCTTTTTCCCCGCCAAAAATTTGCAGGCTTAGAGGCTTTTCGCGATCATCTACATAAAGCATGCTTAGAGATCTCTCATTTTTGTGTAGAATCGCTTTATCACTCACCATCTCCGCACATACTAAGCCGGCACCAAATTCCTTAGCAATTAAACGGAAAGCCGGATTACAAACTCCCGCCATCGGTGCAAGGACAACTTGGTTCTTCATTTCAATATTACCGATCTTTAACACTTCAATTCACCTCTAGGTTTTGTCTGATCACCTTTGGATTAAATCTTGCTTCGTTATATTTAAAACCGATGTTACTTTCTCAAGCATTTTTTCATCAGGTTCTCTGCTGCCTCGCTCTACTTCACCTAAGACAGAAACAGATATCCCCATCTCTTTAGCAAATCGCTGCTGGGTAAAACCTTTTAGCTTTCGAAATGCTCTGATCCTTCTGCCCCAACTCTCGATTTCCATACGTTTACACCCTCTTTATCTGGCAACGCCTCGTATATATCTTTTATCGTTTGATTACGTGATTGAAAATAAAGTTCAGAGTTAAGTTCATATAATGGCACGATTACGAATGCACGTTCCCACATTCTAGGATGGGGTATGCATAGGTTCTCTACTTTCATATTTTGTTGATCGAAAAGGAGAATGTCAAGATCAATTGTTCTTGGTCCCCACCTGATATCGCGCTTGCGTCCGCATGTATCTTCTATTGATTGAGTCATCTCCAATAATTTCTCTGGACTTAAATTCGTCTTAGCTTGTATAACCATATTTAAAAATGACTGTTGATCGACATACCCTACAGGTTCCGTTTCATAGATAGAAGATCTTTTAACAACTTTAATATCCTCTTCTTTATCCAGCCGATCGATCGCTTCTTCAAGATAGGCAGCTCGGTCCCCAATATTTGAGCCGAGAGCAATATAGACATTATGCTTCATTTTTCCCCCTTGTGATTTCAACCGCAACAGATTTATAGTGACCAGGAATAGGCGGATCAGGCTTAATAAGCTTCACCGTGCACCTTTCTAGGCGTTGATATGAGCCAAGCAAGTCAGCCGCAATCTTCTCAGCAACCGTTTCTACCAGCTTATAGGGCTCTCCTTCAACAATTTCTTTTACCTTTTTATAAACCTCGCCGTAATTAATGGTTTCATTAATATTGTCAGATGCAGAAGCCTTCTTTAAATCCAGCTCTAGAGTTAAGTCTACATAAAAGCGCTGCCCTAGTTTATTTTCTTCTTTAAAGACCCCATGATAGCCGTAAAATTCTAATCCATCCATATAGATTTTATCCATTATCATTCGCCTCCCAGCATTGCATCCATCATCTTTGCCATTCTGCTCATTTCAAGAACATCGTGTACACGTACAATTTCACAGCCTTTAGCTATACCTAAGCATACCGTAGCGCCAGTTCCTTCAACACGTTCATCAACAGGGAGGTCTAATGTTTTTGCAATAAACCTTTTTCTAGAAGTGCCTAAAAGAACGGGGTACCCTAAAGCGGTAAATTCATCAAGCCTACGCATCACTTCAAGATTTTGCTCGTACGTTTTAGCAAAGCCGATGCCCGGATCTAAAATGATTTTCTCATCTTTAACGCCAGCTTGATGGCATAAAGCGATACTCTCTTCTATATCTTGTTTCATATCTAGAAGTAGATCTGTGTACTCTGTATTGTCACGATTGTGCATCAAAATAATTTCAACACCGGTGTCAGCTGCTACTTGAGCCATCAGTGGATCAGCCTTAGCTCCCCATACATCATTAATGATCGTTGCACCCGCCTTAATGGCTTCCCGAGCTACGTACGCTTTATACGTATCAATTGAGATCGGAACATCTGTCACTCCTCTTACGGCTTCAATAACCGGAATGACTCTCGCAAGCTCTTCATCCGCTTCGACTTTTTCAAAGCCAGGACGAGTTGATTCTCCGCCAATATCAATAATATCAGCACCTTGCTCAATCATTTCCAACGCTCTTCTTTTAGCTGCTTCGACATCGTTATATTTACCGCCATCAGAAAAGGAATCTGGGGTTGCATTCAAAATCCCCATAATTTTTGTACGTTTACCCACGGTGCACCCTCCTTATAACTCACTCTTGCTCCAAAGCTTTTTGCTGTATAGCTTGTACCTTTGTTGCAGCTCTCTCGTTATGGTTTGTTTTGAATCATACGTATGGCGGTCGATACTTGTAAGAGAGACAACTTCTTGTATAGAATTGGTCACAAACACTTCATCGGCCTCATAAAGCTCTTCTTTTGGAAACTTTCCTGCATTTACGATATACCCGCTGTCTTCAAATATCTTGATTACAAACTGCCTCGTTATACCATTCAGAATACCCGTTTCAATAGAGGGGGTATACACGATACCGTTCTTTACCCAGAATAAGTTCGAAACAATCCCCTCTGCTAGATAGCCATCTTCCGTTAAAAAAATGCCTTCAACTGAAGGATCTGATCCTATTTCACGTTTAGCCATTATATTATTCAAATAGTGATGTGACTTCAACCGCACCTTCGTTTCAGGTGTATTGCGTCTCGTCTTTAAAATAACACCTTGTTTTTCTCGGCCCATCTGTTCAGGGAGCGACTTGGTATACACTACGGTTACAGGTTCAGTGTATTGCCCCGTATAAAGCCCAAGTCCCTTATCGCCTGCAGAAACGTTCCACCTTACATACACATCTTGATCTTGATATTGATTGGCATTGATCAGCTGATCGATGACACGGCTCATATCTTGACGGTTCATCTCCCACTCTATGCCAAGCATATGTAATCCTTCTTGCAAACGGCGAAAATGGTCATCCAATAGAAAAGGATGACCATTATACACGCGAAATGTCTCAAACAACCCTAGTCCATACATGTAACCATGGTCAAAAACAGACACTTTCGCTTGTTCGCCTGAAACGAGTTCACCATCTACATACATCATCATTCTACTGGTTCCTTGCGATATGTCTTAACAAAGTTACGTAATAAAACTTTCCCTGCATCAGTCATAATCGACTCCGGATGGAATTGAACACCTTCAATCGCCAGCTCTTTATGACGAATCGCCATAATTTCTCCCGCTTCCGTTTCAGCTGTAACCTCAAAGCATTCAGGCAGCGTTTCTCTTTTTACAATTAACGAGTGGTAACGAGTAGCTGTTAGCGGCGTAGGAATATTTTTAAAGATTGTTTTCTCATTATGATGGACTAAAGAGGTTTTACCATGCATTAAGCGCTCTGCACGAATCACATCTCCACCAAACACTTGAGCAATCGATTGATGACCGAGACATACACCGAAGATAGGAATTTTACCAGCAAAGTAACGGATTGCCTCAAGGCTGATCCCCGCCTCATTAGGACTGCAAGGTCCAGGTGAAATCATTAAGTAATCAGGGTTAAGTTCTTCAATTTCTTCAATTGTAATCTGATCGTTACGCTTAACAATCAACTCTTCTCCCATCTCCCCTAAATACTGCACCAAGTTATACGTAAAAGAATCATAGTTATCAATCATAATAATCATAAATAGTTCCTCCTCAGCTCAACTAGCTATTTAATTTCGAACTCAACTCTTCTTCACTCAACTCAAGGGCATGCCACAATGCTCTTGCTTTCTTTAATGATTCCTTATACTCATGCTTAGGGTTTGAATCAATTACAATTCCTGCTCCCGCCTGCACATGAGCCTGCCCATCCTTACACACCATCGTCCGGATTGTAATATTCAACTCCATTTCATCGTTAAACCCAATCCAGCCGATCGACCCTGTGTAAATACCTCTTCTTACAGGCTCTAGCTCTTCGATAATTTCCATCGTCCGTACTTTTGGTGCACCCGTAATTGTTCCTCCAGGAAAAGTCGCTCGTATGACCTCATACAAATCGTATTGATCATTGAGCATCCCGCGCACATTAGAGACGATATGCATCACGTGTGAATACTTTTCAATCACCATTAACTCGTTTACTTCGACAGTGCCGTACTCACAAACACGCCCTAAATCATTTCTCTCTAAATCCACAAGCATCACATGTTCAGCTCGTTCTTTTTCATTTTCTATTAAAGTCGCAGCAAGCTCTCTGTCTTCTTCTTCATTTTTTCCACGTGAGCGCGTTCCTGCAATCGGACGCGTACTCACTTCCATTCCTTGCTTTTTTACGAGCAGTTCTGGTGAAGCACTAACAAATTGGACATCCGGCGTTTCGAAATAGCTCATGTATGGAGATGGATTCAATTTTCGCAGTGTCTCATACACATGCATCGGTTCGCACCTAAGCCCTTTAGACTGTCTCACCGAGAGATTCACCTGAAAAACATCTCCAGCTGCAATGTACTCTTTAATTTTTTCTACTGCAGCCCCAAACTCCTCTTCACTCATCGAAGCACCTGCATCAGGATTAGCTTCCCTAGCCTCATAACCCCAAGTTGTTTCAGCAGACGTCTTTGTCCATAATTCTTCGTAATGCTTTAATCTTTCCTCTAACTCACTTACATGATCTTGTTCTCCATGAACAATGGCCCACATCTGCTCTTCCTTATGCTCATAAATAAATACATCATGAAAAAGCATAAAGTAAAGATCAGGCAGACCTAGATCATCGTCTGATATATGAGGAAGCTTTTCGATTTCCCGGACAATATCATAGCTTAAGTAACCAATCGCCCCTCCTTGAAAAGAAGGTGTATCTGGCAATACAGCTGTCCGGTAAGGCGCCATAACCTCTTTTAATGAATCGAGAAGTTTCCCTTTTTTCGTCTCGATTTCGTTCCCCCGTTTAACAGTAAGAACCTCGCCCTTCCCTTCCACAATCGCAAACGGATCAAGTCCTATAATACTGTATTGACCGCCGCGCCCGCTTTCTAAAAGGACGTGATGGGGTTTTTCATTAGATAATTGTTTATATGCTTCAAACCATTTTTCTTTGCTTAATGAAAAAGAACTCGCCTTTGCGGTCCAATTCATCTTTTCTTTTGATAGGCCATTCCGTTCCAACGGCTTCACTCCGTTCATTTCATTTCTTTCTACTATCCATTCTACATGACAACGAAATAGAAGAAAAGAACAAGACCGAGTAAGAGAGCCGACTAATAATGGAAACGGCCTATAAGAAAAAACAGCCTCACCAAAAGGCGCGGCTGTTTGTCTTAATTAATCTTCGAATTGATAAAGTGGTGTACTTAAGTAGCGTTCACCATTTGAAGGAATAATCGCTACTACCTTTTTACCCGGTCCAAGCTTTTCAGCTAATTGAAGCGCAGAGTAAATGGCCGCCCCAGATGAAATGCCTCCAAGGATCCCTTCTTCTCTTGCTGCACGACGAGCATATTCAAATGCTTGCTCAGTTGATACTTGAATGACTTCATCATATACAGCGGTATCTAGAATATCAGGGACAAAGCCCGCACCAATTCCTTGAATCTTATGAGGTCCTGGGTTTCCACCTGATAAGATTGGCGAATCTTGAGGTTCTACTGCTGCAATATGCAGGTTTGGAAAATGTTCTTTCAAGAAACCGCCGGCACCTGTAATCGTACCGCCTGTTCCAATTCCAGAAACAAATCCATCTAGCTGCCCGTCTACTTGCTCTAGAAGCTCTTTTCCTGTCGTCTCACGATGGATTTTAGGGTTGGCATCATTTTCAAATTGCTGCGGCATGAAGTAGCCGTTTTCTTTTGCGAGCTCTGTCGCTTTACGGATCGCACCGCCCATCCCTTCTGGTCCTGGCGTTAGAACAAGCTCAGCTCCATAAGCGCGTAACAAGTTACGACGCTCCATACTCATTGTCTCAGGCATTACTAATTTTGTTTTATATCCTTTGGCAGCTGCGACCATTGCTAATCCAATTCCTGTGTTACCACTTGTCGGTTCAACAATTGTATCTCCAGGTTTTAATGTCCCATCTTTTTCTGCAGCTTCGATCATTGCTAATCCAATACGATCCTTTACACTGCTCCCTGGGTTCATAAATTCTAATTTCAAATACACCTCGGCGTGCTTATCAGTAACAAGACGATTTAATTTTACTAGCGGCGTGTTGCCAATTAACTCCGTAATCGATTGAACAACTTTCATGGATAGCGCCTCCTAATCCCAAGTAAATTCATAGGTTTTGTATAAATAATGTTAGCAGACGTTTTCAGATAAGTCAATCAATAAAAAGCCCAATTTCCAATTTATTTAGTTTCTGTTAGTAATTTCTCTAGCTCAGCGACATCAAACGCATAGACTTCATTACAGAAGTTACAGCGAGTTTCAGCTCCCCCGTCTTCGTCAATCATTTCTTGAATTTCTTCTGCACCAAGACTCGTAATAGCATTCGCTACACGTTCTTTAGAGCATGCACATGAGAAAGCAACCGGCATATTATCTAAAAACTTAACATTATCATCACCAAGCAGCGCTTTTAACATTTCTTCTGGCGGCATACCTGCTTCTACAAGCTTTGAAATAGGAGGAATCGAGTTTAGTCGTTTTTCGATTTCAGAAATGACTTCATCATCCGCACCTGGCATTAATTGAATAATAAATCCGCCCGCAGCCAAAATAGAGTTGTCTGGATTTACCAGAACCCCTACACCAACTGACGATGGAGTTTGTTCTGAAGAAGCGAAATAATACGTGAAATCTTCCCCAAGTTCTCCTGATACAATCGGAACACTCCCAGTAAAGTTATCTCTCATACCGATATCTTTTACAACTGATAAATAGCCATCCGTACCTACTGCACGAGCTACATCAAGTTTCCCGTGCTCGTTAAGGTCGAAATGTGTTTGAGGATTCGTTACATAACCGCGAGATTCTCCTTTTGTATTAGTATCTACAATAATAGCTCCAATCGGACCGCGGCCTTCAATCTTCACCGTTAATTTAGCATCACCTTTTAACATGGCTCCCATCATTGTGCTTGCCATCATCGCACGCCCTAAAGCAGCTGATGCAGTCGGCCATGTCCCTTGTCTTCTAACTGCCTCATTAATCATATCCGTCGCTACTAATGCATATGCACGAACTTTGCCTTCAAACCCTGTTGCTTTTACTAAATAATCACTCATTGTAATTCTCCTTTATTTAGAAATTGTTTTTATGTTGTTCTTTATTTTTCTCATAAATAATCCTTAAGCCTTTTAATGTCAGTAAGGGATCAACCACATCAATACTTTTAGCTTCTGTAGAGATAAGGCTCGCTAACCCTCCTGTCGCAATAACAGCAGGAGTTTCTTTTGATTGTTCCTTCATGCGGCCGACAATCCCATCAACTTGACCGACATAACCAAAAAATATCCCTGCTTGCATCGCGTGTACCGTATTTTTTCCCAGCACATCCACAGGCTTCGCTATTTCAATTCGCGGCAGTTTTGAAGCCTTTGTATATAGGGCTTCTGTTGAAATCGAGATGCCGGGTGCGATGGCCCCGCCCATATATTGTTTTTGCTCGTTTATATAGCAGTAAGTTGTAGCTGTGCCAAAATCCACAATCACAAGCGGCGAGCCGTATAACTCTATAGCGGCAACTGCATTGACAATTCGATCTGCCCCTACTTCGCGCGGGTTATCATATTTTATGTTCAACCCTGTCTTTATTCCAGGACCAATGATCATAGGATTTAATTTAAAATATCTCTTGCACATTTGCTCGAGTGTATACATGATAGGCGGGACGACTGAAGAGATAATAATTCCTTCAATCGATTCAAAGGGCAAGCCCTTGTCCTCAAATAATGCTTTAATGGTCATCGCATATTCGTCTTCGGATTTTTGCCTGCTCGTTGCTATACGCCAATGATAGATTAATTCATGTTTTCTATATACACCTAAGGCAATGTTTGAATTCCCTACATCTGCCACCAGAATCATCTGCCTCACCTCTTATCTCTGGTCAAACCTAGTACAGATTTGAATCTAATTTATATGTGGCCAAACAACTGAATTTAAGTTTAAACGAAAGAAAAGAGGATGTCGATTCCGACACCCTCCCTTTCATCAAAAAGATTAATCATTCTTTTTATTATCATCTTCAAACGAACGATTATCCTCCACCGATGGATCTTTTTCAATCGGCTCATCTGTGTTTGGTTCCTGCGGCTGTTCAGCCTCTACTTGCGGTGTTTCTTCTTTTTTAGAGTTGATGTTCACTTTCACATCTGACTCCGATGCTTTCTCTTTTTCAAGGTGAGCGTTTAAATGATGATCATCAGGAAGTTTTCCTTCATGCACCAATGATTTAATTTGCTCCGCATCTAACGTCTCCATATCAAGTAACGTTTTCGCTACAAGATCAAGACTGTCTTTATTTTCAAGAAGAATTTGTTTACAACGTGCGTAACATTCTTTAATAATACGTTGTACTTCTAAGTCAATCTCATGAGCAATCGCATCACTGTAGTTCTGCTCATTTTGAATATCGCGACCAAGGAATACTTGACCGCCAGACCCAGAAATAAACTGCATCGGACCGAGCTTTTCACTCATTCCGTATTCTGTAACCATTTTTCTAGCTATACCGGTAGCTCGTTGGAAATCATTATGAGCACCCGTACTTACTTCTCCAAAGGTTACTTCTTCCGCCACACGACCACCTAAGAGTCCGATAATCTTATCAAGAAGCTCTGGCTGTGTCATGAAATAACGGTCTTCTTTAGGAAGCATAACCGCATATCCTCCCGCCATACCACGAGGGACGATAGTTACTTTATGAACCATGTCAGCATTCTCGAGCTTCACACCTACAACGGTATGTCCAGCTTCATGCCATGCAACAATTTTCTTTTCTTTCGGTGAAATAACACGGCTCTTTTTAGCCGGCCCTGCAATTACCCGGTCAATCGCTTCTTCAATATGAATCATGCTGATCTTCGTGTGATCATGTCTTGCTGCCACTAACGCTGCTTCATTTAGCAGGTTTTCAAGATCAGCCCCTGAGAAGCCAGGTGTTCTTGTAGCAATGGTCTTTAAGTTTACATCATCATTTAAAGGTTTGTTTCTTGCGTGAACCTTTAATACTTCCTCACGTCCATTTACATCTGGACGGTTAACTTGAATTTGACGGTCAAAACGGCCTGGGCGAAGAAGGGCTGGATCTAGAATATCCGCACGGTTTGTAGCCGCAATAATGATAATTCCTTCGTTTGCGCTGAAGCCATCCATCTCAACAAGTAATTGGTTTAATGTTTGTTCACGCTCATCATGTCCGCCGCCAAGTCCAGCTCCACGCTGACGACCTACTGCATCAATCTCATCAATAAAGATGATACATGGGGCGTTTTTCTTCGCATTTTCAAATAAATCACGTACACGGGATGCACCGACACCGACAAACATCTCAACGAAGTCTGAACCACTAATTGAGAAGAACGGTACGCCAGCTTCACCAGCTACTGCACGAGCAAGTAATGTTTTACCTGTACCCGGAGGTCCTACTAAAAGCACCCCTTTTGGAATACGAGCGCCAATTGCAGAGAATTTACGAGGGTCTTTTAAGAACTCAACAACTTCTACAAGCTCTTGTTTCTCCTCATCTGCACCAGCAACATCTTTAAATTTCGCTTTTTTCTTATCTTCATTAACCATTTTCGCCTTACTTTTACCAAAGTTCATCACTCGGCTGCCGCCGCCTTGAGCTTGACTTAGTAAGAAGAAGAAGAGAATAAAGATAATGATAAACGGAATAATCCCTGTGAAAAATTGAACCCACCCGCTCGTCTCATCAGCCGGCTCAATTTCTAAATTAAATGGTGTTCCTGTTGGGTCTTCTGCATTAAATAAAAGTTCAGCAGTCTGCTCGCTGCGTAGAGCATACGTTTGGAAAAACTCATCTTCAGCTTGATCATTAAATTGACCGCGCACTAAGTACACTTGTCTCTCAGGTTTCACTGATAATTCTTGAACCTGACCATTCTCAAGCCTTTCAGCAAATTCATTAAACGATACGTTCTCTGTTTCTGTTTGATCAGAGTTGAATACACTCACAATCCCGACAATGACTAGGAAAATGAGTAAATAAAAAATCGTATTACGGAATATCCGATTCATCCTTGACCTCCTCCGACGGGCATTATAGCTTCGTTTATCGTATCATAAGTAATCTTTACCACTCAAATATTAACTCTCGTAGATCTCTGGCTTTAACACACCGATATACGGCAGGTTACGATAACGCTCAGCATAATCTAGCCCGTATCCAACAACAAATGCATCTGGCACTGTAAAACCAGCCATATCTGGAACAAGGTCAACCTTTCTTCCGTCCGGCTTATCAAGTAAAGTAACTACTTTCACTGACTTCGCTTTACGGTAGTGGAAAAGCTTAATCAAATAGCTTAACGTTAAGCCGCTATCAATAATGTCTTCAAGAATTAATACATCACGGCCTTCAACAGATGTATCTAAGTCTTTTAGAATCTTCACTTCACCTGAAGAAACCATACCAGCACCGTAGCTTGAAACATCCATAAAGTCCATTTCAAGATGTGTGTCTATACGCTTTGTTAAATCACCCATAAACGGCATTGCGCCTTTTAAAACTCCTACTACTAAAGGAAAACGACCATCATATTCTTCTGTAATCGCCTTTCCTAACTCTTTCACTTTTTCTTGAATTTCTTCTTCTGAGATTAATACTTCTTTAATTTCGTCCCTCATCAATTTAAAATGCCCCTCCTGTAATGGACTTATAATCATGAAACAAAAAAAACTCATCATTTGGTCAAATACTAATACATGGTACAAATACTAATACAAGTACACGCTTCGTCTGATCCGTGATGACTGCACTTTTTGATCGATGCAAAAGAGGAACCCATAATAATTCCCCGCTTCCATCGACTAGCAAAGGCCATACCTTTCTTACCGCAGAATCCACTTTCCGGTCTATATACAGCCGGTTTACTTTTTTCGTGCCAGACATTCCTCTAAGTGAGATTCGATCACCCGGCAGTACACCTCTAATAGAAAGAGGGAATACTACCTTATCAGCATCTAAGTGAAGCATATGCTTTTGATCTTCAGGTATGTCCGAAGTCTCTAGATAATAGGAAGTGAATGTTCCGGCAGCAGTATCTGTTTTTCCCGGCACCGTTAGAGGAACAAGAGGTTGTTCTTCTTTTATTTGCGGCTTTAGGGTAAAGTGGCAGCAGTCATAGCTAAGGTATACAAAAAGACCGTTTGCTAAATGAAGTTCTTTAGACGGTTCCTGCCTGTTGAGCAAGCGGATAATCTGCTCGATATGTATAGATGTACTAGATGGTGAATTTTTCCCGTAAAGATACCTTAATATTAGATGAATCACCCTTCTTTGTAAAGGGAAGCGCAGACGTTCTGTTGCTTCAATCGAAATTGTAATGGATTGTTCACTTTTTTTGACAACAATTGACTTAAATGCCTCTTCTGCTAACTCCATTAAATAGCTCTGATCATCACGCTGCCACTCTTGAAAACGTTGCATATGAATGTGCACAGATGGGTTTTCGGACTTAATAAAGGGCATAATCTGTTGTCTGTACCGATTTCTTGTGTACTTCATTGAATGATTGCTCGAATCTATACGCGGGGTGATTCCTTCCCTCTTACAATAATGCTCGATTTCTTCTTTTGTTATTCCCAAAAACGGGCGAATTACAAACCCGTTTTGAAGAATTCTCTTCACATTAATTCCTGACGGGACAAGCAAGTTTCCTCCCCGCACCATAGTCATTAAGATCGTTTCCGTTTGATCATCACCATGATGAGCGGTAGCTATACATGAATGCGGGCGATTTTCTAACCATTCATCAAACCAATGATACCTTAGTTCGCTGGCTGCTTTTTGCGTCCCCATTTTGTTTTGTGCAGCGAATGTTTGTACATCCATTTTCTTAGTATGTAAAGGAATGTTATGCTCTGTGCAAAAATTTCGCACGTACTGCTCGTCATCAACTGATTCAGCGCCCCTCAGTTGATGATTAACATGGACAGCCTCAACTTCTATCCCGTACATCTCACGCCGTTTTATTAAGTAATGGAGAAGTGCCATAGAATCAGGACCTCCGGACACGGCAACAAAAACGGTTTGTACTTCATTTAATAGTTTATGTTTTATAATAAAATCATGAACGTCTTGATTCATACCGCTGCCCTATACCCCCTTTACCAAATGAGAAAACCGACAACGCAAACACAAGACCTGCAGCAATCGCCCCTGCTTGGAGCATCGTTTCAATTCCAAGCTGAAGTCCCTCGATGTAATTTCCATCCACAAAAGCAAGCATGGTAAAATAAGCTCGGCTTCCCGGTACGAGTGGTATAATTCCTGGAATACTAAAAGTGGTCACCGGTACTCGGTATCTTTTGGCTAAGAAATGTGAGATGGTGGCACTTACAAGTGATGCAATCGCTGTTGCAAAAATTACGGATATATCCCAGTTAGGTAAGGTAGAATAAATAAACCACGCCACAGATCCGATCAATCCGCCAAGCCAAATAACTTTATAAGGAACATTAAAGATGACTCCAAAGGCAACGGTTGCCATAAAACAAAAGATAAGTTCTACTATCATTGGTATCCCTCCTTATAACAGCAAGGCTATAGCTAATGCAATGCCTGTTGCTATTGATAATGCTGTAATCACAGCCTCTGCTCCGCGGCTGACTCCGGCTATTAAATCTCCAGACATCAAATCACGCACAGCATTTGTAAGAGGAACACCTGGGACAAGCGGCATTAACGTTCCAATAATCACTTGGTCTAAGTTTTCACCTAAGCCAAGCAACACTAGAAGAATAGCTACTGCGCCTCCCAAAAATGCAGACATAAATTCAGCAAAAAATTTGACCTTCATATACTCCTGTAATGCTACTACACTAAAGCTAGCCGCAAAGCCTGCAATAAAGGCTGGAATCGTATCAAATAAGTTCCCGCCGAATAAATACGAAAAAGCCCCTCCTGCTACACCTGAAGCAATATGTAGAAGCCATGGAGAATAATTCATCGGGGCTTTAGCAATTTCCTCTAATTTTTTATATGCCTCATCCCCGTCCAATAGGCCGCTTACGAACTCCCTCGATAATTGGTTAACAAGAGAAACCTTATTTAAATCCTGCATCCGATCATCGACACGGATCATCTGCATGACATCATTGCCTTCTACATCAAACGAAAGAAAAATTCCTGTCGTGGTGACAAAGCTATGCACATTTTTAAACCCGGCAGACTTAGCCATACGCTCAAGCGTCTCTTCTACACGGTATGTTTCTGCACCGTAAGTCAGCATGATTTCTCCAGCGAGCATACAAATGTCCATCATCCGATCTGCATTCATGCCTTGCACCCCCCGTTCTACTCAATTAGCAGCTCCAATCAGCCTTCTTCATTCAGAAGAGCTATCAGTTAATGCAAACATTAACCTCGTAAAGGAACCCTACATCATTTGTCCAAATAAGTATAGGATATATGCTAAAAGAATAAAAGAGCAGACGAGGAAGATTTCAACAAAGTAAGATGGTTTTTTCTTTTTCTGTTTTTGCATCTTCACCTGTTTTTTGACCGGCTTTTGTCTACTTCTTGATTTAGCTTTACTCCGAACAGCCGTTTTTTGTTTTGGTGCCTTATAAGAAGAAGCATTTGATACAGCTTCAACCATATCTTTTCTCATGTCGGCTGCATGAGCGTATTTACCCTGCAATGCTTTATAAATGACATGTTGATACGGGCCTAAATAGCTGCTTTGATCGACCTTTTCTTTTAACAAAACAATCGGCTTATCGCCTTTTTTATCAAATCGCTTAGGATAGGCGCAGTTTATCATAATCATAGCCACACTAAAAAGATCATAGCTCGGCTCAGCTACTCTTGTCCCGCATCCCCAATACCCACGGTCATAAAACTCTGTGTATTCTTTGATTGAACGGCCGAGTAAGGTTGTACCCCCGACATCAAGCCACCGTATACGAGCAGGCGGGCCTACTACTAGTAAATTATCAGGTTTTAAATCTCCAAAGGCCCATCCAGCTTGGTGGAGCTTATCTAAATCTCCTAACAGCTGAATGATTAAGAGACCGAACCATTCTGCCCCTTTATTGGATAAATACGTAATCAGCTCCTGGCCGTCTAAGTATTCCATCGCATAAAAAGGAAGGGTCACCCCGCCCACTACTGCATCATCTACATCTAGTAAAGAAGGTCCAAGCGTTTGTCCTTGGACCTTCTCAAAGTGCTTTAATACATTTACCTCTGATGTAATAGCCATGTTATCAATTCCTACTTTAAGAGCTACCAGCCCGTGAACCGATTCGGCCAGATATACTTTCCCAGTCGCTCCAGACCCGAGAGAACGTACGATCTTGTACCGTTCTTGATGCCATTTACCAAGCAGCCTTGTCCCGGCAGTCAGCTTATATGCCAGATTCTCTGAAGAGCTGTTCTTCATCACCAGCCATCAAACTCCTTCTTGAACCGCCTTTTGAAAACTTTTGCAATGCTGCTTGCAATGCTGGACCTGTAGGCGTAATACCGCCTGATGATAGTTTATGGAATACACCAGTAAGAGACTGAAGCTGAGGTGTCCAATCTAGTAAACGGTCAACCTCACGTCTTTTCCCGGGAAATGCATAAAGTGCAAATCGATTTTCACCCATACGTGATGTGAGGCTGATAGAAAGATCTGTTAAAGCCTCTTGAACCATTGGCAGTTTATTATTCATACTTGCACTCGTATCTACTAAAATAAGAACATCCAGATGAATGGTTTCTCCTAATTCATCTACCACTTCCATTACTTGACCTCTTTTTTCGGGAGAGAGATCTTCCATTTCTTGGTCTTTACCTAAAATCTGCTGCAGCTCTTTATTTACTACCCCGTGTAAGGTTTGAGTCATCGCTTTTCTAGTCACCATCTGGACGGTTTTTGCGAGCTGCTTTGCATAGACAATTTGGCTGACCCCGCCACCCGCCAGGGCAATTGCTTCAATTTCATCAATTCCTTGTTTATTTAAATGATTCTCATCTACTACCCCAATTACATTCACCGTAATACCTTGCTCTTTAGCAAGCGCCGCAATAGCAACTGGATCTTCTCCTTGATTTGAGTGACCATCTGTTAACAATAAAATTTGCTTTAACGTACCTCTACTCAAAACTGATCCCCTCCAAGTAAACTGAATGTTACCATCATTCACCACCTGAAGAGGATTTATACGTTTAGTATTTATTAAATTGGGGAATATTACCTCTGCCTGAGATGTTATGCTCTCTTTCTTAATAACTTAGGAGACTTATAGAGCGGAATGGCTGCCCACTTCGGTGTATTGCGCTTCACTTCCGCTACAATAATAGTCATATCATCTTCAATCATCCCTCGGCCAGATCGTATGACTTTTTCTAACATGACATCAGCTACTTGCTGAGGATCCGTTGTATCAAGCTCATTTATCATGCGTCTAACCCACATTTCTTTGTTTTCTACATGCTTTGGCGCTTCAAATATTCCATCACTCATCATAATTAATAGATCTCCTGGCTTTAACTGCTCACTTACGACATCCACATCAAACTCTTGAATAATACCCATGGGCAGATTGCTTGCCTCAATTTTAATGACTTTATCTCCTCTCTTAATAAAGCTTGGAATGGATCCTATTTTCAAGAAACGTGCGGTAGCATCTTGTAAGTCAATCATAGCTAAGTCGAGGGTGGAAAAGATCTCATCTGTTGTTCTCAGTGATAAAACTGAGTTCACTGACTTTATCGCAACGGTCTCTTCAATCCCTGATTGCAGGACCTTCTGCAGCAACTGAAGCGTTTCATTACTCTCTAGGTGAGCACGCTCTCCATTTCCCATTCCGTCACTAATAGCTATCGCGTATTTTCCGGCGCCAAGCTCAATTGTAGAATAACTGTCTCCAGAGACGTATGCTCCCCCTTTAGCTACATTTGCAATTCCTGTTTCTATGACAAATTTTTTCGCGGAACTAAATGAAATATGACTATAACCATTCGGGTAATAGGACGCCTGCTCTGCTTTTACGACAATCGTTTCTTTTAATAGATCAGAAAGCATTGGGGCAATAATCTTCTCTGCTTGTCCATGTCCCTGATCAAAAGAAATGCTCATTTCAATCTCAATATTCCCTTTCTCTAGATTATAGATATCAATATGGCCAACTTCGAGGCCGACCCCTCTTAGTGCTTCTAGCATTTGCTCTTCTTGATGATGATGGGCCTGCTTTTCCTTTTGAATTTCTTTTGCAAAATCACCCATAACTCTCGAGACGCCTAACAGTTGGTCTGCTACTAGCTTACGGCTCTCAAGTACTTGTCTTTTTAACTTTTGATTCGCTTGGAAGTGACCATGTTCATGTTCAATGGCTTGAATGACCTTCTCTGGTTTGATGCACTGCTTTTTCCATTCTGATAAAAGCAGCTGACTTGTCACTTCACCACGCTCCTCGGTTTCTTTCATAAGCTTTTGCATAGACTCATAAGTGGAAGAGAAGTTCTGCACCCAGCACTTTTCTTTTTTGAAGCATGTTTGACATGTTTTTTCTGTTACATTACTTAAGAAGTAGTCAACCTCCCTCTCTGCATCTTCTGGAATATCCGTATCAGGTGAAGTTTGGAAGCTTTGTGATAGTGTTTGAAAAAGTGTAGAGAACTGTTCCACTCTGCCTGCTGTTACATCTCTAATTTTTCGCAAATATTGCTGCTGCTCTTTGGAGTACTCAGTTGTGCCTGGAATATATCTCGCCAGCTTGCCGATAAGATCTCTTGGTGTGAGCATAAATATTGCAATTGCGGCAAGAGATTCGAGCAAAGTGACTCCTAGATTCGTACCCCCTTCTCCGTATAGTCCAATTAATAAGGTACCAACTAATAACCCTATACCGACTCCAATCTTTTTGCCGTCTTTTAATAACCCGCCAAGCAAGCCAGAAAATGCAAGTAAGCTCATTTGATACAAGCTTGCCACACTAGCGAGGCTTAATATTAAACCTGTTACGACACCAACAGTCGACCCAATTGCTGCACCACCTACAAAAGCAAAAATTAACACAAGATAGCGAGCTAATACATGTTCCACTGTTACATCATAAATGACCCAGCCAACCGTCCCTGTCATAACAGATGCTAATAAGATAATTAAACAGACAATCTCTTCATTTCGAAGCGGCTGCTTCACTTTTCTTGATGTGACTAGAGGTACACTTTGCAGGAAAATCATAGTAAGAATAAAACTGAGCCCAGCTTCAACTGTTGCCATCATAAGAGCATAATTAGTAATCGTTCCTTCTAAGATAAACACTAAACCCAGCCTCGCTGTCATACTTGCTGCAAACACCGTATACGGCAAAGCTTTTGTCGTTTTATCTACATACCTCCCAACCACTTTTTGCATCAGAACATATAAGAAGATCGCTACGATGACAAAGGCAATGCTGCCATGGTAACTCGTTAGCGCCCCAGCCATTAATGCTAGAGCAGCGATACCCGCCTTCTCTCGTTTCAACATATATACAGCAGCTAAAAACGGAAGAACAAACGGTGTCAGTTCAGATAAAATCATGGCTCGTCCAAGTAAAAAACCTACAACCGCAACGAGCAGGCCCCATTGGTAAAAAATCGCTTGCGTCGTCTTGCCGGCTTTTGTGAGCATTCCACTCGTAAAACTGATTAATCTTTCGTGAACCATTACACTGCGAGCAGGTTCAATCATTTCTTTAGCCGCCTTCCTTATCATCATACCCACCACCCATATTAGAATCGTGGTTTCATTATAAACAGAATAGTCTTTCATTTTTTGTCATATTAAGGTTTGGCAAGAAAAGAATCGTTCGACTTAATTCTGCTAAAAGAGGATTAAATACAACAGGTTTAAGCAAAATGAACAGGATAAATCACTCATTTGCTAGGAGATGGGGGGATATGCTGAAGAAAGATGAGGAAAAGTTCTTTGTTTAAAATGGTTCTATTGGGAAACTGCCCACTTACGAGAGCACAAAAAAACTTGAATCTGAATAGATCCAAGTTTGAATATGTATATGGTAGCGGCGGAGGGAGTCGAACCCACGACCTCACGGGTATGAACCGTACGCTCTAGCCAGCTGAGCTACACCGCCATATATTGTGTGTCATCAACGTGTCATTAACGACAAGTATTACTATACACCCTTCTTTTAAAAGAGTCAACCCATTTAAATCATTTTTTTATATTCTTTTTTAGACCAGTCTATACAACGTTCTATGAAAAATAAAAGACAAGCATTTCTGCTTGTCTTTTATTTGTATAAAGAAGCTGACAGCAAGTTAACCACGGCGAGCGCCACGACCGCCACGCTTAGACTCCGTTTGACGCTTGATGGTTGAAAGACGCTCCTCACTATCTTTTAAGAAACGACTCATTTTATCTTCAAATGATGGTGCTGGTCTGCTGTTTGTCCGAGGACCGCGATTTCCACCTTGTGGACCTCTTCCGCCGCCTTGCGGACGCGGCGGACGTCCTGATGGGCTTGGACGACTAGGACGTGCAGGTCTTTCGGAACCTTCCGGACGGTCTTTTGCTTTACGAATGGATAAACCGATCTTTCCATCCTTCTCCACATTTACAACCTTAACTGTAACTTCTTCTCCAACCTTTAAAAACTCATTAATATCCTTAACGTAATTATCAGCAACTTCACTGATGTGTACAAGGCCGGTAGAACCACCCGGTAACTCAACAAACGCTCCAAAATTTGTAATTCCAGTAACCTTACCCTGCAACTTGCTGCCTACTTCAATTGACATGAAAAAATAGATCCTCCTTAAGAAATCTGTAAATATTCGTTTCCTACATTATACCCGAATGAAAAAAAAGGTGTCAATCAGCTGAAGAATCTGGAAGTTTAAACAATGTTTCCCCAGGCTTGGACAAATAATAATCCCTTCTCGCAATCTCTGCTATATAGTCCAGATCATTATAGTTAATGATTTCTTGTTCAAGTCTCTTTTCCTCTGCTTTCAATAACTCAAGCTCTTGTTCAAGAGCCTGCTTTTCTTCTTGTTTTTCATTTATGGTTGATGCTTGGGCATAAAATGTCACAGATGCAATTCCAGCGAGTATAAATCCGAAAATACCCAGCACACTTAATCTACGAATCAACCCTCTGCGTTTCTTTGCTTGAAACTCAAGTTCCTGCTCCCGCTTTTCAATGTACTGTGAATCCATTTCTCGCACGGTTGACGAACGCTTTGTGACCATTTTTATCCCCTCCTTACTCTTTCTTTTTCCGCATCGCCTTTATATATTCCTTTATTTTCAAAAAATAAGGCGAAAGTTTTTTATAAGCTCTATCTATTCGTGTGGCTTTTCCGATTAAACGCAAGGCCCATCTTAACGGCCTCCAGATGATTCTGAAGATAAATAAAAAGATAGCCACAATAGCAGTTACTACCATCATACCTAACGTATAAAGCAGTTTCAATACGTACTTTATAGGAACAATAAGTAGGATATTGAACAAATTTGTGACAAACCGGTAAAAAGCAATAGATAAACGAATAATTACTTCTAATAAGCGCTGATAAGTGTTCTGAAGCAGCGCTTTATAGCAGGCGTAGCCGCATAAAATAGCTAAAAATACATAAAACCTGACTTCACCATGATTTGATTCAAGGAGTACATAAAAAACGATCAGCCCTTGAATCAGCCAAAATAATACATCTTTTAAGGCCGTCAACCAGTGAAAGGAGCGTCGTTTTCGAAGGAAGCGTCCATACGTATCAATCGCTGCACCGAGCCAAATGCCCATCGCAGCCATTGATACCATTGTGTAAAATTGAACCGTCAGACTCACTTGAATAGCTTCCCAAAGAACCCTTTGGATTTATCTTGCTGGCTCTGATCAAGATAGACAAAGTCATCAATTTTCCCTTCGATGGACACAAGACCGAGTTCAACATTAAGGTTTTTCATATGAAGATTACGCCCTCTAACTGATAAAAATCCCATTACTGTTTCCAACAGAAACTCTTCATTATCAAAGCTCTCTACTTGTTTTACACCAGTAATATCTAATTGTTTTCTCCCGCGCAGGGTAATATCATGATCATTATTCTTTCTTTCCCGCCCCATTGGAGTTCCAAACTCATATTGTTCCGTCATTTTATCTTCCCCTCTCTGTTCTTTACCACATGTGTATGAACAGAGCAAATAAAATAGAACAAGCTCCTATTACGGGGCTTGTTCCTACTTTCTTACAGTGAGTGATTATCTTTTAAAGATTCTTCTTTTACTATCGTATACATGGAACCTGCCTCTTCTTTACGGCTCGTTTCTTTAACTTCATTAATTTCTACCGTTACTAGCTTCTGACCGAACCTAACTACCAGTTCATCTCCAGCCTTCACATTTGACCCTGCTTTCGCTTGCTGGCCATTTATGCTGATTCGGCCTTGGTCACATACTTCTTTAGCTAGTGTGCGTCGTTTAATTAAACGAGATACTTTCAAAAATTTATCTAGTCTCATATGTGTCTCTCCCCTATTTATAAGTAGATTTAGATTCGTCCCAAAGCTGATCAAGCTCTTCTAACGTGCAATCTGTCATTTCTTTGTTCGTATTCTTCACCTGCTGTTCAATGTAAGTAAAACGATTTTTAAATTTTTGATTTGTTAAGCGCAGTGCTTCTTCTGAATTTATTTTATAAAAGCGCGCGATATTAACAATCACAAACAAAATATCACCCAGCTCTTTTTCCATATTTTCTTTATCGCCTGCACCCACTTCTTCACGGAATTCGGCAAGCTCTTCAGTAAGCTTATCCCACATCGGCTGAACATCATCCCAATCAAAACCTACACGGGCTGCTTTTTTCTGAAGCTGATCTGCTGTCATCAGAGACGGCAGACCTTTTGGAATCCCATCTAGCATGCTCTCTTCTTTGTTCCCTTTTTCAGCCTTCTTAATCTCTTCCCAATTTGCAAGCACAGCTTCTGCATCTTCTGCACGCTCATTTCCAAATACATGCGGATGGCGGCGAATCATTTTCTCTGTAGTTGATTCGATGATATCACCGATAGAGAACCAGCCTTCATCTTCTCCAATTTGAGCATGAAGCATGACTTGCAAAAGGACATCTCCAAGCTCTTCAATAAGATGATCATCATCCTCTTCATCAATCGCTTCTAGCACCTCGTACGCTTCTTCAATGAGGTACTTCTTTAATGATTGATGCGTCTGTTTTTTATCCCACGGGCACCCATCTGGTCCTCTGAGTGCCGCTATGACTTCACGTAATCTTGTAAACTCTGCAGCCAGTAAGGCCCCATCTTTAACAGGGGGCACGTAGACCGCAGTTAAATTATTTAATGTGGTTGCATGATCTAGTTCATATAAAGGAACCTTAGTCAGTTGTTCTTTAGCTGATCCGACTGCTGTTGCAATAACGACTTCATAATCATCAGGCAGTCGCTCCATTAATGTTAATTTCACATCAGATGCAATCATCGAATCATATACTTGGACAATAATGATGTGGTGAGTCAGTTCAAGCTCATCTCGATTTAGTGCCGTTCCATCAACGATCTGACACCCTTCAATCGGATCAATTTTAAGAGCATTATACATCGGGTCAAGAAAGCTTTGCCCGCCTAAAAATTCAAGATGGATCTCTTTATCCTTCGTTTCATCGAGTAATAATTGGATCGTCCTCTCAGCGACAAAGGGATGCCCCGGCACTGCATAAGTAATAGATCCTTCTGATGCGGCCTCTATAAGCTGCGCAGTGATGCTTCGGTATACATCTTCAAATTGATCAAACTGCTCATATACATGATCAAACGATTGAAACGTAACACCTTCATGACGCAGCTCGCCTAAAACAGGATGGTCTTCTGTGCGGACATACAGCACTTCTGCTTGCTTCAAGTGACGATACACCCCAAGCGGCATCTGCTCTAAATCTCCCGCTCCGAGCCCTATAATATTAATTGTACTCATGTCTTATCCCTCTTATCTTCTGCGCACCTTTAAGCGCAGCTTATTTAATTTCGGTACAGCCTGCCATTCTTCCTCCTTAAGAATCGGTAAAAAGAAGAAGTACCACCCGATCACTGCACCTCCAGCCATCACGGTTGATAAGGCGACTGCAGCTGCTTGAATTCTGCTTCCTTCCATATCAAACAGGTAAGATACCAATCCACCCCATATAAACGTTACGACAATAAGCAAAATCATTGCGCCAAAAAACAGCCAGTAGTACTGATTCGATCTTATGACAAAGCCTTCAAGCTTTCTAATTATTACCAATTGAACAAGCGCCATGCATGCAATAGCTGCAACCGTTGACACGGCACTTCCTAGCGTTCCTATAACAGGGACCAAAAGAATATTAAGCCCAAGCTTCACGAGAATACCAAGGCCCATAACCCAAGCTGGTATATGAACATAACCATATCCTTGCAAGATGGCAGCCGTTGTTAAATAAATCGAGCTAAAGAATATAGCGAAGGCTAAAACAGCCAAAACTTCAGAACCACGGGAATTACCATATAACATAATATTAGCCGGTTCAATGATCATAAAAAGTCCGATAGAAGCTGCTCCGCCGATAAATAACGTTAACCGCATAGCTAAATCACGGTAAAGACCTGCTTTTTCTCTTTCCTTTGCGGCGATTGCTTGTGCGATCAGCGGCACGAGAGCCAATGAGAATGTGGTTGTCACAATGGTCCCAAGCTGTAATAACGGCTGCCCGCGATCATACACTCCTTTAGCAGCATAGGCATGCTCTCCTATTAATCCAAAGTTTTGAAGGAGTGGAATCATCGTAAAGGCATCAATAAATTGAATAAAAATAAATAATAGCGCACTGATACAAATGAAAATACCTTGTTTAAAAAGCAAGGAGTGGATGGATAACACTTCCTTGAGTGATGCCCCACTCACCTTCAGCCATTCCGTCCAAGCGATAGATTTTGATAAGAAAATAATTACAATCACACCAACAACTCCCCCGATTAAGGACCCATATACTGCCCCTTTGCCTGCATCATACGGGTTAGCCGTTTGACTCATAATCACGACAACAAAAATAATAATCATCGCAACTCGGACAAACTGTTCGCTGATGTGAGAGATCGCTGTCGGAAGCAATTCACGCCTTGCTTGGTGAAGGCCTCTTCCTACACTTAAAAAAGGAATAAACCAAAATGTTAAACTCACTGCACGCAGCGGTGCAGTTAATTGCGTATCTCCCATAACTTGCGCTAACAGCGGTGCACTAAAGTACATAGCAGCCCACGCTGCTGCAGCTAGAACGAGTAAGCCATAAAAGGAAACCGCCACTGTCAGCCTCGCCCTCTGTACTTGTCCTGCTGCTTCTAGTTCAGCCACTCGTTTTGAGATGACCACCGGAAATCCATACATAGACAAAAGCATGACCAAACCATAAAAAGGATAAAGCTGCTGATACACATAAAATCCAATATCACCCGCTATATTTTGATAGGGGATTCTATACCCTGCGCTCAATATTTTCGCAAACAAAGCAGCAGCAGATAACGCCATCGCACCTTTAATCAGCTGATGGCTTTGTTCTTGTTGCAAATGTTGTCCTCCTCCACTTATATACCTTTCCTTATCATAATAAAATTGGGGAATGAAACCAAGTATTACCCCGCATATTTTACGGTTAGTGAATTAAGGTTAGTGGTTTAAGATTAATGAATTTAAGGTTAATGAAAAGGAAAAAGCTTGTCCTCCCATACAGGAGACAAGCTTTGACTTTTAATGTTCCATTTGACGAGCTAAAAAGCTAGCTGCAGTCTCTGCAAGCTTTTGTTCTAGCGATCCATTCAAGCTTTGTTCTTTATTGAAAATAACAACAGCCCCAATAGGATCTCCATTTGCAATAATCGGAGCCACGACAAATCCTTTAAGACTGTCAGTATGATCTCCAACTAAGTTGTACTCACCAGAGTTAGCTTCAAGCTTAGACTTTCGGTCATCCATTGCCATCTCGACAATTTCTCCGATTGCTTTATTAGAGAACTCTTTTTTCGATGCGCCTGCCACCGCGATATATGTATCACGATCAGCGATCAACACATGGTGATTTAGGCTGTCATACAACGCCTCTGCGTACTCTTTTGCAAAATCACCAAGCTCTGAGATCGGAGAATACTTTTTCAAGATGACTTCTCCGTCACGATCAACAAAGATCTCAAGAGGATCTCCTTCACGGATACGAAGGGTTCTGCGGATTTCTTTCGGGATTACGACACGACCTAAATCATCAATACGTCGTACTATGCCAGTTGCTTTCATGCTGCTGTGCCCCACTTTCTGAAGATGTAATAGTCTTGATGTGTCTACGTTTAAAAGTGTGAAATCATCGCTTCATACTACTATTATCCGTTTAATAAAAAGAACTATTCACCAATTCAAGAATTTGTTTACCTCTATTGCTTACATCTTCATCGAAAGTAAGGGCACACCCATTTTTTAAACCGTATTACTTGTTGTTTGCTTTCTGCTCTTTGGAATGCTTTGCAGGATTGATTCAACTTTACTGATTAGCTTTTCATCGTCGATATTTTTTGTTTTAATGACAAATTTAATTTTTTCACCAGACGTACCAAGAGTTACCTCTCTGCCTAAGGTATGCGCCATTTCAAATAACATCGCCCCGTCCATCTCTTCTGATGTTTCAGGCGAGAATAAAATATCGATTTGATTTTTCGCTTCTACAATCGATTCGACTCGCTCCTTAGTGGCACGCAGCTTGATTTCTGTGAGACGCAGGAGATACTCAACCTGCTTTGGATATTCGCCGAAACGATCAAACATTTCATCTTTTAAATCAGCGAGATCTTCTATTGTCTCACAGCCTTTAAATCGTTTATACATTTCAATTTTCTGCTTAGCATCTTGAATATAGCTCTCTGGTATATAAGCATCCACTTTAATATCCATCTCAACTTGGAATGGAGGCTCTTTCGGTTTATCCCCTTTACGCTCTTCAATCGCTTCTTTAAGCATTTGAGAGTACAAGTCAAACCCGACCGATTCAATAAAGCCATGCTGCTGTGCACCAAGCAGGTTACCAGCTCCGCGGATCGTTAAATCGCGCATGGCAATTTTAAATCCTGACCCAAGTTCTGTGAACTCTTTAATGGCTTGGAGTCTTTTTTCAGCGACCTCAGTCAGCACTTTGTCACGCTGATACGTAAAGTACGCATAAGCAACTCGGTTAGAACGTCCAACCCGCCCTCTAATTTGATAAAGCTGTGAAAGTCCCATTTTATCTGCGTCATTGATGATCAGCGTATTTACATTCGGGATATCTACTCCCGTTTCAATAATTGTGGTTGTGACAAGAACATCGCTGTTTCCTTCTAAGAAATCAAGCATAATAGACTCAAGTTCCCGTTCATTCATCTGACCGTGGGCAAACGACACTTTTGCATCAGGAACAAGCATCGAGATCTGTTCTGTCATCCGCTCAATATCTTCAACTCTGTTGTAGAGGAAATACACTTGACCGCCTCGCGTTAATTCACGCTCAATAGCTTCCCTGATAAGCGAGGCATTATATTCGACCACATACGTTTGAACCGGAAAGCGGTTCTCAGGCGGTGTCTCAATAACGGATAAATCACGAACTCCAAGCATGGACATATGGAGCGTACGCGGTATAGGTGTCGCTGTTAATGTAAGAACATCAATATTTGCCTTCAATTGTTTAATCTTTTCTTTATGAGTGACCCCAAAGCGCTGTTCTTCATCAACAATTAGAAGACCGAGATCTTTAAAAACAATATCTTTTGAAAGCAGACGGTGTGTACCAACGATTAAATCAACAGAACCTGCTTTCAAGCCTTTCAGCGTCTCTGTTTGTTCTTTTCTTGAGCGAAAACGGCTAAGGACTCCAATATTAATTGGAAAATCAGAAAATCGTTCTTTAATCGTTTCGTAATGCTGTTGAGCTAAAATGGTGGTAGGAACTAATATAGCTACCTGTTTGCCATCCATAATGGCTTTAAAAGCAGCTCGTATAGCAACTTCAGTCTTCCCATACCCTACATCCCCGCACAACAGGCGGTCCATCGGTCTTTCTTTTTCCATATCTTCTTTAATTTCTTCCACTGCTCTGATTTGATCTTCCGTTTCTTGATATGGAAATGTTCCTTCAAAATCAGCTTGTTCAGCCCCATCTTTTGAGTAGGCATAGCCCTTGCTTGCTTCACGTTCGGCATATAATTTAATTAAATCATCCGCTATGTCTTCGACTGAAGATTGAACTCGCTTCTTCACTTTCTTCCAGTCATTTCCGCCCAGTGCATAAATTTTAGGATCTTTTTCTTCTGACCCTACATACTTTTGCACTTGATCAATTTGCTCAACAGGTACGTAAAGTTTATCATCACCAGCGTAACGCAAGTGCAGATAGTCTTTGTGCAGGCCGTTGATTTCAAGCGTTTCAACACCTAAATATTTACCGATCCCGTGGTTCGTATGAACGACTAAATCTCCGACCTTTAATTCGGAGTAGCTTTTAATACGCTCTGCATTTGATAACTTTTGCTTATTACGCTGTACACGTTTTTTCTGCTTGGCGTATACTTCTTCCTCAGTAATGACGACAAGCTTATGAGACGGCAGCTCAAAACCACTGTTTAACTGGCCAACCATTAAGTGAACCGTATTTTCAGTAAGCTCCGTCGCCCTCTCTACTACATGAGCGTCTATCCCTTCTTCATCTAAGTTTAATGCAAGTCGTTGCGCACGGTCTTTAGAGCCCGCTAAAAATACAATCGCATAGCCGGATTTTTGCCAGCGCTTTACTTCTGATTGCAGAAGCTGCATTTGCCCATGAAAGTTTTGCATCGATTTACACGTGAAATTCACCACATTTTCTGGGCTCGTTGATGGAATGTGCTTTAAGAATAACGATAAATAAACAATCGAATGAGAAGACTTTTTCATACCCTCTAGTGCATCTAGTGACATTGTTGCTTCATGTACTGTCTCTCCCTGCGCTAGGAGGGCCGTGCTCCATTCTGCTTCTTCTTTCTCTAAGTTGTCTGCCATCTCTTTAACCCGGCTCATCTCATCAATAATAATCAATGCATCATCTGGCAGATAAGAGAGTAACGTACTCTTTACCTCATAGTAAAAAGACATGTATTTATACATACCTTGGAAGCTCGAGCGCTGTTTGAGCTGACCAATTTCATAAGAAATATTTTGAGACAGCTTTTCTTTAGTTTGTTTAGCTTTTACTTTCTTTAAGGTAGCTGACAGCTGTTCTTGGAGCCTGTTAGCTGCGTGTTGGTAATGCTGATCTTGTAAAATAACCTCTTCGGCTGGTCCGATGGTGATTTCTTTCAATTCTTTTTCAGAGCGCTGCGTTTCAATGAGAAACGTTCTGATTGAATCAATTTCAGTATCAAATAATTCGACACGGATAGGGTTTGATTCAGTTAAAGGATAAATATCAATAATGCCCCCTCGCACACTGAACTCTCCTGGAGATGACACCATATCCACACGCTCAAACCCCATCATAACCAATTTTGTAATCACATTATGGATCTCGCCGATATCCCGGCCAACAGAGATATTTAATTGGCTGTCCTTCCATAAGTAAGTTGGAGGCAGCAACCTTCTTATCCCTGCTAAAGGAACAATGATAATCCCTTCAAAGCCAGCTACTAATTTATTTAATACGTCTAAACGCTGTGATTTCATTTCAGGACTAGCAATGGCAATTTCCGAGGAAATAAGCTCATTAACTGGATAAAGATGAACGTCCTCTTCTCCTACTAAGTCAATTAAATCCTCATACACCTTCTGTGCTTGAAAAAGATTATGAGTAATGATTACTTGCGTCTTTTTCGTTTCCTTGTATAAAGCAGCCATTAACAGCGTCCGGCTAGAACCTGTTAAGCCTGAGAGCAGCTGCTCTTTCATTCCAGCTTCAACACTAGATGAAACCGCTTTAACCTCATCATTTACTAGAAAATACTTTTGCAATCCTAACATGTTGTTCCCCCTGTTATTCAACACCTATTCTACTTTGTTTATTGCTACTCTGCCTTTTTAAGTAGTATGACAAAACAAATCAACTTTTTTGTCTTTAGCAGACTTTCATTTTCATATAAGCATACCAATTCGCATAATCGTTTTATTTATAACTATGTTCGACTTATAATAGCACTTACCTGCCACTTATTAAAATTTCAAAACAGAAAAACGCTTTGGCATATTGCCAAAGCACTTCCTGAAGCTTATAACAGCCCATATTAATTGCTATTATTGATTGCTATTATTGAATAAATGTATCTAATTCATAAAAATCAGGATTTCTCGTTAAAGCTTCTTCGCAATCATCACACACTACGTTCACATAGAGATCTCCATTTGTTTGATATGATAACATATCTTGTCTTTCATTAGACGTTAAATGGTCAAAACCAAGTGACGTAGCATCTGTGTGGCTTTCTAGCTGACCAATATTCGTTTTGCAATGTCTGCAATAATAATGAATAGCCATAAAATGCCCCTCCTCACTTCACATACTCTTATACCTTCAGTATGATCATGTCATAAGGAGCCTATGCACCAACGTTCATGCATAATGGGACAATTAATTAAATTGGTTCATTACCTCTAGAAAAGTTTTCTCAGTCCAAGCTTCTACGGCTTTAGCTGCTTGTACGATCGATTCATTCACTGCTTCTCGTTCATCAGGATGATACGTTCCTAATACATAATTAACAATAGGTTCGCCGTTTTTAGGTCGATCGATCCCAACTCGAATTCGTTTAAATTTATCCGTTCCTAGATGTTGGATAAGCGATTTAATACCGTTATGACCACCAGCGCTGCCTTTTTGACGCAGACGGATCTTTCCAGCCGGCAAATCCAAATCATCGTAAATGACGACTAAATCCTCAATATCGATATTAAAATAATCAAGGAGAGGCCTTACCGACTCTCCAGATAAGTTCATGTAAGTAAGGGGTTTTAAGAAGAATACTTTTTCCCCATTGATTACCTTTGTGCCATACACTCCCTTGAACTTAGCTTGATTAAGTTCTACCCCAAGCTCTTTTGCACAATAATCAATAATATCAAAACCAATATTATGACGAGTCCCTGCATACTTTGCGCCAGGGTTACCAAGCCCCACGACTACTTTCACCTTGTCACAACCTTTCAGTTGCAACGCCCTAAAAAGGTATAACCTCGCGGCTATACCTTTTTAAACGTAAACAACATCTTATTCGCTTATTATTCTTCTTTATCTGAATCAGAATCGTCTTGATTAATTACTTCTGGCTCTTCATCTGAATCAGCTTCTTCATCCGTCTCTTCTACTACTGTAGGAGGCTGGACTGTCACAACTGTTTCTTCGTCTTCATTTGTAATATCAACAGAGACTTTATCACGTAAGTCTGTAATCTGAATTGAATCACCAATATTCAACCCAGATACATCAACTTCGATTTCCTCTGGAATATCATTAGGAAGACATTTCACTGAAATATCATAAAGCAAATGAGACAGCACGCCGCCTTCTTTTGTTCCCGGCGCTTCACCTTTTAAGCGTACAGGTACATCAGCATCAATCTCTGATTTCATATCGACTTCAAAGAAATCAACGTGTACATACTCATTTTTAAGCGGATCGATTTGTACATCATGGATCATGACTTGATGTTTGCTTCCATCAACACTTAAAGAAAACAATCCATTCTTTCCTACCTCACGAACCGTCTTTAAAAATTCTACACTTTCTACATATACCGGCTTACTCTCAATCTTATTACCATATAATATAGCTGGAACATGTCCATCTTTTCGAATCTGTCTTGTTGCAGAACCTGTTAAGTCTGTACGTGGATTAGCTTGTAATGTTGTTGCCATCATTATCACCTCTAATTAGATTCCATTGCGTCTATATACTTTGTTCCCTAATTACATCGATTTAAAACGGCTTTTTATGAAATTATCTCATTTAAACAGCATTACACTTGCAAAAATCTCCGCTGTACAATGTTTCTATTAATCAAATAGCTTACTTACTGATGCGTGCTCATGAACACGGATAATTGCCTCACCCATTAATGCAGCAACTGAAAGCGGAGTAACCTTTTCAATCTTCTTATCTTCATCTAACGGAATCGTATTTGTAACTACTAATTCCTTAATCTTAGAGTTATCAATACGCTCCATAGCAGGGCCTGATAATACAGGGTGCGTACAACATGCATACACTTCTTTTGCACCGTGTTCTACTAAGGCATTAGCAGCTAATGTAATTGTGCCTGCTGTATCAATAATATCGTCAATAATAATCGCTGTTTTGCCTTCAATGTTACCGACAATATTCATCACTTCGGCTACATTCGGCTTAGGACGGCGTTTATCAATAATAGCAATTGGTGCTTTTAAGCGATCAGCCATTTTACGTGCACGAACAACTCCGCCATGATCTGGAGAAACGACAACAATATCATCAAGCTGCTTTTCTTGGAAATAGTCGGCTAAAATAGGTACACCCATTAACTGATCAACTGGAATATCGAAGAAGCCTTGAATTTGAGTAGCATGTAAATCAAGAGTTAATACTCGCGTAGCACCAGCTGTTTCAATAAGGTTCGCTACAAGCTTTGCAGTGATCGGCTCACGCGCACGTGCTTTACGGTCTTGACGTGCATAACCGTAGTACGGCATCACAACATTAATTGTTTTAGCTGATGCACGTTTCATTGCATCAATCATAATTAACAGCTCCATAATATGTTCATTTGCTGGAGCTGATGTAGATTGAATCAAATACACATCACAGCCGCGAATACTTTCTTCGATATTAATTTGAACTTCTCCATCACTAAAACGAGTTACAGAACTTTTCCCAAGAGGAACTCCGATATGCTCTGAGATTTCATGAGCTAAGTCCTTATTTGAGTTTAATGTAAAAACCTTTAAGCTTGGATCACCATATTTAGCCATTATAAATACCCTCCAGATAATAATGTATCAATACACTCACTTGTTTTGTGCATGGCACTTTTAACACGTATTATTTCTTTTGATAGCCTTCTTTATTTGTTTGACGAGCACGGGCGATCGATAACGCTTCGCCAGGTACATCATCTGTAATTGTCGAACCCGCTGCAACGAGGGCATTTTTACCGACTGTAACCGGTGCAATCAAATTGGCGTTACAACCTACAAAAGCACCGTCTTCAATCTTTGTTAAAAATTTATTTTTACCGTCATAATTTACCGTTACGGCACCACAGCTGAAATTCACATCTTCACCGATCTCAGCATCTCCAATATAACTTAAATGAGAGGCTTTGCTGCGATTGCCAAGTGTAGATTTCTTCACTTCAACAAAGTTTCCGATACGTACCTCGTTGCCGATTTCTGATTTTGGTCTGATATGAGCAAACGGTCCAATTGCCACATCGGTCCCTGCCTCACTGTCATGGACGACCGACTGACGGATCGTTGTACGATCGCCAATTTTACTGTCTTTAATCTCAGAATGAGGGCCGATCACGCACTCAGATCCAATTGTCACATCACCTTTGATAACGGTTCCCGGATAAATCACTGTATCTTGACCGATCGTAGCATCTGTAGAAATATACGTGTGATCTGGATCAATCAGGGTTACCCCTTGGCGCATCCAATGTTCATTCGTACGTTGTTTCATGATTTGCTCTGCTTGTGCTAAAGCAACTCGATCATTCACTCCAAGCGTTTCCTCAAACTTAGGTGTTTGATAAGCCGCAATGACTTCGCCTTGCTGCTGCAAGATCTCAATTACATCCGGCAGATAATATTCGCCTTGCGCGTTATCATTTCCGACATTTTTTAACGAAGCAAATAAAGCCTCATTGTCAAAGCAGTACGTTCCTGTATTAATTTCTTGAATATTCTTCTCTTCTTCTGTCGCATCTTTATGCTCAACAATTCGTTCAACAAGCCCTTCATTATTGCGAACGATACGTCCGTAACCCGTTGGATCATCTGCTAGAGCTGTTAGAATAGATGCTTTAGCCCCTTCTTGTTCATGATGAGCTAAAAGCTTCTCAATCGTTTCAGACGTTAAAAGTGGTGTATCTCCACATAAAACAACCGTAACCCCTTTTTTATCTGCAAGAATATCTTCTGCTTGCATAACTGCATGACCGGTTCCAAGTTGTTCTGTTTGGACAGCATACTTCACTTGATCACCAAGCTGCTCTTGTACTACTTCTGCTCCGTGACCTACGATTGTGACTGTTTCATCAAAGCCAAGCGCTAAGACTTGATCAACGACATGTTGAACCATTGGCTTTCCATTTACAGGATGAAGCACTTTATAAAGTTTTGATTTCATTCTCGTTCCTTGACCTGCTGCTAAAATAACCGCAAACCGATTACTCATGGTTTCCCCCCAAGTGTTCCTTTTTCCATTACGAATATATCCTAAAACCGCTGTCTTTTCAAGGACTGTTCACCAGTTGTATCAAACTGGATATGTCAGCTTCTTGAACTTTTCACTTTAACAGCGTGGCAGAGGGAACGAGACCACGACAAAGTAAAAAATTATGGTAGGCTGATCACCTTGTTATAAAAAAGCTAAACCAAAAATAAAAAGCCTATCAAAAATGATAGGCTCAGAAGGTTCTACGAAGCACCAGCTTCCTCATATTCAACTTCTTCTAATTCTCCAGCTCGTTCGTACTCGCTTAGAACAGCCGTTTGAATTTTATCACGTGTACGAGAAGAGATAGGGTGAGCAATATCTCTAAACTCTCCATCAGGTGTGCGTTTACTTGGCATTGCTACAAATAAACCATTGTTTCCATCAATTACACGGATATCATGAACCACAAATTCATGATCAATCGTAATGGATGCAATCGCGCGCATCCGGCCTTCTGTATTCACTCGACGTAATCTCACATCTGTTACCTGCATGTTGTCACCACCTATAAAAGTAGATTATTCATGCTATAACAATTCTCTGTAAAATGACTATTTCCTTCTTTTATAGAAAGAAAATTTATAATCTTTTTATTTTAGCCGTTATACCTATTTATTTCACTGCACAAAAAAGACCATGCACAGAGCATAGTCTTCAAAATGTCTGATTCTTATTTAACTAAAGCAATCACTTCAATTTCAACAAGAACGTCTTTTGGAAGACGCGCAACCTCTACGCAAGATCGAGCAGGTTTGTGATTGTTGAAATATTCGCCGTATACCTCGTTAATGCGAGGGAAATCATTCATATCTTTAATAAATACAGTTGCTTTTACTACAGACTCAAGTGAAGCACCTGCTTCTTCTAGAACCGCTTTAAGATTTTTGAATACTTGATGCGTTTGTTCTTCCACTGTGCCGTTAATCAAGTCTCCATCTGCAGTCAACGGAATCTGACCTGAGCTGTAAAACATATTGTTTACAATAATTCCTTGTGAGTATGGGCCAATAGCATCTGGCGCGTTGTTTGTGTGAACTACTTTCATGATAATTCCTCCTCTGCAATCGGTACAAGTTTTTCAAGTACATTGCCCGCTTCCACTTCAATGGTCTTTTCTTTGACATTCACATCGGATAAACGGGTAATCGACATATATTCATCGACAAGGCGTTCTTCTACTTCTTCTGATTCAACTAAAACCCCAATACCAACCAGTTCAGCTTGAAACTCCTCTAATAAATCCATCATACCACGAATCGTTCCGCCAGCTTTCATAAAATCATCGACAATGAAGACTCTTGAACCTGGAGCCAAGCTTCTTCTAGCAAGTGTCATCGTCTGAATACGCTTTGAAGACCCTGAAACATAATTGATACTTACCATGGATCCTTCCGTCACACGGTGATCCCGCCTTACGATACTGACAGGCACATCTAAATATTCGGCTACCGCATATGCAAGCGGAATCCCTTTTGTTGCGACAGTCATAACCGCATCAATTTTTTTATGAGCGAGGACTGAGGCAAATAGTCTCCCGACATCACGAATGAAACGAGGACTGCCTAATAAATCCATCAAATATAAATAACCGCCAGGCAAAATACGGTCTGCCACGGCTAATTGCTCGATGACTTCATCGACAATCTGACTCGCTTCTTCTTTGCCTACCTTTGGCATGAACTTCACACCGCCGCTTGCACCTGGAATGGTCAAAAGCGTGCCATAGCCTTCTTGCTCAAATATTTCTTTAACAATGACTAAATCCTCACTTATCGATGATTTAGCCGATTGATATCTTTCTGCAAAATACGTAAGTGATATTACTTCATGCGGATGTTGCAGCATGTAGTAAGTCATATCGACCAGCCGTCCGCTTCGCTTTAATTTTTTCATAATACCCCCACTAAAACCGAATGATTACTTATAAGATATCACTTTTGTACGGTTTTTAGCAAGTAGACTAGGAACGAATTAATCGAACTGCATGCACATCACTACAGAAACCACGCAAGCCGTTATACACTCTATGCAGCCTAGACTCTTTTTCAACTAAGCCAAATACCGTCGGACCGCTTCCGCTCATCAATACGCCGTCCGCACCAAAACGCTGCATCTGTTCTTTTATATGGCGGACTTCCGGATGCATTTCGAGAGTGACCGTCTCAAGAACATTATGTAGATGATCACAAATTCCATTAAAATCTTGATTCTTAATCGCTTTAATCATCTCTTCTGTTTTAGCATGTTCTACTTCTTCTACCTTTAATCTTTTGTAAACATCTGCTGTAGATACCCCGATTGGCGGCTTGGCAAGAATGACCCAGCAAGATGGCGGTGATTCGATATGTGTAATAATCTCTCCACGGCCGGTTGCTAATGCCGTTCCTCCATATACACAAAAAGAAACGTCCGAACCAATTTCTGCACCGATACGAGCCAGTTCATCCAGACTTAATCCAAGTGCCCAAAGGTCATTTAACCCTTTTAATGTTGCAGCAGCGTCACTGCTGCCCCCAGCAAGTCCCGCAGCAACCGGAATTCGCTTTGTAATATAAATGGATACACCTTGCTTCACTTGATATCGTTCTTGAAGCAGTGAAGCCGCTTGATAAGCTAAATTACGATGATCGCTAGGTACAAAGCCTTCTGACACATCCACCTTGATTTTTCCGTCTTCAGTCAAGGTCAAATCAATACGGTCAGCAAGGTCTACTGTGGTCATAATCATTTCTACTTCATGATAGCCATCTTCTCTTTTTCTAATTGCATCTAATGATAAATTAATCTTCGCAGGAGCTTTAACTGAACATTTCACCTTTGTCACCTTCTATACTATCCATTTGCTTACGTTATTTTATCACTTGTTCCACCAACATACCACAGCAACGACATTTTTATACTAGAAACGGGCCCTAGTCTAGGTGTATAAAAAGCCGAGGCAGATGCCCCGGCCTTCATTTCCTTTATTTTGACCCCTCTTGCTCCGCTAACTGCCTCTCAGCTATCTCTACTGCTCGTTTGACCATGTTTCCAGCATCTCTTGAGCGGATACCGCCCCAGCCTTCTTTTTGAACCGTATCATAAAAGCCAAGCTCACGCGCCAGCTCTTCTTTGAATTGCTCAGACATCACACCACGTCTTCTGCTCACGATAATCAGCTCCTTATAAGAAATCGCTAACGAAACAATATCAAACCCTATAATCCAAGCCGTCAACATTTGTGACGACAGTTATAGCTTGTGCTTCATACAAAAAAAGATGACTCCCTAATGCTGGCATTAGGGAGTCACTGTATGTCATCTATGATGATTCTATGTTGGACTTACTTAAGGGCTTGGGCACTTTCACCCTCATCACATAACATAAGTTCCACAGTTTCAGTTAAGATATCTGCGTAACTATACGATACACGTTCAAATGCATTCTGTTGTTCATCTAATTTCACGATGAAAACTGAAGGGTATGTTTCTTCTAAAAGCCCAGAACGCTCCATCGTTTTACGACGGCCGCCATTGGCTTTAATTGTAATCCGTTTACCAACATTGGCATCAAGTGCACGCTTAATGTCTATCAACGTTTTTCCCATTATTACACCCCACCTCACTCTTATATGTAGTATAGCACGCTTATCTAATTTTGTCAAATAAATTTTAAATTATATCAATTGGACATATCTATTGTCAATGCTTTCAACAAAATCCGTGCAACTATTTTTTTATCCTTCTTTATTTTGTCTAAGTTTGTCTTATTTTATGTACATATTCTATATTTTCCTTATAAAAAACAAGAGTATCAGCCCTCTTCTGGCTGATACTCTTGTTTGGTCGGCATTCCTCGTCTCATGACCCCTCGGGTTTCAATGCCCCCGAGCCCCTTTTCTCCAGTGATTGTATTACGCAGGACATCCCACAAACCAATTCGGTCCATAAAAGAGGTTAAGCTTACTCTAGCGGCTATATACACAGGGTCTAGAGCGTGGATATTCACCCGTTCAGGAGAACTTGCAAAATTAGCCCCTGCCCTGATCAATGTTTCAAAATGAGATTGGCATGCTCCTGCAAAAATAACTAATTCATCGCGATGAGCAACATGCTTCCTAGCAATCCTCACGCATTCGGCAAACTGCTTTGTATGCCGGTAAGAACGCAGATCATTCTCGTCGCCTTTTCCTTTCAAAAAAGCATCATGCCCTGTCACGACTAAAATATCTGGCTGTACCATTTCAAGAAGAGAGCCTATCTGCGCTGGCATTTCCTTTTCAGGCACATGCACCCCGTAAACTGGTACGCCAAGCCTCTCATAAAGCTCGGTACATTTACGTAAATAGAGCGGATCACCGTCTAGATGCAGCACTCTTCCCCGCATCTCAAAAAAGGTTGCTTCCGCTTCATAACCAGATGTTGACTCATATTCATTACGTTCTTTCATCAGCTTAGCATCCTGCCTGAAAAGCCGGTAGGAGTTTAATTCTTTTTCTAAAGCCTTCTCTCTACGCTTCGTACGTTCCTCTTCTGAAATAAGCACTAGGTCATTTAAGGGGGCATCTGCCCACAGGCGCATTTCTTCACCTACAAGTTCTACTATATCCCCGCTGATTTTTTGTACTCTAAATAGTAAGTCGCAATTGTAGGAAAGCCGAGCCACAATATCTCCAACTTTTAATTTCACGGCACTTCCCCCTCTCAACTCAGACTATGTCAAAAAGGGGAAAACGGTGCTAAGGTTGGAGGATTTTGTACAAGCTGTCACTAAGTTTTGCAAACTCTTCAATAGAGAGTGTTTCGCCACGTCTTTTAGGATCAATGTCTGCTTCAGCTAACGCTTGCTCAATTTCAGCTTTTTGGCTTTTAGAAGCCAGGTTGTGAACTAAGTTATTTAAGATCGTTTTACGGCGATTTGCAAAGCTCGCATGGAACACTTTAAAGAAGTATTGCTCATCTATAACTTCGACCGCCGGCTTCTCTCTAATCGTTAAACGAAGAACAGCTGAGTCCACTCTTGGCTGTGGTACAAAGACAGAGGCAGGTACAGTTAAGACCTTTTCAGCTTCTGCATAGTACTGGGCAGCGATTGATAAAGAACCATAATCTTTCGTACCTGGCTTTGCTGCGATTCTTTCGGCCACTTCTGCTTGGATCATGACAACGATCCCTCGAATAGGAAGCTTTAATTCTAACAGCTTCATCAAAATCGGCGTCGTTACATAATAAGGCAGGTTTGCAACCACCATTAAGTCTTGACCATCTTTAAAGTGGGCCTTGATCGCTTCGTTAATATCCGCTTTTAACACATCAGAGTGAATGATTTGAACATTATCATATGGCGAGAGAGTATCTTTTAGAACAGGCAGTAAGCGCTGGTCAATCTCAAACGCTACGACTTGATCTACTCTTTTAGCCAGCTGTTCGGTCAGCGCTCCGATCCCAGGTCCAATTTCAATCGCACCTGAGGTTCCATCGAGATTCGCAGCATCAACAATATTACGTAAGACGTTCGTATCAATCAAAAAGTTTTGACCTAAACTCTTTTTAAAGTTAAACCCGTATTTCTTAAGTATTTCTTTTGTTCGATTTGGTGTTGCTATATCTTTATGTGCTGTCTCTTTATTTGTCAGATCGTTATTCATTTGTTTCCTCCTCATACACCTTTATTAATGCCTCTTTAAATTCCTGCTCCGTTATATGAAAGGCATGAAGCCTTTTAAGTAATTGTTTTCCATTAGCATACCCTATTTTTAAATGCAGCCCTAGAAGCTCTCTGCGCTGTTTGCTAAGAGGACCTCCTATTAAACCTGCTGCATGTAAATCGTCCCAGGTGATGGTCTCAAGCGGCTCCTCGTAGGTTTCATGCACATTTTTTAATGCTTCTTTTATCGCCTCAATCGAAGCATTCTCCACACCTAAATCATCACCATTTTTCGATATAGCCTCGGCTTTTGGAAGGAATGCATGCTTTACGCCAGGTACAGCTTGGCTTACAATTTTCCTGATCCGCTCGCCAGGGTAATCTGGGTCGGTTAAGACAATGACACCTCTGCGCTCTTTCGCCAGTGCAATCCTCTCTAGACATGATTTATTAACAGCAGACCCATTTGTTTCAATTGTATCTGCATCCACTGCACGTTTGACAGCCACTGTATCGTCTCGCCCTTCTACGACGATAACTTCTTTAATTTTCATCCAAGAACTCCTTTACGCACTCATTCTCTATGATCTTTATATTGTAGACCGTTTTACCATAAAAAAAAAGCACAGAACGATAACGCTCTGTGCATCCACGGAACTATAGACGAATGTTAATCTAAAATCGTGATCTTAACTGACTTACGTCCCCAACGTCTTGCATCTTCTTTCGTCGGAACATGGACGTCAATCTTATTACCCTTAATTGCGCCGCCTGTATCACCTGCTACAGCAGTCCCGTATCCTTCAACATGAACACGAGATCCAAGAGGGATTACACTTGGGTCAACAGCAATCACTTTCATATTACGATTATTATTCAAATTAATTCCAGTTGCTGTCACACCGCTGCACCCGCTGCATGAAGCTGTATAAGCAGTTGCTGTCACAGTCATCGTGCGTCCGCTGCTAGCTTCAGATGATCCGCCAGACGATTGGCCGCCTGATGAGTTATTCGTATTTGTACTAGGGCTAGGGCTTGAACCACGGGAAACACTAGGCGCAGCCGGACGTGTACCTACTGCAACTACACGATCTTGGCTTTCCTTTACGGTTTCCGTTTTAACTAGCTCACGAGAAATTTCTTCCCCGTCTTCTAGCACCACTTCATAATGCTTATTAACCTGGCCTTCTTCACCAGCATTCACTACTTTTTCTTTTCCATTTTCAAGGTCTTCATCTCGTTTGGTAACCGTCCCAAATGCAACGGTTTCTTCCACAACATCGGTGACTTTTTCTACACGAATCACTCGGATGTCTGTTGCTTCGTCTATGCGTTCTTCTAACGCAGGTTCGACTCGGTCAAGCTCTCCTAATGTAACATTCTCTCTTTCTAAAAAGTCAGCGACAGTCGTCGAAGTTGTCCAAAATTCTTGTTGTTCACCGTCACTAGTAAGCTCAACTTGAAAGGCAGATTCATAGTTTACAGCTAAATCCTCTGAAATTTCTGTAGTAACTGCTGGTTCAATATTATCATGATCTGTATAGGCAATATCTAGTTCGTGTAAAAGCTCCTCAATCGTATCAGCAGTCGTCCACACGTCTTGCTCTTGACCATCAATTGTTATAGCTACTTGCTTTGCAGGCTGCCACGTTACAAGCATATTCCCATCAATCTCTGTATCAAGCGATGGTTCGATATGATCATATTCGTTAACATCCCATTCCTGCTCCATCATCAATTCAGCAACAGTTGATGCATGTGTTTGAACGGTTACTTCTTCTTCATCAACCATAACCGTTACTGTTGCCTTCGTCGTCTCGTATACAGCGTAAATTACCACGCCAACGAAGAGAATGAGACTTATGACGGAGATGACTAGTTTCATCAGAGAACCATTCCCTGGAAGAAACCTGCGTATATTCGCTTCCATGTCATCCATTCCTCCTTCTCAACGTCCGAATTATAAACACTGTACCTCCTTTTTGTCAACTGACTAAATTTGGGCATCTTGCCGCATCGACTTTATTATCCATGAAAAATGCGGCTAAGAAAACCCTAACTTCTCGACACGTCCACTCTATGCGAGTCCTTTGTCGTGTAGAACAAAAACGAATGAAAAAGTTTATAGACAAGCCCCGTCACATAGCGACAAAACCTGCTATCGATTTATGCCAAAAAGTCTTTTTGCATTCTCACGAGTTGTATTCGCCACCTCGTCCACATTTACCTCTTTTAGCCCGGCAATTTCTTCGGCAACAAGCTTCACATACGCCGGCTCATTACGTTTACCTCTGTATGGATGCGGGGCAAGATACGGACAGTCTGTTTCGATTAGTAAACGGTCCATCGGAATATGCTTAGCTACCTCTTTGGGCCTTTTTGCATTTTTAAAAGTAACGGGTCCCCCAAGTGAAATATAGAAATTCATCTTTAGGCATCGTTCGGCAATCTCGACACTTCCTCCAAAGCAATGCATGATGCCGCCGACTTCTTCTGCCTTTTCTTCTTCAAGAATATCGACAATATCCTGATCTGCTTCACGATTATGAATGACAATCGGCAGCTTAACCTTCTTAGCCAGCTGAATTTGTTTTCTAAATACCTCTTTTTGAACTTCTTTTGGAGATTTGTCCCAATGATAATCTAGTCCCATCTCACCTAGTGCGACGACTTTCGGATGTGCAGCAAGCTCTTCTAGCCAAACTAAGTGTTCATCTTTCATATCAATTGCATCAACAGGGTGCCAGCCAACAGCAGCATATAACATATCGTATTTTTCTATTAACTCGAGCGCGCGATTAATTGTTTTTTCGTCAAATCCGACAACGACCATTTCACTTACCCCGGCTTCTTTAGCCCGGTTGATTACCTCTTCTACATCATCTTCAAACTGATCAGCATTTAAGTGTACATGTGTATCAAATAACATCTTTACACTGCCTCCTAGTAAATTATATTAGTAAAATAAATAGCAAAAGGAGAAGCATGTCTCTTCTCCTTTTGACTTCATTTGATTACTTCACTTGTGCCCCATTCGGCAGACTGCCATCAATCGTAGCTAATTGTAGTTTCTTCCCTTTTGAACCGGCTAAAATCATACCTTGTGACAGTTCTCCGCGAAGTTTAACAGGCTTCAAGTTGGTTACACAGATCACTTTTTTCCCTACTAATTCGTCTGGAGAATAATATTTCGCTATACCTGATACCACTTGACGCTTCTCATATCCGAGATCAAGCTGAATTTTAAGCAGTCGGTCTGCTCCTTTTACTGGTTCTGCTTCTAAAACTTCTGCCACACGAAGCTCAACCTTTGTAAAGTCGTCGATTGTAATTTCATCGACTTCAGGTACCTCTTCTTTTTTCTCTTGTTTCTTATCTTCTTTTGGTTCCTCACTAGCTTTTGCGCCGCCCATTTTTTCTACAATATAGGCTACTTCTTCAGCTACCTCTAAGCGCGGGAAGATAGGCTTTCCTTTTTGAACGGTAACGCCAGCTGGAATTTGTGCAAACTCACTTAGAGATTCCCATGTTGTCACTTCTTCTCCTAAACCAAGCTGCTCCCAAACCTTCTTCGGCGTCTCCGTTAAGAATGGCTGAATGAGGACAGATATATAGCGAAGCGATTCTGCTAAATGATACATGACAGATCCTAATTCCTCTTTTTTAGAATCGTCCTTAGCAAGCATCCAAGGCTGTGTTTCATCAATATATTTATTTGTACGGCTTACTAGCTGCCAAATCGCTGTAAGCGCAACGGAGAATTCCATTTCTTCCATCGCATTTTCTACTTTTGTAACTGTTGCGTTGACTAGATCTAAGAGATCCGCATCAAATGGTGTCGCATCTTTCACATATGTTGGAATCGAACTATTAAAATATTTATTAATCATCGCTACAGTACGATTTAGCAAGTTACCAAGGTCATTCGCTAAGTCGTAATTCACTCGCTCAACAAACCCTTCTGGCGTGAATACTCCATCAGAACCAAAAGGTACTTCACGTAATAAGTAGTAACGCAGAGCATCTAAGCCGTAGCGGTCAATTAATGTTTCTGGATCAACGACATTTCCTTTTGATTTTGACATCTTGCCGTCCTTCATTAGAAGCCAGCCATGAGCAAATACTTTCTTTGGCAGCGGCAGGTCGAGGGCCATTAACATGATCGGCCAATAAATCGTGTGGAAGCGAACAATTTCTTTCCCTACTAAATGAACATTTGCCGGCCAATATTTTTGATAGAACTCATCATTATCTTGTCCATAACCAAGAGCAGTAATGTAGTTAGAAAGAGCGTCAATCCATACGTATACTACATGCTCAGGGTTGCTTGGCACTTGTACGCCCCATTTAAATGATGTACGTGAAACCGCTAAGTCTTCAAGTCCGGGCTTGATAAAGTTATTAATCATTTCATTACGACGTGATTCCGGCTGAATAAACGTCGGGTTTTCTTCGTAAAACTTCAATAGGCGATCAGCATACTTGCTCATCTTGAAGAAATAAGACTGTTCACGGACCTTCTCTACCGGATGTCCGCTGTCAGGGCTTTTTCCGCCAATGATTTTACCATCTTCATCACGAACAGGGTCTACAAGCTGAAGCTCTGTGTAGAACGTTTCATCAGGAATAGAATACCAGCCTTCATATTCATCTAGGTATATATCCCCTTGTTCAAGCAAGCGTTCAAAGATCGTTTGAACGACTTTTTTATGACGGTCTTCTGTTGTACGAATAAAATCATCATAGGAAATATCGAGTTTTTTCCATAATGACTGAATATCAGCGACAATCTCATCAACAAACTGCTGCGGTGTCAGACCCTTTTCAGCTGCTTTTTGTTCAATTTTTTGACCATGCTCATCTGTTCCTGTTAAATAACGGACATCATATCCACGTAATCGCTTATAACGAGCCATCGCATCCCCTGCAACGGTCGTATAGGCATGTCCGATATGTAATTTTGCACTTGGGTAGTAAATTGGTGTTGTTAAATAGAATGTTTTGTTCTCGCTCATAAAAAGAATCCTCCCACTTGGTATTAAACAATAGGTTTTTAAACAATACAAAAAGCCCTCATCCTAAAATCGGGACGAGAGCATATCTCACGTGGTACCACCCAACATTCCCTTTCTCTTCACAGCAGAAAGGCTCATGAAGTCTATGACTTCCCTGTTAACGCCAGCTACGTCATCCCCTCACATACCTTCATTGCTCAAGGATGATTCCTCAAGGACCATTTTCGATGCAGCCTACTACCGGTTCTCAGCTCCTCCGGCTCTCTGTCAAATAGGTCATACATGTACTTATCCCGTCATTGGATCATAAATATACATTGTATTTATTTCAATTATCCCAAGAATCTATCCAAAATATACCGAACTAAAGAGACTGCTGTCAAGAGCGATCATAAAGCGTAGCAAAAGGGGTCTTTTGTTTTGTTAATTTTCCTTGCTGACACAGGCGTTCAAGCTCTTGCTTCCACGATTGAACGTCCCAGCTTTTTTGTGCTTCTTTATTTAATGTGTCGAGTTCCTTCATTATACTCATCTCAGCGATCGGAAGATGTGGCTTTAGAGCGGTAAGAATCGCTTCATCTCCAGCTTCGGTCATTTGTCTTAATTCATCAAATGGGTTTAGTGTATGCGGGCTGGCAGAATGGGCTAACCTTATCCGCACAGCCATTGTCCTTCCAATGATGGCGGAGGATACGAATACATCACCACTTCGCAAATACGGCAGGCGTTTTCCTTCATCATGAGTTAAGTCTGTTTCTTCTTTTATCGTCTGTATATCTGTCCCTCTGACCGTTCTGAATACGAATTTCGAGTTCAACTGCGCTGTAATCGTTTCATCAAGCAGCGTTGGTCTTTGAGTAGCAAAAATTAGAAACACTCCATACTTCCTGCCCTCTTGAGCAATTTCTTTTAAGACTGATTTTGCTGGGGCATCGTAGCCTTTTGGAGCGAAGTTATGTGCCTCATCAGTTACAACGACAAATGGGGGGAAAAACTCCCCTTGCTGCTGCTGAAGCTTCGCATCTTTATAAGTGCGCCGCTTTCCGTAAAGCGAGCCAATCACATAGCTTGAGAAAACTTGCAGAAGCCATACAGCACCTTGGACTACAACAAGCCGTCCTGCATGAATGCCTTGTTCAATCGCTCGAATATTTTGCTGGAATAAACCTGCTTGATTTAAGCGACTCACCCGCCACTGAATCCCTTTAACTGATGCTAGCGGCAGACTGCCAAATTGATCTAACAGCTTTTTGAATGTCGCGTATTTCGAAATTTCCTCGCGTGACATTCCCCCATCATGAAGGAAGCCCTCTACTTTTTGTTTGCCAAGCTCAAGCGCTTCTGCCAAATTGGCGACACGATCACTGAAAGACTGATAGCTGTCTTTACGCTTGTGAATCGTTTGAATGACATTGACCATAGATTCACTAAGAGATCCCGCTGCTTGAAGAAGCCTCTCTACATCTCTCGTTGATAAAGCTGAAAAGTCAACCCCGACATCACGGCCAATCTGCACCACCGTATAGCGTTCATGATAAGACGGGGCATCATCTATTCCGCTCGCTGCAGCAGCAAAATTCATTTCGAAATGGGGGTCAAATACGATCGTTGGAATTTGAAGTTTCATCAATTCCTCAAGCATTACACGCAGGCCAAATGACTTACCCGAGCCAGAACCGCCAAATACCCCAATATGAGGGTATTGCTGCATTGCACGAATATCAAAGATAAACGGAACACCGTTTTGAGGACGAAGATTATCTTCTTCTTGAATATGTAACAGCCCGTTTAAGGAATCTGGCAGACTGGGTGCAATAAAATCCGTTGATTTCACTTCCCCAAGCACCATCCCATCTTTCGGATTAGATTGTACAAGCAGCGATTCTATTTCATGAAACTCTGGATGCCTGATTCTGGCCCCAGTCTGAATAGGCTGCGGCGCCTCTTCAAAAAGACGCACCTTTGCTAGATGAATATCATCAGCTCCAATATCATATCCAATATGCTCTAACGTTTTCAGTACTTGATCATCGACAATTCCCTTATCAAATCCCATTGGAATATAACGGTTATAGGAGAAGGTTTCGACTACTTCTCCTTTAGGGTTTTTTAATGACTGATCTTCTATCACAACCATTTCATTCATCCGGAACTTATGCTCTTTGGATGCAACATATACTTCATGCTGAGTCGTAACCCCTACAATTTGCATTTTTCTTCCTCCTTAATAAGGTCTGTCTTGACGTTTTTGTATAAACAAACGTTGTTTAATTTCCGGGTCAATGTATTGCTCAACTAACGCTTCTACTAGGCGGTCTGTCACTCGAACATCCCGATCGACATGATCCAGCCAAAAAGGGATGCCTCTCCCGTCCTTTGGGGTAAGGGTGTAGAGGAGATCAGAGACAAGATCGCGTTTCTCAGACTGCTCAATTAAGAGGTCAAATCCTGTAATACTAGGTGCTGAGCTAGGGCGCATCCATGATGATGACAAGCCTGCCTTTTGTTGAATGTCTTCTAAATGAATCATCTCGCCTCGATTAAGTTTACCAAACAACAAATCACGGTCATACGTATGAGGTTTTCTAGCATGATCTTTGAAAGCTGGCAGCTTAATCAAATTTTCTGTCGTAATTTCCTCTGATACCCCAACAAGGAGCACGTCTTTCTCTAAAGCAAGAAGCCGTAAACTTTCCCATTCTTCCGGAGCATCAATCCTATAATGATATAGGGCCCCGTCCATCATAAGGAATCCTACATCCTTTTCTTCTATTAATCTCTTAGCCACCTCAAGTTCAATTTTAGCTAATAAATGAGACCGCCATTTAATTGGCTGCTTCTCCTGTTCAATCTCTTCTTTTGTATCAAGCAAAGGAGTGTAGACATCTGACTCTCTGCATTCATATCCTGAGATGGTTTTCGCTAATGCTTGGAATAAATAAAGAAGATGCGGTGGTTGTCCTTTTGTTTGATTTACAGACCCATCCACTCCTGCTATCTCACGACCATTTAACCAATTCGACAAAGTTCTTGTCGAAATCGACTCCATTTGTCGAAAGTAAGTGCCAGAGTCACGCAACTTTTGTCGAATAATCTCTTTTTCATTTGTCGAATCAGCGTAGATTGCTTTCAATTCATTTCCTATACCTTCCAACTTTTTTGCAAGATCTGGGGACAAGTTTAACATACTTTATTTACCTCCTTTTTAAACAGTTGATATATCAAGGTTTATAGACATGGAATAAATTACATGCGTTTTTATATAAAAATATTTATAAATTAATTGACTTGTTTTGGAAACACTGGTATTCTAAAAACAGAGAGAAAAATGTCGAATAATGACACAAAAACTTATAAATATTTTTAAGTCTGAGAGGAGACGATTCATAATGAAATCTACAGGTATCGTACGTAAAGTTGATGAATTAGGTCGTGTAGTTATTCCAATTGAACTACGCCGCACACTTGATATTGCAGAGAAGGATGCTCTTGAGATCTACGTTGATAACGATCGCATCATTCTAAAGAAATATAAGCCAAACATGACTTGCCAAATTACTGGTGAAGTTTCTGATGATAACCTATCTATCGCAGGTGGTAAAATCATCCTTAGCCCACAAGGTGCTCAAGATATCATCAAAGAATTACAAGATTACGTTTCTCGTTCAACACAATCTTAATAAGCCTTTTATGATAAAAGACTCTGTTATCCAGAGTCTTTTTTTGTATTACGTATGATATGCCTGATATACTTCTCGCTTTGGCAGATTTCGATCAACTGCTACTTGTTTTATCGCAGTTTTTGAAGGCATCCCTAGAGCGATATAATGTTCTACATGCTGATTTAGATCTAGCTCGTCCCACCACTTGTCCTCTTTAATTTCTTCTGTTAAACCTTCTACAATCAGGCAAAATTCTCCTTTAACCGTACCAGTTTTACACCACTCAACGGCTTCTTCTAACGTGCCGCGCTGATACTCTTCAAACTTCTTTGTTAACTCCCGGCAAATGGTTATTTTTCTGTTTCCCAAGGTTTGATGCATGGCTTCTAAAGTCTCTTTTAAGCGATGAGGAGCCTCATAAAACATAAGTGTTGCTTTGATTGGTTTCAACTCCTCAAGGGTTTCGGTCCTGTTTTTCTTCTGACGAGGCAAAAAACCCGCAAAGAAGAAGGATTCTGTATTAAGGCCTGAGGCGATCAGGCTTGTGAGGGCTGCATTCGGGCCCGGAAGTGATATGACAGAAATGTCTTCTCCAATGGCTAGCTTGACAAGGTCATGTCCTGGATCTGAAATGGCTGGCATACCCGCATCACTTACCAGTGCAATTGTTTTTCCTTCTTTTACTTTTTCAATCAACATATTTCCTGCTTTTTCTTTATTATGCTCATCATATCTTACCAAAGGGGTTGTAATCTCAAAATGATTACAAAGCTTCTTAGATTGTCTCGTATCTTCAGCAGCAATATAGTCTGCTTCTTTTAATGTACGGATGGCACGGTAAGTCATATCTTCTAGGTTGCCAATTGGTGTTGGCACTAAATAAATGACACCCACTTGCGCATCACTTCTAAAACTAGCTTGTTGCTTCATTATTTTCACCACTCTCTAAAACATAACGTTCCTTCTGCTTTCTACTCAGTTTCTTAATAGCATACTCTGCTTGAAGTGCTTCTTTTTTCGTTTCGAATTCTTGTACATACTTAAGCGTGAACGGCCCTCGTCCTTTTGTATACTTCGCACCTTTGCCTGAGCTATGCATATCTAGTCTTCTACCTACATCTGTCGTATAACCTGTATACCAGCTGTGGTCGCTGCATTCAAGAATATAGACATAATGGCTCATGATCCAATATACACCTCTTCAAATTCCTTTGTATATTCCCCGTCAAGTCCATAAACGGTTATTGGGGGCAAGCACTTAAGACCGGAGCTTCCATCTTTAATACCCTCTATTAACACAATGTTGGCATCCTTGCCCTTTTTCGGGTGAACGAGCTGCATTCGTTTTGGTTCAATTCTGTAATTCTTCATTAAGTAAATGATATCCCCTAGGCGCTCCGGACGATGGACAAGCGTCACTTTCCCCTTTTGTTTAACATATTGGCTGCATACGCGAATCACATCTTCTAATGAGCAGTGAATTTCATGCCTTGCAATGGCTAAATGAAGATTTTTATTCTTCTCTTCTTCAGATACGGTTTCAAAATAAGGAGGATTACATGTCACCACATCAAAGCTGCCTTTTTTTATCGATGGCGGCAGGTGATTAAGATCTGCTAACTCAAAATGCAGCTGCTTGTTCAATTTATTTAGTTTCGAATTTCTCTGAGCCATGTCCCATAGTCTTTCCTGAATTTCAACACCTGTAATCGTTGCTTTTGTGCGGGTGCTTAATACAAGAGGAATGACTCCATTGCCAGAACACAAATCAAGAACGTTTCCTTTTTGGATGGGAAGATAAGTGAATCGGGCGAGTAAGATGGCATCTATTGAAAATGAGAATACCGATGGACTTTGAATGACTTTTAGATCTGTCCCGGCAATATAATCAATCCGCTCATCCTGGTATAGATTATCCAAGCTGTCCAACTACCTTTCTATTGTCTTAAACATTGTCTTAAACGCTTTCTATGTAAACAAAAGGCCTTCCTTTTAAAATGGAAGGCCTTTTTAAGAGGCATACATCAACTTTATTTTTGATGCAAAAATGATAAGCAAAAGAGGCAATCATCACCATCAGAACGCAAGCTTCCATAATGAGTATTACACACATGAAACCCTTCTTGATAAAGGCGCGCTAAATTATCATAGCCTTCACCCACCACCGGCTTCTTCTGTGCTTTATCTTCAAGAGGCTTATCATTTGTTCGTTCCTCTTCTGAGTCGAGCCGCTTCCTTAAGTTATCATTTTCTATTTGCATATAATGATTTTCTTCAATTAAGTGGGCGAGCTGCTCTTTTAAGCCACGTAGCTCATGATGAAGCTCTCCGATCCGTTCTTCAATTTGACTCACCTTTTGAAAGATTGCCTTTTTCTCCACGTAGCTCCCACCTCTTTATTCTCTGGCTTCAGCTGCTGCGACTTTGTGTTCTGTCAGCTCATCGAGTGTAAACTCAAGAACTCCTTCGTCACTTTCAAGTATATCTACTTGAACGAGCCGCTCAAGCATATTCAGCCCTACTACTTTACCTTTTCCATGTGGAGTTTTAATATGTTTTCCTACATCAGGCAATTCTTTTTTAGCTGACTCATACATATCATTTTCATACTTTAAGCAACACATTAAACGCCCGCATAAGCCAGATATCTTAGCTGGATTTAATGATAAGTTCTGATCCTTTGCCATCTTTATTGACACCGGTTCAAAATCACCTAAAAATGATGAACAACATAAAACTCTCCCACATGGGCCAATCCCGCCGAGCATTTTCGCTTCATCTCGGACTCCAATTTGACGCAATTCAATACGTGTTCTAAAAACAGCGGCAAGGTCTTTAACTAACTCTCTAAAGTCAATACGACCATCTGCTGTAAAATAAAACAATACTTTATTGCGGTCAAATGTATATTCAACATCAACTAGCTTCATATCAAGCTGATGTTCATTAATTTTATCTGTACAAACATCAAATGCCTTTTGAGCCTGTTCACGGTTTTCTTGAACAGTCAGCCGGTCCTTTTCTGTAGCAATGCGGATCACTTGTTTTAAAGGTAATACGACATCTTGTTCCTCTACAGATTTGACACCAATGACCACACGGCCATACTCGACACCTCTTGATGTTTCGACGATGACAGCTTCTCCTTTTTCAAGCTCTAAATCACCTGGGGAGAAGTAATAGATTTTGCCCGCTTTTTTAAAACGGACGCCTACGACTTGATGCAACCGTCTATCCCTCCTGTATGCTAAAGAACAACTTCTCCATCACCAGCTGCGGATTTACATTGGCGCTTAAATGGCGCTTTGCTTCGAGTACAAAAGACATGCTTTGACTCGTATTCTCCTGCGAGCTAGAGAGGGCCTGCTGCTCTAGCAACGTCTGCTGGTCAGCAAATACTAATTGGTCCGTTTTGCCGACCTGTGTATATAAAAGGTCTCGCAACCATAAGAGAATCATATCAAGACCGAGTTCAAGTTCACGTCGTTCTTTAAATGTAGGAATCCATTTATCCTGAATTGTTAAGAACACTTGATGCGGTCTTTCATAAAGCTCTTCGTTTAATTGTATCACTACGCTTCGTGCTTGTGCAATCCAATCTGACTCCATTAGCGCAATTGCCTCTTCATAGCTTTGAGTCAGACCTGCTATTAACGTACTTAGCGTACGTGATATTCCTTCTTTTTCCAAACGTTCAATAAATTTTTCTCTTGGGAGAGGCGAAAAACTTAATTGCTGACTCCGTGATTGAATTGTAGGCAGCACACTGCTCGCTCGCTCTGTCATCAGCACAGCTAAAGTCGGGGCAGTTGGTTCTTCTAGAAATTTAAGCAGACTGTTTGCAGCACTCGCCGTCATTTTATCTGCTTGGTCAACAATATAGACTTTCTTGCCTGATTCTACCCCGCGGTAAGTAAATTCTTTTTGCAAGTGTTCAACCTGTTGCTTTTTAATAGAAAGCCCCTCTGGTTCAATAATGTGTACATCCGGGTGATTGCGATGCTCAATACGTTTACAATCAACGCAAGCTAAGCAAGGTTCAGCCCCTTCACTCTTCTTACATAAAAAGCTTTTTGCCAGCTGAAATGCAATTTGCTTCTTCCCTGTCCCCTTGCTTCCTTCAAATAAATAAGCGTGAGCCAGGCGGTCTTTTTCTAAACTTCTCTGTAATAATTGGACAACTTTCGGCTGACTGTCTTTTAATTCGTTCCATGTTTCCATTTTCATGCATCATCCTTAAAACTGTTCAAATTGCTCTACTGGTAAAACAAATACAGTCGCGCCGCCTACTTGTACTTCTACCGGATAAGGAACATAAGAATCTGCATTGCCGCCCATTGGTGAAATTGGAGCAACAAGCTGATCACGGCTTTGACAGTTTTTCTTGATAATTTCTTTTACCTGCTCAATATGCACATCTTCCGTTCCAATTAAGAAAGTAGTATTACCAGCCTTCAAAAAGCCTCCTGTACTAGCAAGCTTTGTCGCTCTAAAGTTCGCCTTAACTAACGCCTCTGATAGTCTGTTGCTGTCTTTATCTTGAACTACCGCAATGATTAATTTCATCATAACCACTCCTTCAAAATGAATAATGGTAAAACTACTTAGAAGATTTCTTTAGAAAGTCGTTAATAACCGCCATCGCATCCAAAAATACAGCATCTACATCTTGATTGGCATTTATCACAGCCATTCGTTCAGGATACTGTGCGATCACTTTCTCATAGCCTTCTTTTACCTTCTCGTGGAAATTAAATACTTCTTGATCCAGCCGATTGACCTCGCGAGTCCCGCTTCTCTTAATTCGTGCGAGTCCGACTTCCGGTTCAATATTAAAAAACAACGTTAGATCAGGGTAGTTTCCTTCAATGGCAAATTCATTAATCGCCAGCACATCGTTAAAACCAATCCCGCGTGCATGACCTTGATAGGCGAGGCTGCTGTCAATAAAGCGGTCACATATAACTACGTTTCCTTCTTCGAGTGCCGGGAGCACTTTTTCTATGAGGTGCTGCCTTCTAGCCGCAGCATATAAAAGAGCTTCCGTTCTCGCATCCATTTCTGTATGCCTAACATCGAGAATGACTTCTCTAATCCGTTCTGCTATGCGTATACCGCCAGGCTCTCGTGTCCTCACTACACTAATATCTCTTGCCCGCAGATCTCGCTCTATTTTATCAACGATCGTTGTCTTACCGGCTCCTTCTCCACCTTCAACAGTGATAAACAAACCTGTCTTCATCTTATTTCCTCCAAATCTACTACCTTCAATCCGTCTGTTAATGGGTTGTTCCCTTGAAACACAGCTCCACTTTCATGTAATCTCACTATATCTTTCATAACACTTTCCTTGAGCACTTCTCCTTTAAACACAAGGGGAATGCCTGGAGGATATGGTACAATCTCTTCAGCTGCTATATGACCGACAGCCTTATCTATTGAACAAACTTTATAAGAATACTTTTTAACCTGATGGGATGGAATGCTTAATTGAGTGATCTTATCCGTGCTGCTTACTATGTTTACTTCTTCATTTATTACGTTATATTCAGAGAGCAGTCCCCTAAGTTTTAAGGCAAGATAAGATGTATCCGTATAATCTCCTAATCCGAAAACAAACAAAACATGTTTATCATCAGCTAACTCAACATCAATTCCTTCTTTAAACAATAAGTCTTGCAGCTCGAATCCAGATAGCTTTGTACATGACTTTATTGTAACCTTTAATGGGTCTTGTGAATAGGAGGAGTGGCTTCTCTTTATGACCTCTAGTTGAGGGATAGTAGCTATTTCGTCTATAAAAGATTGAACTCCTGCTATCATTTCATTTATATTTTCCTCATTTAATTGTTCAATATATGCCCGAGCCCCGTCTAATGCTGCCATAATTAAATAAGACGGACTGCTAGATTGCAGCATCGCGAGTGAGTGCTTCACCAGTTCTACTTTTTCTTTTGCTAAAGAGGGGTGAAAGTGCAGATAAGACCCCATCGTCAAAGCAGGCAGCATTTTATGAGCAGACTGCACAACGATATCGGCCCCTAACTGTAAAGCGGAAGGAGGGAATGGATCCCCTAGTGCAAAATGTGCTCCATGCGCTTCATCTACACAAACGATAAGCCCTGCTTCATGAGCCTTATCAATCAATGCTTTTATTTCAAAGGATGCTCCGTAATAGTTAGGGTACGTCAAAAATAACACACTTGCTTCCGGAAAATGATCAATCGCCTCTTCAATTGTTGTAAGCGAAGGTCCTAGCGGATGTCCTGTCTCCTTTTCTAGTTCAGGTTTTAAGAAAATAGGCTCTACTTGAAATAATTCTATTGCATGAAACAATGATTTGTGACTATTGCGCTGTATTAATATTTGATCGCCTGCTTCTGTTAAACCATGGACCATTGCTAAGTTTCCTGCTGTCGAACCTCCTACGAGAAAGACACTTTCTTTCGCCTGATAAAACGATGCACAAAGCTCCTGTGCCTCTAATATCACTCCAGTTGGGTGGTGAAGATCATCAAGTCCCTCAAGTTCTGTTACATCATACTTATGTATATCTTTAAAATCTTCCATTAAAGATGAATGAAAAAGCTTCCCATTTTTATGTCCAGGCACATGAAAAGAGATCGGCTCCCTTTTAAAATGCTGCTGAATGGCACTAATTAATGGTATGTTTGAGTCTTCTCTATTCAATGCCCTACACTCCTTTCTTTCTATTATAAATCAAACTAATGGTTCATGCTTTTATCTGTCTCCTAAAAAAAACTGATTCTAACATAGATGCATCTAGGGTTAGATGTGAATGTGTTAGAATCAGTTTAAAACCGCTATTTAATTTTCGTTCACAGAAGGGGTAATGCCTCTTAACGCAGTTATAAAATGTCCATAAGGCTCTTCATTACTTTCCACATCAACAATTCCTTCTTCACATTTTAAGCAAATGAATGAATCAAATATACGTAACCCTTCCGTCCTAACATCCTGACAACAAACACATTTCTCCACAAGCCGTACATGAATGACTCTGGTTTGTTTCATCCTTATCACCTCTAGTCTCATTGTCGGCACTGTTATCTTTCTTTATACACATGAATGAGCTCACATATCGTCGAAAGACCTTTCCTTTAGTGTATTCATTCGGAAGCAGGTTGGTGCCTATCCATTGAAGAGATATTTTATTTAATAGGCTCTCGTGAAGGTCGGAAGATTACGCGGGTTCGTGAGTGAATTGCGTTGGTATAGTGTATAATTGCGCCGGGGTTTTGTGTAATTGCTCGGATTCAGAGGATCATGGCGTCAAAGATTGTTTATTGTGCTGGTTTACGAGCTATTGGCGTCATTGTCATGAGGTATTTTATTGCGTTTGCTGTTTATTGCGCCAGTTGATTGAGAGAGATCTGCTAACACTATATCTTTTGCACAAAAAAAAACCATTCCTTTAAGGAATGGTTTATGTGCCTGGCAACGTCCTGGCTTACCCTTTCTCTTCTACGGGGAAGATTATTCATGCTGTTTCTCTTCGAAGTTTTTCATGAATCGTTACGAAGAGAAAGGGTTCGTCTCACAGGGGGAACATGAAGATTGTTCAAGATGAATGTCATGAAGGATACAAGAAGCATTCGAAAGTGGCGCTGCTCCTTTGGACCAGGTAAGCTCTATTGCGCCCCTTATCCCTTTATGCATACTAAAAAACACAATCCTAATGGATTGTGTTTTATCTGCCTGGCAACGTCCTACTCTCACAGGGGGAAGCCCCCAACTACCATCGGCGCAAAAGAGCTTAACGACCGTGTTCGGCATGGGAACGGGTGTGACCTCTTTGCTATCGCCACCAGACTATGATTTACTTCAGATGATCTTCATATTTCTTCGTCAGCTTCCTCATTCATGTCCTCACGTATGCTTGATACGCTCCGGGCATTCACTTCGTCGCTTCCTCGAACTGTTCGATCCTCTTTGTAAATGTTTGAGATGGTTCTCTCAAAACTAGATAATGTGTAAACATATGTCAAGAATAATTTGGATAAGTCCTCGACCGATTAGTATCTGTCAGCTCCACATGTCGCCATGCTTCCACACCAGACCTATCAACCTCATCATCTCTAAGGGGTCTTACTGGATTAACTCCATGGGAAATCTCATCTTGAGGGGGGCTTCATGCTTAGATGCTTTCAGCACTTATCCCGTCCACACGTAGCTACCCAGCGATGCTCCTGGCGGAACAACTGGTACACCAGCGGTGTGTCCATCCCGGTCCTCTCGTACTAAGGACAGCTCCTCTCAAATTTCCTACGCCCGCGACGGATAGGGACCGAACTGTCTCACGACGTTCTGAACCCAGCTCGCGTACCGCTTTAATGGGCGAACAGCCCAACCCTTGGGACCTACTTCAGCCCCAGGATGCGATGAGCCGACATCGAGGTGCCAAACCTCCCCGTCGATGTGGACTCTTGGGGGAGATAAGCCTGTTATCCCCAGGGTAGCTTTTATCCGTTGAGCGATGGCCCTTCCATGCGGAACCACCGGATCACTAAGCCCGACTTTCGTCCCTGCTCGACTTGTAGGTCTCGCAGTCAAGCTCCCTTTTGCCTTTGCACTCTACGAATGATTTCCAACCATTCTGAGGGAACCTTTGGGCGCCTCCGTTACTGTTTAGGAGGCGACCGCCCCAGTCAAACTGCCCACCTGACACTGTCCCTGAACCGGATCACGGCTCGAGGTTAGAATGTCAGCACAGTCAGGGTAGTATCCCACCGACGCCTCCATCGAAGCTGGCGCTCCGACTTCCAAGGCTCCTACCTATCCTGTACAAACTGTACCAACATCCAATATCAAGCTACAGTAAAGCTCCATGGGGTCTTTCCGTCCTGTCGCGGGTAACCTGCATCTTCACAGGTACTATAATTTCACCGGGTCTCTCGTTGAGACAGTATCCAAGTCGTTACACCATTCGTGCGGGTCGGAACTTACCCGACAAGGAATTTCGCTACCTTAGGACCGTTATAGTTACGGCCGCCGTTTACTGGGGCTTCAATTCAGAGCTTCTCCCGTAAGGGATAACCCCTCCTCTTAACCTTCCAGCACCGGGCAGGTGTCAGCCCCTATACTTCGCCTTGCGGCTTCGCAGAGACCTGTGTTTTTGCTAAACAGTCGCTTGGATCTTTTCACTGCGGCTCTCTCGGGCATACACCCTACCAGAGCACCCCTTCTCCCGAAGTTACGGGGTCATTTTGCCGAGTTCCTTAACGAGAGTTCTCCCGAGCGTCTTAGAATTCTCTTCTCGCCTACCTGTGTCGGTTTGCGGTACGGGCACCTCTCACCTCGCTAGAGGCTTTTCTTGGCAGTGGAGGATCAGGAACTTCGGTACTAAATTTCCCTCGCCATCACAACTCAGCCTTCACGAGAAGCGGATTTGCCTACTTCTCAGCCTAATTGCTTGGACGCACATATCCATCAGTGCGCTTACCCTACCTTACTGCGTCCCCCCATTACTCAAACGGTGAGGAGGTGGTACAGGAATTTCAACCTGTTGTCCATCGCCTACGCTTTTCAGCCTCGGCTTAGGTCCCGACTTACCCTGAGCGGACGAGCCTTCCTCAGGAAACCTTGGGCTTTCGACGGAGGGGATTCTCACCCCTCTTTTCGCTACTCATACCGGCATTCTCACTTCTAAGCGCTCCACCAGTCCTCACGATCTGACTTCGCTGCACTTAGAACGCTCCCCTACCACTGACACCTAAGGTGTCAATCCATAGCTTCGGTGATACGTTTAGCCCCGGTACATTTTCGGCGCAGAGTCACTCGACCAGTGAGCTATTACGCACTCTTTAAATGGTGGCTGCTTCTAAGCCAACATCCTGGTTGTCTGGGCAACTCCACATCCTTTTCCACTTAACGTATACTTTGGGACCTTAGCTGATGGTCTGGGCTGTTTCCCTCTTGACTACGGATCTTAGCACTCGCAGTCTGACTCCCGAGTAAAAGTTTTTGGCATTCGGAGTTTGACTGAATTCGGTAATCCTGTGGGGACCCCTAGTCCAATCAGTGCTCTACCTCCAAAACTCTCAACCTCGAGGCTAGCCCTAAAGCTATTTCGGGGAGAACCAGCTATTTCCGAGTTCGATTGGCATTTCACCCCTACCCACACCTCATCCCCGCATTTTTCAACATGCGTGGGTTCGGGCCTCCATTCAGTGTTACCTGAACTTCACCCTGGACATGGGTAGATCACACGGTTTCGGGTCTACGACGGCGTACTCATTCGCCCTATTCAGACTCGCTTTCGCTACGGCTCCGCCTTATCAGCTTAACCTTGCACGACATCGTAACTCGCCGGTTCATTCTACAAAAGGCACGCTGTCACCCATTAACGGGCTCCAACTAGTTGTAGGCACACGGTTTCAGGATCTGTTTCACTCCCCTTCCGGGGTGCTTTTCACCTTTCCCTCACGGTACTGGTTCACTATCGGTCACTAGGGAGTATTTAGCCTTGGGAGATGGTCCTCCCGGATTCCGACGGGGTTTCACGTGTCCCGCCGTACTCAGGATCCACTCAGGAGGAAATAGAATTTCGACTACAGGGCTGTTACCTTGTGTCGCGGACCTTTCCAGATCGCTTCGCCTATCCTATTTCTTTGTAACTCCGTATAGAGTGTCCTACAACCCCAAGAGGCAAGCCTCTTGGTTTGGGCTGATACCGTTTCGCTCGCCGCTACTCAGGTAATCGCATTTGCTTTCTCTTCCTCTGGGTACTTAGATGTTTCAGTTCCCCAGGTCTGCCTCCTCATACCCTATGTATTCAGGTATGGGTACTATTCCATTACGAATAGTGGGTTCCCCCATTCGGATATCCTCGGATCAAAGCTCACTTACAGCTCCCCGAGGCGTTTCGCCGTTCGTCGCGTCCTTCTTCGGCTCCTAGTGCCAAGGCATTCACCGTGCGCCCTTTCTAACTTAACCAAAATTTAAAAAAGGTTGTTGAATTCTTGACATGCTCGTTCAATCTTCTCTATTAAAAGATACCGATGAACAAATATGTTTACATGGACTTCAGATAAACTTCGAATCTCTTCGTCTACTTCACAATTCGTGTTCTCACGTACCGATGTACGATCCGAGCACTCATTTGATCGTATCCTCGATCTTCTCGTTTCTCTTTGTCCGTTTTCATTATCTAGTTTTCAAAGAACCAAGTACTAACCCTTACTCAACTTGGTGAGAATTAGTATCTAATTGAAGGATAGTTCCTTCAAAACTGAACAAAAGATCCAAAGCGTATATGATCGTAAGATCATACATCGACTAGAGTTAAATACTCCATAGAAAGGAGGTGATCCAGCCGCACCTTCCGATACGGCTACCTTGTTACGACTTCACCCCAATCATCTGTCCCACCTTAGGCGGCTGGCTCCAAAAGGTTACCTCACCGACTTCGGGTGTTACAAACTCTCGTGGTGTGACGGGCGGTGTGTACAAGGCCCGGGAACGTATTCACCGCGGCATGCTGATCCGCGATTACTAGCAATTCCGGCTTCATGTAGGCGAGTTGCAGCCTACAATCCGAACTGAGAATGGCTTTATGGGATTCGCTCAACCTCGCGGTTTTGCAGCCCTTTGTACCATCCATTGTAGCACGTGTGTAGCCCAGGTCATAAGGGGCATGATGATTTGACGTCATCCCCACCTTCCTCCGGTTTGTCACCGGCAGTCACCTTAGAGTGCCCAACTGAATGCTGGCAACTAAGATCAAGGGTTGCGCTCGTTGCGGGACTTAACCCAACATCTCACGACACGAGCTGACGACAACCATGCACCACCTGTCACTTTGTCCCCCGAAGGGGAAAGCTCTATCTCTAGAGTGGTCAAAGGATGTCAAGACCTGGTAAGGTTCTTCGCGTTGCTTCGAATTAAACCACATGCTCCACTGCTTGTGCGGGCCCCCGTCAATTCCTTTGAGTTTCAACCTTGCGGTCGTACTCCCCAGGCGGAGTGCTTAATGTGTTAACTTCGGCACTAAGGGCATCGAAACCCCTAACACCTAGCACTCATCGTTTACGGCGTGGACTACCAGGGTATCTAATCCTGTTTGCTCCCCACGCTTTCGCGCCTCAGCGTCAGTTACAGACCAGAGAGTCGCCTTCGCCACTGGTGTTCCTCCACATATCTACGCATTTCACCGCTACACGTGGAATTCCACTCTCCTCTTCTGTACTCAAGTCTCCCAGTTTCCAATGACCCTCCACGGTTGAGCCGTGGGCTTTCACATCAGACTTAAGAGACCGCCTGCGCGCGCTTTACGCCCAATAATTCCGGACAACGCTTGCCACCTACGTATTACCGCGGCTGCTGGCACGTAGTTAGCCGTGGCTTTCTGGTTAGGTACCGTCAAGGTGCCGCCTTATTCAAACGGCACTTGTTCTTCCCTAACAACAGAGCTTTACGATCCGAAAACCTTCATCACTCACGCGGCGTTGCTCCGTCAGACTTTCGTCCATTGCGGAAGATTCCCTACTGCTGCCTCCCGTAGGAGTCTGGGCCGTGTCTCAGTCCCAGTGTGGCCGATCACCCTCTCAGGTCGGCTACGCATCGTCGCCTTGGTAAGCCGTTACCTTACCAACTAGCTAATGCGCCGCGGGCCCATCTGTAAGTGATAGCCAGAGGCCATCTTTTACCGCTCCACCATGAGGTGGAACGGGTTATCCGGTATTAGCCCCGGTTTCCCGGAGTTATCCCAGTCTTACAGGCAGGTTGCCCACGTGTTACTCACCCGTCCGCCGCTAACATCAGGGAGCAAGCTCCCATCAGTCCGCTCGACTTGCATGTATTAGGCACGCCGCCAGCGTTCGTCCTGAGCCAGGATCAAACTCTCCATAAAAGTGTTTGATTAAGCTCAAAAATAATTCATTGACGAGATATCATGTATCTCTATTTCGCTTGGCTTTTGTTCAGTTTTCAAAGAACTTTTTCGTCCGCCGCTCGTTGGCGACTTAACTAATATACCATCACATCAACGTTTCGTCAACATCTTTTTTAAAAGTTGTTTTCGTTTGTTGTTGTGGTGTGTCTCAGCGACAAGTAATAATATAACACAGTTCCGAAAATAAATGCAACCCCTTTTTATAAAAAGATTTATTAAAAAGAAAAAAGCCCGCGATCTTCTTATTAGAAGAATCGCAGCTTCTACTTAAAGAATAAACTGTTTCGTCACAATTAATAGAAGGAGACCAGGTATTCCGAGGACACCGGAGACTAATGCAGTCACTCCATTGATCGGAATGTGAAAGGCAAAGAACGAACCAAAAGCATTTACAAAGAACAACATCAAAGCTCCGATTACAAGTTTAACGGCTAGCTGCCCGACGAAACGAATGGGCTTAAGTGGTGCCCCAACCGTTAATAACAAGATAACCAGCCCTGCCAAAATTGCGATAACTAAGATCGGATCCATCTCATCACCTCTTAATGCTTGTCTTTAGTTCATTTTATGTGTGCTCACACAAAAAAAGAACAAGCTATCTAACAAGCTTGTTCTGTCGCATTTTTTGAGTTCTAGCTTCTCTTAATAAGAAGGTATAGGCAGATTCAGTCGCCCTCATTCTCGCAAGCACGTCGTCCGATGGATCGACACTGTGTGATACGTAATGCTTTTCATTATCCAATCGTTCTTTCATCGATTCAATCGATCGTAATAGACGGTCGCTTTCTTCTTTCCGCAACTTTCCTCTTTTTCGAAAAAACATAACGGCCCCCTCGACGCTACAATTCTCTTCTACCTTCAATTGCTCTAGATAATGTCACTTCATCAGCATATTCTAGATCTCCACCAACTGGCAGTCCGTGCGCAATTCTCGTCACTTTAATACCGGTAGGCTTAACCAGGCGCGATATATACATCGCCGTTGCTTCCCCTTCAATAGTCGGGTTGGTAGCAATGATTACCTCTTGAATGGTGTCGTCTTGCAGTCGCTTTAATAGTTCTGGGATTTTGACATCCTCAGGTCCTATGCCGTCCATTGGAGAGATCGCACCATGTAAGACATGGTAATGACCACGATACTCCTTCATCTTTTCCATAGCGATCACATCTTTCGCTTCTTGGACAACACAAACCATAGAATCATCTCGATGTTTATCCTCACATATACGGCAAGGGTCCGTATCAGTAATATTATGACAAACCGAGCAATACGTTAAATTCCGCTTAGCATTTACAAGAGCTTTTGCGAAATCTAAGACATCATCTTCCTTCATATCTAAAACAAAGAAAGCCAGGCGGCTCGCCGTTTTCGGTCCGATACCTGGCAGTTTCATAAATCCTTCAATTAACTTTGCGATTGGTTCTGGATATTGCAAAGCAAAACCTCCTAGAACATTCCTGGGATGTTCATTCCTTTTGTGAATTTACCCATATCTTGCTCAACAAGCTCATCTACTTTTTTCAATGCTTCATTTGTAGCTGCTAGAATTAGATCTTGAAGCATATCAATATCATCTGGATCTACAACATCTTCAGAGATTTGCACATCTACAATACGCTTATCTCCACTAGCAATGACTGTCACCATACCGCCGCCAGCCGTTGCTTCAACTGTCTTTTCTTTTAATTCTTCCTGCGCCTTCATCATTTGCTTTTGCATTTTTTGCATTTGCTTCATCATACTACCCATGTTTTTCATAATAAGATCCTCCTTGTTTTAACCGTCTATTATTTCGACTAGATCTGCACCTACTAATTTGAGTGCTTCGTCTACAACAGGGTCACTCTCACTCTCTCCCCCGCGCTGTTCCTTCATATACTCTTCCTTCAACCTATCCCACTGAGTTTGAAGCAGTGTCATAAAGGTCACTTGAGTGGAGAATATCTGCTGAAACACCTCTTCTAAAAATGGACGGAACTTTGTATCCATCATATCACGATGCATTTCATTTTGAAACGCTAGAAGGATGAAGCCTTCAGCAGCTGCAACTGGACGGCTGTCACTCAACCAGGCATGTGCAGGAATATTTTGAGCTTTCACTTGTTCCATTACAGAACCCCACTGCCCTGTAACCTTTTGAAGCTCCTGCTTACTCGCTCCCTTAAGAAGCTCTTTTACTTTAGATGTATTTACTCTCGTTTGAGGAATTTGCTTTTTCGGCCGTCTTACCGACTGTTGAGGTGCGCTATCCCCCATAGTTGATGGGGTACCGCCTCCTGCTTGAAGCTGCTTCACTACTTTTTCAAGGGAAATAATTTTTGCCTCTAGCTGCTTAACGGTTTCTGACTTAACTTCACTACCGGCAGAAGATTCGCTTGGACGCTGATTCACTAACCTTATTAAGGCCATCTCGAGAATCACTTTCGGATGGGTAGACCATTTCATCTCTTGCACCGAGCCATTCAAAACCTCAATCGCTTGATACAGCCAAGGGAAGTCAAATTGTTCGCTTAGAGAAACAGCTATATCTCCCGAATCTGCTCTTTCTAATAAATCTTTCGAATCAGGAGCCGTTTTACATAACAGCAAATCTCTCATGTAGTAGATAAGATCTTCTAAAATACGGCCAGGTTCTTTCCCATCTCTTACAAGCTGATCAAGTGATTCAAGAACGACCGCCGAATCTTTATTTGCCACTGCTTCCACCAAATTAACTAAAACTTGTTCTGAGACAGCGCCTGTGATCGCTAGAACATCTTCTAATGTTAACGGACCTTCAGCATAAGAGATCGCTTGGTCAAGCAAACTCAATGCATCACGCATTCCTCCATCAGCGGCTCGGGCGATCATATTCAGAGCCTCATCATCTACTTCTATCCCATCATGCAAGAGTATCTGATTCATCCGTCCTACAATGGCCGTATTCGGGATTCGTTTGAAGTCAAAGCGCTGACATCTTGAAATAATCGTTAACGGAATTTTATGAGGTTCAGTTGTCGCTAAAATGAAGATAACATGACCAGGAGGTTCTTCTAATGTTTTCAATAAAGCATTAAATGCACCAGTAGAAAGCATGTGAACCTCATCGATGATGTATACCTTGTAAGGCACTTCATTAGGCGCAAACTTAACCTTATCCCTAATATCACGAATTTCATCTACTCCGTTATTTGATGCTGCATCAATCTCCATCACATCTACAATTGCACCTGAGGTGATCCCTTTACAGGCAGCACATTCATTGCACGGCTCTGCCACGGGGGCCTTCTCGCAGTTGATTGCTTTAGAAATGATTTTTGCAGCACTTGTTTTACCTGTCCCGCGTGGTCCTGAAAACAAATAAGCGTGGGAAAACTTATTTTGCAATAAAGCATTTTGAAGCGTTTTCGTTATATGTTCCTGTCCAACAACATCTCTTAATTGCTGCGGACGCCATACGCGGTATAATGCTTGATAGCTCATTGATTCCCACTCCTTCTTCACTTACTACTCCATATTATACTGATTTAAAAGATGATAATAAAGTATCTTAAGGGGGATACCTATAAAAAAACCCAATAAAAAAACAACCGCAAAAGCAGTTGTTATCTTATGTATATAATACCGTGCACCTTTCTTCGATAGTGCCACCCTAAGCGTTACCTAAGCAGTTAGCTCGGCCCAGGCTGCTCCACGGCACACGGAAGGGGCCACTTACTGCTGCTTCCTTCCGGACCTGACAGGGTTCGTGGGTTTCCGTTGCGTGGAACCCAAGCGTCAACACCACTTACTTAGGTCAGACCTTACGATGACAAAACCTCGGAAAGGGATTCAGTCCCGCTACAGCGGATTGCGGGTACAGGGCACCGCTACCTCCCCACCTAGCACGGCAAATTGTATAACGTTGTTAGGCGTCTTACTGACGCATTTCCTAGTATAGTTTGTTTGAGGAGAAATTGCAAGTGTAAGAATTAGGAAGCTCCATTTCTTTTCGCTTCCTTTCTTTTTGCTCTAAGCTTTCGAAAAAAGGTGGTAAGCCTTTCTCCACACTCTGTTTCTAAACACCCGCTTACCACTTCTGCACGATGATTAAATCGCGGTTCGTCCAGCAGGTTCATTAACGTTCCTGCACAGCCAGCCTTAGGGTCTGCTGCACCATATACTACAAGATCTAACCGAGACTGTACAATGGCCCCTGCGCACATTGGGCATGGTTCAAGCGTTACATAAAGAGTGCAGCCAGACAACCTCCAGTTGCCTAACACATCGCACGCTTCTTTTATGGCAAGTAATTCTGCATGCGCGATTGCTTGATGGTCACACTCCCTGCGATTATGAGCAGCAGCAATCACTTCGCCGTCTTTCACAATCACTGCTCCGATCGGCACCTCTCCTATTTGCTCCGCCGCATCAGCTTCCCGCAGCGCAAGCTTCATCCAATCCTCGTGTGTCTCAGCCACCAGAGCAACCTCCTCGCAATGTATATAGATATAAAAAAACACCACCCAATAGGTGATGTGTGTCATTTTAAAATATGGCGGAGGAAGAGGGATTCGAACCCCCGCGCGGTTTAACCCGCCTGTCGGTTTTCAAGACCGATCCCTTCAGCCGGACTTGGGTATTCCTCCGTGTTGTTACAAACCTGCTGACAAGGAATATAATATCATCCTACATAAAGTAGTGCAAGCTTTTTTATAAAAAAAGATGATCTTTTTTCAAAAGACCATCTTTCTTCTATTATATTAGTTGATCGTTACATCATGAAGCATGTAAGTTCCGTTTGGATGTTTCCAGAAACCTTGTACTTCATCACGAAGACCTACAAGGTACTCTTGATGGTAAAGGTAGATCATTGGAGCATCTTCAACTAACATTTCTTGCGCTTGCTTGTAAAGACCTAGACGAGTTTCCTCATCAGCTGTTTGACGAGCTTCTTCTAAGATCTCATCAAGCTCAGCATCTTGCATGAATGTACGGTTACCGGCTTCACCTACATTAGATGAGTGGAATAGTGGGTACATACCGTAGTCAGCATCACCTGTAACTACAGACCAGCCTAGGATAAACATATCATGTTGTCCGTTAGCAGTTTGCTCTAAATAAGCACCCCACTCAAGGATCTCAATACTTACATCTACATTAATTTTCGCAAGTTCAGCTTGAACATACTCAGCGATTGCCATACGCTCACGACTGTCATTTGTCCAAATTGTTGTAGAGAATCCATCTTCAAAACCAGCTTCAGCAAGAAGTTCTTGTGCAGCTTCTGTGTCATAACCTAATGGCTCAACAGAATCATCAAAACCAAATACATCTGGAGCAAGCGGTCCAACCGCAGGGATACCAGTGTCATCTAAGATACCGCTGATAATACCTTCTTTATTAATTGCCATTGAGATTGCTTGACGAACACGCTCATCATCAAATGGCTCTTTGTCCATGTTGAACCCGATGTATGAAAGACTCACACTGTTTGTACGATCAAGACTTACTTCTGGAGTATTCTCAACACGTGTTACATCACTTGGGCTGACAGGGAAAATAATGTGTGCTCCACCTGTTTCAAGCTCAGCAATACGAGTTAAATCTTCAGGTACTACAGAGAATGTTACAGAGTCAACCTTTGCAGGCTCGCCCCAGTAATCTTCATTTTTAACTAATTTCACAGCTGTACCAGGGTTCCACTCTTCGAATTTGAAGAAACCAGTTCCGACTGGGTTTTCACTGATTGAAGCACCAGGAGTTCCTCCGCCAGCTACAGCTTCTTGGTCCGCTTCAATAGAAGGAAGTGAACTAATAGAAAGTCCGTTATGAGCTAAGTGAGCAGGAAGCGGAGAGAAAGGATACTCAGTTGTTAATTGAAGAGTATACTCATCAGTTGCTTCAATGCTTGTTACCATATCAATTAAGAAAGAACGTGGAGATGCAACTTCTGGATCAAGAATACGATCAAAGTTAGCTTTTACAACCTCAGCGTTTAATTCTGAATCATCATGGAAAGTTACTCCTTCACGGATTTTGAATTCCCATGTGTTATCATCGATCATTTCCCAATCTTCAGCTAAGCCAGGCTCAAGCTCAAGATCTTCGTTTTGATAAACAAGTGTTTCAAAAATGTTAGCAATAACGTTACTTGATGGAACGTCATTTGAGCTTGCAGGATCTAATGATACTGCATCTGATAATGTAGCAATAACTAAATCGCCGCCTTCTGCACCTTCTGCAGCTTCAGTATCTTCCCCATCTGCATCACCAGCTGGTTCGCCTGAACTGTCCGGCTCACTTGCACATGCTGCCAGCGCAAAAGCTAGTACCATCGCAAGCAAGAAAGCGAAAAGTGAATTTTTAGACATCTTCACTTTTAAAAACCCCCTTAAATTCCTTTTTGTGTGAACTTTTAAAATTCAATATTACTATAACTTAACTTTCACAATAAAACAAGAAATTTTATAAAATTATTAATAGTTCATTTACTTTCTCATTTTTATTGAAGAAAGGTAAAATGGAAAACGCTTACATAATCCATTTATTATTCAGAATGTTTAAAATAAACTAACAAACGACATTATCTTACAAAAGTATTTTAAACATTGTAAAAAATTATGTACGTGATATAATAATGCGGTGTAGTATAACAATAATTTTGTCAAAATTTAAAGCATTTTGAGAAAGGGTGTCTATTATGAGCGAACAGACGATAAATGATGCTATGACAAAAAGTCCTCCTCCGAGCCCTCGGGTTAAGAGTATGAAAAACTTCTATAGAAAGCTTCGTAAAAACAAAGCTGCTATGGTCGGAGGAATTCTGATCTTATTTTTTGTTATTGTAGCGATTATCGGTCCATTTTTTGCACCGTACGATCCAACGGTTCAAAATCATGTGAACAAACTTGCAACTCCTTCATCTGAACACTGGTTCGGAACAGACCATCATGGTCGTGATATCTTCAGCCGTATTATTCATGGAATGTCAATTACATTATATATTGGCCTCTTCTCTGTTATTATCGGTACTGTTTTTGGTGTTTTCCTAGGATTGATTTCTGGTTATTACGGCAAGCGTGTAGATGCATTTATTATGCGTTGCATGGATGTATTACTAGCATTCCCTGGTATTTTACTAGCTTTAGCTATTGTAAGTGTATTAGGCGGAAGCTTAACAAATGTAATCATAGCTGTCGGAATATTCTCGATTCCTGTATTTGCAAGGATTGTACGTGGATCTGTACTTTCTGTTAGAAAGCTAGAATACGTGGATGCTGTTCGTGCACTTGGTGCAAGCGACGGGCGTATTATTTTTAAACACATTTTACCGAATATTTTATCACCTATTATTGTCCAAGCTACTTTGCGTATGGCAACAGCGATTCTTACCGCTAGTGGTCTATCATTCTTAGGAATGGGCGCTCAGCCTCCAACTCCGGAGTGGGGGGCAATGTTAAGTGCCGGACGAAATTATATGTATGACGCACCACATGTAGCGTTATTCCCAGGTTTGGCGATTGTTATTGTTGTACTAGCATTTAATATTTTTGGTGACGGATTACGTGATGCACTTGATCCGAAAATGAAAAACTAGAAAAGAGGTGTAGATGATTGTTTACTTATATAGTTAGACGATTAATTCAAACGATCCCTGTTCTTTTTGGTGTTACAATTCTCGTTTTCTCAATGATGCACCTCATTCCTGGTGACCCGGCTCAAATCATCGCCGGTGAAAGTGCATCCGAAGCTCAAGTTGAGCAAATGCGTGAGCGACTAGGCTTAAATGATCCGCTCCCACAGCAGTACTTTAATTATATTGGAAATGCAATACAGGGTGATTTAGGGAATTCGATCCGTAGTGGCCGTGAAGTAACTCAAGAAATTTCAGGCCGGTTCTGGGTAACAATAGAACTTGCCATATACAGTACGATTTTATCTGTATTTATTGGTTTAATTGCCGGTATCATTTCAGCAACAAGACATTACACGTTCTTAGATACAATGATTATGATTGTGGCTCTATTCGGTCTTTCAATGCCTAACTTCTGGCTTGGATTAATGTTAATTCAATACTTTGCTATCGAATTCCGATGGTTCTTGCCTTCGGGATGGGGATCCTGGCAGCAAGCCGTCCTTCCGGTTATTACTCTCGGTACGGCAGGGGCAGCCATTGTTGCTCGTATGACTCGTTCAAGTATGTTAGAAGTTATCGGACAAGATTATATTCGAACTGCACGTGCTAAAGGGGTAAAAGAAAGAGTTGTTATTTACCGTCACGCTCTTAAGAATGCATTAATTCCTGTTGTAACAGTCGTTGGTTTACAATTTGGTGTGCTTCTTGGCGGAACAGTATTAACAGAAACAGTATTTGCTATTAACGGTATGGGACGTTTAATCATTGATGCGATTCGTGCACGTGACTTCCCTATCGTACAAGGTACAGTACTTGTTATTTCATTACTATTCGTTCTCGTGAACTTACTCGTAGATATTTCTTACCGCTTCTTAAACAAGCGTATTGACCTTGATTAAGACTTACTTATTAATGAAGGGTGTGAAACATTTTGACTACAAATGAATCCATTATTCAAGTGCGGGACCTTCGTACATCATTCTTCACTGATCAAGGTGAAGTAAAAGCTGTTGATGGCGTTACATTCGATGTACCAAAAGGTAAAACACTTGGTATTGTTGGAGAATCTGGTTCAGGTAAAAGTATTACCTCATTATCAATTCTTCGTTTAATCCAAAATCCAGGAAAAGTCGTTGGGGGAGAAATGATCTTCAAAGGAGAAGATCTTCTTAAAAAATCTGAGGCTAAAATGCGTAAGATTCGTGGAAATGAAATTTCAATGATTTTCCAAGAGCCAATGACTTCTCTTAATCCTGTTTACACAGTAGGAGAGCAAATCGGAGAGGCCTTTAGAATTCATGAAGGCTTAGGAAAGAAAAAAGCAATCGAACGTTCGATTGAAATGCTAAAGCTAGTAGGCATCCCGTCACCAGAGCAGCGTGTTCATCAGTATCCGCATGAATTATCTGGTGGTATGCGTCAACGTGTGATGATTGCAATGGCTCTTGCTTGTAATCCAGAGCTTCTTATTGCCGATGAACCTACAACAGCACTTGATGTAACGATTCAAGCACAAATTCTTGAATTAATGAAAGACCTTCAAGACCGCTTAGGTATGTCGATCATTATGATTACACATGACCTAGGTGTAGTTGCTGAAACATGTGATTATGTTGCAGTTATGTATTGCGGTAAAGTGGTTGAATACGCAAGCATTAAAGATTTATTCAAAAACCCACGCCACCCGTATACAGTCGGTCTTCTAAACTCCCTTCCGCGTCATGATATTGATTTGGATGGTGAGGAGCTATCTGTTATTAAAGGATCTGTACCAAGTCCTGCAGATATGCCTAAGGGCTGTCGTTTCGCTCCGCGTTGTCCGTTTGCAAGTGACATCTGCCGTGAGCGTTTACCGGAGCTTGAAGAAGATGAAAATGGAAACCAAATTCGTTGCTGGATTTATTCAGATGAGTGGGACGGGGACCCGGAGGTGAACGTGTATGAAGAAAGAACTTCTTAAGGTTAATGACCTAAAGCAGTACTTCCCGATCAAAGGTGGTTTACTTGGTCGTACAGTAAATCACGTTAAGGCAGTAGATGGTGTATCATTTACCATCTATGAAGGTGAAACAGTAAGTATCGTAGGGGAATCTGGCTGTGGTAAGTCTACTACAGGACGTGCAATCTTACGTTTAGATGAACCAACTGATGGGACAGTTGAGTTTGACGGTGAGGACTTACTTGCCTTAAATAAATCGCAAATGCGTAAAAAACGTAAAGATCTTCAGATCATTTTCCAAGATCCATATGCATCGATCAACCCTCGTCAAACGGTTCGTCAAGTACTTGATGAGGCAATGGAGATTCAAAATGTTATTCCACGTGAAAAGCGTGCAGACCGTATTAAAGAGTTAATGGAAACAGTTGGTCTTGGTGCTCACCAAATTGACCGCTTCCCTCATGAATTCAGTGGCGGTCAGCGTCAGCGTATCGGAATTGCACGTGCGTTATCTGTTGACCCTAAATTAATTATTTGTGATGAGGCTGTATCAGCTCTTGATGTATCCATCCAAGCACAGGTTATTAACTTATTAAAACGTCTGCAGCGTGAATTTCAGCTGACTTACCTGTTTATTTCTCATGACTTAGGCGTTGTACGTCATATTTCTGATCGAGTTATTGTAATGTATTTGGGCCGCATCGTTGAGATCGGTGATAAGAAATCATTATTTGATAATCCGCAGCACCCTTATACAAAAGCATTATTATCAGCTATCCCTGTACCGGACCCTGAGCGCAAGAAAGAGCGTATCATCTTAAAGGGTGATGTTCCTTCTCCAATCAATCCTCCACAAGGATGCCGCTTCCATACTCGTTGTCCATTTGCAACAGAGAAATGTAAGACAGATACTCCTGAACTGCGTGCAGCCGATTATATGAAAGAAGGCCACCAAGCAGCATGTCACTACATGGAAGAAATTGAATCAGGAGAGCGCAAACCTAATTATGTTTAAACTAAAAACCCCTTACAGCATGCGTGCTGTAAGGGGTTTTTTTATATTACCCGATTCTCTCAACATTGCCCATGTATGGACGCAGTACTTTAGGAATCTCAATTGATCCATCTTCTAACTGATAATTCTCTAGGATCGCAGCAACTGTACGGCCGACTGCAAGACCTGATCCATTCAACGTATGAACAAACTCTGCTTTCGCTTTTGGCTCACGGCGGAATTTAATGTTCGCACGGCGCGCTTGGAAATCTTCAAAGTTACTGCATGAAGAAATTTCGCGGTAAGAGTCATAGCTTGGAATCCATACTTCAATATCGTATTTCTTGGCTGCAGTAAAGCCTAAATCTGCAGTACACATGCTCATGACACGATAAGGAAGCTCTAGTAATTGCAGTACTTTCTCCGCGTGACCAGTTAAGTTTTCAAGCTCTTGATATGAATCCTCAGGCTTTACAAAACGAACAAGCTCTACTTTATTGAATTGATGCTGGCGAATTAAGCCTCGTGTATCACGGCCAGCTGACCCTGCTTCTGAGCGGAAACAAGCACTAAACGCTGTATAGGCAATCGGCAATTGATCAGCTTGCAAAATTTCATCACGGTGCATGTTTGTAACAGGGACTTCTGCTGTTGGAATTAAGAAGTAATCTTCCTCACGAATCTTGAAGGCATCTTCTTCAAACTTTGGCAGCTGCCCGGTGCCTGTCATGCTTGTGCGGTTGACCATGTAAGGAGGAAGAACTTCCTCATAGCCATGTTCATCTTGATGAAGATCCATCATAAAGTTCATTAATGCACGCTCTAGACGCGCTCCGAGCCCTTTATAAAACACAAAACGGCTTCCAGTTACTTTTGATGCGCGCTCAAAATCTAGAATACCTAGGTCTGTTGCTAGATCCCAATGCGGCTTAGGTTCAAATTCAAATGAACGCACCTCGCCCCATTTGCGTGCTTCTACATTATCATCTTCTGTTTCACCTACTGGCGTTGATTCATGCGGCACATTTGGAATCGTTAAAAGAAGATGATCAAGCTCTGCATCAAGACCGCGCAGTTCCTCATCTAATTGTTTAACCTTCTCAGAGACCTCTCTTGTTTCTTTAATGAGGTGGTCAGCTTCTTTTTTCTCACGTTTTAATTGAGCAACTTCTTGTGACACCTGATTACGTCTGCTTTTTAACTCTTCCACCTCTACAATAATGGCACGGCGCTTTTCATCAAGGTCTCCAAACTGATCTAATCCAGAGATGTCCTCACCACGTGTTGAAAGCTTCTCTTTTATATCAGCGAAATCATTTCTTAATCGTTTTACATCTAACATGTTTATTCCTCCTTAAATAAAATCTTCTATTTGACAAGCCTAGACAAATAAAAAAGCTCTCATCCACTCTTCAGCTAAGAAGAAGGGACGAGAGCACCCGCGATACCACCCTTGTTGCCTATATATAAAATATAGACCACTCTAAAGATAGATAACGGCTATCTTTACCGGAATGGCTTCAGCTTAGTGCTTCACCACTCACTCAAGGGTGGATTCAAAAAAGTGCTACACTGACTCACACCGGCCGTCAGCTCTCTGTAGAAGCAGCTTTATTTACTATTCCCTATCTACGCATTGTCTGTTATACAGATTTTACACCTTCTAGCTTAGCTTGTGCAACCATATCGACAAAATACTGATGAAAACGGTGATCGTCTGTTAATTCGGGATGGAAAGAGCAAGCAAGAAAACGTCCTTCTCTAGCTGCTACAATCTCATCATTAAACTTCGAAATTACTTCTACATCCTCACCGACCTCTTTTATCAGCGGCGCACGGATAAATACTGCACGAACATCCTCGCCCACATCAGTGACAATAAGATCAGCTTCAAAGCTCTCACGTTGACGTCCAAAAGCATTTCGCTCAACGGTCATATTCATTAAAGAAAGGTGACCCTCTGGCTGCCCTGCAATATCCTTTGCCATTAAAATGAGACCTGCACATGTTCCAAAGACAGGCTTTCCGGTCTCTGCAAATGCTTTTAAAGGTTCTAGAAAGTTGTATTTATCAATTAAGCGACGCATGGTCGTGCTTTCCCCGCCAGGAAGAACAAGGCCATCGAGCTCATCAAGCTGTTCAACTTTTTTAACTGCTATGACTTCGACCTCAGGACCTTGAAGACAAGCAGCATGTTCACGCACAGCACCCTGAAGGGCCAATACACCTATTTTTAACATCTCGTTGTATCCTTTCTATATGAAAAACTAAGCTTCTTACCAGCCGCGCTCCTGCATACGTTCAGATGGCTGAAGAGTTGAAATTTCAATCCCTTTCATTGCCGTACCAAGACCTTTTGAAAGTTCAGCAATTAGAGCATAATCCTCAAAGTGAGTCGTTGCTTCAACAATCGCACGTGCAAATTTTTCTGGATTATCTGACTTGAAGATACCAGAACCTACGAATACACCGTCAGCACCAAGCTGCATCATTAATGCTGCATCTGCTGGAGTTGCAATACCGCCTGCTGCAAAGTTAACTACAGGAAGCTTACCTGTTTCTTTGATTTCAAGAAGCAAGTCATAAGATGCACCAAGATTTTTTGCTTCAGTCATTAATTCATCTGTAGACATACCAGCAACTTTTTTCACTTGAGCTTGCATCATACGCATGTGGCGTACTGCCTCAACGATGTTTCCTGTTCCCGGCTCACCCTTTGTACGAATCATAGAAGCCCCTTCGCCAATACGACGAGCAGCTTCACCTAAGTCACGCGCTCCACATACGAAAGGTACGGTGAAATCACGCTTATACAAGTGATACACTTCATCAGCTGGTGTTAATACTTCACTCTCATCAATATAATCAACGCCCATAGACTCAAGAATACGAGCCTCTACAATGTGGCCAATACGTGCCTTTGCCATAACTGGGATTGATACAGCATTTAAAACTTCTTCAACAATAGTTGGATCAGCCATACGTGCTACGCCGCCTGCTGCACGAATGTCAGCTGGTACACGCTCAAGGGCCATAACAGCCACCGCACCTGCTTCCTCAGCAATTTTAGCTTGCTCAGCATTGATAACGTCCATGATGACGCCACCTTTTTGCATTTCTGCCATACCACGTTTTACGCGATCAGTACCTGTTTGACTCATATGTATTTCCTCCTAGACCGTTCTTGTTAGTTGGACTTGCTTATCTTTAATAGTATACCGCAAAACTAAGATGTTCGCATAATTTTCTGTTATTATTTTTTAAAAAGAACGAGCCTATTTTTCCCAATAGACTCGCTCATTCTTTAAATGGCAATCAGCTTCAGATTATGAGAACCATCCGCTTACAGTATTAACAGCTGCATTCCAGATCCCAGAGAAAAATCCACCAATGCCACGCATCATCATCGTGAACCATCCAGCCTTCTCAACTGCTGTATCAGTTACCATCGGAACGCCTTCCTGCTGGCCGGAATATAAAAATTCCTCGCCTTCTCCTTCAAATGAAAGAGAAAGAGTCCCTACTGCTTCTCCTGCTTCTAGAGGAGCAACTAATTCACCATCTTCATTTAACTTTTCTTGATCAAGGCCAAGCTCTACACTGTATTGATCGTTTTGTCCATTTCTTACAACGGCAGAAAGCGCTTCTGCACTTGAAATAGCGACTTCACGTTCTTTACCCGCAGCTACCGGCAAGCTCTCCTCACCTTCCACTACATGTCCTTCATCAAAAAGCTCAACCGTACTAAAGTTATTAAAACCAAAATCTAATAATTTTCTTGTCTCATTAAAGCGTGCATCACGTGATTCTGTACGCATGACAACCGAGATCAAACGCATTCCATCTCGCTCTGCTGTTCCAGTAAAGGTATTTCCAGCAGCAGATGTGAATCCGGTTTTAAGACCGTCAATCCCCTCATAATCGTGCTGAGGCCGGATAGTTGGAAGCATCCAGTTCCAGTTTTCCATCGGAATGACTTCTCCAGGGCCTGCTTGGAAATCCTTCATAGGAATACTTGCTGTTTCAAGCACTTCAGGATAATCACGTAATAGAGCATATGCTAGTTTAGCAGTTGCTCTAGCAGACATTTCATTTTCAGCTTCGGCACCCGTTCCCTCTGGATGATTTCCTTGTAAGTCACGGTTATTTAAACCAGATGAATTAACGAAATTAAAATCTTCTAATCCAAGCTCTTCCCCTTTTTCGTTCATCAGTTGAACAAATTGTGTTTCTGAGCCGGAGATTAATTCAGCTAAAGCAATCGTTGAAGCATTTGCAGAATAAATTGCTACAGATTCATATAGGTCACGAACTGTATACGTTTCATCTTGACGAAGAGGAACATTTGATAAAGCGGTTTGAAGAGAAAGCGTTCTAACCCAGTCACTAATCGGTACTTGCTGATCCCAGCTAATACGCCCCTCACTGATCGCCTCTAAAATTAAATATTCACTCATCATTTTAGTCATACTTGCCAATGGTAAAACAGCATCTATATTCTTTTGATATAAAATTTTACCAGACTCTGCCTCTACTAAAATAGCTGATTCTGCATCTAAATCAAGCGCTGCATCAGCTGTTGCTGGTTGTACTATAAGCGTAGCCATTAAAATAAATGACATGAACGCGGCAACCCATTTTTTCTTACCTAACAATTTCACAATCGCACCTCCACATTTTTCTCACATAAGCGTTATTTTATCACAACAATCCATAAAAAAATAGATAGGGAAGGCCCTATCTATCTTAGTCTTTATACCTTTTTTGTGAACTATTTTAAACGGATTATACTGAGTAGTTTGGAGCTTCTTTCGTAATTTGAACGTCATGAGGGTGGCTCTCACGTAAGCCTGCTCCAGTAATACGGATGAACTGCCCGTCATTACGTAAATCATCTAATGTAGCTGTTCCGCAGTACCCCATCCCAGCACGTATTCCGCCGATAAGCTGGTGGATCGTATCATTTAACGGCCCTTTATAAGGAATACGTCCTTCAATACCTTCTGGTACAAGCTTTTGTGCATTCTCTTGGAAATAGCGATCTTTACTTCCTTTTTCCATTGCACCAAGAGAACCCATGCCACGGTACACTTTAAATTGACGGCCTTGGTAAATTTCTCGCTCGCCAGGGCTCTCACTCACTCCAGCTAAAAGACTGCCTAACATAACAGCATGTCCACCGGCTGCCAATGCTTTTACGATGTCTCCAGAATACTTGATTCCGCCGTCCGCAATAATCGGTACACCATGCTTGCGGGCTTCTGTAGCACAGTCATAAACAGCAGTAATTTGCGGTACACCGATTCCTGCTACAACACGTGTTGTACAGATGGAACCAGGTCCAATTCCAACCTTTACTACATCTGCTCCCGCTTCAATTAGATCTCTTGTAGCTTCTGCTGTAGCCACGTTTCCTGCAATAATTGTTAAGTCAGGATATTGTTCACGAACTGCACTAACCTTGTCTAGTACCCCTCTAGAATGACCATGAGCTGTATCAATAACAATCGCATCTACACCAGCTTCTACTAAAGCAGCAATACGAGTATCAGCGTCTGCAGAAACACCGATTGCAGCACCTACAACCAATCTTCCTTGGGAGTCTTTGGCCGAGTTAGGGAATTCGATAACCTTCTCAATATCTTTAATTGTAATTAACCCTTTTAAGATTCCTTCATCATCAACAAGCGGAAGCTTTTCAATTTTGTACTTCTGTAAAATTGATTCAGCTTCCTGAAGTGTTGTCCCAACAGGAGCAGTGACTAAATCTTCTTTAGTCATAACTTCATCAATTTGAATTGAATAATCTTCGATAAAGCGCAAATCACGGTTTGTCAAAATTCCAACAAGCTTCTGATCCTCATCAACAATTGGTACGCCTGAGATTCTGTATTTTCCCATTAAATGCTCCGCGTCAAACACTTGACGATCAGGAGTTAAGAAGAATGGATTTGTGATAACTCCGCTTTCTGAACGTTTAACACGATCAACTTGTTCAGCTTGCTCTTCAATTGACATGTTTTTATGAATGATTCCAAGACCACCTTCACGTGCCATAGCAATCGCCATTGCCGCTTCGGTTACCGTATCCATACCTGCACTAATTAACGGGATATTTAATTGAAGATTCTCCGATAACTTCGTTTTCACCGACACATCACGAGGTAATATTTCTGACCTAGCAGGAACTAGTAATACATCATCAAACGTTAAACCCTCTTTTTGAAATTTATTCTCCCACATTAGTACATTCATCCTCCCCAAAAGGTTTATTCATAAAATATAGTTTCCATAAATCATGCTTGAAAATATTATTAGTAGCTTATCAACTGGGCAAACTACTGTCAAGAAGTCATATAAAGTGCGATTTTTCCCAATAAACAGAAAAAGGTGGTGATCATATTGACTCACTATTATAAACAGCTCGATCCATTCTATTCAGCTGCCTTCACAAGATCTTATTTAACAAAATCATATGAAGAGACCAATATTGAGCAGCCAAAAACAAAGAGCTTTAACACTTGCTATACATTCATTTATCACTTGAAACACGGACAGCTTTACACAGAACAAGCTGGTATGGCTCCTATGGAGTTAAAACCGATGCTCTTATTTTATGGACTTGTTCAATTCTTAAAAGCAGCTATACTCACAAAAGACCCCACATATCCTGCAAATTCGCAAGTCTTAGCTCATGGGGTAACAACGAGAAAACGTAAAAAATCAGGTTTTACGTTTTTAGATGATGAAGTGAAAATCCAACGAAATGGACTGTTCTCTCATTTACTAGAAAAAATGTTTCACATGAAACATTTGGATTATGAGAAAATAAAAATGACATCTTTATTGCAGCAATTACCAGAAATGCAAACCCTTTTTAAACAGTTTAACTACGCTAAATACTTAGAAAAAGGCATATACGAAACGTCAGTGATACGTTTCTCTTCCAATATTTTAGATACTTATCACATGACCGCAAATCGATTTACCCAGTTTATTCACTACCAGCAACAACCGTGGTATAAAAAAGGAGCCTCTATTGAAGAAGATAAAAGATATATTTCCATACCTTTTTCTAAGAAACCATCAACTCTTAATGGTTTTCCTTTTATATTCGATCAAGATAATATACCTCATCTTTTTAAAACGAAAGAAAGTCATTTACGTTTGCCAGAAGTATTAGTACATTATTTATTATTATACAACCTCAGCATGATCTGCCGGTATGAAACAGAGTGGTGGGGAGAGCTGCTGCATACATTTGATGGTAATGACCTCCCCTTCATCACCCAATATGTGAACTATGCTCAACATAGAGTGCCAGCTCTTATTGTAGGGTTACTTAAGCGTGATTGAGGCCAATGATAAGATCGCTTCGTAACTTGTTACCTGTAGCTTGTACGGTGTCTATACCTATTGCGCGGATTGAGGACGTTATTGCGTGAGTTAAGTGTGCAATTACGTCGGCATTCCTTGTAATTGCTCGGGTTCTGAGGCTCATTGCGTCAAAGGTTGTTTTTTGCACCGGTTTACGAGCTATTGGTCTCATTGTCATGTGGTATTGTATTGAGTTTGTTGTTTATTGGGTCAGTTGATTGAGACGGGGAGACTGCCTGACAACGTCCTAGCTAACCCTTCCTCTCCTACTTAAGCTCTTTTGCGCTCCTTATCCCTTTATGCATACTAAAAAACACAATCCTAATGGATTGTGTTTTATCTGCCTGGCAACGTCCTACTCTCACAGGGGGAAGCCCCCAACTACCATCGGCGCAAAAGAGCTTAACGACCGTGTTCGGCATGGGAACGGGTGTGACCTCTTTGCTATCGCCACCAAGCTATAGAATTGAGATGGTTCTCTCAAAACTAGATAATGTGTAAACATACGTCAAGAATAATTTGGATAAGTCCTCGACCGATTAGTATCTGTCAGCTCCACATGTCGCCATGCTTCCACACCAGACCTATCAACCTCATCATCTCTAAGGGGTCTTACTGGATTAACTCCATGGGAAATCTCATCTTGAGGGGGGCTTCATGCTTAGATGCTTTCAGCACTTATCCCGTCCACACGTAGCTACCCAGCGATGCTCCTGGCGGAACAACTGGTACACCAGCGGTGTGTCCATCCCGGTCCTCTCGTACTAAGGACAGCTCCTCTCAAATTTCCTACGCCCGCGACGGATAGGGACCGAACTGTCTCACGACGTTCTGAACCCAGCTCGCGTACCGCTTTAATGGGCGAACAGCCCAACCCTTGGGACCTACTTCAGCCCCAGGATGCGATGAGCCGACATCGAGGTGCCAAACCTCCCCGTCGATGTGGACTCTTGGGGGAGATAAGCCTGTTATCCCCAGGGTAGCTTTTATCCGTTGAGCGATGGCCCTTCCATGCGGAACCACCGGATCACTAAGCCCGACTTTCGTCCCTGCTCGACTTGTAGGTCTCGCAGTCAAGCTCCCTTTTGCCTTTGCACTCTACGAATGATTTCCAACCATTCTGAGGGAACCTTTGGGCGCCTCCGTTACTGTTTAGGAGGCGACCGCCCCAGTCAAACTGCCCACCTGACACTGTCCCTGAACCGGATCACGGCTCGAGGTTAGAATGTCAGCACAGTCAGGGTAGTATCCCACCGACGCCTCCATCGAAGCTGGCGCTCCGACTTCCAAGGCTCCTACCTATCCTGTACAAACTGTACCAACATCCAATATCAAGCTACAGTAAAGCTCCATGGGGTCTTTCCGTCCTGTCGCGGGTAACCTGCATCTTCACAGGTACTATAATTTCACCGGGTCTCTCGTTGAGACAGTATCCAAGTCGTTACACCATTCGTGCGGGTCGGAACTTACCCGACAAGGAATTTCGCTACCTTAGGACCGTTATAGTTACGGCCGCCGTTTACTGGGGCTTCAATTCAGAGCTTCTCCCGTAAGGGATAACCCCTCCTCTTAACCTTCCAGCACCGGGCAGGTGTCAGCCCCTATACTTCGCCTTGCGGCTTCGCAGAGACCTGTGTTTTTGCTAAACAGTCGCTTGGATCTTTTCACTGCGGCTCTCTCGGGCATACACCCTACCAGAGCACCCCTTCTCCCGAAGTTACGGGGTCATTTTGCCGAGTTCCTTAACGAGAGTTCTCCCGAGCGTCTTAGAATTCTCTTCTCGCCTACCTGTGTCGGTTTGCGGTACGGGCACCTCTCACCTCGCTAGAGGCTTTTCTTGGCAGTGGAGGATCAGGAACTTCGGTACTAAATTTCCCTCGCCATCACAACTCAGCCTTCACGAGAAGCGGATTTGCCTACTTCTCAGCCTAATTGCTTGGACGCACATATCCATCAGTGCGCTTACCCTACCTTACTGCGTCCCCCCATTACTCAAACGGTGAGGAGGTGGTACAGGAATTTCAACCTGTTGTCCATCGCCTACGCTTTTCAGCCTCGGCTTAGGTCCCGACTTACCCTGAGCGGACGAGCCTTCCTCAGGAAACCTTGGGCTTTCGACGGAGGGGATTCTCACCCCTCTTTTCGCTACTCATACCGGCATTCTCACTTCTAAGCGCTCCACCAGTCCTCACGATCTGACTTCGCTGCACTTAGAACGCTCCCCTACCACTGACACCTAAGGTGTCAATCCATAGCTTCGGTGATACGTTTAGCCCCGGTACATTTTCGGCGCAGAGTCACTCGACCAGTGAGCTATTACGCACTCTTTAAATGGTGGCTGCTTCTAAGCCAACATCCTGGTTGTCTGGGCAACTCCACATCCTTTTCCACTTAACGTATACTTTGGGACCTTAGCTGATGGTCTGGGCTGTTTCCCTCTTGACTACGGATCTTAGCACTCGCAGTCTGACTCCCGAGTAAAAGTTTTTGGCATTCGGAGTTTGACTGAATTCGGTAATCCTGTGGGGACCCCTAGTCCAATCAGTGCTCTACCTCCAAAACTCTCAACCTCGAGGCTAGCCCTAAAGCTATTTCGGGGAGAACCAGCTATTTCCGAGTTCGATTGGCATTTCACCCCTACCCACACCTCATCCCCGCATTTTTCAACATGCGTGGGTTCGGGCCTCCATTCAGTGTTACCTGAACTTCACCCTGGACATGGGTAGATCACACGGTTTCGGGTCTACGACGGCGTACTCATTCGCCCTATTCAGACTCGCTTTCGCTACGGCTCCGCCTTATCAGCTTAACCTTGCACGACATCGTAACTCGCCGGTTCATTCTACAAAAGGCACGCTGTCACCCATTAACGGGCTCCAACTAGTTGTAGGCACACGGTTTCAGGATCTGTTTCACTCCCCTTCCGGGGTGCTTTTCACCTTTCCCTCACGGTACTGGTTCACTATCGGTCACTAGGGAGTATTTAGCCTTGGGAGATGGTCCTCCCGGATTCCGACGGGGTTTCACGTGTCCCGCCGTACTCAGGATCCACTCAGGAGGAAATAGAATTTCGACTACAGGGCTGTTACCTTGTGTCGCGGACCTTTCCAGATCGCTTCGCCTATCCTATTTCTTTGTAACTCCGTATAGAGTGTCCTACAACCCCAAGAGGCAAGCCTCTTGGTTTGGGCTGATACCGTTTCGCTCGCCGCTACTCAGGTAATCGCATTTGCTTTCTCTTCCTCTGGGTACTTAGATGTTTCAGTTCCCCAGGTCTGCCTCCTCATACCCTATGTATTCAGGTATGGGTACTATTCCATTACGAATAGTGGGTTCCCCCATTCGGATATCCTCGGATCAAAGCTCACTTACAGCTCCCCGAGGCGTTTCGCCGTTCGTCGCGTCCTTCTTCGGCTCCTAGTGCCAAGGCATTCACCGTGCGCCCTTTCTAACTTAACCAAAATTTAAAAAAGGTTGTTGAATTCTTGACATGCTCGTTCAATCTTCTCTATTAAAAGATACCGATGAACAAATATGTTTACATGGACTTCAGATAAACTTCGAATCTCTTCGTCTACTTCACAATTCGTGTTCTCACGTACCGATGTACGATCCGAGCACTCATTTGATCGTATCCTCGATCTTCTCGTTTCTCTTTGTCCGTTTTCATTATCTAGTTTTCAAAGAACCAAGTACTAACCCTTACTCAACTTGGTGAGAATTAGTATCTAATTGAAGGATAGTTCCTTCAAAACTGAACAAAAGATCCAAAGCGTATATGATCGTAAGATCATACATCGACTAGAGTTAAATACTCCATAGAAAGGAGGTGATCCAGCCGCACCTTCCGATACGGCTACCTTGTTACGACTTCACCCCAATCATCTGTCCCACCTTAGGCGGCTGGCTCCAAAAGGTTACCTCACCGACTTCGGGTGTTACAAACTCTCGTGGTGTGACGGGCGGTGTGTACAAGGCCCGGGAACGTATTCACCGCGGCATGCTGATCCGCGATTACTAGCAATTCCGGCTTCATGTAGGCGAGTTGCAGCCTACAATCCGAACTGAGAATGGCTTTATGGGATTCGCTCAACCTCGCGGTTTTGCAGCCCTTTGTACCATCCATTGTAGCACGTGTGTAGCCCAGGTCATAAGGGGCATGATGATTTGACGTCATCCCCACCTTCCTCCGGTTTGTCACCGGCAGTCACCTTAGAGTGCCCAACTGAATGCTGGCAACTAAGATCAAGGGTTGCGCTCGTTGCGGGACTTAACCCAACATCTCACGACACGAGCTGACGACAACCATGCACCACCTGTCACTTTGTCCCCCGAAGGGGAAAGCTCTATCTCTAGAGTGGTCAAAGGATGTCAAGACCTGGTAAGGTTCTTCGCGTTGCTTCGAATTAAACCACATGCTCCACTGCTTGTGCGGGCCCCCGTCAATTCCTTTGAGTTTCAACCTTGCGGTCGTACTCCCCAGGCGGAGTGCTTAATGTGTTAACTTCGGCACTAAGGGCATCGAAACCCCTAACACCTAGCACTCATCGTTTACGGCGTGGACTACCAGGGTATCTAATCCTGTTTGCTCCCCACGCTTTCGCGCCTCAGCGTCAGTTACAGACCAGAGAGTCGCCTTCGCCACTGGTGTTCCTCCACATATCTACGCATTTCACCGCTACACGTGGAATTCCACTCTCCTCTTCTGTACTCAAGTCTCCCAGTTTCCAATGACCCTCCACGGTTGAGCCGTGGGCTTTCACATCAGACTTAAGAGACCGCCTGCGCGCGCTTTACGCCCAATAATTCCGGACAACGCTTGCCACCTACGTATTACCGCGGCTGCTGGCACGTAGTTAGCCGTGGCTTTCTGGTTAGGTACCGTCAAGGTGCCGCCTTATTCAAACGGCACTTGTTCTTCCCTAACAACAGAGCTTTACGATCCGAAAACCTTCATCACTCACGCGGCGTTGCTCCGTCAGACTTTCGTCCATTGCGGAAGATTCCCTACTGCTGCCTCCCGTAGGAGTCTGGGCCGTGTCTCAGTCCCAGTGTGGCCGATCACCCTCTCAGGTCGGCTACGCATCGTCGCCTTGGTAAGCCGTTACCTTACCAACTAGCTAATGCGCCGCGGGCCCATCTGTAAGTGATAGCCAGAGGCCATCTTTTACCGCTCCACCATGAGGTGGAACGGGTTATCCGGTATTAGCCCCGGTTTCCCGGAGTTATCCCAGTCTTACAGGCAGGTTGCCCACGTGTTACTCACCCGTCCGCCGCTAACATCAGGGAGCAAGCTCCCATCAGTCCGCTCGACTTGCATGTATTAGGCACGCCGCCAGCGTTCGTCCTGAGCCAGGATCAAACTCTCCATAAAAGTGTTTGATTAAGCTCAAAAATAATTCATTGACGAGATATCATGTATCTCTATTTCGCTTGGCTTTTGTTCAGTTTTCAAAGAACTTTTTCGTCCGCCGCTCGTTGGCGACTTAACTAATATACCATCACATCAACGTTTCGTCAACATCTTTTTTAAAAGTTGTTTTCGTTTGTTGTTGTGGTGTGTCTCAGCGACAAGTAATAATATAACACAGAATCTAAAATAAACGCAACCCTTTTTAAAAATAAAATAAAAAAAGACGAGAATACTCTCATCTTCTTAAATCATTTCTTCTATATCATAGAATTGCTCACTTTTTAATTGGAACACTTCATCAGTTCCCAGTCTTCTCACCATAGGATTGTTTACATGTTGACTCGGAAAAAAGACGATCTCTGCTCTCTCACCATTCTGCAGACGAACCTTCATTCCGATAGAGAGCTGCTCATAACTATTCTTTAATGTTTGTACTATTCTATGATCATACTTACCAAATTGTTCAGTACACAGATGTTCAATCACTTTATACGGTGATTGCTTCCTACTATAGATACGATCAGATGTCATAGCGTGAAATACATCTGCGACTGCCACTACTTGACTTAAAGGATGTAGTTTAGCTTCATTGCTTCCTAATGGATAACCGCTCTTATCAATTCGCTCATGGTGTTGAAGAACCGACCATAATACAGGCTTAGATATTCCTTTTATTTGGCTTAACATGTTATAGCTGTATATAGGATGCTTTTGCACTTCTTTTAATTCTAATGAAGACAAAGGGCCTTTTTTAGATAAGATTCGATTTGGAATTCTCATCATTCCTATATCAGCTAACGCCCCGCTGATCCCTGCTTGCATCCAGTCTGTCTTTGGGTAGTGAAGTTTTTTTGCTAGAAAGGCAGCTAAACACGCAACAGCTACGGCATGATGATACATATACCCATCTTTTTGACTTAGTTGATGCATGTTTAAGAAATTCTTCGGGTGATCTATCATATATTCAATAAAAGGAATAAAACATTTTTTCACTGCCACAATCTCTACCCTTTTACCTGACTGCCATTCAGAATAAAGCCTTGTATAGTGTTTAACCGTGTCATGGTAATAATTAATGAATTCTATATCTCTTTTTGATTCAACATTTAATTGATCTTTTATTTGATCATTCGATTCTTCTGGTGAATCTTTGACTGCTTCAATTGGATAAAACTTTTCACCATTCGCTAAGGTTGATTCAACTTCAACCGAAGAGATTAGAAATGTTTGAAGCACGGATATATGTTGAGAAGATAAAATGGTTTTATTAGGAATAATCGGTATATCTGTTTGTCCCATTACAGCTTCAGATAAAATACACCCTTCCTCTAGCTGCGTCGGTAACACTTTCATACACTCTCCCTCCTTCTAATTAATAAGGACTAGTTCTTTTATCCTTATATTATACGACATTTAACAAATTAAGGTACTTATATATCAATAAACGTCAAATAAAATTAAAAAGACCTATCTCACATCTATATTTCAACATAAAAAAACACCCGAGAGTGATGTACTCCCGGATGTTTTTGGTTGTTATTCTTCCTTATCAAGATCTTCTTCCGCTTCAGGCATAGAAGGTTCTTCTTGCTCTTCTATTGAGGCAGTTTCTTCTGAAGTAACCTCTTCTGAAGCTCCTTCGTCGTTCCCTTCGACTTCATCAATCTCTTCTATTTCTTCATCTTCAATATCAACACGAGCTACAGTTGCTACTTCTTCTTTTTCATTCACTCGAATTAAAGTAACTCCTTGTGTATTACGTCCAGTCGTTGAAATTCCTTCAACATGCATACGGATGATAATACCGCTCGCCGTAATAATCATAATATCATGTTCATCAGACACCACTTTTAAGGATACGAGTGAACCATTCTTCTCGGTGATATTACATGTCTTAATCCCTTTACCACCACGATTTTGAACACGATATTCCTCAATAGGCGTTCGTTTTCCGTAGCCGTTTTCGGTTACAATAAGTACTTGATGGTTTTCTTCTAAAATATCCATTCCTACAACATGATCGTCGTCTGACAGGGAAATCCCTTTGACCCCGCCTGCTGTTCGGCCCATTAGACGGACGTCTGTTTCATGGAATCTGATAGCCATCCCGTGTTTTGTACCAATGATAACTTCTTGTCCACCATCTGTTAAACGCACGCCGTGAAGTTCATCATCACCACGCAAGGTAATCGCAAACAAGCCGCCTCGACGGATATTAGCAAATGAAGACAACTGTGTACGTTTGGCAATTCCGTGCTTTGTTAAGAAGAATAGATAAGAATTATCATCAAATTCTTCAATAGGAATGACTGTACTAATCGTCTCATCTTGTTCAATTTGCAAGAGGTTTATGATTGGAATTCCTTTTGCTGTTCGACCTAGCTCTGGAATTTCATAACCTTTCAGACGGTATACCTTCCCTTTATTCGTAAAGAAGAGAATCGTATGGTGGGAATTAGTTGTGAAAAGATGCTGCATAAAGTCATCATCATTCGTTCCCATCCCCTGAATTCCTTTCCCCCCACGTCTTTGGCTGCGGTAAGTAGAGATAGGCATCCGTTTAATATAGCCATGATGAGTAAGTGTAATGACAACATTTTGTCTTGGAATTAAATCCTCATCCTCAAGATGATCTTCATTCATAGAAATCACTGTACGACGCTCATCATTAAACTTCTCTTTTAGTTCGATTAGTTCTTCACGAATAATCTCCAACACTTTTTCACCATCTGCAAGGATTGCTTTCAATTCAGCAATTTTTGCAATTAATTCTTTATACTCGTTTTCAATCTTATCGCGCTCTAGTCCTGTTAAACGCTGAAGACGCATATCAAGAATTGCTTGAGCCTGCTCATAGCTTAGTGAAAATTGCTCCATTAAACCATTTCGAGCAATTTCAGTAGTTTGTGAGCTGCGGATTAAGCTGATGACTTCATCAAGATGATCAAGAGCAATACGCAGCCCTTCAAGGATATGCGCACGAGCTTCCGCTTTTCTTAACTCAAACGCCGTACGACGACGGATGACTTGTACTTGATGTCCCAAATAATGCTCTAAACATTCTTTGAGAGTTAAGACTTTCGGCTGTCCTTCTACTAAAGCAAGCAGGTTGATACCGAAGCTTGTTTGAAGCGCCGTTTGTTTGTATAAATTATTTAGTAAGACATTCGCATTCGCATCACGTCTTAATTCAATAACAATACGCATTCCGTTACGGTCAGACTCATCACGTAAATCAGTAATGCCGTCTATTTTCTTGTCGCGAACAAGCTCAGCAATTTTTTCAATCAGCTTGGCTTTGTTCACTTGATAAGGGAGTTCAGATACAAGGATTCTTGGTTTCCCTTTATACTCTTCAATTTCAGTCTGAGCTCTTAAGGTAATCGACCCTCTACCAGTCTGATACGCTTTTCTGATCCCAGAGCGTCCTAAAATTTCTGCTCCTGTCGGGAAGTCAGGACCCGGAATATATTCCATTAGTTCTGGAATACTGATATCAGGGTTCTTTGATAATGCAAGAACTGCATCAATTACTTCTCCTAATTGATGAGGCGGGATATTAGTCGCCATACCAACAGCAATCCCCGAAGCCCCGTTTACTAATAAGTTAGGGAATCTAGCAGGCATTACAATTGGTTCACGCTCAGAACCATCATAGTTATCCTGATAGTCAATGGTATCTTTGTTTATATCTCTAAGGAGCTCCATAGAGATTTTGGACATTTTCGCTTCCGTATAACGCATGGCAGCAGCGGCATCTCCATCGATTGATCCAAAGTTACCGTGCCCATCAACAAGCATGTAACGATAACTAAAATCTTGAGCCATACGTACCATCGTTTCATACACGGCAGAGTCACCATGAGGATGATACTTACCAATAACTTCCCCTACGATACGGGCTGATTTTTTGTAGGCTTTATCAGACGTCATACCAAGCTCATTCATCGCATATAAAATTCTACGGTGAACAGGCTTTAGCCCGTCGCGCGCATCCGGAAGGGCACGACTGACAATGACACTCATCGCATAGTCCATAAACGATGATTTCATTTCCTGGCTAATATTTATTTCTTTTACTCTTGATTGGTCTTGTTCAGCCATTTAATAACAAACCTCCATCTATCCGCCTAAATATCAAGATTTTTCACGTATTGTGCATTTTCATGAATGAAATCACGTCTCGGTTCCACACGGTCACCCATTAAGATCTCAAAGATTTCATCAGCCTTCATTGCATCTTCTAAAGTCACTTGCAGGACCGTACGATATTCAGGGTCCATCGTTGTCTCCCAAAGCTGAGTCGGATTCATTTCCCCTAGACCCTTATAACGTTGAATACCTACTTTATTACGTTCTGTATATTGAGACATAATTTGATCTAACTCTTTATCATTATAGGCATATTGAAGATCGCGGCCTTGAGTCACTTTGTATAAAGGAGGCTGTGCGATATAAATATATCCTTTTTCAATTAAAGGTCTCATGTAGCGATAAAAGAACGTTAAAATCAATGTTCGAATATGCGCTCCATCGACATCGGCATCTGTCATAATGATAATTTTATGGTAACGAGCTTTTTCAATATCAAAATCATCGCCAATACCAGTGCCTAATGCCGTAATAATCGCTCGGATCTCATTATTTGCAAGGATCTTATCAAGTCTAGCTTTCTCCACATTAATAATCTTTCCTCTTAGCGGAAGGATTGCTTGGAAATGACGATCACGGCCCTGCTTAGCTGAACCGCCGGCAGAGTCACCCTCTACAATATAAATCTCACTAATTGTTGCATCCTTTGAAGAACAGTCTGCTAACTTACCTGGCAGAGAACTTACTTCTAGCGCACTTTTACGTCTCGTTAGTTCACGTGCTTTCTTAGCCGCTTCACGAGCACGAGAAGCCATTAAACCTTTCTCAACAATTTTCTTCCCGACTTGAGGATGCTCGATCATAAAGCGGGAGAATGCTTCTGAGAACAAGGAATCTGTAACCGTACGCGCTTCACTGTTCCCAAGCTTTGTTTTTGTCTGCCCTTCAAATTGAGGATCGGGAATTTTAACAGAGATGATAGCAGTTAACCCTTCACGTACATCTTCTCCTGTTAAGTTTGGATCATTTTCTTTAAAGAGATTATGTTTTCTAGCATAATCATTAATGACACGCGTTAATCCTGTTTTAAAACCAGACTCATGTGTCCCGCCTTCGTGCGTACTAATGTTATTTGCAAAGGAATAAATATTGCTCACATAGCCGTCATTGTATTGAACGGCCACTTCTACATTTAAGCCGTCTTTTTCAGCTTCAATATGAATTGGCTCATCATGAAGAACTTCTTTTGAACGGTTTAAGTGCTCGACAAAAGAAGCAATACCGCCTTCATAAAAATAAGTAGACGATTTATTTTCTTCTCGCTTGTCAGTGATGGTAATCGTTAAGCCTTTGTTTAAAAATGCAAGTTCACGTAAACGAGTAGCTAAAATATCATACTCATATTCAGTCGTTTCCGTAAAAATTTCCGAATCTGGTTTAAAGCGAATAATTGTTCCACGCTTTTCTGTTTCACCAATTACAGCAAGATCTGCAGCAGGAACTCCTCGGTGAAATTCTTGGTAATACACTTGATTTTCTCTGTGTACTTCAACCTCAAGCTTTGTAGATAACGCATTTACAACAGAAGCCCCTACACCGTGAAGACCGCCTGACACTTTATAACCGCCGCCGCCGAATTTACCGCCGGCATGCAGTACCGTCATGATTACTTCTACTGCCGGGCGCCCCATTTTTTCATGAATCCCAACTGGAATACCACGTCCATTATCCTCTACTGAAATACTATTATCTTCTTCAATGGTTACTTGAATGGTGTCACAATGCCCTGCCATTGCCTCGTCAATACTATTATCAACGATCTCCCATACTAAGTGGTGAAGGCCCCGTCCGCTAGTCGAACCTATGTACATCCCAGGACGTTTTCTAACTGCTTCTAAACCTTCAAGGACTTGTATTTGACTCTCATCGTACGATTGCTGTTCAGAATGTTGTTCATTCGTCACTTTTTTCACCTTCATTCTCAAAGTTCTTCCATCTATTTAAAAAAGACCTAACTTTTTTATACGTCTTCTTCTTCACTCAGTCTTATTCAATCATCTTCGGCATTTAATCTTCTTCTGTATTTAATTCTTCTGTATTTAATTCTTCTGTACTTGATCTTCTTCTGTACTTAATTGAAGCTCAAGTTCTGAGACAGCCTGGGCTCTTTTATTTAAAGTCAGAGACGAAACAGGAGATAAATATACAACATCATCCGTTATAACAATAGATTTTGTGAAATCTTGCGAGATAACTGTACACTTTTTCCGCTCTTTTTCTGACTTTAAGTAATCCTTCGTTATAACCGACATATCACCTACATCCCGATCTAGGATGGCAATGATCTCTTTTGAACGAATAATGACATCTCCGCCTAAATGAATAAACATAACCCACCGCCTTATGCGTCGTTTGAAATGGTTCCTTGCTCGACTTTAAATATCGAAGCTCCATCAAGCGCTTCGTGATGGACGCCAGTTATAGATGTTGTCGTCACAAATGTCTGTACACGCTGGCCTATTGTATGCAGTAAATGAGTCTGTCTGTAATCGTCTAACTCTGAGAGGACATCATCAAGAAGAAGAATGGGATACTCTCCTACTTCCGCATGAATTAATTCAATCTCAGCGAGTTTCACGCTTAGAGCTGTTGTTCTTTGCTGCCCTTGCGAACCGTAGGTCTGAACATCATGCTCATTTACTAGAAAACCAAGATCATCTCTGTGGGGACCAAATAATGTTACGCCGCGAGCAATTTCTCTTTGCTTCTTATTTTCATATGTTTCTATGAATACTTCTTTCATTTTCGGCATATCCATCTCTTCTGATACATCACAAGAGGGTTTATATATAATTTTAAGCGTCTCTTTAGCCCGGCTGATATCGCGATGGATTTCTTCAGCCCACTTTTGCAGCTGACCTAAAAAGACAAAGCGCCGCTTCGTAATCTGCACAGCTAACTCAATTAATTGATCCGTAAGAATATCAAGCATATCCTTAGAGCCTTTGCCAATCTGTAAATCCTTTAACAAAAAATTTCGCTGCTGCAAGACTTTTTGGTAGAGTCCTAAGTGATGAAGATAAACCGGACTGATCTGCCCAAGTTCCATATCAATAAACCGTCTGCGCAGCTGTGGACTGCCTTTCACTAAGTTTAAATCCTCAGGTGCAAACATGACGACATTAACGGCCCCTACGTATTCACTTAACTTCCGCTGTTCAAGCCCATTTAATTTAACTTTTTTCCCTTTAGTTGAAATCACTAAGTCAAGCTCAATTAGTCCAGATTGTCTCTGTACTTGACCTTGCACTTTAGCAAACTCATCATTCCAGCGGATTAACTCTTTGTCTTTTGAGGTCCGGTGTGACTTAGCAAGTGCCAATACATAGATTGCCTCTATCGCATTCGTTTTCCCTTGCGCGTTCTCACCGATAAACACATTCATTCTTTCATCAAATTCAAGTTCAACCCGTTCGTAATTTCTGAATTGGCGAATAAGGAGTGACTTAATAAACATCAGCCTGCTCCTTATTCATGTACGATTTCTATTGACGTCTCATCAGCTAGTTTCACACGATCTCCACTGAAGAGTTTTTTTCCGCGGCGATTTTCGAGTTCTCCGTTAACATATACTTCATACTCACTTAAATACCATTTCGCCATTCCACCCGTATCGATCGCACCAACTTCTTTTAACACTTGTCCCAGGGTGATATATTCTGTTGAAATCGAAAGCTTCTCCATTAAGAATCCTCACTCTTTCTAAAATGATTTAAACCAAATCGTCTACTCTCACGTCTATTTGTTTTGTACATATAGTTTTATGCATAGAAACAGACGATCTTTATCCATCAAAGTTAAGACAGCAAATCAATGGTGAGATGCTGCCTTCTTTGTTTTCCGTCATTTAGTTAGTCTTTACTCTATTGTACTAGAGACAAGCCAGATAGCCAAGTCCTACTTAAATAAACACTTATAGAACACTTGCCCTTATGGACTAGTACGTACGGACAGGTGAGAATAAATGCAGGTAGTGATCATGGTCTGTAGGTCTAATGACAAATGGGCTCATAGCTCCTGTGAACACAATATTAATTTCTTCACTGTCAATGACCTTAAGAGCATCAATGATATTTTTACCGTTGAAGGATATACGCATATCCTCTCCTTGCATCTGCTCACTTTGAATATTCTCTGTTACTTTCCCTACTTCTGGCTGAATAGAGGTAATCTCTATTAAGCCTTCGTCCAAGGTCTTTAAGTTAATTACATTATTCTTTCCTTCTCGTGATAAAAGCAACGCACGTTCTAACGTTTGCAGAAAAGGCTTTGTTTTTAGCGTAAACGAAGTTTTTGATTGAGCTGGAATCATATTTTTCGTTACAGGGTATTTCCCTTCAAGTAAACGGGAGAAGAATAAGAGATTTTTAAACTTAAACAAAATTTGATTTTCTGTAACGACGACATCGATCAATTCATTTGAATCATCAATAATTTTGCTAAGTTCATTAAGTGATTTTCCAGGTATTACTACATTTGAAAAAGTCAGCTCTTCATCATTCCGCTCAATCGTTGCTTTGCGCATCGCTAGACGGTGGCTGTCTGTAGCAGTACAGATTAATTCCCCTTCTTCCGTTTCCAAGTTTACACCTGTCAACACCGGGCGTGTTTCCTGAGTGGACACGGCAAACACTGTTTGGCGGATCATATTTTTTAACATGTCTTGAGGCAATCGGAATAATAGATCTTCCTCAAGCTGAGGCAAACGTGGATATTCTTCAGGGTCAAGTCCGTTTAAATTAAATACAGAGGAACCTGAGCGAATCGTTGTTGCAAACTGATCTTGCACGATCAATTCAATTGTCTCACCTGGAAGCTTCTTTACGATTTCTGCAAAGAAACGCGCTTGAAGAACAATGCTGCCTTCTTGTTCTATTGTAACAATTTCATTTTCTGCATCCTCTTTAGGGATAAACGTTTCAATTGAAACATCAGAGTCACTTCCAGTAAGTGTAACTCCTTCGTGATCAGCGACAATTTTAATTCCAGTTAAAATCGGAATTGTGGTACGTGAAGAAACGGCTTTAGCTACATTTTGAACATCATGAACAAAACGATCTCGTTGAATAGTAAATTGCATGATTAAATGCTCCTTTAATAATTAATTTATATTTAAAAAAGATCGTAATAATAGTAATAGGGGGTGTGGATTTGTGGATAACCCTGCAAGAAAGCTGAAATAGACAGCCTATCAACATGTGGATAGTGTGTTGATAGGCCTGCACGGTTTATTAACAATGTACACAGAACTTAAATATATTAAGAACGAAGCTGTTCCATAATTTCTTGAACTTTTTGCTGAAGCTCTTGATCTGTTGTGAGCATTTTAGAAATTTTTTCATGAGCATGAATGACAGTTGTGTGATCGCGTCCTCCAAACTCACTCCCGATCTTAGGAAGAGAAGCATCAGTCATCTCCCGAGACAAGTACATAGCAATTTGTCTTGGATAAGCTACGGATTTCGTTCTCTTTTTAGCCTTAAAATCTTCTAATTTAACGTGATAAAACTCTCCAACAAGTTTTTGGATATCCGTAATGGTTAACACTTTTGGCTTAGAGTTAGGAATGATATCTTTTAGTGCCTCAGCTGCAAGATCTGCATTCATATCCTGGTTAATAAGAGATGAATAAGCAACTACTCGAATAAGTGCGCCTTCTAATTCTCTAATATTCGTATCAATTTGATTCGCAATATAGAGCATAACTTCATTAGGAATATCAAGGTTTTCAGCTTTTGCTTTTTTCCTTAAGATTGCAATTCGCGTCTCTAAATCCGGCGGTGTAATATCAGTAATCAATCCCCACTCAAATCTTGAACGCAGTCTGTCCTCAAGCGTTGGAATCTCTTTAGGCGGACGGTCACTTGAAATGACGATTTGCTTAGATTCTTCATGCAAGGCATTAAATGTATGGAAAAATTCTTCTTGAGTTTGTTCTTTTCCAGCTAAAAACTGAATATCATCTATTAGCAGCACGTCTACATTGCGGTATTTATTGCGAAAATTGACGGCTCTATTATCTCGAATAGAATTAATAAATTCATTTGTGAATTTCTCAGATGATAAATAAACAACTTTCGCATTTGGATTATGATCCATTACATAATGGCCAATCGCATGCATTAAGTGCGTTTTTCCTAACCCAACCCCCCCGTAAATAAATAGAGGATTGTATGCTTTTGCTGGCGCTTCAGCTACTGCAAGTGATGCAGCGTGCGCGAAGCGGTTGCCTGAACCAATAACAAACGTATCAAATGTATATTTGTCATTTAACATTGTTTTTGTACCGTTATTGGTAGATCCGTTGTCTGAAACCGGCTTTTTCTTTTTTGGCGGTTCAATTAAAAAATCATCCTCAAGTTCATTTTGAGGGATGACAAATCTTGGTGTAAGCCGCGCTCCAGTTAGATGCTCTATAGTATCGGAGGTTAGTCCGGCGTAGTGCTCCTCTAGCCAATCACGTGCAAATTCATTTGGTGCTGTAATGGTGATGACATCATTTTGAATATCATTTGCTTTTGTAGACTTCAGCCATGTTTCATAACTAGGCTTGCTTACTTTCTTCTCCATCTCAGCTAAAGCCCGTTCCCATAAATCGTGTATGTTCTCCAA